>NZ_MTSZ01000001.1:0-1300000 GCF_002118315.1 Kiloniella majae
CTCTTCGAAATCCTTAGAAAGGAGGTGATCCAGCCGCAGGTTCCCCTACGGCTACCTTGTTACGACTTCACCCCAGTCGCTGACCCTACCGTGGTCGGCTGCCTCCTTGCGGTTAGCGCACCGGCTTCGGGTAGAACCAACTCCCATGGTGTGACGGGCGGTGTGTACAAGGCCCGGGAACGTATTCACCGTAGCATGCTGATCTACGATTACTAGCGATTCCACCTTCATGCTCTCGAGTTGCAGAGAACAATCCGAACTGAGACAACTTTTGGAGATTAGCTCCGCCTCGCGACGTTGCTGCCCACTGTAGTTGCCATTGTAGCACGTGTGTAGCCCAGCCCATAAGGGCCATGAGGACTTGACGTCATCCCCGCCTTCCTCCGGCTTATCACCGGCAGTCCCTCTAGAGTGCCCAACTTAATGATGGCAACTAAAGGCAGGGGTTGCGCTCGTTGCGGGACTTAACCCAACATCTCACGACACGAGCTGACGACAGCCATGCAGCACCTGTATCCAATCCAGCCGAACTGAAGGAATCCATCTCTGGAAACCGCGATTGGTATGTCAAGGGCTGGTAAGGTTCTGCGCGTTGCTTCGAATTAAACCACATGCTCCACCGCTTGTGCGGGCCCCCGTCAATTCCTTTGAGTTTTAATCTTGCGACCGTACTCCCCAGGCGGTGAACTTAATACGTTAGCTCCGTCACCAAGATGCAAGCATCCTGACGACTAGTTCACATCGTTTACGGCGTGGACTACCAGGGTATCTAATCCTGTTTGCTCCCCACGCTTTCGCGCCTCAGCGTCAGTATCGAGCCAGATAGCCGCCTTCGCCACTGGTGTTCTTCCTAATATCTACGAATTTCACCTCTACACTAGGAATTCCGCTATCCTCTCTCGATCTCTAGACTGCAAGTTATAAAGGCAGTTCCCAGGTTGAGCCCAGGCCTTTCACCTCTATCTTTGCAATCCGCCTACACGCCCTTTACGCCCAGTAATTCCGAACAACGCTCGCACCCTTCGTATTACCGCGGCTGCTGGCACGAAGTTAGCCGGTGCTTCTTCTACTGCTACTGTCATCATCCTCACAGTTGAAAGAGTTTTACAACCCTAAGGCCTTCTTCACTCACGCGGCATGGCTGGATCAGGGTTGCCCCCATTGTCCAATATTCCCCACTGCTGCCTCCCGTAGGAGTCTGGGCCGTGTCTCAGTCCCAGTGTGGCTGATCATCCTCTCAGACCAGCTATAGATCGTAGGCTTGGTAGGCCATTACCCCACCAACTACCTAATCTAACGCGGGCTCATCATAGAGCAATAAATCTTTCCCCCGTAGGGCGTATGCGGTATTAGCAGTCGTTTCCAACTGTTATCCCCCACTCCATGGTAGATTCCCACGCGTTACTCACCCGTGCGCCACTGTCCAGTACCCGAAAGTACCTTCTCGTTCGACTTGCATGTGTTAAGCCTGCCGCCAGCGTTCGTTCTGAGCCAGGATCAAACTCTCAAGTTGACCTGACTTCTGTCAAAAAACAGAACTCAAATTTATTACTGACTAGGTTTTGTGTAACTTATTTCGAATAAGATACATGAAACTAGCTAGCTCGTTGCCACTAACAACAAACCGCCGTCCACGCATCCCTTCCAATTCATATCAACAATGTCAAACAACAAAGCTTCCAAACCAGGTCCGAAAGCACAACGATAGAGAGCTATAAGCTCTTTTTCGTTCTATATTTTCTTAAAATATACTGCCTGGAATTAAGCTGTGATGAAAATCACAAATCCAAGGCTGGCTATTATAAGTCGGTTAAAAATTAGATCAAGTTATTATTTGAACTTTTCTCTAACCGTCCAGCGCGTCTTTCAGTGTGTCACCGTTGTCTGCGCCGGTGAAGCTGGGTTATAAGGAGGTCGTTGGGTCTTGTCTATAGAAAAAAACAAAAAAAGGCGTTTTTTTTTACAGCTCTCACAAAAGTCCCAGTTTCTCTAGCTCTTCAAGCATTTCTTCCGGCATTTTTTCTGATTCGCCATCCCCAAACGATTCGTAATCAGAGGCATCTGACGGAGTATCCTCTGCCCTTAAATAGCGCCACCCTTGAAAAGGACGGTGTTTACGACTTCGTACCCGAACAAGCTTCGGATCAAGGATAAAGCGAGTCATGGATTTCCCCTCACTATCCTCAACCCGAATGATATCCTTAACAAGCTGCCTTGCTCTCACCTGGCCTTTAATCACCCAATAGATAGATCCGCCTGCGATGATTTCCTCACGTCTTTTTGGAAACATTCGCGTTTGGTGAAAAATTTCCCCGTACTGGGCCAAACGAAGCGCTTGAAATTCTTCCAGAGTATCCGGGCTTTCAGAACCAACAGATAATTTAATCAGGTGCAGAGGCATGGAAAACTTACTCGATCAACTATTTTACAACAAACAAGACCAACTCAGATGATCCCAAAAAGCAATAAGTCCCAAAAGTAATACCAAAAGTAATAAGTGACGCACTTACAATCTAAACACTAGCAGATACAAAAGTTACCTAGACTTACTCTGGATCTCTTTTTTCAGGCTTGCTTCTTGAATAAGACATAATTTCAGAAAATCCAAATAACAAGAGCATGACGCTAACAACAATTTGAATAGAGACAACAGCTTTAATTCCATCAGTCACTGGAATGATGTCGCCATAACCGACGGTACTGAGGGTAATGATAGAAAAGTACAAACTTTCTAGAAAAGATATTGCCCGGACTTCCCCCTGAATCGAAAAGTGAGTTACCGTGCTGTAGTGATCAATGATGCGGTAGAGAAAGCCGAAAACCATGACATTCATGGAATAGAAGGTCAGGAAAGCAAAGGCGGGCATTATGAGCATTTCAATACGGAGAAAAAATGCCTCGAACAAAAGTCCTGCCTCTAACAGAAAAGTCGCGACGTCTTTGCTCACGACGCTAACAACAAGTGTAATGCCCCCCATAGACGCAAAGAAAATAACGTCCCCCCAAAGAACCGGAATTGAGTTTTCTGGAATAAAGAAGGTCGCGATACCGATAAGACCTATGGGAAACAACCACTTAACAGATCTAACGGTTAACCCCTTGGCATTTTCGCGGTGCTCAACGACTACAGATTTTATGCTTTTCCGATTAATCCAGGTTCCGGCAAAGAAGCCCAGAATAGGCATAAAATAACCTATCCCCAACAGCTCCCCACTTACAAAGCTGAAGTTTGCCGTTACAAAGAAACTAAACAGGCATGTATAGAGAGCAATAAAGTTTGCAACTGATATAGAGAAGAAACGACTGCCCGGGAAAACGCTGTAGAGATAAACAACGTTAAAAACGACTGCAGAAAAATAGACGATAAACTGAACAAAATTTACAGAGCCTATGGCCAAGGCCACGAGGAGAAAAATAAATGCTGTAAAGCCTGCAGCCTTCCAGCTGCCGCTTTTGACAGTCGGCATTACCACCTCCCCCTTTTCACACTACGAATGAAAGCCCCAATCACCATCCCTTCTTTACAATCCATTCTTCGAGCAAAGGCATTCGGTCATAGCCCCAGAAAGGCTCATTATTAAAAATAAAATAAGGACTGCCAAAGACACCGACATCTTGAGCCTCATCAACAGCAGATCGCAGTTCATCTTTAATGCTTTGATCTTTTAACCCCACCTCAATTTCATCGACATTAAAGCCAAGCGCAGCGACAAGATCTGTAACGGTTCCGATATCTGAAATATCAAGCCCCATTTGATATCCGGCTTTAAAAACATTCTTGGCAAAGGTATGCGCCAAGGTTTTGTCTTGTTGCTTAAGCCAGTAAAACGCACGGCACGCAGCAAGAGACATAAAGGGTATTTTAGGCGGCATAATAAAGGGTAGCCTTTTTAACCGTGCCGTCCGTTCCAGATCATGTTGGGCATAGTCCTGTTTCAAAGGCACAGAAAGCAGCGGCCGTGCCCCGGTTTTCTTAAAAATAGCTCCAAGTAAAATAGGGTGCCACTGAAGCGTTAAATCGTGCCGTTCAGCAAGTTTATTGACATCCATTGCTGCGAAGTACGCATAGGGGCTGGAGAAATCAAAATAAAAATCCAGCGCCTTGTTCATGCGTCATCTTCCTGCAAAATTTGTCGACTGATAACCAGACGCTGTATATCTGATGTGCCTTCATAGATCTGACATACCCGAACATCACGGTAGATACGCTCGACCTCGTAATCACGAAGATACCCATATCCGCCGTGGATCTGGATCGCGTCTGAACACACACGCTCTGCCATTTCAGAGGCAAAGAGCTTGGCCATTGAAGCCTCTTTCAAACAGGGTTCACCATTATCGCGTAAGCGCGCAGCCTCTAACAACATTAACTCGGCGGCCTGTAAAGAAGTCGCCATATCAGCAAGGCGGAAAGCAACGGCCTGATGCTTGGCTATTTCCTTCCCAAAGGTTTTGCGCTCCTTAGCATAGCTTTTGGCTAACCTGTATGTACTACGTGCCATGCCAATGGATTGTGAAGCGATACCAAGTCGCCCTCCTTCCAAGTTGGAAAGTGCTATCTTATAGCCTTCCCCTTCAGCACCTAACAGGTTGTCTTTTGAAATTTTACAATCTTCAAAAACAAGATGTGCTGTGTCCGAAGCGTGCTGCCCCAGCTTGTCTTCGACATTCGCACAGGAGAACCCCGGTGTTTTTGTCGGCACAATAAAAGCAGAAATACCCTTTTTGCCCGCATCAGGATCAGTAACAGCAAAGACAATTGCAATATCGGCATTTTTACCCGTTGAGATAAATTGCTTTGATCCATTGAGGATATAGTGATCGCCGTCTCTTCTTGCTTTCATCTCCAAAGCAGATGCATCAGAACCAGCGCCCGGCTCTGTGAGACAAAAACACCCCAGTAACTCACCCGCAGCAAGAGGCTTTAGATAGGTCTCTTTTTGCGCTTCTGTGCCATAGTTCAGAATAGGGGAACAAACCAGTGAGTTCTGAACAGACATAATGGTCGAGCAAGAACCATCGCCAGCTGCAATTTCAATCAAGGCCAACACATAGGAAATATGATCGGTCCCTGCCCCGCCATATTCCGGCGGTACCAGCATCCCCATAAATCCGAGTTCCCCGAGTGCATCAATTGCATTCCGGGGGAAAATTGCTTCTTTGTCCCACTCTGCCGCAAAGGGTGCGAGCTGCTCACGCGCAAATGATTGAGCCGTCTCGCGAATTAAAGTTTGCTCTTCGCTAAAGCGTGATGACATAGAAACACCTCTCTACCAGGGAATTATCGTCCCGTCATAATTAAAAAATTGTCCGGTTTGCTCATGCGTTACCTTGCCAATGAGTTTACGTAATCCGGATACCGACTTTGAAATCGTTAGCGGCGCTTGTTCTCCGCCCATATCTGTTTGAACATGACCTGGGTGGACACAAATGACGGTGACCCCCTGTTCCTCGAGGTCCACAGCCAAACTCTTGGTCACAACATTCAAGGCTGACTTGGAAGAACGGTAAACATAAGCGCCACCGCTTGCGTTCTCTGCAACTGATCCCATTTTACTGGAAACATTAACAATCAGCTTCCGATCACTGCCAGCGACATGTTCAATAAAATTCTCAACCATGCGCAAGGGGGCCATCGTATTAACCGCAAAAGTATGCGCCCAGTCCTCATAATCGATTTCGCCAAAGCCAAGCCGTGGACCGTAATAGCCGGCGTTGTTGATCAGAATATCAATTTTCTCATCAAGCATGCCACGGGCAAGGCTTGCCACGCGAAGACCATCGGTTACATCCAGTTTATGGAGGTTAATATCCCCCTCAACACCATGAAGGCCTTTTGCTTTATCCGGTTGACGGCAGCAGGCATGAACCTTCCAGCCATCAACAGCAAATGATTGCGCAAAAGCAAGTCCGATACCCTTATTGGCACCTGTGATTAAGACACTTGGCACGTAGCCACCCCATAGTCAGTTATCCCGATGGACATATTTTGTCCTTCGCGCACCTTACGCCTTTCCTATTTCCAGTCAACACGCAGAAGCTTAATCAAACTGCGTAGTTAGTATGAATTTTGGAATTATCTATCATAACGCGACTTGTTGTTTCAAAGTAAATTTGAGAGGATTTCCCGGTAACCAGTTGTATTTAAATAAAACAAATGGTTATTTTTATACAAACATCAGATATAGAAAATCTGCACTTAAAGTCATCAGAGCAAGAATATTGCAGCTAACCCCAAAAAGGCAAAAAAGCCAATTACATCAGTAACTGTGGTCAAAAACACGCTGGAAGCAACAGCCGGATCGATTTCAAATTTTTCCAATCCCAAGGGGATAAGTGTCCCGCACAGCCCAGCAACAACCATGTTAATAATCATCGCCGCACCGATAACCAAAGCCAAAGCAGCCTGATCAAACCAGAGCCATGTAACAAAACCAGTCAGTACCGCAAAGAGAAACCCGTTGATAATCCCAATGATAAGCTCTTTCCCCACAAAACGGGCAGCATTCGCTTCGGAAAGATCTTTCATAGCCAATGATCGCACGGCAACAGTCAGAGTTTGCGTACCTGCATTCCCCCCCATAGAAGCCACAATTGGCATTAAAACAGCCAAGGCGACAACTTTTTCGATCGTGGCATCAAACAGACTAATGACAAGTGATGCCAGAACAGCCGTCAAGAGGTTGACCCCAAGCCAGGTAAAACGGGCTTTTGTTGTATCCGCCACATCTTCATAAAGATCGGGCTCGCTCACCCCACCCATTTTCATGAGGTCATCGCCGGCCTCTTCATCAATAACGTCAACAACGTCATCAACCGTAATGACACCAACCAAACGACCGCTTTCTTCGACAACGGGTGCCGAAATCAAGCCATATTGACGGAACATGTGCGCAACATCTTCTTGATCCCGCTCCAGAGGGATAATACGCATATCATCGTCCATCACTTCATCCAGACGGACATGACGACGCGATCTCATAACACGACTGGCTGGAATAAATCCCACAGGATGATGTCGGGGATCGACAACAAAGATATCATAGAAATCATCAGGCAAATTATCGCTGACACGCATGTAATCAATTGTCTCGCCAATGGTCCATACCGAAGGCACAGCAACGATTTCTCGTTGCATCAAACGCCCGGCTGAATCTTCTGGATAACTCAGACTTTCTTCTATAACACGGCGATAGGCTTGTGGTAGAGCAGCAAGGATATGCATCCGGTGATCTTCATCAAGATCCTGAACCAATTCGACCGCATCATCACTGTCCAGTTCCTGAACCAGTTTGGCGATGCCTTTCGGACCAAGCCATTCAACGATTTCTTCACGGATAGTTTCATCAAGATAGGGAAGAATTTCAGGGTCAAACCCGGCCCCAATCACCTCCATCAAGCGATAGCGCTCATCCCGGCCAAGGATCTCAAGCAGGTCGGCGGTATCAGCCTCGTGAAGACCTTCAACCAGATCTTCAACATCTGAGTCCCTGCTTTCTTCAAGCGCATCCTCAACCGCATGAATAAGGTCAGAAGAAAGGCCAAAGCTTTCATCTTCTGAGAGATTTTGAAGATCACTATTATTTTTTGTATCTTCCATCATCTCATCCCCTACCGCTTTTTGTTCTGATGCTGCTACTCTGGTGCTGCTTTTTACGTTTACTCTTCTGATTTCTAGTACAGGAGGAACGTTACCTTTTTATGCAACGCCCCCCTAAGTACTTATCAGACCCAATATTTTCAGGCGATTATTTTTGAATCCGCCTTTCTCTGTTCTGTGCATCAACTACAGCAATTGCGGTCATGTTAACAACCCCTCTTCCTGTGACAGAAGGTGTTAAAATATGCGCCGGTTGAGCAGCACCAACCAGGATCGGACCAACAGGTAAGCCATCTTCAACAGTTTTCATCAAATTGAAAGCAATGTTGGCTGCATCAAGATTGGGAAAAATCAAAAGGTTCGCGGGCCCGGTTAAATTCGAATTGGGGAATACCCGATCTCTCAGTTCTGTATCAAGTGCAGCATCAGCATGCATTTCACCGTCGACCTCCAGCTCAGGATCCATCTCTTCGATCAAACAAAGAGCTTTGCGCACACGGCAGGCTGATTCGCTATCCGAGCTACCAAAATTAGAGTGAGAAAGTAGTGCCACCCTAGGCTTAAGACCAAAACGGCTAACATGCTTTGCCGCAAGGATTGTGGTTTCAGCCAGCTGTTGAGACGTTGGTTCTTGCGTTACGTAAGTATCCGCCATGAAATAAGTGCCACTTGGCATTAACATCAGATTGATAGACGAGAAATCGGATACACCTTCTTGAAGCCCCAGAACACCACGTACGTGTTTAAGGTGACGATGATAACCGCCAGTCACCCCACAGATCATGGCATCCGCGTCTCCACGATAAACAGCAAGGGCAGCAATAACGGTATTACGTGTACGAACGATCACTTTCGCTGTTTCAGGAGAGATTCCCTTACGCTCCATCAGACTGTGATATGTCGTCCAGTAATCGTTATAGCGAGGATCATCCTGCGGGTTAATGATTTCAAAGTCTTTCCCAACTTTGAGTTTAATTCCCACCTTGTCCATGCGCATCTGTACAACATCCGGTCGCCCAACGACGATCGGCACGGCCATTTTCTCATCGATGGCCACCTGTACCGCTCGCAATACGCGCTCGTCCTCACCTTCGGCATAGATAACCCGTTTGGGATCTTTTTTAGCACGTTCAAAGAGAGGCTTCATCACCAAGCCAGAACGATAAACAAAGCGTTTCAGTTTTTCGCAATAGGCATCAAAATCTTCGATAGGGCGACTAGCCACACCCGTTTCCATTGCAGCCTTGGCAACGGCAGGTGCAATAATAGCAATAAGGCGCGGATCAAAGGGGCTGGGAATAATGTAATCCGGACCAAAGTTTTTGGCTTCGCCACCCATGGCCTTGATAACAATTTCATCCTGCTCTTCCATCGCAAGATCAGCAATCGCCTTCACACAGGCAACTTTCATCTCTTCGTTGATTGCAGTTGCCCCAACATCCAGAGCGCCGCGGAAGATATAAGGAAAACACAAAACGTTATTGACCTGGTTTGGATAGTCAGAGCGTCCGGTCGCCATGATGGCATCATCACGGATCGCTTTGACTTCTTCTGGCATGATTTCAGGTGTCGGATTTGCCAAGGCCATAATAATAGGATCTTTGGCCATTTGCTTGACGTACTCAGGCTTTAAAACCCCCGGCGCTGAAAGGCCCAAGAAAATATCAGCTCCCTCAATAACGTCAGACAGGGTTCTCGCATCAGTTTTCTGCGCAAAAACAGACTTCCAGCGGTCCATAAGTTTCTCGCGGCCTTCGTAGACGACGCCTTCAATATCTGTAACCCAGATATTTTTACGATCAATGCCCAAAGAAACCAAAAGATTGAGACAGGCGAGCGCCGCAGCACCAGCCCCGGAAGCCACCACTTTGACGTCTTTTTTCTTCTTTTTCACAAGGCGCAGCGCATTGTAGATAGCGGCAGCCACAATAATAGCCGTACCGTGCTGATCATCGTGAAAAACGGGAATGTTCATTTTTTCGCGAAGTGCGTCTTCAACAATAAAACATTCCGGCGCTTTGATATCTTCCAGGTTGATGCCGCCAAAAGTGGGCTCCAACGCTGAAATTACGTTAATCAGTTTATTCGGATCGGTCTCATCAATTTCGATGTCAAAAACATCAATACCTGCAAACTTTTTGAAAAGAACCGCTTTTCCTTCCATAACAGGCTTGGATGCAAGTGGGCCGATTGCCCCTAGCCCCAGAACAGCCGTACCATTGGATATCACCCCGACCAGATTACCGCGTGAGGTCACGGTAGAAGCTTCGGCGGGGTCATCGACAATGACTTCGCAAGCCGCAGCAACCCCTGGCGAATAGGCCAAGGCCAAATCGCGCTGGTTACCAAGTGGCTTGGTTGCGGAAATTTCAAGTTTTCCAGGTGTAGGATAGCGATGATAGAATAATGCAGCGTCGCGCAGGTCTTGCGTCATAAAGTTTATTGCTCCTTAGGGCAGTCGATGCCTTATATATAAGTTGGGAACGGCTCGTTCCTGCCAATGACGGTCTTGACAGTGTGACGCATAAGAGCGACACCCTGACGCGATTAAAACATAGCAATCCATGCGATGCCATAGATAGGATGAGTAAAACCGTGAAAAATTTCCCAACACTCCCAACGACACTCCCAAATGATGGGCCAGAGGGTAAAGTTGAGGATGGAACACAAGTCTCGCAAGGGGAGCTGGGAATCGAGTGGCGCATAACTGAAAATCACGTTACTTATCCGGATGCCCTGAACTTCATGGAAGACCGCGTTGGGAAGATTTTCAAGAAAGAATCTCCACAAACGATCTGGCTATTGGAACATCCTCCTCTCTATACCGCGGGAACATCGGCCGATAAGGAAGACCTGATCGATCCGGATCGCTTTCCGGTTTATGATGCTGGTCGTGGCGGTCAGTATACTTATCATGGTCCGGGACAGCGTGTTGCATATGTCATGTTAGACCTCAATCTATACAACAAAGACGTTCGCAAGTTTGTGTTTAATCTGGAAGAATGGATTATACGCACACTGGCAAAATTCAATCTAAAGGGCGAACGCCGCGAAGGTCGTGTCGGGATCTGGATTGATCGTGGAAATGGGCGTGAGGACAAGATCGCAGCGATTGGTGTTAGAGTTCGAAAATGGATTACCTTTCACGGCATTGCCATTAATCTTGATCCTGACCTGTCCCACTTTGAAGGCATTGTCCCCTGTGGAATAAATCAACACGGTGTGACGTCTCTCGTTGACCTTGGACTTTGCGTCTCAATGGAAGACCTGGATGTTGCCATGAAAGAATCTTTTTACGAGGTTTTCAAACCAAAAGATTTACCAAGCTAAGGAAGCTTGTAACTATCTGATCTGAATGAAGTCCAGTTCATTGACCAAAGCCGATGTATCATTAATTTCCTCCACCGAGATCACATTGGCATGCTCAGGCCCGTCATGGCATAACTTGGCAAGAATATCGACTTTTTCGGCCTCTCCTTTTACAACGGCTTCGACCTGTCCTGTCGACAAATTTCGAACCCATCCGACGAGCCCGAGATTTTTGGCCGTATCAACAGTCCATCCACGGTACCAGACACCCTGGACCCGTCCTGTTATAAGTAGGCGGACTTGTTTATCAGACATTTAATATTTCTCCGAAAATAAAAATTCCCATTTATCAGTCAAAACTATTACTTTAAAACTCATCACTCTTTATTGCTTTTCACCAAAAAATCTACAAAAGCTCGAACCCTCTGAGGTAAATGCTTTTTCACTGGTCTAACGATATAAAGTGGAAGTTCAGGCAGGATCAAATCAGTTTGTAAAACACAAAGCGCCCCCTCCTCAATCAGTGCCTCACACATCGTTTTAGGAAGAAAACCAACACCTTTTCCGTGGACGACAAGACTTTTAGCCAACTCGAAACTTTTGGTCCGAACAAAGGTTCCTTCTTTTGAAAGGCCGAGACTGGCAGCCATACCTGTTGGATCAAATAGATCCATCTTGTCCAAGGCTTTTGCCAAAGATTTCCCTGCCTTCTGCGGCAATAAATCAGACCTTGCAACAAAGACCATCTTCCCTGAGCCAAATTTCCTTGCGATGAGACCATCATTGCCCGGACTTTTGCCACGGAGAGCCAAATCAATATTTTCCGAAACCATGTCCAACAAGTCGTCATTAACATTAACATCGAATGACACCTCGGGGTGTTGTTTATGGAAATCACTCAATAATTCCACGAACCTGTCTTTGGGAAGATCTATAGGGATAGTCACACGAATAAGGCCTCTTAATACCTCTTGATCCTCAAATTCCTGCTCCAATGTCTTCAGGGTATCAATTGCCTCAAAGCACCGTTCATAATAACGCTGACCTTCGTGAGTTAATGATACTTGCCGCGTTGTTCGATTTAACAATGCAACGTTCAAGCTTTCTTCCAACGCTTGAATTCGGGCACTTATAGTCGAACGAGGTACTAAAAGCTGTTTACTGGCTTTGGTAAAGCTCTCGGTCCTTGCGACTTCGAGAAAAGTCTGAATTTGAATAAAAGAAACCATTGTCCATAAAAATTAGATAGTTTAAATAATATTATCCATCTAATTCAATCAAAATTGCTCCTGTATTGTCAATTCACAATTCTTGATAATTCTAACAGGTATAAAGACATGGATCGTCGCAAATTTTTGAGAACTAGCCTTCTTGCAATCCCCGCAACAGCTCTGCCGCTTTCACAAGCACAAACAAGCTCGCTTCCAAGTCAACAAAATAAAACAAACACTTATCCTGATTTAAAAGTTTCATGGTTGGGCAGCGCTATGCTTTTGATTCAATTCAACGGCTTTAATATTCTGACTGACCCCTGTTTAGGGGGCGGGGAAAATGCATTTATGATGGGGAACCCAAATGAAATGTTTGACCTTTCAAAAGGTCCAAATATCATACAACACAAAAGAATTAGTCCTGCACCTGAATTAGGGGAGACAGCGATCCACCAGATCATTTTGAGCCATGGTCACGAAGATCACTTTGATCAAAAAGCTCAAGAAGATTTAGATAAATCCATTCCCGTTATCCTACCACCTCATGATCTTAAAAAAGTAAAAAATGTGGGGTTCCGTGAACCTGAGACATTGGATTGGGGCGCCCATAAAACCATACAGTTACAAAATTCTTCAATTAAAATAACTGCTATGCCCGCCTATCATTCCGAAAATCCTGAGATTGCCAAGATCCTCGGAAAAGGAAATGGTTATTACTTCGAATTCTCTCAAGGAAACTGGCAACGTAATATATACTGGGCGGGTGATACCTTTGGCACAACAAAGGTAATAGAAGCCCTGAAAGCCTTCAAAAAGCCAGATCTCATGATTCCTCATATGGGTGGTGTCGGTACGACAGGACCTCTTGGAAAAATTAGTATGGAAGCAAAAGATCTCATTCCCTTTGTGGAGAAGATAGAGCCTAAAAAAATACTGCCAATTCACCATTCCACTTATGAGTTATATCTCGAAAAAATCAGCCAAGTCGCTCTTAAAAATGATGAGTATCTATTCAACCTCAATTTACTTTCAGAAGGAAGTGTTCTTTCAATTCCCTAGTTAGTCCCCTTATATAAAAACAAATACGTACTGATGCTACTTAAAAGAATAGATTAGTTCCATGAGGGGCGACTGTTGTAGTTAGCCCCCTTACTTCCTATCTTATGTAGCAGCTATGGGGAGTAGATTGATGTTAAACACAGGATTAGTTGAGAAACTGGAAACGCTGGGTTCGTTATCAAACTCATGGCGAACAGGAACGATTGAAATTAACGATATTGCACCTGGCGACTGTGTTCTTTCAACGAGTGAATTAACCCTGAATTATGCACTTGCACCCATTAGTAAAAGGTACAGATCAGGTAATCTCGCACATTATGGTACAGGAACAGGATGGATGGTACCCTCGGGCATTAACATTCAATGTGGTTATGAGACATCTTCACGGAGCTTACGTCTTATTCTCCCTCTGAAAACATTGCGTGATGTATTGCCAGAAAGTCAATCTATTCCTGATCTTCCTGTATGTTGTCTGGAAGATCCGACCATTCTCCAGTTGGTTTTAAATCTTTATGATTCCAGTCAAGAGGATGATGCCTATTCAGCCCTTTATCGAGATACCATGACACTCGCTTTGGCCTCTCACCTCTATTGAGCTTATGCTCGCATCGAAGATACAAAAACCCAACATCGCGATCCCCGCCTCAAGCGTGTTATTGAATATATCGAAGATAATTTAGACAAACAGATGACTCTTGATGAGCTTGCCAATGTTGCAACAATGAGCCGCTATCACTTTGCAAAAATGTTTAAAGACTTAACAGCTCTACCGCCACATCGTTTTCTTGCAGAGAGAAGAATTGAGAAGGCTAAATCTCTTTTAATGACATCAAAGGCCTCTACTGCAGAAATTGCATATCAAGTCGGGTATAACAGCCAGAGTAATTTCACTCAAACGTTTCGGCGTTTAACAGGTCTTACCCCTGCAAAATATAGGGGAGTTAAGGTCTAGATTAGACCTGAAACATCCAAATACCCCAAGATTTTGATAAACTATCCCAAGAACGGGTCTGTTATAATTTCCTGATCGTTTCTATTTTCATGTCATAGCCATACGTAAGAATAAGGCCATAAACATAGAACTTGTCAGGAAATCAACCATGATTACTTTCACATTAAATAATGAGAAAAGATCGGTGGACGCCGATCCGGATACGCCACTTCTGTGGGTTATTCGTGACGAAATCGGACTTACAGGAACAAAGTTTGGATGTGGTGCAGGACTGTGTGGCGCCTGTACAGTTCACCTGGATGGTGAGCCCGTAAGATCTTGCCAAACCTTGATTAGTGATGTTGCCGAACTCAATATTACGACGATTGAAGGCATTGACGGAAAAGCTGCCAAAGCCATTCAAACCGCTTGGGAGGAAATAGAAGTTCCTCAGTGCGGATATTGTCAATCAGGTCAAATTATGTCGGCAACTTCTTTACTCGCCCAAAACCCTAAACCAAGCGACGCAGAGATTGATGAAGCCATGGATGGCAATGTTTGTCGCTGCGCCACCTATGTACGCATTAGAAAAGCCATTCATCACGCTTCAGATTTGATGGAGGCTTAAGGATATGACGACAACAAAAGCATTAAATTCAAGCCGCCGTACATTCCTCAAAGGTGCAGGAGTAACCACCGGGTTGCTTGTTGGCTTTCATATTACAGGTAAAGGTGTTGTTGCGGCATCACCAAACCATGCATTTTCGCCAAACGCATTCGTGCGCATTGGTACAGATAATCTGGTTACCGTAATAGCAAAACACATCGAATTTGGACAAGGTAGCCATACAGGCCTCGCAACAATTCTGTCTGAAGAACTCGATGCCAGTTGGGAACAGATCCGCATTGAATCTGCCCCAGCGGATGCTCGTAAATATAACAACCTCTTTTGGGGTCCCTATCAGGGAACTGGTGGATCAACAGCCATCGCAAATTCATGGATGCAGCTTCGTGAAGCAGGCGCAAAAGCCCGTGCCTTACTGGTACAGGCCGCAAGCACAGAATGGGATGTTCCTGTAACAGAAATCACCGTTTCTGACGGCGTTGTAAGGCATGAGAGTTCATCAAAGGAACAAACTTTTGGTGAACTCTCAGAAAAAGCGTCTCAACAACAAGTCCCGGAAAAAGTTCAGCTAAAAACACCCGATCAATTCAAACTTATCGGGCGTAACGTCAATCGCAAAGATATTGCCCCTAAAACCAACGGTTCGGCTGTCTATACCTTGGATATAAGTCGCCCCGGGATGGTTGTCGCCGTTGTAAAACGTCCACCACGGTTTGGTGGCTTGGTTAAGTCCTTTGATGATAGTGACGCAAAAGACATCAAAGGTTATGTCGGGACTGTTACAACACCCCGTGGTGTTGCCGTAATGGCAAAAAACACGTGGGCGGCCATAAAAGCACGCGAAGCAATCACAGTTGATTGGGATGACAGCCAAGCTGAAATGCGGGGTTCAGAACAGATAATGGCTGAATACCGTGAGCTAGCCAAAACACCCGGATTACCTGCACGCAATGATGGGGATGCAACAACGGCTATTGCAGAGGCGAAACATACACTTGAAGTCAGTTATGATTTTCCTTATCTCGCTCATGCACCAATGGAAACGTTGGATTGTGTTATTGAGTTGACAGACCAAGGTGCTGAGGTTTGGACAGGGTCTCAAATCCCAACGGGTGATCAACAAACTGTTGCAACCATCCTTGGGTTAAAGCCCGAGCAAGTCATAATCCATACCCAACTTGCCGGCGGTAGCTTTGGACGCCGCGCGACGTCCGATGCCGATATGGTTTCAGAAGCCGCAATGATCGTCAAAGCAAGTAAAGGTAACGTACCTGTAAAGGTCGTGTGGACCCGCGAGGACGACATTCAAGGCGGCAGATATCGCCCAGCCTATCACCATAAACTCAAAGCCGGACTTGATGACCAAGGGAACATCACGGGATGGCAACATTCTATCGTCGGGCAATCCATCGTGGCTGGTACGGCTTTCGAAGCCTTTCTGGTTAAAGATGATATTGATGCAACATCTGTAGAAGGTGCTGCGAACCTCCCCTATGCCATACCAAATATATCTGTGGATCTGACCACAACGGATGTAAAGGTACCTGTTCTCTGGTGGCGTTCTGTAGGTTCTACACACACCGCCTATTCAACGGAAACCTTTATTGATCAACTGGCAAGCAAAGCAGGAAAAGATCCCGTTGATTTCCGCCGTTCCATGCTGAAGGACCACCCTCGCCATCTGGCAACACTTAATCTGGTGGCAGAAAAAGCAAATTGGGGCTCACCAATTACCGAGGGACGATATCGCGGTATTGCAGTTCACGAAAGTTTCAGTTCTGTGGTCGCACAAATCGCTGAAATCAGCTTTGACGAAGACGGCGTTTTAAAAGTTGAAAAGGTTTGGTGTGCTGTAGATTGCGGAACTGTTGTCAATCCGGATATTGTCAAAGCGCAGATGGAAGGCGGGATCGGCTTCGGTTTAGGTGCTGTTCTCCGCAATACTGTCACGCTGGATGAAGGTATCGTTGATCAATCAAATTTCCATGATTACGAGCCTCTTCGCCTGACAGACATGCCGGAAGTCGATGTTTACATCGTTCCAAGCGAAGCTGCACCAACTGGTGTTGGCGAACCCGGCGTCCCGTCAATTGGTCCCGCTGTAGCAAACGCAATCTTTGCCGCAAAAGGCCAAGTAGTCACCAAACTCCCGTTCAGCGAAGGTATGCCCGATTTGGTATAGTCCTTAAGCTAGACCGCAGAACCAAACAAGCCGGGGCAAGTAACATTGCCCCGGCTTGTTTTATTTGGATCAAATGGCCTGAAATGAAAGCAACCAATACCCAACCTGTGCGCTTTACGACGCTATTTCATAGGGCGTTTGCAGTGCGTTATTTGCAGACTTGGCAATTGATTCTGAATCCAAACCAAAGTGACGATAAAGATCGCCAATAGTCCCGGTTTGACCAAAGTGCTCAACACCAAGGGGAATTGTTCGATGTCCGCCAACAGCCCCAAGCCATGACAGTGTTGCCGGATGACCATCAATAACAGTCAAAATAACACAGTGCTTCGGCAAGCGAGAGAACAGCTGTTCAACATGACTTGTTGCCTGACGATTGCCCCGGCTGCGATCCCGTTGTGCCGCAGTCCATCCCGCGTTTAATCGGTCAGCTGACGTCACCGCAAGAACACCGACATCACGATTATGTTGAGAAAGCTTACCAGCGGCATCAATGGCTTCATTAGCAACGGCACCTTGATAAACAATCACCAGCTCACAGTTGGGGCCCGGTTTACGCATCCAGTAAGCCCCATCAATAACCCCCTGTTCAAAGTCAGCATTTGATCTTTGTCCTGGCTGTTCCAACGGGTTTGTCGTCAAACGAAGATAAACGGATCCCCCGGTTTCATCTCGAAGCCAGGTTCGTTCGTTCGGCTCACCTTCACCATCACGCTGCATATAGTCAAAAGCCCATCCCATGATAATTGCAAGCTCATCCACAAAAGCAGGTTCAAAAGCGGCCAAACCATCCTGAGACATGCCAATCAAAGGTGATCCAATAGATTGATGAGCTCCACCTTCCGGGGCCAGTGTGATACCAGATGGTGTGCCGACAATCATGAAACGCGCATCCTGATAACACGCATAGTTCAGGGCATCCAAACCTCTGGCAACGAACGGGTCATAAACAGTTCCGATTGGTAACAGACGCTTGCCATAAAGCGAATGTGACAAACCCGCAGCACCTAGAAGCAGAAACAAGTTCATTTCTGCTATACCAAGTTCGATATGCTGCCCTTCCGGGGTAAACTCCCACTTCGCTGTTGAAGGAATTTTCTCGTTAATAAAGGTATCGCTCTGTTCACTACGGGCAAAGAGTTTACGGCGATTCACCCAAGGCCCCAAATTGGTTGTTCCCGTCACGTCTGGTGATGTTGTTACGATACGCTGCGCAAGTTCTGAACTCCCCTTGGAAAGATCGTCAAGAATTTTACCAAAGCCCATCTGGGTCGATATTTCGCGGTCACTTGCTAACTCAATTTTGGGAACCTCGACAACCGCATCAGAATAGCGTCGCGTGCCTTTGGCAAAGAAAGGCGCTTGATCCAGAAAGCTCTGTAATCCCTTAACATCAGAAACCGCAGCGAATTTCTCCCACTCCTGTCCTTCGGGCACCCTCATATGAGTTTGCCACTCAGCCATTTGAGGCTTGTTCATCAATCCACCGTGATTGTCCTTATGCCCGGCAATCGGTGTCCCCCATCCTTTAATGGTATAGGCCAAGAAGCAAACGGGTCTGTCATGATCAATGGCATCGAATGTTTCTGCCATGGTCTGAACGCAGTTACCACCCAGATTTTCCATCAACTCGGCAAGCTCATCATCACTGCGCTTGTTAATCAGGGCAGTCACATCTCCTTGATCCCCCAAGGCATCCATCAGACGTTCGCGCCACACCTTACCGCCCATGTAGGTCAGGGCAGAATAAAGCTGGTTCGGACAGTTATCGATCCAGTCTTTTAGCTTCTCCCCGCCCGGTTCTTCAAATGCTGCACGTTGAATGTGGCCGTACTTTACCCGAACCACATCCCATCCAAAGGCATCGAAAATTTGCTCTATGCGTTGGAACAAGCCTTCGCGCACAATTCCGTCAAGGGACTGACGGTTATAATCAATAATCCACCAGGTATTACGCAGATCGTTTTTCCATCCCTCTTGCAGGGTTTCGTAAATATTGCCTTCATCCAATTCCGCATCCCCGACAAGGGCAACCATGCGCCCAAGCGCAAGATCCTGGCCCCATGATTTCGCCTGAATGTAATCCTGAACCAAAGACGCAAAGGATGTTATCGCAACACCCAAACCAACTGAGCCTGTTGAAAAATCAACATCATCGATGTCTTTTGTTCGGGAAGGATAAGACTGAACGCCCTTGTACCCTCTGAAATTTTGCATCTTTTCTAGGGTCTGGTTCCCCATCAGATATTGCATGGCATGAAAAATTGGCGACGCATGAGGTTTCACAGCAACACGATCTTCGGGTTTCAGAGCGGAGAAATAAAGCGCGGTCATGATAGACACCATTGATGCCGAAGAGGCCTGATGCCCGCCGACCTTGATACCATCTTCCTTGGCGCGCAGATGATTGGCATTGTGGATCATCCAATGCGAAAGCCACAGCAGTCTTTGCTCGATTGTTTTTAGATGATTAATTTTTATTTGGCTCTCTTTATTTGGCACAACGCTCTCCTCTCAAAACCCATATCTCAGGGAACAATAAAATACGCTCCTAAATGTTACTGACAGTAAAGTTATTAGGGGTAACTATTGTTCAATATTAGAAGATACCACCTAATAAAAAGCGATATCTTGCTATTTGTAGGTAATTTGATTTAGATGTTAGGTGAATTTAATATTTTTAAGGATTTTTTAGTGGCTTCACCTAATTTAGATGAGATAGATATTCGAATCTTACGCGAGCTGAGAAATGATGGGCGGATCACCGCAGCAGAACTCAGCCAACGTGTTGGCCTTAGCGTAACCCCGGTTATCAGGCGACTTAAACATCTTGAAAATACGGGTATCATCACGGGCTATGTCGCTTTAATCGACGAAGTTGCCCTTGGCTATGAAATGTCCGTGTTTGTCTCCGTCAAGCTAGACAAACAAATAGATGCAGCCATCGAAAACTTCGAAACAGAAATGTTAAAGTTTCCAGAGGTTGTCGATTGTTGGTTGATGACAGGGCACAGAGACTATCTATTACGTGTTGCCATCACTGGCTTGAAAGAGTTTGAAGCGTTAATGATTGAACGGCTCGTCAAAATCAACGGCGTCGCTTCCATCGAATCATCCATTCCGATACGTAGGGTAAAATCAGGTATTTCGAGAACGCCTTAATACCAGTTGTAATCGACTGTCCTAAAAAATTAATAGAGCTGATACTTTCCAGATATCAGCCCTATTAATCATTTTACTCAAGAATAAATAGGAAAACGAAGACAGATACTTGCGACCTGTTTTTTAGATTTTTGAATAACGGATTCTTCTTCCTCAGTACCAGCTGCTAAAATCATTTTGCTGATCATCTGACCCAATTCAGAAAACTCAGTTTCCTTCATGCCTCTTGTTGTTGCCGCACTCACACCGAGGCGTAAACCAACCCAATCAACCGGGCGCTTGCGATCAAAAGGGATCGGATTTTTGTTCGATGTAATATCTGCACGCTCCAAAAGTCTTTCAATCGCTTGCCCGGTCTTTTTCTGCGCACTGAGATCAAGAAGAACAATGTGCGTATCTGTTCCGCCAGAGACAAGATCAATCCCGTTTCCTAAAAGTGTCTCAGCCAAGGTATGGGCATTATTCTTTATCTGTCTCGTGTAGGCCTTGAACTCTGGCTGTAAAGCTTCACCGAGACAAACCGCTTTTGCTGCCAGAACCTGCGTATGAATAGATCCTTGCACGCCCGGAAAAACAGCAGCCTGCAGCTGCTTTTCATAGTCAACAGACTTGGAAAGGATAATTCCCCCGCGAGGACCACGCAGTGTTTTAGTGGTTGTGCAAGTTACAAGATCGGCATGGGGTATCGGGCTAGGATGAACACCCCCCGCAACCAAGCCAGCGAAATGCGCCATATCAACATGAAAAAGCGCCTCTACTTTTTGCGCAATCATCGCCATGCGCTCGAAATCAATCTCTCTTGGATAGGCAGACCCTCCGGTAATTAATAGTTGGGGGCGAATTTCCAACGCCAGATCTTCCAGCTTGTTATAGTCGATCTGCCCGGTTTCCCGCTCCACACCATAGTGATGCGCTTCGAACCATCGGCCTGACAGATTGGCACCCAGGCCATGACTTAAATGACCACCAGCAGCGAGATCAAGGCTCAAGACCCTGTCACCGGGCTTGAGAAGTGTGAAGAAAACAGCCAGATTGGCTTGGCTACCAGAATGAGGCTGAACATTTGCATAGGCACAGTTAAACAGCTCTTTAGCTCGATCAATTGCTGCTTGTTCAACAACATCGACATAACGCCCACCGCCATGAAAGCGCGCACCGGGATAACCTTCGAGTGTTTTGTTCGTCATCTCATGCCCCAAGGCATCAAGAACCGCGCGACTGACAATATTCTCAGATGCAATTAATTCTATCTGGTTTTGTTGACGGGCTTTTTCATTTTGCAAAGCCTCGGCAATTAACGAGTCAGTCGCTGAAACGGGGGCGTCAAAATATACTGACATCTGAAATATTCCTATAAAAGTATGCGCCAGCCCAAACAGAAAGGTTTAATCACTATATACAGATTTAAACGCGACCAACATTCAAGTTAGCTTTATTCAAGCTGGCGCAATTGAGTTGCTGTCTCTTGAGGACCCCGTAATGATCGCGCAAATTCTATAGACGTCGCAAATCAGTTTTGCTATATCTTAGGCCTAGAAAAACTGAGTCTTATTTTCATGACTATAGCTCCTCCTCGCCCACAAATCCCCCCCTTGAACTCTCTCCGCGCTTTTGAAGCTGCAGCGCGACTTGGTGGGTTTTCGTCGGCAGCAGAGGAACTTTGCGTAACGCCGGGTGCCGTGGCGCAACACGTTAAATCATTGGAAGCATGGGTCGGTGCCGATCTTTTCATTCGTCGATCTCAAGGCGTAGAACTCACTGAATTGGGGCAAAACGTTCTTGTGGATTTTAGCGCTGCTTTTGATCAGCTTGGTCTTGCTGTGCAAACCTTACGTTCACAAGCAACGCCCAAACACATCCGCATTGCTGCTCTTCCCAGTATTGCTCAACTCTGGCTTTCTCCCAAACTTCCTTTTATTCGGGAAGCGGCGCCAGAGCTTACAATCTCGGTCACTGCACTGGAAAAAGAGCCAAATCTTCAGCGTGAACCTTTTGATTTAAGTATTTTCTACCGAGAAAACGTGAACAGTGAACAAGATGCTTTTTCCACGACATACGAAGTCTGTAAGGATATCATCTTTCCAGTTTGCTCGCCGCAGGTTGCGAAACGACTGCAAAACCAAGAAGACTTGAATAAAGAACTGTGCCTTCACGACGCATCCTGGGCAAATGACTGGGCTAACTGGATTTCTTATGCCTTCACGGATAATTCTTTAAACACAGATGGCCCTGTTTTCTCCCTCTACGGCCTCGCCATAGAAGAAGCCCGTAATGGCGCAGGCATTATGATGGGGCATAAAGCACTTGTGGAAAATCACCTGAAAGATGGTAGTCTGGTCGCGCCTTACGACAAGGCATTAATGCTGGATCGTGCTCTGGTAATCGAGACGGCAAAATCAGCAAAAGACAATCCCCATCTTGATTTAATAATCAAAACATTGTTGGACCAATAAACCATCAATAGATAACAACAAGCCCCTGGTGACTTTGTTTTTAAAGATTCCAAGAAGTGTCACATTTATGCAATGGCACGTAAGTAATCGTAAAGCATTCAAAAATGATAAAGCCGACTCCCATCAAGGCTGTCGCGCGTTCAGGAGTGCAACATGATTGATAACAAAAACGAAGACCTTTCTTTTGATGAATTTGATGAAATCTCCAATCCCGGTCCAGAAGTGACCGAGTTTGAGCAGGTTGTAGAACGCGCCATGTCGCGCCGTAATTTTCTTGGCGGTGGTTTGGCCATCGGGGCATCTGCCTTTGTTTTGGGATCGACAGCTTTAACGCCTTTTAATGCAAAAGCTGCAAACAGTTTTGATTTTGAGCCCATCCCGGCAAACTCTTTGGATACCGTTACAGTTCCCAAAGGGTATTCATGGCAGGTTGTGACCCAATGGGGCGATGAACTATGGTCAAAATCGGTTCCATTCGATCATAAAACCCGTGGTACAGGGGAAAGTCAGGAGCTTGCCATTGGTGATAACAATGATGGCATGTCGCTCTTTACAGTTGGCGGGCACCATTTGCTGATCTCTAACAATGAATACACAAACCGCAGCATTATGTATGACAACCGTGAGAGCAAGTTACCGGAAACAGCCGATGACATTCGCAAAGGCAAAGCCGCTCATGGTGTTACTGTGGTAGAGGTAAAACAAGACGGCAAGAAATGGAATATTGTAAAAGATTCCAAATATAACCGCCGTATTACTGCTGATTCACCTATGGAAATTTCTGGCCCGGCACGTGGTCATGACCTGCTGAAAACATCTGCTGATCCTTCCGGTACGCAGTCGCTCGGCACATGGAATAACTGTGGAAATGGTCGTACTCCTTGGGGCACATATCTCGCTTGTGAAGAAAACTTCAATGGTTACTTCTCTAGCAGCGATGAAAACTACACGCCAAGTGATGAACTGAAACGCTATGGCGTCAAGAACGAAGACTGGGGTTATGCCTGGGCTACCGAAGACGAGCGTTTTGATATCAGCAAAAACCCGAATGAGCCAAACAGAGCTGGCTATGTAGTAGAAATAGATCCAAGTGATCCAACATCAACACCCAAAAAACGTACGGCACTGGGTCGTTTTAAACACGAAAATGCAGAAGTCGTCGTTAATAAAGACGGTCATGTTGTCGTGTACATGGGTGATGACGAGCGCGGTGAATTCATCTATCGCTTTGTATCCAAAGGCAAGTTTATTGAAGGTGGCAACAATGCAGATCTTCTGGATGAAGGTCAGCTTTACGTTGCCAAATTCAACGATGACCAAAGTGGTGAATGGCTGGAACTTTCCCCTGCCACAACGGACATGAAGTCTCAGGCTGAAGTTTGTATTCATGCCCGCATCGCTGCTTCAAAAGTTGGTGCTACGACGATGGATCGCCCAGAGTGGGTCGCATCACATCCGAAAAAGGCAGAGATTTACTGTGCTTTGACCAACAACAAAAATCGCGGAAAGAAACCAAATGCAGGCGGCGACGAAACACCTGTAACAGGCCCGAACCCGCGTGCAGCGAACCTCTATGGCCAGATTGTTCGATGGAGACCTGAGGGAGAAAACCATACTTCAGATGCTTTCTCTTGGGATCTATTTGTTATGGCTGGAAACCCCACCGTCCACAAAGATGCCTATGCAGGTTCCAAGAACATTGACGCACACAATATGTTCAACTCACCCGATGGTATCTCATTCGATAACAATGGTAAGCTCTGGATCCAGACCGATGGCAAATATTCCAACAAGGATGATTTTGCGGGTATGGGAAATAACCAGATGCTGATCGGAGATACCGAAACCGGTGAAATTCAACGCTTCCTTGTTGGTCCTAAAGAATGCGAAGTTACAGGCATTACCTGGAGCGAAGACCGCAAAACAGTTTTTGTGGGTATACAACACCCGGGAGAAAAAGGTGACAGCACATTCCCCGGTGGCGACGGGACGGCACCAAGATCTGCAATCATTGCAGTCACTAAAGATGACGGAGCGATTATCGGATAAACCCTTAAATAATCACTTATCGTCGTTAGCGGGGAAGATCTTCTTCCTCGCTAACTCTTTTTGGCAACACTAATCAACACTACTTTAGATTTTGTAAATAATTTATCGCTACCCTAGATTGCAATCAATAGGGATCAACGCGATGAGATTATTTATACCATCTGTTTCATTTGCCATATCTGTACTGTTGTCGTTCCATTCTCTGGCACAAAGTGAAACTTTGCTGATTGATGATATCCAAAACTCGCCCCCTCTTGCTGTCCAAGACATACTTCAAAACGAAATAAAACCGCTGGCGAGATCGTCTGACCTTATTAAGGCCATCAGACAACAAAATGTAGCAAATATTGGTCTAAACCAGAAACAAATCATAGCGTTAGATCAGAAGTGGCGTCAGGAAACTGAAAAACTGGACCATCCTTTCATAGACCAACTTCTCAACAACGCAGCGTCGAAACAGCTTCAACTTCTTAAGAATAATAAAAATGGCCTCATTACAGAAATTATTGTGACGGATAATAAAGGCCTGAACGTCGCTATTAGCGATATCACATCTGACTATTGGCAAGGTGATGAAGATAAATGGCAAAAAACGCTGCCTGTTGGTCCAGATGCCGTCTTCATAAGTGATCCCGATATCGATCAATCAACACAACAATTTCAAATACAGATCAGCGTAACAATTACTGACCCCGAAAATCATAAAGGTATCGGCAGCTTGACCGTCGGGATCGATCTGGATTTGCTTGAACTCTACCTTGAAGAAGGTGGAGAAGAAGCCCGGTTGAACAACATGGATATTCCCAATGAGTAAAGTTCAAACGAGTCTTCCTCCGGTGAGCAAAAGCGACATAACCCACCCCCAAACCTTTTGGAATGTAAGCCGTAAAGTTTGTTTTATAGCCATCGCCGGGACAACACTGTGTTTCGCCCTTCTCACCTTTATCAATTGGCAGGTTGAGAAAAAGCATATTTATCAAATTATTATAGATAACTCGGTCATCAAAACCGAATTACTCGCATCACAGATTGTTGGAGGTGTTAGATGGAAAAAACCAAACGCAATCTGGCGGCCTTTTAACCACTTGATACAAGGGAACAGTTCAGCAAAGTTCAACATTCACGTTTATGACGCCGAAGGGGAACTTTTGATCCAACATGACGAGCTTTCAAACCACACACAAATCATTGATATAAAATCATTTCTATCGAAAGATAAACTAGCAACCGAATACACTCACAACTTCGACAATACCTTAACCATCACGACCCCAATCAAAGATGGAAGAAACATCACCTATGGTGCCCTTGTAATGGTTTGGAGCCTTAAACAGGCAGAGAACTATCAACAGGAAAGTCTTCTTGTCGAACTTTATCTATTCCTTGCCTTTACTTTTATCGCAGTCCTTTTCCTATTCTTTATTATCAACAAAACAATCGGAAATATCTTAAACAAGCTTAGCCATGAAATGTTTCTGATAACCCAGAACAATCATAAACCGGGTAGTGATCTACTGGACCGGAAAGACGAATTTGGGTTAATGGCAAAGGCTTTGGAGATTTTTAAAAAAAACACTGACAATCTTAGGGAAATTGAAGAACGCCTCATCAAAAAAACACTTCAACTTGAAAGCACTTTGAAAAAAGAGCTGAAGCAAAACGCGCTTCAACGGGACTTCATATCCATGACATCCCATGAATTCAGAACACCACTGGCAATCATCGACAGTAGCATTCAACGCATAGAACGTCGCATTGATAATCTGGATAAAACCCACTTGGAAAAGCGTATCCACAAAATCAAAGTTGCGACCCAACGTATGCTTACGTTAATTGATAGCACTCTTAGTGCATCGAGAATTGAAGCTGGCGAAGTTGAGATTGAACTCGGTCCTGTTGATCTAGCCGGAATGGTTGCTCAATTGTGTATAAGCCACGAAGATATTTCTGACAAACACACGATTACCTATGATGTGGCGCAACTGCCCAGAAATATGATTGCTGACTACTCAAAGCTGGCACAGGTCTTCACAAACCTGTTGTCCAACGCTGTGAAATATTCACCTGATGCATCGGAAGTGATTGTGAATGGCTATCTGGAAAACAACCGGGCAACCATAACCATTCAAGACTTTGGGATCGGCATATCCCAAGATGATTGGGGCAACATATTTGAAAGATACTATAGATCCAGCAATACCACCGGGATTTCAGGAACAGGTATCGGACTCTGTTTGGTACTGACCTTACTTGAACTTCAAGGAGGGACTATTTCCGTAGAAAGCGAAGTTAATCTGGGGTCAACCTTTAAAGTTCAGTTACCCGTTAATTTGCCCGGTGATCAAGTGGCAGAAATTATCGATGCCCCCTTAAGCTCTCAGCAAGATGATCAGTCACTTGACGATATTATGAACGCACTTTGATTTAGGGAATTAAAGATGGCAACAATACTCTGCGTTGAAGATGAAGACGCCCTTCGCGAAGATCTTGTCGAAGAACTGGAAGACGAAGGTTATGATGTGTTATCCGCCAGAAATGGTGAAGAAGGCCTCAAAATAATATCAGAAAACAAGAACCTCGATTTGGTCCTTAGCGATATATCAATGCCGATCATGAACGGTTTTGAACTGTTGAAACAGGTCAGAGAAAACGAAGCAACCTTTGCCGATATCCCATTTGTCTTTCTAAGCGCCCTGTCTGACAGAGATCAAATTCTCGAAGGAAAAAAACTGGGCGTTGATGACTATGTTATTAAGCCCGTTGATTTTGATTTGTTATTCGCCACGCTCGCGACCCGTGTCAGGCAGATAAGCAAAATAAAGCAAAAACAAGAAAAAGAGATGGTTGCTCTTTATAAAGCTCTGTCGCCGGAAGAACAACGCGAACAAGCGGCCTCCCTCAAACCCTCGTCGCAACCTCAAGCACCACAACAAGAAAACAATAAACCCGTTAAGGCTCCATCGACCTCGTCGTCTCAACCACCTCAACTTCCTGAAACCGGAAAACTGGTTACAGGACGTTTTCAGCTACTCGGACTGGATAAGCTAAAAGAAAAGCTGAATAATAAGACAGATAAATACATGTCGTCGTTGCAAACTGTTATTCAGAAAGTCGTTTCAAAGAATTTATCCCCCGAAGATGTTTGCAAAATCGGCGACGACCACGAAATGATGATTTGTTTCGCCAAGTTATCAGAAGAAGAAGCTGCTTATAAAATTGAATCCATAAAAAGAGAAATCTGGATCAAGGTACTCGGCGAAGAAGATTATCAGGAAGAGTTAAGTATCAACTCTCAAGTATATGAAATTGAAGTGGAAGAAGAAGAGTATGCCAACGCCAAAGACCCTTGGGATTTAATTCAGGAACGGATAAACAAGGCCGCCGCCGCCGCAGCGGAGCGCGTGGATATTTTTATGAGCGAAATTTTAGAACGTGCGGAAGTTCGCTTTACAAAACTACAAAACACAGATGGAAAACCGTTACCAATATCAGTTGCTACTTTTGACCGTTTTGGTCAGGAAAAGCTAAATTCAATCAACCAGGTTATAAAAAAAGAAGATCCGCGTTGCCTTGTTATTGAAGGCAGCTATATCGGGCAAACAATCGCCTATATGATCGCCAATTTATCCGATATGGCAGCAGGCGTCGTTTTAAAGATAAGCTATCAACTCTGTATCAACAAAAAAGAGTTCGAGAACACGCTCGGGCTTTTGGAAAAACTGCCTACTGTTGCACGAGATCGCATGATCATAGCCATAACAGATATCCCGCCCAAATTGCACCTTTCCCAGTTAAGTGACTTAATGATGAGGGTCCGACCTTTTTGTAAAATGGGTATGACCGAGTTTCAATTAGAAATGCCATCAGACCAAAGCTTTGAAATGATTGGAGCCTCTATCTTGATGCTTGATTTCCATGAAGCAACGGCTTTCGTCAAATATTCAAAGCCTGCCTTCATAAAGGCCGTTAAAACATTAAGACTCAAAAAGAAAAAAATGCTCATTACCAATGTGCCTTCAAATCAAATAGAGATTTGCAAAAAGCTTGGTGCTAACTTCATTGATGTCAGGAGCGAGTAGCCTTGATGAATCGACCATGATTCTAAAAGTGGTTATTGCTTACGCTCCTGCGCAAACGCTCTTTCATTTTCAGTAAGATCAAATAAAACAATTAATTAGGCACTATTGCTTATTAAAATTTAATCAGGTTGCTCAACAGCACTTGACTAATTGTGTCATTTATTTTTAATAATAAGACGTCTGACGTCTGATAAATAAGAAATGATACAAAATGGTTGGAATAGATAAAAAGCGCCAAGTTCTTACGCAGGATGAAGCATTTGAATACGGTTCAATTGTTCCCCCTATTTATCAGACTTCAACATTCACCTTTGCAAATTATGATTCACTGGAAGACAGATATTCAGGCAAAAGCAATGCCGATATCTATTCCAGAACAGAAAACCCGACCTCGCGTATTCTGGAAGACAAACTTGCACAATTAGAGGGCGGAGAAGCTGCCGCAGTATTCGGCAGTGGTATGGCCGCCATTTCCAGTACAGTGCTCGCGTTGGTAAAATCAGGTGATAAAGTAATATCCGTACAACACGCCTATTCTGACGCCTACCGTCTTTTCGAAGTACTACTCAAACAGTTCAACATTTCTGTAGAATATGTTGATTGCTCTGATTTGGAAGCACTTGATATTGCCCTGTCTGGTGCCAAATTACTTTTTCTGGAAAGCCCTTCCAGCTTTACCTTTGAGACGCATGACATAAGGGCAGTTGCACAGCTAGCCAAGAAACATAAGACCATAACTCTTATCGACAACAGCTTTGCAACACCGCTTTACCAAAACCCGATCGAACACGGTATCGACCTCGTGGTTCATTCACTGTCAAAATACCTCTCGGGTCACAGTGATGTCGTTGCAGGTTGTACAA
Source organism: Kiloniella majae (assembly GCF_002118315.1). Taxonomy (GTDB): domain Bacteria; phylum Pseudomonadota; class Alphaproteobacteria; order Kiloniellales; family Kiloniellaceae; genus Kiloniella; species Kiloniella majae. The sequence continues at coordinate 29,524 of NZ_MTSZ01000001.1, forward strand.
TTGGTTCCGAGCAACTGATCAAAAAAATTCGAGATATAAGCCTATCCCTTCTGGGCGGCAAACTGTCCGCAATGGAATCATCCCTGATATTACGCGGGATGAGAACCTTAGAATTACGTCTTAAAGCTCATAGTGATGCAGCTGACTATATCTTAACGCACCTGGAAAAAGATCACCGCATCACACAGATCAACTTCCCCGGCTATTCTTCTACAATACATGACAGCCTGACAGGAACTGGTGGACTTTTTTCAATTCAGCTAGCTAAAGGTGCCAATATCAAAGCCTTTTGTGATGCAATGACCATATTCCGACTTGGGGTCAGTTGGGGCGGATATGAAAGCCTTATGCTCCCCGTAGAGGTCGCAGGGCGCATAGATTCAGGTCCCAATGCAATTAACGATTTCGGCGTACATAGAAATACCGTGCGCCTCTTTGTCGGGCTGGAAGGAAATGACCTGTTACTACAGGACATTCTTAGCGGCCTAGAGGCGGCTTTTTCTTCAGATCAACAGCAAATTTCTGATCTGGATAATGTGGCCGTAAACAACTAAAAAATAATCAAACTGGGAGGACATAATGAAGTTCAAACGATATCTATCAGGAAGTGTTGCAGCCTTGTGCCTGGCGGCAACATGTTTCGGAACCGCCGCTTCAGCAGAAGGAAAGAAAGCTGAAGTAATCCACTGGTGGACATCCGCAAGTGAAGCTGCTGCAATCAAGGTTTTTGCCGACCGCTTTAAAGATGCAGGTGGAGAATGGGTCGACAATGGTATCGCGGGCGATGCCGCCAAGCGTACCTTCACCAACAGATTGTTAGGAGGCAACCCACCACAGGTCGGGCAGTTCAACGTTACCCGTGAATTCGAAGAAATCGTCGACGCAGGTTTGCTCAATAACCTGAACGCCGAAGCCGAAGCTGGCAACTGGGCCGAAGTTCTTCCTGGCATTATCAACAACGTCATCAAACGTGACGGCAACTACTATGCTGTTCCCGTTAATATTCACGGGTCAAACTGGCTATGGTATAACAAAGCTGCTTTTGAAAAAGCTGGCGCAAAACCCCCTACTGACTGGGACAGCTTCTTTGCAGCCGTGGACAAGCTGAAAGCTGACGGTATTGTCCCTATAGCTGTGGGTGGTGAATCATGGCAGGAAAGACTGACTTTTAACGCCGTACTCTTGTCCGTTGCAGGTCGAGATTTTTACCTCAAACTCTTTAATAACCGTGATGCAGAGCTAATCAAGTCAGAAAAGATGGGCGAAGTCATCGACGTCTATACGCGCCTGCGTGACCTAGTAAGAGAAACCGACAAAGGATCTCCGGGACGTAGCTGGAACGAAACAACCAGCATGGTTATAACAGGCAAAGCTGCCATGCAAATCATGGGCGATTGGGCGAAAGGCGAGTTCATTTCAGCAGGTCAGAAAGCTGGTGTTGATTATGGCTGTATCCCCGCCGTTATCCCGCAGTCACCTTATATGATCTCTGGCGACGTATTTGTGTTCCCGAAAACGGGTGACGATGCAGATCGTGAAGCACAATCTTTGATGGTCAATGTCATGCTGGATAAAGAAACCCAGATTGCCTTCAATAATGTAAAAGGTTCAATCCCTGTTCGTTCAGATGTTGATCCTAGCAAGCTGGATCCCTGTGGAGCACAAGCGATCAAGTTGACATCAAGTGATGCAACACATGTTGGATCAACGGGTATGTATATCACGCCTGATCTCGCAGGCGCTATTCAAGATATTTATACTGAATACTGGAACGCTAGTGACATGACCAAAGAAGATATGGTTGCACGTCTTGTCGAAACTTTCGAAACAGTAAACTAACCGATAATCTGAACCCGGTATTATATGTGATTGAATAATAACAAGTTTGATTAACGAAATACCGGGTTCCTTTTATTCCCCCAACCAGGCGAGAAAATGAAATACCCTTTGATATCATCTCGGTTGGCTGCACGTTTGACGATTTTACCGTTTGTTGTCATTGCCTTGACAATTTTTGTCGGTTGCGTCCTCTGGTCTGTACAGCTTTCTTTTACCAGCTCAAAACTGCTCCCGAATTCTGATTTTGTTGGCTTGGATCAATATATCCGACTGTTCAATACAACGCGATGGATTGTTTCCCTGAAAAACATGGTGGTCTTTGGCGTTCTCTTTACGTCAGGTTCGCTAGTTTTAGGCTTTTTGCTCGCCGTTTTTATTGATCAGAAAGTAAGGGCTGAATCCTTTTTCAGGACAGTCTTTCTCTACCCCCATGCACTATCTTTTGTTGTAACAGGACTTGCCTGGCAATGGTTTTTAAATCCTGCACTGGGTTTACAGGAAATGGTGCGCGTTGCAGGTTGGGAAAGTTTTACCTTTGACTGGCTTGTTAATCGGGATTTTGCCATCTACACCGTGGTTTTTGCAGCTATTTGGCAGGCATCCGGTTTGGTAATGGCCTTAATGCTTGCTGGTCTACGAGGCGTTGACCCGGAAATCTGGAAAGCAACAAAAATAGACGGCGTTCCGACATGGCGCGTTTACTTGCACGTCATTGTCCCGATCCTCGGTCCCGTCATCTTTACCTCCGTCATTTTATTATCTCTGTCAGTTGTTAAGGGCTACGACATTGTTGTTGCTATGACAGGGGGCGGTCCCGGTATCGCAACAGAAGTACCGGCAAAATTCGTTCTAGATCACCTACTACAACGTGCCAATATTGGCCTCGCAATGGCTGGCGCAACAGTGATGTTGTTGACCGTTATTGCGGCCCTAGCCCCTTGGCTTTACCTGAAACACGTCAAAAAGGGAGCCAACGGGTAATTATGACAATGACACAAAGTTCTTCAACATCTTCGCTTAACAAGCCTAAAAAGATAATATCCAAAGAACGGATTGCGATTTACCTCTTTTTGATTATCTGTTCCCTTTTCTTTTTATTGCCGCTTTATATCGTACTGGTTACATCGCTGAAAACCATGCCCGAGATCCGTATGGGCAATATCATGAGCTGGCCGGAAACATGGAACACCGATGCCTGGGTCAAAGCCTGGTCCACAGCGTGTACTGGCCTGCAGTGCGAAGGGGTAAGTGTCGGCTTCTGGAATTCTATCAAAATTCTGATCCCCAGCCTCTTCGTCTCTATAATGTCCGGCGCGATCTGTGGGTACGTTCTGTCATACTGGCGCTTCAAAGGCGCAGAACTATTCTTTGGGATTATCCTGTTCGGGGCCTTTATCCCCTATCAGGCCCTCATCTATCCGATGATCAAGATATTTGCGACCTTTGGCCTCTATGGAACTTTACCGGGGATTATCCTCGTCCATACAATTTTTGGCCTGCCCATCATGACGTTGATATTCAGAAATTACTATTCGACATTGCCTTCAGAAATATTCAAGGCTGCCCGTGTTGATGGTGCTGGTTTCTTCGGTGTGTTCTTCCATGTCCTCTTGCCCATGTCCACACCGATACTGATTGTCGCCGTTATTCTGCAAGTAACAGGTATCTGGAATGACTTTCTCTTAGGTTTAATCTTTGGCGGACGCGAAAACATGCCCATGACCGTTCAACTGAACAATATTGTCAATTCGGCCCGCGGTGCCAAGGAATACAACGTCAACATGGCGGCAACATTCCTGACCGCGCTGGTTCCTCTGTTAGTGTACTTTTTTTCCGGTCGTTGGTTCGTTCGCGGAATTGCAGCTGGTGCTGTTAAAGGATAAGAGATGCAAAACAATACAAATACAGCACATGTAAGTGCAAAAGATCTCAGTGTCAGCTTTGGCAAGGTCGATGTTCTTAAAAAACTAAACCTGGAAATCAACAAGGGCGAATTCCTTGTTCTACTCGGTGCATCCGGTTGCGGAAAATCCACCTTGCTCAATATCTTTGCAGGTTTGCAGGAAGCCACTGATGGTGAAGTATGGATTGACGATCGAAACGTCACCTATATGGAACCAAAAGACCGTGGCATCGCTATGGTTTTTCAGTCTTACGCCCTCTACCCGAAGATGACTGTTCGCGGTAATTTATCTTTCGGTCTGAAAATGAACAAAACACCGAAAGATAAAATCAACGAACTTGTCGATTATGCCGCGAGAGTCCTGCAGATAGAAAACCTGTTGGACAGAAAACCCGGAGAACTTTCGGGTGGACAAAGACAAAGAGTTGCAATTGGCCGCGCACTGGTGCGAAAGGCCGATGTTTTTCTGTTTGATGAACCATTGTCAAATCTGGATGCAAAGCTGCGCTCAGAGCTTCGTGTAGAGCTAAAGCGCCTACACGAAGAACTTGGTGCAACCATGATCTATGTGACCCATGATCAGGTCGAAGCCTTAACCCTTGCGGATCGCATTGCCGTTATGAAGGCGGGCGTTATCCAGCAACTTGGAACGCCCGATGAAATCTACAAAGAGCCAGCAACACGCTATGTTGCCCAGTTTGTTGGAATGCCAAGCATGAACTTCGTTACGGGAAAAATAATAAACACTTCCGGTGGTACATATTTCGAAAATGGAGATATCAAAATTTCCATTGATGAGTATGTCTCCAAACAACCGCTGAGAGATGGTCAAACCGTTGAACTCGGGATTCGCCCGGAACATGTTGTGCTCGATGTAGAAGGGTTCAATACGTTTAATGTTGATATCATAGAAAAACTGGGATCAGAGCTCATTGTCTGGGGTAAAGTCGGATCGACGTCCTTAACTTTGCGCGCTGAACCGGAATCCTCTGTTGCCTCAAAAGAGATACGAAAGTTAAGCTTTAAGAGTTCCGGGTTGAACTTTTTCGATCCGGAAACAGGATTGCGTCTATAAAAATAGTTATAGTCTCGTATTATATCTGAATGAATAAGATAAAATTGGAATTTTTAATATGCTGGGTCTAGCCCCTATTTCCACAACAAATAAATCGGATGTGATTGCTGAGCAGTTGATAGATTTCATCAACCTCAACAAATACGAAGCAGGGGATCAACTACCCTCCGAGCGAGAGTTGATGGAAGCTTTAGGGGTTGGGCGCTCTTCTGTTCGTGAAGCGGTCAGAAAGCTCGAGGCCAAAAATATTATTCAGATCAAAAGAGGTGCCGGAACCTTTCTTTGCCGTCAGGTCAGTAAAGACGAAGTTCTGGTTCCTATTAACATCAAGCCAGATCGGGATAGTCTTATTTTTGCCCTTGATATACGTCGCGGACTAGAATCTGAAGCTGCAATGATTGCCGCAAGTAGAGGCACAGATGAAGCTATTGCCTATATTGAAGAATGCCTTGTAGCCATGGAACACGCTCATCAGATCCACGGTAGTGCAAGGGAAGAAGATGCTGTCTTTCACCGCTCTATTTATCTGGCAACTGGCAATCCGCTTTTTGAACAATTAATCTCAGGCATGCGCGGACCGTTTCAGAGCTTTTTCAGCAAGCCTTATGATCGACAGGACTTTGGACAACGGTCTTTTCCCCTACACCGGGAGCTTTATGAAGCTATTGCAAAACGCGATCCCGAGCTCAGTAGAATAACAACGCTAAAGCTCCTGGATTGTGTTGAAAGAGACATTCTCGAAATGGCCCCGGCATAGTTATATCGAAGTTCTATTGCCCCTCTTGTATGGTCAAAATCAAATATGCTTAAAGAATCACTAGCGACATGGGACACAAAATCTGCGGACGATATTCGGACGATCTATGCCCAGTATGCAGAAACACCAACTTTTGAAGAGGACCTGATGGATGCTCTACTGGACAAAGAACTTCAATGTGGCTCCACTTGGATTTTAAAAAACCATCTCGGTACAAAAGGAAATTTCTCTTCGCTTCATTCAAAAAGCTTACTTGACCACCTGGAACTATTTGATAAATGGGAAAGCCAGCTGCATATCCTGCAGTCCTTTGAGCATATTACCATTACTGCCGCGCAAAAATTCTCAGTTGAGAATTTCATTCGCCTCTGCCTCAAGAGTGAGCGAAAACTAATCCGCGCTTGGGGATATCACGGGTTTCACTTTTTAAGTAAACAGTTTCCAGAATACAAAATGGAAGCAAAGACTATCATGCAGCGCGCTCTATTAGATGAAGCTGCTTCAGTAAAGGCTCGTATTAGAAACTTGCTCAAGCAATAGTTTGGTAACTAGGCTTGAGGAAACTTCAATTGAAAGCAAGCGCCCCGCCCTTCTAAGGCAGCTTGATACTCGATAATACCGCCGTGTCGTTCCATAATTTCCCGGACGATTGGTAAGCCCAAACCACAACCTTCATCATCCCGTGTTTCTGAACGGTAAAAACGTTCGAAGATCTTATCGCGTTCTTCTTTGGAGACACCGGGACCATTATCTTCTACTTCAATAACAACATCTTCCGAAATCTGTTTCAACCGGACGGTGACTGTCGAATTTTCAGGACAATAATGCAGCGCGTTTTCAATTAGATTCTTCAAAGCTTCTTTGATCAACTCTTCATTCCCAACAACAGACACAATTTGCCCCTGTTGCTCAAAACCTAAATCAATCTGCTGAGAAACCGCTTCGGGAACATAAGCTCGCGTTACCTCTTCGCTTAATAACTTTAAATCCACCGCTTCAAACTGAAAACCCTCATCTTCCTGATGAGTTCTGGCTAAACTGAGAAGTTGGTTAATCAAACGCGATGTTTGTTTGGTACTTCGATTTAGGTGCTCCAGCCGTTTTGTAATATTAGCCGGATCTTTTTCATCTTGCGCCAACTCAGCTTGGGTTTGAATTGCCGCCAAGGGGGTTCTGAGTTGATGCGCCGCATTGGATGTAAAGCGTTGCATTGCTTCGATAGACGCGCCTAACCTTTTCATAAGGTCATTAATCGCATCAATCAGATGACGTACTTCTTGCGGAACTTCATGTTCAATTGGTCTCAGATCAGAAGGTGTTCGTCTGTTTAGTGCTGCTTCCAACCGGACAAGAGGCTTTAGCCCCCATCCAATACCAATCCACAAAACAATTCCTGCCACCAATATCAACACCAATTGCCGAACGATTGCTGCCGTCATCATCTCGTTGATTAGATTATTGCGCCCCTCCACAGTTTCAGCGACCATCACCGTAAAACGTGCCGACAAACGCCCTCCAGATATGTGACGGGAAATCACGCCAACCCGAATAGCATCACCGCGATAATCAGCATCAAAGAAAAGGGGCGCACCGTTTTTTGGAATCTCACTATCATCAACAACCGGCAGATCATCATAGCCTGTAATAAAGTCATTTCCCGGACCGACCACTTGATAGAAAACGCGATCCTGAGCAGCCGAAGTCAACATCTCAAGCGCGACATAAGGAACATCAACTTCTAACTGCTCTCCGACGACCACAACGCGCTCCGCAATTGCCAATGCAGAGCCCAGCAAGACACGATCATAGGCCTCATTGGCCGCTTTACTCGCACTGGATCGAACTTCAAAAAGCATCAGAGCAGAGATAATCGCAAGCGCGCCGAGCAACCATAATAATAGACGCCGACGAAGAGACTTACGCTGCCACCTCATTATTTTTCCAATAAATATCCAAGACCGCGAACAGTCTTGATACTTATGTTTGCTACTGCCAACCTCTTTCTCAAACGGCTAATATATAGCTCTACAGCGTTGGGGCTAATATCCTGATCAAAGTTAGCAAGACTGTCTGCGATTTGCTCCTTGCTGACAACCTGTCCTGCTCTACTGATCAAAAGCTCTAGGAGACAAAACTCACGACGCGGTAAATCCAATGGCTCCCCCATCAGCGAAACCCGTCGTGCTACACTGTCAAAGATCAATTCGCCAATAGCTATTTCGGGTGATTTCAACCCGCTTTGTCGTCGAAGAAGCGCACGTACTCTTGCCTCTAACTCAACCAAATCAAACGGTTTGGTCAGGTAATCATCAGCCCCGAGATCAAGGCCTTTCACTCTGTCATTTAAGGTATCGCGCGCGGTCAGGATCAAAACCTGAGCTTTGCCACCATTTTGCCGATAGCGTTTTAAAATCTCCAGTCCATCATAGCCTGGCAGGTTAAGGTCCATCACAACCAGATTAAATTCTTGCGTACGTAAAATGTTATCAGCTTCCGTGCCGTCACCGACGACATCCACAGCCATTTCCATACGGGTAAGCGCACTGGATATTCCATCAGCCAAAGCGGCATTATCTTCAACGACTAGTATTCTCATGAACAAAAGACTAACTTTGTTCCAAGGCTTTTGAAAAGCCCGAGAAGAAAGAAAATCAATTTTCCTTCAGGTGACAGGTTCCCGACAGCTTTGAACCATAATGTGAAGAAAAAACAAAAACAGTAAATGGCCCCAAAAAAACAATAACGGGCCAAAGAATAAAATCAGGGACTCGGATCATTAAGACACAATCGACAACACAGTCATTTCGGATTGGACTGTTACACAAACAGAGGCTTCAAGCGTTATATTTCATAAGCGTAGTTATAGCCTCACAGTTACTGGCAAATACAATCCAAGCCAAAGCTTTTGATTTTCCGGCAATTTCGGGCAAAGAAAACAACGTCATTACGATTTATAGCGTTACTGATGTTGATATCTTTCAGGGTACCATTGCTGACTTTCAGGAACTCTTTCCTGATATCTCTATCATCTATCATGATTTGCAATCGCTTGAGTTATATGAACGCATTCAGGAAGAAACACTGAACAATGATGTAACAGCAGATATCGCCATCAGCTCGGCCATGGATCTGCAGATGAAGCTCGCCAATGACGGTTTTGCACAGCGCGTGGAAATATCAACCGCGCAAGAAATGCCATCTTGGTCACAATGGCGAAACGAAGTTTTTGGCTTTACCTCTGAACCCGCAGTCACGATTTACAACAAGGAATATTTCAAAGACAAACAGTTACCCAAAACACGATTGGAACTGCAGCGCTTCCTCGCCGAAAGACCTTCTGACCTTTTTGGCCGTATTGCCACATATGACATCGAACGCAGTGGCGTTGGCTTTCTGTTTATGGGAGTTGATTCTGAAAGATACAAAGGTATTTGGAACCTGATAAAAAGCTTTGGTGCAAATGGTGTTAAACTATCTACCAGCTCTACGGCTATTATAAATAACGTCAACAGTGGCAAGTATGTTATCGGGTATAATGTTTTGGGATCATATGCCCTAGCAAGACTACAAAGTTCCCCGAACCTCGGCATACTATATCCGGAAGACTATACAACAGTCCTCTCGCGCCTTGCGATCATTCCCAAGGCTGCAAAATCAAAAGAAGCGGGTAAACTTTTTCTCGAGTATCTTCTCTCAGAACGAGGGCAACAATTACTCGCAACTAGCGCAAAGCTAAATGCTGTTCATCCCGCGATAAAAAGTAGTGGCCCAGAAGAAATTCTTGCGGCTCAAGCTCGTAGTAATTTGCAGCCAATTAAGGTTGGCCCCGGCTTGTTGGTTTACCTTGATCAGGTAAAGAGACGTAAAACCATAAACCAGTGGAACAAGTCCTTGCGGGGTGAATAATACACAACAAATAACATTAACAAAATTACTTAAGGTATTATTTTAATTTATAATTTAATTTTAAATAAATTATTTTTCTCAACGACAGGGTAGTGACAGCTTTTTCCCTTAGCCTACATATATTGAATGGTAGGCCGCAGCTAAAAAAATAATAAAAGCGGTTGGGGAGACAGTATATAAACAGCTCGGATAATTCTCTGATCTGATATTTTCTATAGGCCAGATGGTTTCTGTAGCAATGCCTCCCCTCGTCCGACTTTGTTCGGCGGTTTGTTATTCATCGAATTAACAATCATACTCGGAGGCCAATTCATGTTTGGCAAAACAACAAAACTATCTCGCCGTCTTGTGCTATCTATGGCAGCAGCCGCTGTTTCCGTGGGTATGGCCATGCCGCTTTCTTCAGCCTCAGCGGCGGATCTGGAAAAAATTCACTTCCTTATTCCCGGTGGTGCCGGTGGTGGCTGGGATGGCACTGCACGTGGTACAGGCGAAGCTTTGACAAAATCAGGTCTGCTTGGTTCCGCCTCTTTTGAGAACATGTCCGGTGGTGGTGGTGGTAAAGCCATTGCACACCTTATCGAAACGGCTGAACGTCAGGGCGATACCCTGATGGTAAACTCAACCCCGATCGTTATCCGTTCCCTAACAAAGGTTTTCCCACAGTCATTCCGTGACCTTGTCCCTGTCGCTGGCGTTATTGGTGACTACGCTGCTTTTGTCGTACCTGCTGATTCCAAATACAAATCCTTCTCCGAAGTTGTGGCTGATTTCAAAGCAGATCCAAAATCCGTGAAAATTGCAGGTGGCTCAGCACGGGGTAGCATGGATCACCTTGTCGCCGCACAAGCCTTTAAAGCGGCTGGTGGTGATCCGAAAGCTGTTAAATACATTCCATACGATGCAGGCGGTAAAGCCATGGCAGGCCTTTTGTCTGGCGAAACCGCATTGCTTTCAACCGGTCTTTCCGAAGCACTGGAACTGGAACGTAGTGGTCAGGTTCGTATTCTTGCTATGACTGGCGCAAACCGTATTGATGATGCGCCAAATATCCCAACCCTGACAGAACAGGGCATTGATGCGACGTTTGTAAATTGGCGCGGGTTCTTTGCGGCCCCGGGTACATCAAAAGAAAAAGTTGCAGCCTATAACGCAACCTTGGAAAAAATGTACGACACACCAGAATGGGAAACTGTTCGTTCACGTAATGGGTGGGTTGAAGTCTTCCAACCTGCTGACGTTTTCTACACTTTCCTTGAAGAACAGGAAGGCATTGTTGGAGACCTGATGAAAGAGCTTGGCTTCTTATAAGCCAAGTATCTTTCGATAGTATCTGCAATAGAATAAAGAAGGAATGGAGACAATGACCCTCAGCAAGGAAAAAGCGGGAGCCCTGTGTTTTCTTGTTCTCGCAATCGCTTATGGTATGGAAGCAAGGCATATTCCCTTGTTTCCGGGTGATGAATTAGAACCTTTTACTGCCCGAACCATGCCTATTGCCCTTTCCTGGCTCACAGGTATTGTCTCTTTCCTTCTTCTTGTTCTCCCTCAACGCGAAGAAACAGATGACATCCTCTCAGTCTTTCGGGGATTGAATTGGGGCAGAACCTCTATTCTGATCGGACTTATGGTTTTTTACGGCCTAACCCTTAGCCCGCTTGGCTTCTTGCTATCCACCGTCTTATTCCTAATCGGTGGAATCTATGCCTTGGGCGAAAGACGGTGGTCCGTTATTCTTCTTTCTTCAGTCCCCGCGACCGTTGGTTTCTGGTTCATTCTCGACAAGCTCCTGGGTATCTATCTCGCGCCCGGTGAGATCTTTGCTATGCTCGGAGCAAATTAATGCTTGATGGTATTCTTCAAGGGTTAAGCACGGCTGCTTCCCCCGTTAATCTTCTTATGGTTTTTGTCGGCTGTTTCGCAGGAACCTTTATCGGCATGTTACCCGGTCTTGGTCCCATTTCAGCCATTGCCCTTATGATCCCCATCACCTATGGCTTTGATCCCGCAACGGGCATGATCCTTATGGCTGGTGTTTATTACGGCGCCATTTTTGGCGGATCAACATCTGCCATTCTCATAAATGCACCGGGTGTTGCTGGTACTGTTGCAACTTCATTTGACGGTTATCCCCTCGCCAAACAAGGCCATGCTGGTAAAGCCTTGGCGATTGCTGCCTATAGTTCTTTCAGCGGTGGCACCATTGCCGCGATATTCCTTCTTTTTGCCGCCCCAGCGTTGGCTTCTGTATCCCTCAGTTTTCAATCAGCTGACTATTTTGCTCTTATGGTTCTTGGATTAACAGCAGTCTCCGCCTTTGCCGGAAAGGGAAAATTTCTGGTTGCCGTCTTGATGACCCTCTTTGGCTTAATGCTCTCAACCATTGGAACAGATCAAACAGCCGGACTTCAACGATTTACCTTTGGATCTCTGGATCTCATTGACGGCATCAGTTTCCTTCTGCTTGCCATGGCAACATTCGCGTTATCAGAAGCTCTGATGGTGGTGCTAAAACCAGAAAAAATATCTCAGGAAGCTGAAGAAGCCACTAAAGGCAAGCTCGGCAGCATGAAAGTAAGTAGAGAAGAAGTCAAAGACCTTGCACCTGTTGTCGGGCGTAGTTCTGTTCTCGGTTTCTTTATCGGTGTTCTTCCCGGTGCAGGGGCTACAATTGCCTCTTTCCTCGCCTATGGGATGGAACGTAGTTTCGCCAGTGCGAAAGAAAAACTTAAATTTGGTAAAGGTTCTTTGCGCGGTTTGGCTGCACCGGAAACAGCAAACAATGCTGCTTGCTCAGGATCTTTTGTTCCGCTTCTAACACTTGGAATTCCCGGTTCGGGCACAACAGCAGTGATGCTTGGTGCCCTTATCTCCTATGGAGTTCAGCCAGGTCCAAGGCTTTTTGTAGAACAACCAGCCGTATTCTGGTCGGTTATCATTTCCATGTATATAGGAAATATTATCCTGCTTGTTCTCAACCTGCCATTAATTCCCTACATTGCGCGGTTACTCGCTTTACCCAAACAAATTCTGACACCCTTGATACTGTTCTTCTCGTTGATCGGCGTGTATCTCGTCTCCTTTAATACCTTTGATATCCATATCATGGTTATCGTTGCTATTCTTGCGATTATCTTTCGGCTGATTAACTTCCCCCTCGCCCCCATGCTCCTTGGCTTTATTCTTGGCGGAATGATGGAAGATAATTTACGCCGCGCATTAGCAATCAGTGACGGGGAACTCTCCTTCTTATGGGAACGTCCAATTACCGCAAGTATCCTTGGTATTACAGTTGTCGTCTTACTTGCCCCACTGATACAGAACATCATCGATGTTCGCAGAAGAAAAGCCCTCAAAGTAAATGATGGTGAAGGATAGAATGTGTCTTCCCCAAAAACAGCACTTAAGCTGCTTCTGACTTTTCTATCCGGTTTGACGGGGGGCTGTGTGTTTTGGGCACTTGGTCTCCCGCTTCCCTGGATGCTGGGCTGTCTGACAGGCAGCCTTATCGCATCACTGTCTGGTGTCCCCGTCGGAGTTACCAAGCCTGTTCGCCTGATCATTATGGTTATTCTTGGGGTGATGCTGGGCGGGACTTTTTCTCCCGAAGTTCTCGCCCGTGCAGGCGAATGGATACCGACCCTGATTGCCGCGGTTCTCTATCTGGCCGTACTGACATTTATCGCACAGTTTTACTGTCGTAAATTTATGAAGATGGATCGCCTGACAGCAATCTTTGCGGGCTTCCCCGGCGGCTTGTCTGAAATGACACTACTCGGCGAAGAAGCTGGCGCTGACGTTCCTGCGCTTACTCTCGCCCACGCCTGCCGTGTGGCAACTATTCTCCTCGCAATCCCCCTATTCCTCACATATTGGTCCGGACTTGAAATAGTAGAAAGAGAAAGCACTGTCCCACTGTGGTCCCTTCTCGATATTATCATTTTGCTTATTATTGCTTCTGGCGGGTTGTTTTTAGGCAAGGTTGCCAAGTTCCCTGCCTATCAACTGACAGGTCCGCTTTTATTAAGTGCCATCGTTCATACAAGCGGATTGGTTCAGGGTGAACCACCTGAAATCGTTACCATCTTGTTGCAGTTGACACTTGGTTCCGCATTAGGCGCGCGCTTTGCTGGCTATTCTCTTGGGCAGGTCGGTAAATTAATGCTTTTGTCTGTCATCATGGCCTTCTTGATGCTCGCGGTTACCTTAGTTGTATCGGGGGCATTGTCCTACACCTTTGATCTTCAATTCGAAGCTCTGATCCTTGCCCTGTCACCCGGCGGATTTGCAGAAATGACATTAGCCGCCTTATCCATGGGGATAGATCCGGCCTTTGTCACAACGCATCACGCCTTACGCCTTTTGGTAATCGTCTTTATCGTCCCTGTCTTTTTAACCCGAATTATCAAGCGAAAAAACGAAAGCGAAAAAGGCTAATCAGACTACTAACGCCAACCAATTTTACACATGGTTGACGTCAATGCCTTTGCCATACTTCTTTTCAATTCTCGATTGAATGATTTCAAATCCCACAGACAGGAACCAGTAAATAAGAGCAGCAGAAATCAACATCTCCATGTATTTGAATTCTGCCCGACCATGGGTTCGGGATATATACATTAGCTCCCACGCGCCCAGAACAGAAACAAGAGAACTGTCTTTGAGCATCGCGATAAACTGATTACCAGTTGGGGGAATAATCAACCGGATAGCTTGGGGTAAAATCACAAGCCGCATTATCTGGTTGCCTTTAAGTCCCAATGCCCGAGCGGCTTCTGATTGCCCCGCCGGAATAGCCTGAATACCTGCGCGAAAGATCTCGGCCATATAGGCCCCATAACAAAGCGATAAGGCAATGATTGCTGATGGAATGGGATCAAGAATAACGCCGATTTGCGGCAGCCCCAAATAAACCAGAAGGATCTGTAATAGTAGCGGCGTTCCCCGGAAAAACGAGATGTAGAAAGTCGAAATCCCCAGTGCCATACCGTTTTTTGACAAGCGGGCCAAAGCGGCGATCAAAGCCAAAATGGTAGAGGCAAAAATGGCCACAGCACAGATAAATACAGTAAGCGCCGCCCCCATCAAGAAACCGCTTTTTAAACTTAAACCAAGTAAATGAGGTAATCGGGACCAGATAAACGCGTAAGACAGATCAAAGCTATAGAAGAAAAAGAGGAAAAGAGCGAACAACTCTCCCCATGTAACAAGAACCTGCGTCTTTTTAGGTAGCTTACTCACGAACAGAAAGTTAGCTAAAATTCCCACGGCAACTAACCCGCGGGTAACCTCAACATTTACTGAACTTATAAGGTCAGTAAGGTCGATGCTTAAAAGTGCAAGATAGATAACAACGAAATAGAGCGACCATCGTGCTAATGGCCGCTCTAAAAGATTCAAAGACATACTATTCACGAGGTCATACTCACTGCGTCAGATCACCACCATACCATTTTTCCGATATTTGAGAGAGCGTACCATTGGCACGTAAAGCATCAACAGCCTCTTTTATCTTGGCGTTTAATTCCGCATCCCCTTTATCCGTTGCAATCGCCAAAGGCTCCATAAACAAAGCTTCTGGTCCAACGATTTTAATAGGATAGCCTTTCTTTTTGGCCTCAAGAATGGTTGGCAAAGCAGTGAAAGCCGCATCGAGACGAACGCCATCTCCTAGACGAAGTTCGTCCAGCGCCAACAGATCAGTATCATAGGTACGAATATCTGCATCATCGATAACATAAGAAAATTCAGGCACATCCTCGGCATCAATAACCAAGCTTTTATTTAAATAGCTTTCGTAAGTTGTCGAAACGCCAACACCCACTTTTCGACCCGATGCATCTTTGGTACTTAAAATAGATGTATTTTTTTCATGAACAACCAGTGCAGCAGGCGTGAAGTAATAAATGGCTGGAAAGTCCAGAGCCTCTGCCCGTTTCTTTGTCGGGGTCATTGATCCCACGGACATATCCCAACGTCCAGCCCAGCGACCAGCAGTAATGACATCCCATCCCGGCGTAACAAACTCTGCTTTCACGCCCATGTATTCAGCAATTGCACGTCCAACATCGACGTCAAAGCCAACAAGTTCGTTATCTGCATTTAAAGAGGATTGAGGCGGGTACTCCGCATCGGTGGAAATTACCAGAGTCCCTTTATCCATGACCCGATCAAGCGTTTCACCAGCCAAAGCAGACGTTGCCGAAGCAAGTATAAGACCTGTAACTCCAGCAATCCCGGCAATACCAGACACTATTGTTTTTCTGAAAAATTTCATAATTTTCTCCCTGTTAGGAACGAGGGACTGCACAGGTTTTCCTGTTTCTTTTGCCCCGACACTCAGTTGCTTTTTCACAAACCGTTTTTTCAGTGAGTAAAACGATAACACAACTGAACACATGTTCAACTAGAAATTTTTCACACTAAAAATGCTCCCTTGAGAGAGCCATTTAAAACAAATTTAGTGATATATCAGGCGCTTTAGAGTTTGAAGGCCCCCGCCATCAAACCGTCAACCCACCCTTCGCATAACATCAACCCTTCTTCTGGGGCAAATATTTCAGGATTGAGACACCATTCAAGCCACAGGCCATCCAACATGCCCGAAAGACCAATTGCTGCCAGACGATAGTTAAAATCTGGCGCTTCGGGTAATTCACCCAGATTACGCAACATCAACTCAATTTGTCGGCGAAATCCGGCATTTGTCTTGTCATGAGAAAGGCGGACTTTTTCAGATTTGTCCGACATGTACCAAAATACAATCCAGATCCTCAGAAACTTTTGATCCAAAACAATCGAAGAAAAATAGGCTTTAAAAAAAGCACTCATTTTTTCACGGGGTGATCCGTCAGTCTCAGCAACGATATTGATAACATTCTGCAAAATATCCGTCGCAAGCTTTTCATAAGCATCCGCAATTAAATCATCCTTACTTGGATAGTGATGATTAATAAGGCCGACAGATATTCCTGCTTCTGCACTGATACTTCTCACAGACAAACCATCACTGCCCTTTTTCTCAAGGCAGCGTATCGTGGCATCAATCAAGTCTTTTTTCCGCGCATCAGGTGCCTGACGCCGAAATTTAGGTGTATCGTTCATATGATCCGCAGAAATTACGATAAAACAGCCCTTACCTAGATTTACTCCGTATAATTCCTTCTGACAACAAGTGCTTAACCAAGAGATATTTTTTCTTATTGAACGATCGTTCAATTGTGATATTCTTATACTATGTTGATGGTCATTCTTGGGTATCACAACATGCCATTTTAAGACTTCAGATCAGGTGATATCTATGCAACTCTCCCCCCTTACAGAACGCGTGACAGGCTCTGGTGCATCAGCTTGGGATTTACACAGCAAGGCTTTGCGAGAAAAATCAGAAGGTAAAGATGTCATCGTCATGAGTGTTGGTGATCCTGACTTTGCGACCCCTGAAAAAATCACCCGTGCGGCCAAAGATGCATTAGATGCTGGCGATACCCATTACACCGAACTAACTGGCAGGCAGAATTTAAGAGAAATCATTGCCAACCGACACGTCAATCAAACCAAACAAACAGTATCAGCAGATAATGTCATCGTATTGGCCGGGGCACAGTGTGCTCTGTTCACGTCATCACTTTGCATTGCAACTGCCGGGGACGAAGTTATTGCGCTGGAGCCTATGTATATTACCTATGAAGCCAGTATCCGGGTAACAGGCGCAACAATCGTCCCGGTCCCTCAATCGGCAGAAACAGGGTTCCGACCAGATATTAAGGCCATTGAAGCTGCAATTACGTCCAAAACAAAAGCAATATTCCTGACAACACCAAACAACCCCACTGGTGTTGTTCTGACATATGAAGAGCTGACACAAATTGCGCAACTCGCCAAGAAACATGATTTGTGGGTTATTTCAGACGAAGTTTATTCAGATCTAATCTTTTCCGGCGAACATATCTCTATCGCTTCCCTCCCCGGGATGTCAGAACGGACAGTTACGGTAAGCAGCCTGTCGAAGTCACACGCGATGACAGGCTGGCGATTGGGGTGGGCAATTGGTCCTGAACACCTTATTCGTGCAATGGAAAAAATTGCGCTGTGTATGCTATATGGCCTCCCCGGGTTTTCTCAAGAAGCAGCCAAGCTTGCTTTGACCGAACTTGCTGATGAACCCAGAAATATGAAAGCGATTTATCAGACACGCCGGGACTTAACTGTAAAATCATTGAGTACAGCATCAAATCTGATTATCCACAGCCCGCAAGCTGGTATGTTTTTACTGGTCGACGTCAGGCCAACAGGCCTGAGCAGTCATGATTTCGCAGAACAGCTCTACATGCAAACGGGTGTTTGTGTTCTGGACGCAGAACCTTTCGGTAGTAGTGCGAAGGGACATATCAGACTGTCCTTTACGCTGGACGAAGCACAAATCCAAGAAGGCTGTCGCAGAATTTGTACCTTCACAGAAACACTTCATCAGCAAAAAGCAATTGCATAATTATTTCTCTAACGAGAGCGAAATCAGATGACTACTCTTGGTGAATTTCTCATCGACCTTCTTGCAAGCTATGATGTAGATCGTGTTTTTGGTATCCCCGGCGTTCATACGATTGAACTTTACCGCGGGTTGGCTAACTCCTCTATCACACACTATACACCGCGCCACGAACAAGGTGCCGGTTTTATGGCAGACGGCTATGCACGGATCAGCGGTAAACCCGGGGTATGCTTTGTTATAACGGGTCCCGGGTTAACAAACATTGCAACTGCGATGGCACAGGCCTATGCTGATTCAATCCCAATGCTGGTCATTTCCGGTGTCAACAAGACGCAACATCTCGGACATGGTAATGGGAACCTTCATGAACTTCCCAATCAAAGTGCATTTGCGGAACAGGTATCTAGCTTTAGCTATTCCGTTACCCATCCTGATGATCTGCCGAAGGCAATGGCACGGGCATTTGCCGTCTTCTCCAGCAGTCGTCCAAGGCCTGTTCATATCGAGATTCCGATTGATTTGATGTCAGCATCTGCTGATCATTTAACCCTCCCCGCATCTCACCCAACTCCTTCACTCCCTTGTCCGGACGAAGCTACAATCAAACAAGTCGCTGCGCACTGCTCAAAAGCAACTTCGCCCCTTTTAATTATTGGTGGCGGCGTTAAAGGAGATGATCGCTCGACACAACAACTTGCAGAGCGTCTAGGTTGCCCTGTGATCATGACTGTAAATGCCCGCGGCCTTCTACCAGAAGATCATCCGTTGGCTATTCCTGCCAGCCCGTCTCTAAAATCAGTGCGTGCGCTTATTGAGGCATCCGACCTTGTCATAGCAATGGGAACAGAGCTGGGGCCAACTGACTTTGATATGTACGAAAATCAAGGTTTTGCCATTCCGGGTACTCTAGTTCGTGTTGATATCGATCCTCTTCAACTACAGCGAAATATAACACCAGACGTTTGCATGATCGGTGATGCAGACCTTACGATGCGAAAGCTTGTTAATGCGTTGCCAGAAGTCACCCCGGCAAGTTCCGTTAAAGAAGGCGCAAACCGAGCCAGAAAAACCAAAAAAGACGCGTTTGATGAGTTATCAACACCTATGCAACATCAAGTCCAGTTTCTTGACACCATAAAAGCTACCTTGCCCGGCGCAATCATCGTTGGAGACTCAACACAACCTGTCTATGCGGGCAACCTTTACTATTCGCCAGATAGCCCCAAAGGGTGGGTGAATTCAGCAACAGGTTTTGGAACATTAGGGTATGCACTTCCTGCTGCAATTGGCGCCCAGCTTGCCGCGCCCCAACGCCCTGTAATTTGCTTAACTGGCGATGGCGGGATTCAATTTACACTTGGTGAGCTTGGTTCGGCGATGGACGCAGGTGCAAACATTATCGTTATCGTCTGGAATAATGACGGTTATCAGGAAATTAAAAACTTCATGCTGGACAATAATATCACCCCAGAAGGTGTCACCCCCAGCTCTCCCGATTTTCCTTCAATAGCAAAGGCCTATGGTCTTTATACAGAACACTTGTCATCAAAAGAAGATTTGCCAAAGGTTCTAAAAAGAGTTCAAGCAGAGAAACGCCCTGCTCTTATCCAGATAGAAGAAGCTCTGTTTACTCCCGAATAGCAATGTTCCTCGTTATATCTTTGCTATTTTTACTCCAGAAAGGCCACAAATAAGGCCTTTCTTTTTTTACCCCCGTAAAACACTCACATTAAGATATAATTTTTTTACATCTTTCTTGACTTACATCAAAGGCAATTCCTCAGAATAGGCAGATGATTGTTTCCATTAGGATTTTTGTCAGTATGTAAGCAAAAGGAGATGCTTCGTGCCGAACCAAAAGGCATGGGCAAAGAGTATAACGGAAAAAAGCAGCAACAGGTCACAGGCACTTACTGTCACTTATGATGTTTCTGCTGTGTTTATTCACAAGCTCATTTTTATATCGCTTCTACTCGGGTTTTCTTTTCTGTTCGCTATGGCGACAGCAAAAGCAGCAACAAATAACTTTGAAAAATATATTTCAAAGGTACAACCTGCTGAAATTTTTAATGGCGCAACTGATTTCCGGCTTGTTACCGGGGATCCTTCCTATGCAGAAATTCTAAAAGGTAATGAAAAAGTCGGCTATGCCTATTTGAATACCGATTTTGTAAATGCCACGGGTTATTCCGGGAAACCCATCAATGTCATGGTTGGTCTGACACCGGAAGGCGTGGTCAGTGGGACAAAGCTAGTAAAGCACAGCGAACCCATCGTTCTTATTGGAATTCCTGAAGAAAAAATATCCAACTTCATGTCCAGCTATACAGGTATTGACGCCGTCAGTCGGACAGGACAAAGCAGGGATACGGGTGAAGTTGACATGATCAGTGGTGCGACTGTCACCATCATGGTCATCGAAGATTCTATCTTTAGATCAGCCATTAAATTTGCAAGATATCTTGGTATTGCTGGCGTAGAACAAAACCAAACATCTGGACCTACTGAAATAAGGCACGTCAACAAAGACATCACAGAGGTTACGGATTGGCAAACCCTTCTAGGGAATGGCGCTATCCGCCATCGTGTCATAACTCTTGCCGAAATCAACGAAGCCTTTGAAAATTCTGGTAACAAAAAAGCCGCTTCTCGTCCTGAAAAAGGGGCACCAGATGATATCTATATCGATCTTTATGTTGCACCGGTCAGTGTTCCTGCCATCGGCAAAACCCTTTTGGGTGATGCAGAATACGAACATTTACAGAAACAGCTAAAGCCTGATCAGGAAGCTATACTTATTTTCGCCAATGGCCGCTATTCCTTCAAAGGGTCCGGTTATGTACGTGGTGGCATCTTTGATCGCTTCCAACTCATTCAGGGGGAAAGCTCTGTTCGTTTCCGGGACAAATTTCACAAACGGATCGGCGACCTTGGGGCTGATGGAGCCCCCTACTTCAAGGAAATAGCTCTCTTCCGTATCCCCACGGATGTTGACTTCAATCCAGCAGATAATTTTCGCATTGAGCTACTTGCCAACCGTGAAATCGCAGCAATCAAAAAGATATTTCTGGCGTTCGAACTTAACTACGATCTGCCCGGCAAGTACGTTACTATAGAGAAATTAAAACCAACGCATACAGCAACAACAAAAGCATCAAATCTTTCTGTTAGCCAAGAAGCGTCAGAAGATATCCATCGCGTAGAGTTATGGAAACGCATGTGGAATCTCAAAAGACCTGATATTGCAGTTCTTAGTATTGCGATTGCTATACTAACGGTAATTTTCTTTTTTCAGGACTGGCTGGTTAAGCGCCCAAGGCTTTTAACATGGACCAGAAATCTGTTCCTTGTCTTTACCGTTCTCTTCATTGGTTTTTATGCTCAGGCACAGCTTTCTGTCGTCAATGTCCTCACCTTTGCAAATGCGTTGATGACCGATTTTAGCTGGAACTACTTCCTCATGGAACCCATGATCTTCCTGTTATGGCTGTCTGTTGCTGGCGCACTACTCTTTTGGGGCCGTGGAGCCTATTGTGGGTGGTTATGTCCCTTTGGTGCCTTACAAGAACTCCTGAACCAAGCTGCCAAATTCTGCAAAATTCCACAGTTTGAGCTTCCGTGGGGACTGCACGAACGCCTATGGCCTTTGAAATATATCATCTTCCTTGGTTTGTTTGGCCTCTCTCTTTACTCCCTGCAAGACGCTGAGCATTGGGCAGAAGTAGAACCCTTCAAAACCTCTATTATCCTGAAGTTTGTGCGCGATTGGCCCTGGGTTCTTTATGCCGTTGCTCTGTTAGCCGCCGGGCTGTTTGTTGAACGTTTTTATTGCCGATACATTTGCCCCTTAGGTGCCGCCTTGGCCATTCCAGGTCGCATGCGCATGTTTGAATGGCTCAAACGTCATCCCAAAGACTGTGGTAGCCCCTGCCAGACCTGTGCCAAGGAATGTATGGTTCAAGCGATCCATCCAACAGGTGAAATCAATCCAAACGAATGTCTCTACTGCCTGCATTGTCAGGTTGTTTACCATGACGAGCATCGCTGCCCACCCATGGTACAAAAGCGCAAGCGTAGAGAACGCCTACAGGATCTTCAAAGCAAAAGCGCTGCTGCCGTTAAAGCGAGCTGCTCTGCAACAGAAATTCCAGATTTCATAGGTGATGATAAAAACAATCCCGGACCTTCTGCAAAAGCCAGAGGGAAAGGTGCTAGCCCGGAGAAAGTAACCCCGAGCTAGCAAAACCGTCGCCCCAAGGGCGACAGCACGCCCAGCCTGTTGAATGGTGAGACACGCGACAGGTTGGGCACTTAAAGAGGAGCATATAAATGTCAAAAGATAAAGGTCTGTCCAGACGTGATCTGCTTGGGGGTTCAGCGAAACTAGCGACTATCGCCGGTGTCGGTGCTGCCTCTGGTATCGCCGGGTTAGGTGGTGTTTCAACAGCATCTGCTGCTGGTGCAAATAATCCGGCAGCCGTTGAACCCGGACAATTGGACGAATATTACGGTTTCTGGTCTTCAGGACAAGCAGGTGAACTGCGTATTCTAGGTCTTCCTTCTATGCGCGAACTTATGCGTGTACCCGTGTTTAACAGGTGTTCTGCAACAGGTTGGGGGCAAACCAACGAAAGTAAGAAAATTCTTACTGAAAATCTTCTGCCACAAACCAAAAAGTTTCTGGAAACACGCGGTGGAGATTATATGAACGGTGATTTGCATCACCCACATATGTCCTTTACCGACGGTGCCTATGACGGTCGTTATCTCTTCATGAATGACAAAGCGAACACGCGTGTCGCTCGTGTTCGCTGTGATATCATGAAAGTCGATAAAATTATCGAAATTCCGAACGCATCAGATATTCACGGTCTGCGCCCACAACGATATCCTCGTACGGGCTACATTTTTGCCAATGGCGAACACCGCGTTCCTTTACCAAACGATGGTTCTGTTCTTGATGATCCAAGTAAATATTACGCCGTGTTCTCTGCTATTGACGGCGATACGATGGAAGTTAAATGGCAAGTTAAAGTCAGTGGTAACCTGGATAATGTTGATGCAGATTATCAGGGTAAATACGCGATATCTTCCTCTTACAATTCAGAAGAAGGTGTCAACCTTGCCGAGATGACATCATCAGAGCAGGATCATGTCGTTGTTTTCAATATCAAGCGTATTGAAGAAGCTGTTGCAAAAGGTGAATACGAAGTATTTGACGGGGATGTTCCTGTCGTTGACGGAACCAAAGGCTCTCCACTTACCACATACATTCCAATTTCTAATAGCCCACATGGTGTCAATGCTGCACCGGATAAGCGTCACATTGTTGTAAATGGTAAGCTTTCCCCAACGGCTTCTGTTATTGACGTTGAACGGTTGGATGATGTGTTTGATGGTAAGATCAAGCCTCGCGATGCTATCGTCGCAGAACCACAACTTGGTCTCGGTCCTCTTCATACTGCTTTTGATGGGCGCGGCAATGCTTACACCACTCTCTTCCTGGATAGTCAGGTTGTTAAATGGGATATAGAAAAAGCCATTCGTGCCTACAAAGGCGAAGATATTGATCCGATTATTCAGAAAATCGATGTTCACTATCAACCTGGTCATAACCATACATCTATGGGAGAAACCTCTGAGGCTGATGGTAAATGGCTGATCTCTATGAACAAGTTCTCTAAAGATCGCTACATCAACGTAGGCCCTCTGAAACCAGAGAACGAACAGTTGATTGATATCTCTGGCGATGAAATGAAAATCGTTCATGACGGTCCAACTTTTGCCGAACCACATGATTGCATTATCGTTCATCGCTCAACCGTAAACCCTGTTCACATTTATGATCGTAATGACCCAACCTTTGCCGATACCGTTGAAATGGCAAAAGCCGATGGTATCGATCTGGAAGATTGTCAGGATGTAGTCAGAGATGGCAACAAGGTTCGGGTTTACATGAACTCTGTTGCACCAGAATTCAGTCTGGAAAAATTCACGGTCAAACAAGGGGATGAAGTCACGGTTGTGATTACAAACCTTGATGACGTTGAAGATCTAACCCATGGCTTCACTCTTGCGAACTACGGTGTTTGCTTCGAAGTCAGCCCCCAACAAACAGCTTCCGTAACTTTCATAGCGGACCGTCCGGGTGTTCACTGGTTCTACTGTCAGTGGTTCTGTCACGCACTTCATATGGAAATGCGTGGACGTATGTTGGTTGAACCAGCTTAGGGAAAGTTGAATAGATCGATGGCTTGGTTTTCAAAAAAACTAGTAATGAAACAATATGTTTTGGCGTTTCTGTTAAGCATCGTCGCTTTGATGACGGTCTTTGAGAGCCAAGCCGTCGTTTTACAGGTAACACCTGATACGCTAGCAACCTCACTAATCAAAGCACAGGACGGCGATGTCCTTGTAATGACCAAAGGTCTTTATACTGGCCCGATTGTACTTAAAAAGTCGCTGACACTAAAAGGCGAACAAGGTGCTGTCATTGATGGCAATCGTATAGGTAATACGATTGAAGTCCTCGCCCCTGACAGTGTTGTCTCTGGCTTGAAAATCATCAACTCCGGCCAAGATCTTTCCCAACAGAACAGTGGCGTTTTTGTCAATAAAACGGCTCATAATACCGTTATCGAAAATAACATTCTTCAAGACAATCTGATTGGGGTTTATCTCTGGGGTCCCAAGAATGCTGTTGTCAGAAACAATCACATTGAAGGATTACAAGTCCTGCAAGTCAATGATCGAGGCAACGGTGTTCAACTATGGAATACCCCGGGATCAATTGTTGAAAACAACACCATTCTTTTTGGCCGTGACGGTATCTTCACGACCACAAGCAAAAAGAACATCTTCAGAAACAATATTTTTGAAAAGACACGCTTTGCCATTCATTACATGTATACAAACAACAGCGAAGTCAGTGGCAATATTTCCCGCGGCAACGACGTTGGATACGCTTTGATGTTTTCAAAGAAGCTGAAAATAACCAACAACCAGTCAATCAATGACAAGGAGCACGGTTTTGCCCTCAACTACGCAAACTCATCCCTTTTCAAGGGGAACCGGGTCGAGAACGGCGGTGTGAAATGCGTTTTCATTTACAATTCTAACAAAAATCGTTTTGTGCAAAATCATTTTGAAGGATGCCAAATCGGTATTCATTTTACCGCAGGATCTGAAAAGAACACCGTTAGTGAAAATGCCTTTATCAGCAATCAACATCAAGTCAAATACGTGGGCACACGTCATCTGGATTGGTCGGAAAATAATCGAGGTAATTATTGGAGCGATAATCCAGCCTTCGATTTGAACGGTGATAATATTGCCGATAGTGTCTATCGCCCCAATGACGTTCTGGATCAGGTAATATGGGCTTACCCTTCAGCCAAACTGTTGATTAATTCACCCGCTATGGAAATTTTGCGCTGGTCACAATCCCAGTTCCCATCACTACAACCCGGTGGTGTCTTTGACAGTGCTCCTTTGATGACGCCTCCCCTGATTGACCAGATCTCATTAAATTCTGATCCGTTAAATTTTGACCCATTGAATTCTGGCCCATTGAATTCTGACATGGAGACAAATCCATGATTAAAAATAGTATTATTTTAGAAAACGTAAGTAAACACTACCCGTCCCACAAAGCAGTGACAGACGTGAATTTCTCAGTGCCCGAAGGTTGCCTGATGGCACTGGTTGGGCATAACGGCGCAGGCAAAACAACGCTGATGAAACTAATCCTCGGGTTGGTACAACCGACAACCGGGTCTCTCTCAATACTGGGGCATGACCCCAAAGATAAGGCTTCTTTCCATTACCGTAATGCCATTGGTTTTTTACCCGAGAATGTTGCATTTGATGCAAACATGACGGGTAAAGAATTAATCGCGTTTTATGCAAGCCTGAAAAGAGAAACAAAATCCCGCAGCCTAGAACTCATGGATATGGTTGGCCTCTCTGCTGCTCTTGATCGACGTTATAAAACCTATTCAAAAGGCATGAAGCAGCGTTTGGGGTTGGCACAGGCACTTCTTGGCAAACCACGCCTGCTATTGCTTGATGAGCCAACATCCGGGCTTGATCCTGCTGCACGACAACACTTTTACGATATCATACGCGATCTCAGAAAAGACGGCGTCACCATTTTACTCTGTTCGCATGTATTGACCGAACTCGAAGCCCAGACGGATGCCGTGACCGTGATGAATTCCGGCAGGGTTGTTGCTTCCGGTTCCTTGGAAGATTTGCGCGCACAGGCAGGATTACCTCTTAGCCTTCGCATTACTGTCCAAGAGGGTATGACCGAAAAAATCGCCCAGCCCCTGCAAAATCAAAATGCAACCATAACCTATATGAACGGCAGACATCTCGAGATTGAATGCGCCCCAAGCTCAAAAATGACAATGCTTCGACATCTGGGAGAGCTTGGTTCTCTTGTTGAGGACATCGAGCTCCAAAATACTTCACTAGATCAACTCTACGCTGTCTTTAGTGACCAGAGAGGACAATAATATGAAGACAATCTGGATCATTGCCCTAAAAGAACTAAAAGATGCCCTGCGTAATCGTTGGATCATCGCGGCATCTTGCTTACTCGCGGTTCTCGCTCTCAGTTTAGCGTTTGTGGGAACTGCTCCTGTAGGCGGCGCAAAGATCAGCACGATGCAAGTAACTGTCGTAAGCCTTTCCAGTCTCTCTGTCTTTCTTGTCCCACTAATATCATTAATGCTTTCTTATGACAGTATCGTTGGCGAGGTCGAGCGTGGCTCTATGTTGTTGCTCCTCACCTACCCGATTAACAGATGGCAGATCATCTTGGGAAAATTCCTTGGCCACACCCTCATTCTGTCTATCGCCACACTTCTCGGCTATGGCGCTGCAGGTTTTTTAATTGGATTTAGTTCCAATGGTGCGGACCTTCAGGACTGGATGGTATTTGGTAGCTTGATAGCATCAACAGTATTACTAGGCAGTGCCTTTTTATCTATCGGATATCTCTTGAGTGTTTGCGTCAAGGAACGGGCAACAGCCATTGGTCTGGCCGTCGCAGTCTGGCTACTGTTCGTCTTGTTGTTTGATATGGCTGTATTAGGGGCTTTAGTCGTTGATCAAGGCGAGAACCTGAAATCTGATTTTGTCAATTTCCTGTTGCTTTTTAACCCAGCTGATTCTTTTAGGCTTCTAAATTTGACTGGTTTTGACAGTACAGCCGCACTTTCAGGCATGTCATCCATTGCCGGACGAGCCGTACTTCCTGCCCAATATGCCATCATTGCTCTACTTGGCTGGATCACTCTACCTCTTCTACTTTCCGGATGCCTCTTTTCAAGGAGAGAGATATGAAAAAGCTCTGTGCTTCACTCTTCTTATCTAGCACCATCCTCTTAAACGGTTGCTTTGGCTCAGATGACACCCCAAAACCAGATCCGGCAACGCTGACATCAGAGGATCAAAGTTATTTTTGCGGTATGACTGCCGCAGGGCACCCCGGCCCAAAAGCACAAATCCATATCCTCGGACAAACAGTCCCCATCTGGTTTGCCGCCACAAGAGACGCCGTTGGCTACATGAAGCTTCCGGATGAAAACAATGAAATTACAGCCGTTTACGTTACCGATATGGGAAAAGCCAACTGGCAATCACCAGAAGCAGGTCCCTGGATCGATATAAATGAAGCAACACTGGTGATTGAAAGTAAACGACGTGGTGGTATGGGAGCACCGGCAGTGGTGCCTTTCCGAGAACAAGCTTCCGCCGAAAGCTTTATTGCTCAATATGGCGGCACAGTAGTGTCTCTTGATGATATCCCCATTGATTACGTACTGGGAATGGTAGAAATCCCGGATAATCCAGCGTTATCTATAGTCGAATAAAGAACGGTAAAGAGCCATGGCCATGAATAAAACCAGACGACGCTTTCTACAAATTATAGGAACAGCTTCTCTTTTAACACCGACATTATTAAAACAATCCTTTGCGCAGGGTAATGCAAAAGAAATACCTCTTCATAAATGGCAGGGTATTGCCCTTGGTGGGCATACTGAAATTCTTCTGCCCAAAGAAAATGGGTCAGCAGAACTCGCGAACAAAATACGTAAGGAAATAAAGCGTTTAGAAAATATCTTTAGCCTCTATATCCCCGGTTCTGAAATTAACCGCTTAAACACACAAGGCAAAATACAAAACCCTACACCAGAGCTTTATCACGTGATCTCAACAGCGCATAAGGTCTCATCCCTTACCAATGGGGCTTTTGACATAACGATACAACCCATGTGGTTACTCCATAGTGAGATGCCAAACCTGACAGACCATCAGCACCATAAAATGGTCCAATCAATCAGTGAGTTGGTTGATTATAGAAATATTGATGCTTCCCCCAAACAGATATCTTTCAAAAAACGTGGCATGGCAATTACATTAAACGGTATCGCTCAAGGCTTTATTACGGATCGCATATACCAACTTTTGGGAAATCATGGCCTGACAAACAGCCTCGTAAATATTGGCGAAATCAAAGCTTTAGGAACTCATCCCTCTGGTCGAGACTGGACTGTTGCGATAGATAATAAGGGTCAGCAACTCTCGGGAAATTCTGTTAATCTGCACGCAGGTAAAGCCATTGCTACATCAACGCCTACCGGAACAGTTCTGCGAGATGGGCATTCGCATTTACTTCCAACACACCATATAAACGCTCAAGCCCTGTACAAATCAATAAGTGTTATCGCTAATGATGCCACTAAAGCGGATGCATTATCGACAGGATTATCTTTTGTACCAGCACAAGAGTTGAACAACATGATATCAACCGAACATGGCATAGAGATTATCGCGCATACACTTACTGATGAGACAATCAGGATCTAACCAGAAGATTGGCTGAGGTTGGGGACTTCATAAACACACATCTTAGACCTTAAGCCTCGGCCATCCGTTCATCTGCCTTACGTTGTGCCTCTGCCCGTTTCGTCAAAATAGATGCTGTGATAACCCCCATCGTGACAATCAAAATTAAGATTGTCGAAAGCGCATTGATCTTTGGCGTCACACCAAGTCGAACCTGACTATAGATTTTCATTGGCAAGGTTGTCGCCCCCGGCCCCGAAGTAAAAGAGGCAATCACCAAATCATCTAAAGACAGGGTAAAAGACAGTAACCAAGCAGAAATAATAGCCGGAGCCATAATCGGTAGAGTCACCTTTATAAAGGCCTGAAAAGGCGTGCATCCCAAATCGGTTGCCGCTTCTTCCAATGAGTTGTCAAAGGTAACCATCCGCGAAGAGACCACGACAGCAGCATAACACATGGAAAAGGTAATATGGGCCATCGTGATGGTCCAAAACCCCCGATCAATGCCCATTGCCACAAAAAGCAAAAGCAGGGAAAGCCCTGTTATGACTTCAGGCATCACCAGCGGTGCATAGATCATTCCGGAAAAAAGAGTGCGTCCTCGAAAGCGTCCAGCCCGGACCATAACAACAGCGGCCAAAGTTCCAAGAATTGTCGCCATTGTAGCTGACAACAAAGCTACACGTAATGTGACTAGGGCTGCATCCAGAAAAGCTTCATCTTTAAAAAGCTCGACATACCATTTGGTCGAGAACCCCGCCCATACAGTTACAAGTCTGGACTCATTAAAGCTGAAAAAAACCAGAATAAGAATGGGCAGATAAAGAAAGACAAAACCCAGAGTAAGCGATGTGGTATTAAACCATGTAAAACGACCACTCATTGTTCTGCCTCCTGCGCACGTTCTTGCTGCTTCTGGAACAAAACAATCGGGACGATCAACAATAGCAAAAGTAATACCGCAACCGCTGAGGCAACCGGCCAATCTCGATTACTAAAGAATTCAGCCCACAGTGTCTTACCAATCATTTTGGTATTAGATCCGCCAAGAAGATCAGGGATAACGAACTCGCCAATAGCCGGAATGAAAACGAGAAAAGACCCGGCAATAATACCCGGAATAGAAAGGGGCAAGGTTACTTTCCAAAAGGCGGAGATCGCTGTACAGCCAAGATCTTGTGCCGCTTCCAAAAGAGACCCATCCATCTTTTCAAGGGAGGAATAGAGCGGAAGCACCATAAAAGGCAGGTAAGAATAGACAATACCGATATAAACGGCTGTATCTGTGTTCAATATCTGTAAAGGATCATCAACGATCCCCAAGAACATCAAAAGCTGATTAAGTAAACCTTCGGTTTTCAGAATACCGATCCAGGCATAAACCCGGATCAAAAAGCTTGTCCAAAAAGGCAGAATAATCAACATCAACAGCGTTGGTCGCCATTCAGAAGGTGCCTTGGCCATGGAATAGGCCAAGGGGTAGCCAATCAATAGCGTGAGAACTGTGGAGATAAACGCAATTCTTAAACTGGATAAATAACTCGTCCAATAGAGATCATCTTCGGTTAGCCAAATGTAATTCTCGAAGTCCAGCTCTGCCAGTAAAGCCTTAAAGCCTTCCCATCCGCTTTCAAAATCAAAGGTCGGGGTATAGGGAGGAATGGCGACAGCGATATCTGAGAACGAGATTTTCAGCACAATCCCGAAAGGTACGAGAAAGAGCAGGAACAACCAAAAATAAGGTATGCCAATAAGTAAAAAGCGCCCGAGTTTCTTATCCATGATCTCCGCCCTTAATCCAAGAGGACACCGGCGGTATTACGCCAGGATAACCAGACCTGATCTTCCCAGGTAAATTCACGGTTTGCGAGACGGCGGCGGTTTGATTCCTGTGCCTTGAAAATCATGCCATTGCTAAGCCTGACATAATAGGTCGATAGATTGCCAATATAAGCAATGTCATCAATCTGTCCCCTGATCCTGTTATCTGCATCCACAGGCTCTTCGCGCGAGACATGAACTTTCTCCGGGCGAATGGCGAAACATGCGTTTTCATTTTCGGATCGGCTTGTATTATTGGCAATAGCAATTTCGGGTTGCCCTTCGGCCCAGGATAACTTGACCCCCTCTTCCGTTCTATTACCAAGTTGGCCTTCGATAATGTTTACGTCACCGATAAAGTCGGCAACATATCGACTATTGGGGTATTCATAGATAACTTCAGGTGTTGCAACCTGCATAATCTTGCCATCGTCCATAACCGCGATACGACTGGCGACGGTCATGGCTTCTTCCTGATCATGCGTGACAATCACAAAGGTCATGCCCAATTTTTCCTGAATATCCATTAGTTCAAATTGCGTCTGTTCCCGTAGTTTTTTATCAAGCGCCCCCAAAGGTTCATCAAGTAAAAGAAGTTTAGGTTTTTTCGCAAGTGAACGCGCAAGTGCAACCCTTTGACGTTGCCCACCGGAAAGTTGATGCGGTTTGCGTTTGGCAAACTTGCGCAACTGCACTAGCGACAGCATCTCCTCAACACGTTCTTGAATAAGATTTTTGGGCCATTTATCTTGCTTCAGTCCGAAGGCAATATTGGCCTCAACCGTCATATGCGGGAAAAGAGCATAGGACTGAAACATCATATTCACTGGACGCTTATAGGGTGGAACGGTGCCAATATCATCCTCGCCAAGAGAAATAATACCTTCGCTAGGTGTTTCAAACCCGGCCAACATGCGCATCATTGTCGTCTTGCCACAGCCAGAGGGGCCGAGTAAGGCAAAGAATTCGCGCTCATAGATATCAAGGCTGATATCATCAATCGCGGTGAATGATCCGAAACGCTTGGTAACATTCTTAAATCGCACCAACGGCTTTTCATTGGGATCTTCCCAAGGTTCAAAGCGCGCGGATGGTTTTTTGGCTGATGAAATATTCATAGCACCCTCAAATAAGACTCTATACAAACAAAGCATCGCCTCAAAAATGAGGCGATGCTTTTATCTGGATTTAACTGCCGCTTTTGATCTTCGTCCACGCACGTGTAACCACACGCTGAGTTTTTGGATCATAGGGTGTCAATGTATAGAGCCCTTCCATGGTACCTGAATCAGGATAAATCGCCGGATCGCCGATAACATCTTCTTCCAGAAGCTTTTGGGAAGCGAGATTACCATTCGCGTAATAAACATAATTTGAAGCTTTCGCCATCACGTCATCACGCATGATATAGTTAATAAACTTATGTGCGTTTTCAGCGTTTGCAGCATCTGCCGGAATAGCCATCTGATCAAACCACATCAAGGCACCTTCTTTAGGGATGCTGTAATCAACAATAACGCCGTTATCTGCCTCTGTCGCTCTGTCCCGCGCGATAAGCATATCGCCAGACCACCCCACTGAAAGACAGATATCTCCATTAGCTAGGGCCGATATATTTTCAGACGAATGGAATTTCTGGACAAAGGGACGAATTGACATCAATAGCTCTTCAGCTGCCTTTAAGTCAGCTTTGT
The DNA here is from genome assembly GCF_002118315.1 of Kiloniella majae. Lineage (GTDB taxonomy): Bacteria > Pseudomonadota > Alphaproteobacteria > Kiloniellales > Kiloniellaceae > Kiloniella > Kiloniella majae. The sequence continues at coordinate 61,870 of NZ_MTSZ01000001.1, forward strand.
CCCGACTATCCGGGTTTTTACCAAGATAATTAAGGGCCGCAGGAATCATTTCATCCGATGCATCAAGAAGATAAACGCCGCAATCTTTGAGCTTTGCCAAGTTCTCCGGATTAAAGACTATGTCCCAACTGTCAATTCGCTCAATGCCGAGACGCTCCTTAACCATATCAACATTATAACCAATACCCGTGGTGCCCCACATATAATTCACAGAATAAACATTACCCGGGTCATATTTTTCGACGCGCTCGCTCACAACATCCCAAAGGTTGCCTTTGTTGGTCAGTTTTGATTGATCAAGTTTCTGGAAAACACCAGCCTGAATTTGGCGGGCGAGAAAAGTACCGGACGGGACGACCACATCGTAACCGGAACTACCAGCAAGAAGTTTTGTTTCCAGAACATCATTTGAATCAAAAACATCATAGACCACTTTGATCCCGGTTTCTTTTTCAAAATCCGCAAGAATTTCTTCGTCAATATAATCTGACCAGTTAAAGACATTAACCACTTCTTCCGCACTGGCTTGGGTACTCACAGCTAACCCAAGTGCCAGAACACTGGTCAGCAAACCATTTCCAATTTTTTTCACGATGTAGCCTCCGTTATGTATATGTACCCGGTAAAGTTATGTGGATATCAGTCTCATTTTTTGGATGAGTTATCAATATCCACTCCCAGTTATAACTTTCCAAGATCTTTAGCTGTCAAATCAAGACAATATTTTACTTTTTCCAACAACTCGTCAATTTCCGCCTTCGTCATGACCAATGGCGGCGAAAGAACCATCCGGTCTCCACAAGCCCTCATAATCAGGCCGTTGTTAAAACAATGATCGCGACAAATGTTACCGACTTCTGAACCATTTTCAAAGAGTTCACGGGTTTCCTTGTTTTTCACCATCACCATGCCGGCAACCAAGCCATAGCCAACAACTTCACCAATCAAAGGATGGTCTTCGAGTTCACGCAACCGCTTTTGGAAATAAGGGCCTGTTTCGTCCCGAACTCTGTCAACAATACCTTCATCGCGCATAAGGCGAATATTTTCAATTGCCACAGCACAAGACGCAGGATGACCGGAATAGGTATAACCGTGATAGAACTCGCCACTTTTTTCAATAAGACTGTCGGCGACACGATCCCCAACCATCACAGCTGAGATTGGCAGGTAACCAGATGACATACCTTTTGCCATGGACATAAGGTCAGGCTTGATACCAAAGGTCTCACTGCCGAACCAGTTTCCGGTACGACCAAATCCACAGATCACTTCATCAGCAACCAAAAGAATATCGTACTTTTCACAGATCCGTTGAATTTCTGGCCAATAGGTTTCAGGTGGAACAATCACGCCACCAGCACCTTGAATTGGCTCACCAATAAAGGCAGCAACCTTTTCCGGCCCAACTTCTAAAATACGTTCTTCCAATGCTTGTGCTGCTTTCAGTCCGAACTCTTCCGGTGTCAGGTCCCCGCCATCCTTGTACCAGTATGGTTGCATTATATGCTCGATCCCTGGCATCATAAGACCGCTTTGCTCGTGCATAGGGTCCATTCCCCCAAGAGAGGCACCAGCCACCGTACTTCCGTGATAGGCATTGTTCCTGCTGATAATCACATTTCTGTCCGGTTGTCCTTCTACCTGCCAATAACGACGAACCAGACGAATGACTGTATCAACTGCTTCAGATCCGGAGTTTGCAAAAAACACCCTGTTCAAACCTTCTGGCGTAATTTCGGCCAAAAGCTGAGACAACTCGGTCGCAGGCGCATTTGTGGTCTGAAAAAAGGTATTGTAATAGGGAAGTTCCATCATCTGACGCTGTGCAGCATCAACCAGTTCCTTACGACCGTATCCAATATTCACACACCACAGGCCCGCCATCCCGTCAAGCACACGATTGCCATCAGAATCCCACAGATAAATGCCATCAGCTTTCGTAATAACGCGGGTGCCTTTTTCATTCAGGCTCTTGGTATCTGTAAAGGGATGCAAATGGTGCGCCCGATCCAGTTCCTGCCAATATTCGGTACTTTTATTTATATGGTTCATAACACCCTCTTAACTGCCGATCTCACAAACAAGATCATGGGCTCTATACATTAAGCAACAGATGTTCGCGTTCCCACGAACTGATAACTTGATGGTAATTGTTGTATTCAACTTCTTTCGTTGCGCAGTGCGCTTCGACAAAACGATCACCCAACACATCTTTTATTGGCTTACAATCCATCAACGCTGTGATCGCATCTGATAAATACAGCGGCAAACCACGTGGTAGAACATAAGCATTATCTTCGATTTTTGCCTCGGGAGTAAGGCCTTCCGTCATCCCCAAGTACCCACAAAGTAAGCTTCCTGCAATGGCGAGATAAGGATTAACATCTGACCCGCACAAGCGGTTCTCAACACGTCGGCTCTGTGGACCGGAATTGGGAACTCTGAACCCGCAACTCCGGTTATCAATTCCCCAATGCATATTTATCGGTGATTCATCATATCCAAAACGCCGATAAGAATTCACATTCGGGGCAAAAAACGGCATTGCTGCACTGGAATAGCGTTGCAGACCTGCGATGAAGTTGCCAAATAGCTCAGTCGCATTACCGTCTGCATCACTAAAGATATTATTACCCGTTTTAGCATCGACCACAGAGTGGTGAATGTGCATTGAACTACCGGGCTCATCCTTCATTGGCTTAGCCATGAAAGTTGCATAAATATCATGAGACAAGGCCGTTTGCCGTACCGTGCGTTTGAAGAGAAAAACCTGATCGGCAAGTGACAAAGGGTCGCCATGCAGAAAGTTGATTTCAATCTGCGCAGCCCCGGCTTCGTGATTAAGTGTATCTATATCCAGCCCTTGGGCCTCACAATAATCATATACGTCTTCAAACACAGGATCGAATTCGTTCACCGCATCAATGCCGTAACACTGACGGGCGGTTTCAGGTCGCCCATTTTTACCGATGGGTGGCATCAAAGGCATATCCGGGTCAGTATTTTTTTGCACCAGATAGAATTCCAGCTCAGGAGCAATGACAGGCTCCCAACCTTTTTTCTCGTAAAGCCCCAGCACTGATCGAAGGATTTGACGGGCATAGAGGTCAACGGGTTTTCCATCGGGATAAACACAATCACAAATGACCTGGGCTGTTGGCTCTTTATACCAGGGAACAGGACGTATTGTACTGGTATCAACTTCCAGAATGACGTCATGATCAGCAATATCAACCCAAGTATCTTCTTCGGGCCATTCGCCGGTTATGGTTTGTGTAAAAATACTCTCAGGAAGACGATGTCCATTACTTCCAATGCCACGTAAGAATTTTTCAGTGGGCAAGATCTTACCGCGTGGCACGCCTGAGATATCAGGTATCATGCACTCGACTTCCGTAATCTTTCGCTCTTTACACCACTGTTCTAATTCTTCAAACGTCATAAATCACCTGTTCTATTGGATATCGGTTTCCTATACGAAATCCTGTTCTACTCACCGTCAACTCATTACCGCCTACTTGTTACCGTTGCTTGGCGCGTTCCCGGCAAGCATCCCCAAAAGCTTTAAAAATCTTGTTGGAGAACTCATTATTACTGGCGTTCCATTCCGGGTGCCACTGCACTGCCAGCGCAAATGCAGAAGCCCCGGAAACGCTGACGGCTTCAACCAGCCCATCTGGGGCATAAGCTTCAACCGTCAGCCCCTCTCCTAACCGATCAATGCCTTGAGCATGTACGGAATTAACTTTAACTGTCGGACCATTGTTTAACCCTGCCAGAATTCCGCCAGATACTAACTCAATATCGTGGGCCAGCGCGAAACGGTCTTCGATCGCTCCAGTCATATCAGCCCTGTGATCCATTTTTCCGGGTTGGTCCTGCACTTTCTGGAAAAGCGTGCCGCCAAAAACAACATTCAGCTCCTGATATCCTCGGCAGATCGCCAACATTGGGATGCCTCGTTCCAATACTTTTTTGATCAGCGGTAGTGTTGTGGCGTCTCGTGCGGGATCATGCAGAGTTCCTTCGTCGCTCTGCTCACCTGCATAGTGCCTGGGTTCAACATTTGAAGGGCTTCCCGTAAAAAGCATGCCATCCAGATGATCCAACAGAGCATCACTATCCAATTGATCACCTAATGCAGGTATCCCAACTGGGATTACTTGCGCAACATTAGCACTAGCCTCGGAATAATATCGGCTTACACTATCGTACTCATTGCCGTTCTTGGGCATACGACAGGTGGAAACACCAACAAAGGCCTTACCAATACTCATTTTCAAACTACCTTGACGCAAGTGATGATCGTTATTCTGAACAGAATGATAGTTCTCATTTAAAAAAAAGAGAACAGAAAAATTTATTTTTTTAAAAAATTAATAAGAAAATTTGCATATTATCATTTAATTACAGATAAATAACAAATGATCAATATAACGAACAGCACTTAACTTGAATCCTGAAATTCAAACAAAAGAGTTCTTTTTATTGGACATCTCTTGACAAATATAAGCACAAGATGTGCATAATCTTGAAAATTGCGTAAAATCTGGGCGATAAATAAAATGAACAATACAACCGATCATTATTCTGAACAGGCTGATTTTTTAGAGGCACATCCTGAAATTGGTTTGATTGAGCTTCTTATCGCAGATGGTAATGGCATTTTACGCGGCAAGCGTATTACACGTGATAAACTAGCATCTGTTTACAAAGAAGGTATTCTTCTTCCCGGGTCGATCTTTTGCCTCGATACGTCAGGGGCCAACGTAGAAGGTACTGGTTTGGTTTGGGCCAATGGTGATGCAGATCGTGTCTGTCATGTTGTCCCCGACACGTTAAAACCAGCTCCATGGCATAGAAAAGGCCTTGCACAGGTTCTATTGACCATGCACGAAGAAGATGGTTCCCCCTTCTTTGCGGATCCCCGTCACGTCCTCAAAGGCATTATCGATCGCTTCACCAAAATGGGCCTCAAGCCAGTTACGGCTGTTGAACTTGAATTCTACCTTATCGACAAAGATAGAACCATGGCTGGTTACCCGCAACCTCCTGTATCACCGATTTCAGGATTACGGCATGCTCAGCCCGCAGTTTACGGCATTGACGAGCTTTATGATTTTGATGACTTTCTCGACGAGGTTGCTGCAACAGCAAAAGCGCAAGGCATACCCGCCGACACCATGGTTGCGGAATATGCCCCCGGACAATATGAAGTCAACCTGCACCATGTAGATGACCCTCTCCTTGCTTGCGATCAGGCTGTGTTGCTCAAACGCCTGATCAAACACGTCGCTCAACGTCACGGTATGGAAGCGACCTTTATGGCCAAGCCCTATACACAAGAATCAGGGAACGGCACCCATATCCACGTCAGCCTGCTGGACGACGACGGGAAAAATATCTTTCAGGGTAAAGGGACAGAAGACGAAGAACGCCTGAGCGATGAAATAAAATGGGCGATGGGCGGCTTGTGTGATTCCATGGCAGAATCAATGGCACTTCTTGCCCCGAATGCGAATTCCTATCGTCGTTTTCAGTTAGGTTCTTATGCCCCCCATACTCCTTGCTGGGGGATCAATAACAGAACGGTTGCCTTGCGTATTCCCGCTGGCCATCCTGCCGCAACCCGGATTGAACACAGGTTAGCCGGCGCGGACGCCAGCCCACACCTTGTCATGTCAGCGGTTTTATCCGGTATACTCCATGGATTAGAGAATAAGATAGATCCCGGCCCCCGGATTACAGGGAATGCCTATGAGGAAAAAGAAGCAACGCTGCCTAACATATGGCCAGATGCGATAGATATCTTTGAAAAGGCAGAGATATTGCCAAAATACATGGGCAAAGAATTCTGTAACGTCTTTAGCATTTGCAGAAAAACCGAACGAGAGCGCTTCAACAGCCATATATCCCCTGTCGAATTTGATTGGTACCTGAGGAGCGTTTGATAATGAACGATCAGGACTACACAAATTCCTATTATACAGCGAGTATGAACCAAAGCCATGATCGCCCAGAAATAACCGGAGAACATAGCTGCGATGTTTGCGTCATCGGCGGAGGCATGACCGGAACGTCAGCCGCGCTACACCTTGCTGAACGCGGGTATAAAGTTATCTTACTCGAGGCCAGTAAAATTTCATGGGGCGCGTCCGGGCGCAGCGGCGGCCAAATGATTATTGGCTACAATCAATCTTATCAAGACATAAAAAAGATGGTCGGTAAGGATGATGCCAGCAAACTTTGGAAAATGGGTGAAGAGGCCATGTCTCTTGCCAAAAATCAGATCAAGAAACACGCCATAGATTGCGATCTGGCATCCGGGCATTACCACGTCAGCACCAAACAACGTCATGTCGGAGAATTGGAAGAATATCTCGAGGATTTAGAATCAGCAGGTTACACAGGCTGTAAACTTCTTGATAAAAGCGAAATTCGCCAAAAAATTGACAGCGATAAATATCTATCAGGTATGTATGACCCAAATGGTGGTCACCTGCATCCCCTCAACTACACATTGGGATTGGCTGATGCCGCCAAAAAATCTGGCGCCACTCTCTACGAACACAGCCGCGTCATAAACATTGAGCACGAAAAATCACCAAGGGTCTATACGGATAAAGGTGTTGTGAACTGCAAACACGTTGCGCTTTGCACGAATGCCTACCTCGACGGTCTTGATAAAAAGCTAGACAACAAGATTATGCCCGTCGGCACTTATATTCTTGCCACAGAACCCCTATCAAAAGAAGAGGCCGCAAAGCTTATTCCAGATAACGCTGCGGTTGCCGATATTCTTTTTGTCCTCAACTACTACCGATTATCGGGCGATAGACGTATGCTTTTTGGTGGTGAGGTCAACTATTCAGGTAAAGCCCCGTCGGATATCGGTAAAATCATGCAAAAAACCATGCTTGAATATTTCCCTCAACTTGCATCAAAAAAAATCGATTATGCATGGGGTGGAAATGTCGCCATTACCGTCAACCGCCTTCCCCATTTTGGTAAACTGGCCGAAAGCACTTACTTTGCCCATGGCTTTTCAGGTCATGGCGTTGTCTTGACAGGGTTGGCAGGAAAACTGATCGCCGAAGCTATTGCAGGATCGGAAGAACGCTTTGATGTATTCAGCCGTATTCCGCATCAATCATTTCCTGGCGGGCGCTTATTAAGAACCCCTGCTCTGGTTTTGGCTATGGCTTATTATCGCCTAAGAGACCTACTATAGAGAAAATCCATTGAACGAGATAACTATTGAACGAGGTGAAACAGAACAGATGTCAGCCAGTGTTGGAAAACGCCTAAAAGCACTCCGCGCCATGCATGGCCTTTCACAGCGGGAACTTGCCCGACGTGCAGGCGTTACCAACAGCGCAATCTCTATGATTGAACAGGATCGCGTTAGCCCGTCTATCGACTCGCTAACAAAAGTACTTGCTGGCTTTCCGGTCACCATGATCGAATTTTTCTCAATGGAGCCTGAGCAGGAAGAAAAGATCTTCTACGCCGAAGATGAATTGGTCGAAATGTCCGATGGCACTATGTCAGTTCGTCTGGTTGGCGCAGCCAAAAAAGATCGTAAAATGCGTGTATTACATGAAAAATATCCGCCCCATGGCGATACTGGTGAAAAGATGATCGTTCAAGAAGGTGAAGAAGCAGGCGTTATTATTCGCGGACAACTTGAGATCACTGTTGGTAATGAAATCAAAGTCCTCAATGCCGGTGAAGCCTATTACTTTAACACAGAAATTCCTCACCGCTTTCGAAACCCCGGGGACGAGGAATGCGAAGTCGTGAGTGCAGCGACACCTCCATCTTTCTAAAACCCAACCTGCTATATTTTACAACAAGATAGAAGATCGTTCTGGAGACACAACATGACCGATATATCCGGTATCAATTCCGAAGGTGATAACGCCTTTATGGCCAAAAGCCTACTGGGTACAGATGTTGAACCCATGTATTCCGGTGCAAATTCCTTTATGCGTCGTAAATACACCCGTGATCTTCGCGACGCAGATGTCGCCATCTCGGGCATCCCCTACGACTGTGCGACCACCGGTCGTTCAGGTACTCGGTTGGGCCCACAAGCTGTCAGAAAAGCCTCTGCCAACCTTGCCTGGGCACCGCATTTTCCTTCCGGGCTTGATGTGTTCGAAACCTTGGCCGTGGCAGATTACGGTGATCTGGTTTTTGATCCCGGCGAGCCAATGACCGTTCCCGATGCCATCGAAGCCCACGCAAAAGCAATTCTGGACACAAACACAGCGATGCTAACACTGGGCGGTGACCATTTTGTCACCTACCCCATCCTTAAGGCGCACGCAGAAAAACACGGGCAACTCGCCTTGATCCAGATCGATGCCCATTCTGATACCTGGGAAGAAGATCAACAACGAATTGATCACGGCACGATGTTTTATCATGCTGCCAAACAGGGAATTATTGACCCCGCGTCTTCTGCACAGGTCGGCATCCGCACCCACAATGACAAAACCCATGGCTTCAATATCATTCACGCCCCATGGGTCCATGAAAAAGGTCCTGAAGCTGTCGTTGCTGAGATCAAGCGTATCGTTGGCGATAGAAAGGCCTACCTCACGTTCGACATTGATAGCCTGGACCCCGCCTTTGCACCTGGTACAGGAACACCAGTAAGTGGAGGCTTAACCCCACATCAGGCCCTGACAATACTTAGAGGCCTAGAAGGCATTAACATTGTCGGCGCCGATGTGGTCGAAGTATCCCCTGCCTATGATGTCAGCGACATTACCGCCCTTGCTGGCGCGACCATGGCTTTTGAAATGCTCTACCTGATGGCGGTACAAAAACAGAAAAAAGGATAAGAGCGCCCACAAATAAAACCAACAGAACAAGGGCACTCCACACGAAGTGCCCTTGTTTTTTATCAATCTTTCGCCAATGTCAGTTTCAGCGAAATCTCATTCGTTGGTTCATGGCAATAGCGATCAACTTCGACAAAGCCATAGAGATCGTAAAACCGTCGACCCACTTTGTTTTTCTCAAAGACCTCTACACTCAGAGAACCTTTCAACTTCACCACATGATTAACCAAAGCCCGGCCAAACCCCTTGCCATGAAATACCGGATCAAGGAACAACGCCCCAATTTTATCATCGATGAGGGAAATGAAACCAACAGGATTTTGATCAAAAACCAAAACCCAGGTTTCAGCATTGGGAAGGTAAATATTCGGCATATCTTTGGCGACCTGGGCGACAAATTCATCGCTCAGGAATGGATGACCAACTTTGTTTGCTTCGAACCAAATTTTAATTAGTGCTGCCGTATCGGCAATTTCGTACTTTCTAATCATAACAACATACTTCTTTCTAGCTTTACTGATTTATCTGTTGTCCAGTTGAGATCTAACGGACCGTATACCTAATCGTGTAATTCGATAGGGCTGTCCTTTTTGAGATTTCACAAAAGACCGCTTCCTCAGACGCTGAAAAACGCGATAGTTACAATCAGCAAGCACATGACCATCCCGCGTATAACAAATTACCTTTGTAATTTTGCCATTTTCACCACGCTCATAGTGGATAGCCCCACCCTGAGCGAGAACGTGTAAAACACGCTGTTCATACTTTGAAATATTCAATGGATTTTCGTTTTATGTGAGTACAGAAAAGGTATCGCTCAGCGCATAGCTTGAACGTTACAACCGTTTCAAATGTTCCCGAGGTTCAGGAACTAGCGGATTACCGCAATCTCTAACATAAAATCTCCGTAGGGCCTGTGCGGACAAAAAGATTGCACAGGCAAAGTATATCTAACAAAATCGATGTTTGCGAACAAGGTAGAAAACTTCATACATACCAAAATAAAAAAGGCGGTTATGAAAAATCATATCCGCCAGGAACAAAAACATCTCAACAAACATAAATTAGATAAATGAAATGCTTAATGCCTTTTGAAGTCCTTGTCGATTAGACATTAAGTCTTCCAAAGTATAACGAGACAGAACATCAAAAAAGGCGATAACAGCTTCGCCCAAAATCCCCTGCAAACGGCAATAGCCATCAATCTGGCAGCAACCTTTTTCTTTATCAAAACATTCGACAATATCCAGGTTGTCTTCCATATCCCGGACCACATCCCCCAGATTTATTTCTGCCGGAGACCGCGCAAGCAGCATGCCACCTTTTTTGCCGCGAATAGTTTTGAGATACCCGTCCTGAGAGAGTTGATTAACAACTTTCATCAAATGGTTACGCGAAATGTCATAGCGTTCTGAAATTTCAGTAATCGTCGTTAACTCATCACCTTTTAGTCCAACAAAAATCAGAACACGTAGTGAATAGTCAGTATAGGTCGTAAGTCTCATTTCAGGCCAAACATCTCAAGCAACAGGTATTTCAACAAACATACAGTTAATATAAACACAAAATAGGGTCGCGCCATACGGAAAACAATAGGACAGGATGACGCTACCAAAATCAGGGCAATCTTAATCAAGAAAAGATATCACGCGCCGTGTCTAACCACCCAAGTCCAGATTTGGTGTCTGCCTTGGGCGTATATTCACACCCAATCCAGCCTTCGTATTTGGCCTTTAGCAATTCAGAGAATATCCAGCCATAGTTTATTTCTCCATCAGATGGCTCATGCCGGTCCGGCACACCTGCGATCTGAATGTGCCCCACATAGTCCATTTGATGGCGGATCAACACGGAAAGATCACCCTCCATAATCTGGGCGTGATACAGATCCATCTGTAGCTTGAGGTTCGGTGCGGCGATATGATCAATAATCTTTCGCGCCTGCGCTTGATGTGACAAAAGATATCCGGGGAAAGCCCTTGTATTCAAAGGCTCAATCAAGACCATAACATTTGCTGCCCTCGCCTGCTCGCAAGCATAAGCCAGATTTGCAAGATAAACTTCGAAACAGGCTTCCAACGTCTCACCTTCGGGGCAGATACCTGCCATAACGTGCAACTTGCGACAGTTTAAATGCTCGGCATATTCCAACGCCAGCTCAACACTTAGCTGAAACTCGCCTTCCCGGCTAGGCAAAGCAGCAATCCCGCGCTCACCCTTTTCCCAATTACCAGCGGGAAGATTAAACAACACCTGCTCTAGACCTGTATCGTCCAGCCTCGCCTTTAAATCTTGTTTTGAGTATTCATAGGGAAACAGGAACTCAACACCCTCAAAGCCAGCCTCCCGTGCAGCTTTAAAGCGATCAAGAAAGGAAACTTCTGTAAAAAGCATGCTGAGATTAGCTGCGAAACGATACATAGTATTAGCCTTAGTTTAATTAAGTTTTTCAACGGCCCGGATAAAACCAGCCTGATCAAGATCACCTAGCCCACCATCGACCATTCCCTGCCACAAGGTCAACGCGGTTTCCAGCCCCGAGAGATGAAGGTCATAATGCTCTGACAACTCCACAGCCTGCACTACATCCTTGAGCTGGACAGTCGCCCTTGCCCCCGGTTCAAAGTCGCGTTCAATCATACGCTGGCCGTGCAATTCAAGGATACGGCTATCTGCAAAACCACCTAACAGAGCATTGCGAACCTTGGCTGGATCGGCACCTGCCCTTGATGCCAAGGTCAAAGCTTCGGCAACGGCATCTATTGTCATCGCGACGATCATCTGATTAGCCGTCTTGGCAATCTGACCAGCACCAAGAGGTCCAACATGATTTATATTCTGACCAAGAACGTTGAAAAGTGGCAGAGCACGATGAAAATCATCATCTGCGCCACCAACCATAATTGAGAGAGCTCCCTGCTCCGCCCCGATGGCTCCGCCACTTACTGGTGCATCCAGATATTTAGCTTCTGCTTTTTCGATCTTTCCAGCAAGGATACGCGTATTCATGACCTGGGTCGTCCCCATATCAATCACCAGGGTACCGGGATCTATCGCCAATAACAGGCCTTGATCGCTACAAATTACCTGCTCAACAGCGTCTGTATCAGTTACGCAAATGATAATAAATCCGCCATCGATTTTTTGCGCAAGTTCCGCGGGTGTTTGGCAATAGACTAGACCTCGCGCTTCATGCTCAGATGCTTTTTCACGTGTTCTGGAATGGATAAAGACCTCTGCCCCATCATCATGCAAACGCTTGGCAAAGTGCCAGCCCATTTTTCCGAGACCGACAACGCCCACCTTGATACCGGAAAGAGAAAGAGATTCAGAAGACCCAGTCATACACAAAACAATCTAACAGCTGTTTATTCCTAAACATTCTGAAAGGCTTATCCAACAAGGTCAAAATAAATTAGCTTGCTCATTAACTCACGCGCGCAAGGCGATCTTCACGAGGGGTTGATCCAAAATATCCCCTGTACGCACGCGAGAAGTATGAAAAAGATGTAAAGCCACAGGCAATAGCAACCTCACTCACGGGTAAGGCCGTTTGCCGCAGGAGTGCGCGGGCTCTCTTTAATCTCAAACGTTTGTAATATCGCTTGGGGCTGCAACCGAGATGGCGGGCAAAAAGACGTTCAATCTGACGCTTGGAGCTGCCGATTTCTTTCGCTATTTCTTCTGCCGTCAACAAGACTTCCAAATTCTCTTCCATTATGCGGACCGCTTCGGCCAACTTACCCGAGAGCTTCTGTAAAGTAAGATTGCGTTGACGCAAAGGAATAGAAGCCCCGCCCCTGACTTCATAGTTAAAGGCCTCAGCAACTTGCCCCGCAACATCTGTCCCACATTGGTGCTCAATAATATTAAGGATCAAGTCCAGACAAGCAGCTTTCCCGGTGCAGGTAATGCGTTTTCTATCCCAGGAAAAGAGCGCGTCCTGTAACTCAACAGAAGGATATAGTTCCTTGAAACTGTCGTGATATGCCCAGGGAACAGCACATTGATAGCCGTTCAACAAGCCCGCACTTGCAAGTTCATAACAAGCCCCACCAACAGCACCGACATAAACACTCTGTCGATCAAGACGTTTTAGCCAATTTACAAAATAGTCGGATTTGCCCGTCCGGACACCCCATTCACCAAATACAAGGGCGAGATCAATAGATTCATCATCGCCCACAGCCATATCCGGTTGCAAGATAAAGCCATCTTCGAGATCAATTGCCTGCCCATCCATTGTTGCAATACGCCAATGAAAAGCAGCATAACCAGCAACAGCATTTGCTGTTTTTAAAGCCTGAATAGTCAGGCTGGTATCCAACGAAGCTGTACCAGGAAGAACAACAAAGACCACCCGCTGTAAATCTCTCCGCGGTGCTTTTCTCTTTATCTGTGGTTCTGCACTATACACTTTCAAATGCATCAATGCCTCCCTTTCCTGACAGCCGTCTCCCTCTGTTTTTGGGTTCTCAGCTTTTGGCTTTTTCACTATCTAAAAAAATTATGCAGCATCCTGCGTTTTTCGCCAAACAAACATATAAAGAAATCTTTATGCAGTCAACAAAATAAAGAATTCTTTATATGTTACGTTTTATTACTTTTAATACTTAAATATCAAATAGATATAGGCAATATACAATCTAATTTTTAAAGTTAAGCAGAGAAAAATAGATTTATAAGCGACTCATTTTCACTTATTTGCGCCCACACTTTACTCTTATAAGTATGCCCAGGAACTGAAGGTTGCTGCCTGTCCCTTCTTATGCGCATCCAAATTATCACTCCCGACAACCGGTGGTACAGTCCAGATTATTGCCTTCTGGATTAAGAATCTCTTCCCTGAACTGGATATTCTAATTCCTGTATAGTTATCAAAATAGCCTTTCTCTTTGGCTTGATCCAACATAGCAGCGCGATCATCACGAAATTCAGGCTCTGCTGTTTTACGTGAAGGTGTCTTTGTAAAATCTTTCCAAGCCATTTCCCATAGATTAAGGGCTGTTAAATTCCCGTAATTGAGAACAGGGTCATCACCACCATTGTGCGACACCACAACAAATGGTGCTTCGAATAATTGCAGCCCCAAGCTCTTATCTTTTTCGGCTTTGATTAAATCTTTTCCCGTAACAATCTTAAAGCTGCCTACTAGTCTTTTGGCATGCTGCTCTTGGAATTCACTGATTCTTGTCACCTTGAATATTTTCCTTTGATTTAAATTTTAAAGAATAATTCTATTAAAATTTCTCTCCAAATAGTTGTGAAAACAACAGAAACCAAATTAATCCTTGCTTAAAATCATAATATTTCAAATAATATATGCATACGATTATTATCTTATTTTTCAAATGGGCCACCAGCTGACAAGAGAATGCCGTACATGGTGTTACTCAAAACTTTAATATGCCCAAATCCCGATAATACTTGACTTTTCTCTAAATTCGTAGATAAAGCTACTATGGTTTTAAAAGTCCCGGCCTCCTCTGCCTGCCCTACACTGGTCACTAAAGAAGATTCCCGGCCTTGCCGAACCCTTTACCAACGGCTGATTTTGGCTGTCACACAAGATAAGTAATTAGGAGTCTCTTTAAATGGCGACTGGCGTAGTAAAATGGTTTAACTCCACTAAAGGTTTTGGCTTTATCGAGCCTGATGCTGGTGGGGATGATGCTTTTGTTCATATTTCTGCTGTAGAACGTGCAGGCCTACAAGGTTTGAACGAAGGCCAACGTGTTGAGTTCGAACTAGAACGCGGCCGTAACGGCAAAATGGCTGTCTCATCAATCGCGGTTGCTGAGTAAGTCATTTTACAATCATTAATTTGATTGTTATGCAAAAGATTAAAGGGTACCGACTAGGTACCCTTTTTTCATGCCTGATTTTTAAATACTGCCGTATAAACTAAGTCCACTAAACAAATCAGACCAAATAGAATCGGGCAGTTACATCTTTACGATAACGCTGAACGCCCAGATTGTTTTTGGACCATTCAGATTCTTACCTCCCCAAAAACATTTTAGTATAAAAGTCTTAGGATTCGCGTTATTCCCAGACGTTTGGCACCTTCATATGTATAAGGGCTGGCTTGCCACTATTCCTTGCCTGCTCAAATGCTTCTGGAAACTGATCTGCATTATCTACAGTAGCACCAAACCCACCATAAGCGCGTGCAAGAGCTGCAAAATCCGGGTTGTTCAAGCGAGTTGAAATAACGCGGTTCGGGTATTCTCGTTCCTGATGCATTCGAATCGTTCCAAAACATCCATTATCAACCACGATAATGATGACATTGGCACCATACTGAACCGCAGTTGCAATTTCCTGCCCATTCATCATAAAGCAACCATCCCCCGCCAACGTCACGACAACTCTGTCGGGCTCTGCTATCTTGGCACCGATACCCGCCGGAACGCCATATCCCATCGCACCGGAAGTCGGTGCCAACTGGCTTGGATAGGAAGAAAACTGATAAAATCGCTGCCCCCAGATGGTATAGTTCCCCGCGCCATTGGTAATAATCGCATCATCCGGTAAATTTTCCCTCAGATAGCTGCTGATTTTGTGCATTGGAAAGTCTTTGATGCCAGCTTCCTCTGCAATAAAAGCCTCATAATCAGCACGAGCCTCGGCAAGCATTGCCTTCCAAACAGGCGCGTCAACAGGTTCAAGGCCTAACGCTGCTTTGGTAAAAGCAGTCAAATCGCTCAAGATCGCCAATTCTGCATTAAAAACACGGTTAAGTTCCTCTGCACCGGGCAAAACATGCACAAGCTTTTGTTTGGTATTCGGGCTATCCAACAAGCTGTATCCACTGGTTGTCATTTCCCCCAAACGCGGACCGACAACAATCAGAAGATCACTATCTTTTACCCGTGCAGCAAGCTTTGGGTTGGGCGCAATACCAACTTCGCCGATATATTGAGCGTGATGGTTGTCAAAAGCATCCTGCCTGCGGAAAGCACAGGCAACAGGTAGATGATTTTTTTCGGCAAAGGACGTTATATTTTGGCTGGCTTCTTTTGACCAACCACCACCACCAATGAGTAACAAAGGTTTTTGCGCCTCCCCCAACAACGATCTGAAATCATCCATACCTTCGGGTCTAGGTGCGGAGGCTACCTTTTTATAGGCCGGAGTATCTGCAACTGTTGCCATTTCAGTCAACATATCTTCGGGCAACGCCAACACCACAGGCCCCGGTCGCCCGGACATGGCAGTATGGAAAGCGCGATTAAGATATTCAGGGATACGATCAGCCGTTTCAATCTGAGCTACCCATTTCGCCATTTCGCCGAACATGCGACGATAATCAATTTCCTGAAAAGCTTCCCGATCTTCCTGATCTCGTGCGACTTGACCAATAAACAAAATCATCGGCGTGGAATCCTGATAGGCGGTATGAACACCTATAGAGGCATTGGTTGCCCCCGGCCCTCGTGTCACAAAACAGATCCCCGGTGTCCCTTTCAACTTTCCATAGGCTTCGGCCATATAGGCTGCGCCACCTTCTTGCCGACAGGTCACAACATTGATGTCTTTGGTTAAATCATACAGACCATCCAGAACAGCCAGATAGCTCTCGCCCGGCACACAAAAAACCGTATCCACACCGTGTGCTTGCAGGCCCTGAGCCAGAATTTCTCCGCCTGAACGTTCCTTTAGATTTACCATCAATTTTTCCTGTCCAACTTTTTGATTTTATTTTGCTAATTCGCTTTTAATCTTCTTAATTATGCAATGGCCCCGATGCTTCGCAGCTTTTCAATATCACTCTTTTCCGTGCCAAGAATATCACTGAGCACTTCGTCTGTGTGCTGCCCCAACATTGGCGGAGAAAGTTCAGCACCAGACTTGGCTTGCCCATATTTGATAGGCGTAGAAACCAATTTCTGCTGGGCACCATCCGGATGCGTATATTCCTTGAGAATGCCGCGTTGCTGCATATGTGGGTCAGCAAAAACCTGTGAAAGATCATTAATGGGTCCACAGGGCACTTTCACTGTTTCAAGGGATGAAATCCAATACTCTGTTGGCTTGTCCTTCAATATTCTTTGAACAAAAGGAACAAGCTGCTCTCTGTTTTCAACTCTTGCTGAGTTTGTTTTGTACTTTGGATCGTTAGCAAGCTCTAAGCACCCCGCAACACCACAAAAAGCTTCGAACTGACGGTCATTACCAACAGCCAAAATCATGTAGCCGTCTGAGGTTTCAAAAACTTCATAGGGCGAAATATTGGGATGAGCATTCCCTCTGCGATGCGGCACCTTTCCAGAAACCAGATAGTTCGTAGCCTGATTGGCCAACATCGCCGCCTGACAATCCATCAAGGCAATATCAATATGATCGCCTCGGCCTGTTCGTTCCCGCTTGAATAGTGCGGCAAGAATACCCGTAACCCCATACATCCCACTGAACAGATCAACAACAGCAACACCGACTTTCATCGGTTGCCGGTCAGCCTCACCAGTGATGCTCATCAAGCCGCCCATGCCCTGTATCATCAGGTCATAGCCCGCCTTGTCCGCATAGGGACCTTCCTGACCAAAACCCGTAATAGAACAGTAAATGAGTTTGGGGTTTATCTTTGACAGACTTAGATAATCAAGGCCGAACTTTTTAAGACCGCCGACCTTAAAATTTTCAATAACGATATCGCAATGAAGAGCAAGATCCTGAAGGATTTTCTGTCCCTCTGGCTTTGTCATATCCACAGCCAGAGATCGTTTCCCCCGATTGGCAGACATATAATAAGCAGACTCTTGCGTATTTTCGCCCGCCGAAGTCTTTACAAAAGGAGGCCCCCAGGCACGGGTATCATCCCCGCAACCTGGACGCTCTACCTTGATCACATCACATCCCAAATCAGCCAATGTCTGACCAACCCAGGGACCGGCTAGTACACGTGACAGATCAAGAACCCTAATCCCCTCCAATGGCATATCCTCATGGGGTACGTCATTATGGGGCATATCATCTTTCTGACTATCAGAAGGCTTTGTCACCGCTATGAATCCCGTGTCTTACATAAAGGTCCGATTTTACATAAAAGCCTGTAAGCCAGTTTGTGCCCGTCCAAGAATTAGCGCGTGCACATCATGGGTTCCTTCGTAAGTATTTACGGCCTCCAAATTCATCACGTGCCGGATGACATGAAACTCATCAGACACCCCGTTACCGCCATGCATATCGCGAGCTGTTCTGGCAATTTCCAATGACTTGCCACAGGAATTGCGTTTGATCATGGAAATAAGTTCTGGTGCGATCTTGCCATCGTCAAACAACTGACCTGCACGCACACAGCCCTGTAAACCCAAAGAAATTTCGGTTTGCATATCGGCAAGTTTTTTCTGTACCAACTGGGTCTGCGCCAAAGGGCGACCAAACTGTTTCCGATCCAGCGTATATTGACGCGCCGCATGCCAACAAAATTCAGCGGCACCCAATGCTCCCCATGCAATGCCGTAACGCGCACGGTTAAGACACCCAAAAGGCCCTTTAAGACCCGTAACTTCCGGGAACATATTTTCTTCAGGAACAAACACATTATCCATAACGATCTCACCCGTTACAGACGCACGCAGACTAAACTTGCCTTCGATCTTTGGTGTGGAAAGACCTTCCGTGCCTCGTTCCAGAACGAAACCACGGATGATGCCTTCGTCATTTTTGGCCCAGACCACCATGACATCGGAAATCGGTGAGTTCGTGATCCACATCTTCGCGCCAGACAGCTCGTAACCGCCCTCAACTTTGCGCGCACGGGTTTTCATGCCGCCGGGATCAGACCCTGCATCCGGTTCCGTCAAACCGAAACAACCGACATATTCACCCGTCGCCAGCTTTGGCAGATACTTTTGCTTCTGTTCTTCTGATCCATAAGCATAGATCGGGTGCATCACCAAAGAAGATTGAACCGACATGGCAGAACGATAGCCACTGTCCACCCGTTCAATTTCGCGGGCAATCAGACCATAACTGGTATAGCTGACACCTGCACAACCGTAACCGTCAATCGTCGCGCCCAAAAAGCCAAGTTCGCCCATTTCACTCATAATGTCGCGATCAAAGTTCTCGTGACGGTTTGCTTCCAGAATACGCGGCATCAGCTTGTCTTGAGCGTAATCCCGTGCGCTATCCCTGACCATGCGCTCTTCTTCATTCAACTGAACGTCTAACAGGAACGGATCTTCCCAATCGAATTTTCCAAGTTTAGCAGATGCAGACATGTTCTTCTTTCCGAGCTATTCGCGGCACATGAAGTGCCTTAAGATTTATGGAGCCAGTTATTTGATCATTGATTACCCCACAGAGTTTAATCAACAAGCAATGCCCCATTTTTTAGTAGATGCTGTTCAATCTAAGTTTATTGTCCCTTGTGATAAGATTAAAGGCCAACGATTATTTTTCCAAACATCATTCATTAAACTCATGACTATTACATCAAATAGCTGTACTGTCGCATGAATAATTCTTTGTCAGATATCTGAGCTTTATAACGTGATATACCGATACGTCCCTTCCCTGACCGCCCTGCGCACTTTCGAATCTTCCGCAAGGCACATGAGCTTTACGAAAGCTGCCGAAGAATTGAATGTGACGCAAAGCGCCGTCAGTCGGCAAATCAGACAATTGGAAGATGAGCTGGGCATTCGACTTTTTGAACGCGTCCGGCAAAGACTAGTCCTCACCGAAGCTGGCGCAAGCTATGTTCAGGAGGTAAGAAAAGGCCTCGACCAACTTAAATCAGCAACCCTTAACCTGTTGGCTTATCAGGGTGTTGGCGGTGAGCTATTACTGGCGTGTTTGCCGACCTTCGGTAGTCGATGGCTCATCCCGCGTTTGGGACGTTTTACGTCGCAACATCCCGAAATCAATGTGAACCTCGTCACACGGATCGAAGCTTTTAATTTTGAGAGTGAAGACATTGATGCCGCCATCTATTTTGGGGATAGTAACTGGCCCGGAACAATATCTGATAAACTCATGGGCGAAGAGATGATCCCGGTCTGTAGCCCTTCTCTGTTGGAAGATGTGGGCTCTATAGAAACACCCGGTGACCTCAGCCATCATACCTTGCTACAGCTTCGTTCCAGACCCTATGCCTGGCAAGAATGGCTCAAGGGCAAGGAAACACAGGATATCAATCCCGCTGCAGGCCCCAAGTTCGAACAGTTCCACATGATTATCAATGCGGCTCTCACAGGCCTTGGCGTCGCCCTGTTACCTGCATTCCTGATCAAAGAAGAACTGAGCAAAGGCCTTCTGACCCAGCTTTTTGATGACAGTATCCGTGGTAAGAATGCTTACTACCTCGTCTATCCCGAAAACAAGCGCGGCCTGCCACGCCTGCAAACTTTCCGCCGATGGCTGTTACGGGAAGCCGCCCGGCACGAAAAGAAATAAGCTTTTGCTCCCTAGACAAGAAACTCTAGGAATAACCAGATATACAAAGGCATAGGAACAAGCACCCAGATCAGGCTGATGGTCAGGGCTTTGATCAGTAACTTATCTACTTCTAAAGGCATTTTTCTCTCCTTTTTTCAGTGTTTTCGTCAGTGGGCCACCAGTGCTTAAAGAGGTCATTACTGACCATAAGCAATTGATACTATTATGTTGCCAATCCATACACGTACACGACGGTTCCCGCATACACAGTCGTCAACCCAACAACGATGGCCCACTTGGCATTGGCAATAAAAAATCGGACCAGCGGATCTTTTCTGGGAAAGGCCGCCTTCTCCCCTTCTTTGACAAAACCAGCTATCAACAGGATATAATTCACAAACCAAAAGGCTGTAAAAAGCTCGGCTGCTAAAACAACATATGCCATAAGCTTCTCCTTTAATGTGTCTTTATTCTTTAAACATGTATTTTATATACATGTTATATAATTAAACTCAACAGCAGATATTCGTATTGGTCAAAATGCCGCAGTCGTGACCTCTATTTATTGGATATATCGAACTGAATTTATAATTCTGAATTCGCTTTGAGAGCGAACAATTGTTCACTCTGCCAATTAAGGCTTAACTGATCGTACAAATAGGTGTTAATACTGGAGCGAAGAAGATTCAAAGGCATAAGCTATAATAGAAACTGAACTTTCGAACTATTTGTTTTAGTTCATTATCGAGACATTATTTCTATGAAAATTAAACAGCACGAAGATATTAAAGACATTTTTTCTATCTTTCATGATGGAGTTATATCAGCTTCATCACTTCATGATGAGAGCATTATATTGGACATAGAAATACAATATCTATCTGAAAGGATTAACCCGGAATATACAGGTTTCAAAGTTTCTCTCTATGGCTTTTGTGATGTCGAATTCTCTACTTGGCCAAGTGATTTAAAGTCGGATCCTGAAAAAATTACAGACATAAAGTCGATCTTCAAACCGGAGCTAGAAATATTAAGGGCAAACATCAAAAACAATAAAATCGAAGTGGTTTGCAACCAACATTCTCATGAATATGATTACTGCGGTGGAGTATTATTGTTTACCCTTAATTCGGCTGAGGTCCAAGATGCCTCAGGCAAATTTTATTCGATTGAGGATTTAGACACATTATGTACAAATTATTGGAATAAGTAGGCAAAGTAAGAAAAATTAATGCCCCTCCTCGCCTCCTTTTAAAAAGCTAATTGCACGCCATGAAATACCTTTATGATATGCACGCCTTCTCTGCCCAAAATCATGCGCAGAGCTATTGGCGGGATACAGCGCCAAAGTTAGCGGATTTTCCCAGCCTATCAGATGATACCAAATGTGAAGTGGCTGTTATCGGCAGTGGGTACACAGGCATGATGGCGGCCTATCGCTTGGCAACGAAGTATCAGATTGATGTGAAGATCTTTGAGGCCGCGCAGCCCGGTTGGGGGGCTTCGGGGCGTAATGGTGGCTTTTGTTGTATGGGGTCGACGAAGCTCAGTTATCAGCAGATGATCCGGCGGTACGGGCTAGAGGCGACACAAGATTTCTTTGCGGCGCAAAAGCAATCTGTTGCCTTTGTGAAGTCTTTTCTGGAAACCCATAACATTGATGCAGATGTTACGGGTAATGGAGAGATTGAGCTGGCCCATAAGACTAACCGCATGGTTGATCTTCGACAGGAACAAGACTTTCTGGCTCAAACCTTTGGTCACAAAACGCACCTTTTATCCCCGGATCAACTAAACGAAATGGGCTTGGCCGGTGATTTTCATGGCGGTCTTCATAATCCCACCGGATTTGGTCTTCACCCGCTAAAGTATGCCAGAGGGTTAGCCCGTCTTTTACGCGATACAGGTATTGAAATTTTTGGCAACAGCCCTGTGACCAAGTGGGAAAAGCATATTGATGGTCATCATCTTCATACGCCCCAAGGCATTGTAAAAGCCAATCACGTTATCATGGCTACAAATGGCTATACGGCAGAAAACTTATCGACCAATGCATCCGGAAAATTACTCCCGGCCCTTTCATCCATTTTGGTAACCCGTCCATTAAGTCAACAGGAACAGCAGGATCAAGGCTGGAGCAACACAACAACGGTCTATGACAGCCGTATTTTGCTTCATTATTTCCGTTTACTACCTGATGGACGCTTTCTCTTTGGCGGGCGCGGCGGAACGGATAGCTCAGCCAAAGGAGAAAAGTTAGCAGAAAAAAGAGTTAGGGAAGATTTTAAAAAGCTTTTTCCTGCATGGTCTCATGTTGAGCACACACATTTTTGGCAAGGGTTTATTTGCCTCGCCAATGATCTTGTTCCCTATATTGGCCCAATCAATAAAGACAAGACCGCTTGGACTTCACTTGCGTATCACGGTAATGGTGTGGCCATGTCAGGTTGGGCGGGAAGTGCTTTGGCAGATGAAATTGCGGGTGACAGAACCCAGAGCAAGCTACCAACCGTCTTTACCAAACGTTTCAATAAATTCCCTTTGCCTGCGCTACGTTTGCAATATTTAAAAGCAGCCTATGCCTTCTATCAAATCAAAGATGAATGGCTTTAAAGATCATCCCTAAAGAACAAGAAACAAGTAGCAATAATGACCTATCCTGATACCTATTACAGTCGGACAGCGGTTGAACATGCAACCTATCCCCCTCTCACACAAAATCTGGAAACAGATGTCTGCATCATCGGTGGCGGTCTGGCGGGGCTAAGCTGTGCACTGGAACTTCTTAACAAGGGAAAGTCCGTAACAATCCTAGAGGCGAACCGGGTAGCATGGGGCGCATCAGGGCGCAATGGCGGCTTTGTTTCATCGGGCTTTGCAGGCGGTCAGGCCATTGTGGAAAAACGGCTGGGCATTGATAAGGCGCGCGACGTTTTTGCCTTGTCATTGGAAGGCGTGAATATGGTTCGAGATAATATCGCCGACCTAAAGCTGGAAGAGGTTAACCCAAGCCCCGGTATGTTGTCCGTCATACGCTATAACGATCCGGATGGCATGAAACAACACTGCGATTATATGGCAAAACAGTATGACTATCCGCTGGATTATTTATCTCAAGACGACCTGCAGGAAAAATTCAAGACCACGCGTTACTACCAAGGCAACTTTGACAAGGGTGCATTTCATTTCCAACCACTAAATTATTGTCTCGGCCTCGCAAGGGAAATCACAAACAAAGGTGGTCTTATCTTTGAAAACAGTGAAGCCATTGAAATGAAACTCGATGGTCCAACAAAAGAAATTCACACGGCAAATGGTCATATAAAAACAAAAGACGTTGTTCTCTGCGGTGGTGGCTATTCCGGAGGTGTTTTTGATCGCCTCAGACGTGCGTTACTTCCAATCGCAACTTATGTTGTTGTCACCGAAAAACTTGGAACCCGCGTTCATGATCTGGTGAAGACCAGTGCTGCGATCCTAGATGATCGCCAGGCATCGGACTATTACCGCATCATAGACGAAGACCGTTTGCTTTGGGGCGGCCGGATCACAACCAGAACAAGCCAGCCCAAGCGCCTCGCCCAACTGTTGAAACAAGATATTACAAACGTCTATCCGGAATTGGCAGACGTGAAAATTGATATGGCCTGGACGGGTTTGATGGCCTATGCCCGCCACAAGATGCCTTACATTGGTGAATTAAAGTCCGGCGTCTGGTCCTGTACCGCTTTTGGCGGGCACGGTATGAACACAGCCCCTATTGGGGGACGTCTTGTTGCCGAGGGTATAGCCCAAACATCTGACCGCCATAAGCTTTTCAAAGCGTTTGATCTGGAATGGAACGGCGGGATATTTGGTCCTCTGGCCGCACAGAGTGTTTATTGGGGCATGAGAATATCAGACCGATGGCGTGAGGCTACGTCACGTTAATCCAGATTTAAGTCGCGATTAAAGTTTCAACCCCGGCTTCCTCAAGGGCATCCTGAAGTTCTTGAGGTGGTTCTCTATCGGTTACCAGAAGATCCATATCACCCAAATTGGAAATATGGACAATCCCTTTGCGCTCGAACTTTGTGTGATCAACGGCAACGATTACACGTTCAGAACGCTCCATGACAGCCTGACAAAATTCTTTTTCGCTGAGCCGGAAATCCATCAAGCCAGCGGGACTAACTGCACCAATAGCAAACACAGCTGTCTTGACCTGAAATGTCTTGATAAATTCAATTGCCGTAGGTCCCACAGAGGCTGCATCGTCTGTACGCAACAAACCACCCGCCATATACACTTCGTTGCCTTCGCCACTCACCAGTGTGCGGGAAATTTCTGCAGAGTTTGTCAGAATAACCAAATCGCTGTGATCGCATAACGCTCTCGCAACATAGTTGGTGGTCGATCCCGGATGTAAAAATACTGTTTCACCATCTTCGATCATGCGGGAAACCGCGGTGGCAATCTTGACTTTCGCGTCCATATTTTCCTGCATACGCATATGGAACGGCGGCTCTTTGATGTCATCCGGCATGGTTACCTTGCCGTGAGTTTTAATGACAAGCCCCTTCGCAACCATAGGCTTGATATCACGTCTTATTGTTTCTTCCGAAACCGAAAGAGACGTCGCAATTTCAGATATGGCACAGGTGCCCTTTAAACGAATTGCGCGTAAAATTTCTTGCTGGCGAGACGAAGCAGACATGATGACCCCAAAAGATAAATTCACTACCTTTATGCCGCTCGAACAACTTCATTTCAAGAAATAAGCTTAAATAACCACAAAAATCCCAATTTTTTGTGTTTTCAATTGCAAAGACTATTCCATTTAGATCTTTCTTACAGGGGCAAATTTCCCTTACTCGGTTTTTTCTGGTTTTGGCTTTTCTGGCTTAGGTTCCTCTGTTGATGGTTCCTCTGCCTCTTCTGATTTTATATTCTCTTCTTTTGGCATCTGATCTATTGCCTTCGAAAGACCAGAGACCTGTTTGATATACACATCCTGTTGCGGGAAGGGTATTTCAATATCTGCTTCCTGAAAGGCCTTGCGAATAGAAAATCTCAGGTCACTGGCAATACTCATTTTATTTTCAATATCTTTCAGGAAACACCTGAGCTCAAAATCCAACGAGCTGGCGCCAAAATCCATGAAAAGTACGTAAGGTTCTGGACGGGACAGAACACCGGGATGCTCCGTCGCAATCCTGGTCAAAATCTCTCTCACCTTCTCTTCATCAGCGTCATATGAAACACCGATACGCACTTCCAGTCGGCCAAGTTTACTTTTATGGGTCCAATTCTTCATTGTCCCGGAAATAAGATCAGAGTTCGGGATAATGACGGATGCACGATCAAAGGTTTCTATTTCAGTTGCCCGGACTTTGATTTTTTTGACGTGCCCTTCTTCATTTCCGACAACAACCCAATCCCCTTGTTTGATGGGGCGTTCAAATATCAAAATCAAGCCTGAGACAAAGTTGTTTACAATAGACTGCAAACCAAAACCAATACCGACAGAAAGCGCACCCGCGACAATCGCAATATTGGATAGATCAAGCCCCGCCGCAGAAACCCCGATTAATACGGCGAGGCCAAGACCTGCATAACCAACAGATGCTTTAATGGCATTGCGCACCCCTGAATCAAGTTTTGTCTTAGGCAAAAGACGTTCATCAAGAACATTCGCAAAAACCTTTGTAAGCGCGAGCATGCCAATAAAGAGCATGCCGGCAACAGCTATATCAATCAGAGATATCCTGACTTCACCCAGTTTAAACCCGGTCAATGCGGCCTGGATAATGCCAAAGAGGCGCTGCCCACTCATGCCCCAAATCAACAGGGTTCCAATAATGCCGAATACGATCAGAGCACAGCCAACGCACAGCACAATCCAGAAGCCAAGCCGATCCGCCCCGTCATCGTCCAGTGACAGAATATTTCTGAGACTGCGACCGATATCCGCCTTGCCCGACAGTTCATAATGCGCAACCTCATGTACAATCACGTGTATCAAGAGCAACAGCAGAAAAAGTTCCAACGTCGCAACAAGGTTGAAAACCGCAAAATGTGCCATGGGAATAAAGCCGATAAAGGCCGCAGCGATCATTATGGACATAAAAGCAACAATCGTCTTCCGAAACCTCGACCATAGCATTGAGACGCGGCTAATTTCCTCGGGCACTTCACCTGCGAGCTTCCATAAACTTTTCCTGTGCAAAAGGATCACAAGAATTGCCATGGTTGTTGCCGTAAAAAAGCTTCCCAAAAGATGTTGGCTGGCAGAGGCGTGCACGATTTCATTCACAACCCGGATCAACAAATCAACAGAAAAGGTGAAGGCAATAATAATCGCAATAATACGCACCTGTTGAGCCGCAGGGATCGCCATGGCAAGAACACGCCAGGAAGAACGCGCAGGAAAGAGCGTTGCTTTTGTTATTGCTTCTGCAATGGTAATGAAAAGCAGGCCAAGAATAATGGCTTCGACCATTTTTTCTATCTCAGGATCCAGGATATCACCCCAGACCAAAGTGCCAGCAACCAAGATCAAGAGTGTTACAGGTATTAAGGCCCGCTTTAATGCGTTCAAAGATGCCGCCAAAACCCTTTTGTGATAATCAGGGCGCACAATGTCTGCTTGCACCCCATAGCGCCGCCTCATAACGCGTAATATCAACGAGGAAACAAAGGCAGCCGCAAGAACAATGATCCATAAGGGAATCACTTCTTCCCACTCAACCTTCGCCCCCGCTGTATTCAGGGCAAGCTCAAGCTGGATAAAAAAGATTTCCCAGTCTGTCCCGCTTAATTCAAAAGCCTCGCCCCATAATGAACGGGAAATAGGAACAGGTCCCCTGCTAAACACTTCATCAACAAATCGCTGCCGTTCGATCTTGTTAAATCTTCCGACAAGCTCATCCACACGCGGAGCAATCAATTCAGCCTGTTTTATCTGACTGCTGACAACCGACAGTTCAGTTTCAAGGTTCTGCCGGATCATAACGATCTGCTCGGTCTCGGGCGTTTGATTTTGCTCCGGAACGGGTCCAAGACCTTTTAATTGTTTTGTCAGCTGGCTTTGGATCGGCTGTAGCTGAGAAATAAAGTCTCTTGATTGTATGCGAACCTGATCCAGATCGTCACGAATGCTTTCAAAATCACTTTGAGTAAGGTCACCACGTTCTAAATCTTGCGTTTTTTCATAGAGTGCCAACTCCCACGTAGAGAGCGCCTCATCAAACTTTTGGCGCAACTCATCATTGGCAACAACTGATGACGCGACAGCAAGAGAGAAAAAACAGATGCAAAAAAGTGACAATGCCTTTTGAAACATTGTGGTTATTATTTTCATAAAATTCAATTCTCAAATTCGGGTCTTAAATTCAGGCAAACTATTTGAACGAAACTATATCATATCTATAATTAGGAAAGATATCTTACCCACATATTACAATATAGACAAAACCAAGAACAATAAGTCCACTATCCATTACCACTAAATACCAATTATCCACCAAAAGGCACATGTAAAAAACAAGATCAACCATAAGTAAAATCGATTCAATAGCTTGAATTCCTAGAAAAACCTTGGAGTTGCATTTTGTCTTTTATTTGACCAATTTTTGTAGTTATAGTTTCATATGAAGGCTATAAATGGTTCAAATGAACCCGGCACAACGGGTCTAATTTATTCTTTCGATGCTTTACCCACAGGGAGTTATCTCTATGTTAAAACGTACTCTTACGGCCATTGGCGCATTTTCGTGCCTGGCAACAATCAGCGTGGCAAATGCTGCGACTGAAGTTCAATGGTGGCACGCTATGGGCGGTCGCCTAGGCGAAGTTGTTGACGAAATTGCCGTTAAATACAACGCAAGCCAAAGTGAATATAAACTCGTACCAACTTACAAAGGTGGTTACGAAGACACAATGACTGCTGGTATTGCAGCATTCCGCGCCAAGCAGCAGCCTCATATTCTTCAGATTTTTGATGCCGGTGCAGCAACAATCATCAATGCCAAAGGCGCGACAGTTGCTGTTGCTGACCTGATGGCAGAGCACGGTGCAGGCTTTAACAAAGAAGATTACCTCGCAGGTGTGCGTAACTTCTATGCTGATTCCGATGGCAAAATGATCGGCATGCCGTTCAATTCTTCCACACCTTTGTTGTATTACAACAAAGAAGCTTTCAAAAAAGCTGGCATCGCAAACCCACCCAAAACCTGGGAAGAGTTTGAAGCAATCGCTCCCAAGCTAAAAGAAGCTGGATACATTGCCCTCGCACAAAGTCACAGCCCATGGATTTTTACTGAAAACTTCCATAGCCGTCACAACCTTCAGATGGCAACAGCGAACAACGGCTATGACAGTACAGATGTAAAAATCATGTACAACAACCCAGAACTGAAAATGCACTGGGGCAAAGTAAAAGAATGGTTGGACAAAGGTTGGTACGGTTATTATGGCCGCGCATGGGGTGACAACCAGGATGCGTTCATCCAGCAGAAAACAGCTATGTGGCTCGGTTCATCAGGATCTTTTGGTGGCCTGACAAAGAGTGCTGAATTTGAGTTCGGCGGTTCTTTCCTCCCATACTGGAAGTCAATCGTGGATGAGCCTAAAGGTACTTTCATCGGTGGTGCAGCCCTTTTCGCAATGTCTGGTCATGACGACGAAGAATACAAAGGTGTTGCAGACTTCATGAAGTTCCTGACCAGCCCGGAAATGCAATATTTCTGGCACAAAGAAACTGGTTATGTTCCGATCACCAATGCTGCTTATGATCTTGCAAAGAATGATGGTTACTACAAAACAACACCAGACGCTGAAATCGGTATTCTTCAGCTGAACCAGCCTGGTGGTGACTGGACAAAAGGCTATCGCCTTGGTTACTACGTTCAGATCCGTGAAGTTCTCTACAAACACTATGATGATATTTTCGCTGGAAAATCATCTGTTGACGATGCTTTCGCTAAAATCGAAGAAGAAAGCAACGATCTGCTAGAGCGCTTTAACGCGACTTATAACTAAGACCTGATGATGAGCGGCGATCTAACTGATCGTCGCTCATCGTTTTTACGATGTTTATTATCGACGAATATGGAGCGCGCTTTCTGCTATGAAACGAGTTCAATTTAGCCACAGCCCGATACCCTATCTGTTTATCGCTCCACAAATTATTATCATTTGTATATTTTTTCTGTGGCCCGCTGCTCAGGCCATATACCAATCATTTTTACTGGAAGATGCCTTTGGCCTTTCTTCACAGTTTGTCTGGTTCAAAAACTATAAAGATACAATCCTGACGGACGCATGGCTTCAATCCGCAGGCTTTACACTTGTTTTTTCTTTTCTGGTGACCTTCCTCTCCCTCGCCCTTGCCATGTTATTGGCAGTAAAGGCAAACGAGGTCATACAGGGTGCCCGTACATATAAAACCATGTTGATGTGGGCCTATGCGATCGCCCCGCCTGTTGCTGGTTTGATGGGTAACCTGATGTTTAACCCGCTGATTGGTGATCTCTACTATTTCCTGAACGCCATGGGATGGGACTTTAACCATAAACTTGATTCATTTGATGCCGGTTTTGTTGTTGTACTCATCGCCGTTTGGAAACAGGTCAGCGTAAACTTTATTTTCTTCCTGTCCGGTCTTCAGGGTATACCTAAATCAGTTATTGAAGCTGCAACAATCGACTGTAAAAGTAATTTGCGCCGTTTCTGGACCATGACGTTCCCTCTTCTGGCGCCGACAACCTTCTTTCTTGTCGTTATCAACATCACCTACGCTTTCTTTGAAACCTTCGGTATCATCGATACTACAACAGGTGGCGCACCGGGCGGATCAACCAGTACACTTGTTTACAAAGTTTTCACGGACGGCTTCCGAGGAAACGATCTCGGTGGGTCTTCAGCCCAATCTGTTGTTCTGATGCTTATGGTTCTGGCACTGACTGTCATCCAGTTCCGTTTCATTGAACGCAAAGTTCATTACTAGGAGGGATCAGAATGTTGAAGCTCAGTTGGCATGCGATCTCGGGACACTTGATCCTTATTCTTGGAGCAATTTTTATGACAGCGCCCGTTTGGGTTGCTTTTATGTCATCAACCCATTCCGCGGAAACACTATTCAGAGAAGGCCTTCAGGCATGGCCAGGCGGCCACTTTTTCGAAAATTACAATGAAGTATTATTTGTCGAAGGTGGCGTAATGAAACGCGTCACTGCCAGCATGATGCTCTGGAATAGTTTGTTATTAGGAATTGGTTTTGCCATTGGTAAGGTTGTCATCTCCACATTAGCAGCCTACGCGATTGTTTATTTCAGATTTAGACTCGCTGCGCCTTTGTTCTGGATCATATTCATGACCCTTCTCTTGCCCCTAGAGGTCAGAATTATTCCTTCTTACGAAGTGGTCGCGGGCATGGGGTTACTGGATACTCACACAGGATTGATTCTGCCGCTTATTGCCTCTGCAACCGGAACATTTTATTTCCGTCAATTTTATAAATCAGTCCCTGAAGAACTTCTGGAAGCAGCGCGTCTGGATGGTGCAAATGCCTGGCAGTTCTTTATTGATATTCTGGTTCCTATTTCCAAAACAATGATCGCTGCAATCCTGATCATCATGTTTGTTGTTGGTTGGAACCAGTATCTGTGGCCACTGATCATGACAACGAATGAAGACAATTACACCTTGGTCATCGGCATCAAGCAGATTTATCAAGTATTGTCAGAGGGGGGAGAACTCCCTCAATTCCAAAAAGCATATGCCCTGACCATTCTGGCTACCCTGCCCCCTGTGCTTGTGGTGCTGGTATTCCAGAGCTGGTTTGTTAAAGGTTTGGTAGAAAGTGAAAAATAATGGCCGAAGTTAAGCTCACCAATGTTAATAAAGTGTACTCAAACGGTGCCCACGCCGTCAGAGGCGTTAACATGGAAATTGCCGACGGTGAATTTATCGTATTCGTTGGCCCAAGTGGTTGTGGTAAATCTACACTGTTACGCATGGTCGCAGGACTGGAGACGGTTACAGAAGGTGATCTCTATATTGATGAAAATCGCATCAATGATGTCTCCCCGGCTGAACGTAACGTGGCTATGGTTTTCCAGAACTATGCCCTTTACCCACATATGACTGTTCGCGGGAATATGTCTTACGGTTTGAAAAACCGTGGTGATTCCAAAGAAGAAATCGAACAGAAAGTTATTGCTGCGGCAAAGACACTGCATATTGAAGACTTTTTGGACAGACAACCTAACCAGCTTTCAGGTGGACAGAGACAGCGTGTTGCGATGGGCCGCGCGATTGTCAGAAATCCGAAGGTATTCTTGTTTGACGAGCCTTTAAGTAACCTTGATGCAAAGCTTCGTGTACAGATGCGCATCGAGATTAAAAAGCTTCAACGCAAAATGGGTGTCACCAGTATCTACGTTACCCACGACCAGACAGAAGCCATGACATTGGCTGATCGTCTCGCCGTTATTAACAATGGTCAGATAGAGCAAATGGGTAAACCTATTGAGCTGTATAAAGATCCTAAAACGCTCTTTGTTGCCAGCTTTATTGGCTCCCCCCAGGTAAACCTGATTTCTGTAAGGTACGATGGCAAGTTCCTAAAATCCGGCTCCTTGGAGATCGATGGATTTGAAGGTTTACCAATCGCAGAAGAACTTGTTTTGGGGCTGCGTCCTGAACATCTTCGCATTGATGACCAAGGTAAACTGGCAATGAAAATTGACCTTGTTGAACAACATGGTGCTGATAACCTTGTGTATGGTTCCCTTGAAGGAGCCAAAAACGAGGATGGCGATGATCTCGAACTATGTTTGCGCCTCAATCAGGGCCAAGAGCCTTCCATTGGTGAGACAATCAATCTTAGCTACGATCACAGCAACGCGCTTGTTTTCAGCAAAGAAACAGGTAAACGTTTGATCTAACCTCTTCTTACTGGTCGGAAAATATTGGCCGAATAAAACGGACATCATCTGGATATGCGTCTGAGCGAGAGACAAAACCAAATACTGGAATGGACCAGCCGGGAAGATGCCTTGAGCATTGAAGACCTGTCCAACCATTTTCAGTTGAGTACTCAAACCATTCGCAAGGATATTAACGCACTCTGCGAAACCGGATTGCTCAGACGTGTGCATGGTGGTGTCTGTTTGCCTTCGGCGATCGAAAATCTGTCTTTCAATACCAGACAGGTTATGAACGCAAAGAACAAAGATGAAATAGCGCAAGCTGTTGCGGACCAGATACCGGATGGCTCAACAATTTTTCTGGGTATCGGAACAACCGTTGGTTCTGTCGCCAATGCCTTGTTGAAGTTTCAGAATTTACGTGTTCTGACTAACAACCTCAAAGCAGCGGCTATTCTTTGTAATAATGAGAATATTGATACTCATGTCTCAGGTGGACGCTTGAGACAAAGTGACCACGATTTGGTCGGCGTTGAAACCATCCGCTTCTTTTCCTCTTTCAAGGCAGATTACGCCATCGTCGGGACAGGCGGATTGGACCCAGCTTATGGCATGATGGATTTCAAACCTGACGAGGCCTATGTCACCCAATCCATTTTGGAAAACAGCCGTAAAAAAATTCTTGTCGCGGACAATACAAAGTGGAACAGACCAGCAAACGTAAAGGTCGCATCCTTCAAGGATCTCGATCTGATGGTGACTGATCTACTACCCGACGATAATGTTCGTGTGCAGCTGGAACTTTCCAAACTAAAAATAAAAGAGTGTAGTGCCTAAACCTTCTACATCAGCGGGATTGAATCTTTCCCAAGGTGCTTCACCCATACTTCCTTGATCACACCGCTCTCAAGTAATTGCAGAAATTTGGCATTAAATGCTTCAATCATCCCGTGTCCCCGTGGGTGTTTTTTTGAAATAATGAGATGTTCGGTTGAAATGTTTAGAGGGATCTCCGCTTCAGAAATCATATTGACAGCTTCGCCTTTCCACAGTCGACGTGCAGTCGCCCAGGCAACGGAGGAACTCAAGACGACAAAATCAGCGCGTCCAGAGGCCAGCCGCTCTAGACAGCCATCAACGCTTTCAGCGTTGAAACGATTGATCTGTCCCGTTTCAATCAAGTCAACAAGTTCAACTTCTGTCTTATACCCCAGAGGCTCACAGTTCGTAAGACCAATTAAATCCTCGGGCTTTGTATAAGGTTTTGCCTGTCCACGCCTTTGAAAAATACTCAATTTTATTTTATGTACAGGGTGTGAAAAATAAAATTTCTCTGCCCGCTCATTGGTGTGTGCATAGGGAAAGGTCGCATCACTTTTCAGGCTATCGACCCGCTTAAGGGCTCGGTTCCATGGATAAAACCCGAGCGATGGCTGATAGCCTATTTCTGAAAAGACCAGAGAGACAATTTCTGTTATCACACCGCCATTTAACGAGTCCGGGCTTGCATAGGGCGCATAGTCCAAACCCGTCACTAACTTCACCTCTTTTGACCAGGTTGTTATAGCCCATGTAAGACTATGAAATAGCACAACAAAGAAGATCAATAACTTCATCAAGCGCCTAACAAAAGATTATCTCGTGTTTAAGAATAGCGATAAGAAGTAAAATTATACTAAATGAACCTATCATAAAAAAAGCCCTGCCAAATATGACAAAGCTTTCAATACAAGATTTATATAGAATTAAGCCTCAACAAGCCCAACACGGCGCCCATCAGGATCATTAAAAAGACCGATTGTCGGACCACCGGGAATATCCATTGCCTCTAAAACAATGCTTCCACCTTTTTCAACGGCCAGTTTTAATGTGTCCTCAACAGAGGGCACTTCAACATAAAAAGTCAGATGACCACCTGTATCAGCCATATCTTCACCAATACCACCGTTAATACCCTTATCATCACTTTCAGTATCAACCATGCCGTAGTTCATAGGGTTATCAGCATCAATATCCCATCCAAAGAGATCGCCGTAAAAAGCCTGTGCCTTCTCTGCGTCTTCAGAAATAATTTCAAAATGTACGACGGGGCATCCCATTTATTTTTCCTTCTTATATTTTATAGCTGTTTCGTATTACATAATGCCAAATTAGTCAGCTTTATTCCTTGCCAAGAACATCATCCAGACAGTCGTAAGAACTTTCCCATCCCTGACGGTGTTGGTTACACTGCTCCGCATCTGCAAAGATCCTTTGGGAAAATTCCATCAAGGTTTTCTCGCCCTCGTCATGCAATAGTATTGTCACCTCTGTCTCGTGCCCTCGAATACCGTCATCTCCGATCCAGGCCCAGGTAAAGGCCAGCTTGTAAGGGTCTTCAACTTCCTTATAAACACCTCCTACCCGATTAGAGGAACAATCACCCCCTGTATTTTCCAACGTTGTTTGCCACTGACCGCCAACACGCAAATCGATTTCACAGTGACTGCAATCACATCCCTTTGGGCCCCACCAGGTTTTAAATATCTCTGGCTGGGTCAGCGCTTTAAAAACAATGTTTCTGGGCGCAGCAAAGCGTCGCGTAATTTCCAACGCCAAATCAGAAGAACCTGTATCTGAAAGATATTCTGGACTTTTATGTTCCGCCATTTACTTCGCGCCCTCTTCGGAATGATCCTTACCCACCATCGCCTTCAACGTATCGTCAAGCTGTGCAAAGCTGTCTTCCCAGAAGTGGCTGTAATGTTCCAGCCACTCAGAAGCACCTTTCAAAGGCTTTTCCTGCAAAATACAGCGACGTAACTGGCCGTCTTTCTCTTTACGGATAAGCCCGGATCGTTCGAGTATCTTGAGATGCTTTGTGATAGCTGGCGCAGACATTTCAAACGGCATAGCCAGCTCGCCCACTGTTGCCTCCCCCCTCGACAGCCTCAACAAAATGGCTCGTCGCGTAGAGTCAGACAATGCAAAGAATGTATCGCTTAAATTATCCATACCTTAACCGAAAAGAAAATTAACCCATTAGTTAAATAATATATTTCCAAACTCACGTCAAACAAATCACAATATTCACTCGGAAATTACATCTGAAATTTTGTTGCCTGCGGCATACTATTGAGAAGCTCGACAACAGCTGTAAGAGACTGTTGCAAAAGAGCATCGTCAATATTCGTGAGATTGATGCGTACGCCTGATGGTGCAGAAACCGGATCAACTGCGAAAAGACTTGAAGGTGAAACCCTGACCCCTCGTAACCCGAGAGTTTCAGCAAACTCTTCGGCTTTCCAGGTATCCTTCAAAGGGATCCAGAGATGAGACGTCGCGTCATTATAGCTATAGGGAATATCTTCAAGGCAAGCAGCCGCCTGCCTGAGCAAGTTAGCTGTTATCGCATTGCGCTGTACCTCCAACTCACTCGCTGTGCCATCTTTGATCCAATGGCATGCGACTTCAGCCATTAGCGGTGGAGCCATCCAACTGGTCGTTTGACTTGCCGCCAAAAACTGAGACAACAGTCCCTGCGGCGGCATTAGCGTTCCAACCCGCAGTCCCGGCGAAATGGTTTTCGACAAACTACTGATATAGACGGTACGTTCAGGATTAGATGCTGCAATTGGCTTGAAGTTCGATTTTGGGCTTCGCGGATTGACGTCATCTTCAATAACAAAGAAACCGTATTGATCCGCCATCTTTGCTATTTCGGTAATCCTCGCTTCAGACATCGTTGCCGTGGTTGGATTATGAGCAAAGGGCATACAATAAAGAGCTTTGACAGAATTTCTGAGGCAAGCTTGCTCAACAGATTGGGGAACCAAACCACCTTCGTCCAGCGCAACAGGAACCAGATTAATGCCAAAGAAACGTGCATAGTTTTTGATACCTGGATAGGAAAGCTCTTCAACCAACACAGTATCACCGGGTGATGTCAACGCCCCCAAAGCTGCGGTTAGTGCCTGCTGTGCTCCGCCAGTAATAATTAAGCGCTCGGGATTAGCATTGAACCCTCGACCACCGAGCCATTCACATAAAACTTCACGGTGTCGCAATAGCCCCTGGCTTTGGCCATACTCGAGCATACCATCAAGGTTACTATCCTTGCCAATCTCAATCAGTGAACGTCGTAATTGCGCTTCCAGATTAATAAAGGGCGGCGTGTTTCGACTAAGGTCAACAGCGCCTGTTTCATCTAATGCATCCTGCTTATGCTGCTCATGCTCCCTATGGGCGCGAACAAAACTCCCCCGGCCCGTTTGCTTGACAAGCAAGCCTCGCTGTTCCGCAAGGTCATAGGCGCGTAAGACAGTCCCCACAGTAACACCGAGTTCATCAGCAAGCTCTCGCATTGGGGGAAGTTTTTCCCCTTCAACAAGGCGTCCCTGCTCGATATCAAGCGCCAGACAATCCGTTATTGCGCGATAGACCGATAGTTTAGGATCAAGATTTTGTGGCATCCACATTGTTACCCCAACAATGTTTTTATTGACTAGAACAATAATAAGAACATTATTCTACAGAATACTACAACAATTTATATTGTTACCATAACAATATGAGGAAAAAATGACTGTTCTAAGCATCAACCTAAACAAAATTGCCCTGTTGCGTAACCAGCGTGACATTGACTACCCCAGTGTTACCGGTATGGCGAAAGTTGCCTTGGCCGCAGGTGCAGGCGGTATCACAGTCCATCCAAGACCGGACCAACGACATACCCGCAAATCTGATGTTTACGACCTGTCCAAGATGCTGCGCGAAGAATATGGTGCGCACATAGAATTCAATATAGAAGGTAATCCGACCGAAGAATTCATGGAACTTGTCGCCGATACCAAACCAGAGCAAGTCACACTGGTGCCAGACGATCCGGACCAAAATACATCTGATCATGGCTGGGATATCCACAATAACAAAGACAGACTAAAAGAGATCGTCGATCGTCTTCATGCACAAAATGCACGCGTATCCGTTTTTATCGATCATGATCCTGATGTTGCCCTTGCTGCGGCAGAGATAGGTGCTGACCGTGTCGAGCTTTATACCGGCCCTTACTACGAATGTTTCTTTCGGGATGATCGGGAACAGGTACTTTCCAAATACAAAAACACAGCGATTGCTGCCCGTGATTCAGGCCTCGGCGTTAATGCTGGTCATGACCTAAATCTCGATAATCTCGCTCATTTTTTACAAGCCATTCCCTGGACAGACGAAGTGTCTATCGGCCATGCACTCACCGCAGATGCCCTGATCTACGGAATGGATGGCGCGATCAAGGCTTATCTGGCTGAGATCGAAAAGAAATGATGGTTGAATAAGGTGCCTGACTGTTTAGGCTAGGCTATAGCTATACAGTCAAGCATCTTTTAGATTAGACTTCTGGCTTATAAAGAACTTACTGCGACCAGACTCTTTGAGACATAAAACCAAATGACTTCCAGATCGTTGCCAGATAATGTCGCTCCTGCATATGACAAATACCCTGTCACCATACGCAAAAAGCTCCTCAACCTCAGAAAAATGATACTGGATACAGCAGCCAGCATTTCTGAGGTTGGACCTATTGAGGAAACTCTAAAATGGGGACAGCCAAGTTTTCTGACATCAAAGTCCAAAAGCGGAACGACAATAAGGATTGATCAAACCAAGGAAGGTCAGGGACAATACGCTCTTTATGTTCATTGCCAAACCAACTTGCTTGACCAGTTTCGTGAACTCTATCCAACCGAGTTTATCTATAGCGGTAATAGGGCAATCCTGTTCAATGAGAAAGATGACGTAGCAGAGCACGCACTACAGCACTGTATCTCTCTGGCTCTAACCTATCATCTGAAAAAGAAATTAATCAGAGATACTTTGTGATCTCTTTCAACTCATCTAGGGTTTGATTGGATCGCGCATCTTGATCTTTTTGCCCCAAACAGTGATCAATATGATCGTGGATCAAGAGCCTCTTCGCTTTGACTACGGCTTTTTCAACGGCATATAACTGTTGAGCAACCTCAACACAGGATCGTTCATCTTCCAGCATTTCCATAATTTTATGCATATGGCCATGCGCCCGCTTAAGACGGTTTATAACCTGTTTATGGGATGTGTGCTGTGTTGACATATATTCTGCCGTCTCATCTAAATGGTTATTCTGCTTACCAAGATTTTACCACAACATAAAGAAAAAGCCTGAGACGAAACCGCTCCGGCTTTCCTTATTTATACCTGAATAGTTCTCAATCAAATACAGAGGCAATCTCGCCAGAAGAAACACCTTCTTTGCTATTGCGAAGATTGTTGTAGGTCACAGCACCGACAATCAAGAAAAATGTCGTTGTAAGAACCTGAATCAAGGTTGAAATAACAATAGCGATGGTATTCAAACTCGTACCAACAAAGAAAATCGTAATAAAGTTACTAATAAACCCGAGAACAATCGCAATAACCATAATGGCTAGGAAAAGCCCCAGTATAGACCAGCGATTACCTTTGGTAAGGTCAGCGCTTCGTCTCAGGCTGGCAAAGATACCCGGGCGTTCAACAACCACAACTGGGATCACAACAAAAAAGCATATAGCCGCAAAGATTCCGGGAACAACCAGTAATACAGTACCAATAAGAATGATAATGTAAGCCAAAAGGCCGGATAGAATTACAGGAATCAAAACACTCAGGCTCTTGGACAGGCACTCACCAATACTAATATTGCGTCCAGTGATATCCAGAAAAACCCCGTAAACAACGGCAGAGGCAGAGGCAAACGAAAGAATTGTTGAAACAATTGCAATCCAAATGAACTGGTTGCCAAAACTATTAAAGGCAGCTTCCGGGTTTTCAACACTGGCTGTTAATAAACCAGAAGATACAGACCAGATCAGCATTGGTAATTGAAAGATCAATACCAATAGATTCAAAGGAACAAAACGTTTCAGGAAAACACTAAACGTCGTGCCTAACGTGTCGCCAATACTAAATTGGCCAACAACGTTCTCATTCAGATTACTCATATTACCCCCTCAGATAATAAATCAACTTTTTAAAAACTAAAACGAGTGCACTCTATCTCAGAGTGTAATTAACTTCAACAATCAGTGCTTTTTAGATCACTCAAAAATAGACGCCACTTGCTCTTTTGTTGGACCTTCTTGTAGCTGGCGGAGCTCAATATAGGTAAAGGCACTTACAATAAGCCAATAAGCAGCTACAGCAGAGTTTATTATCTCTTCAACAACAAAATAAACAGGTGCAGAAAGCAATTCTTCGAAGAGAACAGTTCCATATGAAAAAACAACAGTTATAAAAATTGAAATCAGCAATAACCCAGTCAGAGGCCAACGACTACCCCGCGATAATTCACAACTCCGTTTTATACTCTTAATAATGCCCGGCTGTTCAACAACGATCACAGGAATAGCAACCGCCAATAGAACCATGGCATACACTCCCGGAACAATTAATAGAGCAAGTCCAAGATAAAACGAAACAACCGTGATAACTCCGATAGCCAAGACAGGAACGAAACGAGACAAACTACTCAATACACATTCCAGCATCGATATTTGCTTATTGGAAATATGCAAGAAAACACCGTAAACAACAGAAGCCTCAGCCAGAAACAACGGTAATATCAATAATAGATAAAGAGTAGCGTGTTCATACCAATCCATGTCTACCGCAGGGTTTTCCAGATCTAATAGATAATGACCTGAAAAAAAGGACCATATAATAAAAGGAATTTTGAACAAAAAAGTCAGGGTCGTAAAAAACCAAAACTTATTAGAGAAGAAAACGACGGAACCTTTCTTTAAAACGTTACCCAGATTTAAAGAACCATTTCCCCAATTATTTTCCAGTTTCACATCATTATCATTTATCATGTTTATTTTCCCGGCGAACACCAAAGAGCATCTTGGCTTCAAGCCTTTTACGCAGCGCAGCGTAATAAGCTTTTAGAAAAGCTTTGTCACTTTGTGTGCTTCCTGCTTTGTGGCCTTTCCAATAGAATGAAGATGTCTCGGACTTTGGCGGTTCAACCCATTTGATCTTCGCTTTTATACGTTCTGTAACTTCCTTGATCGTTTTGGGCGCTACCTCTGGTTTTCGCAATAACTCTTCCAGGGTTTGTAATTCGTAGATACCATAAGCATCAACCTGCTCATCCGAGAAGCTGTATAATTCCTTTTGCCCTGCCTTACTCGCCCCTAACTTATCTGAAAGCTTTTTGGTTCCGGACCCGAGGATATCTTTGTCTTGAACAATATCCCCTAACAGATTTGTTTTCGGTATTTTGACAACCCAGGTTCCGGCAATCATATCCCCTGCTCTCAAGCGATCCTTGTTAAAGAAAGGAAGGAAAATGAAAACGCCAAGCCAAACCCAAATCAAGAGATCAATGAGGCCATCATATCCGGATGCAAAAGGAGAAAAGAGCATCGAAATCGGCAAGAAGAGTTCCAGTTCACGCATGAGGTTTCGCGCAAAAACGGCATCGGGTTTTAACTGTCCCCCGTAACGATCAACAACCCTGATCCCCAGAGCACGTTTCCCCGGCGTTCGTCCTTGCCATTTAATTTCAAAGAAACTGAAATAGAAATTATACCAAAGAAACAAAAGGACAGTGACAAAAGAAAAGAGAACATAGAGGAACTCTTCCTTTTCAAGAAAATTTTCCCAAATACCAGAGAAAAGAAACCCGAGGATTATCAATAGCGGCAAGCCGTATACAATCATCAGATCCAGTAATACAGCAGCCAAACGGTCCCCGCGAGAAGCCAGCTGAAAGCTGACTGGAACACCTTCGGGGGTAATCACGCGCCGCCAGTGACTTTTCTCTTTTTCGGCTTTAGCCTTGATTTGCTTCTTGTTTGATCCAGACATTTGTAATGAAGGCGCCTTTGAAGAAGAAGTCGTCACTGTCTTTTGCATATTTTACGCCCCCAATAGCCAAAATACGCCCCCCAGAACGCAAGCATAGAGCCACCAATAAGAAAGCGTGTCGATGTATCCGTTATCCACTGGCGTCCAAAACCTTCTAGTATTGCCGCAATCAAAAGCATAAGAACGGCCCCAATCACAATTTTTGCCGCTTGCCGCCCTTCGTGTGCAAGGTTTGAAAGTCTGGATTTCCGCCCGGGCATAATCATCCCCTTGGCAAGTCCAAGCCCACCAGCACCACACAAAATAATCGCCAACAGTTCGGTCGTACCATGAATAAACAACCAGCCAGCAACATCCACGCCTAAACCACGGCTACTGTAGAGGGCGACAAATGAGCCCAGGGTAAGACCGTTATAAAAAATTAGGATAATCGTTGGCACTCCGAGAGCGAACCCGAGTGCAAAAGAAAACATGCCAACAGACGAATTGTGCGAGAACAGAGATGACGCAAAAACATTTAACTCATGAGCCTCAATGTCAGCACCGTCATACAAACCTTTTCGTAGATCCTCTGTCGCACTGGCCGGCGTACGACCGCTGGACATCCCATCGCTTACAATGGTGTAATACCATTCTTCATTTGTAATCGTCAGATAATAGGCGATAAGCGCGGCAATAAGCATGATAATAGTTGTCAGTAGTATGCGCCAACGCGCATTCCAAACAGCCGCAGGTAATTCTTCAAACAGGAATTTGAAAACAGTTCCTCCGAAACTGGCATGCACCCCATAGATACAGAAATATGCCCGCGTCGAGAGAAGCTCAAGATATTCAAGCAAGTTACGATCTAACGAAACACCTCGGGCAACAGACAAAGAGGAAAGTGTAAATCGATAAAGATTTGGCAGACGCATCAACTGATCTGCATCCAATGATTTGACACCCTTCTTTTCAATCTTTTCCACCAGATCCTGAAGCTCTTTCCAGGAAGCTTCCCGTTCTTTACGAAACTGGGAACTTTTCAGCACAGTATCCGACATTATATCAGTCTCTCCATATCAGATAAGCTCCTGATGCTTTATCGCCAGATAACGCTCAACAAGATCAGCACTCAATGAATCTGCCGGGGCCTGAATACAATGTACCCCGAGACGACGTAACCGCTCAAACACAACCCGCCGATCTCTCAGGAAATCATCAGCAACAACTGACTTGGCAATATCATTTACAGAATGAGGTTTTCTTTCGGCAACCTCTGCAAGTTCACGATCTTCCAACGTGACAAAAATAATCAAGTGACGTTTGGCGATCCGGGTTACATTTTCAATCATCAGCTCTGCTGTAACTGTATCGACAAAATCTGTATAGAGTACGATGAGTGATCTGCGTTGCAGCTTGCCAGCAAGATGAGAAAGTCCCAGCGTAAAGTTAGT
This sequence comes from Kiloniella majae, assembly GCF_002118315.1. Lineage (GTDB taxonomy): Bacteria > Pseudomonadota > Alphaproteobacteria > Kiloniellales > Kiloniellaceae > Kiloniella > Kiloniella majae. The sequence goes on from NZ_MTSZ01000001.1 coordinate 104,320, forward strand.
TTCATTATGCTGGTAATCCAGCTCTGCACAATTTGATTGTAGATGGCTAAAGGCCTGATGTCCGCCCAAAGGTTTTGCAAGCCGTCTCACCTTGGCATCAAAACCATAAAGGCCAACCTTATCCCCGCCCCTAAGAGCCATAAACCCCAACAGTAATCCAGCATTGATCATATGATCCAGCTGCGGCAAGCCATCAATAGGTCTCGTCATCAGATGGCCTGTATCGAAAGCCAGAATAACATTATGATTTCGTTCGACCTGAAATTCCTTACAGACCAATTTTCGATGTCGCGCGGAATGCTTCCAGTCAATAGAACGCAGGTCATACCCAGGCTGATATTCGCGCAAGGCATCAAACTCGGTGCCGTCGCCACGTTGTTGTTGCACCTTTGTCCCGTGAAACGCATCGCGACTATCAATCTGTAATGCCGCAGTCTTTACGGCATGTACGTTTGGTACAATCGATACTTCGTGCCCCAGGCCCCACTTTGTCTGACGAACAATCAACCCCCAAGGGCTATACCACTTGAGCCATAAGTTGGTTATCTTGGCTTTCCCTCGGCGCTTTACAACAAGAGGAAAGGCCAGTTCACCAACTGCCTTTTGATCCAGACGATCAATAATTACAGGAGCGGCCTTTTTAAGATACTCAATCTCCACATCCAGCAATGCTGTTACACCAAATGCCCGAAGGCGACTGGAAATTGTGAGCGAGAAGAACGCATAGTCTTCGTGCCCGGCATAGAGTATTTGCGGGATATTTTGCGAAAGAGCTATTCGATTTGGCCCCAATGAATTCAGGGCATCAAAGCCAATGAGCAAAAGGGCCAGGAACAAATAAACCACACCAAACAGCCACAGTCCCTCATCCCAAACAATCAGAACAAGGCTGAGGGGTATTCCCAGCGAAATAAGAAGGGCACTACGAAGCGTTGGTCTCATTATCTCGGGGCAGCTGTCTGTTCCAGAATTTCACGAATAACATTATTTGTCCGTGTTCCTTCAATCTCTGCACTTGGCGCCAGAACAACACGATGATGCAATCCGGGAATAGCTACAAACTTCACATCATCAGGAATAACATAGTCCCGTCCCTGTAAAGCTGCATATGCTCTGGAAGCAGCCGCCAGCATCGTTGCAGATCTTGGTGATCCACCGAATTGAAGTGCAGGATGTTCACGCGTGGCACGGACAACAGATACGATATAGTTGGTTATATCCGGGCTTAATCTAATTTTGGCAACCAGTGCTCTCATCTCTTCCAGCTTGTCCAAATCAGCGATACCCTTCATACCAAATTCATCCAGCTTTGGCATTGATGTCTGATGGCCATGCATTGCAACAATCGACCGTTCCTCAGCTTCACTGGGGTATTCCAAAACGTGCTTGAACATAAAACGGTCTAACTGAGCTTCCGGCAGGGGATAAGTTCCCTGCTGTTCAATAGGGTTTTGAGTTGCAATCACTAAAAATCCTGCGCCAAGATCATGGCTGGTGCCGTCAATTGTTACGGATCGTTCACTCATAGCTTCGAGCAAGGCAGATTGTGTTTTAGGCGGTGTTCTGTTGATTTCGTCCGCCAAAAGCAAATCAGTAAAGATAGGTCCTTTGGTGAGTGAAAACTCATTGGTCTGAAAATTAAACAAGTTGGTACCTAGCACATCACCCGGCATAAGATCAGGCGTAAACTGGATACGACCAAACTTTAAATTTAAGGCTTTTGAAAAGGAACGAACCAACAGCGTTTTACCTGTTCCCGGCACACCTTCCAACAAAAGGTGCCCCTTACACAAAAGGCTGACCAGCATCAGATCCAATGCGCCTTCTTGTCCGACAATTGTACGGCGAACTTCCGTCTTCAAACCTTCACTAATGGTCCGGATATCATCCAGTTCCATGCAGCATCTCCTGTTTCCATCTATGGATATTCTGTGCTGCGCGAATGGCAGCTAAAACGTTAAATGTATTTGCTTGGTATAAATCTTCTGCTGTCTTGATAACTTCGCTACTGCTCATTTCAACACCACGCGCGTAACCAACACGATCAAGCCACTGCAAAAGTTCATATGATTCCAAATTCTTCGGCGCATGCAAGTTCATAGCAACAGATTGCAAAGATCTGTCCACGTACTGTTTGAGCATCAATGCCCCGTGCCCGCCAAAAGCAAGAAGCTCAGCTGTGTTTCCAATTAAAAATTCTTTGCCTGCCTGATACTCTTTATTACTTCGCTCAGGTGATCCAAATCGGGTAAAGCTACTCCATGCGAGAAACAGAACCGATACAGCAACCAACAAAGTGACAACAGCAAAAGGAAATTCGAACATCTTTTGCCATAAACTTGGCTCTGACGCATAACCATGAGATGTTTCATCAATGATTACGCCACCGGTTTTACCATGTGTAAGTTCATTGATGACACTAACAATAAAGGCAGCATTTCCAGCGTTATCCAGACCATGATTTGACAGGATATCCGGATCACTTAACACCCAGGTACGATCAATGTCATAGAAAAAATCTGACTGAATGACTTCGGCTAAAAGAATACCCTGATCATTATAAACTAGTGGACGTAAAACATCTGTATTTTCAGCAATCAACTGCGGTGCAAGTACAGATAGCTGCTGATCCAGAGAAAATAACTCAGAATCCCAAGTGAAATTTTCAGCGGTTAGAGTAACGTCATTTCGGACCAGTTCCAGATCACCATCAACATAATCCAGAATATCTTGTACCTGCCCTGATTGACGTAACTCCATTTCTTTGACCCAGCGGCTATTTTGCGGGTCCGGACGGACATCCCATTTAGGCAAAACAATCAATGATCCGACACCGCTAAAACCTGTCAGAGTATTCGATAATCCAGATGCCGATTGCGGTTCGATCACCAGTTTGACGTCAGAAAAATTAAACCCGCCACGAATTTCTCGACTAATCCTTGTCCGAAAATTCATTTTTTGCAGAAGTTTGGTAAAGGCTTTATGGCCAACAGCGGACTCAGAATAGGAATTGGCCCCGTAGGAATTCAGCTTAACGAGCTTGTCCTGATAGATAGAAGCAACAAAAGCGCCCAAAAACGAAAGCATTCCAATCACGACCAACCACAACAGGGTACGCTTTGAAAAGACCCGATCGTCCATTATGCCCCTCCCTGCTGAGAAACAGTTTGATGACTTGATGTCATGCTTTCAGGCATCAAAAAAATTTGAAATGCTTCACGGCACGATGAGAATTCTTCTGGTCCAGCCGAACGTCCGCCAAATTCGGTTAACTCTTCGGCGTTTACGATAACAGACATTTTTTTCTTGATATCAGCTGGTAGCCAATCTGCCTGTAAAATCTCTCTATTCGTCAAAGCATCGGGTAACGTCGTGTGGTAACTTTCTTTGACGTGTTTCAGGCAACACAAAAGAATGGCCCGAATTGCAGCTTCGAAGTGCCCTTGCCGCGCCAATTCATCCGCATGGTCAAGTGTTTCCTTACTCAATTCATCTGAAATGCGCGTCACTCTGGCATAGGAGTTCGCCTCGTCTTCAACGACTGTTTTATTCTGCGGTCGCCGCTTTAGATCGCTGAAATAGCGATAGGCAGCTTTAGCGAGCAAGACCACAACAACAACCAGGAAGCCATAAAGAATGATCTTCCCTAAAAACTCCAATGCCGAGAGGTCAAAGGGTTCAGAATCTTCTTTTTTCTTCTCTGGTACCTTCTTTTCGACCTTCTCGGTCTTTACATCAAAAGGCGGTTCACTTTGGTAACGATCTCCGGAATAGATATCTTCAATTGCCTCATCGGCAGCTCCATTGATTGCGCCATCACTTGATTGCGCAACAGCACCAGATGGAACAAGGGATAACGCCCCCAAGTTCAACAACAGAAACAAAGAGCCTACCAGAATATATCTTTGGATATTCAGACATCGACAGTGCGATATCGTATTTCTAACTAAAAAAAGCAAAAGATAAGGACCCCCACACAGCCTTATCAAGTCGATGATACTTTGGCAGACGTTAATCTGCTTGAAACGAGAATAAGTTATAAAATAGTAACCAGTACGCACCAAAACCTTGACGAGAATTCAACGCAGAATGGCACAGCCACAAGAATAGTGTCCATAGTTTTTTTCGACCTGACAGGACAATGAAAAGAATTGCTGTTACAGCTCGTTATTATTACTGGGGATTGTAGTCAATAATCTGATCAAAAGTCTTCAGACCGTCCAGCGTGCGGGCCACAATAAGCCCCCCTTCCAGCAACGCCAAAAGTTTCAGGGCTTCGCTTTGTGCACTGTCTTCAGAATAGGCGCTTGCCTTATCAGATAGAAAGACACGGGTAAGCCAGGACATATTTTGATCAAAGAAGGCCTTGGATTTCATCATCACGTTATCTGGGAGTGATGAGATCTCGGCCCCTAACATACCGCAGAGACACATTTGTTCCCCCGCAGCGTAAGAAGACCGAAAGGCTTCTTTATAGCGCCGAACCTGTTCCATTGCGGGATAGGCATCAGCGTCCCCCAGACTTTCTATAAAGCGTTCGGTGTATCGTTGCGTGACCGCGACGCCCAAATCCGCCTTGGAGGGAAAATGATAGTGAATACTGGCTGTCTTGATGCCAATTTCGGCAGAGATATCGCGAAAGCTAAAGGCGTTATAGCCACGTGTACGAATGTAGTCTTCTGCAATGTCCATAATTGCCGATGCCGTTTTTGATCTTTCGCTCATTTATCTCTCTTAATTTAGCTTATAGTCCAGCTTACCTATTAATTGATAGATAATCCCTTGACGTTTCTTTTTAAAGACATAAATGATAAACATTACAAATTACCTACTCATAGGTATATGACGGAGAGCACGATGCGCATCAATGCTGATTTCACGAAACCTGTTGAACTACATCCTTCGGATACAAGCCTGTCGCCTTCTCCGGCACCGGGGGTTAACAGGACGATGCTTGACCGCATTGGCGATGAGGTCGCACGCGCAACAACGATTGTGCAGTTCGATCGCGACAAGTATTTCCCGGAACATAGCCACGATGGCGGCGAAGAGTTCTTTGTGCTTGAGGGAACCTTCTCTGATCAGTACGGCGACTTTCCCGCCGGGACCTATGTGCGCAATCCGATTGGCACCAGCCACTCTCCCCATACAGTCGAGGGTTGCACCATCTTTGTGAAGCTCTGGCAGTTTGATAAAAACGATGCGGAACAAAAGTCCGTGAACACAAACAACAAAAGCTTTTGGACAGAAGGTTGTCACAAAGGACAGACAGTTCTGAACCTGCATGAGTTCGAGAGCGAAAAAGTCACCCTGCAAAAATGGGATGTGGGTTCCAACGCAACACTGACCACCCCGGACAAAGGCATGGAAGTTCTGGTCGTTACCGGTGAGCTACAGTCCAATGGCCGAACTTTTCCCAAAAGATCATGGTTGCGCTATCCAGCCGGAACAGAGATCAGCTACGATTTCACAAAAGACACAACGCTGCTGGTTAAAACAGGACATATTGAAGAAGCTTAATCTGTTGGTCTAGCTCTTCCTCCTGTTTTTTTGGTGCCACCTTTTAGCCCATGAATCTTATTGCTGAACCTTTTATTTGACGGATTGTTTAATAAAGCTTTTCATGCCGTAAGCAGAAATGGCTCCCCGCCTTTTTGCACATTGTAATCAAAGACGAAGCTTGACGCCTATAGGGCTCCGATAACGAAAAAATCTGAAAACACTCCACAAACAATTAATGCCCGCAAGAAACCAGAAATTCACCCCTCCCTATTGAAGTAGAACCAGAAAGCGATCAGAGTAACCCTCTGAACAGTTTTAAGCCTTTTGCCCTCTCGTTTCTCAGGTACCCCATGCTCACCGAATTCAATTCATCTGTGCCGCTGGCCTTCACCCCGACGCCCCTACATCTTTTAAGTAAGTTATCAAAAGAACTAAACGGGCCAGAGATCTTTATCAAACGGGATGACTGCACAGGCCTTGCCGGGGGCGGCAATAAAACCCGCAAGCTTGAGTTTCTGATTGCGGATGCGCTCGACAAGGAAGCAACCTGTGTGATTACGGCTGGTGGCCTGCAATCCAACCATGTTCGACAGACTGCTGCCGCAGCGGCACGTTACGGGTTAAAGTGTCATCTCGTTCTGGTGCGAAATGTTGACTGGCAAGATCCGGCTTACCAGACATCAGGGAACCTTGTTCTCGACAAGTTGCTCGGCGCCGAGATTGCTATTCATCCCGGCGGCTCTGACCGGGACCGCATTATGGACGAATTGGCATCGGATATGACAGAAGCTGGCGAAACGCCCTATATCATTCCCGTTGGCGGCTCTAATGCAGTTGGCGCCCTTGGCTATGCCAGTGCCCTGATGGAAATTCACGAACAGTGCCGCAGCTTGGGCCTCAGCCCCAAAGCGCTTTACCACGCCACATCCAGCGGCGGAACGCAAGCTGGCCTCATTGCCGGCATGATCACCTTGAAACGTCCCTTCCCTATTCTCGGGGTAGAAGTTGATGGAGACCCCGCGCCAGTTACAGACGCCATCAAGTCTATTGTGCCGGAAACGCTGGAGCGCCTTGGTCGGTTCGAGACTTGGGACCCAGAACAGGACTTGCAGGTGATAACGGGCTATGGCGGCAGTAACTATGGCATTCCATCTGAAGCAGGAAACGAAGCCATTGAACTGCTCGCCAGAACCGAAGGTATATTGCTGGACCCCGTCTATTCCGGCAAAGCCTTTGCTGGCCTTGTCGATCATATCAGACAGGGCCGATTGACCAAAAGCGATACAGTGATCTTCCTCCACACGGGCGGTGCTCAGGCACTTGGGGCTTACCCTTCCCTCTTCACCTAATTCACGTAGTTAATCATCTTAACCCTTTCTCTTCGTTGCTTCATCCTTCATGTAGGTTACCTACACTTCTCTCTTCACGCCTTGAGCAAAGATTAATTTGAATAACTATACAAATTTGAACCGCTATAAAGACCGAAAGATAAAAAGATGAAACGAGTTTGTTTTCTGGGCGCATCTGTCATGGAGGGTATGGGCGATGAAGCGCGGCTGGGAATGCCCGGACGCCTCGCCCTCTTGGAAACAGATAGCAGCGAAAACTTTATCCACTATAACCTGGGTGTCAGAGGGCAAACGCTCAAGGAAATATCAGATCGGGCCGCAGCTGAATGTCAGGCACGATTTAAAGATGCAAAGGACTTTATTGTCTTTGCCACGGGGTCTAACGATTTCGCCCTTATCGAAAGTGGTATACCCCAAAAACCTATGCCGAGAACACCACGCCGTAGAGCCATGAACAACTTCAAAGCCCTGATGACAGAGCTTTCAGAAATCGCCCCCTTGCTTGTCTTTGGCCCGACACCTGTTGATGAAAGCAAGCTGCCCTTTTTCTCGACAGTATCTAATATGAATTTTGACTTCAAAAACGCGGAACTGGCCAGCGGTTCAGCAGAATACAGTGCGATCTGTCAGGACCTGAACATCCCCTATATCAATATGCACAAAGCCCTGAGCGCGAGCGATGATTTCATGGCCGGACTGACAGAGAATGACGGTCTGCATTCAACCGGAAAAGGCTATCAGGCCATGGCAGAAATCGTGCAATCTTCGCCCCATTGGCAGGGCCTGATTCAGGCCTAAACATAGTCGTCTAACTTAACTTTTTCTTCCAATATCTCACAGGCTGTTTCATCACTCATGTAGGTCACCTACACGTCGCGCTTTACGCCTTAAGCTAAAATTAAGTTAGACAACTATTCCAAACACCTCGATTTATGAGGCTACAGAGTTCAGGAACTTCCGACAACGCGCCGCCAAATAAAATAGCCCTAACTAAAGCAGCCCCAATTAAAACAGCTAGGGGCTAAATTGGTAATTCCAGACCACGTTTGACGTTTTCCATCACAACGGTGGTAGTGAATTCCTGTATTGCCGGGTTGTCAAAAAACACCCGCTTGGTGAAGCTGTCATAGGTTGTCATGTTTTCCGCTGTGACGATCAACAAAAAGTCAAAAGCCCCGGTTACGTTGTAACACTGCTGAATTTCAGGTTCGGCAAGGAATTGGACCGTTAACTTCTTCAACATTTCTGCGTGGCAACGCTCGATAATTACCTGCACAATCAGGGTCAGGTTATGGTTTGAAACATCGGGGTTGATCACCGCAATTTCTTTTTCGATGGCCCCCATATCGCGCAAGCGTTTAATACGGCGTTGACATGCGGTCGCGGACAGACCAACCTGCTCCGCAATGCTATCTGATTTAAGGCGGGAATTTTCCTGTAATAATCTCAGGATAGCTTTGTCGAAATTATCTATTTTCATCTTGGTCTTTATGTTGGTCTGTCTTTGAAGTGGTCTGGCTCAAGCTAATCAGAGGGGCAACACTAATCTGTTGCGGCTTCCAGTTACAGGTCGAAAAAACGCTTCGATTTCTATTTGTTGCAGTTTTTTGATCTGGAAACCACTTATTTTGCAGCAAAACGATGCAAATAATCAGCTATGGTTAAGATAATAAACACTAAGTACTGGCTTTTTCAGTTTCAGGTTAATTTTTGAGTATCAGGTAACGGGTATGGATCAGGTTTTAAAAGCAGAGCAAAGCACACTGACAATGGGTATTATCTACGGCCTGATGGCTGCTCTGTTGTGGGGGGCGTGGCCTGTGGTATCCAGCCTCGGTCTTCAGAACCAGACCCTGACGCCATATGATATTACGGCCCTGCGCTTTGGGGTGGCGGGCACCATCCTTCTACCCCTGATCCTCAAACGTGGTTTCAAAGGCATCGGCTTGCCTGGCGGGCTTCTTTTTGCCTTCGGAGCTGGCGCGCCCTATATGCTGCTCACTGTGACAGGACTTAACTTTGCCCCGGCAAGTCACATGGGGATCATTGCGCCAAGCTGCATGATGACCCTGTCTACAATTGGCGGCTGGTTTATCCTTGGGGATCGCCCCGACAGAAACCGTTTGCTCGGTCTGGGGGTTATTATCCTCGGCGTTGCCCTGCTCGGTTGGTCAGGTCTGGCGATGGCGGGTGATAACCAGTGGATGGGACACCTGTTGTTTGTCGCCGGGGGTGGCTGTTGGGCGTGCTATACGGTAGGCACAAAGTATTTCAAGGCAGATCCACTCCACGCCACAGCCTTGGTTGCCGTGCTTTCCATGGTGATTTACCTGCCGCTCTACTTTATCTTTGGCGATCCACAGATCTTTGTTGCACCGATCAAAGAAACCCTGTTTCAGGCCGCTTTCCAAGGCATCGGTTCTGCTGTTCTCGCCCTGCTGTTCTATACCAAGGCAGTTGCCTTGCTCGGCGCAGCAAAGGGCGCAGTCTTCGCCGCACTGGTCCCCGGTATAGCCGTTATTCTTGCCCTGCCCGTTCTTGGTGAAATCCCGACGACCATAGAGATCATTGGCGTCAGTATTGTGACCATCGGCATGATCGGTGCGCTTGGCCTTATTAAGGGCAACAAAAAGAAGAGTACCTGATTAAAAACAACAAAAAGAAGAGTGCTTAAAGGTGGTGTGGCACCACGCCCCCTTTTTTTGATCTATTTGCGTCAGGAAAATTCGTCGCTTTTAGAGAAGCAGTATTCCGAGTAAATTGCTAGGTCATATAGCAGTAAAACTAAACGATCAATCAGCGTTATGTCATCGCTCGTGTAGGTCAGCTACACTTCGCTCTTTACGCCTTGATTAAAAGTTCGTTTTCGCGACTATTAACTCTTTATGGCTCAGGTATTTTCAGGGAATTATTCGGGAATGTTGTTAGGTATTGATACGGGTGGCACCTATACGGATGCGGTTCTTTTCACAGAAGAAGGCGGTGTGCTGCGGACCGCCAAGTCACTGACAACCAAACACGACCTGTCCATCGGCATCTGTGATGCGGTCAACCGGATTATGGATCGCGAAGGCGACCAGATCCGCATGGTATCCCTGTCCACCACCCTTGCCACCAACGCCATTGTCGAAGCTCATGACAGCCCGGTCTGTCTGATCATGATCGGCTATGACAAGGGGTCACTCGACCGATCCAACCTCGGCACCGCCATTGGCAAGAACCCCTATGTCTTTATTGATGGCGGGCATACACCCCTGGGGGATGAGCAATCCCCGCTGGATATCGACGCAGTGAAACGGGCCATTGACGAACACGCCCCAAATGTATCCGCCTTTGCGGTTGCGGGCTATTTCTCGGTGCGCAATGCATCCCACGAAGAAGCCGTCCGCAACCTGATACTGGAAAAGACAGACCGCCCGGTGACCTGTGCCCACGAACTGTCATCGGGGCTGGATGCCCCGCGCCGCGCCCTCACCGCATTCCTGAATGCACAGTTGATCCCGCAACTGCATCAGCTGATCCATTCCGTCGATATCATGTTACAGGAAAAGGGCATCAAGGCCCCCGTGATGGTGGTCAAGGGCGACGGGTCACTGATATCTGCGCAAACCGCGCTGGAACGTCCGGTTGAAACTATTCTGTCCGGTCCTGCAGCCTCTGTGGTCGGGGCCAAGTATCTCTCTGGCGCCAGCGATGTCTTTGTGGTCGATATGGGCGGCACCACCACCGATATCGCGATCTTGATGGATGGCGAACCCAAACTCAGCGAAGAAGGCGCCAACGTCGGCGGCTGGCGCACCATGGTCAAGGCCGTCGCCGTCAGCACCTATGGACTGGGCGGCGACAGTGAAGTCGCCCTCAACCGCCCTAAAAAGGGCCTTACTATTGGTCCTCGACGGGCTTATCCCATTAGTCTGTTGGCGCAACAACACCCCGGGGTTCTGGGAGAACTACAACAACAGCTCCGTAATGATCGCATTGGCGAGCACGACGGGCGCTTTGCCCTGAAGCTGCGCGAACTCAACACCGCCCTGACCAGCCTGTCTCGGCTGGAGCTGGAAATATGGGAAAGTCTGGCCGATGGCCCCGTTGCCCTGAACAAGTTACTGGAACGTCCGGCCATGGCTGGCCCCTTGCAACGATTGATTGATCGCGGCCTCGTGATTAATGCGGGCCTAACCCCAAGTGACAGCAGCCATATACTGAACAAACAAAACAACTGGACCCGCGATGGCGCCCTGCTCTGCGCGCAACTGTTTTTAAGACAATCCCAGCGCGATAATTACCTGTTGGGCGTCACCCCCGATGACCTTGCGGAAATGATTTATCAACAAACAATCGTTCAGGCGGGTAAAACCATTCTCGATACTGCCTTTATCGAAGAAAACATTCCGCAGATGACCAATACCCAAAGTCTGGGCATGGCCCTGCTGGACAATGCGCTGCGAAACAAAGCAGATACCGATAAAGGCGACAGCAAAGGCACCTCTCCCCTTTTGGACTTTACCGTCAAACTGGGCAGAGGCATTGTGGCAACGGGCGCGCCGTCAGCCATCTATTACCCGGAAATCACCGCGCGCCTGAACACCGAACTGAACCTGCCGGAAAACGCCGATGTGTCAAACGCAGTCGGTGCCGTTTGCGGCGGCGTTGTCCAGAAATACACCGTCATGATCTCCTCCCCCGAAAAGGGCCGCTTCCGCACCCATATGGGCACCGAGCAAAAGAACTTCACCGTCGCGCAAGACGCCATCGACTACGCCAAATCCCACGCAGAAGAAAAGGCCTATCAAATGGCAGAGGAAAGCGGTGCCACAGATATCATCGTAGAGGTCGACCAGTTCGATAAAATCATCACCGACGCCGGCGGCGACCAACTCTTCATCGAAAGCGCTATTATTGCAACGGCGAAGGGGCGGCCTGTTTTGATGGGCTGATGGGGGTCGCAAAACATCATCATAGGTTGTATTTTCAGTATTTTCCTATACTGTTTGATTTGTTATTGGAACGTCTGCTTCCAACCCATAGCGGTCCTCATCGTTCAGATGGCAGAACGACAACTATGCATACAAAGTTACTGTCGCCCTATAAATGTGCTAAGGTAGCAAAATAGAAGGAGATCAATGTGGTGCTCATCCGTGCTTGTCCAATTCTTCCAAGTTCTGATTTTGAGACGACGAAAAAATTCTACAGCGATTTAGGATTCGAGTTTGGGTCTGAATATCTCGAAGAAGGATATTTGATCCTTCATCGAGATAAGATTGAGTTGCATTTTTTCAAGTCCCCTCAACATGTTGCAGAAACTTCAGATCATGGTGTTTTTGTCAGGGTTGATGACGCTAGCGTTCTTTCCAACGAATACAAAGCTCTAAATTTACCAGTTGAAGGCATCCCGCGGTTTACGGAAGCCGAAAACAAACCTTGGGGTATTTGCGAGCTAGCAGTCATCGACACTGATGGCAACTTGATTCGAGTAGGTCACATTATGGATACCTGATCTGGTAAGTTTGGGCTCAGAGTTGTCGTTCGCTTCGAATTCAACTAACTTCCGCTTCTGGCACTAAGCAGCTAAAAAACATACTGTAACCGTCCCAGAACAAACTTTTACCATCACCCCAAAATCACACCGCTTGTCACTCCACTAATCATCGCCCCGGTATTAATCGGGTGGTATATTGGCATTGGCGGGCGGGTGGCGTTTTCGACCCTTCGGTGGATCCATTGTCGGTCTTCCATGCGTCGTAGGGACTGTGACAAGGCGCGGTCTGTGATGGTGGATAGATTGCGCTTGATCTCACTGAATTGACTTGGCTTTTGTAGGGTTGCCAGAACGGGCAAGGTCCAGGATCTGCGTATCAAGTCCTGCTCTGATTCTTCCGAAACATCCAGAATTTTACTCGCCATTTCGGCTGCGACTTTGCCCAGCGGGGTCAGGCGGAATTCCGGGCGCAGGGGGTGCCCGTGGCCGGGGTTGCGTTCCAACAGGCCGATATTGATCAGATGATCCATACTTTGTGCGAAGGCCGTTCGGCTTGCGCCCGTTGCGCTCAGCAAGGGGGCTTGCCGCCCCGGAACGCCAGCGTGGAGCTTTGCAAGGATGGGCAGCGCCCATGCCCGTGATGTGATGTTGACAAATACATTTATGTCCATAAAGTATAGTTACTATATTTTAAGAAGACAAGAAAGCCCTAAAGGAAAAACCCCGGAAATGAAAAGCTCAGTAAAGGAAAAGATATGTCGCTCGTAAATTTGAATGAAATGATCACAATTGCAATGTCGGTCACTGACCGTCACAAAAGTGCGGATTGGTACCAGGAAATGCTCGGCTTTGAGCTTATGTATCATGCGGATGAAGCCGGCTGGTCAGAGATTAGAACCAACACACAAAACGTGACAATCGGTCTGGGCGAACACACAAAACCGGCACCGGGAAACTGTGTTCCTGTGTTTGGCATTCCTGACCTTGATGCCGCACGGGGCAAGATGGAAGATGCCGGCGTTCGATTTGATGGCCCAACAGACGTGGTTGAAGGCATGGTCAAAACGGCGACCTTTTATGACCCCGACAACAATGCGCTTATGCTTGCCGAAGATATATCAGGGGATTGATCTGGGGCTGTGGGCTGATAGGCCTTAGGCCTCGTTCTTTTTGAGGCTATTCTCTGAACTTCTTTATTGGAGCTCGTTATCAGGGCCAGTATGGGCGGCGAACCACCCTATACTGGCCACCCCATATTGGCCGATAATTTTCTTATAGTTCTATAACAACTTTACCAACGGCGTTACCACTTGTCAGATGGCTATAGGCTTCGTTCACATCCATGAAGCCAAAATGATTTGGATCCACCAAAGGTGTCAGCCCCCCTTGATCCACAATCTCTGCAAGGGTGGATAAGGCAATGTTATGGTCCTCGCGCTTATGATTGTGCAACATTGGAATAAGCATAAACACCACATGAAGGGACAGACCTTTAAAATGTGCCGGAGTTAAATCAAGCTCTGTCATCGCAACGGTTGTTGCAACGTTGCCGTTTAGTGATGCAGCTTCAAAAGAATTAAGCATGTTAGGCCCGCCAACGGTGTCAAAAACAACATCGAAACCAGCGCCTTTGGTATATTGAGCCACATAATCAGAAACGGCTTCTTCCCGGAAATCAATGGCCGTTGCGCCATAGCCTCTAATCGCGTCAAGCTGTTCCGTGCCGGTTCCTGTGGCGTAAACATCTGCGCCAAAATATTTTGCAAGCTGAACAACAACATGTCCAACACCACCAGCGCCGCCGTGAACAAGGATCATTTGCCCGTTTTTGGCCCCTGCACGCTTTAGACCTTCAAGTGCCGTAATACCAACCAGAGGAAGCGCAGCGGCTTCGCGCATGGACAGACCTTTAGGCTTACGAGCAATCAAATTAGCATCAGCAAGTATGAATTCCGCTAAGGCCCCTTGCAATTCAGCAAGACCGCCCGCACAGCCATACACTTCATCACCGATGGTATACTCTGTTACCCCTTCGCCGACAGCCTCTACCGTTCCAGCAAAATCCATTCCAAGAACAGCAGGTAAGTCGGGTGCTATGGGTAAGTTTTCTTGCCCCATTTCCCGGATCATCGTATCGACGGTATTAACGCTTGTTGCAGAAACTCGGACGATTACGTGGCCAGGCTTAAGTTCTGGGGTTGGTATGTCTGCTTGTTCAAATTTAGCATTCTCACCGTAACTATTAAGAATCATTGCTTTCATAAGTTGGGTTTTCATCATTTGGCTCCAAAGGTTTATCTAGAGCCAATCTAATCACTATCAAAATAGATATAAATGACATTTAAAAGAATTCAGTATTCGTAATATCTATATAATCAAGCATGAGACATTTGACGTCTTAGATCAGGAATAGGTCATCCGGAACGTAAGGCAGATGCGCTCGCCAGTTGGCTTGTTGGTCTTGGGGATCTGATGCAGCCAGTAGTGTTGGGTTTCGCCCTTCATCAATAACAGATTGCCCGCTTTCAGGTTGATATCGAACGGCAAGGTCGCGCCTGATTTTGGCTTGAATTGAAAAATCCGATCTCCGCCAAAGCTGAGCGAGGCGATGGCCGGGTTTGTGCCCAACTCTGCTTCGTCATCCGCATGCCACGCGACGCTATCACGCTCGTGACGGTAGAGATTGCAAAGCGCGCTGTTATAGGTAAACCCGGTTAAGTGTTCCACCCGTTGCTTAAGGCTTAACAGCAAAGGCGTCATCGGCCTTGCCGGCATGTGCAGACGCGAATAGGTATAGTCCGAATCCCCGTACCATTGCTGTAAACGGGGGATCGGCACGGTCCGACCATGGAGGGAGATATGCGCTTGCTGCCAATCCAGGTCGGCTTTCAGCAGCTCAAAAATCTCTGCACTTTCATCAGTCGAATAGGCATTGGGAAAACAGGAAATATCGGCTTGTGGGGCAGGATAGTGAATCACCTTCGTATCCGGTGTGTCCGGTGTATCTGGCAATCTACCCTCCCCCACTTAGCGTAACGAACCTATGAAGTGGCTGTCTCTTCTGCGTCAGTGTCTTCCTCGAAAACCTCTTCCTCGACGGGCTCTTCCTCTGCTGCCTCGGTCTTTACTGCTTCGGCTTTTACTGTCTGGGACTCTATAGTTTCTGTCTTGACAGTTTCTGCCCAGGCGAGACGGTTGGCTTCGCTATCTTCCTTGTCCCCAAGAAAGTTCTGATAACTATCGGGATCGAAGGTGACGGGAGCCAATATGATGCCTTCTCTTTTAAGCTCTATGCGTGCGCGGGTAATAACCGTGCTGTAGAGCTTGTGATAGCGAAATAGCTTGAAGAAGTCCGGCTTCCATTCTTTAAACACTTTATTGCCGAGGTAACGTATAACGGGAACGCTTTCGGGCTTGCCCTTCGCTTCGACGATATCGTCAACGGTTGCCATAAGGTCTTCGACATAATCCTCGATCGATTCTTCGAGTTTGAGTAGTTCTGTGGCCTTTTCATCAGGAATTTCGGACTTTCCCTGTACCCAGCTAAAAAGATCTCGTGCCGGGACTCTGAGAACGCCAGCGGCCTCGCGGTGGGTCATGCCCATTCCAAAGATAATATCATCCATCTGATCTGGTGTAAGTTTTGACAATTTGTAACGTCCTGTTTTGTATAGGTATTGCTAAAACAACGTAAACAGTAATAGCAATAAGGTTAGCAGGCCTCACCCGTGTTGAAATCAAAGGTATGGTATGAGACCCAATCGTTCTGGCGCCTGTGTAGCATGATCTGGCAGATTATGAACATATTATTTCAAAAGAGTTATGGCGACGGCCAAAGGATAAGCCACAAATAAGAAAATGCTTCTTATCTCTCTGCTTATGACGCAAAAATTTTAATGTGCCACAATTATATCCACAATCCTATTACCTCAACCGCCCCAGAACGATCTTTTCCAGCGTATTAAAGTCTTTGTTGCCGATGTTCACAAAGCGGGCGCCGAGCTTTCCGTGGTCGGCATCGGCACGGCGGATTTCGATATCGATCAAAAAGGGATCAGCTTTTTTCAGCAGGATTTCGAGGCTGACGATATCACCGACTTTAAGGCCCAATCCTTCGATATCCAGCTTTTCACCGTCGTCAACGATAACATCCATATCGCCGTATTCTTCAAGGTCAGTTTCTTCCCCCTTGATGCCAACCCCGCCCGGACTGATATCATTAATGGTCACGCGCACGCCCTTGAGAATGGCATCCAGTCCCTTTAACTTTGCGGCAAGTTTCACTGCGCGGCGATGGTCGCGTCTTCTTTCTTTACTATAAACCGCTACTACCTTCGCCATAAAATCTTAAATCCCATCATTCTAGTCATCCAATCTAACTCTTTCTTATCGTTGTTTCATCGTTCGTGTAGGTCACCTACACGTCTCTCTTCACGCCTTAAGTAAAAGCTAGGTTTAATGACTAACGTTAAAAGTTGCATAAGAATAGCACGAATATATCGGGAAATCATTTACAAAGCCATAGATAAAGCATTAAGGATAATAGATGATTCGCCAAAAAAATAGCTAACAACAGCTCTTCTATGCCTCAAAAACAGACGTCACAAAAACAGACCAAACCAACCGCCAAAGCATCAGGCACATCACCGGACGCAAAGGTATTGGATATCAAGTGGAACGACGTTTCCGTGCGCCAGTGGCGGGACCTCGTGCGCAAGGCAGAGCAATCAAACCTGTTGCAAAGCTGGCCCTATGCACAAGCCGTCTTGTTGACCGAACGTCTGGTCGGAAAATTTGCCACCATTTACTGGCAGGGGCGAATTGTCGGTATCTGTCAGGTGCTGGAACAAAAGCTGTTGGGCGTATTTCACAAGGTACGGCTCTATCGCGGGCCGCTGTGGCTGGAACCCAATATCCCGCAAGAGGTTCACGAATTCTTCTGGGCGGAAATCCAGAAACGCTATCCCGCACGTCCCTGGCGGTTTCGATACTTCCTGCCGGAAATGCCGGATACAGAAGAAAACCGTGCCTTGCTGGCGAAGTTTGACCTCAACCCTATTCAGACCGATGGCTATTCATCGATCTGGCTGGACCTGACTCAGCCCGAAGAAACCCTGCGCGCGAACCTGAAACAGAACTGGCGCAATACCCTTAACCAGTCAGAGAAAAAAGGCCTGTCACTCGATCTGGATACTGAGGGCAAGCACCTGAACTGGCTGTTGAAACTCAGCGAGATGGACAAGATCCTCAAGGAATTCAAAGGTCCAAGCCCCGCGTTGGTTGCGCACCTGAAACGCTTTACCAAAGACCGGGGTGATTTCCTGTTGATGCGTGCCTTACAAAATCCTCAAAAAGGCCAAGATAAAGAAGCTGTCGGTGCCATTCTGTTGTTCCTGCACGAAGGCAGCGCAACCTATCTGGTGGGGTGGAACTCGCAGGAAGGACGCGATGCCCGTGCGCACAATTACCTGTTGTGGAATGCCCTGTTAGAGCTGAAAAAGCGTGACGTCAAATGGCTAGATCTCGGCGGGATCAACCCCGATGACGCCAAGGGCGTCACCTATTTCAAAAAAGGCCTCGGTGGCACCCCCTTTACCCTCGTCGGCAGCTACAACTAGGTGGCGAGAGACACTGTCTGGTTATAACGACTTCTAACTATAACCGATTTACTCTTCCATCTATTTAACTGTTCAATAGTTGCTATACTTGATTTCTGTTCAAGGCGTGAAGAGAGACGTGTAGGCGACCTACACGAACGATGAAACAACCCATGAGATAATTTGGGGAACAGGAGTTAAGTAGAGTCACTATAGGCTTTTCGGATGCGGACGCCGATCATGTTTCCGGCAAGCGCTGCGAACAGCCACACCCAGCCGTGTACACTGCCCGATGCAACGCCGCTGAAAAAAGCACCAATGTTACAGCCGTAGGCCAAACGGGCGCCATAACCCAGCATCAGGCCGCCAATCAGGGCCGTGATAATGCCTTTGGACGTGACGTTCTGTGACTTGCCAAACTTTCCGGCCAGAACCGCCGCGCTCATGGCCCCGGCGACAATACCGATATTGGTAGCAGAGGCATCGCTTTTAAACAGCGACCGGTCAAGGGCCGCCATCCGCCCGGACCAATAGGGAATGTCGGACAGATCCGCGCCAAAGAAAGACACCATCTTCCCACCCCAAAGCGTAATACCAGAGGTAATACCCCATGGATGCCCCAGTAGTGCCAGCATAGCGAAGTTCAGCAAGGCCAGTGCCACAGCGCCCAAAACCAGCGGCCATGGCCCTTCGGCCATACGTTTGAACAGAGGTATCTTGGGTGTGCACTCTGCCTCTTCCAGCATAAAATTTTTGTTTTCGACCCTGCGGACAAAGAGGTAGAGCACACCAAAGACGATCAGATGCAAGATCAAAGCCTGTTCCCATCCCCAGAGGTTCACCATGGATACGGCTTTCCACTTGGGCAGCGTGTGCCAGAACGGCAGATGCACCGTTGCAATGACCGACCCCAGCATAAAAGTAATCAAGGTCACTACCATACGGATACTGCCGCCGCCTACGGTAAAGAGGGTTCCACTGGCACAACCACCCGCGATTTGCATCCCAATGCCAAAGACAAAGGCCCCGACCACAACACCCGTTCCCGCCGGAGCCACAAAGCCCGATGCCCTGTGTCCGAGAATGGTCCCGCTATCAAGCACCGGAAAGAAAAGCGTCACCACAACCGCAAGCATGACAATCTGTGCCTTGAGCCCTGCCCCCCAACGCTCGGTCAGGAAACGTCGCCATGCCGAGGTAAAGCCGAAGGCCGCGTGATAAAGGCTAATGCCGAGGGCAATACCTAACCCCGTCGCGATTGTTGATCGCTGCCCCATATAAAAATACAGCACAACAAGCGCCAACAAAGAGATCGCCAGTGGCAAATACTTGTTTGGAGAGAAAACCTGGCTTGTTTGCGCTTGCATTAAATAGTCCGTTTTATGAGGTTGGGCGATCAGGTTTCGTAGCTGATTTTGAGCTTATCATACCTAGTACTCATCCCTTTTCCTTTCACAATTTTGTCAGACGGCTGTGTCCGACCTGTGAACTGCGTTTGAACACAGAGACAAAAAGCAGAGCTATTCTGCTAGTTTGAGCCAGCACGCGCCTTATCACGGTGATCACAACCACCTAAAACACTAAGGTTTGACATCTTTTGTGCACTGGAAATTGCCCCCCAATGCATGCCATATGGAATTCAAGAATTTATTGAATCTGCTATGGAGGCACCCCGTGTTGTTTGATTGTCGTGGACACGCAGTAACAGCTTTGAATCAAAACGCCGTTGATCACTTTGACAATACAGTCTCCCTCTTTCTTGCCCATTCAAAGAAAACACCCGATGCTCTTGGCCTGACACTGGCCGCTGATCCGCAAATGGTTCTGGCGTTGATTGCCAAAGGTTTTTTCTACAAGATGCTGGCCAAGGTCGAAACCGACCCCGTAGCACTGGAAGCCCTGTTCAAAGCAAAGCTGTCGGTTAGAGAACGCGGCGCAAACCACCGTGAAAGCGAACTACTAACAGCTCTGGAAGAATGGTGTTACGGCAATCTGGATAAAGCAATCCTCAGATTGGATGCCTTACTTGATGACTATCCTCTTGATGCCCTGAGCGTCAAGATTACCCACGCCTGTCAGTTTATTCGCGGGCAAAACCACGGAATGCGGGCCTCGACCACCAAAATCATGAGTTCATGGAACGAAGGTGTTCGCGACTACGGCTTTATTCTGGGCTGTCACAGTTTTGGTCTGGAAGAAACCGGATCTTACGCAGAAGCAGAAAAAACTGGCAAACGCGGTGTCGAGATTGCCCCGAACGATGCATGGGGCACCCACGCAGTTGGCCACGTTCTGGAAATGTCCAACCGTCCGTCCGAAGGTATTAACTGGCTGAAACAGTACCAGAATGAATGGGAGAACTGTAACAACTTCTCGTACCATATGCATTGGCACATGGCGTTGTTCCATCTGGAACTGGGGCAAAAGGACGAAGTTCTTCGCCTGTATGATTCCTATATCCGTAAGGATCACACCGATGATTTCCGCGATATCAGCAACGGCGTGTCCCTGCTCTATCGTCTGGAGCTAGAGGGCGTCAACGTCGGCAATCGCTGGGAAGAAATGGCTAAGCTATCCGCCAATCACGTCAACGATCACAGCCTGGCCTTTGCCGATGCACACTATCTTCTCGCCATCCTGAGCAGTGGCAATACCAAAGCTGCGGACGCCTTTATTGAGACCATGCGCGAGAAAGCCCAGGGCGAAGGCACGACACAGGAAATCTTCCGCAACTTCGGCATGCCCTTGGCAAAAGCTATCCATGCCTGCAAAACTGGAAATGATGCACAATGCGTTGATCATCTGCTGCCCGTCTTTGATGATCTGCAACAGATCGGCGGCAGCCACGCCCAGCGCGACGTGTTCCACAGGCTCCTGATTGATGCATCTATCAGGGCAGAGCGATACTCAACGGCCAAAGACCTTCTCAACACCCGCCTGAAACAACGCCCGGAAAACCCTTGGGCTATGAAAAGGCTGGCAAAAATTCAAACCGCTGCAAAAGTTGAGAAAACATCAGTAAAAAGTGAACATAAAGAACTGGCTTCAACACCAGCGCAGTAATCAATCAATTCCAGATATACACGAAAAGACATTATTCACCTGAAAAAGGCCCGGCTTGAAGCAGGGTCTTTTTAATTCTTCCTGCACTGTATGTCATCCGCATATCTCCATCCGCAGGCATCTATCAATTTCTTTCTCTTGTCTGTAAAATGGTAAAAGAGGGAGACAAAAAAATGCATGAATTTGAAAACATCAACTGGATAGCCGTTCTGGTCGGAACAGTGGTTTCTTTTTTACTAGGATGGGTGTGGTACAGCCCGCTTTTGTTCGTGGAGAAATGGGCAGAAGGGTCCGGTGTAGAACTTGGCAGCGTAGATAAAATGCCTGTCTTTGCCATGGTCACGCAGATACTGGCGCTTTTGGTGCTATCTGTCGTCATCGCGATCACAGCAAGTAACAATGCGCTCTTTACCGCGCTGCTCGCCATATTGGCAGTTGCACTGTTTATTGCCTCTACAGGTAGCTTTGTCCTCAAATCAACCTATGCCATAATGGTTGATTTCTTTTATATCCTGCTGGCTGGTACCGTGATGATTGCCGCACAGAGTTTCCTTTAGGCCCGCTCGTTTTAATCAAGGCTTATCTGGTGAAAATTGGCTAGTGATCCGAGCATAAACAGCTGAACGAAAATAAGTTCACTTCTGTCTTTTAATCAAATACGTCAGCTCCTAAGAACACAAAATAGAGTTTCGGAATATTGTCGACGCGGGGATTATATGATCGTTTTCTATATTCAACTCCAGAGTATCATCCCGGTTTCCCTCTAAAATATCCGGGGTATTTTTCGACTTCTCTGCTTTAAACTTACTATCGATAAAAACCAGCACCCGTTCAATCTCGTCCCGCCACAGCTTCCATGTGTGATTGCCATTGGTAATCCGGAGTTCTGACGGAAGCTTCTTGTTCTTAAGTTCCTTATAGAGCGCAAAGGTGCCTTCGTAGAGCCCAAACCAGTCATCATCCCCAACCGTCAGGTATGTATGGGGAAAACCCTCTGGCTTTGCATTTTTCAGCGCCGTAAAAACATTTTCACGGTTAAAGGTCTCAACGGAAAAGGGATCACCATAAGCACCAGCAAAAAGCTTTATCTGAACAGGTTTAAAACTGTCTGCACTTTCAACGTTGGGAAAAATTGCTGGACTTAGGCCTGCTGTGACGATGAAATTTTCCGGTGCCTCAAATGCAAACTTCAACGCTCCAAATCCACCCATAGACAATCCGGCAATCGCGCGCGTTTCTTTGACCACTTTGTTTGCCAAAAGATCTTCCATCACGACAGGAAGCTCCTGTCCAAGGCCAGATTGAAAAGCGCCATGCTTTTCCGAATTAAGATACCAGGACTTGCCAGCAGAGGGCATCACGACAACAAGGGGATCAATCACATGATTAGCAATCAACCGATCCAAAGTCTCAGCGACCCGCCCCGCTTTTAGCCAGTCTTTGTGCGATCCGCCATACCCATGTAAAAGGTAAAGAACGGGGTATAACCTGTTATCAACACAATATTTTTCTGGCAAATAAACCGAATACTCCAAAGGAGCATTAAAGCTCGGCAAGGTAACTTTCTGATCTGTAAGCACGAGGCCTTGGGCAACGGTTGTTGAGGACCATACCAGTCCCAAAGAAAGACAGAGAGCTGTCAGGACAATACGGCCAAAACAAACATCAAAGAAAAGATTAAGTACTCTACGCAAGTGTCCCCCTGATCAAAAACTCTCTTACTCTGCTGGCTGTGCCGCCGAACGGCCTCCTCGGTCGGCGTCAACTTGTGGCTTTAAATCCTGTTGAGCCTTGGGATCAGCATCAGGCTTTGGCACCTGACGCCACGGGGATGATTTAACCCACGCCATCAAATAGGCATACCCCAGAAGCAAGATAATACCAGCTACATTGACCAATGTCAGTCCAAAGGCATCGCGGCCAATCTGATCCAGAACAATTCCCCCTGTCCAGGATAGGGTCATGCCCAATAGGAAAACTGGTAGAGCCTGCTGCCCACATTTGATCAACGGTTTGAAAAAACGGTGCCTCAGGATTTGTTCCCGGCCTTTCAGCAAGGTCACGCAAATATAGGCAAGGGCCAGAAAGTGTATCCAGCGTAAAAGACCAAAGTTGGTTTTCTTAAAGCCCAGAATAAGTTCGGCACGGACATCCTTCAATTCAGGTATGGCACGCATAATCGGCCAGTTACTGATTGGAACCAGGACAAGCACAAAAATGATACAGGCAATAAGCAGCCATTTGTTAGGCGGTGGGGCCTTGATCCACCCTGCGGATATGGCAAAGCCTGTGAAGAACAGCAACTGCCAGGTCAGTGGGTTAAAAAACCACGGACGATCAGAAAAAGGTTCAGCCGGGAACTCTAGCTGCCACTGCCAGGTGGCTGCATATAAAGCGATTGAAAATACCGGAACCAGATAAGGATGCACCCGGGCAAGAAGGATAACCACAGGGACGAGAGCCAAAACGCCGATATACATGGGCATGATATCGAAAAAGTTAGGTACATAGGTCAGGGTGAACAAGGCCCCAAGAGCCTCGGCTGTATTATTGAAAAAATACGGTAGATTAAGCTTGGTAATATAGTTGAAATCAACGAAGTAAGCCGTTGCAATGGCACAGATTGTCGCCAGAACAAAAAATAATCCCAGATGCGCGACGTAGAGCTGAACACAGCGAATCACGATACGCATCGTTCCCATAAAAAAACCGGAACGACGAAAGGTACCGCCAAAGGCAATTGCAGCCGCAAAGCCCGAACAGAAAACAAACATTTCAGCCGCATCACTGGGTCCAAAACGTGCCGGAATAAACTTTGCCCAATAGTTGCCGGGGACATGTGCGACAAAGATAATCAACATGGCAACGCCACGGAAAAAATCCAACCGAGGATCACGCTCTTTTTTTACTGTCCCCATAGCTCCGGCAGTTTGGGCTGCTTGTGATAATTTATTGTCTGTAGGTCGCTCGTTCGCTTTATACATGCACTATTTGTCCAGCACTCTTTATCAGGCACTCTTTAATCTGGCCGATTCACAATTCGTAAAAGAGGTCTCTATAATGAAAATGATACCTGATCAACTCCCCGTACAGTAAACCTTGTTCGCGAACTTGTGATGAGGATTGTATACCCCTTCACTTTGGGAAAGTTTACAAAAAACCAATCTATTATGGAGAGACACGAATCATAATAAGGTAAAAAAAATGCAATGACACAGAAATACCCCTTGAAAAAGCATTACATTTCAGCGACTTCCTCTGTATTAATTTAAACTTGAACCATTGCACTATGAACCGTAGAAAATTCCTTCTCTCCTCTGCAGCTCTCGCGACCTCCGGGTTAATTACCGGCGTGATTTCGAGCCCCTTTGCCAATAATAACGCTGGCAAGGATGTTACCCGTTACGACGATGTCATACAAAAAGCACAGCTTCTTTCGCAAACTGCCTATAACAAACCAGAAAGTACCATAAGTGATTTTTGGAAAAGTATGACAGTCGAAGAGTTTTCCAAAATTTACTACAACCCCAATAAACCACTCTGGAATGATGGTGGCCCCTATCAACTACAGTTCTTTCACCCCGGCGGCCCTTGGTTCCACGATACAGTTGACATCAACCTACAGGAAAATGGCGAAGAAAAAGGTCAAACCATTCAACCCGGCATGTTCTGGTATGAGGGTAAACAACCTGCTCCGTCAGATATGGAAGATTTGCATTTTGCCGGTTTCAGGGTTCATCATCAGCTCAACAGTGAATACTATGATGAATTGATCTCTTTCCTGGGATCCAACTACTTTCGTGTATTGGGTCAAGGCCAACAATACGGCCTGTCAATCAGAGGGCTTGCAATTGATACTGCCGAGCCAACAGGCGAAGAATTCCCGCTTTTCAAAGAGTTTTGGCTGGAAAAACCTGAAAAAGACTCTGACGAAAAGAACCTAGTTATCATGGCCCTGTTGGACAGCCCAAGCATCTCCGGGGCCTATCGCTTCTCGATTCAACCGGGCAAAGACACCGTTGTTGATGTCGAGGTTTCTCTTTTCGCCCGAGAGAATATCAATAAGCTTGGCCTTGCGCCCTTAACCAGCATGTTCCTGTTTGGCGAGAATACAAAGGGACTGGATGATTACAGGCCAGAAGTGCACGATTCAGACGGTTTGATGGTTTGTACATCCTCTGACGAATGGATCTGGCGTCCCTTGACCAGACGCAAGAACCTCACAATTTCTGCTTTTGTAGGTGAAAATACGAATGGTTTCGGCCTTTCCCAGCGTGATAAAAATTTCAATCACTATGGAGATCTGGAATCGCGATACCAAAAGCGTCCAAGTATCTGGATTGAACCTCAACAAAACTGGGGAAGTGGTCATGTAGAACTTGTCGAAATTCCTTCGGATTTGGAAACGACAGATAACATTGTGGCCTATTGGGTATCCGACAAACAAATGAAAGCAGGTAGCTCACTGCAATATAGTTACCGACTGACAAGCTATCTGGAATCAGAGCAATGGCCGCCAGCAGGAAAGTCGATGAGTACGCGCGAAGGCCCCGCCAACAGAGCAGGTTTTTCCTATGGTCATAGTGCACAAGCTCGCTTTTTTGTCGTAGAGTTTGAAAGCACTGAACTTAGCGAACTTCCCGCAGATAGCCCTATTGAGGCCATATTCAATTGTCAGGCTGGAAAAATATACGACGTTAAAACGTTTAAAAATACAGAAAACAAGCTGTGGCGTGTCGAGTTCAACATGAAACCGGAAAACGACCAACCTTGTGATTTACGCGGTTATTTGAGAATGGGCGATCGCGCCCTCACAGAAACCTGGACTTACCTCTACACAACAAGATATGCCTAAGGCTGGATAAACTGAATGAGCCATACAACCAACAAACCTTGCAAGATTGACGTCGCGAAAACAAAGCGTAGACGCAGATCTTTGCTTCTCTTGTTGCTCAGCCTAACCGTCGGTGCACTTAGCACAAATCTAACGCTCAACCTTTTTGAAAACGGCTTGAGTCTGCTCGAAGGCATCTATGTACTTCTCTCGACAATTGCCTTTCTCTGGATCAGCCAATCATTCTGGACGTCTATTATCGGCTTTGTCATTCGTGCTTTCCATCACACAAATGCAGCAAAAACTGTTGCGCCCATCGCACGCGATCTGGATCCCAAAGCCGCGCCGGAAGGCAAAATCGCTGTCGTCATGCCCGCCTATAACGAAGATCCTGAGCTGGTTTTTCTGGGGATGGAACAAACGCTTAGGTCCGTACTGGCAACAGGACACGGTAATTCGTTTGAATTCTTCCTTTTAAGCGATACAACAGATCTATCCATTGCTGCCCAAGAAGAAACATTAGCGCAGGAATTACTACATCGCTATGCCCTGCAGGGAAAATTCCACTATCGCAGAAGAGAAAAGAATACGCATCGTAAAGTCGGCAATATCAAAGATTTTTGTGATCGTTGGGGAGATTCTTTCGACTATATGGTTGTGTTGGATGCGGACAGCATCATGTCAGGCGAAACAATCCTAAATATGACCAGAATGATGGATAACAATCCCAAAGCTGGTTTGATACAAGCACTGCCACGCGCTATGGGACAAAAAACCCTCTTTGGCCGTCTGACACAGTTCAATATCAGATTGACAGGGGAGTTGTTCACAACAGGCCTGAGCTACTGGACAATGAATGACGGCAACTATTGGGGCCATAATGCCATTCTTCGACTGTCGCCTTTCATGGAACACTGTGACCTTCCCATATTGTCAGGCCAAGGACCTCTATCCGGTGAAATTCTGAGCCATGATTTTGTCGAAGCAGCCTTTTTGCGTCGCGCAGGACAAGACGTCTGGATCTATCCGGAAGGCAAAGGAAGCTACGAGCAAGTACCAACCAATATCTTGGATCATATCATAAGAGATCAGCGTTGGTGTCAGGGCAATTTCCAGCATATGCGTCTGATAACCGAGAAGGGGCTCAAGAAGGTTAGCCGCATCCACATGCTTATGGGTGCGATGAGTTACGGGTCCTCTTACCTCTGGATGATGTTGTTATTGATGAGCGCCTTTTTGGTGACTGAACGCACCATGCCAATCAGTCCGGTTATTCCCCTGCCCTACGAATGGTCAATGCTGACACCCTACACAGCCTCACCGCTAACTTTGTTTATCATTGTTATGAGTATGCTGTTTATGCCAAAAGTTTTGGCACTCCTCCTCGCTTACAGAGAAGCATCTGCCTATGGCGGTGCCATTAAACTCACCCTCAGCAGCATTCTTGAAATGGTTTTTTCTGCCATTTCGGCACCAGTTATCATGATATTCCATGTTCGTATCATATCGGCACTACTTATTGGCAAAACAGTGCAATGGAATGCCCAGAGCCGAAGTGGGCGCAGTATTCCATGGAAAGAAGCCTTTAAACAGCACAGAGCACACTTTCTAGCTGCTGTTGTGCTTGGGTTTGTTTACCTAAATCAAGCGCCCGAACTTTTGTTATGGCTAGCACCGATTTTAACTGGCCTGATTTTTGGTGCTCCCTTGGCTGTTGCTTTTGGACAGGAAAAGATTGGCTTGTTTTTACAACGCCATGGCATTCTTCTCATCCCAGAAGAAACTAGACCACCTGAAGAATTACCGCTGATATTTACTCGGAATATACAGGAAAGCTTTCCGCTTGGTTCAACAGAACTTACCGCGAAAGCTGCTGAATAAAGTCCCCTTTACCTCACAAAAAAAACAGCCCCAATTGGTAATTAATTGGGGCTGTTTTTTTATAAGCTGAATATATCTCTGGATCAGGTGGCTTTTAGGTCCTTCTTTTTATCCTTGAATGCAACAAAAGCAGTTGCAAATAGAATAAAACAACCAGCGATATAGAAATTATAGCCCGGTATAATACTGAAGAAAAAGAAATCAGAAAAGACAGCAAAAATCAGAGATAGATATTCAAACGTCGCCAACTTCGATGCTTCACTGAACTGATAACTCAAAGTCATCATAATATGTGCCACACCACCAGCGAGCCCGGAACCAATAAGCAGCATTAATTGTGTTGTGTCAGGCGTCGGCCACCCAAATGGTAATGTTGCCAAGCCAGCAAGAGTACAGGTCAAAGCAAAATACAATGCAATTGCCCCTGCATTTTCGGTAAGGGCCAAACTGCGAATTTGGATCTTAGCTATCGCCGTAAATCCTGCCATGACAAAGCCCAGACCAACACCTATCAAATACCCCTGATCAACATCAAAATCATTTAACTGCGGCAAGATAAGCACCAGCATCCCCGCAAAACCAAAAACAACGCCAACCCAGCGTACTTTGGAAACGGCCTCGCCCAAAACCAGTCGTGCAAGAAGAACCGTCAAGATTGGTGCCAGATACCCTATGATCGTTGCATCCGCAATTGGCAGGTATTTTAGAGAAGCAAATGAAGCAAACATAGCAACACAGCCAAAAAGGCATCGCGCAACATGGCCCCCAGGGCGTTTGGTTTTTAAGCCTGACGGGAAATCACCCGTTAGAAAAAGAAAAATGACCAAGGGAATCAATGCAAAGGCACTTCGATAAAAAACCGTTTGTCCAACAGGGAAATCTGTTGCCAGCATTTTGATAAAAAGAACCATAATCGTAAAAAATAATGTGGCACCTATTCGCAATGATATGCCTTTAAAATCAGAACTCATTTTATTTTTCCAAAAACTGGTTATTTTTTTAAAACTATTTATTTTTCAGAGGATTGAAGGTGATCACGGAAGTGATCTCCCATAAGGTTAAGTATGAGAACAGTTACTAAAACGGCTATCCCAGGAAAGATCATGACATGTGGTGCCGTTAACATGTACGGCTTTCCATCCAGAAGCATTGCCCCCCATTCAGCTTGGGGAGGTTGAACACCAAAGCCCAGAAAGCTCAATCCTGATATTGATAGAATTGTTCTAGACCATGAACTGGTCCAGATCACAACAACACTCAATATTATATTTGGCAGATAATGCCTTGATAAAATTAAATAATACGGAAGTTTATTTAACTTGGCCTGAACAACATAATCCCGTTGTTTTATATCGCCGGTCAGTGCACGGACCAAACGTGCAAAACGCATCCAGCTAACAAGAATTAATGCGATCACCATATTGACAGTATTTGGTCCCAAGACGCCTGTAATTACGATTGCAGCAATTAATTCCGGAAATGCAAAAAAGCTATCCGTCATCCGCATACAAAAGCCATCAACAAACCGCCCAAGGGAACCGGCAAGCAAGCCTATTATCATACCAATGACAGCCCCCGCAGTTGAAACAATCAAAGCAAGTCCCACCGACCATCCCGCGCCATATAAAATACGGGTAGCAATATCACGCCCCATCTGATCAGTGCCGAACCAATTCTTCCAACTCGGAGAACTAAGACGATTTAAAAAATTAGTTTCGACAGGATCATATGGTGTCATTGCAAAACCAAGCAGAACGAGCCCAATCAAAAGACCAAAGAATAAAAGAAAGAAACTGTGCTTTTTAAAAACAGTCTGTGTTTGAATGTACAATGCCAGAGCATATTTTTGCGCCAGAGTACATTTTTGAAAAGACAAATAGTTAAAAGAAAAGAGGTTCATGAAATAACTCAACTCATTATCTTCATCGGGATACAGGGTTGATAAACCATTGAAAAATCTCAACAGCACTATTTATCGTTACATAAGTCACCGCCGAAAAAATGACGATACACTGGATGATGGGAAAGTCTCTACTCATCACAGAATGCACCAATAAAGATCCAATGCCGCCGCGGGCAAAAACAACCTCGACAATAACGGCCCCTTCCAAAAGATAAGCCAAATCAAGACCGAGCATTGTTATAAAAGGAACAAAAGCGTGCCGAACAATATGTCGGCAGAAAAGCTCCTTTGGCCCAACACCTCTTATTTTCAAGGCTTCAAGAAACGGAGCAGCACTTGCTTCAAGTAAAAAGGATCGGATCAAACGGGTTTGAGAAGTCAACACCCATAAGCCCAATGTTGATGCTGGCAAAATAAGGTGCGCAAGACTTCCTGTTCCATAGGCTGGTACCCATTGAAGTTTCGCAGCAAAAACAAAGATAAAGATAAGGCCTAACCAGTAAGAAGGGATTGCGGCTCCTATTGATGACAGCGCAATCGCAAAACGGTCGATAAAGCTTTTTGGTTTCCACACAGAGATTAAACTGAGCGGAAGAGCAAGAGACATTCCAATAAGCAGGGATAAAACTGCTAACTCCATTGTTTCTTGTAACTGACTAATAAAGATCTCACTGACAGGTTCCTGAGAAATCAAGGAAACACCGAAATCCAGTTGAATAAGATCCAGAGCCCAATAGTAAAACTGTACAAAAAATGGTCGATCGATACCTGTCTCTAGCCTGATCTGTTCAACCAATTCGACAGAGGCACTGCCTTCGCCGATATAACGAGCATTTGCGATAGCCAGGGCTTTGTCCCCGGGCGCATAATAGTACAGCAAGAAGGTTAGAAACGAGACACCCAAAAGTACAAGAATTAGGCTGATTGCCTTGATTAGAGCAACACGCATAAAATTATTCAACGTCATGCCACCCGAAACTCTTCTGTCTTCTTTTGAGGTAATGAACCCAAGATATAAGCAGCTTCCAACAATTCTTGACCATATATACTTTCCGGCCCTTGGAAGAATAGGTTTACATCCTGATATTCTTCTACTTTCCCACTA
Source organism: Kiloniella majae (assembly GCF_002118315.1). Lineage (GTDB taxonomy): Bacteria > Pseudomonadota > Alphaproteobacteria > Kiloniellales > Kiloniellaceae > Kiloniella > Kiloniella majae. Next base: position 135,033 of record NZ_MTSZ01000001.1, read on the forward strand.
TTTAGTAATAAAATTCTGTCCGCATAATGTCGTGCAAATCCCAAATCGTGGGTGACAAATATATAGCTTAGATCGTTTTGTTTTTTTAACCTGTCCAGAAGTTGGGCTATCTGTTTTTGAATAATGGCATCCAAGGCACTTAATGGTTCATCGAAAAATAGAATATCCGGTTTGGCAACAATCGCCCGCGCTATGCATATGCGTTGAGCTTGTCCCAAAGAAATTTGAGCCGGATATCTATTTTCCAAACTTTCAGGTAACTCTACGTCTCTCAACGCTTGCAAAACAGCATGGTCGATCTCAACAGCCTGCAGTGATGACTTGTATAAGCTTTCAGCAATTGACCGTTTTATTTTTTGACGTGGGTTCAGCGCAGCAATTGGGTCCTGCATAACAATCTGCGTTGATGGTAACCCGATTTGGGATTGTTCCGGACTCTGATAGACGTGTCTATCCAACATTACACTTCCCAAGGATAAGGGAACTAACCCCAGCAGAGCACGCAGCAACGTTGTTTTCCCCGATCCACTTTCACCGATGATACAGAGAGTTTCTCCGCGGCTTAGTTTAAAATTGATATTCTCAAGAAGAGTTTGATCTTGCAGCCGTACAGATAAATTATTCACTTCAAGCATAGTCGAGCCCCCAATGCCGATGCTTAACCAGATTTGAGGTATAGGGATGCGCGGGAGAGTTCAAAATTTCGCCTGTTGTTCCCACTTCCAATAACTTTCCAGTTGAAAGAACAGCAACGCGATCAGCGAACTGAGTTGCCAACGCCAAGTCATGGGTAACCATTATCACAGAGATATTATTTTCCTTCGCTACTTTGGTAACTTCAACCAAAGCTTTTGCCGCGACAATCGGATCTAATGCAGATGTAGGTTCATCAAGAATAATAATTTTTGGCTTCGCAACGAGAGCAAACGCGAGAAGAAGTCGTTGTTGCATTCCCCTGCTCCACTGATGTGGAAATTTTTTATCAAAGGCCTTAAGATTCAACTGCGAAAGAATATGTTGAGAAAACCGACGGTCTTCAATGTCCTGCTCTTTGTCTGATTGAGTTCCTTTTAAAGTCCTCATCGCCCTTAATGCCTGTCGCCATTGCCATTGCAAACGTTTCAAGGGATCCAGCCCTATACTGGGATTTTGAGGAACATAAGCCAATGAATTTGCAGTTAGAGATCCATACGATTGGTCAAGGGCAAGGTCTTGCTGTTGTCCATCGAATGTTAAAGACCCCGAAACACTGAATCCACGAGCAGTGACTCCCAACAAGCTTCTCAGTAAAGTGGTCTTTCCAGCACCAGACTCTCCGACGACCGCAAGAGTTTCACCAGACATAACATCCAGATCAATGCTATCAAGCAAAGTCTGACCGCCGTAAGTGACGGTCAGACTAGATAGCTCTAAAAGAGGGGGAAATTCCTTACCCTTCAATATCCAACTCCGTAGAAGCCAGATAGGTCTCTGCTGGGTGGATTTTATATCCCTTAACTTTACCATTCCCGACGGATACCTGTGATTTATGAAACACAGGTATCAGAGGGAGATCATCGGCGATAATTTCTTGGATTTTATCGTAGATAACTTTGCGTTTGGCATAATCAAATTCACCACGGCCTTCTTCCAGCAAAGCATCAAGTTCAGGGTTTTTGTAGCCCGAGAAATTATACCCGGCCTCTGAATCAAGCAATGTAGAAGGAAAATAATCCGGGTCGCCCTGAGGTGCCGTTCCCCATGCTTGCAGGTGCATTTGAATTTCACCAAGCTTCAAAGCATCGTTATTTGCCTGAAACTCACCCATGGAAATTTCGACTTCAAGTCCCAGTTTACTGAGCAAAGCCTGCGTAACCTCAAGCGTTGGCTTCAGAGCTAGGCGACCTTCGTATGATCTCAGTTTAAGAACAATGTTATCACCATCAATTTCCCGAATACCATCATTATTCGTATCTGTTATTCCGGCTTTATCCAAAATTTCCAAGGCCTGCTTTGTATCGTAGGGAGACTTTAGACCTTCATTAATCCATGACTTCATTGACCCCGGAAAAATAGAGTGTGCAGGGTCACCGCCAACGCCAGCCAAAGCAGCCTCAACAATCAAATCCCGATCCAACCCCAGAGAAATCGCTTGCCTCAGATCTTTGCTAGCCAGTGGGCCATCAGCTGTTCGAACCTGATAGAAAAATAAGCGTGTTGTCGCACCAGAAAAGCGCTGTCCCTGATTATCGTTTTCAAGTGCAGCGAAATCAGGCTCTGAATAATTGGTCACAAGATCAACATTGCCCGCCTTCAAAGCAAGTGCTGCAACTGACGCATCTGGAATGGCATCAAAAACAATACCATCAAGTTTTGGTTTTCCGCCCCAGTACTCATCAAATGCTTTGGTGTGATAGTTTTTTTCCGTTTCTGCAGAAACAAAAACAAAAGGCCCGGTTCCAACGATAGGAAGCTTATCGCTGCCTTCTTTAATGACTGATGCTGTTGGTTCTGTCAGGGACCAGATAAAGGCTGAATTTGGCTTATTTGTTTCAAAAACAAGCGTTCGATCATCCTTAAGAGTAATCGTTTTGATATCCAGCAATTTGGTAAGGCGTGGATTAAACGCAGTATGATCTTTGTCATTTAATTTGGAAAATGAATCTTTAACAATACTTGCTGTTAAAGGGCTTCCATCATGAAACTTAACATTTTCACGTAATGTAAACTCCCATTGGGTTGGACTAATATTACGATAGTTTTCGGCCAGACGCGGAAACATTTCCATTTTATAGTCCAAACCAACCAATGTCTCGGACACACCCGCTTTGTTGCTCAACCAGCCATTTTGACGCGCTCTTGGATCTGGCACTGAACTTTTTGGACCAAAAGGTACAGCAATTGTTATTACTTTTTCAGCTTTTATCTCTTCCAGGGAATACGCAAAATTAATAGAGACTGGGCCAACCGTACTTGCCGTAAACGTAATAAATCCGGACGCAAGAACAGCCCTTAATGATCTTTTTTTCATAACTAGAAAGCCTGTGAACAATTAGGAGAAATCCGAGAAAACATCAATTCGAGTCTTCAGACGCACAAGATATACACAATGTTATAACATAACAATCAAAAAATAAACGCTTAAATATTTAGCAAAACAAAAACAAAAATAATACAATTAAATATTACAATTCAATAAGTTAGATACAATTGAAGTCATCCCATTTCAATTGATCGAGGAATATCAACGGTCGCATTCAGACCCTGAACCGGAAGATTGATCAAATCAAAATGCCCGTTATGGGCTTGAATAACGCTGTTGACGATACTCAACCCAAGACCACTGCCCCCGGTTTCTCGATTTCTGGATTTCTCTAGTCGATAAAAGGGTTTGAGAACATTTTCCATCTCATCCTCGGGAATGCCCGGACCTTTATCCATGACTTCGATCAAAACACGGCCTGGTTCTATAGTTAAGCTCACCTTTGCCTGAAATCCGTATTTAACCGCATTCGCAACAAGGTTTGTAATCGCGCGTTGTAAAGCTTTGGGCCGCCCCTTCATATTCCCCTTGAGCATACCATCCAAAGGTACTGACTTTTCGTGGGAACTAAAGACTGTGCCAGTTGTTCTCAGGGTTGGGTATTGAATAGGCATAAATGTAACGGGCATACCAACATCGGAAAAATCATCACAAATACTTTGAACGAGCGACACGATTTCAAAATACTCTTCATCCTCTCTTTCCAAGCCACCCTTAAGAAAATCAATCGCGTCTCTTGTCATGCCAAGCATTAGATCGAGATCAGAAAGGATCTTGTTACGTAAACTTTCGTCTTCGATATATTCAGCCCGCAATCTTAAACGTGTGGCAGGCGTTCGCAAGTCGTGAGAAATTGCCGTTAGCATACGTGTTCTTTCGTCCAGAACTTCTGCTTTCTCTTTCTGTTCGGCAGAAAGGCTGTGGGCGATACCTTTCGCCTCTTCTGACCAAAGGGCTGTAACACGCACGTCATCCAGATCATCGCTGCTTTCACTTAATATTTTGAAAGGTCGAAGTAAGGCCCGGGTTCCAATTGCGTAAAACACACCGGAAAAAGCCATACCAGCCAAGCAAATCAATAACCACTGGATTTCTGTAATACGAGCTTTCCAATATTTAGGACTTGAAACAACTAACCTCTCTCCATTTGAAAAAATAATGAAAAGCTTCGCCCGGCTATCGTGTCGTGCAATTGCAGATACGAGGAAAGTCAGCTTTGCGGTTAGGTCTTCAGGGGGATAATCAGACTTGAGGATCCTTTGGCGTGGATTACGATCAAGAAGCTCAAGGTAAATGCGCGGATTAGGTCCATACTGTGAGTTGGTATTAAGAAGGGAATAGTCCTCTAAAGACTGTGCCTCATTCAATTCATCTTGCTTGATCAGAGCAAACTGAACAGCATCAGATCGATTAAAGTTCTCAACGGAGAGAAGCCTGCGCTCTAGCGGCATACGAGAGATATCTTCATAAACCCGTGCGATAACAGGCCCAATCCAGGTCGTTTCAGCTATTTCCGCTCTACGGTTGATAATAGCTCCGACCCCGACAGATGCAAAACTCGCGGCAAGAAAACCACATAGAAAGCCAAAAAGAAGAATTCTGGGACGTATTTTGGTCGGAAGATATTTTTCAAAAAGGCGTACGAACATACCAGTAATTACAATCTGCTTTGAACAGGTGACACAGTATTCACGGAAACCTTTTCAGCAAAAATATACCCCTGTCCTCGCACAGTTTTGATCAGCTTGGGTTTATCTGCATCATTTTCAAGCTTCTTCCGTAATCGACTGACCTGAATATCAATACTGCGATCAAAGGCTATTGCTTCAACTCCTCTGGTCGCATTAATCAAATCATCACGAGTTAACACTTTTTGTGGCTGTTCCAAAAAGGCGATCAACAGCGCAAACTCACCAGAAGAAAGGTGAACAACAAATTTGTCAGGTGAACGTATTTCACGCTTTCCCTCATGTAGCTGCCAACCGGAAAATTTGAAAACTCTATTGGCAATGCCTTGATCTATATAAATATTATCGTCTGTACCTACTCCACTAACACGACGAAAAATCGCTTTCATTCGGGCCAAAAGCTCTCTGGGATTAAAGGGCTTTTCCAGATAATCATCTGCCCCGACTTCCAACCCAACGATACGATCAGCATCCCCCGTTACAGCCGTAAGCATAATAATAGGCACGTCAGATTTCTCACGAACAGAACGGCACAGGCTTAGACCATCTTCACCGGGAAGCATGATATCGAGAATAATCAGATCAATAGACCATTTATTCATCTCCCGACGCATTTCTTCGCCAGATCCGGCTTCAGAGACTCTAAAACCACGTTGTGTGAGAAACCCCGTCAAAAGATCTCTTATTTCTTCATCATCATCCACAATCAGCAGATGTTTGGCCTTTTCCATTCACTTACCTGTCATATTTCGCTACTGCGGCAAACCATTAAAAAGAAAATACTTTACCGCTGAATTGTAACGGTTTGTAACGAAGCACGTGATCTGCAATCTTCTGTTACCTTAAAGTAGTCGCAAGTTACACGCGTTAGGGTTTTACTGAGGCTATCGGAACCCGAGTATTCTGAACAGCTAACTATAATCTATGGAATGCTCGTTGGCTCTTTGTCAACACTACATTGGACCATACTTACAATTGGATCCACTTCACACGGGGAGGAAAATGGGAATGAAATCTTTTACTCAAAAACTCGCGCTTACAACGGCTTTGGTAAGCTCTATTGCACTAGGAGCAATCTCTGCTCAGGCAGAACCAACAGCAGAAGTGCTTCACTACTGGACATCAGGCAGTGAAGCGAAAGCTGTGAAAGCACTAAAAGAAGACTTTGAAGCCAATGGTGGTAAATGGCTCGATGCGCCCGTCGCTGGTGGTGGCGGAGATGCACAGGCCGCTGTTCTTCGTTCACGCGTTCTATCTGGCAACCCGCCTGCTGCGGTACAGATCAAAGGCTTGAGCATTCAGGAATGGGCCGAAGCTGATGCACTGGGTGACCTGACCAAGCTTGGTGAAGAAGAAGGTTGGGATGACGTTCTGCCACCGCTGTTACAGAAAATTGTTAAACATGACGGTAAATATGTTGCTGTTCCTGTGAACATTCACCGTGTTGACTGGATTTGGGCAAACCCGGAATCTTTGGCAAAAGTCGATGGTGAACCACCCCGTACATGGGATGAATTCAATGCCCTCGCGGACAAACTTCAAGCCGCAGGCATTACCCCTCTCGCTCATGGTGGGCAACCATGGCAAGACGGTACTGTATTTGAAACAGTCGTACTCGGAATGGGCGGCGCTGAATTTTTCAACAAAGCTTTTGTCGAAAAAGATGCCACGACAATCAAATCCGACACCATGAAAAAAGTTTTTGACCAGATGCGTAAAATGCGCGGCTATGTTGATGCAGATTTTTCCGGACGTGATTGGAACCTGGCAACAAGCATGGTGATGCGCGGCGAAGCAGCAATGCAGATCATGGGTGACTGGGCAAAAGGTGAATTTCTTGCAGCAGGGAAAGTCCCTGGTAAAGATTTCCTTTGTGTTCCCACACCATCCAACGGCGGATACATTCTTAACTCTGACAGCTTTGCAATGTTCAATGTCAGTAGTGAAGATGACAAGGCCGGTCAAGCCTTGCTCGCACGTTTGATCCTGGGCGAAAAGTTTCAGGAAACCTTTAATCTCTACAAAGGTTCTATTCCGGCAAGAATGGGCGTATCAACGGAAAAGTTTGATGAATGCGCAGTGAAGTCCATGGTCGATCTGCAATCCGCATCCGAAAGCGGTGCATTGGTTGGATCAATGGCTCACGAGATCGCTGCTTCTGGCGCAATTCGCGGTGCAATTCTGGATGTCGTTACGGAACACTTCAATTCAGACATGACATCAGATGTTGCCGTTGAGCGTCTAGCCGAAGCAATCGAACTGGCTGAGTAACCTCCCTAAAGACTGACGGTGCTTCCCCTGTAATATCCATTAGTAGGAATATTCATTGGAAACACCGTCATCTTTTTTAAACTAAGCATGTTAAATGCATGCGCGTTTCAAAGCTTTCCTCTTTGTATGTATCAATGACTGGATACATCAATAGTGGAAAAACTTTATCTGTTTGACTTAGAGCATTTGCGAGTTTCAAGCGATTTCATCGATGTGATTTTTCTTGCCGGAATGCTCCCGAACAAATGATGAGCCTCATGACTCAAAAATCCATACCAGCCAAGCAACCAATTTCAGATTGGTTTCGCCGGAATGTCGCTAAACTGGTTGTAGCACCGACTTTTGGTCTGATCATATTCTTTGTTTATGGCTTTATAGCCTGGACAGGATATATCTCTTTCACAAAGTCCAAGATGCTGCCAACCTATTCACTAGAGGGCTTTTATCAGTACATACGCCTCTGGAAAATGACGCCCTGGAATGTTGCGATGGAAAACCTGCTTGTTTTTGGCAGCCTGTTTATCCTTATCGCAATTGTCCTTGGCTGTTTATTAGCGATTGCACTGGACCAAAAAGTCCGTGCCGAAGGCGTACTGCGTACTGTTTATCTCTACCCAATGGCGATTTCCTTTATCATCACAGGTACAGCCTGGAAATGGATACTCAACCCAGGCCTAGGTATTCAAAACCTGGTACAATCATGGGGATGGGAAAGCTTTTCCTTTGACTGGCTTATCAATAGTGAAATGGCTGTTTACACCCTTGTCATTGCAGCGGTCTGGCAGTCATCAGGCTTCGTTATGGCGCTATTCCTCGCTGCGTTACGCGGTGTTGATAGTGAAATAATCAAAGCTGCTTATCTGGATGGTGCTTCCCTATCACGTATTTATCTCGTCATTATATTACCGACGTTACGCCCGGTATTCCTGAGCTGCTTTTTTATTCTCACGCACATGGCTGTGAAAAGCTTTGATCTTGTTGTCGCCCTTACAGGTGGTGGCCCGGGTTACAGCACGATCATGCCAGCGAACTTCATGTATGAAATGACATTTCGCCGCAACCAGATCGGCTTGGGCGCAGCGTCAGCAATGATGATGCTTGCGACAGTGATGGCTATCGTCATCCCTTACCTCTATTCCGAATTAAGGGAGAAGAAAAATGGCTGATCTTTCAGCACTCCCCGGTGGGAAAAGCCCTTGGCAATCCGCCGCAAGATTTGGTCTCTATACACTTTTGCTGATTTTTGCAGCTTATTACATTCTTCCGTTGATCGTTGTTCTTTCGACTTCTTTGAAAGACCTCGATGAAATCCGTAACGGCACACTGTTATCCTTACCAACAGAGATAAATTTCGATGCATGGGGCTATGCCTGGAATGAAGCCTGTATCGGTGTTAGCTGTACTGGGCTTAAACCCTACTTCTGGAATTCAGTGGCGATGACCATTCCGGCTGTCCTGATCTCTACTCTTCTGGGGGCTTTGACAGGTTATTCGCTGACCAAATTCAAGTTCAAAGGCGCAAACCTCATCTTTGCAATGATCCTGTTCGGTTGCTTCATCCCCTTTCAGGTTGTCTTGCTTCCGATGGCTCAGTCATTAGGTTATTTAAGAATAGCTAATACTGTACCGGGTTTGGTTCTGGTTCATATTGTCTATGGCCTGCCCTTTACAGTGCTTTTTTTCAGAAACTACTACGTCAATATTCCTGACGACCTGATCAAAGCGGCAACAATCGACGGAGCAGGTTTCTTTATGATTTTCTGGCGGATTATGTTGCCTTTATCACCCCCAATCATCGTCGTCACCATTATCTGGCAGTTCACCCAAATCTGGAATGATTTCCTCTTTGGGGCGTCTTTCACCACTGGTGGCGGGCAACCGGTTACTGTCGCACTCAACAACCTTGTAAACACAACAACTGGCGTCAAGCGTTACAATGTGGATATGGCCGCTGCCCTGATTACAGCAGCTCCAACACTCGTTGTATATGTATTGGCAGGTCGTTACTTCGTACGCGGTCTAACCGCTGGCTCAGTTAAAGGGTAAGGAGAAAAATACTCATGGCATCCCTATCCATTCAAAATGTCAAAAAATCATATGGCGCTATCGAAGTTCTCAAGGGCATTGACCTTGATCTCGAAGATGGTGAGTTTCTGGTCCTTCTGGGCCCATCCGGTTGTGGAAAATCAACACTGCTGAATATGATCGCAGGTTTGGATACCATTACAGATGGCGAAATCCTGATTGATCAAAATGTCGTAAACGATGTACATCCAAAAGACCGTGATATCGCAATGGTTTTCCAGAGCTACGCGCTTTATCCCAACATGTCCGTTGCCCGTAACATCGGCTTTGGTCTGGAAATGCGCAAAGTCACCAAAGAAGACCGCGAAAAGCGTGTCGATGAAGCAGCACGCATGTTGCAGATTGATCACTTGAGTGATCGCAAACCAGCACAACTTTCCGGTGGGCAACGACAACGGGTTGCCATGGGGCGTGCGCTGGTACGCGATCCTGAAATATTCTTGTTCGATGAACCTTTATCCAATCTCGACGCAAAACTTCGGGTTGAGATGCGTACAGAAATCAAAAAACTGCACCAGCGCCTTGGCACGACCATGGTCTATGTGACCCATGATCAGATTGAAGCCATGACCCTTGCCAGCCGTATCGCCATTCTGCGTGAAGGCGAAGTCCAACAGTTTGCTAGCCCGCAGGAAGTTTACGAGAAACCAGCTAACATGTACGTTGCTGGCTTCGTTGGCTCTCCGCCAATGAACTTTGTTCCCGCCGCCGTAGTCAGTGAAGATGGCAAGCTCGGCGTTTCTATCGAACGTACGGCCAATGGCAACAGAAGTTCAGTTTTCCTTGCCTTGCCGGATGATCGGCAAGATATCGGCGACTGGGTGGGACGTGATGTCATACTTGGTATCAGGCCGGAGACCCTGACACACCGCTCGGATGCAGAAATATCCTTGAACAAAGGCCTACAGGCATTTGACTGTCAGGTGGAAGTATTGGAACCTACGGGAGCAGATACGCTAACCTATATCGAACTCGGCGGACGCGAAGTCATCGCGCGTGTTAACCCCTATAATACCACAGCACCGGGAGAAACAATGGCGTTTATGGTTGATATGGGTAAAGCCAGTCTTTTTGATCCCAAAACCGAACTTCGCATCTAAAGCAAAGATAAAACATGATAGCAAACATGACCGCCCAAAAGGCTTTGGCTAAAAAAATATGGGAAGGACCTGCCCTGTTGGGTGAGTCCCCCCTTTGGGATCATCGCACTGGCTTCCTTTATTGGGTTGATATCGAAAATAACAAACTCTATCGGCAAAAAGAAGATGGAACCGACTATTCGTCACTGGATCTGCCTACCCCTGCCGGATCAATTGCCTTATGGCATGACGGCGGACTGATTGCTGCTATGGGTCAGGGACTTTCGCTTATTGATCCCGATCGCGGTGTTGTTACTGCTATAGCATCCGAGTTGAGTGACGATAACTGTCTGATGAATGACGGGAAGGCTGACAGATCCGGGAACTTTGTATTCGGAGCCAAACACCTCAAAGAATGCGATCCCGTTGCTGGGTGCTGGCGATATCAATCCGGCCAGATTAACCCCTTGGAACAAAAGTTTATCGTATTTAACGGGCCAGCATTCAGCCCCGCAGGTGACAGGATTTATTTTGCGAACTCACCAACACAACAGATCATGACCGCAAGTTATAGCCCCACGGAAGGGATAACCTCTCTACCAGAAGTTTTTGTTCAACTATCCGGCGACGACGGTTATCCTGATGGAATGACCGTTGATAGCGAAGGTTGCCTCTGGAATGCACAATGGGATGGATGGGCAATTACACGATACCGTCTGGACGGATCTGTTGATCAAAAAATTGATATGCCCGTTCAACGCCCTACGTCACTTTGTTTTGGTGGCGAGAACCTTAAAACACTTTTTGTGACCTCTGCATCAACCAGATTATCGCCAAAAGTATTGGCGGAAAATCCAGGTGCTGGTGCCCTATTCCAACTGGATTTGGATGTTGTAGGCTTACCTGAAGAAACCATCACAAAATAAATTAAAGTTATTAATTATGCTGTTGAAGAATAAAAACATTCTTATAACCGGATCCAGTAGCGGCATTGGTCGCGTCATCGCAGAAGAAGCCCTAAAGGAAGGGGCTAGTGTTTTCTTGCATGGACGACGAGATCATCTTGTCGAACAGGCTTTATCCGAGCTACACAAAGATTTTGGGGCTGACCGCGTTGCCGGGCTTGCCGGTGATATCGCAGATCCATCATTTCCCGAGAAACTGGTTACAACTGCTGTCAATAAATTCGGTAATCTGCATGGCTTGGTCAACAACGCCGGAGTATCACCGCGCCATAACATTGATACTGCTTCTGCTGAAGACTTTGACCAAATTATGTCGATCAACTTGCGCGCGCCCATGCTAACTATTCAAGCCGCGATGCAAAGCTTTCGGGATAACGGATCAGCAAGTGTCGTTAATATCGGTTCGATAAATGCCCACTGCGGGCAGCCGGACCTTTTGATCTATTCAACGTCCAAAGGCGGCCTTCAGACGCTAACAAGAAATCTAGGCGATGCTCTTGGTTTAGAAAAAATTCGCGTCAACCAGATCAATGTCGGCTGGACTTTTACGGAAAATGAGCATCAGCTACAACTCGCAGAAGGTAACCCAGAGAACTGGCTTGATAGTGTGTCGCCTCTCTCGGCACCCTCTGGCACGATCCTTCGCCCTGAACAGGTTGCCAATCATGTAGTATTCTGGCTATCCGATAAATCAGCGCCTGTCAGCGGAACCGTTTTTGAAGTTGAGCAATATCCCCTTATCGGCCGTAACCGCGTTACAAGCGGACAATAGAAGTAACTTTTCGCCTAGCTAATGCTCCCATAAAGCATTCCGGTTTAATAAAGAGAAAATGATGACACAACAACGGATCACCCCCGCAGAATTGAGAAGTAAAAAGTGGTTTGATGATGTTGATGATCCCGGCATGTCTGCGCTCTATCTAGAGCGATATCTTAATTTTGGCCTTACCCGCGAAGAGCTCCAATCCGGGAAGCCTATTATCGGCATTGCACAAACGGGATCAGATCTTACACCTTGTAACAGGCATCACACTGACCTTGCTGTGCGTGTAAAAGAAGGTATTCGCGATGCAGGCGGTATTCCGCTAGAATTTCCGGTGCATCCCATTCAGGAAACCGGGAAACGTCCCACAGCCGCGCTTGATCGAAACCTTGCCTATCTTGGTCTGGTCGAAGTTCTCTACGGCTATCCACTTGACGGCGTTGTCCTGACAACGGGCTGTGATAAAACAACGCCGGCCTGTTTGATGGCCGCTGCAACAGTAAACATTCCCGCGATTGCCCTTTCTGGCGGCCCCATGCTGGACGGCTATCACAAAGGCCGGACAGTCGGTTCGGGCAGTATCATCTGGGAAGCCCGGGAACAGCTGGCAGCGGGTGAAATTGATTACGATGGTTTCATGGATCTCGCAGCGGCATCAGCTCCGTCTGTAGGGCATTGTAACACCATGGGCACAGCCCTTTCCATGAATTGTCTGGCCGAAGCATTGGGCATGTCATTGCCAGGTTGCGCCTCTATTCCAGCCCCCTATCGGGAACGTGGGCAGATTTCCTACCATACGGGCAAACGTATCGTAGATATGGTCTGGGAAGACCTTAAGCCATCAAAGATTATGACCCGAGAAGCTTTTGAAAATGCCATTGTCTTGGCATCGTCATTAGGAGCTTCGACCAACTGCCCGCCTCACCTTATTGCCATTGCCCGCCATATGGGCGTTGAATTGACAATGGATGACTGGCAGCGTCTTGGCTACAGCGTTCCCATGATTGTTGATTGTCAGCCAACCGGACGACATCTGGGCGAGCGTTTCCACAAAGCAGGAGGTGTTCCCGCCGTTATTGCCGAACTAATCAAGGCAGAGTTGATCCACGAAGATTGCCTTACGGTGAATAATCAAACCCTCGGCGATAATAGCAGAGAAGCCTTTACCCACGACCGTGACGTTATCAAACCAACAGATGATCCCTTGTTGCAATCTGCAGGCCTGATGGTGTTATCCGGGAACCTGTTTGATAACGCCGTTCTCAAAACATCCGCAATCGACGAAACCTTTCGAAAAAGATATCTGGAAGACCCGGATCATCCCAATGTCTTCACAGGCAAGGCAATCGTCTTTGAAGGATCCGAAGATTATCACCAAAGGCGTAATGACCCCGACTTAGGTGTTACTGAAAATTCTATCCTTTTCATCAGAAACTGTGGCCCGGTCGGCTATCCCGGCTCTGCCGAGGTCGTAAACATGTTGCCGCCAGACAGTCTGGTCAAGCAAGGCATCACTTCCTTGCCCTGCGTTGGTGATGGTCGCCAAAGTGGAACATCGGGCAGCCCTTCAATTCTCAATGCCTCACCAGAAGCAGCCGTCGGTGGTGGATTGGCGCTTTTAAAAAGCGGTGATAAAGTCCGTGTTGATTTGAATACACGACAGGTGGACATGGTCATCAGTGATCACGAACTGGATGAAAGAAAAGCGAACCTCGTGTTACCAGAACTGGATAATCAAACACCCTGGCAGGAGATATATCGTTCCATGGTCGGTCAATTATCAACAGGCGCCTGTCTGGAGCCAGCAACACTCCACTTAAGAGTTGTTGATGAAAAAGGATTACCGAGGCACTCACATTAATCCAATATAACAGACATATGGATATTTTTTTGGACATATCGCTAGCCATTGAACAGGATCTGTCTTATAAAATGATCAAAATCTGCCAACCAGATATCCTATCTTTATCAAGTCCGGTTTAATCAGGAATAGTAACGTGACCTCAATTGGTATTATCGGCGAGTGTATGATCGAACTGTCCCGAGCGGATGTTTCTGGGACTGGTGTCTCTGGGGCTGGTGTTTCTGGACATCAGGGCGAGCTTTATCAAAAGCGATATGGCGGTGATACTTACAACACCGCCTATTACCTTGCCCAATGCGCTAAATCGAAAATCGACGTCAGCTATATTACCGCGCTGGGTGATGATGCCATCAGCGATGATATGATCGCGACCTTTTCTGCGGCAGGTGTCAAAACTGATTTGATAGAACAAATACCCGGCGCAGTGCCTGGGCTCTACGCGATACAGACGGATGAACATGGGGAGCGCAGCTTTCTTTACTGGCGTTCGGAAGCACCAGCCCGGCAACTTTTTCAAACCCAGCAAAGTGAAGCTTTGAAATCTGCGCTCCAGAAAAAAGACTGGCTCTATTTTTCCGGTATTACACTCGCCATCCTTTATCCCAAGGGCAGAGAAGCATTGTTCGACTTTTGCCAAACCTTTCGAGCACAAGGCGGTAAAATTGCTTTTGATATTAACTACCGCCCGCGCCTGTGGGCAAATGAAGACGAAGCAAGATCTGTTATTGACCGAGCTTACACAGTTTGTGATTTGGCCCTCCCTTCCTATGATGACGAAGCTTTGCTCTTTAAAGTTAGCTCACCTCAAAGCGCGATAGATCGCATTACAAAACTCGGTGCCAAAGAAGTTGTGTTGAAAAACGGCGCTGAAGAAATCTATGTCCACAGTCACAGTCAAACTGAAAAGCACGATATTGTTCCGGCAAGTGATGTGAAAGACACAACTTCTGCCGGGGATAGCTTTAATGCCGGTTATCTCTACGCACGGCTATCAGATCAGAATATTTCCACAGCGGTGAAAACAGGTTCAGATCTCGCAAAACAGGTAATTGCCCAGACCGGGGCCATTGTTCCCGTAACACCCCCAACATTTTAGATTCAGATTATAGCTATGACAGACACGCAACATCAAAGCTTCCTAAGCACAACACTTGAACAAGCTGTTATCTTACCCGTTCTGGTTATTGAACGTGTTGAGGATGCCATTCCATTGGCCGAGGCTTTACTGGCAGGTGGTTGTAATTCGGTTGAAGTCACCCTGCGTAGTGAAGCTGCGCTTGCCTCTATGGAGAAGATCGCTGCGCACATACCAGAACTTACGCTGGGTGCCGGAACGCTTTTGGAATGTGAGCAGTTCCAGCAAGTTAAAGATGCGGGCGCCAGTTACGCCCTGAGCCCTGGCACGACAAAAAAACTTGCCCAAGCTGCAATTGATGCTGATTTTGCCTATGTACCTGCCGCCGCAACGCCGTCTGAAGTTCTGGAATTACGTGAACTTGGCTTTAAGATTCAAAAACTCTTTCCCGCCGGAGCTTCAGGAGGCATTGAAATGCTTAAATCCCTGAGTTCTCCAATTGCCGATGTCCGCTTTTGCCCGACAGGCGGCGTTTCCACAACGAATGTTCAAGATTATCTGAAACAACCCAATGTTATCTGTGTCGGCGGCAGTTGGCTCGCCCCAAAAGATCTAGTCGCACAAAAGAACTGGTCAGCGATTACACAGATCGTTCAGAAAAGCATGGCCGCCGTTCGCTAGAATACAAAGCGTTTTATAATTTAGCCTTTAGCCTGCCATTAACGACTGGGCCCTTGCCGCAGCTTTATCAGCTTTTGCAATATCGCCCAGTCCTTTGTGAGCGCGGGCAACATAGTTCCAGTTTTGAACGGATGTATTCTTCAATGCGCAGCGTTCGTTTGCCAAAGCCAAAGCAAGATCATAGCGTTTCGATCTCAAGGCAGCTTCCAGAAGCGTCCAGGCAATAATATCTCGCTGCGCATGGCTACCGCCCAGACGGTGGGTTCGATAGCGCACAGCTAACAGGCGATCAACACAGCTATTATAGTTTTCGTTCTCGAAATCCTGTAGCGCCTGACAGAAAGGAAGTCCCACCTCACGGCTCATGGCAGTATTGGCATCGGTTGCATGATCAATGTAGCGTTCATTGGCTGTCAGCAGCTTTTTCGCGGCTTCAGTGCGCCCGTCAGAGACAAAGGTCATCATGGCATGGACATCATTAAAAGCATAAAGGGTGTCCGAAGCACTGGGCTCCCACTTGTCTGCCAGTGACGCCCAACGATCTCCTACATCAACGCCGAGTAATTTCAGTCGCCATAACAGTGCAGCAGCGTCAAGTTCTTCGTATTTATCAATCGTTTGATGCGGTGTTCTTAGATTATTGTCATAGACATCAAACACACGATCCATTTGGCCGATATCCAGGTGGAACAATGACAGATGCCACCATAGATGATTGGCAAAATGACTTTTTGACCAACTCGGGGCACGATCCCGCATAAAGCTGATACCGCCAGCCTGTCGTCCCTGCATTTCCATCACATGAGATACGGCATGAACAGCATAGGGATTATCCGGGCGGATCGCGAGCGACATCCGTCCCAGTTCTTCGGCCTGCAGATAATCAGAGTTCTCTTCAAGACCAAAAGAATAGAAGCCAAGGACAAATTCATAACCCGGCATATCTTCGTCCCAAAGGGCAAAGACCCGCGCGACACAATCCCGTTGTCCCGCAACATCACCAAGCAAAACATCTGTAAGATGGATCAATTGAAGAGCGAGAAGATCGTAAGGATAGCTGGTTAAAACAGCCTCCCACTGCTGAACAGCCCCGTAGAAATCCCCTTCAATCCAAGCTTTAACAGCTTTAATATGTCCCTTTTCCCGATCATTGGCTTTGTCCCAAAGTGCTTCGGCCGCATTCAACGCAGCAACCATTCTTTTATAGATACGGGTTTCAAGTGTTTGGGTCAGCCAGGCCGCCTTAAAACAATGCCCCATAATAAAGTCGGGATGCTCTTTGAGAACCTTGTCTATTCGTCCGATAGGATCACCATAAAAAGACATCGCACAAATATGTGCATCCTCCATGGCATCAATTGCTTTCTGATCTGAATAGGAAACAGGAACACCACGAATATCTTTTAAGGTCACGAACGATCTCTCCGTCTTTATAATTTGTCCGTCCCGAAGACTTACCATTAATAGGTTTATTATGGTCTTAGAACAGAATTACCGGCTTTCTATTATTGGGGCTTCTCTTCCGATATAAGAAAAGAAGCCCTAGTTTACTCTTTTTTATGCGCTTTTGGGCATAACACTTACGTTACGACCTCCGCCAGCAATTTCCAGTGCCTGATCCAAATCAGCGAGGATATCTTCTTCCTCTTCCAAACCAACGGACAGACGAACAAGGCTATCTGTAATATCATATTTCAGACGCTCTTCTTCCGTATAGGTAGAGTGGGTCATAGTCGCCGGATGCTGAATAAGTGTCTCTGCATCGCCAAGGCTAACGGCACGTACGATCATCTGGCAAGCATCGATCATCTTTTGCCCCATATCCAGACCGCCCTTGAGCTCCAGAGCAATCATACCGCCAAAGTCAGACATCTGTTTCTTTGCAACAGCGTGCTGTTCAAAACTTTCAAGGCCGGGATAATAAACCTTGCTGACAAGTTTATGATTTTCAAGATACTGCGCAACCGTATGTGCCGTTTTGCAATGACGATCCATACGCAAGCTCAGGGTCTTCAAGCCGCGAAGGATAAGCTGTGCATCCTGTGGAGAGAGAACCGCGCCCGTCATATCTTTGAGACCAATCAGACGGATATCATGCATAAGTTCAGCAGAACCAACGATAGCACCCGCTGTCAGGTCGCCATGCCCGCCCAGATATTTGGTTGCGGAATGCACAACCAGATCAGCGCCGAGTTCCAGCGGACGCTGAAGGTAAGGACTGCAATAGGTGTTATC
The DNA here is from genome assembly GCF_002118315.1 of Kiloniella majae. Classification (GTDB taxonomy): domain Bacteria; phylum Pseudomonadota; class Alphaproteobacteria; order Kiloniellales; family Kiloniellaceae; genus Kiloniella; species Kiloniella majae. The sequence continues at coordinate 152,761 of NZ_MTSZ01000001.1, forward strand.
GACAACAACGATAGCATTTTTGCTGTGTGCGACCTTTGAAATTGCTTCAATATCAACCACACGCATATTCGGATTTGCCGGTGTTTCAAAATACACAACACGGGTCTTGTCGCTGATTTCATCTTCCAGCTTCGCAGGATCTGTCAAATCAACGTGACGAACTTTAACGCCAAAACGTTCCAGACCATGATTAAAGAATGTGAAGGTACAGCCATATAGAGTACGGTCGACAATGATTTCATCACCGGGCTTCACAAGCGTCCAGAAAGCAGATGTTATCGCCCCCATACCAGAAGAGGTCACGAGAGCAGCCTCACCTCCTTCGAGGATAGCCATGCGCTCTTCCAGCAAGGCCAGGGTCGGGTTGGAAATACGGCTGTAGATATAACCACCTTCTTCTTCTGCAAAACGGCGACCACCTTGCGCGGCGGAATCAAAAGCAAAGGTTGATGTCATGTAAACTGGCGGGTTCAACGCCCCTTGATGATCCAAAGGGTTATAGGCGTGGTGGATTGCACGAGTGGCAAAACCTTTTTTACCAGCAACATCAGACATGTGTTTCTTCTCCCAGTATGAAGCATTTATTCTGCCACTGTTACAGCAACTGTCATGCCAACAAATATAATTGTTTTATTTCAAATAGTTATGCCATTGAACCTCACATTACTGTAAGAAATTTCTTACAGTAATTATATGACTAACAGTCTGCTTCCTTATTATCTTTGATTTTTAAGCAAATATATGCTGTAAATATTACCTTACGTAAGGAATATTTTACATGCGCGTACAATTAAAGGGCGACAACCGTTTAGGTATTACCTATGAAGTTTTGAACGTTCTGGTTAAATCCGGGCTTGATATCCGCAACATGGAGGTGACAACACACTTCATCTATATGGATATTCCCGCCTTGCGAAAATCAGAGCTGGAAGCTCTTACCGCTGCAGTGAAGTCCGTTCCGGGTATCCACGAAGTCAGCGCCATTGACCTTTTGCCGACAGAACGAAGACGTTTACAGTTACATGCCGTGCTATCCAGCTTGCCAGAGCCTGTCATCGCTATTGATACGAATGGGTACATCACACAGGCAAACGAGGCAGCCCAGGCGATAACCAAACAGACTGAATCTAAATTGCGCAATGCCTCATTGGACACCCTACTGCACACATCCCTGATAACAACGCTTCAAAAATCTGCGTTTCATATAACCGAAACTGAAGCTATTTTGGGCGGAGAAACCTATCTACTTCGGGCAGAGCCGATTACATCAAAAGAAAAATCAGACAGTAAAATATCGGGCAGCGTTCTCATTTTCCAAAGACCGGCACAGCTTGGTCGCGCCTTTAGTGCCCTAGACACACGACAGGCTACACGGGGTTTTGACGCCATTCTTGGCGAAACAGAAATCATGCAAAATATAAAGGGGAAAGCCTTACGTCTCTCAAAAGTCGATGCTCCCCTTCTTATTCTAGGGGAAACAGGAACCGGTAAAGAGCTTTTTGCCCGCGCATGTCACGAAACCAGTAGTCGCAATAGAAAACCTTTCCTTGCATTGAACTGCGCTGCCTTGCCAGAAAACCTGGCTGAAAGCGAGCTATTTGGCTATGCCCCCGGCGCTTTTACCTCTGCAGTGAAAGGCGGCAAACCCGGTTTACTTGAACTGGCAGACACAGGCACACTCTTTCTCGATGAAATTGGCGAACTATCCCCTTATTTGCAGGCAAAGCTTTTAAGGTTTTTGCAAGATGGAATTTTTAGACGTGTTGGCGGTACAAAGGAAATCAAAGTAAACGTCCGGGTAATCAGTGCAACCAACCGACATCTGGAAGATATGGTTACAACAGGTTCATTCAGAGAGGATCTTTATTATCGCCTGAACGTACTTTCCATAACACTCCCCCCGCTTCGGCAGCGAAAAGGAGACATCCCTCTCTTGACCAAGCACTTTATTAACCGCGCATCGAAACAGGTGAACTGCCCGCCCCCCAAGACATCTCCAGAGCTTCTCTCTCTGCTCAACAATCACCCATGGCCCGGCAATATTCGCCAAATGGAAAATGCCCTTTTCCGAGCAGTATCCCTTTGTGATGGAGCAGAACTCACAACAAAAGATATAGAATTTTCCAATACGCAATCGCTGAAAGCAGAACCGGCATCAAATGTGGCCTTTGATAGCGCCACCAACTACAAAGAAGCTCTGGAAGCATTCGAGAAAAACCTTTTCTCAAACTTGTATCCGCAACATCCGAGTAGCAGAAAACTTGCAAAGGTACTTGCCGTTTCTCACACAACCGTTGCTGAAAAACTTAAAAAATATGGTATCGTAGATACAAAGTAGAAGGCACAACATACAACTACCGATTAATCTATTAAACTTCACCTGCGGCAGAAAAGCGCAAGTAAATTACTCAAGAACTACTCAAAACCAATTTAAACTATTGCTTTCATAACATTTAACCCAAAAAACACGGCTACAAAGATACAACCTTATGGTTGTCATTTTTAATTTCTCTTAACTCTTAGCCCTGATAATACAAAGGGAAACACCTGTGAGTTACCTTGCCACGTCTTTGATAAAATAAAGTCGGGGCTTTTGTTTTTTAGGCAATGCCGTCATGTAGCTTGCAAACACATTCGATTTTCGAGTGTTAATGTTATATTGAAAGAGTTCGCAATGTTTATCACTAATTTCCAAATCAAACATTTGGGTATGATTTTTTCAGCCGTACTGTTGGCTGTTGTCTGCGTTGTCGGAGCGACAACCTACTACAGCCACAAAGGCAACGAAGACATTAATCATCATTGGGATAGGTTCAGTAAAGTTGATTACGGCAAACAGCTTGCCGTTACAGACTTACAGCGAGCACTCGGATTTGGCGGATTAATACATCAATTCAAGAACTATGTCCTGCGCCAGGATGAACCGCGTGTTGCTAAAATTAATACTGCAATCTCTAGCGCAAAAAAGGCATTGGATAGCTATCGGAATCTGGGGATTACCAAACAGGAAACTGACGCCCTGAACAGTATTACCGCTGTTGTTGATAACTATAAATCAAAGCTGGCTGAAGCACAGACAATGATCAAGGCAAGAAAATCACCACAAGAGATTGATGCTGCAGTTAAAATTGATGACACCCCTGCCATCGACGGCATTGCGATATTAAATGCAACGGTTCAAAAACAGATCAAACTGGACACACAATCCGTTCATCAATCACTTAATTTTGTCGACAGCTTGAATACCTTTGCCCTGACATCTGTCTTTATTTTTCTCATCTTTATGTCCGGCATGAACCTTTGGTGGAGCAGCAATCACCTCAACAAACCAATCACGTCGCTTACATCAGTAATGACCCGTTTGGCCGAAGGTGATCTATCTATCAAAGTACCTGCGGTAGAATGGAAAAATGAAATTGGGCAAATGGCCCGTGCCGTTCTGGTTTTTAAAGAGAACGCCGAAAAAATTCGCACAATGGAGACAGAACAAAAAGCAAGAGAAGAACAAGCTACTAATGAACGTAAAACCTTGATTAATCAGCTCGCTAACGATTTTGAAAATCAGGTTGGATCTACCATTCGCGAAGTCAGCAATGCAGCAACTGGTATGGAAACATCCGCTCAGCTTCTGGCAAAAACGGCCGCAAGCACATCTGAACAGGCAACTTCCGTAGCCGCCGCATCTGATGAAGCCGCATCAAATGTACAGACAGTCGCCGCTGCTGCCGAAGAGCTATCGGCCTCGGAACGCGAAATCAATCGACAGGTTGGGCGCTCTTCTGAAGTTGTTGCCGTCGCCGTTGAAAAAGCAGGTGGGGCACATGAGACAGTTGGAACGTTGGTCAGCTCTGTTGATGAAATCGGTAAGGTTGTTGAATTGATTACCGGCATTGCAGAGCAAACTAACCTTCTCGCCCTTAACGCCACGATTGAAGCAGCACGTGCAGGTGAAGCCGGTAAAGGTTTTGCCGTTGTTGCCAGCGAAGTGAAAAACCTCGCCAATCAAACGGCCAAAGCGACTGAAGAAATTTCCGGTCAAATTTCCAACGTACAGTCCGTCACAGAGGATGCTGCAAAAGCATTGGAAGCCATAGGAAACTCAATTCGTGAAGTAAATGAGATCGGCGAAGCCATTTCCACCGCTGTTGAAGAACAGGGTGCAGCAACCCAGGAAATTGCCCGTAATGTGGAACAGGCATCCGCAGGCACCCGTGAAGTATCCAGCAATATTCAGCATGTAAGACAAGCCGCCGCAGACACAGGGGAAACAGCGAAAGAAATACTGAACGCCTCTAGCAGTTTGTCACAACAATCCGTGCATCTTCAGCAAGGTCTGGATGCCTTCCTATCCCAAGTTCGCAGTGGATAAGATCATAGTATTATCTCGTCACAACTAAGAACGTGAATGAGGCAAAGGGCTGGAAAACATTCCAGCCCTTGTTACTTCCAGTAGACGCTGACTCAATTCAATAAATTAAGACCCTATTTTCACGTCTTCAGGTTTGTAAAAAATCCCCAACATCAAGCTTTGGGCAATTCTTTCGGCTTTTTCCTGAATATGGTCAGCGATTTCTGGCGTAAACAACTGCTGATTTGTTTCCTGGAAAAGTTCTAGCCACCGAGCAAACAGGTCGCGTTTGATACCATCAACCTTCATATGGACCATCATGGGGTTCCCCTTGTACTGACCAGAAGTCAGCAAAACAGAAGACCAAAAACGACACATCGTCGCCAGATGAGGATCCCATTGATCCCCTATGCTATTATTAAAAACATCTTTTAGCAGCGGGTCTTGACGAACACGATCATAAAAACTGTGCACCATCCTGTGAATGGTTTCATCTGTAATTTCTGTAAAGGGCTGGTGCATTTCCATGTACTCAATAAAACAAACAATAAGATGGTTATAATATATATCTTTTAATTTGCGAATGGTAAAATTGTCGCAAGATAAAACACGCTAATACATTGCCCCAAATATTTGGTTAAATCTCGAATTAATATCGCGGTTAAATCGGGATTAATTCAGACAAAATAAAACCGCCTCTTTTGCACTGAGAGCGTTTTTGGGCTACATAGTGTCGCGCGGGCGTCTGTACGCTTGCAAGACAATGTATATTTAATAAGAAAACCCCGAAAGAATTGGGGTTATTGTTTATAAATTACTGGGTAGATACCCTACTTTACCGGAGACGCACCGATATGACCCGTACGATCGTTAGTTCAGCGACCAAAGAGATCGCAATTGGTTTTGATGATCCCTTCTGTATTATTGGTGAGCGGATCAACCCGACAGGCCGTAAGAAGCTTGCGGAAGAAATGGCCAATGGCGATTACAGCCGTGTTGAAGCCGATTGTCTGGCACAGGTTGCAGCAGGCGCACACATGCTGGACGTCAACGCAGGCATTCCCCTGGCGGATGAGCCGAAAATCCTTGCAGAAACCATTCAACTGGTTCAGGGCCTGACAGATCTTCCCCTTTGCATTGACTCTTCCATCATTGATGCGCTGGAAGCTGGTCTGAAAGTATATAAAGGTCGTGCGCTTGTTAATTCGGTAACTGGTGAAGATGAATCTCTTGAGCGCGTTCTACCGCTTGTTAAAAAGTATGACGCTGCTGTAGTTGCTATTTCCAACGATGAGACCGGTATCTCTGAAGATCCGAACGTACGGTACGAAGTAGCCAAGAAAATTGTTGAGCGTGCTGCTGATCACGGTATTTCTCACGATCGCGTTGTTGTTGATCCCCTCGTGATGCCAATTGGTGCCATGGGCACAGCCGGGAAACAGGTCTTTGCCCTGCTCCACCGTCTAAAAACAGAACTTGGTGTCAACACCACCTGTGGCGCATCCAACATTTCATTCGGTCTTCCGAACCGTCACGCCATGAACGCGCACTTCCTCGCCATGGCAGCTGCTGCTGGTATGACATCTGCGATCATGAACCCTCTGCACGAAGAAGAGCTTGCAGGTATCCGTGCCTCTGACGTTCTGCTTGCAAAAGATCAGGATTGCCTGAAGTGGATTGCAAAATACCGTGAGCCTGTACCTGAAGGTCAAGTTAGCGCACGTGGCGAACGTCGTAACAGACGCAAACGCGCCTAAGTAAAAATCTCACTATTGAGAACACGCAAAACCCCGCCATCCGGCGGGGTTTTCTTTTGATATCACATCAAGGCTAGAGAACTCAAAACCATTGAGGTTACCCCAAATCGTCTGAACGATCTCAATCTTCTATGGTTATGGTGATCTGGCGTATATGGGATCTGGGGTGATCGCCTTTGTCAAACGTCACCAAGAACAAGGCTATCACCAAAGACATAATAAAGGCCCTGCAAAATGCAGAGCCTTTATGAATTGCACACATCTAAAATATGAAGTCGTAGAGACCCTATTCCTGAGCAGTAATCCGTCCTGAAACAGTTCCCTCTACAGGGCTATTCACTGTAATATAACCAGCAAGGGCATCTTCCAGACTTGGTCCAAAGTCATAAGCATCAATAGCGTGATCTGCCAAAACGCTGTATCCGTCACCACCATTACGAACATAGTTATTTGTTACCATGCTGTAGATTTTGGTTTCGTCCAGAGCAACAAAACCATCCTTCTCGTTGCCAACCTCAACAGAGACAACACGTGAACCCGGTTCGGCTTTTGGATCCCAAGTATAGCGAGCTCCTGAAAGCTGTGGGAAGCGACCTGCGCCTTCTTCTACTTTTGACAGGCCATTTTCAAGTGCTTCAATGAAATGCACACCTTTCAGCTTGAAAGTCGCAATTGTATTCTGGAACGGCAGAACAGTCAGTACTTCGCCCATTGTCACAGGGCCTGCATCAATAGAAGCACGCACACCACCACCATTCTGAAGTGCGATTACAGCATCACCACCAGTGGAATTCACACGAGCAAGCATTGCATCTGCAACCATGTTTGCCATTGCACATTCGCCTGCACGACAGGCTGATCTGGATCCATCAATCACGCTTGACGCAGATCCCACTTCCCGCTTCTGGATCTCATCCAATGGCTTGTTAAGTTCAGCAATACGAGCCTGCATCTTGGCATCTTCCGGATAAGACTGGTCCAGAAGCACCGTATCCCCGCTCCAGCCTTTTAGATTACCTTCATCGTCAAACGTCAGATTAAGCTCACCCATAAACTTGGAATAGGCATAGGCCTGTACAATTGGAACCTTCTTGCCGTCAGGGGCAGTTTCAACAACCGGATAAGGCCCTTCGGCACGATCATTGGAGTTGGAAAGCAGGGTATGACTATGGCCCCCAACGATAACATCAACACCTGTCAATTGTTTAGCCACCTGTTTATCACGTGGAACACCCAAGTGACTCAGCAAGATAATCTTGTTAACACCCTGTGCCTGCATTTGATCAACAATTGGCTGCACTGCATTTGCAGTATCAAAGAAAGTGATATCGTCACCCGGGCTAGAAGTCTCGTCAGTATCTTCCGCCAGCGCACCAATAATACCAATCTTTTCGCCACCACGCTCCAGAACAATAGAAGTTCCGTATTTACCACGCAGGACTGAACCTGGTGCAGCAATTGTATTCGCCCCAACAATCGGGAAGTTGGCTTTTTCAATAAAGTTCAGGAAAACATCCGGGCCGTCATCAAATTCGTGATTACCAATGGTCATGACATCAAAACCAGTCATGTTCATCAACTCAACAGCGGCCTGGCCCTTGTAATTTGTATAGAACAGTGACCCTTGAAATTGGTCACCAGCATCAAGAACCAGCACATTGCCACCTTTGGCTTCCAAGGCAGCACGACGATCATTCAATGCCTTTGAAACACGGGCAAACCCACCAAAACATTTGCCTTCAGCAAGATCTTCTTCCCCACAAGTGGAATCATACTTGTTCACAGGCAAAATACGCGAATGTAAATCATTAATATGTAAAATGTTTAAGGAATAATCAGCCTGCGCAGGTGCTGTCATCAGACATAGCCCGGTCGCAATAGCCGCCGCTCCGGAGAGGTGCTTTAACATCATGAAACTCCCAAAAAGTTATTCTTGTTACCCAAAAAACGTTATTTTTATAAGGGAGAAAGAGTAAAAGCCTTTTACCGTTCAGTCCACTGATAATTGTGAAAAATCAGTGCAAACTGACACCAAAATAACCAAGTATCAAACACTTCATTATTCGATTAAACTTTGAAACAGTTCCAACTTTCCGTTTGACGATCTTTTTAGTTCTTTATGAGGCACCACGGTCACGACACCGGAAAAGGGCAAAGACTTTTGCGCCCATAGAGAGAGCTCCTGTGATTATATTGTTTTAAGCTTAGTACATAAGCAAAACAGGTCACCTAAATTCAGGTGACCTGTTCTCATAACATCAGCAATCTTGCTCAGATTATCAAATCAGCTTTATTTAATGGCATCGACCACTGCATGGGTCCAAGCGCCTTCGGGTTTTTTCGTGATCACAGGATCAGAACCACCACCTAGAAGAGTGTTTACTGTACGCTCGTAATCCGCAGGATCTAGCTTACCATCAGAACCTGATGTCAACTTGTTGATTTCACCCATCATACGAACCTGATGTTTTTCTGTCTGCGCACCTGTTGCATCATTTTCCAGCACAATTTCCGCAGCTTCTTCCGGGTGGTTACGTGCATAGTCCCACCCCTTCATGCTAGCGGAAACAAAACGTGCCATCTTATCAACAAAAGCAGCATCCTTTAGATTGTCTTCGAGAACATAAAGACCATCTTCCAATGTTGCGACGCCCTGTTCTTCATATTTGAAAACAACAAGCTCGTCAGCGGGAATACCCGCATCAATAATCTGCCAATACTCATTGTAGGTCATTGTGGAAACACAATCAGCCTGCTTTTGAAGAATTGGATCAACGTTGAAACCCTGCTTTAAAACGGAAACACCTTCAGCCCCACCACTGGTCGGTATTTGCAGTTTCGACATCCAGCTCAGGAAAGGATACTCGTTTCCAAAGAACCAGACGCCCAGAGTTTTTCCTTTGAAATCGTCCGGGGATGTTATGCCTGTTTCTTTACGACAGGTCAGCATCATCCCCGATGTTTTAAAGGGCTGTGCAATGTTTACCAGCGCAACACCTTTTTCACGGGAAGCCAAAGCAGATGGCATCCAGTCAACAATAACGTCTGCTCCACCGCCAGCAATAACCTGTGGTGGGGCAATGTCCGGACCACCGGGTTTAATGTTCACATCAAGATCGGCATCGTCATAGAAGCCTTTTTCTTTCGCAACGTAATAGCCCGCGAACTGTGCCTGCGTTACCCACTTTAGCTGCAGATTTACGGTATCAGCAGCCTGTGCAGCACCGCCAGCAACTCCAAAAGCTACAGCAGCAACAGCACCCAATAACAGTTTCTTCATTATTTTCTCCCTGTTGTGGTTCCATCTCAGCAAAACAGAATAATCCAACGGATTAGCGACTGCTTCGAAAGGACGGATGCCAAAAAGTACATGCCCGTTCAATAACGACCATGATTCCATAAAAAGCAGTACCGGCAAGCGCAGCTACTGCAATCTCAGCCCAGACCATATCGACGTTCATACGGCCTACTTCGGTTGAAATACGAAACCCCATACCAACAATTGGTGTCCCGAAGAACTCGGCAACAATGGCCCCAATCATGGCAAGGGTAGAATTGATTTTCAAAGCATTGAAAACAAATGGTAATGCCGACGGCAAACGAAGCTTAATCAAACTTTGCCAATAACTCGCTGCATAGGTTTTCATCATATCTTTTTCGATAGAGGACGTAATAGACAAGCCAGCTACAGTGTTAACCAGCATCGGGAAGAAAGTCATGATAATGACCACTGCCGCCTTTGAGTGCCAGTCAAAACCAAACCACATCACCATAATCGGCGCGACCCCGATAATAGGTAAAGCACTGACGAGATTACCGATCGGCAGCAACCCGCGCTGCAAGAAAGGACTTCGATCAATCAGGATCGCAATAATAAAAGCGCTACCACAGCCGAGAATATAACCGATCAAAACTGCTTTCAAAAAGGTTTGTTGGAAATCTGCCCACAAAATATCCGTAGAAGCCATAAAGCGCGCGCCGATCATACTCGGCGGAGGCAACAGGACCGTTGGTATTTGTAACCCGCGAACCACAAGCTCCCAAAGCAACAGCAACCAAACGCCAAACAGCACAGGTACCACAATACTGTAGAAGCGTTTTGCGGTCGGTGTTTTCGTCTTTTTCGCAGACAACTGATCAACCAACAGCCAAGCCATGAGCCATGAAGATACCACAAGACACCAGAAACCGGACGCTAAGTGCTGATCAGCCACATCTAGGCGGGAAAGAAGCATCCATGCCCCGACATGAGGTAATATCACCAAGACCAGATCAGCCTTTAAGCCCTTTAACCGATTAAGAAGCACCGCCACGGAAGCCAGCATGGAAACAATTGCAAAAGCTGTTAGCCCACTGTCACTCCACAAAGAGACAGCTTCACCATTTAGTTCGCCCAATGGAAAAAACAAAGCCAGAATAGAAAGCACACCACTTAGGATAGCGAGTGATTGTCGAAAACTAATCATTGTGCCATCCCCATTTTTTTGAGGACAACTTTATTGGAAATACCAACCAGAGAAACCAATCCAGCCGCAAGTAAGGCAGCAGCAATTAAAGCCGACCAGATCTGAATGGTTTGTCCGTAATAAGAACCAGCCAACAGTCTGGCCCCTAAACCTTCGACAGCACCAGTAGGGAGTTCACCAACGATTGCCCCGACAAGGCTGGTCGCTATGGCAACCTTCATTCCGGTAAAGAGGTAAGGTACGGAAGATGGCCAGCGTAATTTCCAGAAAAGGTCCCAGTTGGACGCATTGTAGGTCCGCATAAGATCAAGGTGAATAACTTCTGGAGAACGCAGCCCCTTTACAATCCCCACAGTAATGGGAAAGAAGCTGAGATACGTGGCAATAAAGGCTTTGGGTAAAATACCCTGAATACCGATTGCATTCAGAACAACAATAATCATTGGCGCAATTGCCAGAATAGGAATTGTTTGGGACGAAATAATCCACGGCATCAAGCTTTTATCCAGGCTCCGATTATGAACAATGCCTACCGCGAGCAAAATCCCCAGAACCGTCCCGATGATAAAACCAAGTAACGTTGTAGAGAGTGTAATCCAGCTGTGATAAACAAGCGATCTTTTTGACGTTACTTTCTTCAGGATTGTTGTCTTGTATAGTTCAACCACAACCTGATCCGGTGCTGGCAAGACAGGGCGCTCTTGTGACAGCGTATCGCTAATCAACTGGCTTGTTGTCCATTCAACACTATTGCGTTTGTAAATTTCTTTCTGAAAAGGGCTGTTCAGCATAACAGCAGAGAAATACCAAATGGCAATAATTGCCATCACAATCACCAAGACAGGGCCCGTTTTCCCAGACATCAACCGAGACCACAGCCCCTGCCCCCCGGTAACACCGGGAGAAATCAGAGCATCAGTCGTCATAGCTATGCCCTTCCTTTAAGCCTTCGCGTACCCGATGGGCAATTTCCAGAAATTCCGGTGCCTCCCGAATATCCAATCCGCGATCACGTGGAAGATTGCAATCTATCACATCGTAAATACGCCCCGGCCTTGGGGACATGACCACAATTTTAGAAGACAGAAAAACAGCTTCCGGGATCGAGTGGGTCACAAACAGAACTGTTTTGTCGGTTTTATCCCACAAACGCAAAAGCTGTTCGTTCAAATGATCACGGACAATTTCATCCAAAGCTCCAAAAGGCTCATCCATTAGCAGTAGCTCTGGATCAAAAGAAAGTGCACGCGCAATAGAAGCCCGCTGTTGCATACCACCAGAAAGCTGCCAGGGATATTTTTTATCAAAGCCCGAAAGATTTACCAGTTCCATATTACGCGCAATTCGATCCTGTCGTTCGGACTTGGGAATTCCCATAACTTCCAGTGGTAAGGATATATTACCTGCAATCGTCCGCCACGGATAAAGCGCGGGAGCCTGAAAAACATATCCGTAGTCCCGATTAAGCCGAGCCTGTTGTGCGCTAACGCCATTGACCCAGAGTTCGCCGCCAGTAGGTTGTTCCAGATCAGCAACCGCCCGGAGCAAAGTCGTTTTACCGCATCCCGAAGGTCCGATAAAAGAAACAAAATCCCCCTGATTAATAGTGAGATCAATATCAGACAACGCATGAACTGGCCCGTCATTCGTCTCAAAAGTAAGCGACAGTCCTTTGATATTAATAACAGAATTCGCACTCTGTTCCTGACTGCTAGTCCCTGTCTCTGGACTCATCCCGTTTGTATCCATTTTTTCTGCCTGTCCGGTCGTTCCCTGTTTGGTACCCTCGGCGACGCCAGTTGCATTCCCATTTGTATTTATGGCTGTAGATTGCAGCATGGCATTACTCCCTGTGTATAGAACTCTGTCTTTAGTGACAGTTATCGTTCTTGTTTTGGAGTGGCGTAAAGTTAGGCTACGCCACTCTTTATTTTATCACTGAAATCAATTCAGCTTGTTCCTACCGCTAGAAACTAACGGGCATATCTATACACCAGCCGGCATATTTTCAGCTTTGCGTTCCACTTTACGCGGTGCAGTGATTTCTTTCCACTTGGAAAGTGCTTTATTTACGGCCGGGTATGAATCTCTCGCAACAAATTCACCATGACCGGGTTCAGCCTTAACAGTGCTTTCTTCAACAGACACCTTACCCCGCGTCAGTGTAAAACGTGGTAATCCGGTGACTTCCTTGCCTTCAAAGACATTGTATTCGATAACAGATTGCTGGTTCTTTGCCGTAATAGTTTTAGAGCGATTTGGATCCCAAACCACCAAATCCGCATCGGCACCAACCATGACAGCGCCCTTCTTAGGGTACATGTTCAGGATTTTAGCTATGTTTGTTGACGTCACAGCCACAAACTCATTCATAGTCAGACGCCCCGTTTGCACACCGTGGGTCCATAGCATCGGCATACGATCTTCCAAACCACCCGTACCATTTGGAATTTTGGTAAAATCGCCAATTCCAAAACGCTTTTGTTCCGCTGTAAAGGCACAGTGATCTGTTGCCACAACCTGAAGTGATCCGGATTGCAGACCAGCCCAGAGGCTATCCTGGTGCTGTTTATTGCGGAAAGGCGGAGACATTACTCGTTGTGCAGAATGGTCCCAATCCGGGTGCGCATATTCGCTATCGTCCAGTGTCAGGTGCTGAATAAGCGGCTCACCAAAAACACGCATTCCTTTTTGACGTGCACGGCGAATGGCTTCATGGGCCTGCTCACAGGATGTATGCACAATGTAAAGCGGTACACCAGCCATATCGGCAATCATAATCGCACGGTTAGCGGCTTCGCCTTCGACCTCTGGCGGTCTGGAATAGGAATGCGCTTCAGGACCGTTATTTCCTTCGGCTAGTAATTTTTGTTGCAAGGTCGCAACCACATCGCCGTTTTCGGCATGAACCAGAGGCATCGCCCCTAGGGCAGAGCAACGCTGGAAAGATGCAAACATCTCATCATCATCAACCATCAACGCGCCTTTATAGGCCATGAAATGCTTGAAGGTATTAATCCCGCGACCAACGACTTCTTCCATTTCATTAAAGACTTTTTCGTCCCACCAGGTTACCGCCATGTGATAGGAATAGTCGGCACAGGCAGAGCCAGATTTTTGCTGCCAGATAGCCAGTGCTTCCATGAGGGACTGCCCTGGTGCAGGAAGGCAGAAATCAACCACCATGGTTGTCCCCCCTGCGAGACCAGCCCGCGTACCACTTTCGAAATTATCGGCAGAGTGCGTTCCCATGAACGGCATTTCAAGATGCACATGGGGATCAATACCACCCGGCATAATATAACAGCCAGTAGCATCCAAAGTTTCATTGCCGGAAAGATTTTGCCCAATTTCGGTGATTTTACCGCCTTCGACCAAAACATCTGCTTCGTAAGATAAATCTGCGGTAACAACAGTACCGCCTTTGATAACTGTACTCATAATTTTACCCTTTCTTTATTCTACGATTTCAGCGGTTTCAACAACGGCATGAAACAGAACATCAGCCCCCGCGCCAGCCCATTCCGGTGAAATTTCTTCGTCTTCGTTATGACTTAGTCCATCAACGCAAGGACACATCACCATTGCAGTTGGCGCAACTCGATTAACCCAACAGGCATCGTGTCCCGCACCGGAGACAATATCACGATGGGAATAACCAAGGCGAACAGCTGCATTACGCACAGCAGAAACACACCCTTCGTCAAAGGTAACGGGATCAAAGGCACCAGCCTGTTCAATTTCCATAGTCAGACCAATTTCTTCGACAATCTCGCGCCCTTCAAAACGCAAAGCCTGTTCCATAGCCGTGATCACATCTTTGTTCGGATGACGGAAATCGATGGTAAAGACAGTCTTTCCCGGGATGATATTACGAGAATTAGGATAGACATCCATATGACCAATCGCCCCCACCGCATGCGGGGCATAACGCAGCGCAATATCATTTACCAGTTCGGTGATACGTGCAGCCCCGAGACCAGCATTTACCCGTTTAGGCATCGGTGTTGAACCTGTATGGCTTTCCTTACCTGTTAGCGTCACCTGTAACCAGTTCAACCCCTGACCATGGGTCACAACGCCAATATCAACATTCTCGTCTTCGAGGATGGGTCCTTGTTCGATATGGAGTTCAAACATCGCGTGAAGTTTTCGTTCTCCAACAGGTTCGTCGCCGACAAAACCGATCCGCTTGAGTTCATCGCCAAATTTAAGACCTTCGGCGTCTTCACGGTCATAGGCCCAGTCTTGCGTATGAACACCGGCAAATACACCTGATGCCAACATCGCAGGGGCAAAACGAGTGCCCTCTTCATTGGTCCAGTTTACGACCTCAATCGCGCGTTTGGTCTTAATCCCCATATCATTCAAACTGCGAACGATTTCCAGCCCCGCCAAGACGCCGAGGACACCGTCATACTTTCCGCCTGTAGGCTGCGTATCAAGGTGCGAGCCGACCATAACAGGCAAAAGACTTGGGTCTGTTCCTTCGTGGCGGGCAAACATATTCCCCATACTATCAATACCAACAGTCATGCCGGCGTCTTCACACCACCGTTTAAAGAGATGACGCCCTTCGGCATCTTCATCGGTCAAGGTTTGGCGATTATTTCCTCCGCGAACCCCCGGACCAATTTTTGCCATTTCCATTAATGAATCCCATAACCGAGGGGAATTAATATGCATATTATCGGCTGGTTTGCTCATGATAAGCTCCCTGAAAATACTTTTTTGTTCTTTTACGTTCTATTAAAAAAGGCATCGGGATCAGCCAGCTGACCTATCCCGATGCCCTTATTCTAATCCATGTTCGGGAAGGTAAAGACTGCCCCTTCCTTAATACCAGCAGGCCAACGTGTTGTGACCGTCTTTAGCCTTGTATAGAAACGCACACCTTCCGGACCATAGATGGAATGATCACCAAAGAGAGATCGTTTCCATCCGCCAAAGGAATGATAAGCTACTGGCACGGGGATCGGCACATTCACACCAACCATCCCGACCTCAATATCATCTGCGAATGACCGCGCAGCATCACCATCACGTGTGAATATTGCGGTTCCGTTTCCGTACTCGTGCTTGTTGATCAGATCAACAGCATGATCGTAATCCTTGGCGCGCAAAACAGACAGAACAGGACCAAAGATTTCTTCTTTGTAGATCGTCATATCATCGGTTACGCGGTCAAAAAGCGTTCCCCCGACAAAATAACCATCCTCATAGCCCTGCAATTTGAAGTTACGACCATCAACAACCAGATCAGCCCCCTGGGCAACGCCCTGATCAATATATCCCAGTACCTTTTCCTGGTGTGCCTTGGTAATAACCGGTCCCATATCCGCATCCACATCAGTGCTCGGCCCAATCCGCATGCTTTCGACACGTGGCTTGAGGATTTCAACCAGCTTATCCGCTGTCTCCTCACCAACAGGCACCGCAACAGAGATCGCCATACAACGTTCACCAGCAGAACCGTACCCTGCCCCCATCAAGGCATCAGCCGCTTTGTCCATATCAGCGTCCGGCATGATAATCATGTGGTTTTTCGCACCACCCAGCGCTTGGACACGCTTGCCTTTTGCTGTTCCACGGGAATAGACATATTCCGCAATCGGCGTTGACCCTACAAAAGAAATAGCCTTCACATCGGGATGATCCAAAAGGGTATCGACAGCTTCTTTATCGCCGTGAACCACATTCAAGACACCATCCGGGAAGCCCGCTTTTTTAAAGAGATCCCAAATCAGCATCGGGGCTGATGGATCACGCTCGGATGGTTTGAGAACAAAGGTGTTACCCGCAGCAATAGCGATTGGGTACATCCAAAGCGGCACCATCGCGGGGAAGTTAAAAGGTGTAATGCCTGCAACAACGCCAAGAGGTTGGCGATCTGAATAGCTATCGACTTGAGGCCCAACGTTTCTGCTGAACTCACCCTTTAAAAGCTGAGGAATACCACAAGCAAACTCTACCACTTCGATACCACGAGCTACTTCCCCCAAGGCATCGTCATGTGTCTTACCATGTTCGCGACTGATCTCACGCGCGATATCATCTGCATGAGCATCCAGTAATTCCTTGAAACGGAACATATAGCGTGCGCGTTTAAGCGGTGGCGTTGCCCCCCATTCTTTTGCAACAGCTTTGGCAGAAGCAACGGCTTCGTTTACTTCATCAACTGTCGAAAGAGGTAACTCTGCAATCTGTTCACCCGTCGCAGGGTTAAAAATCTTAGAGCTTCGCGTACTTGAAGAAAGGCGCCGTTCGCCTGCGATTGCATTACTGATCCGTTCCATTTCACCACCCATAAAGTCACTTAAGCGTTTGTTACGCTTATAAATTTGAACCTGTTATTCTCTACGCGCATCCAATGCACACGTCAGAAAACAACCTATGACAAGAGGCCGCAGGACAACGGGGGTGAAGGAAAAGATAATGTTTTACGTCAATAACAAGAACCTGTTATCGCGTCATAAAAAGGTCAGCAGCTTAAGCGACAGACATAAATCGTTTTAAAGATTATTGTTCCGATTTTCCTGTTACTTAAATTTGAAGATAGCTTTGTAAAAAGCGCCTTCAACATACAGTCTTTGATCTCAGTTGTTGCCACCTATTTTATGCATGTACCTATACTCCCTGTACTACCGGTGTCTTCTGTCCCCGGCCTTGTTTTTATTTTGGCAGTTGTTTAACCTGCCTTTATAATTATTTACTTTATGGTCAATATTTAAGTGTATTTTTCTTAAATTCCTGACCATTTGGTCAAATTAACGCTACTAAATCCTGACCATTTGGTCAACACTAAAAACACATGTCGGATCCCGTTTGGGCAACACGGCAGGAAACAAAATGACAAAAGTGGAAAGAGCAATAAAATCAAACTCTAAGGCGAGTATTCGGCAGGAAAAAGAAAAGATAATTCTCAAGGCTGCAGAAAGTGTTTTTGCCGAGTATGGTTTTCGGGGAGCAACGACAAGCATGATTGCTGAGCGGGCAAAAATGCCCAAAGCCAATCTGCACTATTATTTCCCAACAAAACAGGCCCTCTATCGTCAAGTTGTTGATAACATTTTCAACATCTGGCTTCAGGCAGCGGATTCATTTGACGACTGCGACGATCCTGTCGAAGCCCTGACCAGATACATAGAGAAGAAGATGGATATATCCCGGGAAAACCCCATGGGGTCAAAAGTCTGGGCCAATGAAATTATCCGCCGCGCGCCCGTTATTCAGGACTATCTTGAAACCACCTTGAAAGATTGGACGGAATCAAGAGTATCAGTCATTCAACGCTGGATAGATCAGGGTCGTATCAACCCGGTCGATCCCCACTATCTGCTCTACATGATCTGGTCAACGACACAACACTATGCCGATTTCAATCATCAGATCGAAACCCTGAACGGGGGCACTCCTTTGAGTGATACGCAATACCAAACGGCAAAAGACAATGCTATAGAGATCATCCTCAAGGGTATCGGAGCCCGATAGGTTAAAATTTGTCCGATAATTTGATATTTGAGAGAAGAAGTAAGTGGTTATGAACCCAAGAGCCGGTCAGACAAAAAAGCGTACACGTATACAGGCTAAGAATGAAGCCAAGATCCTGGAAGCTGCGCTGGATATCTTTGCGACCTTTGGCTTCCGAGGGACAACCATCGACCAGATTGCCCAGAAAGCAGAGATGTCGAAACCAAACCTTCTCTACTATTTCCGCCGTAAAGAAGACATCTACATTTCTGTTTTAGAACGAACACTGGATGAATGGCTCACCCCGCTAACAGAACTTGATCCAGATGGCGATCCCATTAAGGAAATTGGCAAATACACAAGCCTGAAGCTACAGATGTCACAGAATGATCCAACGGCATCACGGCTTTTTGCCAACGAAATCCTTCACGGCGCGCCAATGATTGAACACGTTCTCAAAGGATCACTAAAGGATCTGGTCGACGAAAAAGCTGCTGTCATTCACCATTGGGTCAAATCCGGAAAACTTACCAAGGTTGATCCCTACCATCTTATTTTCATGATCTGGGCAACAACACAGCACTATGCTGATTTTAAAATACAGATGCGGGCGATATTGGGCGACGAAGTTGATCAAGCAGATTATTTCGAGAAGGCTGGCAATACAATCAGCACCGTCTTCTTCGAGGGCATCAAACCAAGATAAACCCTTTCAGGGCTTTGCTATTACTTGGCCCAATTAACCCTCAACTTCATTATCTCGGAGATTGATCAGCACTGCGCTGTAAAAATACCATCGCCGACGCCGTAATAATCGCGCCGATAATCAGCTTAATATCAGGTACCGAACCAGAAACGATACTTTGGATGGCAAGAACAATTGCCGGTGTTAAAAATGTGTAGGCCATGACCTTTGCGGCTGGCAGTCGAAAGCTTGCAAACTTGAGCAAATAAAAAGACAAAGCAGTGTTGCATAACGCCAGATAGACAATCGCCGCATAGATGGACCAATCGAGCTGGAGCCAAGGACTTTTTTGTATATCCTCAAACCCATAGATACCCAGTAAAATCACCCCGGCAATAAGTGTCCAGAACGTCAGAACCAATAGATTTTCGCCGCCATGATATTTACGGACGAACGGCGAATAGGCACTGTAGCTAAAACACCCGATCAAGAAAATCAGCTCCCCTTTACCAAGAGAAAAGTTGAGCAAATTTTCAATATTGCCATCAAAAACAATCCAGATCGCGCCAAGAGCCGCGATGATCAATCCACCCCACAAGCGAATTGTTGTACGTTGCCCCAACAAAAAGAAAGCGATGACTGCCGTCATCATCGGAATAAGAGTAAAAACGGCCCCAAGGTTAACCGGACTACCCCAGCGAAGACCTTCGAACATGGTAATAAAAAACACAACCAGTAGAAAACCAAGCCAAAAATATTTGAGGAGTAAAAGTGGTCCCGGCCCCGATTTCTGCCACGGCAATTGCTTTTTTACCAACAGAAGTATGCCAAAGGCACAAGATGCAATAACAAACCGCAGGAATGTAAGAGCACTTGGATCAAGCGCATGGGTTATCGCTGAACCAACAGGAAAAGATGTGCTGACAAAAAAGATAAACAGCAACATGGCAACATGCGCTGTTCGAGTATTTGATGTCTGATTATCTGAGTTTTGGGATAGCGCTGAAGCTTCCGGGGTAGATCTGACTGACACGCTATCTTCCTTTAATGGCTCGATAATTCTTTTCAAGCCCGAAAAAACCAGGCCACGAAAGATAACGCGTCAGATAAAAATTACCAGATCTATTCTGCTGCTTTCACCGCAGAGGGGTTGTTTGGATGTGTGGTCCAATTTGCGTAATCAGGATCAATCGGCTTATTTGTCCGCGGATCACTGCCTTCTGTCATTTGCTCCATGGTAATACAATCTTCCACAGGACATACACTAACGCAGAGGTTACACCCAACGCATTCGTCATCGATCACTTCGAATTTGCGTACACCATCAACCATTGAAGTGATCGCCTGGTGGGACGTATCTTCACAGGCAATATGGCAACGACCACACTTGATACATGCATCCTGATCAATTTTAGCTTTGGCGATATAGTTCAGGTTCAAATACTGCCAGTCCGTCACATTCGGTACAGCACGACCAATAAAATCATCCAGCTTGTCGTATCCCTGCTCATCCATCCAATTTGACAGGCCAGCATTTAGTTCTTCAATGATTTTAAAACCGTAGGTCATAGCAGCTGTACAAACCTGAACAGAACCAGATCCCAGTGCCATAAACTCGGCTGCATCTTTCCACGTAGTAACACCACCTATACCAGAGATTGGCAGACCATGCGTTTCAGGATCACGTGCAATTTCGGAAACCATACTTAAAGCGATAGGCTTCACAGCAGGCCCACAATAACCACCGTGCGTCCCTTTGCCATCAACAGTTGGATTTGGCGCCATTGCGTCAAGATCAATAGATACGATGGAGTTAATCGTATTGATAAGGGACACAGCATCAGCACCGCCGCGATGCGCTGCTCGTGCCGATTGTCTGATATCTGATATATTTGGTGTCAACTTAACGATAACCGGAAGATCTGAATGAGTTTTACACCAACGTGTTACCATCTCGACATATTCAGGAACCTGACCGACTGCAGCCCCCATTCCACGCTCTGACATTCCATGCGGACAGCCAAAATTTAACTCAACGCCATCACATCCTGTTTCTTCAACACGCTTTAGGATGTCAATCCAGCTCTGCTCTTCACAGGGGACCATCAAAGAGACAATCAATGCTCTGTCCGGCCAGTTCTTTTTTACCCGGGTAATCTCTTCCAGATTGGTTTCCAATGAACGATCTGTAATCAACTCAATATTATTTAAGCCAAGTAGACGACGATCCGGACCGTGGATAGCCCCATACCGAGGGCCATTCACATTCACAACGGGATCACCTTCTCCCAATGTCTTCCAAACCACGCCGCCCCAGCCAGCTTCGAAGGCTCGCACGACGTTGTATTCTTTATCTGTTGGCGGCGCAGATGCTAACCAGTAGGGGTTCGGAGATTTAATTCCGAGGAAATTGCAACTAATATCAGCCATAATCTTGTTCCTTAAATAAGGAGTGTCGTAAGAGCGGGAATATCCAAAAGCCCATTATTGATATTCCCAAAGGGATAAGCAGTAGCCAGCGACTGTGTTAAGCGCTCAGCACATCATTGATTGCTTCAGCAGCAACCTTTCCGTCTTCTACTGCTGCAACGGTGAGATCTTCACCACCTGCAATACAATCCCCTCCGGCCCAGACATCACCCAGGCTGGTACGGCGATTTTCATCAACCCTTATACGACCACTATCCAGTTCAATTGCTTCGGCAGATCCGTTCAACGGCGCGGCAACAAAGTTCTGACCAATTGCCTTGAACACCATATCGGCCTCCAACGTCAGTGTTTCGCCAGTACCGGACAAAGAACCATTTTTACTTTCCGTATACTCACATTCAATGGCAACAACCTTGCCATCCTCACCGATCAACTTGTTCGGTTTGATCCAGTGGCGGATCGTAACACCGTTGGTTTGTGCCAGTTCCTGTTCGTATTCACTGGCATTCATCTGTTCCTTGCCACGACGATAGAGAATGGTCACTTCCTCGGCGCCTAGCAGCTTGGTTTGAACAGCCGCATCAACTGCGGTCATACCACCACCTATAACAACCACTTTTCGACCAACGGAAATTTTCGACAGATCCGTTGCCTGACGTAGATCGGCAATGTAGGAAACAGCATCGACGACGCCATCAAGGTCTTCACCTTCGGCACGTAATGCATTGATACCCGCAAGACCCATTCCCAAAAAGACAGCATCAAAATTTTGTCTGAGATCAGCAAGAGAAATTGTCTCGCCCAGACGATTACCGTTTTCAATCGTTATCCCGCCAATAGAGAGCAGGAATTCAACTTCCTTTTGCGCGAAGTTATCAACAGATTTATAGGCGGCAATACCGTATTCGTTCAGGCCTCCAGCCTTTTCACGGGCATCATAGACAACCACGTCATGTCCATGCATTGCCAGACGATGTGCACAAGAAAGTCCCGCCGGACCAGCACCAACGACAGCAACACGCTTGCCGGTAAGTGCCGCTCGCTTGAAGATCTTATCTCCGTCTTCTAGTAGGTGATCAGTCGCAAAACGTTGGAGCAGACCGATTTTAACAGGCTTGCCCTCTGCTTCTTCACGAACACACGCTTGTTCACATAACGTTTCTGTTGGACAAACGCGAGCACACATACCGCCAAGGATATTCTGTTCAAAAATCGTCTTCGCAGATCCTTTTGGATTGTCGGCTGCAATCTGACGAATGAACATAGGAATATCGATAGATGTCGGACATGCAACAGTACACGGTGCATCGTAACAAAAATAGCAACGATCTGCTTCGACAAAGGCTTCGTGCTTACTAAGTGGCGGATGGATATCACTAAAATTCTTGCTGTAGTCTTCATCTTCAAGACGGCTAGACTGGATATCGGGCCGACTACCGGCGTTGGTACTCATCCATAATCTCCCTGACGTATATGTAATTATTATACTTTTGACGTAAGATCCGCCCTCTTGTGGGGTGGTATCTATCCCTGTTTGGTATAATTCTAAGGTGAAATAACCGCGCTAGTCAATTTTTTTTATCATTTGATAAATTTTTTATTATTTCACGATTACAAAATGAGCAATTTAGAACCGGGAAGCATATAGTTTATAGTATTTTATTGCGGCATTTTATTCCGTTATTTTATGGTTAACATTTGTCCGCTACAATTTCATTGCTTGTTGGTCCATTGCCAGTTGACAATATAAGGGGGCAATAAAAGGCTATGATAAATGTTAGCGATAGGAAGTGCCCGTAGAGCCCGGAACATTTCAAGCTCTATAAACATTCCGGTTTTTATGTATATTCTGGGTATTTTATTAAGCCCCTTCTTACTCCTGAAACCTGTCATCGCTGATGAGAAGATAAGATACGGCATCTCTCATTGGCCGCCCTATAGCATGACCGAGCAATCTCAAATTTCCGGCATTAACTACGATGTCGGACTGGAGATGGAAAAACGCCTCGGCGTTGAATTCGACATAAGAGTTTGCCCCTTTAAACGATGCCTTCTCGAGCTGGAAAGCGGCGCACTGGATCTGTTTTCCGGTGTCGCAAAAAACGCCGACCGCGAAAAATATATGGCCTATTCCTCCCCTCCCTATTCAGCGGTATCAGTTGTTTTCTATGTCCGGAATGGAGAGGCAGGCATTTTAAAAAACTATGATGATCTTTATAAACTTCGGGTTGGCTATGTTGCCAAATCCCATTACTTTGATCCCTTTAACAAGGATGAAACGATCCCTAAAGTCGATGTCGATAAAGAACAGCGATTACTTCCCATGCTCAATTCCAACCGCATTGATACCTATGTCGGAACAGACCCCAATGCATCCTATGAAGTTCTAACCATGGGCTTTAAAGGGAAGTTGGAAAAAGCACAGTACAATCCCAATGTCGAAGTGCCTCTCTATTTTGCCATGTCCCGCAAATCAAAGCATCTGGCTATTATCGACCATGTCGGTCAAGTCGTTCAAGACATGCACGATGACGGCACAATGAAGCGAATACACAATAAATATCAGTGACCATAGGCTAGGATGACTTTTCTAGAGATTATCACCAACCGGATACCCACGCCATGGCCGTACCGTGCGCAAGGTAAAGTTCGATTGCATATGTGCCACGCCCGGTAAACGGGACAAGGCCGATCTGTGAATACGTTCATAGTCGGCAACATTCTTGGCGACAATCCTCAAGAGATAATCCGCCTGCCCCGCCATAAAATAACATTCCGATATTTCAGGGGTTGCCTTAACAGCCGTTTCAAACTTATCAAAAGCCTCTTCACTTTGGGATGTCAGGGTTATCTCCATGAAAATCTCGATGGAATAACCCAAAGCCTTGGGATCAAGCCTTGCGACATAACCCGCAATCTGACCGCCAGTTTCCAAAATTTTCACACGACGATGACAGGCAGAGGGGGAAAGACCGACTTCGTCCGCCAAGGTAGCGATTGGTATTCTGCAATCCTTTTGAATAGCTGTAAGAATTTTCGCATCAATCTTATCCATAGAATATTTTCCTGACTTAATCTTCAATATTCGAATTTTATTCCAAAATTAAAATCACATATACTAAAATTTAGGAAACATTACGAGTTCAATTTTGTCATAATATTCGCGAAATTGGCCGATACCAGTAATACTAAAACTGTCCCGACAAGTGATTACCCAATATCACGCCCGAATTTCAGGGGTGCAGTAAGACATTGGTTGAAGGTTCAAAAAAGAAGTCTATTCTGTCTTTGAATGAATTCTCGTCTGAGGTTAGGATTACCGATCAAAATAAAGGATCGTTGATCCAAATCTTTCGGGATATTCAGGGAAATCGCAAAAGAGTAGCTTCCGGCAACCGTCCAGGACAGTCACATCAAGACAGTCACAAAGGGCACAAGAACAAAACCTTGCATCAAAAATGGTGCATTGAGGGAGTAACAAGTATGAGCATTAAAACACCTTATCTTCTTTTCCTCGGCAATGCCGCTGATCCCCTTGCCGCCAAGGTCGCCCAGGGCATTAAAGACTGGCGTCCGGAAAACTGTGTCGGACAGCTTCGTCTTGATGGCTGTAACGCTGATCTGGGGCTAACCGACATGACACCTGCCGAAGCAATTGCCAATGGCGCCAAAAGCATGGTTGTCGGGGTTGCCAACCGGGGCGGTGTTATTGATGCAACGTGGGTAAAGGCCCTGATCGAAGCCATGGAAGCCGGCCTTGATCTGGCCGCAGGTCTTCACAACAAACTTGCAGACGTTCCTGAACTAGCAGAAGCCGCAAAACGCCTTGGCCGTGAAATTCACGATGTGCGCCATCCATCCCGCAGCTATCCTGTTGCCGCAGGGACAAAACGTCCGGGCAAACGCCTGCTCGCCGTGGGAACCGATTGTTCTTGTGGTAAAATGTATTCCACCCTCGCCATTGAAAAAGAACTGCGCGCCCGTGGTGTTAAGGCTGATTTCCGTGCCACAGGTCAAACCGGGATCCTGATCACGGGTGATGGTGTTTCCGTTGATGCCGTGGCTGCTGATTTTATTTCCGGCTCTGTAGAAACCCACTCACCCGCCAATGATGACGATCACTGGGATATTATCGAAGGTCAGGGATCTTTGTTCCATGCCTCCTTTGCTGGCGTGACACTCGGTCTGATCCATGGGTCACAGCCCGATGCATTGGTCCTTTGCCACGAACCCACACGGACACACATGCGCGGACTTCCTGACTTTGGACTACCATCCATAAAAGAATGCATGGATGCAAATCTGGCCGCAGCAAAACTGACAAACAAAAATGCAAAGTTTGTCGGTATCGCCATCAACACATCAAAGTTGAGCGATGAAGAAGCCAAAGCCTATCTGGCAAAAACAGAAGAAGAGTTTGGCCTGCCGACTGTTGATCCTGTTCGTACAGGAGTAGCCGCAATCGTGGATAACCTGTCATGAGCCGCAAGATAACTATTTCTTCTACACCTTGGCCAATCCGCGGGTCTTTTACCATTTCCCGCGGGTCCAAGACCGAAGCTGTCGTTCTCAACGTTTACATTGAAGAAGACGGCATAAAGGCACAGGGCGAATGCGTTCCCTATCCCAGATATGGTGAGTCTGTGGAATCTGTGACGGCACAGATCAATGAAATCCTGCCAGCCCTTGAAGGCGGCATGACACGCACAGAGCTACAAGCCGCCATGCCCGCAGGTGCCGGACGTTTTGCCGTTGATGCAGCCCTTTGGGATCTGGAAGCCAAGAAGGCTGGCAAACGCGCGTGGGAAATCGCTGGTATTCCTATGGAACCAGCGACCACCGTTTATACTCTATCCCTGTCCGATCCGGAAACAATGGAACAGGACGCCCGCGACAATCAGGACAAACCCCTTCTAAAGCTCAAACTGGGCGGCGAAGGTGATCTTGCCCGTGTTGCCGCTGTGCGCAAAGGCCATCCAACAGCCCGTATCGTCGTTGATGCCAACGAAGCCTGGACCAAAGAGGTGTACAACGCAATTGTACCTGAACTGGTCAAGCTGGGCGTTGAAATGATCGAACAGCCCTTTCCCGCTGGTGATGATGACCTGCTCAAAGAACTGGATCGTCCAATCACGATCTGTGCCGATGAGTCCTGTCACGATCGGGCTTCCCTGCCCAAGCTTGTTGGCAAGTATGACATGATAAACATCAAGCTGGATAAAACAGGTGGCCTGACCGAAGCCCTCGCCATGAAACAGGAAGCGGAAAAGCTCGGCTTTGAAATCATGACGGGCTGTATGCTTGGGTCATCCCTTGCCATGGCCCCGGCGATGCTTATTGCCCAGGGTAGCAAGGTTGTTGATCTGGACGCGCCGTTGTTGCTGGCAGAAGATTGTGAACCCGGTCTGGTTTTCACTGGTGTTGAAATTGCCCCACCTGAAAAAGCGCTTTGGGGTTAAGCCCCTGTTGGGTCATAAGGAATTTTAAGAATATGAGCAGAACAGTTTATGTAAACGGGTCTTTCCTCCCCGAAGAAGATGCCAAGGTTTCCGTTTTTGATCGCGGATTTCTATTTGCAGATGGCGTTTATGAAGTTTCAACCGTCTTGGAAGGGCGTTTGATCGACAACGAAGCGCATCTTGTCCGCCTTCAGCGATCATTGGATGAGCTACAAATGACCAGCCCGGTTTCCATGGATGAAATCGTGACCATTCAAAACAAGCTGATCAAACAAAACGGCCTGAAAGAAGGCGGTTTGTATTTGCAAATCACCCGTGGCGCCGCAGACCGTGAATTTGGCTTCCCGAAAGACGCAACACCGTCACTGGTGATGTTCACACAGGAAAAGAACCTGTTGAACAGCCCCTCTGCTGAACGCGGCCTTGCCGTGATCTCTGTCGAAGACATTCGCTGGCAACGTCGGGACATCAAAACCGTTGGTCTCTTGGCCCCTGCCCTTGCCAAACAGGCCGCCGTGGTTGCAGGTGCGGACGATGCGTGGATGTACGAAGATGGTTTTGTAACCGAAGGCAGTTCAAACAACGCCTATATCATCAGCAAGGAAGGCAAGATCATTACCCGTCATTTGGGCAATGAAATCCTGCACGGCATTACCCGTCGTGCCGTGCTCTCCCTTGCCAACGAAGCCGATATGGAAGTGGAAGAGCGCCCCTTCACACTGGATGAAGTGCGCAATGCCGCCGAGGCCTTTGTAACTTCGGCTACCACCTTTGTGACAGCCGTTATTTCCCTTGACGGTGAGAAAATTGGGGATGGCAAGCCGGGTGAATTAACCAAGCGTTTGCGTCAACTCTATATTGAACAAGCTCTCGCAAGTTAAGCCTCAGGTTTAAGGAAAAACTCAATAAATGTAAAATAGGCTGTCCATCCCTAATTGGCAGCCTATTCTTTCATCAAGCAGGACCGCCATAGATGACACACCTACCTACCCGCAACGCTGTCCCTCAAAGCACCAGCCCTGAACTTATTGTCGATCTCAATGCGGTGGTTGATAACTACAAAACACTACAGGGTATGGTGTCGGGCGAGTGTTCAGGTGTTATAAAAGCCAATGCTTATGGCATGGGGAGTAATCAAATTGCTCAAGCCCTCAGTGAAGAAGGCTGTGAAACCTTTTTTGTAGCGCTGGCTAGCGAAGGTGTGGAAATCAGGGCTTTACTGCCCAACGCAACGATATTTGTACTCTCTCCTTTCCTCGCTCTGGATTGCGAGCTTCTCAAAGAACACAAACTTGTTCCCTGCCTCTATGATATCGAAGGTATTAACCATTGGATTTCGGCCCACAGCGGCCTTGCGCCCGTGGCGCTGCACTTTGAGACCGGGATCAATCGTCTGGGACTTTCTGCACAAAATTTGGAAACACTGCTTTCCGATAAAACAAAACTTGGGCAACTCGACATCAAGCTGGTGATGAGCCACCTATCGAGTGGAGATGAGCAACAGTCCCGTCACAATCCGGAACAACTCAAAGCCTTCAAAATGATACGAGCTGAGTTTCCGAATGTCCCAGCAAGCCTTGCCAATACCGGCGGCATTCTGCTTGGATCGGAATATCACTTTGACCTCGTGCGACCCGGAATTGGCCTTTACGGTCACGATCCGCATTATTATGAAAACAATTGTTCTCGCCTGAAAACAGTCGCAACCTTCAGAGCACCACTGGCGCAGATAAAACACCTAAAATCCAATGATTCCGTAGGTTACGGTGCAACAGAAATGAGCAAGGATAGTGAAATTGGCGTAATTCTCTGTGGCTATGCAGACGGGGTTATGCGCGCTTTCTTCCGACATGAAACCAGAGAAGGCCACAAAGTAGCTCTTAATGGGTTCAGCACACCAATGCTCGGTCGTGTCTCTATGGATATGATCACTATTGACCTCACAGACATTCCATCAGATGCTTACAAAAAAGGCGACATGGTTGAAATTTTCGGCCCCAACAGCCTGGTCGAAGACGCCGCCGTCATGGCTGGCACCTCAGCTTACGAGCTCTTCACCCGTGTCAGTGACCGGACAGTTCGGAAGTATGTTTGAGATTGTTAAATAATAAGTAAGATCAATAAAATAGATTATTTAAAAGGTAAATTTATTTCTGAATATATTGATTGGTAATTATTTACAGGGATTAATAAATGCCCGTTGGCTTTTACTTATTTATCTTATTTTCAAAACACGATGTCAGGATTTTATATGACAATTTAAAAAAGAACCAAGCAATCAACCACAAAGCATTAAATAGATTTTCGATATGTTTTCTATCTGCTTTATTAATATTAATCGCCATTGAAACGCCGCTAATTTACTTTCTCATAAGCAAATCATATGAGGAATTTCATTATTCATACCCTATTCTCATATTTCTATTTATTATTATCGGTTTCTACGTTGTCTATAAAAACTATTTTAAGATATTAACGAATGAGTTCCTATCTTATAATCAAGGACAAGTTTCAAAAGGAGTGATCGTTAATAAAATATATCATCATTATGGCATGTGTTCTGTCGCATACGAATTTACAGTGGAAAACAGAACATACAAAGGGCAATCCAATATAGGATCTTGGTTTTCTTCTTCTCAGTGGAAAGAAAAAGCTGTTGTTGATATTGTTTACTGGTCAAAAGATCCTAATTTCTCTACACTTTATCATTCAAAAGAACTTAAACATTATTCCTTATCTTATACGAGTTAGGTGATAAAGTTCTTTCACTTAAAGCATAACAATAGACACTAAAATGAGTACTTCAAAACTTATATTGAGTTTATTTAGTTCTAGAGATTTCAAAGAAATCTTAAAACAGCTTGAAAAAAAATGACCTGAACATAGCAAATCTTCAGATTTATAAATCAAAGCTTTTTAGACGTATTTTGCTAATAATATTCTTAATTCTGCTGATTTCTGCTATATGTTTTTACAGTTACATACAAAGCGATAAATTATTCCCCCTCTATGCAGGGTTATCAATTAATTTTCTTCTTATTTTTTCTATTTTTCTCGCCCCGATGAAACAGCATGAAAAAGTTATAATCGCCTGTACGAAACCATCCTTTATAACGGGACAAGTAACACGTCGATGGCTGGATAAATACATGCGATTTAGTGTCGATTATGCGTTTTATGTAGAAGACAGAAAATACACTAGTACCTACCATGCAGGTATAGGATTTTATTTTAGTAAGTGGTCAAAGAATAAGCCAACAAAAATTGTATACGCAACAACAAATCCCAAATGTTCTTGCCTATTTGAAAAAGCTAATTTTATACGTTGGTGTTTATCAAAAACAGAGTTAACTCAGTTTGAAAAAAGAAATAAGGAACTCAAATGGTGAACAAAAAAATTTCATTCACCATTTGAAGATAAGTTAAAGTATAAATTCACCCTTTACCCTTTCAACTCCAACCGCTTAGCATGTAATATCGGCTCGGTATATCCAGACGGTTGCACAGCACCTTTAAGAACCAGATCACAAGCCGCTTGAAAGGCGATTGAGGTGTCAAAATCATCGGCCATAGGCTTGTAGACTGGATCGTCTGCATTTTGCCCGTCGACGACGGTTGCCATGCGTTTCATGGTTTCCATGACTTGGGCTTCGGTGCAAATGCCGTGATGGAGCCAGTTGGCGATGTGTTGGGAGGAAATGCGCAGGGTTGCGCGGTCTTCCATCAAGCCGACGTTGTTGATGTCGGGGACTTTGGAACAGCCCACACCGTGATCGACCCAGCGGACAACGTATCCCAGAATGCCTTGGGCGTTGTTATCCAGTTCGCGTTGTACCTCGTCCGGGGACCAGTTGGTGTCTTTGGCAACAGGGACTGAGATCAAATCGTTCAGAGATGCACGCTCTCTTTGCGCCAGTTCTTTCTGGCGATCAAAGACGTTGATCGCGTGATAGTGGGTTGCGTGTAGGGTTGCCGCTGTGGGGGATGGCACCCAAGCCGTATTCGCGCCCGCTTGCGGGTGGCCGGACTTTTGGTCCAGCATATTGGCCATCAGGTCCGGCATGGCCCACATGCCTTTGCCAATTTGCGCACGGCCACTAAGGCCACAGGCAAGGCCAATATCCACATTCCAGTCTTCATAAGCCTTGATCCACGCGGCGTTTTTCATATCGCCTTTGCGGATCATGGGGCCAGCCTCCATGGCCGTGTGGATTTCATCACCCGTGCGATCCAGGAAGCCTGTATTGATAAAGAACACCCGATGTTTGGCGGCACGGATTGCTTCTTTTAAATTCAGCGTGGTCCGGCGCTCTTCATCCATAATCCCGATTTTAAGAGTGTGGCGTTTCAGCCCCAAGAGATCTTCGACCTTTGTGAAAATCTTGTCGGCAAAAGCCACTTCGTCAGGCCCGTGCATTTTAGGTTTCACGATATAGACAGAGCCTGTCCGGCTATTTCGTATAGACGCTTCTTTCGAACCGGAAGATTTGAGAAGATCGTGTTTGGCGATAACCGCCGTGATCATCGCATCTATCAAACCTTCGGGAACTTCGCGGGCGTCATCCCCGACCAGAATAGCCGGGTTGGTCATAAGATGCCCGACATTGCGGACCAGCATCAGGCTCCGCCCTTGCAAGGTGAGACTTTCGCCCGTACCAGTCTGATAGGTTCGATCATCTTTTAATCGACGGGTAATGGTCTTGCCACCCTTTTGCAGATCCGTGGACAGGTCGCCCCGCATCAGGCCGAGCCAGTTACGATAGACAGCAACCTTTTCCTCTGCGTCAACCGCAGCGACGGAATCTTCGCAGTCCATAATGGTTGAAAGCGCAGCCTCAACAATAACATCCGCAACACCCGCCGGATCTGTCTTGCCGATGGGATGGTTACGATCAACAGAGATTTCCAGATGCAGCCCATTATGACGGATCAAAAGAGCAAAGGCATTATTGAGATCACCGCGATAGCCTCTGTATTCAGCGATATCAGAAAGGGTTGCTCGTTGACCATTTTCCAGTGTCGCAACCAGTTTGCCGTCATCAACCTTATAACAAACAACATCTTTGTGAGAGCCACCGTTCAGCGGCGCAGCCTGATCAAGAAAATCCTTGGCCCAATCAATGACCTTTTGCCCCCGAACCGGGTTAAACCCAGCCTGTTTTTCTG
This sequence comes from Kiloniella majae, assembly GCF_002118315.1. Taxonomy (GTDB): domain Bacteria; phylum Pseudomonadota; class Alphaproteobacteria; order Kiloniellales; family Kiloniellaceae; genus Kiloniella; species Kiloniella majae. Next base: position 184,542 of record NZ_MTSZ01000001.1, read on the forward strand.
CCCCATCGGTTTCCGGGATCGCATCGGTGCCATAGAGCGCATCGTAAAGGCTTCCCCAACGCGCATTGGCCGCATTCAGGGCATAACGCGCGTTCATCACAGGCACCACAAGTTGGGGTCCGGCGATAGAGGTTATTTCTTCGTCCACATTTGCTGTTTCAATGGCAAAATCAGCGCCTTCGGGAACCAGATAACCGATTTCTTCCAGAAATGATTTATACGCCCCATGATCTGTAATAGGACCGGGGTGAGCTCGATGCCAGTTATTCAGCTGGCCTTGCAACTCTGCCCGCCGCGCGAGCAGCTTTGCATTTTCCGGCATAAGATCTTGCAGCAGTTCATTCATGCCAGCCCAAAAATCATCAGGGGTAACACCTGTCCCGGGCAGGGCTTCGTTATTCACAAAATTATGCAGCGTTTTATCAATTTGCAGCGCGCCGACCTTAATGCGATCAGTCATTATTATCTATTCCAGTCTTCATATTTAAAATAAGGGCCCGTAATAGCTGTTTAACTTAACTCTTCACGCCTTAAGAAAAAATCAAGCTAAACAGCTATAATTATATAGTGTTCATCATATGGTAATTTTACAAAGAGGCTATTAAGGAATTTTCAGAAGAGCACCTCCCCCCTCAAACCAGCGTTCTTCCAAATTAGCCGCGCCTTCATCCGCAGGTCCTTTTCTGTCCAAAATCAGGAAATCCTGAGTTGGCTCTAACACCAGCAAGGGATGATGCCAGACATTTTTATGATACTGAATGCCCTGTACGCCAGATGCAAGAAAAGCCCGACATCCTGCAGCTGTTGGGTTTTCATCCTTACACACCACAACCAACCAAGGGGCAGGCTGCATGGGGATAAAAGCCTGTGATCCCAAGGGATGGCGTTCCATCATATAAATCGCAATTGGCAAAGGTCTTGGCGTCCCCCGAAAGATAGAGAAAATAGCCTCACCTTCTCTATCCCTGACGTCTGCCTGTGCCAAATCATGGAAACGACGGGTCGTTCCCTCGTTAATCAGGTAGCTTTTGTCATGATCCGCTTCGATAACCTGACCAAAGGGAGCAAAGGCCTCTTTGGTTAGGGGTTCAGGCCTCAAATCTATAAGAGTGGTTTCAGGTGATTTTGATGTCATCGGCTTATACTCATTCCCTACTTAGCCAATCTACCGAAAATACGTAATCGAGAAACTCCACCGTCCGGGAAGATATTCAGACGAACGTGAGTAATCGGTTTTGACGCGTTAAAGTGTTCACTATCAAAGATATGAATGCTATCGGCCTGAAGTTTCTGTTGAGGTAACAATTCATCCCAGAACATGGACTGCGTGATGATGGACTCATCTGTCCCTTCACTGACATGTGCCGCACAGATCGAACAGCTATCGGGGTAGTTCCCCTTGAAGTGTGCAGTATCAACCTCGATTTTATCAACGGTTCCCGCGTGCCCCAACGCAATAACAATCCAGTCATTACCGGGTTCACGACGACGACGCGTTTCCCAGCCATCTTCCATATCAACACCGCGTCCAGCGGTTAGCAATGACCAGACATTGCCATAGTGCGCGTCGTTATAGCCGACAACACGGCCACCATTGGTCAGCGCAGAGAGTTCATGAATGCCCGTGGCATCGCGACCATCCCAATCGCAAAAGGGTTCACCATAAACACGCAACCGCGCCACACCGCCATCGGGATAGATATGCAACCGCAGCCAGTTATAGGGTGTTTCGTCCTCGACCTTTACAAAGTGATGCGCAGAAGCACCCAGCGAAGTGGCAGGAACGATTTCGGCCCACTTGGAATTTTCGTCGGGCTCATCAACCGAAACACAGGCTTCAATTGAAGCGGCTGGCGGGTAGTTTCCCGTAAAATGAGACGTATCAATATCAACGCCGCGAATGGTGCCTTTGGCCCCTAAGCGGATCAGACAATGATCATGTCCTCCCCCCCTACGGCGGCGACTTTCCCAACCGTCCATCCACTTGCCGTGGTCATCAAATTTACCTTCGATAAAAACCGCATCACTATCAGCAATCATGCGTTCCTTGGCAGCAAAAAATTCATCCGTTGCCGAAACCACCTGTGTGCCAAATTTTGGCGAGGCAAGATTTACATATTTGGCGGCGTATTTTTCCAGTTCAGAATTACTCATTTATTTATAACCTTTGAATCCCATCAAGGTTAATTCCTTGCTTGCTAACAATTTAAGATCCTGTAACGGGATGATTTTTAATCCAGTGGTTGGCGATATCAATACGGCGCGCGCACCAGACATGATCGTGTGATTGAATGTAATCGACAAATTTCTTCAGACCAGCAAAGCGACCCGGGCGGCCGATCAAGCGACAGTGCAATCCGATGGACATCATCTTGGGTTCTTCCGCCCCCTCTTCGTAAAGAGTGTCAAAGGCATCCTTCAGGTAAGTGAAGAAGTGATCCCCGGTGTTGAACCCCTGTGCCGAGGCAAAACGCATGTCGTTGGTATCCAGAGTATAGGGCACGACAAGATGCGGCTTATCCACAACTTTTGACCAGAAGGGTAGATCATCAGAATAATCATCAGCATCGTAAATAAAGCCGCCCTCTTCTGCGACCAGCTCGCGGGTGTTTTCCGATGTCCGTCCTGTGTACCAGCCCAACGGACGCTCGCCCGTTATGCACTTCTGGATTTCTATCGCCTTTTGCATATGTTCACGCTCTTCTTCGCGCGACATACCGTGATAGTTGATCCAGCGATAACCATGACTACAGATTTCATGGCCATCTTTCATCGCCGCTTCAATTACTCCAGGATGGCGCTCCATCGCCATAGCAACGGCAAAGAGCGTGATTGGAATATTGCGTTCTCTAAACAATTTCAGAATGCGCCAGACACCTGCACGGGATCCATATTCATAGATTGATTCCATGGACATATGTCGTGCGCTCTCAAAGGCCGCCGCGCCGATAATTTCGGATAAAAAGGTTTCTGATGCCGGATCGCCGTGCAACACACAGTTCTCGCCACCCTCTTCATAATTGAGCACAAACTGTACCGCCACACGGGCTTTTCCCGGCCAGACAACAGTTGGTCTGTCGTTACCATAGCCCACAAGGTCTCTGGGATAGTTCTTTAAATCGTTAGGGGAATAATCAGAACTACTCATCCTACTCTGTCCTCTAGCCGAAAGCGTATAATACGCGCAATCTGTTGCAGAGCCGTTTCAAACTCTTTGGCCTGATCATTTTCGAGACGCTCAACAAAAGCATCCAGTATCATAAACTTCGTTGCCCCCTTCACCGCAAAGATGAAGGGAAAGCCAAAACGATCCAGATAGCGTTTGTTCAAATCAGTAAAGCGTTCGAACTCATCCTGGCTCAACTGATCAAGCCCAACGCCGGCCTGTTCGTTTTTGGAATCTTCTGTAAGCTCCCCCGATAAAGCAGCTTTTCCAGCCAGATCGGGATGTGCTCGGATTAAGGTCAATTGCGTTTCCTCACTAGCCCTTTGCATGACGTCCGCAAAACGGGTGATCATTTCGTCCCTATTTTGGAAAGGACGGTAACGACCCGCCCCCTCCGCAACCCAAGGAGAATGTTCGGCAATATCACCAAAGGCTTCAACGAAGGACTGGTCAGACATTGCGTTTACGGTTTCCAGTGAATAGCTATCTGTCATTTAACGTTCTCATACATCTAGATGTCCAGCTTTCACTCTTTGTTTTGGGCAATCCAGGCCCCCAAGGTCGTCCGCTCTTCCTCTGTCATGCCAGTTTCATTCCCAAGCGGCATCGCGTCGCTATCAACAGACTGCGCCTTGATACGATCAAGATAACGCTTGATATCAGCAATGCTTTCAAGCTTTACCCCCTGTGGCGCTTCTTCAACCCAATCAACGCTTGGCTTTGTTGCATGACAGGTTGTGCAATGGGTTTGAACAATATCCATGACCACCGTATCAGTCACTTGGTCTGATCCATAATCACGGTCCACCGGTGCAGTCATAATCATGGCGATGATCACCCCGACACCTGCAACAGGCAAGGTCCAGGCGAACTGTCTAAAAGTATCCCCAGCCTCGTGACGGTTCAGCAAATGACGAACAGCACCACCGATAATCAAGATCAGAGCAACCAATAACCAACTGTGGGGGTGCCCCGTCAGCATCGGGTAGTGATTACTGACCATCATCAAAAGCACTGGCAAGGTCAGATAGTTATTATGCACAGATCGCTGTTTGCCCATAATGCCAAAACGGGCTTCGGGTTCCTCCCCGCGCATCAAGGCTGCGGCAACCTTTTTTTGGTTTGGAATAATAATCCCGAATACATTCACCGCCATAATCGTACCCACAAAGGCACCAACATGAATTAACGCGCCACGACCAGAGAACACATAACTGAAGAGAATGCTCGCCGCCATAATCAGGATAAAGAGACAAACAGCCAGAACGCCCGTATTTCTACCGAGGGGGGAACGACAGATACCATCATAGATCAACCACCCGCCAATCAGACTGGCAACCGAGATGGAAATCGCCTGCCATGGTTCCAGTGCCATGACATTCGGATCAATCAAATAGGAACTGGCGTTGTAATAATACTGAACAACCAGAAGCGCGAAGCCTGTCACCCAGGTCAGGTAAGCTTCCCATTTGAACCAGACGAGATCATCAGGCAGCTTTTTGGGCGCAACGAGATATTTCTCGACATTATAAAAACCACCACCGTGCACCTGCCACGCAGATCCATAGACATCCTTGTCCAAGCCCTCACGCTTGCGAAGAGACAGGTCCAAACCAATGAAGTAAAAGGATGTTCCGATCCAGCCGACACCTGCAATCAAGTGAGCCCAGCGAAAAAGCAGGTTCAGCCAATCTGCTGCAAATGATTCCATAAGAGTTCATCCTTCCCGATCGTAATTCACGCGCTATATCGCGTTTTCATTCTTACTTCTTGCGTGATCTATTGCGCTTTGTTTGCGAGATCCACAGCAATGTTTCTGTGTTTTTGTAAAAGAGGCCGCATATCAAGTCGGGTAATTTTACCCTCTTTGACGAGTAACTCCCCACCAACAGCCGTATAGTTTGCATTCGCAGGCGTGCAGAGCATCAGCCCCGCGACAGGGTCCAGTTCAGCGCCTGAATGATAAAGCGGGTCCAGTTTGAAAGCTGCAAAATCAGCCTGATATCCCGGTGCCAGAATACCAACGTCATCCCGGTTAAGAACGCGTGCGCCGCCAACAGTCGCAACTTCTATCGCTTCGCGAATTTTCATGCCGCGCGCACCGTGCTTAACACGTTGTAACAACATCGCCTGCCTTGCTTCGCCCAAAAGATGTCCGCTGTCATTTGATGCCGATCCATCGACACCAAGGCCAACTTTCACCCCTGCGTCGTACATTTCACGGACGGGTGCTATGCCAGATCCCAAGCGCATGTTTGAGCAAGGGCAATGGGCAACACCTGTTCCACTTCGGGCAAAAAGAGAAATCTCGTCCGGGTTCAACTGAACACAGTGTGCGTGCCAGACATCATCACCAATCCATCCCAACTCCTGTGCGTATTCACCGGGTGTCAGACCAAATTTCTCCTTACTGAACGCAATATCCTCGACATTTTCAGCCAGATGTGTGTGCAGTCCCACCCCCATTGAGCGGGCCAGGACAGCTGATTCCCGCATCAAATCCTGAGAGACAGAAAACGGCGAACAAGGTGCTAAAGCAATGCGAAGGCGCGATCCCTCGGACGCATCGTGATAGGTTTCAATAAGACGCTGACTGTCTTTTAAAATAGCGGCCTCATTTTCCACAAGACTGTCAGGCGGCAAACCACCGTCACTTTCCCCTACAGACATTGATCCGCGCGTGGCATGAAAACGGATGCCCATTTCCATTGCTCCCTCGATAGAATCATCAAGTCGACTGCCATTGGGAAAAAGATAGAGATGATCACTCGTTGTTGTGCAACCAGATAGCAAAAGCTCTGCAATCCCGACCTGTGCTGAGACCTTGATTGCATCCGGTGTCAAGTGAGACCAGACAGGATAGAGTGACTGTAACCACGGGAAAAGCGGTTCATCCTGTGCAAATGTTCTGGTCAGGGATTGGTACAGATGATGGTGCGTATTCACCAAACCCGGAAGAACGATATGATCCCTGAGATCAAGTATTGTGTCAGCCTCGTGAGGAAGTTCATCAGCAGGCCCCACAGCCTTAATAACACCATCCACGGCGTAGAGAGCACCATCTTTCAACTCTCTGCGGTTCTCGTCCATCGTGAGAAGAACCCGCGCGTTTTTAATCAGCAGAGTTTTCATATCGTTCTATTTGTCCAGTACTCTTATGCTTCGTCAGAAGCGTCTTTTGGAATAATCAGGTTCAGGACAATTGCCAGAAATGCCGCAGGAACCAAACCAGATGTTAACAGTATTTTTGCTGTTTCAGGCATTGTTGCCACAGCTTCGGGTACAGACTTAAGCCCCAAACCAATTCCCAAAGAGACCGCGATAATCACCATGTCACGACGAGTTAAAGCCGTCATGGACAGTAACTTGAGCCCTGCCCCGGCAATCATGCCAAACATAATAATCGAAGCCCCGCCAAGCACTGCATTCGGCATAACCGAAATTACAGCACCTATCTTTGGAAATAGACCAGCGACAATAAGAAAAATCGCACCGCATGTTACCACATGCCGGCTCATCACACCCGTTAAGGCAACCAACCCGACATTTTGGCTGTAGGATGTGTTAGGCATTGCCCCGAAAAGCGCCCCAACAGCCGTTCCCAGACCATCAGCCATCGTCCCACCAGCAAGCTCTTTATCCGTCGCTTCCCGACCAGCACCACCCGTTGTGATCCCGGAAATGTCACCAACTGTTTCTATGGCACTGACCACAGAGACCAACAGCATTCCCAAAACTGCCGCCGTATTGATCTCAAATCCGTATTGCAACAGGGACGGAACAGAGAACCACCCCGCAGAAGCAACCCGGCCAAAGTCAACCATTCCCATTGGAATAGCGACAAGATACCCAACGATCAAACCAATAAGAACTGCCGAAGCTGAGAAAAAACCCTTGGTCATAAACTTCACGCCCAGCGTCACTACAATAACCAGTGTCGCAAGGAAGATATGATGCCAAGCTCCAAAGTCAGGCACTTTACCTGCCCCACCCGCAGCGTATTTAATTCCCACGGGAATAAGAGCCAGACCAATTGACAGCACGACAATACCGGTTACCAAAGGCGGCAAGATACCACGAATGCGGCCAATAAAAGTCCCGAGGATGAAGTGAAAAACACCCCCGATAGCCGCCGACGCAAAAAGAGCGCCGAGACCCGCCGTTTTCACAATGGGGATCATAATGGGAATAAAGGCAAAGCTTGTTCCCTGAACAATAGGAAGACGTGCCCCAATCGGACCAATACCAATGGTCTGCATAAGCGTTGCGATCCCCGCAACAAACATCGCCGTCTGGATCAGGAATATTTTGTCCCCACCGGATAACCCGGCAACACCAGCAATAATAATCGGCACAGTGACGTTACCCGCAAACATTGCCAGAACATGTTGCAAGCCAAGCGGCACAGCCTCTTTTAACGGTGGGCAATAGTTTGGATCTTTCAGGGTTTCCGCATCCACGGTCCCCTCTGAGCCTTTAGATTGAGTTACTTCAGTCATATTAAGGTTTCCCCCTGTTGGTTAAACCAGCCGGATATTATTTTTAGTATCCCGGCTTTTTGGGATGTGACGCTTTGGTATTTTGAGAAATGAAAGCAACACCCCGGCGACTATCGGACAAGTCAGGCTTAAAGCTAACTCCCGCGATAGGTTGAATAGCCATATGGCGATAGCAACAGGGGAACGTGATAATGCTGGCCTGCTTCAGCAATGCCAAAGCGAATGACAATAACATCAAGAAAGGCCGGATCAGGAAGATCCAAACCTTTGCTTTTCAGATAATCGCCAGCATGAAAGTGAAGTTCGTAACTACCTTTGGAAAATTCGTTTTCCCCGAGAATAGGACCATCAACACGCCCATCTTCATTTGTAATTACATCCTTCAGTGGGATGGTTTCACCAGTACGGAAAAGCTCTATCCGCAATCCCGATGCTGCGATACCAGATGCTGTATCCAGTACGTGCGTTGTTAAATATCCCATATTACCTCACCCTGAAGAGCTTTTTCATTATTATGTGAGGCAGTATGTCGCAGTCCGTATGAACGCAAAAGAAGTCTTTTTAGATCATATTGATGCCATTAAGAGATCAATTGAGTGAAATATAGTCACGTAATGCCTTCTCTGCATGCCTAGCAAAGATAGAAGGCGCAAGGGAAAGTTGGCGTGTAGAGTTGGTTAGAACAACAAGTCGATCACAGGGAATATCTTTATCCGTAAGTTCGATGTGCGCCAATAATCCCGCCTTTCTCTCTACCTCAATCCCGAGGATAGTCTGAAAAGTTACATAGTCAGATTTTCGCGCCATAGATCGCATAAAACGTAGGGAATTCGCTTTGATAAAAGACTTCGGCTTTGATTTTAGCTTGCTCAGCGGTACATCAATAATCCGCGCCAAAGAAAGATTTCCTGCGGGCAAAGCCAAGGGATATTTCAAACAGTCCTGAAAGGTGCACTTATCCCTTTTGGCAAGAGGGTGTTTGGGCGCAACAACCGCACCAACCTTGAGCTCCCAACTCACCATTTCACGTAAGCTGTCATGATCGGGTGGATTAAAGGTAAAACCAATATGCGCCGCCGCTGAGGAAATCATACGGCTAACTTTTTCAGAGCTAGTTATGGTGACTTCCAAGGTAATACCTGGATAGCTTTCGTGGAAGCTCTGCGTTAAATCCGGCAAGACAGCATCAGCGACGGATTCAACCGATGCAATCCGAACAATACCCTGCTTGATCCCTCTCAGATCATCCAATTGCTCACTGACAGCTTCAAAGTCGGACAAGACAGTTCGTGCATGCTGAAGCAATAACTCACCAGCTTCGGAAATACGCAAGCCCCGGCCAACACGTTCAAAAACCTGAACACCAAACTCTTCTTCAAGACTCAGAATCTGTCTGTTTACTGCTGACGAGGCAATGTTCAATTGTCGTGCTGCTTCGCGGATAGAGCCATATTCCGCAACTGCCACAAAGTACCGTAAAGCGGGAGAATACAATGTATGAGAACGCTCAATTTTCAATTATTCATTCCCCTCAGAAACAAGAGCCCCCAAAGGTATATTGAGATATATACCAGACATAATAAGGGGCAATTTCAGACAATCAGTTTGAAAATATGATCTTTTCTTATAGCCTAAGACAAAATCATCACAACAAGAACCGTCAAAGAATGAAATCTCATAATAAAAACTGTCGGATCATTTCATGCGCATAGATAACGCCTTTGTCTCAACCGCTTTCCGATACTTTGCAGCTACTGCTGAAGCAGGCTCTATCCGAGCGGCTGCGCGGGAACTGAATATTGCCTCGTCAGCAGTAAACAGGCAAATTTTGATGTTGGAAGAAGCTCTCGGAATGCCGCTTTTTGAAAGGACAGGGCGGGCGATGGTTTTAACCGAAGCCGGGCAGGTTCTTCTCAGTCAAACCAGAATTTCCTTGCGGGATTACGAAGATGCACTGGGCGTCATTGATGAACTACGCGGCCTTCAACGGGGGCGCGTCAGAATTGCAACCGCTGAATCGGTTTCCGTTAATCTGCTTCCAAAAATACTGGCCAACTTTTCAGAACAGTACCCATCCATTGAAACATTTTTGACAGTTACTGTCGCCGATGCTGTTACCGAGATGGTTCATTCTCGCGATGCGGATTTAGGCTTTACTTATAATCCTTCAGCCCTTGACGGTCTTGAAATTGGGTTTGAGAAAAGTATCGAAGTTGGTGCCATTGCATCTTCGAACCATCCCTTAAGTAAACAAAAGCAAGTCAGCCTCGCCGATTGTTTCCAATACCCTTACGCCTATCCAGCTCCGGGCCTTAGCCTGCGCCTTGCACTTGATGCGGCAACTGAGAGTATCAACAGCGCTCATCATAAAAAAAGAAAACCAATTCTGGAAGCAAACTCGTTGAGAGTCATGGCGGCGATGGCACAGGAAGGGCGTTGCATCACCTTTCAAACCCGTGTGGGAATAGAGCACCACCTCAAATCCGGAGCCCTGACATTCCTGCCTCTCACGGATACGAACCTACCTATGGATCGCCTGATGCTTATTAGGCAGTCGAGTAAAACACCATCCCCCGCAACTCAGATGTTTGAAAAATTTGCCGTTGATTATTTGGAACGGCACCCAATCAAGTGATGCCTTTTTTAGTCCTCAGACATCTAAACATTATTCTTTTTAGATCACAAAAATACTGCCATACTAATATGTAACGATAAAAAGCGTTAGCAATGTTACAGGACTAAACCTTACAGGGCTAAACGTCATATTCACATAAAGTTATATACTATACCTAGTATACAATTCAGGGGAGTAAAGTCGCATGGGGCGACTGACAACACATGTATTGGATACCGCACGCGGTATACCAGCTAAAAATATGACCATTGAGCTTTGGAAGCACAAGGGTGAGAACTGTAGTTTTGTGAAACGCGTTCAAACCAACGACGATGGTCGTGCAAATAGCCCTCTGTTAGACGACACAGAATTTACAACTGCCCAATACGAACTAAGATTTATGGCTGGTGACTATCTGAAATCACAAGATGATAACCTCCCCGATCCTTTATTCCTTGATATAATTCCGATCCGTTTTGGGATTGCTGACAAAGATGCCCATTACCATGTGCCCCTTCTTATTTCGCCTTTTGGCTATTCAACCTATCGCGGGAGCTAACAGTAATGCGACAAAGTGTTAAATTCCTTCGCGACGGCGAACTGGTCGAACTTAACAATGTAGAGCCAAATGAAACCCTGCTCGACTATTTACGCTTGAGAGAAGGGTCATGCGGTACCAAAGAAGGATGCGGCGAAGGTGATTGCGGTGCCTGTAGTGTGGCGATTGGCTCCCTGAAAAATGGAAAGCTGGAATATCAAGCTGTTAACAGTTGTATTCAGTTACTGGGGATGATGGACGGAAAAGAGATCATAACCGTTGATGATCTTTCAAAAAGCTCTCGGGCAAAAGGTTCTCAGGAACTCCACCCTGTTCAAGATGCAATGTTACGCCACCACGGATCACAATGCGGTTTCTGCACCCCGGGCATTGTGATGTCACTCTTTACCCTTTACCACGCGGAAATAGAAGCAAACAGAAATACAATCAACGATCAACTGGCCGGAAATCTGTGTCGTTGCACGGGCTATCGTCCAATTATTGATGCCGCACTGGAAAGCTGTACAGGAAAAGCCGAGGATCGCTTTCACGAAGACGCCCAGGTAAGAACGGACAAACTCAATAAACTGGATGACAAAGAAGATCTGTTTATCGGGGATGACGCAAAATTTTTTGCCGCGCCAGCATCCACGAAAACGCTGGCCTCAATTTACGAAAAACATCCCGATGCGGTGATCGTCGCGGGTGCAACCGATGTCGGCCTCTGGATTACCAAACAACTGAGAGATCTTCCCAAGATCATTCATATCGGGCGCGTTGCAGAACTTCAAAAAATCACCCATAACAACGATGAGATTACCATTGGTGCTGGCGTAACCTATGCCAATGCAAAGGAAATACTGGCCACTATTGATCCAGATGTTGCCGAGATTATCCGCAGGATTGGATCAACTCAGGTTCGCGCATCAGGCACAATTGGCGGTAACATTGCAAATGGGTCCCCTATTGGGGATAGCCCACCTTTACTTATCGCCCTGAATGCAAAGCTATCCTTGCAAAAAGGAACACATTCCAGAGAAATTGATCTCGAAGACTTTTTCATCGATTATGGCAAACAGGATCGAAAAGAAGGTGAATTTGTTAGCAAGATCCGTGTGCCGAAGCTGTCTAGTAATGAATCTTTCCGCAGTTATAAAATAAGTAAACGCTTTGATCAGGATATATCCGCGCTACTGGCAGCATTCAGACTGACCATTGATAACGGTAAGATTACACAAGCCCGTATTGCTTATGGCGGTATGGCTGGTACACCGAAACGGGCCGAGCATACAGAAAAAGCGTTACAAGGCATCGACTTGAATGCATCCCAAACATGGGAGAAAGCTGCACAGGCTTTGGAACAGGATTTTACCCCTCTCTCTGACATGCGTGCCTCTGCTGGGTATAGAATAGAGGCTGCAAAAGGTCTTTTGATTAAAGCCCTTCATGAAATATCGAACGAGAAAGCTGGTCAACAGGGCAATCAAACAAGAGTTATTGGTGTAAGGGAGGCTGTGTAATAAAATGCTTCACAAGTCACCTGTCACAAACGACTCAACAGCTACTGTCGGTAAAAACAACAAACACGATAGTGCAGAACGGCATATTAAGGGAACCGCGCTCTATATCGACGACATTCGTGAACCGCAAGGCACAGTTCACCTCGCCCCCGGCTATGCACAGGCCTCTTGCGGTAAAATCAAAAGCCTCGATGTAAGTGCTGTAAAATCTGCCCCCGGCGTTGTCGCCGTCTTAACAGCCAAAGACATTCCCGGGGTTAACGATTGTAGCCCGGCAATGGGCGATGACATGATCCTTGCTGATGGACACATTCTCTTTCATGGACAGGTTGTCTTTGCCGTCGCAGCGAAAAGCCACCTAGAGGCAAGAAAAGCCGCCAGATTGGCCAAGATCGAAATAGACGAAACAGCACCGATGGTGAGCGTGGAAGATGGCCTTGAAAAAGATGCATCCGTCTTGCCACCTTACGAGTTTTTACGCGGTTCTCCGGATGAAATGATCAATTCTTCCCCCAACAAGATTGCTGATAGTTTTCATATTGGTGGACAGGAACACTTTTACCTCGAGGGTCAGATCGCCATGGCCATTCCCGGGGATGATGGTGAGATACTGGTTCATTCATCAACCCAGCATCCGACAGAAATTCAACACACCGTTGCCAAGATGCTTGGTGTACAAGACGCTGCCGTTGTTTGCGAATGCCGCCGCATGGGGGGCGCCTTTGGTGGTAAAGAATCACAGGCCGCACAATGGGCTGCATTATCGGCCTTGGCTGCCTACGTCACAGGACGCCCGGCAAAGATGCGGCTTGATCGCGATGACGATATGATCATGACGGGCAAACGTCATGATCAGGCCTGTCACTGGCAAGCTGGATATGACGATCAGGGGAAGCTGACCGCCGTCAACGTTGAGTTCAATTCACGTTGTGGCTGTTCTGCAGATCTTTCCCTTGGAGTTAATGACCGCACGATGTTCCATGCGGATAATTCCTATTACTATCCGCAAGCACGCATCCTGTCCCGCCGCGTGATGACCAATACCGTTTCCAATACCGCCTTTCGGGGCTTTGGTGGCCCCCAAGGCATGGTCTTTTCAGAACGCATGATGGACACGATTGCCATTAAGCTGGGTATGGACCCACTTGATGTACGAAAGATCAACTTCTACGGCGATGAAGATCGCGATATCACACCGTTCGGTATGAAGGTTCAGGATAACATCCTCGATGAGCTTGTTTCAGAACTGGAAAACACCAGTGATTACCGTAACCGCCGTAAAGAAATAGACGCCTTTAACGAAAAAAGCCCCTTCCTCAAAAAAGGCCTCGCGCTTAATCCGGTAAAATTCGGGATATCCTTTACCCTCAAGCATCTCAATCAGGCTGGTGCCCTTGTCCATGTTTATACCGATGGATCTGTACAGGTTAATCACGGCGGCACCGAAATGGGACAAGGACTTTACACCAAAGTTGCGCAGGTTGTTGCCGAAGAATTTGGTATTGATCTAGAGCATGTTCGAATAACGGCGACCAAAACAGATAAAGTACCCAATACCGCCCCCACAGCTGCTTCATCAGGTTCTGATATGAACGGTATGGCAGCGAAACAGGCTGCTGAAACTATCAAAAATCGACTGATAGACCTAGCAAGCAAGCTCTATCAGGTGGATAAATCAACCATCAGCTTTGCCCATAACAAAGTAAAAATTGGGGACCGGGAAATTGCCTTTGCGGAACTGACACAACAGGCTTTTCTGGAACGGGTATCACTTTCTTCAACAGGGTATTATGCAACACCACATATTACCTGGGACCGAGACACCAAAGATGGCCGCCCGTTCCTGTATTTTGCCTATGGAGCCTGTTGCGCGGAAGTCACCATTGATACACTGACCGGAGAGATGAAAGTGGACCGGGTCGACATTCTGCACGACGTCGGAAAATCCCTGAACCCAGCCATTGACATCGGACAGATCGAAGGTGGTTTTGTTCAGGGCATGGGCTGGTTGACCACAGAAGAACTCGTCTATGATGATCAGGGACGTCTTCGGACTCATGCACCATCAACATATAAAATTCCGACGGCTTCCGATGTACCTGAAGATTTCCGGGTAAGTTTATGGAATTCAAGTGGAAACAAAGAAGATACTATCTATAGATCAAAAGCCGTTGGTGAACCCCCGGTCATGTTAGCTACGGCTGTTTTCTCGGCCGTAACCAATGCTATAGCCTCGCTTTCCCCCGGACAAGTACCGCAAATAAACACACCAGCCACCCCTGAGAATATTCTTCGCTCGGTTCAAGATATGAAACAAAAAGACAGAACGGCCGGAGAAGAATAATGAAAGTCTGGTCACTCATCGCAAAACATCTGGAAGACACGGGTTGTTGCGCCATGGTGACCATGACAGAAGTTTTGGGCTCTGCCCCGCGAGAAGCTGGAACACGTATGATTATTCGTCCAGATGGTGGCTTTCACGGAACGATAGGTGGTGGGACACTCGAATGGCATGTTCAGGCAGAAGCACAGAAACTCATGCGCAACCCGAAAGCGTTGTTAAACTTCAGCCAACATGCCCTTGGTCCGGAACTTGGTCAGTGCTGTGGTGGCGCAGTCAAGTTGCTCATCGAAGTCTTTACCAAAGAGCAGCTACATGAAGTTAAAGAGCTAGCGGCCCAAGAAGAAACGGGCCCCTTTTCAACACAAGGCCATTTTACTGCTGATCGTGTTATCCGTGAAGTCATCAATAAGACACACAATAAGCTGAGCTTTGATGCCAACGGTGATATTCTGGAAAACTTCGGCGAAAAAAAGCGTCAGGTTTATCTCTACGGTGCGGGACACATCGGGCGCGCGTTGATGCTCAATATCGCGGCGCTGCCCTTTGATCTTGTCTGGATTGATTCCCGTCACAATGCCTTGCCATCGGTTACAGCCGGTAATGTCGAGAAAATCTATACACCAACACCTGTAGAAACCTTGGCCACGGCACCAGATGGTGCTTTTATCGTGATTATGACCCACAGCCATTCGCTTGATCTTGATTTGGTCAATGCTGCCCTTGCAGCAGAACGCTTTGCTTATGTCGGGGTAATAGGATCGGACACAAAAAAAGCGCGCTTTAAAAGCCGCCTGAAATCATTTGGCATGGAAAAAACAAACGTCGAGAAACTGATCTGCCCGATTGGGATCGACGGTATAAAGTCCAAACATCCGGCGGCAATCGCCGCATCCGTGACTGCAGAATTACTTATAAAAGACGAGGAAGTATCCAAACAGGAAGCAGGTTTGGATTCCAATAATATGACAGACTTAAATAGAGTTGAAAAAACTGTGAAGTTTGTCCAATAAGACAAAAAAATGAATAAAAACTAGTAAGTTAAAAACCGGAGAGTTAAAAACTTACTGAACTGGGATAATAGGCTTATTGGGAGGGCAAGCAATTGGGGGATCATGTATCCACAAAAGTCGGCACAGCTGCAACGACAGATTATCTGTTGGAAGCACGCGGAATCACCAAGATGTTCGGGGATTTGGCCGCGAATGATGATGTTACGCTCAAACTTGCCCCGGGTGAAATTCACGCCCTGCTCGGCGAGAACGGGGCGGGAAAATCAACGCTTGTCAAAATTATCTATGGATCATTACAGCCCACCAAAGGCTCTCTGCATTGGCTGGGACAAGAAGTATCCATAGCCAACCCCGCTGCAGCCCGGAATTTGGGTGTCGGAATGGTGTTTCAACACTTCTCCCTGTTTGAAGCCTTAAGTGTTGTTGAAAATATCGCCCTCGCCCTGCCCAAAGACACAGATATCAAAAACCTTTCCCAGAAGATATCTAATGTTTCCAAAGAATATGGTCTTCCGCTGGAACCCACTGCTTTGGTTGCGGACCTATCCGTCGGCGAACGACAGCGTATCGAAATTGTCCGTTGCCTTTTACAAGAACCACGCCTGTTGATTATGGATGAACCAACAGCAGTTCTAACACCCCAAGAAGCAGATCAACTATTCCTGACACTGGAGCGTCTGGCAAAAGAAGGTTGCGCCGTTCTTTATATCTCTCACCGTCTGGATGAGGTTAAACGACTGTGCCACGACGCAACGATCTTGCGTATGGGCAAAGTTGTCGGACATGTTGACCCACAGGAAGAAACAGCTGCCAGTCTTGCCAGATTAATGGTAGGTGCCGATGTTCACGCGATTAATGCCAATAGAGAACACAATCCTGGTGAGACACTGCTGAAACTCAACAAACTATCCCAAGCTGCTGATGGTCCTTTTGGTGTTTCCCTTGTGGATATCAATCTGGATGTCAAAGCAGGCGAAGTTGTTGCCATTGCAGGTGTTGCCGGCAACGGACAATCAGAACTATTTGATGCGATTTCAGGTGAGCGCATCGCAGATAGTGCTGGAAACATTCAAATCGACGGACGTGATAGCGGTTTGGACACGATAACGGAACGTCGGCGAAACGGGGCAGGCTTTGTTCCGGAAGAACGGCTGGGTCACGGTGCCGTTCCGGGCCTTTCCTTGTCAGAAAATATCGTTCTGACCCGCCATTCTGATGATGCAGGTCTTTCAAAATCCGGGTTTATTGACCGAGAACATGCTGTTGCAATCAACGAACGGATCACCCGAGATTATGATGTTCGCAAAGGCAAACCAGACCCGGAAGCCAGATCACTGTCTGGCGGGAACTTGCAAAAATTTGTTGTTGGCCGAGAGCTGGATCGTAAACCAAAGGTTCTTGTGATCAACCAGCCTACGTGGGGCGTAGACGCCGGGGCTGCGGCCTTGATCCGGCAGGCAATGATCGATCTGGCCTTGGCAGGATCTGCTGTTCTGGTCGTATCCCAAGATTTGGACGAAATTTTTGAAGTCGCCGATAGAATTGCGGTAATTTCACGCGGTCAACTCTCAGAGGCTTTCCCGGCCAGTGATCTTACATTAGAGAAAATAGGCTTGCTGATGGCCGGTGCCCATGAAAAGAAGATCCCAAAGAAAAACCAAGAGAAAACCGGGACAGATGAGAAGGTAAGCGCATGAAACTCGTGTTGGAAAAACGTTCCGAACACTCGGAATTCATGACCCTTATGTCACCGCTTTTGGCGATTGCTCTGACGGTTTTCACTGGTGCCATCATTTTTGCCGTTCAGGGGCTCAATCCCTTCGAAGCACTCTATGTGTATTTCATAGAACCTTTGACATCAATGTGGTCACTGGAAGAGGTCTTTGTTAAGGCTGCTCCTCTCATTTTGATTGGTGCTGGTCTATCCGTTTGTTATATGGCCAACGTCTGGAATATTGGTGCAGAGGGCCAGTTGACCATGGGCGCGATTGTGGGATCAATTGTTCCTATCGTTTTCACATCCTGGCAATCACCGCTAACACTGGTTGCGATGATTACGCTCGGCGCTTTGGGTGGTGCGCTCTATGCTGCAATACCCGCTTTTTTAAAGAACAGATTTAACGCGAACGAAATCCTGACGTCCCTGATGTTGGTCTATATTGCGCAACTCTTTTTAGACTGGGTTGTTCGCGGTCCCTGGAAAGACCCAAAAGGCTTTAATTTCCCACAATCCATTGCCTTTGAAGGTTGGCAGTTATTCCCAACCCTCGGGGATGGTCGTGTGCATATCGGAATTATCCTTGCGGTTATCGTCGTTGTTATCCTCACTGTTCTCATGAGCAGAACACTAAAGGGCTTTGAGATACTGGTTATCGGGAACTCCCCTCGTGCTGGGCGTTTTGCAGGGTTCTCCAGAAAAAAAATTGTCTGGTTCTGCCTACTGCTTTCCGGTGGTTTGGCGGGAATTGCTGGAATTGGCGAGGTCGCAGGCCCAAGCGGACAACTACAGCCAACGGTCTCACCCGGCTATGGTTTTACAGCTATCATCGTGGCCTTCCTTGGTCGCTTGAACCCCATCGGCGTTCTCTTTGCCGGGATCATGCTTGCCATCACCTATATCGGCGGAGAAGCCGCGCAGATTGATCTGGGCGTATCTGATAAAACAGCACAGGTTTTCCAAGGCATTTTGCTTTTCTTTATTTTAGCGTGTGACACCTTAATCCTCTATCGGATCAAGATGCTGACCTCGACCAAACAACAATCAGTAGCGGCGGAGTAAGACAAATGGATGCAACACAAGCTGTCATCTTGACAATTATCACCGCCTCAACCCCTTTGTTACTTGCTGCAATTGGTGAATTGGTCACGGAAAGATCAGGTGTTCTCAACCTGGGTGTCGAAGGCATGATGGTTATGGGGGCTGTCTGTGGATTTGCCGCAGCCTACACCACTGGTAATCCCTACATAGGTATTCTCGCCGGTGTGCTAGGGGGCGTTGCCCTCGCCTTTTTCTTTGCTATTCTGACACAAACACTCGCGACTAATCAGGTCGCGACCGGACTGGCTCTTACGCTTCTAGGGCTTGGTCTATCAGGGCTTATCGGGGAATCTTTTGTTGGACTTCCCGGTGTAAAATTACAACAGCTTTCCATCCCGTTCTTCAGCACAATTCCCTTTATCGGACCAATTCTCTTTGGACAGGATATTTTGGTCTATACCTCTGTCGCTCTGATTTTTGGAACGACCTATGTTCTGTTTAAAACCAGAATAGGCCTGATCATTCGATCTGTCGGGGATAATCACAATTCAGCCCATGCATTAGGGTACAATGTAATCGCCGTCCGGTATGCCTGTATTATGTTCGGTGGGGCTTGTTCCGGTCTTGCAGGAGCTTATCTCTCTCTGGCCTATACGCCACAATGGATTGAGAACATGACAGCCGGGCGCGGCTGGGTCGCGTTGGCTTTGGTGGTCTTTTCGACTTGGTTACCCAAACGTCTTGCAATCGGCGCTTATCTCTTTGGTGCTGTGTGGATCATGGGTCTCTATGTACAGGCGCTTGGCTTCGGTATACCATCACAGTTCCTGTCATCATTACCTTACGTTGTAACCATCATCGCGCTGGTCATTATTTCTGGCAACAAAACGCTAACTCGTGTAAATACACCAGCATGTATCGGTCAAACCTTTGTTCCAGATCGGTAATATAGAATTCTCTGGTTGATCGAAACACCCGTGGCTTTACGTCATAGAGAACAACCGGGGAAACAGAATTAATACGGACGTCATCGCATAGATCGGCCAGCGCTGGTGTCAAAATAATGAAACGGCCACGAGGAGTTCTCTTGATCTTAAGAGAGCTCACTAATCAGGGAAGGATAACCCAAATGAAGAAAATCTTGGGATTTGCCGCCGCGATCGCACTATCCTTAGCGATAGTTCCGGCATCTGCTGCAGATAAGCTGAAAGTCGGTTTTATTTACGTTGGCCCCGTTGGTGACCACGGTTGGAGCTATCAGCACGACCAGGGCCGTAAAGCCATCGAAGAAAAATTTGGCGACAAGGTTGAAACAACCTTTGTCGAAAAAGTAGCCGAAGGCCCCGACGCAGAACGTGCAATTGAACGTCTGGCCCGTAAAGGTTCCAAACTGATTTTCACAACTTCCTTTGGTTTTATGGAACCAACTCTGAAAGTTGCCAAACGCTTTCCAGATGTAAAATTTGAACATGCAACGGGTTACAAACGTTCCGATAACGTTTCGACCTATTCTTCACGTTTCTACGAAGGCCGTTACATCATCGGACAGATTGCCGCAAAACAATCTAAATCCGGCGTAGCGGGCTACATCGCGTCTTTCCCAATTCCGGAAGTTGTTCGTGGTATCAATGCCTTTATGCTGGGCGCACAGTCTGTTAACCCAGATTTCAAACTGAAAGTCGTTTGGGTAAACTCATGGTTTGATCCAGGTAAAGAAGCCGATGCTGCTAAAGTTCTGATCGGTCAAGGTGCTGACATCATCACACAGCACACAGATTCAACTGCACCACTTCAAATCGCACAAGAACAGGGCGTACACGGTTTCGGTCAAGCATCTGATATGATTGCCTTTGCCCCAAAAGCACAGCTTACTTCCATCATTGATGACTGGGCGTCTTACTATGTCAGCCGTACACAGGCTGCGCTAGATGGCACTTGGAAATCCGAAGACACATGGGGTGGCCTGAACGAGAAAATGGTTGTGATGGCAGATTACACAAATCTTCCCGACGACGTGAAAAAGATGGCTCAAGAAACTGAAGCCAAGATCACATCCGGTGAACTGCACCCATTCCAGGGACCGATTACCAAACAGGACGGTTCAGTTGCCGCCAAAGAAGGTGAAACAGTTGCCGTTGGTGAGCTTCTTGGCATGAACTGGTACGTTCAGGGTGTTGACGATCAGTTGCCACAATAAAAGTTACAAAGGTGCCCAATAACTTAACATGTTGAATTCGGCATCTTGAAGAAAACACTGGGACACCACCAACCCCTGAAAAATCAGGGGTTGGTGCCCAGATGAAAAGATAAGCTTTAAAAGAAAAGCTGGATAGCCAGAATGATCGGGGCCTAAAGGGCTTACCTTTTCATTCAGCTATCAAAACAAGATTACAAAAAAAAAATGATAATCCCAAGACCTATTGTCTGGTGGGTAAACCTGCAAAGATCAATAATCTTGGATATAGAAACTTGCCTGTTGGAAAAGGCTTGGCATCTATCTTGTCGTGCACAAAACATGACCAGATGCCCAAGCTTTCTTACACCAAGCAGTCGAGTATGCAATGAAGATCAACTGCCGAATTTCCGGCTGATAACGCCAAGGTCATATGATGACAAACAGAGATCAAACAGCTGCCACGTTACTCCGCGGTGCGACCGTTAATTTTACCGATAATCCCCGTATCAAGGGTGATGATAACTCGGTCCAGTACGAAGCCAAGGGCGCTGTTGTTATCAGCGAAGACGGGCGTATTCTCTGGCAAGGTGCCTTTGTTCAATTGCCGGATGAATTTAAAGATCTGCCGTGCGATGATTACGATGATAAAATCATAATGGCCGGGTTTATTGATCCACACATTCATTTTCCGCAATACCGTATTCTCGCGGCCCCCGGTAAAGATCTTCTGGACTGGCTCAATCGTTTTACCTTCCCCGAAGAGAGCCGCTATAGCTCGGAAGAATATGCTGCCAAAGCAGCAGAGTTTTTCCTTGATCGTCTGTTTGCCAATGGCACCACTTCTGCCCTCGCCTTTTGTTCTGTTCACAAGACTTGTGCCGACACCTTATTTGCAGCTGCTGAAAAGCGCGGTATGTCCATGATCACCGGAAAGACAATGATGGACAGGCTTGCGCCTGATGCTGTTCTAGATACGCCAGAAACAGCGGCAAGAGACTCACAGGACCTAATCAACAAATGGGATAACAAAGGTCGCCTGAAATACGCCATCACACCACGTTTTGCCGTTACCTCGACCGATGCACAGTTACAAGTAACTGGCGATCTTTATAAAGATAATCCTGATTGTCTCATGCAAACTCATCTGTCAGAAAGTCCCGGCGAGATTGCTACAGTACAAAAACAATTCCCGTGGTCCAAGGATTACACCGACGTTTACGACCACTTTAACCTGTTGGGCGAAAATTCTTTTTTTGCCCATGGTATCCACCTGTCCGAACGGGAATGCCAGCGCCTTGCCGAAAGCAAATCCACTGTGGTGCATTGCCCGACATCCAACAATTTCCTTGGGTCCGGCCTGTTTGATATCGACCACCTGTCCAAACCGGAACGCCCCGTGGGTGTCGGCGTAGCCACAGACGTCGGCGGCGGCACCAGCTATTCCATGCTGCAAACCTTGGGCGAAGCCTATAAAGTCGCCATGCTCAAGGGACGGAAAATAACCGCGCACGATGCCTTTTATCTCGCCACCCTTGGCAATGCCAAGCAGCTCAAACAGGATAAAGACATTGGTAATCTGGAAGCAGGAAAGTACGCTGATATAGTTGTATTAGATCCCAAAGCCACGCCCGTACTTGAAAGCCGTCAGGAAGTTTCAGAAAACCTCGAAGACGTCCTCTTCTCCCTCATGATCCTCGGCGACGACCGCGCAATCTCAGCTACCTATGTGGCGGGAGAACGGGTTTATAAGGGATAAAATTATTCATCTTCATCCATTGGGACGGCTGTCAGTCAACTCACAGTCGTCCCAATCAACTCTGTGATAGCCATTGGACAGATATTTCCAACTGGTCTTAAAAGCTGTGTAATCTAGTTCTAAATCGTTATAGAGACCCAATCCTTTAAGTTTTCTTTCAAATTCTTCCCGGGATTTATAAAAGAGGGCTTCTCCTGACTCTGTAGAGAGAATGAAATAGTTTTCCTCATTACGGATACGAATTTTATATCCGTTACGTCCTCCATCACATTCCAGATATTCCGCAGGGAGTTGTAAACCAACATAATATCCAGGCATAATATCATGATCGACGACTGTCGCCTGAATAATAACGTCACCATCTCTACGAATAGTGTAATTATCCGGCCGGGTAAAATTGTGATAATAATATTCTTTATCAGAGTTGAATGCCTGAAAAACGAGATAAAGCATTCCCCAACCAAGCATGACACCGAAATATATAAGATATCTTTTGATCTTACTCAAAATCTTTGTCCTCGTAGCGATATACGATTTTAAAAGGAGTTCCCTTGCCATGCTCATCTATCGCAAGTTCATTTAAAAAATTTCTGGAGGTGATCCTGACTTTATCCACAATATCTGCGTCTTGGGGCATAGCCATTACTTTGGGTTCAAAATCATATCCTGCGTCATATATTCGACCATTCGCCGGATTGGTGGACACATGACCATGAACTTTAAGATCATCAAGAGGCATAGGAGCTGCTATCTGACTATCTTTACTGGTTCTCCACACTGTTAATTCCCTGCCGTCAACGACAAGAGGTTTTCCACCCGCATTTCGCCACCACCACTTCGCCTGTTCATAAGTCAGCTTATTCCTCTTACCAGCATGACCCATCAACAAACATTCTGAACATCCTGTCGTCTAACTGTTCTCTTTTCTGTTCTGCTTGTTCCTTGTCATTACCGTATAAAATTCCAGTATAATCCATTCCAATAACTTCCCTTATCAAATGATGAGAGATAAGGATTAGTCCAGAAGTCTATTAATACAATTCATCTCAATAGTTCACGTAAATTACGATCAAACCTTACAATCACTTTAACAACCAGACACCAGCCAAATACGCCACTTCTTGATACTTCATTAGACTGTTAGGGTAGATAATATCCTGCTTTTTCTCCATCGCGGCCAAGGCTTGTGGTGTAACTAGCTGTACTTCCAGATCGGGGATAGCTTGTATTAAGGCCTCCATTTTGAAGGTATCGGGGCCGCCAGCGAATTTGCCTTTTTTGGCGCGCTTTTTAATGGCGACTTTCAAGATATCGTTTTCTCTAAAGAAATTCGAGATTTTGCGCTGAAAATTAATAACATCCACAGCTTTGTCACTATCCCCAAGGGAAATCTTGCGCGTCGGTAGCTCGTGATGGACCGGGCCATCTAATGTAGCTTCTATAACGACCAGAATAGCTTCGTTACTTTTAAGTTCGATACCGCAAATCTTCATCAGATTTCCATCGTTAAGAGTTTAAATCTTCTTCAGTCTTAAAGCAGTTAAAGCAATCTGCAAAGATTTGAATAATCCCGTCACCAATCAGACAAAGATAAATTGAACCTTATGTTCTGTACGTCCGACCTATTAGGTATCCAGCGGAAACCCGGCAACAATATCTGGAATGGAAAAGGCTCTGATTTCCGCCCTGATTCTTATTTAGCAGGAGTACGAAAAATGAGTAACATCCAAAAAATCAAAACCCTTTGCGCCATCACTTCCGGCCTGTTTGCTGTGAATTACCTGATACTTGCAACGACGCCTGCCATGGCAGAATGTACAACTCAAGCTACAGGACAAACTTCAGGGCAAAACAATTGCAGTCGTAACACGTCGGCTACAACGACATCACCACGGACAGCCACTGCAAAATCTTTGTCCGTGAAAAGGACACAATATAAAGTTGTTGTGCCGCCCCGGCCCACGGCACCCAGAACGATTGTGCAAAAAAGAAAGAACGTCGCCCCGATCAGATCCCAGAACAAACGAGGCAGTGGTCCAGTTTACGGTCTGCCCAATGGCACGCCAGATCTGGTTGTATTGCCTGCATCAGCAGGAACAAACGGTATGCCGAACAGCGGTTATTGCGGCAGCTGGAATGGCGGTAATCAATCCATTCGCTGGATCATCAGAAATGCCGGTACAGGAATGGCCCCTGCGAGTGTGGTCAGTGTCGGGTTTGATGTTCCCCTTGGTCAGCCTTGGAATGATACCTACCCAACGCAACAAAGCTTGAATGTGCCACCACTGGCCCCCGGACAACAATTTGCGATGTCACACCCAATTGATCCAGTATCCTGGTCACCAACCGCACATCCCATAGTAAGCTTTGGTTTCTTTGCTGATTATCACGCAACCATCGATGAGGTTTCCGAAGCAAACAATCATGTGGAATACGCCCGTTGCTTGGGACCAGCGACATAAAAACGGACACCTATTTAAGTTTGTAAATAAGACTGTGGGTTTATTCCACGGTCTTATTTGCACCTTAAAGTAACCTTTTCTTGCCTTTTTCCTCTCCCTTTTACACCACAATAATCCCACATCTTGAAAGCCTATTCTCACAAAAAGATAGGAACGATCTGATGAAAAAATCAGTACGCGGATTAATGACAGGGCTTTTAACATCAACAGCACTTTATGGATTTTCTTCCCCCCTCATCGCCTCAACTGCCTTTGCAGATAATCAACAGGGGCAACCACGCATAGAAGTTGCTTTTGTTCTGGATACCACCGGGTCGATGGCCGATCTGATTGACGGGGCAAAACGCAAGATCTGGTCCATCGCCAACACGATCGTTGATATTCACCCCGATGCCAATATTGAAATGGCCCTGATAGGTTATCGCGACATCGGTGATGACTACGTCATCAAATCATATGATATGAGCCCTGACATACAGGGACTTTATGGCAATCTGGTTCACTTCCAAGCCAATGGCGGCGGCGACACCCCCGAGGCCGTGAACGAAGCGCTGGACGCTTCCGTTCGCCAACTTGATTGGACAGAAGGCGAAGACACCCAACGTATTGTCTTCCTTGTCGGAGATGCCCCGCCACATATGGATTACGACAACGCCCCGAAATACCCCGAGGTTATCAAGAAAGCCAGAAAAGAAGGCATTATTGTTAATGCTGTACAGGCAGGCGGTGATCGGGAAACCAAGAAAATCTGGAAAGAAATCGCCCAACTGGGTAACGGACGCTATATCCCCATTCCACAGGATGGTGGGCAAATCAAGATTATCGAAACGCCTTTTGACCGGGATATCATTATCCTGCAAAAACGTATTGATGAAACCGTTATTGCCTATGGATCAGAAGAAGAACAGTCAGCGGTACAGGATAAAATGGAGCTGAAAGAAGCGGCACCAAGTTCTGTACAGGTTGAGAATTCCAAATTTTATTCCAAACGTTCTTCGGTCAAGGAAGTTATAACGGGCGGTGGTGATCTGGTTGCCGATATCAAAAATGGTGCCGTCTCGCTTGATAAAGTTGAGGACGATAATCTACCAAAGGAATTACAGGGTAAATCCGATGGGGAAAAACAGGCCTATATCAATGCCAAGCTAGAGGAACGCGAACAGCTTGAAAAAGCCATGAGCAAGCTGATCACAAAGTATGATGCTTACGTTGCACAAAAAGCAAAAGAACAGGGCAAGACGGACTCATTTGATCAGGCTGTTCAGGAAACCCTAAAAAAGCAACTGTATTAAACTATACGTGATTGGGGGTGATAGAGCTGAATTCATCCCCATATGTTATAGTACAAAAACAAGAACTCCCATATGGTATCGTTAATACCAAGAACACAAAGTAATGAGTAAATTAAAGGCCAAGAGAGAATAAAACGGATCAATAGCATCGGTGATTATATATGAAGAAATTCAGCGCGGGATTACAGGAACTAACCATTCTCGAAACCGAGAAAATTCGCGTCACTCGCTATTCTGAATTTCTTCTTCTCTATCTGGAAAATCTGAATTTCTCGCAACAAATAATTTGCGATTTTGGCTGTGGCACCGGGGTGCTTGGTATCTATGCCGCCAAACGTGGCGCTCAGCTTGTAACCGGATTTGACATTGATCCCGATGCAATAGATTTAAGCAAAGAAAACATAGAGATAAACGATTGTTTTAATTTTCAACCTCACCCGATTGGTAACAGTGTTATTGATGAAACATACGATTTCATTATCTCTAACCCTGCGTCTCTACCGACTGTAAAAGCATCTGGGAAAGAGTTTTTCAGCGGCGGGATCTATGGCATTGATATGATTCAGGATCTTTTTGATTTCAGCGCCCAGCATCTCAAAAAAGACGGGCGTTTATTCTTTTTACAAACCAGCCTGTCATCGATCAACAAAGCCGCGAACTATGCTCATGACAAAGGCTTCAACTATAAAATCATCGGCGTTTTTCAAACCGAAATCAGAGATCATTATCAGGAATTCTGGCATCGCGTTGAACACAATCAACGCACAGGCGATGCCCACTTTGTTGAAATCAACGGTGTCCATTCCGAGATTGTTTACTTGGTAGAGGCCAAATACCGAGAAAGGCCCTAAACGAAAAAAGACCTGAAATGTTGGTCATAACATTCCGGGCCTTTTTCATATTCTAAACCAAAACAGACTTTGGTTTAAGTCCGTGTCCGCCGTCTTTGACCTGATGGTTTACGACGCGCAGGTTTTCCAGTGGGTTTCGCTTTGCCGTGTGCTGTTGCGCCGCGGGCTGGACCGTCAGAAGAAGTCCCGGAAGCTGGTCCTTTGTCATTTGCTCGACGACGCCCCTGCCCGGCATGCGTTGTAAAGAAAGCTTTCCCGCCTTTACTACCGTCTTTCTTTTTAGCGTAACCTCTGGCACCCGGCTTGTTATCACCTGTACCAATGGGTTGATGCGCAGGAACCAGATGTTTTTTACCCGGACCAATAAGATCAGCACGTCCCAGATTTCTGAGTGCTTCGCGCAGGATTGGCCAATTTTCAGGGTCGTGATAGCGAAGGAAAGCTTTGTGCAAGCGACGCTGTTTCATACCCTTTGCCGTATGGACCACTTCACCACTGTGACGACGGATCGGGCGTAACGGATTGCGCTCGCTGTGATACATTGCCGTGGAAAGGGCCATAGGGGATGGAATAAAGTTCTGAACCTGATCTGCCCGGAAGCCATTTTGCTTGAGCCAGACAGCAAGGTTCATCATGTCTTCATCTTCACAGCCCGGATGTGCCGCAATGAAGTAAGGAATGAGGTATAGCTCTTTACCAGCCTTTTTCGCCGCCGCATCGAACATGGACTTGAAGCGCTCATAGGTACCAATACCCGGCTTCATCATCTTGGAAAGCGCGCGTTCTTCAGTGTGTTCCGGAGCGATCTTCAAATAACCACCCACATGGTGGGTCACCAGTTCTTTGATATAGGTCGGGCTTTTGACCGCAATGTCATAACGAAGACCGGACTGGATAGAGATCTTTTTAACGCCCTTGATATCACGTGCCTTGCGATAAAGCTGGATCAGGCTTTCGTGACTGGTATCAAGGTTTTTACAAACATCCGGATACACGCAGGACAGGCGACGACAGACCTTTTGAATTTTGTCATCCTTACAGGCCATGCGGTACATGTTGGCGGTTGGGCCGCCCATATCGGTAATCTGCCCCGTAAAGCCATCAACCTTGTCGCGGATATCTTCAATTTCCTTAAGGATTGATTCCTCGGAACGGCTTTGAATAACCCGGCCTTCGTGTTCGGTGATGGAACAGAAAGAACAGCCACCAAAACATCCGCGCATAATATTCACGGAAAAGCGGATCATATCCCACGCGGCAAGCTTGGCATCACCATAAACTGGATGCGGCGCACGGGCATAGGTCAGATCGAACACGCCATCCATTTCTGGCGTGGTAAGCGGGATCGGCGGCTGGTTAATCCAGATATCGCGATCACCGTGTTTTTGCACCATAACACGGGCATTACCTGCGTTACTTTCCAGATGAACAACGCGAGATGCCTGAGCATACAAGGCTTTATCTGCGATAACTTCTTCGTATGACGGCAGGCGGACAGCGGTTTTATTCTTATCTGCATCACGCAGTTTCTTACGGGCTTCAGCACGATCGGGTATATGATGAAGATCATTGTCGTCATCAATGTCCGTCATATCGGCAACGGTCCAGCCTTCGGGAATTTCTTTTCGGGCAACCACGGTACCACGGATATCATCAATATCCTTTGGCGCTTCCCCCGCTGCAACCCGGTGGGTCAAATCAACAATGGCACGCTCTGCATTTCCATAAAGAAGGATGTCGGCTTTACTATCAATCAGCACGGAACGACGGACCTTGTCAGACCAGTAATCATAATGGGCTGTTCGACGCAGAGAGGCCTCGATACCGCCGATAACAATCGGCACATCTTTGTAAGCTTCGCGACAGCGCTGTGAATAGACGATGACAGAACGGTCCGGGCGTTTGCCGCCCTCATCATTCGGTGTGTAGCTGTCATTGTGACGAACCCGACGATCAGCCGTATAGCGGTTGATCATTGAGTCCATATTACCGCCAGTTACTCCATAATAGAGATTTGGTTTGCCCAGCGCCTTGAAAGCATCTGCATTTGACCATTCAGGCTGTGCAATGATGCCGACCCGAAAACCCTGTGCTTCGAGAAGTCTTCCCATAATCGCCATGCCGAAACTGGGATGATCCACATAGGCATCACCCGTGACGATAATCACATCACAACTGTCCCAGCCAAGCAGATCCATTTCTTCACGAGACATAGGCAGGAACGGAGCAATGCCAAAACGCTGCGCCCAGTATTTTCGATAGGAAAAGATGTTCTTGGCTTCGCTTCCAGCTTCTTTTTCGGCACCAACGTTACCCGCTTTTTTTCGGGCTTCGTTTTTCATACCGCTTTGGGGCGCACAACTGGCTGCATTTTTGGCAATATTGCAGGCTTCCGACATTACTTTGGCCTTCGCTAATTTCTCACTGACGATCAATCGCGGTCTTTGCCGCATGGCTCTTATAGCATGATCTGTTTCATCGATGATCAATACCAAGCTTAAATCTATTGCCCCCTTTTAACTACTTGAGCGCTTAGGTCAAGTATTCCTGTTTATCCTGCCCCGCAGAGCTGCCATCTGTTTTTCGAAGAGCTGAAGACTAAAATACTGATATGATTGACACATTATTAGCATCTCTATAAGTAAACATCACCATGACCAAGTACAGAGTTTAAAATATACAAAGATTTTCCGCTGTTTTATTTGACCAAGTGATAAAATAAATTTAGCATTTGATGCACAGTGAAAAGAGACGGAACAATCTGTCCTGACTGTAGAAGTAAAGAGCTCTGTACAAGTCGATTAACAGGAACAGCTGTTCCTGAAAGCAAATAAACAACGGCTAACGGTGAAATACCGATCTTGTATTTGGGCGCTTTCAGAGCTGTTTTACATCTATCCAGGGAGGGATTTCATCATGACAGGTTTATCCAGAAGAACCGTTCTTGCGCTTGCTGCCGCAGGTTTGGCAAGTGCAACGCTTGGCGCAACAGGTGCTTTTGCAAAAACCATTAAGGTCGCAGGTATCTATACACAGCCTATTCAGCAAAAATGGGATGCACGCCTGCACGAGGCACTGGTTGCCGCAAAAGAAGCCGGTGAGATCGAATATGTCTTTTCAGAAAAAGTTGCCAATACCGACTACGTTCGTGTGTTGAGAGAATATTCTGAAAGCAAAGTTGATCTGATCGTTGGTGAAGCCTTTGGTATCAGCCGCGAAGCCCGCAAAGTCGCAGATGATTATAAAGATGTTGCCTATTTGATGGGTGATCCCTTTAAACCCCACGGGGATAATTTCTCTGTCTTTGATAACTACATTCACGAACCCTGTTATCTTATGGGTATTCTTGCCGGAAGCATGAGCAAATCAGGCAAGATCGGCATGGTCGGTGGCTATCCGATTGGTGAGGTCAACCGTCTGTTCCACGCCTTTATGGCGGGTGCGCTATCCGTGAACCCCAATGCACAGTTCAAAGTCAACTTCATCGGATCCTGGTATGATCCCCCGAAAGCAAAAGAAGCCGCCTTTGCACAGATCGAAGCCGGGGTTGATGTTCTCTATGCAGAGCGTGCAGGTGTTGTTGATGCGGCACGTGACAAAGGTATTCTGGCCTTTGGTAACGTGAACGATATGAACAAGGAAGAAAATGGTAAAGATGTTGTTGTTACCTCTGCCCTTTGGCATATGGAATCAGCAATTGGACATGCCATTAGCCAGGTAAAAGCAGGTACCTATTCTGCTGCTGATTATAAAGAGTGGACCATGATGCAAAAGGGAGGAGCTTCCCTCGCCCCTTATTATGAGTTCGAAGATAAGATACCAGCAGATGCCAAGGCTAAGGTCGAACAAGTAAAAGCAGATATCCTCTCGGGTAAGTTTGTTGTTGAGATCAACGACAACGAGCCCAAATCGACCTATTAGCCGCCTTCCATCCCCGATCTTGTTTTTCCTCAAACCATTTTGGGGGGGGATCGGGGATTTTTTTGAAGGAGTATTTATCAGTTTTTCTTCAAAAACGTATTTAGGCGAATAGATAAAGATGTAATTATAATTGATACTTAAGCTTTGTTTGGGTATCAATCCAGGAATTATCCATTTCTTTCTCGTCCCGCTATTTCAAGACAATTCTGTTCTTGCATTTCTTGAGGCATAACATGGCTTTGCTTGCCTTTCATAACATTACCAAGCGCTTTGGCTCTCTTGTCGCCAACGACGATATTTCCTTTTCACTCGATAGAGGTGAGGTCATTGCCCTGCTCGGGGAAAATGGCGCAGGAAAAACGACCCTGATGAATATCCTGTACGGTCACTATACGGCGGATGAGGGATATATAGAAGTCGATGGACAGAAACTGCCCGCCGGGCAAACAGATGCCGCAATTAACGCCGGAATTGGCATGGTTCATCAGCATTTTACATTGGCTGAAAACCTTACTGTCCTTGAAAACATCATGCTTGGCACCGAAAGTTTGTGGTCACTGGGCCAAAAACGCGCGCCCGCCAAGGCAAAGCTGGCACAGATGTCAAAGGATTATGGCCTTAAGGTTAATCCCGATGCCCGTATCGCTGATCTGTCTGTCGGGGAACGCCAGCGGGTCGAAATTCTGAAAGCGCTCTATCGGGATGCCCGGGTTCTGATACTGGATGAACCCACAGCGGTTTTGACACCACAGGAAGCTGACAGCCTGTTTAAAACCTTAAAAAGCCTGACCAAAGAAGGCTTTGCCATTATCTTTATATCTCACAAACTTCACGAAATTCTTGCCATCAGTACACGGGTAGAGGTTTTACGACGCGGAAAAATTGTTGGCAGCATTGAAACAGAAAAAGCTGACCGAAAACTGCTGGCCGAAATGATGGTCGGCCGCACCGTTGAACGCCCGGTTCTGGAACAAATGACAATTGGAAAACCAATTGTCGAACTTGAAGACGTCAGCGTCGAAGACAAAAACAAAGACACCAGTGGTATTCCAAAACTCAATCAGGTCAATCTTACAGTTCATCAGCATGAAATTGTAGGTATCGCCGGTGTTGCCGGGAACGGGCAATCAACCCTTGCCGATCTGCTTTCCGGTCTGGAAAAACCTGATGCGGGCACTTTTACTCTGCTAGGTAATGCCGTAACCAGCGCTTCACCTGCCGACATTGTGCACCGGGGTGTCGGACGTATTCCCGAGGATCGTCATAGCTCTGGCGTCGTTGGCGAGATGATGCTGTGGGAAAACCTTATCAGTGAAGACTTACGACATGCACCCGTGTCCAAAGCCGGCGTTTTAATAGATCGAAAAGCCTGTCTGGAACGGGCCAACAAACTGATCGATGCCTTTGATATCAGATGCGAAGGCCCGGAAGCAGAAACCAAGCTGCTTTCCGGCGGGAACATGCAAAAACTCATTCTCGCTAGGGCTCTATCGCCGCAGCCTGATTTTATTCTCGCCAATCAACCTGTGCGCGGTCTGGATGAAGGCGCGATTGCCTATGTACATGGACAACTTCTTGCGGCCAGAAAACGTGGTGCTGCCGTTCTCCTCATTTCCGAAGATCTAGATGAACTCTTTGCCCTGTGTGACCGGATTGCCGTTATGTACCACGGCAACCTGACACCAAGTTACGATGCCAAAACTCTGACAACTGCCGAAGTAGGTTTGATGATGGCCGGAACAAACCATTCAGAACAGACACACTCTGAAAACACAAATCATTCGGTGACAACGAATTCTGGCAACGAGGAACAGCCCCATGCAAATTGAACCTCGGGAACACGTTGCCGCCTGGCGTATTGCCTTGGCACCAGTTGCCGCTGTCTTTATCTCACTGTTAATTGGATCTGTCCTGATCCTGTGGGTTGGTGCATCTGTGTTAGAAGCTTATAGCCTGTTGGTCAAAGGTGCTGTGGGGTCCAGCTTTGCCCTGACAGAAACACTGACGCGCTCTATTCCGCTGATTTTTACCGGACTGGCGGCAACAATCGCCTTTCGCGCCAAGTTTTATAACATCGGAGCCGAAGGACAGCTTTATTGCGGGGCCTTGGCCGCAACATTTTTTGGCACCGGCCTGATCACCCTGCCCCCGTTGCTGATGATCCCTTTCCTGATGCTGGTTGGTGCCTTGGCAGGTGGTGCAGCTCTTGCCGTGCCCGTTATGCTAAAAACCCACCTTAAAGTGGATGAAGTTGTCACAACCCTGTTGCTCAACTTTGTGATCCTGCTTTTTGTCGGGTATTTTCTGGAAGGTCCTTTGAAAGACCCAATGTCCATGGGCTGGCCGCAAGCTGAACCCATCATTGACGAAGGTCTTTTTCCCAGTCTCGTTGATAAAAGTCGATTACACTTTGGCTTTGTCTTTGCCATTATCGGATCTGTCCTTTGCTGGGCCATGATGCGTTTTACCGTATGGGGCTATGAAATCAGAGCTGTCGGGCTTAATGCCTCTGCTGCCAAGTTTGCAGGCATTAACGTAAACGCTACTGTCATCCGCACAGCTTTAATCAGCGGTGGACTTGCCGGGATTGCCGGGGTCAGCGAAGTCGCCGGGCTAAAGGGATATCTGACGCTCGACATTTCCCCCGGATTTGGCTACACGGGCATCGCCGTAGCCATGCTGGCACAGCTAAACCCGCTAGCAGTGATCCTCTCGGCACTTTTCATTTCCATGATTTATGTCGGCGCAGATTCCATGAGCCGGGCAATTAACATTCCGACCTATATCGCAGATGTTCTGGTTGGTCTTTCCGTCCTTTCCATACTTGTCAGTGTGATGCTAACCCGCTATCGCGTGAGGTTCAGATAAAGCCATGATGGATATTCTTGAAATACTCGTTTCTGCTGGCTTCTGGGCGGCAACAATTCGCATCGTAAGTCCACTAATTCTTGGCACACTCGGTGAACTTATCTGCGAGAGAGCTGGCGTTCTCAACCTTGGGATCGAAGGCATTATGACCATGGGCGCCATGTCTGGATGGATGTGGGTCTATATGGGGGGTGATTTATGGACGGGCGTTATGTTTGCAGCCTTTATGGGGCTGATATTCGGCCTGTTGCACAGCATATTCACCGTTTATCTGGGCCTTTCCCAGCATGTTACCGGGATCGGGATTACTCTCTTTGCCTCTTCGCTTAGCTATTACGTCTATCGTATGTTGTTGCCGGATGCGACCACGCCCCCGAAAATTGAACCTTTCCAGGTCTATGAAGTTCCCTTCCTGTCAGAAATTCCGGTTATTGGCGAAGCACTCTTTAGCCAGACGCCCCTGACCTATCTCGCCCTGATCCTTGTGCCTGTTGTCTGGTATGTGCTGTACAAGACGCCACTTGGGCTTGCCGTACGTATGGCCGGGGAAAACCCCATGGCAGTCGAAGCACAAGGCATTAACGTTCTTTCTATCCGGACCGGGGCCGTGATGGTCGGTAGTGCCTTTATGGCAGTGGGCGGCGCCTTTATTACCATGTCTGCCTTTGATGCCTTTTTCTTTGGTATGATCAATGGCCGTGGCTGGATCTGCATTGCGCTGGTTATATTTGCTTCGTGGAAACCCGGAAAGGCCTTGATAGGCGCACTACTGTTTGCCGGACTTGATGCGTTACAGGTACGTGCACAGCAAACGGCTGGCGCTTTAATCCCTTATCAATTCTTCCTGATGATGCCTTATATTCTCAGTATCGTTGCAATGGTTATCATGGCCCGCAAAGCCAGTTACCCCAAAGCCCTTCTGGTTCCCTTCCGCAGAGGCGAACGGACATGATACGAACGAACACAATGTTGGCACTTGATCTCGGCAACTGTATTTAACGAACGGTAATTAACGGAAAACCCCATGTTTGATCTCATTATCAAAAACGCCCGACTTGCTGATAGCACAGATGCTAAAAACAGCGTTGATATCGCCGTTAAGGACGACCGTATTGTCGAAATAAATCCGCATATTACGGATGGCATTGTCGAGGGACAGACAGAGATCATTGATGCCAAAGGCCATCTGGTTACTGCCCCCTTTATTGATCCGCATTTCCACCTTGATTCCACCCTCAGTCTTGGCCACCCCAGATTGAACGAAAGCGGTACTCTGCTGGAAGGTATTCAGCTTTGGGGAGAACTAAAACCGCACCTGACCCACGAAGCAATCAAGGAACGTGTGCACGCCCTCGCCCGCTGGTCCATCGCCCGTGGCACCTTGGCAATACGCAGCCATGTGGATACCAGCGACGACCGCCTGCTTGCTGTTGGTGCCCTGCTGGAAGCCAAGAAAGAACTCGCCCCCTGGATTGATATTCAGCTGGTCGCCTTTCCTCAGGATGGGTATTTTCGCTATGAGAAAGCGGCAGAGAACCTGAAACGTGCCCTGGATATGGGCGTTGATGTTGTTGGCGGCATTCCCCATTTCGAACGCACCATGGATGATGGTGCCCGTTCAGTAAAAGCACTTTGTGAAATTGCGGCTGATCGCGGTTTGCTGGTTGATATGCACTGTGATGAAAGCGATGATCCCAATTCCCGCCACATCGAAACCCTTGCCAGCGAAACCGTGCGCTTGGGCTTACAGGGACGTGTGGCCGGATCTCACCTGACATCCATGCATTCCATGGATAATTACTACGTCAGCAAGCTCCTGCCTCTGATCAAGGAAGCTGAGATCACAGCGATCCCTAACCCGCTGATCAACATAACGCTGCAAGGTCGCCACGACAGCTATCCAAAACGACGCGGCATGACACGGGTCAAGGAAATGACAGCCATGGGCATTAACGTCGCCCTTGGCCACGATTGTGTTATGGACCCTTGGTATAGCTTTGGCAGCCACGACATGCTCGAAGTCGCCCATATGGCAACTCATGTCGGTCAAATGACGGGCGTTGCAGAAACCAAAGCCATGTTCAAAGCTGTCACCGAAAATTCAGCCCAGGTCATGCACCTGCCGGATTATGGCATTGCCAAAGGCAACTTCGCTGATCTGGTGATCTTACAAGCAAAAGACCCCATCGAAGCCATCCGCCTGCGCCCTGCCCGACTGTATGTGATACGTCGGGGGAAGGTTATCAGCACAACCGCCCCCGTAGAGGCACAGCTTAATCTGGATGGGAAAAAGGAAACGGTGAATTTCCTGAGATAGCTGTAAGCAGCAGCACTTCAAGCTGCGTTTATCGAGTTTTTGATATAACATCAAAGGCGAATGAAATCAGATAACACGCGAATATCAATCAGATCAAAGCCTTAACTACTTTGTTTCATTAGTGGTCATCAGTGCATCTATTATACTGATTTATAGTCTAATAGATTAAAAAGATAAATTTGTTACTCTTGTAGAGATTTAATAATTTGTCGAATTTTCGTGGCATTTTCACTGGAGTTTTCAAAGATAAACGCACTTGAACACGGCGCTTGAAGGACGGTCATCAAATTTGGTTCAATACTTGACGGAATAGTTGCCGATGGTCCTCGTAATGGAGGGCGCGTATCGGTAGGATTCCTCAATGCTATTAAATATAAAGAATCAGAAAGGTTATCAGGCTCGCCAAAAGTTGAGTTGTTCCAAGTCACCGTAGTTGTGTTGGATACATTTCCTAAAAGCACCTCTCTAACATCGATATCGAAGCGCGCATAGTCAGTTAAAAATGAGCGTTGTTCTATTATACTCCTTTTTTCTGCTCGCTCTTTTTCTGATAGCCCCGTTTGCTTTTCGAGAGCAGCAATTGTTTGTTTCCTAAAATTTTTATCTTTAACAATCTCATAATTAATTACTTTGCCTACAACTACAGCTTCGGCATATTTGACATCTTCCAAAACCATTCTTGCGCTAATAATGCAGGCATTTGCAGGACTCGAAAGAAAAATAACGTACGAGCTTAAACACAATATAATCAGACGCTTTATGTTGTTTTTATTCTCGATTTTATTGGTATCATTACGGCCACCAAGGACTTCATTATTTCCGATAATCTTTGTCATTGAATTCACCTTGTTAGATTCAATATAGACAGTCCGCTTTTGGGCGATTGTGGAAGTACTTGTATTAGAAAAGACATTATATAAAACACCCAAAAATACAATCTTTAGTGTAATATTAAACTCTATAACTAATACCTTTTTCTTGACGCTAAAACGCTTTGACAATTGAAGGTAATAATTGTCAAAGATGCAACGCGTTTACAGAACTGCCGCGAATGCATGAGAGCTATTCGCATATGCCCTATACAAAAACCGGCAGAGCGACTATACAAATAGCTGTTGTTCTTCAAGGGTTAAGAGATAATGACTGCATTCAAGGGTTCCGTTCAGAAAGCGCGGCAAAATATTTCGACTGTTTTTTCGGAAACGCCGCTACAGCACAACCGTTTTCTGTCGGATAAATACGACTGTAATGTTTATCTCAAACGTGAAGACCTGACCCCGGTCCGCAGTTATAAAATCCGCGGGGCCTTTAACTTTTTCAGCAAGGCACTTGAGAATGGTCATGGTGCTACAGATGACCAGCAGTTTGCCGAGCAACAATTTGTATGCGCTTCTGCGGGGAACCATGCACAGGGCTTTGCCTATACCTGTAATCATTTCAAAAAGCGCGGCACGGTCTTTATGCCAACGACAACGCCGCAGCAAAAAATACACAAGACCCGTGCCTTTGGCGGTCAGTATATTGACGTAAAACTGGTCGGGGATATCTTTGACGAGGCCTACGAAGCAGCCCACAGGTTCGCCGATGAAGAAAATGCCTTTATGGTACCACCCTTTGATCATCCCGATATCATAGAAGGACAGGCAACGATTGGGCTGGAAATCATGCATCAACTGGGAGGCGAAGCTCTTGATACCTTGATCATGCCCACAGGCGGCGGCGGATTGGCGGCGGGCGTGACCCAATACCTTAAAGAAACATCCCCCGACACTGATTTCTGGTTTGTTGAACCCGAAGGCGCACCAAGCCTAAAAGAAAGCCTTGCCGCAGGCGAACGCATCAAACTGGACAGCATTGATAACTTTGTTGATGGTGCTGCCGTTGCCCTAATCGGGGAACATAACTTTGAAGCACTCAAGGATTTTTCTGCGGATCGCGTTCTCCTTGCCCCCGAAGATCGCCTGTGCGCCACTATGATTACCATGCTCAATATCGAAGGTGTTGTTCTGGAACCCGCCGGTGCCCTAACTATTGATATTCTGCAATCCCTCGATCCCGAAAGTATCAGAGGCAAGAACGTTGTCTGCGTTACCTCTGGCGGGAACTTCGACTTTGAACGCCTGCCCGAAGTAAAAGAGCGCGCCCTGAAATACGCTGGCCTCAAAAAATACTATGTTCTGCGCATGCCCCAGCGTCCCGGTGCATTGAAAGACTTCCTATTCCTTCTCGGCGAAGATGACGATATCGCCCGTTTCGAGTACCTGAAAAAATCTGCCCGCAACTTCGGTTCGATCCTGATCGGGATCGAAACCAAAAACCCGAAGAACTTCGAAACACTGATGGAAAAATTCCACGAAAACGGCATCCAGTTTCAGGACATCACCAACAATGAAATTCTGGCGAACTTTTTGATTTAGCAATTAAAATTAAAGAATTTTAAAAATAATTCTCGATCAATTCCATAGGTCATGAACAAGTTATTCCGTTAAATGAACTTCATTCAGCCCACCTTTACAATGCTGTAGTGACATCCCGTTGTATCAAGCCAGAATCAGCGACCTGCCACACTCCTTTTACACAACCATCTTTATCAATGTCCCAGCAATGCGAAAACCGGACTTCTATTTTGTTCGGCACATGCTTTCCTACTATATGATAATGCCCCAAAACCACCACTGTGTTCTCGCTATCAATAAAGCGGTCAGGATGTGCACCA
Organism: Kiloniella majae; assembly: GCF_002118315.1. Lineage (GTDB taxonomy): Bacteria > Pseudomonadota > Alphaproteobacteria > Kiloniellales > Kiloniellaceae > Kiloniella > Kiloniella majae. The sequence goes on from NZ_MTSZ01000001.1 coordinate 223,350, forward strand.
AAAGACTCAAAATTCGCCAATAACTTCGGGTAAAACTCACCGAACACTTCGACAATACCCCGATAAATACCGCTTCCCGGAAAACCAGGTGATACATTCCAGACTGGCTCTTTCGTTAACAAAGACAAAAGGCCTTCACGGTCTTTTCTCTTCAGTGCCAAGTATAGGCTTTTGATGGTACGGATATTCGCTGAATCTTCTTCATTTAAAATCAACAAATCTAGTATCTCGTTTACATTTTAATAAAAATTACACTCCATTAAATTTATATAAAAACTAAATATTGTACAGTAATTTTCTTAAATAAATTAAATTGGATTATTTCAATGTCAGAAATGACTAACATCGCGATGATTTTGGCAGCTTTTTTAAGCGCTATTGCAGCCATCCTTCACATTGCTATCATATTTGGTGGCGCGTCTTGGTATCGGTTTTTTGGGGCAGGCGAACAGATGGCCATGGCTGCTAAATCTGGGCGCATCTACCCAGCATTCTTCACACTCATGATCGCCCTGGTCCTTACTATATGGGCTGCATATGCACTTTCGGGTGCTGAACTATTTCCGCCCTTGCCATTTTTGAAATTAATTCTCAGCTTAATCACTGTGGCATATTTATTACGCGGCAGCTTGATCTTCTGGCTTGTATTTTTTGATCGCAGTAAGATGACCCCATTTCTTTGTTGGAGTTCAATAATTTGCCTCTTCTATGGGATCGTCCATCTCTATGGTATCTTTCAAATTCCAGACTAAGACAACAAACCAAACTCCTAACAATAAAAAATAAACCTTTCTCAGTGTTTACTTTGCACCACTGCTGTCATTTAGGGATAGGTTGGTGGAATTTCTTTTCATGGGCAGTGGACTAAAATTGGCATCACAGAGTCACCCAAAAGTAGGCACTATTTCTCTAACGAGAACAGAGGTAATTTTATTAATTCAAAAATAATTTAAAAAAAATGGAATAAAAAGAAATCCGGGCTGTAGTCCTAGTAACTTTCGAATTTGTTTGCTTGTCAGACAAAAGAATATACGGGACAAAGCTATGACGACGCGCATTGAAAAAAATTCTGCACTCATCGAAGAAACAACCCCTGTTTCACAAGATCTTGATACGAGCTTAAACCATCTGATTCCCCCTGATACAGATACCAATAGCATAATATCTTCGCAGGCTTCTGCCAGTTCGAATGACCCTTTAATTGAATTCGCCAGTGCTTTGGGTAATCCCGATTACTTTGCCGAGATCATTGCAACCCTTTCCGAAGAAGAAAAAGAAGAGCTTGCCAAGATATTGGATCAGGCCCCCATCGAGACGGCAGCGGGGGATGCCGTAGCACTCGTTGGGGGCGGAGGAAGCCAATACAGCGATGACTTGGGAACCGCAATCGACCTGTTAAACCGACAGGGTGTTATTGATCCGACAGAGTTGGAATTTGGTCTTATTGGTAATCAGCCTGATACAACGGATCGGGGGAATACAGGCAATTTAGATACCCCGCTCGCTCCTTTTTTAAACCTGTCACTGAACTTACTGCCCACTTCAATCCGCGATCAAGGGACCTTTAACAATCGGCCAATTACCTTGAGGGGCGGAGATGGAAACGATGTTCTGGTCGATAGCGGTATTATTGTTGGTGATGGCGCAAATAATGTTTATCAAATTAGCTTTGCCCACAATCTGTCCCCGACAGAAACCATTCTATTACAGGGTTTCCCAGCCGGGACGGTCCTTAATCAGGGTACAATGGTTCCCGGAAGCAACGGCACTGCATGGGAAGTAACTGCGCCTTTTTCATCCATTATCTTTTCAGCCGATAATGCCTGGACGGCTGGTTCCTATAACATTCAAGCAACCAGCGCCGGACTGGCATCGTCGGTCACGATCACCCACCAAACGTCAACATCATTTGGGGATGACCACATCACAGGACTTTCCACAGACGATACGATCTTTGGGGATGGTACTTTCATAACGAACGCTGTTGCTGGTGATGATGTTGTCAACGGTGGCGGCGGAAACGATTACATGAATGGTGATAGCTACTATCTGACCAACTCTGTGGGGGGGAATGACACGCTTTCCGGGGGAACCGGGAACGACAGTATTCATGGAGATTCTGATGTCATCAACGATTCAGTCGGTGGCGATGATATCATTTACGGTAATGATGGGAATGATAATATCTATGGGGATGGCAGACTTCTAAATGATTCAAACGGCGGAAATGACATCATTTACGGCGGGGATGGGGATGATGGTATCGTTGGGGACGCAGGGAGCATAAACGTCTTTGACACGAACACCTATTCCGGTGGAGATGACATCATTTATGGTGGAAATGGAAACGACCGTATTTGGGGAGATTCTATACATCAAAACGGCTATATCCAAGGTTTCGGGTTTAACTTCGCATTGGGAGGCGATGATATTATCGATGGGGGTGATGGCGATGACATCATTTACGGGGATAGCCAAACCTATCCAATGAGTACTGGTCATAATGTCGGGGGGGATGATATAATCATTGGTGGTCGCGGGAATGATACCATGTACGGCGTTGGTGGAAGTGATCGATTTGTGTTTCGTCAGGCAGACATTGCCACCAATGGCCCGGTTGAAACAGATACCATCAAAGATTTCCGGTTTGATGATGTGATTGATCTCGGCGATTTACTCAATACGGCGCAGACGGTATCCAATCTCGATCAATATTTGGATTTCAGTCAGGGCACAAACGGTGTTAATATTAACATTGATACCAATCAGGATGGGGCTACAGATCACGTCATTGTTCTCGAAAACCAAACACTCTCTAGCCTTGGTTGGCCGACTGGAACCTCTGATACTGACATCCTGACCAACATGTTAAACCATAATACGCTTGATACTCTGGCTTAGACAGCTATGGTGCAACGGTTATTTTACCACCAAAAGATGTTATTTCATACGCGCGGCATCAATGCTTACGCAAAAGCAATTAGACACAAACAAATTTGATAAGGCCCAAGCAATTGAATTTTGAGCAAAAATTAGAATCCTCTATGCCAAAGCTTAAACGCTATGCCAAATATTTAACAAAAGACGACGACCTGGCTTCCGATCTGTTTCAGGAAACATATGGCCGTGCCCATGCCAAAAAGCATCTCTATAACGATGCTTATGAAATGGAACAGTGGTTATTCCCTATGATGAAGAACCTCTGGATCAACCAGATAAAGCGTCGGCAAAAGGAGTTGCAGTCTCAAACCGAAATTGAAAATGACAGCATCCAGAACAACATCTGTTTTGCCAAGGAAATAGAGCACCGTTCCCTCTTGAACCGTGTGCAGGATGTTCTTAAGAACCTGCCGCAAAAGGATCAGGAAGTTCTGGAACAAATCGTTTCCTTTGGCCACAGCTATGAAGAAGCAGCCAAAAGTCTTTCTGTTCCAATTGGCACAGTAATGAGCCGATTGTCACGTGCTAGAAAACGCCTGAAAGAGAAACTACAGCTCGGTGAAGAGTTTATCTTTATGTTCATCCCTCCTGTGTTTTACGACCCGGCGGATGTGGACAAATCTTTGGATACTCTTTTTATGGATCCAAACCCTGCATCAGATCAGGATGACACCTCAAAGAACGCAGGTTCGCCCCCTTCTGTTATGACGTCCCGTTCCAAACGACTGGCATGGAAAAGCAAATCTGATCTTTTGGCGCTGTATTATAAAAAGCGTCAAAAAAATACACAGCGCGATCCCTATGACTATCAACTCCATGCCTCTTTTATCATTTTGGGGGTAGAAGGCTTGTTTGAAACGCTTCCTGCACTCCAGACCGAGGAAGATTTGGCTTTAACCGGAACAGCATCAATTGATCCACAAGCAGAAGATAGAACCGTTCAGTTTTCAGAAATTCAAGAGACACGCATAGCACAAAATAAAGACCATTCCCTTTTGGAAGATACCCAGCACCTCAACCTATTAGACGAAGAGCTTGATGATCCTTTGGCGTCCCTTATCATCACAGGCGCATCAAAAGAAACTGCGTTGTCCCCAGAAGACACCACCAGCCTAAGCGGACAATCATACCACCAAAGCATTGGTACAATTCTGGAATTATTGAGTACACAAGGTGTATTGGACCCCACAGAGATTTTAAGCACCGCTGCACCAATCGACGGGACAGAAACGTTGTCGTCTGCCGGGATCGACACACCAAATCAAGCCACGACATCGATTATTCCCTTCAGCGATTTACTGGGGTCAGGTTTTTCACCTGTGTTTACGGATCCCCAAACAACCACAAATACCGCTAGCGACGGCTTTGTTGTTGTCACCACGTCTGGCGGCGGCAGTATACTGGAAACAGTCTTAGGGAACGATCCTACTTTATTAGGCGGAGACCCGACACTTCCCATCATATAGCCCCTTTTCATAAATAACCTCACAAGTACCGTTTAAGAAAACTCCTTCAACACAAAATCCCCGATCTTTGTGAACAGGACAGCTCTGTTCAAAATTCAGAGATCAAATCAATAAACTCTCACTTATTTAGCTATGGATAACAAAATGAAAACAGTAACTTGCATCGCCCTCGGCGCACTTATCACCCTAAGTCAGCCCGCTATGGCAGAGCCATCCATCAATAATATGCAAGGGTGCCAGGCCCTCATTGATTTTCTCGATGCCAAGCTTGATCAGACATCCTATGATTCATCTGATGTTACCAAGGTTCAAGGTGGTCTGGCAGCCTATAACAGCTATATACAAAACGAAATCATTACACCGGGACTGCTAAAATTCAGTAATGGTGACAAATCAAAAGCCAGTAAACTTCAAGAACAGGTGGATGCTTATAAAACCCAAGTCGTGGCTGGATATAACAAGAGATACCCACAAAACCGTCTCTTCATGGATCATGTTGTCGCCCTCAATAACTGTACACAACAGGCCATTCCACAAGGTGCAGATCTACAGGCCCTAAAAACATCTATGGAAACAATGGTTGCGATTTTAAAAGCAAGCTAAACAATACATTTTTCTACTTTTATTACGTAAAAGCAGTCGTTTCCAGCGGCTGCTTTTTTGTTTTTTTTGTTCTAAAAATAGAGTTTTATAAATCAGAATTCAGACATCATATTTTCTGTTGCTTGTCAGTAATCTGTCAGCTTGGTTAGTGTACGACCACATCCTATAAAACCCGATAGAGTTATTCAGTAAAATAAATAAACACCTAGTATTACTTAAAAGTCATTATACAGGAAAGATTTATGACGACGACTGCACGACTTGAAGGTCTGGATTTTGCCCGTTTCATAGCATTTATTGGTATGGTTCTGGTCAATTTCACAATTGCCATGGGCGCAGAAGGGCAAGGATCTTTCCTGGCAACAAGCTTTGTTAGCGCTTTGGAAGGGCGGGCAGCAGCAACCTTCGTCGTACTTGCCGGCATAGGCCTTGGATTAGCGGCAAGCAAAAGCAACCCAAATCATGAGTTTAACGACAATCTTGTCTGGCTCACCACAAAACGGGCAGTATTCCTCCTCGTCATTGGCCTTTTAAACAGTCTGATTTTTGATGCTGATATTTTGCATTACTACGCACTCTATTTCTTTTTTGGTGTCTTCTTTATCCGCATGAGTTCCGGCGGGCTTATAGTCGCTATAATCGCCCTACTCATCGGCTTTGTTATTATGCTCTTCACCCTTGATTACGATGTGGGTTGGGACTGGAAGACATATACCTATAAAAATTTTTGGACTCTGGAGGGTTTTGTTTGCAATCTCTTTTTCAACGGTTGGCACCCCGTTGTTCCCTGGCTGGCATTCTTTCTTTTTGGTATTTTTCTCAGCAGGCTGTCCATGGATCAAGCGCACACACAATTTCAACTTTTCATTTTCGGCTTGATTGCCCTGCTCACTGTTGAAGGCTTATCGCTTTTCACCCTTGCCTTGCTTACTGGTGCAGAGCAAGATTTGCTAGATATTGCCACCACTGAGCCTATTCCGCCAATGCCCTTTTACATGATTGCGGGCATGGCGAGTGCCTGTATGGTCCTAGCCTTTAGCCTTTGGATTAGTTCTGTCTTTTCCAAGTCATCTGGCCTATCAAAAATGCTTGGTTTTAAGCTCTGCAAACAAATAGGCCGCCAGACGCTTACCCTCTATGTTGCCCATATACTTCTGGGTATGGGGACCTTGGAAGCACTAGGACTTCTTGATGGACAAAATGCATCTGGAACCACAGATGATGCAATTCTTGCCTCTGGAATTTTTCTGCTCGCTACAGCTTTCTATGTATGGGCATATTCCAAGTTCTTCGCACGTGGCCCTGTCGAAAACCTGATGCGTATCATCACCGGATAAGGCACTTGGCAAGGTGAAAATTTCGGGACGATAGATCATTTAGAAGCCTATAATGCATAAAAGGCTATCGTACCGGTAACAACACCCCAGACACACATGTTGATAAAAGACCGCAAAATACCGCCATCTTCTTCAACCGTTACGCCCAGCTTCTGAACCACAATATCACCAGGGAAAAGAAAAGCAGTTTCAAGCCAACGCAGAAAAGTCATGTCGCTTCCTCCACAAACATTCATTTAATATATATGTTTATGGATAACTTTAACAAAGTCAACTTAAAAGCCCCAAACTCTGGTGGGACCATTGGACGCAGCAGAGGTTTAATTTAAAAAATGGACAGTCCGGTTTTGGTCGTAAAAATCTCTAGGGCTTTTCCACCAACAAATGAATTTCCGTAATGATCAAGTTCAGGAGACCAGACCGCAACGGAAAATTCCTTTGGCAAAACCGCAATAATGCCGCCGCCGACACCACTTTTTGCCGGCAACCCAACGGTATAGGCGAAAGATCCTACTGCATCATAAAGCCCACAGGTCAACAGCAAAGCATTGATCCGCTTTGCATCCCGGCTTGTCATAACCTGTTCATTCGCAACCGGAGAGTACCCTCCACAAACAAGCGGCATAGCCGCACGCGCAAGATCCAGACAAGAGGTTGTCAGGGCACACTGCCGGAAATACACATCCAGCAGGTCTGGAATGGGTGTATGGATATTCCCAAAGCTGCACATCAGGTTCGCCAGGGCGGCATTCCGATAGCCCCATTCCTTTTCAGATGTAGCAACTTCTTCGTCCGGGCGGTTTTCCTCATTGCCCGAAAGCATGCGGTAATAATCAACAATTCGACGCGACGCATCTGCTGATCGTCCCGCAAGAATATCTGTTATTACAATGGCACCGGCATTGATAAAGGGATTACGGGGTATTCCCTGTTCATATTCCAACTGCACCAGAGAATTAAAAGCAGTTCCTGATGGTTCTCGCCCAACGCGTGCCCATATATCTTCGTCCCCTAACCCTAGAACCTGCATCAGGGTAAAAAGTTTTGAAATAGACTGGATAGAAAAATCTTCTTCTGCGTCACCAACCGTAAATTCTTGTCCCTCAGCGGTTCGTATAGCCATGCCGAATTTATGGCCCGGCACATTCGCTAAAGCTGGAATATAATCAGCTTGTTTTCCCTTTCCAAAGAAAGGTTGAACTTCTTCTTTGATCTCTTCAAGAATTCCGGGAAGATCGATTGTATCAACAGTCATATAATAGCCTGATCCAGAAACAAGTGTGATATCGCACCACCACAAACAGCGCACGAAAAACCGTAAACGACCAAACCAATAAAGAAGATAGATTTCATTGCAACCGATTTATTCAGATTTTCACGGAACAAATAATACTCGGGATGCATATATCGAGATTCTATGAGCCTGATATTTCGATACAATCACATAATTTTTAATAAATAATAACAGTCTGAACCTCAGCGAGATCCAGCTACTTTTATGTTTCAGAAATAAAAAATCGGCTGACCAGTGCGATCAGCCGATTTTTATCACCACGCTTAAAAGGCGTTTTCCCCGTTATCCCCCACCCATCAGATAATTGGGTAGCCATGTTGCAATCTCGGGGAAGACACAAAGAATGGCAATGGCCAAAACCATACAGAGCATAAAGGGAAGCGCCCCTTTCAAGATGGTGGGGAGCGATACATCAGGTACAATACCGTTAATCACATAAAGATTTAGCCCCACAGGCGGTGTAATAAGACCTATTTCCATATTGATGGTGAAAACAACCGCAAACCAATAGGGATCAAACCCGGCTTGAATAATGATCGGCAGAAGAATTGGTGCGGTCATCAGTATCACAGCAACGGGTGGCAGGAAAAAACCCGCGACCAGCAGAAACAGATTGATAATGATAAGTAACTGCCATTTTCCAATATCAAGATTGGCAATGTACTCTGCCACAGACTGGGTCACAAAAAGTGATGAGAGGGTATAGCTAAAAAGTGCTGAGGCCCCGATAATCATCAAGATCATCACAGATTCTTTCATAGAATCAGACAGAATTGCCCAGATCTTTCGCGGCTGCCACATGCCATAGATCACAACAACCAATAGCAAACAGAAAAGAGCCCCTACGCCCGCGGCTTCTGACGGAGTTGCAACACCACCGTAGAGCACATAAAGCACCCCGATAATGATCAGCAGAAAAGGAAAAACGCGAGGTAAAACTTCAAACTTTTCGCGCCAACTATATCCACCAATTTGCGCTTTAAAACTATAGCCATTTCGCCAGGCTGTGTAGAGCGACCAGCACATAAACAAAACGGTCAGAAGTAACCCAGGTAGCAATCCAGCCAGAAACAGGCGGCCAATAGACGTTTCAGTCGCAATGCCATAAACAATCATCGTAATAGATGGCGGGATAAGAATTCCAAGGGTTCCACCAGCAGCAATTGAGCCTGTCGCCAATCCATCCGGATAGCCACGTTTGCGCATCTCAGGGATGCCCATCTTCCCGATTGCAGCACAGGTCGCGGGCGAAGAACCACTCAAAGCTGCAAAGATCGAACAAGCACCAATATTTGAGATAATCAAACCACCCGGTACGCGATTGAGCCAGCGATCAAGCGCCGCATATAAATCTTTCCCCGCAGGCGAAGAAGCAACCGCCGCCCCCATAACAATAAACATTGGAATTGAGACAAGCGCAAACTCTGCCAGACCAGAAAAGAAAGTTTCCGCGACAACATCCAGAGCATCAAAGCCCTCGAAAGCGAAGAGGAAGACAACAGCAATCAGCCCAAGGCCAAAGGCAACAGGAATTCCGGAAGAGAGAACGACAATAGTTACGATGGCGACCAACAGGCCAATATAAAGCGGATCCATTATTATTCCCCCTCGAATGAACTGTGGCTATCCATCGCAAAGGGCATGTCTCGCCCGCTCATTAAGGCCATGATATCTGCTACATACTGAAGGGATAACAAGCCAATACCAAGAGGAAGTGACAAATAGGGTATCCACAAAGGTAGCTCCCAAATAGTATCAGTTACCCACCCACCTTCCAATGCCTCGGCAAAAAGTTCATAACCCTTCCAAGCTAATAAGATCGTAAAGATCAAACCACAAATACTCGCGACAAAAGCCAGAATTTTTCGCGCTGGCAGGCTTAAGTAATGTGGTAGCAAATCGACATTAACATGACCCTTGATTAACAGGACATAGGGGCTTCCGATCAATGTCGCAGCGACCAATGCATAGGTAACATAGTCCGTTTGCCACACCGTTGATTCCTGGAGGAAATAGCGCAGGACAACCATTTGACAGACGACAACAATGGCTGAGGCAATAAGAATGGAAGCAAAGACACCACATACACGGGAAAGTTGGCGTACGAGATCAATAAAAAAATTCATACTGAACTGACCAAACGAAAAGAGTAAATCAACGCGAGGAAAGTGCCCCACAAGAGTTCTGTGAGGCACATATATTCTTCCTACTCAACAGCGAGAGCTTTGTTAATCAGCTCTTCACCCCCGTCCACTTTTTCGGCGAAAGCTTTGTAAGATGTTCCCTTAGCAATTTCAAGCCACGCGGCTGCATCTTCGTTACTCATTGTAACAACTTCAACGCCAGCACCTTCGTACGCCTCAACCAACTTGGTATCTAGTCCCTTGGCCGCATCAATAAAAAAGTCTTCAGATTTTTTACCTGCAGCCATTAAAGCGTCTTGCTGTTCTTTATTGAGCTTATTCCAGCTTTTCTTTGACATCAGGAGCGGCTCATACATGAACCACAGTGCGTTATCGCCGGGTGCTGTCAGACATTTAACCTGTTCATAAATGCGATAGGAAACAAAGCTTCCCGAGCTGGTATTGGCCGCATCCAGCACACCGGTTTGCATAGCGGAATAAATTTCCGAACTTGGCATAGACGCAATAGAGGCCCCTGCCCCAACCAGCATTTGCTCAAAAGATTTACCGGCAGCACGGGTAACCTGCCCCTTCATGGTATCAGGACCAAGGATACATTGCTTCTTTGACGCAAATCCGCCTGCAAGCCAGGCATCAGCCAGAACAACTACGCCCGCATCATCTATGATTTTCTTGATATCATCCATGAACGCCGATTTATTCAAGCGCGTCGCATGGTCGTGATTTTTGACCAATCCTGGCATATTTGTCGCGTTGAATTCTGGGTGGCGCCCCGCAGCATAAGCAAGGGGAAAAGCAGAAATATCAAGCTGTCCCTTCACCATTGCGCCCCACTGTTCTTTTGGTTTGAAAAGCGCTTTACCTGGATACACTTTTATATCCAAACCAACATTCGCAGCATTGACTTCGCGCGCGATGATTTGAACCATTTCATCTCTAACATCCCCTTTACCACCAGGCCATTGATGCGATGCCTTCAGACTTTTTGCCATTGCCGTTTCAGCAAACAATCCACCCGTTAGTACAAAGCTGCCCAGCGCCAACCCAAGCGCCTTTTTTGACATTTTCATTGGTAGTCTCCCTGTTTAGGTCAGTTTTCCCCAAAGAGAGAAGATGACCTGTTGCTTTTTATAGAATTTTAAATTCGATTTTGAACACAATAAGCCAGCTTAGAAATACAAGTCAATAATTCTTGTATACAATAATTATATTTAAATATACAAAATAACCTGTATTATAGTTTTCAATTTCCCGATTTTTGAGTGATAAACTCTCTTCAAAACCGCGAAGCACAAACAGTAAAACATCAGGAGTTCTAGGCGTGGCGAACATGTCGTCAAATGACTTGAGAAGACAGCTTGAACATGAAATTGTCCTCGGCGAGATTGTACCGGGCACAAGGTTGGACGAGGTTGCTTTAACCGAACGCTTTGGTGTTTCCAGAACACCTGTCAGAGAATCCTTGCAACAACTCAGTATGATGCAACTGGTTGAAATTCGTCCCAGGCGTGGTGCTTTTGTCAAAAAAATGAGTCTAAGAGAACTCGTCGATATGTTTGAAGTTATGGCCGAGTTAGAAGGTACCTGTGGCAAGCTGGCCGCTGATCGCATGCCCGACGATGAGCGTGATAAACTCAAGGAGTTACACCTCATCACAGAACCACTTGTCAAAAACAAGGATTACGATGGCTATTACCGCGCCAATGTCGCTTTTCATGAAGCAATATACAAAGGCAGCCATAATGAATTCCTTAGTGATCAGACCAAGAGTCTGCGAAACCGGTTAACACCATACCGACGTCTTCAGCTACGCCAGAGTAATCGCCTCAATAATTCTTTTCAGGAACATGCTGAAATTACCGAAGCCATAACAAGCGGCAACAAAGAATTGGCAGAACAGCTTTTAGGAACGCATGTTACCGTTCAGCGCGGATCCTTTAATGATTTTCTCGCCAGCCTTCCCATGGATTTGATTGATCAATCAGCCTAACTCAACCACCAAGTTCAAACGTATTTTCTGCATAGAGCTATTATGTCTAAAAATCTTTACGCCCTGTTCCAATCACGCTTCCCCAATGACATGTCATCTGATTTCATTAAGTCACCGAATGGGGAAAACCTGAGCTACAATGAACTGGATCAACAGACAGCCCAAATGGCTGGGACACTATTATCTCTAGGCGTTGAAGCCGGGGATCGCGTTGCCGTACAGGTAGAGAAAACAAAAGAAGCCGTTGTTCTCTATTTGGCGTGTTTGAGGATCGGCGCTATTTATCTGCCGCTCAACACTGCCTATACTGCAGATGAGCTTGATTATTTTATGGGGGATGCACAGCCCCATGCCATGGTTTGCACACCCGAAAAATACAAGAAGCTTGAAACAGTTGCGCAGCGAAATTCAGTTCCCCATCTTCTGACCCTAAGCAATAACGGAACAGGCGGCCTGATGGATCTGTTCAAGCGGGCATTACCTCATCATGAAGTAAAGGATGTTTTTGGTGATGACATTGCCGCGATCCTCTATACATCGGGCACGACGGGACGATCAAAAGGTGCGATGCTTAGCCATGATAATCTAGCCAGTAATGCCGATGTTTTACACAAGTATTGGGGATGGGTACCTAATGACATCCTCTTACATGCCCTGCCAATATTTCATGTCCACGGTCTTTTTGTAGCGATACACTGCGTGCTGATGAACGGTTCAGGGATGTGGTTTTTGCCCAAATTTAACACTGAAGAGATAATCAGTCTCCTTCCAAAGAGTACTGTGATGATGGGGGTTCCCACCTTTTACACCCGCTTGTTGGATCACCCCGGCTTTCATCAAACCGTATGCCAGAACATGAGATTATTCATTTCAGGCTCAGCTCCCCTTTTGGAAGATACTTTTGAGCAGTTTTCAAAACGTATCGGCATGACCATTCTCGAGCGATACGGCATGACAGAGGCCGGTATGATTACATCTAATCCTCTTGGTAACCCTCAGGATAATTCTCGACAGAGTGATCGCATTGCCGGGACAGTTGGTTATCCGCTTCCCGGGGTTCAAGCAAGATTGTCAAAAAGCACACCCGATGAAGATAGCAGAGATGAAGATGTGGGGGTTCTGGAGATAAAAGGGCCAAACGTTTTTAAAGGCTATTGGAAAATGCCGGAAAAAACCGCAGAAGAATTCACCAAAGATGGCTTTTTCATAACAGGGGATATCGCAACAATTGCCGAGGACAACCGCGTTGCCATCGTCGGGCGCGCCAAAGATCTAATCATCAGTGGTGGCTACAATGTCTATCCCAAAGAAATAGAACAACTTATTGATACTATTGATGAAGTAAAGGAATCTGCTGTTATCGGTGTCCAGCATCCAGACTTCGGTGAAGCCGTTGTCGCCATTATTATCAGCGATAATACAAACAATTTACACGAAGCGTATATTCTTAATCACCTAAAAGATCAACTTGCACGGTTTAAACAGCCAAAAGCGATTTTTTTCCTTGATGAGCTCCCCAGAAATACAATGGGAAAAGTTCAGAAGAACATCTTGAGACAGAAATATGTTGATTTATTCTCAAATGTTCTTTCCAAGTGAGATCAAGCTGTCTAAAAACTATACTTAAGGACATAGTTCACTAAAACTTCCAACTCCCATAATTATAATTAACTATCAAATACTTACACCAAAATTATAATAGATTTATGTACATAAACTGATGCTTTTTAATTCCCAGATATTCTTGTTAATTTTTTTGCCGTTAACTTTACTGGGTTACTATTACGTCTCAAAACGTCCGAAAATAAGAGAGTGGTTGCTAATCCTGGCTTCTATAGTATTTTATGGATATTGGGATTTTAGATTGATCCCTCTATTAGTAACGTCAGTTATTATTAACTGGTTTTTATCTTGGGCACTCCAGTCTTCTCTACAAAAGTTAACCGTTATTATTGGTATATTGGTCAATTTAGGTATTATTGGCGTCTTTAAATATGCTGATTTTTTTTCAGAATCATTCGCTTGGCTTCAAGGAGACACACACCAATCCTTAAACATTATTCTTCCGCTCGGTATTAGCTTTTTTACATTTCAACAAATCTCGTACTTGGTAGATCGTTATAAAGAAAACGCTCCTCTTTATAATTTTCGAAAGTACTTTTTATACGTATGTTTTTTTCCACAGTTAATTGCAGGTCCAATTGTTCGCCATAATGAGTTTATTCATCAACTCAAGCTTTCTCCTTTGCGAGAAGGGCTTTACGAACGTTTATCAAGAGGGGCGACACTATTAACTATTGGTTTGATCAAAAAAGTTTTTTTTGCAGATACAGCAGCTAAAATTGCAGACCCTCTATTTCAATCTGCAGAAATTGCCCAATTACCCTTTATGGATGTTTGGCTCGCAACAGCTGCTTTTACCGTACAAATTTATTTTGATTTCTCTGGCTACTCAGACATGGCTATTGGTATGGCATTCATGTTTGGATTTACTTTACCAATAAATTTCAATGCCCCCTATCGCGCCCTTTCAATTCAAGATTTTTGGCGACGTTGGCATATTACTCTTTCCCACTTCCTTCGCGATTACCTCTACATACCGATGGGGGGGAGCCGTTCAGGAATTTCACGACAAATGCTTGCCCTCATTATCACTATGTTCTTGGGTGGTCTGTGGCACGGAGCAGGTTGGACATTTGTTGTTTGGGGGCTAATGCATGGGTTAGCATTGGGATTATGTACCTTATGGCAAACAACAAATGTCCAACTCCCTAAAACCATCAGTTGGATGACCACATTACTCTTTGTTATGATTGCCTGGATACTATTCCGTGCTCCAGATTTTAACGTTGCAATGGGTATGATTCTAAGTTTAGTAGAAGTTAATCAATTCGGCGTAACAACAGGTAACTATGGCGCCAATCCTTTTCTCCTTGTAATCGCCGCAGGGGCCGCGCTTATGGGGCCAACAAGCCAAAAAATAGCTTTAAAGTCGAATTACAACACCCCCTTCGTAGCTGCGCCAATAGCACTAGCGCTGATCTTAATTATAATACAAGTCGGATCACAGACCCATCCTGACTTTATTTATTTTCAGTTTTAAAGCCGAGACTATGATCTGGAAATCTTATTGGGCCGTTTTAAGCAAAACCATTGTTATTGGAATGGCGTTCGTTTTAATGATGATAGCCGTCATCGATCCCTATGATAATTTGCCATTTTCGCCTGATTTCAAACGAACAGCAATGGCAAGTAATCAGCGTTTTTCTTACCCGGCAATTGCTAGAAACGATCAATTTGATAGCGCTGTTTTTGGCACGTCAACAACCCGATTGCTTAACCCGGAAAGCTTAAATCAATATATAGGTGGAAACTTCGCTAATTTATCTATGAACAGCGCAACTTCCTATGAACAATTTCGATTGTTTGAAGTTTTTATAAAAACCCACCCGGCACCCAAGAACATTATTATTGGTCTGGATATAGTATGGTGTAATGCTGGTAAAGATGCAGATAAATATACATTTCGCGCCTTTCCGGAATGGATGTACGACAACAACCCCTGGAATGATATTCCACATATGCTAAACTTTAAAACCTTAGAAACATTGGGTAAGCAAGCTGGGTATTTAATAGGAATTAAAGATGCTAAATACCTACCAACCGGGTACGCAAACTTTCTTCCCCCAATTGAAAAATATGATTTAAATAAAGCCCGTTTGAATATTTACGGCTCGGAAACACCTAAAGAGAAAACGCCTACAAGCGAACCAGCTCAATATAACCCGAATGATTTCAACTATCCAAGCCACGACTACTTGGAAAATATGTTGGATAAAATACCCGCAGAGACTAAAAAAATTCTAATGTTTGTTCCCTACCATCGCTACATACAAGCCACACCTGGCTCATTATCAGCGGCTCAATGGAAAGAATGTAAGAATCGAATAATAGCAATGAGTGCTACTCGCAAAAACTCTTTCCTGATTGATTTTATGATACCATCTTTAATTACAAACAAAGATGAAAACTATTGGGACCCGCTGCACTATACCGAAGAACTCTCCGAAGATATCATCAAATCTGTTGTAAAGGGGGTGAAAAATGAACCTGCGCCGCATAACACTTATCAAATTTTAGATCCCTATTAATACTGCTCTCGTCAATATTAATAGTAAAATAATTCTACCTATTTAGGATAAAGCAATAATTAAACTATACCTTAAGTTATCATGACTATCTTTCACCATAGTCATCATGAATTTTGGTCAAGATATGAACGCGCTTAAGCTGGATAGTGTTAAATCAGACAGTCTGCATTTATCAGAACTGGTCAGTGCCATCAGTACCGCACTGGACATGACCGAAGGACAGCCTATTGGCCACTGTGTCCGGAGTTGTTGGGTTGGCATTCATATCGGTCAGGAAATTGGCTTAAGTGATCATGACTTGTCTGAGCTTTACTATATGATTCTTCTTAAGGATTTGGGTTGCAGTAGTAATGCAGCCCGCATTTGCCAACTTTATTTAACCGATGATCAAAAATTCAAACACGACTTCAAAAAAATAAACGGCAGCCTGCCACAGGCTTTGCGGTTTGTGCTTTCCCATACAGGACTGCAAGCAAGTTTAAGTGAACGATTTCAGGCTATTATCAAGATATTGCAAGAAGGCGGCGAAATCGCGCGCGAGCTTATCGAAACACGGTGCCAT
Source organism: Kiloniella majae (assembly GCF_002118315.1). GTDB lineage: Bacteria > Pseudomonadota > Alphaproteobacteria > Kiloniellales > Kiloniellaceae > Kiloniella > Kiloniella majae. Next base: position 239,837 of record NZ_MTSZ01000001.1, read on the forward strand.
CGGGGGGCTGAAATAGCCCTCAAAATGCGGTTCTCACAAAAGGTCGCTGATGGTATTTTAAATCTGGATGAACGATGGGATGGCAAAGGTTTGCCCGCTGGAGTATCTGGCATGGATATTCCCGTCTTTGCCCGCCTAGCCCTATTGTCACAGGTCGTGGACGTTTTCCATACTTCTGATGGTCGGCATGCTGCATTAAAAGAAGTTCGCTCCAGATCCGGCACCTGGTTTGAACCTGACATGGTCGCAGCTTTTGAGCGTATCGCAGTCCAGGACAAGTTCTGGGAAGAACTCAATAATCCAGACCTTGAAAACGTAATACAAGATTTGATTTTCCCGACACATGATGTCACCGTTGACGAAGATTATCTCGATGACATTGCTGCTGCTTTTGCCAAGGTCATTGATGCGAAGAGCCCTTTTACCCATGGCCACAGCGAAAGAGTTATGGGGTACAGTGATTTAATCGCAGAGAAAATGGGTGTTCCCAATCACAAAAGGCGGTGGCTTAAACGCGCAGCTCTGCTGCACGACATCGGTAAATTAGGTATTAGCAACAGCGTTCTAGATAAACCCGGAAAACTGACCGATGAAGAGTTTGCAATGATTAAAATGCATCCGGTTTTTTCCGTAAACATTCTAAAAAACATTGCTGCTTTTTCTGATATATCCCCGATCGCAGGTGGTCATCATGAAAGACTGGACGGTAAAGGATACCCCAATGGATTACACGGAAATGAAATCGACATGGAAATCAGGATCGTAACTGTTGCCGATATTTTTGACGCTCTTACCGCGGATCGTCCTTACCGTGCAGCAATGCCAATCGAAAAAGCCATTTCCATAATGGATGATATGGTTGACAGTGCGATTGACTCCCAATGCTACAAGGCATTGAAATCAGTTCTTAAGGAAATTGCCCGATTGAACTCGTCTCTTCAGGATACACTTGCCAGAGCCGGCGTAAAAGAAACCGCTTAAGAAATATGTTCTCGATCACAAAGCGACCCCGATATTCTGAAGAATACTCAGGGCCGTTTCGGTTATTTATTCCAAGATATATCCTGACAACTAGGAAGAATGAAGTTTGCGGTACTCGTCCGTTTGCAAACCGCCAGCCCCCCAATTTTCAAGCGCAACTTCATCAATCACGACATAGGTTGTATTCGGATCTTTATCCAACACATCTTGTAAAAGATCTGTGACACCCTTGATCAACCGAGCTTTTTGCTCTTTGGTCACGCCTTCATCAGTAACTTTTATATTCACGTAAGGCATTTCATACATCCAATAGCTTATAAAAAATAATCCTATTAGCATCGGGCAAATTTCCTGACACTAAATCAAAGCAATCTTTGATATAACCTTTTAGCAGTCTTCAACAAGGGTAAGAGCCCGAAATCGCTAATAATTTTCTTATAATCATACAATTAATATAGATGAAGGATGTGCTCGTCGTAAAACAGGACAAACGAGCACGATCTTTAAATCAATTGAGCAGGCCTTCTGCCGCAAGGGCCGCCTGTGTTTTTTCACGCGATGCAACGCGTTTCACAAAAGCAGAAAGATTTGGAACTTTATCAAGTTTTATTCCAACAAAATTCGACCAGTTGCTAACAACAAAAAGATACGCATCAGCAACAGAAAATTTATCGCCTAGTAGATAGTCTCTACCATCAGAAAGGATTTTCTCAAAATGAGCCATTTTCTTCAAGACATTCGCTTCAGCAGGCGCGCGTGCATCACCATCGGCTTTTCCCGTAAAAAAAGGGCCAAAAGCTTTATGAAGCTCCGAAGAGATAAAATTAAGGTGTCCTTGAAGCCTGGCGCGGTCAATCGAACCTGACACGGGCACAAGATCGGCTTCCGGCTTTTGATCCGCCAGATACTGAAGGATAGCTGCACCCTCGGTCAAAACCTCACCATTGTTTAATTTCAATGCAGGAACGTATCCATTAGGGTTAACGTCTAAGAAATCTTCTCCGCTTTCCGTTTTTTTAATCTCGGTATCAACTTTCTCAATATCGAAATCCTGCCCGAGTTCATGCAGTACAATATGAGACGCAAGAGAACAGGCACCAGGTTTGTAATAAAGCTTCATAAGATTTTTCCTCAATATGTGGTTCGTGATAACCAATGAGGTAAGATTACTAGTTACTTTTGTAAACTATATGATAGAATGATACTTAATTATATAGTTTCACTATGGTAACCCGGTTTCCTTTTGGTAACGCGTTAATATCTGAGAGTTACGAGTAATAATACTAAATGAGAGAGAACTATTGTGGCCTTAAAGATGCGAAAGAACCAAAGCGGTGATGTGCCTTACAATTGCCCATTATCAGAATGTATGGCCATTCTGGGAGGTGCCTGGACCACAAACCTCATCTGGTATCTATCTGGAGGCCCTCGCCGCTTCAGCGAACTGAAACACGATCTGGCAGGAATATCAGCAAAAATGCTAGCAACACGGCTAAAAGAGCTGGAAAGCAAAATGGTCGTCAATCGCCAAGTATTGCCAACATCTCCACCCTCGGTCGAATACAGTTTGACTGACCTGGGTGAAGAGCTTGTCCCAGCGATCAACGCTATTGTCGAAGTCGGTCACAAAATCAAACTGCGAAATGGAAAGGTATAAGCGGAAATGCTAATTATTTGCGGGAATAGTTCTCGTCTGAAACAAGGCTTTTCCAATTTCACTATTCCAATCTCGGTGATCTTCTGTATGAGTTGAAAACTGCCACCCGGCAATACCTCCGAAGACATCACCATATTCAGCACTCAGGGGATGAATAATCAGTTTAATAATATCTTCCGGTGAGATGTGACCACTGAATGCATCTGCTTTATACACCGGCTTGCCAATAACAATCTTCTCGCTTGGCCAGGCCAGTGCTCCATCCTTAGCAACAAGCCCTCGGTATGAAGTACGATATGCATCCTTTTTTAATCCGACTACCTTTGTGTCAACGGGGCCGTCCTGCCCCGGATTATTATAATATTGTACGGTTATCCAGTCGATTGCTTCTCCCGAAGCTTCTAAAACATCCAGATATGGGCCTTCATGCCATTCAGGATTTAAATAGGGAGATTGTGGTGCATGACTAATCGAAAATACCGGACGTGGTAATTCTCGCCTTAGAGCTTTGGTTAGCTTGATCAAGAAGCTCTTGCCATCCGCAACACCAGCTTTGCGTACTTTATGAAGCATGTCGCTAGCTTCAAAATCCAGATCCACACCATCAAGATTTTTCGTACGAATAAAAGCTGCAATTTCTGTTGCCAGTTGATCTTCGCGCCCAACAAACTGTTTATAATCTTTTGATTTGGCCAAGCCACCACCAAAAGAAATCAAGACTTTAACGCCTCTGGCTTTTAAGGCTTTAACCGTATCCCATTGATCAGTCATTTTTTTCGGTGGCAAAAGAACAATTTTATTGTCCTTAGCAATATCAGCCCCGAGAAAAGATAAAATGACATGAGTATAATCAGCTTGGGTAACATCAAGCAAAGCAGACGCGTCGCTGTTATAATAGATAATGAAACGCGGCTTCGCGGTTACAGAGAAGGTATTCATAAAATACACAAGAAATGTAACTACGAATATTTTTAAAATTTCAGTCATACGTGCCATATCGATTCATTATTCATCACGACGAACAAAATATCTAGACGAACACAAAATTGTCGTTGTTTCAAATAGATCAGAACACATTATTAACAATCTACGTATACATTACTGGATTAATTGTAATTATTAGTGGGTACGTCAGGATGCATACAATCAAGAAAAAAGGGTTTCGGATAGGGCATAGATTAATCGCATTGATTATTGTCTCTTCTTTCTCGCTCGTACTGATCGGGGGCTATTCTATTTATAACCTTCGAAATGACCTTTTCGACCAAAAACAATTGGAGTTGAAACATGTCATTGAAACCGCCACAGCAGTCGCTGACGAGTATTACCGACGTGCACAAGCTGGTGAACTAGACGATGCGGAAGCTCAAACCCACGCCTTGGACGCCTTGAGAGCATATCGTTATGGCGACGGGGACTACCTCTTTGTACATGACATAAATTCAGTCATGATAATGCATCCAATAAAACCTTCGCTCGAAGGCAAGGATTTAAGCAAACTTGAAGATAAAAATGGCAAACAAATCTTCACGGCTTTTGTGAATGTCGTGAAAGAAAGTGGTGGCGGTTTTGTCGACTACCTCTGGCCTAAACCCAATTTTGAAGACCCCGTAGAGAAGCTCTCATACGTACAAAGTGGGAGTAACTGGGGCTGGATTATTGGGACAGGCGTTTACATGGATGACTTCAACTCTGCCCTTCAAGAGCGTATCCAGTTTTTGGTCATCATCATGATTGCAGCACTAATCCTAACAATCGTTATTTCTATCACTGTTACCAGATCAATTATCAATCCACTAAGTGCAATGACAAAAACCATGAGAGATCTGGCACAAGGTGATATTGAAACACAGGTCCCCACAACAAGATTTAATGACGAAATAGCTGAAATGGCCGAGACCATTCAGGTATTTAAAGATAATGCTCACCAGGTAAAAAAATTAAGTGACGAGCGCGAAGAAACAGAACGAAAAAATGAAGAAGAGAAACGGAAAGCAATGGTCGATCTTGCTGACCGATTTGAGGATGAAGTCAAAGGCATAGTACAGACAGTATCTGCGGCAGCAACTGAAATGCGATCAACATCAGAAGGCATGCAAGTAACAGCAGGAAATACATCCGAACAAGCCGTTGCGGTTACGTCAGCTTCGGAACAAGCATCTGGAAACGTACAAACCGTTGCATCTGCTGCTGAAGAGTTATCCAGCTCTATCAGCGAAATCAGCAGGCAAGTAAGCCATTCGACGTCCATTACAAATGAAGCGGTAAACAAAGCGGAAGAGGCAAACAAAGAGGTAACAGGCCTCCTTGATGCATCTCAAAAAATTGGAGAAGTCATTAGCCTGATCTCTGATATCGCGGAGCAAACAAATCTACTTGCTCTCAATGCAACTATTGAAGCGGCCCGAGCTGGCGATGCTGGCAAAGGGTTTGCCGTTGTCGCAAGCGAAGTAAAAAATTTAGCCACACAAACAGCTAAAGCAACCGAAGATATATCCAAACAAATTGAAGGAATTCAAGGAGCGACTGACACTGCTGCAGGGGCTATTGGTAGCATCACAGGAACGATTGAACAGATTAATGAAATCACCTCTTCAGTCGCCGCAGCTGTTGAAGAGCAAGGGGCAGCCACCCTGGAAATATCAAGGAATGTTCAAGAAGCAGCCGCCGCGACAAGCCAGGTATCATCTACAATCAATGATGTAACTGGTGGTGTAGAAGAAACTGGCCGTGCAGCGCAAGATGTTCTTGGTGCTGCGTCTGAACTATCTCAACAGTCAGAAATGCTTAATATTCAAGTAGATAGCTTCATCCACAAAATACGTGAAGCCTAAATATTCAAATTAAATAAAGTAACTTAAAAAAAACGTCTGTAAGAAATTACAGGCGTTTTTTAGGATCAAATATTAAGATTATCTATCAGAGCAAGAAACGGATAGTAGCACTTTTATTTCTTCCTATATCTTTAATACACAAAATTAGATAAAGAAAACACAGGCATGAACACACCAACTATCACCACTATGGGCGCCAGTGAATGGTTCATGTTAATTATCTTATCCATATTATGGGGAGGGTCTTTTTTCTTTGTTGGTGTTGCAGTATCCGAATTACAGCCTTTTACAATTGTAACCATTCGGGTTGGGCTTGCTGCAATAGCTTTATGGGGTATTATTTTTACTCTCAAAATGCCATTACCCAAAAACCTCGCGGCATGGAAAGCTCTTCTTATTATGGGGCTCTTGAATAATGTGATCCCCTTTACCCTTATCGTATGGGGGCAGATTTATATCCCCTCTGGCCTTGCATCAATCTTAAATGCAACCACGCCCCTATTTGGAGTTATTGTTGCCACCTTATTTTTACCGGACGAAAAAGCGACAGTTTTAAAAGTTATCGGTGTTATTATTGGCTTTATCGGTGTGGTCCTCATGTTTGGGTTGCCAGACGACAATCAAAACTTTCTGGCCCAACTTGCGATTTTAGGCGCAACACTAACCTACGCATTTGCAGGTGTTTTTGGACGACGCTTCAAAACGATGGCAATCCCCCCTATCGTTACTGCTGCTGGGCAAGTCACGGGGGCAACACTACTCCTCATCCCGATCACTTATATAATCGAAGGTGTACCTTCTTTGCCCGTAATCTCAAATGAAACATGGTTTTCCTTAATCGCACTCTCCCTTCTCTCCACAGCAGTAGCATATATTCTTTATTTTAAAATTCTGGAGAGAGCTGGCGCAACAAATCTGCTACTTGTGACTTTACTAGTACCTGTTTCAGCAATTTTACTCGGTGCATTATTTTTGAATGAAAAATTAGATGTTAGTCACTTCGTCGGTATGGCTTTGATTGCTATCGGATTATCTGCAATTGATGGACGACTTTGGAAAAAAGCTAGAAAATAAGCTCTTTGCTAACAAGTGGGTGTTATTTTATCAATAGCACGCTTGAGAAGAATTACAGCAAGCATAGAACAAATTACCGAAGTCCCAAAATAGTACATTCCGGGCTGTGACGTCGCATTTGCCATGCCAGAAGACTTTGCAGAAATAACAATCATACCGACGATAAAAACGTCAAGCATGCTCCACTTTCCCAAGAGATCAATTAACTTCACTGCCCTTTGAACTGATTTATGGCCAACTGAACGCGCCCGCCAGATATAATTAGCAACCAAGATTTTAATCGTGGGGAAAATGACTGAAAATAGTAAAATTATAACAGCAATAAGATATTCGCCACCATGGGCAAGCTGATCAATAGCACCGGAGATTGAGATAAGATCTTCAAATAGGAAAAATTTCTCAACACGAAGTATTGGAATAGTTAGACCAAAAAATAACGTCACCAGTGCCACAAAAAGTAAAATCGGAATTAGTTTCGTAATACCTGATGTACGATTAGCAAGTGAGTTTTCAGCGCGTTTAAATGTAAAAAGTAGATGCCACCAGCGAAGGCTCTCATGCTCTGAAGACCAGAATTTCTGTGCCTGTTTCAAAAACTCTAAATTTTTCATAGAGAAGCCAGTAACGCCAACTATATGACTAATGTAAAAATCGCTTAATCAATGTAAATTCAGCTATTTAACCTAGCTATTACTCATCAACGATCATTAGAAAATCTTTGTTTCGACTGTTGACTGCGGCGCTTAATACGTACTGGTACGACAGCCTGTGCAGGCTCAGCCCCAAAAGTAAGGGCACGGAAAACTGAAAAGATCAAAGCAGATAGCATAAAAAAATCTATTCCTTAGTTTTTTGTTATTACCCTATTTAGGCTTTTCCTTGGTCTCAATCAATATGAATCCCTAAAAAATATTGAACTCGTAAAACAAATAATGATGAATTTGTATTCTGAAACATATGTGTGTTTAGGTTTTATTTTTCTTCTGAAAGTTTTCAAACACTCTCAAAGACATAGTCCGTGGTGAACTTTCGCCCTATTTACAGTTAATTCAACAAATCTCCGAGCTGTGTATTTTGGATCAAAAAACTTTCTTTTACTTTTGCAATTTCACCATTCTCAGATAATTCAGAAAGCGCCTTATTAAAACGCAGGACTAACTCTTCAGATTTATCAAATTCTCTGGTGAAGATTACATGCCCATAGTCAGTACTAATGGTTTTTTCCAACTCAACAACTTCATTCATTCTTTCGGCCAAAACTTCTCTACGAAAAATATCCGCGACAAAAACATCTTCCACAAAAAAATCGGCTCGTCCGTTTAGAACCATCAACCAACAACTTCTTATATAGGGTGTACGTACACGCTTTATCTGGCCAGCAGAGTAAAGTTCGTCGAGTACTGGTAAACTTCCATAATGATGAGGCAAGCACTCTCTCAACCCAAATAAATCCAGCGTACTATTATACTCGACACCAGAATCACCCCGCACATAAACCTTGCTTTCCCATTCAATGATCGGTGCACTAAAAAGAAAATCTACTTCACGCTCATCGGTCAGAAGATAAGGATAGGTTGCGATATATTTGCCCCTTTTAGACAAAACATACCCTCGCTTCCAAGGCAAATAATCAACGGATGTTTTATATCCCATTCTAGAAAAAACCAATTCGACAAGTTGAGAAACAACACCGCCTCCTGGTATATGTTGAGAAGTAAAAGGAGGATACTCGCCCGTCGTTAATCGCAGTTCCTCAGCAATCGTTCGAGAAAGAGTCATCCCCTTAAAAACAAGAACAACCAAAACAACAAACATTATTTTATGTACGCTTCTCAAAACGAAGTTTTCCTGTAGATACGGTGTAGTTGGGGCATTCTCATACAAAAATCCCTCCTGTACGTAGTATAAAACAGGTTAAAATCCGGTTATACGGCCAACAATTTAGCTTGTACGAAATGTACAGCGATCCAAAATATATTTTTTAATCAAATTTTTTCACAAAAAAAGCGCTTACAAAGCGCTTTTTATAAATAATGGCGGAGAGTGAGGGATTCGAACCCTCGATACGCGATTAACGTATACTCCCTTAGCAGGGGAGCGCCTTCAGCCACTCGGCCAACTCTCCACATTCTGTGAACAGCCGAATTACTAAGGTCTAACATCAAATCTGTAAAGTGAAAAAATACAGAAAAATGCACTTTCTATCAAAGTGCGCAGGAACAGTGCTGTTAAAGCGTTATAAAACCATACTATCAATACTTTGATTAGAAAGCTTGGATTCTAAATTATAGTAGCTAAGCTAACAAATTCATAAACGGTTAAATTTATAAAGCAAAATGACGCAGAGTATTTTGGTGGTCAATGTGCTACTTGATAAACAAACTGACAATAATTAAACATTACACAGAAATCGATTAACAAAATGGTCAATCCATCACAAACCATTGCAAAATTCACAACCAAGAACATACTTGTTTTACCGCAAGCATTAGATAATTTCGTGGAAGCGTCTTGCTTGATGAAAGATGGAAATAATGCCGTTTATTATAAAGAGCTGAAAAAAGACCTCGTAAACGTTGAGTTTTACTGTAACACACCATGTTTTATATACGCCGAACAGGGCAAAGAACGTATAACCTCATCCGATGGGAATATTGTTACAATAAATGCCGACACGATAACGTTTCTTCCTTATGGTATTAATTTACATAGTGATTACGTCAGAACGTCGGGCCAACTGAAAGCTTTTCTAATTTTCTTGGATGCAAATGTTGTAAAAAATTTTCTCGCCGACCAAATCATTAGAAATCGAAATAAACAAAAGAATGAAGTCAAATTTTTAAATATTAAAAGTAACATTGCCTTTAAACATTACTTCCAGTCGCTAAGGCTCTTTAATGAGCAACAACTTTCTTCTAAAGGGCTATTAAGAAGTAAACTTTTGGAGTTTTTAAATCTATTAGCTCTCTCTAATCCAGAAATTAATCTGCCATCACTTATTGCCCAGCAGCGACCTCGATCTGCAAAAAGAAATGTAAAAAGGCTGCTACAAAATCCGGAACACCTGAAACTCAGTATTGCGGATCTAGCAAGATTATCAGGAAGAAGTTTATCAAGTTTCAATCGAGATTTCCGTGCCAGCTATAACATGCCCCCAAAACAGTGGTTAAAAAAACAACGTTTGTCTTATGCAGAAAAACTTCTAAGAAAACAGAATCAAACCATTACAGAAATTGCGCTCGATATTGGCTATGAAAACGTTTCACACTTTATTAAATCTTACAAAGAATCTTATGGTATGACACCAAAAGAATATCGCCGTTTTATAACTTAATGAAACAAAAACGGTACTCTTGACATTTTCTGGGCAGTTTTAATTTCTATAAATACATAGCATCTCCATATCAATATAATATGGAGAAAAACTATGTCTGTAAGAGTAACGTTAAATTGTCAGATTAATACCGACAAAACAGATACTCTAATTACTTTTTTAAAACAAAACCTACCAAATGTACGCCAGTTTCCTGGCAATATTCGAGTGAATATACTCTTCGATCCTAGCAGAAAAGAAATGCTTATAGATGAAGATTGGGCATCTATTGAAGAGCATAAGGCCTATATCAAGTTCATAACCGAGAATGGTATTATGCAGGAACTTGTTACATACTTTCTCGAACCACCTATTGTAAAATACTTTGCGCCACAAGACCTTTGATCAAAAGACAAGACACCTAATAAAACTCAGTAATATAGTTTTATTAGGTGTCTTTTTTATAAAATACATACGGAGACAAACTAAAAATTATCATCTTGAGATTAACCATCATCCAACCAAGCAGCCTGCCCGCCCAGCCTAACAGCAATATAAGCAACCCAACGTTTGAGCCACGGCATACGATCTTGTTCCGCGACAATACGCAGAATAGCATCTGCTACAGTTCTTGAACCTTCACGGCTTGCATAGAGTAAGTCATGCAGAGTTGCTGCCCTGAAAAAACGCGCATCGGCGGGATGGATAAACCACCATAAAGGACGTGGAACAGATGCGCCGTCATAATTAAAGCCACCCGGCACAATCACATCCATGCCCCTTGGTCCGGTGATCTTATGGGCACACGCAGCCGTAAAAGGGTTGTCAGGATCTTCGGGCGACACCCAGACCAGCACCGCACCGGACGGGCGCGATGCTTTAATCTGGGCTATGTCGTATTCAGGTGTGAACTCGTACACCTTAGCCATTGTTTTTACCCGCCGCTTCCCATTCTGCCCAGGCATCGTCCAGCTTTGCTGAGATTGCTGGCCATTCGGCACGGATCTCTTCAGGCGTTTTATCACCGTGTTGAACCGCCTTGATTGATTTAAATGCAAACACACCGATTTCAATAAGCGCGTTTACTGTTGCGATTGTTGCCGGGTTCATGATTCAACACCTTTCTTTACAGTCAGAAGGACAAAAGCGGTTTCCTGCAAGGTGGTCAGGGCAGATTGATAATCTGTCACCTCGCCAGAGCAGAGCTTCACAGTGGATGGCATCAGATCAGAAACTGTCTTCACGGTTTCCTCTGACAACTCACCGGATACACGATAGCCAGCAAGGACCCGCACCGTTGAGATAATGCCTTCGCAGGTAATCTGCACCTGTTGTTCAGCACTCAGACGATTGCCGCCCGGTGTTGTGCAGGCAGACATAAAAAAAGCCGCTACAAGAGCGACTGTCATCAGTATGTGTTTCATGGTGAATAGCTTCCCTAATAACTCCAGGACGCGGGGCGATATGCGTATGGGTGGCCCTCGTCTATGTGAATGAAAGATTTAGCAACCCCAATGCCTTTAAAACGCATGTCGCTAATGGTGGTGAGTAAATCGTAACGCCTTGCCTTAAGCGGGATGATATCCGCAGCAAGTCCTGCTGAATGTGCGCCGGGTCTTTTCTTATTTTTCTCGACGGGGTGGCTCCGACATCGAAAACCACTTGTAATTTCCAGTGGTCCAACCTGATTACGAAGTTCTTGCAGCTTTTCCATAAACTCAGGCTTCATATCAGCACGCCCACAGCCACACTTACAAGCAAGCTCTGAGGCCGAGAAGTTGGGATAGTCGGGCCAATTCAATTTTGTCATGACTTCCCCCTCTCCTCTTTCGCCTTTAAGTAATCTTGTCTGGCCTTTGCTATCCTGAAGCCAAGTAACAACACGCCTCCAAGACCAACACAAATCGCGATACCTGTGTTAAAATAATGAAGCCACAAAGGAGTTGATACAGCGGTAACACCGATAAGTTTATCCATGTTTTCTCCTCTTAGCACTGTATCAATCATGATGTTTGCCATGTTATATCATCAAGAACATCGACTTTTATCAATTCTTCATCTGGTAGAAGCATCAAAGCATTTGACCTTGAGCGAATGGCCTCAATTTCTTTACGTTTTGCTCGAAGATAATCAGCCTCAACAATCTCATCTTCACCCCACTCCCTCGTGTTTTTTATCTCAAGTAATTCAATGGCACGTTCACTCCCCCTAATCTGTTTCCAGATCGGTGCGATGTTTTCGATCCGACGAGCAGCTTCAATATTAATATCTAATCGTTTTTGAGTGCTAATTTGATCTGTAGGTTTGTCCTTTGCTGTTTGAGAGATAACCCATTCATTCCCGACCAATGCACCACCATCATCAACAACATATTGATAAGATGTTGGACTAGCTTTAACAGTCCGAACAACCCTAAGCGTCGCGCCATCCCCCAAATCAAATGGCAAACCTTGAGGAGCCTGTTTGTTCCCTATAAGGTTACATTTCTTTGCTAGTCCGGGTGTCCAACCGCTTATTTGGGAAACAAGGACCCCATTTTTTTCAATTGTATATTTCATGATTAATTCCCCAAGATAGCTGGAAGGTTGCCGCCGCCAGCGAGGTCTGCGATTGCGAGGCCGATGTAGGTGATTCCGGCATTATTCAGCCCATAACCCGCAGGTTGACGAATTGTGATACCGTTAGCCGTTACATCAATGCCGTAGGCCCACGACCCTTCAACATTAGAAAGGTTTGCATACAGAGGAGTTTTCATTTCGTTAATAGTATTACGCTCTGTATCAATGATGTACCAATGGGTGCTGTTATTGACCGCCTTGATCATGACAAAACGAGCCTTAAAGTCTAAAGCGACATGGGGTCCGTTAGTGTTACTATTCCCATCGTAACTAAATACTTTTGAAAGCCCCTTAACAGACTTAAAGTTATAAGTAAGCATAGGCCCATTGTCGTTAGCATCATCATTGGCCCCAAGACCCATAACTAAATCAGTGGCGATATTTCGCTCAAAATAGTCAGTCGCAGGGTTGTTTTGAGAAGCATTTGAGTTCAGGAATATGCCGTAAGAAGCTGTAGCCAAATCTTTGTGCCAACAAACCCAACCTGTTGCCCCTGATAGTGCTTTAGCGATTACAAATTCAGGAATATCATCTAGGCCATGCCCATAAGTTGCACCTTGCGTTTGGTTGCCTACGTATTTAGCAATCGACATATAACCAGAGCTATCGGCTATAACCTGAGAAGGGATTGTACCGTCGTTATTAGTGACTTCCGTACCATCAAGACCAAACACCCAATCAACGTAATTATTACTCGCTCGATTACTCTCGTTTGATGTACCAAGGGTATAACCATCATCCTCAAACAACTTGAGAGTTTCAATATAATCTCCCTCAGCGTTTGTTGTGTCTGTTCTGAGATACTTTCCTGCACCTCGCAAAACATCATAAAGAGAGTTGCTATAAGCACCATTACGAGATTTCGTCCAGACAACGGCGGGTTTGACAGCAGGATAAACTTTGGTCTCAGTGTTATCTGAATACCTTAAAAGAACATCAAACTTATCCCGCCCGTGATGCTTAGGTGTTTCCCGGTTGGAGCCTTTTAGTTCCTTGAAGCCTGTCGGAATAGGATATGTAAATGGTTTCTGCCCAAAGTTTATATCCCAAATGTTCGAGCCTGAAGCAGAGCTAACCTGCCCAACCGCAGCAACGTAAGACGGTTCCGCATTAACAAGGAACTTGCCTCTGGACGCATTATTTTTGAAGAACTCAATCTCATTAGTATCAAGATCAAGTGCGACGCCGATTACATCTCCAGTGGTGTAGGTAAGGCCTGTAGATCCTTGAACATTGTTAGAATAAACAGTCCCATTATAACCGTAATATCCATACGTTTTCTCATTAATATACCAAGCACCAGATAACTGTGCACCAGCAGGAACAATACCAACTGCCCCTTGGCTTGGATTAGCCCCACCGGAAATGGTGACTTCCCAATACCATTTTCCAGATGACATAGGCATAGAACTTTGGGCATGTCGTGTAACACCGGAGGCAGACAATCTAGTTCCGCCGTGGCTAATGCCAGAGGCACCGTTCATTATGGTACTCAGTATTGGATAAGGGTCCCCCGGCGTGTCTGTTAGCTGATCCTCTGATGTAATTCCCGTTAAGCTCCACGGCACAAGATTACCGGCAGAGGATTTCCCAAGATTACCCCCATCTTCAAATAATAGCTGTGTACCGTTCGGGCCGTACTCACGCTCTGGCTGATAGGCCGTTTCAGCGTTAAGGGCTTGCCACCCCGCAGGAGCTACGGCATTAACATCCCACGTAACTGAGCCATTGCGATAAGCGCCTAACCACCAAGAATATTCAACATTATTAGCGTTGAGGCCCATAGCACCAGTGCCAGCTTCATTATCCCCAAAGATGAGAGTACCGTTCACCTTTTGCCACATCAACTTAGCGTCAAGATCAACAAAGACCTCAGCAACATCCCCCGCAGAAGGGTTAGGGGAATATATAGAGCCAGCACTACCTGCTCTATATATACGAGGGCCATCAGTAGGCTGGAAGTACATGCCGTATGCATCGCTTCTTGTATAAGTATCTAGCTCAAAGGATTTTGTTATTGGTCCCGCTATTCCGATCATTAAGTGATCGGGGGCATTCATAATGAACCGACCGTAATACTTACCCGTTTTCATGGTGTTCTTGGAGTAGGTGGAAGGCCACGTATTAGTACCGTTAGTGTCTACTGTAAGATTACCATTAGATAGTGTTAGGGTGTTTTCAGTTGGCTTATAAAATTCATCTTTAAGGAGTGGACGCAAACTATCAAAGTCAAACTCAGCAGGGCCTTTAAAGCCTGTTGGTGGCGTGTGTTCCCAAGGGCTGTCACCGAAGTTAAACAGACCACCACCATACGTGTGTGCTGAAACCCAAAGCTTCCAATCACGTCCTGTTGGAATTGTTAAGCCACCAGTGCCCAACGCAGGATCACCGACCCATTCATCATCTGATCCGTACCACCAAAGGCCAGCATCGAAGTCGATAGCTATTTTGGTGGTTTCATCACTACGCTGTGCACCAAACCATTTGCCTCCGCCAACATTTGTAGGCCAAGATCCTGTATTACCGTGCTCTTGGTGATAATGATTTGCCGCGTCAAGATACATTCCAATAGAGTTTGCGTTTGCATTTCCAAATGTCGCATTTGAAGCAAAGGTATTAATCCCACCAAGGTCATTAGTCATCCCCCAAGCTACCGAATTTACATCCGAAGTTTGGTTAGTGAACTCAATGTAAATTTTGCCCTTATTAAGTACAAAGTTGCTGTAAGCACTCCACCACGATCCACTCGCCTCATCAATCCATAACTGGCGTTGACGTAAGCCGGATAAAGCACGATTAGGAAACGGAAATAATTTACATCGTTTGAGGTTTGACTTTGCTGGTTCTTTAAGGGGGCCGTACCCAGCGACAGGGCATTTGTAGTCAGCTTGACCGAAGTTGACCCTTGCACCTAGCATTGCATAGAGAGATACATAAAATTTGAAATCGTCATCACCAGAGAAGATATAACCACCAGTGCCAGCTGCAGGATCTTGACCTGTTACAAAAACTCCATCATAAGCAAAGTAAAGTTTCTTTGCGTCCATATCTATGCAGAATGAAGAAATCCCACCCACACGCGAACTGGAAGCAGGAGCGCCCACCATAGGGCTTTCAAGCACCCCAGCATTATATGCTATCAATCCCGCAGCTCTTGCGAAGTATGCCCCCGCAGCCCCTGACCAAGGGTAGCCAATGTATGTGGTATTATTTTTGTGGGATGATGGGGCTACACCTGCTTGGACGTCTTCAACATCTAACGCTGTAATTTCCACAAGATACTTACCAGTTCTAGGTAAATCTTCTGTATGTACTGAAGACCAGCTTGTAGAGGCTCTATAAATGTATTGGCTTTCGTCATTGATCACGTTGTTAGTGATCTGAGCAGGATCATTCGTGGCGAGACTATAGAACCGCTCTTGCTGTCCCTCAGTGGTGAACCGCTTCGTCGTGGTGATGACATTATTACCAAAAGGCACATTCTGAGTTCGGTAATTGATCATTTCCTGTGGCGTCAGGACTTCACCATCGAGAATGACCACATCAGAGATGCAATAATTACTATCCTTCGAGGTGTTGTTATTGTATGTACCAATATCCTGATTGGCACCCGCAAGGTTCATATTTGTTTGATAGTTAGCGGAAGGCAGTGTTAAGGCCCCGGTTAGCTCTTCATCATTCATGACAACTTTAATTGTTCTCGCCACGCTGTCATAAGCGGCACCTAAAAAAAACCATTCAGTGTCACGAATAACTTTATCTGAAATAAATGCACCAACAGCAGCAACACCACCAATCTCAATCTTCCCATCAGCCCGGATACGATAGTAAAATGTTGTTCCGGCGTTAACTAACCAATGTTGTTGGTCGTGGTTAATACGACGAATGTTCATCAAGATTGTAAACTGACGACGGTTTCCTGTAACGGTTGGCACTCGACGTAAGTACGAATTGTTGTTTAGAACAAGGGAAGCCTCAAGATCATTTTGCCAGCCGTCAGTACCTGAATAAAGAGCTCTCATTCCAACACCTCTAACGCAACGCGGGCAATGCCGTTGACGGTAGACATATGCATGATGGTGATCACACCGTCCCCGACACCAAATGATCCCTTCACATAATCAAAGCTGGAAATATCCAATGCCCCTGCTGTCGGTCCATTGGTCAACCAGACATCAACGGCATTATTATTGCTCTTATCTGCTGTAATGACCCCATTGCCATTATTGGTCATTGATGTGAGGAAAGTTTTGGTCAGATCAATCACAGGATTATCTGTCGTATTGCCATATGAATTAACAGCGGTCGGGTAACTCACCCCCAAAATTCGGGATAAATTCGCCAAAAGAATCTGATCTGTTCCGGTCAAAACCGAAAAATCATGGGTATGTGCCTGACCGGTGTCATTGGCGAGATTAATCAAATCCTGAACAGTCGACATCAAGGTGCTAAAGCCAACTGATGACATCACCAACTTGCCAGTTTCATCGTAATAGGGAACTTCATTGGGCACCGGTGCCGGGAATTGCAACTCATCCCCTGAATAGGCAATTGGTAACTTGATTGCCCGACCAATCTGTACGTCCTGCTCCTGATTCTGAATGGTCAGTAGGTCAACAGCTGTCTCGATAACATCGGCGGGCATACCGTCTGATACCGCCAAATCAGTCTGCTGCTCCAATGGTGTCGCCCCAAGAACAGTAACCGTATCCCCAATGACAGGTGCAGAAGAAAGTGTAACAGAGCCGCCATTTTCTGTTCCCGCCCCGATGATTTGTGATGGGGTAACAACCGTCTCCCCACCATTCACCGTTGTCACCACCACCTTCAAATGGCTATCGGCAAGGAACTTAAAGGGCACAGCAAAAGTTACCGTAGAGCCATCCCCGGTGTAAGAGGCCCTCCGCGGTGTCGCAGAAATAGTCATGTCAGATTTCCCCAATAAAAAAACCTCCGCTAAAAAGCAGAGGTTGAGACCTGTTTATCCAAGAACGATTATAGATGGAGGATCGGAGATGAACAATTCATCTCAAAAAACGTTTTAAGGTACTCTAATCACATCTCGAACAACAGCTTTAGAAGATGGTGTCAAAAAAACATTCCCAACAGCAGAAACAGTATTTTCTCCTATGACTTCGACAACCTTGCCACCTGGTTCTAATGCCTTTTGAACAATCGGATTTTTAACTGCAGAGTTAACCATCCCCCCCGTCATAACACTCGCAGCACCAGCAACAAATGCTTGCACTCTTGCGTCTTTTCTTATTTCGTCACCATATTCCGTCATTGTTTCTTGGATGCTTTTGGGATCCTTCAAATCTGCACCATATTCTTCCAGTTTTTCCATTAGAACCTTAGAGTGCTCTAATGAGCCTGAAACTGCAGCACTTGCAGCGGGGCCTCCGACGACACCACTAGCCATATCTACCGCAGTGCTAGCCAAATTCTCTAGAAAATATTGTCCAACAACCCCCATAGGATCATAAGACATCAACTCCCAAAATTCGTCTGGATTTTCTACTTTTTCCATTGCCACTATAACTGGATTTCGACGCCCTTGCTTCATCAATTCATGGAACTCAGCTCCGTTTTTAATAAAGCCAATAAAATTTTCTTGATATTTCTTAGCCTGATTATTGTAATATTTTATTTTTCTCTGAGATGGCCCAAGGATATACTGATCTTCTTCGAAATTTGTTCCATTCTTTAGAGCAAATTCACGGAGTAGTGCTTCTTGGTTTTCAAGAGATTTTGTTTCCCTGTCAGACAGAGATTCAAAATATTCTTGCAATTGAAGATGATTCAACCCAATTGAAATATTACCTGAGGCCATAATCCCTCTTGCGCCATACATAAACCCATCTCTAAACCGTCCAAATACACTCGTTTCTTTATAGTATTTCTCTAAATCTCGCCCTAATTGTGTAGTTGGCGGTTTATATCCATTTAATCGAGGAGCCTTACCTTTCGCGGCAAGGTCATCAATCATGGTATAGATTTCCCCTTGTGGTATATGATTCTCATCACCGTACTCTTCCCGGATAATGCCGTAGATATTTTCAGCTAATAGGAAGATCTCTTTTTCTTCATCTTCATTTACTGAATGCCGTCCACGAATTCCGTAGATATAATCCCTGGCAGCCATACTTGCCAGATTGTATTGTTTTTGGTTTCTTGGTTCATCTTTCAAAAAACCCTCTCCTGGCACATACCTAAGATGGCTTTGTTTGTTAGGCTCTCCAGGAAGGCGTTTCATAGTTGCAGGGCCATCTATAAGATTTCCATCTGAATCGTGAAAGATAACATTGTAGCTTGGTTTTCCTGTATGCTTATCATCAAGAGCTGTCTGTTCATCTTCTACAAAAGTTGCTGTCACTCCTTCTGGAAGTTCAACCTGCTTTTCAATTAAATTGTTAAATTCTTCTTCATTTGATACAGTTACTGGGAAACCTACACTTAAATCTCTTTCATTTTCAAAGAACTCTTGTTCTCCATCGCTAAGTGCTTCATCCACGTTCTCTAGTGAAATCATCTCATCATTTTCAATCATCCTGTTGGCGATTTTGTTGATATCCCCACCGCTTGCAGGTCTTTCTTCAAGCGTAATAAAGTCGTCAATTTCTTCGCCGAAACGAATGCTGAAGTTAATAAAATCCTGCCGATCCGGTTCGTCATAACCATTACGGCCTGTTACTTGTTTCCAGACCCTGAGGGCCTCTCTTTCACGCATTTTGAAACTGGCGGCACCCTTTGGATCAAGTCCGTTTTCTTGCATTGCCATGACCCCGGCAATTTGCTTTGGGGACAAACTCTTAAAATAACCAGATAAATCCCGATCTGCGAAAATGTCCGGGTTCGCTATCTGCAACTTCTTTATTTCATAAAGGAGCACGTCCGGAATCTTGGCACCCGGACCTTTGGGATCATACAATCCCATGTTCAGATCATCTTTATTATTCAGATAGGAAATGAATAGATCCCGATCTTCATCGGATAGATCCAAAGGTAAATCAGTGACATCAACATTACCGTTAGTCTCTGTAATATTTTGCCATACTGAATAGCGTTGTTTTTTGGCCCGGTCTCTGTTTACCTTTTTTTCAATTCGCTTTCTGTCTTGCCAAAGGGACAGTGCTTCCTGACCAAGACTGCTATCGGGATGATTTTGCAAAGCATCCAACAACTCATCCGTTGATATAACCTGGGCCTCAACTTCATCCAGTAATTGGTATGCCGCCTCACGCCTTAGTCCTTTGCCAGCCAGGTTTTGGAAATAGTCTCTCTCTTCTGCTGTGATATAATCGCCACTGTTTAATTTAGCATTCGTCACCGGATCAATGCCATCCAAAAGAGATTGTACTGCAATATAGTTTTTTTGATCCGCATATCCCTGTAAGGTGTTGCTAAACAGTAATCCCCGGGTTTCTCTTATTTTGTTTATGGCCCCTTCCCGCCCAATTCCGGGAGCCAGCTTATTAACAGTATCCTCAATCGCAATCATGGCATCCGTCAAGGTTTCCGGACTTTGCGTAACACCATGACCATATTTCTTAGCTAGACGGTCAATCGTACCAAAAGCTTTTTTCTGGTAAGCACTTTGCTGCAAACTTTCAATATACTGTTTATCGGCACTGATCTTTTTATCCAGTTTTTCGTCAAACTGGTGTGCTTGTTCTGAAGTCTCCTTTTTATAACGTGTAGAAAGTTCGGCTTTTATTCCGCCATACTCCTGATCTACTTTTTTCCGAACTTCTGTTGGGGAAAGATTTTCAAAATTGATTAGATCAACAACTCCCCGATAGATATCTGTGGTAAGCTCAGAAATGCCGTCATGGAGATCCACATCCTGCAAAGTGTTGTGCAAGTATTCTGATACAGTATCTATCCCGGATTTTATATCATCCAACAGTCCACCATCATCAGCATTTTCCGTCCGGTATGTTTTCTGTTCTTTATTTTCTTGGGTTTCACGCAATACGACGGTACTGGAAAGGTGGGAAATGCCATTTTCAATTGTGGCGCTGTTTTCTTCAGGAAGTTCAAATCGAGCTGTGGTCGATACCTGATTATCAGGAATGTTTCGCATGGCAAAAAACCTCGTTGTACGAGCCAGAAATACTCGGAATAAAAAAAGGCCCAGTGTATAAACTACCGGACCTTGCAAATTAGGTATGGTGATTTTGGATAAGCTTTATCTGCCCGCAAACGGGACAACGAGAAAGCAACAACACAAAGACTAGCTAGGTCACAAACCTCTGTTTATGTTCTTTCAATAACGAACAAATCGAAGCGCTCTCAGAGATTATTTTCCTATACCCTTCGTGTTTTCTTCGTCCGAAACAGCAATGAAGAATTAGCAGCATACCCCCCAAGTAAGCCTGGATTATATTTCTCGTGAACGGCCTGCTTTCTCAACTTATTCATCTTGGCTTTCTCTTCTAAAGCCTCATCTCGATGGCTTTTAAGCTTTTCATCAGAATCAATAACATCCTCTGGTTCACCAAAGAAAAAGGCATCCAGTTTTTTATCCCAGCCCCTGCGTTTAATTCCCTTCACCAAAGACTCATACCCATCGACAAGATCTTTGACATTCTCATCGGGAAGCTGAAATCTAACAGTTTCTGGTGTACGACTATCCGGAATATTTGGCATTTTTGGAAACCCTTTGAGCTTGAACCAACTGAATTTGTGACAGAAGAAAACAGGTCCAGCAGCAATGCGTGGACCTAAAAAAGAAATTAGAGATTATACACGATAAGGTAAAAACTATGATCTGAAGTGGCGGATTAAAACATCCTACAGATCAATTGTGACAGCGCCATATTCATCCGTGAAAAACGTTGCCGTACCATCTTCATTTAACTGCCATTTGTCTGACATTTTCTTTGTTTCCTCTTTTATAGAATCTTAGATAAACAGCTGCGCCAATCAAACCTTCAGCTAAATCCACAAAAAAACCTTTTGCCCAGATTTCATACCCGCAAGCGGTCCGAACATTGTCAACAATAGCCACGCAATCCCTCGTGCTATAACCAAACGTTGATGGACCTTGACGTGGATACATAAATTCAAACAGGTTATAAATATCATATGAAATGAAGCAGATAACAAAGAGCAAATATGTCCAAATGATCCGTTTCACTTTAAAGAAATTCAGGACCAATCCCCCCAGGAGAACAGGCAAATTTGACGGAATTTGATAGAGAACTAAATAAAGCGAAAACTTTATGATCAACTCCAGAGCTCTCTCCAGAAGCATATTTGTCTTTTGAGGGTTCTTTTCATCTATAGAAATAAAGTCATAATAAATTTTATCAATAAATTCATATACAAAGGTCAGAAGAAAAAGAACCAGTATAGAAATGATGAAGGCTTTCAATACCCGTTTGAATTCTATTTCCTTAAAACGTGACTGAATAGCTGTCATAAACATTCAATGATCTCATTTACTATCAAATTCAGATAGCCAATTAACTCAGAAAGCGCCACTTTATTCAACCATAAGATATAAAGGGATTAGATCTCTATTTTAAAATATCATTATCTATAAGAAGCTTGATCCTGCATTCAAAAAACCACCGATCATAGCGTTGTTTCCGGCACGTTTATAAGCTTTGGCTTTCTGATTCCCGGCGTAGAGAATATTATCCACTTCCTGCGCCCCCAGTTTTTCAGTTTCTTCAATCAACAGAGCAGGACTGCCTTCAATCTTCAAGCCTGCCGCAGCGAAGTTCGCGCGCTGCTGCCCCGCCAAACGTTGTGTATTTCGCCGACTGATCGCGGCCTCCTGTGCCGCAAACCGTCGAGCCATTTTAGCCTGTTTTTTTGCCCGTTTGCGTTCGGCAAAACCGTTAAAAAGTGCCCCACCTGCCCCAAGCAAACCAGCAGTAGCTCCCAATCCGCCAATCCCCGCCAGCGCACCAATAGCTGGGGCTGCATCTTTCAATACATTTCCAACTTTTTTAAATATCTTTTTGAACCATCCCATAGCTTTTCCCTTTATTTAATTGTTTATAAAATTGAAACCAGCTATCGTTACATGTAACCGACCGGTATCTACTTACACCTTCATGAGACACGTTAACTTATGTTTTTCATCGAAAATTTTGATAATGGGCCAACACATAAAAATACTTATAAAATACTGTAGCAATTACCCTTGGACATATCGATTAGTTTCTTTTTCACTAAGTATACTTTTCGCATTATGCCTATTTCTTTATTTTATATTTTTAACACCCAATGATCTTATACGAGCCGGGAAAGATTTCCGGCCTCCCGAATTACAAATGTACAGTCAATTCCGGGATATCGCCGTATCATTGCTGCTTTTCTTATTCTTGTTTATATCCCTCAAAATTACTTTATTAGGACCGTTTTACCTTAAGAATAAAAAAATATTGGATAAGGTAATACTCCAGTACAAATTGTGGGCGGGCAGTATTATAAGAAATTACAGCTTCTTGAAGTATTCATTTATTGCAATAATAATTATTTGGACCTTAACGAGTAGCGCTTTTACAATTTGGCTTTTATTTAAAACCTACCCACCAACTCTGGGCCAACTAATTTTTGAAATTTATGGGATGTCAACGGCAGAACACTTTACTACACACATCAACCTTCTTTTTTATAGCATTTTGTTTATTGGTTTTGTCTCAATTTTCAGCCCTTTATTTTTAATCACTTATTACCGTTTCAAAACAAAGGGAGAATGCTGAAGTTTACCTTCCTGATAAAGCTTCATAATTATATCAGCCGTTTTTAAGTTCTTATTCTTTTTATTCATTGCAGCATCTCGACCAACTCGATTGTTATAAAGATCTTGCAACTCACTTTCTCTATTATCGTCATCCAACCCTATATAACCTAAAGGGAAAGAAGTTCTTTCATGTCCATCAGTTATTTCTTTTGCCACATCAACTCCATATTTCTTGACTAAAAGATAACTTCCCAACGCATGCCGTACAGCATCTTGTGCATCATCAAATCCTTTATAGGGTTTTCCTTCTTTATCTCTTGGCAACAACTGACGAGCAGCTTCTTCAGCTTCATTGATAATGTCCCTTGGATCACCATAGCGAATATAATTACCTATATCTCCACCCCCATCTTCTGGGTTATAATTCAGGAACCTGTAATATTGTTCTGCATTAACAGGCTCTGTTGTTGGGAGAGGAAGCGTTCCATATCTTCCGTTGTACAGCCCGTTTCCTCTTATGGGTCTTTCTTTGCTATCTTTATTTACCCCAGTAATATCTTTATTAAACTTATTTTCAAGAAACCCCATAACTTTACCCCTCTGACTGTACTTCTGTGATGAGTGACCGGATCGTGGCTGGTAGCGGTTGTCTTGCTCTGATGAAAATTTGTGCTTTATCGCTAAAGCCGTTTTCCGGATCGATTTCCAGATACCCGGTGTAGAGATCCGGGGATTGTCCGAATGGTGTCGATCCATCACGGAAGATATGCGTTTGCGTATCTTCCAAACTGTCCCCAGCTTCGATTGTTCCCGTGTTCATCACATCAACGCCCATGGAAACAACACGCTTTTTCTTGCCTCGGCCTGTCCCATTTTGCAAAGCAACAATCGGGGACAAGGGCTGTACGACCGACTGGTAAGGCAAGCCAGCTGTAATTTTCAAACCTGTACGGTTATTTTTTAGCGATACCTTGCCATCATTTGCCACCGTTGATCGCGGAGACACTTTGCCATCATGCAAAATATCCACCCCTTCACCGATCAGATGATCAAATCCATTGATGGTGTTCGCCGCGACACCTTCATAGGTTCCGCCACAATCCACAAAGAAGGCGTCTTTTTTGTCCAGACCATCATCAAACCCGGCTTCCATAAATTCAATGTGGCGTACGATTTCTCCATTGACTTTACGCTTGACCGACAGCCACAAAACTTCCCGCTTGGCTTCATAGGTCACAGCAACGGTTTCAACTTCACCCCAGTCATGCTCGTCTGTTGAACCGCCCAGCTTATGACGGTGGAACGCGACAACCTCTTGAGATTTTTCATAGGTAACGCCTACCAGTTGCCCATCGTCCCGGACCATCCAGATAATGGAATCAGGGTCATTGACCATGTCCATATCCTTGATCCCGGTTCCCGTTATATGTTGAGATAAAAAGGTCTGATCGGGCGCAATAAAGCTGTCTCGCTCAAACGAGAACACAAATTCATGCAACCGTTTTCTGTTCCGGCTTAAAAATAGAGCCACCTCCCCCTTCTGGATAGGCGGAATAGCCGCTGATCCCTCGGTGGTATGGCGACGGTTGATAACCGACGTAACCGTTAAGGCTTCATTGGCCGAAGATCCACTCAAAGTCCTTGTGGCACCGGACGTCCCCATCATCAGGGCACGTCCCTCGACCATCCATTGAATGTGGTTGACTTGTCCGGCCTTGATCGTGGCTTTGAACGCATCGTCGGCATTGGTGCCTAAAGTGAAATTCTTCTCATTAGATGTTTTCGATGTCCAGATGGTTTGTGGCTGATCAGGTGGTGAGGCAAAAATAGATCGCTGCTGATAAAAGGAACAGCGTCTGGGATAATTCCCTGCCTTCCATTCCGACGGTTTGGCGGTAAAGGTAATATCCGCCAAGGCCCAATCGGCATGATCATTTCGTTTCAACTCTTTAGGCGGGTGATCCTTGTGCACAATCCACAGACTGTTTTCCGTCTGGGTAAAAACCAGATCAAACAGCTCTTCTTCCTTATAAGGCGTGGTAATTTCATAGGGGGCATCATCTTTTTCTATTTGCCCGAAATCACGGTAAAACCGCATGTAAAGATCGCCAATTTCCAGAATATAGGCGTCTTCTGTCGAATATTCGAACGAAATAAGGCGACATTGTTTATCCGCATGTTTTGCTTTTGCGACAAATCGTGTTCCAGGACGCCGCGTCATGCCGCCATGCGGGAGGACGATCCAGTTTTCGCACAGCGCCAATCCTGTTTGGTAAAGTTGTGTATCTTCCCGTCCATGTAATCGGGGCGTAATCTCGCCACGAACAAAGCTGGCCTGAAGGGTTCTTGGTGGCATCAGTTTCGCGCCTCCACCCATGATGAAGACATAATATCACTCACACCATCTTCCATCATGTCGTTGGCTTTTGCCTGAGCCAAATCATTCCGATAGAGACCAAGAGCCATATTCAATTTGGTTTGCGATCCGGTCAGAACCTCTGCCAATCTCACGGCCAACTGAGTTGCCACAACACGGCGTAAATCCGGCGGCATATCAGACGGTTCAACCTCACTACTGATATAGCGATAATAAAGCGGTGCGTCTTGGTGGCACAGGATATACCGTCCCTCTAGTTGATAGGTCACGGGCAAGCCATTGGCTTCACCTGTCGTTGTGATCGGCAAAACCTGAATGTCATCAACCGGGCGGCGATATCGTTCCCACTCTCCAAAAGCAGATACTTCTGCTGATGCAGCCAGTTTGACCCGACGAATGGCGCACGACCAGGGATAGCTACGCAAGACGGTCTCTACCGCTCTGGGATAGGCAATCTTGCACTGTCGTGCTTCTTTGCTGCTGTCTTCCAGACTGACAATCGATTTATCCCCCAGGATCTGTAAAGCATCCCGACAGATTTCAACCTTGCTGCTCATCTGTTTTCCTGACCTGTAATTATGGGAAAATATAAAAACGGGAGATCAGTGTTCCGATCTCCCGTTTTCTCAAACATCAAAGGAAATTTTAACCCTTGATGACGCTAAATCCTTTCCATCCAGCTGGATGAAAAGTGCTCTGCCTCTCTCAGTTCAAAGGTATCTCCCTCCTCCCTGAGTTCGGCACCGTAATAGCCCAAGGCAATCGCCCGTACATTCAACGACACAGCTTCCGACACAGTATTTTGGACACCCGAAAGGCTTTCAGCAGACACTGATCGTGCAGAACTACGCGTCCCCTTTGCAGTCACCCCTTTTGCTGATTTTGCCCGCAGCGCCATTAACTCTGCACTCCGGCCACAATTGCCGCCGAAATTTTACCGTTGGTCGGATTTGTGCCCGTCACGGTATAACGCAGACGCATATAACGTTCATTCAGACCTTTGGGCAGAATGTGGAAAGACGTCTGTTTACCAGCGACGAGGTCGGCCCGTACAATAGACTGGGACAATACTTCACGTGGAGAAGAGAAGCTTGTTGTGCTATCCACTTCAATTCCAATCTTAAGTGACGTCAGATTGTTGAAATCCTCTGTCACCTGAACATTCAACGGCACCGCAGTACCATCACCAGGGTTACTTGGCAGCGTAGCAGATGCACCGACAACTGTTCCGGTTGCACCAAGATCAAGAATGTTGGTTGATGCAGCAGTACTGGTAATTGCCTGCTGATCAGAGAAGGTGAGTTGCTTACTATGAATCATATTAAATCTCTCTCTAAATTTAGTCCCTAAACTTTGCCCCTCAAATTTTTTCAGGGATTAAGCAGACAAAACGCGTGCTTCGGTATTGAGCAACGCATCGGTTTCACGAATTGGAATACCGCGATAGGTCAGAACTTCCTGACCTTCCAGTTCACTGTCTTTCAGACGAACAAAGTTGTCTCCGGCCCCGGCATTCGTGGCCAGTGCGTCCAACGCTTCAAGCACATCACGGTTACAATAGATAACCTGACGACCGCCTGCTGCATCTCCGCGACGGATACGACTTTGCAGCTTGTAATAAGCTTTGCGCATAAAATCATACAGCTTCACATTGCCCGCCTGCATTTCAGACACATCAATGTTGGCAACACGGGATACATAACGCCAATCTTTGACCGCCAAACCAAGATGCCATGTGAACTTTTCTTCCTTCACATAGTATGGATTATTGTTTTCATCCAAAACGCGTTGACGGCCCATATCGTCCCGTTGCAAGCCAGCTTTTGTGCCTTGCGGATAAAGCAGATGACAATGACGATCGCCCCAGGTAACAAACCAGATAGACGTGTTGTCAGATCCTGTACCACCAGCGTCAATGACCTGTTCGCCAGCTCCGCCGCCACCAATGGCACTAAATCGCGCAGAAAGCCCTTTGAACTTTTCAGGGGTAGAGGCTGTGTCATGATAAAACAGCCCCGAAGCCGCTTCCTGGTTCATTGATTCCATGAACGCCATAGCTTCGTTAAGACGGACACCCGCTTCATTTTTTGACAAGCTTAGAACACGCTCATCAATGGTTGCCAAAGCTTCCAGATAACCTGTTGTATCGGTTACCTGTTGTTGTTTGGCTTTTGATTGCGTGATCCCCTGATACAACGCGCCCCAGGAAACAGACGGCAAACCGGTACGAATGGTATGCAGGTGTTCTGATCCTTTATTACACTCCATCGCAATCGCATCATCCAGAATAGGATTTTGCTGTTTGAGAAGCTCAATAATGGTTGCCGTAGAACCATTTGGATCAGTTTGTTTGTAAATATCGATAAGATCGACAAAAGTATTTCCAAGTGTAGCCATGATCAGCCTTCCTTAGTAGATGATGGGTAGAGAATTTCCGCAGCAGATTTGTTGCGTCTGGTTGCACCGGCACCGCCGGGGCTGCTGTCCTCTACCAGGGAGAGGCCAGCTTTATGAAAGGCGCGAATGACAACAGGGTCGTTCAGAACCCCGGCCTCAGACAACACCCCCTCAAGTTCAGAACCACCCAATGCCTTCAGGGCACGATTGGCAGTTCTGACATTCACATCCATTTTGGATCCCCACTCATCGCGAAGCGTTTCCGTGGTTTCCTCAATTTGTTGGCTCAGATACTGTTCTTGCTCACGCTCCATGTTTTCCATGGATTGTGTTTTGGCCTGTAAATCCATATCAGCCAGGGCCTGTGCCTGTTCTGGCGAAAGCCCCAGTGCATGCGACAACTCACTAATAGCTCCGGTATAGGCTTTCCAGTCTTCCTCACTATGCTGAGAACAGAGCTCTTCGGGAACTTCCAGTTCGTAACCATCCGGGGTTTCCGGCACGCCCAACGCTTCATAAAAAGCGTCAATTTCGTCTTCATTGGCCCCTTCTGTGGGTAACTTGATATAACCATCCTGCCCAATGGTATGATCTTCGCTTTCTGGAAGAACCTCATTGGATGCCCCACCATGCGCTTCAAAAGCCTGGGTATTTACACCGTCATCATTACTTTGGTTTTGAGCATAGCTTGAATTTTCGACATAAAAAGACCCGCTATCTTGCGATGCGGGCTGATCTGGAGAAGGTTGTGAATAACCGGGACTTTCAGCTCCCGAAAACTCATGACTACTTGAACCGGGATCGTCACTCATTCTGTGTATCTTCCTCTTGTTTCAGATAAGCTGCTTTTGCCAGCTCTGCTCTTAAGTCAGAACTGACAGAAGCTTTACGAAGAATATCAAACGCAACAGCACGCTTTCCGTCATTGAAGACAGACGGCCCATCAGGGGGCGTCGCCTCAAAAGCTTGTGCCTGGTCAAGAATATCGGTAAGAACTATCTGACCATCACTTGACGCAAAAAGTCGACTATAAGCCTCGACAAGTTCGTGTTGTTTTTGCAGGGAAAAGGGCCAGCCTTTAAGCATATCCTTAAACCTCTCCTTCCGGGATCTGATCAGGGTTAAGTCCAGCCGCCCCCAGTGTTTCCATTATCGGCAAGGCTTTCCCTGCGGTATCAACATCCTGTGCTTGCTGCGCAGCCATCAACTGCTGTTGCTCCGCATCTATTTTTGCCTGTCTACTTGCCTGTACGTCTTCCACAGGCCGCATCAAATCTGCGGGCATACCATTAATATCTGCACGGGCACGAATAATACGGTCATGGTCAAAATTATCCATAATCGTCGGGTCGAACTGTGCCTGCTGCGCAGCCGTTTCCAACGTCCGTTGAATACCCACATCTTCTGCCGCACGACGTAATTTGGCCATGGGGCTGGTAAATTTCAGGGTCAGGCTTTTCCCCTCTAGTCCATCAGGCCGCGGCGGCAAATCGATAATGCCGTCCTCTGCCTGACGTTCCAAAATCGCATTTTCGCGCATCACCATAGATGCCAGCATTTCTTCCTGCTTGGCAAAAGGTGGCCCAATCAATTCGTTCTTTTCCTGCGCCCGCAACGCCGCTTCATAGGCGGTCATATCCGGCTTATTCACAAGGATCTGCCAAAGATCCCCATAAAAATTCGCACTGATATCCATCTGCTTCTTGGCAATCAATTGTTCTCCGATATCCGGTCGTGCACCAGTCACAATTGGCTGAATTTTTAAACGTCCATCATCTGTTACAAGATCTGGATTGATTGCATTGGCACTCAGGTTCAGTCTACGCTTAAGCTTTTGCACCGTTGCAAAGGCTGGTGACACTGCCTGTTCAGCCGCTGCAATCGTTGTCTTGTTCATCACATTGAGCTGTTTGATATCCGGCAGGGCCATCATGCCCGGCCCCCATCCATAAGCTTCGCCGTCACTCTCTACGAATGATGACGCGTGAATGGGAAATTCGTAATAGCCGGACTGCCGTAAGACATGATGATGACCTTTGAGAACATGAACAGATGGCCAGGGAAGGGCAGTTTGCGTATCCCCACTCAGGGTCGTATCTATGGCATGGATAATTTCAAACTTTTCTTCCAACAAGTCTGGCTTGTCCAATCGGGTCATCAAAAACTCAGGCAAAGCCTCCAGACCAAACTCATCAATAATCTGGCGTAGTGTAAGCTTATAAACCCGGTAGAAGGTATCTACCTGTCCCCAGGCCGTGGTTGCCAGAAAGCATTCAATAATCGGGATCATGCGATAACGAATAGGTGGCAAATCTTCACCGCCCGGACCTCTGGATAGTACTTCCTCTGTCATCAGCACCTGATTGCCATAACACCCCAATGACCGAAACATCCGTTGAGTGTTTGAGACAAAGCCTGATCTCGCCATATACCGAATGGAAAAGAGCTTCTTCGTACGCTGTTCTGCCCAGGCCTGAATTTCATCGCTCTCTCGCAAATCATCATCGACAGGCTCTAACCCATGCCAGATTGATCCCCGTGGAATGAGCAGACTTTCGATTGCCGCAGAAAAACGCGCCAGATCCTGTAAAGGACGAGAGCTGAACATCTTTGACATGTCCCCACGTCTGCCCTCCAGTATCGAACCAAAAGGATCGAGGCGTTCAGCCGTTTCCACCCAGATCTTGTCAAACTTGGATCGTTCATTTGCCAACCCGGCCTGACGATTAATTACCTTCTCAGCAAGTTCCATAAGATCTCCAGTTCGCTATATTATTGGTCCCACAAAACAAAACCCCTCGCATCAAATACGAAGGGTTCAAGACTTATCCGTCATGATTTTTTAATTTCTATAAAACGACGAAATAGCCAATCAATTTCATCATTCAAGGGACCTATTTATCCAAGAACGAATATACCGCTATCCCTATACTCAAACAAAGTATAACAAAGATAAATCTCAACGAATTTTGGTATATTCAGGACGATATAAGTTTAATGTCGCCAAGCCGCGAACCCGTCGGACAGGTGATGGAGCCAAACTGGTATAGGGCGTCAATAAAGGCTTTGAATAGTTTGCACTTGGATACAAAATATCCTCAGGGGGACGCCTGATCGTCCTCAAACTTCGGGCATCCTCAAATCGTCCTTGAGAAACACGAAAGGATCGACCTGTACTTTGTTGAGCCTTTTGGGATACCAGAATTCCCTCAACCGCCTCAGATTTTCTAGCTGGTCGTGGCGCCCGGTAATTCGTCGAAGTCAGCTGCATTATCTCACCTTCCCGAAATTAGCCCGTCTGGCTTTTAGCTTGGGTCTTTCATTTGCCAACGCGGCCTGACGATTAGTTACCTTCTCAGCAAGTTCCATGAAATCTCCAATTCACTATATTTGGCCCAGTAAAACAAAGCCTCCAAAACAAAACCCCTCGTATCAAATACGAGAGGTTCAAGGCTTGTCCGTCACAATTTTCTAATTTCGATAAACCCGACGAGGCAGTCGATCAATTTCATCATTCAAAGGACCTATTTATCCAAGAACGAATATACCGTTATCCCTATGCTCAAACAAAGTATAACAAAGATAAATCTCAACGAATTTTGGTATATTCAGGACGGTATAAATTTAACGTGGCCAAACCACGAACCCGTCGGACAGGTGATGGAGCCAAACTAGTATAAGATGACAACAGAGGCTTTGGATTATTAACAGTTGGGTACAGAACCTGTTCAGGTGAACGCCATCCACCATCCAAACTCCGAGATGCTTGAAAGCTTCCGCTAGAACTGCCTGAAGACCGAGAGGCACTTATATTTTCTCGGTTGGATGAAAGGCTATTCTTTAGAAACCCAACATCTCTGTCTTTCGTGGGTTCATAATTATAAGATGAAAAACTAGCTAATCCCATTTACCTAACCCTTCCGAAATTTGCACGTCTGGCATTTAGTTTTGATAGTTTTGGCGCCCTGCGTACTCTGGATTTTAAAGGTATTACAGATAAATTTGCATCATCTTCTGTATAGGGATAAAGAATGTGTTCAGGCCGTCTGTTAAACACGTCAGTGAAATCACTCCTTCCTCCATCGCGCTGCAAAGAAGAATTTTGTTTCTCTCTATATCCTCGTTGAATTGCCTGAGATCTATAGGAAGTATTCTTCAAAGATTCTTTTGCTTTTGTAACATCTGGTGACGTTACATCTGGTCCGACATTAAAACCTGACCATCCTTCTTTACGTGTTCCAAGAATGTCATCTATACCCCATCCAAATTCATCTGCTACGCCATTTAACATGCTACCGAAACCAAGACCTTGAGCCATTCTTGATAGCGGACTAACCATACTACCAAATTTAGCAACAGTAGACAGTGCACTCCCAACGGGTCTTTTCCCCGTACTTCCACGTAAAAATTCATAACCAATTCCAAGCATCGGATTGGCCATTGTTAGTCCTAAACCAATAGCTGCACCGGGAATACCAGAAAAAGGGTTAAAGCCCCAATTTGCACGTGTATTCAGATTTTGAGGTGAAAAGCTCGGCTTCACTTCATTAAAGCCAAAAGCACTTCCTATTAGATTGCCTATATTCTCTGCATTCGTATTACCTTCATTCATATAATCAGAAAGTCTTTGCTGATAAGCTTTGTGCGAAACAGATCCCAAGTATTCATGATATCCTCGCCGGTCCATATTCTGGGCGGCACGACCTGAGGACGTTTGTCTCCCTCCCCATTTACGTTCATGTTTTGGATGTGCTCCGGAACCTTCTTCTTCTACAGAAATTCCTGCACCAAAGTTCTCCACACCAGGATATTGCGGATCCAAAGTAGATTTTCGATGAGTCTTTCTCATTTTAGCAATGGCAGAAGCTCTTTGTCCTGCCCTTGCATTTTGCCAATCCCTTATATTAGAACGGTGTGCTTCAGGTGATTGCGACGGTTTTTTTCCAGGTGCAGGATTATTCCATGGATCGGAATGTCTCCAACCTCCTGTACTTGGTCGATCATATCCCCCCCGGTTACTACCAAAATCAGGATTACCACCGTTTCGCTCACTCGTACCACCTCCGCCGTAACTGCCTCTATCAGTATCGAAATCCCTAGATCTGGCCATCTCAATTCCCTTATAAAGTATATTTCGATGAGTCTCTTCTTCATCAACCATTCACCCAACAAAAAAGCCCCGCATCTGTGGAGCTTTTTGATCGTAAGGCGCATTTTCCTATGGGGATATTACCTGCGGAATCATCAGAACGAAAAGTATCATAGAACTATGCTATCTTTTCTAATAATGATCCTCTTTTATCTGCTCAAAAATATAGATGAAAATCATTTGAACTCAGGGTATTAACATCCTACTGTTACGCATAATTGAGATTACTATATATTTTTCTATCATGGTTAGTGCCCTAGAAATGCGTATCATTACATCGATGGTTTTATTGCTTGTCGTCACAGCCTGTCAGACAACATCCTCATCACATAAAAACAAAGCCTCTACACAGACAAAATCTGAATACAACTATTCGCGACATTATCCCTTGGAGATAGCAAAGCGCATAACCAATATCTTTCAGTTAAAACACGCGCTCACATCCGGTGATTTTAAACACTACGACCAAAAAACTCTTGATACTCTGGCACTGGATAGAAAACTGGTCGATACGCCCGGCAAAGCCGTCATCTATCGCTATAATTATCAGGACATCACTGATCCAGCAGAACGACAAAAAGTTGCAAAGCTATTTGACGACCTGAAATCCAAACCAGGTGCGCCGCATTCACATGTTGTGTTTTTTGAAAAACTAAAAGACCGCATTATCAATATGACACCAGAAGAGTCTTCCAAAACCGCGGCCTGTATGGCCGATTACACTTGGAAAGATTTTCCCGATAATCAGAAAGAAACGTTTAACAAACTTGCTTTAGGTGTGGATGCAACTCCAGAAGAAGTGCTCGATCTCGCGCACACACCAACTGCAACAAAACCTTCTGGGAAAATACCCAAATCAGTAAAATGTACTCTTGTACCTATGGGACTATACAGCGAACTTAAAACGCGGTTTCGACTTTACTAATCCCAACACCTCCAGATTTCTTGCAAATAATTTCTTCATGACCAAAGTACAATATTTGACCTGACAGGATTAACTCATGCGATTTTTTGCCCCCATATTTTTCATTCTAAGCTTGATAATAAGTAATATATCTTACGCTCAATCAATTGATGCCAAAGAACTTGAACGTCAAATGAGAAATGGCGAATTTACAAAATACCCGCCAGAAATTCTAAACGAGCTCGAACAAGTCAATGTTTTATTTGATCAACCCGGCATGTCTATCGGCTATATGACATGTATGAAACAGGCTGATACCAACTTAACAAAAGATAGTATTATCCAGGAATTCAATCAATTCATTGATCATCCTCAGATCACCAGAAAACAAAAAGACTTCATGAAAAAAGCAGTCGACAGGCTTATAAATTTAAAACCTGCTGAACAATCAGAAATGTGCTCCTGTAATAGCAAAGATACATGGGATAATCTGATGACAACAGCCCATCGCAAAGCTTTCAATAAGATGGCACAAGGAATTCCGTTACAAACAGAAGATCAAAAAGCTTTGCAAACGAAGAACACCAACTTCCGACCAGTATCCGAATATGATCCATTACAATGCATGTTTAAACCTCTGGGACTGTACGACGAATACCGTGACATTCTCTGAGCTATTGAGCGCGACTGATCATTTCAAAGCATAAGCATAATAAGATTAGTACGCATACTTCGTTACAAGTCATAAATTTCTCACAACAAAACATTGACGAAAGGCATAAACATCGTCAAAATCAACACAACCATAAGGATATGTTACTACGGTAAACTCCAATGAAAAATAGTTTCCTCGGTGCACTCATCGGCACTATAGTTGCTCTGATATTAAGCTGGTTTAGTATTACTTTCATCGGTGGTACTTTTGGTCTAGCAACGATAATTTTAATCCTGGTTTTCTCAACTATAGGCTATGCGTTGGGAAGTATGCGTAGTAGTCATTACGATTAGCTACGCATTCACTCGCAAAATGAACTATTTTTTGATCACCCAAGGTAATTTGAATACTTATTCTGGGATCAGCGAGATTTAATTCCAAACATCTGCTGAAAATTTTTGAGGCCAGATACCAAAACGCCGCGCCCCTCAGCAAGGTTTGCGGCGTTCGGTACAATCAATCAGTCACAACAATCCTAATCATATTAGGTTATTTTTCAATCATTTTTTAAAACAATGATCACATCATCGTATATTGACTTGAGATATGCGCCCAATCACTATTCATCAGCACATTAAAGTTAGCTTTTGCTCAAGACTTAAAGAGAGAAGTGAAGATAGAACTACACGAACAATGAAACAGCGATGAGAAATCGTTAGATTTGACGGCTATAAATACGACTAATCAAATGAAGTGTTAATTCAGATTAAATGCTTACAAATTTCCGGAACAGCTTGATGATTTTCAAACAGAGGCTGTTAGATCTCTTTTTACTCCTCCTCTTTCCACACCTGTGTCTGTCTGTGTGGGTCAGTGAACGCATTTCCCCGACATTGAGCATAATCATAACCGTTTTATATGCTGGTGGAATTTGCTATTTTCTCTTTATCAACCAGCCAGGGTTTTACTACCAACTCACCCAATTCTGGCTTTTGCTTATCACCGTATACGCTGCGCTACCTTGCCTGTTTTTCCTCGCCCGGGGTTTTGATAAAGTTTAAAGGGGGTTTGATAGATTTCACCTGATCAATTTTATCTGGGTGCGTTCAACGACTGCGATAGTAAATCACAACAATGGAAATGATAATCAAAACCCCGCCAGCTAGAGCACTGAACATCGGGTAGAGGCCATCCATTTCATCAAATCGCACCCGGCCAGCATCCGTATACATCCCCCACATCCCAAACGCGAGCCCCACAAGACCAGCAAGAAAAAACACGAACCCCATTTTATCCTCCAACAATAAACAAAGATTTATACTGTTAGTCAGCGATATTATCCAAAAAGTTCATATAAAACACAAACCGCATCCATAAACTTCCTCAATCTACATCGGGATCTCTAGATCGTGCCATTTCACAACTCCTTATAGTTGACTCTTCATCATTCCACTCTCAATATGAGGGTAGATAACGGGGTTATTATGTTTGCTCGAATTTGTGTTTTATTGCTGTCGTTAGGCTTGGCTTCTTGTCAGCCCGCTGAATTGGCTCATTTTGGCGCTAAGGCTTTAAACTTTGCGAACCCGAACAAATCATCAGGCACAAATTACAACTGCACTAGCTCCCTATTTAGCAGCGACATCTGCATTTAGCAGCGACATCTGCAAAAAAGACGCAGAAAAACTTGCCACAGCTGATAAAGCTCGCGTCTGTGAGGCGAGAATGACCAACTGTAAACATAAACCGATTGAGCAAACTACCAACCTAACCCGCAGGTGCTTTTCCTCGGATGGAGAAAGTAGCTTCTGCTGGTTTGAAGGCAAAAACACATAACAAAAAAGGCCCTGCATTTGCAGAGCCTTTGGGCGAACTAGCCCGCGAGAATGATACGAGATATTGAGTTAGAACGCAATGGGATACAAAGCACTGTAATAGTCAAGGTTAGAGATAAAGGTTCTACTATCACTTTACTTCAAATGATCATTGATTCAAATAAGCACAACTTTCTGAAATTCCATGTTCACAAGATATTTGAAAATAAGAAATAGCTTTAGAATCATTTGGCTCAACCCCTCTGCCTTCTAAGTACATAGTACCCAAGTTATGACAACTTTCGCCATGAAGTAAATTATTGCAAAGGGCTTCATACATTTTAATCGCAAACAAATAATCTGCTTCAAAATGTACTCCTTCGTCGAACAAATAGGCCACCAAGAAACATGAATCAACATAGTTCACTCCACAAGAATCTTCATATAACTTCAAGGCCTTATCAGCATCATATGCTAGATATCGCCCTTCTAAGTAAAAACCCGCAAGATTAAAACACCCCGGACCATTACCGGCGTCACAGGACTTTTTATAGTATTCTGCAGCCTTTTCATCGCTTTGAGGCACGCCTTCCCCTAGACTGTACAACACCCCTAAATGTTTACAGCCAACGCTAACGGTATCGTTACAAGATTTATTTAAATAGTATAATGCTTCTTTATAATTTTTTGTTACTCCCTTACCTTTGCTATACATAAATCCGAGATTAGAACAAGTTTGAAAATAATCTGCCCGACACGCTTTTAGCCATAATTGTACTGCTTTAGCGTCATCATTATTGAAATATTTTTGTCCAGATTTAAGGCAATGATTTTCTGACCCTCCCAAGCAAGCTTTTGAGAAATATTCCAAAGCCTTTTTATCATCTTTGGTTAAATTAGCTTGAGCAACGCATACTTCAGAATCTCTTTGGCATAGCACGTCGTCAAACACCCCTTTGCTTTGTAAACCTTCAAAACCGAGAACAATAAAATACACCCATGTCCCACAAATAAAGCTAAATATCACGAACGGATACTTATCCGGACTTGCTCGATTTGATTTAAAAAGTCCTTTTGTAATCCGCATAGTTGTTACGGAGAGAAAAAATAAAATTGACCAAACAGATGTAAGAAAAGAGGAGTAAATAAAAATAGCATACACACTGTAGATACCGAATAATTGCCCCCAACTTGGAATCTCAATAGGCCCCGTTGTGAGGTACGAATACGCATAAAAGTACAAATAAAGGGAGCTAAAAATAATGCTGGCACTAAGAATTATATCAAGTAAAAGCCATATAAACCCTGACACCACGCTCCCCCATACCGAAGGTATTATTCTTTCTAAGCGTGGAATAAAGCCAAGGAGCCAACGACTTTGGCGTAGAGATATGTAATCTGCAAAAACATTTACACTAAGTCCTATAATTATTATTTCAGAAAGAGGAAGAGGTGTACCTGGACGCTGCCCCAATTGGGCGGTAAAAACCCAATACAACGCTGTTACGCCAACAAGAGATGCAATCGTTGATCTAATGAAGCACCTTCTGCTCCAATGGTTATCGCCAAACACACTATCGAACCAACTTCTAAAACTATGTGACCAGTTCTTAGAATAATCCCCCTGCAAATATAAGCTGATTTCAGCTTTCAAATGATCTGAGCCTATGACTTTAGTCACGGTAAAAAATAAGCTGAAAGTAAAAATAGCCCATTGAGCAGGAAGAGGTGTCGCTTCCATAAATAATTTTAGCCATTCAGGCACAGACATACTCCTAATTAAACTAAGAGAGTAGTTATTTGTAGGCTAACATTAACTGAAAACAGAATTATTTCTACTTTTTTCAACCTATAGGTACATAATTGTGATTACCAAATACATCTAGTAATAAGAAAAAGACCCCTGTTAAGGGGCCTTCCAAATATTGCAAAAAGGTAACGCTTTTATTAACTCTTCAAAATAGGCAACACATCAGCATTCCATTTAATCTGCTGTATTGGCGTTCCATCACTGTGCTGCTTGTTAGCGTCAAGAACACGAGAGAATTTTTCACCTTGATTCCCTTCACACAACAACAGGTTGAGGCGTTCGATTAGGCTCAGTTGCCGTATTTAGCCTGTGTTTCCTTGTAGTAATCCACCATCTCATCAGTAACATCGCGCTCATAGCAAAGTGGCACAAATACTAATGCGATTTTATACATTTACCACCCCCTGTTGACTTAATCTATAACTGAGGGCAGAATTTTGCAATCAAGGGGGGCAAGAGGTATATGTCTTTTTTAGAAATAGGTTTAATTCTAGCAGTTCCCGCAGCGCTCGGCACATTGATAGATGTCTGGATGAGTAATGCGCAAAAAATAGAATTCCATCGCAAATTACTGATATATTTAACGAAACTTAACTATTACAAACCTCCT
Organism: Kiloniella majae; assembly: GCF_002118315.1. Classification (GTDB taxonomy): domain Bacteria; phylum Pseudomonadota; class Alphaproteobacteria; order Kiloniellales; family Kiloniellaceae; genus Kiloniella; species Kiloniella majae. The sequence goes on from NZ_MTSZ01000001.1 coordinate 278,732, forward strand.
GAATTACCTCGTCTGACAGCTATTAACACTCTAAAACTTGGTAGGTTATTACTAGGTAAAAATAGCTCTTCAACCAAAAAAATACTTGTAATAGCATCATCAAGTTTCCCGCTAACGATTATCGCGATTTCCCTAGGAGTTATGATATCATACGAAACAATGCACTCTCTCCCCTATACCACAACCCTTAGATCCTATTGGGGCTTAACTTTTGAAAATTCAAATACTGATCCAATTTCAACATTGTTTTTATTATTATTAATTAATGCATTTTTCGATACACTTACTGCAATATTGGCAACAAAAACATTGTATAAAATAGCAAAATCTAAACTAACTTTTTTAAAATTCAACATGACATTACTTCAATTAACAACACAAGCCTTAATATTGTCACTCTTATTATTATGGTTTCTATTTACTTTCAACTTACATTATTCATCGTATATAATTGCCTTTATGAACGAGCCATTTAAATTTATAATTGATTTAGATGTACAATTATTTTTAAGCTACTTAAATGATGTATTTATTGAATCTCCTTTTGAAGCAAACAATTTGAGCAATATACTTTACTCTCTAACATCCTTCGTACCACTAACCATTTATTTGGCATTTCTTTACATTATGTTTTTTTTAAAATTCATTTTATATTTAGGAAAAACACTCAGTATCCAATGGATAACAGTAACTACAGATGAAGACCCAGCTAACACTTCTTCAAAGTTCAAACCATTTTCATTAATTGGAGGGATCTTTTCTTTCACAGGCCTTATACTAACTACTATTCACAAACTACTCTAACCCCCCGGCTCATAATCCGAGATAGCAACCTCCATATCTCCGTAATCATCCTCTGACCACTTGACGATATCCTCGGCAAAGGTAAGCGCCAGTGCATCCGCCACATCAGGTGAGTGCAGCCCCCGCTTTTTCATGTCTTCCTTACGTTCAAGCTGTAGCCTGTTCTTTGCGTCAAAGCCGTATTCAATAGCTGTCAGATCCGTTTCTACCTCCTGATCATCAGCAGGGATATCACCACCCTTGAGCCAGTCACGCATCTTGCCCCACATCTCGGCGCGTTTATTCATGTAAGTCTTCTGGTCCTGCGCTCTGGCACCGGCATTCACATCAATGCAGTCATGGCCCAATTGCTTCAGGCGATCCACAACCCCACCACCAACGCCTACACCATCAACGAGAACACCGTCTGGACGATATTGGCGTATGACCTCAACCACATGCCCAACAAGCTGCATGGTATCCACACGGTACTTTTTGATTTCCAATACCTTACGTCCCTGCCGTACTAAAATCACCGACTGATCATCGCCAAAACGGGCCACATCCACACCGATGACGATGGCATCTTGTGGCTGCGCCGAAAGCTGGCGACTTTGTGCCACCTCAACAATCACACCACTGATAAACTGGGTTGATCCTGCCCTTGGGAAAACACCTCGGACACGCACGCGGACAAAGTCACTGTCTTCGCCATAGTCCTCAACCCATTGCTGCATCAGGTTCTGGTTGGTTCCATCCACCGAACGACTGTCAATCTGTCTGGTTTTCCAGCGGTGGCGTAACCGATTAAAGCACTCAAAAAAACGCCCCGAGTTTCTGGTTGGATTGCCAAAGACAAAGCGCATGGGCTCGCCATCGGTCAGTCCGCCATCCGAAACTTCCCAGATTTTATCGGGTACAGCTGAGGCTTCATCAAAAAGATAAAATGGCGTCGAATTTGCTGCGTGCAAGCCGGCAAAGCTTTCAGAGTTTTCCTCGCGACAAGTCTGCGCATCACACCGCCAGCTTTCGGGGTGGCGTTTATGGACCAGCGCCATATTCCCTTTGCTTGCGCTATAGCTAAACCAATGACCGGTTAAACAACGCTTATGCCACTTCCCCAGCTCGGCCCAGGTTTTTGTGCGCAGCTGATCACTGGTATTCGATGTTACCACCCCTTTGGCAAAGGGCCGCGTTGACATGATAAAGAGAATAAGCCAAGCCGACATCGCTGATTTGCCAATCCCATGGCCAGAAGCCGTTGCCATATCCATTGGAGCAACGGGATGAAGACCATCAAACCCGCGTTCTCTGATCTGTTCCCCCAGATCTTCCAGATACGCCAGCTGCCAGTCGCGTGGGCCTTCAAAATCGGCTAAGTCTCCCTGCCCCCAATCAAAAGCCCATAGGACAAACCCGAGCGGATCGGCATAAAATTTTGCACAGTCCTCGGCAAGATCCAAATCAACCCCATGGGTCATCAAACACCTCAAAAAAACAGATAAAAAGGTAGTCACAAGAAGATGAGATGGCTTATGTAAAGCTACTTATCATTCAACCGCTTACGGCCACGCATCAGACGGTCGATGAGTTCGTTTTCGATCGACATTTCAACTTTTTCCTTAAAGGCCTGAACAGAAACATGCCGCCCGATAATCTCCAACGCTTTCCCAGCCCCCGTGTGCTGAAACTTGTATTCACCATCTGCATCAGCAACCGGACTGCGCTGCATACAACGTTCAAACAGCTCTACGGCTCCCTTAAGAACGTAATCGGCATCTACCTGCAAACGTTGAGAGCGTGCAGCTTTAGCTTGTTCAATGGCTTCTTGCACCAAGGGATTTTTCAATGTTCGGCTGGCGCTTTGCTTGATTGAATTGGGACTATATCCCGCCCGAATTGCAGCTTGCGTGGCGTTAAAATCAATCAGATATTCTTCGACAAATCGCTTTTGTCGTTCGGTCAGCTGCTGCTTTAGATCCGGATCACTCATTATTCCTCCCGCCAGATATAAAACAGAAATGAGGAAATGATATGTGCATATCCAACGCAGAAATCACGCCCACTTCCCCGCCCCTATTTTATAGCTGACAGGCAAACCAAACAATTCATCTGGAATTTTGTGAAGAAATCCATTTAGAGGAAAAAACCAATCAAACCCTCAACACGCAAACTTTTTAAAAAGAGAGGCTTTATCCCACGCCCTTCTTTACGGTAAAAGCATAGGAGAGTTGAGTGACGGTAAAGGGTTTCAGATTGTCCACCATTATTATTACGGAAAAAACCTCGCAAAAGCGCGACGTTCAAGCGGCAATCGGCAGTAAATACGGGCAAATTCTTCCCGCGGAAGGACACTTGTTAAGCCTGCAGGAACCTCAACAAATTCAAAGCAGTTGGGGACGGTGGTCATTTGACTTGCTCAAGCCTGATGATTTCTATCCAACCTGTCCGGCCCCTGATGCCTCGCCTTCAGCAAAAAGCAAACTGGAAGCCATTGCCAAAGCTCTTAAGACAGCCGAACGCGTCATCATCGCAACCGACTGTGACCGCGAAGGGCAGCTTATTGGTGAAGAGATTTTACGGCACTATAAATTTGCAGGTCAGGTTCAGCGCGCCATGTTCACAGCGCAGGACGAAAAGACCCTGCGACAGGCTTTTGATAATCTGGAACCCAATGATAAATATCATAATCTGGGCCAAGCAGCAGTTGTACGTCAGCAAGCGGATCAGGTTTATAACCTGTCTCTAACCCGTGCCGCTACCGTTGCCCTCAAACAACCCGGACAATACGGCGCAATAGGTATTGGTCGTGTAAAGACGCCGACCATGGCAATCGTCTGTATGCGCGAATTGGAAATTCTGGATTTTACGCCGCAGGATTATTACCATCTTGTCGCGACGGCAAAGGCTGAAAGTGGCGAACTGGACCTTCGTCACGCCCCCAAAGACCGTATTCTGAACCCGGAAAAGGCTGAAAAACTCCGCGCAGCTGTCGAAGGCTTTGAAGGTCCACTCAAAACAGAAAAGAAGATCAAGAAAACAAAACCACCGCGCCTTCTTGATCTGCCAGAATTACAAAAAATATGCGCCCGCCGCTGGGGATGGAGCGCCGACAAGACGCTTAATATTGCTCAAGAACTCTACGATGGGGAAGGTAAAAAAATTCAGACCTACCCCCGTGCTGAATCCCGTTATCTGGCAGAAAACCAGATAGAAGACATCGGCGAAATCATTCAGGGACTGACCAAGCTTCCGCAATATCAGGGGATTGACCTGTCATCTCCCGAAGTGCGCAAAGGAAAATCCGGCCACTTTTCTGATGCAGGTTTGAAGGGTGTATCGCACCACGCGATTGTCCCCAATAAAAACACCATGGATCGCGTAGAAGTCATCTATGCACGCCTGACCCAAGATGAACAACGCATGTTCGATCTGGTTGCAAGTTCTTATCTCGCGATCCTGATGCCTGATTACGTCTATGAATCGACCAGTGTATCTATGGAAGCCCCGGTAACTTTGCCTGATGAAGAGACAGGTCAAGAAAAAGAGAACATTCTCGATTTCAAAGTGACAGGTAATATCCCCAAAGAACAAGGTTGGAAAGCCGTCTATACCGATGTCATGGAAAAGAAGGAAGATCATGCTGGTGAACTTCCCCCTATTCAAGACGGAGACATTGCCGTTCTGTCCCCCGTGACAACGGATACCAAGAAAACCAAAGCGCCCCCACGCTACAACGAGGGAACCTTGATCGACGCCATGCAGAATGCCTGGCGGTTTGTTGAAAACAAAGACCTGAAAGAACGTCTAAAAGAAGCTAAGGGTATCGGCACACCGGCCACACGTGCAGCGGTAATTACCGGGCTAAAACTACAAAACTTTCTGGCCCAAAGTGGAAAACATATCGTTCCAACCGACGCAGGTCTGACCCTGTTCAAAACCCTGAAAGCAGCAGCCCCGGAACTGGTTGACCCCGGTGTTACCGCCATGTGGGAAATGAACATGGACGACGTGCTCGAAGGGAAACAGACGGCTCGGCAGGTTTGGGACGATATCGGCAATGATACAGAACGCCTTATCAGCATCCTCAAAACCAGTGCTGCTACCGCGCCCAAGATCAACACAGGCGTGGCAATGCCAAAAAATGCGGGTAAAGGCAAGCCAACGGATAAAATGAAGGAAACGGCAAAGTCCGTTGCCCAAAACAAGGGGTTAAAACTTCCCAAGGGCTATACATCCGATTTTAATGTTTGTCGTGAGTTTTTGGACGAACATCTCGGCGGCAAAGGGCCAAGCCCGGAAAAAGTTCTCGCAAACCTTGAAAAACAGCTCTCTGACGGCATGATCAAAGGGCTCGGGGCAAAGGCAGCAAAACAATTGGTCGAAAGCTTTGGAACCGATACGCTGAAAGTAATCATTGAAGCACCGGAAAAGCTTGCGACAGAAACATCCCTGCCAAAAGGGAAAGTTAACCTTCTGCAAGAATGGTCAGAAGAAAGAAAAACACTCTCGGAAATTGCGACCTTCTTGCATAACCACGGTGTTGATCCTGCTAGGGCCTATCGACTTTTTACTTGTTTTGGACAAGACACTATCGCGAAATTAAAAGGCAATCCCTATTGTATCGTTCGCGATGTAAAGGCTATTCCCTTTGATGTACCCGATAGTATTGCGCACCGACTTGGATTGGAAGCGCACTCTATAGAACGAGCTGGCGCAGCCTTGTATTACGCACTCGCTCAGGCCGCTGATGCACGCGAAAAAAACAACCTTTTGGCTCTCCTGCATAAGCGCCTGGAAATCCCTGCTGATATTCTTGAACAGGCTCTGGCAAAAGAGATTGAAGCCAAACATATACATGCCTTCAAAGAAAAAGATGCCCAAAAAAATACAACTGGGAACTCACACGAATTCTTGATCCTGAAACAAGATTGGCAGGTAGATACAAAAATCAAAAAGCGTCTGAACACATTTTCAGAAGGCACTGTTCCCTGGGGAGAGATAGATACCCAAAAAGCAATTGATTGGGTTATTAACCGCGACAAGATTGTTCTCGCCGAAAAACAAAAAGGTGCCGTTGCCAAACTGCTGGAAAGAAAGTTCACCATCCTGGAAGCCATTCACGGAACTGGTAAAGATGACGTTATAAAAGCTTTTGCTAAAATCGTCACAGCAAAAAACATATCCACTGTCGTCGCGGTTCCATCCTCTACACAGTTAAAAACAACAAATTCTGCACTGGATACAGATACAGTTTCAGTAACCAAACTACTTGAATACAATGCCAAGAGTAAAAGTTACAAACGAACCGCACGCAAGCCACTGGATTGCGAGCTTCTGATTATTGATCAGGCAGATCTCTTGGACCGTTCAATCTTACTTTCTGTACTGGACGCTCTGCCTGAGAGTGCAAGTCTGGTGTTGATGAAAAATCATTTACCCACAACTTTTCCAGGTAGTTTCTTCCCCGGCACTGGCCGGGTACTCGATAAGCTTCTTAAATCAGTTGATCATAGTAAGATTGCTCTTGATCAACTATCCGCAAGCTTTCAAAGCAACAAGCTTGCCCAAAACACGCTTACACTAAGCACGGGCGGGGACATCGACTATAGTTCTGACACACAAAATCCTGGTAGCTTCTATTTTATTACAGCTGAGAATGAGCAGGACGCACAACGTAAACTAGTCGAAGTCATCAAAAACCGCTTACCCAAAAGCTTTAAATACAACCCGATAAAAGACATTCAGGTCATTAGCATGGCCAAAGGCATGATCGGGCCGCAAAACTTGACGTTTCAACTTCAGAATCTGTTAAATGATCAACAGCATGGCTTAAATCTGCAAAAATTTGGGGCGCGCTATAAAATTGGCGACAAAGTCATTTTGCAACAGAATGATTGCGAAAAAGATTTAATGACAGGCGATATTGGTTTTATCAAAGATATCACCCGTGATGAAATCCCCACGACTGGTGCTGAAAAATCCTATTTAGACGACGGGCGGGTTACGATAGAATTTAGCGGGAAAAATCACGATTTTTCTTTTGGGGAACTGGATAACCTTAACCTCGCCTACGCTCTCCCTGCCAACAAAAGCCGGGACCAACTATCTCCGGCAACTGTCCTTATCCTTCCGCTCGAGAACTCTGTATCACCCTCTTCAGAAACCAAAGACATCACGTTCAGAAATACTTTATTAAAAGGCCTATTAACTGCCTCAGAACGGATCATTTTGATCGGACAACCTCAGTAAAACCAAAAAATTTCCGTTGTCCTTCATCAAGTGATTATTTTCTATAAATCCAGGAGAAAATTTAACCGCGAACACGCTCGGATGGGAAGATAAGTGTTACTTCGGTACCTTGGCCAAGTTCGGACTTTATCTCGATGGTTCCGCTGTGAATTTCCATCATCCGTTTGGCCAATGGTAACCCCAAACCAGTTCCTTTTGTATTATCGTCATAGGCACTCCGAACCATACCAAATGGTGTTAACGCAGTTTCCATTCCCTCTTCATCCATACCAATACCTGTATCAATGATAACAAGATGGTAATCGCCATTTTCTTGAAAGCTATCACGAATACAAATCGTGCCACCATTTGGAGTAAATTTTACAGCATTTACCAGCAAGTTCATAATAACTTGCCGAACTAATCTTTCATCAGCAAAAAGCACCAATCGTTCGTATTTAACTTCACTGCAAAGCTTGACATTTTTTTCAGTAGCCTGAAGCTTGACCATCAACTCGGCTTCGTTCAAAGTTGTTTCAAAAACGAACTCCCCTTCATTTATTTTAAACGAACCGGCTTCAATTGCAGAAACATCCAAAATATCATTAATGATATCCAGAAGGTGTGCCCCGGACCGCTTTATATCCTGGCAATATTCGATGTATTTATCATTTCCCAAGGGACCGAATGCTTGCATTTTCATTATCTCAGAAAAACCGATAATCGCATTCAAAGGTGTCCGCAATTCATGGCTCATTGATGCCAGAAAATTATCTTTGGACTGATTGGCAGCTTCGGCCTGACGCCGCAAATGACCAAGTGTATCAACCTGTTTTGAAACCGCTTTGAATATCAACCAGATCACAATAAGAAAAATTAAGCCTCCCCAAAAGCTGATCAATGAAACTGTAATCCACGTCTTCGATAAATTTTCATCCGACTTCACAACAGAGAGTTCGTGTAATTTGCGTGTTGTATTAACAAACGAAACCCAATCCTGATCCAAATTAACAAGGATTCCACTTAATTCATCGCGTAACTCTTTATTGCGAACCTGTAAGCCCAAATAATCATACATAACGGAATAAAGACTGACACCAATATCTCTTTTAGATGTGACCTCACCAAGATACTCAGTTCCCAAGAGCTTTACTTTGAGCAACGCCAATTCATTATCTAGGTCGCTATTCACATTGGCGCCAAGATTGATAGAACGAACAGCCCTTTCAAGGCGCTCTAAACTCGGTTTTAAGCGATTATCTTTTATATCCGATAGACGGTCATAATCTTTCTCTCCGGAAAGAACCTCAACCAACCTTTGTAGGTCCGCCAGTTCAGTTAAAAGATTTCCAACATTCCGACTTAAGAGATTTTTATGTTCACGAATAATTGCATCAACGGCATGCTTTGAGTTTCTGCCTTTTTTGCCTCTTTCATACTCTTTCAACGAAAGCACCATATCCAGCCGTAATTTCCCAATAACAGCATTAATGAGCACTTGAATTTTGGTCAGTTGGCCGCGAACATCATTCAACGTCACATCGCGACTGATATCTTCAAATACCCGATCATTCCGACCACGCCAATCCGCCGCTTTAAAAAGAACACCAAGAAGTTTTTTTGACTGTTCTTTAAGTGAATTTTTGAGCTGTTTGAGTTCCGCATTATCATTAGTAGGCAAGCCATTGATAGCAACTTCTAGTCCTCGTATAGCCTTGATTCCCTCAACAGGTTTCGTTCGCTCAGATGCTTCCAACAACCTCTCAATCTCAAATATACCAGTCCGTATCTTTTCATTAATATTTGAAACATCTTCGTTAAACGTTTTTTCTTGCTCTATTAATACACCTTTTTGTTCCTGTTGATTAACAACGCCCCACCCCAAAAAAAGATTGACCACAAGAGGAATAAAGATGCTCAGACCGATGAGTGCCCACAGCATTCGTTTTATTCTTCTAACATGACTATCTTCGATCATTAATACGCCCTAAGGAACCAATAGTGATGGTATGTTTTTCCAATTGAAGGGAATAAATTCACCTTGCCTTAAAATTGTTGACCAAACCCTGTGACTTGCTTGATGGTTTTCCCGGTCATAATACAGTTTATGTCCCAAACCAATTTCAAAGTTTCCAAGATTTTCAAGGGTATCAATAATATTCTCGCGATTGGGCTGCTCTTCGATATTGTTCATCGCCTTGATTAAGATCTCCATGGCGATATATCCCTCTAAACTACCAAAAGAGACATTTCGGCCACTGCCATAAAACTTCATATCGTCATGATAAGCGCGCACAATTGGGACAGACAGATCTTCAGGATAGGGTACAACCTGTGTCACAATTACCCTTTTCATATCATTGCCAAGTTCTTTGGCCAGTGGTGCACTCCCGACAAAAGATACATTAAGAAAAAGTGACTCTAGTCCTACCTTGCGGGCGAGCTTCATAAACTTTGCTGACGGAGCATACGCACCGACAATAATGATCGCTTTTGGAACAGGATCTGCGAGCAAAATATCGGCTAACGCACTTTCAACGACCAGTGTGTTTCTCTCGTACCGACTATGGACGATATCCGTTTCAGATTGCAGCCCATGTTCTTTCAGGGCATTTATACCACCGATATACCCCGCATCTCCATAGCTGTCTCTTTGGGTAAAAAAAGCAATCTCTTCTGGTTTCAACCCACCTTCCTTAATCAAGGCATTCACCATGGCTGATGTTTCTTCCGCATAGCTAGCGCGATAGTTTATGACATAGCGATCAGGGGGATTTTTTCTCAAGACACCAGCACCAGTGTAAGGTGCAAACAGGAGTGTTTTTTCTTCGTTCACAATCGGAATAGCCGATATAGCTGTCGGTGTCCCAACATTCCCAATAACGGCGAGAACTTCTTCCTGATTAATAAGATCTCGCATATTCGGGATTGTGCGTTCAGGCTCATACCCGTCATCCCAGGCAATCAATCTGATTTTACGTCCACCAATTCCCCCGGCTTTATTTTCCCGTTCCAACCTGATCTGCACCCCAAGGCGCATATTTTTCCCAAGTTCAGCGGCAGGACCGGACAACGCGGTCGACATGCCAAAAACCAGTTCGTTTTTCGTCTTAAATTTAACCGTATTTGATGTTTCCTGAGAAAACACAGGTTTAGCTATGCCAGCAACTAAACAGCAAAAACCAATGAAGAATAGCTTTTTAAATGAAATTTCCTTGAAAGCACTTAATCCTTTAAGTGACATTAATAGCGCCTTGTTTTAATTGAAATAATTCCCTGAATCACTCTTAGAAGAAAACCATCTTATCTCATTGCTCTTTATAGGATGTTAATAAAACAACACCTTAACAATCATCATGGGTTGCGCATTAATGAATTAGAAATCCCTAGATTGTAGAATTAGAAACATTGATACTTATTCTATCGCGATATCGCGTGGGATCGGCCATCCAAAGGATAATCGGGGTACCTTAATGGATACAGGTGGCAAGAAGATAAGCCCAAAGAAAATTCGTCTGCATCACATACTTTTTGTAGGGTTTACCCTTATCTCAACCATACCTGTTTTCTTCCTCGCAGCATGGGCCCAAAAAACTGCAATTGAAAATGAATATTCGGCAACTGAAGACAAACATTTGCTATTAGCAAAAAACCTGACGGGCGCATTAGATCGTTATGCCCGCGACGCCGAACAGATTTTCCGAGTTTCCGCCCAATATCTGCAAACAAAAAAGTCCGCCGAGCAAATTGGTGATCTTATGAAAATCGTCAACTTCAATCATATTTGTATAACAGACAAGACAGGGCGTGTATTCAGTATCAATACAGATCAACAGGGGAAAACATCGATCAAGAACAACGGCCATCTCTCCCAGGACATGTTGGCCAAACTATCTCTGGATATAGAACGCGCGAAACTCTTGCCTGATCACGTTTTCTTTTCCCCTGCCTTTCATAACTCTCATGGGAAACCAACAATATACCTAATAAAATCTGATCTTGATGGATCTTTGGTTATTGGTGGCCTTGAGACTGATTATATTGTTGATATTGGACAGAAAATTTCGTTCGGCAAACTCGGTCACGCAGCAATTGTTGATCACAAGGGGCAGGTTCTTTCCCACCCTAATTCCTTATGGCAGGATGAGATCAAAGATATTTCCGACATCAGACCCGTTGCTCTTATGATGGCTGCTCAGACAGGGGTAACTACCTTTTACTCCCCTGCAATAAAGGCCGATATGATTGCAGGCTTCACATCGTTACCCAAAATTGGGTGGGGGGTCATGATCCCTCAACCTTTATCAGAGCTTGAAGAACGCGCCAATGGTGTAAAAACCGCAGTTGTAATTATTACGCTTCTTGGTGTGATAGCTGCTGCACTCGTCAGTTGGCTTTTGGCACGTTATCTATCAATGCCGATGCAGGCTGTCGTTCACGCAGCAGGGGATGTTGCATCCGGTAAATTGAACGCAAGAGTACCTTCATTTCACACATTCGTTCTCAAAGAAGCCAATGATCTCGTCCACTCTTTTAATTCAATGGTCAATGAACTGGAGAAAGTTGAACGCCGCCTAAGAACAAGCGAAGAGAGGTTTAGAGAATTTGCCTCAACAGCATCAGACTGGCTTTGGGAAACAGACGAAAAGGGCCGTATCGTTTGGGAATCAGCCAGTAAAAAGTTGGGTTACCGGGGGCGAAAATTCACTGACATACAGGGAATGACCCGGCAAGAGCTGGCTGGCGATGCCATGACATCTGAAGATTGGTATCCATATCAACAAGCGATTGATGATCGCGAAGAGATCAAGGATTTTCATTACAGATACCGCGGCGAAAACGGTAAAATTTATCACGCTCTGATTAATGGTATCCCTCTCTATGACGACGCAGGCAAGTACAAAGGCTATAGAGGATCAGCATCAGATATTACCAAACGCAAGAAGGCTGAGTACGAGTTAAAAAAAGCGCGCGACGCGGCAGAACGTGCCAATAAATCGAAATCAGATTTTCTGGCAAATATGAGCCATGACCTCAGAACACCTCTTACTGCTATCATTGGATTTAGTGATATCATGCTTGGTAAAACGTTTGGGAAATTAGGACACCCCAAATACGAAGAATATGTGCGTGATATTCATAATAGCGGAACCCTGTTGATCAGCCTGATTAACGATATTCTTGACCTATCCAAGATTGAGGCAGGCAAATATGAACTAACGGAAGAGCCTTTAGAGATAAAAGAACTTATCGAGATATCATTTAGACAACTAGAGCTAATGGCCGAAAGCTCTCAACAAAATCTCAAAATGGAAATTTCCCCAGGCCTCCCCAATTTAAAGGGCGATAAACGGGCTGTAATACAAATTTTGAATAACCTGATTTCCAACGCAATCAAATATTCTCCAGAACAGGGAACTATTCTTGTTCAAGCAGCGACTAAAGAAGATAACGCCCTTATTATAACAGTAGAAGATACCGGAATGGGAATGTCCGAACAGGACCTTGAGTGCGCAATGCAAGCTTTTGACCAAACAGACCGTGTACACCCCAGAAAGCACGAGGGAACGGGATTAGGTCTTTTCTTGTGCCATAGCTTTATGAAACTTTTTGGTGGCAATCTAAAAGTTGCCAGCAAGGTTGATGTCGGAACCAAGATCACACTCTTATTTCCATCATCCAGAACAATACATCCCACATAAAAAAAGGCACCGCCGTTACTAATCAGCAGACAACATAAATTTCAAAAAAAAACTAAGACCAATTGTTTTATAGGAATTAATTACACAGGAAGCCCAATATGGAAGAGCAGCTCAATATATTGCTCCTAGAAGATGAGCAGGAACAAAACCTTCTGGTCAAAAGTTGCCTGAAAAAGGCTTTCCATAACACTCATCGTTATGACAAGGTCACCAGCCTGATTACAGGTGTCGAAAAGATAAAATTGGAAAGTTACGATCTCGTTCTGCTAGATTACAAATCAACAGGTCAAGACGGTATAGAATTTGTTAATCATGTCATTAATGAACTCAAGATTATGGTTCCCATAATTTTCCTTGCTGATGAAAATAACCGCGAAGCAGACTTGAAGGCAATGGAAGCAGGCGCACAAGATTTCCTTTTAAAGCAAGAACTAACCCCCTATTCCGTGGAAATGGCTATCCGGTATTCTCTCAAACATAAAAAAGCCGAAGAGCATATTCAGTACCTAGCCTATCACGATGCCTTGACAGGGCTACCCAACAAAAACCTTTTAATAGATCGCCTGGAACATACCTTGATCAGGTTCGCACGTCATCAACGTCACAGCGCTTTACTTTTTCTCGACTTAGACAGCTTTAAGATTATTAATGATTCCTTGGGGCATTCTGTTGGCGACAATCTACTGATAGAAGTATCAAAACGTCTTCGTCGTATTTTAAAAGAAACCACTTCAGTAGCACGACCAGGTGGCGACGAATTTATCATTCTTCTACCGGAAATTTCGAGAGATAAAGAAGAAGCCGCCCTTAAAGCGCAACAGATTGCTGATGAAATCATTCACGCGCTTAGCTTGCCGTTTGAATTCGGCGACCATCTTTTGCACATAGGTCTTTCCATCGGGGCTTCATTATTTTCAGGAAAGAATACCACCTGTGCAGATACCGTATTAAAACATGCTGACACAGCAATGTATGAAGCTAAGGCGGCAGGGCGCAATACTGTCAGATTTTTTCAGGAAGAAATGGAAAAATCAGTCAAATACAAATTAGCTTTAGAGAATGATCTTCGCAAAGCCATACCGGCAAAACAGTTTGAGTTATATTACCAGCCGCAGGTGTGTGTGAACTCAGGCCAAGTTTTGGGGGCAGAAGCACTTGTCAGATGGATACATCCGGAAAAAGGGTTAATCTCCCCCCTTGATTTTATTCCCTCAGCAGAACAAAGCGGCTTGATTCATCCCCTAGGCGCTTTGATTTTCAGAACTGCTTGCGAACAACTTCATAGTTTCCCGAAAATCCCGCGAATTTCAGTAAATATAAGTGCCAAGCAATTCCATGCGCCAAACTTTGTAAAGACCATAGAGCAGATTATCAAAGAAACCAATACCAGCCCAAAGCGACTTGAATTAGAGCTAACTGAAAGTGCTATGTTGGCTGATATAGAAGAAACCGCCGCCAAAATGCTAGAGCTCAAAGATATGGGCTTCTCTTTTGCCCTGGATGATTTTGGTACAGGTTATTCATCCCTGACTTACTTAAAGCGACTTCCCTTTGATGTTCTTAAAATTGACCGCTCTTTTATTGCCAATATTATGGAAGATCCCGAACATGCTGGTATTGCTACCGCGGTTATTTCACTCGGGAAAGCCTTGGACCTTCATGTTGTAGGTGAAGGGGTAGAAACAGAAGATCACCTGCAGTTTTTAAAACGCCAGGGGGCCCATTCTGCCCAAGGATACTATATCAGCCGCCCGGTCCCCGCTGATCAGTTTATTGCATGGCATAACCAGCGAATGGCTGGATAATATGTAACCCGGATAATATGTAACTATACCGTATAGAAAAACTTTAACTTTTCAAACAATTGCATCATCATTTATATGATGTAATGATTGCGCTCTTCAAAAATTTATTCCAACCGCAAATGACATAGAGAGTAATCAATGATTATCCCCAACCTCATGGTAACGGATATAGAAAAATCCCTTAATTTCTATAGAGACATTTTAGGGATGGAACTTGTTGTCCTTGTTTCCCCGCAAAAAGATGTTTCCTTTGAAGGGAATGGTGCTGGGGCAGCTTTTGCGACACTGGAGTGGAAAAATCAAAACAGCGCTTCAAACAATAAAGCTGACGATAATAATAAAGAAACGCAATCTGGCGGGCAGATAATGCTTCAAACAGCCCAAAGCCTGGCTGATGAATTGTCAGTCTATAGCCCCGAAAACTCCCCTACTCCATCGGGAACTATTTACTTCCGTGGCTTGGATCCAGAAACAATCCTGAACAAAGCCCCTCAAGACATTGTTGTAAAAGGTCCTTTTCAACAGTGGTATGGCATGAACGAACTCTACCTTCGGGATCCTGATGGGTACATCATCTGTGTCGGAATACCTGCAGGAAATCCGCCTCAATAAGCCATAACCCAACAAGTTTAAAGACCGGACACAGAAATTTATGGTGACAAAACCTGTTCTTTTTATTCTAAAAATGCCATTTGAAGACAAGGATCTTCCTTCAACAAATAAAGACGGTTGGTTTTGCACTCACTGTGCAATGATCGAAGGAGCACTTTTGGTTAATCCTCATTGGCTTGATCATATCGAAGTCAGGCGTATTGATCATGCGAAACCTAGAACTGAAGTGATCGAATTTCTCGGACAAGAAAAGCAATGGCTTCCGGTTCTCATAATCAATGGATCTGAAACGCTGACCGACCCCAAAGAGATTACCACCTATCTGTCAGATCACTTTGGTGGCGCTGCACCGCATCCTTAATTATTTAAGGCTTAAATATCTCTGGCTTAACCCTCTATGTCCTAGACCTATCTAGTTCAATCTATATTGACGCTCCCTTTTCTTCATGGCATAAATTTCTTGGCTTTAATTAAGCCTCCATGTTCGCGGAAAGGGCTGCGCCCAAAATTAAACGTTTATGATCGATATAAACGATTTCCTAACCTGACTGGCGGACACAGGTTCTTATTCAGAGGATAATCGTATGAATAATACACCAGAATTAGATCTGGCGTCTCCCGCTACCCCCCGAACAATGTTTCATGGTGTTCTAAACTACGAACAGCAAAAAAAGCGTGCGAAAGAGCTTTTAAAAACTTTCAAGAATCAAAATCAAACTGCCAGGACGAAGCTAAAGCGTTTTCATCCCCAGTTTGAAAAAAGGCCGATAGATTCAAGCAATATAACACTTTCTGATTGCCAATTATGTGTCGCCCGCGAAAATGGCTTTTCATCCTGGCTCAAATTAAAAGCCCATTGTGATCAGCTTAAAATAAAGCAAAACCAAATTAATTCAGGACATATTCCAGAGCTTGATAATAAAGATACTCTTCATATCCGCTGTGGATCAGATATTAAACATAGCCTAAAAGTCGCCGGGTTTATCGGGGAGTTTCACGAGTTTAACGATCCTTTTTGCCAAGGTCCGATCCCTAAAGGAAGCAAGCTGGATTTTCTAAAAACGAGGACTGAGTTTATATCTACGGCTTACGGCATTCCCTTAAAAGAAATTACAGCCAATCAAAAAATTGCTTATGAGAAGCTGGAAAAGCTTTGGGATTATGAACGGGTTATTTTATGGTTCGAGCACGATAGCTACGATCAGCTTATTCTTGCCTTTTTGCTCGACCATTTTTCCTCACTTGTCTCCCGCCCAAAGCTAGAGATCATTTGTATCGATAGTGTTCCCGGCGTTCCTGATTTTGTTGGTCTAGGACAGCTTGCCCCGGAAATGTTGATATGGCTATGGGAAAACCAGCGTGCACCAATAACAGACGAACAACTCACGCTGGGTGAAAGCATATGGGGCGCTCTAAAACAAGAAACACCTCACGATCTTGAAAGAATCATTGAGACAGGCACACCAGAACTCCCCTTAATGGCAAATGCCTTAAAACGACATTTAAAAGAACTGCCCTCGGATAAAAACGGTCTGGGTCTTACACAGGAATTGACCCTAGGTATCCTCGCAGATAAAGGCCCTTTGAAAGGCAAAGAACTATTTGCAACCTTAATGCGCGAATATGAGCCCCTCCCTTACCTTGGCGACCTGATGTACTGGTATGAATTGAGCCAACTTAAAAAATCAAAAACAGCACTTATTAATGACGAAGCGGCAGATACGCCTCTCCCCTGGCCAGAACGCCTAATTAGCATCACACAAGCTGGACAAGAGCTTCTATCAGGAAAACTGAACTATAAAGATTTCATACCTGATGCCAGGTGGGTCGGAGGCATAAAAATCAACCCAGATATTACCCAAAAGACATAATATTCTATCACGTCTATTAAAGCTGAAACCTCTGACGATATTAGCCCATTGTTAACCGATATCATTGTAAAAGAGGAATAACTGTAAGTTTTATTGTCACAAGAAGATAGGCCTTCTCTGAAACAATTCAACTTGCTAATCAATAAAAGATACTATGAGGTTTCAGCTTTGCCACTTTCAGCTCGCATTACTAAAGGAAGTCACCGGTTTATCAAACTGGTCGTTGCCATATACGTTCTGCTTGCTTTTGTGCTCAGCTTTAGTGTGGTTACACAGGCCACAGCTCAATCATCAAAAAGAATTATTGTTTTGGAAACAATGGCTGTTCCGGTTCTGCAAGATGCCACGAAGTGGTTCCGTCAAGGAATGACTGACTTGGGCTATACTGAAGGATCGAACGTTGAATATGTCATTCTTAATGCTGAAGGCAACATTGATAAAGCGTTTAGCTTGTTGGAAGCCGAACTAAAGAACGAACAACCCGACATGGTAATGTCCATTGCCACACTTGCGACAAGGGCTTCTCATAGCCTTCTCAAGGGCAAGGAAATTCCACAAGTCTTTATTTTTGTCTCTTACCCGGACCAAGAAGGCTTTGTCAGCGCCATTGGCCAGAAAACAGGCACCAATATTACCGGGAAAACTCACATTGTCCCACCAGCAGCCAAACTCGAAGTCGTCAAGCAAGCCCTAAAGCCACTAACGGATAAATCACCTTTGAGAATAGGAATTGTCAATTCAACCTATCCCTCAGCTCTCAGTGAAGCAGCACAACTCATCGAAATAGACAAACAAGTTAATGAACTGAGCTTCATTGATTTGAATTTTGAATATCAACCAGGCTCTGAAAATAGAAAAGCACTACGGGACAGCGCGTTAAAAACAATTGAAGAAAACCGCTCAAAATACGATTTACTCTGGTTTGCAACTGGTCCCATTGGAAATGACACAGAGCTCCTAAAAACTCTGAAAGAAAAAAACATCCCGGTCGTTTTTGCCAACAACACAGCGGCGGTGAAATCCGGGGCCATGATCTCGATGGTCTCTAACGCCGAAGTAAACGGGATTGCCGCGGCCCAGATGGTCGATCAGATTTTTAAAGGCACCAAAGCAGGCGATATTCCTGTTACTCGCCCCAACAGTTACTTAGTCAGCATCAACGTAACAACAGCCACTGAATTGGGAACAGTCATCCCCTCTTCTCTTTTAAAGCTCGCTGGCAAAAACATTTATCGATAGAAACCTGACATGAGATTATATCAAAAATACTTTTTGACCATGTTGCCAATCATTTTAATTTGTATTGGCTCTCTTGGGTTTTGGTCTTATACGCACTCCAGAAATGCACTCTATGAAAGTGAAGAAGAAAATATGAACCTGCTTCTGAACGAGGCAGTACATCATATAATTTCATCGCGTCATGAATTGCTAGAACAAGCTGGCCTCACCGATATACCGGCATTTGTACAATCCTATCAGGATGAAGTCTTTAAAGAATTGGACGACTTGGCAGTTGTCACAAATCGACGCTACTTTATTATTGCCCAGGATGGTACCCCTATCTATTGCAGTGACAGTAAAGATCCCAGTGTACTTGCAGAATGGAGCGTTCTCGCTCAATCCTTACAGGGACAGACTTTTGGATCTTTTCAAGCCAAGGACAACATTAATACTTTATATGCATCCGCTGCTTTCAGTAAACCGGACTGGAATTGGGTCATTTTTGTCTCCCGCCCCGAAGCAGAGGTCACCAAACAGGTTTCCATCATCCAGCTGGTAACAATTGGCGTATCCCTCATTTCCATCCTTTTAATGGGGGGCTTGCTCACCCTTGTGACGCGCCGTCTTCTCATCCAACCCATTAATCATCTACAAGAAGCCGCAGCGCAAATTTCCAGGCAAGAACCCGTTGACCATATTGATATAACCTCAAATGACGAGCTCGGCGATTTGGCCCGTGATATGGAGGGCATGTCCGAAGCAATTAAAAACAAAATCGAAGAAGTGCAGGTTGCAAACAAAGCTAAATCCATGTTTTTGGCCCATATGAGCCACGAATTACGATCACCGCTAAATTCTATTCTTGGCTATGCAGACCTCGCCTTGGGTAATAAAGAAATTCAGGCCCTTCCCAAGGAAACCCAAAATTACATCAAAACCATCTCCAGTTCTGGAAACCACTTGATGGACTTGATTGGTGATATTCTGGATTTCTCGAAAATAGAAGCCGGTGAACTCGTCCTTGAAAAAAGTACAATGAGTTTGGCTGAACTCATCGAAGAAACCAGTAGTATGATGGTTCTGGCAGCAAGAGAGAAAAACAACACTCTTGATGTTGTATTCCCAGACAATATTCACAGGTGGGTTCTTGGTGACAGTGTTCGCTTGCGACAGATCCTGATGAACTTCCTTTCAAATGCAGTAAAATTTACCACGGATGGCACCATCAGACTGGGCGTGACATTAAAATCGGAAGATGAATTCACTCAAAAACTACGCTTCGAAGTATCTGACGAAGGCATTGGTATTCCAAAAGCCAAACAAACGTCACTCTTTAGTGCCTTTTCACAGGCAGACGTATCAACAACACGAAACTATGGCGGTACAGGTTTAGGCCTCGCGATCAATAAACAGCTCGTACTGGCTATGGATGGTCAGATTGGGGTTGATAGTGAAGAGGAAAAGGGAAGTACCTTCTGGTTTGAAGTTACACTGGATAAAGCCAAAGCGCTCTATCGCCCGCAAGAAGAAATACTAGAGCACGATCTGAGGAACCTCAAACTCCTGCTTGTCGAAGATATCAAGGTTAACCAGATCATGGCAAAAGCACTGCTTGAAAAAAGTGGTCAGACCGTGGATACCGCAGACAACGGTTTTGAAGCCGTCGAAAAAGTAACGACCAATGAGTATGATATCATTCTCATGGATATCCATATGCCGGAAATGGACGGTGTTGAAGCAACCAAACAAATACGGTCCCTTTCAGATACGACAAAATCTTCCACTCCCATCATTGCACTGACAGCAGATATCGAAACCAGCAATCTAAAAGAATACATTGCAAGTGGTATGAACGCGACCTGTTCAAAGCCCTTGAATATGGATGACCTGTTAAAGACCCTAAAGCGCCTTGTTCATGAAAGATCAGCAAGTGCGGCTTAGAAAACACAGTTCCTAAACACATAGATTTCAGAACAAATAGGTCTGAGAAAAAAACTCTTTAATACAAGTGTAAGCTTTACACCGAAATTAGAATAGAGAGTGCTCTCTTATCTGCAATACATGTTACCGAGATAAAGAGCACTCAAAATGTCTATGAGGATAAAGTTACATGAGCTATGAAAATCAAAACGACAAATTCACATTGTATCCTTCTTGGATAAAACTTTTCGCAGAGAAGCAAAGTGTTCATCCCAGCCTGCATCCAGCGACAAGATCATATCCATAGCTGCTTCTCCAGCCGCAGCTTCAACACCTTCGTGTTTAAGCGTTAACCGGGTTCCACAAAGAACTTCCTCCAACACCCAGGTGACCGTTGTTAATGAACCATTCAAAGGATTTACCGTAAAGGACCACACCATCTTTTCAGGACGGTGCATCTCCAAAACACTCCCCCAGCAAACCTTCGCCTTTTCGCCGTTGTCTCGGGTTAAAATCAGCTCATAGTCCTCGCCATCGGCCAAATCTTCTTTAGGTGGGTGGAACCAAAGGCCGATTTTGTCCCGCTCGGTTAGAAAAGACCACACGGTTTCCCGGGTTGCGTTGAAAAAAACAGTCTTTGTTATTGTTGATGTCGTCATTATCTATATCCTTCCCTTAATAGATTTTCGTTTTGTCTTTTCCGCATCCTCCACAGCTGTTTTCAACGCTCCCAGACGTTGATCCCAGAACTGATCAAAATAACCGATCCAGTCAGAAACGGCAGATAACCCTTGTGCTTCCAGTCTATTGATCCGCTCACGCCCTTGAACATGAACTGAAATCAGCTGTCCCTCTTCCAGAATGTTCAAATGCTTTTTTACCGCCGCACGGGTGATTTCAAACCTCTCTGTCACCTCACCGATCGTCATCTCCTGTCGACTTAGATGCATCAAGATTTCGCGCCGTGTCGGATCTGCAAGCGCCCTGAATGTTTCTTGTATGTGCATAATCACACCTCAACATAGTACCTTATGGTATCATTTTATACAATACCTTTTGGTATCATGTCAAGATACAAAAACCACTCATGTCATTAACAAGAGTTCTCACCTTCGCAAAAAAACCAAAACCGCCAACAGAGATAATTCCTGTTGGCGGTTTTGGTTTCTATTAATGAGCAAACGAACTAATTGTTTACTTTTGTTTATGAAGCCGTTCTGATTTGAAGCAAGAATTTTTCGACCTCTTGCTTCAATTGATCCGAATTTTTACCTAATTCATCGGCGGCTGATAAAACTTGATTTGAAACTTTTCCGACCTCACCAGAAGCCTCTGTAACACCACTAATATTTGAAGAGACTTCCTGAGTTCCCGCAGCAGCTTGATCAACATTTCTGGCAATTTCCTGCGTCGCTGCTGTTTGCTCCTCAACTGCCGCGGCCACTGAAGCAGCAATTTGGTCGATTTGCTGAATAGTTTCACTGATACTATCAATAGAGCCAGCTGCAAGCCGGGTAGAAGACTGGATACCCTCCACTTGTCCGCGTATCTCCTCAGTTGCTTTCCCAGTCTGGTTAGCCAAATTCTTGACTTCGCTTGCGACAACGGCAAAGCCCTTGCCTGCATCTCCTGCCCTCGCGGCTTCGATCGTTGCGTTAAGCGCCAAGAGGTTAGTTTGTTCAGCGATATCAGTAATTAAACTTATCACTTCTCCTATTTTTTCAGCAGCTTTAATAAGCTCATTAATATTATTTTTTGAATGTGTTGCCTGATTAACCGCTTCACGAGCGACAGTCGCAGACTGAGAGACCTGCTGGCTAATTTCATTACTGGATGCCGTTAACTCTTCCGTCGCAGCGGCAACGGTTTGAACATTGGAAGATGCTTCATTTGAAGCTGAAGCAACTGTCGAAGCCTGCGCTCGCGTTTCCTCTGATATAGCAGACATAGATTGCGCTGTTTGCTTAAGCTCTGAAGCCGCATTAGAGACAAAATCAACAACAGACCCAACACTGCTTTCAAAATCCTCTGCCATTTGCGTCATAAGCTTGCGCTTTTCATCCTGATTTCGTTTCTCCGCCCCTTTTTGCTCATTTTCAAGTTTGGTATTTTGAATAATACCAAGTCTGAAAACTTCCACAGCACGGGCAATCGCCCCTATTTCATCTTTGCCGTCCTGCGCGGGTACCTCAACATCCGTATTACCCTGAGTTAACTGACCGACAACCGCAGTAATTTTATTGATCGGGGACGAAATTTGACGGGCTATAAGAAAAACAACAAAAACAGCACCTGCTAATATAACCATCACAATCAATGCAATTTTTGCCATGGAATCAGTAATGTCGCCAAAAATTTCAACGGCGGGAACTTCAATAATAACAAATGATTGAATAGAAGGTATCCAAGAAGCACCTACAATCATATCACCATTGTTTCCGTTGTAGCTTGCAAAATTAACAGCATCTTCATTTGCTTCTGAAGAAACTTTTAATAACGTTTCGGCAACATCCGATATGCCAATGGCTTTTGTAATATTTTGATTTCCGATCAGTTCAGCATCACGATGCAGCTTGATCATACCGTCAACTGTTGTCAGATAAACAAACCCAGATTTTCCCACTTTGATATTCGCAATGTCTTTGGCCAATTCTTCTGCTCCGACACCAAGACCTACAGAAGCCAGTTTGCCGTTAACATCAACCCGGACATTTGTGAACATTTTCCACTTATTGCCAGTGGTTTCGTTCTTATCCAAAACCATTTCATAAGGTTGGTTACTCTCAATAAAAGCATCAAACCAAAATTTAATAGCCCCGCTTGCCCCTTCATTATAGCCGTTCTGATCATAATATTTACGAGAAACATTCGATACGAGCGAAACATTAAATGCCTGTGTTCTCTGCTGTACTCTTGAAGCATATTTTTGCCACCCGGCAATGCCTTCAACAGATTCACCTTGCGCAAACCAATCCAGAACAAAAGTATTAT
The DNA here is from genome assembly GCF_002118315.1 of Kiloniella majae. Classification (GTDB taxonomy): domain Bacteria; phylum Pseudomonadota; class Alphaproteobacteria; order Kiloniellales; family Kiloniellaceae; genus Kiloniella; species Kiloniella majae. The sequence continues at coordinate 301,868 of NZ_MTSZ01000001.1, forward strand.
CAGCAACCGCCAGCGACGTTGTTAAATAAACGTTCAGTCTTTTTTCAATATTGTTGCGAATAGACAAAACAGTTGCGGGTAACTCATTGTTATAAAGCCGCTTTGACACTAGATCAGTGGTTTGAAAGTAACTGATTGTTCCAGCAATCAAAATTGTGACACTCAATAAAACTGAAATTAGCAGCATTAGTTTATTACGTATCGTCATCTATCGATCCTCTGAGTAAACTCCTAAATCGACCTTTTGCCTAATGACACATAAACGACCATACATATAGCATCAGCAGACTCATTAAATCTTTAGGTCTGATTGCACACACATCTTTTGATATCGCCTTTACTTACAAAAGAACTTTACCATAATATCTTAAGGAAACCTGCTGACATCTTTAACACGAAGCAAAATAGTATTTTCAATCAATAACATTAACAAACCATCGAGTTCACAAAACAAATCAATCCTGTTTAAATTACATCACTCTCCTATCCCATAAAATTCAACGGGTTGAGTTTGCCCCCTGACAGTTGTCTCGCCGTGTAAGCATAAGTTTTGCATTGCTGACTTTGAAGGGGCCAACTTTGTATAGGTATGGCCGGACACCAGAAGAGACTGGCCTTTTTCTTTTGCCAGAGCTTCCAAACGGGCCGCCAGGTTCACCGCATCTCCGTAAACGGTATAGCTTTGGCGACCACCTCCACCGACATTACCTGCGACAACAGATCCGGTATTAATGCCGATACGAATTGAAAGCTTCTCTCCGGCAAAGTAATCCTCATCCACACGTAACAACATCGCCTGCGCTGCCTTTAACGCATGTTCCGCGTGCTTGTTATCCTCAAGCGGCACATTAAAAATCGCAAGAATCGCATCGCCGTGGAAGGTCGCAACAATACCACCATTTTCCATGATGACATTCGTCATTTCGTCAAAATAACTATTAAGAACATCAACTGTTTTTGTTGGACCCAGACGCTCTGTCAGGCTTGTAAAGCCAACAACATCGGCAAAGAGAATAGTTGCCTCTCTCTCCAGCGGGGCAAGAAGTCCTTGATCGTTAATCATCGCTTCGACAATAGGTTCCGGTACAAACCGCCCGAATATCCCCGTAATGGACTGTCGATCACGTTCTGCCATCAACTTATCTCTCAAGGTATTTTGAGCTCTCTTCATTACAATCGCGATCAAAACAGCAACCACCACCAGTATGATCGCTTCTTGAATACGACTGCCCGTGCCACCAAACATAGGGTCCAGAATGACCTTTATCGCGTCTTCAGCTGTCGGATTTCTGGGAACATGCCCCCAGTCAAGAACATCGCCATCCTTGTGCACCACCCAAGCATAGGCACTAAGCCATCCAGCGGCGCCAATGCCTCCGGCCCATAAAACAAGCCTGGGCGAAAAGCTAAAGGCCGCAACGGCAAGAATTATAAAATAATAGGTAAGCAGGGGACTGCGGAAAATCATTACTTGAGGCAAATCCGCGGTTTGGTAGAGCGGTTGAGTTGCAATCAAGATCGAGAGAATAGCAACATCAATAGCAACAAAAAGATATTTAACCCAAAACTTATCCCATCGTGTCCCAATGATACGATAATGCAACAACCCCAGAAAAATAAGCAGCAGAACAAGTATGCCAAACTTTAGAGAAACACCAGGTAAAGCCAATCGGGACAAAACAAGCCAAATACCTAAAATCAAAAGCGCAATCGTTCGCCCTGCAATAGCAAGTTTTAACCCTGCACTTTGAGCTTGATTAAAAGTTTGATCCAAGTCTGATGCCAGATCGGGATTGTGATATTTGCTTTGTGACAAACTGAATTTTCCTCACTCAAGACTTGCTTAAACCTTGAAAGCTGTTGATTTGTTTTGGCACAATGCATGCCTTCAATCATTCTGCAGTTTAGAACGAACTTCCTAATCGGAGGTAAGCATTTTTTGTTTTCTATTGGATTTGGTGTCAGAGAACGGCGCTTTTTCATTGTTCATCCGCATCATAATCCCTAACTATTGAGAACATTAATTCATACAACCAAGCTGGCCCATATGACCTCAACTTTAAACATTCCCTTTGATAACAGCTTTGCCGAACTGCCTGATCAGTTTTACACACGGCAAGATCCTGTGCCTGTAACGGCCCCCAAGCTGATTAAGGTGAATGAAAAGCTTGCAAGGCTTATGGGAATTGATCCTGCTGAATTGAAATCCGATGACGGTGTTCAGATACTTGCCGGGAATAATGTCCCCGATGGCGCATCACCACTGGCCATGGTTTATGCTGGGCATCAATTTGGGGGATGGTCACCTCGTCTGGGTGACGGACGCGCGATTTTGCTCGGCGAAACCATTGGAACCGATGGTATCCGCCGCGATATTCACCTCAAGGGTTCGGGGCGCACCCCCTATTCCCGTGGCGGTGATGGTCGTGCGTGGCTGGGGCCTGTCCTGCGTGAATATATCATCAGTGAAGCCATGGCAGCCTTGAATATTCCGACAACACGGGCACTGGCCGCGGTTGAAACGGGCAACAAGGTCCTCCGCGAAGAAGGCCCTTTGCCCGGCGCCATTATCACCCGGGTTGCCCAAAGCCATATCCGTGTCGGCACCTTTCAATATCACTATTCCCGCGGAGACAAAGACGCCCTGCGCACGCTGGCAAACTATGTCATAGAACGTCATTATCCCGATGCCAAACAGGCACAAACCCCATATCGCGCGCTGATTGAAATGGTCATGGAAAGACAGGCCAGATTGATTGCCAAGTGGATGCAGGTTGGCTTTATCCACGGCGTCATGAATACGGATAATATGTCCATAGCGGGCGAAACCATCGACTTTGGCCCCTGTGCCTTTATGGATACTTACCACCCTGGCACTGTTTTTAGCTCGATTGATCACGCAGGCCGTTATGCCTGGGCAAAACAACCCGGTATGGCACACTGGAACCTTTCCCAGTTTGCTCAGTCCCTGCTACCGATTTTACACGAAGATGCTCAAATCGCGGTTGGTATCGGCCAGGAAACCATTGATGAATTTCAGGGTATTTTCAGCGATTATTACTTCGAAGGATTTGGCAAAAAACTCGGCCTTGTAACCTTACAGCAAGGTGACCCGGATTTTATTGGCGACACTCTAAAACTCTTGTCAGATAACGAAGTCGATTTCACCCTCTTCTTCCGCCATCTCACGGGCTACGCCCAGTCAGCCTTGGATCAAGGTCAAGGTGAGGAAAATCATAAAGAAAAACTACAAAACCTGTTCAAAGATCCCGAAGCACTAACCAACTGGCTTCCCCAATGGCAAGCCCGACCGGATCAGGAAACAACGCCGACCAAGGAACGCTTTGAGATCATGCGCACATCAAACCCGATCTTTATCCCTCGAAATCATCAGGTCGAAGCCATGATCCAAGCTGCTGTTGCAGGTGACTATGGGCCTTTTGAGCAGCTCCACAGCGTTCTGTCAGATCCTTTCAACGAACAACCTGATAATGCTCATTACGAAGAGTCTCCCAAGCCCGAAGAAGTTGTCCATGCTACTTTTTGCGGGACTTAAACACACCTAATTGTTGCATAACTTTAAATCCTAAATTAAAACAGTTTTAAACTGTGCATTTAAATTGGGGGATTAGGTAAATGCGAAACTTGTTAATTTTATCAGTAGCGTCTTTATTTACTTTTACTGGATGTCAAACTACCGTTAACCAAGTTGCGCATAAACCAGCAATTGAAATATCCAATCAAGATGAATTAAAACCAATCGCGATCACAAAAGTGGTTGCCAAGATTAAAAGAGGGGCTGAAATTGGAGCTATCCAATTTGGAGCGTTTTGTATTGATCAAGGGAAAATTAACTGGAAGTCAGGTGGAAAGGTCAATCTATCCACCGAAGAACTCGTTGATGTTTTCAAAGACGAACTAGAACTTAATGGTTGGCCCGTGGTTGGGTCAACAGATGACTTGTTCTCAGGATACGATGTTTCGGGAGCAGAAATACTTGTCGCTGCGAAAATCTCACAAATAGAAAGTGCTGTTTGCTATCCCATGACAGGATTTGGCAACTTCACCGATGCAAAAGGGTCAATGCGAATTGACGTCGATTGGCAGATTTATAACCCGGCAAGAAAAGAGATAATCGGAGAACTTTCATCCTCAGGTTCAGCAGAGGTTGGAACGATGACCTCAGGGGTAGAGTATGAGCTATTAAATAGTTCTTTTGCCTCTGCTGTTAACAATTTGATCGCCACTCAAAAGTTTCTTTCCTTGGCTGAACGAAATAAGAATAGCCCTTCAAGTAAGCAAGTAGCCATTACAACAACCATTCCCAATAGTAACATCAAAAACCAATCAGCCCTGAACCCCGTTAATACTGTAACTAATTCAACAGTTACAATAAGAACCTCAGTTGGGCATGGATCTGGCTTTGTCATAGGCGATGGAAATTACGTTTTAACAAATTCACATGTTATCGGCCAAGCAAAACACGCGACATTGATAACAAACAATGGCATAAAAATCGACGCCGACGTTTTGAGTTCAGATAAAGCACGTGATGTTGCTTTATTAAAACTAAATCATGTCAGATTGTTGCCTCTTCACCTAGACACAGAGAAACCGGCTTTGGCTCAAACAGTTTATGCAATAGGCTCACCTTTGGATGAAAGTCTGTCAGGCAGCGTTACAAAAGGTATCATCAGTTCTATACGTACCTTAGATGGTTATGAGTGGCTACAGTCTGATGTGGCGATTAATCCCGGGAATAGTGGCGGCCCACTTATTAATGAATCTGGGTCCGTAATAGGAATCTCCACCGCTGGTTACCAACGGGGAGGCTCTCAAGTCGGGGTAAACCTGTTCATCCCGATTAAAGACGCTCTGAAATTCCTTGGTGTTAAGCTTGAAGATATAAAAACTTAAACGCATTCAAATACTTCAAAATTCGTTTCACTCATCAATAAAGCTCCAGGTGTCTGCCCCGTCGAATTTACGGATTTTAATGCCTTCGATATCGCTACGGTCGAACAGGCGTGCGTTAATTGCCATACGAGGCTCGGGGTATTTGTCCGTACCGATCCAGTGCGTGACACAACCGCAATTTTCGCAGTGATGGAAGGCAATTGTTTCATCGCCATGTTTATAGGCTTTAGTCTCGTTACCAGAACATTCAACCTTGATTTGATCCGGGGTTGAGTAGGTCCAGAGTGCCCCGTAACGATTACAGATAGAGCAGTTACAACTTAAAAGAAATTCCGGTTTTTGCTTGATGGTCAGTCGAACCGCTTTGCAATGGCATGTTGCTTCCACTGTCTTCCCCCCCTGTTTTGACGTTGGCTGTTTTAATACGGATTGTAATTTATTTTGTGCATTTTATGATTTGTTCCTGCGAGAGTACTCAATTTTTCAAGCGAATTCATCCTGAAAACTAAAATCAATATTATTCAACAGAGCAGAGGGAATTGTTTAACCTCTGTGTGCTTTACTTTCTTGGCTGCACAACGTACAAGGACGCCAGCTTTCAAGTATTTTACGATAAAGTATGTACGGTGGACCCGACGAATGAAGAAATTGAGGTCCCCATTCACGTTACACCTGCCGCGCCTGTTCGTTAGCCATCCTAATTGATGGCCCTTGCCGCGCAGCCAGAAAATTGCCCAGAATATCCATATGGGATATTACGGCTAAATAATCAGAAAGATAAAAGATGTCCAATTCGGATAAGCCCGTCAACGACACTCCAAAAGACGTTACAGAAAACATCGCAGAAGATACCTCCGTTGATACGCCTGTAGAAACCAGTACTGAAGAAAAAAATCCTGACGTTTCACCACAGGATGAACAAGACGAAACGCATGATGCAGATACTGACGCGGATGCAGAAACCACTTCTGACTCAGAGGCCAACACTGACACCGCCGCAAACGCTGAACCAGACGCTGAACCAGAACAAGCTGATCCCTTTGAAGGCGTAGCTGCACCCTTGGCAAAAGCCTTGGCCCAAAAAGGCTATGCCAAACTGACCCCTGTTCAAAAAGCCGTTCTTGATCCAGAACTAGCCGATGCGGATGCGTTGGTTTCTGCGCAAACAGGTTCCGGTAAAACCGTTGCTTTTGGTATTGCCCTCGCCCCGACATTGTTGGAAGGACAAGATCACTTCAAACGCGCCGATGCGCCCTTTGCCCTGATCATCACCCCAACCCGTGAACTTGCCCTACAGGTCATGCGAGAGCTGGAATGGCTCTATGGCGATACAGGCGCGCGTACAGCCACCTGCGTTGGTGGTATGGATATGCGCAGTGAACGTCGTGCGTTGGAACGTGGTGCGCATATTGTTGTTGGTACGCCCGGGCGTCTTCGGGACCATATTGAACGCGGTTCCCTGAACATTAGTGCCTTGAGGGCCGTTGTTCTAGATGAAGCGGATGAAATGCTTGATCTCGGCTTCCGGGATGATCTGGAATATATGCTGGATACCACACCAAAAGAACGTCGCACGCTGATGTTCTCGGCGACTGTACCGCGCTCTATTGCCATGCTAGCCAAGCGTTATCAGCGTAATGCAGTTCGGATCAGCACCAAAGCCGAAGAAAAACAGCACAGCGATATTGAATACCGCGCCTTGACCGTTGCTCCTAACGACAAGGAAAATGCGATCATCAATCTGGTTCGATATTATGAGCCAAAGAATGCGATTGTTTTCTGTGCGACCCGTGCAACGGTAAACCACATGACCAGCCGCTTTTCCAATCGCGGCTTTTCAGTCGTGGCTCTGTCCGGTGAGTTAAGTCAAAACCTTCGTAGCCATGCGATTCAAGCCCTGCGTGATGGGCGGGCACAAGTCTGCATTGCTACAGACGTTGCCGCCCGTGGTATTGATCTACCAGATCTGGAACTCGTTGTTCATGCCGATATTCCCAAAAGCCGCGAACCACTGCTTCACAGGTCCGGCAGAACAGGCCGTGCAGGCCGTAAGGGTGTTTCTGCCCTTGTTGTGCCCTTTAACTGGCGTAAACGCACGGAACGGCTATTGGAAAGTGCCAAGGTTCAAGCAACCTGGGCCAAGCCGCCATCTGTTGAAGAAATTTTGCAACGAGATCGTGAGCGCTTCCTTGCCAACCCAACACTGATCGAGCCTATAAAAGAAGAAGAACAGGCTTTCATCAAAGAGTTAATCGAAAAGCACGGCGCAGAACAGATTGCTGCTGCGTTAATTCGGACACAAAGCGCAGGACGTCCCGCGCCGGAAGAGCTAATCGACCGCCCGGAAAGACCATCACGAGAAAGAGATCGCGACAGAGGTGGCAGAGATCGTGGCGGCAGCGATCGGGACAGAGGTCGTGATCGCGACGAAGGGTACGAATACGGCAACGGCGGCAGACGCAATAACGCCCCTGGAACCCGTAAAGAGCGGGTAGATTTCGAAGACGGTGTCTGGATTTCCATGACCGTCGGGCGCAAGCATACAGCAGACCCTAAATGGTTGTTGCCAATGGTTTGTCGTGCAGGGTGCATCACCAAAAAGGAAATCGGTGCTATCCGCATTCACATGGCCGAAACCCATGTCGAGCTTACCCCTAAAGGCGCGGAAAAGTTCTTTGAGACCATTGGCGGTAGCAACCGGATTGAAAAAACCATTACCGTTAAACGTCTGGAAGGTATTCCTGATCTGCCCGAAGATACGCTGGATGATAAAGACGGTCCCGGATACCACCGCCAGCCCAGAGAAAGCAAAAAACATAAGCAAAAACCGTTTCGCGATAACTTCAACCGAAGCGACCGGAGTAAAGAATACAGCCGTCGCGCGGCCGAAGGAAAAGACACCAAAGATCGGGATGAAAAATCTACTGATCGTAAATTTGGCGATAAACCTTACGGCAAAAAGAAATTTGGTGACCGCAAAGCGGGTGAGCGGGATTACGCAAAGAAAGATCACAATCCCAAAGCTAAAACCAAGTTTAAAGGCAAATTTGGTTCTGATGGCAAGTTCCAAGGCCCCCAAGATGATAGCGGAAAAAAACCTTGGTTTGACGACAGTTCGGATAGCAAGCGTCGCGAAGGTGACAAAAAGCCATTTGGCAAAAAACCGTTCCGCGATAGCGCCAAAGGTCCAAAGTCAGGTGCGAAACCTTTCAAAGGTAAAGGCGGAAAACCAGCTGGTGATAAAGCAGGCGCCTCGACACTGAAACGGAAAAAATCGCCAAAGAAGGATTGATGATCCAAAGCTCCAAAGAAGATTAGGGGTTTAAAGAAAGATCACTCGGTACTTATTGGCGTACATGATACAGGAGCTACAATTTTTATTGTGGCTCCTTTTCATATCAGTGTTTTCCATTCATACTAAAAAATACAACCTATAATTAACATGTCATCTGAAAATAATACATTTAAGAGCACCCTTATTGATAAGGAACTTAAGACGTGAGCATTCAAACTGGCCGTACAGCTATTCTTGTACCGATGACCGAAGCAGATTACCCTGTCTGGCGTGAGCGCGGTATTAAAGCCTATGCGGAAGACAAAGCACAGTCAGGATACAGCCTTGAAAACGCACAGAAACTGTCCGAAGAATCATACGCAACAAGCCTGCCAAAAGGTGTAAACACGCCGGATAACTATATCTTCACTATTTTAAATGCTTCGGAACAACCCGTTGGAGCACTGTGGTTCGCCGTCAAGGAAGACTACGGTAAAAAGACCGCTTTCATTTATGATATTGAAATTAATCTGGCAGAACGTGGCAAGGGATTGGGCAAAGCAACCATGCTGGCGTTAGAAGCAGAGATAAAGAAACTTGGTATCAATAGAATTGGATTGCATGTCTTTGCCTTTAACAAAACAGCACACGCACTCTATGCATCGCTTGGTTACAAAAGCACAGATATCACGATGGAAAAGATCATCTAGATAACGATCTATATAGAATGTCCCCTTATCTCAACAGATCTTCTAGTACCTCGAATATCTTGGGGTTCTGTGATTGGGCAGCATTAAAACGGATATAGTTATCAGCGGATTGCGTAATACTGAAAACGCTACCGGGTGCCAGAATGACGTCACGGGCCAAGGCACGCTGTGCCAAATCAGCAGCATTTACACTTTTGGGCAATTCACACCAGAGAAACATGCCCCCACGTGGTTCTATCCACGGTTTGATCCCCAGCGAGGTCAAACGGGCAGCCGTAGTACCCATTGTATCGGCCAACTTTGTTTTCAGAGCATCCAGATGTTTACGATAGCTGCCGTCTTTTAAAACCGACAACACAAGTTCAGCTGAAAAATGTCCTGCCCCAAACGACGTAGCAATGCGCAGATCCACCAAACTATCAATCCAGTCTGGCCGGGCAATAATATAACCGCAGCGTACAGAAGCCGAGAGTGTTTTTGAGAAGCTGCCGATATGAACAACCCGCTCTAAACCGTCAAAAGCAGCATAGCGCGGTGCGTGTTCATGCTCCAGATCCGCAAAGATATCATCTTCAATAATGGTCAGATTGTGTTGTTCAGCAAGCTTTAGAACCCTATGAGCTACAACAGGGGACAAGGTTGCGCCTGTGGGGTTATGTAAACCCGAGTTAGTAATGTAAAGCTTTGGTTTGTGCTCAATCAAGACTTGCTCAAATGCCCCGACATCCGGGCCATTAGGAGTAAATGGTACCGAAATCACCTTTGCACGATGCGCCCTTAAAAGCGCGTGAAAGTTAAAATAACAGGGATCATCAACAACCACGCAATGCCCCGGTTCAAGCAAAAATCGGCAAAGCTGGTCAATAGCCTGCGTACCAGACCCTGTGAGAATAATTTGATCCGGGCTGGCATCGATACCGTGCCCTCCTGCCCGTCTGGCAAGAAACTGGCGCAATTCTGACAATCCCAATGGCGATCCATATTCAGTCAAAATTGTATCATTCGCCCGTGATAGAGATCGCAAAGCCTTGCGAATAGATGTTTCCGGCATCCACGACGGTGGCATCCACCCACACCCCGGCTTCAAGAAATTTCTTCCCGCATCTAGCGACTGCCGTGATACCCATAGGGGATCAACCTCCCGATCCAGTTTGGGGCCGATTTCCGCCAAAGACAAAGGCGCCAATTGTCCTGCCACATAAAACCCTGATCCGGGTCGCGATATGATAATTCCTTCGGCTGAGAGACGATCATAGGCATCGACAATGGTTGATTTGGAAACCTGCATATCATCGGCAAAGCGACGGATAGAGGGTAACTTTGCCCCGGGTGCAAGTGTACGAGCAGCAATCCGCTGTCTGATCGCATCCATTGCTCGTTCAACCAGTGTCGTTTCTTCTGCCAACATCATATCTGTACCTATTCCGTAACCAGTACAGTTTAATCAAACTGTACTTAACTGTATCTGGTACAGTTTTCTTTGGCAACCTACATAGGTATCGAGGCCGGGTAACATCTTTATCCCCTTTAATTCCATTTCGGCGCCCAATTCCGCATGGGCAAAAAATGACAGGACGGTAGGTTATGAAGAACATAAACAAAGGCTGGATATATGGCTTTATTGGCATGACGATTTTCAGTGCTTCCCTGCCTGCAACACGCGCTGCCGTTGGTTCTTTTGACCCGATCTTCCTGACGTTGGCACGGGGGAGCATTGCCGGGTTACTTGGCCTCGCGCTTCTATTGGTATTCAGGGAAAAACGTCCACGGGCAAAAGACCTGCTTTCCCTGTTAATCGTGGCTCTTGGTGTTGTTGTTGGCTTCCCCCTACTCACGGCCTATGCATTAGAGCATGTAACAGCCGCCCATTCGACGGTCTTCATTGGCTTGCTTCCGCTTGCTACGGCTATATTCGGCGTCCTTCGCGGGAATGAAAAACCACAGGCAATATTTTGGCTATTCTCACTATTGGGGTCAGCCTTGGTCGCTGGATACGCCCTTATTGAAAGTGCCGGATCCTTCAGTCTTTGGGATTTTCTTATGTTTGCTGCAATTGTGCTCTGTGGGCTTGCCTACGCCGAAGGGGCAAAATTGTCGCGACGACTAGGGGGATGGCAAGTTATCTCTTGGGCCCTCGTTCTTTCACTACCGCTGATGATCCCGATTACTTTCTATACGATGCCTGACAGTTTTAGTGATGTGACAACACCAGCCTGGGTCGGTTTGGCCTATGTCTCTCTCTTTAGCATGCTGATTGGCTTTATCTTCTGGTATCGTGGATTGGTCGAAGGAGGGATCGCCTCTGTCGGTCAACTCCAACTCCTGCAACCTTTTTTCAGTCTGATACTCGCGGCCCTTCTTCTGGGGGAAACTGTAAACATGGCAATGATGATCGTAACCCTTGCCGTTGTTCTCTGTGTCGCCGGAGCAAAACGTTTCGGGCAAAACAATGCTCCCGCATCCCCTTCTGCCAATAATCTGGCGAGCATCAACGCAACAAACGCAGGATCGTGAAATGTCAGGCCTTGAGGATATTCCCCCCTATCTCTCGACGATAGCTGTTTCTTATGTTGCTTATCTTGTCGCAACAATTAGCCCGGGCCCCGCGAACCTGGCGATTATGTCCACCTCTATGAGTGAAGGGCGTAAACCTGGCCTGTTATTAGCGTCTGGTGTTATAATCGGATCTTTGACATGGGGAATGCTGGCTGCTATCGGCCTTTCCAGCCTTCTTTCATCCTTTGCATGGTTGATGACTGCACTTCGCATTATTGGTGGCCTGTACCTACTATGGCTCGCCTATAAATCATTAAAGTCTGCCCTGGGGTCCCATGCCCCGAAAGCAATGAAAACAGGAAAAACCCGCAGTAATATTCAATATTTCCTCCTCGGCCTGGGTATCCACCTGACAAATCCGAAATCTATCTTCGCTTGGGTATCCATTATAGCCGTTGGCATCAAGCCGGATGCGCCTACCAGTATCACCTTTATTATTGTCGGCGGATGTATTCTGTTGGGCGTTCTTGTCTTTGGCGGGTATGCACTGGCTTTCTCGACACAAAAAATGATCGCGCTCTATCAATCATTCAGACGCTGGATTGAAGGCACAGCCGCTTTGATCTTTGGCTTTGCCAGTTTCAAGCTGCTAACAATGAAATGAAATTCCGAGAGAGAGAATTCCTGAAGATACTATTCCAAATAAACCTCACCTGAAAAACAGGTATAACAACTTGAAACAACGACCACGCCATGAGAAGAGAAATGACAATTTCTTTCTTGTGGAGTGAAAACAATGCCTTGGGTTTATCTTGTACTGGCGGGTATTTTCGAATGTGGGTGGGCTATCGGGCTTAAATACGCTGATGGCTGGACCAAGCTTGTCCCTTCCCTTTTGACGATTGCCGCCATGGCGCTCAGCTTCTGGCTTCTATCCGCTGCCATGAAAACGATCCCTGTGGGTACGGCCTATGCTGTCTGGACAGGCATAGGAACCGTTGGGGTCGCCATTTTAGGCATGATCCTGTTTAACGAAAGCCACGACATCATGCGCATTATCTGCCTGCTTCTCATCGTTTCTGGCATCGTCGGACTAAAGGTCTTTTCGCCGATTTAATGTTAATTACCTACCTGCTAAATTTAAGATAATAACTTTTCATATAACAAAGACTAGCACTCATATCCTGAAATAAATTTATAACAATTAAATTCAAATTTAACCTTTTACTCTTTAGTGTACATATATAATTCATCATTTACAGATGGCATTACACACGCACAAGATGCATTATTTTCATTAAAAATTTAAGAGTAAATTAACTTACTACATACGATAGTATGTGAGTCATGCGGGGGGAATCGAAACAAACCAAGGCTTGAAACATGCTTAACACTACGATTAAAGATCAAGAGACAGAAGTTTCATTACCACGACACTCTTCTCGTACCAACTTTTTTACAAATATGAAGGTAGGAATGAAGATAGGTCTGGGCTCAGCTCTTACCTTATTTCTTCTCGCTGTTGTTGGTTTCATTTCTTATAACGGTACTTCCCGGGCAGAAAAAAACTTCTCTGAATACCGTTCATATGCCTTACAAACCAATCAGATGGGGCGTATTCAGGCCAACCTACTGACAGCAAGACTTTTCGCGAAAGATTACATTAAAACAAACAAAGATTCATCTGCAGAAAAAGTATCCCAACGGATTCAAATAACAGTCGATCTTATCAACGAATCAAAAAGCTTATTTCAACGCCCGGAAGCTATTGAGCTGATGGATAAAGCCTCTAAAGATATGCTGACATATCAAGAATCTTTTCAAAAAGTAAGAGAGCACGTTAACCAGCGAAATGAACAAGTAGAAAAGATGAACACAATAGGTCCTCTCTCTGAAAAAAGCCTAACAAACATCATGGAAAGTGCCTATAAGGATGGAGACGCATCAGCCAGCTACATGGCCGGAATTACACTAAGGCATCTGCTATTGGCAAGGCTTTATGCGACCCGCTATTTGGTAGATAACACAGCTGCCAGCGCAGAGCGCTCTATATCTGAATTAACAAACTTTAGCACCACAGCTGATAATATGCTTCAAGAGCTTGAAAATCCTACCCGCCAAAAATTGGCTCAGGAAGTAAAAGACCTCGCTAGTCAGTATCTGATTACGTTCAAGGAAACTGTTAAAACCATCAGCGAAAGAAATACTATTATTACAGGAAGTCTTGATGTTATTGGCCCAAAACTTGCCGATGAAACCGAGCAACTAAAACTCCAAAACAAAGCACTCCAGGATGAGCTAGGCCCACGCGCTGTAAAATCTATGGAAGAAACTGTGGTAATTACAGCTGTAATATCTATTGGTGCGATTATCGTTGGTATAATTTTATCATTCTTCACAGGTCGCATGATCGCAGGACCAGTTAACAACATGACTTCCGCAATGAACGACCTTGCCCAAGGAGATCTGGATACAGAAATTCCAGCCATTGGGCAAAAAGACGAAATTGGACATATGGCTTCTGCTGTTCAAGTATTCAAAGATAATGCAATTGCAGTGAAAAAAATGCAGGCAGAGAAGTTAGAGCAAGATCAACGCATTGAAGAAGAGAATAAACGCCGAACAGAAGAAATGGCAGACAAATTTGAAAGTAGTGTGGGATCTATCATCAGCACAGTATCTTCAGCGGCGACAGAGTTGCAACATACGGCTCAGTCAATGTCTTCTACAGCTGAAGAAACCAATACGCAGTCAAATGCTGTTCGCTCGGCCTCAGAAGATGCTTCTTCAAATGTCCAAACAGTTGCGTCTGCGACAGAAGAGCTTTCTGCTTCTATTGGGGAAATTAATCGACAGATTGAAGAATCAACAACAATTGCACAAAAAGCAGTTAATGATGCAGATACTGCAAATGAAAATGTGAAGGGGCTTTCAGACGCAGCCCAAAAAATTGGCGAAGTAGTTGGATTGATTTCAGACATCGCAGAGCAAACAAATTTACTAGCCTTAAATGCCACAATAGAAGCGGCAAGAGCTGGAGAATCTGGAAAAGGTTTTGCCGTTGTTGCCAGTGAAGTTAAATCTCTTGCCAATCAAACTGCAAAAGCAACTGAAGACATTTCAATTCAGGTTACTCAGATGCAAAATGCAACAAATGGTACAGTACGTTCTATTGAAGGAATTACCGAAATCATCAAGAACATAAGCACAAATACAACATCCATTTCCGCGGCAATAGATCAGCAGACGAGTGCCACTCAAGAGATATCAAAAAACGTCCAAGAAGCAGCAGTTGGCACCCAACAAGTTTCAACAAATATAACAACGGTTCAACAAGCTGCTGAGCAAACTGGAGCATCTTCAAGCGAGGTCCTAGAAGCGGCAGGAGAACTTTCGAAACAGTCTGAAACACTCCGATCTGAAGTTGATAACTTCATTCAAGGATTAAGGGCCTCCTAAATAATCTAAGTAAAAAGATAACAGGCCAAATTCCAGTTATGAATTTGGCCTGTTATCTTTTCGAAATATGTTCTAAATAATTTTATTAAGGCGACTCAACGTCTCCACCGGCATCAACCCAGTCCTTGATCGCGCCAAGATTACGAACGTTTTCGTAGCCCATATCCATCAGAACTTTTCCACTGAGCGCCGAGCGCCCACCAGACGCACAGTAAAGAACAATCATCTTGTCGCGCGTCAATTCTTTCTGGTGCATCGGCGTTGTGGGGTCCGCCTTGAATTCCAGCATACCTCGGGAAATATTAATCGCCCCCGGGACCATACCTGTTGCTTTCAGTTCCTGTGCATCCCTGACGTCAACAACAACTACGTTGCTCTGACCCAATACTTCCATTAACCCGGCGGGACTGATTGTTGGCACCTCTGCCTTAGCTTGCGCCACAATCTCCACTACGGACTTAATCATAACCTAGTTCTCCTTTAATCCTCTCAGGTTTGAGAAATATTCACCTAATCTACACGATGATCAAAAAATAATTACGTGAAAAACTTATGTCAGATTTTAAATCCTGAAAACTAAATTTTCGTTAGTTCCAAGAAACCAGCCAACAACAATCCAAAAAGTACAGAGTAGAAAGCCATGCAAACACGCTTGAGGACAACTTGCAGAAACTAGAAACAATCCTAAATGGCCCATTTAATCATAAATTAATGATAAAACCGTAATATTTAACCCATTGTTGGGGTTGAAGGCAGTAGTTCCCCCACTTTTTCAAAAACATGTGTGTTGTCTTTTAACCTGTTTAGAAGAGGTCGTTTCATGTCTCTGTCAAAGCTTTCTTTCCGCAATTTAAAACTGGCATACCAAGTCAATTTAACAAGTGTTATTGCCCTAATTGGCTTTATTATTGTCGGTGGTATCCTCTTCACCAGTTCTAAAACGGTGCTCTCTTCACAAGAAACTCAAACACGCTCGGCACAGGCAATGGAGTTGGTTTCCAGTGTAAAGTATGAATTTCTCAATGCCCGCAGACGCGAAAAAGATTTTCTGATCAGGCTAAATGAAAAGTATATCGGACAACATGCCGAGGTGATCACCAAAGCATCCAGTCAATTAACCCAGCTAAGAAGTCTGGTTACAGGGCCGGAAGTTCTCAAAGCCATAGATACAACCCAGGACGGCATTAAAAAGTATCAATCCCAGTTTAAGCTGGTCACCAGTCAATGGCTGAAAATGGGATTAAATGAAGAGGCAGGATTGCGAGGTAAGCTGAGAAAATCAGTTCACAATGTTGAAAGCAAACTAAAGGAATTCAAAAGCGATCGTTTGCTTGTCACCATGTTGATGATGCGACGCCATGAAAAAGATTTTCTCTTGCGTCTTCAAGACAAATACGTTGGTCGCATGGATACACGCCAGGAAGAATTCAGTGCCGATCTGGCCAAAGCGGACATCCCGCCAGCCGCGAAACAAGAAATCACCACGCTTATGACGTCTTATCTAAACGACTTTAAAGCGCTAGCAGCCACAAGACTTCAAACGCAAGAAGACATCAAAGTTCTGAGTGCCATATTTGCAGAGATGGAACCACACTTCGCCCTTGTTTTCGCCAGTACTCAAGAGAATTTTCGTCAAGCTGCTTTAACAGGGACGTCGGCAATTTCTGATAGCCAGAACTTAACATTAACATTGATCGTGGTCATCACTTTCGCTGTTTTTGCAATCGGGATTTTAATTGGCAAAGGCATTACTACGCCGCTCAAAAAACTAACCGATAGCATGACTGTTTTAGCCGCTGGTAATAAAGATACAGATGTATCCGTCACAGACAGAACAAATGAACTCGGTGAAATGGGGCGGGCCGTTCTCGTCTTTAAAGAAAACATGATCAAAGCTGAAGAACTCGCCATTGCACAGGCAGCAGAGCAGGCAGAAAAGCTTAAACGATCAAACAGTATTAATCAGCTAACCGAAGATTTTGAGGCACAGATAAAACAAATCCTTGGGTCGGTTGATGGCGCTGTGGATCAAATGGAAGATACCGCAAGTTCAATGAATAATTCAGCTGATCAAGTCAGCAAACAATCAACTGCTGTTGCAAATGCTGCCAATGAAGCCTCGTCAAATGTGCAAACAGTCGCCTCGGCCTCAGAACAACTTGCAGCTTCCATTAAAGAAATTGGCTTACAGGTCAGCAAATCTACTCAAGTGGCCTCGGATGCTGTCAAACAGGCCAATGACACCAACGCTGTTATTCAGGGCCTTGATCATTCTGCCCAGAAGATAGGCGAAGTTCTTGCCCTTATCCACGACATTGCCGAGCAAACTAATCTTCTTGCTCTTAATGCAACAATCGAAGCGGCCCGGGCTGGTGAAGCCGGTAAAGGTTTTGCCGTTGTCGCATCAGAAGTTAAAAGCCTCGCCAGCCAGACCTCTAGTGCAACAGAAGAGATCGGTAGCCAGATCACAGGCATACAAAATGCAACAGGAGATGCGGTTCAGGCCATAGGTTCAATAGGAAAAACCATTAGCACAATGGATGAAATTGCCTCGGCCATTGCCGCAGCAGTTGAACAACAGATGGCCGCTACTCAGGAAATTGCCCGCAACGTTGAGCGTGCGGCAAACGGTACAGATTCCGTGACCCAGAATATTAATAATGTCAGCAATACAGCCAAAGAAAGCGAAGCCGCTGCCAATCAGGTAAAACGAGCATCGGTTGAGCTATCTGGCGAATCTGGGAAACTCAATTCCTACGTATCGAGCTTTATCCAACAGGTAAAAGCTGCGTAACCCCCCCAAAGTCACCACGGCCACACTTAGAAAAGTGTGGCCGTAGTCTTAATTTCAAAGCAGACAGAGGCAGCTATTTAATGAAAGGCCGCGTTTAGATTGGCGAACTCGCCAATCTTTCTCTCTTTGAGCGTCAGGCCTTCGCATTCCTGATCAAGGTCGTTATATTCCTGACCAAAGATTTTCTTAAATTCATGAAAATCTTCTTCAGTATCCCAATAATCAACTGTCAGATAACGTTGAGGATCTGATTGATCCTGGACCAACTCGGTCCTGATATAGCCAGCCCCCATTGTAAAGAGCTGAACCCAATCACCTTCGGCACCATAGAAGTCTTCAAAATGGTTATTCGCGCCGTCTTTGACGATAAATTCCCATATGTAGCAATATGATTGCTCGGGCATCACACGCCCCCTCACTGCAAAGGACTATACTTAAAAGTACTCTGGTAAAATCTTGGCAAGATTATCCCGAATACGCTCTCTCAACGGCTGGTCAAAGCTTTCACGCTTAAAGGTCTCGCCCGTCACCCTTTCAAACAGGTTGATATACTTTTCGCTGAAGATCTCCAGCGTTTCATCCGGAATATCAGGAATATCATCTTTGTAAGGATCGCATCGCTGACTGACCCATAAGCGCAAGAATTCTTTGTCCAGACTTTCTGGCTCCAATCCCTTATCCATCCGCTCCTGATAGCTCTCGGCAATCCAGTAACGACTTGAATCCGGTGTGTGGATTTCATCAGCCAAAGTAATGCGACCATCCTGATCAACACCAAATTCATATTTTGTATCGACCAGAATAAGTCCATTTTTTGCAGCAATTTCACGACCGCGCGCAAAAAGAGCCAGGGATAACCGCGCAAGTTCTTCCCATACATCTTTGGACAGAATGCCCTGATCCACAATTTGCGTTGCCGTAATCGGGGCATCATGGTCCCCCTGAGCCGCTTTGGTTGTCGGCGTGATAATCGTCTCTGGAAGCTTTTCGTTCTTCATAAGACCTTCGGGAAAATCGTGACCGTAAAGGTTACGCTCTCCGCGTTGATACATGGGCCAGATCGATGTCTCTGTTGACCCTGTCATGTAATCACGAACCACCATTTCAATCGGCAACATTTCCAGATTACGCCCAATAACAACATTTGGGTCTGGAAAGCTGATTACATGGTTCGGGCAAATATCTTCTGTTTTTTCAAACCAGAAACGAGCGGTCTGGTTCAGAACCTGTCCTTTGTGAGGCACAGCAGCCAAAATACGATCAAATGCAGACTGTCTATCCGTCGCAATCATGATCCGACGTCCATCAGGAAGATCATACGCATCCCGAACCTTGCCTTGGTAATGCTTCGGAAGTTCTGGATAAGTGGCGTCAGTAAGCCTGTTTATTAGCGCTTGCTGAAAGTCCTGATTTTTGTCGCCCATCGCGATGGTTCCCTAAAGAATATAATCTTGCTCAGGGTGTCTCTTTCTTAGCTCAGTCACCCGTGAATGATCTGGCTTAAATATCACCCCTCTTGCCTGTTCACAAGATCTTGTATCACCCAGTCACAAACAGAATTTTCAATTGCCCCTGTTTGTGTCATTATTAGGTAATCGCAGTAACCACTACTGTGCTTCATTTATAGGATGCTAATGTTAGAGTTTGCTTACCCGGAACATAAACAACTCTATGATTACTGGGATAAAAAACGTGGTGACAGCTTTGCCCCCGGCCGAAAAGATATAGATCCCATCGACTTTCCCTGTCTTCTTCCAAATCTTTGCCTTTATAAAGTTCACAGAGATCCTCTTCGTTACGAAGCAACTTTAATGGGGACAAAAGTGGTTGAAATATGGGGTATCGATTACACTGGAAAATTCGTCGAAGACATTATTCTTGGCCCTGTATATGATCAGGTAACAACCCAATTTAAATATGTTGTTACCCATAAAGAGCCAACGTTACATGACCTGGATGCCAGTTGGCTGGACAAGGATTATATTAAATATTCCCGCCTGATGCTTCCCTTGTCAGATAACGGTACAGATGTGACACGCCTTCTGGTCAGCATCCTTCTCAAGAAAAAAAGTCATACTGTTTAATCGGATTATCTTGATTGGTTGCCAAGATAATCGATCAACACCCGATAAGACCCGAGAATATGTTCTCTCGTTCTTTTTGCTGCCAACACACCATCTCGTTGTAAACAAGCTTCCAGAATCCCGTGGTGTTCGCCTATAGCTACTTCCATCCCATTGGTTAGAACCAACTGTGCCCGAAGATAGGAATCAACCCGATCAATCGCTTCACCTACTAACTTGAGATGATAGGGCCGCTCAGCATCTCTATATAGGGTTTCGTGGAACAGTCGGTTCCATTCCCCCCATTTTGACGCCTCCGTTTCCGAAGAGAAGCTGTCACAATAGTCTTTTGCCTCTTCCAGTGTCTCTTCACTCATATTGGCGACAGATTTTTCAATAACGATCGGCTCCAGATTGGCCCGGATTTCGTATATCTCTTCCATCTCGGCATGGGACAAAGGAGAAACCACATAGCCCTTATAGCGAAGGGACTGTACCAAGCCTTGTGCCTCCAGCCTTTTCAAAGCTTCTCTGACCGGAATACGCGACACATTGAACAGCTCAGCAATATGAGCTTGTCGCATAGACTCCCCTGCTTGAATCTGTCCGCTGATAATAGAATCCCGCAACGCATCGTAGATTATATCTGAAGAAGAAGCTGTTTTTGCCAGGTTCGTTGCAAAAATTTTCACTATTTTTCTCCTCAGAAAAGTATCCTTGCTACGCAAAAAAAATCTTTTGTAACAAAGACATCATTTTATTTTCACACTTGGTTCTCAGGCAAATTTATTAAAGCTGAGATCATAATGCAAAAATTTATATTGAATATTGTATACAATCTGCATTATACAATAATTAAGCCGCCAAGAACCAGACAAAAAAATCAAAAGGTTGGCCCAAAGCGTTAACCCCAAAATGTCTGCCTCAAATATGAGTTGGGGTGCCAAACATGGGTTGGGTGCAAAAAAGTAAGAAGAAAATTCAACAGTTGGAGGAAAAAATGATTAAAAGTTTTATGAAAACACTGGCACTTGGCGGATGCTTGGCCGCATTAGTTGCTCAGCCGGCAGCACAAGCTGATAAACTGGATGATGTTATTGACGAAGGTGTTCTACGTTGTGGCGTTGTTCTAGACTTTCCCCCTATCGGTTATCGCGATGCTAACAACGAGCCTGCAGGCTTTGATGTCGAGTACTGTAAAGATCTCGCCGCGGCTCTCGAAGTTGAACACGAAATCCTTCCGGTTACTTGGGCAGAGCGTTTACCCGTTATCGTGACCAATTCTGCTGATGTTGTTTTTGGTGGCACGTCTGATTCCCTCGCCCGCGCCAAAACCGTTGGTTTCTCAATTCCTTACGCAATCTATTATGCACAGGCTGTTGTGGGTAAAGACACAGGCATCAAGACATTCGAAGATATGAAGGGCAAGCGCGTTGCCGCGGCTGTAGGCACAGTTCCGGAACAGGAATTTCTCAAGATTGCAAAAGAATGGGGTACAGAAAACCTCTATCAAGGATATCAAAGCGAAAATGAAGTTTTCCTGGCCGTTGCACAAGGTAAAGCTGATGTTGGCATCACAACAAACACTGCTGTGAAACCAATCGTAGAAAAATATGACACTATTGATGCTGGCCCACGTATGCCGTGGACTACAGACTACACATCAGTTGTTGGCCCGCGTAAAGATGTGACCTGGTTGAACTATCTGAATCTTTTTGTAACCCATCAGGTCCGTTCTGGTCGCTATCAGGAACTCTGGGATACCTATGTTGGTGGCGAAGCCCCAGAACTGCGTATTCCCGGTGTTCTATACTAAGGCCTAATTGTATCAGGCAAATGGCACCGCTTAAGGATGTTTGGCAATCATGACGATCTGTGATTATTCACCGAACATTCTTCTTCTCGGCAAAGCACGGTTTAGTGTGTTTGATCAGTGCTTTGCCGGGATTAGTTGGAGTAATACTTGTGGATTATAATTTTCACTGGCGCCCGGTATTAAGAAAACTTCCGGAGTTGTTGGAAGCAGGTCTCTTGACATTGGAAGTAGCTGTATTGTCCATGTTGCTTGGTATTGCAATCGGGCTGGGGCTTGCGTTACTTCGTATGCAGGGACCTACACCCTTGCGCCAGATCGCAACAACATGGGTCGAGATCGCCAGAAATACACCTGCCCTCTTCCAGCTGTTTTTCTTTGGCTTTGGCTTAGGTGCCTTTGGTCTTCATCTCTCGCCCTATTTGATTGTGTTGGCGGGATTGACCTTTAACAATGCAGGATATCTGGCTGAAAACTTCCGTGGTGGTTTTCTAGCGGTTCCGGAAACCCAGGTACGCGCAGCAAGATCACTCGGGATGACAGCAATACAGACCTATGTCCGTATTATTATCCCTCAGGTTTTGAAAATTGTTTATCACCCCATGACGAACCAGATGGTTTGGGCTGTTCTTATGAGCTCGCTTGGGATGCTGGTCGGTTTTCGTGAACTATCTGGTGAAACCCAGTTCTTTGCCTCAAAAACCTACCGTATTTTCGAATACTTCGCTGTGACTGCTGTCATTTATTATGTCATCGTCAAAATAATTCTTCTGGCATCAAATCTTCTTGCCAGACGATTGTTCAGATATTGAGAGAGGAAAATTAGATGAGTAATTCTGCTTCCTTTTTCAGCGACTTCCAGATCTCGGATTTACTTTTTCTGGGTGAAGCAGCTGGGCGTACATTGGGAATTTCAACAGTCTCCATTACAATAGGTACTGCTTTAGGCTGCGTTTTCGGATGGGCCCTACAAGAGTCCAAATGGTTCGCACAGGCAACCATTGGAACCATACTGGACATATTCAGGTCCGTTCCTTTGATTATCCAGTTAATCCTGTTCTATAACTTTTTTCCGATCATTGGCTGGAAAATGGGTCCCTTTGCTGCCGGTGCTTTTGTTTTAAGCATCTACACGGCCGCCCTTGTCGCCAACGTTGTGCGCGGAGGTATCGACGCCGTTGGTACCCCCATGCGCCGTGCAGCAAGATCGCTTGGGATGTCTTATTGGCAGGACTTGCGTTACGTCGTCTGGCCAATAGGCCTGCGGGCTGTCTTCCCTTCGTGGGTTGGTGTTGCCTTAAGCGTGATCAAGGATAGTGCTCTCGTTTCTGTTCTGGGCTATCTGGAATTGCTCAGAGCATCCCAGATCCTTATCACCAGAACACAGGAACCCTTTATAATTCTGGCATGCGCAGGGGCATTCTACTTTGCCCTGTCTTACCCCCTATCCAAATACTCCAAAAAGCTCGAAGAAGGTTGGGCCTCATGATCGAGATCAAACAACTCCATAAATATTTCGGGGCTCTCCATGTACTACAGGGGATCGACCTGAACGTCAGTAAAGGCGAAGTTCTCAGTATCATTGGCTCTTCCGGGTCAGGGAAATCAACGCTGCTTTACTGTATCAATGGACTGGAAGAGATACAAAAAGGCCAGGTTGTTGTTGACGGCACGACTGTCCATGACAAAAAAACTGACATCAATAAGCTGCGTCAGCGCTTAGGAATGGTCTTTCAACAATGGAATTCCTTTCCTCATCTCACCGCTTTGGAAAATGTTGCTCTGGCACCCAAGATCGTCAAAAAGGTATCCAGAGATCAGGCAAAATCCATTGCAGAAAAGCAACTCAAACACGTCGGGCTTGGCGATAAACTGGATGTTTATCCCTCTGCATTATCGGGGGGACAACAACAACGTCTGGCTATTGCCCGGGCACTGGCAATGGAACCTGAATATATGTTGTTTGACGAAGCAACCTCTGCTCTGGATCCCGAATTGGTAGGTGAAGTTCTGGATACCATGAGACTTCTGGCCGAAGAAGGCATGACCATGATCTGTGTAACCCACGAAATGGGCTTTGCCCGCGACGTGTCAGATCGGGTTGCTTACTTCCATCAGGGCGTCATGGAAGAAGTTGGCCCACCAGAACAGATCTTTGGCGCGCCACAATCTGTTCACACCCAAAAGTTTTTAGCAAACGTCCGATAGGAATTACTGTTCTTTCGGATAAAATATACTACCCTTAACCGTTTTTGAAATCAGTACAGGAAAAAGACCATGTGGAAAGGCGTTATCCCAGCCGTCACGACAAAGTTCGATGAGAACGATAATCTCGATCATGCAGAAATGAAACGCTGCTTTGATTATCAAATGGATGCAGGTTGTGATGGCCTGATCGTCGCAGGCTCTCTTGGTGAAGGCTCCATGCTTTCTAAAGAAGAAAAAATTGCTGTTCTTAAAACAGCAAAAGAGTCCACTCGTGATAAACCGGCGATCATGACAATCAACGAAGCTGCAACCCGTGACGCCTGTGCAATGGCTCAGGAATCTCAGGAAGCTGGCGCTGATGGTATCATGCTTGTGCCAAGCCCTATTTACCACACAGATCCGCGTGAGACTGTCGCAAGCATGCGTCAAGTTGCCGAAGCAAGCGATCTTCCAATCATGATCTATTCCAACCGCGTTGCTTACCGTGTTGATGTAACACCGGAAATCATGGAAGAACTCGCCGATGAAAAACGCTTCGTTGCCATCAAAGAAAGCTCTGACGATATTCGCCGCACAACTGAAATTATTAACAAGTTCGGTGATCGTTTTGATGTTTTCACTGGCGTTGATAACCTTGGATACGAAGCTCTGAGCGTTGGTGCTATCGGTTGGGTTGCCGGTCTTGTGGTTGCTTTCCCTAATGAAACTGTTGCGATCTACCGCCTGATGCAAGCTGGCCGCAATCAGGAAGCCCTTGAAATCTACCGCTGGTTCCGCCCTCTGCTTGATCTTGATGTCTCGACTTACCTTGTTCAAAACATCAAATTGGCTGAACAGATTGAACTTGGCTCTAATGATCGTTGTCGTATGCCACGTATGCCACTGATTGGTGCACAGCGTGAAAAGGCAGAAAAAACTATCCGCGACGCAATCGCTTGCCGTCCCGAGCTTCCTACTCTCTAGTTTTCCCTATCGCTGAGAGTAACTTGGCTGGGCGAGCTCTGCTGCCTCGTCCAGCTTTTTCTTTCCGGTTTTCAGGCAAAATCGTCCCTAAGAAAACGCCCATGGGTGAACAGATTTTATTAAGATACAATACCAACGATCAAGCCTAACTTGATAACGACAGGTCAAAGAACAATAGGCCAAAGAATAACGGGCCAGAGAACAATAAGGTCAGACAATGGATAACTACTTCCCTTCTATTCTCAACGATGCCATTGGCCCTGTCATGCGCGGAGCCTCAAGTTCTCACGTCGCCGCGGCCTATAGAATTGGCCGGTTGGGGCGCGATTACATGAACGGAGAGTTTACCAAAGTACTGATTGAGTATGATCCAAAGGGATCACTTGAACCAACCCATGACAGTCAGGGTTCTGATATGGGGCTGTTCACCGGGTTATTGGGGTGGGATATTACAGATGACCGTATGGTCGATGCGCAAAAATATCTCGAAGCTGAGGGGACAGATGTTGAAATAGCAATAAGCGACTATGGCGCAACACACCCCAATACCTACAAGCTAACCCTAACCAATGATACTGAAAGTTGCTGCATTCTAGCGATTTCAATTGGCGGCGGTATTATTGAAATCATCGCCATTGATGACATAAATCTTTCGCTCTATGGCGATTACCATGAAACTTTTGTTTGGACTGAAGATACCAATCTTTATGAACATGTAACTGGTTTGCCTTTTATCGACACCGTACAGGAACATCACGGATTACAAGGGAAAGTTCTTCAGATAAAAGGGCAACAGGCTCTATCAAAACAAGACTTACCCAGCGAGTATAGGATAAAAGCGATTAAAAACCTCGCCCCGATCCTTCCGGTTGCAAGCTCAACCCAAATGAAACTTCCCTTCACAATTAGCGAAGAGATGATCTCATATAACAAGGATAAAAACCTTTCACTTTGGGAACTCGCCTTAAAATACGAAAGTGCCCGCGGCAATATATCGGAACAGCAAGTCTTTGAAAAAATGCGCAATATTGTGCGCATCCTTGAAAAATCTATTGCAGATGGCATCAAAGGTACGCAGTACATGGATCGAATTTATCCAGCACAGGCTCCGTCCTTTAAACAAAAAATAGCCGGAAATTCTTTTCTTAATATGGGCTTATACAACGATGCTATTCTCTCGGTAACAGCCCTGATGGATGTAAAAAGCTCGATGGGAGTTATCGTTGCCGCGCCGACAGCTGGGTCATGCGGCACTCTGCCCGGTACCTGCCTTGGTGTCGCAACAGCCCTTAACATGGACGAAGATCAAAAAGTAAAGGCAATGCTGGCAGCAGGTCTGATTGGTGTTTTCATTGCCCGCATGGCGACCTTTTCTGCTGAAATCGGAGGGTGCCAGGCTGAAACCGGGTCAGGTTCCGGTATGGCCGCAGCCGGATTGGTAACATTGCTTGGCGGATCGTTTGATCAATGTCTCGCCGCAGCATCCATGGCTCTTCAAAACACCTTTGGCCTTGTTTGTGATCCCGTCGCTAATCGCGTCGAAGCCCCTTGCTTGGGCAAAAATGTTATGATGGCCGGCAATGCATTGTCAGCCGCAAATATGGCAATGGCAGGCTTTGACCACCTTATTCCTTTGGATGAAGTAATCATTGCCATGCACAAGGTCGGACAATCCCTGCCCTGTGAGCTGCGATGTACCGGAAAAGGAGGTTTGGCCATGACACCAACAGCCAAGGCCCTTGAGGCTAAGTTGGAAAGAAAACAAACGTAAGTTAGAAAGAAAAGTAAGTAAAATAACAGGCTGATTATCCAGCTATCCTATAGTTTTCTTATGCCAGTTTTTGTCATCGAAATTTTGAATTTCTATTCGATACCCGTGTGGGCTTTCAAACAAAGAGCTATAGACAGAAAAACGCTCTGAATGACTTGGTTTCTTGATATATTTAACACCTTTTGACGTTAGAAAATCATGCCACCCATCAACATCATCAGACACGATCGTGATCATAACACCAGCCTGAAAACGGGATACTGAACCGGGTCGATCCGGCAAACAGCAAACACCTAAATAGCTCAAATCAGTCAACCGATAGATGTGGCAAGCTCCCTGATCGACAACAAATTCCAGCTCCATAACCTCTCGAAAAAATTCAGAGGCCAATTCAAGATCATCGCAGTAGGTAAAAACAATGGATTGATTAATTTTGGGACGCTGAGAATAGTCCGGCATTTCTATTTCTCTTACCCTTAAACTAAGTGTATCTATATAAAGCTTCGATAAAAGTTTAGCGAAAACGTTACATATTTAGAGAATAAAATCAGGTGCATCAACCGATCTGGCTTCTTATCTTTACATCCCAATGTTGCCCCCTGAACTCTTGGTCAGAATTCTCCGAACCTGAAAGTCGGGATAAAGCTCCCAGAATAAATTTAACGTCCCCCTCCTCATCTACCATGGGAAGATGAATAGCCTCAATCAGCATTTTTTGCTGCGATGTAGAAAGGACTTCTTCCTGAGAAACGTAGGCAACACGTTTTATTGCCGCTTCTTCATAACTATCAAGAATAGCCGCAGCACTCTCCCCAAAGGTACTTTCATCAACATACTTGTCTGTAAAATGCTGACCCAGTGAATAATTGATATAAGTACCCTGTAAACGAACCAGAGCGGCAAAAGGATTGTATTCAAGTTCCATAAGGAAGACATGGGGTAGAAACTCCAACGGAATTTCCATAGGTGCCAACGCTGACTTGAGAGGTAAGCCCCTACACTTTGGTAGAGATTGCCAATAGTCATACACACCTTTAACAGGAGCTGTCAGGCTATTCAAATCAGTGGTTAAATCAGTGGACTGTTCCACGTTTCACTATCCCCTGGTAGCATCGTCAAACCGTACATATGGCTCAGTATACTTAAACATATGATAAACTATATTTTATAATTCAACCATAAGAAATTCGACTGATCGTCACCACCCTGCCTTTTTAAGGTCACCGAACATTAGTGGGCATAGAAAGGCAAAACCCTTCTAAAGTTACTATTAGATAGAGAAATGAAAATGGAAGCTGAATAAAGGCACGATCAGGCGATCTTGTTAACGACCTTAACATCCCACCGACGTCCGCGGAATTCGTGATCATGGTTGGTAGAACCAGAAATTCGCGATAGTGCTCCCAGAAAATAAATAACCTTCCCCTGTTCATCCACCATAGGCAGATGAATGGCCTCAATAACCATTGTCTGTCCGGATATCGCATGGACCTCTTCGTGAGAGACATAGGCAGCGCGTTTGATCGCAGCTTCTTCATAACCGGCCAGAATAGTTGACGCACTCTCCCCAAAAGTACTTTCATCAATATACTTGTTGGTAAAATATTCCCCAAGTGAGTGGTTGATATAAGTGCCCTGCAGGCGGATCAAAGCGGCAAAAGGATTGTATTCCAGTTGAACAAGAAAAACATACGGCAGATATTCCAAAGGCATATCAAGGGGATCGAGAGAGGATTTTAAAGGTAATCCCTGAAATTTTGGTAATGCGTCCCAGTATTCGTATATAGCTCTGACCGGCGCTGCCAAATTATCAAGATCAGCGTATTGTCCCACTCTTTAAACCCCATTTGAAACTGCACGAAACAGAATAATCTTAGGACAATATACGTAAATATAAGATATACGAAAAGCTATATTTCAACTATGAAAAGTATTTATTAGCTTGCGATAAAAACCCAGCCTCTTGAAAAAATATTCGCTTAAATAATATTCTGTAAAATCGTTTTACGAATACCATCTCTTTGCTGTTCATCAACCGAGAGATTCTGTTTTTCCCCTCCGGCAAGCGACTTATCCCCTTGTTCGTTACCAAGGTTCAAATTTGCCTGTAGCTGGTTCTTCTCACCATTTTCCAGATCAGTTTCACTCGCAGGTGTGAAATTTTCTGACACCGAGTTTTTGACATTCTCATCGATGAGCTTGGCTATCTTTTCTTCAATCTTTTTTCGATCTTCAGGTGACATATTCTTTAGATCGTCTTCGGTCAAACCAAGAGATCTCAAGACCTGAGCGCGCATCCGTTCACCTGGTGTTTGGCCTATAATTTCCTTGAATGCCGCAACAGATTTATCATGATCACCCTGATCTTCAGTTAAAGGTGTCATGAATTTGCTAACATCGGCCTCCGGCACGTTAGATGCAATTTGCTGAGCATAAAAAAGCGTTTGAGAAGTCTGTGCGCCCGCCAAAGTCATGGCCCCGGCGGTCTCAACAACCGGGTCCTTTTTGCCTGTCGTAATATCTTTGTAGGAAGATGCTACACTTTTTGCCGCACTCTCATTTGACGCATAGGCAGTTTTTGCCAGGTTGTAATCTCTTGCAGCCTGAATCTTCGTCAATTTCAATTGTTCTTCAACCCGACTAACCCTTTGGTTTGCCTCGACTACAGCGTTCGTCCTACTTAGCAGCATTGCCCTTATCCATCCGTGTGAACAAAAAACATGTACAACTAAATAAGCAATTTATGTGCCAACGAATAGCACCACGAACAAACACATTTATATTCTCGAATTGGATTGGCTATCGCTGATGATCAGGAAAAGTATTTTCATGATCTGGCCGTTTCTTGTTCAGTTACTTGATTTTACTCTTGCAACAGCTGCCCGAAAACATACATTAACACTTGAAAACAACAATAAACTATCCACCGAACACGGAATTTCATTACATGAAAAGATCAAAATCGCTAAAACTTGCGCTAATGGGTGCAAGCGTTCTTGCTTTGAGTGCCTGTGAAGAGCCACAAGATGTCGCCGTTTTTGAAAATGTAGATCAGTGTTCTCAGCAAGATGGTTTTGATCGGACATCTTGCGAAGAAAATATGCAACTTGCCAAAGACGAGCACATTCGTGTCTCGCCCAAATATACCTCTGTTGAAGATTGTGAGGCTGATTTCGGTTCAACACAGTGTGAAATCGCCCCTGTACAAACATCAAGTGGTGGCTCTGTCTTTATGCCTTTAATGATGGGCTATATGATGGGCAATATGTTAAGTGGCGGTTCCCGCGTCGCAACACAGCCACTTTACAGATCAGCGGATGATCCGAAAAACTTTAGAACTGGTGATAATCAAAAAGTTGCGGGAAAAACAGGTGTTTCGAAAGTTCCTGCGAATGTTGCAAAGGCCCCGACCACAAAAACAAGTACGATCCGACGGGGTGGTTTTGGGGCAAGTGCGCCAAAGATGACCTCCTCACGTCGTAGCTTTGGTGGTTAAGGCTCCTTTTCGCTATAAAATCCCATACAGGTATTAAATACCCAATCAAGACAGAGAATAAATGCAACGTATTTCGCTGGAACAACGTGACGACTGGAAAACACAGGCCGAAAGCCTGGGCTTTGACTTTCATACAATTGACGATGCTCCCTATTGGGATGAAAGCGCCTGTTACCGTTTCAGTCTGAGCCAGATCGAAAATGACATAGAAGATCCCAGCGAAGAGATTGAAAACCTTTGTTTTGAAGTTGTGCAACGGGCAATCAATTCCGAAGAAATACTCACTAAACTCGCCATTCCTGCAGACTTTTGGGACTATATACGCGCAAGTTGGCTCAACCAGGAAAAGAACCTCTATGGGCGGCTTGATTTTTCCTATGACGGGCAAGGCCCGGCCAAGCTTCTGGAATACAATGCTGACACCCCCACATCGCTCTATGAAAGTTCTGCTTTTCAGTGGCTTTGGCTGGAACAAGCGATGGAACTTGATCTGATTCCGAAAGGGTGTGACCAGTATAATTCCATTCATGAACGGCTTGTAGAGGCCTTCCAGACGCTGCAGCGCAACAAAGATATCGATGGAAAACTTCATCTGGCTTCATGCCAGAATTCGCCAGAAGATGAAGGCACCGTCCGCTACCTTGAAGAATGCGCCACCCAGGCAGGACTGGAAACCAGCTTCCTGTTCATGGAAGAAATCGGCATTGATGCGAACGGGCACTTCACTGACCTTGACGACATGGGCATAAGAACACTGTTCAAGCTATATCCATGGGAATGGATCATGACGGATGATTTCGGGAAATCCGTTCCCCAAAGCGGTGTCACCTTTATTGAACCAGCATGGAAATCTATTCTTTCAAACAAAGGGTTGCTCCCTCTGTTATGGGAAATGTTCGAAGGGCACCCCAATCTTTTGCCTGCCTATTTCTCGACAGATCCACGTGCCACACAGCTTGAAGGTGACTATGTAAAGAAACCACTGTTCTCGAGAGAAGGTAGCAACATCGAGATGGTGCGCCAAGGTGAACAACCTTTGAAAATTGCAGGTCCTTACGGTGAAGAAGGCCACATCATTCAAGCTTTACATCCCTTACCTGTGTTCGACGGAAATCACACTGTAATCGGATCATGGCTTGTTGCCAGCAAACCCTGTGGCATGGGAATACGTGAAGATAACTCCCCGATTACCAAAGACAGTTCTCGCTTTCTTCCTCATGTTATTTATTGATCAAGGTAATTAAGCTGAACGAGCAAAAGCTTATCTCAGCCAAGACGCCCGTAAAACGTCATCCGCGCAGCTTCTGACAGGGCAATTCCCGGTTCCGAGTTATAGGCAAGTACCACCAGCATACGAGTTCGTTCACCTTCGACGGGGGCAACCCGGTGGATCGCATTGCGCCCGCGAAAAAGAACAAGCGCACCAGCGCCCATAGAAAGTCGGCTGACCGCAGTCTCACCGTCCAGGACTTTTCCGACCCCCTCAAAGTTCATATCTCCGCGATCTGCATCCCGCAGGTCACCCACATACTCAAAAGCGCCACCAGCTTCGGGTTCTTGTATCATCAAGGTCGTCGCAAAGGATGAATTATCAAAATGCCACCCTAACTCCTGCCCTGTTCGCGCATAATGCAGATTAATTGACGATAATGGATCAGCATATTGATAGAGAGCTTTCTCTTTTAAGACGCGACACAGAAATTTCTGAAAATCTGCATCGTGATAAAGTGTCTGCAAAGGAGATTTTTCGGGAATTTGATCATCCGTGATGCAGCCCTTAGAGGAAGTCACCAGACGGTTTCTGGGATGGGTATCATCAAATTCAGGATCATGAGGGTTGAGGTAAACAGTATGCTTTTGCTCACAAAAATAAGCCTGATCCTCATGCTTTTCGCCTTCATTCTTTACCAACGCAACGGCTTTTGGCAACAGAAAACCCTCTAGAACAAGGACCCCGTCACGATCAAGCTTATCCCGGCAGGATTGCATAAACCCCTCATCCGATATCGGATGCTTTTCAAGATTTACGATATCTAAGAGGCTCATCACCTGTTCCTTTGTTCCATGCACAACAATCGCTATTCGTCATACAATGCAATTCCTCAGACTGCAAACCCCTCATTACAGCAACAAGGGGATTGCTGATGATAAAAAAACCGATCACAACAACGATAAAATATCACTTTTAATCCGAGAACCTGGAGCTCAAAAGCTTGATCCCTGCAAAAGCAAAAAAACTTCCCAAAGCCAGTTGAATGACACGGCGTGCTTTTCCATAAAGATGCACCATTACAGGTGTGGAAAACGAAATGGCATAGATCAAATGAATCACCACAGATAGCACAGACGTACCGACAACGATTGCCATCCCCACCCAAATCGGAGCACCTTCTGTTAAGCCGATAGAGATAATGGCAATCCAGGCCAATGCTGCTTTAGGATTGGTCATTTGAATAATCAAGCCACGTAAAAAATAACCTGTAGGACTGCGATCTCCCCCTTCTAAAGCTTTGGCCGTAAGATCAGATTTCTGACGTGCGGCTTTGAAAGATTTATACGCCAACCATAACAAGTATACCCCCCCGCCGACCTTAATCGCCGTCAAAGCCATCGCATAGGTTGATAACAGTGCAGATAACCCAAGCACGGTAAACATTGCCCAACAAAACGAGCCACATGAAACACCAAGCGCTAATGCCATACCAGATTTACGCCCAACGTCCATTGATGTGCCAATAACAGCCAAGACATTTGGCCCAGGACTAGCGATGGAAATTAGAAAGGCTGAATAGGCAAGTAAAATACCCGGTAAATAGATCGAAACACTGTCCATAGTACTCCCTTTCAAATGCCGCTATTTCCAGAGAACAGGAAACAGCTATAAGCTATAAAAGAGGATTATGACAGAGTTTCCACAGAAAATGCTTCGCTATTGAACGAACTATATATTTTAATATTAAGTAGTATAAAAAATCACGGCGTAGCTAGCTTTTCAACAATTCTTTCTGCGGGAAACGTTACTGTTGCAACGGTTCCTTTTCCCGGTTCACTTTCCAGTTTGAATTCCCCGCCATGATTGGCAACCAACGCTTTAACAATAGAGAGCCCCAATCCGGTACCATCATGATTACGCGTCATACTGCCGGCAACCTGCCCAAAGGCCTCTTGAACTCGCTCAATATGTTCTTGC
This sequence comes from Kiloniella majae, assembly GCF_002118315.1. Taxonomy (GTDB): domain Bacteria; phylum Pseudomonadota; class Alphaproteobacteria; order Kiloniellales; family Kiloniellaceae; genus Kiloniella; species Kiloniella majae. The sequence goes on from NZ_MTSZ01000001.1 coordinate 335,022, forward strand.
GAAATACCAATCCCGGTATCTTCAACACGTACACTAAAACCCTTTGGATCACATTGAAGGCTGACAAAAACCTTACCTCCAGGATCGGTAAACTTAATTGCATTGGTCAAAAGGTTAAGTAAAATTTGTTTGAACTGTCGACTATCCAATGATGCATAAAGATCAGTTGTATTGTTCTCAGTAACGATCTTTATTTTACCTGACGCTGCACGGTCTTTGACAAGGAACAGAACGGTTTCAATCGTCTGCTCAACCAGAATAACCTCTTCATCCAGTTCCAATTCTCCGGCTTCAATACGGGAAATATCCAGAATATCATTGATTAACTGTAGCAAAAACTTACCGGATTTTTGTATATCGGCCACATATTCAGCATTCTTTTTACTACCCAGCGAGCCAAAAACTTCGTGTTCGAGCGTTTCTGAAAAACCAATAATCGAGTTAAGCGGGGTCCGTAGTTCGTGGCTCATGTTGGCCAGAAACTCTGATTTGGCACGACTGGCCATTTCAGCACGGTCCTTTTCCAGCATCAGTTCTTTAGTCCGTTCAGCAACACGGGTTTCCAGATTTTTATTTACATTACGCAAAGCTTGTGAAGAAAGGTCCCGTTGAATACTGACAGTTACCGCAGAACGAAGAGTGAGGAAAACAATGACCAATAACCCCAAGGCCACACTGCCCAAAACAAAGGTTGAGAGCAAAATAAGACGGTCAATTTCGGCCATTCGATCCGTGACGTCATAATAGATTTCAAAGGCACCACGGAAATGCCCCTGATCATCACTTCGCATCAACGGCACATAAGTCTCGACGACATCCTGTGTAACAACTTCACCTTCCAGGCTCAGTTTATCTTTGCGCGCAAGCTTGGTGAAAACCTTGCCCTTGGCGACAATATCATGAAAATAATCGTTCTCATTGACCTTGCCGATGTCTTCTTCGTCGGTCGAATAAACCGTTGTCCCATCCGGTGCAAAAAGCTTGAATTTAACAAGCCCCAATCCACGGGCAACAGAGAGGGCGCCTTCTTGCACATCTTTTGATAGAGAGCCTGCAGTAATATCTTTGTTATTTTGTATAACAAGGTCTTCAGCCAAATGATGGCCAGCACGCACTGCCTCTTCTTCTGTATGCTGAATAACAAAGTTGGAAAAGAGCGGCAGGACAATAAAATAATCCGCCAGAGGAAAGGTAACTGCGATCAAAAGAGAGACAATAAATATCCCGCGTAAATACCCCGTCCTGAAGACAGTTTTAATTTGAGACTTTAGATTTTTATATTTCTTTTTGTCACCAGACTGACTTTCGTAAGTCTCCGCACTTTTTTCTGCCAACAAGCTGTTCTCCGATTTTTACTCTTGCCCCCTCGAGAAAACTCAGAACACACTTCCTAAACTGTATAGGGAAGGGCTTTAAAAATGATGAAGAAATTTTCACCTTCTCATTTCGCCAATATCATCACAGTTCCTTATACGTTTGCAGCGCTTTTTCCCTTGATGACTTTAGACTGGTAATCACGTCTGGATAGTCACGCCCCAGTTCTATACCAACGGTATCTAGCACATCTCGGGGCGTTTCCCATGGCGCAAAAATATAGCGTGTCGGTAACTTCGCAAGTTCGGGAACATACGTACAAATATAATCAGCCTCACCGTCAAATCGCTTACTCTGCGTGACAGGATTAAAAATCCGGAAATACGGGGCGGCATCGGCACCTGATCCAGCAACCCATTGCCAACTCGCACTGTTACTGGCCAGATCAGCATCAAGCAGCGTGTCCCAAAACCACCTTGCCCCTTCACGCCAATTTACCCCCAGATTTTTCGTCAGAAATGACGCAACAATCATTCGGACGCGATTATGCATATATCCCGTCTGCCAGAGTTCTCGCATGCCCGCATCGACAATGGGAACGCCGGTCATTCCCTGTTGCCACGCCTTCAGATCCTTTTCAGAACCGAACCATTCAAAATCATCAAACTTGGACTGAAAATTTTCGTCAGGAAGTTTGGGGAAATGATAAAGCAAATAATATGAAAATTCCCGCCAGGCCAGCTCGGAACAAAAATGATCCCGATCCTCACTACTTTCCTGCTTCAGGATCAAATCCCAGGCATAATTCGGAGATATCTCGCCAAAGTGCAAATGAGGCGACAATCGGGATACACTTCTTTCAGACGGGTAATCACGCCCTTTTTTATACCTGCTCAAACCATTTTCAATAAAGTCACCCAAAGCCGTATGGGCAGCCTTCTCCCCCATTACCCAATTGGCGCACATCTTTGTCACCCACGTTTTTTCTCCGGGCAGCAAACCCAAATCTTTTAAACCTAGAGCGTTATGATCCTTCAAAGCCGTGATTTTTCCCGGTGTGGGAACCGGTTTGGCCGGTAATGTGCTGGCCCGACACGCACGATAATAGGGCGTGAAAACTTTATAGGGCGTACCGTCTTTCTTTAAAACTTCCCACGGTTCCCAAAGCAGAGAACCGTTGAAACTCTTAACTTCGACATTTGCATCAGTCAGGGTTTGTTTGATCTTCGTATCACGTTTTATACGCCAAGGCTCATAGCACCTGTTCCAATATACCCCGTCTGCCCCAAGGCGTGCCGCCAGCTCTGGCAGTATTTTTTCTGCATCTCCCTTGTACAGAGAAAGCTTGCCATCCAGTGAATGATCCAGCTTTTCCAAGGAAGAATTCAGCCATACCCGACTGGCCGCACCCATTGCCCATTGCCCTGCATTTTCGTCATCCAGAATATAAACGGGATAAATATGCCCTGATTGGACCGCGGCACACAGCGCCGGATTATCTTCCAACCTAAGATCCTGGCGAAACCACAAAATCGATACTCTTTCAGAAGACATTAATTATCCACTCTTGATGTATTTTGTTTTCGAACACCCAGCCCTATGACATCGGATTAGCTGAGACATTAGATTACCTGGGACATTAGAATAAATGTCTCAATCTTTGCCCGATATAATATGCACAGTATAAAGCTGGCATTGTCTTCTTGCATACATGATATTTAAGTCTTGTTTATCAAGAGTCTATTAATGCTATTCAGATAATAGATATAAGTATCGATCCATAACTCCAGACACAAAAAAAGAGGAAGATTTCTCTTCCCCCAATAAAACAAATTGATTTGGAAATGCTTTTACTGCTTCTCTGCCCAGGCAATAAACTCATCGTACATGGTACAGGCTTTATCTGTATCACCATTACCCAAGGCGTTACCTGCTTCATTCAACTTAGTGGACTCAGCTGTAAATTCATTTGCATCAACACCATTGCCAATCTTGGACGCAACCTGCTCCATTAGAGATGCAACCTTTTGCGTTTTCTCTGTCAGTTCGTCAGTAGAACACTCAGCATAGGCATAGCTTGATGTCATGCCAAGAAAAGCAGCCGTTGATAGTATTGCGATAAACTTCTTCATTACTCATTCCTGTCTTTAATAAGTTGAGTTTTATAAAACCGATTAATGTTTGCCATATATCTATGGCTGATACCCTTTGGTCCGTTATTACTTCATTTCTTTGCGTCGCCCCCTGACAAGATCAGAAATCTGATACACAGAAATACTGAATTGAACATGATCAAAGATCAGAGAAAGAACGTGCTTGCAACAAAGCCCCAAATGCCAAGTGCGATTGCTGCAAAACCAAGATTAATTTGATGTCCAACCAGCTTGTCTCGTAGTACATTCGCCTTGGATTGAAGTTCAGGATTTGATCCGGTTACATACTTGTTGATCAGACCAAAGCCCAGAAGGAACCCAAGGATCGCGGTAATGACAGAAACGGCCATCCAAGTTATCCACCAGATCGGAAAGGACGTTAACAAACCCATGTTCAAAAGTGCCTGGATGATTCCCCAGACCCCCCATATACCAAAAATAACGCCGATAACGCCTTGGAATGGAACAATTCGGTCTAATATTTGCTGTGCTGCCGGTTGTTTTCTGACAACAACCGGATAGGCCGCAAGCGCGCCTAAAATAATCAAACTAATGGCATAAAACATACTATGTAAACTCTCTTATCTGTTACAAAATCACAGTCATTGGCACTAGCGGATAAGCCCATAAGAGATGCATTCAACCAAAATGCGCGCGCCCCTTTTTGACCAAGCTTATTCCTACAGCGAAATGCCTGAAATGTTCGCAAAGATACTAAAATCATCGAGACAAAAGACGCATACCCCAAAGGGGGTACGCATTGTATTTTATTCACTAAATAAGGCCTCTTTTGAGCCTCTATCTCTTACTATTCAATAAAACAGAAAAAAATGAGTGTCCCTGAACAATGTTTCCAACATTGCCTTTTAAAGAGAGATTTCAGGGTCTCTTTAAAATGGAGAGCACCATAATCAACAAAGCGCCCAAACAGGCAAAAACCAGTATGTATCCGCTATTACTGATCAAGTACGAGATTAAAAAATCCCTCTCGTGGAAAGGAAAGGAATAGATGAAGAAGCCTCTGATTTTCATTATGACCAACATAAAGAAATAGCTACCACCAAAGACCATAGCACCAGCGACTAAAGCTTTCATACCAAAGCATGGTGTTTTCAAAAACTTAGGTAATACAAAGCTTCCTGAAAGCATTAAAATTGGAACAATCCAAAGATCCCATAACGAAAAGAGATCAATAAAACCGCGCTGCGGGATACTCTCCATGCTTAGAATAAACGCTCGCTCTGATAAATACTCCGGAATATGAATAAGGGCATAAATCCCGCAACCACCAAACAGGGTAAAAAGGCTAAGATACAACCTGGAAACCATCGTAGTTTTCCCATACAGACAAAGAGGAAACATTGAAAATCAATTGTTTCCTCTTTGTATTACTCGAATTAAATCACCTGTTTCAAACAACATCAACAGGATGAAAGATAACTACGACTAATCTACGACCAGCGCCATCTGATCAAGAAGGTTATTAATAATCTGCACATCGGACAAACTACCTCCTTGCGTCAAATCAATGTCCTGTAACAAAATTTCTTTATCTGTTCCACTACCATCGCCATTAACATCAATCTCAATGCGCGTATCAGAACCCGATTGCGAAAAGTGCAAATACCGATCAAGATTTTCATTATTTTCTGCCGATAATAACTCTCCAAGATGAAGAGTATCTCCTTGGCCGATAGAAAAATCACCAATGACATCGTTATCTGTTTCACCATTCCGGAAAATAAAGACATCAGCACCTTCCCCGCCAATTAAGGTATCTTCACCATGGCCACCTTCGATCAAGTCATTGGACTTAGTACCTGTTAAGATATCATCTTCAGAACTTCCGATAATGTCCAGTCCAGGCGAGTTCCCGATAACAGAAACAGTAGTTGAGATCACATCACTATCTTCGGTTCCATCATTGACTGTTACTTCGATAGTACGGCTTGATTGAAGACCACTGATATCGGGGTTATCTGATGTACTGTGATAGTTAATGTGCTCAAGAACAGCTTCATATTCAGACGCACTGGCGGCACCCGTCAGCATTAAAATACCACTGGAACTGTCATAGTTAATGTTAATGCCCGTCGGCAGGCTATAGCCACCAAAATCAAGCACATCACCAATAACAAAATCGGTTATGGTTACGGTTGCCGAGACAATGCTGTCCGCAGTATCAATATCTGTCAGTTCAAGATCGCTGAAAAGCACAACCGGATCACCGCCTTCGGTAAAAGCGTGATATGTCAAACCATCTTCGGTATTTTGGTAAGATCGCAAAGAACCATCTGCATTATAGGTTTTGCTGTAAATTTGCGTCCCCCTGCGCAGGATTACAACCCAGCCTCCATCTTCCAACCCGGCAACAGCCGCGATATCCTCATTAACATGGCCAAACATATGGTAGACAGTTATTTCATCCCCCTGTCGCGATCCATTTGCGTCAAACACCTGGCTTTTGATAAAGAAGCGCCCTGGTTCTGCAAAGTCAGACGCCCAGACGGCAACCCATCCGCCATCGCTCAGCGACGTTGTTACAACACCTTCCTGATCACCAGCTGTCTCGCTATTGATCTGAAACTCTGTGCCACGGGGCGTACCATCCGGATTATAAGCCTGTCCAAAGATGCCGTTCCCGGAACCATCCTGATCATCACCGCCATGCCAGGTGACAACCCAGCTACCGTCTTTTAACCCGACCACTGATGGTTTTCTCTGGGTTCCTTCCAGATGGCTGTTAACCAGCGTTGCCTCTGTCAGCGGATTACCCGCAGCATCGTATGCACGCATAAAAATGTTCGTCGAAGTTACATCTGTCGAATCACTCAGCTCGTGCCAGGTCACAACCCAGTTCCCATTTGCAAGTGTTGTCATTTCGGCATCAAGGTAGATATTAACGACATGCCTGTCGCTCACTTGAAACTCATCACCACGTGCCGTTCCATCAGAATTAAAAATACGCGCCTTAACATATGAGCCACTTGCTGTGCTGTGCCAACTTACGACCCAACCACCGTCATTCAGAGCTGTAACTGTTGAGTTTCGCTCACTTCCATATTCAAGATCACTAATTTTAATGCTCTCATGTGCGGTTCCATCCGGATCATACAATCGCCCATAAAGTTTATTAGGAAGTCCTTGACCACTTTTAGCATGCCAACTTACAAACCACCCACCATTAGGCAGACTTGTTACATCCGGATGATGATACGAAAAATGCTCCTGCGGCGGAAAGACATCAAAATCATCACCCCGTGGACTTCCATCCGCATTAAAAACACGACCTTTCACATGCATAAATTCATCAGAATTTTCATCTTCTGGCTTACGATACATCCAGACAGATACCCACCCACCATCGGGCAAGTGACTAACGGATGGTTGATGCATATAATGGTTATGGTTGAAATCACTATTTACTCTGATCAGATCCCGTAAATTTGTGTGATCAATAATCTCCGGTGCATCATTACTGCCAGTAATGGTAATAACAACTTCCTGGATTAACGGTGCCCCGTTTCCGTCTCGGATCGCAACCTCATAGGTTTGCGTCAGGGTCTCACCTTCGGCCAGATGATCCAGATCGGCATCATCGACAGTAAAGGTCCAGTTCACAACTTTATTGTCCTGATCCATTACGGGCGTAAACCGTCCCAGATAGTTCCCGCTTCCCTCACCAGCGGTGAATATTACCTGATGCTCATCTGACAAGTCATCATCGGTAAAATGAATACTGCCCTCTGTGCTCAGTTCGGTATTGTTTTCCCCTTGTTGCTGATCAGCAATCTCATCAATAGAACCACTTGTTTCCCCGGAAACAACAACCGGTTGATCATTAGCTCCCTCGATAGTGATAACAACATTTTCGGTTACACTGCCACCATTACCATCTTCGATAGTAACACGGTAAATTTGGGTTAAACTTTCTTCCCTCCCAAGGTAATTCAGGGCAGAATCCTCAACTGAGAAAGTCCAGTTTATCGTGCCATCAGACTGATTTAAAACAGGCGAAAAGCGTCCCAGATAATTTTCCTGATCCGCTGTAAATGTAATACGGTGATCATCAGTGATATCAGCATCAGAAAATGAGATAGTGCCCGTTGCACGATGCTCTGTTTGGTTTTCACCAATTGCACCGTCACGCATTTCTGTAACAGTTCCCTCAGACGCCTCGGACGTGATAACTGGTGCGTCATTTGTTCCGTGAAGAGTGATCATCACGTCCTGTTGGGTCGTACCACTATGCCCATCGTCAACCGTAACTGTATAAACCTGTGTAAGACTTTCCCCGGCGGCTAAATGATTTACCGCAGAATCAGCAACAGTAAATGACCAGTTTATGGTTTTATTTTCCTGATCCAGAACAGGACGAAATTCGCCAAGGTACCTTTCACCATTGGCTTCAAAGCGAACGGAATGTGTGTCAATCAGATCCACATCTTCAAAAATAATCAGCCCTTCACTTCGAAGAATTTCGTCATCTTGCCCCGCATCTAATTCAATCACTTCACCCTGCTCTGTCGCAGAAGTAATAATTGGCCCATCATTACTTCCGGTCAGATTAATGGTCACTTGCTCAGTCGCAACACCACCATTGCCGTCATCTATGACAACAGTATAACGTTGCGAAATTGTTTGCCCTTCAGCAAGAAAATCAAGATCAGCATCTGCCACTTCAAACAACCACTCAACAACCTTCAGACTGGGTTCAAGCTCTGCAATAACCTGCCTTATTGTGCCCACATAATTACTGCCTTCAGGCGTAAGAGTTGCCGTATGGACATCCTCTAAATCCGGATCGATAAAAATAGCCCCTCCATGCGTGGAATGCGTGTAGTTGTTTTCACCGTCCACACCATCCATGATCTCCAGAGGGAATTGATCTTCATTCCATCCTGTTTTCAAGATCACAGGGGTCTTATTATTATTTATCGGTGCTGGCTGGACAAAAACTTCCGTGTCACTGTCATCGTTATCTCCATTCGCAATTTGCAACGAAGGTCTTGCACTATCACTCTGCAGAGCGCCCTCAGTCTCAAGCATCCCGAGAAGTTCTCCGGTATCATCTTGATACTGACTCCCACCACCGCTTTGAACATTTATTTGCCCATCGGGTCCAGCAGCGGTTTCGAAAGCATTATCACCATTTTCAAATGCTAGTACCTGTGAAATCAATTCATCAGATGACACCTCAACGCCGTTGATAATCAAAACTGGCGCATTTTCGGTATTTGCTTGATCAACGAGATCAAGGAAAACAACCCGGCTCTGTTCCGCACTAGTCTCGCCTCCAATATCGCCCATGGACAAAACAAGATTTCCGTCCTCTAGAGAGAGAGTTACGCGAGACATATCCAAGTTAAGAGCAGTTTTTTGGCCCAACGCTAGTGTATATTCAATTGTTTGACCAGCTTGTTCAGGAAAGCTGATAACAACAGAATCTCCCTGCCCGACAAGATAATCCCGACCTTCTGAACTGGTAACAACGCCTACCGTTTCTCCAGCTATTCCGCCAAGAACAATCTCTGGACTATTTTCTGCAGTTTTTGCTTCGGCAATTTGCCCGCTTTTCATTGACATCAATTTTCCTCACACAAACATGAATTCACGAATACAAGCAACCTGTCCCGAACGCAGTCATGCAGACGGAAATAGACAAGTGAACAAAGCATTGAGCAAGAATATGTTTCCGGCACCTTCACCGGCGCCTTCATTGCTCAACCTTCCTGATGGAGACAATAGACAAGGGCAATGGGGGCGTCATACCGCATTTGAGGTAGCAAAAAATTTCAATTAAGTAAAAAATGCATACTTGGCTTTTAACATTACAGAGCCAACAAATACATATCCTATAAATAATTGATAAATAACAATTAATATAACAAATTTTCGATTAATTTTATCTTTATTTGCCTAACATAGCTGGATTGAACCGAGCACATGGCTGAAACCTTACGTCTCATCACTACTCTCAAGCCCTACAGTTGAGAAACCGACACCTAAAACAGGCTCTTCTTCCCTCATATGAGGTATGACGCGTGATAACTACTTCGGTAAATTATTTCTGTCCAAGACCTTAGTCACAATCAACCTGATTGTCTGAAGGGTCTAATAATAGCTATGGCTGATTTTTTACAGCAATCCCTTTATTACAAATGCATAAACAACACAGGAAACAGGTCGTCGTGAGAAATAAAATTGCACCAGTAGCCTCATACCCAAGAACTTCATGCCCAACAACCTCACACATGGATAGATATTCTTCAGAGGTTACCCTCTTTACTTCACTGACATTAATCGCTTCATTTGGTATCGCCATGAGTATTACAACACCAACTCATGCAGAGGATGCCTGGTGTGGCTGGTCCAATACCGAAATACAGGAAAGTGGCATTAATCAGAATAGCAGTTGCCGCATTGATACAGCCAAGGGCGAGTTAGTATTGGTCGAAGGAACAAAAAAATACAACGTTGGTATAACTAACTGGTTTTCGGGTGCAGAAAATCCTCATGCAGGTGCCCAATTGAACGAATGCAGAGGACCAAAACGAAAGGTTCTGTCTGGCGACACACTATTAACGGCACCCAAAATGCGATGGATCTGCTCAAAGTTAAAATCAGGGGATCACATCATGCTCGACAAAAAAAGTATGAAAGCTACTTTACATTGTGACCAGTATGTTGCTCAAAACATTACCTTGGAAGCTGAAGGCCAAACCAAGACCTGTACCATCCCTCCCATATTACAGGAATTACCTGCTCATCTCAAAAAAGCTAATTCCTGGTATGGCTTGACACAAGATGACATGGAAAAGAAGCAAATCCAACGGGATAGTTCTTGCGAAGTAACAACTGACGATCAGACCTATCCGGAAAAGCTACAGTTTGCTTTTATCTGGGGCAAAAGCTCTTGCCATGCACTCAACTACTATTCCGATAAACATAGCTGTGGCTGGTTTGCACATAATCAGAGGTTAAGCGGAAAAAGAAAGTCGGATTATCTTTATGTTCCAAAGCTTGCCGAAGTATGCAAGGGCAAAGCCAACGAAGAAGTATTGGTGACAGAACCTTTCTGGCGAAAAGATCACAAATCCACGCCGGGTATGGGCGAAATGAATGGCTATGTTCAGTGTGAAAATGGTCAGGCCAAGAATGTCAGGCTTGAGGTCAAGCCATTGGTCGGAGAAATGGCCGCTAAAACCTGCGCCATCCCTCAAGCTTTACTAGATGATAAACCAGATATCTAATCTGATTACAGGTAAGGTCATGGCAAAAGGAAAAGAAGACAAATGTTGTTCCAAAACTCATTCAGAGCCTGTTGTTTTGTTTTCCTTAAGCTCCCCCTTTCCAAGCTTACAACCAAAGGTCCTACTGTTGCATTCCTGGCTGTCGTGGTTTTTACCTTTATGGGGATTAGCTTAATGACCAGCGACGCCAGCTCTATTTTAACGACACCATTTCCACTACACTGCAACTATGGTTGTCCGATAAAAAAAGGCTCTCAAAAAACGGATACCGATCCCAATCCGCTTTTTACGATGGGGGTACAAAATGATGGGAAGCCAGGGCATTGGTTGGCCTACTACGTTACGACAACAATCTTGAAAGAACGGGATGAGAGGAGAGCGGAATACAATGACCCTTCTCTGTCAATTTTATCTGACACAACAACCTCGACACCAGATTTCTTTTGGGGCAACGGATCACCGGCCTGGGAAAGCCTTCTGACAATGGAAGAAAGGCTCGCTCAAGAGCCAGGGATTGCTCATACCTTTGTACTGACTGGGCTGCTCCGTCATTATACGGACAAAACTTTGCGACAAGATCCAACGGTCCTTACTGGTCAAAATGATTCTACCCTTGAAATCAATCTCCAAGCCAGTTTGTGGAAAATAATTTCAATTAACACAACAGCACATACCTTTGTAAGTGCATTTATCTTTCCCTCCGGATCAGAAAAAGCGGAAAACTATTGTCCGTTCATTGTCGATGTATCCGCCATCGAAAGAGAAACCGGATTTACCTTCTTTCCGCTGACAAACCAGCTACTTCCGGAACAGCGCGAAAACCATTTTCAAGAATTGCACCCCTATATAGAGTGCTCTTGAGCATTTGATATATTTGACTAAGTTACTTTATCTTGCCTTGTTCTTCGGCACTTTGTTTTCTTCATTATCATCAGAAGTCGGAGCACCAGATATCCCTATCTCGGAAGAAATAGCCCTCGTGCACGGAGTACCTGTCTCAATTGATAACAATACAACACTCGAACTCATTTATGTATTGGATGAACGACAAGTTCCGAACAAACAATCAAAGCTATATTTTGGACTGAAAATTAAAAGGATAGATGAAGAAGCTTTAATAGAAATAAGTCCAGAATCTTTTACTGCGTGGAAAACTTATCATTTCAAATATATGAGCTCTTACTCAAGCACTCTACGCATCAAGATTTCCATGATTAACGATAAATAGAAAGTTACATTTTCTATTTTCACCCCACAATCACGCAAGTCTCTCGCGAAGCAATAAAACCTTATTAACTTCGTACTCTCACCCTTTTAAGGGTATATCCCGGTCTCGATTTGCCACATCACTGCAAAAAAATTTCTTCAAAAACTCCTTACACAAAATTCACAAAACTTTTGGTACACTCACTCTTAAAATCAACCGCATCAAATCAGATCGTTTTTGCGTACCAGTTTTGAGAAAAATCGATTTAATCTGAGTTCGGGTCGTTGCAATAGAAACTTTGCGAATTTCTGAAATTTCCTCTGTGCTATAACCTTCCGCCAAAAGGGATGAAATTTCAATCTCTGCCTTGGTTAAGCCATAGAGACCTTCCAAATTATTACAGGAAATACCACGGCGGCAGGCCGGATCAGTTAAAAACAATAATGTGCCTTCCTCAGAACGAGCAAAGTCATCCGGCTGACTGCATGCCGGGGAAACCTCCAGAATAAAAGCATCTCCTCCAGAATGCCGTTCGATAAAAATGGCACCCCCAAAAGCAATACCATTTGCTGCAATGGTTTCTTTACAGCCAGCCAAGAGTGATAAAAATACTGACTGAATACCTGCATTCTGAATACTCAGGCATTGCTCTCTGTCCCTTTTAATACCATCATCCAACGACAGGATGCGTTCTGCTTCATCATTGGTAAAAAGTATTTTCCCTTTCTTGGATACTAAAACCGCACCTACGGAAAGACGGTTCAGTGCATTAAGAGAACTTTTGACAGAACTTTCAAGCTGACATAACGGTTCCGCTAGTCGTAAGGCTCTAACCAAATGAGGTGCGAAAATCTTGACCAATTCCTGAATAAAAACGGGATCAACTTTATTCCCTTGATCACTATAAAAAGTCACCAGATCATTATAGCCATCCCGCTTACCCAAATTGGCGAAATATCTGTTCCCCAATCCAAAGACATCAGCTTTCCATGCCGAAGCAGGTGCTCGGGAACTTGAATAGTTTTCTATGCTCAGACATAGATCCTGCTCGGCAATCAAGGCATGGGGAATAAATTTTCCAATCCCCCCCAAAACTTTTGCTTCATCCGAGGCAAAATCCTTGGAAAATTCGCTATGTGCTTTTTTATTCAACGGATAACTGCGCTGAGTAATTTGCAATACACTGTTAGCCGGATCCACACGCAAAATATTGACTGCCCCCACACCGGCCATTGTTGCAAGTTTACCAAGCTGACTTGTCCACGTTTCATTATCCAAAACAGTGTCATATGTTTCAGATATGAATTTTAAATGTTCTTCTGTAATACGCATGTGATTCCAACGAAACCATGAATTATTATAACAGTACTCTTACCTTCACATCACCGGATATATCTCGGCTCATTAGATGAAAGATCTAAGCAATAAGCCTCTTTTAATAAGATCAGAATTTCTAATTTAAATTCAGGTCTTTCAGGACAAGATATTTATTATCCGGCGTGTAAAAAGGGTGATCTTGGTATAGCTTCTGAACAACCGTCCTGATATCGGTCTCTAAAACATCGACAAGTTCTTCGGCCTTTTCTGCAATCGATCCAGAATAATCCTTTGAAAAAGTCATCTTAGAAGGATCAATCCAGCCTTCTGCAACAAATCCACGAGCCTTTTTCTCGCAACGGCATGAGTTTGAGGGATCAATCAACCCACAACGCCCTCCCATAAAGTTACGAATATCTTGTACTGCTCGTGATTTTAATTTTCGAAATCCCGACGGGTTTACATCAAATATATAAGCACCTGTTTTGTGATCAACATCCAAAATTTCACCCAGAATATAAGCTAATCTTTGGTCAGCTGAGAGACACATTAACATACCTATGGTACAACTCACTTTGACTTCTTTTAGGAGCAGATCATCCTCTGGCGTTGCACCAAGGTTGCTATCTTTTATAGTATCCAACCCAGCATCAAAATCATCAAACCCCAATTGTGGAGCACGATTTTTCTTTTCTTTCTCGTTCAAAAAATGATTAACAGTCATTTTATAAACCCAAGCTTTGAAAGAAACGTCCTTGGTATATTTATTCAGGTTTGTGATCATTCTCACGATCACATCCTGTGTGATATCCAATGCCTCTTCATGCTTAAACACCATACGTCTGGCAACGTTAAACACAAAATCATAATATCGTGTAACAAGCTTATTTAATGCTTCTTTATCGCCCTCACAGGCTTTTTGCACTAACTCAAAATCATTTTGTTCAATAGGCATTTAATTAATCACGCTATTCGATTATTCATAAAAGGCCTGTATTGAGAAACACAACTGGCTACTCGTACAATATTTTGGGCATGAGTTTTCGCAACATTTAAACTATCCACTGATATCTCTTTTGGACACATGTTCTCATTGGCAGACAGAGCATAAGCACCCCATTGTAACCCTCCTTTATCAAAGCCCACAGTGTTTTTAGGTAACGGAACATAAACCAGTCCCATTTCTAGTAATACATTTGCCAAAGATATCATTGTAACTTCTACACCAGCACCCGCCTTGCCAAAACCGCCACCTGTAGCGAAACAACCGGCAACTTTGCCAACGATTTCGTCTTCTATCCAAAGAGATGCCATGACAGTATCAATCATAGCTTTTAGTTTATGATCAATCCCTCCCATTTTCACAGGTGTACCGATTATTATCGCATCTGCGTCAATAAAATCTTGTGCCATCACCTTATCACACTCAATTAACTTGGCTTGATCAAACCCCAGTTCCTTAACTCCTACCAGCATTGCTTCGGCCATACGACGGGTGCTCCCGTTATGGGAGCAATATGTAATCAGTGTTTTTGTCATTTAATTACCTATAATTACAGCTCTATAGATACCTAAACAATTGGCAATCAAATGTGTGACGAAAGTTTTCAAATAAAACTCATACCTGTTGATTTTTTTCTGTATCACCATGCTTGATCTAACTTTATAGAGTTATTTTGCCAAAGCTAATTTATCACAACCTGAAAATTATCAGATAGATGGCAAATATTCCTTCTTGTTAAAAAGCAGGATTTTCTCTTTATTCTATGTGGCTGATTGTAGCCATTACATTGCAATATATTTACAAGGTGACACAACTATTTACGCCCATCCAATGACACATTAAAGCCGACAATTTTGAAAACTTCGCCTTCTCGCAGATATTTTATAGTGAATGAATATTTATACATCTTGTTGAAATAATACCCATCGATTGCATGAACCAAATCGCCCTGTTCTTTATCATATTTCTCGATAAAAACTTGCGTTTCTAATAAATCAGAAATTTCATCAGCATAGCCCTTGAAGGGACCATAGAGATTAATAAATTCAGCTTCGCTATATTGCTGTTGAAAGGCTTCCGCAAAATTCTTGTAAAAAAAGATTAGATCATCATTGCGAACAGCTGATAGGAAAATTCGTAAATCCAGGGGGATGCGACTTTCCAGTTCTTTTTGCACCCCAATCTCGGTTCCTTGATTGTTTTTATCCAGCCCAGTCAAATTTAAGGCGTAAATTCTCCAGTCATCCTCATCTTGCCCTAAAATAAAATCAAAATGAGTGCTTTGTTCATTTTCGTTAGTCAAATGCCCAGAGACGAAACCGACTTCATTCTCTCTGTAGCGGTCTGCCCAGCTAATTTTTCCATCACGATCAAAAGAATAATTCTCCACATGAGATCTAAAACCCTCATAGGTAAGCTCATTCTGCAGATCATTTGAAAGAAGGTTATAGGCCAATTTTGTTTCCTTACTCTGCAAAGAAGCAATAAATACTTCACCTGTCTTTTCCAGACTATTGATCTGAAAAACAACAATGACAACAAGCAAGCAAACTAAACTACAGATCAAAAAGGCACCTTTTGCGATCGTTTTTAATGTCATGCTCATTCCTTTTTGCACCTTAACTTTACCAACGGAATTGCTATTCGACATTACCTACTTTTCGATCGCTTCGTGCCAAGTCGATACAACTTCTTCACTTGTTTCACTTCCCTCACCTCACCGCATCCCCTAAATGAGGTATATACAACTATATTATCGAAAACTATTCGCTGACACTCGACTAAACCAGTTTCTCTCCAATATTTGATGCCCTTATAGGCAATCACAGACACTCAAGTTTAATGAAACTATCACTTGCTATTCAAAAGCAAAATGTTCACTATACGTTCTTATTGTTTGCGAAATAAATTACAGAGAATATAAATGGCTAAATCCGATAAACTATCTGATAAGCATTGCATATTTATCCAACAACAGCCTCTTTTCTTTGTCGCAACAGCGGGAAAAGACAGCCGGGTAAATCTTTCACCAAAAGGCCTGGATAGTCTGCGTATCATTAATCCAAACCGGATCATGTGGTTAAATCTCAGCGGCAGCGGGAATGAAACAGCAGCTCATTTGCTTGACGTTAATCGTATGACGCTCATGTTTTGTGCCTTCGAGGGCGCAGCGCTAATTCTGCGCGTATACGCTCAGGCTAGTATTCTACATCCCAGAGACGATGGATGGAACGAAGCACTTTCTAATTTTCCCGAAGCAGCAGGCAGCCGACAGATATTCGATATGACAATCGATCTTGTTCAAACGTCTTGTGGAACTGGTGTACCAGAAATGAGCTTCGTCAAAAGCCGGGCAGAGAAAGAGCTGCTACCCTTCTACGAAGAAATGGGGCCAGAGGGAGTAGAGAAATACTGGGCGCGCAAAAATGTTAAAAGCATAGATGGTCATGCCACCGGAATTTTTAACGACGATTAAAATAATCCGCCTTCTTAATCGGGAATAACCTGTCCGTCCCAGGCAAGAATTTGACCGCTCTTATCCGGCGTTATCTCTTTGATAACTGAAATCATTTTTTCTGCTGAATAGTCTGAAGGAAACAACTTGCCTTTGGGAACATTTGCCTGAAAAGGCTTGGAGAGATCGCTATCAACCGTTCCCGGATGCAGGCCTATAATAACAGCATTCTTATTGGTTCTTTTAATTTCAATACTCGCCGTCTTAATAAACATATTAAGCGCCGTCTTTGACATACGGTACGCATACCATCCCCCCAGACGATTATCACCAATAGATCCAACCCTCGCTGAAATTGCAGCAAAAACAGAACGTGACTTTCGATTTAACTTGGGAAGAAAGTGTTTAGCAACCAAGGTTGGCCCAATTGTATTCACTGCATAGAGTTCGGCTAACTTCTCATAAGATAAATCTTTGAGCGACTTTTCCGGCATCAAGTCTTTGTCATGAAGCTTTCCTGTCGCCACAATAACAAGATCAACAGGCTCCTTGATCATATTTGCCTTAAGTGAAAGTTCTTCTTCATTTAAGAAGTCCAGCTCATAGCAGGTTATTTTCGGTAAGAAATAAGGTATCTCACGTCTGGAAAACACATGTAAAAATGCAGATGGATATTCGCTAGAGAGTTTTTGAACCAAGGCTTTGCCAATCGTCCCCGAGCCACCAAAAACAACAATATTATCCATATATTTTACTTCCTATTGTCCATTTCACAAAACCAGCTTAGGGCCACTTAATAACATTGCGTAAGACACCAACACCTTCGATCTCAACTGAGATTTCATCACCAGAAACGAGTGCTGAAGTTCGACCTGGTGTGCCCATGAAAATCATATCGCCAGGTTCTAACGTGAAATAATGGCTAAGATAACTAACAACTTTTTCTGGTTTATGGATCATATGAGCCGTGGTTTCCTGTTGAACAACTTTGCCATTTAATCTGGTGGTTAACAGCAGCTTGTTCCAATCAAGTCCTGTGACAATAGCTGGTCCCACTGGCCCAAATCCATCACTTGCTTTGGCCCGCATCCACTGAAGGTCACTGCCTTGCCAGGATCTTTCAGTCAAGTCATTCCCCGCCGTTATCCCAAAGATATATTCCCCAGCCTTTTCTTCTGTAACATTTTTGGCTTTCTTGCCAATAACAACTACCAGTTCTCCCTCAAAGTGAACATTTTGCGCATCTATGGGTACCAGGACATCCTGGTTATGACCGATGAGCGAGGATGGTAATTTTAAAAAAAGCGGTGGAGGTGCATTAGCAGCTGAAGACATGTGGCTGGCAAAATTCATTCCGACAGCAAACACCTTCGCAGGATCTGTCGGCGGCAAAAGCACAACATCTTGCAAAGTAACTGTATCATCTGAAAGTTCAGACAAGGGAAACAACCCTCCCTCTAACCGTGTGATTAGTTGTCCGGACAAGACACCGTAATAAATCTGCCCCTGTGACTCGTATCTCACATAACTTGCGCTTCGAAGGTCATCACTCTGGGCAACCTTGCCAAGATATAGAAGGCTAATACCGACCCAGATAACGATCAACTTTAGTTGCATGATTTCCTCGCTTGTCAGTCACACACCCTAGATTTCCCAATAAGTGTAGCCCTCATATATCAAACGATGGAAACATTATTTTCTAAGCTCATCATGCTTAAAATATAATGATCATCGGATTGGTTTACACCCTTTGAAATAAAGAAATATCAACGTGTTAATCACCTCTATATTTACAAGTTCTCTTTTTGTAATTGCTTATATTGCTCGCCAAACATACCCTAATAAAAACTTGCACTTGGTGACATTATGAAATCTCAGTACGAATTGTATATTTGTGATATCACAGGTGCGCATGAACCTGTTGCACTATTTATTTCGAATACTCCATTTCCCAATCAACAAGTCGGACAGCGTTTCGATGATCATGGGTGGGATAGATTAAGAGGAGTTGGTAAAATTGCTTCGGAACAAGAACCAAAGAGATACACAGTACATTCAATAAAAACGACACTCCTAACCCAAAAAAATATAAATATCTTTCAAACCTGGCTAAACCTCTCTCCTTTTCATGGCAAAAGATCACCAGTTTTTGGAGATACGCCCCCAACCATGTCTTCGGAAGAAGCAAAGCAAAAATAACTCTGCAGAATTAATTCGACACATTTTGGGAACGTTTAACTATCAGCTATAATTGATAAACTTAATATCATCATAAAATCATAAGACTATGTATCTGTAATATTTTTTGATCAGGTTGAATAAGGGCATTTACTTTTTCCCCATTCTCGCTGTAGTATCCCCGTCACAAAATGAGAAGCCAAACACGAAGATACCTACAGTTCTCGTATTTGATGGCTCGCATAGTACAAAAATACAACACCAATATAATATATCAACAAGCTCTTGAAATTATAAACATTTCCGGAGCTTTATGCCATACAGACAAATCGAAGATCCAGATCAATCCGGGGGATAGGTTATCGTGAGTCCTGACGACGGTAGCACTCAACATAATGCTTTGAATTACAAGGCACAGAACCAGACTTCGCATGAAGCGCTATATCAGGCTGCAATGCACCCCGGAAGCACGCGTCCACGGATAAGCCTTATTGCATCAGCAGCAACAACCTGCTCGATTATCCTCTGTTATGGCACGCTGATACTTATTAACCTGTTCGGCAAAATGGGTTTTGAAATTACTGTCAATGAAACTCTCTGGGCCGGTGCCATTACCATCGCGTCTCTTTTTGCCATTCTTGGCTTGTTTGCTAATCTCTTTCGCCATAAACACTTCTTACCACTTGTTATGGGGTGCCTTGGCTGTGGATTTGTGAATTTTGTCATGCATTTCGATGACAACATGTTCATTGAATTCACTGGCTTTGCCTGCCTTTGCTTAGCAGCAGTACTGGACTGGCGCGCCTTAAAAAGAAACTAAAATAACCATAAGCGTCGCAGAGCAAATAAAATCTGTTACCTTGTGTTAAATCGCGAAACTGACATCAAGCAAGACAGTGAAAAAAGAGATACCTTCTGTACCTGTACCTTCTCAGGACATCCCAAACCCGGATAAATCCATGTCCAGACGCAGGGATGATGATCCTGCCTATAATGATGCCTGTCGCTTTATCATAAAGCTGGGCACGGCAGTACATGGATATGGTCCCTCGGCAGCCCGCCTTGAAGCTTATCTCAACGGTGTCACTGAAGCTTTGGGCTATCAAGGTGTTTTCCGCTCCACCCCGTCCGAAATTACCTTCGCCTTTTCCAAGCCGGGTCAGCTATGGCAACGAACGCATATCGCACCGGTTCCTGTTGGCGGCTATAATATGGCAAAGCTGGCCTACGTTGGTGAACTTGTCGAAAAGCTTGTGTCCGGTGAATATAATCTCTCGGAAGCCTATGACAGGCTGGATGAAATCGAAAACATGTCAAACCCTTGGGGCGTTACGACCTATGCGCTGAGTTTTGTCCTGGTCGGTTTTGGCTTCGCCGGCCTGATCCAGGGAAACTTATGGGATGTAGCAATATCCGGCCTCTTAAGCCTTGCAGTTTATATTATACTTGTCATTGCCGATAAAACCGGGGGGCGTTTTGCAGATGCCCTCCCCTTTGTTTCTGCATATTTTGCCGGGCTGAGTGCCGCCCTCATAAAACTGTTTTTGCCAGAGCTTAACCACACTGTTGTCACTCTTTCAGCAATTGTCATTTTGATTCCCGGTTTTATGGTTTCTGCCGGAATCATTGAGATTGTTGAAAACCATGTGGTTGCAGGATCTGCCCGATTGATGGGTGGACTTGTTTATCTGATCAAACAGTTTACAGGTGCCTGGTTGGGCATTGCTACGGTTGGTCTTCTCTGGTCTTCGGAAAACGGGGCCATTGGCTCTCATACGACAGGTAATGAAATCTGGCTTTATATTGCCATGCTCTTTCTGGGCCTTTGTTTCGCTTACCAGACATTACTCAGGGATTTTATCTGGGTTGTGATCAGCTGTGCCCTTTCCTTTGGTGCAGTTAATCTCAGCAGCGTTCTTTTAAATGCAAACCTCGGCACTCTTTTCGGAGCTATAGCAGCCGGACTTTTTGCCAACCTCTGGGCCAGGACAACCGGACGCCCAACATCCATTGTTCTCATTCCCTCAATCACGGTTCTTGTCAGTGGATCGATTGGTTTCCGGGGGCTTGTCGTTGTCGCCGCGGGTCAAACAGATCAGGGCCTTGATCAATTCATGCAGATGTTTGTTGTTGCCTTGGCTATTGCAGCAGGTCTTCTGGTGGCCAATACAATTTTACGCCCCAAAGTAACACTTTGAAGTAACAAAAAGGGTGCTCAAACCGCACCCTTTCAAATCAGCCCACCGAAACAAGATAATGAAACGGGATAATTAAACCGTCAGATTTGGTATGATTTGCTTCTTACGGGATACAATCCCTGGCAACACAACACTGTCACCAGAAACACTGACGCCAAAAGATTTTTCGGCAACTTGTTTCACCAGATCATTCGCAACTAGCAAGGTGGCTTCTTCTTTCAGGATATTCACAACAAAAAGAAGAACCTGATCAATACGATCTTCGGCAGCAACCGTTGCCATTGACGCCATCAAGCTGTCTTTCCGGGTAAATATTGTTTCCGGGCTCGTCGTCTCCAAAACTGAAACGCGGAACTTGGTATCACCGATCTCATATTTCTTACTATCAAGACGAAGCAACTCGGCATCGGAAAAATGAGAAACATCAGATTTCGCCGCGAACATTTCCCCTGCATAGGTTGGAATATCCAGCCCCAGATCACTTGCCAGCTCTGCTGCAAGTTTGCGATCTACAGCAGTGGTGGTCGGGCTTCTGAATTCCAGTGTATCGGACAGGATACATGACAGCATCAACCCCTTAATGCCTTCGGGTGCTTTGGCAACATCATCACCCATCATTCCAATCATAATTGTCGCGGTGGATGCCAAGGGCTTGATGGTAATATTAATCGGCTGTTTTGTTTTGATACCGCCAACCAACAGGTGATGATCAATGATCTCTATAATATTGGCGTCATTAACATTCACAGGTAATTCAGCCGGATTATTGGTATCGACAATCACGACATCCTGATCAGCTTCCAAATCCCCCAGAAGATCCGGTATTTCAAATCCCCAGCGTTTGGCAACAAACTGTGCTTCTGTATTCGGTACTCCAAGAACAAAAGCTTCTGCGCTCTGCCCTTTTATTTCTTTAAGATACCAAGCCCAGATCAGGGCCGAGCAAGTTGCATCTGTGTCAGGCGCCAAATGGCCAAAAATTTTGATCATGTTCAAACAGTCATCATTTTATCAGTAAAAAGATCGGATTCACCTGCTGTTATAATAAAGCATCAGGCGTCTGTCACGATCCTTTCAACTCTGTCGGACATGGTCTGTCGCCCGCAGCAGTTATAATCGTTGAGTTGATAGGAATAGTCTCGGGATAACAAACTGCCACAAGGATAAAAACTTAGACTTTAACTTACTGATATTAAAGCTAGGCATAGAAAAGAGGCGCCGATGATTGCGATAAAAAAAACCATCGTTTTATACGAAAAAGAGACCTGTTTAGCACCCTGACATTTAAAGCGTTTGGAATTAGGTATTAACTAGGATCATCGCTTTCTGTCTTGTTAAAACCATACTCAGCGAGGATTTGATCATACCTGCCACTTTCTTTCAGCGCGTCAATTCCCCGATCAAAGGCCAAGGTTAATTCATGCTTTTTAAACACCGCATATTTGTGCCCGGGTAAAAACACCTGATGAATGGCAATCGGTTGCGTTGTGTCTAGTCCCTCGCGAAAACGGGCATTTTTGACAAACCAGGCCAGAATGTTCTTGTCACCAATCACCAGATCAACATCACCGGCATAAAGCCTTGTGATTTGTTCGCGTTGTTTGGGAACTTCCTGATAAAATTTAAAGGTCGGGATCAGTTGAGCAAAATCATCCCCCAAAACTTTCGAAGCAGTTTGAAAGGCCACAACGCGCATGCCTTTCAAGTCTGCCAAACGATTAATACCCAGATCATTCTCGGCCAAGGAAATCGCTACGTTTTGGTAAGTTATATAGGTTTTGGAATAAAACCCATCCAACTCTTCAAGCGAGGAAACGGTAATGGCCCCATCGGTCACACCATCAAGAAATTCCGCATTGCGACGTTTGTTTGATACATAAAATGGGATAATTGTATAGCCCTCAAGGGCCATAGCCTCACGTACAATATCCAGCTCTGCCCCTCGGTTTTTATTTGTTAAAACATAGGGCGGGACAGAAAATCCCACACTGATGTGAACCACTTTATCGCTTTTTTGGGATTCCGACGTTTGCGCCAGAAGCGGCGCAGAATAAATAACAACCAAACCTATGGACAAGAGCAAACAAAGGAACTGCTTCAGACGGAATGTTTCTGATAGTTTTAGTACAGTATTTCGTAAAGTACGACACCCCGAGCACATCTAAAGCATCCTCACTCTTTTTAAATAAATGCGTCTTTATTCAAAAAACGAGTTCCAATAGGACGTACGACTATATCAGAAAAAATTCATCTATTGCGAGAAAATATATATAAACCACAATCAAATTTTCGTCACCCTTGATGGCCAAGTCAAAAATTCGAATTAAGACCACAGCTCCATGAGCTATCCATAATCCAAGATATCACCCGGTTTACAGTCCAGCACCTCGCATATCTTTTGCAAAGTATTGAACCTTATCCCTTTGACCTTACCTGACTTGAGAAGCGACAAATTTTGTACCGTAATGCCCACCTCTGCGGCCAGTTCGTTTGACCGCATTTTCCGTTTCGCCAACATAATATCCAGCGTCACAATAATTTCTTTTTGGCTTTCTTTTTCCGGCACGTCCATTTTTTCTGCTTTATCATCCATCGAGTTAAACAATCTTTTCGTATTCTTCGGCAATTTCACCAGCACGCATCATGACTGATGCCATCAAAGAAAGAAGGATACCAACCAGCAATAAAACAAAAGCAATCGGTGCGGTAGATGCATCCAGATCCAATGTAATCATGCGTTGTCCCGCTGGGTTATTATAGGTCAGCGCCAAACTCATCAATGCCTGTACAACAGGTATAAGGATTGTAAAAAAAACGAGAGACAATCCAAAACGACGAAGAGACTGACTAAATGAAGGCAAATGCCATTCCCCTGTATTAATTTGCTTGAATATGCGCCCGACTGCCATCAAACCAACGGCTAATACCATCAGATGTGCCGTCGAAATAAATCCCCCCAACAGGCGATTGTTTATCGCAACATTAAATTCCGTCTCCATCATTCCGGAATAGGCACGTGCAGGAAATTCAACGAGTTCCGGGCTCATCCACAAACCGATATTAATCATCAGGAAAAGTACCGCCAACAAACGAGAGAAAGGGGCTAAAAATCGAGTAAGATACATCAACATAAAAACAATCCGAATTCATTTTAATTTATTAAAAATTTATCGCTAAACAATAATTATGTCAATTAAAACATGTATCGACTCCATCGACATTTTTAAATTTAAAACCTTGCTGATCTTTCGCCAGAGGCTTTACCCCCCATACAACTCCCAAAGCCATTGTTCTAAGAGGCCTGCAAAAGAGTATTGATCTCCACAAAGGATAAAGGCATGATCGCCAGCGAAACCTAACTAAATTAGGAATAATACTGAATATGATAACGGGGAGAATAATCGTGGGTCGTTTAGCTGTACGCTTCATAATGTCGTTGGTAATGCTATTGACTATAGGGCTTCCGGTACTTGCTGATAATCTGGACGACGCAAAGGCAGCGATAAAACAACGCGATTACAATACTGCATTCAGCCTATACCTCCCCCTCGCTGAACAGGGCAATCAGGAAGCTCAATATGCCTTGGGTCAAATGTACAGTAAGGGGTTGGGCACAGAACAGGATGTTACCACAGCTGCAAGCTGGTATGAAAAGGCCGCGGATCAAGGGCACCTACTCTCACAAGTTCAGGTTGGGCGTATCTACTTCTTAATCACGAATGATCTGGTTAAGGCACATAAATGGTTAAATGTTATTACCCTGCGAAAGATCGAAGGCGCAAAGAAACTACAACTCTTTGCCAAACAGATGCGGAATGATATTGCCAAGGAAATGACATCCGAAGAAATTGAACAAGCCGAAAAAGAAGCACAGGACTGGATCTTAAAAAACGAAAAGCAGGCTGGGGTAGAATAATTATCTCTCTCAAAAGACTGTCAAAAAGTGGCGCCTATATATAGTAAAAAACTTTTCGGCTCCAAAGTTCCCCTGAAGAACACCAGCGCATCAAGACATCATTTCGGCCCTTAATTTTGGAGTATTATTCTGAAGCAGGCTCCAGAAAAAAAGCAGCCTTGTGATTGCGAGCGCTGTAATAACGTGTGCTAAATTCAGCGCCTCGAAAGCCGGGGTCAGCTTGTTCCGCCAACTGCGCCAAATCGATCTGATCACTCGCCCAGGCAAAAGCATGAAGACCGCCAACATAGGTGGGGATTGCGGCATGGTAAAACCCACTGAAACCAAAGAGAGACAGCATCCGGCTTCGCATATGCGTCAGAATTGAAGGCTGGTAGGAAGGGCAACCAGCCTGAGCAACCATAAGACCGCCCTCGGCTAATCGGGCCTTACAGCTTTTATAGAAATTATCGGTAAAGAGGCTGGTGGAATTATCATCGGGATCGGTAGAATCAATAATAATGGTGTCATAGAATTTCTTTCCTGACACAAGATATTCAGCACCATCCCCGATAACCAAATTCAAACGGGGATCGTCATAGGCACCATCAAGAAGTGTTGATAAATGCTCTCGGCACACCCTCACCAAAGCACCATCAAGCTCAACCATTGTCACCTCTTGAACACTTCTGTGCTTAAGAACTTCCCGCAGTACGGTGCCATCACCGGCGCCGATAATTAAGACTGACTTTGGATTAGGATGCGAGAGCAATGGCACATGTGCAATGCTTTCGCTATAGATTTCTTCATCATGCTCGGTAATCTGAACGGCGTCGTCCAGAACAAGAACACGCCCCAACAAATCGTTTGCGAAAATCTCAACATGCTGAAAGTCTGTCTTGCCTTCAAACAGAACCTGATCCCGACGGAGTGACTGACGGATCTCAGGATGGATACCTTCTTCGAACCAAGACATTCTTATCTAACTTTCAATAACTTAATCTGCGCTTATAGGCATAAGACTTTAAGTGTTAAAAGTCCATTATTTTCAACCAAAGAATGTTGTCCCAATAAAAATCACAACAGAGATTTGATAATTTCATTCGCGGCTTGATGCCCCGTTTCGTAAGCCCCAGGCGCCATGCTTGCCCACTTCCCATGCAGGGCTTCTCCTGCGAAGAACAAACGATCATCAACAGGCTGGCGCGCGACTTCCCGTAAGTGGTTTTTGCCAATATTTGAATAGGCATAGCCCCCGCGTGCAAAAGGATCTGCGAGCCATTTTGTCTTATGCCCTTTAAGGAAAAGCTTTTTCACATCTTCTCCCAAAACAGACGCAAGCGATGACAAGGCAAAATCCTGTGCTACTTCGTCACTTTCAGATGTAAGATCACGGGCAAGGTCTCCACCAACGAACATCGTACTCATCGGCGCACCAAAAGGACATAAAAGATGACTGTGCCAGCTATCAGTCTGCTTCATACCTTTAGGTGTTTCTAAATATGCTTCATTCGTGTTGGCATCAGGTATGAGCGACTTAAATGCGGGATCAAACTGGAGAGTTATTTTGTCCAATACCCCCATCGGCAACTCGTTAAAGGCAGCCATTTTTTCTTGTGGTAAAGCAGGCAAAAACATCAAGGTTTCATCTGCGATAATCTCGGTCGGAACTGTCACAAGGACAGCGCGACAGGCTATTGTTCCCTGATTGGACTGAACCTTGATATCATGTCCCTGCCAATCAATGCTTTCAACAACGGTTTTCAGTTTTACCGGCACAGGACCAAGAGCTTTGAAAATACCGGCAGCCAGCCCTTGCGGAACCATCCACTCGGTTCCGGTTTCATACTGCGTTTGGTAATCGATGACTGATAAATGGTCCGAATGCACCCCCGCCTCGAATGATCCCTTTCGCAATTGAGCAAGCTGATCCCAATTATCTCTTGGCGGTCGTAAATTATGAATAGAGGTATCGCCATTTTTTACCGCATCGTAACCCCATAGATCGTCATAGAGGGCATCTTCCGCCTTCTCGATCTCAATGACTTCCTGCTCCGATGCTCGGCGTGCCCCCTGATTTCCCTCTCGAGATCTATGGACAAAGTAAATCGGCTCTCTTTCCCCAAAATCAAATATATCAAACCCGGCTTTATCCCTCACTAAGGGAGACAGAGGGTTTTCATCCGCTGAATGCAGCCAAGTACACCCATGATCATAGGGAACACCAAAGGTTTCGCATTCGGTATAGGCCCTGCCCCCGATACGATCCCGCGCTTCGAGAATAAGCACAGATATTCCTTGCCGCATCAATGTCCGGGCGGCAGTAATTCCCGCTATGCCAGCCCCGATAACGATCACGTCAGGGTTCCTTACTTGCGCTCCCAAGGTTAAAGACGCCCTATTCATTGTCTCCGTATTAGTCAAAACCTTACCCCAAGTTTTTGCCCAAGCTCTTGACGACCAAGATCAGTCAATTTGATTATCCTGCGGTGTTTAGTCCGCTCTATCCACTTCAAGCTAAAAGCCAAATTCGTT
This sequence comes from Kiloniella majae, assembly GCF_002118315.1. Taxonomy (GTDB): domain Bacteria; phylum Pseudomonadota; class Alphaproteobacteria; order Kiloniellales; family Kiloniellaceae; genus Kiloniella; species Kiloniella majae. The sequence continues at coordinate 362,530 of NZ_MTSZ01000001.1, forward strand.
ATCGCAGCCCCCAGTGCGCCGGCAACATGAGGTTTTCGTTCACTCCAATCCAGGCACTGTGGCGCAAACTGACGTCGTGCTTTTCGTAAAGTTCTCAGATCAATGCCCAGTTCGGCAAAAAAACTTTCGCCTGCTTCAGTCACATCGTAGTGACGATCTTTTACGACCAGATATCCTTGATCAACCATCGCTGTCGTGATTGAAACACCCAGTTCTCCGGCCATATGGTCATAACACAGTCGGGCACATCTGATTTGTTTTTGCTCAGGAGATACTTGCCGGATTGGTGCGGGTTTGTGACGAACGAGATGTATCAAAGGCTCCAGTGCTTCAGCAACTTCGTCACCAGCGAGTTTATAATAACGATGCCGCCCATGCTTTTCACAAATCAGCAAACTACCGGAAACAAGCTTGCCCAGATGTTCACTGGCCGTTGCAGGGGAAACACCTGCGGCTTGGGACAACTCAGTTGCCGTCAATGCCCGCCCGTCAAAAAGAAGCGCCAACATCGCCGACCGTGCCGGAGACCCAATAAGTGCGCCAATAGAGGCCATAGAAGGTTCTGCATCCATATTTCGGTTTTATCCAAAACATATCGACAGCGCAAGTGATATGGTGTTTACATGAAACAAACATCGCGCAGAAAAGCTTCCATCTATGACAACTAAACACACTCCAAAAGCTACAGTTTCAATATCTCCGAGCCCTTCATATCCAAGTGATACGAAAGCCAGTAGCACCGAAGCCGGCAACATCAAAGAAAAAGATCCCCAAAAACAGGATCAAGATAATATTGCGCGTAATAAAAGAGGTATTATTCTTGTTATCTTATCGGCCACTCTTTTCAGCATGGCAGGTATTTTCACCAAAACTATTCAAGCTGAAACCTGGTCGATCATAGCCTGGCGCGGTATTTTCGCAGCTATTCTCCTCTTTATCTGGATTATATATAAGAGAAACTTCATCCATAGTTTCCTGAGGATGGGTACAAGTGGCATAGCCGTCGCTATAATTGGTGCGCTGGGAACAGCGGCCTTTCTCTCGGCTTTTAAACTGACCTCTGTCGCTAATGTTTCCCTAATCTACGCCGCCGCGCCTTTACTTGCAGCGATCATTGCCTGGATTTGGCTCAAGGAGAAAATAACCAAACCAGTTGCATGGGGATGTTTCGGGGCGATTTCAGGGGTCTTGATTGTGGTAAGCGGATCACTGGGCAATTTGAATCAGAGCAGCTTAAATCTGGAAGGCGATATGCTCGCCCTTGGTATGACTTTTTCGCTTGCCTTGATAATGGTTATTTATCGCCGTTATCCAAGTACACCCTCTGCCGGCCCGACGGCTTTATCTGCGCTTTTGTTAATTCCAGCTTGTTTCTATATGGGAACTCCACAGGATATCGCTCTGTCAGAAATCCTTCCGCTCGCCTTGTTTGGCTTACTCTTTTCGATCGCGGCTATTTCCCTAACCGAAGGTGCCAAGTTAATAGCATCCGGGCGTGCCGCCTTGCTCAGTTCTCTGGAAACACCCATTGCACCATTACTAGCCTGGTTGATCCTCTATGAGCTCCCGACTTTACAGGCTATTATTGGTGGCATCGTTATCATGATCGCCGTGATTTATAGCCAAAGAACGCACTGTCCGTAATTTTCTCAGAACTCAAGAACAAGCGCCAAAGCTAAGGTTAAATCATTAACCCGGGGTCAATCACCAAGATGGCAGAGATTATTTTCTGCTGAAAAGGTCTTTGCTAGGAAATCAATAAAGACCCTCACTTTTGGTGCAAGGTTTCTGGTACCGTTATATATAGCATTTATATTCAAATCGAAGGCATTGTACTCGTTCAGTAGCGGTATTAATCGGCCAGTCTTGATATCAGGCATCACGATAAAGCCCGGACAGAATGCGATCCCATTACCATTAAGAGCAAACTCTCTTGCTGAACGGGCTGAATTCACCGCCAGAGCACCATTCACTGTTACGCTGATACGTTGTCGATTAACAATAAAGGGCCAACTTTTTCCCGGACGAAAATTTGTATCAATAATACAGTCTAACCCTTTTAAATCATCGGGATGAGCAGGAGTACCCTTTTGTTTCAAATAGTCTGGAGAGGCACAAAGTATCATCGGAGAAGGTGCCAGCTTCTTTGCAATAAGCCCGGAGCTTTCTAAATCTCCTATACGGATAGCAAGGTCGAAACCTTCATCTACCAAGTTCACATAACGATCAGTTAAACGAAGATCGACCGAGACCTGCGGATAAAGCTCTAGGAATTTGCTAACTTGAGGAGCAACATACATTTCTCCAAAAGTACTCGGTGCTGAAATCAACAACTTACCACGAGGTGAAGCCACTTGATTTTGAACCGTAAGCTCCAACTCTTCCAGATCGTCAAGCAACTGTAAGCAACCTGCATGATAGAGTGTTCCCACCTCTGTCAAACTAAGGCTACGTGTTGTTCGGTGTAACAGCCGACTACCCAGACGCTCTTCCAGTTGGCCTATGTATTTACTCACCAGCTTCTTTGAAACCCCCAAGCGTTCCGCTCCTCCGGTAAAAGACCCGGCGGCGACAACTTGGGTAAACGTTCTCATACCATCAATCAAATCCATAATTGTCGCTATCACAGCGACAATTATTCGTCAATAGGCATGTTTATTCCCAACAAAAGACACCTTAAGTTTATCCCATCGTTTATTAATCAGAATCTCAGATAGAAATTTGGATGTTCAATATGACAACACGAAAACTAGCTCCAACAATCCATCCGTCTTATGCAGCCCTAATTTTACGTCTATCACTCGGCGTATTATTCCTTGCGCACGCCAGCCTTAAAGTTTTTGTCTTCACACCCGCTGGTACAGTCGGCTTTTTTGAATCATTAGGCCTGCCAGGCCTTTTCGCATATCTCACTATTTTAGCAGAAGTTATCGGCGGCATTGCTTTAATTGTGGGTTATCACACTCGAATTGTCAGCATTGTTCTTCTTCCAATAGTGTTGGGTGCCATCATCTTTGTCCACGGAGGAAATGGTTGGCTCTTTTCCAACAGTAATGGTGGGTGGGAATTCCCGGCGTTTTGGGCTGTTACTCTCATTGTCCAGTTTCTTACAGGTAACGGCGCTTATGCCCTTAGCTTTTCAAATGGCCGTTTTTCCCTATCTCATCCTGATTAAGCCCTGCTCAAATTAAATACAAAAGCCTGCTCAAATTAAATACAAAAGAAGGAAAAACCATGTTGGTAAATGGCAAGTGGGATGCAGAATGGCAGCCCGTACAAGATAAAGACGCACAAGGGCGCTTTATACGGCAAACCTCAACTTTTCGCGACTGGATCACTATCGACGGCAGCCCTGGTCCAGAAGGGCAAACAGCCTATAGAGCAGAAGCAAACCGTTATCACCTTTATGTGGCATACATCTGTCCCTGGGCTTGTCGAACTTTAATGGTACGTGCCCTTAAAAAGCTAAACGACGTCATAAGCATTTCTGTCGTATCACCTGTCCTGACAAACAAGGGCTGGAAGTTTGATAATTTTCCCGGCAGCACTGTTCAGGAGCCCCATATCAACGCAGATTATATGCATGAAATTTATAGTCACGCCGATCCGATGATAAACGGACGAGCAACTGTTCCTGTACTTTGGGATAAAAAACGTCAGACAATCGTTAACAACGAATCAAGTGACATTATTCGTATTCTCAATAACGGATTTGATGACTATGGAGATGAAACTGTCAACTTGCGACCGTCTCACCTTCTTGCAGAGATAGAAACACTTTCTCAACAACTCTATAATGATCTGAATAACGGTGTTTACAAAGCAGGCTTTGCAACCAGCCAGTTGGCTTATAATGAAGCTGTCACCAATGTGTTTAAAAAACTGGATACATTGGAAGAAAAATTGAGTGATAACCGAAAATACATTCTGGGCAATGTTCTGACCGAAGTGGATATCAGATTATTTGTAACCCTAATTCGATTTGATGCCGCCTATGTCAATATCTTCAAGTGCAACCTGAAACGCATTGCAGACTACCCAAACCTTTCCGCCTATACCAAGCGTCTCTTTGACACTGCTGAAATTAACGGCACCGTATTCTTTGATCACATCAAAGCTGGATATTACTCGATCAAGGCACTCAATCCATCGGGGATCATCCCGCAGGGGCCAGAGTTACCAGATTTCACATCTCAAAAGCTGGTCGCGTAAAATGGCTATATACTCATCACAGCCTAGCCTCTTTTTACCCCACGGAGCACCGGACCTTCCTCTGAGCACTCATCCCGCAACCACTTTTTTGAAGGACCTTTCCGGTCAACTGGAAAGGCCAGATGCCATCCTGATTATCTCCGCACACTGGGAAACAAGGGGCTTACATATTACGACGAGTGAAACACTTGAGACTATATATGATTTTGCAGGCTTTTCGTCAGAGCTATACCATCTAAAATACCCAGCAAAGTCGAGCCCGGTATTAATTAATTTACTCCGTGAACATTTAAAAAGTACAGGCTACGACCTCATCGAAAATAAACGACGAGGATTGGATCATGGAGCTTGGATACCTCTATTACTGACTTTTCCAGAAGCAGAGATTCCAATTGTTCAACTTTCACTGGATCGCAGACTTTCAACAAGCGATCTCTATCAATTAGGATTGGATTTATCAATTTTACGTAACGATAATATTCTCATCATCGGTTCAGGGGCCATCACCCACAACCTCGGAGCTTTAGCCCCTGAGCACACGCCGCCGCCCAATTGGGCCATCGAATTTTCTGATTGGGTAGAGAATACTCTACAAAATTCTCAATGGGCCTCACTTTGTAACTACATGACTGAGACCACTAAGGGTCAAGTTGCACACCCAACACCTGAACACTTTCTCCCCCTTTTAATCGCAGCAGGGGCTGGTGGTGAAAATGCTGTAGCTCGCAGACTTCACAACAGCTTTAGTTACGGATCAATCTCTATGGGTGCTTGGATGTTTAATGCCCCCTGATCTCTCGTCAGTATTTTGAACCATAAGTTAAATACGGGAACTCTATCTGTTTTCGACACCCATTCTGGCTTTATAAAGATTGAGAGACGACAGTATTTAAGATATACACAATGCATGAAAATCCTCGCTATCTCTGGCAGTGGTCGTAAAGAGTCGACCAACACGGCCTTGCTCAAAACTGCTGCGAAAATTGCAGGCCCCGACCACAGCGTGTCAGTGTTTTCTGATATCTCAGAGCTACCTGTCTTCTCGCCTGATGCCGAAGAATACCCCTTGCCACGTCCTGTACAGGCGTTCTGTACTTTGATTGAAGAAAGCGATGGCCTGATCATATCAAGCCCTGAATATGTCAGGGCCATTCCGGGTGGTCTGAAAAACGCAATTGACTGGCTCGTTGCCCGCGAAGAAATTATCGAGAAGCCGATTGCGTTAATGCATGCGTCCCACAGAGGGGAAGATATGCTCGAACAATTGCGTCTGGTCCTGTCCACGGTCAGTAACGGCTTTACGCCAAATATTTTCCTGAGATTTGCACTAATGAAGCTCTCGCCTGATGAAATACATCAAGAAATTATGACACCGCCAAATCGACAAAAAGTGAACGATTTTCTTCGCGATTTCACACGCTGCATTAAATAAGCAAAAGGAACTAGGACATCAAATCGTTCGCCACTTTGTTCGACAAGGCTCTCTCGCCATAGGTAAATGTACCCTGCTCTTTTATTTCGGTTGCGGCCTGCATAAAACCGCCCAGTGCAGCCCGGGCCATTGAGCCGCCCGTCGATATTCTTTTCACCCCGACATCTGCAAGTTCGTCTACGCTAAAGGTCGCCCCGACAAGCCCCATCACCACATTCACAGGTTTTGATACAGCCTCACAAACAGTTTTAATCGCTTCCAGATCGGGTAATCCCGGCGCAAAAAGAACATCTGCCCCGGCACGATCAAAGGCCTGTAAGCGGCGGATTGTATCATCCAGATTTGGACGACCGCGGATAAAATTTTCACTGCGCGCAGTCAACAAAAATGGCTGTCCTCGGCACGCTTCGCTTGCGGCATGAATACGCTCAACGGCCAGTTCAAAATCATAGATTGGATTTTCAGGATCACCTGTGGCATCTTCTATAGAGCCACCAACAAGCCCGACTTTAATTGCCCCTTGAATAGTTTCCACGCAATTCTCTGGCGCAGTTCCAAAACCATCCTCCAGATCTGCAGAGACAGGCAGCTCACTCGCCTCGACAATCTCGCGGCAATTCGCAAGGGTTTCGTCACGAGTTAAAGCAGCAAGTCCATCCGCACGCCCCAGAGAGAAAGCAATCCCGGCTGACGTCGTGGCCAGCGCCTCAAAGCCCAAAGATGTTAAGATTTTTGCTGTTCCGGCATTCCATGGATTGGGGATAACAAAAGCGCCGGGTCTTTCATGTAATCTTTTAAAGGTCTGGTATTTTTCTTCTTGCGTGGGCGACATATCTAGATTTCCTCAGGTAGTGCTCATTAGACTGGGCATTCGGAATAAAGAAAATAAACGATAAGCTTAGTCATTTAGTCTAAACCCTACTTGAGAAGGAAACCTTGAACAATAACGACGGATAATGATGAAAAATTTATAAGTTTACCGATCGATCCAGCGCTTTCCCCCATGCCAGAATTTTAAAGTTACGATGTTCTGGCGTAAAGTAAGGATCATTTAACACCAGAGTTAAGACCTGATCATAATCATCGGCTTCAACAACCCACAATCCACCAACAAAAGGAGCTTCTGGCACAGAACGCAAGCCCCCACCGATAAGAATAGTTTCCGAATTCCTTTTCAAGTATGCAATATGTTCAGCCCCTTTTGCTTTACGTACCGGAAGCATAGCGGGAGTATCTTCAAAATAAACAATCCAACGAGACATCGTAATATTCCATAGTTTATGACGGAATATAAAAGGATAAAACGATAGAGACTGAAGGCTAGTACCAGTTATGCAAATAAACCTATGCCAAACCCGGCATAGCTTGATTTCATAGGATGACCGAGAATTTCTCAAAATTTTTAAAGCTAAAATAAAGGAACTTGGCACAAGAAGTATAATACCTGTCGTCCGGTAAGCTCTCGCCCGCTCCCAGCTTTACTATTCCTTTAGGTTGATCACTTAAACTCACACAACACATCATCCGAGCAAGGAGATCACCATGTTAGGCGTTATTGGCGCAATGAGTGAAGAGGTACAGCTTTTGCTGGGGCAACTCAGTGATGTGAATGAAAGTACGCATGCCGGGATTACCGTCAGGACGGGAAATTACAAAGGGACAGATATAGCACTGGCACAATCCGGTATTGGCAAGGTCAATGCCACCATCTGTACTCAAATGATGATTGATCTCTTTAAACCACATAAACTGGTTTTTAGTGGTGTCGCTGGGGGTTTACTGCCCAACATGCAAGCCGGCGACATTATCATTGCCAGTCATGTGGTGGAATACGATATGGATCTGACTGCTTTCGGACGCCGTCATGGGGAAACCCCCGGGCGGGAACGCCTGATTGAATGCGATCCCGACCTTGTCGGCAAAGCCACGGCCGCTTTTGACAATGCTTTTGAAAGCGTTGAAGGCGCACCAAACCTAATGCTGGGTACAATTGCTTCTGGAGATACCTTTGTCCAGGACCGCGACAAGCTCCGTTGGCTCCAACGCGAATTTGCGGCACTTGCGACCGAGATGGAAGGTGCAGCCTTTGGACAAACATGTCGCCTCAATGGCCTGCCCTTTGTTGTTATCCGGGCGTTATCAGACTCATCTTCTGACAGTGCCAGCGAAGATTTCGAAGCCAATCTGCACCGCGCTTGCCGTAATTCTTTTGAACTTATGGACCTAATGATCCCAACAGCCTTGAATGATTGGGATAAAACAGATCGCCGAAATCGGGACTAAGTCTCAGGGGTATTTCACTGTTACATACAATCAAATCTGTTACATACAATCAAACCTGGCGAAGCCATAGCTCGTGTTTGAAAGCCAAAGTGTTTAAACCTGAACACACCCTGCACACTCATAGCCAATAGATAAGAGGAAAAAGGGTGATAATGAGTTACAATAACTTTATCACCCTATCCATTTTAAAACGGTAATTTAGAAAAAGAACTGCTTACTCTGGCAACATCTCACCAATCTGTTTTTCCAACGCTTTTGGATCGTTCAAAAAACCTGCATGGAAATCAACCGACATTGGATCGGGATAGACATCTTCTGTGCCGTTATCAACGGCATCCAGAACCGCCTTGGCAACAACATTCGGGGATGTTTTATCCAGCGGAACACCTTCGGTCATGTCAGTGTCAATCGGACCGGGATAAACACCCACAACATGTGTTCCTTGCGCTGCAAGTTCAGCACGAACCCCCTGTATTAAAGAAAGAACAGCCGCCTTTGATGCCGAATAAGAGCCAAGGAAAGGAAAGTTCACGTACCCCGCAACAGAAGAAATATTTACGACAGCCCCGCCATCATTTGCCTTTAAGACAGAGGCAAAGGCACGGATCATATTCAAAGGTGCAAAATAGTTCGTCTCCATTTCATCACGCGCATCATCCAAAGACGACGCATTCATGAAACTGGTAAAACGAGCAATCCCGGCGTTATTAATCAACAAAGAAACATCTTTGAATTCGTTCGCAATCGCATTGATTGTTTCCGGTTGGTTCACATCCAATTGAACAGGAATAATCTTATCTTCCTTTCCTTTGACCAAATCTGCCAAGCTATCTGTATTACGGGCAGCGGCATAAACTTTAGACGCACCTCCAGCAATCAACTCCTCAACGAATGCACGACCGAGACCGCGGTTAGCTCCGGTTACAAGTGCAACTTTTCCAATAATTTTGCTCATTATACGTTTCCTTAAAAGTGATACCTGAATTTCAGGAACAATTTAATACCGATAAGTATTAAAATAAAGATTCACCCCAATATGTCAAATTAAAATACCAACCAGTACTAATTTAATGTCACGCCCTAAGAGATGCCTGTGACGACTCTGCATCAAATCATAGATCGCATATTTGTAGCTTGAAGAAACCTCGCCACATGATAGAATACCGGTCGGTATATATGCTAAAGATGAGATAAAAATGGGACGCGGCCGACCACGTAAAACAGACCCGGAAGAAGTTCTTGATACAGCGATGAAAGTCTTTTGGGACAAAGGCTTTGAAGGCACATCAATGAGCGACCTTGTCTGTGCAACGGGTATGGCGAAACCCGGACTATATGCCTGTTTTGGTGATAAAGAATCTCTCTACAAAAAATCCCTGACCCGATATTATGAAAACCTGGGCACACCATTACTTGATGATTTTAAGAACTCAAAAGATCCCTTGCCTATTGCCCTGAGACGATTTTTTGAGGCCGTTGCCCGATCCATGCTAGATACCAACTGCCCAAGCGGTTGCTTTGTTGTCAACAGCCTTGTTGAAGGGACCTCTCAACACCCCGAACTAGAAGCTCTTGGCAAAGAGTATGATCAAAAACGCCGAGATGCTTTTGTCAAGAAATTCGAAGATGCACAAAAAAATGGCGAACTCCCCCCCAATATTGATGCCAGAGCATTCGGAGAGTTTTTTTCAGCACAATCCCTAACGCTTGGCGTCTTGGGAAGAACTGATGCCTGCAAGAACAAACTTTTCAGCTTCATTGACGTAGCAATGACGGTCTTGCCCAGTAGGGAATAAATAAGCCTCTACTGTAAAAACAAGATTGTCCGAAATATTCAAGACCTGATTAAAACACTCCCCTAATCTGGATTTTCATTATTGGAAAAGCATCAGATCGAAGGAGAAACAGGTGCAACTTGCCTATACCATTCTTTATGTCCAAGACGTTCCAGCAACGTTGGATTTTTATCAAAAGGCTTTTGGTCTCAAACAGAAAATGCTCCATGAAAGTGGTGATTACGGCGAACTTGATACAGGACAGACAATCTTGTCATTCTCTTCCCTTTCCCTCATGAAAGAGCTCGGCAAAAAACCAGCATCACCGCAAAAAGAGCATCCCTGTTTTGAAATTGCCTTTACCACTGACAATGTATCCAAAGCCTTTGATCGCGCTTTAAAGTCTGGTGCCGAGCCTGTTCAGGAACCAGATAAAATGCCTTGGGGACAGACAACAGCTTATGTCATCGACCTGAACGGATTTCTTGTGGAAATTTGCACCCCAATAGACATTTAGTAATTATCAATACTTACCCCCTATAGTCTCAAGCAAAAAAGTAATGGGGATTTATGGGGAAAGGTTAAAAGGGTTGCGCAGGTATTATTCCTGTCGCCCTAAATATAATGAGGAATAGATCAAACTTTTTTCAACATCTATTATTCATATTAATTGCTCAGTTGATAGTTGTCTCTGCTGCTATTGCTGAGCAAGAAAAAATTATAATACACGCTGTTGACTACCCTCCCTATTCCATTGAAAAACCTACAAAAAATAATCTTCGAGGCTTTGATGTCGAAGTGGTCATCGAAGCTTTTCGACGCGCCGGCATCAACGCCCAAGTCGAATTCATGCCTTGGCCCAGAATAATGATGCGAACAGAACAAGGGAAAACAGCAGCAGCATTATCATGTGCAAAAAACCCTAACAGAGATCATTTTATTTATTATTCCGATCCAATCAGTAATTCAACATCCAGCTACATCGCAACACAGAATTATGATGGAGATATTCCGCGAACCCTACTCGACGGTATTGGAAAAAAAATAGTTGTCAGCGTTGGCTATGTAAATGAACTGGAACTTAAGGAAGCAAAAATTCCTTATCATTCTGCTGTAAATGATATCGCGGCGTTAAATATCTTATTGAAAAGAAACTTTGATTTTTTTTATTCTACCAAAGAATACCTACGATATATAACGTCTGGCCAAAAAATTGCCTCAGAAATCAAATACTTTGATTTAAAGAAGCTGCCTTTTCACCTGTGTTTTAGTAAAAAATGGCCCCCATCAAAGGTCATGATTTCTAAATTCAACAAAGGGTTGGCTGAAATCAAAGCTGAAGGCACCTACGATAAAATTCATGCAAAGTATCAATGACATAGAATATTTCCAACACTAAGACTTCACCATTAATTCTGTCGCAAATTCGAATATTTCAGGAAGCTCCGTTGGCGTTATAAGATCTCGACACTCATCAACAGAAACCCATTTCATTCTAATTTCTGGTGCAATTGAGAATGGGTACACAGGTTTACAAAAATATATTTGATCAATGTGATAGTGCTCTCCATCTTTTTTATCGAGAACAGGCTGCTTCAATGTCAACATTGGTAGAATGAGACTGCTAACTCTGGTTTTCAATAGGCATTCTTGAAGATTAGAACTTATTGGAATAGCGGGAAGTATGGTAACAGAAATACCAACTTCTTCATTCACTTCACGCAAAAGAGCTTCCACCGGATCTTCGTCATTCTCAACATGCCCTCCTGGATAAAGCCACATTTTTAACTTGTCGTGCCATAGAACTAAAAACTTACCCTCATGATGTATTAGGGCTGAAGACGTAAATTGATGAACAGTCACAAAAGCTCTTTCTTACACTAAAATCAACAAAGGCAATTAACAGAAGCTCAAAATAATTAAACTTCAGATTATGCTGTTTTCATTCATACCCGGGTTGAAAGATTCCTTGTTCTTTAGACATTTCTCCAAAAGAACGGGGGCTGAGTGAAAACCACTGACTAAACTCTCGCGTCATATGAGCCTGGTCGGAAAAACCATAATCCAGCGCAAATTCGGCAAGGAAAGTTGTCTGCTCAATATCTCGTCCGGCTTTGCGTACCCGCGCCAGCCTGTGCCAAAAAACCGGGGACTTTCCTGTTTTCTTTCCGACATATCGCTGCAGGGTTCTTGCACTAACCCCAAGAATTAGAGCAGCAGCACTTACAGTCAAAGCATCAGATGCCAAACACTGCAGTGCCTCGTCAGTATTCGCATCAAAAGAAGCATAGTGATTGATGATATCCGGAATATTCTGATCAGGAAGATGGCCCCTTACAGCATTAGTCAAACCATCAATGTGAACATTCGTTCCGGCACGCAATCGGTACCCTGTAAAATGGTCCCCTTTTTTTACGGGTACGACCTGACTGGTTTCAGCAAGATCAGACATAAACCACATTGGTTCTTGTCCAGGTCGGGATTTGAAAATCAGATCACAACAGCCATCAGGTATGATAAATGCCAAATCGTTTTGCTTGGCAACCGAGTGCCACACTTCCAAAACACTGCTGCTCATGACGTCCAATTCTCACTTGAAATGTAAAAATTCTTAAATGTGATTGCTCTAAGCATATCAATATCTTCCAGCAATCTCACCTTCTATTTCCAATGTTATACACACAAGCGACTCGTATATTTAATATTGAATATTGTATACAATAATTGCTATGCTGATTGTACAAAGTGGTTGAAAACAACAGAACAGATCAAAGAAACTTCAAAATCTTATATTCCAGCCCCAACAAATCTTGAGCTTAACAACTCTGGACAAGGTCAGTTAAACAAAACAGACAACCACTTAACACATCAAGCAGGTCGTGCCACACTGCCTTTGGCATACGTTCCAAGCTAATGACCAGGTGCACGGCCCCATCAAGCCCCGACAAAAGGGGTACATAATACTGGAGGACTTCATGTTTAAGAAACTTATCGCCCCTGCCCTTATTGCGGGTTCTATCTGTACCGGGAGTATTGCAAATGCAGCTGAAATAACATGGCGCATGCCAGCAGCAATTTCCGAGGGTTCATTTTTCTACAAAAACTTTATGGAACGTTTTGCCGCAAATGTGGAAGTTACAACAGGCGGTAAACTGGAAATACAGCCCTTTGGCGCAGGTGTAATCGTTCCAGCCTTCAAAGTATATGAAGCCGTGCAGGATGGTTTGGTTGATGCCGGGCACTCTACACCGTCATATCTCGTCAACCAAGATCCGACAAATGCCATTTTTGCCAGTTTCCCCGGCGGAATGTCCGGCGAAACAACCCTGCATTGGGTATATAATGGCGGCGGCGAAAAGATGTTGCAGGACTTCCGCCGCGAAAAAATGGGCCTTCATTCCATTGTTGTGGGTATCGGCACATCAGAGTTTATGGCCCATTCAAACAAGGAAATCAGAACAACAGCTGATCTCAAAGGCCTGAAATACAGAACATCCGGCGCCTGGGCAGCTGTTGTCAAAGAAACCTATGGCGGTGTGCCAACCGTCGTTCCTGGTGGTGAAATTTACACCCTTCTGCAAAGAAAAGGCGTTGATGCTATTGAGTGGTCAACCCCCGGCGCGAACCTGAGCGAAGGTTTCCACGAAGTTGCGCCCTATATCATTATGCCGGGTGTACATCAGCCATCTTTCCTTTGGGAAGTTTTTGTAAAGGCGGAAACCTGGGATGCATTACCTGACGACCTCAAAGCCCAAATCGAAGCAGCAGCAAAGCTTACAACTTACGAAAGTTATGCTCATTTTGGTAATTCTGATATCAAAGCAATGGCTGAATATAAAAACACCAAAGTGACAATGATTACCCTCGATAACGCAGTTGTTGAAGAAATGCGCGAAGCAGGCCGTAGCTGGGCACGCAAAAAAGCCAAAGAACTCTCTGATGCCGGTGATACCTCCATGCAGAAAATCATGGACTCATATTTTGATTACCAAAAAGCATGGGCAGAAAACTCTGAATACCTTGTTCGGGATATTGTGAAGTAAAACCTCGTTCTTTATCCACAATACATTTGGTGAGCCTGCTTAATGCAGGCTCATTTAAAGTTCCTGTTCGACAGGTTTGTTATAAAAATTTTCGTTGATATCAAACCGATCCACATACATTCGGGGTAAGTCATGACCTCTTTTTTGTCTTTAATAGACAGGGTTTCCGATTTCTTTGGTCACATTGCAAAGCTGGTAATCCTCTGTCTGGTTATATCAATGATCTATGAGGTCGTTGCACGCTATATCTTTGATGCCCCTACTCTTTGGGCTTTCGACATTTCCTATATGCTCAACGGGACGATATTTTTGCTGGGTGCCGCTTTTACCTTGCAGGCCGATGCCCATGTTCGGATTGATTTTCTATCCAGTCGACTGAGCCATAAAATGCAGCAATTCCTGAATGGTTTCTGCTATAGCTTTCTTCTAGGACCATGCTTCAGTGTCTTTACCTACATTGCAGGAAAGAAAGCATATAAAGCCTTCGTTACCAATGAAGTAGAAAATGTAAGCCCCTGGGCACCAGTGGTCTGGCCCTTTTACAGCGTCATTGCCCTTGGCCTTGGTATTTTTGCTCTCCAGTTTTTCTGCGAAGGAATCAAATATCTCAGACGCGAAAAAATCCCGGGAGAACATGCCGGAGAAATTGATAATGTCGAGATTGATAAGGCGGGAGAAAATTCATGAATTTCCTGCCAATTATCATGTTCCCGGCCCTCTTCGCTCTCGTCTTCATGGGTCTTCCCGTGGCTTTTGCCTTGGTTTTGATATCTGTCTTTTTCGGCTATATCGTCTTTGGTGACATGATTTTCCTACAACTCTATGGACCAATCCTGTCAACCAGTTCCAACTTTATCCTTGCTGCAATTCCGCTATTCATCTTTATGGGGGCCATTCTAGAACGATCCGGGATAGCTCTGCGCCTGTTCAAAGCATTACAGCTTTGGGTCGGGCGACTGCCCGGCGGTATTGGCATTGCAACAATTCTGATGTGCGCAGTATTTGCGGCGGCATCCGGTGTTGTTGGCGCGGTCGAGATTGTTGTGGGTCTGATGGCAATCCCGGCAATGCAAAGATATAATTACAACGGCGAACTTATCGCCGGAACCATTTGTGCTGGCGGATCGCTCGGCACCATTATCCCACCTTCTATTGTTGTTGTTGTCTATGCCTCAATCGCACAGTTATCCGTCGGACAGCTCTTTGCGGCTTCGCTTATTCCTGGCTTGTTGATGGTTGTCTTCTTTTTAGGTTACCTGCTACTCAGAGCCATCCTGAAACCACAAGACGCCCCTTCTATTCCGGCAGAAGACCTTGATATTTCACTTTCGGAAAAATTGACCATTACTCTTAAAGCTCTTATCCCACCTTTGGTGTTGATCTTTGCAGTACTCGGGTCTCTACTTGCCGGGGCAGCTTCACCGACAGAAGCCGCCGCCGTTGGGGCGATTGGTGCGCTGTTACTCGCGGCTTCTTTCAAAGAACTTAGTGTCGAAACCCTGAAAGCATCATTGGCTGTTACCGTCCGTGTTACCTCTATGATCATGTTGATTGTGGTCGGTGGCACCATGTTTACCGGCATATTTGCACTTGCCGGTGGCGGTCAGCTTATCAGGGATTTGGTTGATTTTATCGGGTTTGGCAATACCGGATTGATCGTCTTCCTGTTGCTAATTGTGTTCATCGCCGGGTTCGTGCTGGATTGGATATCGATCGTCCTGATCTGTATTCCGATCTTTGCCCCTATTGTGAAATCAGCAGGCATTGACCCCATCTGGTTTGCCGTGATGGTTATGGTCGTTATCCAGACATCCTACCTGACCCCGCCAATGGCCCCGTCAATCTTCTATCTACGCTCCATAGCACCACCAAGTTTGACCTACCAACACATGTACAGAGGCGTTATTCCCTTTGTTATACTGCAGCTGCTGGTCTTACTCGTCGTGGCTCTTATCCCGGCAACAGCGACCTATCTGCCATCCTTGCTGGTTGGGCTATAAAAGCTTATTTAGAGCTTCCCATAACTCAGGGCTGTTCACCGTGACAGTCCTGAGTACCATATCTCTCTGAAGATCTTTGCCAAACATCAACGTGGTGCTGAAGGATTTGGCTCAACAAGAGCATCAGGGGGCAACGCGGCAGCAGATGAACTATCGACCTGCTCGCCATCCGGGCCAACGACCTCGACTTTTCTACGGGCGAATTCAATACCTTCTTCGGCAAAGACAGCTCTTAACTTGTGATAGATATCACGTCTCAGCACAAACTGAGCCCTCGGCTTACATTTGAACTTCACCCGCATAATCAGGGCGGAGTCATCATCGATACTTAAAATACCCTGACTTTTGAGTGGCTCAATAAACTTGGGGCCGTGTTCTGGGTGTTCCATAAACTCTGCCCCGACACGTTTGACCACTTTCTTTAAATGCTGAGGATCTGTGGTTGGTTCAAGTCTGAATGGCATCTTATAAATCACCCAGTCCCGATTATGGTTCGTGATTTTTTTCAACTCGCCAAAGGGAATGGTGATAACAGATCCTCTGTGGTGTCTAAGCTGTAAAGAGCGGATAGAAATTGCTTCCACTTCGCCGCGGGTTTCTTTGTCCAATTCGATATATTCGCCTACTCTGAAAGCATCATCGATCAAAAAGAAAATGCCCGAAAAAATATCCTTAACCAACGTCTGGGCCCCAAAGCCCACTGCGATACCGACAACCCCGGCAGAAGCAATCAGCGGCGCAATATCAACCCCAATGGCTGATAACACTGTCATGATGACAATAATGCCCAAAAAACCGAGCAACGTATTACGAAACAAAGGTGTTAGTGTATCCAGCCGCGATGCGGATGGGGCATTGGCGGGATCAACATCTTCCGACGCATCGCTAATACGTTTTTCGGTATAGAGCGCAGCGCCAATCATTTTCCAAATAAGCAGCCCGATCAAAAGCGTTATAAGAATATCAAACGCCGTGCTGGCCCATAACGGCGCGTCTTCTCCCTTTGCCAGCGACAAGAGGTCAAGCCCCCAGAGATCAATAGCCAGAATGAAAGTGATAAGAGAAACAAGAACCCGCCAAGCGCCCCTGAAAACATCCCTGAACCTCTCTGCCCGATCACTCTCTTTTCTCAGAAGCGTTCCCACCACTTCACGGCCCAGCCGATCAAAAATAGGAAGAGCAAAAAAGACAATAAAGGTTCCAACCGGTCCTTCTAGCTGATGTTGCCCTCGCTCTAGCCAATGGGCTAACCAAAAGATCCAGGCAAAAAGAATATAGACGGCAAGGAAAATTGGTGCAGCCGCAGAGAGAACACGAACGACGCCAGAAACTTCCTGCCCATCGCTTACACTTTGGGTTCCCGACAGGATTGATAGGCTCACTCCTTTGACCTTTTCAAAATTGCGGATCAAAGCAAAAAAGAGTAATCCGGCAACTGCTGTGCCTGTAATCGCCACCGTAATTAACGCCGGCGGAAATCCCCAGCCCAATGTGGGAAAGAACCCCGCGCCAACCCACCCGGCCGCGCCAATACATACGGCCCGCTGCAAAAGAGAAAAGGTCTTTTGTGCTGCTTCATCTTCCAAAGGGGCAATCCGGATCTGGGGGGCATCCGGCGCGAAAGCACGTCTGGCCACCACAACAAAAAGCCAACTATAGGAAATACCTGTATAGTAAATCCATACCATCCCGTTCAAAGGACCAAGAGGCCCTTCAACAAACGATGCGAACACACGTGTACCAATTAGAAAGCCAACAATAGGCAATACCTCGAAAAAGCCCAGGGTAAGTGTTCTAAGCACCCTTTCCCAGTATCCATAATGGCCTTGATCTCCATATTCACCGGGGGCGCGTAAAGCCCCGCGCCATTTTTTCAGTGATAATTTAACGATCATCGCGAACAGGAAACCAACGAGAACTAACGCAGCCCCAGATAAAAGCATTCCGCCGATGCCATAATCTGCTAAGGCCAACCGCTCATCCACCTTTGGTCCTCTGCCCCCCAGATTGGCAATAGCATCTATCCAACGGGTTACGCGTGTTTCAATACGCTCGGCCATTTGTGTCAGCCGCATTTCCACCCCGGCAAGAATACTGATACCTTCAGCCTCTTCAGCTTCTTTTGCCTCTGCCTGTCGCAATAACTCTTCGCGGAAAAGTTCCCTTAGCTGTTCATCACTGGTTTGCGCCAACAAACTATCAATTAGCTCGGGACTTAAGTCCTCTGGGATTTCCAGCTCTTCAGATGAGGCACTGTCATCACCAGAAAAAATGGTCTGAGCATAACCGGGTTCAGGATTTGAAAGAAAAATAACAGAAAGAAAAAATGAAAGCGTCAAACAAAGGGTGAGGTTTTTAAGAATGCGTTCGTTCATCAGGACCACTTCATTTTTATCAAAGGGACTTACGAATAAGATCATGTTTGATCACAAGACAACTCAATTTACATGATCAACATTCTGTAATAGCTATATTTCTTGAATAAAACTCTAATCCCCCACCTCTTTTATTGCAAACCTCTCTATTCCATTGAGACCAGAGCTTCCTTCACAAAGGCGTGAGATGTGCCGATATTTTAATAGGCTTCATTGAACATTGGATTGTTTACACCAAATAAATTTAGAACCAATTGGTATCAATTTAAATCAACAATAAATTCAAGTCTTTTCAAAGGATAAAAAGAATGAGCTTTGATCTTCACACAAAAGAAACAGCCTCGAAAAACAGCCAACCGTTACTTGATAATTCGGTAAAGTCATTTGGTATGATCCCGAATTTACATGCTGTCATGGCTGAAGCACCTGCTGCATTAGAAGCTTATCAAAATCTGCATACGCTTTTCCAACAAACAAGTTTTGATGCCGAAGAACTAACCGTTGTCTGGCAAACCATCAACATTGAACACGAGTGTCATTACTGCGTCCCAGCTCATACGGCCATCGCCCACTCGATGAAAGTTGATCCCGCTATTATTGACGCCTTACGCAACAAAACGGATCTGCCAACCGAAAAGCTACAGATACTCCGTAGAACAACGCTCGCATTAGTGAAAAACCGTGGTCGCCTTTCACCGTCAGAAATTCAGACTTTCAAAGAAGTTGGTTATAAAAACCAGCAACTTCTCGAAATTGTACTCGGCCTCGCGCAAAAAGTAATGAGCAACTACACCAATCACCTTGCCGATACACCACTGGACGAGCCTTTTAAGAAGTTCGCATAGCAGTATCTATAATAAAGGCCTGAACAAATTAATATTCAGGCCTTTTGTGCCACTCATTTCATAAGCATGTATTCGCAAACACAAGTCTGTTGTTACTTCCCGGCATCTGTGAAAGCAAACCGATATCACTGAATTATATTCAACACTTCAGGCTTTCCGCGTAAAAGCAAGGGCAATTCCGGTGGCAATCAACAAACCACCTGTGATTTTATTTCTGATTGCTGCACGTCGTGTTCCCAAAAGATAGGGACGCAGTCTCCCCGCCAAAACCGCGTAAGTCATATCCAGAAAAGCGGCAACAGCAAGGAAAGTCACACTCAATACAAAAAGCTGCCCCGGCGCAGATAAACCCGGGTCCATAAATTGAGGAAAAAAAGCCGCGTAAAAAATAATGGTTTTGGGGTTAGTGATTGCGACAACCACACCCTGCAAGAATAAGGATTTCCCCGGTTTTGTTGCCTCTTGATCTTCCAATCCCTGTCCTTTGCTGCGCCAAGATTTAATCCCTAGGTAAACCAAATATAATGCCCCGGCGAGGCGAAGAACATCAAACCAGTTTGACAACGCATTCAGCACCCATGCCATACCCAGACCACCAATGAGAAAGAGAACCATATTCCCCAAAACGGTTCCCATAACATTTGCAATGCCAGCACGTGTCCCTTGGCTTAGGCTATTTGCAATAACCAGCGTAACAATAGGCCCCGGAATAATTGCGAGGACAGCAGTGGCCACCACAAAAGCCAACCACAAATTCAAATTTATCGCGATATCAAACATACCTTCACTCTTTCTCTCTTAAATGATCATACCAAAGCAAAGAACCGAAAGAGAAAAGAAGTCAAGTATCTCAAGATAAGAAACCCTCCTTTGCCTCATATTGCCACTATGGGAAAACCTTCCAGGCAAAACAAAAGCCCCAAACCGGAGCTTTTGTTAAGGACACAACTACAAAAAATAGATCCTTGAGTTTGGTAAAGACCAACCCTGACTTACCAGCTTCCGATATTTTCCATGGATGCCCAAGGTTCTTGAACAGGCAG
Source organism: Kiloniella majae (assembly GCF_002118315.1). Lineage (GTDB taxonomy): Bacteria > Pseudomonadota > Alphaproteobacteria > Kiloniellales > Kiloniellaceae > Kiloniella > Kiloniella majae. Next base: position 382,538 of record NZ_MTSZ01000001.1, read on the forward strand.
AGATCCATCTGCATGTAAAAGCTCAACAGAAATTCCGTCAGGTGATTTGATAAAGGCCATGCGCCCGTCACGTGGTGGGCGATTGATTGTCACCCCTTGATCCATGAGTTTCTGGCAATATTCATAGATATTATCGACGGCATAGGCCAGATGACCAAAATTACGATCTCCGGACAGCTGTTCAGGGTCATAGTTATAGGTCAATTCCAGTTCCGCCTCCGGTTGCCCCGGCGCAGCCAGCATGACAATGGTAAAACGACCTTCCGGATTATCAAAGCGCCGGGTTTCGACAAGGCCCAGCTTGTTGCAATAAAAATCCATAGAAGCATCAAGGTCAGAGACCCGTACCATGGTGTGTAAATATTTCATTCCGGTTTCTTTCGCTTATCGTCATACAACATTTGAATTGTTTAGCATGCTATCTACAAATATCCCTTTTGGAAACAGAGAGATAATCACTAAAACGAGAGCCATAAAATGCCCATTAAAGAAATCATAACCGTTTGAGGTAATCGCGGAATTCTTTGCTCGCTTCCCTTCGAAAGTTCTCCCCTGTTCGCTGGACACTTTGCAGACGGTCGATGCGAAAAGACCTGAAGTCATCACTTTTCTCACACCACGCAGTCAACAGCCAAACCTTGTCAAAAGCTGTAAGGCCAAGGGGGCGAATAACACGTTCACTCGACTGATCTTTCAGATCCATATACCGGATCTCTAACAAGGCCCGGTCCCGAACAGCCGTTCTTACCGGGCTGAGGAAATCAATCGTTTCTTCTTCGGATTTTGGTTGAACTGAATAGGCCAGCAAAGGCGCATCATAATAACTGTCTTCCATATCCTCGGGCAGTACAGCAGATATCTTGGCCGATGCCCGTGTTGCAGCATCGGCAAGCGGCTTGTCCCCGCGTGCTGCCACCAGCCGCATCCCGATAATGATGGCATCCAGTTCATCCGCATCAAAATGCAAGGGGGGCAGGAAATATCCCTTTTCTATCTGATATCCGATGCCCCCTTCCCCACGGACAGGTGCCCCCATGGACTGTAAAGTCACCATGTCACGATAGATCGTGCGAAGAGAAACACCTAGCTCTTCGGCAAGACTTTCAGCCGAGACAGGTTGCCGCCTTGCCCGCAAGCGATCCAGAATGGAGAAGAGTCTTTGAACGCGCATCATTTTTCCAAGTTTAGAGAAACTACCCTGACATAAATTGTCAGGGGTATCCAGTATAACCCGTTCACAAGCCCATGTGACCAATTCCAGAGCAAAATCTCCGGGAACGCATGGCAACACCCATCAGGACATTAAGTGACTGATATAAAACATTTATGTAACCTCTCATATCTAAAGAAATGGAAAAACAGGCATGTTTCAAACAAACCTTGGTTCGCTAAAAACAATGGGCTTTGCCCGCTATGAAAAACGTGATGGTGTCGAAACAGCAGAAATCATCGAAGCAGCCCTGAACTGGCGGCACGAATTTCTTTCAAACCAAGAAGGTATCGCCATGCATTGTTTTCTCGGGAATGACAAAGGTCACTTTGCAGATGCCATTATGGCAAGTGACCACCAGTCTTTTATGGCAATGTCGGAAAACCATCCCCAAGCCAAGAGCTCTCAGAAATTTATGGCCCTATTAAAACCGGACAGCATTCGCCTGGCCGCCAATACCATCCTCAAAGAAGATGTTGTTGTTCCCACAGACTTTTCCTGTATTGAATTTGGTACCTTCAGCCCGAAATCACCTGAACAATTTGATCAAAAGGCTATGCTGGATATATCCGATCAGATTGAAGAAAAATATCTAAGCAACTTTACCGAACCACGTGCTCACTTCATGGGTAAAGTTGATGATACGACCTATTCAGAAATAGCCTTTGTTGAAAATCTGGGCATGGCGCGCAGAATTTGTAACGGTTATGTTCAGGATGATACCTGTCTTGAACTTCTGAATATCTTCGATCCTGAAAGCGTCGATCTGGACTTCTGGTTTAAACTGGCCTGACCACAAGTTAGTGTTGATAACGCCCCGAATTAACCTTGAAGACAGGGAGCAAGGTTATCCGGGGCGCTTCGTATAATCTTTCGCCACACCATACCTGATACCAGAGATTGATATGGCGCCACCTTGCGAAAGATTATGCTCGTTTTCCCTGAACAACACGATCAAGGATCATTGCACAGAAAAGAATAGCAAAACCAGCCAGAATGCCCTGTCCAACGGATGCATATTGAAGTGCTTCGAGCACATCTTCTCCAAGACCTTTAGCTCCAATCAAAGAAGCAACAACAACCATAGCCAAACTCAACATAATTGTTTGGTTTATCCCGGCAAGTATTGAAGGAGCTGCCAATGGCAAATCAACTTTGGTTAAAAGATACCATTTGGTTGCTCCATAGGCGATTGCCGCTTCACGAATGGTCTCAGGCACCCCCCGAAGCCCCAACACAGTCAAGCGTACAACTGGTGTGCCACCAAAAATCATTGTGGTGACAACTGCAGCTGGTTTGCCTGTTCCAAAAAAGGCAATAACAGGGATCATAAAAACAAAAGCGGGCATTGTTTGCATAAAATCCATTATAGGTCGGATTACAGTATAAATTCTAGGACGGCGAGCACAGAACAATCCAATTGGAATACCGATTACAATAGAAATACACGCCGCAGTGCCTAACAAAGCTAACGTAGTCATAGCTTTTTCCCAAAACCCGAGGAAACCCATATAAGCAAGAAACCCTGCGACATAAATTGAGGCGCTAGTCCCGGCAGAAAGCCATGTAAGTAAAAGAATAAAACTTGCTATCACAATCCAAGGCGTATCAACAAACAACACTTCCAACCCGTCCAAAACAGCGCGAATACCAAACGTGATTATATCAAAGAACCACTGCCCTGACAGAATAATGAAATCAAAAAACTGTTCGACTTTGGCTATTGCATCAAGTCTGAGTTGCGGATCGGTTGGAAACTTTGAAAACCATCCAGTGATCTCAGGAAAGCTGTAATGAACAACACTTATAGAGAAAACCAAACTGACAAAAACAATACTGATACCTGTACGGAGAACATTTAAGCCAGATGCAATCGTGTTATCAGACAACCAGTCAGAAAAACGACGTTCAAGAGCAGAGTTGGCAATCACCCCTTGGGCGATTTTAACCAGAACCAAGACAATCAAACCTAAAACAGCAACCCAAATTGCACTTGCTTCAGCTAATGCAGCTTCTGCCTGAATATCACCAATTGCCTGTTCCAATGATTCGATATTTCTTTGAAAAACATCAACATTGTCAGCCTGCTTTTTAATTGCCGCTTCCAGTTGTTGCCGGCGGAAATCCAGTGTTCCCTCTATCTGCGCAATCCGACTATTTGCCTCGGCACCAAGATCTCCGAACAAACCACGCCCGAGTTGAATTAAGGCAAAGGTTTCCACGATGATAAAGGTAAGCGCCCAATTCCACAGGCCACGCATACCAAACCAGATTGGCCCCAAGAAGGCCGCCATCAAGTTAAATGTCCATGAAAACCCCGATTTAGCACCAATCTTCTCGAAATTCTCTTTATAATACTTTGCGTTTGTTACAACGAATTCGGTTAACAGCGTTTCATTATTACTGGTCATGACGTTTCCGTTCCTTCAATCACTGTACGTAACAAATCGGCACGTGTAATAACCCCAATTCGCTTTCTTGTTTTATCAATAATAGCAACAGGACTTTCAGTCTCAATAGCAGCTTCAATCAACACACCAAGATCAGCATCTTCAAAAAACTCTTCGACGTTTTCGTTAAGACTTCCATTTTCTGCTTCATATTCAGAAAGCTGCTGCATTACTGCGTGCGCACGCACGACTTTCAGTCTTGAAATACCTGCAACAAAATCCGAGACATAATCATCCACAGGATTCATGACAATATCTTCTGGCGTTCCTGTCTGAATAACCATCCCGTCACGCATAATTGCAATACGATCACCAATACGAACAGCTTCATCCAGATCATGTGTTATAAAAACGGTAGTTTTATTCATCTGGGCTGCCAGCTTCATGAACTCGTCCTGCAACTGACGTCTAATAAGAGGATCAAGTGCAGAAAAAGGCTCATCCATTAACAAAATTTCAGGATCTGCAGCAAGTGCACGTGCTAATCCAACGCGCTGTTGCATCCCACCGGAAAGTTCATGGGCAAACTTATTTCCCCATGGCGTCAAATCAACCATGTCGATGGCTTTCATTGCGGTTTCCAGCCGCTGGTTTTTATTGACACCTCTTATTTCCAAAGGCAAAGCAACATTATCTAGAACAGATCTATGCGGCATAAGGGCAAAGTTCTGAAACACCATGGCAATATGTTCATTGCGATATTGTCGCAAGGTGTCTGGGTCCATCGCCATAATGTTCTGCCCATTAACGTTGATCGAACCAGCTGTCGGTTCCAGCAGTCGATTTATATGACGCACAAGTGTAGATTTCCCTGAACCAGAAAGCCCCATGATACAAAAAATCTCACCAGGTCGAATATCCATTGAGGCATTAGCGACACCGACAACACAATTGTATTTTTCTAAAACTTGCTTCTTGCTGATATTATTGGCTTCAACGTCAGCCAAAGCTTCTTTTTCCCGTGCGCCAAAGATTTTCCATACACCGGAAATTTCGATTGCATTTGATTGTGACACAACATACCCCATTAGCCTTTTTTACGATGCCACGCTTAATGGCGCGGCGTCGTATTTTTTATTAAAGGGATTACAGGCCTAACCAGCTATCAACTCTGTCAGAATTTTCTGCAACCCAATTTTTAACGACTTCCGATGGATCATCTCCACCTTCAATCTGATAAGCGAACTCAGATACCATCTCAGCATCAAGCTGCATGTTCTGCAACAATTCAGCAATTGCAGGAGAACGTTCAATCAAAGATTTAGAATAGGCAATTTGTACTTTTTTAAGAGCATCAGCTGACATTACTTTAGATTTGTTAAACCAGTCTGGATCATCAGATGGTTGAATAGCAATATACTTGGCTGGATCATGCTCTGGTTCGGATAAAGGAACAATATCAAACTGATACCAGATGGCATGAGGTGCATAACAATAAAATGCATACCCAATCCCCTTACGAACACTATCACCAACAGTAGCAGTCATAACCGCCTGATCTGCACGAATTGGCTCCATAAAAGGCATCAATCCATAATCACGAACTTTTACTTCATTCACATTAGCAGAGGCCCAACCAGGCGCACCAATCCAGATTTCACCCTTGCCATTACCATCACTGTCCATCAAAGAAGCTATTTCCGGGCGGGCAAGATCAAAAATTGACGTAACATTATTTGTTTCAGAAAACTCTTTGGAAACACAAAAGCTTTGTCGGCCTTCATACGGTTTTTGAGACAAAGCAACAGTGCCAGCCCCTTCTACGTATTTTTTTGTAAAACTTTCCTGATTTGGTAACCAAACATCCGGATGGACATCAATATCTCCCTTACCTTGGTGCATTGCCTGAAAAATACTTGCATTATTACCTGGCACCAGTTCGGCTTCGCCACCAATTCGTGTTTCCACAACTTCAGCAATCAAGTGTGCAATAGCTTGTGCTCCCGTCCATGCTGGTGCACCAATTTTCACCTTCTCACTCGCAATCGCCATTGACGACGAAACCATTATAGTTGCGGCAAAAGTTACTCCGAGAATTTTGTGCTTCATATTATTCTCCACTGTTCTAATACGATCTCAAGCACCGGAAGCCGTTGATCATTTTATGATTAATTTTAATTTTTGTGAGACATAAGCCTCTGTCTTTCATTTCCTCGCCGGTAAAAACTTTCTTAGAATTGAATTAAAGAGTTCAGGGTTTTCCATATGAGCGTTATGTCCACAATCAGGCATTACAGCCAGACTGCTCTCTTTAATTCCTGTCCATAACGATTCTGGTTGAGTCCAATCATAGGATTGATCCCTATCTCCCCACAAAACCAACGTTTTCTGGCAAATGGATGACATGGCATCACGTCCATCCCATGTCTCCATCGCTTTCAGGCCTGCCAACGCTGTTTCAGTAGTCACATTATTATTCGAAGATGCACATTCCTGATAACGCAAAGCATGTTTGCCATTAATAAACCACGTTGATGCTATGCGTTCTGCAGTGCTCTTCACGCCATCGCTTCGCAGTCGTTTTCTTGACTCGTCCAATGTCTCAAATCGATTAGGCATCATTCCTAAAGGGCCTGTACCATAGCAAATCAGGCAATCCACTCTCTCCGGAGCCAATTTGGTTATATGCTGAGCAATCATTCCTCCCATCGAATGACCAACCAGATGAAATTTCTGAATATCAATTTTGGAAAGAAAATCTAATACTTGATTGGCGTATCCCTCTATAGTAGTACACGCTTTCTGATGATAACTGGTTCCGTATCCAGGTAATTCTGGCGCAATAACATCAAATTCCTGACTAAAAGCCTGAATTTGATCGATCCATGCTTTTGCCCCTCCTAAATAGCCGTGGATAAAAACCAGTGGAAATCCGCTTCCTGCCCTTATGTGAGCAAGTAAATCGTCATCCAAGTTATTTTTTTTGACGCCAAGCACGATATTATCCTTCGCACCTAAGCTACTTTTTGGCCTGAAAATAATTGTTGGTAAGCGAACAACGATGCCGCCCCACCCGTATGAATAAAGACAACATTCTCGCCTTTTTTCAAAACTCCCTGACGTATCAAGCCAATCATACCAGCCATCCCCTTACCAGAGTAAACCGGATCAAGAAAAATACCTTCTTGCTGAGCAACAATCGAAATTGCTTCAATCATGCTGTCTGTTGGTTGGCCATAGCCAGACCCAACATAATCATCATGCGCTTTTACCATATCGATTGCTAATTCTGTTTTAGTTCCAATAAGTTCAGCAGTCGCAGCAGCCAATTTATGAACATTCGCGATTTGCGCATCACGTTTAGCACGAACAGAAATACCAATGACATCAATAGGCGCGCTCATTGCGTGAAGGCCAGCCAAAATCCCAGCTTGCGTTCCGGCACTACCAGTTGCGTGAACAATCTTGTCAATTTTCAAATTAGTGCTATCAGCTTGATAAATTAGTTCTTCAGTTGCATTAGCATACCCCAGTGCGCCAATTGTATTTGAACCACCACCAGGAATAAAATATGGCTTCTTACCCTTTTCACTCAAGCTGTCGGCTAGAGACAGAGCCTCGGCATTCATATCTGCACCATTAGAGCGGAAATCATATTCACACTTCAGGATATCATCTAACAGAACATTGCCCGCAGCTTCATAACCATCACCCATGTTTTCGACACGACGTTCTAAAAGTGCATGACACTCCATACCAACAACTCTTGCTGCAGCGGCGGTTTGACGAACATGATTAGATTGTGTAGCCCCCTGTGTAACCAATGTGTCTGCTCCCTTAGCAAGAGCGTCAGCAACGAGGAATTCCAACTTACGTGTTTTATTACCACCAGTTGCCAAACCGGTACAATCATCTCGCTTGATATAAATATCAGGGCCACCTAATGATTTCGTTAGGTTTTCTAGCTTTTCAAGCGGGGTAGGAAAGTGACCAAGTTTAATTCGGGGAAAGCGGGCAAGATGCATTGTAGTACCGTTCTGTTTTTGATGTTGAGGTCGTTAAGAAGTCATACAAATGATAGAACGATGTTTAAAAAAATCTCCAATTCAAAGATTTCATTAAGTTATTCCATTATTGCATAACTCAACAATTTCAATTAATTTGACTGCCTGAAAGGCATAAAGTGGATATAAATTGGTTAAGAGATTTTGTTTGTTTGGGCCGCACACTTAACTTTACACGCGCAGCAGATGAAAGAAATATCACCCAATCAGCATTCAGCCGACGCATCAAGTCTCTTGAAAGTTGGATTGGTGTTCCCCTCGTTGATCGCGCAAACTTTCCTATCCGCCTGTCCCACGCTGGGGAACAATTTTTACCCGTCGCAAAAGAAGCCATTGTTCGTCTTAGTGAAGCCAGACAATCAATACGAGATCAAGATCAAGGGAACATCAAATTTGTACGTTTTGCGGTTCTTCATACAATCTCTGTTCACTACCTGGCCCCTCGTATAGAAGAGCTTGAACAATCCATTCAAGATTTACGTATCCGGGTCATCTCAGACAGCTTAAGTACATGCTGCCAACTTCTTGACGAAGCAGCGTGTGAGTTTTTGCTATGTTATCGTCATGCAGAAGTAAACCCGGTTTTGGACGAAGCAAATTTTGCGCGTAAAGATATTCTAATCGATCAATTGGTACCTGTTGCGGAAAAAAATACAGCTATATTAAATAAATGGACTCTACCTGGTCAACGTAGCAAAAATGTTCCTTATCTTGCATATGAAAGCAGTTCTTTTTTAGGCGAGGTCGTCGAACATATTATTGGCAAGAAATCAGCCCATCTGGATATACGCTATATGGACGGACTGGTAGAAGCATTAAAACGTCGTTTGATAACCGGCGGGGGGATAGCCTGGATGCCTTATTCAGCAATTAAAACTGAATTAGAGGACGGCCAATTGATTACCGTTGGGGATGAAAAATGGGAAACACCTCTCATATTATCACTCTATTGCGCACCAGATAAAATAGACACAATTGCAAAAGAAGTATGGAAGCAATTCTAAAATAAGTAATTAATAATATATCGATTTTAGCACTCCATTATATAATTCATTCAATTTCATACTTGTGAATTCCTACTTGACCTCAAGTTAACTTGAAGATGTAGAAGTTAGATGTATTCAACAAGAAGCTGGTAGAAATAATGGAAGAAGATTTTTGGCATAACAGATGGCAAAACAATCAAATCGGGTTTCATGAAGCAAAGCCCAATCCAAGATTACTTGACTATTTTCACGAATTGGATTTAAAGCACAAAAGTCGGATCTTTGTTCCGTTATGCGGAAAAACGCTTGATATTCAATGGTTACTGTCTCAAGGCCATCAGGTTGTTGGCGTAGAATTAAGCGATTTGGCCATAACACAGCTTTTCGCCAGTTTAAGTCTGGAGCCCGAAATCACCCAATCGGGAGAACTGAAACATTATCATGCAAAGAACATTGATATCTTTGTCGGTAATTTTTTTGACTTAAAACCATCAATCCTTGGACATGTTGACGCTATTTATGACCGGGCGGCCCTTGTCGCTCTGCCAGAAGACATGCGGCAGAAATACGCAAAGAATCTAATAGAAATTACCAATAAAGCCCCACATTTATTGTTGACCTACAGTTACGATCAAAGTTTGACCAACGGGCCGCCTTTTTCCGTTGATCAGGATATGGTTCAAACCTACTATAGCGACCATTATACTATAAATCTTCTTGGCTCAGAGCCTGTTCCAAACGGGTTACGTGGTCAATTTCCGTCAACACAAAGTGTATGGATACTAAAACCATGATTGCCCGTATCTGGACTGCACGTTTCGATCTTGCAAAATCTGATACTCTGAAAGCCTATGCTGACAGTAAATCACTCCCCTTCCTGAGCAGCGTCAAAGGAAATTGCGGCGTTCTCTTCCTCACCCACGAAGATGAATGGCAAACCATTACCTTCTGGCACAATGAAGCCGACTATCTAGCCATGGAATCTGACCCGGCCTACCAAGCGCTCAATCAAGGTATCTTAAACATTGATGCCATCAAGGAAGTCATTAGCGTTAAGATATTTAACGTCGATGCATCAAAAGGTGTCGCAGACCTCTAACCCTGGTCAAAGTCTTTAACATCCGTCATAAATCATCCCAACCGACCGGCGGGTCGTTTTCATCTTCAAGATCAAATTAGGCAGCTTATGGAAACATGGTACTACTGGGCAGATAATCAGGAATTTGGCCCTGTCACAAAGCTGGAACTCTACAAGCTATTCAAAACAAATGTCATTGCGGGCTATAGCTTTGTGCGCCCACAAAACAGTGACGCATGGCTTTCCTATAAAGAGCTGAAAATACGCAGAAGTGATTTCACTTGGGAAGAATTAAACGAAAAAAAGCTCAACAATACGATCCCGGTTGTAACTACATCAGAAAATATCAGCGATGCCAACACAGACGATGTCTGGAACGACTTCTCACCACATCCCTGGAGAAGAAGTTTTGCTCGCTGGATCGATATATCAATTTATGCGAACCTGATATTCTCACCTGCGATAACTGGCTTTTCGCCAGATGATCTGAACGATTTAATGCAGCATCCTACCATCGCCGAATTGCTCGTAATTTTGATTATTATACCAATGCTCTTTCTTGGTTTTGTTGCCTTCTTGAATGCAATTTCAACCGGAATCTTGGGTACAACAATTGGCAAGTATCTTCTTGGTGTAAAAGTCCTGACCAAAGATCATTTGCCACTTTCCATGAAACATGCAACAAAACGCGAAACCTTGGTTTTCATCAAGGGCTTTGCACTAGGGCTACCTGTTTTATCACTAATTACACAGATGTACGGGTACTTTGACCTCACGATGGATAAAGCGACCTCATGGGATAAAAGCATGGACACCGTCATTGTTCACAGAGAAAACAACGGCCTTCAACTTGTGATCTGTATTATTGCAATCGGCCTGTACCTATACTCCGCTCTAAGCCCCTATCCATATCATATAGCTTGGTTTTGAGCTCTAAGCTCACTCGACGAGAACAGCCGTCTTGCGTTCATCTGTATCCATCGGTTCAAAAATCGTTTCACAGAAATCAAAGATCTCGCGAGAGACTTCGAATTGAAAGGTTTCTGTCTGAGCTTCATTACGATGGTTCACACGATCCCACCTGGTCTCTTTATCCACATCCAGATAGTGCACTTGAAATTCACAGCCATGATCTTTCAGAAAATCAGCGACCCTTTCACGCTGACTTTTGGCAAAAAACCCTAAATCGAGAATAACAGAAATGCCCTTGCTTACGACTTTAAGCGTTTCTGCAAGCTGTTGACTTTCACACCGCTGCGTTCGCTCCAGCGCCCATGAATATAGCGGCGGATCGGGCATATCCATAAAGAACAGGGTCTTCATCCACTCATCAACAGAAAATATAATCGCGTTCTCACGTTTGGCTAACTGCGCCGCATAGGTACTTTTGCCCGCACCGGTATTCCCGACAATTAAATAAACACACGCCAATTCATAGGCTCCTATTTCTTTTTAGATTAATCTCTGCAGATCAGGACTTTCACCTAAACATTGAGATGGCTTTCATTTTGATAACGATAGAGCATGCTATAATGTTATAATCCAGATTATTTCGATCAAGCTCGCATGATTTCTGTCTCGAATAATTTCTATCAGGGGAATTACGTTTGTCTCATTTAACCGCATCCAGAGTACGCCTGTTCCTTATTCTCGTTTTTCTATCTGTCCTTGTGGGTTTTGCGGAAACATATGATCACTATACGCTTCATGAACCACCCAAAGACAATCTGACAGTTACCTTTGTTCGAGGAGGGTTAACCTGGCTGTTTGGAAGCTCTCTCTTATGGGCCTTCGAGATTTTTTTTGTCCCCAGTCAGTACGGCGTTTTCTTAAGAAAAATGTCCATTGTTTCAGCGATTTTCATCAAATCACTTGTCGTCGTTTGTATCGTTATGCTCACGGCCATTTTTAGTGGTTACGCCTTTCATGGCCGATTTAATTTAGAGTTTTTTACCGAAGCCCATTATATCCGGGTTCTGATCATTGTGGGTATCCTCTTTATCGCCCTGCAAACAGCAACACAGGTCATACGGATTGTAGGCGCGCGCGCCCTGATTAACATCCTGCTCGGGAAATACAGGCAACCTGTTCAGGAAAACAGGATCTTTATGTTTTTGGATATTGTTGGATCAACCACGCTAGCCGAAAGGCTTGGTGATCTGGGTGTTCAGCATATGATCAATGAATTCTTTTTCGACATCACAGAACCTATTTTGGAACACGGCGGCGAAATTCACCGTTATATCGGTGATCAGGTCATCGTTACTTGGCCCCTAAGTGCTGGCACAGCAAATATAAGAGTTATTCAATGCTGCTTTGCGATCAACCGCCTCATTAATGTCAAAGCCCAAAAATACGAGAAAAAATTCGGATTTGTTCCCGGTTTCCGTATCGGACTTCATGGTGGTCCTGTGGTCATCGGTCATTGTGGAGATCAGAAGCAGGAAATTTCATATTTTGGCGATACAATAAAAACGGCGGCGCGTATTGAACAGCAATGTAAAGTCCTGGATTGCCCCCTGATCATTTCGTCAGAGCTTCTAAACCGTATCAGTCTGCCTAAAGATTACATTGCACAGCACCTCTCTACTGTGCAGTTAAGAGGGCGTCAGGAAGAAACGGAGCTCTTTACCATCAAGGCCATTTAGTCATATCAACAGTATCAGTACCTTATCAAAATCGGATACCGCAACCAATACATGAGAAATCATTCCCCCCCTGATACACATGATACACATGATACACATGATACACATGATACACATGATACAAAATCCCAATTGACCTCGCATAAACAACCACAGATGATAAAAGCGTAAACATCCAGATATCAGTCAGATAATCATGTTGGAAAGCAATGAGTACGACGGATCAAATTGTCCCCCCACAGCAATCGCTGGATCAAATTCCGGCAAACCGTGCTCTGGTTGATCAACTCTATAGCCATGGGAAGATCAGCAAAGAAGCCAGAATTGAAGCCCTGCAACAGCTTATCCCTCATACGCAGTGGGTCATTTGGGCTTCGCGACTACTACTTGGCCTTGGGGTCTGTTTAATCTTATCTGGTGTGGTTTATTTCTTTGCCTTTAACTGGGCCAAGCTGTTACCTGCCCATAAGTTAGGGGGTGTTCAGTTTGCCATCATTGCCAGTATTATCAGTGCCTGCGTCTGTAGCCTGAACCGCCTTTCCGGTCAGCTCTCTTTGATATCAGCAAGTGTTTTTGTCGGGATATTTCTCGCCGTTTTTGGACAGATTTACCAAACAGGGGCCGATGCCTATCAGCTTTTCATGGTCTGGTCTCTGTTAATCCTAGGCTGGACGATCCTGTCCAAATTTGCCGCTCATTGGGTTCTTTGGCTTGTGATCTTTAATGTCTTTTTAGGTCTTTGGTGGGATCAGGTTGTTATTGCCCGGTCATTAGTAGAGCACGACTGGACACTCTTAATCCTGCCGTTTCTCGCATCTCTCAACGGCCTAGTCCTTTGTATACGCGAATTCTTAACACAAAAACCGTCTTACTCTTGGCTTGCCCCCAAATGGACCCGCTGGATTATTCTTATCCCGATCCTCATTGCTTTGAATATCCCGATTGTCCTGCTAATCGTTGATATTGATCAGGCTTATGACGGTGTGTTTATTGGCTCATTTATCGGCGTAATCGGACATATCTGTGTTTATGTCTATTACCGCAAAATCGTCAAGGATATCTGGTCATTGGCGGCGGTCATCATTTCAACGTTGGTTATTGTTGAGACCCTTGCCATAAGAGCTTTATTAGACATGCTCTGGGACGAAGAAGAACTTGGTCTTTTACTTATGGGTATTGCCTCTATCGGCATTATCACAGGATTTACCATGTACCTGAGATACCTGACCCAAGCGCTGAAAGAAGACACGGGGACCTCAAATGCCTAGTCCAGAGACAATTCAACATCAAGAACAAATGTCCGCAGCAGATCTTGTTAGCTTTCTGATGAACAAGAAGCTGATTACTGCCCCCGATGATATCAACAGCTTCATTCAGGATCAGGAACAGAACCCGGACATTCCAGTTTATCTGAAAATTCTATCAGGCATCGGGGCCTTTATCGCCTCTATCTGCTTTATTGGCTTTCTAGTCCTGATCGAGGTTATCAGCTTTAACAACACAGTGGGTGCCTTGACGACAGGCGTTCTCTTTATTGCGGGGGCAATCGGGCTTTACACTGTCACATACGATGACAATACAACGGGTAAAAACTTCTTCCTACAGGTTTCCTTTGCCTTGATGGGAACGGGAAAATTCCTTTTTATTTTCGCAACGGTAGAATGGTTCGGCGAAAGCTTGCTTGTTATTGCCCTGTCTTCTTTCCTCATCACCGCCCTGACCTATCCTTTCTATCGACTGCATGTTGAACGCTTCATGTCATCTTGCGGGGTATTGATTGTTATGCTGCTCAATATCCTCTGGGAAGATCATCTTATCTTACCAACAGACATCGCCTTTAACCTGTTCATGCTGATCCAGCTTGTCGCTTCTGGCTGTCTTCTGCTTTCCCCCAGAATTCCAGCTTTCTTTCAACCTCTGTCACAAGCACTGATCGTTAGTCTTGCAATCTCGGTACTCTTTCTGTCATCCTATAACGAGTTTGATTATCTCGGCAATCACCTCTTTATCTCTCCCTTTATCAGTAACATCTTGCTTGCTCTTGCCCTGACCCTCTTGATTATCTGGGCAGCTGGCGGAAAGGAATACATAAAACGCGAGCCCGTTATTGCCGGCATTATCGGTAGTGTCTTTCTCGCGATCCTCTCGGCGCCGGGCATTCTCTTGTCACTTGGCCTGATGATTTTTGGTTACGCCCGTCACGACAGGCTCTTCACCTTGTTTGGCTTCCTTCTGTTGCCCGTTTTTCTTTGGCTTTATTATTATAATCTCGACATTACACTGCTCGAAAAATCAATTGTTCTGGTTGCCAGTGGTGGCATCATGATTGCCGGAAAGTTCTATTTAAAACTCAGGGGATGGGATCGCGCTGCCCCCCAGATCCCAAAGGAAGATAGAAATACAGCCAAAGGAGACACATCATGCGACTGAAAATCATGATTGGCCTGACGGTTATTATTCTTCTGGTCCTGAACTACAGCATATATAAAAAAGAAGAGATTATCGACAAGGGAGAGACCGTCTTGCTGGAATTGGCTCCGGTTGACCCGCGCTCGCTTATGCAAGGGGATTATATGCGCCTGCGTTATGCCCTAGAAAACGATGCAGAGAATGATGCCGCAAACGCAACATCACCGGATGTAAAAAGCGGCTACATGGTTATCAGCGTCAACCCGCAACAAATCGCAAGCTTTGTCAGGTTTGATGACGAAACACCACTGGCTGATAACGAAAAACGCCTCTACTACCACAAAACCTATAGCAGGGTCAGAATTGTCCCGGACTCATTCTTCTTTCAGGAAGGACATGCAGACCGTTATCAGAATGCCCGTTATGGCGTCTTTAAATTTGATGACAACGGTAACCACATTTTAACAGATCTGGTTGATGAGCCAACCTCATAAGCAAAGTGTCCCTGATCTGATTTTTTGGTACAGGGCCGGTTTATCGCAGGATGGATTGATCCACATCCTTGATATCCCGCTTGCCGCACAAGGCCATGGTGATATCCATTTCGTTGCGGATAATCTCTAACGATTTACTCACGCCTTCTTTCCCCATCGCGCCCAGACCATAGAGGAAAGGTCGCCCGATATAAGTTCCTTTTGCGCCAAGAGCTATAGCCTTTAGCACATCCTGTCCGGACCGAATACCGCCATCCATGTGCACTTCGACTTTATCGCCAACGGCCTCTACTATTTCCGGCAACGCTTCGATCGAAGAAATTGCTCCGTCGAGCTGACGACCACCATGATTGGAAACAATGATGGCATCGGCCCCGGTTTTAAGAGACATCTTGGCGTCTTCGGGATCAAGAATACCTTTGAGGATCAATTTCCCGCCCCAACGCTCTTTGATCCACGCGACATCTTCCCATGACAACTTGGGATCAAACTGTTCTGCTGTCCACGAAGACAAGGAACTAAGATCCTCGACACCCTGTGCATGACCAACGATATTGCCAAAGGTGCGGTTCTTTGTGCCCAGCATACCAAGACACCAGCCCGGTCGTGTAGCCATCTGCCAAATATGGTGGGGGGTAAACTTGGGTGGTGTGGAAAGACCATTGCGCAAATCTTTATGACGCTGTCCCAGAATTTGCAGATCAAGAGTAAGGACCAAGGCAGAACAGCCCGCGGCCTTCGCGCGATCAATCAAACGTCCGGCAAAATCCTTGTCCCGCATGACATAGAGCTGAAACCAGAAAGGCTTGGTTGTTTTCTCAGCAACGGCTTCAATAGAACAAACTGACATGGTTGACAGAGTAAAAGGCACCCCGGCTTCTTCACAAGCTTGTGCCGCAAGAATTTCACCGTCTGCGCGTTGCATTCCGGTCAGCCCAGTTGGGGCAATAGCAACAGGCATGGACACGTCTTGTCCCACCATTTGACTGGCAAGGGTTCGATTGGTCATATCCACTGCAACACGTTGGCGGAACTTGATCTTCTGAAAATCGCTCTCGTTAGCGCGATAGGTCCCTTCGGTCCAGGATCCGGAATCTGCGTAATCAAAAAACATTTTTGGCACACGACGCTGGGCCAGCTTTTTCAGATCGGCAATTTCCAGAATCTGCGCCATGACATGTTTTCCTTTTTCTGTGATCAGGCTTCTTTGGACAAATAAAATATTGACATATTGGATAAATAATTTTACCAATCATGTAAAGTGGTAAAATATTATTACCAAAATTAAATAACAATCATTCAGGTAAGATGGCACTTAATAAAATACGTTCTGAAAAACTTGCGGATACTGTCGCAAAACAATTGGAAAACTACATTCTCGAAGGTGTTTTGCCGCCCGGGGAATACTTGCCAGCAGAACGTGATCTTGCGCAACAGCTGGATGTTTCCCGCCCTTCCCTGCGTGAAGCCCTGCATAAGCTGGAAGTTCAGGGGTTACTGGAAACCCATCAGGGGGGCGGAACGCTGGTTAAAAATTTCTTGGGCCCTTCCCTTACCAATCCTTTGACTGCAATCTTCCAGAACCATCCCGATACTGTTAATGACTTTATGGAATTTCGGGCCATTTCCGAAGGTAACGCCGCCTACTATGCCGCCGAGCGCGCCACAGATGCCGACCGGGCAATACTCACCGCCTGTATAGCCGAGATGGGCGCTGCCCATGAAAAAGGTGATCTGGAACTGGAAGCCAGTATCGACGCCGATTTTCATATGAACATCGCCGAAGCTGCACACAACGTTGTGCTTCTACACGTTATCCGGTCCTTGGTCGAAGTTCTAAAAAAAGGTGTCTTCCTAAGCCGAAAACAACTCTATACTCATCAGGGATCAAGAGACCGCTTGCTTGCCCAACATCATGCGATCTATGACGCCATCATCGCCGGAAAGCCCGACGAAGCCCAAAAAGCATCCCAAGATCACCTTGCCTACGTCCAGCAAGCAATCCGTGATCTGGAACGCGAAGATCATCGCATCGAAGTCTCAAAAAGACGCTTGGAACGCTTTATGGAAAAGCAAAGAAAAAGCAGTAAAAACGCAAAGAAAAGTTAGATTTTTTTTCAAACTCATAAACCAGAGACCGTTTTTTGAGTACCGATTGGTTGCGCTTTCTCTTCCTTTGACTGTCGAGCCTTGAATATTGGTTTCAGAAGATAATCCAGAATAGATTTCTTGCCGGTTAAAATTTCTACATTGGCGGTCATCCCCGGAATAATTTCCAACTCTTTGCCTTTGCTGACAATTTTATTGTCGTCTGTACGCAAATAAATCCTATAGAAACTCTCGCCTTCTTCATCTTTAATTGTACTTGCAGATATGCGTTCCAGCTTGGCTGTCATTCCACCATAGACAGAGAAATCGTAAGCAGAAACCTTGATTGTTGCCTTCTGACCCTTTTGCAAAAACGCGCGGTCAGATGGGCGGATTTTAGCCTCGACAATCAATGTATCGTCCAACGGAACAATTTCGACGATATCTTCGCCGCCGCGGATAACACCGCCAACTGTATTGCGCTTCAATTCTTTGACGATCCCATGAACAGGTGATTTCACATCCGTACGTCTGACGGTATCCGCCCCGGCTTCCATACTCTCTGTCACAGATTTTAGCTCTGATCGTGCTCTATTCAGTTCATCCGACAATTCTGCTTTGGTCGTCAGAATCATTTCTTCTACGCGCTGCTTTGATTCCAGCACGGCATCCCGTAACCGTGGAAGACTGACTCCCAGTGTTTTAATCTCCCCTTCGAGATCGACAATTTCCCGGTTCAGGCGAATAAGCTGCAGACGGGGAAGAACCCCTTTATCGACCAAAGGTTTTGTGATGCTACGTTCTTGCTGCGCAAGACCAAGCGAGTTTCGCAACTGTCCGATCCGGCTATTCGCTTCCGAGATCTCTTGTTCCCGTTGCCGTGTCTGATTTTCAATCACCTGTATTTGCGAAGACTGCTGGTTACTTCGTGCGGTATAAAGCGCCATCTGATCATCGACTTCATCAGCCGATGTCTCCATTTGCTCTTCGCTATAGACCAAGGGAGTACCGTTCAATTCCGCGGTCATGCGTATAACGGATACCGAAAGTATCCTCCGCTGGCTCTCCAGATCATCCGCGCTTGCTTGTGCCAACGAGTTATTAATCCGTACAAGAATACTGCCCTCTTCAACAATATCACCTTCTTTCACCAGAATTTCAGAGATAATCCCCCCCTCAAGGTTCTGAATAATCTGTGTCTTTTGGGCCGGTGTAAAGTTGCCTTCGCCCCGGGTTACCTCATCAAGTTCGGTCAGAGATGCCCAGATAAATAAAATAATAAAAAAGAAAAAAGACAGGAAAGTTAATACATAGGCGGCTTTACGCCCTTTACGAAGCTCGGCAGATTGCAAATCTGACATAAAGAGCAGATCTTCCTCTTTTCTGGACATGGAAGACATCGTCGTCTTTCCCTTCTGTCATCTAATTTTATTGAAGAGGATCTGCTACAATTTTTAAAGAGTGCAGTGCGTATAGTCAGCGTATTTCAAGCGCTCTGATAATGTTCGCCAAGACTATATACCTTTACCCGGAAAGGCGAGACATTAATATAAACCAATCACATAACTATGAAGAATTAGATAACGATAAGGAAACCCTCACTCTCTGTGATCAACGCAAAGATGGTCATCTGGGTAATATCCCCTAGCCCATAACAAACATAACAGGTTCAAAAAAATCTTTAGTCCTAAGCTCATGTAGTGAAAGAAAGATCAGCCCGCTGGTTAATCGTTAAAGAGTGCCTTGAGCTTTTCCAGATCAATATCTTGTTCCGACAGATTTTCCGGGTCCCATTCACTGCGTTCAGCTTCGAAAAAATCACCGCCATAGACATGAATTGCCCCGGTCAACTTTGTAATCGGATTAGCGACGGAATGAATAATATCACTGCCAAGTGGGGCATAGTCCCCTGTACTTAATGCCGTAGCTCCGGCTGCTTCAATCCGTCCATTCGGATCATCTTTGATCCGTCGCCAGAAAATATTATCTTCTCGTCCGCCGTATACACCTATCGTTGCCCACATATTATGATTATGCGGAGCAATCATCATGGATGGTTTCCAAACCAGATTAAGGATCGTCAAATCCGAAGAACAATAAATCGGTGTCAGGCCCGCTTTTTGAGGTTCACCCAAAGCCGTGGCAATGGATGCAGGGTCACGAAAGGCACGATCAAATATTTCAGAAACACTTTTATGTGTTTTATCCCGGCGAACTGCTGTGCAGCAGTCTTCGACAAAACGTTCCAAATTAAACATTCGGGTTCCTTTTCAGTACAGAGAGCACGGGCAACATCTCTCTTGATAGAACCGGATCGGAACGAGCAATGATCAAGTATCGCAAAAGAACGGTGAAAAATCCAGCATTGCGCCTTGAACAGGATACCCTATTCTATTTCAAAGCTATTGATGATTTGATCAAAACCCTTTTGGACCAATTCTTTATCCTCGTCAGATACCTGGGTAAAAATAATAGCGAAGTCTGAGTCCGTCCTCATTTCATAAAAATCTGATGTGTGGGGAACCTCAACACTGGCGAGCGTTATTGCAAACTGATTACGAATAGCCTTAGCGACATTCTCTTTATAATCAGGTGTAAATTCAAAAACTTCTCCCCTGTTTCGCGATCCCACAGGCAACTCGGCATTAAAGTTTTCAATAATTAAATCGATATAGTCTTCCAGTTCGATCCTTACCCCGTTATGGAACAGAGAAACCCCAGCAACAGCATCCCCTGATGATTCAATGCTGATATATCGAAATCCCTCTTCGGTAATGTCCTCCACGACCTTCCAGTTTCCGGGCAACTTAAAACTCACGCCATCTTTAACATAGGACTGACTGTTGGAAAGATCGGCAGCTTCTTCACAGGCAAACAGAACAAAAGCCAATACCAACACACAAATATTTTTCAACATCTTAGCAATTCACTTCATCAAAATTATTTTAAATCAAAACAGCAGACTAGATAGTGATTGTTATGAACACTCGCAACCGAAACAAACCGTACTTGTTACTCTATAACTGCTCACCCAACGAAAATGTGAAGAAATCTTCAGGATTATCGATTTCCTTTAATCGCTTATTTTCAATCAGCCAGTATCTGGTGCCAGTATTTCTTACAAAAGCCCTGTCATGACTAACCAGAAGACAGCTGGCATTATGGGCCTGTAACTCTTCTTCCAAAGCCTCCTGCCCTTCAATATCCAGGTGGTTGGTGGGTTCATCCAACAGATAAAAATTCGGATTGCGAAGCCGAAGATCCAGCATCGCCAAACGTGATTTCTGTCCACCGGATAACGCACCGATGGGTTTACTTTGCATATCCAGATTAATGCCAGCCCCGGCCAGCAAGGCAATGGCACGCTGATCCCCCACATCAAAGCGTTCAGTTATAACCTCTTGCGGTGTTGCTTGATCGTCCAGTTGGGACAATGCTTGATCGGAATAGCCCATGACAACGCTTGGTGTGGATTTGATCGTCGGGTGTTCGTCCATGACGGCCTGTTGCACCATACGGATCAACTGGGTTTTCCCGGTTCCGTTACGCCCAAGCAAAACAATACGATCCCCTCGTTTGATCCACAGAGGTGGGGTCTTGAATAAAACTTTGCCATCAGGGGTTGTGACTTCCCCCTCTTCCAGTGTGATCAAAGCCTTGGCATGGGTATCTGAATTGACGAGTTTGATGGCTCCCGCCGACTTGTCTTTATAGGCTGCCTGAGATTGTTGTTCGATTTTATCCGCACGCTCTTTAAGCTGCTTGGTTTTGGTGATCAGCAGATCACTACCAGAATTAACCCCGATATTCTTAAGCTTCGCAGCCTGACGTCGAAGTTGTTGCGCCTTGCGAGCATCATTTTCAAACTGACGCTCTTTCGCGGCATCACTTTCATCCAACGCTGCCCGTGCCTGACTATAGGAAAGCGCAAAACTTTGCGACTGATCTTCCCGTAGAAAAAGCGTGCGATTGGTCACGGCATCGAGAAAAGCACGGTCATGACTGGCCACCAGTATCGGCGTATCCCGCGCCACAGTATCCAGCCAATTCTGAAGGAACCCAATGCGCGAAAGATCAAGATGGTTGGTCGGCTCATCCATTAACAATAGATCAGGTTCTCCTACCCACACCCGGGCAAGTAACATGACGCGTTGCCAACCACCGGACAGTTCACGAACCAAGCGACTGTGTAACTCTATGGGAACCGACAAATCATCCAGAACAACGTCCACGCGCCAGCTTTCATATTCTGCCTGCTCGGTAGGTAGAACAGAAAGCACAGCATCATAGAGGCTTCGCCCCATAAGTTCGTCGGGAACATTTTGTTCCACATACCCGACCTTAAGTCCCCGGGCGCGGGTTATGTCCCCCTCTGTCGGCTCCATCCCACCAGCAAGACAACTCAACAACGTGGATTTCCCGCGTCCATTGGCGGCAACCAAACCAATGTGGTCACCTTTATTGATGGAGAAATTTAAATTGGAAAAAAGTGGTGCCCCGAGGGTGATACCAAGATCCTTGGTATTAAGAAGTGTCATAACAATCTCGTACAGAGTTAAAGCGCTGACCTACATTTCTCGGGTTATAGAATTAGGGCCAAGCATTCAAGGAGTGGAATATTCTCAACACATTGCAACCTTAATCGCGCGTTTTCAAGTACTTTCAACGCACTTGAACCTTAAGCCCTCACTTTAATCATTAAGTAAACATAAGATTGCAAATCAAAAATTTGAGCGCAAACAGATATACGAGCCAACCTCTAGCTGACTTCTTTACGCTCCCAGACCAATGACGCCACGGCAATGTCTTCAGCAGCAATCCCGGTCAGATCGGCGATTGTAATATCATCAGCATTTAAACGCCCCTGCTGTTCACCCGCAAGAACAAGCCCCAATGAGATGGCCCGATCTTCTGAGACTAGACAACCGCGAACTGCATGCCCCAGATCGCCGTGATGGACACATTGGGCAAGGTCGTCGACCATAATAACCGCAGCTTGCGCAAACAATGCTGCGCCCAGTTCCTGTTTTCCCGGATTGTCCGTTCCCATGGCAACGATATGAGTACCCGGTTGCACATCCTCATTAAGTACCAATGCTTTTGGCGACGGGGTTGTTGTAATGACGAGATTGCATCGTTTAAGGAGATCTTTTACTTCTGATGCTGTGCTGACGCCATATCCCTGCGCTGTCATGTCATCGACGTAATTCGCTACCTGTTCAGGATTGCGCCCATAAACCACGATTGACTTTAATCCTAAAAGACGACAGGTCCAATCTGCTTGTAGCCGGGCCTGTTCCCCTGTGCCAATGATACCAACTGCGCTCACCTTATCCGGGGCGCCGGCCTGTGCCGCCAACGCACCCGCCGCTGCTGTGCGGATATCTGTGAGCCAGCCCTTGTCATCCAACACACAGACGGGCGCGCCCGTTTGCGCACTCAGGACCAGCATCATGCCACTATTGGGGGACAGGCCAAGCTTACCGTTATCTCGAAAGCCACTCGCTATTTTCACCACAAAGGTATCGGCCCCTTTTTGATGACCATACTTGATATGGCACTCCCCAACTGCCGGATTATCTAGTTGCAAGATACCCGGTGGTGGTGAGTTTACGTCCCCTCGCCCATGAGAAATCAGAGCCTCCTTTACAGCTGAAAGAATATCATCTTCACTCAGGCAAGCTTGAATTTCATCGAGCGTTATAATCGGTAATGTATTCATGTGTTACTCTTGAGGTAAGCACGGAAAACGGCAAGACCTTCATCGATATTTTTGCGTCCAAAGCCGACCCGAAAACGGTTCCAGATCACAGGTAGCAGGTCAGATTTATAAATCCGCGGTGGTAGAAGTAACACACCGGATTTATTGATCAGATCTTCACAAAAATCATCCGTTGTTCCCTGGCCTTTATAAGCGGGAAATCCAACACATCCCCCATCGGGCACCTGCCAATCAAACAGATCAGGAAATTCATCAAAAAATTCTGTCAGCTTGTTAGCGTTTTCTTTCACCAGTTTGCGGTTGGTCGCAAGGATCTGCTCTCGCGCTCGCAGAGCAATGATAGACAACCACTCGCTCGGCCCGGAATTACATATAGAGAGATAGTGTTTGTAACATTCCATTTGTTTCAGGAGATCCCGATCCTGACAGGCAATCCAGCCGATACGTAACCCTGGCAGTCCGTAAGCCTTTGACATCACATTCAAAGATAGTGCCTTTTCATAAACATCTGCAGCATGTGGCAATCGTAGGCTCTCATCACGCTCAACACCCCGATAGACTTCATCACTAAACAGATAAATATCGTGGGCACGGCAAAGTTCAATCAAGCAATCAAAGGAACTGCGTTTTAAAATGGCCCCAGTCGGGTTATTGGGAAAGTTAATGGAAATCAGCTTTGTATTGGGGCGAATTGCCTTTTCAAGCGCATCCATATCCAGCGACCAGTTATCATCCGGGTCAAGCGGAACACCCGTGACCTCACAGATATCGAGAGGTAGAGTTTCTGCCGCCTGATAGTTTGGCACTACAACAATAGCATGATCCCTAGGTTCCAACAGAACCCGCATTGCTACGTAAACACCTTCCTCAGCCCCGGCAAAACACAGAATATCCTCCGGTGTTAACCCGTTATATGTATTGGCAATCTCTTGCCTTAACATAGGATGCCCAAAGGTTTCGGTATAACTTAGTGGTAAATCATAAAACATCTCTCGATCTTCTTCGCTTGCCATCGCCAAAAGCTCATTAATGGTCATGCTCTGAATATCAGACGCAGTCATATGATATCTGGCTTTGAACTCCCAATCAGAAAAAAACGTTTCCAGTGAAAAATTACGCATTCTCTTTCTTTCTCTCGACTGAGTTGATCACACCACAAAATGTCTCATAACCGATATTGCGTCCGCAGATTACAACCGCAATCTTTTCCCCCGCGTAATCACGTCCGGTTTTAAGAGCAGCAGCAACGGCAACACCCGCGGCCCCTTCAATAATAAAGCGTTCACTGGTCGCCACATCGCGCATGGCTTGCGCAATTTCTTCTTCGCTGACCAAGACATGACGATCAATAACTTGCTGACAGATCGGAAAGGTAACGGTGCCCTCTTCAACACCGCCTGCGGAACCGTCAGCCAGGGTGTCGGCCTCCCACGCGTCATAAATCTCGCCCTTTTCCAGACAATAGTGCATTGATGCCGCGTTTTCGGCCCAACACCCGATGATATCAACATCAGGCAAACACGATTTGAGATAACTCCCCACACCCGAAATAAGCCCCCCGCCGCCAACACAAATATAGACGGCAGCAAGGTCTGGGCATTGCATCGCAAGTTCCAAACCGATTGTTCCCTGTCCAGCGATGACATCCAGGTCTGCATAGGCAGAAACGTAGGTGATACCCTGTTCTGTTGCTGCCGTTCTTGCCGTACGTTCACTATCCACACAGGTGCCTTCGACCAAAACGGTTTTCGCCCCCATCCTGGTGATGTTCCCATGCTTCAAAGGAGACACCGTATCCGGCAAATAGATCGTGGCTTCCACATCCCCGACGCTGGCAGCCTGAGCTGTCGCCATGCCATGGTTCCCGGTTGATGCCGTTGTTATTCCTTTTGTACGTTGCTCTTCGGACAAGGTCAGAACCTTGTTCATCGCCCCGCGCATTTTGAAGGACCCTGTACGTTGCAAATGCTCACCCTTAAGCAAAAAGGTCGCCCCCGTACGCTCACTAAAGGACGGCGCTTCGTCCAACGGCGTTTCACGCACACCGCCATCCACAGCCTTAATTCGCTGATTAGCCGCAACAATTTCCTCGACCAGATTGCGATCATTTATGATCATGCCGATCCCCTTTGCTCTTTTAAATATTTGTATACGGTGGCGCGTCCAAGCCCCAAACAACGAGCCACATAGTTGGCAGATCCTTGCCCCTGAAAAGCCCCTTTAGCTTCCAGAGCAATAACCAGATCATGCTTTTCACGTCGTCCGAGCGCTTGCAGGCTCAGTCTGTTTTCCAACAACCATTCCTGAATAAAAATGTTGATCCGCTCATGCCAGTCATCGCGAAAGATCTCCTCAATCTTGTCGCTTTGGTTCTCGCTGTTCTCTTCGGGCTCACATCCTTCTTCTGGCGCTCCCAGCATCATTCCCAGAACCTGATGCATCCGGTTCATGTCTGACATATCCAGATTTACACAGATCATAGCTTCTGCTTCACCACCACTATTCCGCATGACAATACTGATAGACTTGAGAACTTTACCGTCCCAATTCACCTTGCGATAAGGCCCAAGCACGCGATCACCCTCGGCAAACTCTACTTCGTCCATATGGGATGGTGATCCAATTTCACGATTGGAATAGTTATTCGCCAGATAAACAATCTCTTGCATTTTCAGATCGTGTATCACGACTTCGGCATGGGGATGCATTAATGCCGCAATCCCGTCTGCCATAGATTTGTAGTTCGTCAATTCTTCCATAACTAGACATATAGTCTATATTTGGAATATGAGTCTAGAAATATTTTGCAACAGATATTCCATCAATATTTAAGGTCGAGAAAAGAAGAATTATTTGTCGCCTGATGTCTAAAATTTTAAGTTGTTTATCTTATGAATAGAAAATATACTTATTCCTACATTGTTATGTGAAAGCCTCACAATAACAATCCGTCGGTTCAACCTTCGGCTTCATCATTTCATTTTACCGCTAATCAGCCCGATTGGTAGATAGCCACCGGGGATTAGCAGATGACCGCTGGGATTTTGACGTGCCGATTATAAATAATATCCACACGAGTAATATCACTATCGGCGTAAATATTCGTTATGCGCGACTTTTAAAAAATCTGTCCAAGTCAGACCTTGCACATAAGGTCGGTGTTAAAGCGCATTATATCCAACAATGTGAAGCCGGTGAAATCGAAATTCCCCCGCCCCTTTTACAAGATATCGCCAATGTCCTTGGTGTTACGATTTCTTCGTTTATCAATACAACAAAACGCGCCCCCGCCAGCAAAGACAGCTATCTTTCAAAAGCGCTGAAAGCAGTTAACGAATTAGAAGATTCTATTGCGCAAAACCACGAATACAGATTAGCCGAAACGGGCAACTCGAATATCAGAACAGACTAATCCCATTTGAATTCTGATGAAAGGTCTTCAGCAGTAAGACAAGTTAGTCTGAAGCATTCTTTCCTAGTTGCTTAATAATTGCGCCGGTAAAGGTCGTAACACCTTCTTTCTTGGCAATTTTCTTGTGATGAGAAAACAGTGTATTCACAGAAATTCCCAACATTTCAGCCATTGCTGCATTAGAGAGTTCAGGCTGATTAATCTGCAGTCTCAAAATTTTTTGCTGTATCGGTGAAAGCGTGATGTTTTCCCTGCTCAATTGCCGCAACAATGTATGACCCGAGCAAAGTTGACGATCCAGCTTATCAGCCGCCAAAGCCAAAATCCCGGAATGTTTTTGGTATAACTCTTCCACAGGACAATCTGTTGTCAGAATTAAAGCTGATTTTAGATTGCTGCGCCCTGAAAAAACAACAACACCATCTTCCATCCCAAATAGTTTCCATAAATTATCCGCTACTTTAGCTTCTGCACTGCCAACAAGAATAGTACGCCGGGCCTCTGCAAAGGTATAACTACGATGCCACTGATGAATAGCACGTGCTACGGGACAAAAACGGTATACTTGCGCTGCGTAATAGTGCTCCTGAAAACCTCTTGCCAGAAGACCTTCCCAGTTGTCCATTACATCCGGGTACCATCGCTGAAAGAACAAACCATTAAAACCCAGATTTAGAATCAGATCTCTGGTCTCTCCAGGCGTTTCCGCCTGGAGAATATCTTGCGCAAATTTTAACTCTTTCACACTTATGTTTATCCTTGGGTCTGAGCAAAAACATCTGGAAAGGCGCGTACAGCCTGCCGCAATGAAACCTCCCCCCTCAATCTAGCCTTGTCTTTTGTTGTCTCCAACGACAATTTGATCGGCACATATTCATGTCCGCGATAGTTAAGTGGC
Organism: Kiloniella majae; assembly: GCF_002118315.1. Lineage (GTDB taxonomy): Bacteria > Pseudomonadota > Alphaproteobacteria > Kiloniellales > Kiloniellaceae > Kiloniella > Kiloniella majae. The sequence goes on from NZ_MTSZ01000001.1 coordinate 409,937, forward strand.
TTTTCCCCCGTAGGTCTAAAGCCATAAAGCTTCCAAAACCGCATCAACTTCGGATCTTCAACAATACCAATCACAGTTTGCAGACCCATCATTTCTGTGTATCGCTTTGCATTTAAAAGCAAAGATCGGAAAATCCAAGGATTTTTCCCCCTAACCTCTTTCAAGACAGAGAGACGTTCCCAAATTGTCGTACCACCTTCATCCATAGAGATAATGCGAATTCTCATTGTACCACAAACAATCCCGTTCCATTGGGCAATTAAGTGGGCTGAACACAAATCATTTCCGTCAAACTGCTCCTCCTCTGGCTCTCCTCCCTCACCCATAAAAACTTGACGTCTTATGCCATAGGCAAGCTCTAGTTCATCCAGAGTTTTAACAATAGAAACATCAATAGCGGATTTAGTCATTATCTTATCCTAACCTTTAAGTGAACAAACACTCGTTAGAATAAGGCGTGAAGTTAACTTCTTTAGTTATGGATAGTGGCTGAGATAAAAATATACGAAAATTTCATTTTTTACGCACATTATAAATCTGGGAAACTCCAATACGCTCTGTTTTTTTACTAAGGCAGTAAGCAAGATCTCAATAAAGGAGAGATCAGAATGAACCGCTTTAGCTTTATATTACTTCTAAGTATCTTTTATTCATCAATGCATACCACTGCATTCAGCAGGGATTTCGTCATCATGGCTAATCCCCAGGAACCATATAAGTTTCAAGAAAATGGGATTATCCAAGGGATCGATATCGAAATTGTCGATATTGTCATGAAGAAGCTGAATATTGCCTATGTCATAAAATTTATAAAATCTGATGCCCGCATTCAACAGGAAGCTCAAAAGGGTAGAGCTGACATGTTGCTTCTATTCTCGAAAAGAAAATCCAGAGAAGAGTATCTACTCTATCCAGAAGAATCCTATGTGAATATAACCTGGAACTTCTTCATTCGAGCCGAAGACGAGAATAAGATTACCTTTGACACCTTCGATGATCTCAAGGGACTAACAATTGGCGCAACCAATGATATTTCCTACACCCCTGCTTTTTTTGATGCCAATCTTAGACTTGAAATGGCGCCACGTAATGATTTGCAAATCGGTAAACTTTTAAAAAACCGGTTAGACGCCGTCCCGATGAATACAATCAGCACACTTTATGAAGAAAAGAAAAAAGGCAATCTTGAGAAAATTACCTTCTTACCCAAACCACTCAAATCAAAGCCTTATTACAACGTTTTTTCCAAAGCCTCTACCTATCCAAATATCAGAGAAATACATCGAAAATACAATCAGATCATTAAAGAGCTAAAGGCAGACGGTACAATTCAAAATATTTTTGAAAAATATCTCTCAAAACAGATAAATATTCCTAACTCTTAGGCTATTTCACTCAATCCTCTGAAATAAAATCGCAACAAGCTTCAAACGCAAGCTTTCAAACATGGAATAAATCTCGAATACACGGTTAGAACTTACTTATCTGACCAGATCGCGAGTTCATTGCCATTCGGGTCCTCAAAATGAAACCGCTTCCCCCCGGGAAATTCATATATATCCTGCTTAATAACACCGCCTGCCTCTTTAACTTTGGCAAGAATTTTCCCGAGATCATTACTATACAAAACAACCAACACCCCCGGATCAGCAACTGGCCGCTTGCTTTCTCCGTTAAAACCACCTTCAACACCTGCACCAGAAAAGCTGATATAATCCGGGCCCCAGTCCTGAAACACCCACCCAAAACAAGTTTCATAAAAGGCTTTTGTCGCGGATACATCACGCAAAGGAAACTCAATATAATTAATATGATTGTTAGTATTACTCATCAAAACATAATCTCCATGACCGGATTAATTCGTTTAATCTTCAGCCGCTATTATCAAGCTTTTCATTTTGGGATAAAGGAATATTATTAAAACAATTATCCCATATATGGAACACCTTCATGCACTACAATGCCATGGCGATTTTCGTTTACATCGTTCAAACCAAGAGCTTTACCAAAGCAGCCAAAGAGTTATCCCTTCCCCTTTCCACACTAAGTCGAAAAATTACAGAACTTGAAAAATCTCTTGAAACTAAACTACTTACTCGTACAACGCGTTCAGTTGAACTAACGGATATCGGCAAAATTTATTATCAACATTGCCAAGAAGGCTTGGCATCATTCAATTTTGCAAACCAAACGCTGCGCCAATACAGATCAACGGAACAGGGGCAACTTCATATATCTGTTCCACCCAACCTCGCAGAACCATTGTTTCTGCCAATCGTAAAAACATTTCAAAGTCGATACAAACAAGCGAAGGTAAATGTCTCTATTTCGGAAAGGCTATTAAACTTCGATGACGATAATCTTGATATATCTTTTCGGGTTGCACCACCTGAAAACCACAACCATGTCGTCGTTTCCCTGCTAAAATACCGTCATATCCTGATCGGGGCACCAAGTTATCTCGCCATTAAATCCCCCATAAAGAAACCAAGTGATCTAAAAAAGCATTCGCTCATAGGATTTGGGTTTCATAATAAACCAGAGCTTATCTGGCGATTTCAAAACGGCAAAAAAAATTATGAACACTCATTCTCGCCCAATCTTTCTATAAATGACTATATGAGTGTCCTCGAAGCAGCAAAACTTGGGATGGGTATTGCAGAAGCTCCCTCAATCTTGTGTACCGAGAAAATTGACGCCGGAGATATTGTTAAACTGTTGCCCTCATGGCATTTTCCGGAAATAACCCTTTTTGCAGTGCATCAGGGGTCTCAAAGACTTTCTCGCCTCGCAAGGCTATTCCTAGATTTATGTAAAGATCAGTTTCAGATCAAAAGATATGAACTCACCAATCGTTAGATGTTTAGTATCTGAACCTGTTTAAAGAAAGCTGCGCGACAGTATATCAAGCTTTTTCAGTTTATTTTCAACTTAGTTCCCACGCAAATCCACAATGGCTACGTATCGTGTCAAGCACGCCCCATACCCTAAATATAGCCCCATTAAAGCCATTGATATACAACCACTATTACACTTATGTGAAATTCTTCTTCTCAAAAGAAGTATTTTCAGGTTATAGTGTATGGAAAGTTGTTGACGTGAGTGCGTTACCTGAGTGTTTAGCGAAACCACTAGGGGGAGACGACAAGATGACTGATCGTATCAGGCATAATAGCCGCAAAGATCAGAACACCATCTCCACAAGCCTCAGCCCATTCTGGCTTCGCTTTTGTTTCCCCGCTTTTCAAATTTTTTCTTTAGTTTCATCCTTTTCACTTCTTCCCAATTGCAAAAAAACTAACCGTTTTTTGCAAGGTTTTCGAGACAGAACTCTTGAGATCAATGCTCTAAATTTATTTTTACAGAATAAAACCTCCCTACCCTGAGCAAGTATAGTTTGTGTCAACTTGCTAACTTCCCCGGTCTCCCTTGGCCGGGGATTTTTTTTCAAACACCATCCCCATACTACCTTCAAAAACTATTGTTCTCACTCAACAAATTAGTACTATCTTCGCATAATAAATTTATCCTCCAAAGGCAGAAATCATGGCTGATATCGCACTTGAGTGTTCTTGCGGCAAAGTAAAGGGAGTGGCGAGGAACATATCGCCAACAACGGGGCGACGCGTCATCTGTTATTGCGGAGATTGCCAGAATTTCGCAAAAAAAATTGGCCGTGCTGATGATGTTCTCAATACTCATGGCGGAACCGATATTTTTCAGATCACACCGTCTCAAGTTGAAATTACGCAGGGGCAAGATCAACTTCGCTATTTAAAGTTATCAGAAAAAGGTATCTATCGCTGGTACACTAACTGTTGTCAGACACCTGCCGGAAATATGGTAGGCCCCAAACTTCCCTTTATCGGTATCGTTCACAACTTTATGGCTTGTGGAGATGACTGCGAAAAAGTTCTGGGGCCAGTACGCTATTCAGTTATGGAACAAGGCGCAATAAAACCTCAGGACACAACAAAATCAATGCCCTCGGCTGAAAAATCTGCTGGGAAATTTCCAATAGGTTTGATGATTAAAATTTTTGCGCGACTATTTATTGATAAGATCCAGGGTAAAAACAGGCCAAATGCCTTTTTCAAATCTGATGGAACACCTGTTTCAGAATAATGTCCCGCGAACGTTGTTTCGTTTAACAGTGATCAAATAACAAAGAAAATAGCAAAGATCGTCAGCACTAATATTGCTGAACCGAATATAATTGGGTGACCAGTTTTTTCTTATGGCCTGACTTATTTTCTTTTCTGACGCAGTTTATGATTTTGGCCCAGCTTGTTATTTTGGCCGTGCGCTTTAACAGGAATAACGCAAGGCACCTCAGCTTTTGAGCCACCAAACGTTTGGTTCAAATTCATCAAAAAAGAAATCAGCGGTTTTAAAAATACCATTGTGGTCTTCCTTATTATTTTGCCAATTCTTGGTCTAATCTTCGAACTTCGAATATCAAAGTCACAATCCTATTAGACCACGTAATTTTGCGAGCAAATCACCAAGGAGCACACCCTCATCTAGAGATCTCAGTTTTTCAGAAACATTTTAAAATAGCCTTAACAAGCCAGCAAATAAATCACCCTTAACATTCGGAACGGATCTATAGTCAAATCAACCAGACATCTGAGTAAGCCAATTTGTGATCCGCTGCTCATTTACCCCAAAATCACTTTTCCCATAGTGGGAACGACTATAGATCGCCAAGGTCGAGGTTGTTGAGCCAAGCGGGATAAAACGGATCGTAATGCTATCGGGATAACGTATCCACTCTGTTCGTTGAATAAAATCATATTGTTGCTTTTGCTCATCTGCGGCCCCCTCTTCTATCCGGGGCTGTTTCTTGATAAATGTCAGCCACTCTGCCTTTAGCTCATCCACAGATAAATTGTAAACCGGGCTTTCCCGGTGGGCAGATGCCTGACAGAAACTTTTAGGGCAAACCAGAAATTGATTTAGGGTTGATGGCAGTGTCAATGTACTGAAATTAATTTTCTTTTCTTCGATCGGACCAAAAACAAGCTCCAAACCCCGGTCTCGCCCAATAAAAATCAACCCCACCAATATGAAAATGATGATACCGACCAATAGTCCCATAAAAACTTTCAGAAACATCATTACTGTCTTCCTTATACTGGCTCGTTTTCATCTGTACTGGTCTATATTGCTCTGATCTATATTGCCTGTGGGATCACACTTTTAAATAGGCGGCTAAGGCGGCTTTAAACAAGAATTGAGTTCTCTTTAACACTTTATAGCTATGCTATTGATTGAAAAGTGAAGGTAATAAGTAAAAACATAATAATTCAAACTGGATAGCGAGGAAAGCAAACAGATGCCTTTAAAATTTTCTTCTGCCGCTTCACCAGAAAACACTAATCGCTATTCAAACAATGCGCCCGATGTTTTCAGTCGTGGAAGCCTGATGTTCACCTATGAACTTTTGCGCAAAAACAATCCAGAACTGGCATTGACCGTACGTAATATTGTTCATGGAACACCTTTGGATAAATCAGATCAGAATATTGACTGTCAAAACACGGATCACTTTCAGGTACAGCTAAGCCCCCTTCAGATACGTGCCATCGTCGAAGGACTTGTTGCTCAGGACATTCCCTCTCCCTCCCCTGAAAATATGGGCAAGGTTATCATGGCCAAGGCACTGGTTGATGAATGGGCTAAACTAGCCCGAAAAATGCTGCAGGAACTTCCCGAAGAACAAAGTAGCTCGTTTTGATCCTGGTTACTTATCTTCATTTTCCTGTTGCTTGTTCTTTGGATTAATCTTCACCATATCTATTAAAACAGAATGTGGCAGTGCCGGAACAAAATTGCCATCCCGTCCCTCCATGTCTTCATTGGCGACCATTGAGTTAATGATCGCTTCTTCTGTTGCCTGTATAACCGATTCAAACAGGAAATCCAGATCCGCATCGGGGATAAAGGCGACACTTTGAACAGCAGGTTTTGTCTCAGCCAAGACATCACCATTGGCTGTTGAAAAGGCCAGAAAGATATCACCGGACCCATGCGCCCCGATCCCGCCGGTTTTCCCCATCCCCAAAGCCGCCCGACGCGCCAACCGCTTGAGTTGATGCGGAAGCAACGGCGCATCCGTCGCAACAATACCAATAATAGAACTAAGCTCTGTACTGGCGGTCTGTTCGACCATCTTTGGTTCAGACAACCCTTTACCAATGGGGTGCCCCAGAATTGTCAGATCGTCACGTTTACCAAAGTTCGATTGTACAAAGACACCGACAGTGTAATCCCGCCCGGCATAGCCAACCCGACGCGAGGCGGTCCCCGACCCGGCTTTGAAACCAAAGCTCTTCATGCCCGTCCCACCGCCAACACTTCCCTCTTCTATCGGGCCGGATTTCGCCGTTTCGATTGCCTCGTACACGTGTTCATTCCTGACATGAAAGCCATTAATATCATTCAGAAAACCATCATAAGTTTCAGCGGCGACAGGCAAGCCAAAACTGTCCAGAAACTCAACAGGGTAAATCTGACTGGCCCAGCGCAGGGTCGCATCCCGGGTCAGACCACAGGCATGGGTGTTGGTTATGGTAATCGGCAAGGTCAGCAAGCCAACTTCTTCCAGATAGTGAGAAGACGTCAGCTCACCATTTCCGTTAAAGGAAAAACATCCCGCGAAAACAGGTTTACAGATCTCTGACTTAGGACGAGGTAAAATAGCCGTGACGCCCGTTCGCACAGGGCCTTTGCCAACCTGCAAAGCTCCTTGCCCTTCGATCAAGGTCGTATAACCGACACTCACCCCGGCAACATCGGTGATTGAATTGTGTTGTCCCGGTTCACCGGGAAATTCCAATCCAAGCCCCGCTGCCCTCATTTTCCTCGCAGGTGTAGTTTTCTTACTGTTAAAGGAAATATCAGACATCGCTGGCTTTCTGTTCTTCAATAAAGCATCAAGAGTTCTAGCCCAGTAGTATTGTCGGAAACCAGTCTTCACGCAACTTCTCGCCTCTTTGATGCCATGCTCGAGAAAAGGCGATAAATGAAGGCTGGCTTCCTATCCCAATAGACAGCCATAAAGTTCTTGATATACTCTTGAGCCAACAAAACCCCATAATAAACAGGTTGCGGATCAGGGAGGTCGAGAATGTCAGGTGAAATCGTACAATCAACAAACTTTAGACCTGACCATGACCATACTAATTTTAACACTGCTCTCTGGGTCAGTTCACTCATTGACAATATTGGGAAAAAACATTTTTTCCCGTGGGTTGCTGATCAGCTAAAACACGTTATCCCACACGAATTCTGTATGATATTTCAATATCAAAAAGAACAGCGACCACAGGTTCTCTACGACGGATTAAGCCCGCTGGGATATCGGGAAGGTTTGAAAAATTTTCTGCAAAGTACCTGGCAGATTAATCCCTTTTACCACGCCTGTCGCGAAGGTTTGAAGCCCGGTCTGCACACGATGGAAGCCCTGTCACGGGAAATTTCGTCACGCTCCTATGCAGAGAAATCCAAAAGCCCCCATGATTACAAAATGCGCCCAGATCAAATGGAAGAAATCGGCTATGTCACAGATGGTTGGCCACTGGGTATGCAGGAACTTATGCTGGCTATTCCCCTGCCCGGTAATGATGTGATTGAAATTTCTCTGTCGCAAAAAACAGATCACGCGGGCAAAAACGCCGCCTTGCTTGAACGCTCGCAAGAATTGGTGCCCATTATCATCAGCGCCATCAAAAAACACTGTGAAGCCCTCGGCTTAACACAAGAAGCAGCACAGCAAGCTCTTATACCGGACCGCTATGATCTTACACCGAGAGAAGAAAACATCATGGATCTGATCCTATCTGGACACGGATCAGAGGCAATTGGCCTTCGCCTTGGCATTGCCCTGCCAACGGTCAAAACGCATCGCAGGAACCTCTATCGCAAGCTTGGTATTTCAACACAGGCAGAGCTTTTTGCGCTTGTCTCCCAAAGAGTTCACTAGAATTGAGCTTCGCCCTTCAAACCACTGATCATCCCAAACTCATCCTTTAGGATGATTGTTCGGACCAAAGAGGCCTGACAACAATCCTTGCAGAACAAAGTGGTTTTTGAGGATTAAATTATGACCTTCCCCATTGAAAGCGTTCGCGCGCAATTCCCTTCCCTGTCCTTGACCGATAGCTTAAACGGTAAAGAGCAACGGCGGATCTATCTGGATAATCCCGCCGGGACACAGGTAACATCGCGCGTGATTGAGGCGGTTTCGAACTGTTTTCTTAACGCAAATGCCAATCTTGGCGGATACTTTCCAACATCAATTGCCGCAGAAAAGGTCGTTGATGATTGCCATCTGGCCATGGCCGACTTCATGGGGTCTGATGATCCCGGCGAAATCATTATCGGCGCGACCATGACAACGCTAACCATGCACATGTCGCGCAGTATCTGTCGTAATTTCAAGCCGGGGGATGAAATCATCGTCACCCGGATGGATCACGAAGGCAACGTTGCTGCATGGTTAGAGATTGCGCAGGATCTGGATCTGGTGATCAAGTGGGCCGACTTTGACAAGGCGAGCTGGAAAATCGAACCGGAACATATCAAAGGCCTTATTACTGATAAAACAAAGCTGTTGGCGTTGAACTATGCCAGTAACCTGACCGGGGCCATCAACGACGTTAAGTCCATTATTGCCGAGGCCCATAAATCTGATGTGCTGGTTTATGTTGATGCGGTTCAACTGGCCCCGCACCACCAGATTGACGTCAAAGACCTGGGCTGTGATTTCCTGATCTGTTCACCCTACAAATTCTTTGGCCCGCATATCGGGGTTCTTTGGGGCAAACGATCAATACTCGAGAAAATGCACGCCTATAAATGCCGCTGTGTACCGGAAACATTGGCAACCAAGTATGAAACCGGCACGCCCGCGATTGAGCTTTTGGCCGGATTGACCGCCGCCATAGATTATTACGCATGGCTGGGCGGCGAACTGGGCCAGACAGGATCTCGCCGTGCGCAAATGACCACAGCCTTTAGCGCCGCAATAGAATACGAAGAAAACCTGACCAGTCAGCTTATCGAAGGCTTGCAAGAAATTGATGGTGTGGAAATCTTTGGCCCCACCGCACATAACCAGATGAAGTCGCGGGTACCCACCGTGTCTATCCGCCACAACAAAGTAAAGCCGGATCCCCTCGCAAAGGCTTTGAGTGAAGAAAATATCTTCGTCTGGAGTGGCCATAACTATGCCATTGGTGTTGTTGAAAGCCTTGGTATTCCAATGGACGAAGGTATCTTGCGTATTGGCATCGCCCATTACAACACCGCCGAGGAAGTAGAGACAATCCTTGGCTCAATCAAAAACATTGTGACCAACATCTAACGCTTTACGGCATCCGGCCGATAACAAAAAGCCCTCATATCTTCTGCCTCCCCTGCGATATATGGTAGATGTATTATGAGGGCTTTTCGTTATGAGTTTTTTTCGGGTTATCCTCATTTGGGCCTGCTCTCATAAAAGTGAAGGTAAATCATATCCCGTGACTGGCCTCGTGTATGATTTATCGGCCATACTCAATACCAAGAAAATGACACGCCTGTTTCAGTTTTTACGCCAACGTTTTGAGCCCCACAGTTTAACCGCATAAAACGGAGATATTCATATCATGACAATATCAAAAACCTTTGCTGTCGCCGGAACGCTTTTGTTGATGGCAATGCCACACGCAATGGCAGCCGAAGATCACCCTATGGGCTTTTTCGTGACATCTGTCGGTTCCGGCCAAGGGGGTAATCTTGGTGGTCTGGAAGGCGCGGATGCCCACTGTGCCAAGCTTGCCGAAGCTGCGGGGTCAAAGGGTCGGACATGGCGGGCCTATCTCGGCACACAGGAAGAAGGCAAACGCGGTGTCTCCCCGCGGGATCGTATTGGCCTCGGCCCCTGGTATAATGCCAATGGTGTCTTGATTGCCAGTGACGTCGACCAGCTTCACCTGAACCCCAACATCGTCATGCGCACTGCTGTTGATGAAAACGGTAATCGTGTTAACGGACGCGGCGACAAACCAAACCAGCACGATATCCTCACCGGTGCTATGTCAGACGGCACAGCCTATTTCCCTCGGGATAAAAATGATCACACCTGTAGCAACTGGACCAGTTCCGGCGAAGGTGCCACCACGGTCGGCCACCACGACCGCCACGGCGGCGGCAACACATCCTGGAACGCCGCCCACGACAGCCGAGGTTGCAGCCAAAGTGATCTAACTAAAACGGGAGGCTCCGGCCTGTTCTATTGCTTTGCTGCAGATTAGAAGGGGTTGCCCCAGATTATAAGAACTTAACAAAACAGGCCCAGAAGGAAATCAGCCTGATGGGCCTGTTTCTGAATTCAACCGAAGCTGAATCCAGCGCTACCAATCAGAAACATGATGCACCTATTCCAAAGTCTTCGACTTATTTGTCAAAACCCCTTAATTTTCGGCTTTTCTTGGAGGCGTTCTGTTTATCACATATTTTGAGAGAAAATCACGCATGCGAGTACGCGTACCTTCCCAATTACAAAGCTCAGTCTTTGGAAATTGGTATGAAATATCCCAGCCTTCAAATGTAGTTTTTGCATTACAAAAACGATTGTTTTTGAAAGATTTACAATTGGCGTAAAAACCATCTTCACGTTGTATTTTTTTGAGGACTTTTTTTACGTCTAACTCCTGAATTTCCATTGTAGTAAGTGGATAAAAATGTTCTCCATTAGTGAAGGGATAAACATCTTTATACTCTGGGTTAGAAAATGTAGGCTCTGAGCCATCACTATAAATAGTTAAGTCACAAAATTGATCTGTTTCTCTGTAATCACCATCCAAAATCGACGAATATTTTGGACCAGAAATAGGCGTAATACCTGAATAAATATCTATATATGATTGATTTCGAGTTAACTCTCTACGCGCTTTACTATAAGCATCCATATCAAGTACGAGTTTTTCTGTTTCTCTGAGCTTTGGCTCAATTGCCTCGAACGCATAATAATCGAGCCTTAATCCAATTTTCCACTGCGGCCCACCATCCTGATTACCTCTGTAAAAATACATATCTGCAGGAAAAGCAAAGCTGATGCTTTCTCCTGTGGTTTGATATTTGTCTTCTCTAGTCGAATTGTATTTATGAAGTGTGACTATGATAGGCTCTGAACCTTTATCCACCACAGGCCCCGGGTTTAGCCTTACTGGCACAGAATAAGGATATTTGATGGCATACCAAAGCTTATAGCCAGCAATAGAAATTATTATCAGAAGGGATGTGGCTATAACTTTACGCATCAGATCTATTCAATTCACTACTTAAACTAGTAATTTCACCTTACAGAACACCCTATCATTCGCCAACAAAAACAAAACAATGACTTGAAACACCATACTCTTTAAACTTTAAAAATAGTTGTGGTGTTTCATAGATACCAAATTAAAATAACTTATTAGCTAAGGAAAATACCGTGAAGTGTCTGGTTGTTATTGCGCATCCGTTAAAGGATAGTTTGTGCAAACATCTCGCGAAGGAGGCAATCGCGCATTTAGAGGCCAAGGGCTATGAGATCACGGTAAAGGATCTCTATGCTGAAAGCTTTGCACCTACCCTCACCCATGCTGAACGGCAGAGTTATTTTACGGAAGAGTTTGATAGCAGTGTCTTGGAGCAGGACCTTAGACAGTTAAAAGAAACACAATGCCTTGTGCTGATCTTTCCGACGTGGTGGTTTGGTTTTCCCGCCATTCTCAAGGGCTGGTTTGACCGGGTGTGGGCGCCGGGGCATGCCTATGATCACGCAGATGATAACAAGGCTATTTTGCCCAAGCTCGACAATCTGGTTGAGATGAAGGTCATTACCACGCTTGGGTCGCCCAGATGGGTTGATCTCTTGATTTTGCGTCAACCTGTCCGGCGGGTTCTCAAAACTGCAATCCGGGGAACCTGCGCGCCCAAATGTCGCTTTCAGATGCTCTCTCTTTATGCTAGCGAAAGCCTGAGCAAAGAAAAAGTGGATCGTTTTATCCGGAAAATCAGAACACGGTTTTAAACCAACGTTCTATAGCCATTTATCTGAACCCTTGCTCACCCGATATTTCATCGGTCGTATAGGCTTATCTATACTTCTCTCTGTACGTCTTGAACAAAAAATCAAGTTAAATAACTAAACCAGAAGAACAATCCACTTCGAATCAATTCAATTTTCAGAATTCAAAACTAAAACTAATAATTACGTACTAGCAATTAAACTTGAGCAGCGTCCTGCTCGGCCTGATCATCTTTGATGCCACGCTGAACACGATTTACTTCGCTGGAAATTTCAAAAAGAAGCTGCACCATACGTTCGTGCATGGACTGTAGACGGGTAATCTTGCTCTGTAGATCAGCAGTTTCAATAACTTCAACATTTGGCGGTAAGCTGGTATTGTCTTCGGATCCTTCCAGCAACCAAATCATATTCACGCTCAAGACACCGGCCAGCGCGACAAGTTTGTTGGCACGAGGCTCTGAACGATCACTTTCCCAATTATTCATGGTCGAGACTTTAACTCCGACACGGCGCGCAAGCTGTGATGCACTCAACCCCTTACTCTTACGTGCTGCCTCGATACGTTCGCCCATCGTGATATATGTCATAAAAATTTCCTAATATAATTAAACAAAACATTCATTAAAGAGCTTCGGGGATCATTACTCATATGATAACAACAACACAGAGTGTATCCCTTTAGCACTACCCAAAGGGATACACTCTTGAGAACGTCATAACAAGAGAAATTTTTGTGAAAGGGCAAAACCCATCTATTAATTAATTGATTTTAATTATTATTTTTTCAGTAAAATCACATAACACGCAAAAAAAGCCTCATCCTGCATCCTAACCACATCTTGTTATTTTCTTTACCTATCCGGTTTATTCTTGCGCTATGAAGACAGATAGCTTGCTGGCCCTGACATAATATATGCCCCTACAACACATGATCAAAATACCTCACCATAATACAGCCCCGGCATGGCTGCCCCGCAGTATCGTTGATTGACAGAAGGGCCATTCAGCTATAGTGAGACCGCACTCTTTTAATTTGAAATTTGGCGATAATGAGCAATTTTTCCGACCTTGGCCTTCGTGATCCTATTCTCCGTGCAATCAAAGAAGGCGGTTATGAACAGATGACGCCTATCCAGTCACGGGCTATTCCCAACATTATGGAGGGAAAAGATCTGATTGGTGTTGCCCAGACCGGGACTGGAAAAACAGCGGCTTTCTCATTGCCGCTGATACAATATCTGCTCAAAGGCGAAGGCAAGCGCAAAGCCAAGACAGCAAGGTCCTTGATTCTGGCCCCGACACGTGAACTTGCGATCCAGATTTCAGATAACGTCCGTGACTATTCCAAATATCTGCACCTGCGCAGCACCATCGTTTTTGGTGGCGCATCCGAAAAACCACAGATCAAGGCAATGGCCCCCGGTGTTGATATCCTGATCGCAACACCCGGTCGTTTGCTGGATTTGATGTCACAGGGTCATATTAAACTAAACGAAGTTGAATTCCTCGTCCTTGACGAAGCTGACCGGATGCTCGACATGGGCTTTATCCGTGACATCAAGAAAATCATCAAGGAACTGCCAGAAAAACGGCAGACTGTACTGCTTTCCGCCACCATGCCGAAGTCTGTTACGACACTGGCCAACACCATTCTGATCAACCCGGTACGTGTAGAGGTTGCCCCCGCAGCCACCACCGCTGAGAAGGTTGAACAACATGTCATGATGGTCCCCAAAAGCCGTAAACGTGATTTGCTGGGACATGTGCTCAAGGACGACGCAATCAAACGGGTTCTAATTTTCACCAGAACAAAACACGGCGCGAACCGCGTTTCCGAGTTTTTGGAAAAACAGGGTATTACCTCTGCCGCTATTCACGGCAATAAATCCCAAAATGCCCGTCAACGCGCCCTGGCTGATTTTCGGGATGGCGCGATCCGTGCGCTGGTTGCCACTGATGTTGCCGCACGCGGTATTGACGTAGATGGTGTCACCCATGTCATCAACTTCGAACTTCCAAACGAGCCAGACAGTTATGTTCACCGCATTGGTCGGACAGCCCGCGCAGGCGCCACAGGTATTTCCTATTCCTTCTGCGATCATGAAGAACGTGCATACCTGAAAGATATCGAAAAGAACATTCGTCAAAGCGTGCCTGTTTTTGAAGAGCATCCTTACCACGAAGAAGGTATGGCCGCCGCCCCTGCGGGCAGTTCAAAAGACGGAAAGAATGGCGGAAGACCCAACCGGAATTCCCGCAACGGTAAGCCCCGAAACGATAAATCCGGCAACAAAAGCCGTCGTGGCAATTCGCAAAAGCCATCCGGAAGATCCAAGTCTGCAGCAGGAAAACCTAATCCGGGCAACCCCAGCCAAGGTAAACCAAGTCAAGGTAAACCCAATAATAGTTCGGGCAATAACGCTGGAAACAAATCAGGCAGTCGGCCAAGCAACGGACCGGGCAACCGACCCAATAACTCAAAGAGCAACAGATCCAGAAACAGGCCCGGCAATAAAAGCTCTAACGCTGCTTAACCCTGGTATTGTTCGTATTACTCCTAGAAACAAAGGGATAGTGCTTTTCGTATTGTTATTGATTGCGTTCCCAAAGCTTTCACGAGCTGTCTTGATCCTGCAAGCCATGTTTAATCAAGAGATTACGATAGGTACCGTCAGTTTTCATGGCACGTAGTTGCGTGTCGATCAGTTCAAGGATTAGTTTATATTCAGGTGTTTTCCTGGATATTCCGATGTAAAGTTTCTTTACCTCAATAGCTTCTGTTCCATAAGAAAACATATTGAGATTGGGGAAGAGTTTATTCGCAGTATAACGCGCCACCAATTCATCAGCCAACGCGGCGTCAACACGTCCGTCTTCAAGTTTTCTAAGTATTGTTTCCAGATCTTTTGACACATCTCGTTTGAAGTGTGTCGCCTCGGCAAAAGATTTTGGATAGGCATAATCCTGTGCCACACCAACATAGAGATTTTCCAGATCCCGAATGGAATTAACTCTGCGTTTGCCCTCTTTTAAAGAGATAAAAACCAGTCTGTTTTCACCTAACACCGCACCATAGGCAATTTTCTCTGCCCGTTCGGCTTGATACCACAGACCCGGGACTAAATCGACTTTGCCATCATAGGTTTCCTTGAGCACACGCGACCAGGGAATGGCTTTTGCTTCAACCTTAATACCTGCACGATCCATCGCTTTTTTCAACACCTCAACGACAAAGCCTTGTTCAGGCAGGTCATACCCCATATAGGGTGCCCATTCGGATACACCGATTACAAGGGGGCGCTGTGCGATACTGTCAAGAATAGATTCATCAACTTGCTCGGCATAACTAGTCCCAGACAGAAAAAAGACAAACATGACTAAACAACGATAGAGAAACTGAACCAGGATATTCATCAAATAGATCCTATAAACCCTATAAAAAATGTCCCCTCATAGAACGGCAAATGATCAGGAAGACCGATCTGCCTGTGTAATATTGTGCTTCGTCAAAATCGCATCGTAAGTGCCATCAGCTTTCATATCCGCAAGCGCTTTCTCAAACAAATCCAGTATGCGTTCATGATCCGGGTTTGCTTTGGATATTCCTAGAAAAATATCCTTACTTCCCAATACCTTGCGTGAATAACGAAACTCAATCATTCCTTCAAAAAGTCGATAAGTTGTATGGCGAGCAACCAATTCATCCCCCAACGCGGCATCAATACGCCCTCTGGCAAGTTTGCTAAGATTACTATCCAGATTTGGTGATAGATCTTTGATAAAATGTGTCGCATTTAAAAAATGTTGAGGGTAGGCATAGTCTTTCACAATGCCCACACGCAGATGATTAAGGTCATCCAGCGTCTCGATAACATAGGGGGATTCAGGATGACTGATAAGGACCAATCTTGCCTTTGCCAATACAGGTCCATACGCGATTGTTTTTGCCCGTTTTTCTTTGTACCAGATACCGGGAATGATATCGATTTCTCCCCGGCTCGCGCCCTTTATCACACGTGACCACGGCATCTTTTCTGCTGTGCTGTCATAACCAGCTCGCGTTAAGGCAACTTGCACAATATCCGTTAACAAACCATGCCCGGGCAGATCATATCCATTATAAGGCGCCCATTCGGACACGCCGACAACAAGTTTTTTGTTTTGAGATGATGATATTGTTGCTTGAGCAGAAACAGGTGAAATGCAAAGACGACAAACACAAAATACAGCCAGAAGCAACAACAGTTGTCCCAGTTTGCACCTTGTATATTCTTTACCTACAATACGTTTCATGCGTGATTCCTAACGCCGTTTTTACCCCTCACGCCAGAATCATTATTGCTATACTGATCTCTTCTTTAGTCCTGTAAAAGAAAACAGTCTATAAACCCCTGTTAGGTTTTATTGTACCCTCTTGTCCTTTTTCATTGGTTAAGAGGTTTTATTCTCAAAGACCTTTATACTACCCGCGAAAGATATATAAATATAGCCCCAAAGAGAGAAAGAAAGGATGGCATAGTAGGCCGATAAGAAAAAGGCTTCTAATTACCAGTTATCAAGAGACTGATTTCAGGCCAGTGATAAACCACAATGCTGATAGAAATTGGATTAATGGCAACGGCTAAAACCGAGCCGACAATATTCGTCACACGGGGATAATCGGGTGCAAAGTAATGAATAGTCTTTACCCAGATCATAGCCCACCATTTAAGAACCTGCCAAATCGACCTGAGAACAATATTATAGACAATATGTGTCACAGTTTTCCTGATCGCCGCCCAAAAAGCCGCAAACAGTATTAAAAACAGAGTTGAAAAAACGCCTTCCAAATCACTCCCCCTCAAAGACCTTATTCTAAAGTGGCCCTGTTTTTATTTAATTTCAAACAAAACCACACACGCCAGACTTGCAAAGACCTTTCTTTAGGTGTTTCATTCACATTCTCTTCCTTAGCAAAGTTTCCTTTGAAAGCACATTCCATGATTATCAAAGCAGCCGTTGTTGGCCTTGGCTCGGTGAACAAAAATCTGTTGAAGATCCTGATCAATAAAAAAGAACAGCTACAGAATAATCACGGTATCAGCTTTCAAATTGTCTGTGTTTCCGACAGCTCTGGTGTTGCGATCAATCCCGATGGTTTCGATCCACAGGATATGATCAGCCGAAAAGAGGCCGGTGAACGCGCCTCTTCTTTTCAAGGCTTTAGAAAAGACGCGTCCATTCAGGATATCCTGGAGGATACTAAAATTGATCTGGTTTTCGAAGCCTCTCCTGTCGATTTGAAAACGGGGGAGCCCGGCCTAGGCATCACCCGCACTGCTTTGTCCAAAGGCATTTCTGTTGTACTTGCCAACAAAGGGCCTGTAGCCCTTGCCTATGAAGAGTTACAGAAAATCGCAACCAAAACCGGGGCTTCTTTGGAAATGAGCGCAACGGTATGTGGCGGTTTACCAATTCTCAATATTGGTAGACGGGATCTGATCGTCGCTGATATCACCAAGCTTCAGGGTATTTTCAATTCCACCAGTAACTTTATTCTGGATGAAATGGCAACGGGGCGTTCCTACGACGATGCGTTGGCCGAAGCACAGGAACGCGGCATTGCCGAAGCTGATCCCAGCCTCGATGTCGGTGGATGGGATACTGCGAACAAACTGGTCATTATTGCCAATGCCATTTTAGGACAGACCGTTACCCTCAAAGATGTTGATGTTACTGGTATCGAAAATATTACCGAGGCTGATCTGAAATCTGCTCAAGCCAACAACAAACAAATCAAACTGGTTGCTAAATATGAAAATAACCAGTTGTCTGTTAGCCCTCTTGCTTTGCCACAAGATAGTTTCCTGGCCCATTGCACAGGTTGGGAAATGGCCGTAGAGCTTCACACCGATATCTATGGCATCATGTATCACAAACTCTGGGAACGTGAACCGGCCCCAACCGCCGCATCCATGTTGCGCGATGCCGTGAACATATTTGAAAACAAGACTTACTGAGTTACGAACAGAAAACAACGAAACGATGCCCCGCGCAGAAAAGACACTCGCTTTGGAAACAACACCAGAAAAAACTCCCCTGAATAGCCAGGCTTATCTTATTTTGCTCCTGCTTTTTATCGGGGTTTTCTGTAATGGCATGATTGTGCCTTTTATGGGCTTTTTCATTATCGATGAACTAGGGCGTGATCCTTGGGAAATCAGTATCTATGTCGGTCTTGTCAGTGTCTTGACCCTATTGATGAACCGCCAGTTCGGAGAACGCTTTGACAAGGGGGCGCGGGTACGTCCGCTAATTGCCATATCTGCATTTGCATTTCTGACCGCAACAACGACCCTTTCGCTGTATCCCTCCTATTGGGTGATCGTCGGTTTTATCAGTATCTGTTTCAGCTTCTCAAACGCCTCAACCTCCCTCATGTACAGCTTTGGGCGTGCCTATGCCGAAAAACAGGGCATGGCCATTACCGCCTACAATTCCTACCTGCGCAGCATGACTTCACTGGGCTGGATGATGGCACCGGCTTTGTCCTTTTTCCTTGCCGGGCAATGGGGGAACAGTTTCGTGTTCTATACCGCAGCCTCTCTTGCCGTTCTCTGGGTTATTTTGTGGTTTTTCGTTGTGCCAACTGACTTCACCGCCGCAGCCAAAGAACCATCATCGCAACAAGCATCATCTGAACATAAATCGCTCAATCACGGTTTATGGTTGGCCGCCACCGCCTGCCTCTTTATTGCCGGGGCACACATATTGACCAGCGCCGCCTTGCCACTTTACTTTACACAGGAAGCCAAACTGCCAACCTATGCACCGGGACTGGCCTTTGCGATCAAGTGCCTGACCGAAGTGGTGGTTATTCTTATGATCCCCTATGCCATGCAGAAATACAGCCCGCGAACAGCTCTCTACGCAGCAACACTGATCGCCATGCCGACCTTCTATATCCTCTCCCAAGTGGACAGTTTGCCCCAGTTGGTAGTGGGTGCCGCGCTGGAAGGTCTTTACTACGGTATATTCGCGGGTGTCAGCATCACCTTTGTCCAAAGCTTTGCCAATGGCCGTCTGGGCCGCGCCACCTCTCTCTACATGAACAGCCTCTTCCTCGGCGGCATGCTAGGCAATGTCTCCATGGGCCTTATCGCCAGTGCCTACAGCTATCAAACAGCCATCCAGCTTTCCCTGATAATCATCACCATCGCGCTCGTCGTTCTTATCGCATCCCGACGCAGTGACCGGGCTGTTGAGAGTGGGTTAAGTGTTTAGATTCTGTGTAAAGGATAACATTCCATATTCATCTTAAGTACTGACTCTTTTGCATTAATTCGTCAGAAAGCGCTTCAATTTCATCCGTTATTAAATCACTAAGGATTTGCCTGTATCCTGACCAATATTGCGTTCACTAGGTGTTATTGTTCAGGGCAAGAGATGAAGAAGTTATCCGCGTTATATATCGTATCAGTCCTGTTCCTGATACTTAGTCCATCCCATTCACATGCGAAGAACTACAGCGTCTGTACCGTTGAAATTCCGGGCGGGATGACAAAGGATAAAGAAGGTCCTCAGCCGCTGTTTAATTTTTATCAGGAAGTTATAAAACGGATTTCCGATAAAACCGGGCACACATTCGAGTTGCAATTCGCGCCTTCTTTACGATGCCAAAACCTGTTTTTCAAACGGGAAATTGACATCATCTGGCCCTATATTATCAGTGGCGAGGCAGACAGATTTAAAGAAGCCGGTTATACATTCCTCCCCATATATTCCATGCCAATCATTATGGGTGGGTATTATATTTTCACGAGAGAAGAAGACCCAGTTGCACATCAAGTTGCCGATTTAGAAGGTAAGAGTGTTGTCAGTGCAAGGGGTTACGGCATTCCAATAGAGCTGGAAAAAAGCACCAACATAACAAAATCAATTACAAACGGTAACGAGCTCATTCCCCCAATGCTCCTTGGCAAAAGGGTCGATGCCGGCATTATCCAAACTGGTTGGGTGCCGACACTCAGGGAACAGGGGCTGTTGGAAGGTCTGCACCACGGTGAAGTTATCGATTTTTGGGGTGGCTCTTTTACCTTTTACCCGGATGAGGAAGGCGTGGAACTTATGAACTCCTTCTCGAACACTATCCTTGAACTGGTAACAGAGGGAAAATACAGAGACATGATGACTGGCGCGCCCTATTACATTCCTAATTATTAAAGAGCCTGCCTATTAAGCTAAACCAACGTGTTAACTGTTTCCATAATTCACCATTAAAATAACAAACCAGAGCATGGGATGAGAGACAAAGCCGAGAATGCGTCCCCATAATATTGCATCGTCAGCACCATTAGGTGTGTTCGAAAGCACATTTTCCATAAATCTAGTCGTTACAGTAAACCAACTAAGCATCAGAAATTTTAATACTGAAACATACACAAATTTTACAACAACAAATACAACTATAAATAAAATAGCTTTCATCCTGCCCCCAATCAGCAATTACAGGATGCAGCTTAGAGGAGAAAAAGGCAACCAGACAAGAAGCTTAAACCTTCTAGCCCAATTTAACATCGCCGAGGGCACCCGGTGACAAAACGTTCTTTATCTGCGCGACCAGTTCTTTGACCTTTTTTGGGGTGTAGCTATCGTAAAATCCTTGGTTGCTTCGCCCTATGGCATGTTCGGCAGAAAAACTGCCGTTGTATTTTTCCACCACAATCCGGACCACCCATTCGCGTATAGACGAAATAAAGCTTTCATCGTCTAGACGAGCATCATCCTGTGGGATCGAAAGATTAAAGTGCAGACCACCATCACCCACATGACCAAAATCACAGATCCGCACATTCGGGAATTCTTCCGGCAATTCCTTCGCCATAAAGGCCCGAAACTTCATCAGGTCGCCACGACGGAATGACACATCAAAAGCCACCAGCTTACCGGCGTGTTTCACCCCTTCGGAAAGAGCATGCCGCAAGGCCCACATTTCTTCGGGACGCCCAATAAAGGCATTTTCCAGTGGCGCATCTGCATCTTCCCAGATCTCTGCCAACACCACTTCCATCAACTCGTCCAAACTCTGCTCGCTTTCGCGTTTGGCCCAGGTTCGGGACAGTTCGACCAACAGCACATAATCCGGAATCTCACCTCCGGGAAAGGGATTACGTAGCGAAGGCACATGATCAAAAGCGGCGCGGATCGCCTCAGCCGACATACCTTCGAAGGCGGTCAGGTTGGTATCACAGCGTTCTTCCATTTCCAGCAACAGCTTGAGGACAGCGGCTTCATCCCGGGGCACCAACAGCGCGGCCGTAGATTGCTGTGGCAAGCGGACGACATTTAATACGGCTTCTGTTACGACACCCAGAACACCTGTGGTCCCAATAAACAGATGCTTCCAGTCAATACCCGTATTGTCCTTGCGCAGACCCGACATGAAATCAAGCTCAGTCCCAGCTTCGTCAGCCAAAACAACCTTTACCCCCAAGGTATTCTGGCGCACATCACCATAACGTAAGAACCGGGCACCACCAGTGTTGGTCGCGATCATCCCCCCTATGCGAGGATCAGCGCCAAGATCAATCGGGAAAACATAGCCCTTGGGTTCCAGAAAGGCATTCAGATCAGACAGACGCACACCAGCCCCCACCGTGACCGAACGGTTTTCTTCGTCAAAAATAATCTGCTCAGAGGTAGTTATCTCTGCATCAGTAGCTTGAAGCGCACTCGTTTCTGTCAGGCGATCAAAACTGAGAACGCCCTGAGTGCCCGAACTATCAGGTGTCGAGGCCCCAACCAAACCACTATTGCCGGATTGTGGCACAAGAGTAATACCCCGCCCATAACAATAAGCCAGCACCCGAGAGGTCTCCTTACTGTTCCCCGGACGCACAACAAAAGCGGCCTCCCCCGAACCATAGCGTACACAGCTTTCATAAGGGGCAAAATCACCCTTGCTACTTCTGTCTGGTCGCAACAGTCCTTTTTCACCAACAATATCATTCAGGGCGTCAAGGTCTTGCTGGGTCACAAGAGTCTGCAAGGTCGGGGTTGTCATTTTGATAAACTCTGGTTTTAAAACAGTAAGGTGCCCCAAAACAGGACATGTATCAGGGCACCCGTCAATATTGGCAATGTTATAAGCAGAGGTGCCTTACATAGCCATCATTTCTTACGTCACCTGCTTTTCTTACGCTGCTTCTGACGCTTCTTGAGATGGAAGAGATTTTTCAGACAGCTTCTCAAGACAACGTGTCAACGATGCCTGTTCCAGTTCGGCATAGAGAGCCAGCTCGTCCAAAATCTCCGCACCCAAGGCTTTTTCAAATGCGGCCTGACTTGGGTTACTGTAAACAATCCCTGCCCCACCATCACCAAGGTTGGACTGGAAAATGCCCGCTGCTGATACTGGCAGGAAATCTTCATAGACAATAGGGTCCATACGCAAGATGCCTGCTTCCAACAAGCCATCAACGGTGCCGGAAACACCTACGGATCGGGAAATTTCAACGCCCTTTTCAGTTAGCGAATAACGGAAAAATGCAAGCCCTTCCGTACGCAGTTCCTCATAGGTGTCTGGAAAGGCCGCAAAGCTTTCAACCAGCAGATCCTCGTAAGTACCCTCTCCTGCCCGCACACCTGCGCGGGTTTCATCCAGCAGCTCGTCATAGAGCGTACGGCCTTTCGGGGTCAGGGCAATACCACGCTGTTCGATCTCACCAAAACGGGCAGTGTGTGATCCCTCTTCCCACTTTCCATCAGCTTGTTTGAAGAACACCTTTTCTTCCAAAGCCTTGAATGATGTCTGGCGCAACAGGATCGGGCATTTACGCTGCGGTGGGCCTTCGATAACAGCTTTGGGATCAATACCGCGCTGTGGCATTCCCACCTGAACAGCATCAATATCCAATGTCCGCGGGGTCAAGTGATTGATATGCGGACCATGGAAGCTGACAATATCTGCAATCAGGCGATGTTCATCATGCAGTCTGTTATAAAGTTCCTTGTCTATGTTGGCTTTAGTATGCCAACGGAATGTTTCCAGTGCTTCGGTGACAAACTGTGTAGCATCTTCGGCGTTCAATCCGCCCTGTGCTTCGGCCCGGTCAATCAGGTTCAAAGCTGCTGTGGTAAAGATTTCACGGTTGTCCAGCACCTCTTGTGCCGCAACCCGAAGTGCTTCGTCTTCAATAAGTTCCAGGCGCAACAAAGATGTGAAAATACGGAACGGGTTCTGGTTCAAATCAACCTCATCCACCGGGCGGAAAGCTGTGGAATGCACAGGGATACCCGCAACGGACAAATCGTAATAACTGACAGGCTCCATGCCCATGACCGCAAAAAGGCGGCGCAGGGTAAAAAGCTCTTTTTCTGTGCCGACGCGAATAGCCCCATGGCGTTCTTCGGTAATACGGTCCAGACCATCGGTGTGGGTCAGTTGATCACGAAGATCCTTGTCTTGTTCCAGAGACGCCGCATTGACATCGGCCACCAGATCCATCAACTCGCCATAGGCTGGAACCTCTTCCTTGTACATCGCTGACATTGCCTGCGAGAACTGGGCGCGGATTTCATTTTTCCCCAAAAAGGCATTGGTCTGAATGTTATCGTTTGTCATTACTTTATCTCCGAACGCAACTACGGTTGCTTTTGCTCGCCTAACGAGCCTTAACCTATATTCAGGTTAGGAGATAGCATTTGTGAAAGCGCGAAGAAAAACGATATCTTTTCATCACTTCATGAGTTTTACGAATGTCTAAAATAACCATCACTCTCATGAGGGAATATTTTTATTCCGGGTCAATCCCGCCATATACACTAATAGCTTCTTCACGGCCTCTGACCTTATGAGTGCCTTCATCACAATAGTAATTCCGCCAGCTTTTAAGACCTTCGAATTCTGCCTGTCTCAGGATATCTTCGCTGACCAGAACCCGCTTATCGAACTTGCGACAAAGCTCCTGAAGCCTGCTTGTGGTGTTGACCGTATCACCAATGACTGTAAAGCTCATGGACTCCCGAACGCCAATGTCCCCCAACACCACTTCACCATAGTGAACAGAGATATCTGCAACGATCTTTTCACGCCCCTGTGTTATGCGTTTTTCATTCCACCGATCAAGCTCTTTGACCATATCATAAGAGCATTTCAGGGCATTGACGGCGTCTTTATTTCCGGCTTCCGGCATCCCGAATATTGCCAACAATGAGTCCCCGGCAAAGTGTTCGATTGACCCGCTATAGGAAAAAATCACTTTGGCCATTCGGGTGTAGAAGGACTGTAAAATAGCCACAACGCGCTCGGGATCCAGCTTCTCAGCAATCGTTGTCGATCCCTGGATATCAATAAACAACACAGCAACATTCTGACGACGCATCTGGCCCAAGGGATTATCGTGTTCCGATAGATGCTCTGCTGTTTGCGGTGAAAAGTATCGGGCCAGATTGATCCGTTTTCGATTGGCTTCCGCAGCTTCATAGCGGGCCTGAACCAACTTGTTCTCTGTTTCAACGCGTCTTGATATATCGCGCTGTACGGCAACATAACAAGTAGCCTTTCCAAAGTGATCTAAAACAGTTGAAATACTCCATTCCATCATAAATTCGGAACTATCTTTGCGGTAATTAATCGTTTGCCCTTCCCATACCTCTCCCGCAGCAAGGGTTTCTCTCATATTATCAAAGATATGATGGTCTGTTTTTTCGCCTTGTAAAACGCGGGGAGACTTCCCCAGAATTTCTGCCCGGGACCAGCCTGTCATCTTTTCAAATGACTGGTTCACATAAATTATTTTTGGCCCAGGAGCATCCAGATCGCAATCTGTAACCAGAATACTGTCTGTCGCATATTCAAGAACATCGTTAGCATCAAAGTGTGCCGTTACATACTTTGTCATTCACCTCACCTATTGGGAGAACGGGAATATCTATGCGAGCAACCAGTACAAAAAGAATAACCCTTTTCCTTTATAATAGATACCAATCTAATCTATTATTATGACACTGCCCTACAAAAGTTCCGTCTTGGTCCTCTGTTTTTCTTGGCCCTCTGTTTTTCTTGCGACATTCTTTATAATTTTTTGAGAAATAATCATGCCTCTTTTATCCGATATGCTGAACAATCCCATCGGCGCAGTTACCTATACGTTCGCCGACAGCTCCAGCGGCATACTCAACGCTCGTTGGGCATTCAGTGCACAGGAAGATGTCCATATTGTCTGCAAAGGTACTGCTATCCCGGATAATTTTGAGAAACCAGATACTCCTCCAAAGGTTCTCACCGTGCCTGCTGATAAGGATCCCTTTATCGGGCCCTATACGATTACCTATGCTGGTCCCGATGGTCAGGAGAGTGATCCCTGGGATCTTTTGATTACCCGGAAAAATGAGATTTATTACGCGGTTTGGTCAAAGAATGACATCGCGCACTATCATGGCATTGGGTTCGTTTCACAGGAAAGTTTGATCTGTGGATGGCGCCCTGTAACATAATTCTACAAAAATAATATAATCATATCGTCAGGGTGGTTTAGCAACCAGGAGAAGTAAGTGAAAAAAACACAGGAAATATTGTCCCAAAATACCACTTTAAATATTGATTGGCATTCAGCTGTGTTGACGCGTGAGACACCCATTACGAAAAACTACAAACATACTCAAAATGTCCGAAGATTTATGAACTCGGAATGCGGTGATCGCTTCAAATTTAACAGGGCCTTTATGAGTTGGATCAAAAATGGAGAGCCCAAAACATTAGGCGACGTAGCAGACCACTGGCTAGCTCAAAACGCAAGTTAAGAAACGACTGGAGAGATTCAATTTCAGGAGGCACTTAATAATCTGCTTACCTGTCAGCATTTCATCTAAACGAGGTAATACTCAATCTGTTCTGTCGGCTGGATCTCTGGCCGGATTTCTGGCTGAATTTTTTGGTATTTTTTTGTGATCAGCTTTAAAGTTTGCACTAAACTTTGACCAGAACCTGGCCAAGCGTATACGCAATGGCAAGAACGGCACCAGTGCCGCATTATCAGACGTCTCATCCCAAAACATAACGCCCTCCCCGGCTATATTTGTTCAGCTTTATTCGAGCACTTTTATTTTCATGAGAAAACTCTACGCCCGTTATGTGACTCTAATGTTGCATTTTTATGAATTCACTTCCAATCAGACAGGCAAAAAAGATAAAACCGTGCTATAATTAAATTCTGTTTTTGATCCACATCGCTAAAAACATGTAAAAACAAATACTTGTTTCACAGCATATGAACAATTAGGGAAAACAGTACGGAACAAGCCCAAAACCCTTAAGGATTTTGTTAATATTCCGCTGACTATACTCAAGGTCTGGCTTTTATAAATCGGTGAAATCACAAAAAAATACACGATAAAAAAGCCAGACGAACAGGATGTTTTCAGGTTGCTTTCAAGATCGTTTTCCTTGAAGGCTGGATGCCTTTGAATGCATCTCTTTTTTATGTTTATTTTGGCATATTCTGGTACTCCTCAGGCATTTTGAGTACCCTGTTCGCTAGGCTTGGAAATCAAATCGGTCACTCTGGTGACATAAATAAATATCCCGAGCCTCTTCCAGTGCGGTTTTATTTGTTGTTGTGTTGCCAGTGCTTAATCTCACTCTTAAAGGAGTTGAGACTTAAAAAGAGTTGGGGCTTAAAGGAGTTCAAATCGTGGCCTACAGTGCAAAAAATCTTAGTGAAGCTTTGGGAAAAGAAATGGCGCAAGGGTACCGCGCGCGTAAAATCGCAAAGCTTGCCGGTAAAATCCACCATAATCATCGCAGCGAACTTTCTCGCTACCTTGATTGCAAGTTGATGCAACTTACGGCAATGGAAGAAGGACCAGAATTCGAGTTTTCCGAAGGCGAAATGCAGCATCTTATTTCAGAGCTACGAAGTCATTAAACACTTCCTGCTTGCTCCGAACTGATCATTAGAACGATCACATAAATCGCTATATAAGTGAGCAACTGTGAACGTTAATTTACATGGAATTTTCTCCCGGGACAATAATCCGAGACAATAATCCGGGGCAGTGATATCGTGTATACAGACGGTCTATAAAGGCAATCCATGGAAACAGAAGAGAAGCCAACGTTGCGTTTTTCTTGTCTTTTGACTTTCTCTGATCAACTGGAACAGGCTTTATCCAGATCAAGCTCTTTAAGGCGACGCGATAAAGCCGTCTTGCTGGTATTCAACGCATCTGCCACGGCAGATAGAGTTGGCCTTGTGCCGTATGCATCTGATGGCGACAAAAGTACAATCGCAGCTTCAATATCCTGTCTGGACAAGACTTTTGATTTACCGCCTTTGTTTTCCTGGCTGGTTTTCCTCGCCTTAGAGGCTGTGACCTGAGCGCCCGTTTTCTGTTTTTCTGCCTGCTCGGCTTCCGTTTTTCGGGTACTCGTTTTACGGGGGGTGGCGCTTTCCATTCCCTTAAGTGTTCGCTCTATGGACAGGTCCCGTTCGTTATCCGCCAGTGCCGCAATGAAACCATGAAACATCTTCCCAAGCGGCGTCCCCGAATTCAGTCCCTCACAGAGCGATTGAAAATAAATTCCCCGCGATTGTATATCCTGTAGAAAGGTAATCAGATCAACAGTACGACGCCCAAGCCTGTCCAACCGCCAAACCACCAGACTATCGCCAACACTCAATTCAGCCAAAGCATCTTCCAAAGCAGGACAAACGACCCGATTGGACGCCAGAATTTCAGAATAAACCTTTTCGCAGCCCTCAGCCTTCAACGCTGCAACCTGCTGATCCAAATTCTGTCCCTCCCCCGATGCCCGCGCATACCCGATCTTCATTTTGCCCTACCCAGGGTTTTCCATTATCAGGATAAGCATCGCCTTGTCTGATAGTGCTTCATAGGAATGCTTCACATCCGCAGGATAGCGAAAATAGTCACCCTCAGTTAATTCTTGCAAATTGCCCTCGGGGCCAAGGCGGACCTGTCCGCGACAAACAAAAGCATGCTCAACTGTGTTTTGTGTATGGGCCGCCGCCTCTCTCACCGAGCCGCTTTTAAGATAAACGCGATAGAGATCCCGTCGGCAAGATGTTGGACAATCTGCCAATAGGGTTGAAGAAAGTTCCGACAGATCAGACGACAACTGATCCTCTTCGTCGGCCCTGATAATTCTGAAATCTGACTTCGGTGTCTCAAACAAAAAGCTGAGCGGAATATTCAACGCAGAGGCTATCGCCCAAAGCGTTTCAAGACTGGGATTGCCCTGTCCGCCTTCCAACTGAGAGAGGGTTGATTTGGCAACACCCGCCTGGGAAGCCAATGCGGACAAGCTCATCTTGGCGCGGGTGCGTTCGCGTTGTATCGCAGTTGCAATCAAAGATACCGGGGTCATATCAACAACTCTGTTCTTTATAAAAGACAAACGTTCTATTTGACGAACAATACACAATCGTTCATTATGCTGAACAATATTCTTATTTAACGAACAAAAGTCAAGATTTCAGTTCGTGCAAACACCAGATCATTGGCGTTATGACACCTGAAACCTCAAAGCCGATCACTCCATGGCCGAGAGTTTGTACTTTGTTAGGGAGCACGTCGTATGAGCGACAAAACATATGCATCAGAGACCATTATCGTCCCGGACAGGACATTGGCGGTAAACTCTAAAACCAATATGGCATCAGACATAAAAGATGGCATCAAGGATGTCTCACCAATTCTGTTTGCCATTGTCCCCTTTGCTGCGGTTTTTGGCGCTGTTGCTATTGAAAGTGGGTTGAGCTTTGGGGAAACCATGCTTACTTCGTTGTCAATCTATGCCGCCGCCAGTCAGTACGTCATGATCGACCTGATGGGCCAAAATGTTCCCGCTTGGTCCATTGTTCTCGCCGTCTTTGCCGTTAATTTTCGCCATGTACTCTACTCAGCATCAATTGGGCGAACAATGGGAGCTTTTTCACCACTTCAAAAAGCTCTGGCCTTTTTCCTATTGGTCGATCCGCAATTTGCATCCTCTGAATCTCGTGCCGCAAAATCCGGGCTGAGACCAGCATATTACTTTGCCTATGCAGCGATGATTTATTCCACATGGCTTGCAGCCAATTGCATTGGTGCTCTGTTTGGTTCCCTCATTGAATCACCTTACGACTATGGGTTGGATTTTATCCTGCCGCTTTATTTCACTGGTCTTGTCGCTGGCTTTCACAAGCGTCCGAACTTCATCCCTGTTCTTGCTATTAGCGCAAGCATTTCTTTGCTCGCCTGGTTTACGGTCGGAAGCCCCTGGCACATCACCCTTGGTGGTATCGCCGGATTAATAACTGCAGCCGCCTTAAGCAAACCTGCTAAAGGAAACACGAAAGAGGAAACAGCAAATGCATGATAATACGGTTCTCTTGATCCTCGCCTGTGCTCTGGCAACCTATGCGACCCGAACAGGTGGCCATTTGGTCCTCTCACGTTTTGGCACAACGCACCACCGCCTCGAAGCAGCGCTCGAAGCTGTCCCCACCGCCGTTTTGGCGGCCCTGGTTGCGCCGTCACTTGTGACCAACGGCCCAGCCGAAGCACTCTCCATTGTCATCGCCGGCATCATCGCCTTGCGATATTCGCTGATGCTCAGCGTGCTATCCGGTATAATCTGTCTGATTGCCTTACGATGGCTGTTGGCCTGAGTACCGACAAAATGCCGGATTTTTTCCCCGATTGCGTTCGCTGTTATTATATTCCCACTCTTGCAAACTATATTTTGCCTGACGAAACACTCCTCATGCTCAGCTTAACTGCATAGAGAGACAGATAATAAACTATCTCGCGCAGTGTCGGGCATAGCCCATATTATGGGATGCAATTGCAATTTCACTCTGATAGATTGTTTTTCCAACTAACTTTTTCTTGGATAACTTCATATGTATATCGGGCGTTTCATCACAATGGGGCTTGTTGGCCTAGGCCTTAGTGGCTGTTCTTCTATCGTTAACGGTACAGATCAGGATATAACCATAAATACAAACCCTCCTGGTGCGAGCTGTATTCTAGAACGCAAAGGCGTTGAAATTGGCAGAGTTCCGAATACCCCCGGAAGCGTTAATATCACCCGAACCAAAGAAGACATTACAATTACCTGTAACAAAGATGGTTACCAGACGGCTACCTACATCAATGACAGTGGCTGGGAAAGTGGTTCAGGAGCTGCCGGCATCGCCCTTGATGTTGTGCTCACACTAGGGATCAGCAGCGCGATCGATTCTGCATCTGGTGCTGACAATCAATATGAAAGCCCTGTCAATCTAACGCTCAATCCTGTTCAGTAATATAGAACCGAAACGACTTAATGTAATTTTTTTGCATTGTTGTGACACTTTAAAAGTACCCTGCATAAAACGACATGCAGGGTACGTCACCACTCTAATAACGTCTATAATTTTTCCACTTAAGCGCAAGGAACTACTTTACCATCTTCAATTTTGATCCAATCAATTATAAGCAGGTCAAACCAGATGAAAAAAGCAAAGAAACAGGAAACATTCCTGTTTAACTATTGTCGGGATTATTGGCAAAACGCTGCGCCCAAAAGCTGGCTTTTCCTCTTTGGGAAACCGCCCCTGGAAGAACCACTAAATATGAAAGTTGCCCGCGGTTATACCCAAGCCGTTCGCACCCAAGAATACAGCCCGGAAAACTTGCTAATTCACCTGTCCAACCGACTGAACCAACTTGATCAGATCCGGGAGCAAGAAGCCAGCTTCTTCGGGCGTCTCTATAATAGAATGGCTGGTAATGATCCTCGTCTCATTACGTTGGATGGTACCGTTATCCAGCAACTTTACGATACTGTTGAAGAAACACCTGCCATCACTATTGACCGGCAGAAGCTTTATGAAATTGATCATGCCGAGCTAAGGGCGCTTTATAACCAAGCATCACAGGTGATTTCGCCTACATCTGGATAATGGGGTATCGGGAAATGAATATAAAAAAATATAGTGACCCCCACAAAAATTCTGGTTTCAGAGATGCAATCACGCATGGGGTTACAAAATTTCTTTCTACTGCCACCTATAGCCCAGAGAACCTGATCATCGCGACAGAAGAAAAACTCAAGGTGATGCGCGGAATTATTGATCGGGACAGAACCTTTTGGGGCCGTTTGAAGAATAAATTTAACGGCGAAAAACCGGATCGCATTCTGGTTGACGGCGGCATGTTGATTCAACTGTTTGAAGTATCAAAACAGACATGTCCATACACCCTAACCCCAAACCATCAATACACCATTCCCTATTCAGATTTTTTTGAGCTCTACAGAAAGCTCTCGCTGGTTTTGGCCCCAGAAAAGACTGTGAGACTTGATGATCTGGGTTAAAAATTACTCTTGGGGGTTAAAAACTACTCTCGGGTCAATTTTTTAATCAAACAAAACAATTCTGTAATAATGCGGGGCTATTGTCCGAAGTGGAATAAGCCGTGATAGCTCCTTAATGCCTGCGAAAATTATATGGGCATTAATCTGACAAAAAGAAATGTCCCGCGAATGAAACCAAATCTGGCAGAACGCTTTTTACTTGATGAATGTAATCCAGAGACAAAACGGCTGTTGGAAACAGAAATTGATGAAATGATTTCAGGGCGCGGCCCCCGTTTTCGCGAGCATCATTTCAACCTCTATGACATCAAGCTGGATGCCGTACGCCGAAAGGTGAGCATTTTTGACATCTTTGATCCCAAAGAAAGTGGTCGGATGGAGCTTGAAATGTTCCACTTCCGCCTGTTGCTCAAGCGCCTGACCAGCCAGACGGTTCCTGACGATTATGGTAAAACGGGTGGAGGCGTTCTCAACTTTCTAACATCAAGCGCCAAAAAACTTTCTCCACGAAAAAGCAGTATTGCCTTTAAGAACAAGGTCCTGAAGAAAAAGCGCGAAATCTACAGCCTTTATGAAACCACGCCGGCCCTGCCAAAAAAAATCACCACACTCGGCCTGATCGAGAATAACAAAAAAATTACGCTGCTGGTTGAGAATGATTCCAACGACAAAGAAAAGGCATCGGCAGAACAAAAGGCCCGATTTTGTATCAGCTTCCCCAAAACCGTAAGTTATCGCCAATCCACCGAAAGCTATCGTTTGAGGATGCTGGCAACCATGGACCCCTCGCTTGTGGCCTCAACTGGCTATGGTTTGTTTACGGTGCAAAATTCCAAATTTTTCAAATGGTTGGACAAAGAAAGTTATAACCGCTTTGAAAAGCGGGCCCCAACTCATTACCTGTTGATCACCCATCACGAGGTTTATGATATCCTCAGCTATCATCCGCCAGAGGTAACAGAGCTTCAACCAGACACCCTGCCCCAACAGGATCACGATATGGAGCAGGGCTTTTCAATCTGGGATCTAGTTTAGCTCTTTAATACTTTATCATTGTTCTCTTACCTAAAAAGAACAATTCGAAACAGACATGAAGTAACAAATTCATTGTTCTCCACAAGAACGGAAAATTACTCTTCCAGCGTTTCAAAAATTGCAGCCCCAATTTCTGCAATGGCAGCATTTCGGGTTTTAAAGTCTGCGTCATTTCCTGTCATATATACCGAAGCAACCACAGCCTTACGTGAAGGCGGCCAGATAACAGCAATGATTCCTCGCGATCCAAAGCCGCCAGCGCCTGTTTTATCAGCGATTTTCCATTCCTTGGGCAGTCTGGATCGGAAAAGATCATCAGCCACCTGATCATTAAGCATCCAATTCGTTATCTCTATGCGGGCTTCAGGAGATAAAGCATCTTCAAGAAGCAGTTTCTGCAGGCTTGTTGCTATGGCTTTTGGCGATGTTGTATCCCGTAAATCATCCGGCTGTGCTTCATTAAGTGCTGTCTCCCACCGATCAAGCCGTGTGGTATTGTCCCCGATTGATCGCATGTATTTTGTAAACCCTTCGGGGCCACCGATTTCTTTCAGAACAAGATTACCAGCAGTGTTATCGCTGATGGAAACCGTTGCTTCGCATGACATCCGTAATGATACTTCTCCATCATCCGCATACTTCTCGATAACCGGTGAATAGGAAACAAGATCATCTCTTGAGACAGAAACCATACGTTCCAGCGTTTCGTCCTTTCTCTCGTTCTGGGTCAGCAACGCAGCACAGGCAAAAGGCTTGAAAGTACTGGACATAGGGAATTTTTCATCTGATCGGTATTCCCAGTTTTGCCCTGTCTGCAGGTCATAAACAGCAACACCGATACGCCCTCCGATACTTTCTTCTAAGCCTATGACTGTTTCTACAATACGATCTGCCGCCCCGGCAGATGAGGCACTGATAACCAGACAAAAGACGCCAATAGCCCTTTGGAAATTTTGCAGTGAAATACGCATCACTCAATACACCTTAAAATAAATGAGATAGAATTTTAGAGTTTTCAACTCTCGTTCTCATTTGTGTTTTTTTAAGGGTGAATTCTGGAATAATAATGACTTTAAAACAATGTCATCAAATACTTACATTGCTTTAGCGCGAAACAGCCAGTCGCGTTGCCAACCCGACAAAAACAATACTAAGCAGCAAACCATTGACATGTCTTCCAAGGTTCCGAGTTGATTTGAGCTTGTTGCCAAGAACTTTCCCAATCTGGCTAAAAAAGAGTGAGAACCCGCAGTTAATCACCAGTGCAAAACCGGAAAGAAGAAAACCGAGGGCTAAAATTTGCGAAGTTAAGCCGCCTGTTCCAGTCGTGCATTGAGGCAGGAAAAGAGAAAATGAGCGTAAAGCCTTCGGATTTAGCAAATTACTAAAAAGTCCCTTGGACACAAGATCATACTTGCTCAAAGAAATATCATCAGGCTGATCAAAAGGCTTCTCTTCATGCCGATACCAACACAGCAAACGCTTATATCCCAACCATCCCAAATAGCAGGCACCAATAATTTTCACTCCAAGCGCAACGTTCGGCATTGCCTGCATAAGTTGACCAAGGCCAAAAGCAACCAGCAACCAGCAACCAGCAACCAGCAACGTCTGGATAACACCCGCAACAAAAATCCCCAGAGAAATCATCAAACCAAAGCGAAATCCACGAGTAGATGAATAAGCCGTAATCAAAACCAGATCAGGCCCCGGTGCAATAACCACAAAGAAAATCGCCGTCAAAAACAACGGCAAAACAGACACATCAATCATCGCCGGAAAATCTCCACCAGAAAAACGATGGACTTTATTTTGATGTGATTAGATGCTTATGACTAATGAAATTTTTTGATAGTTTTGATAATAATACTAAAAAATCAATACCTTAAAATAATTCAAAATATTTCATCCGATAGATTTAAGGTCGCCACACAACCATAGAAAGCAAATCATACAATCTATTGACTTTTGCATTTAAGTTTCATAAATTAATTAGGTGAAACCTAAATGCAACTAAGCAAGGCATCTCAATGTCAGCACGAATCATAGAATTCAAAAGCACGACTCAACCAATTGCTCACTTTATTCGTGTTGATAATGCTCATCGAAGATTTGGCGATTTATATGCAGCAGGGCGCCTCCCCATCAGACGTGCAGTGTTTGATGCATCAAGAATAGCAGGGCAAAAAGAATTTGTAGAAGCATTACGTAGAGACGGAGTAGAAATCGTACTGGACACTGAGGTAGCGGAGTTAGCTGCACCTGAAAAATTCAAAACTCATGTTAAAGATGCTCCTTGGGCTTCAGCGGCAGAAGGGGATTTACTTGATCCTCATTTTTTTGATGGGACACATTCGCAAGTTAATATTATAAATTGGATAGCAAAATTTGCAGTGGAACAAAAAGTTCATACAGTATTAGCTCCGTCCCACTATTTAGCTGATAAAAATTTTTCCAACTGGCTTTCTGTTGATACTCAGTCATGTATCGAATTAAGAAAATCTTTAGATCGTGAAGGCGGAAATAATATCGCGATTGACTACCCAATCATCCACTTACATACAGCATTAAATCAACAAAGTGTACGCAATCAAATAGTCGAACGAATTAATGATCTCCCCATTGACAATATTTGGATAAGGGCATCAGGACTAGGCACTGAGCCGAAACCTCAAGCCACAAAACAATTTCTGAGAACTCTTTATGATTTTCACAATTTCAACAAACCGATTATAATAGATCACGTTGATGGCTTAATGGCACAATCATTAGTTGCTTTTGGAGGAGCTTCTGGATTAGCCCAAGGAATTGGAGAGCGTTGCCAATTCAAAGCTAATTCTTGGCACAAAACGCCTCAAGAGAGAGATAGTAGTAAGCCTTTTGGTCGAACAACTTATATTCCTATATCAGGCTTAGGTCGACGCCTCAGTGCCAAAGAATTAAAGCTATTAGCTAGTGCTAAAGGGGGTAAAAAGTATCTAGGATGCCAAGATATATGCTGCAAACATGGCGTCCAAAATATGTTGGAAGACAGTCGACAACACTCTGCTTATCAAGCAATCTCCCCTATTAAACGGCTATCTGAAGTTCCTGATTTGAATAGGGAA
Organism: Kiloniella majae; assembly: GCF_002118315.1. Taxonomy (GTDB): domain Bacteria; phylum Pseudomonadota; class Alphaproteobacteria; order Kiloniellales; family Kiloniellaceae; genus Kiloniella; species Kiloniella majae. The sequence continues at coordinate 445,488 of NZ_MTSZ01000001.1, forward strand.
AATTTTTTCTTAGAATCCCCTCTTTTAGAAGCAGAGCGTTTAGCGAGAAATATAAAAGATTTAAACCCATCACCAGCAGAAGCTGAGAAGTATAGTATTGATATATCCAGCCTAAAAGGCCGCTTGACAAAATACCATCACAGTGTAGGAAAGCTGAGCGATGCACTGAGCTTGCTACATAGTGAACGCGGTGCTGGTGCTCCACGTGCAAAAGTTTGTTCATACCGAACCGGTTGTATAAATATTGCACAAAACAGAAATAGATAGATAAGTACAATGTTGAAAGCTGTTCCAAGATTTTTAGATGAACTGAACTCCAATGGAGGGCTTAAAGGAACCGACATTGCCAATATTACCGAAGTATCAAAAGCGACCGTTTCTCGCTGGAAATCTGGTGACATTAAGCCCCAACCAAAAAATGAGCTTATCTTATCAGATTTACATTACATTGTAGGTCGTTTACGTGATTACTATACCTCACAAGAAATACGCACATGGCTTTACGCTCGACATCCACAACTGAACGGAGAGAGAGCTATAGATCTAATACACGAAGACCGTACGGTTGAGGTCCTCAAAGTAATTGACCGATTAGAAAATGAGGTCTTTCTCTAAAAAATGGTCCGGAAACGAAGAGATAACAATCTCATTGACGCCATAGAATCTATCGATCCTCTCCCGTTTTCCTCAACGGTATGGCGCATCACCAGAAAAGAACGAGACCCAACACAGTGTTCTAGGTCGGGAGGGCGCTGGGATGATGGAACTTTTGACGTTCTATATACATCGGCAGAACGTCATGGCGCAATAAACGAGATGAAATTCCATCTGTTACGCGGGCAACCTATCATCCCATCGCTAGTTTCTTATTCACTATACGAGCTTGATGTATCATTGGATCGTGCATTAAAAATATTAGACATTAATATGCTTGAGGAAATCGGTTTAGATACAAGTAAATATGGACAATTATCTTACGAAAATAAAGACAAAGAATACCCCAGATCACAAGACATTGCAGAAGTAGCACACTTCTTAGAATACGATGGGTTGGTTGTCCCTTCTGCACGACATCAATGTATGAATGTAGTTATTTTTTGTGACCGCGTACCTCCTGATACAATTTCTGTAAAAAAAGACCATGGAACAATCCTATGGGATAAAGAATAACTACATGATTAAGCTCTACTCACCTTAAAGCTCAAGAAAAAAATTCTCACCCCCGCCAACGCAACACGTGCTTTTCAACCAATCCAATGGCTGAATTCACAAGCACGCCAAGGATTGAGAGGATGGCTACACCTGTGAAAAGGCGTTCGAGATCATAGAGAGATCCGGCTTGAAGGATATATGCACCGATGCCATATTCTGCGCCCAGCATTTCTGCGGCAACCAACAGGATAATCGCGATGGCAAGGGCAATCCGCAGGCCAGAGAGTATGCCCGCCATGGCTCCGGGCAGGACGATTTTGCGTACGATGGAAAACCACGAGAGATTAAAACTCTGTCCCATGCGGATCAGGCCCCGATCCACGTTATCCACGGCCCCATAGGTGGCAACAACCATTGGTGTGAAGGTCCCAAAGGCAATGAGGGCGTATTTGGATGCTTCGTCAATACCAAACCAGATCACAAATAGCGGTAACAACGCGATCTTTGGCACCGGGAAAAGAGCCGCGATCAAAGGAACCAGCCCCGCCCGGACATAGGCAAAGAGGCCAATGGCAATTCCCAAACTTACCCCCAACAAAGTCCCGATAGCAGCCCCGATGACAAAACGCATCAAACTCGGCACCAGATGCGTCCACAACAGTCCCGAACTGTAGAGTTCGACAAAGGTATTTAGGACATCCGATGGTTTGGGGATTGTCAGAGCAGAGATAAATCCGATGCGGGTTCCTGCCTCAAGAAAGACAATCAAGACAAAGAACACCACAAAGCCCATCCACGGGCGGGATACCGGGACAAACCCGCCGCCCCGAAAGGGAACAGGCTGCTGTTTACTTGCCAAGCAGGAGCCGGATGCCCGTATGGAATGACCAGACTTTGACTTCTCAGATATTGAATTCTCAGGCATTGATCAGCTCCGCATCTGCGGCCTCGGCCTCATCGCGCATCATCTGCCACAAGTTATTTTGTTGTTGTTCCAAATCAGGGTCGGCGTGCCTGCGCTCAGACAGAGGTTTATCAATGGTCACAATTTCCCGGATTTCCCCCGGACGTCGGGAAAGCACAACAATCCTGTGCCCCAACCGCACCGCCTCGGCCAGATTGTGTGTCACATAAACAGCCGTAAAAGGCTTGCGGCTCCAGAGCGAGACAATATCATCCATCAGAAGCTCGCGGGTTTGGCTGTCCAGCGCCGAAAGGGGTTCGTCCATCAACATAACCGCCGGGTTCACTGCCAAGGCACGGGCAATGGCGACCCGCTGTTTCATGCCGCCAGAAATCTGCTTTGGAAAGACATCCGCAAAATCGCTGAGCTTACAACGCGCGAGAACATCTTTGATTATCGCCTGGCTTTTGGCCTGACCAATACCGTGATCTTCCAAAACCAGCGAAATATTTCCCGCAACAGTACGCCACGGCAAAAGGGCAAAGTCCTGAAACACATAAGTCAGTGGATTAAGGCATCCTTCGGGAACATCACCGACCTGAAGAATGTCGCCCAAAGTGGGGCGTTCCAACCCGCCAAGTAATCGCAACAGTGTTGATTTACCACAGCCAGATGGCCCGACGATACAAACGATCTGCCCCGACGCAATATCCAGATTTATATCGCGCAGAACTTCTCTCTCGCCATAGCTATGATGAATGCCTGCCAGCTTAATATCCATAACGCCAACTTGTTATATTCAAATGGAAACAGCGGAGCATAAGCTCCGCCGTCTAAATTTCACCTGCTAACAGGTCAAGAACAATGCTCTTAAAGTGTCTTTACGTAGTTCGTATCAATTAACTGATCCAGACCAATCGTTCCGTTTACCAGCTTTTCAGACTTGAACCAGTTCAACTGTTTTTCGATGGATCCCACATTCATTGCCACACCCGGGTTCAATCGCATCGACCCGTTAATGATCGACTTGGCGGCCTTTTCTCGTGGCTTGCCTGCATAGACATACTGGTGGATCAAATCTACCATTTCTGCGCGGCCCGCGTCCCCCAGCGTACCATCAACCATCGCGGCGTTATAATCGGCAATACCTTTGCTGTAGGCCGCAATAAAGTTTCTGGTCATTTCCGGTTCTTCTGCCGCATTCTTTGCAGAGGTAAAGGCTGTCGTCACTTGATAATTCGGTAAATAATGCGACACATCACCAATGATATGAACTGCACCTGAACCGGCAAGAGGCTTGGCAATATGCGGCACAATAGACCAGGCATCAATCTGTCCGGTTTTCAATGCACCGATAATAGCCCCAACTTTCTGAAGCGGCTTGAACTTCAGACCAACACCTTCCTTCGCCGCAATTTGAGAGCCCATGTAATGGAAGGATGATCCGGCTGTGGTCATGCCGAAGGTCTTGCCATCCAGTTTGTCCGGCGATGTAACCCCGGCCTTGAAGGCCGCATCAGATACCAGTATTTTCTGCCCATCAATACCCTGCTCTTCAGACAGAACCCCGCCAATAACCTTAATCGCGCCCTTATCAGCTAGTGAAATCAACCCACCAGAGATCGCAGTCACTCCGAAATCTACGTCACCGGATGCAATGGCAACCGCCATCGGTGTTGCCGCCTGAAAGAATTTCAGCTCAACATCCAGACCCATTTCCTGAAAGTATCCTCGCTCCAGCGCGATAAAGCTTGCCGAATGGCTGGTAAAACGAAGTGCACCAACAGTTATCTTACGGTTCTTGGAAAAAGCAGGTGTCCCCAGTGTTGTCGCAGCCAAAGTGCCGCCCATCAATGCAAGGGCTTCGCGTCGGTTCAGTTTCATTTTTTCAGCCTTTGTTTTTTTCGTCGCAGATTTTCATTTCCTGATTGATGAAGTACTCCCGGCCTCACAAAACAATAGATGACGGGCACAATAGGAAATACAGCGAATAGAGATCGTGTTGACGTATAGAAGAGTTATTCAAGAGAAAGTAGTGCCTAAAATAGTCCATCTGGTCAAGTCATGCGATTTAAAATCAACATCAAAAATGACAAAACAATCTTGATATAAAAGCCAAAATTTTGATTATTTTAAAATTCAAACTTCGACCTTTAACGAAGCATTTTTTCTGACATAAGTGATAGAACAGAGATCATTCCCTTACTTATCTGGACATGTACTATGTTGCTCAACTATCTCTACGCAAACTTTTATGAAGAAGCCTCACTACTAAAACAATCACAAATCTCACGAGATAAAATTCAGCTTTTCATCAGAGAAAAAAGAGCACCACAGCCGTCTTATGTGATAGACGCAAATCTGGGCGCAGTCTCTTTTGTGAGCCAAGCGACGCTTTCCGAAAACTACCGCTTTTATCCCAAAACCTATCCAAATTGGCTCAATATTTTAAGAAGCGAGAAACTGGATACGGGAGACAAAGCCAAAGAATATTTTAAACAGGCTTATCAAGCCGCAGGGCAAAGCTTCTTCGAAAGTAAACTGGGCAATGATCTATTAGAAGAGCATCCAACGTTGCCTGACTATTTGACACCTGTACATTTTAACGAAACATGGGATCATTTCCTGGGGGGTGTCTTTGGGGTCTGTACACGAGAAAATTTGCCACAAGGTATTTTTGAAAAACAGCTTCTCGTTCGCTTTATCGATTACATGAAACAACATCACAGCCCAGAGAATATATCCCCTCTCAGCAAATCAAGACTGCAAACTGCCGTTAGTTTTCTGAACAAGGTAGAAGCCGACTTCGCCCCACACGAGGTTCCTACGACCTCACGCCAAAGATGCATCAATGATGTCAGGGAACAGTATAGAATTTAATGTATTTGGTTGCTATTCCATAAAGAACCCTTGCGCCTAACACTTTGGTAGATAGAATAAGATTCTCGCCCAAAGATATTTATCCTCCCTGACAATTCTCTATCGTAAACCACGGGGTAACAACATGCCACGCATTGCATTTTTAGGAACTGGCCTGATGGGCACAGGTATGGCTGGACAGCTTATTGATGCGGGGCATGATGTGCATGTGTACAACCGGACGCATGAACGTGCGATGCCATTGGTAAATCGCGGAGCCACATTGGCAAACTCTCCCGCGATAGCCGCGAAAGATGCCGATGCGATCTTTGTCATGGTGGGGGATGATATTGCTTCTAAAGCCATATGGATGGGGCCAGAAGGCGTATTGAGTGCCAACATCAAGCCCGGCACATTAGCTATAGAGTGTTCCACCCTGTCCCATGACTGGGTAGAAGAACTCTCCGTCGCCGCAAAAACATCAGGGTTGGATTATCTGGACTGCCCAGTTACCGGGTTACCCGATGCTGCAGCAAGCGGTCAACTCACCCTCTTCTTGGGCGGTGAACAGAGCACCATTGATAAAGCCCGCCCCTATCTGGAAACCATTGCATCAAACCAGCTTTATTTCGGCTCCATTGGATCCGGCACAGCCTATAAGCTGATCGTTAATCTAATGGGCTCTATTCAAATCGCTGCTGCGGCTGAGGGTTTAATAACCGCCGAACGCGCCGGATTGGACCTTGAACTTGTGGCAAAGGCGCTCGGCATGGGTGGGTGTGGCAGCCCACAGGTCGCGCGCAATGCCCCGCTGATGGTTGAAGGGCAGCACGAAAAAGATGTTCTTTTTTCGACCAAATGGCGTCTGAAGGATACCGATTATGGATTGAAGTACGCCCATAAGCTTGGTCTGAACCCACAGATAGGCTCCGCCACGCTCGATGCTTTTCAGGCGGCAATGGACGACGGGTATTCAGCCTCAGCGGAAACCAAAGTTATCGACGCTTTGCGTAAGCGTTTACCCCAATAATCCTGTGACAATGGATATCAACCAAGTGGATATCGCTCCCTTCTCCCCGCCTTTCGGAATACGCCAAGAAACTTGTTAACCAAGAATGGTACGCTTAGCGTATCAATTCGGGACGACACGACTGGCAGGAATAATAAAGCTCACTGTTGTGCCTTTGCCCCGTTTGCTTTCTACTTTGATTTCACCATCATGAAGCTCTGCCATACGCACACAGAGGGTTAAGCCTAGCCCCGTTCCCTCTGACGATCGTATCAGGGGGTCTTGTCCACGATTGAATACTTCGAGGATGTCATCGATTTCATCTTCGGGAATACCAATCCCTGTGTCTTTAACCGAAAGAACGATTTCTCCGACCTCTGTCATATGATCAGCAATGGTGATTGTCCCTCCGTCAGGCGTAAACTTAATCGCATTTTCCACAAGATTAATCAGTATTTGCTTCACATGACGAATATCTACCCTTACCTGGGGAAGAGCGTCCGACGCATGCCAGTGAATTGTTTTCTTGGGGCTGTTTATCTTCCCTTCGATCAGACCTTTGACAATGTCGATCACGTCACCTGTGGTTGTTAGCTCTTCGTTTAGGGACATTTCGCCCAAATCGATAACCGATAAATCCATCAAATCATCAACAAGTTCGAGCATATGTTTCCCGGCCGATTGAATATGATTTAGATATTCCGAAGACTTATCTTCATTGAGCTGTTTCTTTTTGTTCATCAGCATAAATTCTGTGTAGCCAATAATGGCGTTCAACGGCGTCCGGAATTCATGGGAAAGGTTAGTCAAGAAGGTATCTTTAGCCTGATTGGCACGATTGGCACTCTCTTCGGCCTTGCGGCGCTCTTTGACCTCATGAATAAGCCGGGTGTTATTATCCCGCAGGTTCCTGCTCTGCAGATCCATACGACGTTGCAGATAGGTATTCCATCCAAAAAACAGAACCAAAATGCCCAAGCTGCCCGCCGTAATCTGCCAAAAGATTGTGTAATCCGCTTCAGGTTCAACCTGTAACCCGATCCATTTATTCCTGATTTCACGGTGTTTTTCATCCGGGATGGACTGAAGCGCCTTTTTCATAATGAAAGCAAACTCGGGCCAATCGCTGCGCACACCCATGCTGATTTCGTTTTTGAACGGCGTCTGTCCCGCAACACGTATATTCAACAATCCCTTTTCGCGCAGGGTCTGGCCGGTCACCAGAATACTGCCAATATAGGCATCAACCTCATGAGCATTCAGCAGGTCAATGCCCGCCTCAACCGTTTTTACCTCGACCAATTCCAGTCCCCAGTTACCTGCGCGAATATTTTCGGTGACAGCATAGTTTTCAACAATCGCGACCTTCTTGTTCTTAAGGCCCGCGATGCCATCAATGTAGGGGACACTATCAAGCGCGAAAATAACAAGAGGCAATTGCAAGTACGGGTCAGTAAAGGAACTATATTCTTTACGGGAAATAGTGGGAGCCGCAGCAGAGAACATATCAAGCTCGCGATCTTTCACCATCTCTACACTGGTTGCCCAGTTGTACTGTTTACTAATTTCAAAGGTAACACCCAAACGCTCGGACAGTTCGTTCAAATAGTCAATTGCAACGCCTTTAAAGACACCGTTCTCATCGACGTATTCCACTGGCGGGAATTCCAAATCTGCTGCAACCCTGATGACTGGATGTGCCTTGAGCCAACTACGTTCTTCACTGCTTAACAACAACTTGCGTTGTGGGTCTTCAACCCAGTCTTTTAAAATAACGCGTTGTTCTGACAAAGAAATGCTATCCAGCGCTTTTTGCAGGATAGCTTGTAAAACAGGATTATCTTTTCGAACCGCTATCGCATTTATGGATGACGTTTCTTCCAGCTTTCCATGTTGGGATAAATTATCGATAAGCTCGTTACGGATAACATACATCGCCGCAGCCCGGTTCCCCACATAGGCATCCACCTGCTTTTTCGTGACCGCATCCAAAGCATCACTGGTCGTCGCATAGGTTTTCACTTCAATCGAAGGATGATTTTTACGAAACTCATTCGTTAAGAAAAAATCTTCTTCCAACGCAACGGTTTTTCCCTTTAAATCATCCAGTTCGTTATAATAAACACTATCTTTACGCGCAAAAATCACATGCGGCACATTCAGATAGGGCGTCGTGAACAGCAATCGTTCTCTTCGACTGGCCGAGGGAGTGATATCCATCAAAGCATCGATTTCACCGCGTTCCAATTGCCCTAACAACATTCCCCAATCGCCCGGTACCAGTTTGATTGCTCCGTTCAGGCGTTTGTTGAAAAGATAGGCGAGGTCAACACCAATTCCCTTTGCCTGTCCGCTATCGTCCAGATAGTCCATAGGCGGCCAGGCGTTCATCATACCAATCTTGATTTCCGGATTATTCCGAAGCCACTTTTTCTCCTCATCGTCCAGAACAAAGGGCGGCGTCTGATTGTAGCGATCAATAATATCGTCGAGGATCGGTATCCAGTTTGAGGTGATTCTGTTCTTTTTACGCAAAGGCATTTCGCTCAGCACTTTGTCAATAATCCCGACAAGTTCCGGCCAATCTTTGCGCACAGCAAAACGCTGTCCGTTATTACGCAGATCATACTTACTGGCCACTCGCAGGTTAACCAGACCGTATTCCTGTGCCACATAGATACTGACACCCAATACACCGACGTAGGCATCTGCATCATCAATCGCCACCGCCTGTAGCCCCTGCAAAGGTGTATCGACATAGACAGGAACGATATCGGGATAATCAGTCAGCACCCGTTGTGTCGAGGCATAGTCTTTGACCAGCGCAACGCGTTTACCAATAAGATCCGTTGGATGCTGCATATTGCGTCGCCCGACCTGAGACATAATAACCAACGGCGTGTTAATATAGATCTGCGAGAAGTTGAGAAATTCGTCCCGCTTCGGGGTTTTCACCGCCGTTGCAATAACATCTATCGCCTTTTCTTTGGCACCACTGATTATTTCCGGCCAGGTTAGATCGGGCATGATTTCAAACTTCAGCCCCGTCTCGCTTTCGATGTGTCGAACAAAGTCCGGTGCTATGCCTCGGTATCCTCCGGCGCTTTTTTGAAAACTATAGGGCGCATAGTCACCATCAATGCCAATGCGAATAACCGGATGTTCTTCAATCCAGTTTTTTTCAGATGGTGTTAGTTCTATGGCAAAGGCCGTTTGCGTTAAAGAAAACAAGGCTAACGATAACGTAGCTAAAAAGGCACAAAATGTTTTGCGAAAACTGAGCTTATAACACACCAATTTTCCAAAGAATGCATCCCCGACAAACTCGACACAGTTGCGCCACCAAATCCCAGCCACGTTTTAGGCCCCCTGATTTCGATCAACCCCTTATACCGCCATCCTTTAAATAGATCGTTTTCAGTACAAGAATGCAACCAAAAGTAACTTTATTCGCGATTTACTGAGAGAAAAGTAATTCACATGAACAATGTAAGTGAAACGGAAATGACGTAACGCAACTGAGAACTTAGATCATCCTTGACCCAACACATAGCTTTTTGCAAGGTAGAGGCATCCTAATGTGTTGTCATCGTTACATGCCTGAATATAAAGTGCCCTTGCTAACATATAATTTACTTCAACGCCGCGGCCTTCTTCGTACATATTACCAAGCTGTACACAACTCCATGAATTTCCACTGTAGCATCCTTTTGTGAAAAAAGCCGCTGCAACTGAATAATCCTGTCCAACGCCACGACCTTCTTCGTACATACTCCCCAATAGAGAGCACCCCCAGGCATCTCCACCACCACATCCACGATTATATAGTGGCATTGCTATTGAATAATCCTGTTCAACGCCGCGACCCTTTTCATAAAGAAAACCAAGGCGAGAACAACCCCAAGCGTTTTCACCTTCACACCCTTGGGAAAAGAAGCTCGCGGCTATTGAATAATCCTGTTCAACGCCATCGCCTCTTTCATACATATACCCCAATTGAGAGCAGCCCCAAGCGTTGTTATCATCACACCCTTTCTCAAAGAAGTTAACAGCTGTTGAATAATTCTGATCTACGCCACGACCTCTTTCATAAAGAAGGCCAAGGCGAGAGCAACCCCAAGCGTTTTCACCTTCACACCCTTGGGAAAAGAGGCTAACGGCTGTTGAATAGTTCTGATCAACGCCATGACCCTTTTCATACATGTATCCTAATTGAGAACAGCCCCAGGCGTTGTTATCATCACACCCTTTTCTAAAGAAATTCACGGCTACCGAATAATCCTGTTCAACGCCACGACCGTTTTTATAGAGAAAGCCTAAACGCGAACAGCTCCAACCATTTCCACCGTCGCATCCTCGATTATACAAACTCATCGCTGCCGAATAATCCTGATCGACACCATTTCCTGTTTCATAGAGAAAACCTAGGCGAGAACAACCCCAAGCATTTCCATATTCACACCCTTGATTATAGAATTTCACTGCTGTTGAAAAATTCCGATCAACACCACGGCCTTTTTCATACATAAAGCCAACATTGCTACAGCCTTTTGCATAGTTTCCATTACAAGCTTGTTTGAAAAGTAAAACGGCCTTTTCCTCATCCTGAGGTAAAGAGTTCCCATACTTGTAATTACGGCCTAAAGAGTTGCAACTTTTCGCTTGCCCTTGATTACAGCTTTTTTCATAAAATTCTGCTGTCTGATTTTTATTACGATTACCACTCTCTTTTGTAATAATGTCGGTAAATGATTTTTCGTGGTAACAGCCTTTTTCTTTTCCCGCTTCGCACATATTTTTAAAAAGAGAAACAATTCTTGTCCTCTCAAAAGCCTCTATTCTGCCATTGACATACATCCAGCCAACATAACCACAACTTTCCGTGTATTCAGAATCACAGGCTAGAATAAAATATTCAAACGCTTCCCTATCACTTTGAGCAACACGCCGACCGTTAAAGTATTGCAAACCGATAGTATTACAGGCTTCACCATCTCCATTGAGACAACTTCGCTCGACCAACACATCATTGATGTCACGTTGGAAAATCAATAAAGCAATAGATACTAAAAGCGCGACAAGAAGATACGCCCATCTATGCTTTATGGGGCTCTCACCGATTAATTTATTTTCAGACATGTAAGTTCAATTTCAGTAAGGTTCAAAATACACTTAAAAATTGATAATGATTTTATTTTATTAAACTAAGGTAAAAACAGGCATTTGATATAAATGCATCAAGTACAACTTTATTATAAACCAACTCATGTCTTTATTTTTTCATCTTGATTATTCCTTAGAACTTTGACAGCATCCGCAGCGATGGTTTCTGGATATCAAAGCTGAGTCCGGAATGAAAAGGGAACACGGTGCGGTGTAACCATCAGGTGCCAATTCCGTGACTGCCCCCGCAACTGTAAGCGGCGAGCCACTCTGAAATTTACCACTGAACCTCAATCAGGTTCGGGAAGGTTCAGAAGTTGCTGCGACCCGCAAGTCAGGAGACCTGCCATCTTTGTGATTAACGCTAACCGGGCGGGGTGCCTCGGGATAGAGTGATAAAGATGGTTATCCGGCACGACAGCCGCGACCTGATATCCCTGTTCCACTCTCTCTGCTCTGGCACGGAGGGTGCTATGAAAAAAACAGTCAATTTATTCGGCTCATTGTCGACGACCCCGTCCAATACGTCTGGCTGGCCCTATGCACAGCTATCGGGCATGAAATCTCAGTGTTCAAACTCTTGGGCTACTAAACGCCAAGCTAGTGCCCTGCCAATCCTGAAACAAAACCAGCGCTTCTTTGATATTGCGCTACAGGATTAAAACTAGCAGATAAAAATAGTTACGTTATAACATAACAAACCCTCAATTAATTAAAGCAAGCTCAATAAATGAACCCTGTGTCACTTCAGGCCCCTACATCACTTCAAGCAACGGACCTCTCATGGGGCCCCAAAGGGCAACCTGATCTTTTGTCGGGCATCAGCTTTCGTGCAGAACCCGGCCGTATACTGGGGATTGTCGGTCCCAACGGTGCGGGAAAATCAAGCCTGTTACGCCTGCTCTATCGCTTCCATCGTCCTAGTCGCGGACAGGTATGGATAGATGATCAGGACCTCTGGGAGATGTCTCCTCGCACTGCAGCACAAAAAATCGCTGCCGTACTTCAAGAACAGCCAACTGATTTTGCTTTGAGCGTCGGGGAAATTGTTGCCCTTGGCCGCACACCGCACCGTCGGGGTTTTTCACAAATCGGCTCGCGGGACAAAGCGATCATTGATACAGCCCTGACAACCTTGAACTTGCAAGGTTTTGCCAAACGCTCTTTTGGCACCCTGTCAGGTGGTGAACGTCAACGCGTAATGGTCGCCCGTGCCCTTGCCCAGGAACCCCAAGTTCTGATTTTGGATGAACCGACAAATCATCTCGATATTCGTCACCAACTCGAAGTGCTCTCACTGCTTCGTAAACTTGATATGACCATCATCACCAGCCTGCATGACCTCAATCTGGTGGGACAATATACAGATGATGTTCTTGTTCTCGCCAACGGTCACTGCCTGGCTTTCGGTCCTTCAGATAAAGTTCTCACCGAACCTCTGGTTGATCGCGCATTTGGTGTAACCAGTCGAATTGAACGTCTAGTGCCAAGCAATCAATCACATTTTACCTTTCATCTCGAACCTTAGATTTATGCTTCTATCGGAGAAAAATATGCACAAAAATTCTCGCCCCGTTTCTAGTTCCATTTCGGGTTTATTATCTGGTGGTCTTTTATCACTCACTGTGACAGCCACGACCCTTCTCTCCCCCCTACAGGCTGCCGCTGATCCCGTCACCGTACAAAGCTGTAATCGTCAGGTTACTTTTGACACACCGCCAAAGGCTGCTGTTTCCAACGATGTTAACCTGACAGAAATGATGCTGGTCCTCGGCCTTCGCGATCGCATGGTCGGCTATACCGGTATTTCCGGCTGGAAAACACTGGACGAAAAAATGCGCGATGGTGTTGCCGAGCTACCAGAATTATCTGAAAAATATCCAACAAAGGAAGTTTTGATCGGGGCTGATGCCGACTTCTATTTTGCCGGGTGGAACTATGGCATGAAAGTTGGTGGCGAAGTAACGCCGGAAACCCTGACACCCTTTGGTATCAAGGTTTATGAGCTGACTGAATCCTGCATCCATATTGGTGAAAAGAGCAAAGTCACCATGCAGGATATGTACAATGACCTGCTCAACCTGGGGGCTATTTTTGGTGTTAAAGAAAAAGCCCAAGCGCTTGTTTCCGAATATAAATCTGAACTATCCGATTTTGAAAATGGTCTGAAAAAACCAGCCAATCCATTGCGGGTTTTTGTCTATGACAGCGGCGAAGACAAGCCGTTTACAGCCGGACGTTATGCCATGCCAACGGCCATAATAGAAGCGGCTGGCGGCACCAACATCATGGATGATTTTGATAAAAGCTGGGCAAAGGTCGGTTGGGAAGCTGTTGTGGATCGCAATCCGGAAGTTGTTGTGATCGTGAACTATGGCAATGTCACTGCCGAGCAAAAAATCGCCTATATGAAAAACAACCCGGCCTTTGCCAATATTGATGCCGTTAAAAATGATCGCTTTGTGGTTCTGGAATATGTCGAAGCAACACCCGGTCCCCGTAATATCGACGCTGTAAAGAAACTGGCAACAGCCTTTTACGGCTCATAAGAACGAACAGGCATCAAGGGGAGGTTGGTAAAGATGAGTAGTATCACGCCACGTGCAGGGGAAAAGTCAAACTGGATAACACCATCACTATGGAAAGTGTTTTTCCAAGAAAGAAAGTTTGCCTTTCTCATCATATCTGGGCTTTGCGGCCTGCTCTTTTCGATCTCCCTTGCTGTATCTGTGGGGGCAATTCCTGTCCCTCAACAAACCGTTTGGTCCATCCTAATTAATAAACTCAGTCCCGGCACGCTTGAACAAAGCTGGTCCGTTGGCCGGGAAGCCATCGTCTGGGACATTCGTTTCCCCCGGGTTATTCTGGCCGGGTTGGTGGGGGCCGGACTGGCTTTGGTCGGAGCGACATTACAGGCTGTTACCCGAAACCCGCTTGCAGATCCTCACCTTTTGGGGATCTCTTCCGGCGCAGCCTTCGGGGCTATTCTGGCCTTATTGCACACAGGCATTTTTCTTGGCCTTATCACTGTGCCTTTGTTTGCCTTTGTCGGCGCTCTAGGAGCTTCCGCGCTGGTTTTGCTGGTCTCACGCATGACATCCGCAACCTCTGCAGATCGCTTGATACTGGCCGGTGTTGCCGTGTCCTTTGTAGTGATGGCCGGAGCGAACATACTGATCTTTATCGGTGATCCCAAATCAACTCATACCGTTGTTTTCTGGATGCTTGGCGGCTTGGGTCTCGCCCAATGGTCACAGCTACTTTACCCCTTGGTAATCCTTATTATCGGCGGGTTATATTTTTGGCTGAAATCGACAGAGCTCAACGCCATGACAGTGGGCGATGAAACCGCTTCTACACTAGGTATTCCTGTTGCCCGTTTTCGCTTGACGATATTTGTTGTCGGGGCACTTGTCACCGGCGTTATGGTCGCCTTTTCCGGTATGATCGGTTTTGTCGGCCTGATGGTGCCGCATATCCTTCGCCGTTTTGTCGGTGGTAACTATCGCTATGTTTTACCCGGTTCTGCACTGGTTGGGGCAATCTTCCTGATCTGGGCTGATATCATCGCACGTACGATCATGGCCCCCGAAGATATGCCCATTGGCATTATAACCGGCCTGATCGGCGGTCTGTTCTTTATCTGGCTTTTAGGTCGCGGACAACGAGGGTAAACGACATCTCGTCAATTACGTTATCTCCAAACAAAAACAAAGCTCTATCAGCAAATAAAAGGAAAAAACTGTGGGTACAACTCCATCTGTTGAAATTCGAGAAATAACAAAGAGCGATATAGATACCCTTTATGAACTGATCATTGCCATTGCCCGACATCACGATCAGGAACAATACGTTCTGACAACGCAAGAACAGCTTCGCCAAGCAGCCTTTCCCGATGGTCAGAGCCCTGCAAAATTTAGTGCTCTGCTTGCCGAGGTAACAGATAGTAACGGAGCGATAAAAATCGCGGGCTACGCATCCTTCACATGGAACTATTCCATTTGGCTCGGTGGAAATTTAATGAATATTGATGACGTTTTTGTCTGGGATGAATTTCGTGGACAGAAGCTTGGCGAAAAACTGATGCTCGCCGCCCGCGACCTTTGCAGAGAAAAAGGCGTTGAACGACTGCGTTGGGAAGTCCAACAAGACAATGACAAAGCAATTAATTTCTACCAACGCCTCGGCGCCCGCGTGGATATCAAGGGTGTCTGTAAATGGAGCATCGAATAAAGCCCAGATAGTTGAAAGCAGACACCTTATCCACATCGCCTCTGATATTCTTGATACTTATTTGGCTATTAACCATGGCTGTAGCAAACGACTGAGCCAGGGCATAATTGGCCAGGTTAATAAGGCGGATAGCACAACCACAATAATAAAGACCTGAAGCAGCTGAGGTAGTGATCCTATAATCGGGGCTGTCAGTTCCAATAAAAGGATCAGCATCGGATAAACACCAATGACACTCAGAACTATGCGCTTCCAAATTGGGGGCAACCCGGGTGGCAATCCTGCTTCTGCCCCTTCTATATGATCGAACCAAAGTCCGATCCCTGATGCTTCTACGATATCTGCAGCTCCGCCTGTGATAGCTTCGATTTGAGAAAGCTTCTTTTGAATCAGTTTGTTTTTCCGCCATTGCTGCGCGGCTTTCTCATCAGCCCAACGGGACAGAACTGTATATTCAATCTGATGAGGACGATTATAACGAACGGTATCAACGGACAAAAAACCATCTTCAGCTTCGAAAAACTGGTGTAGTTCATCAACCAGCGCCTCATAGCGATCCTGTTTAGATAGGGGAACATAGTCTGTTACAGCAAGAACAACAGGATTACTCATGATACCGCTTTCAAAACAGTGTTTTGGTTGTTTTCCTGATCAGCAACAGAACTTCTTGTAAAATTCAAATCCGGACCGACCGGAATGATACCACTTGGGTTCAACCCCCGCAGGCTGCCCCAATAATGTGTTTTGATCTGATCCAGCTTTACCGTTTGCGCAATATTACCATGCTCATAAACTCTCTTTAACAAGCCGGACAGGTTCGGATAGTCAGCAATACGGCGAATGTTACATTTGAACAGGGCCACATACACAGGATCAAAGCGAACAAGTGTTGTGAAGAGGCGCAAATCTGCTTCTGTCAATTGATTGCCCACAAGATAATCCAGACCAATCAGGCGCTTTTCAAGAATATCCAGCGTATCGAATAACTCATTTACGGCATCTTCATAAGCTGCTTGGGTTCCGGCAAACCCACAACGATACACACCATTATTGATCTTTTGATAAACAAGATCATTCACCGCATCAATTTCGCTCAGCAATTCATCTGGCACAAAGTTAATATCATTTCCGGCAACCCCAACAAAGGCAGTGTTCAGCATACGCATAATCTCGGCTGATTCGTTACTCACAATGGTCTTCAGCTTTTTGTCCCACAGTACAGGCACACTCACCCGCCCTGTGTAGTTTGGATCAGCCAAGGTATAGATTTCATGCAAAAAGGATTTATCCGACAGATGATCTGAAAACCCGCCCTCTTGATCGGTGAACTCCCACCCATCGTCCTTTAAGATCGGATTTACTGTTGAGACGGAAATTGCGTCTTCCAGTCCCTTTAGAGAACGCATAATCAAGGTACGATGCGCCCAGGGGCAAGCATAACTGACATAGAGGTGATAACGCCCAACTTCAGGAGCAAACTTTGCATCTCTTTGACTTTGTCCCTTTTCATTGATGGCGACATCTTCATTTATACCCGCATCAGATGATATCCAGTTCCGAAAAGACGTTTCTTCGCGATGATACTTTCCATCCTTGGATACCTTGATTTCGCTTTCACGGGTCCAAACACCATTAATCAATTTCCCTGGCATAATCTTGGTTCCTTTTATTGTGAGTTGCTCTATTTGTTCGTCTTGAAGAACAATATGAACTAACAACAAAATCAGAACAAGGTAGATAAAATGAATTACATAGTTCTAAAAACAGAACAATTAAATGATAGACCTCTCAACAGCACCTACCTGCTGGCAGCACTTTTTCAGGCGCTTTTAAATAATATTTTTACAAGATTAAATCGTCGACAATTCCGTTAACGTAACTCTGTTCTCGACAGGACCAGTCTCACCATCACAGGACGTATCCCCAAAAGAAAAGCCGTCGAAACCTGTTTGATCCATGGATACCTGTGAAATCAGCACTGCCGGATCTTCCCAGTGCTGTAGCTCAATCAAGCTATAGGGGCGCCGCCAAAGCCATTCACGGTTATCAACAGCTTCAAGATCTGGAACAGGCAAAGCCTCGTTATTCCAGCTGTAAAAATAGAGACAAAACCCCCTGTCACTTACAGGTTGGATCGACATCAGGCGCATTCCCAGTTTATCCTCGAAATAGTCCCGAGCTGCCCCCAGATCAGTAACACGCAGGGTAATATGTGCCAGAATAGCCTGATCTGCGATAACATGGCCAGACGCAAGAGTACCGCGATCAAGAGCTTCTGCATTCCCCTCAAATCCCTGTTGCAGCAATTCAATATGGAAGCCCTTGGGGTCGGTCATCTTGGTCATATAGCCAATATCCCTGAACTGACAGGGATCATTCAAGACGAGACCTTTCTCCCGAAAATAACTGACGGCTTCGTCCAGATTCTTGAGGGTAATACCGATTTTCCAATAAAAATCTTTTACCCCAAAATTTGTTATTGGCGCTTGATAGTTAGAAACATCTGCTTTTTGAAACACCAGACTATTTTGCGAACAGTCAAAACTGAACGCAATACTATCGGCGTCACGATAAACAACCGTCATCCCGAGCAAATCAGCATAAAATGCTTCAAGGTCAGTAAAGTCGCTGACCCGAAAATAGGTGGCGGTAATCCGTTTCACTTTTGATACTCCTTAACTTAAGGGAGAATTAACTCTGCACTTTCTATAGTAAGTAACAATTTGTCTTTCTGCAGGTCTGCAATTTACAGATTTCAAAACCATAGGCTGTCATATTGTTCAGGTTACTTCGATACTTTTCCATTACCAGTGCACTGGCCATTTTGCTTGTGACCTTTAGCCTGTCCTATCTCTATTGGAAAAAAGAAAATACCCAGCTCACAAATGTTATCGAAACGCAAAATGTTGCCCTTGCTCAGTCCTTTGCCAATATTATCTGGCCCCGTTACAGCAACTATGTAAATAGCGTCTCCAACCTTGATGGAGATGGCCTTCGTGTTCGCCCCGAAACCCGGGACATTCACAGAGTGCTCAAATCCTTGACCAGAAACACCCCCATTTTAAAAATCAAGATGTATAGTCTAAACGGCCTGACCGTCTATTCATCTGAATTTGCCCAGATGGGGGACAGCAAGGTCGGCAATGCCAACTTCGAAGCAACCCTGACAGATTTACAACCCCATACAAAAAATTCCTTTCGTGAAACCTTCCCCACTTTTGACGGCGAAGTAAAAAACCGTCATCTGGTAGAAAGTTATATCCCGATCAAAGGCCCGGACGGCAAGCTGGAAGGCGTCTTTGAGCTTTACAGCGATGCCACACCGCTTGTTGAACATATTGAAAAAACCACCTTTCAGGTCGTGACAGGGCTGTTGTTATGTTTCGGCGTCCTCTATGCGGTTCTTTTTCTCATTGTACGCCATGCAGATAACATTATGCGCAAACAACTTGATGACATCCACAAAGCACAGGAAGCAGCAACCACCGCCAACGCCGCGAAATCCAATTTCCTTGCCACCATGAGCCATGAAATCAGAACACCTCTGAACGGTGTTTTGGGGTTGGCACAACTGCTCATGGATACAGATCTGAACAAGGATCAGCAGAAAAAAGTAAAAACGATTTTATCTTCTGGTGAAACCCTTCTGGCTATTATCAATGATGTCCTGGATATGAGCCGGATCGAAGCTGCAAGCATTGAGTTGGAAGAAAAAACCTTTGACCTTCGCGAACTTGTCACCGTCATTGCCACCCCTTTTCAGGGCCAGATTGACAGTAAGGGACTGGAACTCAAAGTCACTTATAACATTGATCAAGCCCCCATCCTCAACGGCGACCCTGTCAGGCTCCGGCAAATTTTGTGGAACCTAATCAGCAATGCAATTAAATTTACCGAGCAAGGCTCTATCACAGTCTCTATCAACAGTGTTCCCCAAAACGACATCCGGGTAAAAGAAGTCAAAGATTGCGCCTATCTCATTTCAATCATCGATACAGGCCCCGGCATTGCCCCGGACAGGGTGAATTCGATTTTCGATCCCTTTACTCAGGAAGATAGCAGTATCAACCGAAAACACGGGGGCACCGGACTCGGCTTAACAATCGTAAAACAGCTCGCCGAACTTATGGGCGGTGACGTTTTCATTGACAGTAAGCTTGGTCAAGGAACCCGCTTTGATGTTGTTTTACCCTTTATGGAATCAACAATTGAAGACTTCGACAGCCCCCTCATCACTAGGCCAACATCACAAAAGGCCATCAAGGTACTCATTGCTGAAGATAACGATCTGAATGCAACGATTGCCATTGCTTTTCTTAAAAAGTCCGGTTGCGAAGTCAAACGGGTTGAGAATGGTAAAAAAGCTGTAGACGCCGCCGAGGAAGGCTGGGCCGATCTGATCTTGATGGATATCCACATGCCGGAAATGAACGGCATGGAAGCCACAGAGATCATCAAGGCAACAGACCACGGAAAATACCTGCCCATCATTGGCCTGACAGCCGAGGCTTTCCTTGAACGACACACTGAGTTCCTTGAGGCAGGTATGGACGATATCCTAACCAAACCCTTTACCGAGCAACAGCTTAACGAAACACTGGATCGATATAGAGCGGCGTCCTAAATCTGCTCGCTGATCACCTCTGTCAATTTTCACCCAGCAAGGGACCTACCCCTGAGCTTCGAAATGGTCTTCCCGCAGCGCCATCGTGCCATCGGCCTGAAGGACCCAGAGTTCGCGTGTAATAATTCCTTGCGCCTTATTCATCTTCCAGCCACTGGTCAAAAGGGCTGATGTCTCGTCCAGAACCGTGATTTCCGGATTGAGATAGTCAACACCCGTAAAACCGTCATTGATCAGGTTCTGCCAGAAACACTGAATTTCTGTATGCCCGGTAAAGGTACCAAAGGGCGTGGCAACCATAACTGCATCTGCTTCGTAACAGGCGGCACACCCGGCGGCATCGCCTGAATTAAAGGCCGTTTTCCACTTTTCACTCGCTTTGATAACCACTGTTTTTAGATCTGTTGTCATCTCTCTGTCTCCTCAGTTTATCCGAATATCCTTGAGCCAATTGGCACGCTTCCTATTTGGCCCACGTCCCATCTGGTTCGTTTCCCACCAGGCTCATCTCAGGATCTTTATTGCATGAGAAGACAAAGACGATAAGATAGGATTAGATGATTTCATAGTTTAGGAAAATTAAACAGTGAAGCCGAATGTACACGACATGTTGACCTTTATTGAGGTTGTTGATACGCGCTCGTTCACGACCGCATCCACCCGTTTAGGACGCAGTAAATCCGCAATCAGCCAAACCATTTCCCGGCTGGAAGCAGATATGAATACCCGCCTGCTCCAACGCAGCACCCGTTCATTGACCCTGACCGATGCAGGCGCACGTTTCTATGACAGCTGCCTAACCATAAAGGATGCCTACAACACCGCGCTTGAAAGCATTTGGGAAGACCAGGGCAATCCACAGGGCACTCTGTCTATTACCGCCCCTCACGCGCTTTGCGCCGCTGTTATCACCCCGGCAATCAAACTCTATCTGGACCGTTATCCCCGGATGTCTGTTCGTCTGGTCGCCGAAGATGCCTCGATCAAACTTATCGAAGAGCATATCGATCTCGCCATCCGTGTCGGCAAGCTAGCCGGACAAACCGCCCGTATAACCAAGATTGGAACTTTAAGCGAAAGCCTCTATGCACATCCAGATTACATCAAAGCGCAAGGCGGCATTCCAAATGACCTGAACGATTTGAAAAAGTGGGGCCATATTGCCAATGAATGGCAGGGAAACCCGGTAACTTATAGCTTATCAAAAGGGGTTTCTTTTAAAGTTTTACCCCGTGCACGCTGTAACAGCCTGCCCGATATCCTAAAACTCACCCAAAGTGGCCTCGGGATTGCCAGATTACCAGACATCACGGCAACATCAATCGCCGCAATCAGTTCTCTGATCAAAGTATCTCCCCTTGGTGTCGCCCCGATCTATGCCTTGCACCAGTTTGATACAAAACCGCCACAACGCGTCCGCGATTTCATCTCACTTATCCGCGAACAGTTGCGATGAGACCCTTTTGGCAGAGACAAGCATATGAAAAATAATAAATTTGCAGTGGTTGGCTTCCTTTTTATCCTCGCCGTCGTGATCGGAAACATCCTTTACTTTCATCAGAAGGATCAGGTAGCTGTCTATGCAACACAATCAGATACAACCATCGAAGTATCCCCTGCTGAAAACATCCCTCTGCAAGCCATTGCTTTTGCCTTTGCAGAAACCGCTGAAATTTATGTTCAGGATGGCTATAATCTTAGGCTAAAAGAACCTCAGCCTACCAATTGTGCAAAATGCTTTAGCTTCATTTTTGATCACTATGGTGATCCCGGTGTTGTCTATGAATTGACCGTGCGCATTAACGAACAGGGACAAGCTGAATGGATAGAAGAATAAGATCGTCAATCTCGCGAAACGCGACTTAATATTGCTTCGCCATCTCTGTTGTCCCAGACCAGCCCAAATGTTCATAGAGGGGGCGTCCTTTGCTGGTTGCATGAAGGATTGCATAGCAAATGCCCCTGCGTTGGAACTCAGCATCTGCCATCTTCATTAAATCCGTCGCAATACCCTGCCCGCGATAGTCAGGTTCGACAAACATATTAAGCACATAACCCCGGCGATCATCTTGCGGGTGCGAAGGGTGTGGCGGCCAGTCAATAACCATCAAGCCAATACCGCCAATGACATCCCCCTCGTTTTCAACAATAAAGCCAAAATAACTTCCATCCGCAAGGCGTGGTCCCAACCACTCGCGAAAGGGCAAATGCATGGTCGTGAGTTCTTCTTCGCGAGGCTTCCCACTCGCCCGGAACATCTTCTGGCGATGCTCACAAATCAAATCCAGATCCCGGCTTTCAACTGACCTTGTTCTTAGCATTGTTAATTCCACTTCAAACGAACGATCTGACGTGTGCCAGAAATTCATCTGGAAAGCCAAGGCGGGTTGTCACGTCCAATAACTTTTCAGCATAGGCACGGTTGGTGCCACGGATCAGATGGCTGGGCAGGTTGTAACAGATGACGTCTTCCTCTGTACCATCTTGATAGACGGCGATTAGTTTTTCCGGTTGATATTCCTTTACACCGTCATCGGCGTAGAGTTCGGTAACCTGTGTTTGTTCCAGTGTCATAACAACACCGTAAGACCTGGCCCCGGCTTCATTGACAAGTGAAGCACGTTCACCAATTTTGAGGGCATAATTATCGACCCATGCTTTTTGCGAAAAGCTCGGCACAAGTCCTTTGGCAAGCAGCAAATCCTTGTCCATAAACAGACCATAGAAAAACACCTTCATGGTTCAATCCCTCTTGAAACACCCCAAAAACCCAAACCCCGACAAATCAAAACTTTCGATTTTTATCTTAGCTCAATAGCCTAAAATTATGACAGCATAATCTCGTCATGCTTGTGTCCATCAGACAGTCTTCACAGCGCTTCACCGGACTTTGATCCCATATGATCGTGGACAAGATGACGAAATCGCCCTTTTCGTGTACTATAGCGATTAGATAAGCGGATAGCGGCCCTGTTGGGCGGCACAATAACCGCCTTTGAGGAATGGCAGATTGTTTGGTGCTGCCCTTTTGATCGGCGGTTGCCTGTCGTCCGGCTATGAAGTTGTATCACGTTGTTAGTGCTGTTCGCGAACCCACTGGTTCAGGAGAAAAGCTAATGCCGAAAGCAGCAACTCAATACGATCCTGTTGTCGATCTGAACAGGACAGCCGTGAAAAGCGTTCCGAAAATCAATAAAATCACTGTTGAAGATCTTATGGATGTTATCGCCAAAGGACTGAGCGACTTCAAACAAAAGCCAAGTCATATTATACTGCTAGTCGTGATCTATCCGATCATCGGCCTTTTGGCTGCACGCATGGCTGCCGGATATGATATTATCCCCCTCGTCTTTCCGATTGTAACCGGTTTTGCCCTGCTCGGTCCTATCGCTGCTTTGGGCATGTATGAACTTAGCCGCCGCAGGGAAAAGGGAATGAGCCTGGCATGGCGTCACGTCTTTAATATCTGTCATTCCCCCGCCATCGGATCAATCAGTGCGTTAGGGATATTGCTCACCGTTATTTTTCTGGTCTGGCTGGTTACAGCGCTTATGCTTTTCAAAACAATTTTCGGTACAACAGAAATCACCTCTATTGGTGTCTTTATCAGTCAGGTTTTAACGACCCCCGCAGGGTGGAACCTGATCCTTATTGGCTGTGGCGTTGGCTTTATCTTTGCTGTTGTCGTGCTTTCCATCAGCGTTATTTCTTTCCCCATGCTGCTGGACAAAGACATCAGCGCAGCATTGGCGGTACAGACATCGGTCAAGGTTGTCATGACCAACCCCATCCCCATCATGGTTTGGGGAGCCATTGTTGCAGGTTCAATGCTTGTCGGGTCCATCCCGTTTTTTGTCGGGCTTTGCGTGGTAATGCCTGTGCTCGGACATTCCACATGGCACCTTTATCGCAAAGTGGTGACGGAATAAACACAAGTTCTATCAAATACTTATCACCAAATCTGAGCCGTTAATCACAATAACTGGCGGCTCAGGTTTTCTTCTTTTCTCTCAAACGAATTTCACCCCTCATATGAGGGTGGAAAAGGCAATAATATTCTCCGGCCATGTCTTCGGTAACAATCAGTGTCCGACGCTGATTTAATGTAAGCTCTTCCGTATCCCAGTGCCCATCAAGGGCCGTTGCCGTATGCGGACTGATATCACGGTTGATCCAACGGATCTTATCCCCCGAACAGACCTCAATCACGTCAGGTACAAAAACAAGATTACGAATTTCCACCGTATGTTCCCGACTGTCATCGGCAGCTTGTGCCAAACGGGAAACTCCAGCCAAAGAGCTCCCTCCGGCCAATATCCCAGCAGAGAGCCGGGTTGATGCAACAAGAAACCCCGTTGCACCAGCCAAGTTCATTGTTCCTGCTAAAAAAGACCGCCGTTCTGATCCCTTGTTATTTATATATTTCGGCATTACAGCACCTTTCATTACGGGTCATTACGGGACATTACAGGATTTTCAGTATCTTTTTTTGCAGAGGATCTTACTTCAGCTTCTTGACCATCATTTCCGCGTGCCCCTCATGAGCCTTGAAGATCTTAAGTCCTTGTTTGAACAACGCTTTTACTTCTTCATTTTCAATATTGGGGATAAAACTATGTTCAACCAACTCATTGACGGCCTTGTGATAGGCCAGTTCATTTGCGGCATAGGCCCGGTCAAATTCCACACCACGCAAAGCAGCCAGATCTGTGATGATCTTTTCAGAGTTTTTGTTCAAAGTCTGGCTTAGGAAATTATCCTGTGCCTGTGCGCCTAACTTGCCTAGAAGATCAAGCGCAGCTTTGTTAACCGCTTCATGGTCCCGGATCATAGTCTCGGCAAATTTCCGAACGTCAGGATTATCAGATAAGGCAAGCGCCAAATGTGCGTATTTGATATCAATGTTATCTGCACTGTAGGCAACATGAGCAATTTCCAGATCATTCAATTCAGCAGGATTTTCCGCCGCAGCAGGTACTGAGAAAGCAATACCAAAAGAGATTACGCCAAGGGTAAGCACTTTCATTGTTTCATTGCCCAGTTTCTGTACTTCAGAGATCAGTTTCTTCATTTTCTGTCCATTCTTCGTCAATAGATTTGATCAAAACGCGATGAAACAGGAAAGACTGAATAGACCGAACTGTGAATGCCTGAGAGTTCACAATATATGGCAGATCGTTCAAACCACTGGACGTCACTTCAAAGCCTGCACATAGTTAAACAACAGAGCCTACGATCTAGAGGGAAGGTCCTGTTAAAGGTCTGAGTGATTAAAGATCAGTGCGGGAAACGTTTGAAAGGTTTAGGTTATGCTGGATGCACTAAGTGATATTCTCACACGTCTTTCCGTGAAAGGTACCCTGTATTTTCGCACCTCCTTTACCTCAACCTGGGGCTTGGAAGTTCCTCCCTTTGAAAACGCGGCACGTTTTCACTTTGCACACCGGGGAACCTGTAAAGTTATGATCAACAAGACAGGTGAAAATCTGGTTCTTGCACAGGGCGATCTGGTGATCATCCCGCACGGGGCCAGCCATAGTCTTTTTTGCGAGAACACCTCACCCCACGAAATCCTGCCGTTGGATCGTGTTCTTGAAGAGTCCGGCTATAAAGGCGACGGTGTTTTGGTCTATGGTGGCGGTGATATCGAAAAAGAAACCCAATTGATCTGCGGTCATTTTTCCTTCGCCAGAGATGCAAGGCACATGATCTTTGATCAATTGCCTGATTATATTCACATTCCCAACTATGGCGAAACCGCCGGAAAATGGATGGAAGCAACCCTGCGCATGATTGGGGATGAAACCGGGGGCTCCAAATTTGGCGGTGATCTCATCGCCTTGAAAATGTCCGAAGTTATCTTTGCCCAAGCCATCCGAACCTTTATTGAAAACCAAGGGTCAGATATCACAGGCCTAGCCGCCTTTGCCGACCCGCATATTTCGCGCGCATTAAATGCTTTTCACAAAGCACCGGCCGAGAGTTGGTCAGTGGAAAGCCTCGCCCGTGAAGCGGGATTGTCACGAACTTCCTTTGCACAGCATTTTGCCAAAAAGATGGGCGTTACCCCCATTCAGTATCTGACGTCATGGCGTATGCAAATTGCACGGCAAGGATTGGTAGAACAGAAAATGAATGTTGCCGAAGTTGCTGCCTTGATCGGCTACGCATCGGAATCAGCTTTTTCCCGTGTCTTCAAAAAAGAAGTGGGCGCATCCCCGGCAGAATACAGAACAACCCATTAGTTTGAACGATCAGGCATATTTCCCGAACCATCTGAACTTCATCGTCCGAAAAACTCCCTTACATTGATCTTATGAGTTTCGAACCGTCTTTCCTCACAAGAGGAAAAGGCTCCTCAAAGACCGTTCGAATTTACGAACGAACTTAAATGTAAAGGATGCTTAAAATGATACCGCGTTTTGTCACCAAGAATATTCACGCCTACCTCGATTACCCTGTTGCGATCAGCCTCATCGTCCTTCCCTTTCTTCTTAATCTGGGCAGCAGTCACCCTGTCGCTATGTGGCTTTCCGTTGTCACCGGCGTGGCCGCTTTTATACTGACGCTCCTTACGGATCATCATCTGGGTATAATCCGAGTTTTACCCTACAAACTGCACTTGGCCGTTGATTTTGCTGTTGGTGTCCTTTTTGCCCTGATCCCCTTTATCCTGAGCTTTAATGGCATCGATGCAATCTATTATTGGGCAAACGGTCTCGCCGTTCTGACTGTTGTCAGTCTTCACAAGCCAGAAGAAACCATGCAACTGGCGTGATTGAGCAAGGATACAAATAACAACAGAACCTGTCCTGAACCAAGGGCGGGTTCTGTTGTTATGTATGATAGCCTTCGGTAACAACTTGGCTGTCCGCCTTTATGTTATTTGGGGCAATATCATTTGGTTTGGAAACAGTTACCTGTCTCCGAACACCCAGCCTTGGATGTAATTGCCCCGCAACAGCCCATGCCGCAAACATGCCAAGCCCCGCGGTTGCAAAGAGCGCCGAGATAGGCGCGACAAGCAAAACCAGCCACGCAACACCCGGGCTGATAATACCGGATACGTCCCGAAAGGTAGAATAAACCGCAGACATTTCTGTCCGTTCCGATGGTCTGACTGCCATCAGAAAGGGTAACCCCGCACAGATATCCAGCAGAATAAGAAACAGTGTTCCAAGTAACAGAAACCCGACTGTTATCCACGGTAATGACGCGCTGAAAGTCGCCGCAACAAAAACGCCGCCACCAACTAAAAAACCAACACGTATTGCATAGCGAACAGAGTTCCGCTCAATCCACATCAACATAAAGGGTGTCAGGAACAACAAGCTGTTGGAAATTGACAAAGCAATCCCGCCAATACGTTCATCCAGCCCGGCTTCTACCGCGTAAATTGGTAGATAAACGATATAAACCCACCAGCTACAGGACTTTATAACCGCAAACAACCATCCGGCAATCAGTCTTGGTTGCACAAAAAAGTGTTGAATAAAGGCCACAGGGTTAGGCGTGGGAGCCCGCGCTTTTGTAATGAGTTTCCCATCTCCGAGACGCATCCACCAAAACACGACAAGCAACACAGTCGCGCCCAAGGCCGAAACCAGAAATGGTGCAGGCGTCCACCACTGTAACAACCAGACCCCGCCCGCAGGTCCCGCTGACCATGCCAATGCGCTGTAGAATAATCTCAGGGTTTCAGATCGCTTCAGCTCAACCTTGGCAACGTAATCCAGAACATAGGCGTTAAAACAAACAAAGAGGATCACCACCGCAACGGTATAGGAAAAAAGAGCCAGCGCGATTGAAATGGCTGAACCCTCTATCGCCAGAAAAGAGCTGACAATAAAAAGCACGGCCCCCAACGAATACATCCAGCGACGGGGAATAAAGCGTGTCAACCAGGGCACCAGTAGCCCGCAGACAAGCGAGATAATCCCCACAAAGAAATATATTTCGGAAACAACCAGCGTATCCTGAAATGCCCGATACATCACAAGGGGAAAAACAGAGATCAAAATACCGCGGGAAATTGATTCAATACCGGACAGAACAGCAAAGCCCTTTGCCCCCGGCGTCGGGGCATGACGAAGCCATTCGGGAATTCGACGTTGGAACATCTAATCACCTCATAACCTGTTGGTTTTAAAAGAGCATGTTTTTTAAATGCCGTCTCTCTTATCACCGACAAGAATGATGGTTTTTTAGGTGAACCTGTCTTATTTACGCCGTTTGTGATGCCTCCATTGTCAAGGGCAACACAACGTTAATAACGCACAGCAGCGTTTGCTTCAATTATTGAACAAATCACAAATATGGGGGTTATTTTTTGATCAGGAAATATTAATCCTGCGTCAAATCTGTCTCTTGCATCGCCAAAAGGCGTGCATAGGCCGCTGTCCAAAGAGCAACGGTGAACACAAGCATCAGCCCCCATTGGACAAAAAGAACGAAAGTTTGAACGAAAACATCCGGCGAGCCTAACAGCATGTCAAAGAGATCAGGAAATTCAGCCAAAAAAGTGAAACAAGCCCAAATGACCGCGCCCAAAATTGCGGCGACAACTAAGTTAAGAAGAAACAGACCAAGAATAGCAAAATAATTGCCCTTACTGAGTTCTAGCGTACGCTTTAAAGCCTTAATAAAACTTGTTTTTTCTATAACCGTTAGCGGCATTAGGATAAAAAACAAAATACTGAATATATAGGTTGGCGCTTGTATAACGATATCCAGAACAACAGGGTATTCACTCAAGATACCTCCTGAATTGTCGAAAATCAGAAAAGCATTCACCCAAACATCATAAATATACACTTCAACTGTTGGGTAAACCACCTTAGCAATAATCAAAAAGATAAGAAGAACCGCATTAAAACGTAAAAATTCTTTGGGAAGCCACGTACCAGCCTCTTTACTGTCAGAATGGCGCAGTTGCTGAAAACAGCGCCAGGAAACCAACCAATAGAGAGTGTATGT
Source organism: Kiloniella majae (assembly GCF_002118315.1). GTDB lineage: Bacteria > Pseudomonadota > Alphaproteobacteria > Kiloniellales > Kiloniellaceae > Kiloniella > Kiloniella majae. The sequence goes on from NZ_MTSZ01000001.1 coordinate 474,408, forward strand.
AAGTAACACGACAATAGCCGTGTGGCCTAGATAGAGAAAACGTGTTTCACCGTTTGTAATCCCGGTGATAAAATCAGGAACTACTCCTATAGGCGAGAGGGCACTCCCCGTCACGAAGACAACTGCTATTAGCGCGAAGTATAAAAAATTACGCCCCCAAAGACTAAAAGCTTCCAACAGTGTATCAAAAACAGGAAGTTTTACGGGAATAGTCGAAGGAATTGCTGTCATTGCGAACGCTCTTTTTCTTCTAAAGGTTGATATTTATATTATCAGCACACTGCAAAAACAACCTCTAAGCCAAAAACTGTTCCCGTACTTTGTGCAAGCTTTCCATTACCGCGATGCAGAGACCCGAGATTTCATCGGTTGGGGCCAACATGTCGGGCACCATAATGGTTTGCAAGCCTGCCCCATGGGCAGATCTTACACCGTTATGTGAGTCTTCCAATGCGAGACAGCTTTGCGGCGATACGCCCAAATACTTTGTCGCCAGTAAATAAGGTTCCGGATCTGGCTTGCCACGGGTCACATCCCCCGACGTCACAATAGTCGAAAAATAGGGCATCACCCCGGCATGGGTCAGATGGCTTTCGGCACGCCGTCTGCTCGTTGAGGTCGCAACAGCAACAGGCAGATCCCGTTCTGCCAAGAGAGCCAGCAGTTCCTCTGCACCTGTTTTCAGCGGCACATGACGGGCGAATTCAATTTCCAATAATTCATGCATTTTGCTATTGAATTCATCAAACGGAAAATCGTTTCCCATCCCTTTACGGATAATATCTTCACCGGCCTGCATGGTAAGGCCGACCACAGACTTGTACAGTTCTTCACTAAGCTCGAAACCCAATTCCTTCGCCGCATCAACAGAAGCGCGCAGATAGATTATTTCGGAATCAATCAAAAGCCCGTCCATATCAAAAACAACGGCATGTAACTCATCGGCATTAAAGGGCATAGAAACGCACTTCCTCATTCAAAGGCAGAAAGAATTGAAACAAAGAAATTTAATTGGGCAGGACAAGCAGGACAAAAAGACCAAGAAAAGATAAAGGCCTATAGAAAAACAAAAACATTATTTACGCGCGGGAAGCTTTCGTAAAGTCATTCCGTACTTATCTTCGTCAGAAAAGCCCAGACTTTCATAGAATCCTTTGGCACCGCCGTCTTTGCGACCCTTGCCCGTCAAGAGCATGATTTTATAGGCATTGGCTTCCCATGCCATATCAATGGCCCGCTCCATAACCTGTCTGCCCAGTCCCTGTCCGCGATATTCCTGTGACGTAATCACATTTTCAATCAGAGCATAAGGCCGCCCGAGATAGGTCATATTGGGCAACACATGCAGCGTGACGATTGCACAGACAGGGGCACAGATTTGTCGAGCCACCGCCTTTGCCTCACTCTCTTGATCGACAGCAACAACAACCGACGTGCCGGGATGTGCCAGTAAAGTCCGCCACTGCGCCAATCCCTCTTCCCCTGAAATTCCGGGAACAGCCCCACCAAACTCGGCATAGAGTTCAACGGCGAAGGCATAATCTGTTTCTCTGGCAAGACGGATTAACATTGAAAAACCTGTTGCGAGATGACGTTTTAAATGATGGCTTTAAAAGAGCTAACGGTAGGACTTAAGCACACACACTCTATCCCCTTACAAATCAAAATTTCAACAAAGAAAGCCAGCTGAATTATAGCAACTGGCTTTCTTATACCTATCTCGTTCCTATGCTGCATCGAAAGCAGAAAGCACCATGTTTGCACCGGCTTCACGGGCGGTGGTCAAAGCCTGATATTCCGGCGACTGATAAAAGGCATTTAGCTTGTTCTGATCAGGAAAACGGAAAACTGCGGTACTTGGCAGTGGGTCTGTTCCTGTGAGAACTTTATCGGCCCCGCCTTTGAACAATAGCTCCCCGCCGAAAGAAGCAATAATCGGAGCTGCTGCTTTTGAATAGGCCGCCAGTTTAGTGGGGTCTTTAACGTCGAAATGAGCAACAAAATATGCAAACATGTTGTGGTTCCTTTTTGAATAAATAACAATGTTGAATGGGTAAAAGCACTCTCACACACATGCATAAAAACCGTAAATAGATAGATTTACATATAAACCATGCTATATTGCATGGATGAAAAATTGGGATGATCTGCGTATATTTCTTGCCGTTGCCCGCTGTGGATCAATCACAGCCGGGGCGGCACAGCTCGGGCTTGATCAAAGCACCGTGTCACGCAAACTCCAGTCCTTTGAAGAAAGACTGGGTCTTAACCTCTTTATCGGGACAGCCAAGCGCAACACCCTCAGTCCGTCCGGACACCGAATCTTTGAGGGCGCCGCCCGACTGGAAAAAGAGGTCGAGGATATCAACCAGAACATTGCCGGGTTGAGCGAGGAACAAGGCGGCACAATTCATATCGTCACAACTGATATTCTCTCGAACCATCTGCTGATGTCTGTGACATCCGAATTTCTGCTAGAATATCCTGATATTAACCTACGCATTCGCACGCAGGAGATGGATGGTAAAGATACATCCAACACCCCATTTCCTGGGGATTTGGCGCTCTATGCCACCAACTCCCCCAACGAAGATCTCTTTGGTCGCAAGCTGGCAACCGCTACCTTTGCGTCCTATGCATCCCGGGATTATCTCGACAGCTTAAAGGGTGATTTCGACAATATTGTCTGGCTCAACTGGGACGATGGCACAGCGACACCCACGTGGCCCAGACTGGCCCCGGAGATTCCAGATCATATGTGCCGACTGCGCAGTGATTCCGTCGCTACATTACTCGAAGCCGTGCGCTTTGGCATCGGGGCCACCATCCTCCCCTGCTTTATAGGCGAGCAAGATCCCAACCTCGTCCGCCTCGCCCCCGGCCAAACCGTCAGCCAGCGCGACATCTGGTTACTAATGCACAAAGACCTGCGCCGCGTCCCCCGCATCCGCACCTTTATCGACGTCTTCGTCCAACGGGTTCAGGAACGGAAAGGCATTATTGAGAGCGATTGATGACATTTTGAGTATTGATCGCATGTTTCTCCAAGAGATCAAGCCGATCACGCTGAGAAGTGTTGCCGTTAATATGAGGTCAAACTTCGTGTAATTGCCACTCATTATAGCTTCAGCTCCAATTGCCCGGCCTCACACCCCGGCCTTACAAATTATACAGTGGCCCTATCCCAGAAAAATTAATGGCTCTATGCCTCGTGAAAAGAAATCAATAAGACGAAGAGAATTATTGATAAATCACCAAGGCTTATACACCTCACTTCTTCAGCCAGGAAACGATCATGTCACTTTTTCACGGCCTCTCTGCCTTCCCCATAACACCGACAGATAAGGATGGTCGGATAAACAGCGATGCACTTTGTCTTTTGCTGGAACGGATCGTCAAGGCCGGGCCTGATTCCGGAGGGGATTCCGGGGTTAACTCTATTGGGCTGCTGGGCAGTACGGGCGGTTACGCCTATCTGACAAGGTCTGAGCGGCAACATGCCGTTTCTGTGGCTGCCGACTTCGTTGATGGTCGTGTTCCCCTGATTGTTGGCATTGGCGCACTCAGAACAGATGAAGTACAGCACTTGGCAAGAGATGCCCGCGATGCTGGGGCAGATGGCTTGTTACTGGCCCCTGTTTCCTACGCACCTTTGACTCAAGAAGAAGTCTATCAACATTTTGTTGCGGTTGCCGGGGTCACAGACCTTCCCATTTGCATTTATAATAACCCCGGCACAACCCATTTCACCTTTTCACTGGATCTTTTAAAACGTCTCTCGCAATTAGAGACCATTGCCGCGGTCAAAATGCCCTTACCGCAAGGTCAGGATATAGAGGCCGATCTGACGCACCTTCGCCAAAAGACTGCCCACAAGGATAGCTTTGCTATTGGCTATAGTGGCGACTGGGGTTGTGCCGCAGGTCTTCTTGCCGGGGCTGATACATGGTACAGCGTGATTGGCGGTCTTTTTCCGTCACAAGCGATGAAATTGGCAAAAGCTGCGCAAGCTGGTGACGTTCAAGAGGTTCAGCGGATCGATCGTTTTTTCCAACCGTTCTGGACGCTATTCAAAGAGTTTGGTGGTATGAGGGTTATGTATTCTGCCGCAAATATTCTGTCACTCTCTGATGCATCTCCACACTTGCCAATCCTGCCACTAGGCGCTGTAGATAAAGAACGAGCAATAAAAGCCATTAATTCCTTGGACAAACTGGGTTAAAGATCGTTTGGCATCTGTAAATATGTGCCACTTGCGCAGTGATACCGCCGCCATTCTGCACGACGTAATGCCCTATGGCAGTGGTTCCTGCGCCGTATTCTCTCGGTACAGTTCTAAAAGTTATTTGTTCGGTAAAGCTGGTTGCTGAAGAATACGTTCGCTTGGAAAAACAATTTCAACCTTTGTACCGGCCCCCTCATCACTGCTAATTGTGATATTTCCATTGTGCAACATTACAAATGACTTTGCGATATACAACCCAAGACCGCTGCCTTCATATTCACGGGTATGCACTTTTTGAATTTGTCGAAACGGCTCAAACACTGTTTCTAAACAATCCGATTTTATGCCAACGCCGTTATCGCAAATCTCAATCACTAACTGTTCTTCGATAGATAAATAGGATCGTAATGAGATCTTACCGCCTTGAGGTGTGAACTTTATCGCATTAGATAGTACGTTGTTTATGATGTGATTTACTTTTTCAGGGTCAGCAAATATCAATGCGGTACTGTCATCAAGCTGAAGATTAATCGTAATATTTTCTTGCTGTGCTGTCGCTTTAATCTTGTGAATACATGAGTTGAGTATCTCTGTAATGTCGCACTCGATGTCATGTAATTCTATCTGTCCAGATTCAAGTTTAGCGACGGTGAACACGTCATTAACAACGGAAAGAAGATTATGACCCGCAATATTTATGTCATCAGCATAGGCAATGTATTCACTTCCTATTGGCCCATTTATTTCATTTCTTAAAAGATCAGAGAAGCCAATTATAGAGTTGAGCGGTGTACGTAATTCATGGCTCATCGTAGCGAGAAAGGACGTCTTGGCGGCATTGGCATCTTGTGCTTCTTTGGTTGTCTTTTGTAATGCTTTCGTCATTTCGCTTAAGTCTTGTAATAGCGTGTCTTTTGCTTGCAACGTCCCGAAATAAAAATGAAGAGGATTGCTGGGCGCAAAATCGGTCATTTTAAGGTTTGAACTGGTGATTTCATCGATCGTGACTAACACAGGATAACCAGCAAAAAGAACATGACTATCACTAGGGTAAAACGCACCGTTAAAAAGAATTTTGTCTGACGTTGATCGCAAAGAAATAGGTTTCTTTAAGATGAAATCCAAATCTTCCAATGACCAGTTTACCCTAGGCCGTTCTAAAATAAATATGTCACCAACAGTTTTCCCAATCTGAATTTCGGGAATAATTTTTTCAAGATTCCCGCCAAACTCTGTAATAGAAAAATCTTTTCCAAAAACAAAATAATATCCTATCGCTTCAAGTAACGTATTGCTATCTATCGATGTTTTCATATTTTCTCTATTAAATATTCATCATATTTGATTAAATCGGAGCGCGTTTGTTCAATTGTCACATGGGCGGGGTAACTAAATTTCTCGCAAAGTCCTTTCAACAGACCTTTGACAAAATAGGTAAGTCCATCCCGATTGCTCATATAACGAACACAAATAGTATCCGCATTAACATGCTTACAAAGAAATGAAGGCGGAGATAAATCAGTTAATTGCGCCCCCAATGCTGCATGCAAGGAATCAAGATTATTCAAGAATGTAAAGATTGTGTCGCCATAGAGTTCATAATAAATCCCCCACGGTCCATCAGCAGTTTCCTTTATCCAGCCCCGACCAAGGGTTTCCAATAACAAATCAATATCAATATCCAGGGTCTCAACGGACTTTTTGATGATTAAAAAAGTTATCTCATCAGGATATTGTTGTAATTGCGAGAAATGAGGAATTTCAGGAATACTGGCAATAATATCAATCCACTTTTGTTCACCATAGGTGGTTTGTATCGTTTGAATAATATGCCTGTTCACCATTCCAAACATGTTGGGACCCCAAAGGGATAAATCGCTTTTCTATTATAGCTTTAAATATAACTTATTTTGATACCTATAATAATTAGTAAATAAACCTATAGGATACAAAACCAACTTGAGTTACTTATCCGATCATTACCCATGACCTGCAATTCATTCTGGATAACAAGATCAAAAAATCAGACCTAGTTGGCTACGAGTTCTCCAGGTAATATCAACACGTTATTGTCTGGGTGATGCCCTTGCCAAATCATTTATTTCAACCAATAAAAATTCTTTACAAAAACAACTATAAATCAATACTGTAGAAAACATTCTCACAGGATTGATACATGATCACCAACGACCATTTTCTCGCCAAAATTGATGCTCAACGCAAAGACAATGGCTTCCGTACTTTGGGCGAAACGATGGAACTCACTACGTGTGGCAATACGATCCTTGATCCCTTCTCGACCTTGATTTCTGTGCATGCAAAGATTGGAAGAGGCAACATCTTCTATCCTGGTATTGTTATTCGCGCTGACAATGCTGAAACAATCATGCTTGGCAATGGAAATACCTTTCATGCCCAGACCTATCTGGAAGCCAATGGTGGGACAATCATCATAGGTTCAAACAATCAGTTTGGCCCCGAAGGCGGCGTGACAATCAAGGCAAACAACCCCGACAGCGCTATTCATATCGGTGATCACGGCAGATATCTGGGCGGCGTTACCATCCTCGGTAATTCAACCCTTGGCAACGGTGCACAAATTCTAGGAAGCATTACCTTTGAAAGCTCTTCATTAGAAGCCGGTGGTTCCTTTACCGAGCAAGATCCTGATTTACGGGCCGCTGTCGCCAAAGGCCAAGGACTGATCCGTAACCAAAGCATTCAACAAGGGCACGTCGCTGTTATAGGGGAAGCGTCTCATCTTATAAACATTCTCCCTCAATCACATTTTCATCTCAAGAAAACATATCAAGAGTAAAAATCCGCCATTGTCCTCACTTTAACTTTCATTTCATCAACAAGCTCTTTTGGCCCTAAAACCTGACAATTTGTCCCTAGTTGCATGATATCAGCACAGGCATTCTCTATCGTTTCAATCGGGATCGTAATTTTGGCAAACCCGTCCGCATCAGGTTCTGGTTTGTTTTCCATCACAGCCCTTACAACTGGCTCACCTAACCGTGGCAGTTGGCGGAGGCCTTCTTTGTTTATCCGTAACGTCGCCTTATCCCGATAAATATTCTCTTCATATCGACGAACAGCCTTGCGCCATACATCCGCCAAATCAAAACTCTTTGGACGACTGAAACTTTCGCCCAAAACAGTTACTTGCTGAAACTTTCCAACCCGGTAAATACGCTCATTGCCAGCAATGTAATCCCCCCAATCTTTATCTCTGTTGTCTTTTTCGCTACAGGCCTTAACCGCAATAGCAACCAGATACCATTTCCCACCTTTGACAACTAGCCCCAGAGGACATAACTCTCGCTGGACTTCTCCGCGCCAGCTTTCATACACACAGGAAATTTTACGCAAGTTCCAGACGGCATCCGCAAGGTCCCGAAGATCTTCGGCGGGCTCTTCCATCCCGAACCATGAAACAGGATCCACATGGACACAGGCGGATATTTTGCCAATGAAATCCTTTTGTGATGCAGATAATGTCCCCAGAACTTTCTCCTGACCGCTCAGCATTGCGCTCTGTAACCCCAGCTGCCTGACCTGATCCGGCATACCGGAAAGTAATAGCGCTTCAGCCTCAATCGTCGTCAGACCTGTTGCCGGCATCTGCCATCCATCCAAAAGCTGAAAGCCTCCTGCGCGGCCCCGGTCAGCGTAAACAGGGACGCCTGAAAAGCTCAGATGATCCATATCGCGATAGATTGTGCGGACAGAGACTTCCAGATCTTTCGACAGTTTTTCCGCCGTAACCTGTCCCTTTTGTAGTCGCATCAGAATGGAAAGAAGACGAGACGCCCGCATTTATTTTTTGCCCACAAATAATACCTGACATTATTTGACAGGTATAAAGAATTATCTTCCCCAGGCATAGAGGCTTTTCAAATGAATATGCCAAGATCAACCCAATAACCTGACAGGCACGATGCCTCAATCTGGTAAAAAAATAAGAGAAACAAAATATGACACAACCACAAGCCGCAGCTTTCGACTTTCTCCTCGGTAAATGGAACGTGCGCCACAGGCGATTAAAAGAACGCCTTTACGGTTGTGAAGACTGGCAGGAATTTTCGGGACAAATGCACGCGCAACCCATTTTGGGCGGACAAGGTAATATGGATGATAATCTTCTCAATCTGCCCGATGGCCCTTATCGAGCGATTTCCTTGCGCACTTACGATCCTGAAAATGATATCTGGGCAATCTGGTGGCTGGACAATCGTACGCCACACAATCTGGATGTTCCTGTCAAAGGATGGTTTGAAGGAGGAAAAGGAACCTTCTTCGCTGATGATATCCTGAACGGTATCCCCATCAAGGTTCGCTTTCAATGGACCCGTATCGCCACGGCCACGCCCCGTTGGGAACAAGCCTTTTCATCAGATGGCGGCCTAACCTGGGAAGGTAACTGGACTATGGACTTTTCCAAACAGGAATAGCCTTCACCTGTCTAAAGAAGCGTGTAATGAGATACAGGGGGTTCTTGCCCCTGTATCAGAGGGAAGTTGCACCATACAAAATTATAAGACTGCCCCTAATTGGGTCTCGTCCTTATGCAACGTAAAACGCACCCAAGAAAAATTTCTTTGTTTTCGTAAACTCTATCATTTTGCCGCTGACTTATTCTTCCATACAGAATAACTAAAGTTTGTTAAGGTCGTCTGATGTTTGAGCTGATGCCTGCCTCCGAAACTATTGTTGTTATATTCCTCGTGTTTCTGCTCGCCGGGACTGTGAAGGGTATTGTTGGACTTGGTTTACCAACAATCTGCTTGGGACTTTTGACTGTTACTCTGGACCTTTCCAGTGCCATGATCTTGCTGTTGGTGCCGTCTTTGACCACCAATCTATGGCAGGCCTTGGTCGGGGGAAATTTCATCAAGCTGATCAGGCGACTTTGGTCCTTTTTCCTGTTCGCGAGTATCTTCATTATCCTTGGCGCTCTATTCGCCACCAACTTTCCAACAGATACTCTGTCCATTCTCTTGGGGGCTCTTCTGGTACTGTATGGCACAAGCAGCCTTTTGGGGTTACAGCTGAATCTATCAAAACAAAAGCAACGTTGGTGTGGCCCTGTGTTTGGGGCAATCAATGGTATTTTCACCGGTATGGCAGGCTCTTTTGTCGTTCCCGGTGTCTTGTATCTGCAAGCCATTGGCCTTCGCCGCGATGCTCTTGTTCAGGCAATGGGAATTCTTTTCTGTCTCTCGACCTTGGGGTTGGGTATCAGTATATGGGCGATCTCGATTGAAAGCCCGGGTAAAAAGAACGAAACCTTATATGGTACAGAACTTATCATTCTTTCCTGTGTGGCTCTGATACCGACCATGGTTGGCATGATAATCGGTCAGAAAATAAGAACCCACTTATCAGAAAGCCTGTTCAGGCGCTTTCTCTTTATGGCGCTGCTTATTTTAGGGCTTTATATTATCGCGAAAACAATTATCGCCTAGGCAACTAGTGTGAATACAGTTCTTGGTTAATAACGAAGAAACAGCGACAGGATCTAGATGCAGGGGATAATCTCATCAGTTTTCAAAACCTGTTCCGTGATCTCCTTTAAATTTCCAATTTTCACAGGCTTTTTGATATAAGCGCGGCATCCATTTTCATAAGACTTGGCAATCACATTCTCACTGGTATTTGCACTCACCATGACAATTGGAAGTTTGGGCTGTTTCAAAACATCGCGAATGTATTTCACCGCATCAACACCGTTCATTTTCGGCAGATTGATATCCATATAAACCAGATCAAAATCCTGCTCCATAAGCATATCAAACCCGTCTTCTGCTGTTTCTGCACAAAACAGTTTCTCCCCCCATAACTGTTCCACAAACAAGGAGAGGATACGTGTATTCAATGGTTGATCTTCAATATAGAGAAACTTCATGTCACCTCTTCTACGACAGGAAAATACCTCACTATATTACTCTGTTATTTATATAAAACTGCACGCATTATAAAATTGTACCATGGTTTTAGAATTATAAATGGCGTTCCAGCACCTTGACCGTTTCAATCAAATCAATGGGTTTCGTAATTGTTTCACTGAACTTTTGCCTTTTGATCTTTTTCATCGTCGGCTCGGAAAGATCTGCGGTAATGGCAATAACCGGCGGTACTTTAAGATGTTGTTGCTCAAGACACTTCATCGCCTCGATACCACTCATTCCCGGTAAATTGATATCCATAAAAATTATATCGCACCGATGGTTTGTAATATAATCAAGACCACTTTCTGCTGAGGGACAGCTATCAACTGTCATATCAGGATAAACCTTGTTTATAATCCCTCTTAACAAATCGACATTGGAAGGATTGTCTTCAATATAGAGAACATGGCCCGCTGGTTTAGTAAGTCTCTTCCCCATATAGTTTTTCAACTCTCCATCGCTTATATGAAATTTCTCATTTTCTTCACCCACAGGTAAATCAATCCAGAACTGGCTCCCTTCGCAAGTACTGGAAAAACCAATATCACCCTTCATCATTCGGATGATTTTTCGGGTGATGGAAAGCCCGACACCGCTGCCCTCTATTATGGAGTTTTCATGCCCCAAGCGATCAAAAGGTGTGAAGAGTTTATCATGGAGTTCAAGGGGTATACCATGTCCGGTATCAATCACATTAATGCGGACAAAGGAACTTTTCAGTTTTCTGTACGAGATAAAAACAGAGCCATCGTTTCGGTTATATTTGATCCCGTTGCTAATCAGATTAATTAAACACTGCCTTAGCCTTAATCTATCCGCGTGGATAAATGTTTTTCCGATATTTTCCGGTTTGAATATCACTTTGACATTGTGGCTGGATGCCAGAAATTTTGTGAGATCCATACATTCTTCTACGATTTCCGATACGTCGATATCTTCTGGATAAACGGCGACAATTCCGGATTCAATCTTGGAAAGGTCAAGTACATCATCAATCAAGCGTAATAAATGATCACCGCTTTTTAAAATATGTTCCACAGCCTCCTGATAAAGGTCGTATTTTATATCTTTCTCGTCAGTGATTTGTAAAAGTTGGGCAAACCCCAGAATAGTATTTAGGGGAGTTCGCAATTCATGACTCATGGACGACAGAAAATGTGACTTCGCAAGGTTAGCACGCTCGGCCTCTTCTTTCGCATCAATAATATCTCTTTCAGCCCTGACCTTTTCTGTCAGATCCCGTAAAATTCCCGTGAAATATACCTTATCCCCGACTTTCAGCTCGCTGACCGCCAGATACATGGATATTTCCCGGCCAGATTTGGTTTTACCCTCGACAATGCGTCCAATACCAATAATTTTGTTGGGGCCACCCGCCATAAAATTCGACAGATACTGATCATGTTCAGAGCTATAACGTCTGGGCATCAGGATCTTGACGTTCTCGCCAATAAGCTCTTCTTCTGCGTAGCCAAAAATTCTGAGAGTAGCCGGATTGACCATTTGAATAATGCCAAGATGATCAATAACGATCATGCCATCCACAACGGTTTGCCAAATGGATTGAAACAAAGGCGAATTGTTTTGGCTCCCAGATAAATCTCCGGATAGATCGATACTGCTCATCGGCAATTTCTCGTTATTATTGCAATCAGCATTCACTACTTATCACGTTACGCGGGATTACTTAAGGATGTATTACCCATAGAATAACACCCCTTAAATAAGAAAAAATATGTCACTAAACAGGGTCATTCGACCAGTAATGAAAAACGATTATATATGGGAGAGGATAACAATAATAAACCAGATCACGCCTATCTTAAGGTATTGATACAAAAATAATTTTCACGTCATTAACTATCAACAAAAGACAAAGCCTCAGCCTGGAATCAGGCACTCTATGGCGCGCTTAAATCGTTTAACGAGAAGAGATATGTCCTTAAGAACCACAGCAAAGAAAATATTGAATGGCCTGAGAACGCGAGCAGCATAGTTTAGAATGCTGCTCGCTCCGTGCCTTGGCCAATGCTTGGTCAGTGCTTAACCAGTATTCAAGAGGCTCGGATCTGGTTCATAAACTCATCAACCTGACGCGTCAGAACCGCCGCATCATCTTGCAAGGTTTGTGCTGCTGTCAAAACGGATTGGGAAACATTGCCAGCTTCTTCAATATTACTATTCACCTCGGTAATACTTCTTGTGACCTCACTGGTCCCTGCGGCGGCTTCTTGAACATTACGCGATATTTCTTGTGTAGCAGCGCCTTGCTCCTCCATTGCAGAGGCAATAACAGTGGAAATTTCACTGATTTGCGAAATCGTGTTTCCAATACCACCTATGGCTTCGACAGATGCATCTGTTTCATCCTGAATACCGGAAATCTGACTTGTGATTTCTTCGGTTGCTTTGGCAGTCTGGTTCGCCAGTGATTTAACCTCGGAGGCTACCACGGCAAACCCTTTACCGGCATCACCTGCACGGGCAGCCTCAATAGTCGCATTCAAGGCCAACAGATTGGTCTGTTCTGCAATATCGCTGATCAACTTGATAACATCACCAATTTTCAGGGCCGCTTCCGACAATCCCTGTACTTTTGCATTGGCCCGATCTGCCTCTTGCACCGCTTCTTGTGACACCGAAACCGCGCGGGTGATCTGCGCATTAATCTCGCCAATAGAAGCCGATAGCTCTTCCGTCGCACTAGCAACAGTTGCCACATTAGCCGACGCCTCTTCCGTAGCGGTTGATACAACAGTCGTCTGCCTTGATACATTATCCGTCACCGCGGACATGCTTTCCGCCGATGTTAAAAGATGATCGGACGAACTGGATACATTACCAACCACACCCTGAACCTGTTCCTCAAACTGATTTGCAATTCCCAAGAGCGTATCACGACGTTCCTGTTCCGCTTTGCGATCTTTTTCCACCTGCTCGGCCTGTAGGTCGCGAACCTGAATGAGCTTGTTACGGAAATGCTCCAGCGCCTTTGCCAGGACACCGATTTCATCACTCCGCTGTTGATCCTTGATCTCCACATCAGTCTCATCCCGAGACAAGACTTCAACAACATTGGTGATATTTTTAAGGGGCTTACTCATCAATACCGTAATTAAAACAGTGATAATCAGAGCCATAAGAAGCGTTAAGACCACTGCAGCAACAACCATGTTATTGCGGACACTGGTTGCGCCTTCCTGAACCTTATCCAACGGCATGATAGCTGCAATCGACCAGGGCGTTTTGGAATGCCCGACAGTCAATGGTACCAGGACATAAAGAGCTTCTTTACCTAGTTCGTTTGAATAACTAATCCAGCTTGCATTCTCACCTTTGGCAATAGCTGCTTTATAGTCCTCTAGCTGCGGTGAACTTTCTTCTATCGCTTTGCCGATTTGTTTCTTATCCGGATAGGCTGCCCAAACGCCATTATTAGTAATAAGTGTTACAATGCCTTCGTCATAAGGACGAATTTCAGCAATCTTGTCTTGTACTTCCCGTAGGTTAAAATCAATACCAACCGTGCCGATAAACTTCCCATCCTGAATTAAGGGGACCACAACAGAAGTCGCAAGGAATTCTTCAGTTCCTTCATCTTTGGCCAATTCCATGGAATAAGGTTCTGTAATCACCTCTGCCATGGCTTTTCTAGGGCCGTCGTACCAATCTGCTGTTTCACCCTTATCAATGTTAAGTCCCCTAACGCCTAAATCAGTGGCATTTTTAAGAAACCACAAATCAATAAAACGGCCACTTGCATTACTCTCTGGCGTGTTGGCAAAGTCAGCATCCTTACCGTCCAAAGCATTTGGTTCCCATCCACTCCAGACCGCGGCAAAATCAGGGTTATTCTGCGTAATACCCTTAAGTGCTTCCCGATAAACGTTTCGATCTTTAATCCCGGCACGATGATAAGCCAGAAATGTTTCAGCCATGGTGCGCGATGCCGTCATCGCCACATCAATATCAGCCTTGACCTGACTGCCGATATTTCCAGCAAGTTCCTGTCCGTGTTTTTCGGCAACATCCAGGATCGCATCCTGACTTTCTTTCACAACAAAGGCTGTCGTGGCAGTTAATCCGATGGCCAGAGTAATAACGACCGACGCTAAAATTTTACCCGTGAGGTTAAAAGATTTGTTCAAAATCTTTGGCATGATATGACCTTATGAGAGATTGGCAGTAAGCAAACGCAACAAAAATCTTCACGGTCAATTCTCTGCTACAAAGTATTAATTTGCCTTTAAGGAAAATTACAAAATCAACAACCGTATCCTATTGCTAGGTATTATTAATTTTTCCTGTCTATACTATAAAAAAATTGAGTTACCTGGAGAACTCGCATCTATATCCAGCAACTATTATTATATTTCTTCCGTGACGGCATATGTATTTAATTGATCAAGCAAGAGATCACTGGAACCAACTGCGTGGTCATAATGATTTGCCTGCCAAGGAAGAGTTGGATCCGATCAATATTCCAAAATTACTTGGAAACTCCTGTCTTATAGATGTTCTTGATGGCGGAACTGATTTTCGCTATCGCATTATTGGTTCCGCAATTCAGGACATATCCCGCGCGGGGCAATCGGGCAAAAAAATAAGTGAAATAGATACGCAACGCTCGCCCAGCAAAATTTATGATCTTTTCCATGAAACAGTCGAAGGTTACTGCCCACAATACACAACACTGGACTATATTGGAGAAGACGCAAGGGTCGGCGACATTCATATCGGCGTATTTCCCTTAGCAACTAAAGAAACGCCAAAGGAAGTAACGTTTCTCTGGAGTGTTGTAGAAGTTGATATAAAATTAAGTGAAAAATGAAAATGAGAAATATTCTTTGGGGTTTATTTGGGAATTTATTTGCGGGGCTTTGTGGTTGTCTTTCAAGCGGTTAAAAGCCATAGGGAATAAAATAAAACCACAAAACCCGACAAAACACCCCTTAAAAGAAGCAAAGGCAGAACGCTTTTATCCCCCCGGATAATCCTTAACGTTCCTCAAGCCGTGACTGCTACCTGTGTCACTTGAACGATCCTTCCTTACCCCGACACCCGCATACGTGACGTATACCACTACGCTGTAAAACCAGAACGCGACCCCACACTTACATATCGCATATCGTTCTGAATTTACTTACATCACAGTTATAAAAACTGCGGGTTAGTCATCTTGACCAGGATCTTACGTCCTGTTCTATATGGTTTTCACGTTGGCTAGATCCCCCCAATAGGAAGTGCCTTTGACAGTTTGAAACCAGACAAGAACACATGCTGTCGAATACCACACATACGAGCTACCACACGCTTTGAACGACAGGTTCAGGCCAAACACACAAAGCCACCCAATGACGCAACCACCCTACACGTCAACCCGTTCAAAAAAAGCTCTAGACGACCAAGCCCAGCTTCTAACGCACCCCACTCCATGTAATAGAAAATCAGCTTGTGCCCAAACACACTAAACTACAGTCACAAATCTGATCCGGTTTGAGTTGTAAACGACATCCTTGCAATGCCATACAAACCTTTATTTATGGAGCCACCCCTGACTACGTGGGGAGCGAATGTAGGAAAATTACGTTGAATTAGTTAAAGAGAGATTAACGCAATTACTATTCAATGACCAGTCTTAAGAATATTGTATACAACTCCTCTTAATACCCAGCAATAGGGTCAAGTATATACAACTTAAAAATCAACAAGATAGATTAAATATTGGAATAAATCTGAAAATTTTCACCTTAAACTAAAAATTTTTATTTCAAAAAAAATCTATAAAAACATTATTTTACGTTATTTTTTCGTACAATATTTCGATTCTATTTAAGAGTGACTATCAAATTCATCTCCACAAAATTTGTCACATATCTCCACAAGAGTTAACCAGAGCAAAACAGACCATTGTATGCGTACTAAAATTACATAAATATCAATTAATTATCTGATTTATGTTCATCAACCAAACGCACATTCGCGATAACAATAAATATGCAGACGACTGTATGCAGTGTGTTGTTATCTCTATATCCTTTGATATTTATGGTTTTATCTAAAAGGAAGGTAGGCCAAACACCCGGCAGAACGGTTCTTATGAGAGCCTGTGATGACACGATTTTAGAGACGACAGTCTTTAAAAAGTCTTAGACGAAGGAACAACATAACCACTCCCCATAAGAAATGTACGACAAACAAAAATAACCGCCAAACAGGCTTCAAAAATAACCATTGAGGTTGCGGCACCAGTCAATCCCCACTGCAAAGCAGTTGGCATCGCGAAAGCAAGCACACCAACACCACAAAGATTGAATAACAATACTTTATTTTGCCCATCATTCAGTCTCTCAAAGCTGCTAGCCGCCAAACTGATAAATCGAAAGGCTAAAGCAACTGACAACACCTTTAAAACCACAACAAGGGACGGCTGAGTTTCCGAGAAGAAAATGCTCGCCAGAAAATTTGCACTAAAAAACAGAGATGATCCGATGAAAAGACCAGCCAGTGTAGCTGAAAAAATATAAATCCGGCTCATTTTTGCTTGTTGTGTTTTATCCAATCGAACAATTTCTCTTATGAATATCTGATCAAGAACAAGGGCTGCAATGGACACAGCTCCAAAAACAGCAAAGCCGGCGTAAAAAATTCCAACTAGGGCCTCCCCCCCCAAAAAGAGTAACCCTGTGCCGATAATCAAAGGATATCCAGCCATAACCCAGTCAATGAGGCCGAAAGATATGGTTTTACGCAACAGTGCTCTCACACCAAACTTACCGTCTGATGACCAGACGATTAAACGTCCAGTAATCTTTCGGATAATACGGGCAGCAAAAACAATATGTATCCCCAAGAGAACAATCGCACATCCAGCAAAAGCCCAGGCAACAGCAATAGAGCTGTCAAAAATCTCGGCTGTCAGTGATAAAATAACCAGCATGACGATCCCCTGAAGCGAGAGCAAGGCCGCCTGCAAGGCAAAGCGGTCATAGGCCCTGAAGAAGGCCTGCATCACCATATTCCCAGCGAGAGCTCCCCCACCGATAGACATGGGAATAACCGTACTGGCAAGACTTTGAGAGAACTCACCCAAAAGGAAAAGCATTGCAATAATGCTGCATTCAATAAGGCTCAGAATACTGATCAACTTCAGGCACGTTACAAACAATTCATCTGAGCGCTCAGTCTTTGCCGAGACATCTTTGACAATAAACGTTGGTAACCCGACTGACACACCAAACATCACCAACAACGCAACCGACTGCCCATAGGAAAAACGTCCGTAATCTTCCAGAGTTAACCAGTGGGTAAGTACAATTGTCGTCGCAGCAGAAAAAAAGCGAAGCAAGACCATAGAACTCATCAACAGGATAGAGTTTTTGAGCAAACGGATTTTTGCTGTAATGCCTCTCACGTGCTGGCCTTTGAGACGGCCTTTGAGACGGATGACGTTTCCGATGTGACCTTCATAGCACCTGAACGATAGGCAAACACCCCTGCCAACCCTGAAGGCCAGGTCTTGATCGCAGTTGTTGTCTCAATTTGTTCTAATCCCAAACGTCGTTTAATCTCGTACTGGCTAAAACCACAACCGACTGATTTGATTTTATGCTTGATTGCATACTTGATGCCCTCGGCAATAATCAGTCGGTACAGATTGAGCGATTGAGACAAGCCATAGTCCATTCCCAATGATTTCTGAGTTATCTTATCATGATCCCTGTAGTTAATGGTACAGGCCACGATCCGCCCTTTTACCTTGGCACAAATAACGACAATGTTTTCACGTCCAAGAAATTGTTCAGCAGCTTGCAGAAAATTCGACGCATAAAGTGTCTCGCTACGGTTATGATCGGCAACATTCCTTAACAGGGATATTATTTCCTCACTATGGGCTGCAGGATCGGAAAGAACCTCAAATGACGTTCCCGCCTCTATCGCGCGACGGTAACATCTGGCAAGATAATTACGATGTTTGCTCTTCATCGCACTTTGCAAATAATCCTGAAAAGATGACCACTTAACCTCTAGATGTGTATCTGTGATACCCGGCGAGAAAACATACCCTTTTTCCTCTAAATATCGGAATAACAGTTTGTCTCGTTCCCGATCAAGAAGAACAAAACGGGCCGTCGGGGCAAGCCAGCGTCGACGCAATTGATCAACACCATCAAGTAACAGCGGAATAACCTTGTCAGGATCAGCCTGCGGGTGAACTACCGGGTGTTTGTGAAAGTTAACCGGGTTTAGTGGCCACAGGAGAGACCGTGCAATGCGTCGCTGCCAGCAACTTGGCAAAGGCAATGGATAAGGATAGCGATAGGCCCCACAATGCCCAACCATCTTGTTCCCATGATAAACCAGGACCATCGCAGTTCGGCTCCGCGGCCAGGTCGGTGCCTGAGCCTCGGTCCAAAATCGTTGCCAGTTATAACTTGTGTGTAAACTGTTACCAGCGACCTCATCCCAAGATTCCTGACAAATATCAGTAGGGTCTTCAGTCACCAGAATACGATAATCGCTCATGATCTCGCGAAAGCTTCCCGGGATGGTTGATCCGTTTGCGGTTCAACGTTTTCGTAAACACCCAAATAACGTCCGATGGGCTGCAACCAGCGAAAATGATAAAAGGCAATGATCGTGGCCAGTACGACATGCACACCGATAAACACAAAGGCCTCATTCTTGGTCGGATAGTGACCAATCCTGACCTTCATATGAGATGCCCATGACCACACTTCGGGTATCGGGTTATATTTCGATCCGATTTCATGTGGATTAAGTGTCAGAAAAGCGAGGTCTTCGATACCTGACAACATCAATATCAATAAACCGATTGCAATTCTCAGCACTGTTCCCGTTGATCCTCCCCCCATTCGAAACATCAGCGCAAAAGAGAGAATTAGGAAAGGCACCATCAAAAGGGTCATGTAATAAACATTCCCTGCATCCCTGAATGCAATATCAAAAAACATCTTGGGGACATAGAAGAAAAAGAAAACCGCAAAGCAAAAATAAGCGATGGGAACAGTTACCCGCAGGCGTTTGAATAGGTCCGGATCAAACAGGGATATTGCAAGAGCGGCCAGAAAAAAGGGCGTTAACTTGAAAACAAAGATACCCAGGCTTTTAACCTCGCGATCAGATGGCAAAAAAAGGATGGCATAGCCCCCAAGTAAAACCGCAAAGATGCCAAACAATATTGACCACTTGGTAGATCTAGACATTAACCACTACTCCTGCTTCATTTATATCTGGCTCTATATTTACTTGTTCAAGGCTATTTTGATCATCGATTACGAACGATATGTCGGACAAAAGACAGGACAAGCCCTGTTCGGTGAGTTCTCTGTTCTCATGCGCCAGCAACACCACACCCAACCGGTCAATCGTTCGCTCAAACCGATAAACCTTTTGTCCTGGTTGGACGAAAAGCGTTTGTTGTTTGCACGCCGGATGGGCTTCCAAGCGATCCATCCCTGTAATGCTTTTCAGAATACCTGTTCTAGCGGCCCCCATAACCTGCTGGATACCATATTTTTGGGGACGTAAAAAACCTCTTGGAACATGAACTTGTTTGCCAAGCGCCATACGCAATACCCAGTCTTGCGTGTCCACACCATAAGTTTCTCTCACCAGTGCTGGAAAACCATTACCGGAAAGACGCGCCCCCATCTCAATAAAACAAATGCGATCATCGGGCGTGAGGATGATGTCAAAATTAAGAGGTCCGTTTATGATATCCAACGCATCGGCAATACGTTCAATTAACGGAAGTAATTCCTGCTCCAAAACATCAGATAGCGGAAACCCGACCCTGTGCTGGGTAACAAGAAAATCCGGTGGGCCGGAATGCCCTCTCTGGCTAACGGCAGACAGAACACATCGTCCATCGAAACGGAAAGCTTCTACCCCAAACTGATCACCAACCACATAATCTTCAACAATGACCAATCCAGTAGGGGAAAAGGATGATGCTTTGTCATAACCTTTGCGTAGCTGATCCAACTCCGTAACAAACGTCAGCCCTTTACTTCCAGAAGAGTCAGCAGGTTTAACAATCAACGGAAACGGACGATCATGGGCAAAGGTCTCAAGTGTTTTAAAGTCCTTTGATGCACAATGCATCGGCGCAAAAATTCCCATTTCCTGTGCCAAAGAAGAAAAGAAGCCTTTATCACAAGACGCACGCACAGCTTTTTTACTGGGTGGGTTGGGTAAATTATAATGCGCTGCCAGATCGTAAATTGTTTGGTGGAATGAATCATTCCCCGGTGACGCAACGCCGTCTATTTTTCTCCCCCCCAACATTTTGATGATATCTGTTGCATCACGGCTTTTAAGTAACAGGAACTCATCCGCCACGGGACGCGCCATTGCCTCTGGATTGGCGTCGGCACCAATGACGTAAGCTCCTGCATTTTTGGCCACCCAATATAATGGCAACTGGTCTGGGCTAGCGCCCAGTATCAGAACCGTTTTGCCCTTAGCATAATCTCTGGGAGCATAATCTTTGGCAGCATAGTCGCCTGCCTGCTCTTTATCCACGAGTACTTCGTTGGCCGAAGCTGCATCAGAAAGGGTTTGTTCGATCAGCTGATCCATTATCAACTCCCCTCTCCACTTGCAACGAGGACGGGAGCAGACTTTGCTACCTTACCATATTCCAGAAGGTCCCTTGTATTGAAGTCCTGCTGACACTCGGGGATATTGCTTTCCCGAACATAGATCTGTTTATAGGGCAAATTGCTACTGAACGGGCGCTTTATATACTCACCTATAATTCCCAGACCGATCAAATTTCCCCCAGCGATAAGCGCCGTTAAAAATGCCGACCCTGCGCTATCAAGAAACAGGCTGCCCAGCGCCATTATCACAGCCAGACCAGCCAATATCCATATAAACATCAAGGGCATAACCGAGAAACCAAGAAACAGATCAAAGCTATGCTGGAACATTTTATAAAGCGTCCATTTTGACTCCCCATCCCGACGGGCATGGTGATCTGTTTCAATCGACGTATAATTATGTGTCACCTTGGGGACTGTCGCGATGAAATATTGTGCTCGTGCAGGATAGTTAATCACATCACGTGCAACAGCCGTCCGCATAACACGAAATACGGACGCACCAATGGGAATTTCTATAGCAAACAGGCGCTCCGCAATGAACTGCTGTATCTTCGTTCCCCAGACCCGATAAAAAGGATCATCACGATCACGCCTGATCCCAAACACAACATCATATCCTTCCTGAGCTTTCTCGATAAGCTTGTATGACTCCTCGGGTGGGGACTGCAGGTCACAGTCATACTGGATACACCAATCAAAGCGTGCGTAACGATACCCAATTCGAAAGGCTGCACAGTTTCCAAAATTTCTGGAAAAAGAAATATATTTAACCCGTTCATCTTTCGCAGCGAACGATTTAATCATCTCCAGAGATCGATCCGTACTCCCGTCGTCAGTAAAGATAATTTCATAATCTTCATAGGGTTCCAACGCCTTGGTATAGGCTTCGTAGGCCGCATCTAGATTTTCATCTTCGTTATAACAGGGAACGATTGCAGAAATCTTCATTGTACTTAACCTTCACTTACTAAGAACTTGATCTTCGCGCCAAATATCCTTTTAAAGATATCAAGCTGCGCGTTTGGCCTGCTGCCGGCAGTGCCAGGCCCAAGCTGTTTTAATAATTGTTTCAATATCACTATGGGCGGGCGTCCATCCAAGGAGCTCTCTGGCACGAGCCGCGTTTGCAACCAGTTTTGCCGGATCACCAGAACGGCGTGGCCCTATTTCATGAGGGACAGATTTTCCCGTTACCCTCTCCGCCACGGCCACGATATTCCGGATAGAAACTTCTTTTTCGGCCCCGAGATTACAGGCAAACGAGTCACAACCACCCAGTAATTTCCTAAAGGCCGAAACATGTGCTGTTGCCAGATCACAGACATGAACATAGTCCCGAATACAGGTTCCATCAGGCGTGGGATAGTCCGCTCCATGAATAGTAAGAGGTGTTCGATTGCTGATGGCCGTCAAAACATTGGGAATAAGATGAGGTTCGGGGTCATGATCTTCGCCAATATCCCCTTCAGGATCAGCACCCGCAGCATTAAAGTAACGAAGAACAGCCGACTTGATACCATAGGCGTTATCAAAATCAGACAACATCTTTTCCACTGCCAGCTTGGTATTCCCATAAGGGTTTATGGGTTTTTGAGATTGTTCTTCCGTAATGGGTTGAGTTTCAGGAATGCCATAGGTCGCACAGGTGCTAGAGAAAACAATGTGCTTAACACCTGTGTTTTTCATCGCTTCAAGTAGAGTGAAGCTCCCAAGTACATTGGTTCTATAATACTCAGCAGGCATCCCCATTGATTCCCCGATATACGCCCGCGCAGCAAAGTGTAAAACAGCCCGAGGCTTATATTCCCTGCAAACCTTCTCTAACTTGTTGCCATCAGCTATATCCCCACAAATGAACGGGCCCCATTGAACAGCCTGTTCATGGCCTGTACTGA
This sequence comes from Kiloniella majae, assembly GCF_002118315.1. Lineage (GTDB taxonomy): Bacteria > Pseudomonadota > Alphaproteobacteria > Kiloniellales > Kiloniellaceae > Kiloniella > Kiloniella majae. Next base: position 497,113 of record NZ_MTSZ01000001.1, read on the forward strand.
GATCATCATAGGTAAGGGGTAAAATTCCATTCTGCCGTAAAGCTTTGCAGACATGACTACCTACGTACCCGGCGCCCCCTGTTACCAAAACCGGTATCAAATCAGGCATGAGCAACCTCCAGCTCCACCTTTGCAGACTTGAAACTCTGCGTTTGTATCGGTTTCTCTGTTGCTTGCTGGAAATAATTCTTAGTCCGGAACAGCCCTTCTCTCACACCAACCCTGGGTTCCCAATTGAGAATTTTTTTCGCGTTTGAAATATCAGGCCTGCGTTTTTTTGGATCGTCGACAGGGAGTGCGTGATGAACAACTGAACAATCCCGATCAACAAGGTCCATAACCAGTGTCGCCAGTTCCATCATCGTATATTCTTCTGGATTACCGGCATTGATCGGACTCTCATGACGCACATCACAGTCCATGCAGGCCATAATCAATCGGACGAGATCATCGACATAACAAAACGATCTGGTTTGAGTTCCATCTCCGTAAATTGTTAATGGTTCCCCCCTCAAAGCACTTGTGATGAAGTTTGAAACCACCCTGCCATCATCTGCCTTCATACGGGGGCCGTAGGTATTAAAAATACGGATGACCCGGGTATCAACATGGTGCGTACGGTGATAGTCATAAAAAAGCGTCTCTGCAGCACGCTTGCCCTCGTCGTAGCAAGCTCTTGGGCCGATGGGGTTAACATTCCCCCAGTACCCTTCCACCTGTGGGTGCTGTTCAGGATCGCCATACACCTCACTGGTTGAGGCCTGGAGTATCGGCACCCTATTCAAGCGCGCCAACTCCAGCATGTTTATCGCCCCGTGAATACAGGTTTGCAGGGTATGAATGGGATCTTTCTGATAATCAATAGGGGATGCAGGGCATGCCAAGTTATATATAGCACTGACATCTACAGATAATGGATTGATCACATCGTGTTGCTGAAATTCAAAATTCGGATGGTCCCAAAACTCAGCTAAATTATCCAGATTTCCTGTCAGAAGATTATCAATACATAGAACACGATGGCCGCGGTTAATTAATGCTTCACATAAATGAGACCCAATAAACCCGGCTCCGCCTGTAACTAGTACAGGCGCAGTTGTCATAGTCACGCCAAAAACTCCCAGTTCACACACAGCATTTGATTTATTTTTCTTTTAATAACTGTGTAGATTTTATATCACAGACTTGCGTCTGCTATTTTTAGTTGTGACAAATGACTATAAAAGGTTGAATTTTCATTATCCACACTCTATTTAGTTGTATCTGCAGGATATAATTCTGTAAATTATGAAAAATGGGATATTTTATATTATATAAATAAAAAAAAGAGCGAAATGTTCTGCGCCATTTAAAATCATAACAGACTGAAAAAACCATAACATATTAATAAACAAAAGATATATGATGAGACCTTGCTCATTTTTCGGGAAAATAATCAAAAACGTCGATTTTTCCTAATTTCATTAGGTTATAGAGAAATTATCTAAAATTTTGACTTTCATCCTGCAAGCAGCTCGGCAACAGCTAATCTTTTTCTATGGCAAATAAAATTACGACACCTCAAAAAAGATGTCATGAGGAGAAACGTCTCAACTCAACCATAGGATTTAGGGGGAAATTATAAATGAACGAAGCGTGACTTTCCTAACAACACACGAAAATCACGCCCCCTCAACAAATGCATTTGTACCTGGTGTTTACTCTTGTTTTAAGTTTCTAAACACAAAAACGTTCATTCTGGCTTCATCGGCAACAGCTTCAGAATGATCGAGACATTCAAATCCTGCTTTCGTCAGATGAAGCAGCACCTCTTCAGGTGTCATGCCGATACGATCTTCAAAGATCTCTTCCACAACAATAAATCGTCCATCAGATTTAAGCACTCGTTGCACTTCACTTAGTCCCAGAGGGATATCCTGCCAGTGATGCAGAGAATTAATCGCCCAGGCAACTGTCACGAGATCACAAGACAGTGGAATGGCTTCGGCACCGCCCAATAAAAACCGCATGCGTGGGAAAGCCGGATGACACAAGCTTTCTTCCTGCGACACCCGCACCATAACCGGAGACGGATCAATACCAATAAGCTCCCCGGCAGTGACGATCTCGCCAGCAGCCCTCAAGGCAGAACCACTACCACAGCCTATATCAAGAACATGATCATTAGTCTCAAGCTGTGCCTGTTCAGCTGTCAGGCGATTGATCGGGTGTTCCCCATACTCCCTGATATAATAAAGCGCGGCTTCATCACACCATTTGCCAGCAACATTGTGCCCCTGATTTTTCTCGTCCTTCATCATAACCATTCCTTACTTTTTCATACCATACGTTAGACTAACTAACTATTATTCATAAACTCTTACAATAATTTGCTCTCTTTTCCCTTACGGAACTGCAAACAGAACTAATCGTCGTTATTATTTCGGTTAAAGTGCTTTGTTGATTTTCAACAAACAGGTCTTAAACGCTTCCAGTTCATCAACCGTAAGAACCTTGGCAATATCTATGGCTGAAGCTTCATAGACAGCCTCTTCCTCTCGCAAGTATTCCCTCGCCTTTTCAGTCAAGACAATGTGTTGGGCTCGCGCATCGTGCTGACACTGAAACCTTTGGATCAAACCACGTTTTTCCAGCTTTGTAATGGCAACACTCGCCGACGCCTTTTTGATTTTCAAAAGCTCAACAATGTCTTGCAAATGATGTCCATGCCCATCGGAATGGCCACAGCCTTCTCCCTCATCCGCATTTGCCAGTTTTTCCCCGTCCAGTCGCTCAATTGCACGTAAATAACCGTACTCACTACAAGTAAGCGCATTAGGACGTTCGGAAATGTCCGTCCACAGGCAGGTCAAATAGCGATGAAACTGATCAAGGGAATTTGTTAAAGACATAAGTTATCATTTAGTTAGTTATGCGAACTACCTAAATATCCGCTTTCCTCTACAGTGTCAATATCGCAAGGAAGGGTTAAGGTAGCTACTGCCCTATATAGCTATATTTAGGCTCAAGCGTTCCGTCTCTAGCAGTGATTTTTTCAATCTCCTGCCTCAGGCGTTCAACAATTGCATCATCCGTTTCCAGACTGAATGCTGCAAAAAACTTATTCTCCATTACAAAGACAGCAGGCTGAAGGCCTTTTTCGCTTACCTTTTCCTTCTCCAGAATAGAGGGCAAGTTTGATGCAGCCTCGGCATAGAGATCGGCACGACCGCTCATCAACATCCGCGTTGCCAAAAAAGGATCACCAGTCAGAATGAGATTTTGATCTTCGCTAAATCCAAGTTCTTTCAATTTTTGTTCTGTATACGCAGATCTGACAGCAACAACAGCAAAAGCCTTCGCTTCCTCTAGTGACGTCACAATCACATGTTCATTATCCGCTTTTTTGTAGAGAAAAGTCGGCTCTGGAGGCTGAATTTCTGCAACCCATTTAAACGTATTTTCGCGCTGGGCGGTACGCACAATGGTATAGATCAGCGTATTGGGCCTTGTTTTTGCCATCTCATAGGCTCTGGCCCAAGGGAAAGACCGAATGCTATAGCTAAATCCCGTGTTTTCCAAAGCTTCACGAAGGATATCTGTTGATGTCCCCAGGACCTTCCCTTGTTGGGTATAATTATAGGGCGGCCATTCTTCCGTAACCACTTCGATGCTCTGCGCTTGCACCGATGTCGTTAGCAATATTACAGCAAACAGAAAATAAAACTGCACCCACTTATAATACTTAAAAAATATCATTACCCGGCCCAGTCACAACGGAAGGAAACGCCCTCTAAAAAAGCGTTAGAAGGACGCAGAATACACTATTCGGAGCAAAATGTCTGTCTTTTCCGCAAAAGCTGCACCTTACTTCCTTCTTTGCCATGACCACATCGCAGGGTTAGCAATCCGTTCAGATCTGCTCAAGCCCGACACCTTCTTGCGAGATTATTTTTCCCAATCTTCACCGATCGGGCGTCGGTCTCGATTAGTTTCAGTCTGTATCAGACTTCTCGCTTCTTTCAGATCATAAACTGACGGGTCATCGGGTAATTCGTTATTATGCTCTGAAACATAGGCAAGTTCGTAAAACATTGGAAAGTGATCGGACCCCATGTAGGGTTGACGCCTGATTGCGACAAGTTCAAATTCTTCCGAATGAAAAATATGGTCCAGCGGCCATCTCAAAAAAGGAAACCGGGCATCAAAAGAATTAAACATGCCACGCCCCTGACGCGGATCAAGCAGGCGAGAAATTCGCAGGAAACGTCGGGTCGTTGATGACCAGGCAACATCATTTAAATCACCCGCAACCACCAGAGGTCTTTTTCTATATCTGGCTCTTTTACCGGCCACCAGAATTTCGGCATCCCTGCCGATAGTATCTCGATGCGGCACCGGTGGATCAGGATGAATGGCAATCAAATCAAACTCATCCCCGTTCTCTAGCTTGAAACGACAGTGAAAGCTCGGAATACTTTCGTTCAGGAGAAACTCTATCTCTCCTTTTGTGACCTCTAGTCGGGATGCCATAAACATCCCATAGCTATTATCCTGTGGACAGCTTAACCGGTACACATAACGATCGGTCACCTCTTCCAAAGCGTCAAGCCACACTTGATCTGTTTCCATCAAAACCAGAATATCCGGATCACAGTCATCGATGATATCAATAAGCTTGTCATGCCTTTTGTTGCTCTGTTTTACATTACAGACAAGCATCTTGAATGTTTGGGCACTATCATGCTTTTCCGGTTGAAATCTGGCCGATTGCTGACGCCAGAAAGGCGTGAAGCGGATGATATGAAGAAGTTCGATACAAACTGAAACCGCAAGCATGCCAGAAAGAACAAAACAATACTGGCTCTGTGGCAGCAACAGCACAACACACACCAAGGTAACAACAGAGATTGTCAAAATTTGCAGACGTCCAAAATCAAAAACCCGGACGGCGCCATGCGCAATTGGGATAAAGGGGATGAGGCTTGCCAAAAGGCAAAGAAATGCGAATGATCCCAATAGATAGTGCAACATAGACAACCCTGTTAACTCTCCAGATCCCCTATATAGGGGATACATACAATAAATCAAAGTTACTGATTATTTTAAGCAGACACCATCTGCCACATAACCTATAAAAATTCCATTATGATATAAATATACTATTGGAGAATTCTGACTGTTTTCTTTCGATTATAAGTCTCATTTTACAGACAAGGGATAAAGCTTTTGAAGAGATAATTATTTCAAAACAAGCAGTACTCCAGAAGAGCTTTATTCCTCTTCCTTTGCTTCTTTTTCTTTATCATCATTCCCGGAAAACCACGTTCTGCATAAGCCGCCAGCCAACAGCGTCAAACTAATAGCACCAAAAGCTACGATACCAAGCGTATAAAACCCAAACCCAATCGTAAGACCGATCCCCCCGGCAGCCCAGATACTGGCGCCCGTCGCCGTTCCAACCACGCGGTCACCCCGCTGAATAATAGCTCCAGCGCCAAGAAATCCTATGCCAGTCATCACCCCTGAGACAATCGTGGAAAGATCAACCTTGACGATATCTTTAGCCGAAGCAAAATCAGAATAAATTTCCTGCCCCAAAATCGCCAGAACACAGGTTGTTACCGCAACAATCATGTAGGCGCGAAAATCAATTGGCTTATTCTTGGTGTCTCTCTCCAAGCCCAGAACAAGTCCAAAGGCCATCGTTAAACCGATACGAAGCAACAGCTCTTGCCACGAAATATAGGTTAAATCCAAATTCAGATCGATCATTCTTGTCCCCTCTCCACCACGAGATACTACCTTGCCCTACCAAATCTGCAAGATAATCCCCTGATTTCAAAGAATTGAGGCTTAGTTCTAATCCAGGTACAGACGGTTGTTCCAGGTACAGACTATCAACGTGTCACAACTTTCAGAATGATTTTCAAAGAAAAGCTTAGGGGGATAAAAAATGCTCAAAATATAACAGGCACAATAGATCTCTGTAATTTACAGATGGAGGTTTACAGTCTGGCTTTACAATAGCTTAAGAAGCCTGTGTGTTCCGCCCATCTATCTTATTTTCACAGCCTTTCTTATCAAGATCCACTGTCTTCTGAACCGTTGCCAGAATAACCATCAACATATCCACATTTTCGCCATCCGATGCCAAGGGAAGAATAAGATCTTCGACGTCGAGAACATCTTTTTTCGGGCCAACGTAAGGGGTAAAGGCATAAACCGGCTCTGCAAGTTCAACGGCTCTACTACAATTTTGCCAAACCGTTCCCGGGGCCTTTAGAATATCAATAGAGCTCATCCACTCCCCCGTATAATCCCGTGAAAGTAAGGGTACAATTCGGGTTCCCACCAGTCGGAAGCGAAAATCCAACGGCTCTTCCTGAACATCCAGCAACAGAATATTTGGCAAAAATGCGACCATCTCCGCAGGGCTTATATCCTCGCGGCTTGGAAGCGCTTCTCCGCTGCATTTCGCAAGCCAGTATTTGTGTGCCAAGCCTGCAGCAACAGTTCTATATTCCACGTTAAGCATATTGGTTCTATAATCCCTCAGGGCCAGTATTCTCAAGCCATGCAATTTGCAATGTAAGGTTAAATCAAGCCATCACCTGGCTTCTCTTTGGACCATAAACAAATAAAACGACTTAGATTTAGGTCCAAATCTGGCCTGTTTCAAGACAGGCAACTCTTTGGGAAACGCACACTGTTTATGACAAATAAATCATAAACACAGCCCATAAGACTGCGCGGTTATGATGTATAGACAAGTAAATGTCAAGCATAGCAAAACAAAGGATACAGGTACAATCGACCGCGTCATAGATAACTTAAGACAAAAGTTGTCTTTAGCAAAACGGGGACCACAATGAACTCAAAGAGTTAGTGTATCCCCGTCCTGATATAATACGTAATATTACCTAAAGCCCTGATTTATTCACACGCCTCGGGGATATCATTGATATCGTACGGCGTCGCTTCGTATAGAGACTTTATCCAGTTGGCATAGATTGCGGCGGTATAACGCCAGGTATTAACCGGGGCCTTTTCGATATCATCATCCGGGAAATAGTTCGGCGGGATTGGTAGCTCGGGATAGGCATCACGATCGCGCAGATATTCCTTTTTCATGGTTTCAGTATCATATTCAGGATGGTTGAACATATAGATCCGACGCGGATAGGTCTTGCAGCCTTTCTTGAAGGCTTTGTTCTCTGCCACGATAAAGGTATCCCCCTCGTCCGTGCAGGAAACAAGCTCCAACGCGTCGTATCCTTCGACCTTGTCCCGGCTCAAACGCTGCCAACGCCCCACTGGGATAGGAAAGCGATCTGGCAGACCAAAAAGAAGGTCCGCGCTATCAGCTTCTATTCCATGCTCAAAGACACCCAGCGTCTTTGTCTTGCCGTTGTGACACTTGATATCATGGAAATAGCGCATCGCGGCAAAACCAGCCCAGCAAATATACATGGACGACAAAACATTGGTTTTTGACCAGTTAAAGATTTCCTGAATTTCGCCCCAGATCCCCTCGCTCGTCACATCAGCATCCAAAAGGTTGACGCCCGTAACCAGCAAGCCATCAAACTTGCGATGTTTAACGTCGCTCCAGGAATTGTAATATTTACTGATATGTTCACTCGGCGTGGATTTGGATTGATAACCAGCCTGCACACTCGCCATATAGCTGTCTGTCGCGATAAAGGTCAGTCTGATCTGCAACGGGGTATGACCCAACCACCGCGCCAGTTGCAGCTCTGTTGTCTGCTTGTCTGCCATGAGGTTCAGGATCGCAATTTCCAGCGGACGAATGTCTTGATGAAGGGCCTTTTCCTCTGCAATCGCCGTGGGATCCCCCAGCGACGGCAAAAAGGGATGAGCTTCACTGGCTGTAATAACGATAGGCAAACCAATAATCCTCTAATGAACAAACAATCCTGTGCATCCTGTTCATAATCAGGATAACACAACAACAAAGACATAAACTAAACTTGATATAGATGGTTAGTACTCAAATCAAGCCCACCCTACCCAAAAGATCCTAATAAAAGATCTCAATAAAGGAATACAAATTTTAATCGCATCTGATCACTAAACCGTAGATTGGGTTTGAAAAGATCAATGAAGCTAGCCCACTGAGATATTCTGAACCAACGATATAGCCGATCCATTTGAAAAGTCACTGCATTCAAATTCTCTAAACACAGCAACTTGCTTTCTGTCTAAACGTAACTTACTCGCTGTTAAGAACCTTGTCACTGGACAGAACCTGGGTCACTGTGGTCACAATAATATTCCAAAAACAGCACCAGACATTAAAATCCGCATCATGTCCAAAACACAAAAGAAAACCATTCTGACCTGCGCAGTTACAGGAAACCTGACCAAGCCTGAACAGCATCCGGGTTTGCCCATTACACCAAAGCAAATTGCGGATGCCGCCTTGGGCGCTGCAAAGGCCGGGGCGGCTATTGTGCATTTGCATGTGCGTGATCCAGCGACGGGCAAGGGATCGATGGATCTTAATCTCTATGAAGAGATGGTTGGCCTGATCCGACAGCAAAATCAAGACATAATCCTCAACCTGACCACGGGTGAAGGGGGACGTTTTATTCCCTCTGACCATGATCCCAAAGTTGCGGCAGAGGGCAGTACGCTCTGTCAGCCTGAATTGCGTGTCGCCCACGTCGAGAAACTTAGGCCCGAAATCTGTACCCTTGATTTCAATACCATGTGGTCGGGGGAAGCCGTAGTGATCAATACGCCGCGCAATGTAGCGATCATGGCTGATCGTATCTACGCTGCGGGCACCAAGCCAGAGATTGAGCTTTTTGATGTTGGTGACCTCAACATGGCATTGGATTTTCTGGACAAAGGCATTCTGAAAGCCCCGACCATGATGCAAATTGTCATGGGCGTTCGCTATGGTATTTTACCTACCCCGCAAAGTCTGATGTATCTGGTATCGCAAATTCCCGAAAATACCGTATGGGCTGCTTTTGGCATTGGCCGTCACGAGTTTCCAATCCTTGCTCAATCTTTCCTGTTGGGTGGACATGTCCGGGTCGGCATGGAAGATAACCTGCAAATCCGCAAAGGCGAGCTTTGTCGTAATAACGCCCAACTGGTCGAAAAAGCAGCCGATATTATCGATAATCTGGGGGGAACCCTTGCCACACCGGATGAGGCAAGAGAGATATTAAGGTTATAATAAGAACACTACTTACCCTCTCAATTCTTTCTTCTCAGAAACTTCACCTCCCTTTCAGGATCTAATAATGTCAAATACGCAACAAGCACACGCAGCCGTCGCTGATGTTTCCAAAGAAGAAATCACACAGCTGATACAAGCAAGAAAACTGCTAAAAGAAAAAGTGAATGTATCGTGGTACTGGGCAATCTTTATGATCGGCATTGTTGCCCCCGCCCTGTTCGCCCCCATTATCCTGATTGCTTCAGCACCAGCCTCCGTCATCATCACACTTTATCTTTTGATCGTACCTGCGCGTCGGCTGAAAAAGAATATTGCAGCATTGAATGTCAAAGTGCATGAAACCCGCAATCTGTCGATCGGCGATTTCTGTGGGTCGCCACAGGCTGAACTGCCCCTCTATCAAATTATTGATATTCAGGAAGAACCCAAATTGCTAACACTGAAGACCCTGTTGTCCAAAGAACAAGGCGATATAGGCAAAATCATCAGGGATCAGAGAGAACAGTTTCTCGTGCCCTATCTATTTAACGATTAAGAGAAAAAACACTGCGTGATATGAACATATCACATATCAGGCGATTTTCTCATCCGGTCCCTCTGCCGGCCCCACTGTATGTGAGTCTGCTTGCTGCAATTCAGCAGTTTGTTTTTCAAGGTAAGTCCGCATGATCTCTGTTACTTGTTCGCAGTCTTCAATAAAACCGGGGACCAGTTCATAAGCCTTTTCCGCTTCACCCTGCTTTGCCAAAGCTTCCAGCTTTTCCGTTTGTTGCCCAAGCCCCTTTGCCCCGAGTTCAAAGCATATCGGCTTGAATGAATGCGCTGCGTTTTCAAGCGCTGTACTATCCTTCTGATCAAGAGCCTGTTGCATGTTTGGGGCTGTTTGTGCTGCAAACTCCACAAAACACTCAACGATAGGAATAACCTTGTCCCCTATTTTTTCTTTCAGGACTTCAATCTCTGAAAAATCAACCAGCTTGGTCCCTTCTTCTGATTTTGTACCCTCGTCGTTATCTCCATTTATGTCTAATTCGTCCCCTTGATGACCGCCATCAACCACCCAGTGCTGCAAAACCTTCTCGAGATCCTTGATCTGTACCGGCTTTGAAATAAAATCGTCCATGCCTGTATCCAGGCATTTCTGCCGATCCCCCGCCATGGCATTGGCCGTAAAGGCAATAATCGGGATGGATTTATAGCGATCTTCCTTGAGATTACGAATTCTCCGGGTTGCCTCAAAACCATCCATTTCCGGCATATGGCAATCCATAAAGATGATATCAAAGCGCTGCTGGCTTAGCTGTTCAAGAGCTTCTTTTCCGTTTCCAGCCGGGGTCACGATACATTCGTAGCGTTCCAGAATTTTGGTGGCAATCATCTGGTTGATCGGGTTATCTTCGGCCAGCAGAACCCTGATACCTTGAAAATTGAGCGTTGTTTGTGGTTTGTCCTGAGCTTCACTGAAACTGTGCCGTGTAAAAAGTGGTGTTTCCGCTACCTTGCCCCGTGTTGCCCAAACCGCAGCAAGGGTCGATTTTATGATGCCCGGGAAGATCGGTTTGGTCAGATAACCGCGAAAACCAAGCTCTTTTACCAGCTTGCCATCCCCTCGTTCAGGGGAAGACAGCATCAAAACCATTTGTGGTGTTTGAATTGCCGGGTCTTCCTGAATCTCCTGCGCCAGCCTATGGCCATCCATTCCCGGCATACAATAGTCCGTCAACATAAGGTCAAAGGGTCGATCTTGCGCGGCGTCTTCACGTAAAATTCCCAGTGCCGCCTCGCCCGTATCTGCCTGATGAATATCCATATCAAGGTCGATCAACTGTTCCCGCACAATATCCCGGGAAACAGCATTGTCATCTACTATCAGTAACCTAAGACCGTCCATAGGCGCTTGTGCATGAGAGTTTGCAATCTCTTTGGAGACGACGAGTTTTTCCTGTTTCGCAAGTTCAACATTAAAATAGAAGCTGGACCCTTTACCCAATTCACTTTTAACCGCAAGGCTCCCCCCCATCATGGAGATCAAGTCCCGGCAAATTGCCAAGCCTAGCCCGGTTCCCCCAAAATGGCGTGTTGTCGAGGCGTCGGCCTGCGAGAATTTTTCAAAAATCAGTTTCTGTTTATCTTCAGCAATACCAACACCGGTATCACTCACCTCAAATTCAAAATTGATTTTGCCATCATCCATCTGACCATCACTCATCTGGGAAGAACGTATCCGAATAAAGACGTGCCCGTGATAGGTAAACTTGATGGCATTGCTGATCAGGTTAAGAAGTATTTGCCTGATACGTCCGGGGTCACCAATCACGTAACGATCAAGATCCGGCGAAAAACTAACCAGGAATTCGATATCATCATCTTTACGCTTGGGCATGACCAGATCAACAACATCTTCGATAAGCTGTTGCATATCAAAGGGAATAAGCTCCAGATCCAGCTTGCCCGCCTCAATTTTTGAAAAGTCCAGAACATCATTAATCAGGCTTAACAACGCATTGGCAGACTTCATCACCGTGTCAGCAAAGTTGTGCTGTTTGGATGACAAATCCGTATCAAGCAATAATCCCGTGGCCCCGATAATGCCGTTCATCGGGGTCCGTATTTCATGGCTCATACTTGCCAGGAATTCTGATTTCACTTTATTTGCGGTCTGTTCTTTTGCAGCCAGTGCATCCAGTTTTTTATTCTTTTCTTCCAGAAAAATATTCGCCTGTTTCAAATCTTCGGTACGTTTAAACACGATCTGGTTCAGGTTTTCGTTCAGGCTTTTCAAAGACCCTGCCATATCCTGGAATGAATTGGATAATTCTTTTGCTTCTTGCCAACCTTTTGTTACCGGTGGCACATCAAATGCACCCGATGCAAGGTGATTGGTCATCCGCTTCAAATGCTCAATCGGACGGGCAATGAAATAAGCCACAACAATGCCGGCCAAAATAGAAACAATGGCGACTAGCCCCGCAAGCCACAACAAAGATTGATTGGCTTTTTCAATTGTCGCGTTGACTTCTGCCTCATTTATTTTGACAACCAGTCCCCAATCAAACTCGGGGATATAACGTGTAAAGGCACGCACAGGTTCCTCGGTATAATCCGGGGCTTCTTTCATAACGATCTCATTGCCAAGCAGGGCCTGAATGATTGGAACATCTTTACGGTCTTTAGAAACCCTGCGCTTGAAAGCAGCATCCTCATCATAACGTAAAGGCACGGCAAAAAGGGCATCGCCATTACTGGCGCGCACGGCAATCAACCATTCTCCTGTTACGCCTAACCCGCTTCTGTCCTCGATAAGGTCAGAAAGGAAACCCGCCTTGAATTCAACGGAAATATATCCAATAGCGCGGCCCTCATGTATCAATCTGACCGCACTCTGAACAACGCCTTTGCCCTTGTCGATGAGACGCACCACATAATCTTTTTCGGGAATAAGAAAGACGCTATCAGGGGCATCATCGGTATTTGTTGTGGCCACTTTCTTGCCGACGAGATCAAAAATTTCAATGGCCTCTAACCGTCGCATATTGCCTTTGGCGTCGTTCAGAATTTTTGTAATTTTGTCTTTGTGTTGCTGTTCCTTGGTTCTGTTCCACTTGTCCAGGCTGATCCGCATTTGCGTTCGGCTGGCAATAAGCGCCGTGTTGTCACGAACACGGTCAACAACCGCAAGGACCCGTTTCTTGGCAATCAGGGAAACAGAAGACAAGTTGGCTTCAACCTGTTCTTGATGTTGTTTGGAAGAGTATTGGAGAAAGTACTGAAAACTCAGGAAAAATGGCACCACTGAAATCAGCAAAAAAGCCGTAATCAACATATGCTTTAGTTTCATCGATACGCATTCCCAATCAATACAAACGTACCCCCGTACTCTCGATTATTCTCGGCCGCTCAAACCAGCACCTACGTCTGAACTAATATTGTTGCGCACGGCTGACAGAAGCCAAGTACCCAAATCTTAATGATATCAGGTATAAAATATCCGCGCCCCCAGCAGTGTGCAGGATGCAGTATAGTTTCAATTGGTTAATTTTTATTACCCTGTTTAAAGTCGCGGATAACAACCTTGTGACCTTAGAGATAAGAGATATCCGGAATGACATCTCATCCAAAATCAACACCACTATTCAATCACATTATCCAGCGGCATTTTCGTGATAAAATAATCAATGGCATTCTTGCGAAAATCCGGATCACCGTCATTCCATTCTTCATGATAGGACAGGAATTCAAGCAAAGTTTCCTCGGTCAACAGCGCGTTTATTTTACGAATGACCTCTTGGCCAAAATCATCATTTAAACAGGCAACATACACCTTTTTATAGATGTTATGTTCTTTGAGCGGATAGGAAATATATTCATCAGGTAAATCCTTGATACGCATCTGCGTTCTGATCGTGCTGGGATAGGCCAGTGTATAGTCCGCACGACCACGCGCCAGAAGGTCCAGATCTAGCGTATTTTCCGTACTGTACTGCTCGATCAGGTTTTCCTGTCCGACATAGGGAAGCAAATAGGGGTAGAGAACAGGATAACGGCTTTGCCGGGCGGCACGGTTAAAATCCACATTCATGATCATCAGTTTCAGATCAGACTGTTTCAACAGTGCTTCCAGGGAAACAACCGTTCCTTTGGGACCAATACGATCTTGGTGGCGTTTGTGAAAAATAGCCACATGCGGCGGTGTAAAGCTATAGGGTTTTGACAACAATAGCTTATCAGGGAAAAAGCCGCCCCACAGATGCGCAGAACAACGGTTGGGTTTCAAAACCTCCCGGCTCCAGCGCGGAATATTTACCGGGCGAATGCTGTGCTCATATTCAGGTAAGTGCCGAATAAAGAAGTCCAGAAACTTGTCAGCATAGCCCTTTCCCTTCCAGGGACCCGCATTAATAAATTCTGGCGGATGATTCCAGATATACCAGATCAGTGGTTCTTTTTGAGGCTGTTGGTTTTGGCTGATTTGTTGGGCATGAAGGGGCTGCGCAAATGCCATCAGACAAGTGAAGATCAATACCACTCTTAAGAGAACACATAATGATCTGGCGATGAGGAAAACCACTCCGACTTCACTCCCTATACTTCTTGTAACGACTTCTCATTATTGCGTTTGTATAACGTCAGGCTTTTTATATTTCTGATATCGCCTTGAGAAACATAATCTGAAGAAATTATTAGCTGCAGCAACGATATTATAACCTAGTGAAAAACTGGTTAATAGTTCGGAAATATATCAACAAAGGCCAAAAACACTCTAAAGCAAAATAGCAGTCCAGACCAAAAGTTAGAACAGGACGTTCCCTTCAATAACATACCAAGCGATCATGTTGTATTTTCTCGTCAAAAGTTCTACTATCACCCTAATAAATATTAGTCTTTTGATCTTTAGGGATCAAAAATCGAGTAATACAATAACAAGTTTATCGCGTACTTCTCTTGCCGTAAGTCAAAAAAATAAGTGCGCTAAGCAAAGCATTAAATCGGAATAACCAGTCAAATGACAGATCTTGAACCAACACTTCATCTGGTATGTGGGAAAATCGCCGCAGGTAAGTCAACACTGGCGCGTGAGTTGTCGATTGATCCAAAGATTATCCTGATTAACGAAGATACCTGGCTTTCGCGGCTTTATCCCGAAGAAATCAATACCATTCCCGACTATGTTCGCTGTTCGGGCCGTCTGCGCAGCATTATGGAAGATCACCTGCAACAATTGCTACAGGCCGGGTTATCGGTCGTACTGGACTTCCCTGCGAACACACCGGATATTCGGGCATGGATGCTGGGCATTGCCACCCGTGCCAAGGTGGAAAACAAACTGCACTATCTGGATGTCAGCAATGATCTGTGTAAAGAACGGCTCCACGCGCGCAACGCATCCGGGTCACACGAATTTGCCCCCAGCGACGAAGAGTTTGAGGTGATTACCAGCTATTTTGTCCCCCCCAAAAAAGACGAAGGATTAAATATAATCCTGCATGTGTAATCGCAGGTGTGTGTAATCGTTTGGCTGTTGACGTCATACCTGGTCTATCGCGGTAATTTGACCTATCATCCTTTCAGATGGCCAGAAATCTGGTTCCTATATTTCGGGTATCTCTTGAATGACAAATACTCCAGCTACAAACGCTCAGGCCCCAAATACTGAGGTCCAAGATACTAAGGCCACAGACAACACATTAGCAGAAAATGCTTCCAAGATAGCCGCCACCCGCATTCTTCTGGGTGTAACCCTTATGGCTTTGGCAATGATTGTTGTGCCGGGAATGGATGGCATTGCCAAATACCTCAGCGATAGTCATTCCACCTCACAGATTGTCTGGGCACGCTATGTCTTTATGACTGTCATGTTGCTGCCCTTTATCCTCTTACGCTATCGACGGGAAGTACTCCGCCCCAAATCCCCCGCCAAGCAGGGATTGCGCGGGTTGCTGATCATTGCCTCCAACTTCCTGTTTTTCTGGTCCCTCGCCTATATGCCCATTGCCGATGCACTGGCCTTACTGTTTGTCTATCCACTGGCAATCACCATTATGTCCGGCCTGATCCTCAAGGAAAAAGTCGGCCCCCGCCGCTATGGGGCCGTTGTGGTCGGTTTTCTTGGTGTGCTGCTTATTCTCAGACCCGAAGCAGACAATATTTCCATCCCCGCCCTGCTCGCCATCGCAGCAGGCATTTTGCACGGCGCCTATATTGTCCTGACCCGCTCTCTCGCCCAGCAAACACCCGCGTTGGTAACGTTGTTCTATACCGGCATCGTCGGGGCCGTTGTTATGTCCGCCGTTGCACCCTTTTACTGGTCAGCGCCCACGGCTGATAGCTGGTTCTGGATGGTTATTCTGGGCCTTTGTTCCGGTCTGGGGCATTTCCTGCTAACAAAAGCCTGCGCCCTTGCGCCAGCCTCTATTCTCGCCCCGCTTGGTTATGTAGAGATCATATCCGGCACGCTGATTGGCTATTTTATCTTTGGTGATTTCCCCGACCTGCTGACCTGGGCGGGTATTATCGTGATTTGTGGCAGCGGTTTGTTTATTGCCCTGCGCGAAGCACAACTTAAAAACAGGGAGACCTGAGGGAAGCAAGGTATTATTTTCTTTAAGATGCCTGCACCACCAACCCCATGAAATCAACTTAATACAAATGCCGTTGAAAGCCGACGAAGGCGTCGCGGATGCGGGGGATGCCGCCGAGTTCGATGGCTGCGTCGCCGGTGGAGTTGTATTTCAGCTCCAGCAAGCTTGGCAGTTTGGCCTGATCCAGTTCCTGAACGCCCTGTTCTTCATATTGGCCGAGGACGAATTCCAAAAATGCCTGTAGCTTGTCGTCGTAATTGCGCAGGATCGTGTCTTTGTGGGTATCCACGCGCTCTGTTCTGGTGATCGGGTCCATGGCAAAGGCGATATAAGCCAGTACATCAAATAGGTCGCTTTTTTGTGCGTCGATCAGCTTGGCAACTTCGCTCAAAACCGCTTCGCCGTACCCACGTTCTTCCAGTCCCTGTATCAGGGCCTTGCGGGTATCGGGCTTGCCCCAAAGCATACGCAGTTCGTCTTCGTCGCGAAAGAGTTCCGGCAATTCCCCAAACAACTTGTTCACAAACTGTGCCGATGAAACGGGCTTGCCATCTGGCCCCCAAAAGCTGGTCGCGGCCATGTGCTGTATGCGTCGGGCCGACCCGTCCGCCAGCTTGATCAAAATGGTCTGCTTTTCTTCCGGTTCCCCCGGATCATAGCCACCGGGTTCATCCTCCATCCCTGTGGGTTCACCATCTTTATCCGGCTTTGGCGAACGCACAGGTGCATCTGCGGGATCAAGGGGTTCACCGTCCCATTCGGGATCTTCGAACATTTCATAGTTTTTGCAAAAATCGTAGATCGTGAAATAGTCTTTATCATCAAACAGGCGCGTGCCCCGACCGACGATCTGTTTAAATTCGATCATCGACTGGACCGGACGCATCAACACCACATTGCGTACATTACGCGCATCGACCCCGGTGGATAGCTTGGTGCTGGAGGTCAAGACTGTGGGGACGGTTTTTTCGTTATCCTGAAAGGCACGCAGGAAAGCTTCGCCGCGCGCGCCATCATCGGCCCCAACGCGTTCACAGTAATGCAGGTCGGAACTTTCCTTGACCTGATTGATCAAATCACGGATCAGCGCAGCGTGGGGTTGTCCTTTACAGAAAACGATGGCCTTTTCCTGTTGATTGGCCTCGTCCATAAAGATCTCAACCCGCTTGGCTTCGCGTTCTTTGATCACAATGCCGCCGGATTTGTTGAAATCCTGCTCCCGGTAACGCTTGCCCTCTTCGATGATATCCGCACCCTCTAAAACCGTATCACCGGGGGTAAAGACATAATCGTCCATGGTGGTCGTAATCTGGCGCACACGGAACGGGGTCAGGAAACCGTCATTGATGCCTTCTTTGAGCGAGTATTCATAAACGGGCCGCCCGAAATAGGAATAGGTATCCACATTCCCCTTGCGCTTGGGCGTCGCGGTTAGACCAAGCTGCACAGCGGGTTCGAAATATTCCAGAATATCCCGCCACGCGCTTTCGTCTTTGGCTCCGCCCCTGTGACATTCGTCAATGATAATAAAATCAAAGAAGTCTTCGGGGTAATCACCGAAATAGGGCGTACCATCCGGCCCGCTCATAAAGGTCTGGAAGATGGTAAAGAAGATATTGGCGTTCTTGGGCACCCGCCCCTTTTTGCGCACTTCATCCGGCGCAATGCGCACCAGCGCATCTTCGGCAAAGGCAGAAAAGGAATTAAAAGCCTGATCCGCCAAAATGTTCCGATCCGCCAGAAAGAGGATACGCGGACGGCGCGTTGGCTCGCGCGTCAGGTTCCAGCGGCTTTGAAACAACTTCCACGCCAATTGAAAGGCAATGGCAGTCTTGCCTGTGCCTGTCGCAAGGGTGAGCAAGATACGGTCCTTACCCGACGCAACAGCATCAAGGGTGCGCTCAATGGCATTGTCCTGATAGTACCTGGGCTGCCACGTCCCGCCGCGATCTTCAAAAGCCACCTCGGCAAAGCGGTCACGCCAATAATTCTCGACATGGTAAATGCGGTTCCACAGGGTTTGCGGTGATGGCACCGCGCCCATGGAAGAAAGCTCGATCTCTTTGCCCGTCTTGGTGTCAATCTCGTAGAGGCCCTTGCCGTTGGTGCTATAGGCAAAACGCACTTGCAAGCGTTCTGCATATTCAACCGCCTGTGGTCGCCCTTCAGATACCGGATATTTCTCTGCCTTGGCCTCAATCACCGCCAGTTTCTTGTTGCGATAGATCAGCACATAATCCGCCGCCAAAGGCTGCGCCCGGCGTCCACCGCCGACCAGACGCCCCTGCGTGATGGTATGTTCCACAGAAATACAACTACCCTCAACCACCGACCACCCCGCCGCCAACAGCGCGGGATCAATCAGATCTAAACGGGTCTGGGCTTCGTTTCTGCTCATCTATTTTCTTTCATATGGATGGTCAGTTAAGAAAAATATAAACGTTAAGTCACTGTATTTAAAAATCATTTCAAAACCATGGCTCTATATTTTGAGACTGAGTTAAAACCCGATTAAGAAACATCAGGCAACATCCCGCATATCAGAGGTAAGCTCCCCGGCAAAAGCCTTCTGCATCAGGGATTGTTTGAGTTCCATAAGGGCGGTGAGTTTTTGTTTGTAGATGTCTTCGAGTTCCTTTGAACTCTCAAGTAATCCTTCAAGGGATTTTAAGATATCCTTTTGTTCTTCTATAGGAGGAAGACTAATTTGTAAGTTTTTAATCATGTCAATTTTGAGAAATTTCGTACCTACTCCGATAGAACTATTCTTAAGCTCCTTTAAACTTTTAACCAATTGGAAGTATAGAAATCTGTATAAAAGTTGGTCAACATTGTTAATGCTAATAACATATGTTCTTTGATATGCATTAAACTTTCCAGCGTAGTGTTTAACATTAAAATCACCCGAGGCATTATTTCCTGCTAATAATATCGCCTCACGATCAAAAGCATAATGATCAATTTTGTATATCTCTCTTGAGCATGTGAAAAACGGATACTCCCCACTTTCGACGGCTGCATTCGCATTTAATCTACCCGTTTTGATGGTTACCAAATTACCCATCGGAGATTTTTTATAGGAAAGATTATTGAGGTAACTTTCGAAGAGTTCTTTGGCGTTGGCGAGGTTTTTCTCGGTGTTTTCTATCGCCTTATCAATCCCCGCAAAGGCCTCATCCAATATCGCCACAATGCGCTTTTGCTCTTCTAAGGGAGGAAGTGGGATATCAATGTTCTCAATAAAATCCATTGGTATTCGTTTATGACCAACAGCCCCAGTCATAAATTTAGCACCGTTTTCTCTAAATGACGCTCTTGAAAGAAAGTAATATAGATACTCTGGAAATAAGTTTTCCTTTGATCTAAAAACTAGAAACTCACTTGAGCCAAACCCAATCCCATTAATAAGATTTTTCGCAATACCTAGCTTACCATTTTCAAAGCATGGTGTTATTTTTGCTAAGAGAACATCATTATCACCAAAGTATGTATAACCTTTATAAACACTCCCAAGGTCACGTTTTTGAGTTGATCTAAAGTGTTTTTTGTCAATGCCAAGGTTATCCATCGGGACAAACGAAACTTGATCCTCTTCTGCCATTATATCTTTTACCTGCTTTTTTGCAGGTTTAATTTTGCAGATATCTTTAAGCTTTATATCATCCCACATCACAACATCCCCCGAATATTTGCGAGGATCTTTGCGCTTTCAGCATCCAGTGCCGCAATCTCAGCCATAATGTCGCTTGGCTCACGCAAGGGAGCTTCTTCGGGGGTGTTGGGATTTTTCACGGACAGGTCAAAGGTGGCTTCATCCAGATTAGCGCGGGCGATGGTCCAGGATTTTTCGCTTTCGGCTGATGTCTTTTGCAGGATGACAAACTCTGCCATATCATTGTCGTTGAGCGGGTTGGTCTTGCCCATGTTGCGACCGGGGTCAAGTTGGTAGAACCATGTGTTCTTGGTGGCTTTGCCTTTTTCAAAAAACAGCACCACAGTTTTCACGCCAGCGCCGAGAAAGGTGCCGGATGGCATGTCGAGGACGGTGTGCAGGTTACAGCTTTCGAGCAGTTCCTTGCGTAGTGCGACAGAGGCATTGTCACTGTTGCTCAGGAAGGTGTTTTTAATCACCACTGCCCCGCGACCGCCCGCCTTGAGGGACTTGATAAAATGTTGCAGGAATAAAAAGGCTGTCTCGCTGGATTTGATCGGGAAGTTCTGTTGGACTTCCTTGCGTTCCTTGCCGCCAAAGGGCGGGTTGGCGAGGATGACGTGATAGCGATCTTTTTCCTGCAAATCCATGATATTCTCACCAAGGGTATTGGTGTGAACAATGTTCGGCGCTTCGATACCGTGCAGGATCATGTTCATGATCGCGATTACATAGGCGAGGCTTTTCTTTTCCTTGCCGTAAAAGGTATGTTTTTGCAGGGTTTCCAGCGCCGCCGTGGTGGTTGCTTTTTCTCGCAGGTAATCAAACGCTTCGCACAAAAAGCCCGCAGACCCCACCGCGCCATCGTAAATACGGTCGCCAATTTTGGGGTCAACCACCTGTATCATCGCGCGGATCAGCGGACGCGGGGTATAGTATTCGCCGCCGTTACGCCCGGCGTTGCCCATGTTTTTGATCTTGGCTTCATAAAGATGCGACAGTTCGTGTTTTTGTGTTTGGCTGTTAAAGGACAGGCCGTCCATTTCCTCGACCACATCGCGCAGGCTGTACCCGCTTTGAAAGCGGTTTTTGATCTCACCAAAAATCTCGCCAATTTTATATTCGATGGTATCTGCGTCTGTGGTGCGCTGTTTAAAGCCTTTGAGATAGGGAAAAAGATCACCATCCACATAGTCGATCAGATCATCCCCCGTCAGGGCATTATCCAGATCAATGCTGCCGTCGGCCTTTTTCGGCGCGGCCCAAACACCCCAGCTATGTTTATGGTCGATAATACGGGTATAGTCTTCGCCCATGAGTTCGGCCTGCATGGCGCGGTCAACTTCCAGCGCATCCAGATACTTTAAAAACAACAGCCACGATGTCTGTTCGGTATAGTCCAGTTCCGACGCGCAGCCCGCTTCTTTGCGCAGAATATCGTCAATGTTTTTAAAGCGTTGTTCGAACATGTAATTTTTACCAGACTTCACTAATACTTAAATTGTTTCAGGGGTATATGGAACACAACACTGCCTCGGCAGATAAGAAGCCGCCGAGCATTGTACCCAATCCGGGTCACTTATATCGTAAAGAGATTGAACCCCAAAGACTTATTCCCCCAAACAGTTCAAGAACTGTAATCATATTTTGCAACCACATCAATAAGGTTGTAAAAGTAAAGACAAAATCCCCCAATAAGAAAGAGGCCCTGTCCTTCTCACCACGAGATACACAGGGCCTCTTTTCTATGCACCCGATCAAACCGGGTTCAGTAAACCGTCACAAAACAGTCCCAATAAAACAACCTCGCTGAGGTTATTTTAGTTTCTTTTCGGTTTCTTTGATCACGCTGTCGAGAACCTGACGTTTTTTCATGGTGCTGACGGCTGATTTAAGGACGTTGATCGCGCCTTTGTCATCGCCCTTGTCTTCCAGTGCGGTGGCAAGTTGGTTCAGCATACCGAAATAGCGGATATGGCCCAGAGTATCTGCGGCGCTATCGGGATCATCAATCAAGGCAGCGGTTTGTGCCTTTGCGCCCTGATCGATTTTGGCGTTGATGGATTTGATTTCCAGCTCTGCCTTGTCATCAGTACCGCTCAGCACCTTAAAGTCCCGAAGCATCGGGGCGCTCAGGGCCAGATTTGCGTGACGAGCCGCAGGGTTCTTGGCACAACGGGCCGCAACATCGCGCAGCACATCATTGGCACCATCCAGCGACGGCGCACCCGCGAAGGAAATGGTGCGGGCAACGTCTTCGGTGAAGTAATCCGGTGCCAGTTTGCTTTCCTCTATGGATGACGGTGGGTTCACATAAACCCGAAGCACGTTGGAACTGATGATTTCATCATTCACATCAATCACGGCCTGAATGTTATAGAAGCCGGGTTCATCAATGGTCCAGCCATCGGTAGAGGCACTCACCATGTGCGATCCGTAAATGGCCTGTCCCGGTTTCAGGTTGGTGGTGTGCTCATGATGGCAATGGGTGGAAAGTGACCGCCACTTGCGGGTTTTCCCCTCACTGCGCTGAACAAAGAGCGTGATGTGACGTCCGTCTTCCAACAGGTCTTCTTCGATCTCGACAGCCTGATCCGATACATTCTTGAGCTTGAGTTCAAGGGTTACCGGCTCCAGGAACTGATAGCTGTTTTCAGATTTGTTCGGTCTGATTTCCAGATCAAAGTTACCGCTTTGCAGGCTGCCGTCCTGTTCCAGATTGTGGTTAGAGAACCAGTCTTCATTGCCCATCTGCACAAAACGGCGGGGGGCATGGCGCATATACACCAGCTCTTCATCCATAAAGCGGAAACGGAAGTCAGAGAAGAAAGCATTTTCACCACCGGAGACCCGGAAAGGGTAGCTCATAAAGGTACGCGCTTCGTTGTTATTGGTCAGCGGTATCCACGGATCACCGCCGTTGTAGCTGAGCGATTTCTGCCATGAATGCGCCAGATTAAAGGCATGGCCCATTTCATGAATTGCGGTCCAGAACACCATGCGTCGACGCCATGCTGCCGCGTTGGGGTCACCCGCCGGGGCATCCTGAATAAAGCTGTCGGTGAAGATCGCTGTACCCTGACGATGGTTTGGCCCGATATCATCGAACATGATACCGCCAAGGCCACGCCCGCGATCATGCCGACGGGCAAAGAGCACCCACATGGCCCATTTGGGTCGACTTTGGAACCGTGACCAATAGGTCACCATGGCATTGTGCATTTCAGCATCGCTCCACGTGCCATTGGCCCCGGCTCCACTTGTGGGGATCACCGATCTGTTCGGCGACATGGAAACATCAAAACCCGCACGACGATAGACCGTATCCATCGAAATATTTTCCGCGGGCAAATTTGCCGGACGGTTCGGGTGAGAGCCAATATCATAAGTGGTTGTTGGCGCATTTGCATTAGATACGCGATCAACCTCGAACTCAACCTCGTCAAACTGCTGACTTTCGAAATTCAGGCGATAGACACGACGCGTTCTGCCCGGACCAATCAGCGTTAGTTTGTATGACCCGTAGCTAAAGCCACGACCTCTGGATGCTTCAAAGATCACTCTGTTTCCCGGGATCAGGCTGTTGAGGCCATCACGATAGGTGATGTTCGCTTCAACCCGGCGTCGGTTCCACCCCAGACAGCGGTCTGATGTGACTTCGGCAATGGCGTGCGCCCGAGAGAATGGGAAACGTCGATTGACCTCAATAGAAATGCGGTTTTGTGGAAAGAAACGATCCACATCCACACGCACCTTAATGCTGATCAGAGATAGCGGAATAAAGGGACCGACAGGGCGCGCTGGCCGTGCCGGCACAGACGGAGCGGGCAGAGGAAACGGACCACGCGGTATCGGAAACGGGCGCGGGGTTGGTCTGAACGGTGATGAATAGCTGTAGGTGCCACTCAGCGCCGAGCAGAAATTAAGGGGGACACTTGGTCCCGGAATACGGCCCGGTATTCTGCCGGGTATTCGGCCCGGAATACGTCCAGGAATACCGGGAATACCCGGGATAGGACCACCTGGCACAGGCGTAAAATTCTCCAAGTCGCCATCTTCACCCTCATCATCGAAAGCTTGGAGATCATCAAGATCTCCTTCGTCGATGTCAGACGGATCACTATAGATACCGGGCAGATAATCAGGATGTTCCTCGTCCTGAATAAGAACTTCTTCGTTGGTAAAGTCGTCTGTGTCCAGCTTGGACTTTCCCGAAGACTTGACCTCACCAGATTTTGTTTTACCGGAACTCTCTTTTGTTTTTACAGCCATTGTAAACTCCTTCCAAATTCTTCAATTCAAAAAGGAGGACCTGAAATCAACGACACCCTGAAACAACTTCCAATCACTATAACTTTGGATCATCATAACTCTGGATCACCAAATTTTGGACCATCCGGGAAAGCGTCCTGCTCCGGCTTCCGAATGACTGTATCGGGGGTGGTACAATTCTGAATATTGAGTGTGTTATTTTCTCCAGATTTTATCTTCTTGATTTGATCTGGCACATCTCTTTCCCACCGAGATGTCTTTTAATGTCAGTATGTTAATGCAGTTCCTACAAAGCTTTTATCTGATACCCTTATTTTTTCATCAGTATCCAACGATACAGAAAAACCGGAGATCAAAATGGATGCACAGTTTCCATTATCAAAGCCTTGTTAAAATGCAATTCTAGCACCCTTTTTTGGCTGGTATTCCTTCGCCAGTTATCCTTCTGATAAAGGTTTTACCAAAAACACAATTCAATCAGGGGTGCGAGATATTTCTCTGATCCGATAGTTGGTTGTGTGATCTATTCAAAAGAGAACAATTCCACCATTTTTGCCGAACGATCAACGACCGAATAACAAGCCCAACTACGGAATAGCAAGCAAAGAGAAAGAATAAACAAGTTACAAACTGACGCTTTACACTTCTTGTCAGAAACCTATCTCTATTCAGATACCTCTTGCTAAGTTGATGGCTTCCCAAGTCCATCGAAGATAAGTAAACCATAGCTTGCGTTTCGTATGTTGTGAATAAAAAGTGAATAAAGCGTCCTTTTGTTACTCTCTATTAATTATCAAATACTTATATTAATTCTCCGCGTGATTTAACTTGCTTCTTGAACCTCTTCATTCTGCCTGAACGCCACAGATCCGATGACGACAACGAAGGCGAGCAGGACAAAAAGGCCAAAGGCAAAGCGCAGAGATGAGATTTCGGCAATAAAGCCTATCAGGGGTGGCCCCAATAACAGACCGCCGTAGCTGAAGGTTGCGACAGAGGCAATTGCCACACCGGGGCTGAGTTGCTTGCTGTTTGCCGCACGGGAAAAGACCAACGGGAAAACAATGGAATAGCCCACACCCATCAGGGCAAGCCCCAGATAGGTCATCAACAAACTGGAAGATGTCGCAGTGATCGAGCTGCCGATTAGCGCAGCAACCCCGCAAAAGCGCAGGATATTTACCGGACCAAACCGGATAATCAGACGATCCCCGATAAAGCGCATGGCAACCATGGTAATAGAGAAAACCGTATAGCCCAGCGCGGCCTGTCCCTCACCAACAAGAATAACAGAAGTCAGAAAGACCGCCGACCAGTCGGCCATGGCCCCCTCGCCCACTGCGCAGGAAAAAGCCACCAAAGCAACCACCAACAGCGCCCCCCGAGGAAGAGCAAGCCGTGGGCCTTTGGATTTCTTAGCCTCGTGTTCCTGCCCGGTCGTTTCTTTATGGGATGCCTTGTCTTGTTGAGATACATTGTCTTTCTGGGTAGTCCTGTCGTTGTCGAGTGCCCCTGACTTCAGGGTTTGCGGTAACGCAGAAAACCAGATCAGAGGCGACAGCATCAAAGCAAAGATAACGAACTGATGATCATACCTTATTTCTTCCCAGGCAGCTATTGCGCCAAGCCCAGCGCCAACGCCGGCTCCTACAGAAAAAAAAGCATGAAAACTGGACATAATTGATCGACCATAATCGCGTTCAACCTCAGCCGCCCATGCATTCATGGCAACATCCATGGCCCCCAGTCCTGCCCCGAACAGGACAACAGCAATGCACAGCATGACAATAACCGGGCTATAACCAACAAGCACCACAGACATGCAACAAACCAACGCACATATCAGGGTCACCTTTGCCGCCCCAAAACGATCAGACAGCCCCCCGGCAACAGGAAAGGCCGAAATAGCCCCACCCGACATGAGCAAAAGCAACAAACCAAGGTCCCCCGGAGACAGCTCAAAGCTTTGCTGGATAGAGGGGATACGTGCCGCCCATGTACCATAAAGGGCGCCGTTGAGGATAAACATCGCTGTGACAGCCCACCGCGGAGAACGTAATTCCAGATGTTGGTACTGTGTTTTCTTCTCTGACGGACGTCCAGAATAATCCCGAGACTGATCCTGCACCTGTTCTTGTGTTTCTTTTTCCACGGTCATTACGCTACCACTAAGCCCATCAAGCTCTCCCAAAACCCCATTAGACCTTGCCTAAACATGGAGAACCTCTATTTCAAAAGCCTTATAAACGGCTGTCATTTCTTTAATGCCCGACGTAACCAGGGTATCAATATCCGTGCAAGGAACAACCTGATGTGCCGATCTGATATTGAGTTTTTCTGCGGACGCCAAAACCACAACGCGGCCCGCATTCTCTGCCATGATCTGCTTAACTGCGGCTTCCTCAGTATCATCTGCAGACAAACCAAAATCAGGGTCCAGCCCACATGTTCCCAACACCGCAATATCGGTTAAAGACTTTGAAAGACTTCTGATTGCCTCTGCTCCCGTGGCAATTCCCCCCAAAGGACGTAATGTGCCCCCGATCAAAATCACCTCTATTCGTTTTTCCAGCAAAGCTGTCGCGATCAGAGGTGACGGTGTGATGATCTGCCCCTTGTAACCCATTGGAATTTGGCGTGCAAAAAAAAGGACCGACGTGCCACCATCCAGAAACATACTTGGGGAGTTCGCCAAAAGTTCGGTAAAAACACCCTCGGATTTAGCCAACCAGTCCGGCATTTCTTTCAGGCGTTCAACCATTGGCAAAAGTTTTTTATCTGCTCGGATCGCACCGCCCTTAACCCGCTTGAGAGCTCCTTGTTTTTCCAACGCGATAAGGTCTCTACGAATAGTATCAATGGAGACCTGCAATTCATCGCTGATTTCACATGCAACGAGATTCTTTCCGGCTTCAATCCTTTCGAGTAAAAGGGCCTGCCGGGTATCAGGGTTGTTTAAATCAAGCTTTTGCATAGAGGACACAAACTCTCAGAAGGATATAACAGAGAAACATCATGCATGATAGTGCATAATAATGCAAAAAATTGCAACAATATGTTTTAAAGTAAGTATATCTACGGATGTTTCTGTTGATTCAAAAAGCCGAAACTTATTATTAATTTTATTTTTTGATAATGGGGAAGCCGGGTTTTGAAGGACCATATCAATTAATGCGTTTACTAGCGGCATGACACGTCAAGAACCCGTTCGGGACATCATAAATATTCTCTACGCGGAAGAAAGCGTAGCCAGTTGTGATGTCTTTAAGAATTTTATCGAGAATACTGAAGCCGCCAGAAAAGAGCTCGGCCCCTGTAGCGTTATAACAATTTCATCTGGGCAGGATATCCTGAATGCAGTCGATCAAAACGATTTTGATATAGTTCTGATTGATTGTCATCGGACGGATGTATCGGGCCTTGAGATAGCACAGAAACTCTTATCGAAACGACCGGAATGCCCTCTGTTGTTTATGGCACAAAAGGGATCAGAACACCGTGCATTAGAGGCTATTTCTCTGGAAGTCACAGATTACCTTATACGTGACGAAGACCAGGCATATCTGCAATTTGCACCAATCCTGATTAGAAAACTTCTGGCCCGGGCAAAGGCAAAGCAGAACCAAATCAAAGCCGAACAACAAATAATACAGGCAAAAGAAGAACTTGAACAACGGGTCGAAAGACGCACTTGGGAACTGGAGGCACAGTCCCGGCTTCTGGAAAGATCGCTAAACTCACTGCATCACGGTTTTGTTGTTTGGGATCCAAATGACCACATGGTGATTTGCAACAACAGATTTCATACACTTTTCGGTATTCCCGAAGGCACTTTTAAACCCGGAATCTCTCTATTTGATCTATTACATTATCTGGCCAAAAACGGATATTACGGCAAGGGGGATCCGGAAAAGCTGGCTCGACAAAGATATGAAGAAGTTTTGGTCGAACGCGAGCAATCGAAAAAAATCCGTATAACTGAAAGCGGGCGTATTCTGGAGGTTCTGGAATATAAAGATGATGACCTTGGGCGTATCGCAACCTTTACGGACATTACAGAAATACACACCAGAGAACGCGAAGCCGCGATGCTGCAAGAGGCACTGGATAACTTTACCGACAGCGTTATCCTTTATGATCATGAAGAACGGGTTGTCTTTACCAACAAGCGTTATCATGAAATATACCCCAACTCTCCAGCACAGGACAAAATTGTCGGTTACACGATGACTGAGCTTCTGCAAAGAAGCCTCAGAGCAGGGCAGATAAATCACCCCTTGGCAAAATCAGATCCTGATACATGGTTGGCCATGCGTTTAAAAGAACGCCGGGAAAATATGCACACGGAAGGTGAGACCGTTCATGCCAACGGCCGGACTTACTTCTACAAAGTGAGTAAATCATCCAAAGGAGGTCATATTCACATTCAAACAGAAATTACAGAACGGAAAGAAGCCGAAGAAGCACTGCGTATCAGCGAAGAACGCCTGCAGGCACAAGTGAACGAGTTCCGGGAGAACGAAGTGCGTATGGAAGCACAGGCGGCTGACCTGGTCCTATTGGCAGAAAATTTGTCGGAAGCTCATGACAAGCTCGCTCGATTAAACGAACAAAAGGACAAATTCTTTTCCATTATCGCCCATGACCTCAAAGGTCCCTTTAATGCACTACTTGGCTTTTCAAGCCTGCTTTCGGATCAAAGCGAAACACTAACACCAGAAAAAACCAAAGAATACGGCATCTTGGTTCATCAATCAGCCGAACAGGTCTTCAAACTGCTGGAAAACCTTCTGGAATGGTCACTGCTGCAAATGGGACGTATGAAATATGAACCTGGTCCTGTTGATTTAAACGAAGCCATCAAGATCAACAAAATTCTTTTTACTCCCGCTGCTCAAAAGAAAAAAATCACACTGCATTGCAAGTCAACGGAATACATCGTTCTTGCGGACTTTAACATGATCGACACGATTATCCGCAACCTCTTGAATAATGCGATCAAGTTTACACCCGAAGGCGGATCAGTGACAATTGATACCCGCTGCAACGGGGACTTTGTCGAGCTTGAAGTCACAGATACCGGTGTTGGCATCTCCCCCGATCAGGCGTCACGACTTTTCCGGCTGGATGAAAACATGACAACAACAGGCACTGATGGCGAGGTTGGAACCGGACTTGGTCTGCACCTTTGTAAAGATCTTATTGAACATCAGGGTGGAAAAATTCACGTCCTGAGCGATAGAAACAAAGGGACAACCTTTCGCATCACCATCCCAGTCTATCCGGCAGAATTACTTTCCGATCAACTTATAAAAAGATCTCCCAAAATATAATCATCATTGGTTAAGCTATTAGTTCTTTCGGGCAACCACCCATAACCAGACTGTTGGCTTTCCATCACTGCCCTGACCTTCGCCTTTTTCTATCGACACAAGCTCAAGGCCACTATTTATGACTAACTCATCCAGATGACTTTCCGTCATGGCACAGAAGTATCGCCCAAGATCATCAACCCAGTCATGATCGCTTTCTTTAAAACTTGCGACAAAAACACCATTGCGTTGCAAGCCCCGTTCAACGGATTGAAGTACGCCCGGCAGCTGGTCAGAAGGGACATGAAGCAATGAAGCTGCCGCCCAGATCCCCTCAAATTCTCCTGAAAATTCGGCCTCGAAATCCAGATCAGCAAAATCCATCACCAGAACGTTCTGTCCCGTTCTTTCCTTTGCAATTTTGGCGAGCTCTGCAGAGCCATCAACAAGGGTTACGTCAAACCCATGCGTCAAAAAAACCTGGGCATCTCGCCCACTACCAGATCCTAATTCCAGAATTTTAGGCTTAGCCAATACTTGATTTTTAGGAGGCACCTGATGCTCAGGAGGTATCGGGTTTTCTGATTTTAAGTTTTCAGGTGTACGCTTTTTAGAGAATTCCTCTTTAACCCTCGCAATAAAAAGCTCTCGGTACTCCCCAAAAGTTCCCAAAAAATCCCGGGCTGCATAAGCAGTCGCATGTTTTTCATAATACGCCAGGGTAGAATTTAGCTTCTTCATAAAATTTATAATCCAGAAAAAGGCCCCGTTAATTAGGTAAACCCGTTAATTGGATAAAACTGTGTGGCCGCAGCGTTGACCAAACCCTCAATACAAATGCATTTTACGCTAAAGTGCTTTCTGAGTTACGCTAAAGTGCTTTCTGGTTACGCTAAAGTGCTTTCTGGTTTTCGATCTGCCGCCACAGTTTATTTGCTTCCAGCCCCAAAAGGTTACAAAGCATTGTAAACTCTTTTTGTTCACGAGGATCAACGTCACGATCGGCACAAATAATCAAGTGTGCGACACGTAACAGCGTTCGCGATCTTTTGTAGTTTCCCTCAAAAACTTTGATTTTTTTATAGAGCTCAGCCTTCGCGCCCTCGGCACCACTTTTGAGCAGATAGATATAATCATCCAGAATCTCGATCGCCCGAGCAGGATCAAAAGTTTGCAAAGCTTCTATATTATCAATGGCATAGTCGATGGAATAACGTTCTTCTATCGAAACTTCCCCATCAGAATAAGCCGTAATGGCACAGACCGCCATGGCAGCATGCAGGAAGTCTTTATTTTGATACCGACGCACCTCGGTGACGAGCTTTTCCAATAACAAACTGGACATTGTGCCTGAGCTCCCTCTTATTTAATTTTCCCCATTACCCTGCTTTTATAGGTAGAACCTTTCGTTACTAACTTCCAGTAAAGAAATGAAAAAACTCACAATAACCAGTTTGTATCGCTGCTTAATAGTCGTTTATGATGGGCCGTTCCTTTTCAAAAGAGGATGATCTTTTACCAATGACCAATATTATTTTTATATGTACAGGTAATATATTCAGAAGTTTGACGGCAGAGTTTTCTCTGAGGCGATATTTGGGCCCCAATTCTGATGTTCACATATCATCCGCCGGTACAGCGGATCTCCCTGATTTATCCGTTAGAGATGATGTGTCAGAATATCTGTTATCTAAAGGCCTTAATGTTAGCCAGCACCAACGAAGAACATTAACAGACAAGATGATTGCACAAGCAAATATCATTATCCCCATGAATAATGATCACCAAGCTTATCTGAACAAAAAATATGCTTCTTATTTTCCTCTTTTTACGCAAAGATCCGGCCAAAATCCAAAAGCATTGCCCGATGTCGATGATCTATTTGCGCCGGAAGATTATTACTCATCAGAAGCACAAAATCATATTTATAAAACAATCGACACTATTATCGGATTGACGCCCGATCTCGCGAAAAACCTAGATCTTTGATAGCCGAAAAGACAATCTTGTCTCCTTTTCACATCCCTGCCCATATAGGTAATCATTAAATGCTACAGGCTTGTTTGAACTTCCAAACGGAAAACAAGCTCAATCAAATTCAGAAATCGTGCGCACAGCAAAAGCGCTCCAGAGCAGATAGATCAATACCGAACATATTTTCGCCAAATAATCAGGATACAAATTTCTGATAATAAATTGTTTTCAATATTGCAATTAGCTTTTTGAAAACAAATACTGGCAATCATTTCTTAGAAAATATTGCGTATATTCAGGAAGGTTTCATGCGTCTATTCTTTCGAACAAAAAAAGCCACAACAAGCTTCTTTCGCAGCACTTTCCTCATTGCAGGTTTCATCACGGGTGTTGGATTTGGTGTACAGAGCGTCTTTGCTGATAGCAGTATCAACCCAGCGCTATGGAAGTTAAGCGACGAAGACAGCGAGGTCTGGATATTCGGAACGGTACATGCCCTTAACCAAAACCTGCAATGGCGCACTGAGAAAATAAAGCAGGCCTTTGCAAGTGCCGATAGCTTTTACATGGAAGCTCCTGTCGGTGACGCAACACCGGAAACAATGGTTCCCTTGCTTCAGAAATATGCTTTTAACAAATCAGACACTCCCTTTTACGATCAACTTGCCCCCGCTGATCGGGAAAACTTTGTACGTGCCTTAAGCTCGTTGGGCATTCCCGAAGAAGCCATGCAAAATTTTGCGAACCTGCGCCCCTGGTTCACCGCTGTTACGCTGGCCGGAATTCAAATGCAAGCCAAGGGCCTGAACCCCGAGGCTGGTGTTGACAAAGCCCTGTGGGAAGATGCCAAAGCAGCCGGAAAAGAACTGGGATATCTGGAAACACTGGAACAACAACTGCGTATTTTCGGAAATATGACGCCTGAAGAAGATCTCGCCATGTTCAACAGCTCTATGGTTCAGATGGTCGAAGACACCGATATGCTGGATCAACTGTTTATCTATTGGAAAACTGGTCAAATCGAAAAGCTTGCGGCCCTTATGAACGCCTCTTTCGACGGACAAAACCGTATGAAAGCCGCGCTATTGGATGACCGCAACGCCAACTGGGCTGAAAAAATAGAAGACATCATGCGCGGATCAGGCACCGTCTTCATCGCCGTCGGCGCCGGACACCTCGGCGGAGATCAGTCCCTGCAATGGTATCTCGAGCGCTTGGGCTATGAAGTCGTACGGCAGTGATTGATAGCGCTTTCCGAGCCAACGTTTTAAACAGAACCATCACGCATTGGTTGCTTTTTAGTCAAAGATTTACTACACAACATTTCCCGCCGAACAAATCTTCAACTTAGAATCTGGCCTTCGCAAATCTGCTCATACTTAACTATTTCCAGTCAATTTTCAAAAGATTTTCATTCAGGACTATTATTATGAAGCTGTTAAAAATACTCTCCTTGGGCGCAACTCTGCTTGCTGTCGCGGCCTGCCAAACGACCCGTCCAGTTCCTCCGGGGATGTACCATGATCAACAAAAATACCTTACGTACGACGATCACAAGGCAATGGTCGGAGCTATTGGTACTAACGGGGCCTATACTTATGGTTGGGCCTGGGGATATTCGAATATAGATAACGCGCTTGTATCGGCAAGAAAAGGCTGTGAAAAGAATCTCAGCAGCACCGAAGTTCGTTCGGAATGCAGGGTTCATTTTATCGGCAATCAAAATGTGATGAGCCTGTCACCAGATGAACTTAAAGTTGCCATTAAAAATTACAAAGCTGGTCTGACCGTAGACAACGCCACGGCCAATTGACAGTTAGATGTAGCCCGCGTGTATCAAGGAAAATCACTCAACAACGATATACCGAGTTCGTTTACAACGACATTGCCCCTTACCGCTGAGAATAAGATAATTAGTACTTACACTTATTGGTACGGCG
Source organism: Kiloniella majae (assembly GCF_002118315.1). Taxonomy (GTDB): domain Bacteria; phylum Pseudomonadota; class Alphaproteobacteria; order Kiloniellales; family Kiloniellaceae; genus Kiloniella; species Kiloniella majae. The sequence continues at coordinate 530,538 of NZ_MTSZ01000001.1, forward strand.
AAAAAAAATATCGTCAATCATCTAGCTTACTAATAAAAGAACGAATGAAGGTATTTCATACGAAGTACCTTCATTTTTTTATACGTTACCCAAACCGCACTTTTTATTGCTCGCAACAGGAACAGGTCTATTTTAAACAGCTTGAACCGGGGAGATATTTCCCCGATTTTTTATATCTTCGATTGTTTTTAATGAAGGCGTTGGCCATATACTTTTTTTATCGCGCATTTCTTTATATTCCACATGAAGATGAGGAAAAATAGTTCCCTTTTTGCCAGTCAAACCTATGATACATCCGGCTTTAATTATGTCCCCAACTTTCACGAAGCTCTTGCTCATATGAAGAAATAAGAAATACATCGGCTTTTCTTCGCCAGTCACCTCCACGATGATTGATCCGGCTCGATCTTTCAATGGCTCATATTCCTTACTTCCAGATTTCTTTTTAACAACAGTGCCCGATACTGGTGACCTTACTTCGGTAGGTACCCTGGCCCTATAATCAATTCCCGCGTGAAGTAATTTAAAAACACGTCCACATTCACGTTTACTGTCGCAACTATCAAGAAACGGATTAGTTACCGTAATTTTGCCCGGTAACAATAACTTGCCAAACTCTTCTTCGCTCATAGCCCAAGCAGATGTAATACCAAACACGAAGAAAAATGCAGTGCTGTAATAGACAAGCCTTGCTCGTCGTTTTTGCCAGAATAACTTGCGTCGAAAATAATGTAACATACTGAAAATCAACCTATCATTGCTTCAAACGACTTCTAAATATGTAATGAGAACAGCAAAAAACATTAACAACCCTGATAACTTTTCCCGATACAATCTTTAATCATCTTTTTAGCAGCTTCTTTCTGATAAGCAGACAATTCTTCGTCCAGGTTCTTGACGTCCTGCGCGGCTCTGGGATGACCGTTTTCAGCAGCAAAGGCAAACCACATCTTCGCGCGCAACCGATCCTTTGTTACGCCGTCTCCTTTGTAGTACATCACCGCTAGATTTCGTTGTGAATAGGAATTTCCCTGTGCCGCGGATTGCTTGAACCAGTCCAAAGCCTTGGTATAGCTTTGGGGCATTCCCCGGCCTTGCAGGGCAAGACGCCCCAAATTCGCTTGTGCCAAGGCAGATCCTTGCCTAGCCGCAAGGCTAAACCATTGAATAGCCTCATCAACTTTAAAAAGATCCCGAGAATTTTCAATGAAAAAGATCCCCAGATTCTCTTGAGCTTTTACATTACCTTGTTTGGCAGAACGGGTTAGCCAAATGATTGCCTCTTTGAAATCCTGATCAACCCCTTTGCCTTGTATATAAAGCAGGCCAAGGGCGGCTTGAGAATAGTGATCGCCTTTATTTGCTCCTGCGCGGTATAATTCAGCTGCAGCAACGTAATCCTGCCCGATACCTTCCCCACTCTCATACATTTTCCCAAGGTTTAATTGGGCATCCGTATAGCCCTGTTCAGCCGCTTTGCTGTACCATTCAAAAGCTTTTTTGTAATCCCTTGGCTTGCCCTGCCCCAGATAAGATAAAACCCCAAGATTAAACTGCGCGACTTCATCACCTTTTTCTGCCAAATCTGTCAGTACTTCTACAGCTTGGGCATATTCCCCTTTCTGCAAAAGTGTCATCCACAGCTGGTCGTTGCGCGAAGGTTCGCTATTGTTTGAATTAGATAATGTCGGGGATTTTTCTACCTCGGCCATTCCTTTAAGGTCCCAGAGCGCTTCTTCTATCCCCTGATCTGCCGCACGTTGATACCATTTTTGCGCCAGCGTCAAATTCTGTTTCGTTTGATATCCAATGTAATAGAGCTCGGCCAAACTGTACTGGGCCGCCGCGAAGTTTTTCTCAGCAGCCAGTGTCATATAGTCAATGGCCTTAGCCACATCCTTTTGTACACCGTCCCCCTTCAGGTAAAGAGTGCCAAGAAGAAATTGTGCAATATCATCCCCCTGATTTGCAGATGGCAAAAACCATTCCGCAGCCTTTGTAGAATCAACGTTAACAACCTCGCCCTTCAGATAAAAAATCCCCATCTGACGTTGGGATGCCATATGCCCCTGATCCGCCGCACGCTTGAACCATTTGAATGCTTTCTCATCATCCCCCGGTTCTGCTCGCCAGTTGAGATACAAGACAGCAAGATAATATTGCACCTTGGCGTCACCAGCCTCTGCCAAGGGAGTCCACTCTTCAATCGCTGTTGCAAAGTCTTGACGTTTTGCCGCTTCCCCGCCTTTGTTAAAATCAGCCGCCCAAAGAGGAGACATATAGAAAAAGCATAAAAACGACAGAAGATATTTCATGAAAATCTACGCCCCCAAAGCGTTAGAAAAATTGCAAGAAACAAAGCAGGTTAAGACGTTGAAAAAAAACTACGGGAATAACAGGACAGGCAAGCCATGCTCAAAGAATAATGTATTCGATCATGGTTATGCAACTATAGATAAGACATTTCTGCCCCTTCTCACTCCGCAATAATCACCAGAACGGTCTGGGCTTCTTCCAGTCCCTGATCTGCGGCAAGCTGGTACCATTTACGGGCGGTGTCCATGTTTTCTTCGACGCCCGAGCCAAAATGATACATCATCCCCAGCATCATCTGCGCCTGTGCATCACCATTCTCCGCAGATTTTGTCAGCCATTCATGAGATAATTCCTCATCCATGGCAACGCCCTGCCCTTCCTTGTAAATGACGCCAAGATAATACTGCGCAGTGCTATCCCCTTGCTCAGCAAGTGGTCTTATTTCGGTCAGGGCGGTAGCATAATCACCTTTTACAAGGGCCGCCTTGCCTTTACCCAAATCAGCAGCTTGAACCAAGCTTCCCAAAAGAAAACTGCAGAGGAAAATGGCAGGAAGAAGAAGTTGTTTCATAATAATTCCAATAACGAATAAATTAGGTATTTTACAGATTAATGATTACGCCTTTTAAAAGCATACTTAAAATACTGCATGTTCAGCCAGAAAATCGAGAAAAACACGGATGTGCCTGACAACTTTGTGTTCAGAGTAGTAAACCGCTGATACGGGGATCGTGTGGGGAATAACTTTGTCCCCGAGGATGGGAACAAGCTCACCACTTTGCAGTTCTTTACGGACCGTAAAATCTGACAGGCACAGGATACCATGACCATATATCGCCAATTGTTTGAGGGTTTCCCCGCTATTGGCCGTCAGGTGAGGTGTAATTTCAAACCATTCCCCCCTTTCGGTCAGGATCGGCCAGCGATTGAGAGAAGGCGTTTGTTGTGAGAACCCCAAGCAATTGTGATTTTGTAAATCTTCCACGGCGACAGGCACCCCCTGTTGCTCAAGGTAGTCCGGTGATGCATAAAATGCCCGCTGGATTGAGCCAATTCTTTTCGCCTTCAGACCAGAGCTTTTTAACTCGCCAAGGCGAATAGCAACATCAACCTTCTTTTCAATCAAATCAGCAATGTTCTCGTTACTTTCCAGCGACAGTTTAATTTTTGGATACTGACGGGTAAACCTTGATAGAATAGGCGCAAGCATGTGCAGAGTAAAAGGTGTCGGCGCATCAATGGTAAGACGCCCCTGTAGCTCAGCATTTTTATCGGCAAAGTGGGTGCGGATTTCGTTCAGATTGTCCAGAGTTTTCGCCGCATGATCCAACAACCACTGTCCCTCACCCGTTAAGGTGATCTTGCGGGTTGTCCGATTAAACAAGGTGGTATTCAGCTGGATTTCCAGGTTCTTGATACTGCGACTGACAACTGATGGCGCAATATTCAAATGATGTGCCGCGCCAACAAAGCTGCCCGCCTCTGCCGTTGCGATAAAGATCTTCAGGTCATCAAATTTAAACATAAAGAGTTTATGGATCAATTAGTGCTGATTTAGCAATTATTAAATAACCAAATCAACATTTTAAACATCAATTAAGTGTCATATAAAACCTTTGTCTATCCAGACAGACATCCGGTTACAAGCCACTAAATTGATCAGATACAAAGGCTTAGAACCTTAGATTTATTAAAACAAAGAGAATATGAACATGACCCGCGTAAACATTCACAAAATCCAGCCCGCCGCCTATGACGCGATGTTCGGGTTAGAGAAATATCTTGGTACCACAGACATTGGCCCCCAGCTGGCAGAGTTGATCAAAACCCGCGCCTCACAGATTAATGGCTGCGCCTATTGCATCCAGATGCACACGAAAACCGCACTGGATAATGGTGAAACAGCCGAACGGCTGTTCGCCCTCTCCGCTTGGAAAGAGTCCCCGCTTTTTTCTGAAAAAGAACGCGCAGTTCTCGCCCTTACAGAAGAAGTCACCCTGATTTCCGAACATGGGGTAAGTGACCGGGTTTACAACCGGGTTGGGGAACACTTCAGCGACGAACAGATCGCCCAAATCATCATGGCCATTACAACAATAAACGCCTGGAACCGCATCGCGATTGCGATACAGATGCAATAGTCGCTTTTGCGTCAAAACGCTTCATAACACTTCAGAACATAGGGCATAACAGGCCATAACAAGGGAAATAAGAATGCTGAAGATTACCAAATATCCAACACGAGTTTTATCACGGCTTCTTGTTTCACTTGTTATTTCACTTGTTATTTCTGCGTCCCATTACGGCACGGCATACACACATGAAGTTTCGCCCCAAAGCAGCCTTACAAAAAATCAACGTACGATGCTTTTGCAAGAAGCAATCGGAAATATACCCGGGCATGAATTGACCGCCATAACAGTAGAACTGGTGCCGGGGAACAAATCCCCGGCGCACAGTCACGAAACATTTGTTTTTGTCTATGTATTAGAGGGAAATGTTCGGAGCCAACTGGGTGATGAAAAAGCTGTCGACTATACTGCTGGAGATAGCTGGATTGAACCGCCAGGGGCTATCCACACACTCACGGAAAACCTGAGCGATACAAAACCTGCCAAGCTACTTGCCATCTTTGTCGGCAAGAAAGATGCCCGACTAACCACCTCGGGAACGATACGTCAGTAATGTTCTAATACAAAAATCAGCACCCTTTAAATTTGCGCTTCCGGCACTCTGCTACCCTTCATCCCCCTGAACCGCTGATTTGAGTGCCCAGTTATGGGCTTTATCAAGATTTTTATTGGTACCAGTCCCCGCCAAATAATGATAGGCAACCTTGGCCTGTGCTTTCGAGTAATCTAACAGTGCTGAACGTTCGAAAAGAAGGAATGCCTGTTTAGTGTCTCGTTTAACTCCTAACCCTCTGAAATACATATCAGCCATAAGATATAACGCACAAGGGTTATCCTTTTTGATCAATGACTTAAGTAACTCAATCGCCTTATCATATTCACCTGCGCGATATAATTTACTGTAAGTTCTGATGGCCGAGGCCGAAGAAGTCCCTTTACCTTGTTGTTGTATTTGCGAGGCAGATTTGGCAACCTTTTGTGAGACCTGACGCGCAGAGATACTCTCGGTTTTGGATACTGTTTTTTGGGCCTCAAGCAAATCATTCCGGGTTTCTTCTTCAGTCTGTACCGGATCTCCCATCGGGTACCAACTGCTCGTTCCCGGATTGGGCCTGAGTTCCTTGTGAAGAAGGTGAAGCATCGATACCGTCTATTTTCTTTTGAATTCTCGACAGATCTTTAACTGCACTCTCACTACCAAGATCAGCAGCACGTTGGTATAGATCTGCCGCACGCGACAGATCTTTAGAAGTTACGTAACCATGCTCATAATGGTTACCTAAAACAAGATGTGCCAAAAGTACCTCTTGCGTAACATAATGCTCCAGAACATCAATATACTTCTTCTCATCCTTTGGAACGCCGCGTCCTTCCAGATAATGCTTGGCATAAAAAATAGCGCTGGGGCCATGACCTTGGTCTGCTGACTTCCGATACCATTCCAAAGATTTACTTATATCCAGAGGGAAACCATGGTACCCATCACCATAAAAATTTCCCAGTTTATACTGGGCCAGAGCATACCCTTGTTCTGCTGCCAGTTTTACCCACGTTGCACCATCTTCATCACGCTTGAGAATTGGTAAATAGGTTATTCCCAAACGATATTGGGAACGTGCATGGCCGGACTTGGCCAGATTTAGCCAAATATCTTGCGCGCCATATGGCATCCCCTGTTCAAAAGCATTAACACCGCGATAAAATTCTCTGTAAAAATCTTCCTGATTGATCTTTATCTGCTCAGGATACTTGTCATTCAATTCCGCCAATCTATTTATCGCGAGGGGCAAATCTTGGTTTGCCGCATGTCGATACCACCGCCTAGCCTGAACGACATCCTTGGGAATGCCTACTCCCTCTTCATAATTCAAACCCAGATTATATTGAGCGTCGCGATCTCCTTGTTCTGCGGCCAACTTCAACCATTTGACAGCAACTTCTGGATCAGGTTTCACGCCGATACCTTTACTGTATATTTCGGCCAATTTCCGCTGGCTTTCGCGGTCGCCCTCTTCTTTTGCACTCAACTCAAACCAGTGCAGAGCCGCTTTCTGGTTATCCGATGTATCACCCATCGCGCTATACAAATCCCCCAAGTAATAAAGAGATTTTGTATCTCCATTACTGTAGGATCTTTTAAACCAGAACGCTGATTTTTCTTGGTCTCTGGGAACTTTCACCCCAAGGTAATACAAAAAACCCAACGAGAATTGCGCCTGTAAATTTTCCTTGTTACCAGCAATCTCCAAAAAGCGCAGGCCTTCTGCTTTATCTATTCCCACACCAGCGCCATGAACATAAGCCCAACCCAGTTCAAATTGGGCCTGCGTATAGTCCTGTCGCGCCAACGACTTTAAAAGAGCAATTCCTTTATCAAACTCCTTTTCTTCAAAAGCAGTCTTGGCTCTCTCAAACTCTGCATCCAGCCCAGTCAACGACGTCTTTGGGACTTTGTTGTCCAAGTTAATCAACCAGTCCAAATCCTCCAGCGCTTCAAGCGCTCTCAAATGCCCCTGATCCGCAGCTAGTTGAAGCCAGCTTATTGCCTTACGGCTATTATCTTCTTTCCCTATGACGTGTTTATAACTAAAGCCAAGGACGAACTGCGCCTGTGCATGTCCTTGTTCTGCTGCTTTTTCAATCCACGCCAATCCCTTTTTCTCGTCACCTTCGACGCCTAAACCTTTGCGATAGATTTCACCGACCTGGTACTGCGCTTCGGCATTTCCTTTGATTGCGTGGGGAAGAAGCGTTTTCAAGGCTTTTTCATAAAGCTCATCTTTCAAAGCCTGCTTGCCATCCGCCAAAGATCTAACTATTTCGGCTGTTTCTACTTCAGTTGATGTCTCAGTTTTGGAGCCTGCATCTCGTTCGTTACTTTTTCTATTTAGCGTCTCAAGATCTGTCTCGGAAGATTTATCTATACCCCCTGCAACAGCTGACGAGGTATCATCTATATCACTGCTGACAGTATTATCAGAACCTTGGCGAAGCTTTTCATCAATTATCGTAGACAGCTTGCCCAAGGCCCCTTCGTGACCTTGATCTGCCGCCAGCCGATACCATTTTTGGGCCGCGTCGATATCTTTGGCACCGCCCAGTCCCTCTTCATAGATTTGCCCCAGAATAAACTGGGCTTCGTCGTATCCATCTTCGGCAACGGGTGTCAGCCCTTCTCGCGCAGTACCATAGTTTCCCTGCTCAAAAGCTTCAAAGCCATCAGGATTTTGCGAGAACAGCGCAAAGAAACCAAGCCCGACGAGCGCAACAAACAGAGGCAAAAGTAAAAAACGGATCATGGAAAACCTATGGAATGAAATATGAAAAACAACAAAATCAATTTACAAGTTTAAGCAAAGAACATCCGGCAAGAGCAGTAACCCAGCTGGATGAAGCAACACAATCAACATCGCATCAGGGTTTTCTTCAAACACTTTTCGACAAGGGCATCCCCCTTTGCGATCTGTTCAGATGACATTCTTTGCATGACATTCATCAGGGGTGCTTTCGCAGATTTATTCTTTAAACCATCCGCAACAGATAACCACATATAGGCTTTCACCAGATCCCGAGGCATTCCTTCCCCTCGTGCGTACATGCTCGCAAGACTTATCTGGGCAGCGGTTTCCTTTTGCTCGGCAGCAAAAGTAAAGTATCTGTAAGCGAGTTTATAATCCTTCGGCACCAGAACCCCGGCACGATAGATATTAGCAAGCTTGTTCTGAGCAAAGGGAATACTCTGTTTCGCAGCGCGAGTATAGAGTGTAAAAGCTCTTTCTTGGTCGTGGGGCACACCGTTCCCTGTTTCGTAAAGGTAAGCCAGAGCAGCTTCACTGAATGCATCGCGGCCATCGACAGCCTTTTGTAGCCACCTCACTGCCTTGGACAAAGTGTCGCCCTTTGTGCTGTTCAAATACATACGGGCCAGACTACCCTGTGCTGAAACATCTCCCTGATCCGCTGCCATGCCATACCACAACAGCGCCCGATCAAAATTTTCTGTCCCCCAGTCACCATATTCATAGGCATGCCCAAGCCTGTTTTGACTTTCGACATTGCCCAGTTCAGCAGCACGGGTGAACCACATTTCTGCCTCATCATAATTCTGTGTCACTCCCTGCCCCTTTTCGTACATCAGGGCGACATTGAACATGGCAACAAGGTTCTTTTTCTCTGTTCCGCCTTCGGCAAATGGTAAATAATTATCCATCGCAGTTTCATAATCACCGATGTCATATGCCAGCGCAGCCTCGTTTATATCCGGTCCCCAATGGCGGGACCAATAGGTATGAAGGGCTGGACCAAGCCCTGCAGCAAGAACAGTAAGCCCACCGACAATAATAAGAAAACGTTTCATTTTGGTCCCTGAAAAAAATACACCGGTTCATATATGTGCCAGTATGTGAACAACCTTACGAATGTAAGAACAACAGAAGAACTAAACAGATAAAATAGAGATGAAATAAGGGATTAGATTCCCCACCCAAGTCACAAACAATAACGTAATGGCTGTTAGTTTTGCAACCGAGGATACAGATAAATTATTTTCTTGCCTCTGCTATCTCTTTGCGGTCTCAATAGGGGTTTCGGTACATAACAAAATAAAAAACACCTGATAGCTATAGAAAGAAGAAGGACCACAGGTATCTATGCAGGGGGAAATTGATCAGCTTTTAGTGTTGTCATCTGCAGTCAATGCCATAGCCCAGAAAGAACCACTTCGACTGCCCGCGGCACAGGCCAAAAGGCTTCGGCATACAGAAGATCTGACCTTCGTGGATCTTTGCAAAAAAAACGATGGTACAGTCAAAGAACAGATCCGCTTTACAAAGCTATCCCACTGGCTTGAAGATCTGTGCAACCGGAAGGTTTCAGCCGCATGGCTGGTCTGGCAACCTCAGCATGAAACAACACCATCCGAGCAAACAACAGAAACCTATATCCAGCCCGAACATATGAAGGTCGCTTTTGCCGGGGCAACAAAGTCCTGGTCACTTATCGCAACCGGCCCGGATTTTACCGAGCACTGGCAGTCTAGTTGGGGACAGGCAAGTTGGGGACTTCAGGACGACAGGGAAAAACAACAGAATATATGGCAAGTTCGATACGATTGCATACAAAAAACGGATCAGGAAACACCCCGACCCACTATCGATCTGGCACAGGAAATCGCTCGATTAGATAAAGTGTTACGTGCAATGACAACACTGGCTGGCCAGTTGGATCATGGCAACTGGCCAGCAGTTTTTAACAAGACAATTGACGCGTTGGAAGGCAAAAAAGGCACCGCTCTGCCCCCGGCCATAAGACCACCTTACTACGCAGCTTACTCCAAAGACGCCCACCGTTTACTGGCTGCCATTTATAGCGGTTGGGTCTTTGGTGGCATGGGATCATGGAATGATGTCTTCTTCCCCAACCCCGAAGATCAGGCCAATTATGACCGCCTGACACCGGAACTCTATCAATCCCTGTGCCGGGCGATCATGGCGATTAGTTGCAGTTTTCAGAGACCATAACGTCTAACATCAATCGCAATTGGAAGATGCCTGTCTCGCAGCTGCCTTGCCTTCACCCCTCTTCCTTGATCGTTATTCTCTTTCTTGTCTTTCTCTTTGCTCTCTGGCTTTGTATTCCTTGGCGCGCCATTGATCCAGTTGGTCCAGACATTCGGCAAGCGTGACGGTTTGGACCCTTGGCATCTGTTGATCTTTGCACAAGAAGCGGAGTGATTGCGTGACCACAGCGGGCAAGCCGCGCAGGTATCGGTGGTAAAGCGACCGCAGTTCTGCTTCTTCGTCACTCATTTCTGCACCGTAGCCTTTGGTCCCACCAGAAAAAGGCTCATAGCGGGCCACCCCTTCAGAATGGTAGAGAAACTCATAAAGCTCCATAAGCCAAAACCCATTGTCCCGACGACGTTCTGCCCGCCGATCCCGGCTGTTCTTGGGGCCAAGAACACCGCGGTCATACAACTGTTCCAGCAAATTCACAGCATCCCTTCCGTGAGCTTGCAGGGTTTTAGTTTTTTTATCCTGACCTACATTTTTTGGAACTGTCTTTTTTGGAGGCATGCTTTCAGTTAGGGTATTCATATTTCCAGTGTTATTTTTTGTTGATCGTACCGATTTTACAATTCCCATAGCTTTTCCCATATCCAAAATTATCCCTTCCGCTATCGTTGACTTGATGCTTCATCGGAAGCCTTTTTCTTTACTCCTCCCGATAATTTTCTAAGTGCAGGTCATCTCCCTATTGATCATCTGGCCTATTGATCATCTGGCCTATTGATCATCTGCCTATTGATCATCTGGATGCAACTTGTTCAAAAAGTCACCTAATGCTTTGGGACCATTGTTATACCGCCGCTCTTTTTCACTCCGCACCGGAATCATGTTATCGTGAGCTTTCAAGTCACGAAGCAGACGCTGACGCAGGTCCTGTATGGGGGTAACAAGCCCCTCCAGCGTTCCCCAGTCCGGCCACCATTTTTGCCGTCCGGCGTCCTGCAAAGCCTGTAACACGCAATCAGCAGGAAACCGGGTCAGCTCATCCGCATAGACTTCCAGCTGTAATTCCAGTGAAGCTGCATCCATATTGCGGCTGTTGGTTTTGACCTTGAGCTTGAGCAGCTCGCGCATGATCTCTACCCGTGACAAAGGCGCCAGAGACAAGGACAGAATACGCTCAACTTCATTCTGCTGTTCCATCGTCATAGACTTGGGAAAGATCACGTCCACCAACCTGTCCAGACTGCCCCCGCCCCTGGGAAATATCGTCCTGTATTTCAGCACGACCGAGGACCCGAGCACCGATTTCACCGAGGTTAAAACCCCCTGATCGTTGTCCGCCACCCGTTGCCCCCGACGAATAGCTTCTGCCAGTCGACTGGCGGCCAAACGTATTGTTGCTGGATTTACCAACCGCTGATCTGTTTCCGCTCTGGAAACGCAAGATCCAGTTTTGCCAGGTTCGATGCCAGTCGATCTTGCAGGCCCTGCGTCCGCCAAGACTGGTCCAGTAGTTTCTGAATTTAAGGGCTTCTGTGGCAATGTCTTCTTCCTCTAGTCCACGGTTGCGGGCAAAGTCCTGATCCCGTTGATTGGGCACCCAGTCTGTCTCAAGGCGACAGGCTCTCCTGGTTTGCCCAGATTGCTCTTTCCGGGATTGCTTTTCCCGATCCAAACCCCGATCATGAGGGGACTTAACTCCCTTGGGAGTTAAGGGGAGAGTCTGGTCTCTGGCTTCTGGACTCTGGGGTTTATCGCTCCCCTTATCGCCTACATTATCGTTTCGCTTATGCTCTCTAATATCCTCTATAATATCTGTGGCCTTATGCTCTTGCCTTGTCCGACGCTTAACCCGTGGCGTCTTTTCCCTTTTAGACGAAGGGCTTGACCCAGAAGTAAAAACGGCGTTTTCACCAACCGAGGCTTTACCAGACACAAGAGATGGGTTCCCCCCTTTACGCCCGTTGCTACGGGCAACAGAAGATTTCTTCAAATCGCGCAGCATCCGACGCGAATACAATCGGCCTTTGCGATCCCGGCTGAAAACCCCCGCCTCTTCCAGTTCACCAAGCAAAGCGGTGATTTCCTGAGGCGTTGATCCAGACAGGGACGCAAGAGCCGACGTTGTGACGATGCTGCCATTGATCTCTAAATATCCCCCGGCCTCGTGCATGATACAAATCATCTCAAGCCACAGCCCTCGCGCCGCCAGGGAACAGAGCTTCAAGCCCACATCCGCCCGCCAGTCCGTCGGAAAAAACTTGAACCAAGGAAGTTTGCTCATAGATAAACCCTCTGCTTCGTCATCATCAATAGAGCCCCATTGTCAGATCTGAAAGACCAGAGCCATCTGTGTCGCCTTCGGGGGTGTAGGGGTTATCCGGGTCCTGCCAGGCCGGGGTCAGCTTGCAATCGCCGCATATACGCATGCCGATCCATTCGCTTTTAAAGCTCTGCTGGCAAGAAAGGCATTTGCGTTCTTTACTGGTGCTTTGGTGACCACTTTGACTGTCGGGGCGGGAATGCTGGCTGGTTTTGCGGGCATAGCGTTTGACCTTTTCAATACGCGCAGGATCAACCCGCAAAATCACATAACGATCACGGTGCGGACCAAGGCACTGGATCACACCCTTTGCCACCAGTTCCTGTATATGCTTGGGAAAGGAGTTCACCTTTGCCATACCGCTATTTATTTTCAACACCCCATAGGACAGTTCCTGCCCCGGTGCATCGGCCAGTGCTTTAAAAACAGCATAAGGAGTTGGTGTTAATTGAATTTTTTCATCAATGCTATTGTCTTTGGCCGTTTTATATTTCGGAGTTTGCTGTTTAAGATCTCGCGTTTCGGATCCCTTGGGTTGGGTGAGTGAAAATCCGATAGAAAGATCCGGTTGCAGGTCTTCGGCAGGTGTATATTTCATATGACGATCTATCCCTTATCTATATTTCCCTGTTGGGAGTTTTGCTCAGTTCTTTGCATGTCTTGATGATGATTGATTGGGCTGGTGATGATTGGTGATGACGAAATCCTTTTTCCCTGAGATTTGGCTTTCTCTGGGCTTGATTTCTGTGGAACTTTGTTTCTGTGGGGCTTTGTTTCTGTGGGGCTTTGTTTCTGTGGGGCTTGGCTCCGCTAAATCAATCTCCTCACCTTTTGCTTCTTGCCTCAGGCGTGGGGGAAGTACCTCTGGCAGATGGATCAAGTCCCCCATCTTTTTGACTTGCTGGCGGTAAAAAACCTGCCAATCATTCCGGTTAGTCATCCATCCCCCTCTTTGAGCCTCAACGACCATCTCTGATCGCTTTTTATTGCAAAGTACGAAAAACAATATAAATTGTTCATGATTTGTTCTTTGTTTAGCGCGAAAAGTTTCCTTTTTGGAAACCTCCGCGGCAACAATTTTAACGATATTCAAGCGAGGCAAAAAATCAGCGAACAAAAAAATTCAGCATCGACAAAGACGATTACCACTTGATAATGTACTCTGAAACAATGAGGTAGATAGCAACTAATTCAGTTTCTGCTTGACTTGATGAAGCAAATGTATCCATAGTGGAAACTGAAGTCAAGAAAAATGTATCCATTTTGTAAACTTATTTTTATCTCTTTTGGATACTTATGAATTGACATCAAATGAAGAGAACAATCGAAAAGCGCTTTAAATAGCCGAACCTAACGTCGGGTATAACCCAAGTACAAATAAGTGCTTTTTTGAACAATTAAGTGCGGTAGATAAACAAACAGGATAAATCGTCAGGCTGATGATATGGAAAACAGAATCAAGGAAATACGCACTGAAAAGGGCATGACCCTGCAACAGGTTGCGGACAAAGCCGGAACGACCAAGGCACAGGTGATGAAGCTGGAAAAAGGCGACCGGCGTTTAACCGATGTCTGGATGGTACGACTTTCCATCGCCATGTCCTGTGACCCGAAAGAGCTGCTCAGCACCAATCGCACGGCCCGCCAATCACTTGATGTCGATAGCCCGAAAGCTTCGGATAGATCAGATGACTTCACGATCAAACCTGATAGTTTTGATAGCGAAGATACGCCTTCGGAAATACGGAAATCATCAAAAAGAGCAATATCTTCCCCCCTCCCCCCTGCCCCCGGTTGTGAAGCTGTTGCTGAAATTGCCGTGCGTGGAGGTATGGGTGGCGGAGGTGAAGCCGGTGTTTCCTACAGCGATGATGGACAGGGTGGCGTTGCCATTGCCGATGATGTCAAAGGCAACTGGTTCCTGCCCACAGATTACCTGCGCTCAGAATTGAGCGTCAGCCCCGTAGCTGCACGTATTATCGAAGTTCAGGGTGATTCTATGACCCCGACACTTGTGTCCGGTGACCGCGTTATGATTGATACCAATGACCAGCGCCCGACCCCACCAGGTATCTTTGCCCTCTGGGACGGTTTTGGTGTCGTGGTTAAACGACTGGAGCTCATCCCCAATTCGGACCCGCCCCTCCTGCGTATCAGTTCCGATAACACCAACCACAACGAGTATCAGCGCACCATCGAAGAAGTAAATATCATTGGTCGCGTTGTCTGGTATGGCCGCCGGATGTAAATATATCAGATAAGATTTACCGGGAACAATCCGATTAAAAGGAGAGGTCGCATTTTTCCCTAGACGACAACTATGACGTTTAATAAGGTCGTTTAATTATTATAATCAAAACAATTCCCCATCACGCTCCCCAAATGGGGGATGTCTCTTTGCAGCCTAAGTATACACTTGAACAATAGAATACTCTTTTTAGCAAAAATAACCGCTTACCATCCTGACGATTAGAAAAATCGCATATGAGTTACAAAACATTTCGCCTGATTATTGGCCTCTATTGGGGCCTTGTGAGCTATCTCTTCACCCTCTTGGTCATGGGCTTAGGGGCAGATCGGCTATATCCGCAACCTTCATTTCAGGAACTCTTGAGCTTTAAGCAACTCATCGTATTCCTGATCGCCTTTCCGGTGGGGTATCTTGCCCTCCCCCGTTTTCTGAATAATTTTCAAGGTGCCAACCGTCGGGCGTTCATCGGTGGTATGCTTTGCTTTTCCTTGGCGATGCTTATTGCTAATTCCGTCTTTGTGCTCACAGACGGTTATTCAGAATTATATTTCCTTGGGCCGGAACTTTCAGGTTTATCAAAGGTGCTTTTCCATCTTTCCGGCACTTTGATTTCATCCGCCATCATCTCGCCACTCGGTGGCCTCTTTGCCCTTGTAGCTTTGTGGATACTCCCAATACCTGCCCAGAAACCGTTCCTGTCACACAGGCCGGAACGTGTCTCAGCAAAATAACTCAGGTCATCAGAACAAAAAGCTATCACCATGAACCCTAAATTCACTTTACCAGAGCGTATTTACAGCAGCCTTTATTTTGGTGTTATTGCAACTTTGTCATTGGCTATAATTATTAGAGAACCTGGTTTTCTAAGCGCGGTTTTTATCGGGGGTCTTTGTGGCGGATTTATTATCCCCGCCTATATTATAAACCCCACAAAATTCACCATAAAACGCGCACTTGGTGCCGGAGCACTGACAACGCTGAGCTCGGCCCTCATCACCGCGCTGCTGGTTGGTATTTTTTATGATAACGACCTCGAATTCCCGGATGCAAAAAATTACGATCTCATTGGCATTCTAGAACGCCTTCGGCGCTCTCTCGTTTTCATGGCATTTGCCGCCGCCTTTGCCATCCCCTACAGCCTGATCGGTGCCCCCGCTGCCCTTCTTCTCTCTCACCTGATCGCCAAACACAGAAAAAAGATCGCCCCGGAAATAGAACCGGATGTCTTTGAATGAGCACAAGACCTAAAATAGAAGCCCGGTCACCAATAAAACGATAATTATAATCCCTTTGATACTTTGTATGCCTTCTGATTCTGCGGATAGAATTATTGCCCGTTAACCAGTAGAAGGATCAGGATAGTGGTGCAATCTCTCTCTCAAGGTATTTCTTCTGCTCGCTCTTTATCTACACACTCCATCATTCCTTCCGCAAAGCTTGAGCTCACCTACCCCTATTTTTGTGGCACGCGGGTCGCAGCCGAATTTGATGCGCGCGTGACCATTGGCCTGGAAGACAATGTACTTGTGTTGGGGGAAGTCGATCTCTTTGGCTATGACGACAAACATCAAGGGGCCTACGAAAGTTGTGCCGATATATCCCTTTGCGAGCAGATCCGAAATTACGTGGAAAACTCAATCATAGAAAGGACGCGGGCACTTGAACACCTGCAACAGCAAAAGGATTTTGAACACAATGCATCACAACCCCCTTCTATTCATAGCAATCAACAAGGTTTCGCAAGCTTTGTAAAATCCTATACAGAATGTCTGGCTCCATCCCCGGATTAAGAGCATATAAGGCCCTAAAGAAACCTTGCCACTCATCGATCGAATGGATCTTTCCATAAGACAAAATTAAGAAACCCGTACCTATAATCAGGCTATGTTAAAGCTTGGCAACACCGCTTTCATTTTCGTCTTACTTTGCAGTCTGGCAGCAAGCCCTTCGCTGATTTCTATTTCTAAAGCGCAGGAAGACAACGCTGCGCCACAGAGATCATTAAAGCTGGTCACCGAAGAGTATCCTCCGCTCAATACGATGGATAAAGAAGGCAAGATAACCGGGTCTGCAACGGAACTATTGCGACTTGCAGCCAAAAGCAAAAAAATAGATCTGGATATTGAAATGTTGCCTTGGAAACGGGCCTATCAAATTGCTTTGAGCTACCACTCTACTTGCATCTACTCAACCTGGCGAACATCAGAGCGGGAAAAAAAATTTCAATGGATTGGACCTTTAGGCAATGACGCTTGGTCCTTTTTTGCGCCCAAGAACAAAAATATAAAGATAGTCACGCTCAAAGATACCTATCAATATCGCGTTGGTGGCATAGATGGCTGGGCCTTTACGCAGTATCTCCAACACAACAACCACCCTTACCTTGATCTAATTCCTGTAGAAGACGAGACAAATGCCCTAAAATTACAAAGGGGCCGTATTGATCTTTGGGCAACAGGTCGCATTTCCGGTCATCAAATCATGAAGCAAACAAAGATCGCAGACATTGAAGAAGTTTATGCCGTGCGCGAAATAGGTTTATGGCTTGCGTGCAACACAGATACTGACCCGAAAATAATTGAAGATCTGCAAAATGCACTGGATCAATTCGAACGCGACGGAACAGCAAAAAAGATCCGAGCAACATTCAAATTTTAACCCGCGCCCAAGCTCAGGAAACAAGCCAGAGCAACAAGCCATCAAAACAAATTTTGCAACCTCTGTTTGTTAATATTTTTTTCACGCAAAAATCATACAATCGTATGTGAATGAGACACCGTGGTGTTTATGTAACGTACCCGGCTCATATTATTTATCACCATAAACATATGAAATACATCCGGACTATTTTTGCCGAAAAATCTTTCGGGATTAAATCCGGGTGAAGGAGACACCATGAAGCTAAGTTTTTTTACAAACCTTGGCATACGATTTCAGATTTTGGCGATTTGCCTTTTCTCTCTGTTGGGTTTTATCGCAGTTGGCGGTGTTTATCTGATCAGTAACCAGGTTCAAAAAGGCTATCTGCACACACAGGACGAGGCACGTCACGTCCTTGAACTGGAAGAACGAATTGACAAAAATCTTCTTAATGCTCGTCGCCGGGAAAAGGATTTCTTGTTGCGACAGGATGAAAAATATGTCGGGCAACACGCGGAAACTATGGCGAAAATTAACCAGTCCCTCAGCGAACTGGAAGAACATGCCCAAACCCCTGAAGTTGCAGGCTATGCCAAAGAACTTAAAGGACTGTCCGCCACTTATGAAAAACAGTTTGCGACTGTCGTTCGCGATACAAAAATCATTGGTCTGAATGAAAAAGAAGGCCTGCAAGGTAAACTCCGTGGTGCGGTTCACAATGTTGAAGAACGCTTAAAATCCATAGAAAACGATAAGCTTACTGTTTTAATGCTGATGATGCGTCGTCATGAGAAGGATTTTCTCTTACGTCTTGACCCCAAATACATCGGCAGGATCGGGGACCGTATTGGCGAATTTAAAACCGCTATGAAAACAGAAGGTCTGGCAGCTGGTGATGAGAAAGAAATTACAGATCTTCTCGGCACTTATCAGGCTGCATTTAATGAACTGGCTGCCTTGAAACTGTCTCTTGAAGAGGATCAAAAAAAGCTCAGCACCGTCTATGCCGAGGGTGTACCCGCCCTACACGCCCTGGAGAAAGTATCAACTAGCGATTATGAAAATGCCAAACAACAGACCTTATCCAATGGTGAGAAAACAACCATCGTCATGGCTGCGGTTATTTTGATCACTGCGATAATAGTGTTTGTGATTGGCTGGTGGATCAGCAATCTTCTATCCCGCCCGATCCAGGGTTTGACATCGGTTATGGAAGACCTGACAAACGGGAACCGAGATGTTCACGTCCCCAATACCGAAGCAACAAACGAATTGGGGCAAATGGCAAACTCCGTCCTCTTTTTCAAAGATCAGCTTGTTGAAAATGAGCGTCTTAATCGCGAACAACAAACCGCACAGCAAGAGCAGCTGGAAAAAGCCAAGACAATGCGCGAACTGATTGCCAGCTTTGACACCGAGGTAACAAACGTCATCGCCCATGTGGATAAAGCCATTGACACCATGGCACAAACAGCACCATCCATGCGTCAAGCCGCGAGTGAGGTGAAAGGCAAATGTGACGTGTCTGCCCAGTCTGCAACGCGAGCAACCGAGAACGTGCAAACTGTCGCAACAGCTTCGGAAGAACTGTCAGCATCCATCAAGGAAATTGGCCGACAGGTTGAACAGTCCACAGCAGTCACACAGGAAGCTGTACAACAGGCTGACAGCACCCGCGGGATCATGTCGGAACTGGCAGAATCAACCACAAAAATTGGTGAGGTCGTTGGCCTGATTACTGATATCGCAGAACAAACCAATCTGCTTGCACTAAACGCAACTATTGAAGCGGCCCGTGCAGGTGAAGCGGGCAAAGGTTTTGCCGTGGTTGCCAGCGAAGTGAAAAACCTGTCCAACCAGACATCAAAAGCCACCGACGAGATCGCGCTTCAGATCAATGGTGTTCAAGCCGCTTCCATGCAAGCAGCAGAGGCCATCACCAACATCACCACGACGATCCAGCGTGTTCATGAAATTGCTTCGGCCATCGCCGCTGCTGTTCAGGAACAGGCCGCTGCAACGTCGGAAATTGCGCGTTCTGTGGAAGAAACCGCAGGCATTGCCCAATCCATGCGTCAGGATCTGACAGAGACATCAGACACGGCACAAAGCACGGAGCAGGCTGCAGGTAATCTTTTGACGACTGCAGATGATTTGACCAGTCAGTCCAATGTTCTCAGCAGTTCAATTCAGACGTTCCTGGGAAGCATTCGTTCCGCCGGATAACTTGTTTTATCAAAACAGGTGATGTAACGACAAACAGGTCAGTTCAAATAGAGCTGACCTGTTTTTCTATTCTACCTTCACTGCTCTACCTTCACTGGCAGATACTCAATACTTTACTGCAGCCCAATCGCCTGAACTTTGGCATCAAACCAGGTGGGATAGTCATCAATCAACTGGCCCGGTTTTAGCTTTTCCTGTTGAGCCAAAGCCTCTTCATAAATACGCGTACGTTCAGCATGATAATAGGCACGCCGCACCGGACTAATATAACGATCCGGCACGCCCTTGTTCAGCTTGTCATAAAGCTTTTGCACACCCGCGGGAATTGCCGTGATATTCCGGTTGATATCAACCCGTGTCACAGCCAGCGCCTGACGAATTTTCTCCCCCGGTAGCCCCGTTATACGCTCCAGAGAGTCCAGCTGTGCCTGAATGGTTCGCACCATCAACTCCCCCCGCCAATCCACACGCTTTTGCAACAGATCATCAAAATAGGCAACAGTGCTCATGCGCGCAGATACAAGCCACGAATTCTCGAGCACAAGTTCGTTTTCCTCCCCTGCCTTACCAACAACAGCACGGGCTTCTTCCGATGACAGGTAAGTCCTGTTATTAAGGCCCGGCCCTTCATAGCGGGTTAACAGCTTGTCCCAGCTAACTTGTTCAGGAACAGTAATGCTCCAGCTTTTTTCACCCGGTTTATTCGGGATACCAAGATCCATTACCAAGCCGTAATGTCGCCCCGACGTATCACCTTTCTCACGCAAGATCAGTTTTAGCTTCACATCATAGAGTGCCAGTTGCGACCAGCTTTCTTCGGAAAGTTCGCTCAAACGTGCCCGTCCACCCGGGGCTGGCGGCAAAGGCAAATAGGCGTTTGAATGAATGTTCCAAACAATTTGGCCTTCTGTAATAGCGTGGGGGCCACCATTCTCTATCTGCCAGCGAAAGCTATAATCAATGCCGGGTAAAAAGATCTTTGGCTTTTGATCACTTGGACTCTTGGCAGTGTTTTCACCCATCATCTGCTTATTAAAAGACAGGAACTGATGATCCCCCTCACCGCGCCCGGAAACATCCGCATAAGCGGCAATATTCCCCTGCCCACTGGCATAGATCATGCTGATCACAAAGGCAGAGATCACGATCTTTTTGATAAAGGCCCATTTTGAGGGTTTCGCTTTTCCAAGCTTTAATTTTCCAACCATGCATCAACCTCCTTCACAAAAAGGTTCACGCGCTGTAATCGACTGTAATTCAATTCATTCGGCTGTAGCTGAACCGCTCCGGTCTTAAGCGGGAGCTGACTTTCCTCCGCCAGCAGAAAATACCCTTCGATCAGGTAATTCGCCGCAATTGGCACGACCGTTTTTTCATTTTCAACAAAGTCACGAACCTGCGGAATGTGATGGGCACCATAACTCAATAAGGCAAAGGCCACTCCGCCATAAAGCGCATAGCGGAAACGATACCGACTAAAAATAGAGACGATAAAAACAGCCAGCAAAACGATGCCAGAGAGAATAGCGAGATTGATCCATTCTCCCCACGCCATCGCCGGAGTTAACAAAGGCGAGACCAGCGCCAGCGCAGGCAGAGTAATATAGACAGCCAGCACAATCAGGCCACTGACAAAGCCTAAGAAACCGCCTCTGGATCTTTTATCAACATCACTATCCCAAACATAGGGTGATGGATCTCTATCTTCCCTGTCCAAGCGACTATCCTGATCATAATCGTCCCTTGTCTTTTCTCGATTGACCTTGCGATCAAGGGGAGAGAAATCATCCAAATCAATCCCTCCGCGTTCCATACCAATATCGGCACTGTTGGCCCGACCTGTATCTGTTTTTCCAGCTTGCGCTTCCGAAGAACGCGGGCGGGTCAGTTTTTCTAACAAAGGCTGCTCAGCAAAAAGGGGTTTCTCCTCTAGCAAAAAGACATCTTCATCCTGATCCTCATTGTCTGACAGATAGCTGTCCAGTGAAGCTTCGGCAACCTCCTCCTCCTGTACGTTTTCTTCCTTATCAAGGGCAACATCTTCTTTTTGCTCATCCTTCTCTGATCTATCTTCTTCAGACAGGTCATTAGAAATATCATCTTTACCAACAGAAGAAGGGGATGATTTTTCGGAAAGAATACGCCGAACAGCTTCATCAAAATTTGCTGTTTCAATCAAAAGGGATCGCTCGTCCAGGGCGGGATCTTTTTTAGTAAGGCTGGTCACAAAGCTTTGCCGTGCCTGAAGCAGATAATCAACCAGATCATCTGTTTCCATGTCATGTAATGACGGCAGCCCCTCTTTTAAAACTCTGACTTTTTCTTCTGGCAACCTCAACTCCGGCCTGATTTGCACACTTTTTCACAAACACGACAACGCCCCGTTTTCAAATATCTCAACCAGCCCCCTAGCCTTTATCTCCGGCACCTATCCCCATAAGTTCCGATTGCTAGCGATCAGTTACAGAGATATTCACCCCACCTGTCATCTGCTGTTTGTACCATCTGGGTCGTATCTTACCCCTGTTCTTGCAAAAAGGGAGATCTTTTTCGTGATTAATTCTCTCAATTTCTGATTTCTTCTTTTTACGTCAGTATCTTGGCTTGGCGTTCTATCAGACCAGTACCTAATCTGTAGGTAAATTATCACACAGTTACTTATTCGGCGGTTATTTATTTAAGCGGCACGTCACGCGTGCTATCCAGACAGCGCTTTTCAAAACTGTCTGCTTTATAGGGCATAACCAACTCAGGCTTATCTTCGGCATAAATTACCTCCAGATGATCATGGGGAAAGGCTTCCCAATAGCTCTTTTGACCAATCTGCTTGGCAAAGCTTGTCTCTATCGCCTCTCCCTGATGCTCATAGCGCAGCAACACATAAAACCCGCGACCCATGCGAGATTTTGTGCCCATAACCTTGGCCTTTGCCACCTGTCCACGGCTATAGACATGGGCCATGCTTCCAATCATTTCAATCAGGGTCCACCAGATATAAAGCGCAATCAACGACCCAAAAAAGACAGGAACAGTCAGATCAGGATTAAAAGAAATCCCGTCCGCAGGATTAAAGATAACAGCCCCCATGACCCATAAAATTACCAGCGCAATCACAAGCGCCAACAGGCTGTAAAACAGATAGCGCGCGAGATAATAAGAAACGGCCCCCGATCTAATATGCCCGGCGGCTTTCAAGTCACGATAAAAGGGCCAAAAATCCCGCGCCCCGATTTTCAGGAAAAATTCAAATAAAGCTGTCATGAAGAATCTTAGTTGGTGAGAATACAAAACTGCCCACAGTGTGCCTGTCTCCAGCCTCTAAAGCAAAACTTTAAAGCATTGCAAAAATTACGCAATCATAGATTGAATTTTATTTTGGAAAAATGTTTATATAAAAATATTGACCTTCCTAGAACCAAAGAATCGAATTAACGACATGTATAAAAATTCAAAGTATGAGCTAGAAAAATCTCCACTAACTATGACAATTGCATTGATAGGATTAATCATTGCGGTGACAGGGTTAATTATTGCCCTCGTCGGAAGCCCTTTTGCAAAAGGAGGCTATTTTAACCCAATCCTACCTAGCATTGATATAACAGAAGAATATATCCAACCAAACGACACAGAGATTAAAGGTAAATATAAAAGTATTGTAACACTAGAAAACATTGGAGATACGGCAGCAATTATAGAATCTGAAGTTATCCTTTTAAATCGCCATCAAAATAAGATTTTAAATTTATCAGAAGATAATATCTCTGAAAAAAAAGTCGAGTTCCAAAAAAAGTCAAAAAAAAGCTTCATTTTAACATCAAATGAAATACCTGTTTATTTGATCTTTTGTTATCAAGCCACAGCCGTAAATAGTGGTGCTAAAATCAAAGCAAGTAGTGCTTACTACCTAAAAAGCTCCCCCACAACAATAGATAGTATTGAAACTTATTACATAGCAGGCCGTGCTAAGTTTAAAGCACTACGCGAAGAGTGTATAAGCACAATTTAATTTTTATTCGAACTCTTCTTCCAGCCATTCGATAAAGGCACGGCTGGAGGGTGTCTGGCTATGGCGAGCCGGTTGCATCAGGTAGTAGGCTTCCTGCATCGGGGCTTCATGGGCAAAGGGTTTAACCAGTCGCCCCTGCGCGATCAGATCCTGAACCAGTACATCATGCCCCATGGCAAGGCCCGCTCCATGTACGGCGGCATTGATGGAGATACTGTAGGTTGAGGCAAGGTTGACTGATTGGCTTTCGGGCAAAGCCTTTCCCTGATCACCAAGCCAGCCATTCCAGGAACAGGTAATACCGCTACAATCAAACAGCCGATCTTTGTGCCAATCAGCATTTTCAGCAACTCCCGGAGAACAGACGGGATAATAATTGCCTTGGGATAACAACTTTGCATCTGTATCCCGCGCTACATCCCGCCCAAAACGAATAAGAAGCGACGCAGAGGGTTCTGTTGAATTGGTCCAGAGTTCCGGCACCACGTTTAACGTCAACCAGGGATAGCGATTAAAAAGGCTATTCATCCTTGGGGTCAGCCAAAAGACCGAAAAAGACATGTTGCACTGTAGGGTCAACCGCCGCCCCCTGTCTCCGCCCGTTAAGGAAAGTGTTCCGCTTTGCAGACGTTCAAAAGCATCCTGAATAATCGGTAGATAGCTCTCTCCGGCTTCGGTGAGTAACAGAACCCTTGGTTGGCGCACAAAAAGCGGCAACCCCAACGACTGTTCCAAGCTCTTGATCTGTTGAGAGACCGCAGATTGCGTCATGTTCAATTCACGCGCCGCCCCGGTAAAAGATAGATGCCGGGCCGAGGCTTCAAAAGCGCGTAACCAGTTCAAAGGGGGAAGATTTTGACCGTTCATGTCTTTACCGTCAGCTATGTTACAAATCCAGATTTAGAGAAATATCTTTAACCATAAGAAATCCATAAGTTTGACTAATGACAGTACTCTCTTTTTCTCGTTTGTAAATATTCAGGGCTGCAAGCAAGCTGTTCGTCAAGATGAAGGGTTATTATAAAGCGTCAGGAAACGAGAACATGCAGAATATTCATAGCAACGGGCCGTCCAACATAACTGACGCCAAAGAATGGGCACTTCGTGTCGATCTCGCGGCGGCTTTTCGCTTGGCAGTTCATTTTGACTGGCATGAGTCCGTGGGAAATCATTTCTCGGCGGCGGTGTCTGCTGACGGTAAAAAGTTTCTCTTAAATCCCAAGTGGAAGCACTTTTCAGATATCAGGGCCAGTGATCTCTTGCTTCTAGATGCCGATGATCCCGAAGTTATGAACGGGCCTGATGCGCCCGATCCGACAGCATGGTGTATTCATGGTGCCGTGCATGCCGCAGTTCCCAATGCCCGCGTTCTGCTGCACTGTCACCCAACCTATGCCACGGTACTGGCAACGCTTAAAGACCCGACCATTAAACCTATCGATCAGAATACTGCCCGCTTTTTCAATCGCATTGCCATCGATCTCAATTTTGAGGGCCTTGCAGATGAAGCCAAAGAAGGCCAGCGTATCGCCCGTGCCTTTGGCAACCAGTCCGTCATGATGATGGGTAATCACGGTGTATCTGTCGCTGCAGATACTGTTGCCGAAGCTTTCGAAGATCTCTACTTCCTTGAACGCGCGGCGAAAACATTGGTCCTAGCCTATTCTACTGGACAGGATCTAAACATCATGAGCGACGACATCGCAGAAAAAACCGCCCGCAGCTGGGAAGATTTCAGCGACGCCTCCTTTGCCCACTTTGACCACTTGAAGTCCATGCTGGATAAAACAGATCCGTCTTATCGGGAATAAGGAATATCGCTGGAACTTCATTTCTAGCTAAACTGGATAGGTTCTCAGTTAGATCCCGTAGATTCTAGAGCTAAATCCAGCGGCGCACTTTTTGGCAATAGGCATCGTACTCAGCCCCGAATTTTTGCCGCATGGCCTTTTCCTCGAAGGCAATATACCAACGATCTGTGATCAACAGAAACACAACCGCCAAAGCCAATGAACTATAGGCACCGCCCATAAGAAACGCGAGCGCAAACAAAGATGTAACGAACCCCAGATACATCGGATTTCGCGACCATTTAAAAACCCCTTCGGTAACCAGTAAATCCGGTTCGCCAAAAGTCATGATGTTTGTTCCCTTTTTCCGAAACAGCCGACTGCCGGAAAAGGCCAATATCAAGCCCGCAATAACAACAGGAAGTGTCAGCAGATGATAATTCTCTGGTACGTGATGCGGAGATCCTTGCAACCAACAGCTCACAGCCATAAGGATGACAAATAATAAAAACAGGATAGGTGGCAGAAGTTTTTTCATTTCATCACTCCGGTCAGAGAAATTTACTCAGCGAGACTTTTACGAGTAGCTCTAGGAGTGATCTATGTAGATGATATGTCTGCATCGCGCCTTAACATATGTTAAGAGCCTCAATACAAAATGAAAATTGCTATATAAGTCCCATCTCTTTGCGAATGCGGGACAGACTGACATCTGTAATCCCCAAATACATCGCAACATGTCGCAAGGGAACAAGGCTGCTCTCTGTCCCAAATTCAGCAAGAAACGCCTCATACCTCTCTCGTGCAGAAAGCATTAAAAACGCAGCTTCCCGACGCTCTTTTTTCAACGCAAGATTTTCATAGACCCGACGTAGAAACAAAGCCCAGTTGTTGTTGGTTTCCGAAAGTTCAATTAAGTCGCCATATTTTATCGCTGCTGTTTCACAGGATGTTATGGTCTGGGTATAAAAAGGACTGGTGTCACCACTCACCACTGTAGAAATACTTGCAAAAGCCCCACCCGCTTTGACCAGAGATTTGTTTCTCTCGCGGCCTTCTCTATCAACATAAAAATAGCGGCCAATTCCCCGGGTCAGGAAATGAATTTCCTCTGGCTTGTCATCTGCAGAAAAAATAATCTCGCCTGCCTTATAGGATCGAAACTGAAACAGGGGTTTTGCGCTTTCCCATTCACCGGAAGTTACTGGCGCGAGTTTCTGAATGATCTGTAATAGCTTGCACATAAATATTGTATAGAACTGACCTGTGTCAGATACAATTTTAATCTTTGATAATTCTAGTGTTTGATAATCTCAGCAGCAGACAATCTGAATTTTTGCCGCCTTAAGTAGCACCTCAAGACGTCTCATCATCGGTCAGGCGCTTCATGTAGCGATCATAGGCACCGCTTTCACGGAATTCTTTCAGGCCTTTGTTAAAGCGGGCCATGAGTTCTGCGCTGTTTTCCAGTGCTTTTGGAAAGAGAACATAACTCAAGTTATTGAGAATTGCTTTGGGATGATGTGTTATCCGGGCACGCTCCTCGGCAGAGAAGTGGTTCATAAGGGCAAAATACCCGACTGACTTTTCCTGGGGATAGATCTGGATACGGTCCGTCAGCAGTTTATGAAAATTTACTTCATCGCTTGGCCCACGATCCATAACCAACATGCCGTCTGCGACAGCTGCATCCAGTTCCGGACCATAGCTGTATTTAATCCCTCCCCCAAGGCGATACACCTTGAGGTCATTTATATTTTCCCAATCAAAATCCAGATCTTTGCGATGAAAAAAGACGAACTGTTCTTTGAGGATGGGATCACTGAAAAGGAACTCTTGCTCACGTTCTTGTTTATGCATCCAGACGCCCATGGCCTGAAATCCGCCTAAAGAAGTTTCGTGGTAACCTCGCCCCCATGGTAAAAAGGTAAGCTCTGCTTCGATACCTTGCGAGGCAAAGATCTCAACGATCATTTCCGCAACAACGCCCTTACCTTCCAGTTCCTGTGTCAGGAAAGGCGGCCATTCACCTATGGTAACGGTAACTTTCTCTGAAACCTTTTCCGAATTTGTATTGAGAACCTTGTTTTCAGTAGCCAATGTCGCACTTGGCAGAAACAGGTTAAGAGCCAGACAGGAAAAGAAAACAAGCAAAGTTACCTGAGCGAAAATCCGGCCCAAACAATCAGAGCGTAAAGTTTTTAACGCACTTTCTGTCATACCCACCAACCCCTTTCACATGCCTGCCCATCACAACAAGATAGGGCAAGTGTCAAAAGATTTTTTCCTCATACTACCAGATTATGCCAATCAGTGTTATCAATTTTTCCGGAGCTAATGCGTGCCATTTTGCGACGCGAAGTAAAAATACTTCTTATAGTCCGGCACAATGTGCGCCAGATTGGGGTTGGGAATTGACAAGATTTTCCGATGAAGCAGACCAACCTGGTCAATACTGCTTTTATATTCTGCTTCCCAAAGCTTTACTAAAGAACCGTCATCATAAGCCCGAACCAATCCGGTCATGATGCGTCCTGCCTGTGCTTCATTGCCCCGTGTCGTATAGAAAAACTTTGGAAAGGGGTAATAGAGAATAAGCCCTTCATCGTAGGACAGGTTTTCAATGTGCTTGTTGGTTCTCCATTCATTGAGAAATTCGTTAATTCCCCGGGGAAAGAGATCTACCCGATTATTCGCAACCATCTGGAACATCCCGTGATAATCACTGGCTTCTGCAACCTGAAATCCCGCGTTCTTGAGAATTTCACTGTCGCTCCAGCCAAGCCCCTGAACCATCCGGAATTTTTTCAAATCCTCAAGCGACGATACGGACCGAAGCCTCTTTTTGGTTTCTTCTGATGTAAAAAACACCCGATAGCCCAGAATACCCAAATCAATCGGAAAAGGCACAGGGACCAAGTTTTCCAGACGTTTTGGTGTGACCGCATTGGCCACAAAATAGTTTTCGTAGAGACCTGTTTCCACTTCCCACATCGCACGTTTGGTGTTCGATCCCATACGTGATTTCACGAGGGTAAAATCCCCGTAGTCTTCACGGGTTTTTTCCAACGCCAGTTCCAAAAGTTTTTGTTGATAGTCATAGCGGTGGTCATTGGGGGTTTCCGGTCCCCGTGCCGTAAAAACTGTCTGCGCAGAAACACTGCTCACCCATCCTATAAAGAACGTATAGACAAGAATTGTAATAAAAGACCGCATATAAACTCTTCTAAAGCCAACAGGCCTCAAATCCGGACCAATACAGATCAGTACACCTGTGCCAAACAGATCAATTGAATAAACAAAACACACAAAAACCTTAGGGTTGATAGTGTAAATAAAGACTTAAACTATTTCGCTCGGAGACTGATTAAATAATCGCTTGAATTCACGGCTAAACTGGCTTGGGCTATTATATCCCACTGCATAAGAAGCATCCCCTATCGAAGTTCCAGACAATATCAATCTACGCGCTTTATGCAGTCGAAAATTCTGAATAAATTGTAATGGGGTCATTGTCGTCGCTTCTTTGAATTTCGTATAAAGCGACGAGGCCGACATCCCGGCAAGTGCGGATAATGTTTCTATCGTGATAGTCTTGTTATAATTGTTTTCAATATAATGCACCAAGGGCGCTATCTTATGGGCATAAATATCCTGTGCAACACAGTTACGTAACAACTGCCCTCGTGGTCCGCGCAGGATCTCGTAATAGAGTTCATATATAATCACTGGTGACAAGATTTTGGCTGCAACGGGATCATCCAATGTTTCCAGTAATCGTAAGACAACAGCGTTTAACCCCGGCGTCATCGGGGACGACAGCGAGATATCCAGATTATTGGCAGTATCCCTAGAACATTTTCTTTCTGCTCCATCTCCATCCATTTCGGCAACAAGCTTGCTCGCCAGGCTCTGATCAATATCTATTTGGATCGCCAAAAACGGTTCTTCAACACTAAGATCATAGGCATCGGATTCAATTGGAAGTGAGACTGAATTAATCAAATAATTTTCAGGATTATAGTCATTGAATTTATCCTGATTGCCAATTCCCCCATAGTACATCCGTTTTCGCCCCTGTACCACGATACAAATACAAGGCCCGTACATATAAGGTCGTCTGCGAAAGCTCTCTTCATGGCGATAAAGTTTTATCAACGGAACTAACGTAAGGTTTTCACCTTCCATTGGCGCTAATCTATTCACAATATCAAGCAAAATGTCGTGGCTCAAACTACATCACCTACCGTAAGAAACATCATCATAGGATTATGACTGGATACACTCAAAAAATATATACGCTTGCTATTATTTTGGAGAATTAGGCAAGTAATACACGAGATCGATATAACGGCGCCTCATCATTACTGATTATAGTTTCTTCACAATATTTACAAACTATAGCAGGAACATGAAATGCCTTTTAAATCGACAACTCTCCCCAATAAGTCCAGTCCCTTTTCCTCTCTCAAGGCAGATCATTTAGCACTTCGCGTTCCGGATTTTGATGCTGCACAAACATGGTTGTGTGAAAAGCTGGACTTTAGAGTTCTTCATCAATGGCCCTTAGGAGATCTGAAACTTGCTTATTTGGCCCCAGCAGTTGACGATCATTTTCTCATCGAACTCATTGGCGGTGATTTGAGCTTTCCAAAACAAAAACATAATGATCTTGGGGCAAGTCTTAACGAAGGCGGAAGCCATCACATCTGCTTTGCGGTGAAAAACCTGAAAGAAACACTGCAAGAGTTAAAATCACGTGGTGTTACGATTATTGCAGAGCCGTTCTTCGTCGAAGATATAAAGAGACAACTCGCCTTTTTCACAGATCCCTGGAACAATCTCTA
Organism: Kiloniella majae; assembly: GCF_002118315.1. Taxonomy (GTDB): domain Bacteria; phylum Pseudomonadota; class Alphaproteobacteria; order Kiloniellales; family Kiloniellaceae; genus Kiloniella; species Kiloniella majae. The sequence goes on from NZ_MTSZ01000001.1 coordinate 560,579, forward strand.
CGAACTATCGCAAGAAATTTAAGATCAAAATAATTCGTGAATATAAGTAAGGCTTTGTTACGCAACAAAGCCTTACAGTTAAACAGTTATGTCTAACGACCGGTTGTACCTTTAGCCAAAGCCTTCACCCTGACCAATTTGTATTCACCACTTCCGGCTTCGATACCGTTGTTCAATGCTGCGGTTCTATCCAACTGGTTTACCGTTGCATAAACATATTCATCAGGACCAAAAGCCATCCCGTCAGGCCAACTTTGATTTTCCGGCAAATGGGACAATACTTTGTAACTGCTGTTATTCGTCACACCGATCGCACTCTCTTCAATATCGGTGATATAAACATTGCCCGCAGTGTCCACAGTAATGCCATCTGAAAACGGTTTGGGGCCATAAAATTCTATACTATTCCCAACATTTTCTGCGTTTCCGTCAAAGCTCTCAGCCGGTACTCGGTATAGCTTTCGACCATGCATCGCCCCGAAATAAACCCATTGATAATCAGGGTCAATTGTTATTGGATTTAAAGCAAATCCCCCTTCTTTTTCGGGCATAAGTGCCTGATGGCTCTCTGCAACGCGACGGGCTTTTCCTGTTTCAAGATCAACCGAAACAAATGCGGGGATCGCTGCACTTTTAAGATCACCCTGCGTCATATCAGCGATAATGATGCGGTTCCTTTTCTGATCCAGCGCAAAGTCCTGTAAGAAGCTTGTTGGCTGTAAAACTCCATCAGGGATTTGGATTTCTTTGACCAAACTATTGCTCTTTGTATCCCACCCAAGAATGTTTTTACTCCCCAAGTCAAGTATCCAGGCAACACCTGTATCATCGGTCCGAACCGACAAAGGCGCCTTGAGCTTTGAAGTGTCACCAACGGCAATTTCTTCGGTGGGAAAAGCTTTTTTCTTCCCTGATTTTGTCACCTCGACCAACTTTGTTGATGGATGGATCAATGGGTGAATGGTCACAAGAATACGACCATCTGGTGTGATAGATGGATTGCCTGGACGAATATCAAAACTGGCAACGGTTTCCGTCACCTCCTCGGCAAGGGATGATGTGATGTTCAAGGCTGAAATAGCTGTCGAGCAGGCGAGCATTGCAATTAAAATAGATTTCATCTTTTTACTCCGGATATATAGGGGAACTAAGCTTTTGGTTCTGAAATTTTCACGGGCGGAAAATCAACATCAGTTTGAGCGACCAGATTGACGTAGTTTGTAAAGGTGTTAGCTGTGATGACGGCAATCACATCAACAATATGTGCATCCTCAAAACCTGCATTTTTAAAAGCTTTTACTGCAAAATCAGTAACGGCCCCACGGTCATTCAATACAGCCATTGTAAAATCAATTACAGCCTGTGTTCTTGGTGTACTGGAACGCTGAATCCTGTTCAAAATAACTTCGGTTTCATCAACGCCCGATGCTTGTGCAATTGCGGTATGAGCAGCAGAGCAGTACGGGCATCCGTGGAAAGATGCCTGACACAAAGCAATTGCCTCACGCTCTTCAACAGTCAGGTTGGATTCCGCTAGTGCACTATTGAATTGACTAAAAGCCGAGGCCGTTTTGGGGGAATTTGCGATGGTTGCAAAAAAATTGGGAATCTTCCCTATTTTCCCCATAATTGCATCCAGAAAGAACTTAGCCTCCTCAGATGCATTCACATTTTCAAGCACTTGAACTCTTGGCATAACTTACTCCAGTATATTTAAAACGCATTGGTCATTTTTTACTGGCTGTTATGTATATTTTTTTGCTTTAATTTATAATATTGATAATTCTGTAAAGACTATTTGGATTAAAAGAATAATGAGTTTTGACATAAAATCACTGGAGCTGTTTGTTCGAATAGCCGCTTTAAATGCGATTGGTCGCGCAGGTGAAGAGTTTGATTTATCAGCAACGGCAACGACGCAAAGAATTCAGATGTTGGAATCAAATATCGGGAGCAAGCTATTAAACAGAACGACCCGTGCTGTTTCTTTAACAAGCGATGGTGAAATTTTTCTGGCCCATGCCAAACAAATACTAGAAGCCGTTGAGGCTGCACATTCAGCTATGTCCTCTTCAACAGAAAATGTATCCGGTGAATTACGGGTAACAACGTCAGCTTCTTTTGGGCGAAACCAAATTATCCCCTACGTTGCCGAGTTCCTGGAACAACACCCGAAACTGTCTCTCAAGCTTAGCCTAAGCGATACAACAGAAGATATTATTGAAAGGGGTTTTGATTTGGCAATCAGAGTTGGGTCGCTAAAATCTTCCAGTCTGATTGCCCGCAAATTAGCCAATAATCCACGTGTTCTTGTTGCGTCACCCACATACTTACAAAAGCATGGCATCCCCGAAACGCCACAGGATTTAACAGGTCACAACTGTATCGTTCTTGGCGAAACCCACAACTGGACATTAATCGACAAGAATAAAACCGCTCATGAAATCCAGGTCAGCGGTAATTTTTCAACAAATCTCGGCGATTCCATTACAGATGTCATTTCTGACGGCGTCGGAATTGGTTTAAAATCTCTCTGGGATGTTTCAACGCAAATTAAAACGGGAATTCTTCTTCCTATTCTGGATGAATATACAATTGGCCCGGACTGGCAGATTTGGGCAGTTCGCCCACCAAGTCGCCTCATGCCAGCCCGCGTCCAAGCATTTCTGGATTTTTTCGAGAAAAAATTCCAAACCCAATGCTATCTCTAAACTGTTATTTCAAAACTGGCACTTATAGAACCCGGTGCAAAAAAGCCGCCAACACAGGCTGTTTTCTTGGCCGAATTTATTTCAGTTTCGATTTAATCGTCAGGAAAATATCGGTATCAGAACGCGGAACTTCTGGTTTTTCACCGCGATCCACAGCCTTCCAATAATCCCATGGCAACCCACCGGTTCCAACTTCGTAATCATAACCGTCCCATTCGTCTTCGCGGAATGAATAAAAGGCCCAGTGTGTATCGTTCTCATCAAAGACATCAATGACATCACCTAGATATTGCGCACAGCCCTTGTTACGGCGCATGCATCCAAACTCTGCTGCCACCAGTCTGTTTGGGGCAATCTTGTGCTGTTCGGTCCATTTATAGAACGGCGCAAGATAAGCCCTTATTTTATCCCTGTTCCAATTCACATCCTTTCCGGCAAACGGCACAATACCCGGATATACAAAATTCTTTTTGTTTTTAAAATTACCGTTCGATGTGAAATCAAACGGTTCATACATGTGAAATGCATAGAGAATATTGTGATCAGGCAAAGGCCCGGGCCAATAGGTAAAAGCCGTGGGTTGTGCATACCAGCCAGCATCAACCATGATCATTGTTTTCGGGTCAACGCTTCTGATTGTTTTGATAATCCCGCTATAAAACGCATACAGATCTGCGGGAGTGTTTTTATGTGTTTCATACCATGGCATAAAACGCTCTACATTACCGGGAACATCGTGTTCAGCAAGTCCGGTCCCAAGCTCTGGCGCGGGTTCATTTATAATGTTGTAAGCAGCAACAGCGGGATGATTTTTCAACTGTGTTACCAAATCAAACCAATAGCGGTTCGCTTGATCCGCAAATGCAGGATCGCGCCACAGTCTGCTATCATATTTAAAACCGTTATTCTGTCTGTAACGTGCGCCGGGAAGTGTGAGAGGTGATAGCACGACTTTGAGATTATGCTCATCCGCCCAATCCAGAACCTTTTCCAACTTGGCAAAGTCTTCTTCAACAAGCCCTTGATAATTATCAGCATCTCCCACAAGAAAATCCCGGTGTTTGCTTTCCCATTTATCAAAAGCCAGCCTGACCCATGACACCCCCAAATCGCTGGCATCTTCAAACCAGGCTTCTGTCTGTTGTTTGTTGAATGCATTTGCGCCTGTCCGTGTCTGATCCCAAAAGGAAGCATCATTTTGGTCACTATCATTCTGGCCAAGAGCACTCAAAGGCATAAAATTTATACACACACTCAAAATCACCGCCAAAATCGCCACCAAAACTGGCGCACGGGTCAACACGTACTTCATTAATTAAACCTATCAAATTATAATTTTATGTGGATTCAGGTGTAATTTATTACACTTAATCAGGGATTAAGCATATTAGAGAATACCAGCATAAATAAATCAAGCCGTGTTATATTTTATACAAAATCACTGCTTGAACGACGCTCCTCCCAAACAGTTACTTGAGATTATCCAGAATCAAAAAAAGAGAGTTGGCCACCCCCAACTCTCTTTCAGATCAAACAAATAATTTTATGATTTTAGGCCTGAACAAATCCATCCCAACCAGACATATAGGTGATGAATTTTTCACCCAAACCTTCTTGTTTAAGATGATCGGCCTTCACTGGAAGCGATATCGGAACGAAATTGGCATCCTTTGCCAACTGCTCGGGGAAATCATGATGTAAAATAGCACCCCGGCCAATCAGAACAAAATCAGCACCGGCATCCAGACAATATTCTACATCCGCCTGTCTCATGATTTTACCAGCAACGCCCAGCTTTACAGTCCCCCGGTCAAGTTCGGTGAAGTACGAGATCAGTGAACGTCCTTTATAGGCTTCATCCTCGGGTTCCTTGCGCACATCCCACAATGACATATCAAGGAAATCAATATCACCCGCAGCAAAGACACCTTTGGCAACTTGAATAACATCGCCAAGATCCATATCAAAGCGTTCTGGTGACAGGCGCAGACTAACATTGAAATCGTCACCACATCGCTGTCGGATGCCCTTGATGATTTCCCGAATAGGCCGCATCCGGTTTTCCAGACAGCCCCCAAACTGATCATCGCGTTGATTGATTTTCGGGCTTAGGAATTGAGCCAGAATATACCCGTGTGCGCCATGGATTTCGACCCCGTCAAAGCCTGCTTTTTCAGACCGTTCAGCGGCGGCGATAAAATCTTCGATCAACTGTTCAACTTCGGCAGTACTTAGTGCTCGTGCACCATATTCCTCATTATTCGAAGGACAAACAGGATCTGCACCGATCAAATTGGACGGCGATCTCATGCCAGCGTGATGCAGCTGAACAATGGCAAGACTGCCCTCAGCTTTGATTGTCTTAGCCAGACGGGTCAAGCCCGGAAGATGATCATCGGAAAAAACACCCAACTGCCCCGGAAATCCCTGTCCAATAGCCTGAACATGGGCTGCACAGGTCATAGTCAGACCAAAGCCGCCTTTGGCACGCATCGTCAACCAGTGGAACTCGTCATCAGAAAGCGTCCCATCCTCGTGGCTTTGCATATTGGTCAGCGGTGCCAGCATAAATCTGTTTTTCATCGCCGGGCCGCGGGTAAAAGAAAGAGGCTCAAAAAGCTTTTGCATGATCAAATTCTTACTAATGTTAAAGAAATACTGGCTGGATGTTAAAAAAAGTACTGGTCACATATAGTGCCGATACAGAATTCTTGAAGGGGCAGGTGGACATCTGTTTCTGTCACCTCCTACCCCTTCAGATATTCTAGCGCTTTAAAGTCCTATGCCTTTAGCACGTCAAGCAGCAGGCGTGCGGCGGAATCAGACGATCCCGGGTTTTGTCCAGTGATAATGTGACCGTCACGAATAGAAAAATCAGCCCAATCATCCGCAGAACGGAACACTGCCCCCACTTTTGCCAGCTCTTGCTCGACCGAAAACGGAACAATCTCTGTCGCGCCAACGGCTGCTTCCTCGCTATCTGTAAAACCGGTGATTTCCCGTCCGTCCACAAGCGATTTATTTTCTGCAGTCGTTGCTTTAATCAACGCTGTCACACCATGACAGACGGTACCAATAGGCTTTTGATCCGCATCGAAAGCCCGTAATAAAGCCAGGGAGTGCTCGTCGTCTGTCAAGTCATAGAGCGGTCCGTGCCCACCCGGATAAAACACGGCATCAAATCCATCAGCCTTGATAGAACTCAAAAGCTTAGTATTTGCCAATAAATCCTGTGCTTCGCTGTCATCATTGAAGCGGCGGGTATCATCACTTTGGAAATCATCACCCAGACTTGCTGGGTCAACAGGCGGTTGACCACCCGCAGGTGAAGCCAAGGTGATATCAGCCCCTGCTTCTTTGAAACGGTAATAGGGGGCCGCAAATTCTTCTAACCAAAGTCCGGTTTTTCTGCCGCTTGTCCCAAAATCTTCGTGAGAAGTAACAATCATCAATATATTCATGTCCAAGTCCTTATGTTGTCTTACATAAACACAATTATCGCTGCGTCTGAACAAAAGATAATTCGTTACCAATAAAAAGATAATAGACTAAGAAGAATACATATTGTCTAATTTAATTAGACAATAAAATCATAAAAGAACGCGAACTGAAACCATATCACTTGTTTCAGTAACCACTGGTCAGGATAAAGGATCAAATTAATGGACGATCTACGCGGCATGATAACCTTTGCACGTGTCGTCGAAAGCGGCAGCTTTGCCGCTGCCGCACGTAAACTCGACATAGGACGCGCCGCCGTTAGCCACCAGATTAAACTGCTAGAAGAACGTCTTGGCGCCAGATTGTTACACCGGAGCACCCGAAGCCTTAGCCTGACCAGCGCCGGACAGGACTATTATCAAAGCTGTAAAGTAATCAGCGAAGAAGCCGAAGCCGCAACACGCAGGATCCAAAGCCTGAGTGACCAGCCAGTCGGCCGTATCTCCCTGACCTGCTCAACCAACTTTGGCCTCAAGCGTATTGTTCCTTTGCTCAGCCAGTTTCGTTTGACCTATCCGGGTATTGAGCTGGACGTAGAACTGACAGACGATATTACCAATCTAATCGAAGGGGGCTATGACATTGCCATCAGATCTGGCCCTTTGGATGATTCAGATATGATGTCGAAAAAAATATGCAGTACTGTCCGCCGTATCTGTGCGGCACCAGCTTACTTTGCAACCAGGTCAAAACCATCCGTTCCCGAAGATTTGGCTTTGCATGATTGGGTGACCTACAGCAGGCATTCGGGCCTTTTATCTCTGACAAAAGATGGTCAACACAGCAAAGTCCGCATTCAAGGCCCGGTACACACAAACAATGCCGGTGCGCGTCTCGAATTTATATTGGGCGGCCACGGTCTGGGGGTATTGCCCGAACACGACATCAATGACCAATCCAAAGGTAGCCTTGAAATACTCTTACCGGATTACAGCATCCCCACGCTTGACCTCTTCGCCGTTTACCCACGCGGGGCCGCATCCAGCCTCAAAGTTCGCATGCTGATCGACTATCTGGCAGAACAACTTTCTATAAAGAGGAAGAACTCAATGGTAGGCAATAGTGATAAATAAAAGTTCCTGACTATGATGAGGTTTTCTTTGAAGTCTTTACCGCTTTTTTGTGGAGATTTGCCACTTTGATAAATGGTAAAAAATAAAGAGCCAGGATGCTTTTGTATTCACTCACATATGTTTTAGAGATACCAAAATGCACGTCTTTATTTGTTTCCGGTAGATGGTAGGTTTTGAAAACAACATCCCAGATCGGAAAAATAAAGGCAAAATTTTTGTCAATATGGTCAGGGTGACAGCTATGATGAATATGATGGTGGGCCGGGGATGCAAAAGCCATTGACCAATTGCCTGGCCACCTCAGCCAGATATGAGAGTGACGAAGGTTATAGCCCAGCATATTAAAAGCAAATGACAACAAGGGAACCCCGAGGATTTGTGGCATTGTTGGCAAATATCCGAATAAAAGATATACACCCCCCAGAAAAAGTCCGTAGGCCGTTCCAGTTCCAGCCATGTAGAAGATATTATCAACGGGATGTTCACGGTAATTAGAAATAGGATGCATCACTTCCAGACTGTGATGGACTTTGTGAAATTCCCATAAAAAGGGTATTTTATGCTGTAGATAGTGCATGCCAAATGATATAAAATCAATAAAGGCAATGAGCAAAAACATATATACTGTTGAAAACAGAATATGTCCCAGGTCGCTCTCCAGAAATGTAATACTTTCAGGTATTGCCCCAGTTTCACCTGTCAGTAAGTTGAACATAAAAGCCATAACTTCGGCAAGAAACACACCATAAATCATTAACCTGACGACCTGATGAAAGAAAAAATATCTGATATCAAGCCAAGCCGAAGGATTTTCCCAAATTTCTCTCGGAAACAGAAAATTTAAAAAGGATTTTGTAAAAAGTGTGTTTTTAGCGTCAGCCTGATTACTGCTTCGGTATACGAAATACGCTAAAAATAACGACGACACCAAATACAACCAAAAAATACGCTGTCCGGGAGCAAAGGGATATTGTAAGACCCCAACTAAAAGCCCCAGTAGTGTTAAAACAATTTCATTTAAAATATTTAATATCGAATCAAACACTTAAATACCCTGGATAAATGCCGCTATTCCACAAAACAATAGATTTAACTTTTACCTAGATCCTGTTTGCAAGTTTGTTGTTGCGGCAAAATACCATCTGATGACTGAATGATCAGTTAAAGCGTATCATCTTTCTCGTGTTATCAGCTTTCATTAGAAAACAATAAACAATTGGGTGAAAATATCTATTAATTTTATTTCGTTAATAAAAACAAGACGGAACTGTCCCCCCACAGCCGATAATGGTTCAGCTGATGACAGTTCCGCCTTCCCCCCTCAATAATCCGGTTATTTAACCTTATCAAAAGAGGATAATATCCGTGCAATACAGTTTTCTCACCTATGCCCCGTATAAAGCGATCAAGACTTACAGGTATCTGCGTCAATGGTGATTTCAGTCAGCTCCTCGCCCACAGCATCTGCATAGATATACACATAAGAAGCGCCCCCCTTATAGAGCGTGGTAAAAGGCTCCTTGTCACACATCGTCGCCTTCAAAGTCTTTTTGATTTCTGAGTTAAAGACGTCCAGATCAGTATCATCTTTATTGACATTAACCTTGTAATTATAAACCAGCGCTGATCCCTCGTTAGTTACGGCTTCCAGAGTTGTCAGTTCATCAACTTGCAGCGGCAAGTTCTTGTTCATCTCCGCGGCCATCGCTTTTTGTGCTTTTTCAGCTTTACCAGTTTCAAACATTGCATTCATTGCAAAATATCCGAAAACGCCACCGACACAAATTACGGCAAAAATCATGATTTTTTTCATAATATTTCTCTTTAATTATCTCTTATGATAACCAAAACTCTCACATCACAGGTGCAAAAAACGGTATTAACGCTTCAACGACATACTCAATAAACAAATGCCTGCGTAATAATTAAGGTTATTTCCGAGCGAATAATGAAATCTATTAACGGTGATGCCATCCCCCATTTAGGGTATCTCAAGAAAGATACTTGACTTTAACAATATTCAAGAAAGGAAAATACCATCTTGAAGAGCCAAAAAACGGTTCCTATATCCCCCCTAGATATCCTAAGATACTTTCAGCAAGTATAAATCTATTACAGGCCTTAGATATAAACCTAATTAAAGGTGTAACCAGCGAGACAGAAGCCTAACCCCACCCGGTGAACAGAGTGTAAAGCACCGTAATTGATGCTTTTATTGAACACCTCAATTATTAAAACCTGTGAAAATCATAAAGAAATATTGATTTTCAGAATTAAACAGAGCAATCTGACAAAGAAACCGTAAAAAATAAAGAACAGAGCGTTTTTGACAGCTCGTGTTTTCTTTGCAAACTGTGACATGACCACCTAGAAACAAATAAACATAATAAAAAACACATCAGCCAAAGCTGACACACCAGAGATGATACAGATGGATCTAAATACACATGCGTTATGAATCCCCTCAAACCGTAGAAGCCGCCGCTGCCCTGTTGGCAGGTGAAGAAGGGCTGGCCCGCGTCTTGGCGGGTGGCACCGACCTTTTGGTACAAATGCGTTCAGGCATGGTAGAGCCTGATCTGATTGTTGACGTAAAAAATATCCCGAGCATGACATCAATTGTCGAAGAAAATGGTGGCTATCGTATCGGTGCAGCCGTTCCCTCAGCAGAAATGAATGAGCACAAAGGCCTCTGCGCTCTCTGGCCCGGCGTTATGGAAGGTGCAGATCTGATCGGATCGACACAAGTCCAAGGCCGCGCCACCATGATCGGAAATCTGTGTAACTGTGGTCCCGCTGCGGATAGTGTTCCAGGAATGGTTGCCGCCAATGCAATTGCAACTATTGTCGGCCCCAATGGTCGCCGCGATGTTCCCGTAATTGATATTCCTGTCGCACCGGGGAAATCCACCCTCACCAAGGGCGAACTGGTCGAAAGCGTTTTCCTGCCTGCCCGTCCAAAACGTGCTGGCGATGCCTATCTGCGCTTTATTCCGCGCACGGAAATGGACATCGCGGTTGTCGGTGTCGGGGTCAGTCTGGAACTGGATGGCGACGGTGTTTGCACCCATGCCCGTGTTGGCCTCGGTGCGGTTGCCATCAAGGTTCTGTTGGTCGAAGACGCAGCCAAAGCCCTGATCGGAACAAAAGTTGATGACGCCGCGCTGGAAAAAGTGGCTGCGGCCACATCTGCCGCCTGTAAGCCGATCGACGACAAGCGCGGTACCATTGAATTTCGCACCAAGGTCGCCGGCGTTCTGGCAACCCGCGCCGCAAAGATTGCTCTTGAGAGAGCCAATGCAAGAGCCTCTAACGGGGGAGAGAAATAATCATGTCCGGTATTCATGTTTCCACCAAAATCAATGGCGATGCCGTTGAATATGTCTGTGACGTCGAAGAAACCCTTCTCGATGTTCTCCGTGACAAGCTCGGCATGACCGGCTCCAAAGAAGGCTGTGCCTCTGGCGATTGTGGTGCCTGCTCTGTTACTGTTGATGGTCGTCTGACCTGTTCCTGCCTGATGCTGGGCGCAGAGGCACAGGGCCGTGAAATCGGTACTATCGAAGGTATCGCCAAGGGTACAGAGCTACACCCCGTACAGCAAAAAATTCTCGACAATGCCGCCTTGCAATGCGGCGTTTGCACACCAGGTTTTGTTGTTGCGGCCAAGGCCCTTTTGGAAAAGAAACCCGATCCGACCGAGACCGAAGTTCGCTACTGGCTCGCCGGGAACCTGTGCCGCTGCACAGGTTATGACAAGATCATTCGCGCGGTCATGGACGCCGCCGCAGAAATGAGAGGGAATTGATATGGCTCGCAATCCTGATGCAGATAACGCACCTGTAAAAAAAGAGATCGAAAGCCCGACATCAAAATATGATGCTGAAAAAGCATCTTCCTTTAAGGTTGTCGGCTCTCGCCCTGCGCGCCCCGACGGGATGGACAAGGTAACGGGCCGTGCACGCTTTGGCGCCGATATGGTTATGCCCGGTCAATTGGTTGGCCTGATCCTGCGCAGTCCGCACCCGCATGCTGTCATCAAAAGTATCGACAGTTCAGAAGCAGAAGCACTTTCCGGCGTCAAAGCCGTTGTCACCCGCGATGACTTTGCCCCGAACGACGACCATGCCGATGTTCTCTACAACATTATGGCGCGCGAAAAGGCCCTTTACGAAGGCCATGCCGTCGCGGCGGTAGCGGCAACCAGCCGTCCCGTTGCCCGCAAGGCGCTCAAGCTCATCAAAATCGACTATGACATCCTGCCCCACGTCACAGATGTGGACGAGGCAATGTCGCCGAATGCGCCCGTGCTTCACGACGACATCATCACGAAAGGTGTTAACCCGGCCCCCACAAAACCATCAAACGTCGTAGCCCGGAGCGAATTCGGTCACGGCGATATCGACGCTGGTTTTGCCCAGGCCGACGAAATCATCGAACGCAGCTTTAAAACTGCGGCTACTCATCAGGGGTACATTGAACCACATGCTTGTGTCGCCAACGTTGGCGCAGATGGCATGAGCGAGCTGTGGTGCTGTACCCAGGGTCACTTCCACGTTCGTCAGGTCTGTGCATCGTTGCTGGGTATTGATGTATCCCGTCTGCGGGTCACGGCTTCTGAAATCGGCGGTGGCTTTGGGGGTAAGACAACGGTCTTTATTGAACCCGTCGCCCTTGCCCTTTCCCGCAAGGCTGGTCGCCCTGTGAAAATCGCCATGACGCGGGACGAGGTGTTCAAAGCTTCGGGCCCAACCGCAAGTTCCAGTATGAACGTGAAAATCGGCGTCACCAAAGACGGTCGGATTACAGCCGGATATGGTGAATTCCGCTATCAGGGCGGTGCCTTTGCCGGTGCCCCGGCTGATTTCGGGGCAATGTCGGCTTTTGCCTGTTATGCGCTGGATAACGTTAAGACCGAAGCTTACGACGTGGTTACCAATCGCCCTAAAGGCGCGGCCTATCGTGCCCCCGGTGCCCCCATGTCCGTCTATGCAGTCGAAAGTGTGGTCGATGAACTGGCCGCGCGTATCGGCATGGACCCCATTGATCTTCGCCTGAAGAACGCTGCCAAGGAAGGCGCTAGGAGCTCTTACGGGCCAAAATTCGGATCTTGCGGTCTTGTTGAAACGCTCGAAGCAGCCAAGGCCCATCCACACTATAGCGCCTCTCTTGGTCCCAATCAGGGTCGCGGTATAGCCAGTGGTTTCTGGTTCAACTTCGGCGGTGAAACCTGTTCCAATCTGAACATCAATGCCGACGGTACCGTGACTATTGCAGTAGGCACCCCCGATATCGGGGGATCTCGTGCTTCCATGTGTATCATGGCCGCCGAAGAACTTGGCATTCCTTACGATAAGGTACGTGCCATCGTGGCTGACACCTCTGCCCTTGGGTACAATGACACAACCGAAGGCAGTCGCGTGACTTTCTCTAGCGGTATGGCAGTGATCAAGGCATCACAACAAGCCGTTACCGAAATGTGCAAACGTGCCGCCATGATGTGGGATATCCCCGCTGAAGCCGTCACATGGGAAGATGGTTGCGCCAAACCATCCGGCCCCAATGCTGGGGACTTTGAACCGCTTTCCCTCGCTGAAATCGCAGCAACCGCTGGCAAAACGGGTGGCCCCATTGCCGGGCATCACGAATACAATGCTGATGGTGCTGGCGTCAGCTTTGGTACCCACATTGTGGATACAGAGGTTGATCCCGAAACCGGCAAGGTGGATATCATCCGCTATACCGTAATTCAGGATGCGGGCAAAGCAATTCATCCGGACTATGTCGAGGGACAGTTCCAGGGCGGTGCCGCACAGGGTATTGGCTGGGCACTCAACGAAGAATATATCTATGGCGATGATGGCAAGCTGCAAAACGCTGGATTCCTTGATTATCGTATGCCCGTCGCATCCGATCTGCCTATGATCGACACAGTAATTGTCGAAGTTCCCAACCCCGGTCACCCCTATGGCGTGCGCGGTGTTGGTGAAACCGGGATCGTGCCGCCACTGGCCGCCATTGCCAATGGTGTCTCTGCCGCCGCTGGTGTGCGTATGACAGAACTACCGATGTCACCCCCACGGGTGCTCAAGGCAATTGACGACGCAAAAGTGGCTGCAGAATAGGGTCCATTGGCCTTCAAGTCAGTTGACGTAAAAGACCAAGCGGCCCTTTATCTGCAAAAGGGTTGCTTGGTACTCTAAAGGCTTAAAATTTAGGTTTATACTATGGTTCAAGTCACCCTTTCTGGCACAATCCAACAGGCTGCTGGCGGTATTTCTTCGCTTGAAATAGAAGCAAAAAATATCCGACAGTTGCTGAACGGTGTGGAAAAGCAGTGCCCTGACCTAAAACCCGAACTGGAAAAAGGCATCGCCGTAGCCATCAACGGCACCATCTACCGCGACGACTGGTTCCAACCCATCCCTGAAGACAGCGAAGTTTTTCTTATTCCAAGGCTGGCGGGTGGATGATTAATCCGGAAACTTTCTTGTAAACTAAACCACCTTGCAAAGGCTTTTATCGTATATTCTAGTTCGGGGCGTTATTATTAACTTCACTTATTCTCCACCTCCTCATACAAGTATCAGGCCTCATCAAAATCACCCGAAATAATTAAGCAATAAAAGACTTTTAATTATGAGAAGATCAACGTAAAAAAAATTGAATTTCCCCTTTGCGTTACAACCACTTTTTTTACAGGAACATCATGAAAAAATATCTATTACTGTCCTTTACCTTGCTAATGATGGGGTGCAAAAGCGCTTCTTTACAACCTCATATTGGATCAGGACCAATTGTTTTAGGAAATGAAGTACAAGAAGCTTTTGATAAGTATTTAAAAACAAATTCAGCTGTGTTCGCGGTTTCTGAAGATGGACGTAGCAGTTACGGATATTATTATTGCCCGGCAAATTATCGTTGTCTTGGCAACAACCTAAAATCCGTTAGGCCCGCGATTGAAAGCTGTGAAAAAAATTCTTACGGGCAGCCCTGTAAAGTCTATGCCATTGGACGCAGCATTGTCTGGAAGGCCACCAAGAACACAGAAGACAAACTCACAGAAGAAGCGAAATAACCCTTTAGCAACTTCCGCGAAAATTTTCTATCAGAAAAACTTTATTCTAAGACCAACTGACATGGTAATCTTCCGGAAATGGTCCTTCGCGGTCGGGGAAAAGCGGGTTGATGTAGCTGATTTTACTCTCGCTGGTCAGGTCGCTTTGCAGGACAACTTCGCGGACCATCGCCGGGATCATTTCCATGCCAACGTATTTACCCAAACATTGGTGCGGGCCAAAGCCCAGCGCAAAGTTATGGTAAAAATTTCGATCGGGATTAAAGCTATCCGGATCCTCATAGGCATAGGTGTCAAACATGGCTGAATGTATCAACAGACGAACGATTGTTCCGGCCTTGATTTCTGTTTCGTGGTTCGTACCTTTGGCCATTGTATAGTCACTGGCGGCTTGACGAAAAATATCTGGTCGTATTGGCCTGAAACGTAACGCTTCCCAAACCATAGCATCAAAAGCCGCTACATCACTACCTTGCGCTTTATCTTTTGCCTGCTTCAAGATGGTAGGATGTTCAATGAAATATTCAACCACCTGCGCCACGGCCTGAGACGTTGTTTCGATCGCCCCGATCAACAGGCCCCCCGCATTGGTGCCCACGCGGGTCAGCGGAAAATCAACCTGCTTCGCAAACTTCGTCCGGATCATGCGCATGACCATCGTGTCTGATCGTTTCGGTGAACCCATACCCAAAACACGATAGATCAGCTTCTGGATTGGGTTGAGGATCATATAAAACACACCCATAACTTTAACGCGAATAATCTTGCGCAACATCAAAACCGCAATATAGGCAACCAGTTCTTTTGATGCTTCGTCGTGATATTCTACGATACGCTTGTGTTCCTGATCAGAAAGCATATCAAAGGGCTGATTATTAAAGGCATCATACTGGTTCCAATAGGACCAACGGATCAATTTTTCCCGGTCGATCCCATCCAGACCAAAGTATTCCTGTACCAATCTGACCGGCACCATGCGGCAATAGTCATTGACCAGCTCGATACCGCCATCAGCATCATCCAGGATTTCCCGAGAGAATTCGGTGATCATTTTCCGAACACGCGGCAGATCGTTTCGGTTCAATAGCCCCTGCATCAATGACTTTTCCCGATAGTGCAACGCATCGTCATCATGCGCCATCAGGTATCCATCATCCGGCCCGGTCACACTCATTTTGACCTTGTACAAATCAACGGTGAATATCTTGGGCATCTGTAACATATCCCGCACATCGGTAAACTTGGCAACCAACGTACATTCCGGTGTTTGCAGGACGGGGCGTTCTTCTCGAAGCTGCTTGAAGAAGGGTAAAGGCTCTGTTCTCATCCAGCCCTGAACCAAAGGATATTTTTTATCTTCCGGCGCTGCATCATATTCTTTCAGATAATCTTTTCCAGCGGTATCCATATAACTCGCTCCCCTTCAGCTGCTGCCCTGCTAATGATCACTAGATTACAGTTCTCAATACCCTCAACGTCCCTAATAATCCTCATAGGGATTTCAGATACTCAACCAGATCCCAGCGATCTTGATCGGAAAATTCGCAAGCACCATATTCATGGCCAATATTCTTATTGCCCCTGATTGTGGTATCAAACCTGAAACCATTATAGCCCTCGGTCAAAAAGCCGACCTTTATTGGATCAAATTCACGCGCCCCAACCATAAAGGAATTCGTCCGGACGGCTGTAGTGGTACAGCCCCGATCATTGCCATATTTGTCCTGAAGCGACTTGGGCAAAAGCAACTCATAAAGGCTCGGCACAGACCCGTTGTGCAAATATGGCGCCGTGGCCCAAATACCGTTCAATGGCCGAGCACGATAAGATTTCAGGCTGTTATAGGGTTGCGCCGTGTTATCTGGAATATACTCACCGGCCTTCAGACTGGCTTTCACAGGGTTATCGAACAGTGTCATGACAAGAGCATAAATCCATTCAACAAAGCGTCTCGGCCACCATTTATCCGGATCAGGTGTCGTTACTGTGCCTCTGGTCGCTGCGGTTAATATTTGCGCAACCGGGGCTCTCCCCCGCTCAACAACCTTGCCAATACCAACATCCTGATAGGTGTCTTTAAAATTACCAGAATTCCCAAGATAGCTCGAACTGTTCTCTGCCATAGCATTATCGGTTGTTTCAGGGTGATTGATGCCAACCATATTACTCACAACTTTTCGATCCCAGTCATCGCGGACAATAACCTCGTGACAGGATTGGCATTTATCAGCATACAGCACCCGTCCCCGGGAAATTTTCTCCGCATCAAGCCTGATATCACCTTCCGCACACTTTCGTTCGTCGACGGGACTGTCGACAACACCCGTTGGCAAGTAGTATTCGCTCGTTTTTCCGGAACGACAGAAAGGCCATCGGGGTGATTCCAACGTTACAAGATGGCTTTCCAGACGCTGGAGATTAAAAAGATCAATGGACGATTTAAAATTGATAACTTTGCCTTTGGTCGCTTGACCACTGATAAAAGCTGGCAGACTGAACTTGGAAAACTCAGCCCAGAACCCCGTTTGCTCATGCCAGTCCAGGGTCGCAAAAACACCCGTTACTTCACCCGCATTACGCCCCAACGGACCAATAGCAGCATTACTTGCCAATCCGTTCCACTGAACGTAATCCGCACGCGTTATATCCCACAAAAAGGGGTAGCTAACGGGTGCATTTGCCGGATTGAAAATTTTATCCCGGACACGTAGCAAATCACGAATACCCAAATTGGGATACCCCGGTTTGTCAGATTGCAGGTTGACCAGAATTTTCCAGAATTCATCATCGTTCAGGATTGTTTCCCCCCGAACATCAGCTAGAACTTTATCAACCTCGGCATCGGTCAGTACACGCTGTTGAATACCGTTTCGCTTGACGGTAACCAGTTTAAGCGTCGTTTCTACCTGCTCATGATTAATTGCATGCTGTAAAACACGGTTGAAAATTCGGCCAAAGGCATCCAGACGTGCATAGCCATATCGTACTCGTTTATTTTCATAAGTACTTCGATTAACAACATTATAGAGCGATCTGACATTGACCCATTTTTCAAGATCCGCTTCGACTTCTTCTTGGGATGAATAGTCATTATCCATCGCCAATACACGCTCAACAAATCGATCCAGTCTCGGGTTTTCCTGATCCGGATTGCGTTGGGTTTCCTTTAGTGCCGTTGTCAAAGATGTTAAAAAACCTACCATATCTGCCATGGCTGGGCCGCCATCAATTCGCAAGGCACGCCCTTGATAGTTCACCTGTCCGGTATGACAGGCTGCGCAGGTATAACCGACATAGTCCCTTCCCTGATAAACGTCCTTAACAAATCCAACGGGCAGAGCATCCGGATTAAAAAGAGTATCTTTTTGGGGTAAATACCGAAAGTAATCAACATTCTCATCGCACAGAAACCACGGGCCTGTCTCCCCGTTCCGCGCGCATTCAAAAGGCTGCTCCCCTTCCGGCTGTTCCAGGGCCAACAAAAAGTCGTAGGGCAAAAGATTAGACCCCTGCGTGGTATTATAAAACCAGAGGCTATCTTGCCGTTTCCATCCCTGAGCCAGATATTCGGGCGTGGTGTAACTTTCGCCAAGCGTCGCTTGCTTGACAGCAAGAGCTCCCCGGTTTTCATCCCTGTCCAGATTTTGGTATATTTTTGTCCCGACTATCCCGATAAAAGGAAGTCCGACAATGACAAAAAGAAGCCCGAAAACAAACCACTTCGGTTTTTGAGATATGAACAACGCGATGTAGTACAACAGCCGACTTATCATAATGCTCTCCCGAACCAATAAATTGACTTTTTGGGAATTAATTATACCTATGATAGTTAAAAAAGGAAGCAATAACACTTAAACAGATAAAAAGGGTCCAGAATTTAGATACTAAAGCACGGCACACGAACTCATTAACTTAGAGTTTATGTATAATCTTCGGGCCTTTATAAAATTCTACTGCTAATTATTCTCTACAAAATAAGCACCAGACAGAATTAATCCCCATCTACACGCCTATTATTCTGCACAACAAGATCCCAAAAAGCCTCCGCAACAGGACCAAAGGGATGACCTTGGCTACGAGAAATATAGGCTTCGATCTCAACAGGACCGAAATCTGGTGAACTCAGAGCGATTAAATCGCCTGAGGCCAGCTCATCGCCGATCATATGCCTGGGAACACGCCCCCATCCCAGACCGGACAGAATGATCTGCTTTTTGGTTAGAAAGTCATTCACCCGCCAGGGTACACTGGTTTCCAGAACACCGTATTTACGCTCGTCACGGTTACGACTTCGATCTGCCACCACAATCTGTGTCGTCCCGTCCATATCCTCGACGGTAAGTTCAGCTGCATTCTTTGTCTGATCCGAACAACCTGACACCACCGGGATCAAGCTTACGGGGCAAAGCTTTTCATAGCGGGTCATCTCTATTTTATCGAACAGCTCTCCGCCCGCGACCAAAGCAATATCTGCTTCCTTGTCTTCCAGAATTTCCAGCGGCGCATTGAAGTTCTCGACAAACAAAGTCAGACGCGTTGCGGGATATTGATCACGAATAATACGCAACGCATCAAGAACGTGCTGAATGTCAAAAACTTCCGAGACAACAATACGCAATTCAGCCTCAATTCCCTGCGCATAGTGCTGGGCCAAATCACTCAATCCCTTGGCTTGAGAAAGAACAGTGCGGGCTTTTTGCACCAGAACTTTACCATGATCTGTCAGGGTCGGGCGATAACCGTCACGTTCAAAAATTTCAACGCGAAGTTCTTCTTCCAGGTTGCGGATTGCAATAGAGATCGCAGATTGGCTTTTATGTAAGGCTTCTGATGCAGCGCGAAAGCCGCCATGATCAACAACACTACAAAGTGCCCGTAACTGATCCAGGGTCATCAACAAACTCGATTTAAAAAATATATCAATTCAATCTAATATTTATACTTTTTTAAATCATGTTTCATCCGATATTTCAAGTGTAAGACAATGAATGGTTTCAATGCTCAACAACAGAACAATGAAATCACCAAACGCCAAGAGATGGAAGAAATGTTCAACACGCTTGAAAGTTATGGCTGGGTCGCCCGATTATTACACTGGAGCATAGCCGTGGCCGCAACAGGGCTTTTCGGCTTGGGCCTCTATATGGTTGAGCTAAGCTATTACGACCCCGCCTACAAAACTTATCCTGGCCTGCATAAGTCCATTGGCATTTTGGTGGCTATACTCATGGTTTGTCGGTTGATCTGGCGACTGGCTAATTTTGTACCCTTGCCGCTTTCAAACTCGACAGCGAAAAAACAAAGGCTGGAACACAGAGCAGCTTCACTGGTTCATTTTCTGCTCTATGCTCTCCCTTTTGCCCTCTTTCTATCCGGGTATCTAATCTCGACAGCTGATGGTCGCCCAATATTTGTCTTTGATGTCATCAAAGTTCCAGCACTTTTCCCCCCAAGCAAGGGACTGGAAGATACCGCCGGATTAATTCACGAAATCATCGCATGGTCACTGGCGGGCTTTGTCATCCTGCATGCCCTTGCCGCGTTGAAACACCACTTTATCAATAAAGATCGCACCCTAAAACGCATGCTTTGGGAGGCAACAAATCCGTCCCCCCAGGGAACCGCGCTCGGAAGTCACGGTAAATCAGCGACGGTAAATCAAATCAAGAAACGTTAAACATGCGCTCGGCCTATTAATCAGGTGCAGTTTTTCTTCACGTCAAACCCTTTATTCAATCATCTAAAACAGGAAAATACTGATGTTTAAATCCAAAATTAAATCTACCCTCATTGCCTCTCTGCTGGCTTTTGGTGTTTCTGGTGGCCTCATCGTAAACGCGACCACGGCACAGGCCGAAACTTATCAACTGGATACCCAGGGTGCCCATGCATCAATCCAGTTTAAAATCAGCCACCTTGGTTATTCATGGATCCTGGCACGCTTTAACAAGTTTGATGGTCAGTTCGAATTTGACGCCAACAAGCCCGAAGCCTCTTCCATTTCCATTACCGTCGACACCGCAAGCCTTGATTCCAATCATGCAGAGCGTGATAAACACCTGCGTAGTGCTGATTTTCTGGACGTTTCCAAATTTCCGACAGCCACCTTTGTTAGCACCGGCCTGAAACCCGTGAGCGAGAAAAAAGCCATCCTGAGCGGTGATCTGACCATCAAAGGCATTACCAAACCAATCACAATGGATGTGAACTGGATTGGCGGCGGTGACGACCCATGGGGCTATGTACGTCAAGGCTTTGAAGGCTCTGTGGTTATTCCTGTTGGTGATTACGGCATGATGGACATGGGCCCAAGCGCACAGGAAGTCGAAATCCTTGTCTTCTTCGAAGGCGTCCGCCCGAAGGGCTAAAACACTTCGTTGGTACTCAACAAGGTACGCACGAATCATAAAAGAGGAAGCCATCGCTTCCTCTTTTCTATTTTCAGATCAGCTTTTAATTTTTGAATGAAATCAAAAACCTAAATCAAATTTCAGCGCCTGATTTCATTCCAAAAATTCCGCTATTTATTATCAAAATATGAAAGAAACTTGACAATCTAAATTGGTCTGACCATTATTTAAACCCAAATGGTCAGACCAATTTTAATGGAGCGGATTTTGTCCCCTAGCGTTACCCCCCATACAGAACAAGATCCCAAAATATCGCGGACCCATGACGCCCGGATACTGGATGATCTGGCCCAGCTAATCGCAGACGAGCACATAAAACCGGGGGATAAGCTACCGCCTGAGCGAACACTGACAGCCCGCTTAGGTGTTGGCCGCTCGACCATACGCGAAGCTCTCACACGGTGGGAAGCCCTCGGCATGGTCGAGCGGCGTCAAGGCAGCGGTACGTACTTGATCACGCCTATTGAACCCACCTCTCCCCATGTTCCTATTGCTCTAAAAGTCGAGGCTGAAAGCCTGATCAGAACCATCGAAGTTCGTAAGGTTCTTGAGTGCGAAGCAATCGCCCTTGCCGCAGTCAATCGAACCGAAAAACAAATGGACGAAATTCGAAACTGTTGGCAAACCCTGAAAGATGCCCACGAAAAATTCGGCCCATCCCATGACGAAGACGTCGAATTCCACAGCGCCATAATGCGGGCCAGTGGCAACCCACTCTTCAATCAGATTGTTAACCAATTACAAGAAGCAATGCGGGTAGTTTACACCCGAAAACCACTCGGCAATGAACATATCGGGGACACGTCTTTCCCTCTTCATTACGACCTGTTGCTTGCGTTGGAAGCCAAAGATCCCGACGCAGCGCGCGAGACAATCAAGGATATTATTGAGATCACTGAAAACGAAGTCAGAGAGTTTTTGAAATGAACGAGAAAATCAATCAAAACTCTTTGGCTAAACCCACGGTAAGTGAAAACGATTTACCTGATCACCACGCTTTGGCTGGCAAGCATTCACCTGAAAACTCTGCGGATTTTATGCCTGACACGTTGTTAGCACATGATCCCGCATGGGCCGATAACGCAATGGTTCCCCCTATCGTCCAAAGCAGCCTTTTTACCTTTAAAAACTACAATGAAATGGTTGCTCGTTTCAAAGGTGAAAGTGACAGCAATATCTATTCGCGCATATCAAACCCGACCGTCAGGGCGTTTGAAGAGAAAATGGCCCTGATGGAAAAGGGGGACGAGGCTTTGGCTTTCGCCAGTGGGATGGCCGCAATTTCAGCCGCCGTCCTTGCCCACGTTCAGACTGGCGACCGTATTTTGTGTGTGCGCCATGTTTACCCCGATGCCTATCGCTTGTTTCAAGGTTTCATGCCCCGTTACGGGGTTCATACCGATTATGTTGACGGCACTGATTTAGCAGCAATCGAGGCCAAGTTGTCAGGTGCAAAGATCTTGTATCTGGAAAACCCGACAACCATGACCTTTGAAACACAGGATTTGGCCGCAATCGCCAAACTGGCCAAGGCCTATGGCGTCATAACGATTATAGATAATTCCTACGCAACCCCGATCAACCAGACGCCCTTGACCCATGGTATTGATATTGTTGTTCATTCCGCATCAAAATATATCTCAGGTCACAGCGATACTGTTGCCGGGGTACTGGTCGCCAATTCAAAAATCATAGAACATATTCGTAGTGTGGTCGTGCCCTATATGGGCGGCAAACTCGGCCCCTTTGAAGCCTGGTTACTTTTGCGAGGCATGCGTACCCTTTCGATCCGCATGGCCAGACATGCGCAAAGTGCCCAGATTTTAATCGATGATCTAAAATCACACCCCGCGATCACCAAAGTACTAACCGCGAACTATGAACAAAGTGCCAGCCTCAAAGCCACGTCTGGCCTATTTTCCATAGATCTGGACCCACAGATTAATATTCCTCGTTTTGTCGATAACCTGAAACTGTTTCATCTGGGCGTTAGCTGGGGCGGGCACGAAAGCCTCGTCATCCCCGCAAAGGCATCTTTGGAACAGGCAGGCACACATACGTCAATGCGAGATTTCGGTATCCCCGAGACCATGGTTCGTTTGAACATTGGTCTCGAGGATGTGCAAGACCTGAAAGCAGATCTTCACTCTGCTCTCAAACTGGCGGACGAGAGAAAATTGTAAGAACCCCGCCACCGTCGCCTTAACAACAGGGAGTCTAATATGAAAAAAATAATAAATGCAATGGTTCTGGGCGTTACCGTGTTATCTGGTTCGGCCTATGCTGATACCACCTTGAACCTTGTCGAAGTTATCACAAGTCCAAAACGGACAGAGCTTCTCAAACAACAGGTTGCGGCCTTTGAAGCTGCGAACCCCGGCACAACAGTTGAAATAACGTCTCTTCCTTGGGGGCAAGCCTTTGAAAAGCTGGCAACGATGGTCAGTTCTGGTCAGGCACCAGATGTTGTTGAAATGCCCGATAAATGGATGGGTGTTTATGGCAACGCCAATCAATTGGAAAACTTGGAAAGTTATTACAAAGACTGGGATCACGCCGCGACATTATCAGACAAAGCACAAAACATGGGGCGTCTTGTTGGTGGTGATCTTTATCAGATCCCTTATGGTTTTTACCTGCGCGCGATGTTCTACAACAAAACACTTTTTAAACAAGCTGGCATAGAACAGACACCTCATACAATTGAAGAATTCAAAGAAGCAGCCCGTAAAGTATCCGAGCTTGATGGCAAATACGGCTATTGCTTGCGGGGCAGCAAAGGCGGCCACGGCGGCTGGTTGATGTTCTCTTCCATTATGAACGGTTCTGCAGATTTCTTTGACAGCAACGGAAAAAGCACCATCGACAGCGAAGGCTCTAAACAAGGTCTTTCCCTGCTAGTTGATATCTATAAAAACGGCTGGGCCCCGAAAGACAGTGTGAACTGGGGTTTCAATGAAATTGTCGCAGGTTTCTATTCCAACACCTGTGCCATGCTTGATCAGGATCCCGATGCTCTTATTGCCATCGCGGATAAAATGTCCTCGGAGGAATTTGGCGTTATCCCAATGCCTGTTGGTCCCAGTGGCAAGTCCTACCCCGTTATCGGTTTTGCTGGCTGGTCCATGTTCTCTAGCTCGGAAAACAAGGATCAATCCTGGAAGCTTATTTCCCATCTGACCAAGCCGGAAAGCAATGTTGACTGGGCACAGTTTGTCGGCGTCATTCCTGTGCACAAAGGGGCCGAGCAAGATCAGCACTTTTCAAGCGAACAGTTTGCCGGTTGGTTTGAAGAGCTGAACAAACCTGAATATGAACCACTGGTCTTCCCCCATCATCTGAAACAGTTTGGTTACTTTGCTGACGTCAAACTGATCGAAGGCGGTCAGGAACTGTTGCTCGGCACCCGCTCTGTCGACGAAGTCGCCGCAGAATGGAGTGAATACCTGACTGAAGCACAGACTGAATGGTTGGAAAACAAGAAATAATGTCCAGCTCCGCTTCTACATCAGGCCCGGTGATCTCATCGGGCCTGACACCCCCACCAACTACGCATAGAAAAAGATCCTTCAAACGTCTGGCGGAGCCCTATTTCTATCTTAGTCCAGCCCTTATGCTCTTGGCGCTGGTGATGATCCTGCCGCTTGTGGTTGGTCTTTCCTATGCCTATCAAAATATCGAACTGCTGAATCCCTTTGATCGCGGCTGGGTTGGCTTCAAACACTTCATCGCGCTGGAAAGTGATCGCGTTTTCTGGTTAGCGTTGAAAAATACCTTTGTCTGGACTTTCGGATCACTTGGGTTGCAATTCATTTTTGGCCTTGGTCTGGCACTGTTACTTAATCAGGCATTCTATGGACGCAAGTTGATCCAGGCACTGGTACTTCTGCCATGGGCGGTACCAACGTTCCTTTCCGGTTTGAACTGGGCATGGCTGTTCAACCCGGTTATCAGCCCAATCCCACATTGGCTGGCCGCTCTCGGCATTCTGAACGAACCCTATAACATTCTTGCCGATCCTGAATTGGCAATCATCGGACCTATCGTTGCAAACGTCTGGTTTGGTATTCCCTTTTTTGCCATTACCCTTATGGCGGGGCTTCAATCTATCCCAAAAGACCTGTACGAGGCCGCCGTCATTGATGGCGCAACGCTGTGGCAGCAATTCACACGTATAACCCTGCCCCTGCTTGCCCCCATTATTGCCATTACCCTTTTGCTCAGGACCGTATGGATTGCCAATTTTGCCGATCTTATTGTGGTCATGACAAATGGCGGCCCCGCAAATTCCAGCCAGACCATAGCCTCTTATATTTTCTCAACAGCCTACAAGAAACTGGATTTTGGCTATGCCTCTGCTGTTGCAACGGTATTGCTTTTACTGCTGATCATCTATGCCGCACTTCTGTTTGGTATGCGGAAAAAGCTTCTGGAAAATTCAGGTAACTAGGAACCGGGTACATGACTGCTTACACAATCAACAGAAGACTTTGGTCAACCGGACGTTATCTGGCCCTGTCACTATACGTCCTCTTTGCCCTCTTCCCGCTTTTTTGGTTGTTCAGAGTTTCGATATCACCAACAAAACTGCTCTACACCGAGGGTACATCCTTGTGGCCGTCAATGGTTACAATTGAAAACTATCTGATTGTCTTGCAAGACACATCCTTTCCGACCTATTTCCTCAATAGCGTCACGGTTTCCTTGGGAACAGCCCTGTGCACAACCTTGATTGCCTCTGCAGCAGGATACGCCTTTTCCCGTTTCAAGTTCAAAGGCAAAGCTATTATCGCCTTTTTGCTTTTGCTCACCCAGATGTTTCCGCTGGTGATGGTCATCGCCCCGATCTATCGCCTGATGCAGCCCTTGGGGCTGACCGATAGCCTGACAGGATTGATTGTCGTATACACTGCTTTTAATACGCCTTTTGCGACCTTCCTGATGCAGTCATTTTTTGATGCTGTTCCCAAAGATCTTGAAGATGCCGCCATGATTGATGGCTGTACCCGTTTCCAGGCATTGATCAGGATCGTTTTACCCCTGACCCTGCCCGGTATGATGGCAACCCTCGGCTTTATCTTTACCGCTGCGTGGAGCGAATTGCTCTTTGCCCTGATGCTGATCAATAGCGAAAGCCAGGTTACCTTCCCTGTCGGGTTGCTCAATTTTATCTCAAAGTTCTCTGTGGACTGGGGACAAATGATGGCCGCTGGCTTTCTGGCCCTTATACCAGCCTGTATTTTCTTTGCTCTCATTCAAAAATACCTCGTCACAGGCATGACTGCCGGCGCAGTCAAAGGTTAAAACATTTAACAGGAGTACCGATAATGTCGGCAGTTACATTAAATAACTTTAGCAAGTCCTATGGCAAAATGTCTGTCTTGTCCGGTATTGATCTGACCATTAACAGCGGCGAGTTCATTGCTTTGGTCGGGCCATCGGGCTGTGGTAAATCCACCCTGTTACGGATGATCGCCGGATTGGAAGAAATTACAGGCGGCAATATAGAAATCGGGGATAGAACAGTTACCGACCTTGCCCCAAAAGATCGTAACATAGCCATGGTCTTTCAATCTTACGCGCTCTACCCACACCTGAGCGTACGCTCAAACATGGGCTTTAGCCTAAAGCTCAGAAAGGTTGCCACTGAAAAGATCACGTCTGCGATCAATAGTGCATCGACAATGCTTGGTCTGGATCAGCTTCTTGAACGCCTTCCAAAAGCATTGTCCGGTGGGCAACGCCAGCGTGTTGCCATGGGGCGGGCAATCGTCCGACGTCCCGATGTGTTTTTGTTTGACGAGCCCCTGTCTAATCTGGATGCAAAACTTCGGGTGCAAATGCGCTCGGAAATCAAAAGCCTTCATCAGGATATAAAAACCACGTCGATCTACGTTACTCATGATCAGATCGAAGCCATGACCATGGCCGATCGCATTGTTGTTATGAACAAAGGTAATATAGAACAGGCGGGCGCCCCGCTAGATATCTATGACAGGCCAGAAAGTAAATTTGTTGCCGGGTTCATCGGCTCCCCCGCCATGAATTTTTTCACCGCAGAATACAAACCGAATGGTTCGGATGGTTTCATTAATATCAACGATGAGTGCACCATCCCCCTTCCCAAGCTCAGGACCTTACAACAAGGAACTGTAGAATGCGGCATCAGGCCGGAACACCTGAGCCTGTCAAAAGAAAAGAAAACGGGTCATAGCATAAAGGTCACCGTTGATGTGGTCGAGCCAACAGGCTTGGCAACGATCGTGTATCTAAGCTTTGGCGATCAGAAAATATGTTTTTATACCAGCGATCGCCCTGATATAGGACCGGGAGATACAGTCTATCTTCAGCTTTCGGAAAACAAGTTGCATCTATTCGATGTAAATACCGGCAAAAGACTGAATTAACCTTCCTTTACCCAGTTAAGGTACCCAGTTGAGGTTGTGCTTGAATTATTTTTTGCACAGTTTCTTTTCTTTCACTACCGTAGCTTTGACAATATTGGAAACCAGATGCAGAAGCGATAGAAATGGCCTCGCAACCTAACACACGTCCAAAGATCAGAACCCGGTTGACCGACTTACTTGGCATTGAACACCCCATTCTTTGTGGCGGGTTGATGCATTTGGCTGATGCGAACTATGTTGCGGCTGTGGTAAATGCCGGGACCATGGGGTTTATTTCTGCATTGACCTTTCCCGACCCCAAACAGCTTCAGGACGAAATCCAGAAATGCCGGGATCTCTCCGGCGGTAAATCCTTCGGGGTAAACCTCTATATATCTCCCCGACAGGACGCCAATGACCGACTGGAAAAACTGCTGACAGTGGTACGGGATGAAAACGTTGCGGTGGTCGAAACGGCTGGCGGCAATCCCGGCCCTATCATCCCCTTCATGAAAGAAGCCGGGATCAAAGTCATTCATAAAGTTCCGGCCGTTCGCTTTGCCCTTTCTGCTGAACGTGCAGGTGTCGATGCAATCAGTCTGGTCGGGGCTGAGTGTGGTGGGCACCCCGGCTACATGATGGTCGGGTCAATGGTTCAAGCTGCTGACGGGCCGCAAAAACTATCTGTTCCCGTCATTCTCGGCGGTGGCATTGGTCACGGCAGTCAGCTAACAGCGGCCCTTGCCATGGGATGCGACGGCATTCTGATGGGGACCCGGATGCTGGTTTCCAGTGAGCTCCAAGCCCACAAAGACTATAAACAGCGCGTAGCCGAAGGCACCGGATTGGACAGCATCGTGGTTCAAAGCAAATTGAAGAACCACCACCGGGTTCTGGATAATCAAACAGCACAGGCAGTCCTCGCGCTGGAAAATCAGGGCAAGGAAACTTACGAAGATTACACGCATCTGCTCAATGGCAAGCTCGCAAAAGAAGCCTACACATCCGGCAATACGGATCAGGGATTACTCGATTACGGACAAAGTGCCTGTTTTGCCAATGCCATTGAGTCCGTAGAGACAATTATCACCCAATTTATGGATGAAGCATTCACTGCCAAGGGCCGGATATTAAAGCTAGATTTTTAGGGTTTCGAGATAAAGAACTCAATCCCGCTTGATCATAGGTTGGTAAAAATAGGGAAAACCTTCATCATCTCTATTGATAATCAAACTACCGCACACGTCCCATCCCTCATTGAGCAAGGAAGTCACTTTTTCATTGAGATCTTCGCGACTGTGTTCCAGAACCAGTTCATATTTCTTCATCTGAAATCCATATCCCTTTTCGGTATTGGTTTTATCTGACCTTTGTTAAGCATGCACCAGAAAGATTAAAAGGTTCTGAAAATTTGCAATTAACAGGTTTCAGGCATTGACTTGATATGCCCTAACTTTGTGGAATAATCATATCCTGTTGAATAATTGCGTTGAGCTTCTTTAACAGATCTGGAGACAGACTGTTTTTACCCAACATGATATGCACAGGTCCCAACTCCACCTTGACGTTTTCATGGGGAATAACAACACCTTCCAGGCCATCGGCCTTAATCCGCGCTTTACCTGTTTCCTTATCAACAAGAAACCCATCTACACGATCACTGATCAACATCTGGAAATTTTCACCACCTATCGCCTGAAAAACCCGGTCTTTAAATTTCGGATTTTCCATCAGCGTCAAATATTCTTCACCGTAATAGGCATTCCGTGAGACACCCAGCCTAAAGGATGAGCCGATAATATCTTTCAAACTCGTAAAATGGTCAAAGTCGTGCTGGTTGGCCAGCATGAAAAGCCAGACGGTTTCATTTCGATACGGCGCACTAAAGTTGGCGTATTTACGGCGCTCTTCTGTATTGGACATGCCCAAAAGTACGTCCAAACGTCCCTCTTCCAACGCTTTCAATAAACGTGCCCACGGCTTGGAGACATATTTCAGATCACAACCCAAAGCGCCGAGATATTTTTCCGCAGCGCTGATATCAACCCCTACAGGTTGAGTATCGTCACCGTTTTTGCCGACCATCTGATAGGGGGGCCAGTCAATCCACCCCACTGTAAGCTCTCCACAAGCCTCTTCGGCCTGTACAGACGACGCAAAAGTCAAGATTAAACCAGCTAAAACACCAGCAAAACCTCTTGCACCCAGCTTCTGCCCCCAAATCATTTCACACCCCTTTTCCAAAGAAATTCGGCTATTCCTTTGAATACGTTACATTTTACAAGCATTAACAGTGATATTGCGCCCGGCAATACCTTGTGATCAAGTGTTTATGTTTTAGAGAAGTAGTTTTAAGAAGCAGTTAACCGAAGTGTCTCTTTTTATTAAAAAATTATGTAAATAAAACTATATCAATACTGTGATTTCAAAATCCCAGAGTTCAAGTTATACAACTCAAACTCTGGAGCTCAAATTCTGGAACATCGACCAGGTATCGCCTCTGTACCCTCATATTGCACCTTACTGTCTTTCACTTCAGGCTCACTCGCATGCGGCAATGAGTTTTTTTGCCGCTGATCCAGCAAAGAAGATACCAGATGGTATTTCGCCATTATGGCAACCCATTCAGCATCTCGTTTCATAGAAACCACAACATCATTCAAAAACTTTTTAAGTCTTGGCATATAGCCATTAATCAATATCTGACGGGCAAAGATACTCTGTTTTCTTTCCCCCAGATGGATCTGATCCTCAAGACCAATTTCTTTGATCAAATATCTGGCAGAAGACTGAGATAAGATCCCCACATCGACACGATGATGAGAAACCAAACGAAGTAAAGCACGCTCATCCGGTACATTTGTGCGTTTCAATCGCCCCCTGCGCACACCTTCATCCACGCCTCTATAACGATACCCCAAAAGCCCACCGATCAGCTTGTCATCCAAGCTAGAGAGATCACTGACTTCGACGGGATTATTGCTGGCAGAGATAAACACATTCTCATCGTTCATAAGGGGATCAGTCCAACGATAGCGGTATGAATAGGGCCCCTGAAACTCTTGGGTAGAAGCCCAGGGAACAATAACTTTCCGGCCAAGTTCCAGTTCTCTTTCCAGACGCTTTTTCGGCAAGTGTGTGAGGACAAAATGATAGCGTCCCACTCCCTTACGGTTTAAATACGTTACGAGATCATAACTCAGGCCTCGTTGGGGACCGATAACAAAGGGCGGTGTTTTGTGATAATTATAAACGTTGACAGTTGTTACTCTTGCCTCTGTTGATAGAGCATTTAACGGCCACAGAGAACCAACTGCAAGAACAACAGAAAAGGCTACAAACACTTGATAAAAGAACAACGCACGCACAAGGTATAACATAACGAACACCTATCGCTTGTTTACCCCCCATTTCCGCATGCAACCACTTAGTTATACCATGCAAGACATCAAGCCTGAACCCGCAAAACATGTAAATTATTGTTTTCACGCTTAGCAAAAGTTGCAAAAAAATTCATAAACCTTCCGGCTACTCTACATACCTCGATCGAGTAACTGTTTTGCTCAGCTCAAACAGTTACTTAAAACAACCCACAAAACATAACTAAAAAATTATCTTTATTTATGTGCCAGAATAACAATTCGTCACTATTCACGATCAATTCACGCAGGCAAAGAAAATATCCCTTGGGAAGACTCCGCCCATCATCAGGTCAATCAAATGCCTATAGCTCTCAATATATACTCTTCACGTATAGACACAGCGTGTACAAGAACACCATAGAGATCACAGTCAGAAACCCAGGCATTCTGCCAAATATCACGATATTATGAACGTAAAACAGATTTTACCTTTTCTTATTCATGGCCCGAAAGGTATAAGCTGCCAC
The DNA here is from genome assembly GCF_002118315.1 of Kiloniella majae. Taxonomy (GTDB): domain Bacteria; phylum Pseudomonadota; class Alphaproteobacteria; order Kiloniellales; family Kiloniellaceae; genus Kiloniella; species Kiloniella majae. The sequence continues at coordinate 591,627 of NZ_MTSZ01000001.1, forward strand.
TCAAACAAGCAGAATTAAGCAAAGGCAAAATGCTTTATTCACACATTTCATGGCAGAATAATATTGCACGATTACATGTGAAATAGCGCCGTGACGAAATCATGTTTAGTACGAACACTGGATAAGAGCTAGCGTGGCAGAAATACGCCGAGATCTGGAAGAAAGCATTAATCATCCCGCCATCAAAAGGTTCCTTGAGCTTTGTGATAAGGCAAGCGGTGACCGTGCGATGTCCTTACCCCTGATCCAAAGCCGACCTTTTGTCAGCTACTGGCCAACGCTCATCCTTAATCGCTGGCACGAAGATAAAAAAGATTTCCTCTATAGCTTTTGGGGATCAAAATTATCCGCTGTCTATGGAATGGATCTAACGGGAAAATATATTCTTCGCGGAGAATTCAAAGAGACCGAGACTATATTCTGGACGGCCCATAAAGATGTCATTACCGACCTCAAACCAGTTTACCTGAACACCAGCATTCACTGGCTCGATAAAGAGCACAAGACATTTAACGCCGTGATTATTCCCATGGAACGCGACGGAAAAATAACCGAGACTATCGCCTACGTCGCCTTTGATGGGTGAGCTATTTTTCGTGAATTATATAAATCACCACAAGGCATAACGACATACGGTTCAAAGGTTGGAGAAAATCAAAATTCCCGACTTTAATAATACTCGCTATACATCTGACAGCTTGATGAAATGCAGGCTTTGAGGGCCGCTGTCGTTGCCTCGTTTGCAATGCCATCTACGGCGCCAGAATAGTATCCCTTTTCGCTGAGCCAGTTTTGATCGCTCTCGATGCGTTCCTGCCCACCGACTTCCTGTGCTTTCAAATAGGCTTTAAGAGCTTCTTCCCACTGTCCATCTTCCACATAGGCAGCAGCCAGTGTATCCCATATTTCATAGTCATCTGGGTCGAGTTCCACAGCCCTTTTTGCAAAGCCAATGGCCTCTTTGCCATTTCGTGCAGCCTGGTCCGGATTGATAGCAAGAAGCCACGCCAGTGAATTCAATGCGTAGGAATCCTTGGGATTAAGGCGGACCGCAGCTCTGTAATCCAGAATGGCCATATCAAGTTGATCTCGATCAGAAAAAATACCGGCCCGATAATAGTAAGCATCTGCATTGCGCGGATCCCTGAAAATTACCGAATTATAATCTTCCAAAGCCAGATCATAGTTATCAAGATCACTATAGGCGGATGCTCTTTCAAGGTAATTGGATACCCGCTTGGGGTCATAAGAAATTGCCTGCGTCAAATCCGCAACCGCAGCCTCATACTGCCCGTCCTCAATCTGCGCTAGCGCCCGCAGCCGATAGACAATCCCATACCCTTTGTCCGGCAAATCACCGGAATGGATAAGCCAACTACAAGCCTCAACCCGCAATGCCGCCGAAGCATCCGGATTATTGCAATGTTTGGATTGCGTTTGAAAACTCTGCGCAAAACCCAGATGAGGCCAGAGAATAAAGTAAGACAATACAAAAGCGCACCAGGTTGGTTGCCAGAAAATCCGCCCCATTAGCTGCTTAAACAACCGCATCATTTTTCGCTTTTCTCCATATTACCTGTTTGAGCTATTATTAAAGACGCCAGCTTACAGTGGTTCAGTTCCCTTGTTTAACAAGGATATAAATTGATCATACATAAAGACTTTGTTTCGATCTTTCCCTGTAATCTCCTTAACAATTCCCAAATCCTCCAAAGCTTTCAGGCTTCTTAGAACAGTAGGCAACGAAACTTCTAGCGCTGTCTTAATTTTGCGTGTTGTCGTAACAGGATGGCTTTGCAGATAATAATGAATGGCCAGTACAGCAGCCGTCGATTTCCCTGAATTGTGAATGGTATCTTTATCCTGAGCAAACAGAGCGACAATTGCCTGCGCTGTTTCTGATGCCTGCTCTGCCGTTTCAATAACTCCGGTTAAAAAGAATTCAATCCATCTTTCCCAATCACCAGTTTCCCGCACTAACTGTAATAGTTCATAATAACGCTGGCGATGGGTTTTAAGATACAAGCTCAAATATAGAAGTGGCTGCCTTAAAACACCTTCGTGACACAGAATAAATGTGATTAACAGCCGCCCTAACCGTCCGTTCCCGTCCAGAAAGGGGTGTATGGTTTCAAATTGAACATGAGCCAACGCAGCTTTTACAAGAGCTGGTAACTTGACCGCCGGGTCATGCAAAAAAGTCTCAAACGTGTTTAAGTTGTCCATCAAATATTCCGGTGGTGGGGGCACAAAAGTTGCCGTACCGGGGCTGACACCGCCAAGCCAGTTTTGTGATGAACGGAACTCTCCCGGTTGTTTGTTTCCGCCGCGAGCATTATTCATCAGCTTTTCGTGGATTTCCTTAATCAAGCGAAGAGAAAGCGGAAAATCTTTCATTCTCTCCAGGCCATAATTCATTGCAGCGACATAACAGGAAACTTCTGTTACATCATCAATAGGTGCACCGGGGGCTTCCTCTGATTCAAACAGAAGCAAATCAGACAGCGAAGATTGCGTTCCCTCAATCTGAGAAGATAAAACAGCTTCTTTTCTGATATACATATACAAAAAAAGCGATGCATCAGGCAGCACGAGGCTCATACCATCCAAACGTCCCATCGCCGTACTGGCCTGATCTAGTAAAGGAAATAAATTAGTCATATCCAGCGGCGGCACTGGCGGCAGAGGTTTAGGGACATAAGCATGATAATTTTCCCCGGCCACAGCCGATCCCTTAACGAAGTGACCAACTCTGGATTTTTTGTCCATCCGCATACCTAACTAAAATTTTCAGCCATTTTTGTGAGTTGTTGAATGTAACTAACATCAATGAGAGCTACAAGCCCACAACTAACAAAATACGGCTTTTTTGTTAGTTGTTTAAATTTAACTAACACAGATGATAGCAGAAATAAATCAGCGCAAGAATAAGCGCCAACTTGCTAGTAACTGGACCTTTGTTCTGAGCCCCCATACTATAAGAAGGCAACCATACATAATAACAAAAGGCAGAGGTATGACACAGGCAACAAACGAACTTCTAATCTCATTAACCACACTCATTCTCGCAGGTTCTGTTATTGTCGTTCTGATTATCGGGCATCTTAATCGTAAAAGCGGCAAAGACGGGGAAACCCGGGGGATTGGCTGGCAGTTTATCCGCTACACTGTGCTGAGTATTGCCTTGCCGATTGTTGCTATCCTTGCGCTCAACGGCGCGTTGGAAGGCGAAGCAGCCACTATTATTGCCGGGGCGCTGGGCTATGCTTTTGGCAAAAAGGATGATAGCTAAGGTACGCGTACCCTTGATTTATAATTGATTTTACAGCTTATTTTCTATTCCCTGCCATCAACTATACAGCTTTCATCCCGAGAACATCTTTTCATGACAAAAACAAATAGCCTCGCTGGCGCAGCGTTTAAACAAACTGAAATAGAGGACTGGGAACGTGCTGCTTCTGACTGGCACAGATGGATGCCCGTGGTGAACGATTTCCTGAGCGTCGCTACAGAAATCATGCTGGATCAAGCAGGCGTAGAAACAGGACACCACGTTCTGGATATTGCCGCTGGTGATGGCAGTCAGTCACTTATAGCCGCAAAGCTGGTTGGTGAAACAGGGTCCGTTCTTGCCACGGATATTTCGCCCGCCTTTATCAAAATTTCTAAGGAAATCGCACAGGCAAGGGATGTCAAGAACATCGCTACCGAAGTAATGGACGCAGAAAACCTTGCCCTGATAGATAACAGCTTTGATGCCGTCATTTCACGTCTGGGTATGATGTTCCTGCCCGATCCTCTCAGGGGTTTACAGGAAATCCATCGCGTCCTGAAACCATCAGGGTCCTTTGCCGCCGTTGTCTTTACCACAGCTGATAAAAGCCCGTTCTTTACGATACCGCCACAAGTTATCCGGGATCGATTAAACCTGCCAAACCCATCAGATATGTCACCCGCCCCAAAAACACATCAGCCCGGCCCCTTCGCTCTGGGCACGCCGGATTTATTTGCAGATCTCTTTTCTCAGGCCGGGTTTATCAATATCGAACAGGAAATCATAGAAGCTCCTTTGCGATTTAAAACGACAGAAGATTTTGTCCAATGGCGCCGTGATATTGCCGTCTCCCTACAAAGGATGTTGGCAGGACAAGATACAGAAATACAGGAAAAGATATGGCAAGACGTGACCGAAGCCATGCGCCAATTTGAGGCCAATGACGGTTTTGAGACCCCTAGTGAACTCCTGATCTGTTCGGGGCAAAAGCCATCTGTCCAGAAATGAAAAACCCCCGCGCCTTTAAGCCGGGGGTTTCTTTAACGCCTGTCCTTTTGGATAAGCGTTTGCGTATTCATACAGTTTATAGAACGTGTTCTAGCAACACCGCTCTCACCGTATTACTACAGCATTTTTTACTGTATTCTTTACTGTGGAATAATGTCACGTACGAGGCGTGGATCCAGATTGTTCAGGATCTTGGCAACACGGCGTTCCTGACGTTTTGCTTTATGAGCAACAATCGCGTCTGAAACAGCGGTTTTAACAAGAGCAACGATGCCTTCTTTAAAGAAAGAGACGGGTTGTGCAACATTTACTGACACATGTGCCATAGTCTTAATCCTAATCAAGGGCCCGGTTCCGCAAATCCCGACAGCCAAGTTGTTTTTACTGAATCCTAGGTACGCTCAGTTAATCAAATCGACAATTGAAATTTCTTCATTCTGGCTATGCGTTTTGAGCATGGAACACCCCTTTAAAGCCCCTATTGATAAGGGTTTTGTCGCGTTTAAGATAAATGAGTGTCGCAAGTAAAGTTTATGGCCAAATTGCCATATTTCCCCGTGTTTCTTTTTGCAATAAAAATTTTCTGTTCCGGCCTTATTTGACGTCGTAATTAGCATAAAAATGACGTGATTTTTACACTCTGTATTTATAGCATCACGGCTCCAAATATTTTGAGCCATTTCTAAAAACATAAACACACCGAGTCTTCTCAAGAACATCCCTGTTCGAGAGTTTAACCAAGGAGGCTTCGCTCCCGCCTCACTGGGCATTTCGACATGGAGTAAGAAGCCACATAGAGTAGAAAATCTATTTATGTCAGCCCCTTTTTTAGAGTACCATCACGATAATTGTAGATTTACGCCACTTGATATATACAAAGCGGAATCAAAACTTAAGATTAAGTAGTGGGGACAAATGGCGATTGAAAATGCAACAGCCAACGAGGGCTTGGGAAGAAAAATACTATCAAGAACAGCATGGCCTGTGCTTCTTGTCTTTTGCATTTGTACTACAGCTTATGGATTTGCCATTGATCGTCCGGTGATCGTCTTTAACCTGACCTATCTGGCCTTGGCAATTGCGCTCTTTTTGCTGGAACGCAAAATGCCCTTCGAGCAGACGTGGTTGGAAAACGATGGACAGACCTTTGCCAATATCGCCCATACCCTGACAAGTAAAGGGCTTGTCCAAGGCTTGGTGACCTTTAGTGGTGTCATTGGCATTACCGCCTATATTACGCCGATGCAGGGCGAAGGTTATGGTATCTGGCCACGCGACTGGCCGCTGGCTATTCAGGTGATCATGACGCTTGTTGCCGCTGAATTCGGTCTCTATTGGGCGCACAGAATTTCCCATGAGTGGAAACCGCTTTGGAAATTCCATGCCATCCACCATTCCGTCACAAGACTGTGGATCGTCAACACCGGACGTTTCCACTTTATTGATTCCCTGCTGTCCATTATACTGGGCATCAGTATTCCTCTCGCCCTGGGCGCACCGTTAGAAGCAATCACGTGGCTATCCGCCATAACCGCCTATATCGGTATGTTGACACATTGTAACGTGGACATGCGCTTTGGCCTGCTTTCCATGGTCTTCAACACCCCCGGTCTGCACCGCTGGCACCACAGTAAAAAGATTATCGAAGGGAACAGAAACTACGGCGAAAATCTGATGGTTTGGGACATGGTTTTTGGCACGTGGATCAATCCTGATCGCCGCCCCCCAGCCAAAATTGGCATAACAGAAGAAATGCCCGCAAGCTTCCCGGCCCAGCTGGTCTGGCCCTTCAAAGAGATCAAGGAACTGGATCAAGAAGGCTGGACCACCCTGATCTCGGAAGAAAATACAAAGCCCAAAATTTAAGCCAGAAACAGATATTCAGAAGCAGATAGAAAAAGTCAGAATATCAATATTGAGTCATCAACCTCAGGAATATTAATCTCGTAAAAGAAAAATAAAGCCTGATCGGATTAAATAGGGTATGTTTAAATTCCAGGAATAATCACTTTTATTACAAACAGGTAGCAGTTCCTCTATATGCGCATTCTCTACGTAGAAGATGATCAGGAAGTCCTGAACTATATCAGCAACGGCCTCAAGCAAGAGGGGCATAATCTGGATACCGCAGACAACGGCAAAGACGGGCTGTTTCTGGCGACGACTGAAAATTATGACGTCATTATCGTTGATCGTATGCTACCGGAACTGGATGGCCTGACCATTATCAGAACATTGCGTGGTACTGATAATCACACCCCAGTTTTAATCCTCAGCGCACTTGGCGAAGTCGATGACCGGGTGAAGGGACTTAGATCCGGTGGCGACGACTATCTGGTAAAGCCCTTTGCCTTTGCCGAACTGCTTGCCAGAATAGAGGTCTTAGGCAAACGTAATGGCCCCCAGGGAAACCAGCAAGAAACGCGTTTAACCGCACAGGATCTTGAGGTGGATTTACTCTCTCGCAAGGTCAAGCGTGGCGGAGAGGCCATAGAACTGCAATCCCGTGAATTTCGACTGCTGGAATATTTGCTAAAGCACAAGGGGCAGGTTGTAACCCGGACCATGTTGCTGGAAAACGTATGGGATTACCATTTTGACCCGCAGACAAATGTGATCGACGTGCATATCAGCCGCCTTAGAGGTAAGGTCGATAAGGATTTTGATGTTTCACTGATAAAGACAATACGTGGTGCCGGATATATCATCGAAGACAACCCATAGATCTTACGCCCGCAGCTCAAGCTTTCAGATGGCCGTTCTGTTTCTCATGCTCTGTGGGACAGCGGTTATCATACTCGGTTATTTCAGCTACTATTTTACCCGTGGGCATTTTGTCCATGGCACCGAAGCCATCATCGACACCGACTTGAGTTACGTATCTCAGTGGCAAGACCCTATCCGTATTGCCAGCGCTTTGGACAGGCCTGATCGGGTTTACCTGCTCCTGTCACCGGATGGAAAAAAGATTGTCGGAAACCTTGATGAGTTGCCAGAAACAGTTTCTCTTCTTGCCGAAGGAACTCTGACTTTTTCGATACCGGTCGCTTCTGAGGCCAACAGTCCGGACACCGAAAAGGATTATGCCGCAAAGATATATACCTATCCCAATAAAAACCGTTTGCTGATAGGTGTCGACATCACACCCGTAACAAGTGATTACAAACTGATGCAATGGCTGAGCTTCCTCAGCATCGGCTTTATGGTTCTTGTTATCATCACCAGCTATCTGATCAGCCGTTTTGTCGCGACCAACACCAACCGTATTGCTCTTACGGCAAAACAGATTATAGAAACCGGGGATCTTTCTCAGCGCATAGAACTAACATCCCGCTGGGATGATCTTAGCTATATGGCAGGGGTTATCAACGATCTTCTCGATCGCATCCAACTGCTGATGCGGGGGATCAGGCAGGTATCGGATAACATTGCCCATGACCTGCGGACTCCGTTAACCCGCCTGCACCACAATCTGGAAGACCTGCGCTCGCAAGATCATATCGCTCAAAACCAACAAGCTTATGAAACTGTCGATAAACTGGTCAATGAAACAGATCAGATGCAGCGCACGTTTAATGCTCTCTTGCGCATATCCCGAATTGAATCAGGCAAACAACATTCCGCTTTCGAACCGCTTGAACTGGGTGAGTTACTCCAAGATGTCATTGAGCTCTATGAGCCTCTCCTTGAAGAGAAATCCATCACACTGAAGAAGGATTTCGAAACTCTTGTCTTACAGGGTGACAGGAACCTGTTATTTCAGGCTTTTGGCAACCTGATGGATAACGCGGTTAAGTTCACCCCGACCGGGGGCAGGATCGACCTCGGCCTTCACAAACAGGGAACAGAGACCGTCTTTGTCATTGAAGATAATGGCCCCGGCGTTCCCTCGACAGATCTGGAAAAAATATTCGAACGCTTCTACCGCGCAGAAAGCAGCAGACATACCCCCGGCAGTGGGTTGGGTCTTAGCCTCGTCGGGGCTGTTACTGATTTACATAAGGGACATATATCAGCAGAAAACGGTGAAAAAGGCCTGCGCCTAACCATCCGCTTTTCATGAAATCAAACACACCCATCAAGAAATCCACTATCAGTTAAACCAGCAAAGGATAAAACAAACCATTTCGTTCATTACCATTTTGTAATGTTCAGGACAGAAAGAGGTAAGACGGGATAGCTGATTGTAATCATATGAAAATAGCAATCATTGGCTCAGGTATTTCCGGTCTGGGAGCAGCATATTTGTTGCATCCCCATCATAACATTACCGTTTATGAAAAAGGGAACTATCTGGGGGGACATAGCCGTACGATCGACATCTCTCCCAAAGGGACGCGAACTCCTGTGGATACGGGATTCATAGTTTTCAACCACAAAAATTATTATCACCTGACCCGTCTGTTCAAGCACCTGAATGTGCCGACAATAGAAAGCGATATGTCTTTTGGTGCCTCTATTCAGGACGGCTGGCTGGAATATGGTAGCAAAGGTATGTTCGCGCAAAGGCGAAACCTGTTGCGGCCCAGATACTGGAAAATGATTTGGGATATTCTGAGCTTTAATAAAAAAGCCCTGCCCTATCTAGAAAAGAATAAAGATGCTTCATTGGAACAGTGCCTGAATGATCTTAATCTTGGCGATTGGTTCAAACGTTATTACCTACAAGCCATGGGTGCTGCCATCTGGAGTTGCTCAGTCGAAACCATTCTCAAATTCCCTGCCCGCACCTTTATTCGCTTCTTCGACAATCATGGCCTCTTAAGTGTTAATCAACATCCCCAGTGGTATACGGTAAAGGGCGGAAGCCGGGAATACGTACAGCGCTTAAGTACCAGCTTCTCAGATCATATAAGACTGAATTGTGGTGTCGTCTCTGTCAAAAGAGAAAAGGGAAAGGTTCAGGTATTGGACGATCAGGGCACGAATGAAATCTATGATCAGGTTGTTTTTGCCTGCCACGCCGACCAAGCCCTCAAAATGTTGCACAACCCGACCGAAGACGAACAACGTATTCTTGGAAACTTCACCTATCAAAAAAATACGGTTGTTGTTCATGGGGACACCAGCTTTATGCCACGTAAAAAAGGGTCATGGGCAAGCTGGGTTTATCTGTCCGAACAACAGGACGATCAAAGCGAAAGTGTTTCCCTCAGTTACTGGATGAACAATCTTCAAGACATTGATCACGATAATCCCGTCATCATTACGCTAAACCCCGGTAGACGCCCTGCCGGTCATCTTGTTTATGATGAGAATGAATTCGAGCACCCCGTTTTTACAAAAGAAGCTGTCGACGCCCAGGAACAGATCAGCACTATTCAGGGTGAAAACAATCTATGGTTCTGTGGAGCCTATCAACAATATGGATTTCACGAAGATGGGCTGGCAAGTGCCGTCAGGGTTGCGCAACAGATTGGAGTATCAATTCCATGGGAATAGCGCCCAAACGCCTTCCGAAACTTTTAAATGCCAAAGTTTTTCACAAGCGCTTTTCTCCAAAGGTGAACAACTTTACCTATGGCATCTATTACTATTGCCTACCGCTTTCACAACTCTCCCCCACGAGTACCAATCTGGAATTTCCTATAAATAAAAAAGGATTGGTGAGTTTCTATGAAAAAGATCATGGAAAAAAAGATGGCAGTTGCCTGAGATCGTGGGCCAGAGAATTACTTGAACGATTTGGAGTAACACAAGCTGATGGTGAAATCATGCTTGTAGCTATGCCGCGTATTCTTGGATATGTCTTCAATCCCGTAAGTTTCTGGCTTTGCCTTGATCAGGATGAAAAGCTTCGCGCCGTTATTTGCGAGGTAAACAATACATTTGGTGAAACCCACTGCTATCTATGCAAACACGAAGATGGCCGCCCCATTGAAGCAAACGACACGCTACAGACAAAAAAGCTGTTTCATGTATCTCCTTTTATAGAACGCGAAGGGCATTACGAATTCCGCTTCAATTTCAAAGTAAACCACTTTGCCGTCTGTATTGACCTTTTCAATGCCAGTGGAGAAAAAACCTTGGCAACGTCCCTGTGCGGCAAGTTATCCCCCCTGACAAAAGCGGCTGTAACCAAGGCCTTCTGGCAACACCCGCTGGTTACCTTCAAGGCTATTTATCTTATCCACTGGCAAGCAATCAAACTGATCGTAAAAGGTATAAAACACCTGACGAAACCCGACCAAAAGTCAGAAAAATTCAGTGTAACCAATAACCTTACTAAAAGTTCCAGTAACCTTACTAAAAGTTAATGTACACGTAATGTAGGGGTTATTTTCACCCCCGTATTCTGTAACCATCACAAAAGAAAAACCGTTTTAAGCGACCCAAAACAATTAACGAAACCCAACGAGGCCTGATAAAAAATGTTTGGACTAAAAGCATCATCACAACTGTTCAAAAGTCTAGATAGTCTCCAATATGGTTCTCTCGCCCTAACAACGCCAGATGGTCAAGTTCGTATTTTCGAAGGCAAACAACCCGGTATCAAGGCCAAGATGGAAATGCATGACTGGCGTGTGGTCACAAATCTGGCTGCACGCGGTGATGTCGGCTTTGCCGAAGATTATCGCCAAGGACACTGGGAAACAAATAACCTGCCCAACCTCATCGCTTTGGGACTACAAAACGATCAGGCATTCAGACGCTTTGTTTTTGGCAGCCGTATCTTTCAAACCTTTTCCCGCCTGACCTACCTCTTTCGTTTAAATACCCTGCAGGGCAGCAAAAGAAACATCCATGCCCACTATGACCTAGGGAATGATTTTTATAAGCTTTGGCTTGATCCCACCATGACCTATTCTTCTGGTTTGTACCTGAACGAAACAGATGATTTGGAACAGGCGCAAAACAACAAATATGATCGACTGTTAAACAAACTGGATCGAAAATCCGGATCACTTCTGGAAATTGGTTGTGGTTGGGGCGGTTTTGCAGAACGGGCCGCCAACCAGGGCGATTTCGACATAAAGGGCATCACCTTGTCGAACGAGCAACATCACTATGCTAGCTCTCGTTTGGGTGCGCGCGCCAAAATCGCCCTTGAAGATTACAGACATCAACAAGACAAATTTGACCATATCGTTTCCATTGAAATGTTTGAAGCAGTCGGTGAACGCTACTGGTCCACCTATTTTGACAAAGTCAAATCATTGCTGAGCAAAGACGGCAAAGCAATGATACAGACGATCACAATCGACGACAGCCGTTTTGAAAAGTACCGTCGCGGCGGTGATGTTATCCGCAGCTATATATTCCCTGGCGGCATGCTCCCCAGTCCCAGCAAGTTTAGACAAGAAGCAGCCAAATCAGGGCTTGTTGTCAACGAAGAGTTCCACTTTGGTCAGGATTACGCCCGTACACTCGAAGAATGGTTACATCGCTTTGACAGCCAGCGAAACAACATCAAAGCACAAGGCTTTGATGACAGTTTCATTCGCCTGTGGCGGTTTTATCTGGCGGCCTGTATTGCAGGTTTTTCAACCGGACGCACCAGCGTCATGCACGCAGAGTTGCGCCATGCGTAAAAGATATATTGCACCACGCTTCCTGTCGCGTCATTTGTCACTTGCCATATGCTTGACTTTGTCTCTGGTTTTAGCAAGCCATATTGCAATGTCCTCACCAGCCGCAGGCAATGATCTCGTCGCCCAGCATGTTCCCTCTGCTCAGGCCGTTGGCAAAGGTCGGCTGTCTATCTTGTTCTGGGATGTTTATGACGCTGAATTACTGGCCCCCAATGGTCAATGGAGTGCAGAAAAACCTTTTGCGCTGAGCTTGACCTATCTGAGGGACATTGATGGTCGAGACATTGCCGACAAGTCCGCAGAAGAAATTCGCAGCCTTGGGTTTGACGACGAAGTCAAGCTTGCGGCCTGGCATAACCAGATGCTCAACATCTTTCCGGATGTCAAAGAAGGCACCAACCTGACCGGGATCTATGCGGGAAATGGTGAAAGCATTTTCTTTCATAAAAACAAAGAGATTGGCCGGATAAGCGACCCAGATTTCGGGCATTATTTTTTTGATATCTGGCTCAATACAAAAACCAGTGCCCCGCAATTACGAGCAAAGCTTTTGGGGCAATCATGACCGATAACAATACCATCTCGAGAAAAAGCCTGTTCCAATATAGCTTTCTGGCAATTCCGCTGGCCTTTGCCGGATTGCCACTCTATATCCACGTGCCGGATTTTTATGCCACAACAATGGGGCTTTCTTTATCCGGGATTGGTATTGTCATTATTCTTGTACGGGTTTTTGACGCTGTTCAAGACCCCTTGATCGGTGTCTTTTCCGATCTCTACAACGACAAGCGACCTTTAATCATATTCATCGCCAGCCTTCTTATGGCGCTTGGATTTTTCATGCTCTTTCATCCTCAAAAAAGCATGGGGCTAGCAGGTTTGGCAATAAGTCTGGTTCTCGCGACAACCGCCTATAGTATTATGATCATCAACCTTAATGCTTTGGGCAGTACCTGGAGCCAGAACGGGGTTCAAAAAAACCGTATTACTTCATGGCGGGAAGCTTTTGGATTGATCGGTCTGATTATTGCCGCAGTTCTTCCGGGAATTATCACCTTTAATGAATATTCCTATGTGTTGATCCTCTTTCTTGTTCTCGGGTTTTCGGTTTTTATAATCTGGAATAAAGAGCACAAAAAGTATGATGCCCTTGTAAACTTGCGGAACAGAAACAACAAAGAATCAATCAACCTGAACGAATTGCTTCTGCCATCCAACAAATGGTTCTTCGGGATTTATTTTATCAGCACGTTGGCCTCTGCTATTCCCGCGGTTCTCATGGTTTTCTTCACACGGGATCTGTTGGGAGCAGAACAGTACACAGGTGCTTTTCTGCTGGTCTATTTTCTGTCCGGTGCTTGCGGTATGTCGGTTTGGTTGACCATCGCCAAACGATCCTCAAAGCTTTTTTCCTGGGCAATTGCCATGCTGCTTGCCGCCACAACTTTTGTCTGGGCCTTTTTCTTACAACCCGATGATATCTGGCAATTTGCAGTAATCTGCATTCTTTCCGGAATTGCCCTTGGCGGTGAACTATCACTTCCTCCTGCAATTCTGTCAGAACTAATCGACGCACAGGATAAAACGCGAAATACATCCTTTCTGTTTTCCATCCTTGCTTTCCTGTCTAAAACGGCGCTGGCCCTGGGCAGTGGTATTGCCTTCCTGATATTGGGAGCGACATCTTTTTCACCAGCAACACAAAATGATAGCGAGGCACTTTTGGCCCTCAGTTTCACCTATGCACTGGCCCCCTGCATCATCAAAGTATGTGCAGCTTTGGGGCTTCTTTCGTGGATTCGAAAATTAAAACAAAGGGAAGATCATGCGTATTCTTCTGGTTCTAACTCTTCTTTTGGGGGGCAGCATGATGCTTAGCGGTTGTTCCGGTCCTTCACTCAAACACTATGAAAATTCCGAACCGACAATGGATTTACAGGAATACTTTACCGGTCCAATCAAGGCTTGGGGACTGGTACAAAACCGTAAAGGTGAAGTGGTCAGACGCTTTGATGTGGTTATGCACGGATCCTGGGATGGTGATACAGGTACATTGGAAGAAACCTTTGCCTATTACGACGGCGAAACACAGGACAGAACCTGGACCATTAAACGCCTGGCATCAGGTCGTTACGAAGGGACAGCCGCCGATATCCTGGGTAAAGCCGATGGTCAGGTTACCGGTAGTGCCATGCGCTGGGCCTATCAAATGGATCTGCCCGTTGGTGACACGACCTACAAAATCACCTTTGACGACTGGATGTTTCGAATGAATGACGGCATTCTCATCAATCGGTCCTATCTCAAGAAATTTGGGTTTACGGTTGGCGAACTGACACTCTTCATGCAAAAGCAGGACGGATGATTAAAAGCTTCAAAGGGGCACATATCTGGATTTTAGGGGCCAGTAGCGGCATAGGACTGGCGCTGGCCCGCGAGCTTTCAGATGCGGGGGCTATTCTTGCCCTCTCGTCTCGCCGCCGCCCGGAACTGAACGACATTAACGAAGCCTTGGGTGGGCAGCATCTTGTTGTCCCCTGTGATGTCAGTGATGCCGCTTCCATAGAAGAAGCTTGTAACAAGATCACAAAACACTTCCCCAGGATTGATAGCGCAATCTACATGGCGGGCTATTATAACCCGACCAAATTTGAAGACATTGAAATCCAAGAGGTGCGGAAAACCATTGATGTAAATCTAACCGGTGCTTTTGTTTTCAGCACGCATATCCTGAAAGTTCTACGCAAACAGGACAAAGGACAAATAGCCCTTTGCGCCAGTGTCGCTGGTTATAGAGGACTGCCCAACGGTCAACCCTACAGCGCGACCAAAGCCGCTATCATCAACATGGCTGAAAGCCTACGCATAGAGAACAAAAACCCCGCCATCGACATAAAAGTCATCAATCCCGGCTTTGTCCGAACCCCCATGACGGATAAAAATCCGTTCAAAATGCCGATGATTATAGAACCTGAAAACGCAGCCAAAGCCATTGCTTCTGGCCTGCAAAGCCGAGCTTTTGAAATTCACTTCCCCAAAAAATTCACTTATTTCCTCAAGCTTCTTAGAATACTACCGAGCTGGATTTATTTTAGACTGATGAAAGATCAATAACACGCGTTATCATAAGCTTTGCTGGCGCATAATTTATTTGGACAAGCTATTTTATTTAGCTAAGTCTTGTATTCCCATAGCCCCTGCAGTTGAGTACAGTCCGCTAATCTTTAAAGTCAGATACCCCGGCACCGATATCCATAAAATCGCGGCGCATAACCGTTATGTTTTCCAACCTGGCATTATCGGGTATCTGCTCGTCTGTATCCGGTTTAATCTCATTACTCTGACACAAAACGATAGGGTTCGGGCTCATGTCGTTTTCCAATGGTAACATGAAAACTTCCAAAAACATGCGTCGTCCCGAAGACATCCCATGGTTTGAAACAACCCGCATACCGCAAGGCTGTTCAACCACAGAAAAGAATGACTGACTGGCCTTTACCTTGCGTTCATCAGCAACATAATCCAGATAGTTTTGCCCGGTAGGGTCAAAACCCATACGCTCACGCACTGCCGTTCCCGCAAGGCGAAATCGAATAAAATCCTTATTTACCATCTCATAGATAATCAGGCTGGGTAAAATCTGGGGCACTTTTTCTGGAAAAAAACTACTCCGCAGAGGCAAAACACCCTCACGAGGCAAACTTTGCCAGTAGTCCAACAACGCCTGACTACGGGGATGAAAAAGTTCAATAATTGCTCAAACTCCACACTGTCACACAAACAGTTTGATTGTACTATTTCATATAATAGCATTCATTCTTGAGGAAAAAGGTAAAAATTCAACGAATATACAAACTTTTATTTCAATCCTTTAGGAAAGCACCTTACTAATTCCTCAGAAAATTTCACTTCAATAACACATTGTAAACAAAAGAATTTTCGCATAATATTCTATAATAAATTATCCGATCCTGCTTCTAAAATGAGAAATCAATGCCTGTTTACCTAATTCGCCATGGCCAGTCAGAATTCAATGCAACAGCCCGTGACGGAATTGACCCTCTCATCTATGACGCCCCCTTGACGCCCTTGGGTCAATCACAGGCAGACCGGGCACGAGAAATGATTGCAGATCTCAACATTCAGCATGTTATTTGCTCTCCCCTTACCCGCGCAGTTCAGACGGCATTACGTATTTTCAAAGAAGATGTGCCAATAACCATCGAGGCCGGACACAGGGAAATGGTCTGTAACAGCTGTGATGTTGGCCGCCACCCTGATACGCTATCCCGTGACTTTCCAAATCTCTGCTTCGAACACCTTGATGATCACTGGTGGCATAAAGGTCCGGAAAACGAACACGGTGTTCCCCATGAGCCAGAAGATATTTTCAACAAACGTATAGAAGACTTTGCCGCACGTCTGAAAAACACGACTGTGCCCCCACTGGCAACGCGTCCACTCGCTATTGTCGGGCATGGGTTGTTCTTTCAGGGCCTGGTCGGACGCCTGATGGATAACTGCGAAATCATAAGATACAAATAGTCATGGTAAGGCACTCAGCCAATCCAGCGCCGAATACCAATCTCTCCCATAAATCCAACATCCGGATAAATAGCTCCGTACAAGCACCTAGTTGATAAATACTTCGGGGCAACTTGGTTGAGGAAAAGTTTGTCCAGAGATTATCTTTCCCGTAAAAACATTCGACTATTGTTTTAACTGCGATAGCGTCGTGATTTCGGCCTTAAAACTCTCCGCAATTGCCATCAACCAATCCCGAAATGTCTCAACATGTGATAACCCGGTCTTTGCTTTTTCAGTTACAAGGTAATGCGCCCCAATGGGTAGGGCCTCACAGGCAACAGCTGGCACCAGACTTCCCAACTTCAATTCATTTGAAACATACGCCAGATTAGCAAGGGCTATACCATGCCCCGCCACCGCCGCCTGAATAGCAGTATCGTCATGTTCAAACTTAAGGGCACGATCCAGCGCAAGTTCGACATCTCCCGATTTGACGGCCCAACTGCGCCAATCTCTCCCTGTGGGTTCGTTAAAAATCACACGATGATCCTTTAAGTCCTGCAGTAACAACGCTTTCCCACTACTCACTCTTTCTGTTTTACCATTCTTTACAAGTTGCTCTTCCAGATACCCCGGCAGATATCCCGGTGCGCAAACTGGTAACAACCATTCAGTCATAATCAGCTCGCTGTTTTCAGGTACCCTGCTTGCCTTGTCTGCCGGATCGCCCAACTGATAGATAATCGACGCATCAAATCGGCGACTTTGTGCGGTTCCAGGGTAAGTAACGGTTTGCAGACTGATCGGAATATTGGGGTACAAGGCCTCAAACCCCGATAATCGTGGCATCAACCAACGAATGGCAAAGGACGTTGTTACCGAAAGGGTAAAATTGGACACACCGCCCAGTATTTCATCCGTTACCTGCGCAATTTGAAACAATGCCTGATCTGTCACATCATAGAGCTTGCGTCCCTCGTCACTTAATTGGACGCCACGGTGTAATCGCAGGAACAAGGTACATCCCAAATATTCTTCCAGTAACTTGATTTGCCGACTGATGGCACCTTCGGTGACACAAAGTTCACGGGCAGCTTCCTTGAAACTTAAGTGAGAAGCCGCTGCGGTAAAGTGCCTTATGGCAGTCATCGGGGGTAATTTCATTGCAGCCTCTTTGCCCTTACCTATCTTCATTCATAAACTCAATTAAGCAGACAACTTGATTTTTTGTAAAGCCATACTGATTTTAAATCGTTTGAGAAGATACCAGTATTTCGTATTCTTTTTTGCAGAACAAATACCTTTTTCAGAGAAAGTAAATGAAATGCCCAAAGATATTAAAAGTGATCTGGAAAGAATTTTTGCTGATACTCCCGGAAAAAAAAGCTGTATTCACCTGAATAATTGTGGATCATCCCTAATGCCTAAAAGTGTTCTACAAAGTCAGGTTGATCATCTTGAACTAGAAGCAGCGATCGGTGGATATGAAGCTGCAAACAAAAAACATGATGCCATTGAAGCCGTTTATGATTCTGTCGCTCGCTTGATAAATTGTCACAGAGACGAAGTTGCCGTTGTCGAAAACGCAACAGTGGGCTGGGCCATGGCCTTTTATGCTATTCCCTTTCAGGCTGGCGACCGTATTCTGACCGTCGAAGCGGAATATGCCTCTAACTACGTGGCCTATCTGCAAATTGCCAAAGAGAAAAATGTATTCGTCGAAGTAATCCCCAGCGATGAAAATGGCGTCATTTCTCTTGAAACATTGGAAGAAATGATTGACGACCGCGTCCGGGTTATTTCTGTCACCCACGTTCCAACAAATTCCGGTCTGGTGAACCCCGTCGAAGAAATCGGCATAATTGCCCGTAAACATAACATTCTCTACGTCGTTGATGCCTGCCAATCTGCAGGGCAAATGCCGCTGGATGTCGAAAAAATTCAATGCGATGTTCTCTCTGCCACCGCCCGCAAATTTTTACGTGGCCCCCGTGGCGTCGGTTTTGTTTATGTCAGATCATCTGTCATTGAACATCTACACCCGCCCATGATTGATTTGCTTTCGGCCACCTGGGTCAGCGAGAACGAGTATGTGTTAAGATCTGACGCACGGCGGTTCGAAAACTGGGAAAACAACTATGCGGCCAAACTGGGCATGGGGGCTTGCATCGACTATGCACTTGAAATCGGGCTGGAAAACATTCAAGCCAGAATAAACGAACTGGCAAACTATCTACGGGATAACTTACGGGCCATCGACGGTGTAAATCTGCATACCCTGTGCCCCAAGCAATGTGGTATTGTTACCTTCTCTATTAGCGGCAAAGAGTCTGCAGATGCTGTACAAACGATCCTGCAAAAGGGCGTGAATGTCAGCACATCATCACCGTCCAGCACATTACTGGATGCCACCAAAAACAATCTGCCTGTTCTAATCCGTTCGTCCGTGCACTATTACAACGATCATCAGGAACTCGACACGTTTATCAGTATCATCCACGAAATTGCCAAAGAATAATAAACTCAACATATCAAAGATCAGAGAAAAGGAATTAAAAGAGAAGGCATCAAAAACAAACCCAAGCTGCTATTTTTTCACAATAAATTATGCTTCGCACCAAGAGGCTACGTAAGATCGATCAGAAAGTTGACCTAAAAATACGACAAATAGCAGCTTGGTCATATTATGTTTAGAATTTATGACATATCCTGATACCTGCTTGTGAAAATTACACGGTGGTGACACTCCATGTTCATTTCCGCGCAATCGGATTTGTCAGAACTCAAAGAATATCCACGCTTACTTGAGAGCTGGTATTGGTATTCCAGTCTTTGCGAAAAGCTTGGACACCTTCCCTCACGACAAGATATTAACCCGTTGGATATCAAGTTCGCGCTGGGGTATGAAATGCTGGTCGAAAATGATCGCCAGAATAAAAACCCGCGCGTTCGATTGGTTGGCATTGTTGCAGAAGAATTCATGGGCCTGCCTGTCAGTGCTACAGGGAAAACCTATGATACCTTTCTCACGGACGAGAGTAGGGTCGCCGCCTGCGGTAAACTTACGGAAGCACTCGATGAAGGAAAGCCTTTGTTCGGAACAACAACATACGTCCGCAAAGATGGACGAACTCTGGGTTACGCCAGATTAATTTGTCCTCTTCACTCACAAAACAATGAACCGGAAATGGTATTCATCATCTTCCAGGCCTTTACAGAAAACGAAGACCGCGAAACTGGCGCAAAAAAAGAAGAGGCCATGAAACGCTGGCTTTAATTCGATCGATTTAAACCACCTATTTCATTATGAGATAAACGGCCGTCTGATCGTATTGCGTTTAGAATCGTCATATAATATTTAGAATTTATAACATATCCTGATACCTGATTGTAGAAATTACAGAGTAGGTGACACTACATGTTCCTTTCCGCGCAATCGGATTTGTCTGTACTCAAAGAATATCCACGTTTGCTGAAAAGCTGGTATTGGTATTCCGGGCTTTGTGAAAAACTGGGGCGGTTACCTTCCCGCCGGGATATAGACCCCATAGATGTCAAGTTTGCTCTGGGGTATGAGATGCTGATCGAAACAGATCGCAAGAATATGAATCCAAGGGTAAGACTAATCGGAACAATTACCGAGGAATTCACGGGTCTCCCGCACAGTGCAACCGGCAAGACCTACGACGCCTTTCTATCAGACGAGAGCCGTATAAAGGCCTGCAATTATCTTATAACAGCACTTGACCAAGGACAGCCCCTTTTTGGCATTGCAAGGTACGCACGAACGAATGGACAGACCTTTAGTTTCGCTAGGATAATATATCCGCTCTCCCCCCTTGAGAATGAGCCGGAAATGACTTTTGCCATCCTAGAAAAATTTAAGGAGAATGACGACAGAGAAGCGGGCGCCCAAAAAGAAGAATTCATGAAACGCTGGCTTTAATTTAATCGAAAAATCACGCAACTAATTATTTGATAATAAGCCGCTTGGTCATATTCTGTTTAGGATTTATATCTTATCCTGATAGCTGTTTATAATAATTACATCGTGGTGACAGTACATGTTCCTTTCTGCGCAATCGGACTTTTCAGAACTAGAAGAATACCCCCGCTTGCTGCAAAGCTGGCACTGGTATTCTGAACTTTGTGAGAAACTGGGACGGTTACCTTCCCGCCAGGATATAAATCCCGCCGATATTAAATTTGCCCTAGGCTATGAAATGCTGGTCGAAAATGACCGCGAAAATAAAAACCCGCGCGTTCGTCTGGTTGGTATTGTTGCAGAAGAATTTATGGACCTGTCTGTCAGTGGTACAGGTAAAACATATGACGCTTTTCTAGATGACCCCAGCAGAATTAATGTCTGTGATGAAGTGACTAGAGCACTGGACCAAGGACAACCATTGTTCGGGATAATGACCTGCACCCGCAAGGATGGGCGCTCTTTTCACTATGCACGCATTATCTGTCCCCTTCAAAAACTGGAAAACGAACCCGAAATGGTCTTCATTACCTTCCAGTCCTTCACAGAAAACGAAGGTCCCCAATCAGGCACACAAAAAGAAGAAGCCGTGAAGCGTTGGCTATAAAGGTTACTCAGGGGAGTATGTTTACTAAATACCTATTATGAGTACATGGATACATTTTTCTGAATAACCTTCAAGTTAACTGTCTAAAAGGTTCAACTCGAAATTATATAAAACTCAGAAAATCCAACAAGAAAAACATATCGCTATCCCTTCCGCAGAATATAGAAAATCACAAGAACGATGTCTTCTACAGCCTATTTATAGATCCAAACCCTAGATTGCTTCCTTTGAAAGCTTGAGTTTATTTTCGTCTAAAACCCATCTCTTAATAAGCTCTACCATCTGATTGGCAAGTATAGCTTCATCTTCAGCAATTAATTCTGCAATCAACCCCCATGTATTTCCTCCTCGACTTGCTTTAATGGTATTAAGGCTTATCTCATATTCTTTTTTTTGGTTATCTTGTCTAGTTAGCACAATTGTGGATGACAGTTTGTTGTCTCCCCCAAAAAACTTGGGATCTCTGAGATCTGTTACTAGAAGAGATAGCTCCAATGCTACTCCGTCTATCTGATCTGATACTGGAAGGTTTTTAAAAGCTGTTTTGAGGTGCTCAGTAATCTCTTCTGATTTAATATTGGGTTCTTTTTTTATAATAATCGATTTTACGAAATAATTCTCAGAATCATCTTCAAACAATGTTGCTGATGGCACAGGCCTGTATTCATTCTTTGCACAAGCAGTAAGTAAAGCTACAGCTATAATTATTCCCGATATTAAAGATAGTTTTTTCATTAGGCGCCTTTTAAAATTGAATATTCGATTGATATTGCATATTAAAGTTGATTTTTAAGCAAATCTATTAATTAGATCAAGCCTCTAATAGCATTGACACTAAAAAACTATTATCAAAAAATAAGAAACAATCATTATACTTTTTCGCATATTATCATTTGGCAAAAAAGGCGCATATTAGTCACCAAGGGCAACCACTCTTTTATGAGTATCACCAAAAGGACTAATTCGATGAAACCCATCGTAACTGCCAAAGATTTTGATTTTACAGCTGCTGATATCGACTTTCATGTTCGTGAAGCACACCGCCTGCGCTCTGAAGCTGCAGGTCGCCTGTTGACTGCTATGTTCAAATCTATCAAAGATTTCCTGAGTAGCATGAGCTACCACAAAATGAAACACGCCTAAGTCATTGAGCCAGAGCTTCTGTTTCAAAAACTCAGATAGTGCTAACCCCACGGTGTGTTGTTTTCATCCGAAAGGAAACAACACTCATATCATCTGACCAAGTTGAATACGAAGATCGGTTGAATACTCAGGTCTAAAAAAAGAGGATGTCATTTCGACATCCTCTTTTTTTGCCCACAACACAGTTACCAAGACACAGTAATAAGTCTGCTCGATTTTTAAAATCGGGGTTCTCGAGGCCTTAAATCCTTATATTTTAAGGTCTAGAAGCCCAGAATTCTTTAGCGGAAAAATATAAAAACAATAATAGGTTATCAAGAACATCATTCTTGACCAAAGATGATTATTGCCCCCTGTCGCTAACTTGTTATTCTTTTTCGAAACCAAAGAAGCAGTAATCCATTTAGTAAAACGGTTCCTTCCAGATGGCACAAACAGCACTCTTTTCAGAACAAGAAGAACGGGAAATAGATCTGTCGACATGGCCTCGGCAAAGCCAGTACGCCATGTTCAAGGATTTTGCCTCTCCCCATTTCAGCATCACAACACGTATTGATGTCACGGCCATAATGAAGGCAAAACACAGCAATGGCGCTTCCCCCTTCAATGCGATGCTCTTTTGTATCATGCAGGCATTCAATGCCGTGCCAGAACTCCGGACCCGCTTTCGCGACACAAACGGACAACCTTCGGTTATAGAACACAACTGGGTTCATCCCTCGGTCACCGTTCCAATTGAAAATGATCGTTTTGCCTTTTGTGAAATTCCCTATACCCCCGGCTGGCAGGCATTTAACGAAAACTGTCACAGTGCGGTTACAGCAGGAAAAGCGCAAACAGAACTGGATGAAAAAACCGCCAGTACGGATTACTGGATTTTTATGTCCTGCCTTCCCTGGTTAGACTTTACGGACATGCAACACCCCCTGAAAGGGCCGGATGACTGTATTCCCCGTCTGGCATGGGGGAAATTTGTCCCCCGGAAAAACCTATCCGATGCAACAGCATCAAACCAGGAAAGCTGGGATGTTGCAGTTAATCTGACCGCCCATCATGCCCTTGTCGACGGCATACACATGGCACAGTTTTTTCAAAATTTAGAAGGGAATTGTCGCAATTTTTCATAACGTTACCTAATTAACAATAATTGAAATCCATTCCTGCCTTAAAGAGAAAAATGATTTTTAATCACGTACAGATAAAAGTAAAAGACCTTGAAATCAGTAAAGCCTTTTACGACCGGATAATGTCAGCATTGGGATATGATCAGGTTCTGGATATACCGGATATGGTTATCGGTTATGGCACCAGTGTTCACGACATGTTTGAAATACGTCAAGCAGACGAAGAGGCCCCCCTATCCCAGGCAGTTCATATATCTTTTAACGCCCGCGACAGAAAAAGCGTTGATGAGTTTTATCGTATTGCCCTTGAAAATGGCGCAACTTGCAATGGTAAGCCGGGCTTGAGACCTGAATATGAGGAAGGATATTACGCTGCTTTTATTCTGGACCCCGACGGCCATAATATCGAAGCGGTTTACGCTGAATTACGGGAATAGACGTTACCCCCGCTGCATTTCCTGTTTGGGGCTGACACCATAACGGCGGGTAAATGCCCGCGACAGTGCGGCTGAACTGGAAAAACCGATCCGCCCTGCAATGGCCTTTAGCGGCACGCCCTTGACCAGCTCTGTTCGCGCCAGGGTTAAACGCCAGTTCGAAAGATACTGCCCGGGCGTAACACCCACCAGTTTACGAAAGGAATTGGCAAAATGGGTCCTGGACATCGCTGATATCTCGGCAAGGTCTTCCAGGTTCAGGTTGCGGTCCGGGTTGTCATGCATCGCAATAATTGCCAACGAGATATTCGGATCTGCCAAGCCTGCCAATAACCCGACCTCTGTTTGCCCCGCCTCGATCAAATGTCGCAACAGACGTATCACCACGATTTCACAAAGACGATCAATAACAGCACGCCCCCCACAACGCGGGGCAATTGCTTCCTCTAACAAAATATCGGTGACAGCCCGTAACGGAGCCGATTGACCAAGCCGCACAATAACCAGATCAGGAAGCGCCAAAGCGATGGGGTTCGCCTCTCCCCCTGTATCGACGACAGCACACACAAAACCATTTGCACCCTGAGCTTGATCCAAGCTGCTATGTCCGAACGCACCTCGAGAAACAATCTTGAAATCATTGGGCACACCACGTGGATAAAACACCAACAAGGGAACATCTGCTTCCATCCCCTCAAACTCTGGGGCAGACGATGAAATCTGTCCTCGCTGAACAACAAAAAAGTTGGCCTCCCCAATGGGAAATCCAGCATGCAAAATTTCAGCGCCTCCATCCATCTCGGGCCTTAACTTCGTTAGATTATCATGCCCGAGTAAATCCGCGGAGTTTGCGGATTGACTTCCCGTCTCTAACGCTTGTTCCAGCTGAAGATTTTGCCCTTCGATTTCAGATACTGACAGATCACATCCGATGCTCTGCACACGGGCACGAATGTGAAACCTCTGAATAAGGGACGACAATCGATCAGCTTTTTTAAATGATTTTTCCAAGACAATCTCTTTTTCAGCACGTCAATTTTGTACGATAGATCAATTTTTATGCACAAAAAGAACTCCTGAGTTCACTATATTAGAAATCAAGCGCTGAAGTCCAGCCAAATGATTTACCAGACCATATGCCCTTCAGAAAGGTACCCCTTGTAATGCTGATGCCTCGTCAGAAAACCCCGAACCTCTCTTTGCCAACACTCAATGATGGCACTTTTAATCTCAGCAGTGATGGTGCCGAGCGCTATACACTGGTGACTTTCTACCGTGGCCTTCACTGTCCGATCTGTGCCAACTATCTGAAAGAGCTAGAGCGTCTGACCCCTGAATTCGCTGAGCGTGGTGTAAAGACCATTGCCATCAGCTCTGACGGGAAAGAGCGTACAGAAGAAATGGCAGCAAAAATCGACGCCAAGAGCCTGCGTTTTGCCTATGATCTGCCGCTTTCAGTCGCCAGGGAATGGGGGCTCTATATTTCTACGTCCCGCGGCAAGACGTCTATCGGTATCGAAGAACCTGCTCTCTTTTCTGAACCTGGTGTCTTCCTCGTCACACCTGAACAGACACTCTACTATGCTTCAGTCCAGACAATGCCGTTTGTCCGCCCTGTATTCAAAGAAATGATTGGCGCATTGGATTTCGTCATTGCCAACGACTATCCCGGTCGTGGCGAATACACAGGCGAAGTTTAAAATCGAAGTCAGTTAAAGAAAACAGACATATCGAGTTTCTGGAGATAACCCGTATTTTGGCAATGTTGGCGTAGTCAAGATACCTCCTATATCTCCAGAAATGAGTCCCCGGCCCACCACACACACAAGCAGGCCGGGGACTTTTTTATTGCGAGATTCCAAGCGCTAAAAATATCATTCACTCAGATCTATTACTCAACTGCATTTTACAGGCAGTGCCCATGCAGGATCCTTGTGCTTATCCCAATAAAGCTGATGCACTTGCCTATATACCAGGCCAAGCTGACCATCACCGACAGCAGCGTTATTTAACCGTGTTACAGGCATAACCCCGCCAGCGGTGGACGAGATAAAAATTTCATCTGCAGCAATCAACTCATCCCGGGATATTTGAGTTGCTTCACAAGTAATACCTAACTCAGCACAGAGATCAAAAACTGTCTGACGAGTGATGCCCAGTAACACGCCACTGTCTGGTGTTGTCACAAAGCCATCTTTGACAGCAAAAACATTAAAACCGGGACCTTCCGCAATATTACCCTGATTGTTAATCAACAGTGTCGTTTCTGCCCCTTTTTCATAGGCATCATAAAGCCCCTGAACCAGATCCAGCCAATGATAATTTTTTATCGAGGGATCAACTGAGCTTGATGGAATACGAACCCTGTCACTGATCGCAAGGTGTAATCCCCGCTCCATCTGCGTCTTGTTCGCAACAGATCCAAAGGGAATGGCAAAAGCCATGAAGCGATTTACAGCATTTCGGGGATCGCGACTAAAATCAGGAGAGTTTCCCCGTGTACAAATCAGCTCGACATAAGCATCCTGATGCCCCGACAAAGCCACACAATTTTGTAGAATTTCGGTTACCGCCGTCCTGTCATAAGCAATAGACATGTGAAGCTTTTCCAAGCCAGCAAAGAAACGATCCAGATGTAAATCAAGTCTGAAAAAAGCCCCTTGCCAAACATGGACAACATCATAGGTAGCATCAGAATGCAGGAAGCCATAATCCAGAACAGAAACTTTCGCCTGATCCATAGGGACATATTGATCGTCAAGAAAAGCGATACCCATGGGGTAACGATGAGGATCGCGATAGGTTTGCGTTACTTGTGGTAAGGGCATCAGATCTCCAACTTTTGGGAGCATGAAAAATCAGAACTATTCACGAGCTGTTAGCTAACAGCCCTTTTCCCGATGCAGTCAATAAGTTTTCGCGACTAACAGCTCCCATCTATCTTTTAACAACCTAATCTATTTCTAGAACCGTGCGAGTGATCACTTCACCATCTTCGTCAAAATCATATTCGTGCTGAAAGCCAAACTTGGAGAGAATATGCAAAGACGCAGCATTTTTCTTTTGCGCAAAAGCATGGATCTTCTTCATACCCAGCTTCTCTCTCCCAAAATCAAGTACCGCTCGCGCAGCCTCTGTGGCCAGGCCACCCCCCCAGAATTCCGGTAACAGGCCATAGGAAAGTTCTATCATTTCACTATCAGGCATATCATCGGTTTCATTCTCTTCCCGTAAGCCACATTCACCCATGAATGCTTGACTTTTACGATCAAAAACAGCCCAGAGACCAAAGCCACGGCGCTGCCAGTGATCGGTTATAATTGCGAGCTGAGAATCACTTTCCTGACGGGTTTGTGTGCCAATTTTACGGATCGCCATAACCTGATCATTGCCATAAAGTTGGAACAAAATATCACCGTCTTTTGAAGAAAAAGGGCGCAGGATTAATCGCTCGGTCATAAGGGTGTTGCCGGCAAGGGTTTGAGCAGAGGAGATTTTGGCATGCATGAGAATGAACCTGATGGGAAAAAATTTGAGAACAAAAGCTAACAGAGAAATCAATAATCCATACGGTCTATTTTAGAGACCATTTGGATTTCTGATAACAACACATGACTTCCTTTATAACCTAACAAAAGAAAGACGAATCATAGAGAGTTGATTTTATTTACTTTTCTCATGGAAGATAAAACCAATAAAATTCATCAACAGTTGTGCTGCCAGTATCTGCGTACTTTCCGTAGGGTCATAAGCGGGGGCAACCTCAACCAGATCAATCCCGACAACATTCCCCTGTTTGGTCAGCCCCTGTAAAATTTCCAACACATCGTAATAGGCAAAACCACCATGACTGGGGGTCCCTGTCCCCGGTGCGATAGACGGACAGAACGCATCAATATCAATGGTCACATAATAACGTTTATTTTTCGGTATTCGATCAAGAACACCTTCGGTACCAAGCTTGCGTACCTGACGAACGGAGAGAATATCAGATCCCCGAGAACGAGCATCGTCGTAACCTTCTTTAGCTGTAGAAGACACATTACGAATACCCAATTGTGTCATGCCGGATACGTAATCTTTTTCAATCGCCCGCCGCATAGGGTTGCCATGCCCATGGGTCACACCATGTCGCTCATCTACAAAGTCCAGATGCGCATCAATTTGCACAACATGAATGGAGCCCTTTTCTGCCGCATCATCCGCAAAAGCATTTATACAGGGAATATTAATGGAATGGTCACCACCGATGACAACCGGCAACGCACCCGCAGAGAGAACTTTACGAACACCCAGCTCTATGTTGGCATGACTTTTTTCCGTTTGCGTGTGGATAATATCCGCATCCCCGATATCCACAATACGGACATCAGATCCTAAGTAGGTCGCTTCATCTTCGTGGTCATAGGCACCCGCATGGCCAAAAGAAAAAAGGGTCGATGCTTCTCGTACGGCCCGGGGACCAAAACGTGCCCCGGCTCGCCACTGTGTGCCAAAATCAAAAGGTGCGCCCAGAACAGCGACATCTGCATCGATTTTGTCCCAATCAGCAACATACTCCCGTTTGCCAAAAGTTGAAATTCCAACAAAGGGCAAATCTAACCGCCCTGCTTCGTAACCATGATCTGCCATTATTTACTCCATCTGCTACCAAGCCTGACAAAGGCCTGTTCACCAAATTGAGCCAGATCTCATTACATTATAAAATATGATTTTAATTATCTTTACATTGTATTTTATAATGTAATATGAAAACTCATTAACGAAGAGAACAAAGCCATGAGCCTCTTTTCAGAAAAACTTCTCCGTACTTTTTGCAAGGTCGTGGAACACGGTGGATTTTCCGGTGCACAATATGACCTCGGCATAAGCCAACCAGCCATTAGCAATCATATCCGTGATCTGGAAATCATCCTGGGCTATCGCTTGTGTGAACGGGGACGAAGCGGCTTTCACTTAACGGATAGAGGACAACAAACTTATGAGAGATGCCGAAAAATGCTGATCCAGTTTGAGGACTTCGAAAGTGATCTCCTTGGATTACGAAACACCTTGAAAGGATCATTACGAATTGGCGTAGTAGATGCACACCTGACAAACCCTGCTCTTCCCATCAGCACAGCAATAAATAATTTTTTCGACAGAGAAAATGATATCCAGTTTCAGTTTCATGTCGCACCGCCTAATGAACTTGAGCTGGAGCTCATCAACGGTACTCTACACCTTGCCATCGGCCCTTTTACGCAAAAAATCGAAGGCCTCAGTTATCAGTATTTGTCTTCAGAACATCATTCTCTCTATTGCGGTACGTCACATCCTCTTTTCAACGCCTCTTCCGATAAGATCACCCCGCAGATAATAGAAGACCATCAACTCTGTCTGCGCAGCTACAATACCCATTCCGGTCTGGAGTTGTTGAAAGGCAAAGGTCAGACCGCACTGGTTTCCAATATGGAAGCACAGGCCAGCCTGATCCTAAGCGGAAAATTCCTGGGGGCTTTACCCGACCACTATGCAAAGAGATGGGTAGCTCGGGGAGACCTAAAAGCTCTGAAACATAAAGATTTGAGCTGGACGTCAGACTTTCATCTCGCAACACGACAATCCCCTGCTCAACGAGAAATCATAAAACTTTTTACACAGGATTTTTTAAATCTAATCCCCCTAGAAACATCACCCGATTAAACTATTCTGCGACAATAACTTCGCCATTGCGGAACATTTGAAGCAGAAGATTAATCCGATGGTCTCCCTTGAACTCTGGCCGATGCACCAACGCAATATTGATCTCTGCATTTCCGCCTTCCAAAGGAAAGACCGCAGCTCTGTTCTCCAACTCGAAACTCTCAACGATGGACCGTGGCAAAACAGAAGCACAGAGCCCCGCTTTGATACAGGCGAGAATACCGTCCAGTGTCGAAATCTCCATCATCCTGGGGGCGGTTAGATTTTGTGCCCGATACCAGTCAATTGCAAAATTGCGATAGCCACAGCCTTCCTGAATCAAAACCATGATTGGCAATTCCAGCGCCTGTTCCAGTCTGGTTAGGCCTTTTGGCGCAATGTAAACCAATGGCTCGGTAAAAAGCATATGCGTTGTTAAGTTATCCTGATCTGTACTGCGTTTTCGACGATCAACCACAACCGCCGCATCCAGACGACATTCATTCACCGCGTTATTGAGAAAGCCTGAGACCCCGGTATCCACAGAGATTTCTGCATCCGGATGAAAACGACGGTATTCCGTGATAAAGCGTGGCAACAGATGAGATGCCTGCGTATCCACAAACCCCATTCGGATATGACCGACATCCCCGGGGTTTACCGCTCCCTTTGCTGCCCGTTCCAAAGTCAGCATGGCATTGGCATACTCCAACAGCTTCTCTGCCTCATGCGTCGGCACCAAACGACGATGTGCCCGCAGGAAAAGCGAAACACCCAGCTCGTTTTCCAGCTTTCGAATACGAGCCGTCACATTGGGCTGTACTGTATTCAAACTTTCTGCCGCAGCCGTCACACTGCCCAGATCCATCACCAGTTTAAATGTACGTAATGCCGATAAGTCCATCTTTGCCGATCCCATAAAATCAATAGTTCGCATCATTATTTTTTATTTATTAATAAAAACAAACTATTTTTTTTGATTTTATTTTTATTGTTAACTTTCTTCTGTTCAGCCTTCGTTAAAAAATCATCCCTGAAAAAGAGATACCAGAAGCTTGAGTCAACACAGAACAACTGGTCCGGATCACAATTGGGCCAACTAAAGAAAGTTTATCAGGAGCCCGTAATGACCTTTGAAATCTGGATCGCCTTTGTTTTTGCCGCGAGCGCAAATATTCTCGCCCCCGGTCCCGCGATTGTGCTTGCGATCAGAAACGGTTTGTCATTGGGGATGGGAAAAACAATCTATTCAACCCTAGGCAATGTTGTAGCCATTGGCTGTGTTGGCCTCGCTGTTACACTTGGCTTAGGGGCAATCATAACGACAGAACCAAAAATCCTTTCCGTTCTGCGGGTTCTGGGCGGTAGCTACCTACTCTGGCTCGCCTATCAGAACTGGCAAAGGGGCATGATCTCGCTTGACCATCTTTCCCTGGATGACGAGAACGCAACAGATACTACGGGGGATGCCGGAGCCGACACCGATTGCATCCACCGTTCCTCTGCGTCATCACGTCAAAGCCAGAGATCTGCCCCTTATCTTTTCCGCCAATCTCTGCTGGTTGGTCTGACAAATCCAAAGATGATTATCTTCCTGCTTGCCCTCTTCCCACTCTTTCTAAATACAGAGGTCGCAACCACACCACAGCTCCTGCTCATGACAGGAACCTTTATGGGGCTATCCTTTCTCTCTCTCAGTGCCTTTGCCTATACCGCCGTCAAGCTATCTCGCCTGATCCGAAAACCGGCAACTGTCACCTTTATCAACAAGTTCATCGCCCTCATCTTTTTCGGCTTTGGTTCCAGCCTCATCTATTTCGGCATGACAACGATATAATTTTTCGTTCTTTTTGTTCCGGTACAATTCAGCCTCAAACCTAAGGTATGATCGCTTTATCTTGAAACATTTTCCCGGATGGTGTTTGCTGAATTCAAAAGCTAGGAAAAATAAGGCGTTCGATTGCGATAGGGAGAGGCAAAATCATGCCAGCAATAAACGGGAAAAACAGTACCTCGCGCTACAGAAATGCCCTACCTCAACTCAAAGGGGGCATATTTCTTACCGATGCTGGAATAGAGACGGATTTAATTTTTAATCGCGAAATCCCGATTAAAGCTTTTGCCGCACATACTCTTTTGCCCGATGAAAAAGGTCGCGCGGCACTGACGGATTATTATTTGGGTTTTCTATCTCTCGCGCAACAAATGAACACTGGTTTCATCCTTGATGGACAAACATGGAAAGCGCATGCTCATTGGGCTGATGACCTTGGGGAAGACATTAACACCATTGAATCAGCAAACCGGGATTCTATTGCTTACATTGCAGATTTACGTGAAATGCGGGCCCAAAAAAACCAGCACCCCATCGTATTAAACGCATCACTCGGCCCGCGCGGTGATGCCTATGCTCCGGACTATCAAATTTCAGTAAAAGAAGCCGAAGACTATCATGCTCAACAGGTAAACTGGCTTGCCACAACCGCTGTCGATATGCTTACCGCTGCGACTTTTACGCAGTCAGAAGAAGCGATCGGGGCCGTACGTGCCGCACAAAAAGCAGAGATACCCATCGCAATTTCTTTTACGGTCGAAACAGATGGCTTACTCCCTACCGGGCAATCGCTTGCTGATGCCATTGATCAGGTTGACCGGGAAACCAACTCGCAGGCGATTTATTTCATGATCAACTGCGCACATCCTGACCACTTCCCTAACGATTTGTCAGACAGAAATTTGAGGGATCATAACTGGGCAAAAAGAATAAAAGGCATCCGCTGTAATGCATCCCGGATGAGCCATGCAGAACTGGATAATTGTGAGACACTTGATGCTGGAAACCCCAGCGAGTTGGCCCAACAATATCAGGAAATCTATGCCAGAATGCCGTGGCTCAATATTTTTGGTGGTTGCTGTGGTTCAGACCTGCGTCACGTGACGGAAATCGCGCGCTCAATCCTGCCTGATCCCGGCACATAATTACCTAACGGTTCCAGACTAGAAGGCGATATATTTTGTTTTGATAACTACTCCTGAGCGGACCAAAGTCATGCATCCGCAAGCGAGGGATAAATAAACTCTTCAACGCCATCCAGACCCGCGCCAATATCAATAAATTGCCTTTTGAAAATCTTCAGATAATCAAGATTTTCCGTATTGCTATCCGGAATACGTTTTTCACAATCCAGTTCATTTTTTTGAAAAAGGATCATCGGGTTCCCCCCGTCACTATTCAGCAAGGGAAGGCCAACGCTTTCAAGACAAATGCTCAACCCGTTTTGCATGACCTGTTCAACAACACCGACAATACCACACGGTTTATTCACAACCGTCCAAAGAGACTGTGATGCCTGTATTCTGCGATCTTTTCCAACAAGGTCCAGATAATTCCCCCCCTTACATGCGTCCCCGAATTTTTCGCTCAGGTTCGACCCAAGCAGGCGGATCTTGATATAATCGTCCGAGATCATCTCGTAGATCATAAAATTGGGGAGTAATGACGGCACTTCTTCAGGGAGAAAACTATCACGCGACGGCGCATAACCATCGCGAGGTAAATCAAGCCAGTACCGATAAAACTCTGCAGATTTCGGATGTCTAAAATCCATAAACAGCAACAGCCTTTTCTTATATTCACGCAAGCAAAGCAGCTTCCAGAACAGGAGTTGCACTCTGGCTCAAACACCTTGTAAAAATAAGGATCGGGAAATCACCAAAACCGGAACTGAAAACGACAGACAGGATCATGCCCGTGTCGGTTGACTTTAATCAAGGACTATCTTGATGATTTCACTGCTGTTTTGAAAATAACCAAAAACAGAATCTAGTTACGATATAAAATTACACAAACAGGTTAATTTCATACACAAAATTACTCATCCTATTCAACACAAAGTCATTGTAAATGAAAGAAAAATTACAACAGAACGATTCCAGTTGCGAATCAATCTCTGAACTCGGAAACCCCGGCCCCGAGATCGAAAAAGGTTCGTTCAAAAACCCGAACATATTTCAATAAACGATTTTTTTTATCATCAAGCTGGTGCTGATCTATCAATGAGACATCATCCTGATCCCGGCTGATCTCATTATTCTGAAACAGGATAAGCGGATGCCCACCTTCAATGTTTGAAATGGGTAAACCGACAGCCTCAATAGAGGCTATCCGACCAGACATAAGTTCCTGTTCCAAAAGCACGTGCATCCCGCAAGGCTTCTCAACCTGCGACCACAAAGCTGCCGATGCACTTGGCTTGCGATGTTCTTCGACCACATCCAGATAGTTAGTCCCCGTTCGGTGGCCGCCAAACCGTTCTTCAACCGTCGACCCAATGAGCCTTATCCTGATAAAATCGTGGGATACCAGTTCATAAACCAGCATTGTGGAAAGAAGGCTTGGAATTTCTTCCGGCTTGAAACTACTTTTATCCGGTAAAATTCCTGTCCTTGGCAAATTATGCCAATAATCATAAAAGGCCTGATTTTTAGAGTGTCTGAATTCAATCAACGCCTTTGTGCCTTTCTATTTCACTCGCAAGCATCGTTCCAGTCGAGGGACCTGAGCCCAGAAAAGTATTAAACCCGGAAACCAGAACAGAGATATAAAAACACAAACGAAATAGTTAATAAAGTGTTAACAAATTTTTTGCTTACATTACATTCTATGGGAGAAATTAGATCGCAATTTTACAGAAACCACGAAAAAAGAGAAAAATTTATTCTTAACCAATGAAATAATTTTACCAAAGGTTCCTCATAAGGGATAAATAAAATGCCCCCTATTCCTTTGAAGAAAAAATTCCCCAATGAGACAATCTCTAAGACAAAAAATCATCGAAGTCTGCGACCTAAAGATGGAGAAAAAGGGTGAAACCGTTGGCCTTTCTTTCTACGCTTTTTTTGCGAATAGGAACGACGACCCTGATCTCTTGATGGAAGCTGCCACATGGTGGATACAGACTCATAAACTTGACCATTTTGAAAAAGCCAAGAAGATCAAAGAGATGGTTTTAAGCGGTAAATAATCAATAGATCGTCAGTAAATAGCCCCGAAATAGTTAGTAAATAATCAGGGAAGAGAAAGCAAATACAATCAAGATTAAGCACCTATACCTGATTGGCCCCGGTGGTGTTGGCAAGACAACCGTCGGTACGATTGCTGCCCGACGCCTGAACCTTCCCTTGATTGATCTGGATACAGAATTCTGTGAAGGCATAAACAATATCGGGCAGTACATTCGTAATAATGGTTACGAAAAGTATGTCATCGAAAAT
Organism: Kiloniella majae; assembly: GCF_002118315.1. Lineage (GTDB taxonomy): Bacteria > Pseudomonadota > Alphaproteobacteria > Kiloniellales > Kiloniellaceae > Kiloniella > Kiloniella majae. The sequence goes on from NZ_MTSZ01000001.1 coordinate 626,202, forward strand.
TCCAGACTGTTTACAAAGCAGCTTTCCATCCAGACACGACCATCGCTTTTTGTTTTATCCTCGGGCTTTCTCGCAACAGATACGTCACCGGAAACTCTGGCGCGCAACCAAAAACACATAAGACAAAGCGGTACGTCTATCTTGCTATTACCAAGTCTGGTTCCAGCAGAGGCTGCAGAGATTGTCTCCACGCGCCAAATGCAACGGGGTTTAGGTTTAACCCCCGCGACAGAAACGGCAAAATACCTGAGCCGTATCAGTACCTATCAAAATTTTGCCGACCATCAGATTGTGTCCAATAAAAAAACCTGAGGAGATAGCACAAGAAGTGTGCGAACTCATACGATCCTTAAAGCTGGGATAATTTAAACGGCATGATTTAATTTGGTATGGATTTTCTGTATCAGCCTGCCCTCTAGACATTAACTTTAACTCAGAGCAAGCCAATTCACCCTATCTTTTGCGTTCCCCGCTTTTGATACACATCAGAGCACCGAAAAGCATCTCTGGTTAAACTTATGCCTTCAAGACAAGCAATAGTATCCCTGCGTTGAAAGGCTGTGCGCAGCCGTTGAGCATTATGTGCGAATAAAATCAGGCCAAATACAATGACACTGGAACATGAGCATTCAACAGAGGCCATTCGGAAACGTTTTGCCAAAGGTCACAAAGCAAGTTACCTGCAAGATTGGGTCTATGGCAGTATTGATGGCGCCGTTACCACCTTTGCCGTTGTATCCGGGGTGATCGGCGCACAACTGTCTGTACGGGTCATTCTTATACTCGGCGTTGCCAACTTACTAGCCGATGGCTTTTCCATGGCAGCGGGCAATTACAGTGCAACCAAATCTGAACTGGATGACACAGAACGCCTGCGAGCCATTGAACGAAAGCATATAAAACAGGTCCCAGAGGGGGAGCGCGAAGAAATCCGACAAATCCTGTCAGCAAAAGGACTAAGCGGATCAACACTGGAAGAAGCCACAGATGCCATAACATCAAATGAAGAGCTTTGGATTAACACCATGATTACGGAGGAATATGGCATCTCCCCAACCTCACGGGCTCCGCTAAAATCTGCACTATCAACATTTGGCGCATTTTTTATCGCAGGCGCAATTCCCTTGCTGCCCTTTATCTTTTCTCTGCCCAATGCCTTTACACTTGCCTGTGGCATGACAGCTTTGGCGTTCTTCATCACAGGCATGATCAAAAGTCGCTGGTCGCTGGCCCCGTGGTGGCGTTCCGGTACAGAAACACTTTTGATAGGTGGCTTGGCCGCTGCTGTTTCTTACGGAGTTGGATATCTATTACGCGGTATTGTTGACTAATTCTTATGTTTAGACTTGATATAGCTTAGGCTTTAACTGCTCGCCGGTAAGCTCCGGGACCTTGATTAAATTGTCGTTTAAAACGACTGGAAAATGACGGTGTTGATGCGTACCCGCAAAGTTCAGCAACGCTATCGATTGAATAATCGGTGCTGGAAAGTAAAAATCGGGCTCTCATTAACCGCCAAAGCGTAAGATATTCGATCGGCGGCAAGCCAACCATTCGTGTAAAATAATCAGCAAAACGTGCCCGAGACATCCCCGCCACCTCAGCAAGAGAACTTACTTTCCACGCCTTTTCCGGGGTCTGATGGATCGCATTTAATGCTTTGGACAGTTGGATATCCGAAAGGGCAGCAATAAAACCTTTATGAGTATGTTCTGGATCTAAAGACAATCGACGAACCAGTTGAATGAAAATAATTTCTAGCAGGCGTGATAAAATGCCGTTCCCGCCCTGCCCCGTAAGCTCAGCCTCTAGCTTTAACAATTGTAACGTCCCAGACATCCAGGGTTCTGAACCAAGATTCTTTTGATTAAGAACCAACAACGAAGGAAGGTTAATTAAAACCGGATGATCAATATCCTCGTCAAATTGACAAAAACCACAGAGAAGCCGGCACCTCCCTTCACCGCTACCATAAACAAAAGCCCCGTCAGCAAAATGCCCCTGCTCCATAGCTTTGGCCAAAGCTATGCGACGTGAATAATGATAAGTCTCGTTATGAGAAATAACCTGCGCCACACCATCCGGAACTAAAACAAGATCCCCTTCGTTCAATAATTGAGGTTCCATCCCATCTGGCGTTAACCAGCACGTTCCCTGCAAAACCAAATGAAACCGGATGCGACGCTGTTCATGGGGTAACTCAATTGCATAAGGACCTTTGAAATCAGTTTTAAAATAAAGCTTACTACGAAGTCTTAACGTCGAGAAAACCTCGCTCAAAAGATCAGAATTTATATTTTGCGAAAGCATATTATTTGGAACACCAAAAAATGAGACGATTGAATAAAAATTAGAGACGGATCAAAAGTGATCCTGCCTCTCTATACTGTCAAGCTAAGGCATCAAAAACTGCCCTGCATCATCCAATTCACAGGAAATATTTAGAATGCCACTAGAGACCATACTTGCTATTTTTGGCTTTGCTTTTGTCACTTCAATTTCCCCGGGACCAGGTAACTTCCTGCTCTTAACTTCCGGTGTTAACTTTGGCTTTATTCGCTCTATTCCTTTAATCTTGGGCATCAGCCTTGGTTTTTTGAGTATGGTATTCGCGATTGGACTTGGTTTTGGACAGATCTTAAAATCTTTTCCGCTATTATACAGTGGCCTTAAATATTGCTGTCTTGTTTATGTTCTCTGGCTTGCATGGAAAATTGCGACAAATAAATCATTGGGAAATGATGCCAGCAGTTCAGTGGATTCAAACGGATTTGATAGCCCCATCAGCTTTGTCCAAGCCGCCCTTTTGCAACTCCTAAATCCCAAAGCCTGGGCAGTATCACTGATTATTACCGTCAGTTACACCACACCCGAAAGTTACCTCAGCAGTTTAATTTTGCTCATTATTTTCTTTGCCATAGTTAATGTACCAAGTATTTCAATTTGGGCGTTATCAGGCACATTTCTGCGCCGTACACTTGTTCAGGGGAACCGCATTATCATCTTTAACCGGATTATGGCACTACTGCTTATCGGTTCAATGATCCCTGTCGTTCTTAGTGCCTAAAACAACTTCAAACAGTCGTTAGTATTTTCATTCCTTAAGTTTACCTAGATGTAAGGGCAATAACATCAAGCCGGACAACAAAAGCAAGACACCTATAGCTTCTCGATTTCTTCCATCGTGCGTCCTGGTTTGCTTTTATAGGTTGGTAGGTTCCAGCCATAATAAAGGGCACCGCCACGAATGCCAAAAGCCACAAGAAAACCAAGAATGGACCCGACAGCATTGCCTAGTCCCGCATGATAAGAAAGCACCCAGGCCACTGCGCCGAAAAGAGCGGCAGTCACATAGATTTCCCTGCGCATCAGAACCGATTGTTCACCGGAAATAATATCACGCAGAACACCGCCAAAGGTCGCGGTCAAAATACCGGTGACAATGGCAACTGAAGATGATTCCGTTGCCAAAAAGCCGATTTCAGCGCCCTTGACTGAAAAGACAGCCATACCGATCGCATCCAGCCACAACAAGACTTTATAGCGGGACTCAAATCGGTGAGCCGTGAAAAAGACCACTGCGCCTGTCCCCGCACAAATCAAAAGATAGATATGCTCTTGCACCCAAAAAACAGGTGTTTGTCCCAAGATGGCATCCCGGAAAGTACCGCCACCTATACCAGTGGCTGCGGCCAAAAAAAGAAACGCGATGAAATCCAGCTGCTTACGTGAAGCTGCCAACGCCCCCGTCGCGGCAAAAACCGCAACCCCGGCATAATCCAGCCATTGAACAATATCCACCTGCTTCCCCCTTGTCCTCTGTCAATAGTGGTTAGAACCACGCTTTATCTAAGTAGCATATACTGGGCTTAAATAGCAGAATAATTAACGAATACAGTGAACTAGAAAGATAAAATTTTAACACATAGAGAGATAACTTGCGGATAATCTAGAGCGCACAGGGTTAAAGCACAGGATCAATCAACAAAAACCGGGACGCCCTTACCAAGGTCAATGATGTTCCGCTCAACAACCAGAATAAGTTTAAGACGTTCCCCCGCCTGATAACCTAAAGGATCCAGATCGTCGATTTCGTTACTTTGATAAATTATAATCGGATTAGGCGTGCTGCCATTAGGTGTTGGGATATCATTGTGTAGGGGAAAACCAATTGATTCCACGGTTATATTACGCCCGCTCGACAAGGCATGCTCCAGAACAGCGACAACTCCACAGGGATGTCCTGCCATCAACCAAAAAGCATCAGATGCGACATTTTTGCGATCGTCTTCAACATAATCCAGATAGTTGCCCCCGGTCATATCATGACCAAAGCGTTCGTTGATCGCCGTGCCTTGCAAGCGAATTTTAATATTTTCGCGAGATATCAGCTCGTAAATAATGATATTGGGCAGTAGTGAGGGAATATCTTCCGGACGAAAAGCGCTTCGCTTAGGCACCGCAGTGCCTTCGGCCTTTTCCAAACTTTGCCAATAATCATAAAACTGGCGATTTCTGGCATTTCTTATTTTCACAAAATCTCACTCTATTCTTGTCAGGCGCTAACATCCCGTCATATGTCCCCAACCATCTGACGTCAGGCAGCCTATAGATTTTTTATGTAAGCATACAGTGATTTTTCTGATTTTTTTTCGCCTGAGCTTAACTTTCTGCTACAAGGAAAATCAAGTACGACACAAGGTTGAAGTTTATGATAACCTAACAATCAAGCATCCTCATATTCCTTCTTGACCTGCGTCAAAAGGGATGGTTTTATATTTTCACATTTCACGAAAAGTAGCTGTTAGACCTCATGGCATTTTTGATGGTCCATCAGATAAGCGACCGGATATCGAATACTCGAATATCAAATCCAAGATTTTAATGGTGTCTTCCAGACATTGAACAAAATCCTATCGAGTACAGGTACCCGGCCATAACCTAAAACACATAAACCTTCCGCCCCTGTTATTCGGGGAATGTTTGCGCCTTGTTTTGTTCGTCCAGTTACGCTCTAAGCAAGCCATGCTGCGGGCGCTTATTGTTTGAGCCAACATTGTATCTGTACCGGGTACCTTTTGGTTTAAGCCGGGCAACCATGTTCTGTTGACTGGTTTCACACTATTTTACTGCAATTAGGTTGTCGCTACGCAATCTGGTAATCGATAAAGACACCCTGCGAAACAGGGTGACAAAATGGAGAGTTACAATGTTGACGCTATTTCATGCACCAGGAGCTTGTTCTTTGGCCTCTTGCATAGCGCTGGAAGAAACCGGTGCAGAGTTTGAGGTGACAAATGTTTCCTTTGCTGATGGTGAACAACATAAGGCAGATTATCTGCAGCTAAACCCCAAAGGACGTGTGCCAGCACTTGTTGTTGAAGGAAGAGCAACAGAGAGCGGCATCCTGACCGAAACACCCGCAATTCTCTACTACCTTGCTCAACGCTTTCCCGATGCAAAACTAGCCCCGCTTGGAAACGATTTTGCGCTGGCACAGATGCAGTCGTTCAACAGCTTTCTCTGTTCAACAGTACATGTTGCGCATGCTCATAGATTGCGTGGTGCCCGCTGGGCAAATGAGCAAAGTTCATGGGACGACATGCAAGCTAAAGTGCCGGAAAACATGTCAGCTCTTTTTACATTGATTGAAGAAACCTATCTCGACCAGCCGTGGGTGCTGGGCGAGCAGTACAGCGTTAGTGACACCTATCTTTATACCATCGCGCGTTGGCTGGAAGGTGACGGTGTTGATATCACCGCCTTTCCCCGCGTCAATGCGCATTTCAAACGTATGGAAGACCGTCCCGCTGTACAAAGAGCCCTGAGGCACTAGCCCGGCTCAAGACCTGATAACACCGATCTATTGTGATGCTTCAGGTCTCAAACGACAAAGATAGAACCTATTATGAATAAAAGTCCTTTAAAGCTGCCCGAGTTCGTCATTCTTTTTGCCCTACTCACCTCCATTACAGCCTTGAGCATTGATGCCATGTTGCCTGCCCTGCCGCAGATCAGCACGGATCTTGCCATTTCTGATCCTCTTGATAGCCAGCTAATTATCTCACTCTTTATTTTCGGGATGGTTTTTGGTGAACTATTTATCGGCCCCGTGTCAGATGCCATCGGTCGAAAAGGCGCGATCTTACTTGGCGTCGGAATTTATGTTGCCGGAACCCTTGTTGCCATGACTGCCTCTACATTTGAGGTCCTGATCCTGGGGCGTATTATACAGGGTATTGGCGCCTCCGGCCCCAAAATAGCCACGCGCGCCCTGATCCGTGACCAATACGAGGGCGAAGCCATGGCCCGGATCATGTCCTTTATCATGGTGATTTTTATCATGATTCCAATGATTGCGCCTGCGTTTGGTCAGCTAGTACTCGCCGTTGCAGAATGGCGGTATATCTTCTTCTCTTTCCTCGTTCTTTCCCTCTCAACAGGGATATGGTTGATGGTCCGCCAGCCTGAAACCTTGCTAAAAGAAAACCGGATCCCTCTTTCCCCTGTGAAGTTGATGCAATCCACCGGGCGCATTCTAAAACACGGGAAGGTCATGTGTTACTCCGTCTCGGGTGGTATGATTTTCGGCGCTCTATTGGTCTATGTCAGCACGTCACAGTCTATCTTTGAAGATCTCTATGGCATCGTGGACAACTTCCCGCTCTACTTTGCCGTATTGGCTTCTTCCGTTGCTCTCTCATCCCTGATCAATTCGCAACTGGTCATGCGATTTGGCATGCACAGAATGGTTGTAGTTGCCCTGAGTGCCCTGATTTTCTTTACGGCTACGCTATTTTTCTTCGCGTTGCCCTATGACGGTGTTCCCCCCTTTGCCGTCTTTATGATCAATGGCTTCTTCATTTTTCTCTGGGTAGGCATTCTCTTTGGCAACATCAATGCCATGGCCATGCAGTCTCTGGGGAAAATGGCGGGATTAGGCGCGTCGGTTATTGCCTCAATCTCAAGTCTGGTTGCCGTCGCCGTATCCATATCTGCCGGGCGGCTCTATGATGGAACCGTAATGCACATGGTCATCGCTCTGGCTTTTTGCGGGGCCACAGCCCTTGTTCTTGTCCTTGTGGCAAAACGTAGCAAGGCGGGTATGTTACTTCCCGCTTGATATTTCATTTTTTCGGCTTATATGTCGAAAATAACTAATAATTTAGCTTTTCCTCTTCCCCCAAAGAGGATACTAAAAACTGAATTATCTATTTAAGTATGGGCTCGCATTATTCTGGCCCTGCTTAACGGGGTCCATCATATCCCCCTTAGTGATGGACCCCACCTCTTCTTCCAAAACCAGCCTCTTTATTTCACCAGTCTCTTTATATCAATTGTCTCTATCTAACTGACGGCATTTCACCTTCCCACACCACACGCATAACGATATAAAAAAACACAAAAACACTCTTAGGTTCAGAAAAATTTAAGACTCTGATCTTATTCTTTTGATACTTGGCGTGCTTTACGACAGAGGTATCCGCCTTCAGTACAGTTACATGCACGATGCCGTTACTGCTCTATTTCCGCCAAAAGGACAGGGAAAGATTTCAAAGGATACATAACATGTTCAAGCTTGGTAAAACGCCTCAACCCGCGGACCTTCAACCTCGAAATTGTCGTTTTAACAAATCAGAAATGGATTTCATCCTATCTGCCTTGAACAGGTCTCAAGCCGTCATCCAATTTAAAACAGACGGTACAATTATTACCGCAAACAAGAATTTTCTGGCGGCGATGGGCTATACATTGGAGGAAGTCAAAGATCAGCACCACAGTATCTTTGTAGAAGAGGCCTATAAAAATTCATCCGAATACAAACAATTTTGGGAAAGTCTTAACAAAGGAAAATTTCAGTCCGCCGAATACAAGCGTATTGGCAAAGGTGGTAAGGAAATTTGGATCCAGGCATCATATAATCCAATTATGAATGCAGTAGGTAAAGTCGTCAAGGTCGTCAAATACGCCACCGATATCACCCAGCAGACGTTACAAAATGCGGATTACAAAGGCCAAATTAACGCAATCGGAAAGTCGCAAGCCGTAATCTCTTTCAAGTTGGATGGAACAATTCTGGATGCCAACGATAATTTTCTAAATACAGTGGGCTATCGACTTGATGAAATCCAAGGCCAGCATCACCGTATGTTTGTTGAACAAAAAGACAGAGAATCAGAAGAATATACCAACTTCTGGGCCTCTTTACGCCGCGGAGAATTTCAAACAGCTGAATATAAAAGGCTTGGTAAAGGCGGCAAGGAAGTATGGATACAGGCTTCCTACAATCCAATTTTTGATCCCGAAGGCAGGCCCTTTAAAATTGTAAAGTTTGCTGCCGATATCACGCCACAAGTTATCAATCGGCAAAAAGCAGCCAAGGTTGGCGAAATTGTTGATGAAAATCTGGGAAAAATTCTCGAGGCCGTTGTCGCCGTCAGCAACCAGTCATCTAGCGCGGCAGAGGCATCGAATGAAACCTTGCAGATGGTTGAGTCTGTTGCATCTGCATCAGAAGAATTTCAGGCCTCTGTTACCGAAATTGCCCGTAGCATGACGGCCTCACAAGATGATGTTAGAAAGGCAATTGAAGAAGCCCGTACAGCCGATGATCTGACTCAAAAACTCACGGATCAAGCCTTGTCAATGGATAGCGTAGTCAGTGTTATCCAGGACATTGCCGGACAAATTAATCTGCTTGCTCTGAACGCAACTATTGAATCAGCCCGCGCTGGTGAAGCAGGAAAGGGTTTTGCTGTCGTCGCTTCCGAAGTGAAAGCGCTAGCCAACCAAGTGGGAAGTGCAACAGAAAAAATCTCCGGCGAAATCAGTGGCATGCAATCAATTTGCAGCAGTGTAGTTGAAAACCTTAACAGCATAAGAAGTGCCGTCGAATCAGTGGAAGGCAGCGTTACATCAGTTTCCGGTGCAGTCGAAGAACAGACTGCAGCATCCGGAGAAATAGCATCCAACATTCAAACGGCAGCCTCGGCCGTGAACGCCGTAAACAACAACCTGGATAGTATCAGTCATGCGGTTGGATCAGTCGAAAACAGCGTCACAGCGGTCTCCACTGCTGTCGGGGAACAGACTGCCGTGAGTTAAATATCCCAAATATTATCAATGCATATAGCAAACGGTAAAAGTTTCACAACAAAGAAGCAAAATTCCCGGCACTAAATACGCCAACATTATAATCGCGTTTGGAATTGAAACATACACAGGATGCCGTGCCCTGTTTTGCAAAATAAGATACAACGACAGGTATATCACCACAAAATATCTTTTAAATTCAAGGATGTAAAAAAGACATTAAAATAAAAATTTAGTAAAATTTAACCATTTAGCGTTCACTATGACGTCGCCGAACAACCATTGCCCAAGATATTACCTCGTAGGATATCTTCATTAACTATGACTTGTCCTCAAAACCATTTGAGAAAGTCTGAAAGGATATGTGCGTATGTTTTCGTTTGGTAAAGCCCCTAAAGCAGTGAGTGATGAGCCTAAAAATTGTAAGTTCAGCAAAACAGAGATGAACTTAATTATCAACGCGCTCAACAAATCACAAGCAGTCATTCAGTTTGAAATTGACGGAACTATAATTACGGCAAATAAAAATTTTGTTGATGCTATGGGCTACACGCTTGAAGAAATAAAAGGCAAGCATCACAGCATATTTGTGGAACCTGAGTACAAGAACTCTGCAGAATACAAGCAGTTTTGGGAAAACCTCAAAAAAGGTGAATTTCAGGTCGCAGAATATAAACGCCTGGGCAAAGGCGGCAAACCAATATGGATACAAGCGTCCTATAATCCGATTGTAAATGCGGCAGGCAAAGTCATCAAAGTTGTAAAGTACGCGACCGATATTACTGCGCAAACACTTCAGCATGCCGATTACGAAGGGCAGATCAATGCCGTAAACAAATCACAGGCTGTTATCTCCTTTAATCTTGATGGAACAATTCTGGATGCAAACGATAATTTCTTAAACACTGTTGGCTACAACCTTGAAGAAATAAAAGGTAAACACCACCGCCTCTTTGTCGAAGAAGAGTACAAAAAATCGGATAAATATGCAGAATTCTGGGCTTCATTAACACGTGGCGAATTTCAAACAGCTGAGTACAAACGCCTTGGTAAGGGCGGTAAAGAGATATGGATACAGGCTTCTTATAACCCAATCTTTGATCCTGACGGGAAACCCTTCAAGGTCGTCAAATTTGCAACCGATATCACCCAACAGGTTCATGATAGGAACGAATCTGCCAGAGTAGGACAACTCGTTGACGAAAATCTTGGTAAAATCCTTGAAGCTGTCGGAAGTGCAAACGAACAATCGTCTGTAGCAAGCTCTGCATCTGGTAATACGCTGCAAACCGTACAGTCAGTCGCCTCTGCATCTGAAGAGTTTCAAGCCTCGGCAAACGAAATAGCCAGAAGCATGAATACATCGCGAAACGATGTTAAAAAAGCGATAGAAGAAGCAACAAATGCAGATCAACTCACACAACGACTGACCGAACAAGCCTTGTCGATGAATACTGTAGTCAGTGTCATTCAAGACATTGCCGGGCAAATTAATTTACTGGCCCTGAATGCGACTATTGAATCTGCGCGGGCAGGTGAAGCAGGCAAAGGTTTTGCCGTTGTTGCATCAGAGGTTAAAGCACTCGCCAATCAAGTCGGCACTGCCACAGAACAAATTTCATCGGAAATCAACGGCATGCAATCGGTCTGTGATAACGTTGTTGAAAATCTGAACAGTATCAGAGGTGCTGTCGCATCAGTGGAAAGCAGCGTAACCGCAGTATCCGGAGCTGTTGAAGAACAAACATCGGCATCAAGTGAAATAGCTTCAAGCATGCAATCCGCCGCCACAGCCGTCAGTGAAGTGAATGAAAACCTGATGTCGATTACCAGTGCCGTTGACAATGCTCATGGTTTCGCCAGAGAAGGCACCGACCTGTATCGAAGCTTAAAAAAACACGCGAGCTAAAACGAAATATATTACCTACATAACAAAGGCCGGAACAATTCCGGCCTTTGTTTTGTTTAGGCAAAATACTAACGCGTCTAGCTTCCGTAAATCTCATCTTTCGGGAAACGTCCAACGCCCTGTCGATTTGTATCAAGTGGTGCAAAGTATCCCTTGGCCTGTCTTGTTGCTTCGATAGCAATCGCCTGGGCTTGAAGCTCATCAACGGGACTTGTCGCGACACCAGCTTTATAGGCATTTGCAACGGCACGGGTAATGACGGGCGCAGCGACAGAAGTTCCATCCAGTGTAACGGACACACCGGAATTGACACCTGATGCCTGTACTCCCCGAACGACAGGACTGCGATCACTTTCCGCAGAAACAAAAGGCGTTTTAGAGTGTTCAGGCAAACCGGTACCAGTTGTTTGATAGCCACTATAAACGGCGGCACGTCCTGTTGCTTCGACGTGACTTGCGACAGCAATAGGAACTGTGCCTGTTGCCAAACCATTCGATGATCCGGCTCGCTTTACAATAGAATGGTTATCTTCCACCTCTAGCTTCCCTTCGCGATCATAAAGCTGATAAGCCGTATCATCGAAATAGGACTGTCGGCCCAGCGCAGGATAGCCAAAAGGCGATGCGTCACGCTGGATACGAACATGGATAGGTTCTGACAGTGTTTTACCAGACCTTTTAATCACCCGTACTGTCCACAACCCATTAGGAACAGACTTCAGATGCTCAACAGTATCTGTGCGAACTTCTGTTGGCGCGAGGACCACCATAAAACGACCACGCTCGTCCTCTTCTGACAAAGGGGTATGCCTGTCATAAGACAGGCGCGCAACCGCTCTCGATCCACGATTAAGCACAACCGCACTATTCACCACACCTGATAGTCTTTGTGGCAAAATATTATCTGTTGTCGGTGGAATAACTTCCACCTCAATGTCTCCGTCTTGATAACCTGATTTAGGCATCCAGATTTCGAGATAACTGGACGTGCGATCATTAGGTTGCACACGCCAGGGAAGATCACAGAAACAATCAGTCGTTCCTGCACTTCCACCCGCACCATCAATTTTAAAGTCTGCATCACTCATGACAGCATGGGATCGCTGTAGATGATGATTACCTGATGGCAAAACCACTGATGTCGCGGCCACCCTGTCGTTCCGGGCAGTCACAATCTCATCAATCGCCTTTTCCAGCAGTGATGTGCCATCATGCGGACCGCCAAAAAGCCCGTAGCTGAAATTAATCACCACAGGCAGCTTCGGGGCAATGCGATCAGCACGATCAAGGATATAGTGCACCCCGGCCAAAATAAAACTGTCCAGCCCCATACCCGACGTATCCCAGGTAACAGCAGCTGGCACCTGTACCGTGATGATGCGATCTTCTTCCAAAACATCTGATGATGTGTTCTCATAATCGGCACCAGCAGCCAGATCCAACACATGTGTGCCGTGTGCCGCCTTACCATCCAGTGAATTGGGCATCACCTTGCGGCTATCAACCAGTCCCAACGCCCGATAAAGAGCAGCTTCATTTGTTGCCCCCAGTGCATCGGTGTGTTCAGCGAGGGCATCATCAATATCAGCCTTGGTATATTCACGGCCAAATGCAACATTGGAACCAGATAACGCATCACCATCTTGCACCCAGGCAAAATCAATCCGCGTGCTACCAAGTTCTGACTGGAAACGGCGATTGGCAATGGCAATACCATCATCAATAACCCCAACGACAACCTTTGCTGACGAGGAGACAACAGGATTAGTAGTCATTCCGGGTTCATAGCTTTGATTTACACTTGCCGTACGTAAGGGAACACCAATTCGGCGTTTTATCCCTGAAGTGCCATCCTTCGAATTTTCAAAAGCATTTCCAACAGTACTTTCCCGAAGAACAAAAGGGCGAAAGCCCGGTTGCACGCCATCTGGTCGGTAAAGTTTGGGATAAATAGCATCAGGATTTTCATCGCCAGCGATAAAGTTTTCTGAAGCTTCGGTTCCGGTATAACAATGCGCCTCATTTGGCGGTCCAAAAGGAAAGCCATAGCCCGCCCCCGTATCCAGCAACCAGTCTTCGTAAGGATCAACAGCCTTAATGCCATCATCCCGCCAGTGATAGGAATCAGCCATTGCTGCCTCCTGCCGCAGGCGCTTCCTCCCACTCGCTTTTGGCCTTGAGCCAGAGCCAACGGAACAGGTTATCCGGCTCGCCATGAACCTCTGACGTACCCCACTTCACGACAGGGTCACTGTCTGCATCACCCAATGCAATAACCGATTTATCAAAATCACCCGTGGCGTTATTGCCAATAAACTCAACCGCATCAATATCACCACTTTGCCCGCTGGCAAGTTGCAAGAGATAATTACCAAGTGTCGTCCCCAATGCCGCCCCGGCCGTACTATCCGCCGGGAAATGCACACCCGCAACCGTACGGTTCACAGCAATGCGTTCTGCCACGGAAAGCAATAATGTTTTAATCGAAGGACTTTGCTGAAAAGACATAATAGTATCATCCAGCAATGCCCCAAAGACGGTTGCAACCGTGAAAGCCTCTGTCGCATGACCGCTTGGTAGTGTTCCATGTCCCGGTGTTGGAATAATCGGCTGTATCTGTGCTGAATAGATGTCCGGGCGACGACAAGCCAAACTATGCTTAGTTCTGAGCACGACATGCGATGCAAGTTGTTGGACAAGGCTGATCAATTGCAAAGTATGAGTATTTGTTACTGCATTTAAAGGCACAACAGATGCAAAGAACTCAGTAGGATAACCAACCTGTGCCAAAATTTCCGCAGCACGTTCTGATCGTTGATCCGCATAATTCCGTACATACTCTAATTGTGAACGAAACACTTCTTCATTTGGGCGTGATAACTTGGCCAACTTTGAATAGGAAGGGTGCGGCGCATGATCCAACCCTCCATGAGGATGGTCATGTTGGAACCAAATTGAAATAGCCCCTTCACTTTCATTTCCTTTAAAAGACAGTCGAGCCAGCAAATCAGCTAAAATTGTTGAGGACCGAACACGAGGAGACCATCGGCCAAGATTGTTCGTCTGATCTGCGATAATATGTGGAGGTTCAACACCTGGCTCCGGCAGGTTCCAAGGATCTCGAATAGCATCTGAAGAAGTTAAATGTGCTATTGTGCCAACTCCGCTAACTCCACTGACCCCGCTAACTCCGCTGCCCCCGCTAACTCCACTAACCCCGCTAACTCCGCTGACTCCACTGACCCCGCTGACTCCACTGACCCCGCTAACTCCACTGACCCCAGAATTAATTGACATAATAGACTTCCTTTCGCCGACTTTGTGGTCGCGTTACACCACTAATTTTCAATCATAAATTTGAACAGTAATCACAGTTCAGGTACACCTGATGCCTTAAGAGCCTTCGCCCATTCTTGTCCTGTACCAAAAGCAGCAGCTGGATGCTTTTTCAAATACCCAGAGATCGTTAAGTGTGGCTCTAACTTCATTAATTCTGCCGCAGTGCATTTTGCTTCTTTTTGCTGGCCTAAAGAGTGCTGTGCTACAATTTTTGCTCTCAGTGTAGAAGTATGACTTTTGTTAGCTTTTAATGATAACTCAGCTAATCCAAGCGCCTCTTGATACTGCCCATTTGACAATAAAGCGGTAGAATGAAGTGCATCAAAATAATATTTATAAGGATCTAGCGGCGATAAAGAGCGAGCACGTTCTGTAAAAGAAACGGCCTTTTCACCTTCATCCATAAAAGCATGAAGTGTTCCCTTGAGTAACCATGCCAAAGCATCATTTGGGTTAAGCTCTACAGCTCGGTCAAAACGGCTAAAAGCTATATCAAACTGCTTGAGAAGATTATTCTGCACTAATCCGTCAACAGCTAACGAAAAGGAATTATCCGGATCCAGATCCAAGGCTTTAGCCGTGCAATCACTTGCAATTTGACTATCTTTTTTAAGATCACTACTCCACCCTTGCTGGACTGACAACACATACCACTTCCCCAGCCAGGCATAGAGTGATGCGTGATTAGGTGATTTACGAATAATTTCTTCAATTAATGGTCTGGCCTTGGCAAAACTGGCGAGTTTTAGCCTGTGCATCAAAGCGACACCGGAAACCAATAATGCGTGACTGGCCACTTCGGGCAGCGGTTTACTTGTCGCAAGTTCAATAGAGGTGGATAAAATGGATTGCCCAATCTGACGAGAGATATCAGCGACAATTTCCTGTCCGCCATTGAGAAAGTCTGACATCCGTGCAGAAAACTGGCGAGACCATATAATACGTCCACTGTCTGCATCCAGAAAATCAGCATCCAGATGAAATCGTTCTCCATCCTGACGGTAGCTGCCGTGAATAACATATTCGACATTTAGTGCGCGTCTTACATCTGCCAAATTTAAAAGTCGCATATTGAGGTTACGGCAAGACAGATGAGAAATGACGTCAATCAGTTGAGATCTGGACAGCGCGCGCGAGACTTCCTCGGCCAACATATCGCCGAGAACATTCTCCCCATCTCGTTGAAAGCTTTGTAAAAAAGGAAGAACAGCGACGGCAGGCAAGATACCCGTTTTGTCAGAAGGGTTAAAAAACTCTAATGAAGATATTAATTGCGGACGGTTATTCCTCTGTTCATTTACCCAAGAGGTAAAACCACCTTCGGCAATCTCGATACCTTCAAGAAACTCACCTTCGGTTGGTGTGCCCACAAGTTCAACAACATCATCATTAAGAGCAATGTTATCATGTGACACATCAAACAGCGCTTCAAAGTCAGGGCCAATTGCTCGTTTCAAATCACTTAAACCACGGCGCAAACTTGCACGACCAAGTTCCGCCCCCGATAAAGACCAAAGCTTATCCTGCAGCCACGAACGTGTTCGGGTCATATCTGGGGCCATTGCCAAAAGGGCAATCATTGCCCGTAGCTTTGTACTACGTACATTGAGCTTGGTACCATCAGACCATTCTGCGCTGAAAGTACCGTAAAGCCGAAGTTTAAGTGTTTTTTCTGCCGGGTTATTTTGCATTTTTGTACCCAGACCCTATTCCCCAGATCAGAAACATTAGAATAATGTTCCTAAAATTACCCTTTTAAGTTCACAAAGATTACCACTTGTAGAGAAAGTTAAAAAACCTTTTACGTTTTTTTCACGCTTTTTGGACGCTACCTGGGCACGTAACTGCTTCATAATGCATTATATAAAAAATTAAATTTTGAATTGGCGGATACTGACTTGACCAGTGCTCAACATAAACTTTGCCCTTAATAACACAACAAGAAAAAACAAAAACACTTATACAGCAAAGACTTGAAGCCAAAAGAATAGGAAAAATCTGTGACCGGCAGTAACAAACCGACCCCGCAATTAGTACCAGATCAAGACTCTCTAAAGCCAAGAGATCTAAGTGATTTTTGCCAAAAATGGAATGACCTGAAAATACACGCAAGCGACGAACAACTGGAAGCAGCAAAGCTTTCGCCAGAAAGCCGCGAGGTTATTTCCTGGCTCACGATCCTTGCAGATAAAGTTTGTCATACCGAAGATTTTTAGATAGCTCACCGCGATAGTTATAAAGTCACAGGATTACCCGCGCTTAACTTTGCGTTCGCGCCAGAAGGAATAGAGGCCAGTGATAATCAACAGGCTACAGCCTGTTACGGTCGCTGTGTCCGGAGTTTCTCCAAAAATATAATATCCAACCAGAAGCGCCCAAATCATGACGGTATAGCGAAAAGGCGTCACAAAAGCGACTTCGCCTACCCGCATTGCTCGGATCAAGGTAATGTGGACCAGCATGATAAAAACTGCGGCCCCCAATAAAAGCCCGACGGTGTCGCCTTTGACCTCTTTCCATTCCATCGTTGGCAATAGCAGGGCACAGACCAGTGTGACCACAACCATGGTGACAAAGGCCACAAAAAGCGACGGTAAATTCGATGATATCTTTCGGGTCGCAAGATCGCGCAGGGCAACGGATAACATGGAAGCTAGCGCCCAAAGAGAATAGACACTAAAACCGTCTGTTCCCGGCTGGACAATGATCAGAACACCAACAAAACCCAACGCAATACCACCGTAACGCCGCCACCCAACTGTTTCGCCCAGAAAGACAGCGGCCCCCAATGTCACAACCAGCGGCAAGGCTTGAAGGATTGCTGTCACATTGGCAACTGGCATATTAAATAACGCCATGAAATAACAAAGGGATGCACCAACTTCGCCGATCACCCGAATTGTCAAAACCCTGGCATCTGCCCCGGTTAAGGTAACAAATAGTTCTTTGCGATAAAAAGCAGCACCGCCCAGGACAACAGCCGCACAACATCCCCGAAGAAAAATCGCCTGAAAAAGGGTCAACTCAAAAGAGACCAGCTTCATCAATGTAACATTGCCAATAAAAGCAGCCATCCCGAGTGACATTAATAAGGCCCCACGCAGGTTACCACTTGCGCCCTGTTCACTTTCGTCACCGTCAGTGATATCTACAAAGAGATTTTCCTCAGGTGTCGGGCCATTGCCCTGTTCTCTCATAATACGGGTCCACTCAATAGATTGCCCTCAACTCACTAGCGATTGATCAGTTCTTCTGCTTTCTCCAGATCTTTTGTTTTCTCAGGCCAAATTCCTTGATCATCTTTGCCCTCAGGAAAATCCCCCTGCGTCTCGGTTTCAGCGCGCAGAGTTGCTGCTTTTTGAGCATCCGCTCTCTTCTTTAGCTTGTTTTCACGGTAGAAAGTGTAGCCACCTGTGATAACCAGAATAATACTACCGACAATCGTCCAGAAATCCGGTAGCTCACCAAAAACAAAAACACCAAGCAAAATCGCCCAGAGCAAGATGGTGTAGCGGAAAGGCGACACAAAAGAAGTTTCCCCCATACGCATTGCGGCAATAACGCTGAGATAGCCGATCATCAGAAAGCAACCTGCGCCAGTTAAATAGCCCAAGGATACGGCTTGAACAGGCTGCCACCCCGTCGCCGGTAACAATATCGCAGCGGTCAGTGTTAGCGAAATTGATGTCAATAACGCAACATAGATAGACGGAACGTCGTTGGAAATTTTCTTGGTTACAAGATCACGCAAGACAATGAAAACCACAGCAGCCAAGGCCCAGAAGGAATAGGCATTAAATCCGTCAGCCCCCGGACGCACGATAATCATCACGCCGATGAAACCAACCGCGATAGCAGAATATCGGCGCCAGCCAACGGTTTCCCCCAAAAAGAGAGCCGCACCAAGCGTAACCGCGAGAGGTAGGGCCTGTAAAATCGCCGTCGAATTGGCAATAGGCATATGAAAAAGTGCCGTCAGGTAACAAAGCGTGGCCCCAACTTCACCAATAACCCGTAGCGCTAATATCTTGCGATCTGCCACTGGAAGCGGGCGGAATAGTGCCCCTGCTCTCCAAGCAATCAGCCCCAGGAAAAAAGTGGTAAAAAGACCGCGTAGGAAAATTGTCTGGAAAAGAGAAAGATCAGTAGAGGCCAGCTTCATCAAGGCATCGTTAAAAACAAATGTTGCCTGACTCAACACCATAAAGGCAGCGCCCTTGAAGTTTTCAGCCGCTGTAACCTCAGTATTTCCCGAGTTTGCCGAAGCCCCGACACTCCCAGAAGGATTACTATTCTGTGGGTTCATTGACCTATTCCATTTTCCATAAGCATTCCATCATAGAGCAAGCTTTCACGTTCAATTGCAAGAAAGATTGTAGAAAATATGCATTTTGGCGAAAGCAGGATATTATAGTGCGAAAAAGGCTTGTCAGGTGTCGTTCAGAGACACGTTTTCCTGATATCTTCAGCTTGAGACTTCTTAAGACTAAACAAATCAAATCTGGGCACGACTTGATAATATTCGCGAAACAATCAGGGAGTTTCTTGAAAAACATGCGCCCGGCTTTCATATAATACAAGCAATACTCATCAGGACACTTCCAAACATGACAGAATACCTCTGTGCAACCTGTGGCACGCAATATCCGGAACAAAAGCCAGATCCTGCCAGCCCCCCGTCACACTGCCCTATATGCGAGGACGAGCGCCAGTATGTGCCAGATACAGGTCAAAAATGGATTACATCATCGGACTTGAAAGCCCAACATCATATAAGACGTGAAAGACATAGTGAAAAATTGCACAGCTTGATCATTGATCCACGTGCTGCAATTGGACAACGTGCTTTTTTGATTGAAACATCCTATGGAAATGTTCTCTGGGATTGCCTTGCCATTCTTGATCAAGCAACGCTTGACTGGATAAAAAGCAGAGGCAAGCTCGCTGCTATCGCTATTTCTCATCCTCATTACTACACTGCGATGGGTGACTGGAGTGATGCTTTTGATCAGATCCCTATCTACCTTCACCAAGATGATGCTCAGTGGGTGCAAAAGCCACATCCAGCCATTCACCATTGGACAGAAAATACTCTTTCAATCAATCCAGATATTACCCTTATCAAATGCGGCGGTCACTTTGAAGGCGGCACGGTTCTCCATTGGCGAAAAACCAAAGGTTACCTGTTCACCGGGGATATCATGCAGGTCGTCGCTGATCAGAAATACGTCAGCTTTATGTATAGCTACCCAAATTATATTCCCCTGTCCCATCGTAAGGTCGAAAACATTGGACTCTCTGTTGAATCATATGATTTTGATGTCGTACACGGGGCTTTTGAAGGCAGATCAATAAATCAAGACGGAAAGCAAGCCATTAGACGTTCTGTAAACCGCTATCTGAAAGCTCTAGAGGCTTAAAAAGCTTCTTCCCAGTAAGGATGATTGCCACCAAGCTTATCAACCAAAAAATCAACAAAAACCCTAACCTTAGCGGGAAGATGGCGGCGTTCGGGAAAAACAGCATATATTGTCTGGCTCGGTAGTTTATGATCAGGCAATAAAGGTTTCAGACGTCCTGCTGCTATTTCCTCATTCGCAATAAAGGTAGGAAGTCGCCCGATACCAACCCCGGCAACAAGAGCTTCACGGAGAGCCTCTGAATTATTTACCTGATAGCTGCCTTTTGTCTCAAGGCTAACCCTTTCGCCACCATCTTGTATAAACTGCCAAGTATGGATTGTGCTGGCATAGGCATACTGCAAACAATTATGATCCCGTAGATCTTCTAGCTTTTGCGGGATACCGTGCTTCTCAAAATAGCACGGTGCTGCACACAAAAGATTATGGCAGGGCGCAAGTTTTCTGGCAATTAACGCGCTATCTTCCAGAGTTCGTACCCGGATCGCCAAATCAAAACCACCTTCCACCATATCAACAACCCGATCATCCATGACCATATCAATCCCAACCCCGGGGTAGGTTTCGAGAAACTCTGGAATAAGAGGGGCAACATGCAAACGACCAAAAGACATTGGTGTATTTATACGTAATCTTCCCTGTGGTGCCCCCTGTAGTTGTGCAACGGCATCCTCGGCATCTTGCGCCGCAGCCAATGACTGAATTGCGTGGGTTAAATACTGCTCTCCCGCCTCACTTAGGCTTAATTTGCGCGTCGAACGATGTAAAAGCTGCACTCCTAAATGAGTTTCCAGTTGAGAGATCCGCTTGCTGATCGCCGATTTAGTTACGCCGACCCGGCGCGCAGCTGCCGCAAAGCTGCCCTCTTCGACGACAGCCACGAATATCGGAATCGCATTCATGCTTTCCATAAGTCTCTCCTGCGAGCAGCAAAATTTGTCAACTTTTTCTCACCAATAGGTTTCCATATATACCTATTAAATCACAAACGGAAACAACTTATCTTTAATTCAGACACATCGACTGTTCTCTTTTACTGCGACCAATCACAGTAAAAAGAAGATGCACTTTGAAAGTTTCAGGAATTGAAAGGAGAATTCCATGGTACGTTTTGAACACGCCAATTTAGTTGTTACCGATTTAGCGGCAACTTTGAGTTTTATTCAAACCGCTTTTCCCGAATGGATTGTTCGCGGGCAAGGGGAAATGAAATGGAAAGGAAAACCACGCCGCTGGTTACACGTGGGGGACGATACTAGCTACATCACTTTGAATGATAATGGCGAAGGCGAAAACCGTGAACTTTCTGGACACACCCCCGGCCTCGCACACCTTGGTTTTGAAGTCGATGATGTGGATGGCATCATAAGTCGCCTTCAAGCCAAAGGGTTTGAAATCGACATTCAGGGAGCTGCCCATCCTTTTCGCAAAACGGTTTATTTCCTGGATCCCGAAGGTTTTCAGTTCGAATTCATCCAGTACTACAGCGATGATCCTGCCGAACGAAATCTCTACGACACGCCATAGTGGCCATAGTTAAATCAATCCATATCCCCACATAAAACGATAACAAGAGATAACAATGACAAACCTTGCATTTAAAACACCTGTGTCAGATATTGAAAATCCTCTGGAAAATGCTGAAACCTTGATAACAGCCCTATACAAAGCAGTGGATGGGAAAAGTATATCCAGGCTTGGCTCTTTCCTTGCTGATGACCTTCGTTTTCAATTGGGAAACTTTGATGCTGTCACCGGTAAAGAGGCCGTATTGGAAGCCAATGAGAATTTCTTTCAGATTATTGACACCATGACCCACAGAATTGACGGCATCTGGGCCCAAGACAATGACATCATTTGCAAAGGCGAAGTCCATTATAAACGACTGGATCAAAGCGAACTCTCTCTACCGTTTGCAACAGTTTTACAAATGAAATCCGATCTAATTCAAGACTATCAGGTTTATGTGGACGTTACGCCACTCTAATCAATGACAGTATAGTTCTACTCAAACGATAATCGCTTTTTCTGGTATCAATCGTTATAGAGAGTCAGTACGTTGACTGACTCTCTAATTCTCTCAATTTCATCACTGAGATCTTTTACAATAAAAATTTCAGACTTTTAGCGATCAAAAGCTTCATAGTGATGCACCCAACAATCAACGATGAACTTCTCCATACCTGCTGGAATATGTGCCTCGTTCCATCTTTCCCCTGCAAATTCCTTCAAAGCAACTTCATTGATCCAGGTTGAAATCATTACATATTCATCCGGAGCCCAAATGGTCGGCTTACCGATCGTTACAGATATATATCCCTCGGCCCCTTGCACTGCGTCTATGGATTTCACACGATAAAGTTCCTCAAATTCCTCGCACAATTCGGGGTTAATTTGCACCCTGAATATACGTGTGATCATTTTGTTATCCTTAATTTATTGCTCTTAAGGCGTAGCCAGAAAATTTACTTTAATTACAAGAGCCAAAGCAATCAAACACAGCTTATTCCCGGCGGCGATCCGATTGGTTTTCTTCTGCTTCACCTATAGTTTTTTCAGCTCTTATCTGATACCATCCACATAGTACCTTTAAGCGGGGGCTAAAAAGGGGGCTGAAATGAACCGTAAAAGATCGTTGGCATTTGCTGCCAAGCTGGTAGTTGTTACAGGCCTTCTCATCAGCCTATTCAAAACAACAGCTTGGGCAGAAGAACAGCCCTTTGTTCTCTGTGCTGAAAACCAGAGCTATCCCCCCTATTTTATGGGAGAGCAAGACACCTTCCCCAAAGAAAAGCCCGGTATACTCGTTGAAATTATTGCCGCCTCTCTCAAGGAAACAGGCTTTTCTGCCCAGTTTATACGACGCCCCTGGAAACGCTGTCTCAAGCTTTTGGAACAGAACAAGGTTGATGGTATTTTTGCCTCTATCCACCTAAAGGAACGCGAGTTTATTGGTCGCTACCCTTATTTACCTGTCAGAGTCAGCATCAGTAATAAGCCGGACCCTGATCGGCGTCTTCGCCGCGTGACCTATAGTCTTTTCAAAAAGAAGGGCAGCAGTTTTGACTGGGATGGTAAAAATTTCAGCAATATGAAACATTCCATTGGTGCACCCGCCGGCTATGTTGTTGTCAAAAAGCTCAAAGATGATCACAGCATGATGGCAAACACCCGTCACTTGCCTGCAAAAGGTTTGCAACATGTCGCCGCCGGACGTCTGGATGCCTATATTGTGGAAAGTACGATCGGTAAGGGCCTAATCAAAAAGCACGGTTTAGAGAATAAGCTGATACAAATCAAACAGCCCTTTGCCAGTTACGACTGGTACATGATGATCAGTCATAAGTTCTATAACACTGATCCTCAACTCGCTGATAAAATCTGGACAACTCTCGGACAATACAGACAACAGAATATCCAGAGACTTATCAAGCACTACAATAGTTCACCATGATATCTCCGAGTATTTGTAAAGCTTATTTAGCTCTTATTTCTGCCCGATAGTAACGCTGTATCCCGATCAATCAAATTTCGGATAGCACGCGTGTTATCATCAAAGTCAGTCTGTTTTTTACCATAGGACAGGTTAAAGCCATAATCAAAATCATCAGGGTTCTTGCCCTGTGTGTGCTGCAGAACGGTTTCCAGCTTATCCAGCGCTTTTGCCAATTGAGATTCTTTTGAGCTTCCCTGATCATAGTCGTCCCACAAGGACATTATTTTTGTTTTTAAATAAGCGGGTAAAACAGATGTAAGTTCATCAAGGTCTTGTCGCTCCTGTAGGTTTTTATCGAGATCCCCTGATTGATTTATTGCCGGAATATCCCCATTAATAACCTCGCCCAGATCATGAACAATACAGATTTTCAGAAGCTTGAGCATATCCAGTTCCGGATACCCATCTTCCAACAATAATGCCATCAAACAAAGCCGCCACGTATGCTCTGCTGTGCTCTCTTGACGCCCAGAGGCCGTGTACCCACTGCGCAAGGTAGATTTTAACGGCTCGCTGGCACGTAAAAAATCCAATAAGGCGACGATATCTGGTTTATTCATAGGAAAAATCTTCTTTTAAAAGCAGAACCATACAACATTTGCGCATTATCCTCTCTAGCAACCACGATATTTGGGAACTCGCCGTTCAATCCAGGCATTTAGCCCTTCATGAACATCCTCCGTCACTGCCATACGCGCAAATTGTTCGCTTTCTATCTGTAAACCTTCTGTAATAGTAGAGTTGATACCACGAGTAACAGCCGTAATGATTCGAGAAACCGCAAGCGGTGAATGTCGAATAATACGATCAGCCATACTATATGCTGATCTTAATAAGTCGTTATTAGACACAATTTCATTAACCAATCCAATCTGATAAGCATGTTCTGCGTTAAACCTATCACCAGTAAGAAGAAGTTCAAGTGCACGCTTGCGCCCCGCTAATCTTGGCAACCGTTGTGTTCCACCAAAAGTCGGAGGAATACCTATGTTTATTTCTGGTTTGGCAAAAACACTTTGATCACTGGCAATTGCAATATGCGCGGCCTCCGTAATTTCGCACCCTCCGCCAAATGCAATACCATTTACAGCGGCGATGATTGGTTTTCTAAATGCTTCAATACGCCCAGTCATTGCCTGTCCTCGCCTGACAAAATCTTTAACGGCAGTTTCAGCTCCCTGCTTGATCGACTTGGAAAATTCGTGAATGTCTCCACCCGCCGAAAAAGCTTTATTTCCTGCCCCCGTAATGATTACAACCCGGACCTGATCATTATCTTCAATATCATCCAACAATTCAATTAAACGATCAATCATCGCATAATTCAAAGCATTGAGTTTCTCTGGTCGATTGAGAGTCAAAAGGGCTACGTTATCTTTCAATTCACATAAAACACTATTAATCATGGCGACTAACCTTTCATTTCATTGCTATTGACATAAGGTTAGTGATCTCACAATATTATGTACACTCACTGGTTAGTATACATAATTATGAAACAAGATATTCCATCAACAAAAGACCGCATCTTAAATGCAGCAAACTCTTTATTTTATGGCGAAGGCATCAGAGCTGTAAGCGTTGATGCGATAGCTGAGAAAGCAGGCATTACAAAAAGAACCCTTTATTATC
This sequence comes from Kiloniella majae, assembly GCF_002118315.1. Lineage (GTDB taxonomy): Bacteria > Pseudomonadota > Alphaproteobacteria > Kiloniellales > Kiloniellaceae > Kiloniella > Kiloniella majae. Next base: position 651,091 of record NZ_MTSZ01000001.1, read on the forward strand.
ATTTCAAAAGTAAAGATGAACTCGTGGCCGGGTATTTAGAATCTCGTGACCAGCCAAATCTAAAAATATTTGCTGAATGGTTTGAGAAAGCTGATGGCGATTTGTCCGATAAAATTGCAGCAATTTTTATAAATCTCGCTAAAAATTCTCAACATCCCAAATGGAAAGGGTGTGGTTTTTTGCGGACAGCAGCCGAACTTGCCAACATGCCAGGCCACCCTGCAATTAAAGTTGGTGCGACCCATAAGAAGAAATTCGAAGCATGGCTTGCAGAACAATTCTCAAAAAATAATATTACCTGTCCGAACGAATTGGCTCGTCATATCATCCTGCTAATGGATGGTGCTTTTTCCACGATGCTTATTCACCGAGACCACAGTTACATTGAAGCAGCTGGAAATGCAGCAAAGAGCATGGTTATTGCGGCACTAAACAAAGCATAACATCACAAAGTAAAACCCGAGCTTTGTCGATTAACTTCATTATTCAGGGCGCTTGAAATGATCCCGCGCCTCCTTCACCTTATCACGCATAAAACACTCTTCCACATGATCGTTGATCAAGCCCATTGCCTGCATCAAAGCGTACATTGTGGTCGGGCCAACAAATTTCCACCCCAGCTTCTTCAAATCTTTCGACAGCGCGATTGATGCCGAAGATGTCGATTGAGTTTGCGGTGCCGATAGCTCTTCTTCCCGGGGTTCGTATCGCCAGATAAAAGCCGCCAACGATCCTTCGCGCTTAACCAGTTCCTGTGCACGCTTTGCATTGTTAATCACGGCTTCAATTTTGCCGCGATGGCGAATGATCCCAGCGTCCTGCAATAGACGATCCCGATCTTCATCTGTAAAAAGCGCCACCTTGTTGAAATCAAAATGGTGAAACGCTGCGCGGAAATTTTCTCGCTTTGCCAATATGGTGCGCCAGCTCAAACCAGACTGGAACCCCTCCAGACAGAGCTTTTCAAACAATCGATAATCATCGCCAACCGGAAAGCCCCACTCCCTATCGTGATAATCGATAAATTCAGGGGCGGAATCACTCCATCGGCAACGGTGCTGACCATCTGGCCCTACAGTCGTTTCACTCATTTTCCATTTCCCTAATTTAAAAGAAAGCTCAACCTGTCATCAGCTTTGGCCGGATCAATTTCCAGTATTTCAGCACTGACGATATTTTCTGCGACAAAAGGATCTTCCTCTACCCGTTGTTCCAAGTCTTCCAAAGAGCTGTTATGGGCAAGAACCACCCCACCAACCCCGGGCTTCAAACTGCCAACCATCAGAAAGACATCCTCATCAAATCCTTGTTTGATCCAGGCCTTGTGCGCGTCCATGAACTGGCCAGCATTTTCTTTGTTTACTGAAAATTTGAGTAGTACGATAAACATCAGATCACCTTTGTTCTAACAGCGTATGTTTCAAAAAACTTGTATGTTTCAAAAAATTTTTTCAGGCTTTTCATCATTCTCCGGCTTATACCTGCACTTGATCACAAGCATTATTCTTTAGGCACATAAGCATTCAGCCACTCACACATCTGAGTAACTTCATCATCGATAAACTTTGCGTCTTGAAAGGCACTAGCCAAAGTCGCAACCCCCTGTGATCTGGCCAGTAAATGCATTGCCAGATTATCCGCATCAGCTGGGTGCCCCAGCTGAGTGAACTGCTCTTTTAACCAATTCCGGAACAGAGTGAACAAGGCATTTGCTTCTTCCCGGGAAGCATGTTTTATCTTTGCCAGTTCGGTTGTCAGTGTACCGACAGGGCACCCGTAGTTCAGAATTTTATCCCGATTAGTGACAAGAATACGGATAAAGCACTTGATACGATCTTCTGGTCGAGAACCTTTCAATTCCCATTGAGTCAGCATTTTACGGGTTTTATCCATGCGTGCGCTGATGACAGCCTCGAGAATGTCATCCTTTGATTTGAAGTGATAATAAAAATTACCACGTGAAATCTGTACTGCATCAGATATGTCTGAAAAAGACGTATGCTCAAACCCCTGCTGATAAAACAGTAGATCCGCAGCTTCGACAATATGATCTCGCGTTTTTTGCTTCTTCATTTTTAGTCACAAAGCTCCTTTATTACGAGACACCTTCCAAACACCTTTAGGACGCTCATCCTAAAAAAATAGGACAACCGACCTAATCAGTCAAGACTTGTCGAATAAGTAATAACGGAACCGCGCCAACCGCACTCTAAAGCTAAATATTTAACTGCTGGCGGACGCTCCTTAGCTAGTCCTTTCAGCTCCCTTCCAAAGCACACATCATACACATTATCGGGTAAATAAAATATTTTACGTATACGTTATAGTATGCAAAAATACGCCATACTTTCATGTCACCCATCTATTCAAATATGGAAAACAGCGAACTTAGCTTTCCCTCGAACTTTTCACGTAAAGAAAGACATCGTAAGAATGAAAAAAGCTGGCCCAATAAATGATAATAAAACATCGAGAGATATCGATGATGCTATGGCCGAACTGGAGAAAGCATATAATCAGATTTTTGATAATTTAAAACAAAACCCCCAAAACAAACCTGTCTATGAAAAGAGCATTACAGCTGTTTTAGAAGCAAAAAAAATTATCGAAAAAATGAAAGAACATTACGGCTTGGATAAATATTATCCTATAAAACAAGGTGATGAGTAAATATTTGCATACCATTCAAAACTAAATTTACTGTCCTCGAGAATAATTAATATCAGAGAAAAATCGTAATAGATATCCATCGGGGTCTTGCACAAGAAACTCACGATTACCTACTTTACGATTACCAGCACGATACCATTGGTCTTCTAACTGACGGAACAAAGGCCAGTGCGCCTTTTCCAACCGATGATGAACTGCTAGAACATCACTGACTTCAATCATAAAATTAACGCCTCGCCCGTAAAGTTATGTTGCTCTGGCCGTCCACCAATCCCCTTCATCAGTACTGGTTTCCTGTGTTTCATCCAGCATAATTTCAACGCCATCCATTTCCAGATAGGCGAAGCGATCTTCCGGGCGATCATAAAGAATTTTAAAGCCAATAATATTGAGATAAAAATCCAGACTTACTGTCAAATCAGAACAGAGTAACTCGGGAACCAGTTTTGGACGTGACATAATTATTCTTCTTTTTATTATTTAGCATAAAACTATAAAGCACTATAAAGTCTTAAAATCATTATAAAAATTTCAACAAAGAAAAGAAATCGGGAAAAAAGAAAATTAATCTGTCACACATTGGTTTCTTTTACTGTCTAAATAGATAGAGCAACAAAAAAGAGACATTGGCGTAATGCAAACAACTTTGGAACACTTGGTAACAGCAGCACAAGCTGGCGATCAAGCTGCCTTGGAGAAGCTGGTACAAAACATACAGGATCAAATCCACCATCTGGCAATGCGGATGCTGGTTAATCCTGATGATGCCCAGGAAGCAACACAGGAAATCCTAATTCTTGTGATTACCAAGCTTTCAACTTTTGAAGGCAAAAGTGCCTTCAGGACATGGGTCTATCGGGTGGCTGCAAATTACCTGATTACGGCTAAGAAGGTCCGTGACAAAGAACTGGGATTGAACTTTGATTTGTTCAAACAAGACCTTGAAACCGGACTTGATCCAAATGTTTCGCCTGCTATCGCGTCCTCCCAAACCACAACTTCTGGCGAAGACAGTATATGGCTTAACGAATTGCGGATTTCCTGCACAATGGCCATGCTGCTTTGTCTTGATCTCAAACACCGTCTTGCCTATGTCCTGGGCGACATTCTGGATTTTCCACAATCTGAAGCCGCTGAGATACTGGAACTCAGCCCCGCAAACTACCGAAAACGCCTTTCCCGTGCTCGCAGTGAAGTCGTCTCCTTTACGTCAAGCAATTGCGGGATCGCCAACACCAAAGCGAAATGCAGTTGTCCAAGGCGCCTGCCCGTAGCCCGAGAACTCGGGCGCATTCCAGAGAAAGGATCTGGCATCTCCCCTGCTTTCGCTTTGAGAGATGCACCAAACTACAACACTGTCGTTGAAGACATACAGGTATTGGAAGAAGAACTCCGAACCATCAAGTTACAACGAGCGACACCAACCTTTGCAAGCCCACAGGATTTGGCCAAGAAGCTCGTGTCTGTTCTGACACCGGACAAACAAAGACCCAATATCACTCATTAACAATTAACACCTCGTCACCCCCATAAATTCAGGAATTTTCCATGTTAAAGAAACTCCATCTTTCGGCAGCCTGCTGGCATGTCTTCTTCATAAAGCCGGTTGTAACAATGGCACTCACCATCAGCTTGCTTTCTTCCCCACTCTATGCGGCCTCACAAACCCAACTTAAAAGATCAACCTCGATGACAATACAAAAACAAACAATTGAAGAACAGAATGTGCTCTCTCTCATTCAGAAAATGACGTCAAACTTTGAACAGGGAAATCTGGAGGCGGTTATGTCCACCTACGAAGAAGGTGCCGCCATCATGTTCGAGCCGGGTACAGCCGTCACCGACAACAAAGTTTCTGAACAGATATTTGCCGAATTCAAATCACTGAACCCCAAATTCTCATACAGTGGGCACGAAGTCATTGTTACCGGCACCATCGCGCTTCATATCGCCCCTTGGTCCATGAAAGGACAAACACCAGACGGACAAGAGATTACCGAAACAGGGTTATCTGTCGCGGTCCTGCGCCAGCAAAAGGATGGTAGCTGGAAAATGGTTATCGATAACCCTCACGGGAGCCACTTGCTTAAGTAAGTCTGTGTTTTACCGGATCTCTTTTAAAAGAGGTCCGGTTTTACAAAGATGAACACTACCTGATGATACAAAAAAGTGTTATGCAGGACATTACTGCTCGCTATTTGTATTCTTCTAAAATACGTGGAATCACATCTTTATCATGCAATCGACCAACACCATAGACCAATTGATCCACAATCTCAGGCGCATTGTTCTTCATTTTTTCAGAAACCTGCAACCAGGCCGAAGCATAGCTTAGAAAAAGTGGCTTCCCCAATGCCTCACTTGAAGATGCATTTTTCTTCATATGATGCGCAATAGAGAGTTCCGGCCCAACGACAAGATCTGTCCGCCCAGCAATAAGCTGCTGGATAGCATTGGAAAAACGTCGGACAAAAATTTTCTTCAGGGACGAATCATTATCAAATTTATCAAGGTAATAGGTTCCATGTGTCACTGAAATCAGCCGTTCAGACAGATCACGGTATTCGTTAAGGTTTATACCTTTCATCCCGACAACAATATTTTTTAATGTGTATATACGTACTTTCGGGATTGCAATTTTTTCGCTTTTTGAGCTCCTGAAAAAAATAGCAAAATCAGAGGTTCCATTTTCCAGATCAAAGAACATTCTTTTATAAGGAACGATTTTCATTTGGATGTTATGACCTGTTTCTTTTTCGATCTCAGTCAATATTTCCGGGATAATACCAACAATTTTTCCTGATGCATCCCGCCCACCAAACGGCGGTAAATCAAACACGCTGACTTGTAGAGAAGTCGCAAATGCCATCGTGCTCCAAAGCATCCACAAGGAACTAAAAGCCATCACAAAGAAAGATCTAAATCGAATAATATTAATTTTAAAACTCTCTGATTAGAATCAAAGCTTCTTCAGTAAAGCACCGTTTAAGGCTATTTAATATACTTGTTCGTAATTTCTTCCATCACACCTTCATTCCACATCTTCGCTAACTCCTGATCAATCCTGTCCCGCAGATCTAAAACGTGTGAAGCTTTTTTTGAGTACCCAATATAAGCTGGGGTTCTGTTCAAAGGAGGTTCCACAATTTCGATATTTTCCCTCATACTGCTTTCTCGTAGCATGTAAAGAAAAGTCAGACGATCAGAGGCCATAGACTGCACACGGCTACTGGCAAGCATTTTCACCCCCGCCAAGCTATGAGGCACCTCTGTTTTCACCAATACTCCTTCTTCAAAACCAGCATCAATATTGGTTCCAAGGCTAAACCCTCTTGGTGTACCTATTTCCAATCCCCGAATACTTTCCAGCGAGCCATCAAACGGCGGCGTTTTTCCCTTTGGTACAGCGAGAATAATGTCTTCATAAGACAGGGGTTGTTCAGCATAGTGCATATATGCGGCACGTTCTTCCGTAAAAAAAAGGGTAAACATAAAATCGGCTTGTCCTTCCCGAATTTTATGCAAAGCACGCTTCATGGGGAGATGATTGATTTGCAGTTTAAGCCCCGCACGATCAAAAGCTGTTCGGACGATCTCCGTCACAATGCCCGTTATTTCTTCGTCTTCAATAATCATGTAAGGCGGATACGGTACTGTAAGGCCCTGATAAACTCGCTCTGTTTGAGGCTCAGCATCAGAAAAAGCAACACGCCCGGGAGAGATCAAAATCGCAAGAAACAGCAGACCCAAGAAGCATAAACGTGACAAAATCACTTTATTCCCTTTCCACCTCTTCCGATACAAAAACAGACTGTGATCACACTAACGAGCCTGACCACACTGACAAACGTAGCGTTTGCTTTATTAAAATACTGATAAGAGGTTATGGTTTTGGAAAAGTGATCCAAGAACAATTATCACTTTTCATCGACAACATTAATATCGTCACTTTCCATGCGCACGATGATGCTGCCTCTGATAATAAGAACTGGAATTATGGCGTGAAAAATGATGCCTGTTATGGTGATAGATTTTCTTATGCGTTCTGTGATGTTCTCCATAAGAAGAATGTTGGCGGTACGGCTTGTGATATCCATAACCAATAATCACCTGTCCTGACTTTTTGAAGGCAGCATAAGAACGTGATGATATACCGGAATGTCCGGATTGATAATTTTGGGGGTGGTAATTTCTGGATTGGGAATAATCAGAAAGAGAATAGCTGGAAGAACCCGTGTCCTGAAACGCGTCGACCGTCCCCATAGGCAATACGCTCGCCAAAATACCTACTAGAACAGTAAGGCTAAACTTTTGGATCAGGTTTGACCTAAAAATTTTCTAGAAAATTTAAAACCAAAAATCCCCACGATCATAGCAAGCAAAAACAGATAGATTTCGGTTGCCCCTATTGTCAATGCTGTCAGTGCAGGTCCCGGACACAGGCCGGTGATTCCCCAGCCAATACCAAATAAAGCAGCGCCCATAACCAACTTACCGTCGATTTCTTTTTTTACAGGTAATAGAAAATCAGACGATAAAACCGGGCGGCTTCGGGAAAATATCAGCTTATAGCCAATTCCGGCCGTTATAAGAGCACCGCCCATAACAAATGCCAGGCTTGGATCCCACTCCCCGGCAACATCCAGAAAAGCCAATATTTTTGCCGGGTTCACCATTTCGGACACGATCAATCCCAGACCAAAAATTAGCCCAGCAATTAACGCAACAAAGCTTTGTTTTATATTATCGCTAAACAAAAATCATGCCCCCAATACATGGCGGATCAGGAAGACAGTTAAGGCCGCCGTCGCCATAAAAATCAATGTTGCTGTGATAGAACGAATGGACAAGCGAGATATACCGCACACACCATGCCCGCTTGTACAGCCACTGCCTAGCTGTGTTCCAACACCAACCAGCACACCACCAAGAGCAAGAAGCGGCAGTGATGTATCAAAGTTAATTTCGGTGATTTGGCCGATAAAAATACGATATAAAAAGGGCGAAAGCACAAGCCCCACAAGGAAGATTACCCGCCAGCCAGTATCATTCGATTTGAAAGGAAAAATACCACCCACGATACCGCTAATTCCGGCAATCCGCCCGTTGAACAGCATCAACCCGATCGCAGCTAAACCAATTAATATACCGCCCCCTAAAGCAGGAATCAGTGAAGAAATATCCATTGGCTTCTCCCAGTATCCTTAACACATACGATTAAAATGAACATACAATCAATACTCCATTTTGAATAAGCAAGCAGCTTACTAAAATGACGCACCCACAGCCGGCTTTTCCCACAAAAACAGAGTATAAACACAATTGGCTTTGTGATGACCAGTCATGAACGACAAGTAACCACAAAGCCAATTCGGTTTCCCAATCAGTGTTGATTAGTCCCCCATAACCGTCCCTTCACGGCGAGTATCTGCGCCACCGACAAGCTCACCATCAAAGATCTGGATCGCATGAAGGCCGGAATTCAGGTCACGCACATTAACCTCGTGGCCCTTAGCTTCAAGTGCAGGGATCATGGCGACAGCATCTGTGCCCTCTTCAACATCTGTCGCGCCATTGCGATTAACGATATGTGGTTGGCTGATCGCAACCTGTGGGTCCATGCCAAAGTCGAGAATGCCAATGATGGATTGTGCCACATAGTTGATAATCCGTGATCCGCCGGGCGATCCGATTGCAAGAACAGGCTTTCCATCTTTCAGAACAATGGTCGGCGCCATGGATGATCTTGGGCGTTTGCCGCCTTCAACACGGTTTGCAATGGGCTTACCATCTTTTTCCGGTGCACGAGAGAAATCAGTCAACTCGTTATTTAACAGGAAACCGTTACTCATAACCCGAGACCCAAAACCGGTTTCAATGGTTGTGGTCATGGAAATCACATTACCGTCAGCATCAACAATCGAAAAGTGGCTGGTTCCTGGACGTTCCAATTGCGTATCCGGTGCGTAGAGACTTGCTTCCTTCCACGGTGGAGACCCAGCGTTTGCTTTACCCATGGTTTTTGCTGAATCAATCAATGCAGCACGTTCTTTCAGGTAGTTTTGGTCCAATAAACCTTCTGGCATTTTCACAAAATCGCTATCTGCCATGTAAAGTCCACGGTCGGCATAGGCCAGCTTGGCCGCTTCAATATATAGGTGAGTACTCTCTGCACCCGGCCCCATGGCTGGAAGATCATAGTTGGAAAGAACAGACAGAATTTGCCCGACCGTTAGCGCACCGGATGACGGTGGCCCCATGCCGCAGACTTCATACCCACGATAAGATGCACAGGCAGGCTTTCGCTCAACAACGTTATAGGCCTTCATATCTTCCAGCGTTAAAATACCGCCATTTTCCTCGGTCTTCACTGCCTCTACAATATCTTTGGCAATTTGACCTTCGTAGAAAACTTTGGAGCCTTCTTTCTGGATCATCGCAAGCGCAGCAGCAAATTCAGGGTTACGTAGCAGTGTTCCTTGCCTTAACGGTTCGCCGTTCTTGTCAAAAAAGTAAGCCCGTGTATGAGGCATGACTTCGAGCTTGCGCTTGCCTACAGCTTTGGCAATGGAACTCGCCATGCGGTGAGAAACCTGAAAACCGCCTTGTGCCAATGCACGGGTCGGTTCAATCAGCGTAGCCCAATCCTGATTTCCATAGCGCTGGTGCACGGTTTCAATCAGTTTAAGAGTTCCCGGCACCCCGACGGACCTGCCACCAACGACTGCATCGAACCAACCAACAGGTTGCCCGTCAACTCCCAACCAATAGTCTGGTGTCGCTGCCATCGGCGCTTTTTCACGCCCATCAAAAGTGGTCAGACTTTTGTCTTTGGCATCCCAATAAACCATAAAGGCACCGCCCCCAATGCCAGAGCTTTGTGGTTCTACAAGGTTGAGCATCAACTGCACAGCAACAGCTGCATCCGCCGCAGTCCCGCCACGTTCCAGTACTTCATAGCCCGCCTGGGTCGCGATTGGATTGGCAGAAGCCACCATAAATTTTTTGGATTTCACGGCCTGTTTTTCAACAACGGCGTGAGTTACCTCGGGTTGCACAGCTTCCTGAGCCATTGCCGTGCTGCCTAAAATGACAGAAGTATAGAGTGGTAAGGAGGCCGCAAAGGCCAAAAGCGGCTTTTTCGAAATTATGGACATAAAACTGTTCCCTATTTTAATGTTTCCCTGATTTTTGTCTTACTTTGGGTCTTTATTTTTGGTCTGTATCTTTCTGGCCAGATATTTGAACAGGTATCTGATCGTTTATTGATATGGGCTGAAGAGAAGCTTATTGATAGATTTTATTTATGAACTCGACAGTACGCATCAAGGCGCAAGTATAAAACAGCTCACTAAATACATGGAATATCTCTTATAAGCACTACACTCACGCTGAGGTTAACGGCTAAAGAGTTATAAGATCACCATCAACCTTATAAAATAAAATTATGAACTGATAGGTTGTTATAATAGCATAACCCGTTATGAATTTATTTGGCAACGAGACAAACAGAATTGACACATATTCACCCTGCTAACCTTCAAAATATGATCGCCAAAACAGAAAAAACCTATGGTAAAGCATAAAGACAGCAAACTCGCCCATCTGAAATCACTAGAGGCTTTTGCTGTTGTGATGGAAAGCGGCAGCATAACAAAAGCAGCGAAAGAGCTCGGCGTTACGCAACCATCTGTGAGCCAACACATCCAGCGGCTCGAAAGTATCTTTGAAACTGATCTCTTCATTCGCCGGAACGGCAGGGTCTTTCCAACCGAGCGCGCTAAAATTCTTTTTGAAGATGTGGAAGAACTCCTTTCAGGCGTTGATAAAACATTCAGCAAATGGCGACGCGGCCAAACCCGCGAAGTCAGCCAACTGCGTATCTGCGCTTCTTTTTCTAACTGTTCTCTGGTCCTGCCTCATCTACTGACAAAATTGCCCCGACAGAACAGTATGCACTTTCAGGTCACCTCTGCCTCGGTAGAAGAATCAATTACTGCTCTGATCGACAATCGTGCTGACGTTGCTTTTCAGACAAGACCCTTGGATCACAGCAGTATTGAAAACAATCTCTTTATTTCAGCCAGGCAAGTTTGTGTTCTTCCCAAAAATCACCCGTTGGCAAAGAAACAAATTATTTCTGCCACCGACCTTAACGAACAAAAGATGATTTCGGTTTCCAAAGGTGATCCTTGCTATCAAGAACATCAAGATATCCTGCGTCGCTATGGATTGAAAATTCAAAACCTTTTGGAAACCCCTTATTCTACCCTCGCCATGCAAATGGCCGAGGAATTCAACGCGCTCTATATAGGTAACATCCTGATCGCAGAACTTTTTTGCCAGAAAAACCCCGGCCTTGTATGGCGAAAAATCAAAGAGTTTGACCAGAAAACCAACTTCTACTTCGCCGTTTCGCCTTGGCTAAAAAATTCCGACACTGAAGAAGAGCTATCCAATGTCATTCAAAGTGCCTTTGCTGATTTATCTCAGAAGTTAGAGCTTTAAGTTGAATGCAGGAGATATAATAGGCACAACAGGATCACTTCTGCGATTATCATTGGCATCACCAGAAATGGAATCCCGTGCAATAGTATGAGTTCGAGGATTTTCTTTTAAGCTGCTTAATGACAGTAAAAATGATAAGGCACAGATCGCAGTCATTATGACTGTCAGTAAATTTGCAGCTCGGCGTTGGCTTCTTAAATTTTCAGTCATATCTTAGTTCTCTCCTCAACGGCTCATGGGCGTCGTTTGATGAATTTGACGCCGTAGTCATAACCTGTTGATAAATGCATAAATCGATATTCCGCTACGCCAGCAACGCTTGGAAGTTCTCGCGGATCATATCCAAGTTCGCCAACCAGTTGTGCACGGGATAGACCGACTTCTTCCAACCATTTATCGTCATAGGTCAGCAATGCATGTATCTCGCGCTTTCGGGCATTTTTCTGTCGCCGCGCAAGAAACCAGGATCGAATATTCGATATCCACGTATCGGCCAAAGGCGTGAATTCAGGACCTAGTGTGTTTTCAATTTTGTGTGTCATCTCACCAATTCCTTATTTCTGTTACTTCTGAATATAGGCGCGCACTAGACATTCCTGAAATTAATAGTTAAAATGATAGACATTCGAATAATTTATGATTATTCATTTTTCAGGACTGACTTATGAATCCCAATCTGGAAAGCGATCTTCTCCGTACCTTTGTCGCGATAGCAGAAACAAAAAACTTCACCCGCGCATCAGAGGTTGTTGGCAGAACACAATCTGCCGTCAGCATTCAGATGAAAAAGCTGGAAGAGATTGTCGATGGGAAATTATTTGACCGCGGCCCACGTGGTGTAACCCTGACCTCTTCGGGCGAACAACTGGTCAAAGATGCAAAACGCATTCTATCTTTGCTTGATCAAGCCGCTGCATCTCTACAATCAGATCCACTAAACGGTACTGTGCGAATTGGCATCCCAGAAGAATATGGCGGTACTTTTCTGCCCTGCGTTCTATCCCGCTTTGCCAAGACCCATCCCCAAGCAGAAGTAACCGTGCGCTGCGCACAATCTGCGGCCCTCAATACAGGCCTGGAGAAGGGCGAACTCGACCTGGTTGTCCTTCATGAAGAAGCCACCAAAATTGGTGGTGAAATCCTCCTCAATAATCCTGTGGTCTGGATTACATCAGATACGTACCGCCAACATGAATGTCTTCCGATGCCTGTTGCCGTCTATGATAGCGGATGCTGGTGGCGCGACTGGGCGTTGGCCTGTTTGGAACAGCAAAAAAAAGATTATAAGATCACTTATATCAGCAGCAGTACATTTGGTCTGCAAGCCGCGGTATCATCCGGAATTGCTGTGGGTATTTTGGCACAAAGTCAAATTCCTGCGGATTGCCGAGAACTAACACCAGAAGAAGGTTTTCCAAGGCTTCAGGGCACCAATATTGTTCTCCGGCAACGTATACAACACGAATGCAGTACCAAAGCAGGCATGGCACAGGCAATACGCGATGCCTTTCAACCATCTAGAGCACAATCGGCATAGGATTCAGATAGTCCTTTTTTGCTCCGCAACTTTCTTTTTCTCCACACTTTTCGTGGGCATATTAATCGCAGCAACACCAACCACAGCGGCCAAAATGCCAATTCCAACAACAACCGAAATCTCTTCACCCAGAAAAACCACGCCCAACATCACACCAACGCCTGCCCGTAAATATGCCTGACTGGCAACACCTAATGATCCCAGTGATTTGATCAGACGAAAATAGATCAACAGGGCAACACCCGTGCAAAAAATCGATAGAATGATCAAGGAGCCAAGCGCTTCTGAAGATGGCGTTAAGGTCCAAGGCTGATCAACCATCAGACTGACAGGCACAAGGACAAAACTAGCCCACAACATAGTACCCGTTGCGATAACCGGCGAGCTCAGGTGAGTAAAGCGTTTACCGTAAATCGCGGCACAGCCATAGAGAAATGCGCCACCTACAGCACAAAGCTGCCCCAAGACTTCTTGGCCCAAACCGTTAAAGGCATCCACACCTACAATAAAGATCACCCCCAAAAGGCCAAGGATCGCGCCAAAAAGCTTGAGGCCTGTTACCTTCTCATGGCGCGTGAAAAACAGCGTGATAAAGAAAACAAAGATAGGCGATGTAGAATTAAGAACACTGGCCAGCGCACTATCCACATACTGTTGCCCCCAGGCCAATATTGTCCATGCTGCAATAGAACTCAAAACAGATTGGACAAACAACATACCCCAGCTTCTTGCATCTCTGGGCAGCTTTTCTTTTTTCACAACCAACACCAGCGATAAAAAAATCGCAGCTCCACTCACACGCACTGCAACCAGTGTCAGCGGTGGAATCTCGGTTACAGCGACCTTGGCAAAAAGATAGGAAGATCCCCATAGTAACGCGAGTAGAGAGAGGAACCCTAATTCGATAAAAAGGACGGGTTGCTTCTGATGCATGATTAACTATCTACCTGAATTTTTAAAACAATTTCATATAACAACGACTTTACATCATGCATTCAGTAAAATGGTTCGCTTTAAACCGAACTATGATAAATATCTTTAGTCATATGAACTTTGTTGCCTGATCGCCCCGTTTCTTTCCAACCAAGATGCCCATACAGCTTTATATTGTTGGGCATATCCACGTGCGTACTGAGACGTATATCCTTAACTCCCTGATGTTTGCATTCCTTTTCCAGAAATAAGATCAGAGCCTTCCCCAAACCTTGGCCGAAAAAAGCAGGATCTATTGCAATGTTCTTTAAATGAGCAATATCGCCATTTATGGCGAGAATGGCGCCGCCAACAACTTTCTTCTGGACTTCAACAACCCATACAAAGTGCTGATCAATGTCTTCAGAAACACCATCAGATACATCAGGCAAATCTATAATTGTTGTTCGATAGATTGAATACGCAGCATCAATGGACTTTACGAAAGCAGCAACATCTTGCTGATTAGCTCGGCGAATTTCCCATTTTGACATTATTAGACTTTCAAATTCCAGTATCCAATAAGTAGAATTTATTGATAATTAAGTGATTCAAAAACAATTTTCTTCCTCTATCACCATAAGCTTAAAAGACTGAAAGACAAACCAATATGCTGCGGTAGCCACTATAAAAAGCCAATAACGCGTCAAATATCCCCCCGCTTAAATCACGATTATTTCATCCCCTTAAAGCAAAGTTATCGCATTTTTTTCGCCTTTAGGTTATGGTTACCAAATTGTTACCATACAATTTGGTAACCACTGATCTTATGATCCAAAAACAGTACCAAGCACCGTTATGCAGAGGGGGCTTTGTCACGTTGCGTAACAAGGCCCTGAAAAATAAAAACACAACAAGAGGGGAATCAAATGTCCGCTACATTAATAGTAGGACTTGATGGCACAGAGTCCGGTAACCGTGCCCTTGCCTATGCAAAAAAGCTTGCCAATCTGATTGGCGGGTGTGAACTACTCGTCGTCTATGTTATCGAGTGGTCACCCTACACTTTCCAAACAGCAGAAGAAAATTCCCAGCGACACAAACGCCGTGAAGAAGAAACCAAAATGGCGATGGAACGCATTATTGATCCTGCAGTGACTTCGTTAAAGGCAGACGGCCTCAATGCCAGAGGCATCGTTCGTCATGGCGACGTTGCTGAACTGATTGATAAGGTAGCCGTAGAAGAAAAAGCGGAACAAATCATTGTTGCCCGTTCATCGGAAGGTGGCTTTGTAAAGCGCGTCTTTGGCACAGCCACAGCCAATCTGGTCATGCACGCCAGCGTCCCCGTCACAGTTGTCGGATAAGGAGAGCACTCATGAATAAAATCTTTAAAATCCTCATGCCTGTGCTTGCCCTTTTGAGCACGACATCAATTTCCGCGGCACAGGAAGCCAGTAGTCTCGATGCCCAGATCAATGCAGGTTTTGCATCGGCAACCGGATGGTTTGTGAACTTTATCTTCGCCCCCTTCCCCGGTACGAGCTTCCCGTGGATTGTCATGTGGCTTGTTATTGCCGCATCAATCTTCAGTCTCTATTTTGTCTTTATTCAGTTTCGTCTCTTTGGCCACGCGATCTCTTTGGTCAAAGGTGATTATTCTGATCCAGATGATGCCGGTGAAGTCAGCCATTTCCAAGCTCTTGCAACAGCCCTGTCGGGCACCGTCGGTCTTGGTAATATTGCGGGCGTCGCCGTTGCTGTCGGCATTGGCGGCCCGGGGGCAACCTTCTGGATGATTCTTGCCGGATTACTTGGCATGGCATCCAAATTCACCGAATGTACCCTCGGTGTAAAATACAGGAACGAGTACGAAGATGGCACCGTTTCCGGTGGCCCCATGTACTATATTTCCAAAGGCTTTACCGAGCGCGGATTACCAGGCGGCAAATTTCTCGCAATCCTGTTTTCCGTTTTCTGTATTCTCGGCGCACTGGGTGGCGGAAATATGTTCCAGGCCAATCAGGCCCACGCACAGATCGCTGGTATTGTCGGCGACTATCCCGGTTGGATCACTGGTTTGATTTTTGCTGGTGTTGTCTTCGCGGTAATTGTTGGCGGTATCAAATCCATTGCCAATGTTACCGAAAAAATCGTGCCCTTTATGGGGATACTCTACGTCGGTGCTGCCCTTGTCATTCTTATCATGAATGCAGATCAGATCGGTTGGGCTTTTGGTCAAATCTTCGAAGGTGCCTTTACCGGACTTGGTATTGCAGGCGGTTTTGTTGGCGCCTTGATTCAGGGCTTTAAACGTGCAGCTTTCTCGAACGAAGCCGGTGTTGGTTCTGCCGCAATTGCACACTCTGCCGTGCGGACGAAAGAACCTGTGACAGAGGGTGTCGTTTCCCTGTTGGAGCCATTCATCGATACGGTTGTGATCTGTACAATGACGGCACTTGTGATCATCATCACTGGTCAGTTGACGATCAACCCTGAAACAGGGAACTACATTGTCGAAGGCGGCAAGATCGTTACAGCAACCGGAGTTTCCGGTGTGGCACTGACGTCTGCTGCATTTGAATCAGCCTTTGACTGGTTCCCTTATGTGTTGGCGGTTGCCGTGGTTCTTTTTGCTTTCTCGACGATGCTGTCCTGGTCTTACTACGGCCTCAAAGCATGGACCTATATGTTTGGTGAAAGTAAAGGTGCAGAGCTAACCTTTAAGATTATTTTCTGTGTCTTCGTCGTGATTGGTGCTGCAGCTAGCCTGGGCCCGGTTATCGACTTCTCTGACGCAGCAATCTTTGCAATGGCCGTGGTGAATATCACTGGTCTTTACTTCTTGATGCCAATCGTAAAACGAGAGCTGAACAGCTATATGGCTCGCCTCAAAAGCGGCGAAATCAAAAAGTTCTCTGACCAAGCAGGTAAAAGCGCTGCTGAATAGGCATCCTGAATAAACAGCTGGCAAGAAATTGCAAGAGCTACGATTACAAACGGGCGGCTATCAGTCGCCCGTTTTCTTATACCTGTTTCCTCTCTCTGGCTTTCCTGCTCTGGCAACATATATCAGTCAAAAGCCAGCTCCCAAACACAAGGGAGTTCAAGGCAACTATTTTCACATTAAGTATGAAATTACTATCTATACGCTCTGCTTTACTCTACTGAACTTTAATAAGAATTTATTCTGCAAAAACTTTCTTAACGGTTGATAACCTGTTAGACTGCTCATGTGAAATATGAAAAGATGAAAACAAATAAACGCAAGATTATTGAGATCGGCTGGCGAGAATATGTCGGCCTGCCGGAATTTCATATTGAACACGTCAAAGCCAAGATTGATTCAGGTGCACGCACGTCCGCGCTTCATGCTGAAGAAATCACCCCCTTTGATCAGGACGGGGTTGGGTTTGTATCTTTTCTCATTCCCTTTATCGGTTGTGAACAAGGCGTCCGCTGTTCTGCGAAGATCGTTGATAAAAGACCTATAAAAAATACGAGTGGTGTCGCAGAAGATCGCTACATCGTGAAGACGATACTCACCTTGGGGCAAGAGCGATGGCCGGTAGAAGTGTCCTTAACCAGCAGGCAATCCATGCGGTTCCCTGTCATTATCGGACGTACCGCAATCAGGGAAAAAGGGTTCTTACTCAACGCGGGTAAATCTTACCTATCAGCACGACCTGGCTACATATCCTCAAAGCCAGATTAACAGATCAATCTGTTTACGAAAATCGAACACGAAGCATAAAATCCATACCATTGAAAATGGAGTAACATCATGAAAATTGCGATGTTGGCACGGAATGCCAACCTCTATACGCACCAGCGCTTGAAAGCAGCCGCTGAAGACCGGGGACACGAACTCGATATCATTAACACCTTACGGTGCTATATGAATATCGCCTCACGTCGTCCCGAAGTTTATTACAATGGCGAAAAGTTAACCGGATATGACGCTGTCATTCCTCGTATCGGTGCTTCCGTAACCTATTACGGTACCGCAGTTTTACGACAGTTCGAGATGATGGGGGTTTTCCCTCTGAATGAATCAGTTGCGATTGGAAGATCCCGGGACAAATTACGCTCCATGCAGCTTTTGGCACGTGATGGCATTGGCCTGCCCGTGACAACTTTTGCTCATGACCCCAAACAAACCGACGAAGTATTGAAGCTCGCAGGCGGCGCCCCCTTGGTTATCAAGCTTTTGGAAGGAACCCAGGGCATCGGTGTTGTCCTCGCTGATAGTGACAGGTCCGCAACCTCCGTCATCGAAGCTTTCCGTGGCGTTAAGGTGAACATTCTGGTTCAGGAATTTATCAAAGAAGCAGGCGGCACCGATATTCGTGCCCTGGTCATTGGCGGCAAAGTGGTTGCTGCGATGAAACGGACAGGTGCCGAGGGCGACTTCAGATCAAACCTCCATCGTGGGGGCAGTGCAAAACCGATCAAGATATCACCGGAAGAACGCTCAACAGCTATTCGCGCCGCAAAGGCAATGGGCCTCAACGTTTGCGGTGTTGATATGCTACGTGCCAACCACGGTCCCGTTGTCATGGAAGTCAATTCATCCCCCGGCCTCGAAGGTGTTGAAAAAGCAACAGGAATTGATATCGCTGGCAAGATCATCGAGTTTCTGGAAAAGAAAGCAAAACCTGGCCAAACGAAAACCAAAGGTAAAGGATAATGCCTGGTCGTCCTCCTTTTCAACTTGGTGAGTACAATATCGAAGCCGGTACACGTCAAACCGTGGACCTGCCGGTCAGTACTCTGTCCGACCACACACCGGTCTCTATGTCTGTACATGTTATCCACGGGAAAAGGCCGGGGCCAACGCTTTTTGTCAGTGCCGCCATCCATGGTGACGAAGTCATCGGGGTCGAAGTCGTCCGGCGGTTGCTTCGAACCAATGGCCTCAACAAGTTGAGGGGTACCCTGCTGGCGATCCCGATCGTCAACTCCTTTGGTTTTATGAACCATTCTCGCTATCTGCCCGACAGACGTGATCTGAACAGGTCTTTCCCCGGCTCCCCCAAGGGATCACTTGCCTCTCGCCTCGCAGATATTTTTATGGAAGAAATTGTCGCCCGATCAGATGTTGGTATTGATCTTCATTCTGCCTCCTTTCATAGAACCAATCTGCCCCAAATCCGTTTGACACCCTCCAAACCCGAAACCATGGCATTGGCCAAGGCTTTTGCAGCCCCGCTAATTCTGACATCAAAAATTCGCCCCAACTCTCTGCGGCAGGCGGCACAGGAAAAAGGGGTCGATATTCTGGTTTATGAAGCCGGCGAAGGATTGCGCTTTGACGAAATGGCTGCACGTGTCGGCACTGCGGGTACTATCAGGGTCATGCGTCATCTGGAAATGCTCCCGGCAAAAAGCTCGGCAAAAGCCAGGGTAAAACCGATCATCTCCTCGTCCAGTTCCTGGGTCCGAGCTCCGGCTGGCGGCCTGCTACGCCTGTTCAAAAGTGCTGGCGAAGATGTCAAAAAAGGTGACGTTCTTGGTATCGTTTCCGACCCCTTCGGCGAAATTGAAACCGACGTTCTGTCAACAGAGGAAGGTTTGATTATTGGCCGGACCAACCTGCCCGTCATCAACGAAGGCGACGGCTTGGTCCACATTGCAAAAATCAATGGAAATGCCGACCCCGCAGCAACCATCGACAGCCTGACATCTCAACTGGAACAGGACCCTCTGTTTGACGAGGATGAAATTATCTGAATTTTCACCCAATTTCGTGACCAGTATAGAGATTTACCAGTGTAAAAAATTTAATCGCCTCCGCAATCCGCGCCGCAACCGTTGCTGCTATCATGCCCGCCACTATTCCCATCGTAATCTGGATTGGTCCACGATGCTTCTTGCATAATTGCCTATGCACCCGTCCCCCCATAGACGCTTAAAGCAGAAGCTCTTATCAAGCACCCTATCTGATCATTTATGCCTGTAAAACACGGCAACCCGTTTCGTCACAGGAAGCTTCTTTTCCCTGTTCTTCGTCAGAAATATGGCCTTTGCTTTGTCCAGCCTTGAATGGCTGTTCCTTTATCAAGGACATAATCTCAGCGCCTAATTGTAGATCAGATATCATCCCAAATTTTTGTCGTCGAAGCTTACCCTGCCGATCAATAAGGATTAAAGTTGGCGTGCCTTGCAACTGATAACGGGCCATTGTCTTTGGGACTGGGCCTTGGTCTGCGGGCATATCGATGCCAACAGGAAATGTAATACGATACTCGTACAAAAAAGCCTTTAGACTTTTTGGCCCCATCGCAGCGTGATGTTCAAAAACAGAATGCAACCCAAGCACGACAAGATCATCCGATGAAAATAGTTGCCGCGCTTTCTGAGCTTGCGGAAGACCATGTTCTACACATCCCGGACAAAGCATCTGAAAGGCTTCGATTAGGACCACCTTTCCGAGGCAACTCTTTAAGCTAATATCTTTATCACTGTTCATCCATTCGGATATCTGTTGTTCTGGAGCTTGTTGAAATTTATTCCTCATTCACACTTACCTCTAATTCTCTGTCACACCAATAATCATTGGCTGCAATTGTTGTCTGATAATGAATAACCACGACTTATAAGACAGCGATCAAATCAATCATAAGTTTCTCGTAATTCTCTCCTGCCTTAGCGTCCCCACCAGAGAAGGGGGATATTTTCTCTGGTGGGGAAGATCCCTAGGCTTCTAACAACCGTCCGGATCTAGATTAATTAGACGTAAGATTGGCCTTCCCTTCCTGCATGATGATACCAGGGAAAGAGAGGTCTCCCGATGCCACATCGTGTGCCTGATTTACGCATAGCAAAGGATTGTGACTGTTCTCTTCTGATACATTAAGTACAGCAGTCATGGCATCAAAGTGAGCGCCTTCGGCACCCTTAACTGGTAAAGTTACCGTTAGCTGATTATCAAAAAGAATGGGGCTTTGTCCCGGCGCATCCAAAGCGATCGGCAAATCAGGCATCGTCGCGGGCACAAGATCTTGTCCTGGCGAGATTTCCCGAACTTTAAAGCCAGCACCACAAGCTGCATCCTTTGCCAGAACTGCCCAGTGAGCATGCCATGTCTTACCATCATTAGCAGGATCACCATCATTATTTTCATCATAAAGCGGCGTATCATCAAAATCAGGATGAGATGTAATAGCTAATGCCAACACGCCAGAATTAGGGGTAAAACCGACACCTGATGGATCGATTTTAGTCGGCCAGACATAAGCAAATACAGATGAACCACGAAATGCACCTGTTACTTCAGGTGTAACTGTTCCAGCCTCACCAGCCAACTCCATCAAAAAAGTCGCCCACCGCCCATCAGTATTGGCAGAAGCCTTAATGATATCAAAAGGAGGAATGATATTTTTGTCCACGGAACTTTTAATATCGTGCGCCATTGCTTGGGTACTGACAAGTGCCCCTGCTCCAACAATAACCCCTGTGACAAAAACAAAAGGCATCAGATAAGCACTATTTTTTTTGAATAAATTAGTCATGTTTGACTATCTCCTTAATAATAGTATCGACTCGAAACATTATTATAGATAACATATCTATTCACACTTGCAAGAACTGTTTTTACTCGATACTATTATTGGATGAATAAGCCACAACAATTTATCAACCTGTTATCCCGACTTTCTCGCTTGGTTAACCATGATGGTCATTCTAAGGGCCTCAAGCCTGCACAATGGGATGCAATACGCTATCTCGCACAGGCTAATCGTTTTTCGCGTAGCCCCGGCGCCCTAACCATCTATCTCGGCGCAACCAAAGGCACGATATCCCAAACTTTGATGACGCTGGAAAAAAAGGGATTTGTGGCCAAAACTCAAGATCTACATGACAAACGTGCAGTGGCTCTCAAACTAACAACAGCAGGTGAAAATCTTGCCAAGGAAGACGCACTGAAACCTTTTCAGAGAATGCTATCGGATCTTCCAGCCAATGAACAAAACGATATCACTCTTGCTTTGGAAAAATTACTCCTCGCCAAACTGAGAAGTGACGGCAACAAACCTTTTGGCATATGCAACACATGTCGGCATTTCAGGAAAAATAATCAATCCGGGTCCCCACATTTTTGCGATCTGCTTAAAGAGCCTTTGTGCGACATTGAGAGTGAAAAAATCTGTGTAGAACAAACCCCGGCTTAATTTGAAATCATACACATATAACAAATCCCCATTGCATCCCGCTTAAAAGAGGCGCAAGCTATAACGAATTTAAAGCTCTGTTAGATTGCAGAGCTTTTGTCTGTTTATACATTTCAGACGAACCACCTTGTTCACACGCCTGTACTGGTTCTTCCTCTTCATCAGATCAGAGCCAGCCTTTGCCAGAATCAACTTTTCACTGACAAAGATCTGACATCGCTCACCTTAACAGGACGTCGTATCACCCTGACCTGTGTCAAACGGGCCAATTATTTCCTCCCTACAAGGGCAGGATAACAGAGGACTTTCGCAGCATGCAGTTCGTACCCGAACGCATATCAACATACTGGTTAGAAGATCTCCTTCCCGAATTTTCGGGGCGATGGAACACAATCCCCGGCAATATCCGCGGGGCTATTCTCGTTCTTTTCGCCACCTTGAGCGGTTCGATTATGGGAGCTTTGATTAAGGTCGTCGGGCAGCGTGTACCCGTTTTTGAAATCCTCTTTATCCGTCAGCTTTTTGCCCTGATCATGATTGCCCCGATCATTATTAAATCAGGTTCCTCTGCCTTTAAAACCAGCGTCTGGAAACTTTATCTTCTCCGCGGCGCCTTTTCCTTCGTCGCCATGAGCGCAGGGTTCACCGCCGTCGTCTATATGCCCCTGGCAGAGGTCACCGCCATTGGCTTTGTTCGCACACTTTTCACCACACTTCTTGCCATTGTCTTCCTGCGCGAAGTGGTGGGTATCCGTCGTTGGTCGGTCACAATTATCGGGTTTATTGGCGTGTTGGTGATCATTCGCCCTGATACCGGGGAATTTAATATCTACGCTGTTTTAGCCGTGATTTCAGCCTTTTTTGTTGCCGCCATTATGATTATTCTGCGCAAGGTTTCACAAATCGACAAGCCATCAACCATCATGGTTTATCAATCCCTTCTCGTTACGCTTTTCATGGCGGGTCCCGCCTGGTGGTATTGGACAGCCCCAACCCTAAGCGAGGTGTTAATCATTATCCTGATTGCCTTGTTGCTCTCTGCCATGCAGTGGTTTTACATTCAGGCCTATCGCGTTGCCGAGGCTGTTACCGTTGCACAGGTAGAATACGTGCGCCTGCTCTTTGCCACCGGTATCGGCATCCTCTTTTTCTCAGAAATCCCGACCCTCTGGACCCTTTTGGGGGCAAGTATAATTGTTGCCTCAACCTTCTATACCGTCCATCGTTCCGCCGTACGCAAAAAAGAGCGAGAGGCTATCGGGGATAGGTAAAAGCCCCCTGGAATTTTGATATCGCAGGCTTCTTGCGACTTCTCACCCCCCACACGACCTTCTTGTCACTTAATCGGTAATACAGAAGAGCAAATAATTATACAATATGTATAATTATTTGTATTATCAGGATAATATCATTTTAAGGACGAGATGAATTATGTCCAACACTGCTAAAGTACGAAAAGTAGGGAATTCACTTTCTGTTACCCTAACAGACGCCCTCAAACGGCATCGCATCCTGCTTGGTCTTCTTACGTATTAACGGCGAGCCGAGTTTATACCGGAAGCCGAGGGTACGATTAGAGTATTGGACTTACTGACAGATAAAATAACAACTGACGATTTTTCTAAATGGCTAAAAAAGTGCAGCATATTGAGAATAAAGAAACAAACCGCCCCAGCCGATCAACATTGATGAATAATCTTCATACAATTACGATCCTGAGTGTCAATATCCGTTTATGGGTGATATCAAATCAATATTTTTGACATGCTCCCACGAAAGAATAACTCGACAAATAACGAACCCGAGTATGAGGCAACGACATGAACGAACATATCCTGATGTCTTATGATTTTGACGGACAAGGTGGTGGCCAGGAAATCGTCGATACAGATGCCATCAGCCAAAAGATAAAAGATGACAAATTTGCCTGGATACATCTCGATCTAAACCATCCCGACACACAAGACTGGTTGGAAAAAGAGATCTCTTATCTCGATCCCTTCATTGTCGATAGTCTTACCGCGGAAGAAACCCGCCCTCGCATCACTGAAATTGGTGATGGCGCACTCGTTATCCTGCGCGGAGTTAATCTTCACGAAGGGGCTGATCCCACAGACATGATTTCCATTCGTCTGTGGATAGACCAACACCGGGTCATCAGTGCCCAAAAGCGCCAACTCAAAGCTGTTTATGATATTGCCAACAAGCTCAAAATTGGCAAAGGCCCTAGAGATGCCGGACACTTCGTGGCTCTTTTGATTTCCCATCTGTCCGAGCGCATGGAATCTGTGCTCATTGACCTGAATGAACAGGTGGATCAACAAGAAGAAGCCGTCATGGAGCAAGCGGATAAATCGCTGCGGGAAACGGTGGCAAACATCCGAAAACAGGTCATCATTCTCCGGCGCTATATTTCTCCACAACGGGACGCCATATCTCAACTAAAGGTGGCAGAGCTTGATTGGCTCAGTAATCAGGATAAACGCCTGATGCAAGAAAGCTTTAACCAGGTTACGCGTTTTGTCGAAGATCTAGATGCTCTGCGTGAGAGAACCCAGGTTATCAAGGACGAACTGGTCAATATCCTGTCAGATAAACTGAATAAAAATATGTATACCATATCGGTCATCGCAGCGATCTTTATGCCACTTGGCTTCCTGACCGGATTACTTGGCATTAATGTTGGGGGCATACCCGGCAGTAGCAGTGACAGTGCTTTTTGGGTATTCTCTGGCTTACTCGTCCTTGTGGTTGCCATCCAGATTTATATCTTCAAAAAATTCAAATGGTTCTAGATATAACAAATCGTTAGTTATCTTAGGCCTGCAGGCAAATAATGTGTGAGTGAAATTCAATTATTGGAGAAATGCAACTGACTGGGCGAAAGCTTTTTTCATTAAGAAAGTAATAAGACACTGGAATTACACTACCATAGATAATATCATACAATAATCATTCACTCCTTATAGAGGCTAAAGCGTGGGTTACGAACTGGATTTTAAAAACCTTGAATGCTGCATTGTCGACGATGAACCCTTTATCCAACGCATAGTTAAATCAATTCTCACATCTTTGGGGGTAAGAGACATCCGCATGGCTGGCGATGGTGCCGCCGGCTACAAGCTACTACAACGAAAACCCGCGGATCTTATTTTCATCGACTGGACCATGAAGCCTATTTCAGGCATCGACCTTGTCAAAAAAATCCGTGCATCCGATCAGAAAGAGATCGCAGAAATTCCCATTATCATGCTAACCGCCCACTCGGAACGTGAATACGTCGAACAAGCTGTCCTGGCCGGAGCAAACGATTATCTGGTAAAGCCGGTATCCCCCAAACTTTTACGTCAACGCATCGAAGGTATATTTAAAACCCGCCTTCCCCTCAGCGAAGAAACCAGAAGGACAAAACCGAACAGGATTGTTCCGCCTTCGTCTAAGAAGGAAGATGATGATTTTCTGGAAATTTCAATTGAAGACGATTAAGAGGAGGCCAAGCCTCCTCTTTTAATACGTACCAAATAGTAAGAAAACGTTGATCCATTACAAGATCAACTACTAGGCCACATCCTCATTCAGCCATGCCGACGGATTTAAGAAATTCGTATTCCGTCATGCGGGGATGGTCACCGGCAAAGTTATAGCCTGCGGGCTTGCTGTCGACGTAAATTTCACTGGTAAGTGAAAAGTCATCATTTTTATCAAAGGCCCCCGCCCATACAACGGTCATGCTGCGATCACGCAGGCGATAAAACAGATGTGTTCCGCAGTTTTGGCAAAATCCTCGCTCAGCCCAATCAGAAGACACGTATGACTTCACATTATCTTCGTTTTCGAATTCCATGCCTTCGACATGAATTCCCATAGTTGGCCCGCCTGACCATTTCCGGCAAGTCCCGCAATGACATACACCATGGTCACCACCAACACCCGTCGCTGTGAATTTCACAGATCCGCACAGGCATCCACCTGTCATCGCCTGGCCATTTCCATTTACTGTATCAGTTTCTGGCATATTTTTATCCCCTCTAGGTTCAGATAGAAGCAATACTTGCGATGGTTTCCCCGGGATGGCTTCCTCGGCTCGCAGGCAATCACTTCAAATGTTATCTATAACATAAAGCAGATCATACATACCCCCTACTGACACCATTATGTCAGTAGGTTTTCTATTTAAAATATTCCCTTCGCGCAGGACTTTAGCTATGGTGCATAACATCAAAACAACCTGTTCCAGACATCATCTAAAAACACCCGACAAGACACAGGGCGAAAACACAGACAGAAATGTTTGGCGCAGCAGCAAGTTTATTGGGGGATCACAGTGACCAAAAGTTCTTTACTACATGCAGGTTTGATTCTTTGCACTCTTACTCTCACCCCCATAGCGGTATCTGAAAGTAATGCAGATGAATATAGCGATGCCGTTATTGCCTATGCGAAAGGTGATTATCAAACAGCGCTGAAGCTTTATGAATCTATTGCTGCAAATAAAGATCCTCTGTCCGCAGCAAAAGCCCAATACAGCATTGGACGCCTCTATTTACACGGACAGGGCGTTGAGAAAAATCTGGAAGAAGCTTTTGGCTGGACCCTAAAAGCCGCCAGAAACGAATATGCCCTTGCTCAGGACACAGTGGGCAATATGTACGCCCGGGGTATTGGCCGTCCAATGGATGGTGAAGAAGCCTATAAATGGTTTTTAAAGGCTGCCGAACAAGGTTATGCAAAGTCCCAATACAAACTTGGCTTTATGTATGCTGACGGCCTCGTTGTGCAGCAGGACCTAACCGCAGCTTATGAATGGTTCAAAAAATCTGCACGTCAAGGTTTTGCCGAAGCCATGTACAGTCTGGCTGTTGCCTATGACAACGGACAAGGCGTCAAATCAGATCCAGCCAAGGCAGCCAGGTGGTACCAAGAAGCCGCTCATAAGAACATTGCTGACGCCCAATATGAACTCAGCGTTCTGTTGCGCAAAGGACGCGGCCTTGAGCAAAATATTGTTGATGCTTATAGCTGGGCTGAAATTGCGGGGCAAAACGGTGCCGATGGCAGTGCAGAACTCAAAGAAGAGTTGGCTAAGAAGATGACGTCAACGCAAATTTCCGATGCAGAAAGCAAAGCTCTTGAATGGATTGCCAGTCACTAGCAACGACCACTCAAATATAAGTGGTATTAAGGACAAGAAAGAGAAGAAGTACGATAATACCCCTGTCCATACCTTCAAATAAACCACACATATAGACAAAATATATGGAATATTTAAGGATTTCAGCCCCGAAAAAGACCGAGTCCACATAAATTCCAAATGTTTATTTCACATGGAATTGTTGTAATAACAACTTTGGATATAATATAACTGGTATTATATTTTTAAAATTACACATATAAATCAATGCAATACATAAAATCACACACCCTCTATAAGTGTAGAGATTTTTTCACGCTTTTTTCACTCCACATATTTCCAAAAAACGTGTTCAATACTCCCACGCAAGCAACTTATCCCGATTTCTGAAGCGCTCGCACTGCGCACCATCTTAATCAGAAATCGGGATTTGCTTATTTCCCGAAGAATAGAGTAATCCAAGCTACTGCCATCTTTTGAGCAGGTTGCCTTAGATATCTTTTATAGCTTCTTTAAAAATTTCATTCCGATTAATTTATAGTCGCACCCGTTTGCGATTAATTCTGCTATTATTAGCTTCTGGTATTATGAATTTAGCACCTTTGCTTTTCATAACTTTCAAGAAATGAGTGACTGAATCGCATAAATATCCCTCATATACGCGATTGAACTTTTTACCGTGAATTGTTTTTCACGGTCTTTTCACTCACACTTTAGGTCGAAATTAGGTTTATATACTCATGCAAGCAACTTCCCCCGAACTGACAAAGCGTTCCTTTTGCACCACGCGATGTCAGTTCGGGGGTCGTATTAAGTTATATACTTAACTTGGTTTTACTCTGCCTGTTATATTTTGGCTTTGCTTGCTGTTTTATTTTGGTCACTTCCTGAGTGACCCATTTCAGTACGATTTATTTCAGTACATAGCCGATATTATTTTATCGGCACACCCTGAACTAGCCTTACCCGGCCGGCAATTTATTTGCCTGCTTTTTGACTCTTGTTGACTTTGTTAGGGGGACAAATTCAGCAAGGGTCATTTTTTTATGTTTTAATCAAAACCTATATTCAGCAGGGCTTTAACCTCAAACGATTTCATAAAAAAGCCTGAGATTTATTTATCTCAGGCTTTTTTAATTCTCTGCTGTAGAAAAAGACTAGGCCGCGGCCATGCGTTTTTGGATTTGGTGCGCATCCTCTTCCAAACCAATTTTCCAATAGGCCGATACATAGGTATCTTCCTTTGGAATTCCGCGTTCTTGGTAAAGGTGCGTGCGCAGTTCTTTCACCACGCCGGACTCACCGGCAACAAAAACGCTTGGGTACCCGGGACGCCACCGCATCTTTCTGATGAAATCACTTTGCTGGTAACTTCTTTGTTTCGGGTTCTCATGGACCAGCCAGTGAATGTCTATACCAACAGGCGCATCTATAATTTGCTGATCATCTTCCGACGTGACCTCAAAAACAGCAGTCCCCACAGCATCTTTTGGCAGCTCTTCCAAGGCCGCAGCCGCAGCCGGGATTGCTGTCATGTCGGCAGCAAGCAAGAACCAGTCAGCATCAAGGTAAGTCATCTTCTTAGGGCCAGGGCCAAAGAGCCCGATATAATCTCCTGGTAAAGCAGCTTGTGCCCAATTACTCGCAGGCCCACCATCGCCATGAATGGCAAAGTCAATATCAAGCTCATTCTCATCGGCTCGATGATGACGTATCGTATAGGTTCGCATTACCGGACGCAGACCATCTACAATCTCTGCAACGAATTCGGCTGGGTCAATATCTCCCTGCGGGATCAAGACCTTCACATGCGCGCCTTCCTGATTTTCAGGAAACCCATGTAGGCCAACTCCACTAAATGTCACGCGTAACATATGTGGCGTAAGCTGTTCCTTACGAACAACAGTTAAAATTCTCGGCGGTTTACGCTTACTCATTTAATCCCCCATTCGGCCTCTATTTGGCCCCTATTCGACAAGGTGAGTATATGACCATCAATTCCATTCATTGATTGCTGGCCAATGTCGAGGCGTTGCGAGCGACCTAAGTGTCATTACCAGCGCGGGTATATCTACAGGGAATATAAGACGTAATTATGACAATGCAATGAGAATGATTCTCAACAAAAGAAAAAGTACCGTAACTTATTAATTTTAAAGTAAATATTTTTTCTCTTACTTCACCAATTTTTTTGAACCATTCAAGACCGTCTAGTTAGAACCTTGCTGATATTTTCTATAATTCAAATAAAAAAATCGCCCTATACGTGTAATACAATATTCAATAAACGCCTGTCTAATACAGGCCTTAAATTACAGGCACTTATACATATACGTCGTCGAATCCAAGCGATCGGGATTGTGCGTGTCCCGGCAAAAACCAGGAATGATCCCCGCCGTCTCATAACCTAACTTATGATAAAGCGGCTCTGCCTTGTCACCCGTTCTTGTATCCAGAGTAACCAAGGTTCTCTGGTATTTTTGCGCCTGCCTTTCCAGTTCGATCATCAAGGATTTTGCGATACCTCGTTTACGAAAAAGCGGTGATACCAAGAGCTTTGAAACATCAGCTCGATGCATTTGATTAGGCATTGTTGCCAAACACAATTGCACAGTACCAACAATCTGCTCTTCAAGCGTATAGACCATAAGAACAGCCTGTTCATTTACAACCAAAGGGCGGACCTTTTCGCGCCAGAAACTTAAGCTATCGTCTTGTGAAAAGGGCATAACAAACCCCACACTGGCCCCATCCTGAACACAGGCAACAAGCAACGAAGCCAAGTCCTCTATGTTTTTGTCAAAACTTTCGATGCCGAAACATCGAATATTCCCCTGTTCGCCCATCACTCAAAACTCACCTAAATATTTTTCTGAACAATTCCCAAGAGAACCTCGCAAAAGGCCTCTCGAGAAAACTCTCTCCACCCTCACAGCACAACAAGCGTATATAAAGCCCCACGGTCTTTATCAGCCCTGAAGCAATTAGCACCCTGCAGCTTGTAGCGTAAACAGTCACCGGGCTGTAACAGGTAGGACTGCGCGTCAATTGTTATTTCCAGCCCCCCTTCCCTCAGCAATAAATGATGCTCCAACCCATCTTTAGGCCAATTGTTTTTAGAAAAGCCCGAATAGGTGATTTCAGTGCCGGGATTTAATCGGCATTCAAGAATTTCACAATTCAGACTTTCAGAGGGTGGTGAAACAGATCGACGCTCAAAGCCTGTTTTTGTGTCGTTCCAGATTGCCTGATTATTCCGGCGAACCAACGGAGAATAATTTTCCTCCACCATGGCCATTAAACGCGACATCGTCATTCCATAGGCCGCACATAACCTCCCTAATACAGCTGTGGTTGGACTGACTTCTCCCTTTTCCATGCGAGAGAGGGTTGCACGGCTAACATCAGTACGCTCAGCAAGTTCATCAAGTGCCCACCCCCGTTCACCACGTAAGATTTTTAAACGCTCAGCAAGACGTTTGTCTTGATTATTATCATTAAATTTTCCCATATAAGAGAAATATTCTCATATTTGATAATTGTCAATATCGTAAAAATTAACGTCATTATGACGGTTTGTGGTTGAGACAGAGCTCATAAAAGTGAGAAGATATGATAGAAAGATATTGATAGAGTTATCCTGATCAAAACCCGAGCGAATACAACATACAAAGAGATCAATGGATTTACGAAAACGAATGACCCCACAATTCAAACTTCGCCTTTCCTTCTACCTCTTTGCGCTATGGGCAATATTTCTTATTACGCCTCAAATATCAGATGCTGGCGATTATGAAGATGGCATTGCTGCTTACCGGGCCGGGGAATATGGCAAAGCCATCGAATTGTTAAGCAATGCAGGAAATCAGGGAAATGCAAAGGCCCAGTATTATCTCAGCGTACTTTATGAAGGTGGATCAGGGATAGACAAAGACATGGAAGCATCTCTGAACTGGCTCAAACGCGCCGCAGAGGGTGGTATGGTCGAGGCTCAGCGCAATCTGGGAGCTTTTTTCCACGATGATATCGACGATCCGGATGACGATATTGATCAGGCGATCTATTGGTATCAACGCGCAGCAAGCCAGGGAGATCTGACGGGGCAATTACGCCTTGGCATTCTGCTGGATAGAGAGAAAGACACCACCTTTGATCATCGCGAAGCCATCCGTTGGTATCTGCTCGCAGCACGACAAGGGGTTGCACAGGCACAGCACAACTTGGGAGTTATGCACAGTCAGGGGCGCGGCACCCCTGTTAATCCGGATAAAGCACTAGACTGGTTCTTTAAGGCAGCAAAACAACGTTACACAAATGCGATGGTCGCCATCGGAGAAACATATCTTGCAGGTAAGGGCGTTCCCCAATCAAATGTCGAGGCCTATAAATGGTTTCAACTCGCCGATATCAATGGTCATGAGACCATCGCCCGGCAAATGAAGGAAATCGCCGCAGACCTGACCAGTGAACAAATCAGACAGGCCGAGCATTCTGCAAATGTATGGCTCACAGAAAACTGAGTACAAGCACTTTAAGACTGAGGCAATTCTTGTTTACCTGGCTCTTTCCTGTTTCTGAACACAGAAGAAAAATCCTGTGATAGGCAACGATTATCCGCCGCGCAATTTCACTTCAAAACCGGTACGGTCGCGCTGAATTTGTTCCAAAACATCCTGCTTGGCGTTTTGTCGATCATCATATTTGCCACTCCAGATTATCAATTCGATTAATATCGGGGCAAGATCGTACCCTTTGGCCGTAAGGTTATAGACAAAACTGCGGCGGTTCTCAGGGTCTCTTTTTTTTTCAACAATTCCATTACTCTCAAGGTGCTTGAGTCGATCAATAAGAATATTTGTCGCGATTCCCTCTTCGGCTTCCAGGAACTCACTATAGGTTCGTTTGTCCCTCAGCATGATTTCGCGGATGACCAGTAAAGTCCAGCGATCCCCGAAGGTATCAAGCCCGAATGCGACGGGACATCCAGAGCTGCGTATCTTGTTTTCTGATTTCATTTTGGCATCATAAAAAAATAACTTGCAAATTACAATACGTCACGATAACAATTTACGTATTGCAATTTGCAAGTTAAATGGAGAACACATTATGCCAATCACACTTACACTCACAGAAAACGTCCTTCCTGCAGGACAGGAAGCAGTTGCCGCCTCAAAAATCACAGAAGCTTTCCTCAAACATCACGGATTGAGTGGGAACACGGTAATGACACCAAATGTAACCACCCATGTTGTCCTTATCGCAAAAGGACACTCCTTTTCTGGTGGCAAGCCAGTTGAAGGTGCTTGGGTTGAAACTAAAACCCCCTCCTTTGCCCTGGCAGATCATGCCGTGCAAGCCGAGTTTTTCGGTGAAGCCACTCAAATCCTCCACGACCTTT
This sequence comes from Kiloniella majae, assembly GCF_002118315.1. Lineage (GTDB taxonomy): Bacteria > Pseudomonadota > Alphaproteobacteria > Kiloniellales > Kiloniellaceae > Kiloniella > Kiloniella majae. Next base: position 683,421 of record NZ_MTSZ01000001.1, read on the forward strand.
CAGGCGGCACTCTCTCCAAAGATCGTATCTGGTCAAACGGTGTTCACACCGTCGATGGTACATGGAATATGTCAGGCAAAGCCCTGACTAACGCTGCCATCGGCGAGGCAATCTCAGCGGGATAAGGACGGATACTGCCCTTAGTCACCAATATAGAGCCGCACCTGGCGGAGCTATTGATGCTCCGTCAGATGCCCAACTTTCAGAGGGAAAAGATGCAGACTAACTCTGGCTTTACACACAATATCGATGCCCTGCCGTCGCGTATTCTTCACACCATGATCCGCGTCAGCGATCTGGAAAGGTCAATTGCCTTCTATCAGGACGCATTGGGCATGATTGAACTGCGCCGTGAAGACTATCCAGAAGGACAATTCACCCTGTCGTTTTTGGGGTACAACCATGAGCCCGAGAGCTCAGTTATCGAACTGACATACAACTACGCCGCCGCTGAATATACACATGGCTCAGGCTTTGGTCACATCGCGATTGCAGTATCCGATATCGATGCCGCGTGTAAGCGTTTGTCAGCGATGGATGTCAAAATCATTCGCCAACCCGGACCAATGGCTTACACCGCGACCAACGGTCAACGAGACGTCATAGCCTTCATTTCAGATCCGGACGGCTACCAGATAGAAATAATATCCACACCAAACGCTGAACGTCATTAACGTAAAAATTTTATCACCTTTCCCAAACACCAAGGAGTACGCCATGCCATTCGTTCGTATCCATCACCCTTCGGGTAACGACCCTCATTACCCCAAAGCCCTCAGTCAGGGCGTTCACCGTGCTTTGGTTGATGCTTTTGGCATTCCAAACGACGATTACTTTCAGGTCGTGACTTCCCATCAGGCAGGCACCGAGTTAATTGGGCCGGCAGAGTTTTTGGGTATCGCCCACTCAGATGATCTGGTGATCATTCAAATCTCCTGTGCTGAAGGCAGAACAACAGAACAGAAAAAAGCACTTTACGAAGCAATCGCAGAGAACGTCAGCAATGACGCCGGCGTTCCAAAAGACGATGTGATTATAAATTTGGTTGAGACAAAACGTGAAAACTGGTCGTTTGGTAATGGTCAGGCACCCTTTGCCTAACGTGAGCCTGCAAAAAATCTAATGGTAGTCGAAACCCGATCATCATTTAAGTATTAAAAAGATAGTCAGGGGTGCGCATTCCCCTGACAAACCGCTATATCAACCATCACAGACACTCAACAACTGAGGTAAAAACGACCCGGTATAAAACGCGGATAATTGCCATCAGGATCGTGCGCGATCAGCCTTGATTTTCTTTTTCCAGTTTTCCAACGTCACGATAAAACTATCATGGGACAAAAACAGATCCCCTGTATATTGCTCATGCAAGGGCTCCAACCGTACCCCGGTTCCATCAATGCAAATCAGGTTCGCATTTGCGGAACCTTCCCATTGATAGCCTGTGTCTTGCAGCGCTGCTTTTGCTTTTTCAATCAAAACATCAGCCCACTGCAAATCAAACTGTACATCAGTACGTAAAAATTCTTCTATGCGGTTTTCTTGCGTCACGACCAGCCTCAATCTTTAATTTTGCCCAACTTTTGCGCCATAAGTTTTTTCATTACAAAATCCCAATGAAAGAAGGCAGAGTTTACCCGCCTTCTCATCATTTATCATCTCTGAAACAAATCAAGATGAATTAAACCCAGAAAATTAGGGCACGATCGGGAAGGCTGTGTTAATGCGCCCATCACCCAAATAATACACCTGAATTGGAAAATCAGCCCCCTGTATTGTTCGGCAAGTCGGGCCGGAATCATCACCGTTTGACGCATTCGCAATGGCAGTCAAAACATCGTTATAACTGCAATGATCCGGAAACATCGTTGAAATTGCTTTCACAGCCGTCACACCATTATCGGTAATATCAAAACCAGTCAGGTTATAAAGACCCGTAGGAACCTCCTCACCATCGACAACAACCATGTACTGGGTAAGGCCAGCGGTTGAGGTATCAACGGTCGCCGGATTATCTCCACCAGGACGCGAGTGAAAACCCTTGGCCTTTTTCTTCTTCACTTCGCCACAGAAAATATGCTTCCTGTTAACTTCAACAGTTTGAACCGGATCAGTTCCCGGCACATTAACTGTAACCCAGTGATCCTGCGCTCCATCACAGGCAACCTGCGCCGATGCAATACCAGCATGGGCAATCATAGCACCAATAATAAGTCCCAGAGCACAAAGTCCCTGAAAAACAATCTTAGACATGGCTTTTAGGTTCATAATCTTCCCTCGTTTTCGGCACGCACCAGTCTCACAGAAAAGAAACGGAAGGGTTCGGGGAGACATTACCGCCTCTCCTGCAAGACCAGCACGTATTCATTAAAGAGTACAGGTAATTTCGTCACGAATTACCCAATAAATCACTTCAGAATTTACTTCTGAAATAGCGAGCCAGAGCTTGTTACTGGTGGAAAACGCCACTTTTCCCGTCATAGGTCATGGCAATCTCATTGACACCACCACCAAACTTGGCAACTGCCTTATTACCCGTGATATCAGTGACAATTGTCGAGCTTTGGAAATGCCCTTCTAACCAGATATAAACATCCGTGTAAGGCGTAATCTGAATAGACTGCGTGGCCAAAACAGAGCTCGCGGAAATTGGCTTGCGGTTTTGAATTTCCTGATTGACCTGCGCGGTTTGAGACAATCCAAAAGTCAGGGCAGGGTATTTCCCGTAAGACATATTATTAACCGCAGAGAAGGTATCCGTTGGCACATCAGGATTCTTAACTGCCGTGCCAAAAGTTGCATTATCACTAAAGGGATAAACAGATCCGGAAAGAGCCGGTCCGGGTTGTACTTCGGACAGCTTGGTAATCTTTGTCCCGCTTTTGGTGACAGAGGCCGTACTGGCGTAGAGCCAATATTCTTCTGACCATTGGATTGTATTACTTTCAAAGGCATCAAATGCCAGCCAGATTACATCAGCCTTGGCATTTCCAACAGGTTTTGCCAAGGCAATCTTTTGCTGAGCGCCATTGATAATGTCCAGATCTCCGGGGGCAACATTAAGTGTTAATGTGAAATCCATTATTATCTCCAAACTAAATTGAACAGCGAGCGACATTGCTCGTAAAAAGGAATAGCAACGAATCAAACACACCTATAACGGGAATCATTCCCCTTAAGCTATCGGAAAATATGAGATAAGACGAATTCATCGGACACATGCACAGGGATACCGATATGGAACGTCATATTTTCAAAGGCATACCAATTTATGATGAAGATGTATTTCAAACACTGGAAGATCTATTCAATGAAAACAGGGGTCAAGTGCTTGCAGCCCTTCCCTGGCTTGTTTCAGAATTAATAGAATCATTGAGCTTTAAAGAAGCCATGACCTTTATCTACATAAATGGCGGGCGCAAGCTTTACATCAGCAAGGATTGGCATGATTTGGCACAAAAGTTCGGGTTTCCAATATCTGAACATCTGTATAACCAAATTATGATTTTATCCGACAGCAGTGGATATCTCGAAATTCCATCGCCATGGGGTGTTTCAGAACGCATTAGAAAAGCCCTTGTCGTTTCCGCTTATAACAAGGGAAGATCACGGGAAGAAATCAGAGAAACATTTGGCATTTCAAGCAGATCTTTGACAAACCTGTTTCGCAATAGCGCCCGTACAACAAAGAATCTGGCCCTGTAACATTTGACACACGACCCCGGACACAAAACTAAAGGCACTCCTTACCTTTTGTTTTGTCCAATATTATCAGTGCGCATTTTAAAAACTTTGCCACCTCGGATAACGGTACGGTCTTGTCCACGCCGGGATGTAACAGACAGCCTCTGTCGCCAGTTTGCAACGGTTTGGGGTGATGTACCAACTTGTCGGGCAATTTCCCGATCTGACCAGTTTGTTCGTTCCGGGTCCGTTAAGTACGCCGTTATGGCTTCTCGTTTTTGCGCATTTGTCAGACGGGGTTCATCCCCCGCCTCGCGCAACAAACGTGTCTCAAGCGCATCGACCCGTGCCTGTAAGGCCGCGATCTCATCGTCACGACTTTCAATCAAGTCTTGCGCCCAGCTTCCCCACTGCTCCATTTGGACCACACTTTGGCGTAAACTTTCCTGGAGCACAGCAAACTGTTCCTTTGACCTTGCCAAGCGTTCTCTTTTTTTATCACTTATTTTTTTGGGCCTTGAGCCGCCATCGTTGTCTTTAGAAGCCATAATTTTAATCTATGCGCCTTGTTCAAGCCTCAGCGCGCAGGCCCATTGCCCGCTCTAGCGCATTTAACTTCGTCATATCCAAATTAGCGCTATTCACCTTTGTAGAGTTCGTACTCTTTAGTCCATCAGCCGGAAGAGCTTCATCATTACCTGCCTCGACAACAGCTGCCATAACCTGATGCCTGTCTTCCAGACGCGCCCAACGATATTCCTTTCCGATGGATCTATCCTCTCCGCCAACAAGGTTAAAAGCCGCCTGCTCTGGCCGGTCCGGATGCTCATTTACGATGTCGACGATTTCCTTCGTGATGTCATCAGTATTTGTTTTCCGGCGGGCGACCCCAACAGGATTGGCGATTGGGACAGTCTTCTTCTGTACATTTTTCTGGACCGCTTTCTCGGCTTGACCTGACGTTACGCCTGCGTTCTTTTTCATACGCTGACGCAAAGCCGCTTTTGGCCCAACGCCGGTTTCCTTTTCAAAAGCCTGATACTGGCCTAATTGCCGCCTCAGTTTCTCGACCTCTTCTTTTCGGTTCAGGGCCTCTTCCATCTGCACGGCATGAGCTTTTCGCAAGCCAATCAACTCCCCTTCCTGAGCATGACGTTTTGCCTGCTCACTCTGGATCATTGCGGATTTCTCCTCTACGGACTGACGTAATGCTGCGACTTGCAGCTCATGCCGCGCAAGGGACCATCGTAAAGATTCAAGTTCTTGCTCCAGCCTTTGCACCTGGGTTGTATCAACCACCTGTACAGGTTCTTGAGCTAATCCTTGAGAACTGGAGATCCCCACCTTTAGCTCTCTAAAGCTAATATCTGCACCCGCGAGCATATGTTTGGCACGCCCCAAAGCGGCAATAGCCTCTCCTTCGACGGCTGAATCCAGCAAAGCCAAAACCTTCTCAAACCGATGCAAATCCAGTTGCGATCTCTTCACGATGTCCCCCTGCAGAGCGTTTTAACACTCATCTGTCTAATTTATTAGATGATACTATTTATTATTAAAATATTAATCAACTACAAAATTAGGCAGATGATAAAAAATATAACAAGATCAACCACAAGACCAGATAAACCGCAGAAACCTTAAGTCGTGTGAGGTTGATAAGTTTTAAATAGCTAAAGGCTCTAAGGAGTGAACAAGGCGATCGACTGTCGGAAACAGCACAGACAACTATCCATTCATATCAATTTGGACAGTTGATTTTCTGGGAAGCGAACCGCCTACAATTTATAAAAAGGATGGCAAAAGAAAAGGAATAAAGATTATTCCTTGGTTAACCACAAATAAGACAGAAACAGGATAAGGGAATAACGGATTGAAAGAGGCAAAAAGATCCCGGCAACAAAAAACCTGCCGGATATATGCCACCTATTCTACAGGAACAAGAAGCGTCCGCTCCTCTTCTGGCACAGGCTCTTCATAACAATCCACGTTGGCGAGTGAGCGATAGCAATAGGTCGTTGGCGTTGGTTCAGAAACCACAACAACCTCTTCTTTTTGAAAAGCATTCTGGGAACAACCATTCAGCACAAGAACTATCGCCAATATCAAAGCTGATTGAAAAAATCCTGTCATGACCTGCTCCCTTGCTCTTTTAAAAATATAGAGTTACCCGAATACCCATACAAGAACTGCGCCAGTTCCCCCTGCCTCACTTAGCTAAAAGCAAAAACAATAAAGCTAAGCGCAAATCACTTTTACTCCCCAAGGCTAACCTCTTGGTTAAAAACAATAAAGCAAACCTATAAAGAACTTATTAACCCCTTAATGAGATCATAGCCCTATGGTCGTAAAAGACAGACCTTTTTCGTGCCTGTTGGTTCAATCATTTAGCCTATGACATAAATGACGCCAACCATCTGTCACGTTAACAGGTTGATCCTTAGCTTGGGCTTACTTCGGGGGTTTACTTCGGGACGCGCTAATTTAGCCATTTCTCTGGACGAGGTTGTAATGATCGACGAAAATGATGAAGATGAATTTGAGCACATAGAAAGCTCGCTTGATGACCTAAGTCATGCAGAGTTTCTTATGATTTATCAGGAAGCTGGCGAAAATCTTTTGTTTGCCAAACGCCAACAATGGCAATCGATTGCCTATTTAAGCCTGGCCTATGTTGCAATCTACTTCCTCGCTAAGGCAAATGCCTATGATGCAAAATTCCTTAATTACCTTATTGCTTGCTCCTTAGTTTTAACAGTATTTGCAATTGCGACAGAAATCTTTCTGCAATTCTGGCAGATAAACGAAAAACGGATTATTCGTGAAGTATCCAAACACCTATCAACATCGACACAACGGGTTCGCGCCCTCAAATCGCGTGGAGAGTCCAATGCCCATCGCTATACAATGCTCTTCATGCTGATGGCCTATATTCTTATGGCCCAAATTGCCCTCTTACGTGTGTTGTGGAATATGGCAAACTGATCGCTCTCTCCTATTCTATTTCACAACACTCGCAGGCCCGCCCGATAATAACTTGTGGCGGGCCTTTTTCTTCCAGTAAGTGTATTATTCCATTTGCAAAAATTCTTATCATACATTTGAACCTTCCCTAAATTAGTAGGAATTGCTACTCTATCTTTTCTGTAAATGTCCAAGGAAAACCAGTGACGTTCTCAATGCAAAACAACCGACAGAATATCATTTTTGCATTATTAATCGCGCTTGCCTGTTCAACAACTACGGACCATGTCCACGCCAAATATGTCACCATATCCAAAGCCCCTAAAAGCTTTCTAAATAAAACGCAACAAGCTCAGTTCCACCACCGCTGGTTACGTGAATTTCATTCCTACAATAAAAATAAATCAAAGCGCGTTCGGAACTGGTACCAAAATCTGATGGCTCAAAAATCGAGTGACACAGTCAAGGAACTCAAATCTCTCTATGCCCTGGCAGGTCGTAATGTGAAGTATAAAACAGAGCGCAAAGACTATTGGTCAACTCCAGGAGAAACCATCGCCCGTGGATACGGAGATTGTGATGATTATGCGCATGTTTACCTCACATCGGCAGCTTTACTGGGCTACGATCAGCGCGACCTCTGGATGGTTGCGGGGACATTTTACGGGCGATACGGCCCGGTTGGCCATGCGGTTGCAGTTGTCGAAACAAAGTCGGGCGATCAATACGTACTCGACAACCTCTATCAACGGGTCATTTCCGAAGAACAACATCACAGCTTCAAACCCAGTTATGAAATCAATATGGAAGAACAAGCTGCGTTTGTCAGCGTAAATACGCAATTTCATGATGCTTTCTGACTCTACTTAGCAACATCATTTTCTCTTTAACTCATGCCAAAGCGATAAAATGAAAAAGTCCATCCCTAGCAACTTAATAATCACGGCTCTTTTTCTGACTTTGGGTCTTTCTTTGTGTTCGCAACTTTCACAGGCCGAAGCACAAGACAATACGCTAGAAAGAATCAAAGAAACTAACAGCTTTGTCATTGGCTATCGCAATGAAAAACACCCCTTCTCCAATGTCACGGCAGCAGGTGACGTAGAAGGTTATTCGATCGACCTTTGTAACGGTATATACGAAAAGTTGAAACATGACCTTGATCAACCGGATCTTGAATTAAAAATGGTTGAAGTGACAGCCGATAACCGCTTTGACTATGTACAAGATGGGAAGGTGGACATTGTTTGCGGCACGACATCCTGGACATTCAAGCGTCAAGAGAAGGTAGGATTTAGCCTCTTAACCTATGTCACAGGTGCTGAAATGCTCGTGAAAGATGATAGTCGGATCAGAAGTCTTAAAAGCCTCAAAGGGAAAAAGGCTGGTATAATCTATGGTACTCTCACTGCCGACACCATCGCCAAACGCGTAGAACGTGACCAACTTGACATTGAACTCGTTACTTACAAGCATCCCAAGACAGGTATTGAAGCACTAGAGAACGGAGAGATTGATGCTTACATAGCTGATCGTATCATCTTAATCGGTTTACTTGATGCAGCAGATGCTCCGAATGACCTTAAGCTGGTCAATCGCTTTTATACTTACGATCCCTACGCCTTAATGTTCGCACGTCAGTCATTAGACTTCAAACTCCTTGTCGACCGTTATCTGGCCGGTCTTTACCGCAGTGAAAAATCCCTGGAACTCTTTAACAAATGGTTCTCGCATATGGGAATTCGTTCCAATGAAAATATCCTTCGCGCCATGTTCAAATTACAAAGTATTCCTGAATAGGCCTTACAAATCTTGACCAAAAAATAAATTTTCCAACACAAATCGAATTAAAAAGAGTACACTCAAGAATTGAGAAAGAGCTGTTTGCAAGGCACCGGAGTGTATAACTTGAAGTTTTTGCCCCTGGTTTTCTTCATTCTATCCTGTCCATTTGTAGCTGCAGCTACACCGTTGAAGCTGGCCTTTCCTGAAAGCTACGCCCCCATGGTCTGGACTGAAGACGGGCAGATGAAAGGCGTTGTTATTGACGTTCTTAATACAGTTCTCAGAAACAAACTGAATATAGAGACCCAATACGATGGATACCCCTGGTCTCGCGCCCAAGTGAACGTCAAAAAAGGGATCGCAGACGCTTTTGTCACCATACCAATACCAGAACGGCTTAAATACACTGCCTGCAGCAAGGAACCTGTTTTTTCCGGTGACATTGTCATTTACACCTATGTAGATCACCCTCAACGCGATCAAATCTTGGCAATCAAGTCAGCCCAGGATCTTATGAAGTTTGTCCTGGTGGATTACAGAGGAAATGGCTGGCTCAAAAGCAAACTTCCAGATGCAAAAGTTGTCTGGACAGACACACTGGAACAAACCTACAAGCTACTCGCGAACAAACGCGCAGATATTATTGTCCGGGACACTGTCAACTTCGATTACTTCGCACGAGATAACCACTATACAAACCGCATCGAAAAAACATCCGTGGTTGTCGACACAATCAATATTCATCTATGCATCAACAAGAAATCAAAATACACAAACATACTGCCGGACTTTGATCGCGCCATTAAAGACCTCCACAGCCAAGGAACCATCAACGCTATTATTGATAGCTATACCAAACCATCCGTTCCCTTAAATTAGCAATATCCGTCAACAAAATAACGCTACATATGATCAAAATATCATCGCAGTAGTTGTATTTTAATTAAGTATTTCTTATCAAAATTATATCACTGTGATGCCATTAGGATTTAAGACTAAAGCTTAGAACTAACGGCAAAATATTTTCCACTATCAATAGATGCTCAGATCATAGGATCATATGACCAGGCCATTGGAACAAGGACATAAGACAGGTGACACCCTTCTCTCTGAGCAAGAGCAGAAAGCATCATCCCCTGATGCTTTTGCTATTTTCAATAAACGTGGCCTGCTGATCAATTATAGCCACGATCTGCAGCAAGTGCTTCACCCTTCAGATAAGTCACTAGACAAAATCATAGAACCGAATATCCCTATCTCCTCATTTATGGACAGAATTGTTGCTGATGCCGGGCGACATTTAACGGAAAGCCAACGAATTTCCTGGCGCAAAGACTTACGGGATTATGAAAACGGCAAGCTGACGAGCATTAACCTGGCTGGTTTGGGAAACTTAAGAATTACCAGCACAAGACACACGCTTCATGATGGTGCGATACTCTATACCTTCAGAGCATCGCCACTCTTGCCACGCACATCACACGAAGCTCAAAAAGTTGCTGAACAAGTTTTATCTGCACTGGAAGACATCAGTGTCGGCTTCATCCTCTACGATGAACAAGGCAAACTCGTATTTTGTAATGCCCGCCATAGAGAACTCTACCCTGAAGTCGCTCACATGTTTCAATCTGGTGTTGATCGTCAGGAAATACTCAACGCTTATTGGGACAAGATAGGCGATAAAGCGTCTGCCATTGATAAAGGAGCCAAATGGAACCGGGATGGCCTTTCACCACGCGGAGATAAAGAACGGCAACTTCCAAATGGTCGGTGGATTCAAATCAGCGAGTTGGAAAGTAAAGCCGGTGGCATTGTTGCGGTAAGAACTGAAATCACAGACCTCAAAGCTCATCAATCCGTTCTCTTTAAAGTCAATGAACGGCTGTTGGAACAGGCACAAGAACTGGAAGATACTTCGAAGGCAGCCAAGAAGGCAACAGAAGCCAAATCAAGCTTTCTCTCAACCATGAGCCATGAAATTCGAACGCCCTTAAATGGCGTTATCGGCATGGCACAGCTGTTAAGGGACTCAGACCTTAACAATGATCAGAAAACCCAACTGGACATTATTATAACCTCAGGCCTCAGCCTTCTTGAAATCATCAATGATATTCTGGACATGAGCAAGATCGAAACCGGCAACGTAGAGCTGGAACATACAGCTTTTGACCTGCAGGAAATGATCGAAACAGTCACAACGCCTCTCCTCTCCCTTGCGGAAGACAACGGGCTTTACCTCACCACAAATATTACAGAAACTTGCCCACAACACATCAAGACAGACAGTACAAAGTTACGGCAAATCCTGACAAACCTATTGAGCAATGCCATTAAATTCACCCTAAGTGGCGGGGTTACACTATCTGTTGAAAAGCTCTCATTCGATGATCCTCGTTGTCGTGATTTCATGTCCATGAAAAGTAAAACCACACGACAACAAAATATCCTGATTATAAGCGTCAGAGATACTGGAACAGGCATTGCCGAAGACAGAATAGAGTCAATATTTCAATCCTTTACCCAAGAAGACAACACCATCACTCGTAAGTTTGGCGGCACTGGACTTGGTCTGGCGATTGTGAAAAATTTGGCAGAAATGCTGGGGGGAAAGATCAGAGTATCAAGTAAACTCAATATTGGCAGTGAGTTCGAGCTTATTTTCCCCGTCTATACACCAAATAGCGAAGAAATCACCCTGCTGGAAGAACAGCATATACCGCTGGATGAGCTGAATTGTCCGCCTCTCGACATTCTGGTTGCCGAAGACAATATGGTCAATGCGACCATCGCAAAAGCTTTCCTTGAAAAATTTGGCCACCATCCAACCATCGTTATAAACGGACAACAAGCGGTTGATGCCCTGAACCATAACAGTTTTGATCTGATTTTTATGGATATTCACATGCCGCAAATGGACGGCATGGAAGCCACCTCGATCATACGTGAAGGGGAAAGGCAACCGGATATACCTATTATCGGCCTGACAGCCGAAGCCTTTCGAGAACGTCATGCCCATTTCAAGGAAATAGGTATGAACGATGTCTTGTCAAAACCCTTTACTGAACAACAACTAAAAGGCACTATCGTTAAATATATGGACACAATCAATCAGCAAAGAAAAACTGATCCATCAAGACCTTCGCAGTTTTCGTCTCGCACAAAAGAAACTGTGAAAGAAGAGTTCACAGAAGAGGTTTCGCCGAACATGACAAGTACCCCAGATGAAACAGGCATGCCAATCGGCTCCGAAGAGGAATATGATCTCATGAAATCGCAAATAGGCGACGAGGTCTTGGCTGAGTTAATCGGAATGGCACCGGATACGATAAACACCCAAATAGACAAATTAAAAGAAGGCGTGTCATCAGCTGACAGCGAGTTAATTTACCTCGCCGCACATACAATCAAAGGATCAGCCAGTTCCATGTTTGCACCCCGTTTGGCAGAACAGGCAAAAACCATGGAAAGCCATTCAAAAGATATGACTGCTGCAGGCAACTATTTACCAACGCTTCAGCAAACAGCCGAAGAGACAATTAACTGGTGGAACAATAAACTTAACGCATAAGAAATGACCCTTATCAAAAGTGTCAGATCTATCAGCACGACAATCATACCTGTACAAAATCGGTATCTTTAATTTGCGCCGGCCAAAAAGCGTCTGGTGTGAGAAGGCACTAGAGGATCCTCAGTTGGAACAGATGGACATCTGTCTTCTGCTCCAACCAATTTAGATACAGCTAAAAAAACTGTATGCTTTTAATGTAACTTTCCCTCCGGAAATTGGTTTTTGGGAAATTGGCCTTTAGAGAGTTCATCTCGGGCAAGTCGGTTTTGATCTGAATGGTGGCGAAAAGATACATGCTCCTCGGGGAAAACCTCATTCAGTACAGATCCCAAGCGCCTTGATTTCTCCAGTAACTCTTCCAAACCAGGCCAATACCCTGCTCGGTCAAGTGTCAGTCGCCCAGCTGTTTCCATCGCCAAGGTATTTTCGGTTCTCGCGGCCTGTATCAACCACAACGAATTTAGCTCGGTCACGCAGATTTGCTGACGACAGATTTCACAACAAGATACAATAAACTCAAACGATGCCTTTCGTTCGTTTCGTATCGTCCGGATAAAAGCAGCCGTTGCGTTGACCACCCACGCCCCATCATAGGGACCCAACTCTTTTTCCCCCAAAGCAAAGGCCTTTTCCCAAGCCAAAGAAGCAGGATCGGCATAGGATTGGCAATAAAAACGTAGCAACTCCAGAACCAATAGCTCTGACGATTGAAAACGGTAATTACTCAATGGATAACTTTTAGATCTTTGCGACCAGTTGCCGTAATCTGGTGTTTTTGAACAGGTCATTCTCTTCACTTTCCAGCTCAAGTCCGATAGAGGAAATAATGCGCAGTTTCCGTCACATCATTATGCTCTGTCTGATCAAGCCTTATGTTTTAAAATGTCCTGACGTTTTTCTTTTGAGACGACCATTCTTGTGTGGCCAATCTTGCATGTAAGCACCGGGATTATTGAAAATCCATAGACCGGGGTCAAGAGAAGTAATTCAAAATAAATCAAACAATACCAATAAGCTAAAAGATTTAGATTTGTCATATATAATATAATCTTAACTATTTGGCGCTATTCTGTCCGTAATAATAAATACGAACAGGTACACCGTGTTCATTTCTTTAGTCAGTGAATGAAGCCGTCTCAAGAAATGCACATCACAGTTTCTGGAATAATAATAACAAGCCAGATTGCAAACCTGACAAGGGTTTAGGTTGTTACAAAAAATGAATAATTCAACGGTATCACATGTGATGATACCGTCAAAAACAGAACACCACTGCCATTGTAAAAACAGGCAGCTTCAGCAGCAGAACTGGATCACCTATGGCTGATTTGGTTTCTCCTGAATGGCAAAAGCTTTGTGCAACCCAATTACCGATCCCTGTTCTTTATGTGGATGATGACACTTCTTTTGTCGAAGAAGTCAAAGAAGCTCTCGAGCCTTTGGGGTATAAAATAACCTCAGTCCCCTCGGCAAAAGACGCATCTGAATTTCAAAGCCTGTCACCTGCATTTCTGGTTATTGTCAATCACACATTACCTGATAGTCCCGGTATAGATCTTATCAAACGACTACTGGCTCTCAGCCCTCAACTGCAGACCGTCTTTATTACGTCCCAAGAAACAGAGTATCAGGCCGCTGAAGCTCTACGGGCGGGCGTGACCTGCTATATTAACAAAGACCCCAAAGTTGTTTTCTTTGATGTCTTGCCAGCAATCCTTGAACGTACCTTGCTTCGCGCCGAGACAGCAAAAAGACAACAAGAACTGGAAACTGAAGTTCGGCAATCACAGCTTCGTCTATCACAAGCCGTTACTCTTTCTGAGCTTGGATTTTGGGAATGGGATGAAAAAAGGAACACTGCCCTATACTATTCGCCAGAACTCTTGAAAATTTATGAAATGGATGCCAGCCAGGTTGAATTGGGTTCCTGGACAGCAAATAAAGATCTAAAACACCTTCACCCGGAAGACTATGAAAACTACCGCTACAAGTCCCATTTTCATGATGGCATATCAGACCGTTTTGATGTGGAATTCAGGATAATCAAAAAGGATGGGTCTATTGCACACCTGCGTGAAATCGGGCAGGCAATTCGTAACGACAAAGGAAATATTATCAGGTCCTATGGCACCGTTCAGGATATTACCCAAATCAAGACGACTGAACAAACTCTGCAACTAGCTCTGAGCGAAGCAGAAAAAGCGAACAGAACCAAAGCGTCTTTTTTGGCAACGATGAGCCACGAACTGCGAACGCCCCTAAACGCTATATTGGGATTCAGTGAGATTCTGACAGGGGAGCATTTCGGCCCTCTCGGGTCAGAAAAATATATGCACTATGCGCAGGATATACATAATTCCGGCAGTCATCTGCTAAATCTCATTAGCAGTATTCTCGAAGTATCCTCTGCTGAAGCAGGTCAGCTTGAGATAAAAAAGGAACGCCTGCAGCTTTGCCAACTCATCAAAGACTGCTTTGAAGAAGCTGCGCCAACCCTTACAAAGGCAGAGATATACACAGAGATCTTGACCCCCAAAAATACGACCATCATAAACGCAGATGCCAGAGCACTTAGACAAATATTATTTAATTTACTCACGAACGCTGCCAAGTTTACCCCCAAGAATGGTACTGTAACAATTACGCTTGACGAAGTAGCGGTTGAACAAACACATCAGTCTTCAGAAAATGTACCCGAACAGGATAGACAAAAGGCTACTATCCAAAAGCACGCACATATATCTATTGCAGATAGTGGCATCGGGATGGACCAAACAGATTTGTCCAAACTACAGCAACCCTTTACCAGAATGAACACCGATCCTCACCTGTCACAAGAAGGGATGGGGCTGGGACTCGCAATTGTGAAATCTTTGATCGAAGCTCACAATGGTATCATGGAAATCGAAAGTTATCCTGAACAGGGAACAACTGTGCACCTCTACCTTCCCCTTTAAAATTTCTCATTCCCAAGACTTTAAATAGCTAAATCAAAACCTTATGAATGCTTGCCAGCCAAAAAGCATTCATAAGGCATCGAAGAAAATAACAATTAATAGTATAAATTCCTAATCAAATGACTTACTCTGTCATCAAAAGAGCACCAATAAAATTAAAGACGGTGCCACTAGTCATCAGGGAAATAAAACATGGCCGATACTTCCAAAGGGAACACTGCACCCAATAGCACCCAGGATCCGACAATCAAGGATAATGCCCGGGTAAAAAAAAGAAACCCTAACTGGCCGGATGTTTACAGTCTTTCGCCAGCTGTTATTCCCGAAATTTTAAAAGCCGGGATGTCCGATTTCTTGAATTCAATCCGCTATGGCCTGTTCTTTGGCGGGATCTATGCTGTTGGCGGTTGGGTACTGATCATTCTCTTGCTGGAGCTTGAGCTGCCCTATCTCGTCTATCCACTTGCTATTGGCTTTGCCCTTATTGCCCCCTTTATCGCCAGTGGATTTTATTTCATCAGCCACCAGTTGGAAGAAAACAAGCCCCTTAGTTGGGGGCGCGCTTTTGGTGTCGTCAAATCGATGTTTAATCGAGATCTCGGTTGGATGGCTCTGGTGACCGGATTTTCACTTTTCATCTGGCTCGATATGGCAGCCTTTATCACCCTCAGCTTTTTTGGATTTAAACTTTTCAGCATGGCTGAACTGATTGACCTGATCTTTACAACGGAAAAGGGATTATTATTCCTGTTTGTCGGGCATATCGTCGGCGCAATCATTGCCCTGATTGTTTTTTCCTTTTCAGTGATTTCCTTTCCCATGCTTTATCACCGCGACATTGACTTTGTGACCGCCATGGTGACATCAGTCAGATTGGTCAAAAACAATCCGCAGACAATGATCCTTTGGTGTATCACCATCGCAGTGCTGACCGTTGCTTCCATTCTCGCTGGTTTGTTAGGATTGTTTGTAACCTTACCACTTCTGGGGCATGCAACCTGGCATCTATACAAACGTGCCGTAGGTCCTCAACCTAATGCTACATAAATCTAACATATACTATCTGTTAGATAAGCAACAGAAACACCGGTTATTTTGTTCGGTTTATCATTAGAATAAAATATTTACAGGAAAATATCTGTAAAACCACCCCGTTTTAACACTGCGTTAATTGCCGGGGGCTAAACTTTTTAACGAATAAGGGGTGTTGCCGTAACGTTAGAGTTACATAAATAATAAAGGAAAATATTCCTAAATCTGATATTTATGTCTATGTTATATACGATATCAAGTTTGAAAATAGAACGCCTCCCCCTATATATAAACTTCGGGGTACCGACTTTGGGACGAATTTAACCATGGCAATTGCCGCAACAGACGAACGCCTTCACAAAGAACTAGAAAAACTTGTCCTCTATGTAGAACGCTTGCGCCAGGAACTTGCCGATGCCATGCGCAAAAAAGGGGACCGGACAGATTTTGAGAACATGTCCGTCCAGCTTGATGCACTTGTAAAAAACACAGAAGAAGCATCAAATGGCATTCTGAAGTCTTCCGAAGAAATTTTGGATGCTGCTGAAAAGCTTCGTGAAAACAACAGCGAGGAAGATCGTAATAAACTCTGTGATCAAATTGTTGCCAACGCCACCAATAACCTCGAAGCCTGTAGCTTTCAGGACATAACCGGACAGCGTGTCACCAAGATTTTGCGATCAATGCAGTTTGTCGAAGACAGGGTGAGCAACATGGCTGAAATCTACGGCGAAGCAGCCATTCAAACACTGGGCTTGGAAATTTCGGCAAAAGAAACACCAAGTGAAGAAGTTGCCATGGACGGGCCTGCGATAGAAGTCGAAGAAGCTATCTCTCAGGATGAAATTGATGCTCTTTTTGACTAGAGCATGATTAATCTGTTCGCGACAGAAAGTTCCGTTCTGCGCAGCGGATATCTATGTAACAAAACCATCCCATGTCTTAGTTAAATAACAAAGTCCCAGTTGAATAACAAAAAACCTTCCAAGCCAGAGAAACAATCCCCAGGCCTGAAAGGTTTTCCTTAGCACATAATCGCTCTATGACATTCAGGACAGAACGACCTACTCAGCAGCAACTTTATCCTGTGTCTTCAGGTCAAAGTCGCTGGCGTGGTGACGTTCATGCAGCTGTGTATCCAAATCACCCCATGTACGGTTGACCATTCTGCCACGTTGCACTGCGTCACGTTTATCGATTTCCTTGGCCCAGCGCATCACGTTGGTATAGCTTTCGGCATCAAGGAATTCAGCAGCATCATAACTTCTGTTCAAGACCACAGATCCATACCATGGCCATATCGCAATATCAGCAATGGTATAGTCATCACCACACATATATTTGTTATTGCTCAAGTGGCGATCCAACACATCAAGTTGACGCTTCACTTCCATCGTGAAGCGATCGATACAGTATTCCATTTTGAAGGGTGCATAGGCATAGAAGTGACCAAAGCCGCCGCCAAGGTACGGTGCGCTCCCCATCTGCCAGAAAAGCCATGACAGGCATTCTGTGCGCTTAACAGGGTCCTTTGGTAAAAAGGCATCAAATTTTTCAGCCAAGTACAGTAAAATTGAACCTGATTCAAAAACTTTGATCGGCGTGTCAGGGCCATTATCCAGCAAAGCAGGAATTTTCGAGTTCGGATTAATATCAACAAAACCGCTGGAGAACTGATCGCCGTCACCAATTTTGATCAAGTAAGCATCATATTCAGCCCCTTTATGCCCCTGGCTCAAAAGCTCTTCCAACATAATCGTGACTTTGACACCGTTTGGGGTCGCCAAAGAATAAAGCTGTAACGGATTATCACCAACCGGTAGGGTTTTATCATGTGTCGGGCCAGCGACAGGGCGATTGATACTGGCCCATTCGCCACCATTCTCACTATCCCATTTCCATACTTTTGGGGGTGTATAGTCGGCGGGATAATTATCGGGGGTATTCGCAGGATTACTCATAAAAATTCCTTACCTGATCTCTTTTAGCTGGACGATGTAACTCAAGATACTGGTTACAAAAGATTATAGGCCAAGCACTCCCCTTGCTCTTAATCATTTCGGAGTTGCTTGATCGTTCATATGTCACTTAGAGATTGGTTGTGCTTTTTCAAGAACAGCTGCCAACTATAATACAATGGGTAAAGAAAATTGTACGCCCGGTAATACATATAACGGGTAATACTTTCAGCCAGCGTAATTCATAAAAAGGTCTAACAGTGACTCTCCTTTTAACATTCGCATAAATACGCTAGATCATCATATAAGATTGTTAAGCCCACCTACCGAGGACATAACTTGAAACTCTTTATATCCGATTTGGACTTTACTCTATTGGACACCGTCGGGGATCTGCCCAAGAGCTCAGTTGAACGGCTCAACAGCCTGATTGAACGAGGCGTGAATTTTACAGTCGCAACAGCCCGGGCGACCCCCTCCATAAAACACCTTATGGAAGAGGTTAATCTCAAACTACCGATTATCGAACTGAACGGCGCCATTATCAGGGATCTAAAAACGGACCATATTCTGGATCACAAAGGTTTAGGGCTAAACAATGCCATCCGGGCGTTTGATTGCTTTCAGGAACTTGGTCTGATCCCTTATGTGTCTGGCCTCAAAGACGATGACAATCCGCTTTATTATCCAGAGCTGAAAAACAAAGGCATGCAATGGTTCCATGACGAGAAAGTCATTCGTCGTGACCCGCGACTGAGCGAGCTACCGTCCAACCTTTTCAACTCCTTAGCAGATTCAAACCCGCAGGACCATAACCTCCAATCACAGCCCCTATTGGATGATGTGCTCTGTTTTGTATATTTGGGAAGCAAAGAAGAAATTTTTGCCATTAAAAGCCTGATCGAAGAAAAGCTCCCTCACCTTCTGATCATTCTTTACCCAAACCACTATATCGGCGGCTGGGAAATCATAGTGTCCGCCCCTGAAGCCAACAAAGGTTTCGCAGTAAAGTCTCTCCTCGGTCACATCAAGGACCGCCACAACCTAACCATCAAAGAAACCACCGCCTTTGGTGACAGTTCCAATGATCTGGATATGCTCCGTAGCGTCCATACGCCAATTGCCGTCGCCAACGCCAGCGAAGAGATCAAAGCCCAAGCCCACAAAATCATCGGCCACCACAACGAAGAATCTGTGCTGAGCTATATAGAAGCACTGCATAAGTAAAAATTATCTTCAACAAAGATGTAATCACAATCATTAGGAAGCCTTTGGAACGATTCTTTTCCCAGCTCACTGAACAATACGTTACAAACACATTAAATCAGGGTCGACTTGCGGTAAAAAAACTTAAACTTTTATTAGCCATAATATGACTTTTTGATGATAACGACATCTTAGAGGCTGCCAAATTTTAAGCCACACACATTCCAAAATTCAGAGAATTCAATAACTTTCACGGCGAACCCTCCTGAAACATACCCCCCCTCTATCCCGCAGAAAATGTCGGTTTTATGACATGCACTTTCTGCATATCCGAGTTGTAGGATTGCCACTCGTAAAAAATAATCAGTGAGATTATATCTCTGGTCATCGGACGAACACGAACTTATCGCGAAGCGTCTAAACTTTATTTATCTACTGTTTAGGAGTTAAAACAATGGCTACAGTAACATTCACAGAAACACTTCCTGTAAACCCAACTGCAACTTATGCAGAGCGTATTGGTTTTGCACTTGGTAACCTTTTTGTTTCCGCGATTGAAGCCATTGAAAATTTCAAGCTTCGCAGAGAAACACTTATCGCTCTGGAAAACTGCAGCGATGCAACTCTTGAAGACATCGGTCTGGCACGTTGCGATATCGCAGGTATCGTTTCTAAAATCTAATAGATTTAGCTGACCGTGTTCATAGAAGGCTCGCTTTAAAAACTACCCTCCCATAGTTTTTAAAGCTTGTAGCTTTCTCGATGAAAAGACCTCAAAGAGCAATCTTTGGGGTCTTTTTTTATGGCCAAGATATTCTCTTATTATGGTCGCTCATTGTCGGCTAACTGTTGTCAGCTAACTGGCGACTTTTTGGGTTAGCTGAGCTCTTATTCAGAACTGTTCAGGCGCTTCACGGAATAGAGCATAATGATATTCACAAAATCATCGTCATCCGAAAGCGGTAAAAACATAATTTCCTCGTGGAAAAATTTCCCTATTTTGTCTTCATCAACCGTGTGATCATAGATGAATGATTTACACTCACAGACGTAGCGATAATTTTCTTCGACCTCTTCCCAGCTATCCCCGTAGAAATGTTCCTTCACCGGCTTTCCCGTGGGATCTTTCTTTCGCAGTTCCACCGCTTCGGTTCCGGCCAGTCGATAAAAAAGTTCACCCGTTTCACGGTCTTTTTCGACAAGGGTAATACCAGAAAGGAAACTTTTAATATCCAGCGGATCAAAATCCTTGCGTCCCGGCATTGTGCGTCCCTGCTTGCGCGCGCAGTACTCCTGATAGAACGCCGCTATTTTTGGATCGCATTTATCCAGAAAACTCTCGTCATAGATCTTATTACGCGGGTACATCAATTCGAACATAAAGCTTTCTTCCAGATCGCAGGCAAGCATTTGTGACGTAAATCATTATTACGTTTAATTATTATTGTTTCGTAAAATTTTGGGTCATGACAACTGCGATAACGGCTGGAAATCGGTCAATCGACAAAAATTAGCGACGTAACCCAAAACCGGGAAATCAATTCCAACAACAGTTTTACTTATTAGTATTGCGCAAACTGCTGTACAGAAAACAACATGATCATATTAACAATATTATCATCATTTGAAAGTGGTACGAACAGAGTTTCGTCATGAATAATTTTATTCGATTTATCAGCATCATTGGTATGGTCATACAGAAACGTTTTATACTTGCTCACATATCTGTAATTTTCTTCTACCTCTTCTGCAATTACCCCATAAAATTCATCGCGAATACTTTTACCAGTAGGGTCTTTTCCCCTGATTTCAACCTCTTTGGTCCCGACCAAACGATAGATAAAATCATTGGTTTCCGGCTTCACATCAACCAATGTCAGGCTCGGCAGAAACTCTTTCATTTCAAGGGGATCAAAATCTGCTCGGGAAGGCATTGATTTTCCCTGCTTTTTTGCACAGTAAAACTCATAAAACCTCAAGATATTAGTATGACAGACGTCGAGAAAAGACTCATCATAGATTTTATCTTTCTTATGCCTGAGTTCCATCATACCACCTGATTATTTCACGTCCTACTTGCTTATAACTTCATTTACCAGAAACTAAGATTCACAGAAAATTAAGTCATCATTACTCAGATATAGGGAAACATAAACAAGCACAAGTCCCCTGCCCCGGATCGCTTTCAATCTCTAACCGTCCCCCATGAAGTTCTATAAATGATTTAACCAATGGCAAGCCTAGCCCGGTTCCATTATCAGTGTTTGTAGAAACATCGCCAACTTGCTGGAAAGGAATGAGCGCAAGGCCCAGATCAGCCTTGTTCATACCGATACCTGTATCCTTGACACCAATAACTTTTCGGTTTTGTTCGTCGTGGGTAAAAAACAAAACGACTTCCCCACCTTCGGGCGTATATTTACAGGCATTGGAAAGCAAATTGACGACCATTTGCTTGGTCATTCTGGAATCAGCATAGAGGGATGCGTTTCTATCGTTAACGTCAATAGCTATTGTTACACCACGGGTAACAGCCAACCCCTTCATCAAGCGTGCACTTTCATGCAAAAGTTCAGTCACATCAATTGGCTCACGATCCAGTTCCATTTTACCGGCTTCGACTTTTGCCAAATCCAGAATGTCATTGATAATCGCTAATAGATGCTGACCACTTTCATGTATTAAAAAGGGATATTCTTCGTACCTATCATTTCCGATATCCCCAAAAATCTTTTCTGTCATCATTGACGAAAAACCAATGATTGCATTCAAAGGTGTTCGCAGTTCGTGGCTCATCATGGCCAGGAATTCACTTTTGCTGCGATTTGCCTGCTCGGCAAGTACCTGCGCTTTCAACGCGTCAGCATGCGACTGTTCCATAGCCTTGGCTGCTTTGGCCAATTGTTTATTGGCCTGAGACATCTCGTCCCGGAATTTCTTTTCTACCGTGATATCCCGACGCAGATTAACAAAGCCAACCCCGGGAATACGCATTTCATTTACCACATGCCACCCCACCCCCGTGTCTTGTTCAAAGGGGCCATCATGGGGATTGTGCAAACGATCCAGACGTTTTTGTAAATAGGCTTCCGGATCAGATTGACAAAGGGGATCCGTGATAACCCCCGGCGCTTCCATCGTTATGCGAATAACATCCAGATAATGCTTGCCCACAAGTTCTTCGAGCGGTGGCATATATGAAAAGATCTTGCGATAAGCCTTGTTAAAATACATCAAACGATCATCAACATCATAGATAATCATCGCATCCGGCATATGTTCGACAGCCAGACGTAACAGCGCACCAACCTTTAACATCTTTTGTTCGTGGGATATCGGCGTCAGGGAAACAAGCTGTTGCACAACTCCTGCTATTTCAAGGCTGCCAGACGAAACACGACAAAAAATCGACTGTCCATTAGCATGCCGTAAGGTTACCTCATCTTTGACAAGAGCCCATAAATTCCCGGTTTTTGTTGAACAGGGTGAGAAATCAATTAATTCATCAGGAGCCAAAGCGAGCAACTCATCACGTGAATAACCAAGCATTTCAGTCGCGCGATCATTCACGTCAAGAAGGGACAGGCAATCATCAGAAAGCACCAGGATGGCTGCTTCCACCCTGTCTTCCTTACGTGTTTGGGATAGCCCCCCCTGATCAGGTCCCTTGATTTCTACTGACATACTTTAAACCTACTCACCTCTGTCAGCATCTGACATTGTGGTTCCTCCGAATTTATCAGAGAAATCACAATATAACACATCCTGTCCAGACAACTAGCCGTGAATAGACTCTAGGTAAAACAAGCTAAACAACTCTTAATTTTTAAATGATCAGGGCTTACAAACCCAAGTTTTGGGGTTCCGGGCCTATTATTGACACCTGACCAAGGAGATTTCAGCTTGCTGGAAAGATGTGCAGTTACAAAAGAAATATTTAATCTTTTCCCCATAAGCTTTGATGTCACCGATAAGGCACGCAAACCTATTCCTGTTAAATGATTAGGGTTTTCAATGATCTCGATCCTTAAAGATGCCCACAAAGCGAACATGCACAATCACCCTCTCGTGTGTAATTCCCGATTTACTGCCCAGTTTACTGCCCTATTTATTGGTCGGTTACTGTTTACGACTGGTATCATGCTGATGGCCAGTTTTAGTCCTGCAGTTTCATCTGTTCCGGAAAGTAAGGAACCTGTCAGGGTTATTATCAATAACTGGACCAGCCAGATCGTTATGGCAAAAATCTATGGTAAAACGCTTCAATCCAAGGGTTATACTGTAGAATACAAGGAACTAACGACAAAGGATCAGTGGGCCAGGCTTCATCGCGGCCTGGAACATGTACAGGTCGAAGTCTGGCAGGGCACCATGGCTGAAGACCTGCAACGAGTGCAGAAAAAGGGACAAATTGTTGTTGCTGGTGATCACGCAGCCAAAACCCGTGAAGAATGGTGGTACCCCAGCTATGTAGAGAAAGTCTGCCCCGGCTTGCCCGATTGGAAAGCCTTGAAAAAATGTGCCGCCCTCTTTTCCCATAGTTCAACAGCCCCTCAGGGAAGGTATGTCGCAGGGCCATGGGAAAAACCGGAAAAAGCACGTATAAGAGCCTTAGAGATGGACTTTACAGTCGCCCCGGTTACTAAAGCAGACGACTTGTGGATCGAGTTGGATAAGTCCTACAAAAAACAAGAACCTATTGTGCTTTTCAACTGGAGTCCGAATTGGGTGGAAGATCGCTTTGACGGGAAGTTTGTTGAGTTCCCGGATTATGCTGAAGAATGTGAAAATGATCCTGCCTGGGGCATTAACCCCAAGCGTGTTCATGATTGCGGCAATCCAAAAGACGGGTGGCTCAAAAAAGTTGCATGGATAAAAATGGAAAAAAACTGGCCCTGTGCGTTTGCCATCCTCAGTGATATGAATTTTACTAATGCCATGATCAGTCAGGTTTCTGCGCTAGTCGATGCAGACGGTTTGAACCACGATCAAGCCGCAGACAAATGGATTGAGGAAAATCAGGCGTTGCAAGCCACTTGGGGAAACAAAGCCTGTTTCGACAGTTAAGGAATACACCTAGAGAATAATTGATTGAGTGATTAACGTGCAATCAGAGGACCTGTTCACGCCCAAGATCCAAAAACGACTTGCATCCAAGGTCGCGAGATCTGTGATCTTTGTTGCGCTGCTTATTGGCCTTTTGATGAGTGCTGTTGTTGCCTATCTGGATTTAAAAGAAACCAAAGAACATTTTATCAAGACAGTAGAACAGGTTATCCAAACTGCAAATCAACCCGCGGCACGTGCAGCCTATAACGTGAATGATGATCTGGCTGGGGAAGTAGCTAATGGCTTGATGGAATATCAATCCATAATATCAGTCACCATTCTCGATGACTTGCACAATACCCTTACCAGTAGATCCAGGGTTCTCGCCAAGTCCCCCCATCGCTGGATTGCAGACAGTGGATTTGGCGGATTACAATCTTTTGAGATTGAATTACGAACCCTTGACGATCCCGAAGTCAAAGCTGGCTTCCTTCAGGTTATTGCTGATCCAATTGATATCGCCACAGAGTTTGTCCAAAGAGTAGCATTGGAAGTTTTGGTCATTCTTCTGCAAAGCCTTATTATAGCCGGTATTTTCTCTTTGATCTTTTACCGTTTGCTGATTGGGCCCCTGCAAAATATCTCGAAAGCACTCGCGCGCACCAATCCTGACGAACCATTGGCAACAAGACTTGTGGTACCAGCCAAAAATCATGGAGATGAACTCTACGTCCTCGCGGAATCAGGAAATCGCCTGTTGCAGTCCGTAGCAAAACGTATTCACGAACGGGACAAAGCTGAAACAGACCTTAGAAAAGCGGCAGAGACACTGGAACAACGTATCATTGAACGAACGGCTGAACTGGCCGAACAGTACGAGGCAGCAAAGGCAGCGAGTAAAGCCAAACAGGAATTTCTGGCATCCATGAGCCATGAAATCCGCACGCCCATGGCCGGTGTACTTGGGTTGGCAGATATGTTGCTGGAAGACAAAATCTCTTTAGAAACCCGGGAAAAGGTTGAAAAGATAAAGGATGCCACCCGATCTCTTCTCGTGATTATCAATGATATACTTGATCTATCAAAAATTGATGCCGGTAAGCTCAAACTTGAAAATATTAATTACCAACTACATCGGGAACTCAACAAAACACTCGAACTGGTAGAACAATCAGCACAGGAAAAATCACTGGAACTCAATCTCCAAATTGCGGACGATATACCCGCAAATTTACACGGTGACCCAACCCGCCTGAGACAGGTTTTGATCAATCTACTGGGCAATGCCATCAAGTTTACGGAGGAAGGAGAAATCACCCTCTCTGTCAGGCAGGAACAGCAATCAAAAGATCTTTCATGGCTTGTCCTCAAAGTCTCAGATACCGGGATTGGTATCCCGGCAGACCGTCTGGATGAAATTTTTGACGAATTCACCCAGGCCGATGCCTCTATTTCCCGCCGCTATTCAGGTACCGGGTTAGGGCTTGCCATATCAAAACGGTTGGTGAACATAATGGGCGGGCGCATCACAGTTTTATCCGAGGAAAACCAAGGCACTGATTTTGAGTTCAGAATACCTTTGAAAGAAGCTGATAAAAACACACCTTCTCCGACAGAAGACATTGAGCCCGACTATTACCAAGCCAGGCGAAACCTTGTTATTCTCGCGGTTGATGATAACCCGCTCAATCTACGCATTGTCTCTGCACTGATGGAGAAATATGGTCATGTTGTTCACGAAGCAAACACAGGAAAAGAAGCCGTAGATCAGTTATCAAATACGGTTCAAGGTGAGGAACCCGATCTGATCCTCATGGATATTCGAATGCCGGAAATGAGTGGTCCCGAGGCCACTAAAATCATTCGAGAACTTGATGGTCCTATCGCAAAAACACCTATTATTGCCCTAACTGCCGACGTGGTAGAGGACCATGTAAAGGAATACTTTGAAGCAGGAATGAATGCTTTTGTTGCAAAGCCCATTAACCCGACAAAGCTTTTAGAGGAAATAAATAGCGTTCTCCAGGAACCTATCCACGAACCTGTTTTTCAAAAAGAACAAAGTGCATAAAGGGCAGAAAGTAACAAAGATTGGCAAACAATTTTCGTCCCTCTGCTAATCATTTTTCGTCCAGTCACAAAGCCCCTTTTACATCAAATGAGTCGATCTTGGGCCAACAATTAGAACACCATAATATGCGGTGATTTCTCTTATTGCCATTAACCCTGCTTTAAGAACACAGCATTAGGATATACGTACGGGAAAACAGGTGCTTCTATATGTCAATCCGTGTTCGGGTTATAATAATCTTTACCCTTCTCATGGTGTTGCTTGGCGCGACAACACTCACCCTTGGGTTGCTATATGACAGCTCAACAAAATTAACTCACAAAGAAATTCAACGCCTGGAAGCTTTAAAACTCGCCGATCGATTGCGACAATCCTCTGACGATTTGACACGCATGGCCCGAAGTTATGCCGTCACTGGTGAACAACGGTTTGAACAATATTTTAACGACATTCTGGATATTCGGGATGGGAAAAGTCCAAGACCCCAAAATTACAACAGTATCTATTGGGATTTTGTTATTTCCGGTCAACCCAATGATGACGACCCCGAACCAGCGGCATCATTATTATCCCTGATCAAGGCTGTAGGGATCAGTGAAAAAGAACTCGGTCTTTTGGAAGCTGCCAAAACAAACTCTGACGATCTCGTATTTCTGGAACGAAAAGCTTTTGCCGCACTCAATGGCCTCTTCACAGATGAGAACGGAGGTTTAACCAGAAAGGCCCCTCCCGATCCACAGCTTGCGGCTGATATCTTGTTCAGTGATGCCTATCATGACGCCAAGGCTAAGATTATGCGACCCATCAATAGCTTTGGCATCGAAATTGATCGGCGTACAGCCCGTGAAGTCGCTGTGATTGAAAGTAAAATCAATCGCCTCACAATCATGGCGGCCATTCTGGTGCTCTCGACAATCATCTTTGTCATTATCAGCTATTTTCATCTGCAAAGCAGACTTATCCGTCCAATCCTTCATCTTGCTGATGTCAGCACCGAAATCAAATCAGGGAACCTGAATATAAGGCTTCAAGACACCAGCAATGATGAAATCGGGCAGCTTGGCTATAGCTTTAATAGCATGTTAGACAAAATTCAGGAAAGCTTGGCTTCCCTTCATAAAGAAATTACAACCCGACGAGAACTGTCTGAACGGCTTGATAAAAATAACGACAGCCTCTTACGCGCCCAGCGTGTCGCCATGATGGGGCACTGGTTTTGGGATTTAACGAACGGGCATGAAGAGTGGTCGGAAAACCTATTCAGTGTTTACGGTCTTCGTGATGACGTAACACCGGGCTACGACACCTTTATTACCTGTGTGCATCCAGATGATCGAGAGCGCGTTGAACGCATTCAGGCAAAAAACCTGGAAAGGGGAAGTAAATTCTCTCTCAGCTATCGTGTTGTGCATGGTAATGGGGATGTTCGGCACGTAACCAGCCATAATGATCTTAACTGTGACGCTTCCGGCAAAGTTCTTCAGGTGACGGGACTTGTTCAGGATGTCACTGAGCTCAAGTTAACCGAAGAAAGGCTGGAAAAAGCCAAACAGGAAGTCGAAGAATTTAACCGTAATCTGGAAGCTAAGATCAAGCAGAGAACAAAGGCATTGGAAGAAGCCAAAGATGCCGCAGAAACCGCGAATTCTGCCAAATCCAATTTCCTGGCAACTATGAGTCACGAAATCCGCACGCCCCTGAACGGTATGATCGGCATGGCTCAGCTCTTAAAAAATACGCCTTTGAATGCAGATCAGGAACTCAAGATTTCAACATTGATTTCATCCAGTCAGAGCTTACTGGAAATCATTAATGATGTTCTGGACATGAGCAAGATTGAAAGCGGCGCTCTGGAGCTGGAAAACAGAATTTTTGATCTGCCAGAAATACTTATCCCACTTGAGGCCACCTTTGGCACGCTTGCCGATGAAAAGGGGATCGAGTTTGTCACAGATATTGATCTACAAAATCACAAACTGATCTACAGTGATCAAACCCGGTTGCGGCAAATACTGAATAACTTATTGAGCAATGCTTTTAAATTCACCAAAGAAGGACAAGTAAGACTGTCAATTTCTCTTACAACCGTAAACAATACCACCGAACTAAGTATCCTTGTCGAAGATACCGGTGTTGGTATCGCAGAAGATAGACTGGATAGTATTTTTGATGCTTTCACCCAAGCCGATAATACCATCACTCGGAAATTTGGGGGAACAGGTTTAGGCTTAAGCATAACAAAAAGCCTGATCGCGTTATTAAAAGGAAACATCAGAGTTACAAGTAAATTGGGTGGCGGGACATCATTTTGGATTGAGCTCCCCATTACACTGCCCAGCAGCGAAGAAATTGATTCTTATTACAATCTCCTTAACCGTCCGCAACAAACTGATATCGGCAAGCTATCTATCCTGTTGGCAGAAGATAACCCGGTTAACGCCATGATTGCCAAAGCCTTTATCACAAAGTTTGGCCACGAGATCATTCGGGCCGAAAACGGTCAGGAAGCAGTTGATCTTTTCGCACAACATGACGTAGATCTCATCCTTATGGATGTCCACATGCCAGTTGTGAATGGCATCAGTGCCACAGAACAGATCAGGGCCACAGACAAGGGAGCCTATGTTCCGATCATTGGTCTAACAGCCGAAGCCTTCACCGACCGCCACGAAGTTTTTCGCAAGGCGGGAATGAACGATGTTCTGACAAAACCCTTCAAAGAAGAGCAGTTAAAAGAAGTAATTGAGCAGTGTTATTTATCATCTCTTGATCAGCTCCGCACGGCCTAAACATAAGCCGGTTATTGGAAATTTTCAGAAATCAAAAAAACTTAACGCAAAGTAACTGCGATCCAAAACCGATGTGCATTAACAACAAGGATAATTTCACAGCACCATTCCTACATATTTCCGTTCTCACCTCATCAATACTATTACCCAAGAACATGACCCGATAACGTAATAATGCCAGATAAACGCGCTTTAGATCACTATCATGATCCGGTTCTTACCCGTCTTTATGACGAACAAAACCCTTGGGGGCCTGACTGTGACTTTTTTCTCTCACTGATCCAAGACGTGCCTGTTCCACAAAAAATACTTGATATTGGCTGCGGCACAGGGTTGCTCACCACTGCTTTTGCCAAAGCAGGGCATTGTACAACCGGGATTGATCCCGCTCAGGATATGCTAGACATCGCATTACGCCGACCTTTCAGTGATAAAATCGCTTGGGTTAAATCTGACGCAGCTACCTATAAATCTGATAGCCGCTACGATCTTATTATCCTGAGCGGTCATGCCTTTCAGGTGTTTCTAACTGATCGAGATATACAAGCCGCTCTTTCCAATATGAAATCTCACTTAAACCCCAATGGCCGCATTGCCTTTGACACCAGAAACTCGGCAACCAAAGCTTGGTTAAACTGGACGCCGAAACAAACAATAGAGACCTTTATCCTTCCCCAAGATACTGATCACTCAACAGGCAAAGAGATTGAAGTATGGCATGACGTTGGTCGTGTCAGACAAAAGGGTGAAGGAGCGATTGTTCAATATTTCACTCTTTATCGTGAAAAATATTCCGCCCAAAAAAATCTAACGCTCAACGCTAGAAAACATCAATCTGACACAATAAGAACCGAGGCACACATACGGTTTCTCAGTCAGCAAGAACTATCAAGCCATCTTGAAAGCGCAGGATTGAAAACCGAATATCTATACGGCGATTGGGATCAATCACCATTTAAGAATGACCATAAAGAAATGATTATCATTGCCTGTGCAAGCTAATCAAAACTGATCAGGCTAGACAATGAAAAACAGCCCGAAGCAATATCCCCGAAGCAATATCAATGCGTCGGGCTGCCGTAAGATACAAGTCGTTCTGTTCGTCTTGCCTCAGCTCTTTGCCCATGCCCAGTAAAGTTCGCGGGCCAGTTTGCTCACGGGCCCGATGGAATACTCCACATCTTCGAACTTAACCACTGGCGTTATTTTAGAGATATTTCCACTCATAAAGACTTCATCTGCGCCTTCAAAATCTTCAAAGGTAAGTGTTGTCTCAACAACGTCACGTCCGGCGTCTCGAAGAAGACTAATAACGCGTTGTCGAGTAATACCGTTTAGAAATGTGCCGTTTGGAACCGGTGTATAGATCACATCATTCTTGACCATAAACACATTAGACGTACCGGTTTCAGCAACATTTCCCAACGCATCCGCAACAAGAGCATTATTATATCCGCGCGCCTGTGCTTCGCGGATCATGCGACCATTGTTCGGGTAAAGACAAGCTGCTTTGGCGTTTACCGGCGCCATTGAAACCATCGGACGGACAAACTTCGTCCGACAAAGAGTTTGCGTATAGCTGGTTGGAGCCATTGGAAACTGTTCCAGACAGAGACAGAACTCGGTAGAATTCTCATCGGGAACAACTGTGCCCGCGCCACCTTCCTTCGACCAATACATCGGACGTATATAAACAGCGGCATCGTCTGCAAACTTTTTCAGACCTTCCATGGTCAAGTCTATCAGTTGCTGGGTCGTCATGGTTGGCTTCAGCCCCATAACTTCAGCAGACGCATTCACACGGGCTGAATGAAGATCCAGATCGGGGACAACACCTTCAAAGGACCGTGCACCATCAAAAACAAGAGAACCAAGCCAGGTGCCATGATCTGCGGCCCCCATAATCGGTAGATTACCTTCGTGCCATTCACCCTGAAAATAGGTCCAGATTACTTCGCCGATTGCCATCCCTTTGCCTTCTCTGTTTTTAAATTGGGTTTTCAAAATTGGATCTGAAAATATTTTTATATATTAGCTTTATTAGGCCAAGGATAATTCTTCAAGCCCAGTTTATCTAATACTGTTATAAAAGATTTTCTAATCTGAGGGATAAAATAACAAGATGAATGCCAGATAACTAAACCGAAACCTTGAATAAAAGCCTTGGTCGCGGTGTAAAGCTCAGATAACTACCCTATTTGAAACTTCACATAAAACAACCATTAGCTACAGGATAATCCCCTACGAAGCAGAACTGTAAATATGATCGTAAAAAATAATTACAACGATACCCTACTTTTTTCATCTAGTTTTGCGAGAAAATCAATAAACGTTCTGATTTTATGTGATGTTTCTCTGTGATATGGGTAAACCGCATAAAGTGCATGTGCATCCGCCTTCCATGCGGGTAACAACCTTATCAATTTGCCGGCTTCCAATTCATCGTGCACAAGGATCTCAGGTGCCAAGATAACGCCCAAATCTGCTAATGCCGCTTGTTTCAACGCCAAACCATTATTCACGACATAAGACCCCGCAACCAAATTAAGTTCTCTTATTTCATTCTCATTTTTAAAGACCCAATTCGTGGGTGATGACGACAAACTGTAGATGAGGCAATTATGGAAACTTAGGTCATCCGGTTCCAAAAGTTCAGGTGCATTTTCTATATAAACAGGGGACGCACAAAGAATACGATTAAGCTCAAACAACTTGCGTGAACGAAGACTTGAGTCTTTTAATTGGCCCCCACCTCTGATGGCAATGTCAATCCCTTGATCAACCAAGTCAACATATTGGTCACTCATTAAAACATCTATATTCACCTGAGGATATAACTTCATAAACTGGCACACTGCGGGATTTATCGTTTCTAATCCAAAAGACATCGGCATACTTATTCGTAGTTCTCCCCTAAGCTGTTGAGTGTTTTCTAGAATAGATAAATCTGCGTTGGCCATTTCATCCAATATGTTACGAACATGGTTGTAATAATGCTGACCATTCTCCGTGACATTCATTCTTCTCGTCGTTCTCATGATTAAGGGGCTTTTTAGATAATTCTCAAGCTCATTGATGTTCTTGCTAACAGCCGCTTTTGATAAATTTAAATCTTCAGCAGCAGCTTTAAAACTACCTAGTTCAATAACCCGTCGAAAAACTGTGATCGCTCGAAATTTATCCATAATCTTAATTCAAATAATATTATTTACTATTGGTAAATTATCTTATCACTAAACCACTGTTTATCAACCAAATCTAAATAATTATATTTATATCCAGTTACAGCCACATGGCAAAACTACATTTATATATCGGCGACTTAACGCCCCAATTATTTAGGAAGATACTATCATGAAGAAATGGATTGGCTTAACCCTTGGCGCTTTGCTGTTTACGTTACCTGCAACACAAAGTTTTGCAGGATCATCTATTACTGAGGATCGCATTACACTTTCATATAGTGACGGAAGCCCTGAAACAGTTGGCCTTAAAGGTATAAATAAAGTTTTACGTGCCGTAGGTGTAAGGGTGAGCACGGTACCACTCCCTGAAGAAGCCTTGCCACTTCTGAAAGCTTCACATTCCCGCGCCGTCACTGAAAATGAAGTCGCCGAGTTGCTCTCCTATTTTGAACTGACACGCGAAGACCTGTTGTCCGAAATCGAAGCAGCTGGCCGCAAACCTACTGTTGAAAATGGCGGCTCGTTGACAACTTCTGAACCGGGCGTTGCACCTTATCCAAAAGTCTATGACATGAGAGCAATGGATGCAGATACTCGTGTTTGGGCACAAAATAAATTCGGCCCACTGCACATCAACCATTCGAAAGAAGGTGTTGGTATTGACGAAGTCATGACCATCGTGTCAGGAGGGCCTTGGGTTTGGTTCTTTGAACTGCCCGGCAATGTCACTGGCAAATTGACATTCGGTTACGTTGATCTAGATGGCGCGGCTTGGCGCGTAAGTTACCCTGGTATCCGACCTCATGGTGGATTTCTTGACCCAGAGTTCGGATTGGTTATTGCTTACGCACACGGACCTGAAGAATTTATCATCCACTTCGATGAGAAAAATCTCGCAGGTTCCAAACTAGTGGGTACGAACCCCTGGATTGACCAATCCGGTGCGACCCCCAAACTATTGGACTAATAGAGGCGGTGTGGAAAGCGCATGAGCCACATAAATGCACTTACCTCCCCTTTCCACACCTTATTAAAGCCACTCAGAACGATATTTTAGCTCTTCAATCAGTCCCAAGAAGAAGGATCTACGTCATGGCAGTTTTAGACAAAGGAATTTGGTACCCCAATAAGGAAGAACACGAATTATCCGTTATAGATACCTTTACCCTTTCAAAAGCAATTGAGGCAGGCAGATATCATTTATACATTTCACTTGCATGCCCTTTTGCACACCGTCCTTATGGCGTGATTAACTATCTTGGGTTGGAAGATGTTGTGTCTATTTCTTCGGTAGCCCCAGAACGTTATGAAGACGGCTGGCTCTTTAATGAAGAATATCCCGACGAAATTAACCAAACAAAAAACCTGGTTGAGCTTTCGACCCTGTCCCACCCGACTTATTCAGGAAAAGTAACTGTGCCCATTTTGTGGGATAAAGTGCACAACGTTATTATTGGTAATGATTCAGCTTCTCTTGCAATGGATTTTGCGACACGCTGGTTACCTTTAGCAAAAAACAAATTTAATCTTGTTCCTGAGAATTATAAGGATGAGATCATTGCCCTGAATGAATGGTTACACAGTAATGTCAATCGACGAGTTTACAACTTTGGTTTTGCGCAAGATCAAAAAACTTACAACACTTCAAGCGAAATCTTCTTTGATGCGTTAGAGATACTCAATGCACGTCTAAAGAAATCACGTTATTTGTTTGGTGATGACATAACCTTATCAGACTTGTTTTTGATGCCAACATTAGTAAGGTTTGAAACCGTATATGAAATACATTTCAAAGCAAATAAACAGCGTTTAAATAGTTTTGAAAGCTTATACAGATATATGCTGGATTTAATGGCAATTCCAAGCCTTCGAAAAACAGTCGATATAAATCACAGTAAACTTCATTATTACATATCTCATAAGCATATCAACCCGACTGGCATCGTTCCTGCTGGACCTATAATCGCTTGGTAAGTGAATCGTCAATTCGACGGCAGTTTAGGACCAACCTGAATATTTCCGATCAAAAAACTCTTCTATATTCGTAAATAAGCAAAAAATACAATAGGCTTGGAGCGATCATCAATATTGAAGAGGCAAACTCACAAAAACGGTCGTGCCCTCACCATATTCACTTTCAAGCCGAAGGTCGCCTCCCTGTGCAACCGCGAGTTTTTTGGCAAGGCTTAACCCTAAGCCAACGCCTTCGTGCGCACGGGTCATACTATCTGCCACCTGACTGAATGGTTCCATTACCCGCTCCAAATTTTCGTTGGTAATGCCAATTCCGTTATCCCTAATGATAAAATCAATATATTCCGGTTTATTGATTTCAGCAGTAAGAATGACTTTCCCTTTGGACGGGGTGAACTTGATCGCATTGATCAGCAAATTGGCAATAATTTGCTTCACATGCTGTTTGTCCGCATAGATATAATAATCCCCTTCGGGTTCTATAATCTCATAGGTTACGCCCTTGTCATTGGCCCTGTTCTTAACCAGCTGCATACAACAGCCCATCAATTTTTTAACTGGCAAATTTTCAGGTTCCGGTGAAACCTTTCCCGCTTCAATAAGGGATATATCCAGAATATCGCCAATAATATCGAGCAGGAAATGCGCCGAAGTTTGAATATCTCCGGCATAAACCTTGTATTTATTGTTACCAAGCGGTCCGAACAGCTCTTTTTCCAGTATTTCTGAAAATCCAAGCACGGCATTCAGGGGTGTTCTCAACTCGTGGCTCATATTTGCCAAAAACTGACTTTTGGCATGATTTGCCGTCTCGGCCCGGTTGCGTTGCTCAATCAATTCATATCTAGCGTTATGGCTCTCTATCGCTCCGCGACAGCTATAGGCCAGGGACTGAATAAGAGTGAGCTCTATTTCTGTCGGTCCGCGTGTTGTTCTGTAGTAAATTGCGAAGGTTCCATAGGTCTTGCCCTCAGAACTCACAATAGGATGCGACCAACAAGCCCTGTAACCAGTGTCCTTGATAACATCAATATAAGGCGCCCAGTTGGGGTGATTGTAAATGTCTTCGACAACCACCAGTTCCTGTGTTTTTGCTGCGGCCCCACAAGAACCAACCGTCTCACCAATTTCAATGCCATCAACAGCTTCCGCATATTCATCCGGGATACTTGGGCCAGCAAAACTACGGAGATAATTTTCGTTCTCTGACAGCATAATCGCGCAATTCATATGCGGGAAAATGGCTTCCACATTGTGTATCAGGCGTACAAAATTTTCTCTTAAGGGCATCCCCTTGGTGATGTTGACCAACATCTCATTATAGGCCTCCATGGTCTTTTCACGGCTTTTTAATAATGAAATATCAGCACTGACACCAAGATAATATTTGTTTGTATCCCCTTTAAGCTCTAGCGGGCAAATCGATAACTCTTCCCAATAGTAAGAGCCTGATCGCCCCATGCAGCATATTTCGCCCGTCCAGGTTCCTCCCTGACGCAGGATCGACCACATTTCTTCGTAAAATGAGTCAGGGTGATATTGGGATCGCAAGTTTAAAACCGACATTCCCTCTAGCTCATCAACAGTAAACCCGGAAAGATCAGCTAGTTTTTGGTTGGAATATTTGAGTATTCCATCATCTGACAGAATATAGACAAGCGCATGATTGTTGATTAATCGAAGCAGCTCTTTCGCAGGACCATCAATAAAACTATCGAAAATTGGTGGTTGATCCATTAAGTAAAACCTTCGGGAAAGGTTAAAATTCTCAACATTACCTCATGCGTAAAAATATATTATACACAAGAAATAGGGGATATTCTAGCGACAAGAACATCCCTGACTATTCTATGGTATCAACATAAGCTTAATTGAGCTTTAAAAGACCTAGACCCCGAGAATTTTGCATACACTTGTCAAACCCTGTTATGGCAGCAAGATAGTTGATCCGGTTGTCTGGCGAGATTCCAGTTGATCATGGGCTTTTGCCACGTCTGTGAGGTTAAAATTTTGATTGATGTTGATCTTTATATCGCCCGAAGAAATCATGGCGAACAGAGCATCCGCCGCCGACTGCAAATACCCGGACTCAGCGGTAAAATGAAACAGGATTGGACGCGTTACAGAATAAGATCCAGCGGCGAGATCAGATAGTTTGAAATCAAGTGCTGGGCCAGAAGATTGCCCAAAACTGACCAACGAGCCAAAATTTTTCAAGCAATGTAAAGACCCGGGATAAGTATCCTTGCCGATACTGTCATAAACCGCATCAACGCCCTGCCCTTCGGTGATTTCCCGGATCCGTTCGACAAAATTTTCTGACTTATAATCAATCATCTGACTATAGCCATGAGCCAATGCCAGTGCGCATTTTTCTGGGCCACCAGCAGTTCCGATTGCTGTAACACCTTTTGCTGCTAACCACTGTCCGGCAATAAGACCAACACCACCAGCGGCAGCATGGAAAAGAACCTTCTGTCCGGGTTGCGCTTCAAAACTACTATGCAAAAGATAGTGAGCCGTCAATCCCTTAAGCATTGATGCAGCCGCGACTTCATCGGAAATACCATCAGGTAATTTCACCAAATGTTTGGCTTCTATCGCTCGATGAGAAACATAGGCACCATTGGGAATGGTATAGGCAACACGGTCACCGACCGAAAAACCTGGCACGCCTTCTCCCACAGCTTCAATAATCCCGGCGGCTTCGCTGCCGAGCACCAAATCCTTTTCGACAGGCCACGGATAAAGCCCGGTGCGGAAATAGGTATCAATAAAGTTCACCCCGATGGCTGTGTGACGCACCACGACCTCACCTGCTGCAGCCTCTGGTTTGGCGACTTCCGCTTTTTCCAAAACGTCTCTGCCGCCCTTCTGGCGTGCGATAATTGCGTAGGTCATGTTTCAGGATCCGTTCTACAAGATGTTTGTTTTCAAGGCTATCATTACCGATAAAGCTAAATACAACCTAAATCAGTAATTTCAAGTTCTTAAAATGACATTCTCAATAAATAAGAAGATACTCGGCACAGTCTTTACTTAAATAAAAAATGGCGATTCATGTATTGATAAATCTCTAGTTAAATATATAAAATAATTTAAAAATTCCCTTTTAAAGAGTAAAAAAATGAACCATGTAAAATTATTGTCATTACTATCTTTGATGTTTTTAATTGTCGGTTGCGCACAACCAATTATAGAGCCAACAGCGCAACTATACAGTCTATCTGGTAAACATCAGATGAGTCCTGCTAAAACGGCGGTAATTCCCGAAGGACAAGCTCTTGTCCTACTCAGTATCAAACATGACTATCCTAGTGAACCATCAGAAGCTGTATCAACATACTTTACAACAAACTCTTTGGAAGTCCT
This sequence comes from Kiloniella majae, assembly GCF_002118315.1. Taxonomy (GTDB): domain Bacteria; phylum Pseudomonadota; class Alphaproteobacteria; order Kiloniellales; family Kiloniellaceae; genus Kiloniella; species Kiloniella majae. The sequence continues at coordinate 721,012 of NZ_MTSZ01000001.1, forward strand.
CAAAACTGGTGGATATCGTGAAGACAAGGAAAAACAAGGAGAAATCAATACTTTCGTTTATAGATCAAAAGAAGCAAGGTATTTGGCTTCTTTAGTAAAACCTGGAAAGTATAGGTACATAAGTACCGCTCTAGGGAATTATAAAACTATTTCAAGATATACACCTTCACGAGACTTGAGCTTTACTGTATCAGAAGGCGAAGCTATTTATGTTGGCGATTTGACTTTAAACGATAAAGCTCAACCCTACGACTTTATTTTTCAAGTGTTAAACAATGAAGATAAAGCTCGAAAGTTTTACTCAGAGCTTGAAATTTCTCAAAGCATACCTTTACAGACACGTCTCATGACAAATAATCCCGTTAAGGGATACAAAAGATACAGTAACCCTAATTGCGACCGCTTCTGGAATGCTGTCTTAGAACCCAGAGGACTATGTACGCCCCTATTTGATTGGTAATTGATCTAAAATCACTCCTCCAAAAGAAATTCCGGATCAGTTGGCACCTGCAGCGCAGTGGCCAACTGATTGGTTTTTGACGCCAACGCCACGATCTTGAGGACTTCAGCATGCTGTGCCTGCGTCATGCCTTTGGCTTTGGCCCCTGCCGTATGGGAATGCACACAGTAGTTACAGTTATTCACAATGGAAACCGCAAGATAGAGCATCTCTTTGGTTAGAGGGTCCAAATCGGAAGGCGTTGCCATCACCGCCTTCACCTCGCCCCATGTACGCTCCAAAAGATCTTCATCAAAGGCCAGATATCGCCAGATATTATTGATAAAATCCGTCTGACGCGTCGCCCGGATATCATCAAAGACAGCTTTTACCCGTGGGTTATTCTCCAGATCTTCCGGCGGGAGGACAGTGGACATATCATGCTCCTGAAATGGCTGAAAAAATCAAGTTCAGCCAATAGCATAATCACATAGCGCACACGATCACCAGTATTAAAACCGCACACCAAAGCTAACAGCGCCAAAAACAGCCGGATCGTCTTGTCCTTCGAATTCCTTAGTACGGTAAACCATGGTGTAACTCATACGATAACGGTCATAGGTCATAGCTAACCCGCCATTAATATCAGCGACAAAATGATGCTTATCTACAGAGTGTGAGTCACTGAAGGTATTGCCATCCAGAAAGATATTACGCGCCACGGCACGCCCTTCAACGCCCCCAAAGAGATACCAGCTCCACCCATCATCAGGAGTATCAAAGTACCCTGTGCCTGGAAGGCCGGGTTTCACACGTACAGGTGCGTCCTGCCAAACGTCCTGGTCAGGCGTCAACTTAAAGTTAATACCCACATCGGCAAAGGTGTGCACATTGCCCAGAGTTGCGCCGTAATATGGCGAAGCCCCCAGACTTAACCCGGCCACATCAACGGACCAGTATTCGGGAAAGCGTCGTTGCCAACCAAGAGATACCGCTGGCTCATGATTGAGCTGATTTGACCAGCCGTGCGGTGTCGGGCTGCTGGGGGTCACATGGGTATGAACAAATTTTTGGGCCTGTTCTCCCAATGCTGCTGGGCCAACAATACCAAGAGAAGCCTCTATTTCATCCAGATGATTATCTGTAACAGTCACAAGGCCAATTGACCCATAAAGATGTGCGGCCCAAGGACGATCATTCGGATCCTGTTCGCGTTGGCGGATATCTCGTGGCGTATAGATGTTCTGCCCCAGAGAATAGAAAACACTGGACGTTTCATTAATACCAAAAGTAGGGATAACACGGTCCAGCGTATAGGCAATATCTGGCAAGTCTGCATTTACGTCCAGATAGCCTAGACGCACACCACTGGTATAATTTTTATCGGTTCCCGCTGTGCCAAGGGAATCATTTTCGATGACCAGCGAAATATACTGATCTTCTTTTTTGTTCGCGACCCGTCCAGTCAGTTGTTCTTGAAAGGTCGCATCAGACTCTGTTGATGGATCAGCATCTTGCGCAAGCACTGGTGAGCTACTGCAAATAAGAGCACCCGATATTAATCCAGAAAAGAGTGATGTAACTTTCAAACCGGGATACCCCCAACCAGCTATTTAAATCCTATAACATATAAGCGCCCTATCCCTACAAAGAGATCATGGCGGAAAAATGTCATCCCCATTTTCTAACAGATAACCGAAGCAAGATAAAATCTCCCTCAGTTGAAGAGGTCGTATTTATAAATTTTCCATAAATTTGGCTTTCCCTGTTCTCAAATACTAAAAAAGATCCTCCGGAAGAGTCTTGATTAAAAGAGAGCTATTCAAAAGTTTTCAACAGATAGCCATCTAACCTGCTCTTCCAATTATTGCTGCCCAAATCATCACAGCTGGATTTTTGGAAAACACGTAGAAACTCGTTCGACAATTCAAGAACAAAGTTACCCGAACAAGGATTCATAAAGCCGTGCAAAGCTCTGCTTTGGTAACAAGTGACAAAATCTTTTCTTCGCAGATTGTCCATACTATCCTGAACAGAAAAATGGGCCTCTTCTCTCGGGAAAATTAAAGTAGTCGGACATTCCGGATTAATGGAAAGATGATGTCGGATCTGACCCGGATAAAAGCCAACAAAACGTTGAACTCTATTCGCAACATCTAGATGTTCCAATACACGCCACGCTGTTGAAGCTCCGACGCTGAACCCCAAAAGGTACAATGGTCCCTCAGTCTGTTGGATTTCTTTTTGTAACAAAGCCAGATATCCATCATGCCCACATTCACGCATGAAGTGATCATAGGCTTGCTGTTCGTCGTTAAAGACAGGCCGTTTTCCACCATAGGGATCAAGTATCTTGGCAGGGATACCTTGCTCAAGAAAGGTTGTCTCGAGTTCCGAGATAAAAGACGTACGCCCATATATTTCGGGAAGGATAATAATCTGCATTGATTTACTGGTACCCACTTTCAAGAACAGGTTTTCCCAAACGGACTGACCAGCACAGGCTGTAATGCCAGATTACTATAAAATTGGGGACCTTGCCTTCCAATCTTTAGAAGAAGACAACATCCCCAATCAAATAAAAAGTGCTCACAAGCCGAAATTAGAACATCGCAAAAATACGGGACGGGCCACCTGTACCGCCACGATGCTTTGGTGAGCCCACAACCAGTGTCGCCCCCTTGGCTGGAACCTTATCCAGATTGGCAAGACACTCAATGCCCCATCGGTTGGTAGGTAACCAGGCGTAATGAGAGGCAAAGTCTGCTGATTGCCCATAATCCAGCGACAGACTGTCCGAAGCCAATCCTACAGCATTTGTTTCCAACAGCATCTGTGTTGCTTCAACATGGAAACCCGGGAAATGCATTTTCTCGTCATCACCAACATTACGGAACTTGTCACTATCCGTGAATTTATCCCACCCGGAATTCATCGCCACACAAGCCCGATCAGGAATAGGACCATTTTTAGAAACCCACGCTTTGATATCATCCGGTGTAACCTGTGCATCAGCATTGGCAGCCGCTTTTTCCTTAATATCAATCACACACAAGGGAACGACCAAATTTTCCACCGGAATTTCAGCAACGGATTGACCATTTTCAGAAAAATGAAGCGGTGCATCCAGATGCGTTCCGGTGTGCTCATTCACTTTCAATTCCAGTAGATTGAACTTGTGCTCGGCATAGTTAAATTTTTGTTCTTTGAAAAAACCCTGAGCCCCGAAATAGGTAGGAAAGTCTTCGTGAAGTTCATGCGTCATGTCTTCGACTTTACTTGCCCCGGCTGCCAGAACAGGCGTCGAAGCCCCAATTGAGGCCCCAGCCCCACCAACGACACCAACAGCAGCTGTCGCAGCAGCCGTTTTAAAGAGATCACGACGGGATAACATCTTTTCTTTGACGGCTTCGATAACACACGCGTCACACATAGAACTTCCTCCCAGGTTTAATCGCCAACTTTAATGGCCAGATATATTTAATCTTAGAATTATCTTCAGAAATTGATTTCCAAACGAGAGTTCAGAATTAATCATTGGAAATGTACAGATCATAAAACAAACCGGTACAGTAATAACGCAGGAATATATTTCCGCAGGTTCCTGACCTTAACACTATCAAACCCGTTCGCCAAAACTTGATATAAATCCGTTATGAACCGTAACAATCGAGTGAGTTCCCTCAAACAAAGATTTTATAAACTCGAATTGCCACAGCTCAGTTTTTAATAGGCTTGATCTTCTAACTGTTGCTTAAAGACATCGCTGCTGTCCAACAAATTTTCTTCGAGTTCAGTAACAGCCTGATTGATATCGGACAGGTGTTTATCTGCAGCAACTTTAGGCGACAGAGCAGAAGAAAAAAATACCATATTAATCGACGCGACAACCTGCCCCCGGTAGAATACAGGTCGGGCGATTGATGAAATCCCCTGTGTGGTCTCATCAATGCTTTGTGCATAGCCACGCTCTCGTGTCACGCGAACCAGGTTTGCTACATGAGTTTGATCCTTTGCTACGCGATCAGCCGGATCATTTGAAGCCTTTAAAACACGAAGGATCGATGCCCTCGTCTTTTCATCCGAATAACAAAAAAATGCCCGCCCCAGAGATGACGAGAGAACCGGCCATCTAACACCAACCATGGATCTGTGGTTTGAAAGCGGGCTGAATTTATGTGTTGTCTCGCGTATCAGCATTCCCCTGCCATCAAACGCAGCCAAATCAGTCGGCCATATAACCTTTTTGAGAAGCTTGCCCAGCACTGGTGCACCAAGTTGTGTCACCCAATCCCTATGATCGTATCCCTCGCTCAGGGTTTTAACCCCTATCTTCAAATGCCATAGCGATGAAGATAAAGCGCCGGATTGAACAAATTCATCGCGTTCCAGTGTTTCCAACAAGCGATAAACCGTCGTCCGGTTTAACCCACTCGAATTGGAAAGCCCCTGAACAGATAATGGTCCCTCGCGATTTAGAATCTGCAAGAGAGCAAGTCCTCGTGAAAGAGCCCTTACCGGTTTATATGGGGCTGGCTTGCTCTCGTTTGGTTTATAATCGTCACGATCCATAAGAAAAAATCTTCACTTTTAATGAAGGGAAGTTGTCCCTGAAACATACCAATGTTCGCATAGTGAACATTTTCTAACATTCTATTGTTTGAAATACAAAACCAGTTACAAAAGAAGACAAGAAGATTGCGATGTCTTTATAGATTTTTGTCCCAGTATGTTTCTGTCACGATAAATTTTCGAAAGACAAAAACGTACTGTTCGCGCCAGATACAGATATAGCCTTTGATTTTTATCATCGGGGTTATTTGATCCAAAAAGCATTTCAGGTGCAAAGCTCTGTTGCCGAACCAGATCTTAGCGCTGTTTAAAAATGCCCAAGGAACCCTTCCCAACTGTATTTGCTGCAGCCTGACTGTAGTTATAGAGCATCGCAATTTTCCATCGACAAAATCCAATTTTTTGAACAAGAACCAACGTTGAATACCAACGTTTAGATAAACGACGGAGTTATACTGGTGCTCACTTTTGAGGTCCTCGCACTCTTTTTTCCACTCTGTATTCTGCTTGCTCTTACCCCGGGGCCAGATAATATCTTTGTGCTGACACAATCAGCACTGAACGGAAAAATGGCTGGTATTCTTGTTGTATTGGGCCTTTGTACGGGTGTACTGGTTCATACCACGGCTGTTGCCTTGGGCGTAGCGGCTATCTTCAAGGCATCCCCCACCGCATTCAATGTCCTGAAAATCATTGGCGCACTTTATCTGCTCTATCTGGCATGGGGCGCGTTACGAGCTAAAGCTGAAGACATTTCGGTCACGAAAGACAACCTTAATGGAGAGCAAGACGTAAATCGTGCTCAAAAAATCGGGTACTTCAAGTTATACCGACGTGGCATCATTATGAATGTGACCAACCCAAAAGTATCAATTTTCTTCCTGTCTTTTTTACCACAATTTGCCGATCCGACACGTGACAGCATGTCATTACAGATGATCCAGCTTGGCGGCTTCTTCATTCTTTCAACGATTTTGATTTTTGGGAGTATTGCCTTGCTTGCCGGTGCAATTGGCGGATATCTTCAACGATCATCCAAGGCACAAACCATAATGAATAAAACCGCTGGCGTTGTTTTCATTGCCCTGGCAATCAAGCTTGCAACGATCCAGCAATAACAAGCCCTCTCTTCAACATCGCTTTTGGGATGGGGCTTGATCCAAATCAAGTTCTCATCGACCGGAATCAGCTAAGCTCTTTCAAAATCAGTGCTCAATGATGCCCTGTACCCAATTATGTCCGGTGCCAGAATATATCCGGAAAAGGAGAGTAATCGGCATGTCGCAACATACGCATACATCCAGGGAGAATCACTTTCATTCTCCTTTCCTTGAGCTGACCGCAGAAAAAAAAAAGTTCTCTTACCGCTTAGTCGTATAGAAACCTTTCCTGCGGGGACAACTATTGTCAAATTCGGTGAAAAAGCCGAAAATTTTTATGTTCTCGAAGACGGATATGTCCGTCTTTTATTAAACTCTACCTGTGGCGATAAAAAATCTACCATTGATGTTCTCGGACCCGGTAGCGCTTTTGGTGAAGAATCAATCACCACTTCAACCCTCAACAACTTCACCTGTGTTGCTTTGAATGACGTTGAAACAAGGGTCATCCCCGGGGATGTCCTGCGGCGAATTCTACTTGAAGATCCTGCCTTGCTCTTCCGCATGATGGGCAGTATTTCTCTCAACATGCATTCTCTGATGACCCAAATCGCCGACCTGAAAATGCGATCCACTGCAGAACGCCTTAGCATGTTTTTAATAGAACTTTCAGATAAGGATGAAGGGGGCGATACTATTACCCTGCCCTATGACAAACGCATCATTGCAGACAAACTCGGTATGTCGCCTGAGACCTTATCCCGTACCTTTGCCAAACTGAAAAAAATCGGCGTAAATACACAACCCGGCAACAAAGTTGTTATAACAAACATCGAAGAGCTTGCAGATTACTGTGGCTATTCATTTACCTAAAAATAACCGTTGCCTTAAAACACTGTAAAAGGTCGAGGCTCATAACATGAAACATTTTACAATCGGGGATAGCGAGCTTCAAACCCTGAGCAATGTCGCAATTTTCTCTCAACTTTCACCAGAGCTTTTGCAGGGGCTTTTTGAAAATACTCCCGGAACCTTCTATGAAAACCAGACCGATCTTTTTATGGCGGGTGATGACGCAGACGACTTTTACATTCTCTTGTCTGGCGAAGTGCACCTGACAATTCTAACTGCCGACGGTGCTCAAAGCCTTGTCCGTATTGTTGAACCTGGCGAAAGCTTTGCCGAAGCAGCCATGCTTGGGCTAGGAGAGTTTCCGATTAACGCCACAGCGATGCCAAAATCACGCATTGTCAAAGTTTCAAAACCCGTATTTGAAAAGAAAATATTGAGTGATCCAGAAGCATCTCTTCATCTGTTGAGTGCCCTTATTAAACGTCAGCAATTTTTAATCAGTGAGATCAAAATATTAAAAAGTCTATCCCCCTGTCAGCGGGTCGCATCCAAGTTACTTTCCCTTTACGAAAGTAATAAGTGGAAAGGATCGGGAAACCTTCCCCGGTGCAAACAAACCATGGCCAGTAATATCGGCATTGATCCTGCCAGCTTTTCACGGGTTTTACGTCGACTTGAAGATGCCGGGATCGTTTGCGAAGGACAGGAAGTCATCATCACAGACCCGGAAAAACTGCGTCTCTACTGTGCCGGATTTGGTTATGTTTTTGACGATAACAAGCTCTTGATGTCGGCTTAAATTCAGAACACATCACACGACAGGATAGATCTGCTATGAACAACGAGACAACTTCCAAAGACGGTGGTGCAAACCTTCATTATCTTAGGGTTGAGGATATAATAGCAGAAGGTCATATTCCTGTTGATGTCGTCACCGATACTCTCTTCAACTCAACGGACGAGACAGAGGTCATGCTGCAGTCAAATTTTGATCCTATCCCTTTGCGGATGAAACTTACCAAAATGGGATGTATCATTTATCGCCAAGACACTCCAGAAGGATGGCTTTTTCATATATACCGGGATCAAACGCAACTGAAGAAAGAAAAAGATACAGCCAAAGCGGTTTTTAGTTTCGACGATGATATCATCACGATTGACGTTCGCGCCTTTACCCATCCCAATGATTTTCTCGAAGTGTTGCGTTTTATGGATACGTCACTTGATGCCAATTGTTTCGGGCTAAAGATAAGGCGTTTATCGAATAAGTTTAGAGACATCCTGTCAGAGCGCCGATGGATCTGTATATCAGACACAAAGGTCAACGATAGCAACGAAGATGATATGGGTGAGTATCGGTTTTTGATTCTTGAAAAAGAGTGACATGTCAGAAGAAGCTTTCCGACACATCTTTTGCACTATTAGGCTTTCTCTTCCATTACAAGGCGAAAACCCACATTATTTGGCGGAGACCCAACAGAACATCCACCTATTTTTGGATCTCTGATCAACTCGGACTGATAGGATCGATGCTCTCCCTGCATAATCCGCACACCGCCACAGGCTTCACTACGTTCTTTTGACGTTGTCAGATCGCTGTAATTTGTACTCCAACAAGTTTGTGTCCATTCCCAAACATTCCCTTGCAGATCAACCAACCCATATTGATTTGTACCATATCCGCCAACAATCTTGGTCTTGCTGGATTTTGGACGATTACTAAAGGTAACGTAATCTGCCGCCCAAGCCAGCCGGGGATCATCGAAAAGCTTTTCAGGCGGGCTGATGACATCGCGAGAAAAATAATTCCATTCTGATTCCAGCGGTAAACGAAAAATCTGTCCAGTTTTCAAGGAAATCCAGCGGACAAATTCTTCCGTATCAAAATAACTAACTTTTGTTACTGGATGCTGAAGGGTTTCATTGTCACGCATCTTCGGCTGGTAACTACAGCCTCCATCATCGTAACAGGCTTGCCAATGCCCAATTGTTACCTCTGAATAGGTCACAAAAATCGTCTTGCGATTTGTATAACTTGACGTGGCGGTTGGTTCTAAATCTACCTTGACCAATCTGGGGTGATACGCGGGATTTTCAGCCATCACAGCATCCAATCTGGTCTTTTCTTCGGTATGCTCTTTCAAAACAAAAGCACCGCCACTCACGACAAGACCAAGAAACAAAGTTACAAAGATATGTTTGCTATTCATCGCCATATCACCCCAAATAGATCTGGGTAAATCAGAACCAAGCCACCTCTGGCTTATGACTTACGTTAACTTAACTCTCATCACCTTTCTTAATCTGCTTCATGAGATCATCATCCCATTCCCCTTCGACAACCATATGAGCAACAGCCCCTAACTCAGTTGCCTCGATCAGATTATGATTTACATAGGCATAGACGCCTGGTTGCAAAAATTCATAATGGAAAACACCAGCTGATCCGCCACGGATAATCGCGGTTTCGTGTCCCCGACCAGCAATGTCATCAAAAGATCCCGCTTCCCAGGAATAGTTCCAGTGACCGCCAATAAGATGTGGACGACAATCTCTGTTCGCTTGGGAATGGATAAAGAGAACTTTTTCACCCACCTTGGCTTTCATGGCACCATCGCCGGTTAAGGCACCGACTTTACCATTGAAAACTTCGTGTGTCGGGATCAGGCCACGGGCAAGGTCCATAACTTCAGAGAAATCTTCGCCCGCTTCGGTGAACTTCATGTATTCGCCGTTTTCATCTTTTGGCACATAGAAATCCTGTTCCCCGATGTAGTACATTTTATCGTAAGTAATGGCTTTACCACGACCATCAGTAAGTCCATCACGAGGCAGAACAACAACGGCACCATTCATGCCTTTGATCACATGGTAAGGAATCATGGATCCGCCCGGCGCACAGTGATAAACAAAAGCACCTGGCTTTGTTGCTTTCCAACGCATAATAGCTGTCTCACCCGGCAGAACATGAGTCAGTCCACCGCCGCCCAAGGCACCAGTTGCAGAGTGGAAATCAACATTGTGTTCCATTCCGTTGCTTTCCGGGTTTTCCAGTGTAACTTCTACATAATCCCCTTCGTGAACAACGATCAAAGGCCCGGGAACACTACCGTGGAAGGTCAAGGCAATTGTTTCAGCCTCATCGTCGATCTGCCATGGCTTTTCTTCAATCGTGATCGTGACTTCAACAACCTTAGGGCCACCTTTGGCAACGTGATCGTGTTCTGGGGCAAAAGGTGGTGCAACCAGCTTCTGCTTAACACGAGGCAGCTTGGCAATCTCTGCTTCACTAAGGGATGGTTTTGACTTTATCTCGGCACTTGCAATCTGATCATACCCTGACTCTGTATTGGCCGGAGTACCTGTATTTGCTGCTCCGGCAGTGCCTGCCATTGTCATAGCACCCAAGGCAGCCCCTGTTGATGCGAGTGTCGTTCCGCGCAAGAAGCTGCGACGATCCATTGTTTTGTCGTTATTGTGTTCCATAATCTTGCTCCTAGATAAGGTTCCAATCTCTGTCGGAACTCTTGTGACCCCTTGGGTTTACAGGAAGGGATAGGCCTCTGATCGCGAGCCGTCCTAATATCAACTCACGCCTAAGGAGTAATTCAAATTTCCTATCAGTGATTTGACTTTGAGCAAGTAGGGCAACCACACTTAATTTTCTTAAGGAGAAGAGACTCTAAATATCTGTTTTTAAATAAATAAAATTACCTTGGCACATTTTGTCGCACTGTTCGGTTTTCTTTAAAAACAGTCAAATCACGGGCACTTTGGCATTAAACAATTCCTCGCAAGGAAAACATACAAATAAAGCCCATCCTCTCCTGACTTGACCATCGTCAAATATAAAGATGTGGCGTGGATGTATCTATAAAGACAGGTGGAGAGACTGACGACATACCGTCGTGGTCTTTCGCATCCGTCTAGCAAGTTGGGAGATCCATTATGAATGAGCGCTTATCAATCAGCGCCGCCCGGAACATCTTCTACGGAGGGACTATCTTCTTTGCCGTGATCTTTATTGGTCTCGTCATTGATTCTGTTTACTACGCAACTGATCCTGAAACATCAAATGCGGAAGAAATCAACGAACAAGTCGCCCTTGGTAAAGAAGTATGGGAACGGCATTCCTGTATTAACTGTCACAGCCTTCTTGGTGAAGGCGCTTATTTTGCACCGGAACTCGGGAACGTCTGGGTGCGTCGCGGGGGCGCGGAAGATCCGGAAGGTGCTGCCGATTACATCAAGGAATGGATGAAGTCGCAGCCAACCGGTATCGAAGGCCGTCGTCAGATGCCAAACTTTGACCTCAGTGAAGAAGAATTGGACGCCCTTGTCGAATTCTTCAAGTGGACCAATGGGATAGATACCCAGGGTTGGCCACCAAACGATGAAGGATGAGCCAGGAAAACGATCACATGAAATATCAAACTCAACAAGTCGCGCTCTACTACTTTGTCGGTGCGCTCGTCTTATTTCTTTCCCAGGTAACCTTCGGGGCCTTGGCCGGAGCCGTTTATGTGTGGCCAAATCTTTTGGCGGAAACACTTCCCTTTAACATCATTCGAATGATTCACACTAACAGCCTTATTGTCTGGTTGCTGATGGGATTCATGGGTGCCGCCTACTATCTGGTTCCCGAAGAAGCAGAAACAGAAATCTACAGTTCCTTTTTGGCAAAGTTGCAATTCTGGCTGTTTCTAGGCGGTGGTGCCGCCGCTATCGTAGGCTACATCTTCGGGGTTCACGGCGGCCGTGAATTCCTGGAGCAGCCTCTATGGATCAAAATCGCCATCGTAGGCGTGATGCTGATCTTCCTCTTCAATCTCAGCATGACCATCCTCAAGGGCAGGAAAACAGCCGTTTCCGTGGTCCTTATTATCGGGTTATGGATGGTTGCCCTTCTCTTCCTTTTTGCCTTTTACAACCCCGTCAACCTCGTCCTCGACAAGGTCTTCTGGTGGTTTGTCGTCCATCTCTGGGTTGAAGGTGTTTGGGAACTGATCATGGCATCTATCCTCGCCTTCTTGATGATCAAGATGACAGGCGTGGACCGTGAGATTGTTGAAAAATGGCTTTATCTGATCGTCAGTCTGGCGCTCTTCACCGGACTACTCGGAACAGGACACCATTACTACTGGATCGGGACACCCGGTTACTGGCAGTGGATTGGGTCTGTCTTCTCAACACTCGAAGTTGCACCATTCTTTGCCATGGTTATGTTTACTTTCTACATGGTCTGGAAGGGCGGTCGAAAGCATCCAAACCACGCCGCTATTCTCTGGGCACTTGGTTGTTCCGTGTTTGCCTTTTTTGGTGCCGGTGTCTGGGGCTTCCTTCATACCCTGGCCAATGTAAATTACTACAGTCACGGTACACAGGTTACAGCCGCCCATGGTCACCTCGCCTTCTATGGCGCCTATGTCATGGTCAACCTGGCAATCATTACCTATGCCCTGCCCAAGCTTCTGGGACGTGAACCCTACAACCAGACACTGAATATGTGGGGTTTCTGGATCTGCTCTTCCGGGGTTGCCTTCATGACCTTTACCCTGACATTTGCAGGGGTCATCCAGTCCCACGTTCAACGTTACCTGGGCGAGGCCTACATGGATGTTCAAGATCAGATGATGTTCTTCTATCAGCTGCGTCTTGGTTCTGGTCTGGTTGTTGTTATCGGTGCGTTCATCATTGTGTATTCCCTTCTTGTTCCAGGAAAAGAAGCACAGCGTGTAAACTCAACGGCTCAACAGCCTGCGGAATAATTCCTGTAATATCAGGACCGTATAACTATTGGGGTTCGCCCTGCCGAACCCCAATAGTTCCAGTAAAAACTGACAATTTATTCGTTATTTCATTTATAAAAACAGGTGTTTGTTATGGCACAGTCACAACCTTATTATGAACCAACAGCAAATGAGTGCCTCCTTTTTGAACAGGCATTCAAGAACAAACTCCCTCTGTTACTCAAGGGACCAACAGGATGTGGCAAGACACGCTTTGTCAGTCATATGGCTCATCAAATCGGTGTACCACTTCACACAGTCTCCTGTCATGACGACCTCTCTGCCTCTGATTTGACCGGACGGTATTTGCTTAAGGGGGGCGATACGGTTTGGACTGATGGCCCCTTGACAAAAGCCGTTCGTGAAGGCGGGATCTGTTATCTGGATGAAGTGGTTGAAGCCCGTAAAGACGTCGCTGTTGTTCTCCACCCCCTGACTGACGATCGGCGGTTACTGCCACTGGAACGTACGGGCGAAATGTTGGAAGCACCGGATGATTTCATGCTGGTTGTTTCTTACAATCCCGGTTACCAGAACATGATGAAAAGTCTCAAGCCCAGCACGCGACAACGCTTTATCGCAGCCGAGTTTGACTTTCCAGATGCCCAAACCGAAACACGCATTGTTTCAACCGAAAGCGGCCTTGATCCCGATCGTACAATGGGCCTCGTCAGACTGGCCCGCAAACTTCGGGACATGAAAGGACAAGATCTGGAAGAAGGTGTTTCAACCCGCCTTTTGGTCTATTGCGCAACACTTATACAGGCGGGACTTGGATATGACGAAGCCATTCGCCACGCCATGATAGAACCTTTAACGGACGAACATGATGTCAAACAGGGACTGGAAGAAGTGGTTCGGGTCAGCTTCGGATAACCCGATTTTGCCTCCAGTAAACAACCCTAAATATTAAAAGTAAAAGCAGGAAGTCGTGCCATGGGTATAATGGAACTGATAGAGGTAGAAGAGTTTGTCGGCAGACAATGGCACAAACTTATCGCCAATGCAGAAAGCTACCCTGCTTTTACTGATCAGGTTGTGGTTCTTGATGACGTCAAGGTTCTGCTCAGCGTTTTCTTTCGGGCTTTGGGTGGGGAAAACGCCATTGAGATTGCGGCCAGTAGCAGTGAAAAATCCAATCACCGCCTTTCCTTTCGTCAAAAGCTAGGCATAGACATCGAAAAGCTATCCCGCCCGACCCTTGATGGCCGGACGATGATGCTGCCGGATCAAATTGCTCTTTTTCCCCAACGATCTCTCAATAGAGATCTTTACCTTTGGCTGGCCGCTTTCTTTTCCCAGCAACAAAGCGAAAATCCGATTGATGTTAGCAATCCCTTGTTGGCAGACATCCTGTTCATTCGTCAAGCACATCAGGTCTCTCAATTCATTTTGAACGAATTACCAGGGTTACAGAAAGTCTATGGGACGCTTTCCCAAAACCTGCTGGAATTGCGCCCCAAACGGGACTACTTGCCCGATCAGGAAAAAGCCCTTGAAGACGTCATCCTGTATTTGCTTAATCAAGATATAGAAGAACAGGTCCCGGCTTTTTCCAATCGAGCCAAGTTATACCTCGCCATCATCCAGTGCCCGTCTTTAACAAATTTAGACCTCAGCGGGTTTGAGCAAGCCAAACAGAATTATCGACCTTTCCTACCCGTTCCCCTATGGGGTGAAATCATTCCGACAGCCAGTACCAATAGCGCTTCTGAAACAGACAGCGGCGGCGGAACTAACAAACAATCACGGGATAAAAAAAAGAGACGGGCAGAACGACAGGAACTGGACCAGACTGAAAAAGGCGACGGCTTCTTCGTCAGTGTTTACGACAAGCTCATGGCTGTGTCCGATGTGATCAACCTGAACAGGAATATTAAGGAAGACGAAGAAGAGGACGCGCTGGAAACAGCAGATGATATTGACCGTATCACCCTGAGCAACCATCAAGAGAAGGTTGCGACCCAGATCAAGATGGATCTCGATTTACCTGCAAATGAGCTGGATGAAAGCAGGGTAGAGGCCAAACGCACGGTTCACGAATGGCACTATCGCAAGAATGCTTTTTTACCAAACTATTGCGCCATTACCATGCGAGAAGCATCTGACGAAGACACAGGCTGGGAACTGGGTAAAGAAGCTGGAAAACGTATTCGCCTAGTCCGTCGACAATTTGAAGCCTTCAAAAATGATCGCAAACTCTTACGCGCACAACCGGAAGGCAACGATCTTGATATCGAGGCATTAGTCCGGGCACAGGGGGACCTAAAGGCAAGCGGGATCTGTTCTGATCGGATTTATCTCAACACCCGAAAGATTGATCGCGATATTGCTGTCTCTATCCTTATGGATGTTTCTCTTTCCACCGACAGTTGGCTGGACGATCGCCGTGTGATTGATGTGGAAAAGGAATCTCTGGCAATTCTGGCAAATGGCCTGGACGCTGCAGGGGATGATCTGTCGATCCACACCTTTACCTCTCGCAAGCGCCATTATATCCGTCTGGATCGGGTAAAGGGTTTTGAAGAACCCTTAAATGACAAGGTCATGCAACGCATTGGCGCACTGAAACCCGGTTATTACACTCGTATCGGTGCGGCGATCAGGGTTATGTCTGAAGAACTGGACCTTCGGCCTAACAAGCAGAAACTCTTATTAATACTGACGGACGGCAAGCCGAACGATGTGGATCACTACGAGGGGCGTTATGGTATTGAAGACGCCCGAAAGGCTGTACAGGAATGCCGCCGCAGGGGGATTACAGTCTTTGGCGTCACCATAGACCAGGAAGCCAAAGACTATTTCCCTACAATCTTTGGACGCGGTGCCTATCACATTGTTGGGAATGCCGCGCGGCTCTCTCAGGCATTACCAAAAATATATCGACAGCTGGTGAACGCAACGAATTAACATCAAATATATCGAAAATTATTGGCAAATTCGAAATAAAAAATCAAAATAAAGCTAGAAAAGACAATCCATTAACTTTATTTCATCATTCAGGTGCTACCTTTACGCAGGTTTCTTGAATATGGAAGACTTTATGGCTGCTTCTTTGCCATCCCTACAACGCTTTGCGCGGCTTGATAGTAATTCTGATAAAACCGAAGTCAGCGAAGTTGTTGCTGCGGTCATCGAAGACCTGCGCATAACGGTTAAGAATACGATTGATCCCGCAACGGCCCGCAGATCCATTGCTGATCTACTGGACTTCTTAAACAGCCTGAAATCCACCGTGCATCCGGGCCGCGTAGAACTGGCACAATCCATTTCACAAAAAATCATCCCCGAGCTTTATCAAAAGGATGAGCCAACCGAATACGACGACTATGAATACCTGCGCGCAGAATATTTACTGGTCAATCACATCTGTAGCAAAATTGCAGATAACCTTTCGCTGATAAGGGGGGAAGTCTCTGCCCATCCCGGTTTTAGAAAAGGTCGTCGCGAGTTCCCGGTTCACCCCCTGTGCATCTATGCCACTCTCTATGCTTCTGGTATTAGAGACCTGATGACCAAGCTCATTACACTGCGCTTTCGGAATAAAAAGATCCAAACCACAATTTATGAACCCCTCACCCGTGATGTCATCGGGGTTGGAAAAAACCATGCGTCTTTCTTCGAAGACAATGTGATTTATATTGATGAGCAGGTCACTAAACTTCTCGATTGGGGGATCGCTGCTGAACAGAACATAGAAGCCAAGAAATCAGATTCATCTGACGCATCACAAGAATTTACGGGCGAAGAGCTTCTTGTGCAGGAGTTACGCGATAAATTAAAACTCCATTCAGAAATCAATGAATACTTTCTGCCACAAAGTGCAGGATTTGTCTTACTCAAACAGCTCTATACGCTCAACAAAGGTCGCTTCCTGCACTCGGTCAAAGAAATCCAGAACGCGACCAAGTATGGTAACGATCATAGCCAAACCGTTTTACAAATTGACCAGATCGTCAATGAAACAGAAGAGCTGGAATTCGACATTATTGCCCTGTCTGCCCATGCCGTGGGCGAAGAAAGAAGCTTGCTGACCTATAAGGCACTCCAGGACATCTGTATCGGATCAGCAAGAACCCGCGATGCTATGCTCGAAGCGCGCCCACTGATTGCCGCTGAACTTGGTCGGCAACCTATTCACATGGCAAAACTGATTGTCTTTGAAGCACAGAAAAAAGTTGGCAATATCCAGAAGATCGAAGAGATGTTTGAAAACTTCCGCGAGATGATCAGACGCCTGAACCAGAAAAGGTTTGAGCCGGAAATCAAAACCTGCGCCAGTATGATGCTTGCCTCTAAAAGTTTGCACCCCTTGGTCAAATGGTTGGAAAACGAAGGAGCCGAAGAAGGCACCTTCTTCCTGCGCATGCAACAGGTCCAGATTACTCTCAAGAAGAAATGGAATATCGTCTAGCAAGGTTCGCCGTAGATCAAAGCCATTCATACCTATTAAAACAGCTATCAGCCCAACAGAAATAACAGGTGTGATCCCTGTTGGGCTGAAGCAAACTATCTTTTACCTATGACAGTGGCTCAAAGCTGGCCGTAAAGTGGCGCAGCATTTTTGGCTCTTTGGTAATTCGATATCCCGGCAAGGTATCTTTTATGGCGGAAAGCTCTTCGAAAACCTCGACCATATAATCCGCGTGAGATTGCGTATAAACCCGACGCGGAATAGCCAGACGTACCAGATCCATAGCTGCAGGCTTTTCAGATCCGTCTGGGGCACGTCCGAACATGACCGTGCCGATTTCGCACCCTCTGATACCACCCAGTTCGTAGAGCGCACAGGCAACAGCCTGTCCGGGATATTGCAGCGGCGCAATATGGGATAACCAGCGCCGGGCATCAATAAAAACCGCATGACCACCTGCTGGCTTCACCACAGGCACACCCAATGCATCCAACCGTTCACCAATATATTCGTTGGTGCGAATACGGTACCGCAGATAGTTTTCATCAACGATCTCGGTCAGTCCCTGAGCAATGGCATCCAGATCCCGCCCGGCAAGACCGCCATAGGTGGGAAAGCCTTCTGTCATGATCAGACGCGCACGACATTTCTCAGCTAATTCATCATCATTAAGCGCAAGCCAGCCCCCAATATTGGCAAAGGCATCCTTTTTTGCCGACATGGTCATACCATCCGCAAGGGCAAAACAGTCGCGTACAATCTCCTTGATTGTTCGGTCACGCTGCCCGGCTTCGCGCTGTTGAATGAACCAGGCATTCTCTGCAAAGCGACAACCATCAATGATAAAGGGTTTGCCAAAACGTTTGGCCAGAGCAGCGGTTCCACGGATATTTTCCAAGGATACGGGTTGCCCGCCCCCGGCGTTATTGGTGATGGTCAGCATCACACAAGGTATTTTATCGCCATACTCCCCCAGATAACTTTCCAGCTTGTCCAGATCCATATTCCCCTTAAAGGGATGGATCAACGCGGGATCTTTCCCTTCGGCAATGACAAGATCCGTGGCCTCCGCACCACTGTTTTCAATATTTCCACGCGTGGTATCAAAGTGCGTGTTTGATGGAATATACTTTCCCTCACCTCCCAGGATGGAAAACAGGATTGCCTCGGCCGCACGCCCCTGATGTGTTGGAATGATATGTTTGAAATCCATCAGATCGCGCACAGCCGCTTCAAAGCGATAGAATGACGGCGAACCAGCATAGCATTCATCCCCAGCCATCAGCGCAGACCATTGCTGTGATGACATGGCCGAAGTCCCGCTATCGGTCAAGAGATCAATCAGCACATCATCAGAATGTAGTTTAAAGAGGTTGTAGTCTGCCCGTTTCAACAAATCACGCCGTTCTTCCAGCGTCGTCATACGAATGGGTTCAACTGATTTAATACGAAAGGGTTCAATTATGGTCTTCATCAAAAGGGTTCTCCGCTTTCGCCCCTTTTAGACGCTTCACTCCATAAAGGAGATAAAGACCGTATCCAATCGGGGCAAAGCGCCGCGGTTGCCTGCTGCTCATCAGCCTGCCGCGCTCAGCGCCCAAATTCATACCCTGTAAAATTAGCTTGTTAGAAAAAATGTTTCAAGAGCGAAGTGAATTGCAAAAAGCTATTTAGCGATGTTATCGCTGAACCCAAATCGCTGTAACATCATCAGAGGGAAGTGCGGGAGAACGGGCGTAGAAATCATTCAACAGGACCTCTAGGGGCCTTTTCTCATTTGATTGAGACAGTGTTTTGCACACCAGCTTTAAAAGCCCATCATCCTCCAATGAAATTGCTTCTTCATCTGGCGTTTCAATAAGGGCATCCGAATACAAAAACAAAAACCCGCCAGGGTCCAAAGCAACCGCGTGATCTTCGAATTTGACCGATTTTTTAATGCCAATAGGCAAGCCATCCGGCTTGCCAAGGAATACCTCATTCATTGATGAGGATTCTATAATAGGTGACGTGTGCCCAGCCGATGCGTATGTGAGCATGTTTTGTTCAACATCAATAATGGAATAGTTTATTGTCGCGAACTGCCCCCTTGGAATAAGATCGATCAACTGATCATTGAGCTTTTCAAGGTACCGGGCCGGACTTTCAATATCTGGCTGTAAATCGTTCATCACGGTATGAAGTCGAAAGGTATTGACCGCGGCACCAACGCCATGACCGGTAAAGTCCACAATAAAAACACCGAACTTGGTATCAGTGATAGGATGAATACCCCAACAATCACCACTCAGTTCAGATGAAGCCTGATAGTGCCAATCAATCTTTACGCCATATTTTTCTTTGATGGAGAGAATATCCCGTTCGCGGGGCAGTAACTGCAACTGCATGGATCGCGCAGCTTGTAATTCCTGCTCTACTCTTTGCTGATACGTCTTTAGACTTAGAACCAGCAAACGATGTTCCAAGTGCGTCCTGACGCGCAGGCGGAGCAGCTTAAAGTCAATTGGTTTCGAGATAATATCCGTCGCACCAGCCCGAAGAACTTCATTTCGAAAGGCTTTATCATCATGCCCGGTTTCTACAATGATGGGCATGTCATCAAAATCAGGATCGGCCCTTACTTTTTTGAGAACATCGATGCCGTTCATCCCCGGCATCTGGATATCCAAAATCACCAAATCAGGTTTGGTGTCGCTAATTTTCTTCACACCGTCAAGACCATCTTCAGCGACATCAATAGCGCTAAATCCCGCTGAACTTAACTGGGCTTTGATAAGTTCGCGGATTAACATCTCATCATCAACAACCAATATCTTACAGGCTGTTATATCAACAAGCTTTACTGATACATCACCCTGTTCATCTGCCCCCGAACTATGAGATGCACCGACACTGGTTACTATTTCCATACCGAAAACCTGACTGACAAATATTGATAATGGCGATCCCCCCGAACTTCGTCGCCACACAATGTGTATAATCTTTTCCTGCAAAAAGTATGCAGAGCATTCTCTTACAGAAAGTTACGATGTAATCTTGATAATTTCGGAAAACTTAGAGATTTCAAGCATCTTTTGAACTTGGCCTGTAGGCTTACAAAGCTCAAAACTTTTGCCGTTTTCTTCAGCAGCATCATTGATAATCAACAGCATACCTAGCCCAGCCGAATCAATTGAGTCCAAGCCACTCAAGTCAATGGAACAATGCGAACCACCATTTTCTTTTATTTCTGCAATGATTGCCTGTGTTTTAGGATTGTCAGGAAACCCAAAATCCCCCCGAAAAGAAATGGATACAGTATCGCCATTTTGTGTCGTTGAATAATCCAATGTCCTAGAACCTTCTAATGTCGTAACCAGTAATACCGTAAAGCTTTATAAACTTAGCCCACAGACTTTAAGAAACTTTGAATTTCAGCCCGGAAAGTCTGCATTGTTTCGTCCAAAGATTTGGCTTCCCATAACATCTGAACTGACTTTCGTGAAGAACGCGCAGCTGACATAGTCAGGGTGCCCACACTATCAAGCACCATGTTTGCATCAGTACTGACACTGTTTGCTGTCCGCGCAATTTCCTGCGTCACTGCATTTTGTTCTTCTATCGCACTGGCAATGATCGTTGTTGCAGAATTGACTTCGTCCATGACACCCCCAATGCGTTCAATCGCAGTCACAGATTCACCCGTAGAATTTTGGATCGTAGTAATAATCGCTGAAATTTGCTCAGTGGCTTTTGCTGTCTGGGTTGCCAGATTTTTAACCTCTGACGCCACAACGGCAAAGCCTTTACCGGCATCCCCTGCCCGCGCGGCCTCAATGGTGGCATTCAAAGCCAACAGATTTGTCTGTTCTGCAATGGCAGAAATCATTTCTGAAACTTCACCAACTTTTTGACTTTCCTCTTCCAGTCCACGAACCATATTCGTCGCTTGCTCAACTTCCGAAACCGCCGTTTCAGCGATGGTAGAAGACTGGGTTACCTGTTGAGATATTTCAGAAATGGACGCTGACAGTTCCTCTGCTGCTGCTGCAGTAGAATCAACATTTGATGATGTGCGCTCCGCCGCCAGTGCAACCTCGAAAGATCTGTTACCAGTTTTTGTCGTTTCTGTACCAGAAGATGATGCCGCACCATCTATACGTTCGGCCACTTCCGCCACTTGGGCAATCAACACTGCAGATTGGTTCTCAAAACTTTTGATAGCTTCTGCGACTTCCTCTGCGCGTTGCAACTTGGCTGCCTCTGCTGCTGATTGTTCTTTTGCCAAACGCTCGGTTTCAAGCATACTGTTCTTAAAGACCTCAACAGTCACTGCCATCTCGCCGATTTCATCGCCGCGCCCTTGTGCCGGGATTTCCACAGTTTTATCACCTTCGGCCAACTTCTGCATTGCTTCGGTCATACCTTTAACAGGTCCGCCGATAACACGCCCCAGAAGCAACGCAAGAGCAACCGCCATCGCCAGTCCAACGATACCGACAACAACCAATTCCAGCTCAGCCAGTGCTATTTCCTCTTGAGCCTGAACAGCTATTTCATGTTCATGCTCAGCGGCAATACGGGCCAGTTCTTCTGATGTATTCAATATGATCGCTGAAAAATTAGGCATTTCAACGTCCATCATCTCAGTCAATTCAATCTGATCCCGCAGAACAACCTGGTAGGTTTCTTCATATTTTGCCCTAAGATCCTGCAGCTCTTTATAAAGTTGGCGCTCATGATCTGTATGAAGTTCCGGTTCTGCCGCCTTCAAGGTTTTATCAAATGCCTTGAATTCATCTGAAACCTTTTTTGCGTATTCTTTCTTCCCTTCGAACAATAGGCGGCCTGTGTCAACTTGAATAAGAAAGGCATGTTCCCGGGCTTCAAAGGCCAGATCAGTTAACTTGGTATTATTTTCAGCCCGCGCATCGGCAATCAACACATCCAGATCCTTGATCATAAGATCAGCTGCAGGTTCCAGGTCCTCATCGACCAATGTCAGGAATTCGTGTTTTTTCTTAGCAACGATCAGAAAATCTTTGGCATAGGTTTCAAAAGCCACCTCAATATCTGAAATCAGCTTTTTATGCTCTTCGATCGGAATGCCTTCTTTAGCAAGTTTAATCGCTTCGGCTGTTTCTTTTTCATATTTATGTGTGGCGGCCTCTGATGCATCATCACCTTTTTGCACAAAAGCACGTGCCGCCCGGCTCATCTTCAAGAATTTGAGTTCAATATTTGTCGCCAGCTCCAGTTCTTTGGCAGCAAGCTCCATTTCCTCGACTTCATGCCCGACTTTAACAAAGTTCCAATAGGCCAATCCCATAACTGAGAAAAATACGAGGATAACGACCCCAAAACTGCCTAGCAACTTTGTGTTTATTTTCAAATTTGAAAGAAAATTTAACGCACGGACACTCTTTGTCGAAATCCCGGATGTTTTATCGGTCATGGAACACCGCCCTAAATAACATTTATATTGGGGGTTATTTGATACCAAACCGTGTAAATTTTTAGTTAATCAAACTCATAACAATATTTTTGATTAATGACCTTTGTATAAAACAGTCCAGATTTTCTATATTTATTCTTATTTATCAGAGTGCTAATTCGTCATCGAGGCAACAATAACCTTACATTTAAAGTGGATATATTACCCCTCACCGGATCATCTTTTGCAGCCTCGGATCATAGTAAAATTCTGTCTTTTCGAGTACTTTCAATTCGTCACTATCGGGGTGATTGGGGTTGATTAGAATATTATACTCATCCCGTACAATAGCCGACGGGATTTCAAGCCCGGCTTCTTTACCTTTTTCCAACCATTTCGTGCCAAAATCACGAGATACATAAGTATCTGGCAGATGATCCCAACCCTTTGGAAGTTGCTTTTCCGTGACGCGTTTTAGCGGCAGATTATCAGGCGCCCAGATCGTGAGCATGACCAAAGGCGGTAGAGTAGACGCAGCCTCATGGACAAAGCGTTCCAGCGCAGCCAGAGAACGCGAAGAAGCAGTATAGAGAACCGGCACCCCCTTATGATGCCAACGGCCTGAACCGTAAAGCCCGCCCCGCCCTGATAGATCTGTATAGTTTTTATGGGCAAGCCGATACAGTTCCACTTTAGGCCGTCATCCCGTATTTCATGCGGTTGATGATGTCATTGACAAAGCTGATACCCGCCATCGTGTCCAGGTAGGAAAACGCGTTTTTGTTTCCCAAGGCAATCTGTGGCGTTTTCATCCATTCCAACGCCGTTTCCCGGTCATTGAAATAGTCTGTGGCAGAGGTCAGAACTCCCATGATCGCCAAGGTATGCTCACTCTGTTGCGGGGTAAGATTCCCGTCGCCTTTTTTACGTTGAATACTGCGCAGGTTTGCCCCAATCAAAGGCACCAGATCACCTTTGGCCACACGCAAAACGTCCCCGGCATGATCAATCATATCTACCGGTAGACCCTGCCGGATCACATTCAACGCATTTTCTGTGGTATTCATTGCCTTGGCATTGCCCCCAAGCAGGGCATATTCCGTCGCGTACATGATCACCTCTCAAAGGTTAGTATCACTTCACCTATAAAGATAGTGACAAATGACGCTTTGTCAATGGACATATGACACAATACATTCAAGGTTATTGGTAAAAGTCTCAGATTATCAATCGAGAAATGAATTCAAATTTCATTCAGTATTTGAGCTGCTCTCTTAACAAAAACTTTTTGACTTTCCCTGTGGATGTTTTGGGTAATGCGTCAAAAACAACCATTTTCGGTGTTTTGAAACCCGCTAGATGGTCACGGCAAAAAGCAATAATCTCTTCTTCATCACAGTCTCTTCCCGCTTTCAGTTCCAAAAAAGCACAGGGAACTTCCCCCCACTTGTCATGCTGCTTAGCAACGACAGCCGCAACCAAGACGGCAGGATGTTTGTAGAGAACATTTTCAACCTCAACGGATGAAATGTTTTCCCCGCCGGAAATAATGATGTCCTTGAGCCTGTCTTTTACCTCTATGTATCCATCACCGTGAACAACTGCGATATCACCGGAATGAAACCATCCACCCTCAAAGGCTTCGTCTGTGGCTTCTGAGTTTTTCAGATAGCCTTTCATAATGGTATTGCCACGGATCTGAATTTCACCCATGGCTTTCCCATTTTTGGCAACTTCCTCGCCCGTTTCCAGATTGACAACACGCAATCCCTCTGTGGTTGGAAACCGCACCCCTTGGCGGGCTTTCAAACCAGCTTGTTGGGCATTGGGTAATTGATTCCATTCTTCTTTCCAGGTGCAATGGACCACATGACCATAAGTTTCCGTCAGGCCGTAAACCTGCATCACGTCAAAGCCAAGCGCCTGTATGCCCGCCAGAATAGATGGCGGCGGTGGCGCCCCAGCCGTCATAACCTTGATAGATTTCTGACTATCGACCAAATGCCTGATCAGCTTGCGTTCCCGATCAGTGGCATTGACCAGCATATTGAGGACAACCGGTGCCCCGCCAAAATGGGTAATGCCCTGTTCGCTAATCGCTTGGAAAATGGCCTCTGCTGTTATCGTACGACAGCAGACAACCGTGCCCGCCAAGGCAGCCATCGTCCATGCATGCCCCCAACCATTACAGTGGAACATCGGAACGGTATAGAGATACACAGGATGTCCCGCCAGTTCCCAGCCAAGAACAGTCCCCATTGCCATAAGGTATGCCCCCCGATGATGATAGAGGACACCCTTGGGCCGCCCACTGGTTCCCGATGTATAGTTAAGCGCCAGCGATTGCCATTCTTCTGTTGGTAGGAACCAGTGATCATCAAAAGTACCACTTTCGAGAAAAGCCTCGTAATCCATAACACCAAGCCTCGAAAAGCCTGGATTTGTTTCATTCACTAACGAGCCATTTTGTAAACCTGCGGATACATCCTGCCTATCCACAATATCAATCACGGTAATGTCCTGACGATTTGCCAGCGCCAGAGCTTTTTTCACCACAGAAGAAAACGCAACATCCGTAAGCAATACTTTGGTTTCCGCATGCTCGAAAATATAAGCAATTGTATCAGGATCTAATCGGGTATTAATGGTATTGAGAACCGCGCCAGACATGGGCACGCCAAAATGGGCTTCGAACAGTTCAGGTGTATTTGCTGCAATAATTGAAACAACATCGCCTTTTTTCACACCCTGTTTTGTCAGAGCGGAAGCCAGTTGTGTGCACCGCTGATAGGTTTGCGCCCAACTGTATTTGCGAGTGCCGTAAATCACAGCAGCGCGTTCAGGGTAGATATCTTTGGCGCGCTCAATAAAGGAAAGAGGAGAAAGCGGTACATAATTCGCCAGATTTTGCGCAAGTTCATGATGGTTTTGACCTCCAGAACGATGATTATCCACCATACTTTCTCTCCTAAAATCGCGTTACAAGACCCTTGTCGTCAGTCTTTGTCACCAGTTCTTGTCATCAGGCAAATAATTAACCGGACCAATCAATCTGGCAGATTTCTGCACTACGGCCTTCGAAATCCCACACTCGGCCAAAGGCGCGAACACGCCCTCGGTTTGCTTTGGCAATCGTAACATCGGCACCCATCCAGTATTCTGTATTGGTGACTTTAACTTCCTGTTCTTCATCCTTGCCACCGATGGGTTCGATTTCACCAATGATTTTACGGCCCACAGCGAGGCGGCGTTTATTGCCTTCGGTCTGGTATTCAACAGGTGCTCGTTCTGCCCCTAGAAAGGTTCCAACCAACATGGAAAAAAGACCTGTGGTTCCCCCGGCCTGTCCCGAGAAGATTTTCAAAATCCCTTCATAGGCATCTTCACTGGCCCGCTCATCAATATAGGCCCCAACGGTCCAGTTTCCTCGCCCCATATTGCCGGGAATGTCCAATACCATTCCGACATTCAGGCCAGAAAGATCAGCATCATTGAAATGGCCACTATCAATGCGCACCCCCAACCAGGCCTGACAATAGCCTTCTGTAGGCGGGTGCTTGCCAAGGGATACAACACAGGGACAAAAAACCGTGCAGTTACAGTTCAGTATCAATTCACCCTTGATGGACCAATTTGTATCAGATTTGGCAGACATTGATGTAACTCCGTAATAGATAAACCAAACAAAAAGGGACAACGTTCCAATGAAACTAGGGTCCCAATGAAACTAGTGATCCAGACGAAACCTAGCTAAGTGACAAGACACCGAGTGTCTGTCCTAAAAACAGAAATGCCGCGGCCAACAGAACGATACCCAGCGGTCGAGTGATATAACGACCAATATCAGGTAGCTTTTCGCAGATCATTAAAACCATGGCACCGAACATCCACAGCGGGTTCATCGTGCCACCAACAAAACCGAGAAGCATCAAGGCCCAGCAGCAACCAACGCAGATTGCACCATGATGCAATCCCATTCGATAAGCACCCGCTATACCCGGTTGCCAGCGACCCATAAAATAGGCCATCGGGGAACGGCATTTGCTCAAACAGGCTTCTTTAATCGGAGTGAATTGATAGATACCAGCCAGCGCCAACAGGCCTGTTGTAAGCCATCCAGACAAGCTGGTGCCATCAACGGCAAGCAGATCAAATGTAGCGAGCAGTAGCTGTAATCCCGCAGCCGGAATTGAGAAGCAGATCCAGACAGTCAGATAGCCGCCCAGCAAAGCCCAAAAAGCGCGAGGCGATATCTTGCCATTACCCGCAACCAAAATGTCTTGATAACTTTTCAACATTGGCACGGCGGTCGGTGCCATCATGGCGAGGGACATGATCGACCACATCGCAACAAGACCAATAAAGGTCAGCTCGTTCGTTGCGGTTAAACAGAGAGAAAGCAAAAGATCAGCATTTATGCCTAGTGGCAAAGACGCTTCTGAAGAAGAAGATGACAGATCAAAACCTGAAGAGGGAAAATCACCGCCAGAAAACGAAGTATTACGGATGGCATTGTGTTCTACCGACATCCATAACAAGGCCCACCAAGAAACAATAATGCTAACAAAGAATGTTACCCACGCAACAGCTGGCCCGTAGCTGCCATAAGATTGAGAAAAAGACGGCGTGGTAATTTTTGCTGACATCCAACCGTAACCATTCCAGTAAAATCAGATTTTACATAAATTCATGTACCTCTAAAATTTACCCAAAAACGGATAACAATGTAATACGGGTAATTTTCATAGCATCATTAAAAAATTTGATAATGATACATTCAATGCACCTTCCCCAAACCTTGTTTAACAATTCAAAAAATGCCTTTTTAAACATCCCACTTATTTAAAAATTTTCCATTATGCTTCACGATATTTTTTTAAATTCAAAGGGCTTGAGTATTTATCCTGTGATAGATCCAAATATCAAATAGCTGTTACAGCAGTAACGCGACTCAGAGCCAGTTCGACAATTTTCAAAGCAACGTCGGCGTATGACATATCAGAATTACCATTTTTCTGTCGGCTTTCTGAGCTGTTAAATATACAGGCGCGAGGAAAATAACTGCTGTCCGGTGTCATCCCCGGCATCAGGTTGGCTTCTAGAAAATGAGGTTTACCATAAGAATCAAGCTTGATATCAATTCGACCGAAGTCCTGTGCGCCAAGTTTGGTAAAAACATCTCCCGCCAGCTGGTTGATTTCCGAACGCAAGGGCTCTTCAATCAAGCGGAGACGTTCTTCATTTTGTAATTTGGCTTCGCTTCCCAGTATGCGATCACCTTTACTGTTTTTTGGTGGAATGATTTCCAGCGGCAGAATCATCCGTGTTGTCTTTACCTTGTTATCTAGAACAGCAACTGTAAACTCGCGCCCCGACAACACTTGTTCTACAAGTACCTTAGCTCCAAAGGCAAGAAACAGTTCGGCTAGTTTCAGGCGATAACTTTCAAAATCACGCACGATTGAATTTTCATCAATCCCGTTACCGTTCGCAGCATCAAGTGGTTTGAGAAATAAAGGCAGAGGCAGGGGGAGATGACTTTCGCTCTTGAATTCATCCGGGTGAGCCAGAAAAAATCTGGCCGTCGCAATACCGTTGTTCAACAGAACTGTTTTTGCCTTGCTTTTATTCGAATCAAATTCAAGCGTTTCTCTATCAGATCCAGTAAAAGCAATACCGTGAATAGCAAAGTACTCAGAAAACCAAACCTTATCATTGGCTGTTGTTGCGGGTAAATATTTACTGCACAAAACAACAAGGTCTGGCCTTTCCCTAGCGATTATATCCAACGAGGATTTTGTTGTTACTTCATGAAAAGTCACCCGTTGATAACGCTCACCAAGCGCATTGTAAAAGGCTTTACACGTCTCAAGAGAACCAAAGCCTGTTTCCTTCATACCTTCGGTATTTGTCGCCACAACTGCAATATGTTTTTTTATTTTAGGATCATATGTAATGGGTGTTAATTCCTGCGCATCCGTGCCGATTAACTTCATGATTTTATACCTGTTTTATATCGCTTGGCGTTGCCAAAGCGGCCTTTGTGCAAGTGAGACGACATGCACCATAAGCAAGATTCAGAGAAAAATGACGCCCAATTTTTGATTCATTGAGCGTCGCTATAAGCGTTAATTTTTTTTGCTTCCGGGGGCGTTTTGTTGGAAAAACTACAGCTTCCTAATCCCAACTCACAAACCCCGGATTCCGGCTCTCAGTACCCGGCTTCTCAGTACAAGGTACTTCGGTGAATTATTTGATGTAGCGACTTATCGCAGGATGCATTCTTCACCATTCTTTTCGAACGGCCTGTCACATTCCCAATCTGTACCGAAATAATCCAGATGGGCGTTAGCCGGTAAAGAAACGGGCACACATATTCCTTCCTGTGTTTGATAACCACGTTCACATTTCCAACCGCCATCAAAGGAATCTCCGGTCAAATAAGCATGATCAGGCACGTTGATTTCTTGGCATTTATTGTTGACCTCAATAAAACCGTGCCTGCACTCCCACCCGTTTCCAAAGGACGAATAAGTAAGTACAGCATTTTTTGGGGCAGTAATCATCAGGCAAGAATTTTGGACTTTTCGAAAAGGAGTTTCGCACTC
Source organism: Kiloniella majae (assembly GCF_002118315.1). GTDB lineage: Bacteria > Pseudomonadota > Alphaproteobacteria > Kiloniellales > Kiloniellaceae > Kiloniella > Kiloniella majae. The sequence continues at coordinate 750,199 of NZ_MTSZ01000001.1, forward strand.
CCATGCGTTCCCCTGACGTACTAGAAAAGCATTTTCTGGAATATCAATAGCCTTGCATAGCCCGTTATTATTTTTCTGGAAGCCACGGTCACATCGCCATTTCTGACCAAACGCATCAAGATAAGCATTTCCCGGAATAACAATCGCGCTGCAAAGTTCGCCTATGGCTTCAAAGCCTCTTTTACATTCCCATCCCTGGCCATAAGGTCGCCCCGTCAGATATGCATTTTTCGGGGCTATAATGGCATCGCAGGCTTCCCCATTTTTACGAAAGCCTCTTTTACATTCCCATCCCCCGACATATGTACTAGCTATTGCATTAAGAGGCATAGGTGATTGTGGTAATTGTGGTGTCTGTCCAATAGCCCTTAGTGGGTAAATTAAACCAGCCACTAAAAGAAGGCATGTCAGTAATTTTTTGAACTGAGAAAGACCGTCAAAATCAGCGGTCAAAAGTCGAAAAGCTTTTTTACAAAAAGCTAAAAATTCGAGCGAACCAATGAAAAAGCCACCCGGAAAAGAGAATAATTCTCTACATTTAATGTGAACACCCCGACCAAAGTCGTTTTAATCAACCTCGATATTATGCACGGCGACTTTACCGCTATCAGGGTCGGTATGTGTATCAAATTTTACTTTTTGCCCCTGTGTCAGGCTTTTAATGTCCGCACGAGAAAGAGCAGAAAGTAAAATACGAACATCCTTCTCGCTATCGTCAGGCTTGATATACCCAAAGCCTCTTTCAGCATTATAAAATTTCACTGTGCCTTTAATCATTGTACCGTTAATCATTTTATTTCCCATTTTTGAAGCAGTAAAAACCACTCTCGAGCTCATGCACGAAAGTTCAGTGAATTATTCAATTTTTAGAATTTTCAGAAATACCCTTCAGGGACCAATGCACAATCAGGCACATTACCTTTCAACGGCCGCAAGGCTTGCTTAGCTATACGTATATGGTGACGATAAAAGTAATTTCAATTGGTACGCAGCTATTTATCTCTCAAAAATAGCTTTTCTCGGCATTCCTGTTCTGCATTCTGGTTTTTCACCTCTACTCCAACCAAGAACGCCTATCACGTTGGAAGCTCCTAGGAAGCAATATCCCGATTGATTTTACGACAGAGAGAACCCATGACACGAGATCTGGCTGATCGAACCTGACGTTGCTTATATTGTTCGTGCGATGCCTCGCCATTGCGGTTGGCCTGATAGCTCTCTTCATCCTGTATCTGGATTTCATAGGGGAAATAAAAACGACGCGGACTACCATCTGTATCTCTGAGCTTAATCCGCTGGCGACAGGTAAACTGCAAAGCGCGATAGCTATCACCACTAAAGACATTATCGCTCATACGCCCCACTTCTTTTGGATACTGCATTTCCTGCAGATCCGCGCTGACCTGTGCCAGATCTTCAACACCTTTCCAGCGTTCTTCGACCCAATCCACGTCTATAAGACTATTGCGAGATCGTGATGGCTTGATATTGGCGAACATCACAACATTATGGTTCCGCAAATAGCAAAGAACCCGAAGTGCATCCAGTGGATAGCGTGTCACCATGCGGATCCCGATCCAGTCAAAGATATCAGCAGCAACATTCTCAGCTTTGTGTAACAGCTTAAGCACCGCAGACTTACGGGATTTGGACGCCCGGCTTTCATATGACATCAGCTCTATATCTCCGATAAATATACCGTTGGATGTATAGCGGATGTGTTGTTCAAAGCGATGAAAGATCTGATCTTGAATTTGACCATGGTAATGTTCGTTAAAAAAGGATCCGCAGTGCGCAAAGGTGTGCATGACACGCAACAAGGCACAGCTCCACTGTGAGCGCTCTGTCGTTTTGGTCTCGGACACCCACATCAACAGATGCAAAATGTTTTCCTGATTGCGGACCTCTGATGGAATTTCTTCATCACTTTCCAACAAAACATCTTCTATAAAATCGATGGCTTCCTGACGGATAGATTCGATTTCCTGACGGTCTTCAAGTTGATCGTAGTCATAACCATAACATTCAAGGAAGGCTTCGCCCTCTTCAAGTGAAGTGACCTGTAATCGCGGGGAATCAATAATGGATTGACCGTTAAGTACCGTCTTTAACGATGCGCCAGCCCAAAGTTTGAGTTCTTCGTTCATTAAATCAGAATTTCCCATATGGATCGACCCACTCGAATAACGCGTTCGGGTAGCCTACAGGTGGGGTAAAAACAAACTGACTTCGCAAGCAAGCGGGTACTTTGACAAATGAAAGCTAAATAAAGATTAAATTTGCTAATAAGTATAAAAGCCCGCCTCTCCAAATTCCCCAGAAGAGCCAATTTCCCCATAGAACACTGATCACTTTTAATAGGGCTCTCTTCATTAAAGAGCCTACTGTTAATCATCCAGTGAAAGAGCTATGTTTTATCTGGTCTAGAGGCAAAAATTTTCAAGCAAAAACAGATCAAAACCCCGTGAACAATTAAGACCCTGTGAACAATCAAGATCAACTATCTAAAAGCTGGACCGTGCACCCACGCAACCAAAGCGTATCGCGTACCCTTTGTCACTGGACGCACCTGATGCTGTATAAAGCTGGAAAAAATGACCGCCGTTCCCTGATCTTTTGGCGCGGCCCAGTCTTTACCTTCGTTATCCACACTCAATTCACCACCATTATAGCTTGCGCCATGACTGAGTTGAATAGAAATGGATAACTTTCGACTAACTGTAGAACCAGAAGCACCAACATCCATGTGCGCACCGTAATGCCCGGCTGGTGCTTTGGGATCTTCCGGTGCATCGTATCTGATTAGCTGCAAACCTTCTTTGAAATCGTCCAGATCAAACTGGAACCAGTCCTGATTAACCCGAGACACCAATCCGGCAAGCTTTTTGAAAACCCATGACGTTTCGACTGTATCATCCAGCCACAAATAGCTGCACTCACGAAGCTTGCTCTTTACCCCGCCAGCCAATTTGGCCTCAGCCACATCAGACGAAGCTTCAAACAGGTCAATTAGCTGCTGACATTCCCTGGGGGACAGTACTTTTTCCCTCACACAGGGACGGGTCATTTTCATAGTAATGAAAGCTCACATTTATAAATAAACGCACAATTCTGTTGTGGATATATCAGCCACAAAACACCCCCAAGATACAAGGGAAAAAATTTAAAAAGAAATTGTATAATTTTGTGGATCTGTGCATCCTCTGTTTTAAAATAATTATCTATTTCAGAGAGATAAGAATAAATCGCAACAACCCATGATTACAAATCAAGTCAATACTTCAAACATAAGAACATAAAAATAATAACAAAGATCAACGATTGGCAGCTAACTTATGATATGCTGCACACGTTAACGACACATTAGTATTTTTCGCCTCAATATTATGCTGTCAGGGGAGTCATAATGAAAAAAATAGAACGGCGAACGTTTTTGAAAGGGGCTGCCGCCCTTTCAGCTGGTGGTATCGTATTCAAGGGTATCACAGACAGCGGTTTCAGTTACGCACAGGAAGTCCTCGCCAGCACGTCACCACTGGGAATTTCTGACGACCTGCGCAATCCACCGGAATTAAGGTCTGTGGACGGACAACTCCGTGCCCAGATATATATGAGTTATAACAAGGTTGAACTTCCCAGTGGCACTGCGCTGTTGCGAAATTTCAACAATAGCCTGCCCGGTCCGACATTACGCATTGATCCCGGCGATACACTCGAACTCGCATTTGAAAATCGCATGCCGGAGAATTCACCGGATCAACCGACCGAAGTGAACATTCCAAATCACTTCAACACCACAAACATGCACTATCACGGGTTTCATGTCAGCCCGAAAGGCAACAGCGATAACGTCTATTTGAATATCGAACCAGATCAGAAGTTTAACTATGTTGTTGAAATACCGGATGATCATCCCGCGGGTAGTTACTGGTATCACCCGCACCGCCACGGATCTGTTTCTGCTCAGGTGGCCTCTGGTGCTGCGGGCATGGCAGTGATCACTGGTACGCTGGATGATGTACCGGAAATCAAAGAAGCGGTTGAACGCGTTCTTGTTATTCAGGCCCCGATCCCCGGGGTTGATGGCATACTTGATGCTGAAGATCCAATCTGGCCCCTTGATGCGGAACGCAACTTTTTGGTCAATGGCGAATACCAGCCTCGGATTTATATCCGTGAAGGCGAAGTTCAACGTTGGCGTATTCTGCATGCTGGTGACGCCCAGTTCTTCCCCTTCAAAATGGACGGATTGGAAATTTATGAAATTGGCCGCGATGGTAACCCGCTGCCCAAAGCCCAGCGTCGCGAGGAGATTCACCTCGCCCCTGGCAATCGCGTTGATATTCTGGTCAAGGCTGTTAAGCCCGGTGCCTACGTTCTTCGCCGCCCGATGTTTGATCAGGGCAAAGCATCTTTGCCGCCCGTGCATCTCGCCAATGTCTTTGTAATCCCCAAAGACGATCCTCGGGTTCCGGCGGGCACGCCCTTTGGGCGGGCTATTCCACAAGGTGATCTGCCAAAAAACAGGATACTTACCGATATCACCGACGACGAATTGACGGGCCATCGCAAGATTGTTCTGGGCGTCGAAGATGTGAAGGGTTTCTTCCACGACACTCTCTTTACCATTAATGGAGAGCCTTTTGATCCACGCCGTGATGACGTGGTCTCCAAGGTTGGCGCAGTCGAAGAATGGACGTTGATCAATACAACGCCTTTCCCGCACCCGATCCATATTCATGTGAACCCTTTTCAGGTGAGATCAATCAATGGTGTTCCTGATCCGGACAAACCCTGGATGGATACTATCGGGGTACCTGCCGCAGGCTCTGTGACCTTCCGGACCCGTTTTCTGGATTTCTCTGGTCGCTATGTCATGCACTGCCACATTCTTCCCCATGAAGACACCGGCATGATGATTAATGTGAATATCGAAGCTTAGATCCGCTCAACGAACTGGATTACTGAACATGACGAAATTAAAAACGATTTACGCCACCAGTGCCCTTTTGGTTGGTGGCATATTCCTAGGGAACACAGTGCTGGCTGATACTCCCGCTCCTACGCCTATTCCAGCGTCAGGCTCGCAATGCCTTTCCTGTCACGGTGAAGACGGGCGCCCCGCCTTGGCTGATGTGCCGATCATCGCCGGACAACAACCGATCTATCTGGCAAATGCCTTGCGCCATTACAAAAACGGACAGCGCACAGGCGGACAGGCCCTCGTGATGCAGGAAATGGTCAAAGACCTTACAGACAAAGATATTGAAGAACTCGCAAAATGGTTTGGAGAACAGAAATGAGAACGTTCCTATTAAATACAGTTGCCGCAGCCACTCTTATTACTCTGTCCCTAACTGGTGCCGTGCAGGCTGACAGCACGACCAAGGCTGATAACAACATCTACCTAACCTCGCCACAGGGTGAGCAACTCTTCCGCGATGCCGAAATTCTGACGGATTACCTAAAACTGGCAAGCTATCTGGAAAGCGAACACATCCTGACTTTCTGTGGCCCCGCCTCCATTGCGGGGGTTATGAACTCACTGGATATTGAACGCCCTGTGCCACCACAGCTTTATCCTTGGCCCCTCTTTACCCAGGTCTCAATCTTCACCCCGGAAAACCAGAAGGTAAAATCCTATGCCATGGTTGAACACGAAGGGCTGGAATTACCGCAAATAGCCCAGTTCTTCATTAACCTAGGGGCAAAGGCAGAGTTTAAACACGCAGATGACTTTGATGAAAACTGGCTGCGTGAAACCATTACCAAAACGCTTGCCGATCCGAACAAACGTTTTGTCGCCAACTATTCACGCAAACCTATCGGTCAAATCGGTGGTGGACATATTTCACCCGTAGCAGCCTATGATGCCGACACGGACCGTGTCCTGGTAATGGATGTTGCCCGCTATAAATACCCGCCAGTGTGGCTCACTATTGCCGAACTATATGGCGCAATGATGGACAAAGATTCCACATCAAACAGAGCACGTGGTGCTGTCATCGTCAGTCAATAGATCAGCACTTGGAGTAGCCTCATTCGCTGGGCAAAAGATCCACCAGCAACCAACTCACAAGGGCACCAAGAGAACCGCATAAAAAAACAAGACCTCTATAGAGGTCGTCAGGAGAAGTCATATGAAACTAAGCAGACGCTCTTTACTGGCTTCTGCAGCGCTGATCCCCTTGGCAGGACAGGCACAGGCGTTAAGTCTGGGGTCGGGTTCTCGGGTATTTAGCGAAGCAGTTCGTCAGATCGGTGGCGTGGTTGATATCGCCGATCATATGGTCCGTGCAGTCGAGACAGAGTTCCTTGCTGTCTATGGACAAGATGCCATGAATACCTTTATCCAGCTGGTTGACGGGCGCTCGATTACCGAGGCCCTGATCAGTGCCAGCGATGACTTCAAGGAACAGACAAAACTAATCGCCCGGGTTCTCTATACCGGCGAAATCACGCGCACAGATGATAAGGGTAACAGCACAACAACTGTCCCGTACTATCCCTGGTCACTGGCCTGGTCATCCCTTGCCTTTGCAAAAGCACCCGGCATCTGCGGGGGGCCTAAGTTCGGGCACTGGACACATGGCCCTATTAAGGGAGGTGTGATGTAATGGCTGAAGAAAACAAAATGAATGCCGATGTGGTCATTATCGGTGCCGGTATGGCCGGCGCACATCTTGCCCGCTCTTTACGCGAAAAAGGCATAGATGTCCTGATTTTGGAAGCCGGGGACAGACGCCCCCGCGGTGACTTCCTCAAAGTTTTCTACGAGAACCCGGTTAAAGGTCCTCAAGCCCCCTACCCAAGCATACCTTCAGCGCCACACCCTGAAGATAACGGCTATGCTGATTTCTATGTTCAAGACAAAGATACATTGAAAGAAAATCTCTTTATCGGGGCTTACTTACGTATCTTTGGTGGGACAACATGGCACTGGACGGGTTTCGCAGATCGCCTGCGCCCGGCAGATTTCCGTATGAAGAGTCTCTATGGCGTAGCCGAAGACTGGCCCATCGATTACGAGCTTCTGGAACCCTTTTACGAAGTTGCAGAAAAACGCTGGGGTGTCGCAGGTGATCCCAACCACGTCTGGGGAGCACCGCGCAAGACACCTTATCAGATGCCACCAATTCCCGAGACTTATCTAGATATACAGGTTACCAAGGCACTCACCAAGATGGGCCTGCATTCGGCGATCTTCTCTCATGCACGTAATTCTGTGATCTATGATAACCGCCCTGTTTGCTGTGGTAACAATACCTGCGTCCCAATCTGTCCTATTGGGGCCAAATACGACGCATCTGTGGATGCACAAAAGGCAGAAGAAGAAGGCGCACGTATAGAGGTCAATGCCCTTGTGACCTTTATGGAAGTTGATAAAGACCAGAAGATCACCCGCGTCAAAGTCCAAAAGCCGGATGGATCAACCTTCTGGGTTGGCGGCAAGGCTTTTGCTCTTTGTGGTCACGCCATCGAAAACCCAAGACTCTTGCTCAATTCCAAACAGGAAAACGCAAGCAAAGGCGTTGCAAATTCATCTGATTCTGTGGGGCGCTATTTGCTGACCCAGGCAAATCAGGATACTACCGGATTTACCCCGGATCCCGTCTTCCCCTATCGCGGGCCACAACAGACCTCTGGTCTCGTCGAGCGACGCGATGGTGAATTCAGAAGCAAGATGGCCGCCATTGGTACATCCTTTATGAATAATGGTTGGTCAGGGAACAGCGATGCTATCAACATGGCCCACGATCTTATTGATCAGGGTGTTGTCGGTGCAGAGCTTTCAAAACAGATTAATGAGAAGGTTTCCCGTCACCTACGCCTGAATTCTTCGGCAGAGGTATTACCGGATCGAAACAATAGGCTTGAACTTTCTGATCAAATGGACACCGCTGGCATCCCCAAACCCAAGATTACCTTCAAGATGGATGACTATACCAAAGAAGGCCTCAAAGTAGGCTTGGACATCAATCTGGAAGTCTTCAAAAACATGGGGGCGACAGAGGTCAAACACAACGATCCTTACCTGTCCAATGCCATCATTGGCGGCACGACACGTATGGGAACCGATGTAAAAACCTCTGTGGTTAATGCTGATCTGGTTGCGCACGATCACGACAATCTTTATATCATTGGCTCCAGCAGTCATGTCACCACTCCGGTTAATGCCCCGTCTCTCACCATTGCAGCGCTTGCCATCCGTGCGGCAGGACACATGGAAAAGAAACTGGCCCAAACACCATAGTTAAGACAAAACAATCGCAGGACAAGTCAGGTACTTGCTCAATGAATAAGGTTTAAACTCAATGAACAAGATATTTGGCGTTGTCAGTCTGGAAATTCTCTCTTTTGTCTTCCTCGGAAACGCATTGAAATCTGTTGTCACCTCGACAGTTTTTGTTTCCGAGGGCGAATTTGCCAGTTTCCTGAATATCTCTGTCGACAAAACCCAAATCCTAGTCGAGTTGCTGATTGGCAGTTCAGTCATGGCACTAGCAGTGGCGCCCTTTTTGCTAACGCGTCAACGGGCACACAAAATTGCATCTATCTCAGCCTTGGTCGCCGCAGGATGCTATGCCGCACTTGGCCTGACCATGACCATGGGGCCAGCTCTTTTTGTCCGTGAGTTAATGGTAATCATCACCTTTGCATTGGGCGGTTTTTTTATCTCTTTCTTTGCCCCCATAGCCCAACTGGCCATCAACGATGTGGAGAACGAACGTGAACGGGTTTTCCTAACCACCGTCTGGACCTCGGCGCAACCCGTTGCTTTTTTGATTACACCACAGTTGGTTAAATACGTTGCGCTGGATATCGGAACTGGAAATTACTTTCTGATTTTTGCCATTTTCCCAATCTTTTACCTGTTTCTCACCCGGACAGTTTTAAAAACCGTCACGGATCAAAACACCCGTCAAACAGTAGAACAAAACAAACCGTTGGAAAGTGGCAGGATTGACTGGCGCACCATTGGCTTTATCATCGTCGCGATAGCAGCATTCGAAGCATGGACCCTGTCCAATTCACTCGCAGGGGTTATATCACCAATAAGTCTTTCGTTAATGGTAGCCTTTTTTATAATTGCGGGAATTTCCGGCCTTTATCTCAAGAGAAAACAACAAAAAACAAAGGCACTCTATAGCTCCGCAACCTCTGTGCCCAAGGGTCTTCCGCCAACGGCGACTTTCATGCTGATTGGCCTTTTTATTATGGAGATTCCCTCTACAGGTTTTTTTGACGGGGCCTATCTTGTCCGGCACCTTTGCGCTCCGGGACTTATCGAAGATCGTGCCTCGTTAGGTGCAGCGGCCCAAATTGCCGCGGTCGCCCTTGGCGGTGCACTTTTTGTCCGTTGGCCTCGTATGATGCCGGCCTTGCTCATTATTGGCATTCTTCTGCTGCTTGTTGGGTCCATTGGCTTTATCCGCTATCCGGACCTGCCAGTTGATGCGGGCTTCTTTTACACGTCCAAGATGATCGCTTCTGCTGGCATGGGGCTTGTCACAACCATCATCGTTGGTGTGGTCATGGCAGAGTGTCGCGGCAACCCGGTTATGGCGCTGTTACCTGCCCTCGTCATCATGTTCGGAACTGAATTTGGACTTGAGATACTGGAAATCGTTTATCAAGGGGCCAAGCTTTATGGCTTGGAAGAAGTCGAAACCTATCGCGCTATCTTTATCGCACAAGTTATCGTCATTGTTTTTGCCTTGATCCCCTGTATCGAAGGTTTGTATCTCAGGCACAAACAGCTCAAAGCTTCACAAATTGCGACGACCTCGTAAGGACCCCGCCATTATGATCGAAGCCTATAAAATCCTCGAAGATACGCCAGAGCGTATAACCTATGAATACAATGCTCTTCTAACCTGGGGGATTTTCGCAGCCCTCGGCATGGGTTTAGCCGGGGTTTTCCTCGGGATATTTTTGTTACAGGTACTCTGCGGTATTGCGATGGTGATTTATCTCTATATCGGCTTCACAAAGGTAAATCCGATTAACAAAAAAGTGCGAAAAGCCCTGCGCGAGGGGACCCTTACTATGGAAGGCAGCAAGTATTCCTTTCAGCGTCCCTTACGCCTGACGATCACACACAGCAACGCAGAGTAACAGATGAGCAAAACAGACTTACCAATTCTGGAACAGCGCCGGATAGAGGCAAATATCATTAAACCAATCTATGATGAAATGGTTGCCGAAGTCGGTGCTGAACGAGCTAAGTCAATTTTGAAAAATGCCATTGTTAAAAATGCAATCTCACACGGCAAAGCCTATGCAGACACGCAAGAAAAAGACACATCGCTGTTAAGTTTTCACGCGCTGTTGCCACAATGGATGGCAAATGGTGCGTTAGAGATTGATGTCCTTCAGGAAAATGAAAACAACGTGGATTATAACGTAACGCGTTGCCGCTTTGCTGAAATGTACGCCGACATGGGATTAGGCGAAATCGGTCATATTCTATCCTGTAGCCGGGATGGAACCTTTTGCACGGGCTATGACCCTAAAATCAAACTAGACCGTAGCCAAACCATTATGGAAGGCGCAAGCCATTGTGACTTTCGCTATCACTACAGCTCAGATAATGCCAATCCAAATTATGATGGCCCAAATCATAACGGCCCAAGCCACAAAGATAGTGGCGATGACAAGGACACCTAAAAATTAGGCCTTGAAGCAACAGGTTTCTCTATTGCTTCAAGGCCATTACTTACCACCAGATATATCACTGGCACATATCACCAGATATCAGAAGTTAATCTGCCTGGAATAATTACCCCAACACATCCAGACTATCTGAATCCAACAGCGACTTAATAGCATCCAGTTCAGAAGTTCCGCCGTTGAGCAGGTTCACATTATCCAGTTCGATAACAACGTTATCCCCACCCGGTAGCGCCCCATTACTATCAACGGTAATGGTTGTGTCTGACCCATTGGTAGAAACATTAAGGTAATCGTTCAGTGCAGCAGCCAGTTCAGAATTATCTGTCGCAGCAGCCAGTGATCCGTCATCCATTAACAGCTCGCTTAGGTCCAAAACGTCACCTTGGCCAGTATTAAAGCCGACAATTGTATCGGTACCGTCTGCATCTGCGCCAGAGAACTGGTATGTATCTGCACCTGATCCGCCGTTCAGTATATCATCACCGGCACCACCAATCAGAAGATCATCACCACTTTCGCCGGACAGGATATCGTTACCAATACCACCGATCAGCGTATCTTCGCCGTCACCAGTCCACATTCTGTCGTTTCCAGCACCACCATCAACGGTATCATTGCCAGACCCATTATAGCGATCATCAAAGGTATCATTACCACCTCCTAATGAAATTTCGTTATCCGTAGCACTACCATAAACGTAATCTCCAAAATCAGTTGCGACCAGATTATCAATACCTTCAAGGCTTTCATCGCTGACCAGCTCTTTAGAAAGTCCGACTTTGCCTTTAATCTCAGAATTGTTCGCACCACCCGAAGGTGCATTGGCACCGCCAACCGGACCACCGTCATAATCCAGAAATGCCTGAATTCCGGCTGTTGCAGTTGAATAGTCAGCATTGGCACCATCCACAACCAGACTTAATGTACTGGATGCCGTATCACCGTCACCATCTGTAACTTCATAGGTAAAGACATCTGTGCCTGCACCCTGTTCTTCTGTGGTAAAGCTAACCTGACGTACAAAGTAATCAGATGAATCGCCCCGGCGGCTACCGCCATCAGCATAGTCAATTGCATCAAATACCAGATATTGGAACTTAACACCCCCGGTATCAATTGTCGCAGTACCTACATTGCTGCCGTTGTAATCAATTGTTGGGTCATTCAGAATACCAGACGCAACCTTGTTGCCGTCGGCATCATAGGCAGTCCACTGTCCCTGTTCGCCCTTGCTCTCTGTTTTATAGAGGTTAGAAACTTTAACAGTGGCTGATGTTGCATCCGCTTGCAGATCAATAACCAGCTTTTCACTTTCACCAGTTACCGCGTCATGATTGATCTGAGTAGGTGCAGGCGATCCACCGGATACACCAATACCGCGACTACCAAATGTTACATTTGCGCCTGTGCTTGCCAAAGCATCAAAATCAGGCGTGTCGCTCATGCCATATGCATATAGTTTAACATCACCCCAATCACTGCTACGACCACCCGTTCCCGAGCGACCAACAGAAAAATTACCACCAGCCTGATAGCCTGTCGCCGTATAGGTATAAGCACCATCTGCGGAAATCTGTAGCGTACCGTTCGTGCCAACGATCTCTGTCACACCATCTGCAGCAACAGCATGTTCTTTACCGTCAAAAGTAACCGATGTAATCGTCCCACCATCCGCACCAACACCGTCGTTATCAAGAACATTACCTGTTACTGATGTATTTGTACCCGTACCCGCCAAGGTTTCACTATCGGCAACAGCAACGGGAACATCATCTTCAATTGTTACTGTAACCGCAGTTTCAAGAACAACCTCGTCACCATCAGTATCAAAGGCTTTGAAAGCACCTGAAATATCAAGATCAAGCGATTGCCCATCATCATTGGCAGGGGTATTCGGTGTGTGATCAATTTGATCTTTAAGGGCAAAGTTAAAATCGTCACCATCTTTGGTTAGCTCAAAAATAACGCGCTCACCATCACCAGAACCTGTGACACCCTGAACAGCAATAACCGTACCCGAACCATCGGTAATGACTTTATAGCTTACGGCTTCACCCTGAGAGGTTATACCAACCGGGCCAGCGATGTTTTCGTTAAAATCAAAACCGCCCAGACCATCTGTTCCGGCATCAACCGTGGTTGCCAAAGCTTCGGCAGTAATCGTAATTTCAGTTGTCTGACCTTGGCCAGTTTCAGCATTCGCCCCTTTTAAGGCATCTTCGTGAACTTCAACATTAACAGGTGCCACAGCATTATTAACCGGCACACCATTTAATTCTGCCAGAGTTTCTTCGTCGCCATCATCCAACAAATTAAAATCAAGCTCAGTACGGCCTAATGTGTCCTGTGCGTCCAGTAGATCAACAAGATCACCCGTCTCATCATCATACTGACTGCCGCCGCCACCTTGTGGTCCAGCACCTGCACCTGCTGCTGTTTCCAATGTTTCTCCGGCGTTTAGTGCTTGTGCCTGACCAATCAAAAGACCAGCGGAAAGTTCAACACCACCGATAATTAGAACCGGCGCATCAGCACCTTGCGCTTCTTCAACCAGGTTTTCAAAAATGATCCGACTATCGGAAGCACCATCGCCATTACGATCAAAGGTCAGAACAAAGTCATTACCTTCGAGAACGGGGGTTGCACCAGATGCGTCAAAATTCAGGTTGGCTGATTGCCCTTTGGTAAGCGTAACCGTTGTCGTCTCGCCCGCATTCGGAACCGTTACATCAACAGTTGTTGCCGCTTGACCAACAAGCTGATCGCGACCAGCTTCGCCAGAAACATCACCTGTAGGTTTATCAGAGACAATTTCGCTTGCAACTTTAGTCAACATAATCACCATTATCTAAATTCATAACATAGCTCTGGTTGTACCCAAGACCTTAAATCAACAGGTCAAAAAGAGCTTTTTTGCACCTATACATCATAGCTGGAAATACAAATTTTTGATAGAAAAACATCTTAAAAGCCTACACAAATATGTATGATATAAATTTAATAATTATTTTATTTTTATCTTTAATTTTAAATAGTTAGTAAAAATGACCATTTAGATAAAAATTGATGTAAATACATTTTAAATTCAAAAATAATTTCAGATAAAATCAATCTTTTTATCGCAATTTTTTTTCAATTGTTTGGCGTATGTTTTTGGACCAAAAACAATCCTATACAGCCCCATACCAGAAAACAGATCAAATGCCTTTTCATTGAATTTTCACAACGTGGAGAGAGTGAAATGGAAGGTATCTCTGTCATTTCACAGATAAATGGTTTTGTACTATTAGAAGAAAGCACCTTCATCCAACATAGGATGGGAATGATCATCAATGAGCATCTGACCACTCCAGATGGCTATAAAAGTATAAAAGGCGCTTTGTTACAATCTGTCATAGAATAAAAAGAAATCATAATATTAATGGATACATTTATGACCATGATCAGACCTATAAGATAATTGAAGAGATCGAGGCTCTATTACCTTTGAGTATAACTCGATCCTCAGCTGGGCAAATCCTCAGCGGCCTTATCATCGCAATCCATTTCTACCTCGCTATCTTTCAGACCGTTGCGATCACACGAGAAATACGAGTAGCCAAGCGTGCAAATTTACTCGAACTCAAAGGCAGCAAACATTCCCTTGCCAATCCTCTGTGCTATTCTCTGACAAAAAATTCCAAATCACTTTGTTAACAGCCACATAGATACAAAAAAAAGCCCCGGACAATCAAGTCCGGGGCTTTTTAATTCTTCGCAGAACAAAGATCGTTACAATTTACTCTACAATCAAATTATTTGCATCAAGCAAAGATTGGATCGCATCGTGTTCTGAAATCGAACCACCAGAGGTGAGATCATTATTCTCAAGCCTGATTGTTACATCGCTATCAGAACCAGAGCCATCTTGATCTATGGTAATTACTGTTGTCGAACCATCCTGACTGATTGACAGATAATCTTGCAGAACTGTTGCTGTCGCATCGCTATCAGCACCAGCGGCAAAACCTGTAAGAAGTTCACTCAGATCAAGAGCATCACCATCAGACGCTTTAAAATCTCGAACAGTATCGATATCACCAACAGTATCAGCTTTGAAGACAAAGGTATCAGAACCAGAACCGCCAGACATACGGTCATTACCTGAACCACCGATCAAGATATCATTACCAGCTTCACCTGACAGGTTGTCATTGCCAGTACCGCCGATCAGGATATCTTCTCCATCGCCGGTCCACATGGTATCGTTACCAGTACCGCCATCAACACGATCATTGCCTGAACCGTTATGACGATCATCAAAAGTATCGTTACCCGCACCAAGTAGAACAATGTTGTCTGCCTCGCTACCGTACACATAATCTCCGTGATCAGTCGCAACCAGATTATCAATGCCATCAAGCGTGCCGTCTGCTTCTCCAAAGAGCCCAGAGAACCCATCAGCAGGTCTGCTTCCTGGTGCATTAGCACCACCCACAGGACCATTATCATAGTTCAAGAATGCCTGGATGCCTTCACCACTATCTGAGAAATCAACAGTATTATCAGCATCAACAGAAACACTAAATGTACTGCTGGATTTATCACCGTCACCGTCTGTGATTTCATAGGTAAAGACATCATCACCACCGGCTTCACTTGCAACCAGACTTACATTATCAATGTAGGCCCCAAATGTGTTCGCTGTTCCGGCACCTTTAAAGGCCAAGACTGTATCAGCAGCCCCTGTTCCTTTAACAACAACGGTAATCGTTCTCCAACCATTAGCCAAACCGGTTGAGTCAATCTCTTTGACCTGAACCCCATTCCAGAACACGTTCATGCTACTGCTATCAGCAGCGCCATCACCTGGACGTGGAGAGTAAGAGAACGTCAAGGTATAGTCCTGCCCCTCTTTGGTTCCAGCTACAACTTGTTGAACAGTGGCATTAGGATTGCTACCATGTCCATCAAGTTCAACCTTGGCAGTACCATCTTCAGCTTCCAATCCACCAAGTTTACCAGAACTGTTCTGAACTTCGAACTTTGATCCGTCACCCTTTGTCCAGCCCTCAATACTGTCAAATGTTCCCCATCTGCCATTACCAAGGCCATGGCCATTTTCAAAACTACCATTCTGGATCAAGTTAGTATCATCATTCTGGAAAGCTTCGTAGCGAAATTCACCATCAGACGAAATCGTCAATTTACCATGATCGCCAATAATGACAGTCTCAACAGATGTAGAAACTGCATGTTCGTCACCTTCAAAAGTTACCTTGGTAACCTTAGCACCATCAGCACCCTGAGTATCATTATCAAGAACATTGCCCTCAACAACATCATCACCATAAGCAATGGCAGACGCGGTATCCGCAACGGCGATAGGTTCGTCATCTACGATATTCACACGAATATTTGCAGTCGCCGTATCACCATCACCATCGGTCACTGTATAGAACAGTTTATTCAGGTTGATATCTTCGTCGTGCGACCCTTTATTCGGATGTTCAACACCACGGTATTGAACGAAATAAACATTAGCACTTTCTGAAGATGTAGAATGCGACATGTAGGCAACAAAAACAATTTCACCGCTATCCAAACGCCCTACGACGGTGTTTTCATCTTCGCTAAACAGCTTGATATCTTGATCTGTCGCTGCATCTTTCAAACCGGATAATTCGCCAGTATAGGCATTGCCGTCAGCATTTGTCAGATCAACTTTTCCGCCAATTTTGTCTTTACCAAAATCAAAGGAAAGGCTCTCTTTAGCCGCTGAAATCGGATCTCCATCAACAAGATCAGGGAAATCATTTGGCAGATCTCGGAAGCGGATCTCATCTGTATTGCGCTGACGTCCAGATGTTTCATCAGTATAAACTGCATCTGCCTGGGCAGAAGGACCATCATCATCAATGTTGATTGTTGCAACTGCAGAAGCCGTGTCACCATCACCATCGGTCAATGTCACATTGAAACCAAGCGCAAGCAGGTCATCATGATCCGCAGGTGTAGATCCATCCTGATCGTGATCAAGCTGACGATACTGTGTGAACTCGTATTTACCGTTAGTCGTATCAAACACGAAGGTATAAACAGCATCACCGCCAGTTGTTTCCGCTTCAATTGTAATAAAGCGGCCATCAGCAGAAGTAGAAGTTTCCGTTGTGACGGTTTCTGTTGCTGATGTAACACCCGTTGGGGCCTCAACATTAAAGCTATGACCAACCACGTCGGTTCCAACATCAAATGTCATTTGACCGACGGCCACACCACATCCATCAACAGGGTCAGCACCCGTCACCTTAACAATTAAGTTTACATCATTGTAATCCCCATCACCTTTAGGATTACGCAGATCTTCCCAATTTTGGTTGCCGGGATACGTGTTGTTCACAACATGCGAGGAACCATCCGGGTTCAGACCAGAGTTAGAGAAATAAGCAGGCTCTTGGCTACCAGAAAGAGCATCAGTGCCTTTATAAGCAACCCACTTGCCGCCTTCAAATTTGAAGGTAACATCATCACCAGCCGCAAGGCCTGAATTTTGATTATCACCATTCGGGATCAAGAAGATACCAACGGTGGCACCCTCTGGGTAATCAGCTTTGTTAAAGGTAACAGAGGTAGAAGTCAGATCGTGCGCGTCTGGCTGAATAATTTTGCCACCGATAGGATTGCCGTCAGCATCGGAAACATAGTATCCGATCGTGTTATGGAACCCTGCAGAATCGCGCCCGGCATCAGCAACATCAATTGTTACGGTCTCATCAGCACCAAACAGGCTGTATGTACCATAAAGTGCGTCACTTTCATCCATCGACGCAGATGAAGTTTGGATTGATGGGCCATCATCTTGAACAGTTACAGTAACGCTCTGAGAAGCTGCATCACCCTCGTCATCAGTAACTTTGTAAGCAAGTTCGAATGAGAATGTATCATCATACTCACCTTCGTCACCGTCACCGTCTGTAGAGTGATCGATCTGCGCATACTGTACGAAAGTAATCTGACCAGTATTGTCCCCATCATTCAACGTACCGTCAATGTGAAGGGCAAAGACTATTCCACCGTTCGAAGTCACCCCCCAAACAACCTGTGGATCAGTTGGGTCCTGCTGCAAAGAAACAACTGAGCCAGCTGATTCCATACCGTTAAGATTCACGCTGGAAAGATCAAATTCAATGGCTTCCTGCTCATCAGTAGCAGCATTGTCATTCGCAAGATCAGAGTTATTTTCCTCATCATTTGCGCCATCTGTTTTCAGATCATAATGAATAGCATTTACCGCCTGACCGATTGCCTCGGGAAGTGATCTTGGCGGAAGAATAATCTGCTCGCCTTCTGTTACAGAAGCAAGGGTTGGTTGCTGCGGCACACCAAACATGCGATTAAAGCTATCTGTGATATCACTTGGAACATCGATTTCTTCATCATTTTCGCCACCATTCACATTCCCCTTACCATCATCATTAGCAGTTCCAGGTGTTTCATCGTGAACAAGCGTTACGGGTTGAAGTTCTGGTGCATCTTCGGCCACAGAAACATTTACAATAACAGTATCTGTAACCGCTTGATTATTCTCATCAACAGGTGTTCCATCAGCGTCCGTCAACTCATCACCAGAAGTCGCATTGCCGACTTCTGTTGCAACAGCACGAATTGAAATATTAGCATCACCATCTTTGTGCAATTGACCATTGGCAAGACGTTGATCTGTCCAGTCATTTGGACTGAAGACAACATTTGTGGTTAATGTGCCGCTTCCATCATTATCAGAATCAAAGTTGCCGCCATCATCTACGTCATCGTTTTCTTTATCAACCTTTTCGGACACGTCGATGATATAGCGAACAAAGTTGTCACCGCCTTGTTCGCTTTTTAACGGCTGGAAAGGTGCTTCGTCATCAGAAGGATCAACATCAGTAATTGCAAACTGAAGGGCAGCAGGCCATTTAGAAGTATCCGTAATAGGATCACCAAGCACCGCTTCACCATCTACAAAGGTTACTTCCCTGACAACATCCCCATCGACTTGCCATATTTTTGCACCACTTATCTCGTGGATGCTCCAGTCTGTAGGCACACCATCCAGAACCAGTTCATGAACTTCTGAATCATCAGCATAGTCCGGGAAAGTAACCGTTACAGGTAATCTGATATCCGCATTATCAGCATCTCCCTCGTTTCCGGTTTCACCCTCTCTATCGGCGCCCTCTTCCTTAATTGAAACGTCCTTCAGGCTCTCTGTCTGACTTCTTAAATCATCACTATTATTACCATCTTCAAAAGTTGGTAAATCAGCGGCTGCATCAACAATAGCAACCGATGTTGCTGGAATTGACGCGCTTTCGCCAGAATCAGGATCTGAAATATTTGCCGTTGCATTCACGGTAATGTCAGCATCGGAATGTTCTGGTGGGCGAATAAAGACAGCATCAAAATCTTCTGGATTAATCGTAACCGGGAAAGAGCCTGTAAAGAGGTCCCCCGCCTCACTTCCGCCGATATATAGCTCAACACCTTCAGGCAGAGCTTCAATTACAACAGAATCAAGTGTTTCGTTATCAGCAGGGGTAAAGTTAAACTCAACCTGCATTGGGAATGTACTTTCATCGCCCAAATGCTGATTTGGCTGCCAGTCTTCAAAACCGCCAGAGAAAGTACCGGAAACAAAGTTTTCTTCGTCACCTTCATCAGGAACTTCAGTTTGTACTGTCAAAAATGACAGTTCAAATACTCCTTCGGCCGGATCAGTGATATCACCACCATCAGCAAGTAACTCAAATTCCAGACCAGTACCACCAAGTCCTTGCTGCGCTTGTAACAAATCAATAATGTCACCAAGATTTTCATCATAGGTGCTACCGCCACCGCCTTGTGGGCCAGCGCCTGCGCCAGCTGCGGTCTCTAGCGTTTCACCTTCGGCAAGGGCTTGGGCCTGACCAATCAGAAGGTTGGAAGAAAGTTCGATACCACCAATAACAAGAACAGGCGCATCCGCACCCTGTGCGTTTTCAACCAGATTCTCAAAAACGATACGACTGTCGGCGCTACCGTCACCGTTACTGTCGAAGGTCAGAACAAAGTCATTGCCTTCCAGTACCGGGGTTGCAGCTGTCGCATCAAAGCTCAGAGTTGCTGTCTGACCCTTCTCAAGAGAGATGGTTTTGGTTTCACCACCTGCAGGGGCTGTTACCTCAAGAGCAGAAGCAGCCTGCCCAACCAGAAGATCTTTGCCTTCTTCTCCAGAAACAGTTTCGTTACCTGTATTTGTCAGACCATCAGTCATATGTGAGAACCCCGTTCGATATTTCGTCAAAACAGGCTGTCACAATTTAATCCGGCAGCCTGTAAGAAAACTAATAATATTGGCATCAACTATATAGATGATTGGAAAAATCGCAATCGCGTTATCTTGAAAAACTATAGTAATATGTATGATTTTTATATTGATTATATAGCTTATTTATTTTTAATTTTATACACTTATCGGAATCGGGTTATTTCTGGTGCACAAAAATACATGTTCCCTAAATTGTTTATTTCCTCAAAGTCTGAATATCATTATCTTCAACTCAGAGAATATAAGCACAACACATAAAGCATACATAAAAAGCATCGGGGGCCTGAATACATATGAAAACTATCGATTATTATTATTCAACACGGTCTAACTTTACCTACCTCGGTGCTGCCCGCTTGAATGCGCTGGCACAAAAATATAATCGCAAAATTATTCATCGCCCGATCATCCTTTCGATCACGATGCCTGCCATTGGCGGCCTCCCCTTTGATAATCGTCCGACGATGTTACGTAACTACGCCATGAATGATGCGCTACGTTGGGCAGAATATCTCGGCATTTCTCTCCAGCGCGAACCCATCCACCACGATGGCCCTGTAGAGCTCCCTTCTGGTATTGTTATTGCCGCTCAACGCGCAAAAGAGCGTGAAGAAACGGGAGACCTGAATTTACTCAGCCTCAAGGTTGTGGAAGCCCTTTGGCGGGATGATCGTGATATCGCTGATGAAGATGTAATAGTAGAACTTTGCGAAAGTGCTGGTTTTGAAAACCTGCCAAACCTTATCAAAGAAGCGCTGTCGCCCGAAGTTCAAGCTGAACTGCAGCGCAATTGTCGAGAAGCCATTATGCGCGGTGTCATTGGTGCCCCAACATACTTTGTTAATGGCGAGAACTTTTATGGGCAGGACCGACTGGACTTTGTCGAACGTGCGATTCAAGGTTAACAAGACAAACTCCAAAAAATAAAACAAAGCCCGCGTCAGGTCGGTGTTTCCAATCGTGGGCGCCAGTCTTCCACTTCAAGGCGAGACAAACGCTTGTGGACCAGCGCTTGCCAGTTTTCTGCCAGCTCTTTCAATGATGCCAGTGCCTGCAAATTTTCCCGATTGAGAGTGTCAACATAGAGGACATTCTGAATACGTGCCAAATTCCAATCTGGATTAGGTTGCTCGATCAAACTTAATACATCACCTTGCTCAACACTTCCTTCTTCCAGAACACGATAATACCAACCCGTGCGACCAGTTTTCTGAACAAGCGCCGCCATTTTGGAAAAAGAAAAGCGGACATTCAGTTTCCAGCAAGGCTGACGTCCCTGCGCAACCTGAACGGTCGCAGACCCAAAGCGGAAGACGTCTCCGATGCAAACATCCTTTTCCTGCAATCCTGATGTCGAAATATTTTCGCCAAACCCGCCAACCTTCAACACATCAGGATTGATATCCGGGTATTCAGAAAGCCAAGTTTGATAATGATCACGCGTATAGTGGTGCAACGATTTTTCCGGCCCACCGTGATGTCTTGGATCAGCTTGCTCATCATCAACAAAGCCCAGCTTTGTAACTTTCAGCACACCAGACACTGATTTCTTCGCGATAGCACTTGGCTGCCCCTTTGGTCCAAAGGGCACAGATTTTCCCGTTAGAATATTCTCAAGAATATAATTCTGGTTGACCATAAACAGGATCTCAATTCTGGATATCAAATAATATAAGGCAGGATTAAAACTTATCCCAAAGCTCCTCATGAGAAGCAAGATCAAACAAGGGCCTGGAAAATCATTCCAGGCCCTTGTTTGATAGTATCACTATTCTAATGCTGCTCTTAGGCTATTCGGATCAGGAGTTCTTAGCGGGTTCCGTATCCGTAAAACGAACCGGTTTCCCCTGTGGATCACCAATCAACTCACCATCTTTCATGACAACAGTGCCACGGATAATTGTCGCCATCGGCCACCCCTTAACCGTCACACCTTCGAAAGGAGACCACCCGCACTTATAGGCTAGCCAATCTTTGCTGATGGTTTCTTCCTTGTTCATATCAACAATCGTGAAGTCGGCATCAAAGCCACAAGCGATGCGCCCTTTCCCCGCGATATTATAAATACGTGCCGGACCTGAAGCCGTCAGATCAACCAAACGTTCAAGCGACAGATTGCCCTTGTTCACATGATCGAGCATTAAAGGCATTAACGTTTGCACGCCCGGCATGCCCGATGGGGACGCAGGGTAAGGCTTTTGTTTTTCTTCCAGTGTATGAGGTGCATGATCTGATCCCAGCACATCAACAATGCCCGTGCGAATACCTTCCCATAAACCAAGACGATGTTCTTCATCCCGAATTGGTGGATTCATCTGGGCAAAGGTACCAAGTTCTTCATAACATCCCGGCGCACTGAGCGTCAGGTGTTGCGGCGTGGTTTCAACCGTCACCAGGTCTTTGTTTGCCGCAAGAATTGGCATTTCATCCTTACTTGTCACATGCAACACATGGACACGGCGACCTGTCTGGCGAGCAAGACGACAGATCCGGGTTGTGGCCAGGACAGCCGCTTCCGGGTCTCTCCAGACTGGATGCATCGTCGGCTCCGCACCGTCACGGACGAGGGAAAAACGTTCTCTAAGGCGGTTTTCATCTTCTGCATGTACCGGGCAGCGACGTGTTCCGTTTTTCAGAACCTCAACCAACAATCCCTCTTCTTCGACCAGTAGGCTTCCGGTTGAAGAGCCCATGAAGATCTTGATCCCGGCACAGCCCGGAAGCTTTTCAAGCTCGCCAAGTTCATCCACATTCTCTTCGGCAGCCCCGATAAAGAAAGCATGGTCGGTCCAAGCTCTGTTTTCACAACGGGCCAGCTTGTCAGCAAGCTCCACAGGACCAAGGGTATTAGGATTGGTATTCGGCATCTCAAAGATGGCAACAATACCACCCAACGCTGCAGCAGCGGTACCGCAAGCCAAGTCTTCCTTGTGCTCCAGTCCGGGTTCGCGAAAATGAACTTGAGTATCTATGGCCCCGGGCAGAACATGTTGTCCTGTCGCATCATATTCATCTCTGGACGTTGCCCCATCTAGATTACCGAGAGCAACAATGCGCCCGTCCTTCACACCGACATCAATTTTCTCGGTTCCGTTCGGTGTAACAACATCACCGCCCTTAATGATCAGGTCGTAGCTTTCGCTCATGAAGCAATCCTTTTTTCTTGCGCTAATAGTTTCTCAAAGAGATCAATGTAGTTTTGTACACATGCCTCTTCTGTATAGTCTTTCCTGTAAGTCTCAAAACCAGCTACCGACAGGCGCTCGGCCAAGCCTTCCTCATCTATAACCCGGGAAATCGCCGCTGCCATCCCCTTATAATCATCAACAGGTACCATAAGTGCATCATGATTGTCAGCGGCCATCTCTTCCGGTCCGGCTGTCCGCGTTGTCACCAACGGCGTTTTTGTGGCCCAAGCCTCGATCATAACAGAACCAAAAGGTTCGAACCGAGAGGGGAAAACACAAATATCTGCCGCCGCCAATAATGCCCCGCGATCATTGCGCCAACCCAAAAAGCGGACACGATCCAGTACACCAAGGTCTTTAGCCAGGGTCTCAAGCTCTTCACGAAGAGGCCCTTCACCCGCAATCCATACATAGGGGCGGGTTTCTATTTCCACCGCACGCAACAAGATATCAAAGGCTTTGTTTTCATGCAGTCGTCCCAAAGACAACAGGACAGTCGCATCATCAGGTGTATTCAGATCCGCTCTGGAAGCTGGGGCCGCATCAACCTCAACAGAGGCAAAATTGGGGACGTGGTGGGATTTTTCCGCAGGCCATCCAACTGACGTCAAATAATCCACGATATCCCGAGTATTACCGATCAGATGATCACAATTTTTATAGTTCTTGAGCTTATAGTACCCCCCCAAACGGGCAATGTGCAAAAAATCACCTTTTGGGCACAAGGACGTGGCCCTGTTCATAAAGGTCATGACCACATCAGGCCTGAATTCTTTGATTTTCT
The DNA here is from genome assembly GCF_002118315.1 of Kiloniella majae. GTDB lineage: Bacteria > Pseudomonadota > Alphaproteobacteria > Kiloniellales > Kiloniellaceae > Kiloniella > Kiloniella majae. The sequence goes on from NZ_MTSZ01000001.1 coordinate 774,176, forward strand.
GCTTTAGTCCTTTTTTGGTCTTAAAATCAAAAAGCTTACCAAAGGGAAGAACAAGCGTCTCGATACCCGCAAATTTAAACAGATCAACACGATTATCGTTTTGTCGAAGAGCAGCTTGAGTTTCAATACCTGCACGATGGAGAGCCAGTGTTATATGTATATAGAAGGTTTCAGCTCCGCCTTCGCCCCCTGCGCCCAAAACCAATAGGACCTTCACCTTGTCGGTTCTCCCCGGTTAAACCCTGATACCTGATTCGCCCAATCATTTATGAGCATGTACTCAAGATGAAAGCTCAATAATTCAGCCTTCTCTTTACCCTAGATCTCAATAAAAACAAACTTTAACTAGACGATTAAGTAAAGATAATCACTAATTAACTGAAATAATATCTCTAAATATATAAAAGAATTTTTGTGACCAAATTGCGTCCAAGGCACAAAACCATATTCTTAAAAAAAAATTTCGATTAAGCTATTACACTATAAGGTTTTCATAACACTATTTTCAGATTACATCCTTATCGACACCTTTCATACTGAAAGTGTGCTATGCTTGCTGTTTTCAAGTCTTGGCTGTTTTGGATTTTGGAGAAAGTTTTATGCTTTCATAAATTATCGGTATAAACCAACCAACGAAGCCAAACTAACAGTGTGTTCGAAGAAATAAACTAACATGGTAGAAGCATGACAGTTGAACGCCCTGACATAACGACAGAAGACCCTGATCTTGTTGCCTTTGACGGCGCGACGAATGTTGGTGACACCACACCAACACCAGGGGTTCCCAAACGAGTTTTGGTCATTAAATTATCAGCTTTTGGCGATTTCATTCTCTCCATACGTTCATTCCAAGCTATTCGAGCATATCATCCAAACGCGGATATCACTCTATTAACCACGAAACCCTACCTTGCACTTGCAAAAGCCAGCGGCTGCTTCAACTCTGTACTTACAGACAGCAAACCAAAGATCTATGAAATACCCGCCATTCTAAAACTTCGGAAAACCCTGCGTTCGCACAAATTCGACCGAGTGTATGATTTACAACGCAATGAACGCACCAGCTTTTATTACAAGTTGTTTCCAGCAAAAAAACCAGAATGGGTCGGGAATGTTCGCGGGTGTTCACATTATTATGAAAAGCCAGCCGAGGGTATTTTTCATATTTCTGTAAGAGAAAAAGCACAGCTTGCTGTCGCCGGTATTACAAATATCCAACTTCCGGATCTGTCATTTATCAAAGCAGATGTCGATGATCTCGCATTACCAAGATCTTACGCCCTTCTTGTACCTGGTGGGGCTCCTCATCGCCCTGAAAAACGATGGCCCGTTGTGCGTTATTCCGAGCTCGCCAACCATATGACTCATTTGGGGATCACACCGGTCATTATAGGAACAAAAGCAGAGCGGGAAGAATGCGATCAAATCAAAAATTCTTGCTCGGCAGCAGTTAATCTTTGTGAAAAAACAAATCTGGAACAAATCGCCGTTATCGCAAGAAAAGCTCAGTTCTCAGTTGGGAATGATACCGGACCAATGCATCTGATTTCTGCAGCGGATTGCCCTGTTGTTGTGCTCTTTTCAAATGCCTCAGATCCCAACAAAATTTCCCCGATTGGCCCGGATGTAGAAATCATACAGGTTGATGATTTACAGAATCTAGAACTTGAAAGAGTGGCCGCCGCCATACCTGCATCAAAGTCCCATTAATTCGCGCAACAGTTTGATCCTTAAGGCTTTAACTGTTCTGCTTCGTAGCGTGCCTTAATATGCGAAACCATCGGATAAAGTGCGGCAAACGTTGCGATAAGAAAACCATAGCCCCCTTCCCTATACCCTTTCCGGCGGACAAAACAGCGCCAAAAACGGCTAAAAATACGGCGGGCATTATGCGGCATGGTCCCGATCTCGCCACTATCAATCAAATCTTTTGCCCTGGCTGTGGTATAGGAATCAAAACGCCTGATCATATCAGAAATATTATTATCCACATAATGAACTAATCTGTTTTCCAGTTTTACGCCGCGACGAGTACCTTCTTTCCAGTGCAGCTTAGGGTGTACCCGATCATTCCCCCAGCGCTTAACGCCTTTTCTACACAAACAAGAAGCAGACGCTTTTCCAAACTGAGCACCCCATCCATAGCGAACCAAATTACTGCCGATATAATTATCAACTGGAATTAAATAATAATCAGCATCATCCCGCTGAATAGTTGATCTGATTTCCTGGGCCAATTCAGGGGTAATATGTTCATCAGCGTCAATTTCCAGAACCCATTGCCCTCGACACATATCGTTGCCCGTATTTCTCCGGTCACCTTCTATAGGCCAACCGCCCTCAACAATACGATCTGTATATTCCAAAACAATGTCTTTTGATCGATCAGTACAGCGGTCAAGCACAACAACAATCTCGTCGCAGAACTTAACACGTTCAAGACAATCACGAATACGCTCTTCCTCGTTATGGATAACAAGCAACGCCGACAACTGAATATCAGCGTGGGGCGTATCATTTTCTATAAGCATATATTTTTCCTATATACAGGCGGGAGCTTTTTATAAAACGGTATCCATGTTGTGCCCCCGATTGTAGAGCTCTTCTGCTGCAGTAACAACGGTATCAACAGCAAGGGATCTCATATAACTCTCAGCACCATGCCTATAATCATAGTTTGGATGATTGATAATTTCCCGATAGCTTTCTGGCGTCCGGACACAAGCACAATCGCCCCCCCAAGGATGATAGCGCCACTCAGGGCTAGGACCAAACAAGCCCAAAGTTTTTACACCGGCGGCAGCGGCAAGGTGCATCAAACCAGAATCATTGCCAACGAAAAGGCTGCTCCGCTTTAGGCAAGCTGCAACTGTAACCAAATCATGACCAATAAGATCAATCACCCGGTTTTCAGGTAAAGAGGTTAATACAGATGCGATCTGTTCTCTCTCATGTGACGCAGCCAGAACCACAAGGCGCGCATCGGGCAAGAGACCACGGGGACGGACCAGCATTTGTACTAATTGAGAAAAATTTTCTGCGGGCCATTGCTTACCACTCCAATTTGCCGCAGGGCCTATAGCCAGAACTTCTTTGCCATCAGGGATAAGCTCTGCAGCTTTTTTATTGTGATTAGCATCAGTCCAAATAACTGGAGAAGGAGGTTCCACACTATCTAACACTTTTGATAGCTCAACAACACGATGAACCTGTCCATCTTTCGATGTGTGAATCAATCGGCGCTTTGCGGCGAGAAAATAGCTAATGCCCGTACCACGCATATCCACGACCACATCCCAACGTTTTTTGACACACCGTGCCCAAAGTTTGAGCCAATGAGCATGATATTTTAACTTTGAGACAGGGATTATCTCTTCCAGACCGGGTACTGCTTCGTAAAGGGAAGCCACAATGCTCCCTGTAGCAATAGTAACTTTAGCACCCGGATATTGATCTAACATTGATTGTAAGACACCATTTGATAAAACGGCATCACCAATTCTGTTAGATGTAATAAAAAGTATTCTCAACGCAGCTATTCCAGCAAAGGGCTTAAATAAGTTTTAGATGATTTATAGCAAGCTTACTCTTTCATCAACACTTCTAACAGCTTATATATCATACTAAATATTTCAATGCGGCTGACTACCCTCACAAACATCCTGGTTATTCAGTTCATCACATAATCGTTCACAGAGATTGAAAAAAATGAGTGATATTGTTGTAACAAAACTTGAACATCGAACTGCTCTAAAACTGGACGGTGACGAACTCATTCCCTTTTTGCAAGCTGTTGTTACTCAAGATATTAGTCAGGTTACCTCGACAAAGTCAGTCTGGTCAGCTTTGTTAACACCGCAAGGTAAATTCCTTCACGAATTTTTTGTGACCTCATCTCCTTATGGAGGTCTTTTTCTGGATTGTGAAAAAGAGCGCGCCGCCGACCTGTTGAGACGCCTTAAACTTTATAAGATGCGATCAAAAGCAACACTTGAACAAACAAATGATCAATACACAATCCTTGCATTACAAGGTCGCGACCTAAGCAAACAGTTTGAGGTCCCAAACGAAAAAGGTGTCAGCAAAGAAGTATTAGGTGGCTGTATTTACATCGACCCCCGCCATCAGGCCATGGGGGCAAGAGCTATTATCCCCACTGAAAGCCTTGCCGTATTCCTTGAAAAATATGCCCTAACAGAAGGTACTCTCGAAAACTATGACCGAGCAAGGGTCGCTCTTGGAATTCCTGACGGTAGCCGCGACCTTGAAATCGAAAAGTCAATCCTACTTGAAAATGGCTTTAATGAGTTAGGCGCGATTGATTGGGATAAGGGTTGTTATATTGGTCAGGAGCTTACAGCCCGTACCAAATACCGTGCACTCATAAAAAAACGCCTTGTCCCTGTGACATTAACAGGTTCGTTACCCGCTATTGGTTCAGATATCACCAACACAGGAGAAAACGTTGGTGTCTTGAGGTCCCTTTATGGCAATCAGGGCCTAGCAACACTTAAAATTGACGCACTAGGATCTGACCAGTTGCTTTGTGATAAAGCAATTGTAACACCCCAACTTCCCGACTGGATAGAAATCACTTCATGAAAAAGCTTGATCAAAAATTCAAGCAAAACCCGGTAGCCGACACCGATGCCTCCTCATTAATCAAGTTGATAAAATCTTGTTATGAGGAGTACAAAAATCAAGGTGTTATCTTCGATATACAGGAAGAAATAGAACTTCTGAAACCTGCGTCTCACTTTGAAGATCACAATGGTAAGCTATTAGGGATCCGGTCATCATTTGATCCAGAAAACTTAGTCGCAGTTTGCGGTTTTACACAATCAGAACCTCGCTTATCGGGCACTAGGAAAATGGAGTTAAAAAAGCTCTATGTTTCACCCAATTACCGGGAGCATGGCCTTGCGCAACACCTGGTGAATGAAGTCATAAAAGAAGCCCGCCATAGAAATATTGCGGAACTATTTCTTTGGACGGATACACGCTTTACCAAAGCACATCAATTATATGAGAAGTTAGATTTCATCAAACAGGCAACAACACGAAAATTACCAGATAAAAGTAATTCAGAAGAATTCTGCTATCGTTTAGCTATAAAACCAGCGAATGGATCAATGTCCTGATGCATTTGAAATCAGATTAAGGATTAGCACTCCGCCTATGATCATTCCGATCCCGATAACACCAGCCAGATCCATTTTCTCACCGTAGATGACAATGCCAAGTCCGGCGGTTAGAACGATACCAGCACCAGACCAGACGGCATAGGTAACACCAATAGACAGTTGTCTGGTCACAATCGACAACAAATAGACCGCGATTAAATAACCAACAATCGAGACAGTCGTCGGCAAAGGCTTTGTAAAACCATCCGCTGCTTTTAATGAAAGCGTTGCTATGACTTCGCTTACGATCGCAATTGCCAATATGACATAAACGGACATGGGACTTAGCCTTTAGGTAAAAGATAGCTCACAATTAGAACTCGTCATCCATTTAGACCATAAAGCTATCTAAAGGACTAGTTTGTTTGCGGCACTTCAATCCAGTTTTTAAGAAAAGTTTTTAAGTCTGCAATATCCGGCCATCCCGCCACGACATCAATATGCATCTGTCGCGCGCGTTCCCGATCATGATCAGGTAAAGAGCGGTAACTAAAAATAGCTGTTTTACTGGCAGGCGCCCCTAAATCTTTTAGCCAATCCAGTTTATAGAGCATCGTACTCGATGGGCCTGAGGAATGAGAACTGGAGCTAAAATACCCGGTTTTACACTCAATAAGATAGAGACGATTGTTACAAAGAAAGGCAATGTCAATTTCGTTTCGCGAGCCTGTTGGTGCTTCAATATTTACGCCACTTGCAATGTCACCAATCTGCACCGGATAATTCTGTTCTGCCCATTCGCGTTTGAGCTGGTTAATAACAGCATAGCCATATAGCTCAAACCAACCACCTCTCAAAAATTTCGCAGCATCCTGTCCCCTGAACACCAAATGCTGCTTTTTCCATTCAAGAAATCCAGTTTCTCGAAAGCAATCTACCATATGTATAAAATCATTATTTTTAAGTAACTTATGTGAAACAGGTCCGGCTTGGTAGTAACCTTTGTTTTCTTTTACCCGGCTCATATATCCGTTAAAAGCACCAATAACTGGTGAAAATTTCTTCGCATTTTTGGCCATTCTCTCCCCAAGTCGCACCATCTTCTCGCTGAGATCATGTCGCACAGGATTCGGTGAGGTAATTTTAAATCCATTACCCGATAATACATCTTCAAGAGAGGCATTATCAGGAATATCAAGATTTGATCGCTCCGCGCCGCTTAACCACACAATTCGATCATTTTTTGCATCCACCAAAAAAGCTGGAAGGTGATTACGCATAAAAACGGATACAGCAGCTAAACTAAGTGCTTTCCCGCCGCCAGAAGCATTGAGTACAACTGATTGCTTTTCATCAGGAGAAAGAGTTTCGAACACAGTAGAAATTTGCCCAACTAAAGGTGAAATTTCTACCGGATCAAGCCCGTCGCCAATGGTGTGAATATCAACAGCTATTTGGTGATCCACAAGTGTCTCTTTAAGATAACGCGCCTGTTCCAGATGGCGGGTATCACATAGAAGTAATACACGCTTGGCAGGGAAAAATCGGCTCTCTGCTATCTTCGCCAAAGCCGGATTGAGGTTTGGCAAACTGGTATCAGATACCAGACAGATATGGACAGGCCCTGATCTTGTCTCTGTCATTCAGCTATCACAAAATCAAGTTTACTATTTATCTGCCCCAACAGTTTAAAGGGAGAAAATTGATCTAAATTATCGGATAGGAGTTTTTTTTGCTGGATAAAATCAAGGCCTTTACGTCCAAAGTTCTCTCTTAGTCCCTCAAACAACCAATGCTGTGCCTGTCTGTAACGCCTTTCAGTAAGTTTTCCGTTTGCTTGCATATACTGATAATGCTCATCAAGGGCGGATATGAATTCCTGCACACCATTCTGACTATTGGAGGTATGATCTTTTGCTGAAAGCGATAAAATTCGAATATCCCATTCATCTGAACGTGTGGACGTCAAAGATAAAGCCCCGCGCAAGTCGGCTTTTGCCCGCTCTGCCGTTTTCCCTAAATCGGCCTTTGTCACCAAAGCTATATCAGGAATTTCAGCAATACCGGCCTTCATAAATTGTAAGGAATCACCCGATCCAGGTTGAACGCAAAACACAATGCTATCCGCAACACTGGATATATCTGTCTCAGACTGCCCGACCCCGACGGTTTCAATCAAGACGATATCAAATACAGCGCGCATCAGAACCATTGCGGCAGTGGCGTGATCAGCCAGTCCCCCTAATCTTTGACGTGCCGCCATCGACCGCACAAAAACCCCCTGATCTTCCGGATCCGTAACAAAACGAACCCGATCCCCCAGAAAAGCCCCACCAGATTGTTTTGACGAGGGATCAATTGCAATAACCCCGACGGTTTGTCCCTTCGCGCGATAGAGCGAAATCATTTCAGACAACAAAGTCGATTTACCAACCCCGGGCGGCCCTGTAATGCCAATGACCTGGGCACAAGGTTCGGCATAACATTCACTCAAAAGGGGCAGCATTTTCTCATAAGATTGTTCCAGCCCGGAAAGCGCGCGTGAAAAAGCTAACTTTCCACCTTGCCGAAGAGATACCAGCCCCAGTGTCACACACTCTGTCATTATCCAATGTGCCCCTTAATCAAACTCTGCAAAGCGCAATGCTAGCAAAAGCAACCTGCCACGGCATTAAAATAACTACCGCTTTGCTTTATTTCACTATAGATTTCTTAGATAATAAAAGCACATCCACCTAAAGCCCCGAAACAAAAAGAAGGTCAAGGATGAGACAAGAACGTGGGATGAAAGAAGAGCGTCAAATGAAAGAAGAGCAAGGTATTAAATATGGTGACGAGACTAATCTTGCAGAAAAAGTCGCAAGTTTGCTAAAGGTAGATACCTCCTATCTACGGCATGAGACAAGTAATCAAGAGAGCAATGACAATACACAAAAGCCCCCTTACAGTGCGCAGGATTTTTCAGTTTTTGATCATCTCCATTCCAGAGGCCGTGCCTCGACACAAGAACTAAGCGAATACCTTTCCGCACATCCCGGATCCGAGCTTCTGGATATTGGCTGTGGCATTGGTGGACCAGCTCGTTTTATCGCCGAGAGATTTGTCTGTAAGGTTCATGGCATTGATCTGACAAAAGATTTTTGTGAAACAGCAATATTGCTAAATCGTCTTTGTGGGTTAGATAAACGTATTCATATCACCCATGGAAATGCCTGTAACATGCCCTATGACGATAATCATTTTGATACCGTCTGGACCCAGCACACATCAATGAATATTGCAGATAAAAAAGCTTTTTATTCCGAAATAAAACGAGTTCTTAAGCCCGGTGGCACGTTTCTGTTTCACGACATCTTTTCGAACGATAGCCTTAAAACAGACGAAGAACGTCAAATACACCTGCCGGTTCCCTGGGCAAGCCGTGCCGAACACAACCACCTGGTCGCCGGAGAAGTCATTCGGGATATTCTGAAAGATCTCGGATTTCACAGAGAAATCTGGACCGATGTAACCGCTGAAACTCACTTGTGGTTTCATAACTACAGCGCTACAGGGAATGACCAGAACAAATTATCTAACGACCTTAATCCAGCACTTTTTATTGGCAAAGATTTTCCTGAACGCGCCAAGAATTTGAAAAAGAACCTGGCGCTAAACAAAATATCCGTCATTCAGGGTGTTTTTAGAAAGGGCTAATACTTATAAGTCATTACGAAGGAAAGTAATCCGGCAAGAAAGTATTGAAACCTCAAATAACATTAGAAAACATACTCCAATAAAAAAACATGAGAAAGCTATAAAGATGCTAACACCTTTCCATATTGCTGTTCCGGTTCGGGATATTGACGAAGCCAGAGAATTCTATGGCACAAAGATGGGCTTTTCCGAGGGCAGGAGCAGCGATAAATGGATTGATTACAATATGTTTGGGCATCAATTCGTGGTTCATCTGGATGAAACATTGGGGAAAAACGGTAGCGTCGCTCAAATCCGAAATGCCGTTGATGGCCATGGCGTCCCGGTTCCACACTGTGGGGTTGTTTTACAAATGCAAGACTGGCAAGCCCTCGCAGAACGCATGCGCGGTATCATCGATGATTTTATAATAGAGCCTTACATTCGCTTCAAAGGGGAAGCAGGGGAACAAGGAACCATGTTCTTCACTGATCCCACAGGGAACGCGCTGGAGTTCAAGGGCTTCAAAAACATTGAAAAAGAGCTATTTGCTACCTGAATAGAAAATCAATAACCAAATTTATTTTTCCCTGTTCGTATTCTATAGCAATACGGCATTAGCCGATAGAAGATATACCGCAGCAAAAAGGGCCGCAAAATGCGGCCCTTTCTTCTTTGCTTTCGGATGGAACCTATCGGGGAATAGAAAACCCGAAAGCGCAGAATTAGTTTTACGCCCAAAAAGAAACATTGGTATTACTTACTAGAAATAGTAACTAAGGCGCACCTGAAGATGGTCATCCCGACGAACGTCATACTGCAGTTCTTTAGTTGTCAGACCATCAGTGATCCGCAACTCCGCTTCAATTGTCCACCTGTCATTAAGGCGTCGATCTGCCTCGATAGAAAAGCTTCGAGCATGACTTAAACGGTCAACAATAACACCTGCGAGGAAGTCAGTATCTTCAACATCGTTGAGAGTTATACGCGCCCCAACGAAGATATCATCATCCAACACAGCACCAGGTGCTTCATCCTGATCTCGACCATCATAGTGATATTCGGCCAGTAATCCCAAATCACCAGAATCACCGATAATCCCAAAGAAAGTATATTCAACACCCCCGGAAAAGGCGATGAAGTCATCCCCCTGCCCTCGGCGATATATGCCTTCACCTTTCCAAAGCCACTCATCAAAAGTGGCCTGAACATCAATCGAGCTTTGATTGATAATATCATAGAAAGGAATCAATTTTGGCTGCCCGTTACCATCCGGTTTAACCACAAACCGAGGTTCCCGGCTTGTTCCATAAAAATGAGCAAGTCCCAGATCCCAATCACCAAGAACAGTCGAATAACGTAGAGCAAAATCAGGATGGAACTCTTCCAGATCAGACTCATATTCTGCGTTATCAGTATCTACGGGCAATGCAGATCTTAAGCGCCCTTTCCGCCCTGGGAAGGTACGCTCCCGGAAATAGGGCATAGCAAAGATGTTAATGTCACCCCAAGTATTCTGGATACCCAGATTGACCATGGGTTGGCCTAGTTTGTCTTCACCATCGACATCTTCAACGCCATCAGTTTGATTGATAATATCAACAAGATGTCGTGATTCTGTTACGCCCCAAAAGACCTTGTCTGCCCCGACTTTCAGATCCCAACCATCATCAATGTGCTGGTATTTCAACTCGCGGATATCACCGTGGCGACGCTCATCATCCTGTGCATCCAGTCGAAGAAAGGGTTTAAAGTCGATACGATCATCGCCATCGTTCCATTCCACCAGAAACTCTGGTTCCAGAACGACAGAGGGGTTCAAATGTTGATCCCGTTGTCCGCTGTGCAGGGCTGAATCAGGAAAAACCCGTAAGTCCAAACTCGCAGAACCAGAGTATTCCCAATAAATGTCGCTTTCTTCTTCATCTGCCTGTTCCTGAGCTTGCGCCTGACTGGCAGATACCGCAGAAAGAATAGACGCCCCCAATGCGACGGCCCCGGTTACAATAACCAGAGCAGCCAACTTGATCAGCTTCACTTTTTTAAAAAGGATGAAACGCGATCTCATCTATTCACTTTCTTATCTCACACGCTTGAGCGTGTTTTTGGTAAGCTCGCTATCCTTCAAGCCCTTCTGGAACTCGATCTTGGAAAAGACAAGACGTGTCTTTTTGCCCGTTTGATGATTTTCCATGTACATGTTGTAGGGACGCCAGTACTTATCGAGATGCTGTTTGAAGTCCGAAGAAATAAGTGTTTTCAACAGCTTGCCCTTACGATCATAATAATCGATTTTCTGCTGGCGATATTCTGACAGGTCATACCAAGTGATCATCTTGGTATAGCCAGAATTCTCATAGGTTGGCGTTTGCTCGACAACAGCACACTGCAACTCGCCACAAGGCTCGTCTCGCAGCCATTTGTAGGTGTATTTTTTCAACTCTTGCGCTGATAAATCTTCATAGGCAAATTCTGACCCCAAAAATGGCCCGGATTTATTCTTGGAGGAAATACGTTTCACACGTTTAACAGCTGGCAAATACATCCATTGATCATCAGGATCAAAAATCTTGGCAAAGCTCAAGAACGCAGTCCCTTTAACATCCCGTGGCTTGTCAAAGATCGTCAGACTTTTATCCCCGACATCGTGTCCCGGAACTTCCAGCGTTTTCTGGCGCATTTCACGGATAGACTTATCACCGTGACGGTTTTCCAACTGCATTTCCATAAAGGATTCAGTATCACCAAATCCCCAATCACGGCGATCCCATTCCTCGGCAATCGCAGTTCCCTTTGCAATATCTGCAGCTTCATCCGCCAGTGCGGCGCTAGAGAGCGCCGTACCGGAAGTGAATGCCACAAGGGAAAGAGAGAAAATCGTCGATAACAGTTTTTTACTCATTTTTAAAAACTCCAACTTCTTTATTCTGCTGGCGCAGCTGGTGCTGTACTTGTTGTCGTTGCCTTTTCGCCATCGAACAACATCAACAGTGGCGGCAACAAAAGGAAATCGATGAACAGTGCAATGGCAATTGTAATCGCCGTCAACAAGCCCATATCGGCATTCACAGAGAACGTAGACAGGGACAGGATCGCAAAACCGGCAACCAGTACAGCTGTTGTAATCCACAGCGCACTCCCCACAGTTCTAAAACCATAGCGAACAGCATCAGCAGAAGATTCACCCCGCTCTGTACGAGCACGATTGTACTTGCTGAGGAAGTGAACGGTCGCATCAACAATCAGACCAAGCGATGTCGCTGCAATCACGGAAACGGCCAAACCGACCTGACCAACAAACAATCCCCAAACACCAAAGGCCATAATCGCAGGAACCATATTTGGGATCAGGCTAATCAGACCCAACTTCAGGCTACGTAGTGCAAATACGAGGGAAAGAGAGATCAGGACAAAAGCCAGGGCTGTACCACTCAGCATGGATTTAATGTTACGATCAGCAAGGTGGGCAAACATCACCGAAGCACCGGATCCATCAGCTTCCATGTAACCCGGGGCATTATCCCGCAACCACTGTGTTGATTCCAGAGCGATATCACGCATGTCGTTGGAAGAAACATTATCCAAAGTCACAGTCATACGAGATGCCGATTTGTCGATATTGATCTGGCTGTTAAGGTCAAGACCATATGGCAAAGACATTTCATACAACAACAGATACTGTGCCGCGAGATCACGCTCATCAGGTAATTTATACCAACTGTCATCATCTCCATGCATTGATTTGTTCAGGCGTTTGAGAATGTCTGTTATAGAATTTACATGAACAACCTCTGGCTTTGAACGCAACCAGTTTGCGAAATCTTCCAGATGCGCCAGATATACTGGGCTGGAAACACCACCTGATTCTTCTGCATCAATTGAAAATTCGACCTGATAAACCCCGGTCAGATTATCCCGTGTAAAGTCACTATCAACACGGAAAGGAACAGTTGTATCGAAGTATTCGATGAAGCGGTCATCAAGCTCAATCTTTGAGATAAAAGATGATGTCCCAATAACAATCAGTCCCATGCCTAACAGAAGTTTTGTTCTGTGGCCGATTACAAACTCGCCAAGACGTTCCATTACAGATGATTTACCTGTTACAACGGGTTTAACCCGAACAGGCATCACGGCAATAAAGGCAGGCAAGAAAGCAATAGAGATAATCCAGGCCGCGATAACTCCAACAGCCGCAATGTTTCCAAGATCATGGAACGGCGGTGCTTCAGAGAAATTAAGGCTCAGGAAACCAATAACTGTTGTCAATGACGTTAGGAACACAGGCTGCATATTAACGCGCAGACTTTCCACAATAGCATCGCGTTTTGCCGTACCGTGACGCATTTCATGGAACATCGTCACCAAAATATGTACGCAGTCAGCAATGGCAATTGTCAGAATAATTGTAGGTGCCATAGCAGACGGCGGTGTCATTTTGATGCCTGCAAAGCCCGCTGCGCCCATAGCAACCATTGTCGAGAAAATCGTCACCAGCAATGTGCCTAAGGTACCCGTGAAAGAGCGCAAAAAAGCAACCAGGAAGATAATGATCACGAGGAACATCAATGGTGTCAGTGTGCTCATATCTGCCATGGAAGCCGCTGGAAAGGCATTACTTAATGGTGCAAGGCCTGTAATTGCCACTTCCAATTCTGGATTAGCTGCTTCTATGTTTGCAGCCATATTTTCGGCGTACTTTACAGCCTGATCAAGAGCAACAGCATCATCTGGCGGAAGCTGAAGAGTAATCTGGACCCCGGTTGTCGTGCTGTCTTCGGAAATAATACGCTTTGCCAATGCTGGCTCACTCAGCGCAATTTGTTCAATCCGATCCAACCCGACCTGGCTTAAACCACCGGTTTCTTCAACCAAGTCAGCAACCGTCAAATCGTCTTCTACGGCTTCCGTATGTTGAAAATTCGTAATGGAATCCACACGAATAGAATAGGGAATTTGCCAAGACTCTTCGGTCAAATCCTGTACAACTTCCAACCACTGTGGGGTAAAGACTTTGCCATTATTTGGCTTGAGAACAAAAAGAATATTATCCGTTTTGGTATATATATCCTGCAAACTTTCGAATGCATTCAATTGTGGGTTATCGTCACCAAAAAAGACACGATAATCACTTGTAAAGGAAAGAAAACGCCCACCCGATGCGACGCCCAATGTCGCCAAAATTGTGACCAGGAGGACGAGCCAGCGCCAGCGGATTATGCCTTTTGCATAACTGACTGACAGGCGGTCCATGAAATTGCTCATTTGCCAAGCTCCGAATAGATATCGTCTGCTTCGTGGCAATTATGTTTCTTTTGCTTTTCCCAAAACTGCCCCTCTGAAACCCGGCAAACTTTGAAGGAGATTCAGTTTTTTCCGCATCAAAGACTGCTTTTACTTTGGAAATCAGACGTTTTCCGGTATTACCTAACTTGAAACATAGTCACCACTAAAGTAAACTAGTCGGTGTAGTTTACTTATTTATATTTCAATGTAAACTACACGGTGTAGTTTATTTGGAGTCGAATTTGACAAAAGACAATTGCATCCTAGGCGCACTGGGGCGTAGAGCCTCTAAAAAAGAATTAAATACGGATCAAGACTCGGTTCAAAAGCCATCGGTTTGGGATCGGGACAAATGCCTTTTTGCCTCACTTGGTCAAAAATTAAGTCGCTCGGAACAGAAAAGAAACGACATTCGAAACGCCGCCAGTGAAATTTTTATTACGCAGGGCTTCGATGCCGCAAGCATGGATAAAATCGCGGCCCTTGCCGGCGTGTCAAAACGTACTGTCTACAGTCATTTTGGATCAAAAGAAGAACTATTTACACACGTTATTACTAATTTTTGTGACATCAAACGCGAAGAACTTGATGTTAAACCCGATCATAGTTTGCCCTTAAAAGAATGTCTCATAAAACTGGGAACAAAGTTTCTTCATATGCTGCACTATCATGGCAGTGTTTCCCTTTTTCGTATTCTGATTTCACAAGCAGAAACGGACCCTAGTCACGGCATTGAATTCATGAATCAAGGGCCAAAACTTTCAAGAGAGATTCTCGCTGCCTATCTGGAAGAAAAAATTTCAGAAGGAGAGATCGATGTTGCAGACCCTCTTGATGCAGCTCAAAGTTTTTATTCCATGCTCTTCGGGGCACGCTATCTCAACTGCCTGGTCACAGCGGCCCCACCACCATCTCATGAAGAGATCGATGAAATCGTGGAAAACACCGTCGAACGCTTTATCTATGGGTTGAAGGTTAAAAAGTAAAAATACACAATCAATTTTAATCCATTCCTGTTCAACTTAGCTATTGATTTTATTTGGCGAGGACGGGTTAAATATCCTGAAAATGATCCATCCCATGATCACTCGCACACACTTCAAATTCTAGCTCCTTAAACTTCTCATCATCCGGAAGAAGCGGTTGATGATCAAAATCATCAACACAAGACAACATAAGTTGTTCGGGTTTCAAATTCTCCGAAGTTCTAAAATCTGTTTTAGAAATATCCGCATTTTCAAAATTAACATTTTCTAAACTTGCAAAACTAAAATCTGTATATGTTAACGTTGTTCCAGCAAAACTAGCTCCATTTACTACACTCTCCTTGAAAGAAGCACCGAGCAAAAACGCCCCCTCAAAATCACTGTTCTGAAGCCAAGTATTTTCAAATTTTGCAGATTTTGCCCATGCCTTTTTTAGCTTAGCCTGTCTCATATCTGAATAATTAAAAACAGCTTCATAGAGCGTTGCATTATAAAAATTTACACCCAACAGAGAAGCAGCAGTAAGGTTAACGTGATTCAAGAAAGGTCCATGCTTTAAATCTAATGAAGAAAAATCGACACCGTCCAGCCTCTCTTTTTTAAACAAACAAGTTGTCGAGAAAGGTATACAGTATCTATTACGATTTAAGAATTCCAAGGCAGTTACTTTGCCCAAATTACCTGATGATTGCAGCGCCAATATCTGCCAAGCATTTATTTTTCTTTGTTCAGCCAAAGCAAATAATTCGGCATAGGTAACCCAAACTCCCAAAATAACAGTTAGAAGCCGAAAAATGGCACTCTTCAAAAAAGATGAAATACAGTGCTTTGTCAAAAATTTGTACGAATTGAAGAATCTTCTGACCTTACAATAAAGATCACTACCTAAATGTTGGATTTTGTTAACAATCGCTATATTCAGCATGTACATACCATCAACTACGTAAAAATTCACGGGGACCTTAAGTATTAAATCTCTGATGTAATCAAATTCAGCTGTGAACTAGGAAAGTGAAAATTCAGGAAAATATTACCTTTTTAACATCGGGTCACAAAAAGCAACCCCATGCTTTGTACTCTTTTAATTAGTAATTTGATCAGCCAATATCAAAGGTAATACCTTGGGCCAGAGGTAATTCGCGGGAATAGTTCACGGTATTTGTCTGGCGACGCATATAGGCTTTCCAAGCATCAGAACCACTTTCGCGGCCGCCACCAGTTTCTTTTTCGCCGCCAAAAGCACCACCGATTTCCGCACCACTAGGTCCGATGTTTACATTTGCAATGCCACAATCTGATCCGACGTCAGAGAGAAACTGTTCGGCTTCGCGCACATCCGTGGTGAAGATACAGGATGAAAGCCCCTGCGGTACGTCGTTCTGCATTTCTATTGCGGCCTCGAAGTCATCGTATTTCATAGCATAAAGGATGGGAGCGAAAGTTTCTGTCTTCACGACATCATTCTGTTCTGGCATTTCAACGACTGCCGGACGGACATAAAATCCATTGGGAAAAGTATCTTCCAGCTCGCGATTACCACCATGAACAATGCCGCCAGAATTTCTGGCCGCAGCAAGGGCACTTTGCATATTATCAAATGATCCCTGATCCACTAACGGCCCAACAAGTGTTCCCTGAACCAATGGATCACCAACCTGTACGGATTGGTATGCAGAGATCACACGCGGCATGAGTTGATCATAAATATCCTCGTGCACAATCAATCGGCGTAGAGTTGTACAACGTTGACCTGCCGTCCCCACAGCAGAAAATAAAATAGCGCGAACAGCCATATCAAGATCTGCACTCGGCGAGACAATCATCGCGTTGTTGCCCCCGAGTTCCAGAATGGAACGACCAAAGCGTTCGGCAACTTTGGGGCCAACCTGACGCCCCATCGCTGTACTTCCCGTTGCAGAGACAATCGGAACATCTTCACTACTGACCAGTACATCCCCGACATCACGACCACCAACAATCACATGATGCAAATCTTGTGGCGCATCACTCCCAAAACGAGCCACAGCCCGTTCAAATATCTTTTGACAGGCCAAAGCGGTCAAAGGTGTTTTTTCCGAGGGCTTCCAAATAACCGAATTTCCGCAAACAAGAGCAAGTGCTGTATTCCAGGACCAGACAGCTACCGGGAAATTAAAGGCCGAAATAACACCACAGACCCCTTGTGGGTGCCAGGTTTCCCGCATGTGATGCCCAGGCCGTTCGGACGCAATTGTCAAACCGTAGAGCTGGCGAGAAAGACCCACGGCAAAATCACAGATGTCGATCATCTCCTGTACTTCGCCCAAGCCTTCTTCGTAAATTTTACCGCACTCAAGCGTTACAAGGCGACCAAGATCTTCTTTGGATGCACGCAGTTCTTCCCCAAGCAACCTGACCAACTCTCCCCGTCTTGGCGCCGGGACGTTGCGCCATACTTTAAAAGCACTTTTAGAAGCCGAGATAATGCTCGAAACTTTGTTCGCGGGAATTTCATGAACATTAGCAATTTCTGAACCATCAACAGATGATGTAACACATAGGGAACCACCAGAGGTTTCTTCTTTTGTCAGACCAAGGCGTTCAAGAATATCTGTATAGCTCATTGTGGTTCTCCCGGGAAAAATCGTTATAAAGATAACGACGAAACATAAATTGTATATTTTCTAAAATATTAAATTAACCAAATCACGAAGAGTCGCAATAAAGGAATTATCGCAATATCATAACAAAAACTCATGAAGTTGATTGCATAGGGAGTAATTAAGGGTATATAAGCCTCCTTAACATGACATATTATCAAGCCTGATTTATCTGGGCCTTTACCAGAAATATAAACATCGCTTTTTAATTAGTTTTTTTCTTCGAACCGTGACAGGATAGCCCCGCTTGTCATTGAATTCGGTTTGTTACGCGTTATGTTCCTCTCCCCTGCACCTTTCGTGCAATTCTCACCAATTGATATTACTTCTCTCCATACCAACGGGAGCGAACAACAGGTGCAATTTTGAAAAATTCAGGAAAAAGCCCCGATACTTTCAAAAATTCAGTAGAGGATTCAGAGGAAAATTCAATAAAGAATTCAGGCCAAAACACTCATTCTGCTCATAACATAGAAATAGAAGAAGAGTTTTCAACGCCACTTCACTACAGTTTCGACAATCCCCCGATCCAAAAACCACCGCGTGTGGAGTGTTACCTGGATCAGGAAAACAACATCCGGCACATGATTTATATCGGGGTCATCCACCACGACCAACTGGTCCGGGAAGTTGTCGAAATCTGGCACAAAATTGGCCACCTTGACCGCTATGACAACCTGATTGACCTTCGGTTTCACAAAGGCGATGTTGGCTGGCATACTGTGAGGGAAATCGGACGCCAATGGGACCTTTATTTCAAAGGTGATGCTCCCCGGATACGCACGGCCTTTATCTCGCGCCACATCACGTTCAACCTCTTGATTAAAGCCATGCAGGCCTTGGCCCCGGAACATACCTTTCAGTCTTTTAAAACCAAGCAAGCTGGTTTGGACTGGCTCAAGGAATCAAAATAATTTTTCTATCTTTACGCAGATAATCGCGCATCTACATAGAGTGTATCACGGCTGGTTTTTTCCAGGTTGGTCATAACCCTGTAGGTCTCGTCAATTTCCTTGAGCTCTAAAACCTGTTCCGGCCTTCCATCGGCCAGAACTTCACCTTCCCTAATCAGCACCAGACGATCACAGAACTGAGCAGCAAGGTTCAAATCATGCAGTGCGGCAATCACAATCATATTCTTATTGCGCATAAAAGAACGGATCGTCGAAAGAATTGAAAGTTGATGGTGCAAATCCAGCGCGGAAGTTGGCTCGTCCAGCAAAACCAGTCTGGGTTCTCGAACCAGTGTTTGAGCAACAGAAACCATCTGCGCCTGACCGCCACTCAGCTTTGAAATTCCCCGATCCGAAAGATGTGATAGTCCCAGAGCATGTAAAACACTGGAGACGCGTTGCAGATCATCTTGTTTTACCCGCCAACCAGTCATTTGCTTTAACGCGAGCAGTACACACTCAAAAACGGTTAAAACCGCATTACATCCATAAGATTGCGGCATATAGGCCACGACCTTGGAACGTTGCCCCCGGCTGGCACGCCTGAGATCCCGCCCATCAAGCGTAATTGCGCCATCAGTTGGTGTAACAGCCCCGGCAATCGATTTAAACAAGGTCGATTTACCGGATGCATTTGGGCCAATAAGTCCGACAAACTCACCGCCCGACACCTTTGCAATCGAGACATTCTTGAGGATCTGCTTGCGCCCATAGCCAGAACAAAGTCCAGAAATTTCAAGCGTCATGATAATCGTTCCTTTCGAGTGCTTAGGATAAGCGAAATAAAAACAGGAACCCCAATCAAGGCTGTAATAATACCAATCGGATAAATGATCCCCGGGGTAATCATTTTGCTGATAATAGATGTAAGAGAGAGGGTCAGCGCACCGACCAACGCAGACAGTGGAATGAAAAAGCGCTGGTCTTCCCCGACAATCAAGCGGGCAATATGCGGACCGACCAAACCCACAAAACCAACGGTTCCCACAAAGGCAACCGCCGTTGCAGCAAGTAAAGAAATTACAATCAACATTTCAACTCGTAACCGAGCGACATCAATTCCCAAACTAATCGCCGTATCATCCCCCATCCGCAAGGCCGTCAACTGCCAGGTCCGATAGAAACTATAGGGAAGCGCAAGACTTAACAGGATCGCCCCCAGAGATATCTTTTCCCAACTTGCACGAGATAAAGATCCCATCATCCAAAAGACAATGCGGGCAAGCTCATCTTCGGATGCCATGTACTGCATCATGGCAAGTGCCGCATTAAAAGCAAAGAAGATGGCAATCCCGAATAGAATCATCGTCTCGGTGCCAACCCCTTTAATACGTGTTGCCACCAGAATGAAAACGCAGGTCATCAAGGCAAAAACAAAGGCATTAAACGTCACCAGCAAAGGCCCTAGATTGGGCACGATGCTCCACCCAACAACAATGGCCAAGGCTGCACCAAAAGATGCCGCAGATGATACCCCCAATGTAAAGGGTTCAGCCAAAGGATTGTTCAACACCGTTTGCATCTGTGCCCCGGCAAGCGCCAGAATGGCCCCAACCAATACAGCAGTAATGGCAATCGGCAATCGATAATCCCAGATAATGACCTCTAGTTTTATCCCGTGCGCCTGCGGGTTCAGTAACGTCTCAAAAACAACAGAGAGAGGAAAGTTTCCGGGACCATTAGACACATCAAAAACAAAAGAGGCACACAGCAATAGGCTAACGCCTAACAGGGTTAAATAACGACGCCGTAATTGCCGATGATACCCCACATGAGTAGTAAATTTTTCATACGTTTCGGTGGTAGCACCGACCTCATCTGTATTCCCGAACTTATCAGGGCTAAAGGACATCACTGATCTTTCTGAATTACATACTCTGAAACAGAAAACCTGTTGAGAGGTTAAGAAAAAACTTTCACGCCTATACTCAACATCAAAAGATAAAAGACCTGCGAGATATGTGCCCCAAAAGCTATTAAGGCGTATCACAAATCTCGCAGGCTTCATTTCATGTATTACTGTGTTGCAGGTAAGGAGCCCCAGAACACACCGCTATAGTCAATCGGGAGAAACTTGTCGTGTAACTCGACAAAGGTCGCTTCCGGATCGAGGTCGGCAAATTTCTCTGGATAAAACCATTTAGCGAAAGTTTGTAACGCCACGAAATGATAAGGGCTGTTATAGAATTGGTGATAGATAGAATGAAAACGTCCTGATTTCACAGCCTTTAGCTCGCTCCACCCTTTGCGACCCGCCAAGGCTGCCAATCTTTGATTAACCAGATCTTCACTTGCTTCATAGCCAAACAAAACCGCCATTGTACCCGGCTGAGCTTCCGACCAGTTTGCACCTGTTCCCATGATGATATCCGGATCGTCTGTAAAGATCACTTCCGGGTTCACTTTCCCCTTTAGTCCGGGGAATTTTTTCGTTCCCCAGTTCAATCCACCAGCCAGATCAACAAGACGCCCCAGGTTAGCACTGCCGTAAGTGGTGCAACACTTGTCTGGATTGTATCCCGCCGCATTTTCGATAAAGACAACAGGTTTATCTTCGTCTTTGATTTCTTCAATGCGTGAAAACACGGTCATCATGTTTTTCTGATAGTAATCAACAAACTCGTCTGCGTTATCGCGCTCATCAAAGATACGTCCCAGAATTTGTAAACTTGGAACAGTATGTTGAGTTGGACGTTGACGGAAATCGAGGAAAACCACAGGAATGCCAGCTTTGTTCAGCTTGTCCAGAAGACCGCTTTCCTGTGCTTTCAACAAATTACCCAGGTTAAGAAAAACAACATCCGTATCCAGCGAAATCACCGTTTCCAAACTATATTCCGCAGCATAAGGACTACCGAGGTTTTCAATGTTTGCCACTTCTGGAAAGCGCGCCATGTATTTACGGTAGGCATCAGGATCATAATTAATCAGATCATCTTTCCACCCGACAACTCGCTTGAAGGGGTTTTCTCTGTCGAGAACCGCGATGGAATAGATCATACGCCCCTCCCCCAGAACAATCTTCTCGGGATTTTTTTCCACCTCAACGGTACGACCAGCAATATCTGTAATCGTCACTTTGTCGGCCAGAGCTGTATTTGATACAGCAGCAAGCCCAACAGTCATCGCCAAAGTTGCAGCAAAACCAGTTGCAGCAGCTTTTAATTTCGTGATTTTCATTTGATTTCCTCCAACGGGGTCAAATTCCGCATTCAGTTGGGGGAAAAATAAGGATAATTCCCCCCCCAAGCACTGGCCAAAGCACTGGCCAAAGCACTGGCCAAAGCACCGACCAACGCATCGACAAAACATAGAATGGAGGCAGGATACTCAAAATAAATGAGAATGCAAATGATTCGCAATAATTATGATTATCAACTATCAAACAAGGCCATAACGTCAATCTGTCCCTATCAATAAATCCACATTGGCTATATCCATCAGCTTTTTTGCTTGATAGTGTGCTGAGTACTTTCCTGTTCTGGATCATCCCATCATGACAATAAGCAAAAAACCTCTGTGGTTAATACTTGCACCTGTAACTTTCACATTCCTTTGGGCCGGCGGTTACGGCATTGCCAAAGTCGGTTTGCAATATGCTGAACCCATGACGCTGCTTTCCATGCGGTTTTCATTTGTCGTGATCTTGCTTATCCCCTTTTATTTTTTCTTCAAACCATCTCTCCCCCAGCGGATGGCTGACTGGCTTCACCTGGTTGTTGTCGGGGTTCTGGTCCAAGCAGTATATTTTGGCTTTTGTTGGTGGGCTTTCAGATCCGGCGTATCAGCCGGTGTTTTGGCGATATTCATGTCTTTACAGCCCATACTTGTCGCGATATTAGCCCCCAAACTTGCACAAGAAAAAGTCAGCTGGCTTCGCTGGCTTGGCTTACTCTTAGGATTAACCGGCGTCCTAATTGTGATCATCGCCAGATCAGATATCGAGCCGCCTACCCTGATTGGCGTCAGTTTTAGCATACTTGGATTACTCGGGATCACCAGCGGGGTACTCTATGAAAAACGCTTTGGCGGTGGCTATCACCCGATTGTTGCCAATATGGTGCAATACGCCGCTGGCTTTGCGGTTGTAGCCCCTATCGCCCTGACCTTTGAGACCATGCAAGTAAACTGGACCGTCGAATTCTTTGCCGCCCTTGGTTATCTGGCAATTGGTAACTCAATTCTGGCCATGAGCCTGCTGCTTGCAATGATACGCGCCGGAGAAGTATCCCGGGTTTCATCGTTGATGTTTCTTGTTCCGCCGCTTGCTGCTTTATTCGGGTGGGTGCTTCTGGACGAAGAAATGCCTCTGTTTGCCTGGGCTGGAATGGCGGTTGCCGCCATTGGGGTATTGATCGTTTCCAGAAACAGAACCGCTTAGCCTCTTATTTCTTTTTACCCGCCATCACACGAACAGCCTTAAATGCATCCAGATAAAGCTTGTCCAGTTCGCCATTTTTACGCAGCAGTTCAATCTCTGTATTAAGAGCAGGAACCAGGTCTGCGTGACGTTTATGGAGATAATGGAATAAGGATACTATTTTAAGTGCAGGACCGTGTGTTCTTATGTTTCTTCCTTGATAGTTATTGAGAACTTCAAGGCCACCGATCAAATCTGTTGCAATTACAACATCAACATTTCCGGCATCCAGTTGCTCAAATAACTCTCCGACAGAATTAAAAAGAGACGGATTTAACCCTTTCGTCATTTCCTCGGAAATCAGCACTCCCTTTTCGATACCAATTCGTGTGTTCTTCCAACTATCAACTGTCGGAAAAAAGCCCGCTTCACGGTTCGTATAAATACGAAACCGAAGATCCACATGAGGGGAAGATAGCTGAATAAGATTTGGATAGTCCGACGATAAACCTGCCCGACGCATGTTTTCGCCATCTGTTATTCCTGCGTTTGCTTTTACTAATGATTCACGTCCTTGATAGTCAGCGAAGGAAATCTGGTATCCCACCCGTTCATAAATTTTCTCAAGCACATAGGAAATGGCAAGGTCCCCATCGCCGTGCCCCAATCGAGAAATGATCAATTTTTTTTCTGTGTCGGCAAAAGCACCTGTACAGGACAAGCTAATGACCAAAAGAGCCATCCAAGAAATTCTAAAACTTTGCCACATATATTGTTTTCTGCCTACTCTAATGATCAAACACATTACACGAGAATATTTTCACACTATCACATCAGTGTTGTTCGCCTGATTTCATCCAGAACAAAACACTCTATTTGGCCAGCATAGTATAAAGATCTTAATGGATTATTTTCTAGGTGCAGCTTTGGGCAGATAATTACTTCTAAAGAAAATGTTCAAGTTCACTTAGAAGATCTAATTTTATAGCCAACGAGCACGCATCGTCTCAACACCAATGGCTCCCCTACTCATTATCATCTGTCTGCGCACGAACGAATTTAAACCCTTCGACATAGAGCTTTTGTAATTCTCCGTTTTTGCGCAGATGTTCTATTTCTTTATTGAGTATCGGGACAAGGTGTTCGTTCTTTTTATGAAGATAGTGATACAGAGATATCGTTTTAAGAGTTTCTCCGTGAGCTTTGATATTTTCACGCTGATGGTTCATAAAAACTTCCAGGCCACCAATCAGATCAGTGGCAATGGCTACGTCGATTTTTCCCAGGTTTAGCTGTTCAAAAAGATCACCAACGGAATCATGCAAAACGGGATTTAACCCCCTTGTCATTTCTTCTGCAACGATTACCCCTTTGACAATGCCAATTCGGGTATTTTTCCAACTATCTGCCGCAGGTAAGAAGCCTTCATCACCTTTGATATAAAGTCGAAAATTAATGTCCACGTGTGGATAGGACAATTGGACCAGATTAGAGTAAACACTTTCCAGACCAGCGCGGCGCATATTTTCACCGTCGGCTTCCCCGGCATTCGCCTTTATAACAGATGTTTTCCCCGGGAAATCGACAAAAGTAATTTCATAGCCGATACGTTTGTAAATCTGTTCCAGTACATAGGAAACAACCTTGTCTCCATCAGCATTTTTAAACCGGGAGATAACAAGTTTTTTTTCTGAAGCTACTGCAAGTTCTGCGAAAAAAACCACACTAAATAAGCTGATTGCGGCAATTCCAATACACAAAGACCTAACGCTTTGCCACATTCCTTGTACCCCATCTACCCCAACAATCGAACACGCCTTACATTGGTGAATTATTTGGCTTCTATATTATTCTCACTGCCCCTAATCACATTTCAGACCACAAAGAAGCTCTTTTGTACAAGTATAGCTTGAAGACGTTAAAACATCCTTGCGCTATATTTATACCATTTTTTGTACGCTACAAACTTACAACAGAAAAATAAATACGTAAAAACAACTACATCAATCATTTTAAGAGCATGCACTGCAAAACCTTAAAGGTACCGCCTAAACAAAAAGGGTGGTCGAAACCACCCTTTTCCATAACTGCGTTTTTTGGCCAGTGTTATTTTTTGATCGCGGCCTGCGCGGCTGCAAGACGTGCGATTGGCACACGGAACGGAGAACAGGATACGTAGTTCAATCCAACCTTTTGGCAGAAGTTGATTGACGCGGGATCACCTCCGTGTTCACCACAGATACCCAGTTTGATATCGCCACGGGTCTTACGACCACGTTCCGCAGCAATTTCAACCAGTTCACCAACACCTTCCTGATCAAGAGAGATGAAAGGATCCTGTTCAATGATGCCATTCCGCTCGTAAGCACCAAGGAAATTCCCCGCATCATCACGCGACAGGCCAAAGGTTGTCTGCGTCAAATCATTGGTTCCGAATGAGAAGAACTCAGCTTCTTCCGCAATATCAGCAGCACGCAGCGCAGCGCGTGGAAGTTCAATCATCGTACCAACAAGGTACTTCATCTCCACACCTTCGGCAGCCATCACTTCTTTGGCAACACGGTCGACAAGTGCCTTGAGGATTTCAAGCTCTTTCTTCATGCCAACCAGTGGAATCATTACCTCAGGCTCAACTGTATGACCTTCGGATTTTGAAACCTGTGCAGCGGCTTCAAAAATAGCACGCGCCTGCATTTCATAAATTTCCGGATAGGAAATCCCCAACCGACACCCGCGGTGTCCAAGCATCGGGTTTGTTTCCGACATCTTTGCAGCACGCGCATGTAGCTTTTCAATCGGCACACCCGCCGCATCCGCAACATCCTGCATTTCTTCTGTGCCATGAGGCAGGAATTCATGCAGTGGCGGATCAAGCAAACGGATTGTAACAGGCAGTCCCGCCATAATTTTGAAGATCTCAACAAAATCTTCGCGCTGCATTGGCAGAATTTTATCCAAGGCTTTACGACGACCAGTCTCATCATCCGACAAAATCATTTCACGGACAGCAACAATACGGTCCGCATCAAAGAACATATGTTCAGTACGACAAAGTCCGATACCCTCTGCCCCAAAACTGCGTGCAGTACGACAGTCATTAGGTGTCTCGGCATTGGTCCGTACCTTCATGGTGCGAATTTTGTCTGCCCACTCCATAAGGGTAGAGAAGTTACCTGACATTTCCGGCTGGATTGTTGGAATTTCCCCTGCCATCACTTCGCCATTACTGCCATCGATGGTGATAATATCACCAGCTTTGAGTTCTTCGCCGCGGACAATCATGGTTTCATTTTTGTAATCCATGCGCAGATCACCCGCACCGGACACACAGGGACGTCCCATACCACGCGCAACAACAGCCGCATGTGAAGTCATACCGCCACGAGAGGTAAGAATACCTTTGGCTGCGTGCATACCGTGAATATCTTCCGGCGATGTTTCCGTCCGGCAAAGAATAACTTCCTTACCGGATTGAGCCATCTTTTCGGCTTCATCGGCAGAGAAAACAATCTGACCAGATGCTGCGCCAGGCGAAGCCGGCAGGCCGTGCCCGATAACATTACGTTCCGCTTCGGGATCAAGCGTCGGGTGCAAGAGTTGATCAAGTGCAGCAGGTTCTACACGGCCAACGGCTTCTTCCTTTGTGATCAAGCCTTCCTCGACCATATCAACAGCAATCTGAAGCGCTGCAGCCGTTGTACGCTTACCAGCACGCGTCTGCAGCATAAAGAGTTTGTTGGACTGAACGGTGAATTCGATATCCTGCATATCGCGATAGTGTTTTTCAAGGATATGACGTGTTTCATCAAGCTGCTTGAACACCTCTGGCATTGTCTCTTCCATAGATGGAAGGTCAGAGTTTTGTTCTTCTTTGCCTTTGATGGTCAGGTTCTGCGGCGTACGGATCCCCGCAACCACATCTTCGCCCTGCGCATTGATTAGATACTCGCCATAGAAAGCATTTTCACCTGTAGAAGGATTACGGGTAAAGGCAACCCCTGTCGAACAGTCATCCCCCATGTTACCAAAAACCATGGCCTGCACGTTAACTGCTGTTCCCCAAGCCGCAGGGATATCGTTTAGTTTGCGATAGGTGGTCGCCCGGGCGTTCATCCAGGAACCAAATACAGCAGATACCGCGCCCCAAAGCTGTTCTTTCGGGTCCTGCGGGAAAGGCTTGCCGTATTCTTCTTCGACAATCTTTTTGTACTGGACGATGATGCCCTTCCAGTCTTCAGCAGAAAGTTCCGTGTCGAGGATCAGACCGTTATCTTCTTTGTGAAGCTCAAGGATTTCTTCGAAGAAGTGGTGATCAACTTCGAGAACTACATCACTGTACATCTGGATAAAGCGACGATAGCTGTCATAGGCGAAACGTTCATCACCCGATACATTGGCCAGACCTTCGACCGTAATATCGTTCAGACCAAGGTTAAGGACAGTATCCATCATGCCTGGCATAGAGGCCCGTGCACCAGAACGAACAGAAACAAGCAGAGGGTTCGCGTTGTCTCCGAACTTTACACCAACAATATCTTCTATCTGGCCGAGAGCTTCATCAACCTGGCCAGCGAGATCATCCGGATAGTTTCGATCATTATCATAATAGGCCGTACAGACTTCGGTGGAGATGGTAAAACCGGGTGGGACCGGAAGTCCCAGCGATGACATCTCGGCAAGGTTAGCACCCTTGCCGCCGAGTAGTTCCTTCATGTCGGCTTTGCCGTCAGCCTTGCCATTCCCGAAACTGTAGACCCATTTGGTCATGTTCTCATCTATCCTTCTATTCGTGAGAAGTCTGCAACCTGCCCCAGGATTACACCAATCCGAGATAGCAAGCACAGACGGTTTTTTCGCAAGGCCGGATCATCATCGTTCACCGTTACCTTATCAAAAAACGCGTCCATCGGAGGACGAAGTCCGGCAAGTGCCGCCATCGCCTCGGTGAAATCTTCACGTTCCAGTGCCTTTGTGGCTTCCTGGGAAGCTCCTTCCAGAGCTTCGTGCAACGCCTGTTCTTCAGACTGTTGCAACAACACAGTATCGACTGTCGCATCGAATACCGTTTTATCTTTTTTCTCTTCGATCCGAACAATGTTCGCTGCCCGACGGTAAGCGGCCAAAAGGTTGGCACCGTCATCAGTTTTCAGCAATCCGGCAAGTGCATCAACACGGGCCAGCAAACGAACCAGATCATCTTCGTCACCAAGAACAAAAACGGCTGTGATCAGATCATGACGAACACCTTTGTCTTTTAGAGCGACCTTGAGACGGTCAGCAATAAAGGACATCAAACCATCAATGGTTTTATCTTCGGGTTCCGTCAATTGGCCTGTATAGGCCGAGAAACTTGCAGCGAATGCTTTGCGCAAATTAATCTGCAAGTTGTTTTCTGTAATCAGACGAATAATGCTAAGTGCCGCACGACGCAACGCAAAGGGATCTTTTGACCCCGTTGGCAGCTCATCAATGCCAAAGAAACCGACAAGAGTATCAATTTTATCAGCAAGTGCGACCGCTATAGAAATGGGTGCAGAAGGGCAGCGGTCAGATGGACCAAGTGGCGAGTAATGATCAGCAATGGCCTCAGCCACGAGCGGGCTTTCACCGTCATGCAAGGCGTAATAACGCCCCATAATGCCCTGTAGTTCCGGGAATTCATAGACCATGCCTGTGCTTAAATCCGCCTTGGCGAGTTCAGCTGCACGACGGGCGAACACAGGGTTACATCCAGTCTGCTCGGCAATGGAACCAGCAAGATCCTGAACCCGGATAACCTTTTCAGCCAACGTACCCAGCTTAGCTTGAAAAACAATCGTTTTCAGAGCTTTTACACGAGTTTCAAGTTTTGCTTTTTTATCCTGATCCCAGAAGAATTCAGCATCTGATAAACGAGACGCCAGAACACGCTCATTACCTGAGATAATGGTTTTGCCACCATCAACGGCTTCTGTGTTGGCTGCAAAAACAAAACGGTTTGCAAGTTTACCATCACCCTCAAGAACAGAGAAGTACTTCTGATGCTCTTTCATCGAAGTGGAGAGCACTTCATGAGGTACAGACATAAAACGGTCTGCAATGCGCCCCATCAGCAGAACAGGCCATTCCACCAGACCTGTGACCTCATTCAAAAGTCCCTGATCATCTTTTAAGCTCAATCCTTCAGCAACACACAGCGCTTTGGCCTGTGTTTCGATCAGGTCGCGACGTTCATTTTCGTCCACAAGAACCTTGGCGAGACGGAGTTTGTGCAGGTAATCGTCCAGGTTTTTAACTTCGAACCAGTCTGGCGCCAAAAAACGGTGACCACGGGTCTGGTTGCCAAAATCCAGCGTCTGATTTCCGAAATCGAACGCTCCCTTGAGAGTTTCGCCTTTGAAGATAGCCAGAATGGAATGCAGTGGACGCACCCAACGGAAAGAGTTTCTCGACCACTTCATGGATTTCGGCCATGGGAAACTCTTGATTGTTTCAACAACGATCTCGGAAAGAACCTCGGTGGTATCCCGACCTTTGATTTCATTGACCACAAAATAAAAATCGCCCTTGGGCGTATTCCTGATTTCAGCCTGATCGATGGACGTCAAGCTGTTGGCCTTCATAAAACCTTCCAGTGCCTTTTCATGCGCACCGACTTTAGGGCCTTTTTTCTCCTCACTGACATCGGGTTGCTTTTCAGGCAAGCCATCAAGGACCAGCGTCAGACGACGCGGCGTTACAAAGGAACGCGCATCGGTAAAGGCCAAACCAGCCGCTTTCAACTGATCACATACGATTTTCTTAAGATCGGCTGCGGCTTTTGCCTGCATACGCGCAGGGATTTCTTCGGAATGCAGTTCAAGTAGAAATTCAGACATACCCTTAAGCCTCTTCCAACTGGGTTTTATTCCAGGCTTCGCAACATGCTTTTGCCAACTCACGTACACGACCAATATAGGCCTGACGTTCCGTCACGGAGATCACACCGCGGGCATCGAGCAAGTTAAAGAGGTGACTGGCTTTCATACATTGGTCATAGGCAGGCAGAGGCAAGAGATTACCTTTTGCTTTCCCGTTTTTCTCGGCATTGGCTTCACCGAACTTCAAGATCCGCGCGCATTCAGCTTCGGCATCTTCAAAGTGTCGGAACAATTCGTCTGTGGAGGCAATTTCAAAATTGAAGGTAGAAAACTCTACTTCATTCTGATGGAAAACATCGCCATAGGTTTTCCCGCCTTCTTCCGCAGGAACCCCGTCCCAATCCAGATCATAGACGTTTTCAACGCCCTGTACGTACATAAAGAGACGTTCAAGACCATAAGTCAGTTCCAAGGGAACCGGATTACATTCGATACCGCCAACCTGTTGGAAATAGGTAAACTGGCTAACTTCCATTCCATCGCACCAGACTTCCCAGCCCAGCCCCCAGGCGCCCAGTGTCGGGCTTTCCCAGTCATCTTCAACAAAACGAAGATCGTGTTTGGATGAATCAATGCCAATAGCATCCAGAGATCCCAGATAAAGTTCCTGCGAATTCGCGGGCGACGGCTTCATAATGACCTGAAACTGGTAATAGTGCTGCAGACGGTTTGGATTATCCCCATAACGACCATCAGCCGGGCGACGGCATGGCTGCACATAGGCAGCGCGCCACGTATCCGGCCCCAAAGACCGAAGCGTTGTTGCGGGGTGGAACGTCCCGGCCCCGACTTCCATGTCATAGGGTTGAAGAATAACGCACCCCTGACGGGCCCAATAATCTTGAAGTTTAAGAATGAGGCGTTGCACACACCTTTCAGGGTCAACAATGACCTTGGTCTTGGGTGCGACAGACTTTGTAACGTCGGACTTTTTTGTGTCTGACTGGGACATATTGCTATTTGTCATTTTGCTGCAGTGCGAAATTTGAATGAACTTATAATGACCGGCATCGGGAATCAACAGCCACAATGCCGGAGTCGAGATATTTTTTGTCGTTTCTAGCCGTTGCCACCGCAAGAGCATTTACTCTTGGCAGGGATATAGGCTTTGCAAGCCGGGCACTGAACCATATCCAGTGACCCGTTATCATCTTGATTTTCTTGATTTTGACTTGGTGTACGTCCAGTATTTTTCTTGCTGCCATTACTACGAGATTGTTCTCGTCGACCTGCAGCTTTGAAAAACAGATAAACCCCGGCAATAACCAATCCGAGTATCAGCAACTTACCTATAGAGGGTATTCCGAACATACTATCCTAACCATACCGCGTATTACGGTCTTTATTTTAAAAGGAATCCGAAATAATAGTATCCCGGATTCCGTTTTCTTAAATCGGCCACAAGCCGCCGTGTTTCGTAAGCCTAAAGGCCGTAACGGTCCCAATGAGCACGCTCTTCAACAGCGGCCATCACACCACCAGCGATATCAGCCGCATTCACACCACCCAAACTGGCCAGTCCACCAGCACCTTTCAGAAGGGCATCACCGCCCCCAAGGCCCAGCTTTGCTTTAAGCCAACTGCGTTTGCCTTCAACTTTGATGAGCTTAACCTTCTCACCGTATTCAAAGCGCATGATCTGATGCATTGATCCAAGGCCATCAATCAGACCGTATTCTTTAGCCGTGACACCCGTCCAGAATTCACCGGAAAAAATCTCTTTCTCATCAGCTTTGAGCTTGCCTGTCCGGCGTCCACGGACCCAATCTATAAAGTTCTCATGGATTTGGGTCAGAATACCTTTGAGACGTTTCACATCTTTTGGGTTTTCTTTTTCAAAGGGATCAAGTGTTGATTTCAGATCGCCCGCAGTACGAACACGGCGCTCGATACCATGTTTTTTAATGAGTTCTGGAAAACCGAAGCCAGACGAAATAACACCAATGGATCCAATCACAGATGATTCCATGGCATAAATTTCATCTGCAGCACACGCTAGCCAATAGCCACCAGAAGCGGCAACATCTTCACAGAAAGCATAAACCTTCAATTCATGTTTATCGGCCAGATCCCGGACCAAGCGACCGATCAAATCAGATTGAACAGGTGATCCGCCAGGAGAATTGATCGACAAGGCCACCGCCTTGATGCCATCCATCTTAAAAGCCTCTGTTAACTGATCTTCAACAGAGGCAAGCGTAAGACCAGATCGCATTGGACCTGCCGCGCCGATCACGCCATTAAGGGCGACCACAGCAACCTTTGCAGGTGGATTACGAAAACGTTCGACAGGGAGTTTAGCTAACAGCTTTTTCAGCTTCATAATGTGCCTTATTAAAATTGTTCCAAAAACTTGTAACTCTTGAAAAGAAATCCCACAACCGTGAACATCCGTACTTTATGGACCAAAAGCAAAAAATCTTTTCGCTTCCTAAAGTGGGAGTACTTCTCCCCTTCTTAAAGCCCCGTCGATAATATCCGTATAAGAGCCATCCGTTTTATGTAGTTTATGCCCCGCTGTAATGATCATAGGCTTTGATATTCCCCGGCGGGCACGCACTATGACACGCTTGGCTGGTTGTCCCTCGTAAGGCCACAGCGGGCAGACTTCAATTGCCCCTGCCTTCTTCTCTCTAAACACAGACAAGATTTCATCCAAGCGGTCCGCCCGATGAATAATGGTAATCACACCTTTATGTTTGACCAGTTTCAACGCTGCCAACATCCAGTCGCGCAAGGTCGCATCACCTTCATGGTTGGCAAGCAGCTTGATCGGGTCTGGAGATCCATGTGATGTCCCTTTGGGCATAAAGGGTGGATTACACATAACCTGATCAAAAGATCCCAAAGGCAGATCATCAGGTAATTGTAAAAGATCACCATTGACCAGAGACCAACGATCTTCCAGTTGGTTCGTTTGTTTGTTTTTTTGTGCAATTTGAAACAGAACTGTCTGTAATTCCAACCCGGTTACTTTTGCTTCTGGTACACGACCCATTAGACAGAGGCCGGCTGTTCCAACACCGCTGCCCAAATCTAGAATTTTCTCATCAGATTTCACATCAATCGTTGCCGCCAGAAGTACGGCATCAATACCTGCGCGGTATCCCTTGGCTGGTTGAAAAACAGTTACCTTACCACCAATAAACTCATCTTCTGTCAGATCAAAATTCTCGAGTAGATTCAAGGAAAGCTCGGGCATCAGATATTCTCCTCTATCTCACCCGCATCACTTAACACACGGCGGGCGCGCAGCGCATCTTCTTCCAGAACCATAACTCTCCGCTGGATAGCCCCGATCGACCCTTCAATAATAGAAGCATGCTGATCAAGCACGGCGCACTCTATTCCAGCATCAGACAATAAAGCCTGAAGCCAGGAAAGTTTGACAATATCATTGGTTCGATAAATTTCGATCACACCAGCCAACCAAACATAAGGGATAAACTTTCAGGAAAGCTACAGCTCAGACGACACTTCGACAAGCAGGAAGAAATATAAGAAAAAGGGAATAGTCTTTTTTTAAAAGGCTGTTATTGGACCAATTGATAAGTTGTCATAGCTGCATAGGTTCCATCAGCACGCATTTCTCTTAAGACTTCATCCACCTGGTCTCTCAAAGACTTATGCTTTCGCTTCTTTGAAAAGGCAATGTAACTTGGTACAGACTGGATTGGGGGCGATAGTTCGACAACATCATTGACGACACCAAGGCGCTGAAAGCGGTAATATCCTCCCAAGCGATTAAAAGGTATAACATCCACCCTCCGGCTCAACAGCATCTTGATCAAAGCATCTCCCTCTGTGGCCCTATAGACAGATTTTATCCTTTTGCTCTCAACAGCCTGATCAAATTTGTCACCATAGCTGACACCACGTCTGGTACCAAAGCGGTAATTTATGAGGTCTTCTAGCTTCGTATTATTGTCTAACGGAAAGCTCTTCCGGACAAAAAGAGAGACTTCCTGTGGTATAAGCATTTCTTGAGAATAATCGAGAAAAAGTTCCCGTTCCGGTGTTCTATAGACCGTGAAGATAGCATCTGCCCGACCGACCTCAACCATTTTCAAAGATCTAGCCCAGGGAAGAACCTGTATTTCTATTTTACGATCAAGCCGTCGAAAAATTTCCCTTACAATTCTCACAGCTACGCCCTTAACCTTGCCGTCTTCCTTATATTCGTACGGAGGATAGTCCAGAGTGACTAATTGCAATGGTTCTTGAGCAACCGCTACATAAGTGGGAGCACTTAAGGATAGTGCTAACAGAACAGTAAAAACCAAGCTTCGCATAAGGCTTTCCTTTGGCCTTTTATAAATCCACGCGAGCTTTAATCGAGTTCGGACCCCGACATCAATGATCTTTAGAATATATGGTAAAGCTTAAAAAAACCTTGAGCGACTATAAACGAGACATTCGAGGCTCTCTTCACCTAGTCTCCTTATGAAAAGCTGCCCTCTAGTAATATTTTCTTGTTAACAATAGCCTGCGTCAAAAAATCCATACACACCCTGATTCGTCCCACCTTCTGAAGATCAGGGTGCGTAACCAGCCAGAGTTCATTATCAAAGCCTGGCAGAGGTGCTTTTAACGGTAAAAGTGTCGGATCAAGCCCAGCCATAAAACAGGGAAGTATCGCTACACCACCGCCATTTCTAACGGCATCGGCCACAGCCAGCAAAGAATTGTATCTGGTCTTTACCTGTTTATAGAGACCGTTTTTCTCTAACCATTTATATATCCGGAGATGCGCGAGACTTTCATCTGGACCAATCCAGTTACAATCTTTGAGGCCATCCAACTCGTCGATTGTTTTTTTGCCTTGTAGTAGTTTTTGATGCAAACCAATCGAACCATAGATTCCAAATCTTATATCAGAAAGTTTGCGCCCCACCATGTTGTCCGGACTGGCCCTTGACGGGCGAATGGCAATCTCTGCCCCCCTGCGATTGAGACTAACCAACTCATTTGAACAGTTTATATCCAGCTCTATTTCAGGGTAGGCCCTTTGTAAATCAGCAAAGATCGGAGAGAGAAAATTTATCAGCATTGTATCAGTTGTAGTGATCCTCACCACCCCTTTGGGTTGAAGCTCCTCTCCCAATAGTTTGCGTTCTAAAACAAGGAGATCACGATCAAATCTTTCTACCCGTTCGACAATGACTTCTCCCGCTGGGGTCAAACTGTAACCTCCCCTGCTCCGTTCAAAGAGTTTCACTTCCAGCTTTTTTTCGATCTGATTTATATGTCGAAACACGGTAGCGTGGCTTATGCCAAGCTCTCGCGCCGCAGAAGATAAGGAACCTGTCTGTGCCACCGCCAGAACTGTTCTGAGGTCTCGCCAATACTCACCCTGTACATTCATGCAAATATTTCTTTCAAATTTTGCGAATTGATGATCATGAACGTACAGCTTAAATTATAATCATCAGAGAAACAAATCGCTGTAGATGGAAAATACATCAGGAGTTTGATTTATGAGCAAGACAACCCGGGCTGATATAGAAAGCCAATCAATAGATGATACACAAGGCGTGTTAGAGCTGGTTAGCTTTGATCTTTGCCCCTATGTGCAGCGTGCGATTATAATCCTGGATGAAAAAAACATCCCCCATAAGCGCACCTATATAGATCTTTCCAACAAACCTGACTGGTTCAAAGAAATATCTCCTCTCGGTAAGGTTCCACTCCTCAAGACAGAGCAAGGTGTCCTTTTTGAATCAGCTGTAATAGCGGAGTATCTGGACGAAACAACGGGCGCTGCATTACATCCCAAAAATCATTTCGAAAAGGCGCACCATCGTGCCTGGATAGAATTTGGATCATCCATTCTTGCTGGTATTGCCGGACTTTACAGCGCACAAGAGCATAAAACCTACACAGAAAAACGTGCCCTTTTGATTACCAAATTTGAGCAGCTTGAAAACAAACTAGGTACCTGTCGATATTTCTCTTCAGATCAATTCCAATTAATTGATTCCGTTTACGGGCCAATTTTCAGATACTTTGATGTCTTTGAAAGCTTTTCCGACGACAACTTCTTCGAGAGCACCCCGAAGGTTCAGAAATACCGGGAAAATCTAGCCGAACGTCCTTCCATTGTTAATGCCGTATCTCAAAACTATCCCGAACGCCTTACTCAATTCTTGCTCCACAAGAACGCCTATATCTCGCAACTCATCCGAAAAGAAGCTGCATGAAAAATTAAAGAGGCAGTTGTTCTTTCATCATCTGCATAGCTTGTTGGGATAACAACTGCCTCTTTAAAATAAACGTAAAAACTCAACACATAATTACAAAGCTACGGGAAAACACTGCTTCCTCTCGTCACAGCCTATAAAAATAGCGTTATCAGGTTTACTCCCCCCTGGGCTTCCTATAAGAACGACCTATCGGGATTATCGGCCCCAAGGACATGGGTGCCACTTTATTATTAGGGGAAGCACGTGGCCATTGCTGCGGATGTAAAATCTGATCAAAAAGATCCTCTCTCTAACGACGCAGGATCCAAGAACGGTATGGAAGTCCTTATGGATCTCGTTGCCGACGATCTTAAGGCTGTGAACGCTTTGATCATGAAACATATGCAGTCCAACGTGGTTCTTATTCCACAGCTGGCTGGTCATTTGATTGCCGCCGGGGGCAAAAGATTGCGTCCTTTATTAACCCTGGCCTCGGCAAGGTTGTGCGGTTACCAAGGCGATCGTCATTATGGTTTGGCTGCCTGTATTGAATTCATTCATACAGCGACACTTTTGCACGATGATGTGGTTGATGAAAGTGACCTGCGCCGTGGGCGTGACACAGCCAACGCCATCTTTGGTAACAAGCCCAGCGTTCTCGTCGGTGATTTTCTCTTCAGCCGCGCTTTCCAGCTTATGTCACGTGACAGCTCTCTCGAAGTAATCCGTATTCTATCAGACGCCTCTGCTATTATTGCCGAGGGCGAAGTCCAACAGCTGATGACAACAAACGATCTGGAAACAGATCGCGATGCTTATCTGGAAGTTATCAGTGGTAAAACAGCCGTTCTTTTTGCAGCATCCTGTCAGCTTGGGGCCGTAGTTGCAGAACGCCCGAAGAACGAAGAGCAGGCATTGGAAAACTATGGTCAGTATCTGGGCATAGCTTTCCAGCTTGTCGATGATATCCTTGATTATTCTGCCAAACAGGCTGCCTTGGGCAAAACTGTCGGGGATGATTTCCGCGAAGGTAAAATGACCCTGCCCATCATTCTCGCCTATGAACGGGCAAATGATGAAGAGAAAGCTTTTTGGAAGCGCGTCATTGAAAAGCTTGATCAGAATGATGATGATCTGAACACCGCCATCGCCCTGCTAAACAAATACAACGCACTTGAAGACAGTATGGCAACTGCCCGTGACTATGTTGAAAAAGCCATCGCTGAATTGGATATTTTTCCGGATAGCCCCGAAAAATCCGCACTCATTGGCGCAGTGCAGTTTTCGATCGCCAGAGAATTTTAAGAAATAGAATTTTAAGAAATAGAATTTTAAAGACCGTGTTTTAAGACTGAATTATAAAAGATCCTGTTTTAAAACAGCACTCGATTTTCCAACCAGGTCGACGATACTATTACGGATATTCAGGATTCTTTGCGATAGAGGAGTACGAATATTGATTACCAAACATATACCCATTCTATAGTTGTACTTCCTATTGCTAAGCAAAAACATAGCCTGTAATCTGATCTTCCTCCTCGAACGATCAGGCCGTTAATTCATTCAGCCAGATCAACAACAAATTATTATTTAGATATGTTTGTTTAAGTTTGCCAAAGGTTGAGACTTATGACGATCGAATTCTTATTAACTTCTATTGTGATCATATTAATTCCAGGCACGGGCGTTTTGTACACCATTGCAACCGGACTGGCTGCTGGACGAACAGCTAGTATTGCAGCTGCCTTTGGATGCACACTGGGTATTGTTCCCGCACTTATTGCCGCTGTTTTCGGGCTTGCAGCCATCCTCCACACCAGCGCGCTCTTATTCCAAGCTGTTAAATTTGCGGGCGTCGCCTATCTTCTTTATCTCGCCTACCAAACGTTTAAGGATAACGGCCCCGTGTCGCTGGAACAAAAAGATCGCCTTCCTATTAGCGCAAAAAAAATTGTCTCCACGGGTGCTTTGATTAATGTTTTGAACCCAAAGCTCTCCATCTTTTTTCTCGCTTTTTTACCTCAGTTTGTCGAAGCAAAATCAGCCACTTGGATGATGGATACCCTCCTCCTGGGGCTGACCTTTATGGCCATGACTTTTATTGTTTTCATAGGATATGGAATTTTCGCAGCCTTCATCGGAAACTTTGCTCTAAAAAGTGAACGTTTTATGTGTTGGTTCCGTAGAACAACAGCCGCAGCCTTTGCCGGATTTGGCTTTCGACTGGCCTTTAGCGATAACAACTGACCCCCTTCACATATAATTCCTTTTCACGGAAAGCCTCCGCCCCGATGAGAGTGGTTAACATCTGTTAACACTCTATCAATCAGGATGAATTATGCTGCTTCACGTGAATGTTCGGCCAAATAAAGCTGGCCAAGAGGAGAGTTCGGTACGATAGGGCATGAATAAATTTAAAACCACAAAGACTGTCAGTCGCTTAAGCATCATACTTGCGATACTTGTACCTTTGGTATTCATCGGCATTGTCATGCTGAAAAACCAGAAAATTCCAGCTGGATTTGAAATCATTAAATTTGGTGGCATCATGCTGGCCATTGCAATCGCCGTATGGGTTGCCGTTCGTATCACAGCCTTGCTCGCAACAATTCTTGGCGACTGGCTAGATAACATCCTTTCAAAGGCCCTCGGCAATAAGAAATCTGATAAAAAAGAAGACGATCCAAACTCTCGGGCAAGCAATATCATTGATGCTGAAATTGTCGATGAAGAAACATCCGATGGCGTCTGGAAAAACGGGGGTATGCCAACCAAAGCCGAACCCGACTGGGCCAAAGCAACAATAGACCCGCATGGAGCATTATCTTCTACTCAAGACACAGATCAAAAGAACAAGGAAAAACGCGTTCTTGCGCCCCCATCAAAAACGACAAAAACCATCATGGTTGTTATTGCCTTTGTCGTTATTTTCGGGTTGATCAGCAATCTCTTTGATGACGAATGGTTAACTCTGCTTGCCCCCATCCCGGGACTATGGGCCATCATAAGTCTCTGGAGGATTTGGGACCCAAAAAATACAGACAAAAAAACACAAAACCTCTCGGATTAAGACTGCGCAGGCGACATATTGCTATTAGAATAAGATTATCGGTAAAGCCTCTAGCCAATTCAGACGATGATACCCCAAATTAGGAAAACTAATCTTTGAATATAGTTTTTATCGGCTTGTCAGATTTAACAATCCCGCTAAAGTCCCAAGAAGGCATAATCAAAAACATAATAATAGAATTTTCTCAATAACAGGATCACCCTATGTTTCTCGTTGAAATTGCGGCTCTTTCTGCCGCGACCTGCTGGGCCGTTGGCAGCATTGTATCAGTGATGCCCGTAGAGCGTCTGGGAACCATAGGGTTCAACCGCGTTCGTATGATCATCGTTTTTGCCATGCTCGGCAGTTACGTCACGATTTTTGGCGGTTGGGAAACGATCCAGAAAGATCAGATAGCAGAAATAATGTTATCCGGCTTTATCGGTATCTTGCTAGGGGACACAGCTCTTTTTGCAACAATGAACCGGTTGGGGCCACGCCGCACAGCTATTCTTTTTTCCACAAATGCCCCCATGAGTACGCTTTTGGGATGGATATTTCTGGACGAAGCCCTGCCGCCGATGGCGCTTTTAGGAACCATTCTGGTGATTGCCGGGGTTATTCTTGCCATTGTTTATGGTAAACGCCGCGACCAACTCCATAAATGGGAAGCCATCAAGGGTCCATTAATTGTGGGCGTTGGAATTGGCTTGATTGCCGCTTTGGGTCAATCTGTAGGTTCTCTTATCGCCAAGCCTGTAATGGCATCCGGGGCCGACCCCTTTGCTGTTTCTGCCATGCGTGTGGGCATCACAGCTCTTGGCTTGATTGTTTTGTGTTCTGCACCAGTTCAAGCTTTCAAATTAAAGACAAAGCTTGATACTCAGATTATCACCCATATTGTCATATCCGGTTTTCTCGGCATGTTCGTTGGTATGACACTGATCCTTTACGCTTTGGCAAAGGGAGATGTTGGTATTGTTGCCACGCTATCAGCAACAACACCCGTTATCATGCTTCCCATGATGTGGTTCAGAACCAAAGAGCGCCCGGCAATTGGTGCTTGGGTCGGGGCAATGATCGTTGTTATCGGGACCGGGTTAATTTTTATGGGATAGCCGACTCCCCAATAAAGTTGAATTAAAACGGTTATAATTAGCGAAAAAGATATTTTTAATCTTTTCGTCATACCCTTGTATTCCTGACGTCATATGAACCGGGAAGACAAATGAATATAATAAAGAATGCAGGGTTCCGTATCGGGCACAGATTGATCGCCTTGATCATCTTTGCTTCATTGGGCCTACTCATCGTCGGCGGTGTTTCTCTGAGCAGTTTGAGAAGTGACCTGTTCCACCAAAAACAAACTGAACTGAAGCATATTATTGAATCCGCCATCAATCTGTCCGACGGATACTATAAACGTGCCCAGGACGGTGAAATGTCCGAAGAAGAGGCGCAGAAAGCTGCCCTGACAGCTATCAATGGTATTCGCTATGGAGATGGTGACTATCTATGGGTCAACGACAGTAATTCAGTTGTTATTATGCATCCGATTAAACCAGCGCTGGAAGGCAAGGACCTCAGCAAACTGGAGGATCAAAATGGCAAACTAATATTCCCGGCCTTTGTCAAAGTTGTACAAACATCAAAGACAGGCGGCGGTTATGTGGATTATCTATGGCCTAAACCCGGCTCAGAAGATCCCGTCGAGAAGCTGTCCTACGTTCAAATATACAAAAACTGGGGCTGGATTATCGGCACCGGTGTTTATATGGATGATTTTGATGCAGCCCTGTTAGACCGCACACAGCTTCTTATTGGCATTATGCTCACAGTACTGATCATCACGATCATGATTTCCATCGCCGTAACCAGAAGCATCACCTCCCCCTTGAGCAAAATGACACAGGCCATGATGGATCTCGCTCACGGGAAAACTGATGCAGAAGTCCCGCAACCAAAATTCAATGATGAAATAAAAGACATGGCCGCTGCAATGGAAGTCTTCCATGCCAATGCCGTCGAGCGCGAGCGGCTTCAAGGTGAGCAGGAAGAACAACAACGGCGTGCCAATGAAGAGAAACAGGCAATGTTGGCTGAACTTGCCAGTAACTTCGAGCAGTCTGTTGGCGCCCTGACACAGCAGGTGGCCAACGGTGCGGTTCAATCCAGTGCCGGTGCCCAGGAAATGGCCGCAATTGCCGGTGAAACTAGCAGTGAAGCCAGTGCGATTGTTGAAGTTTGCCATGTCGCATCAAAAAGTGTGAATGCCGTTACGAACGCTTCCCAACTATTAACCAACTCTATCGAAGAAATTGATACACGTGTACGTGAATCTTCTTCCGTGGCAACCGAAGCCGTTAGCCAAATCAAAAAGACGAACGAAGAAGTCGAAGGTCTTTCCGAAGCAGCTCGTAAAATTGGTGACGTTGTCGGCTTGATTTCTGATATTGCTGAACAAACTAACCTGTTGGCCTTGAATGCCACCATTGAAGCTGCCCGTGCTGGTGAAGCGGGCAAAGGTTTTGCGGTTGTTGCTTCCGAAGTGAAATCTCTGGCGACGCAGACAGCCAAAGCAACCGAGGAAATTTCAGAACAAATTACCTCTATGCAGTCCGCCACAGGTACTGCTGTCGGTGCGATTAAAGGTATTCAAGATATTATTACCCAAATCGATGAAATTTCTGGTACTATATCAGAGGCTGTAGAACGTCAAAATCAGGCGACGCAGGATATTGCACAGAATGTGCAAGAAGCCTCATACAGTACAGGTCAGGTCACAGATACTGTAGATCGTGTTCGCAGCACCGCCGAAAATGCAAATGCTGCTGCTCAGGCCGTTGAAGGTATGATTACCCAGATGACTGACAATGCAGACCAGTTAGGTAAAGAAGTGGAAGCTTTTTTAAGCAAGGTTAGGGTCGCTTGATCTCCATCCCCTAACTTTTGTTTGATGAGCAGGCCCCGGTACATCCCCCCACCGGGGCCTGTTCTTTATCCAACGCCCAAGATTCAAAGTTCAATTTTGATCCAGAACACGACTTGGATTTAACACCACCTGAACGCATCAGCGTCCCATAGATCTGTTTGCAGACATATGTGCAACAAAATCCTGCCCGCCAAGCAACCCGACAAGGTGTGGCACCATTAAAACAACTACGATCAAGGCCATAAACTGAATCGCAGTTGGAGAAATCCAACGTATTGTCCCCGGAACCCTCGGTCGCTTTGCCCACACGCCGGCAAGAAGGATCACCACGAGACCTGAAAACATTATCGCAAGAGTAATCGTTAAATCTGGTCCGGGCATTTTCTCATCTTGGGACAGCGCTTTTTAGATATGCGTTTTCAATACAGCGTTTTATAGGTTCTTTTCGATTTATTCTTCCCTGCAGTTCTTTACAAGGGTAAATAGCTAAGAGTTTGCAGAATAAGTACAAAAAGTAAAGCGGCCTGAAAACAGACCGCTTTACACATAATCAAAATCAATAATGAAACAATCAGACAGAATACTGCTGAAGTTTATTCATCAGATATTCAATTTCATTAGGGCTAAGTTCCTCATCTGGAACCTCAAAGATGGTCAAAACACGTTCCAGCAAACGACTGGCAAAGACTTCACGATCATTCCCCTCGCCGCTATAATCCATTTCCCGATAAAGTTTAATTGCAGCAGCAACAAACGGGAAATAAGCCATCAACATCCCGGCCTTGTTATAAAGCGATTTAAGACCTAGTTGACCTTCATCATGAATAAGCGCTTGGGCATTGGTCAACTTGATTCCAGCTAATTCAGCCATCGCAGTTTCAAAAAACATCATATCCCCTGAACAAAGGGCGCGCAGTACCAAAGATGGTGTCAACTTGCCCCCTTTATGAAGCTGCTTCACAAGCTTTTCCAACTCTTCCTGACTTGATCCTTCTTTGAGCAACGATACAGTCGCGCGCTCTCGGACCTGAAGAATAAGATTGGATGCCTGATCATAATCGAGTTCGTGCTTACTCACGATATAATGACGCAAACGATCCGACAAAGAATTCATCAAACGTTCTGATACTGATGCCGGTAAAGAAGGGCGTCTGGAGAGAGAACCAGCAACGATCTCACTTTCTTTATACTCGCTCATCACGCGGCCATAACCGTGTTCCGTGATCGCAGCACCTTCATTTGCAACCAGTTTGGCAACGGCATTTTCATTACCAGTGTCAATGACAGCCTCAGAGACGACTTCGGAGACATTTGGACGCAACGCAATTGCTTCCTGTTTTGCCGCACTTTCTGATTTTAAAATATTTACAAGATCTTCGTCAGAGAAGACATCAGAAAACTTCAACACTGGCAAAGAGACAGATTCAACATCCGCAGCCATAGCCAAAGCGACATCTTTTGGAAGATCATCGGCAACTTTCAATGAATTTGCCAAGGCTTCCCTGACAACAATCTCGGCATCTTTGACCAAAGCACGGAAAATATCTTCCGCAACCGCTTTTTCTTCATCGGTAAATTCTTTAGCTTCAAAATGCGAAGCAACTTTGATTGTGGTCTCTGCCCTCACCTCTGGTGAAGAGTTTGCCAGTAATTTAGCTACATCTTGCTGCGTAAGACTCATGGTTCTCCAGCTTCTTTCAAACCCGTTGGTCACAAATCCGGTATGGATTAATAACATTTCCACGGAACATTATGAGTATAGCCAGTTAATTCATGCTTAATAAAAAAATAAAATATTCCGAATTTTTTAATTATATTCTGTAAAAAACAAAACAAAAAAAATCCTGAATAAATATAAATATCAAATACTTAATAAAATATCACAATATATTTAGCTTTAATTTAGTCAAAAACATTTTTTATCACACACCGTATAATTTCTAAAAAACAGACGGCAGCGCACCGTTCCAGTCTGGTAATCCATAAGCTTTCATAATCTCAGGGACACGGCCTGCTTTGACCAAAGCCTTCATTTTCTGGTCAAAATATTCCATAACTTCCAGAACAAAAGCCCTTTTGTTCAAATCAGGCGTAAAAGCCATATAAACGTTTGCCTTGGACACACAGCCCGCTGCAGAAATTTTATCTGCATAGCCTTCCTTTTTAAGTGCGTAAATCGTTGAGTTATAGGTAAACAGGAAGCTATTTAAACGCCCCCTATCAACCATGCGAAAGCTAAGCGGCAAGTAACGGGGTCCATAGGTCAGAAAATGGAAGCCTTCTTTATTTTCAGCGATAAAATCATTTAGCTCTTCTATAGACGTATCATGAGCGATACCAATCATCTGTCCCTTTAAGGAAGCTTCCCCCTGATAAGTCCAGGTTGATCCACGTGATCCAAAAAAACACATTTTTTGGGCGCCGACTTCTTCTTTCGGATAGAGAAGATCAGGTGCTTCGGCACGT
This sequence comes from Kiloniella majae, assembly GCF_002118315.1. Taxonomy (GTDB): domain Bacteria; phylum Pseudomonadota; class Alphaproteobacteria; order Kiloniellales; family Kiloniellaceae; genus Kiloniella; species Kiloniella majae. The sequence continues at coordinate 818,726 of NZ_MTSZ01000001.1, forward strand.
GCTGGCGATAACAGAGCATGCACTTCGCCCGTCCGTGCCATATGTATCGACCGAGACCAGGGATAGGTCACGATTTCCAACTCATAGGGACTATCAGTAAAAATTTCTTTCACAGTGTCCATAATGTACCCATCTTGCTTTCCCTTTGGACAAAGCTGAGGACACCAATCAATAGAAGCGACTATTAATTTTTGTTTTGGAACTTTGATTGAATCTTGAGCTTTAACAGGATGGATTGCCAACAGTACTGACAGGAAAAGCGAGAGAAATATGCGCCTAAAAATCCATAAAGCCGACATCAGTAAAAAGACCTCAGCAAAGAGCTCGACAAATTTCGGCAATAAAATAACAAGAAGAAGTACACTCTCATCATTATCGTATAATAACAGATAAAAATAATTTTAGGAAATTACTTGAGGATGTTCTTTGGGAACTTGTGACAGTCATTCCACCATAAAAACATCATACCGGGTCGATTTTCCCATTAACTGATGAGATGGTTTTCTGATGTTCGGTAGAGGGTCACCCTTGGCTGGCCACTTCAAAACCACTCGTTTCTTTGCCACTTCCAAAGCGACTTTCACTAATTCTTCGGCATCTGTGTCTGCGCCCACATAGCTCCGAAGAACTCTCATTTCTTTTTTTACCAGCGCTTTGGTTTTACGGGGTGGATGCATTGGATCAACGACGACGACATCCGCAGATAAGTCTGGAAGAAGCTCTTTGGCATCACCGAATAATAGCGTCATTCTGGAAATTATTTCTGCGATCTTTTCATCAGCAGCACGCCCCCGCTCCAATCCCTCTTCCAACATGGCATGTACATCAGGCGAACGTTCGATCAGCGTTACTTTTGCCCCCAAGGATGCCAAAAGAAATGCATCACGGCCAAAGCCCGCAGTTGCATCTATAATTGACGGTGTCCGCCCCTTGGTAAAACCAGCAGCTTTTGGCAGAGCTTGCCCCCTACCGCCACCAAACTTCAAACGATGCCCGACCGCGCCCCCGGCAAAATCACAAACCAAATCATCTTCGGAAAATTTACCGCTATCTGCTTCGGTCGGCGTATCTTTAACGCGGCGTTTCATTCATGGCCTTCTGGAATCAGCTGATTATCGAAGTTTATCAAAGACACTTCTCTAACCGAACATCATAAAAGGGTAAAGCCATAACAAAAGACCGCGTCAGTATCAAAAGCCTGGGTAGAACAGTACATCTTCTATTGTCAGCCTTGGGTTCTATTGTCAGTCTCGGGCATCGCTCTATTAAATCGAGGCTATTGTGTCGCCCCCTTGGCAATAGCTTCGAAAATACCATCAAGTTCTTTTGCCATCACATCCAGATCAGCAGAGTTATATGGCGCGAAAACCGCCGTTGGTTTACGATACGTCAAAACAGATGTGCCATCACTGCTCTCCGTCAGATAGAACCGGATTGGTGCTTCAATACCTGCAGGAATAGATGCAGTCAGCATGCGCCGGGCAAAATCATTACGATAAACACCCACAACCATGTTTCCCGGTATCGTAATCCCCGCCTTGGCCGCACCACCAGAAGCACTCGCACGAGTAACAAGCCCCATCTTGTTTGCCTTGATAGAATCTGTCAGGTCATCTGCGAGGGCTTTGAAGGACTTCTCAGTTTTCATCACAACCATCCCTTCATAGGGATACCCTTGATCAGCCTGTGCTCCTGACATGAACAAAGACGGAGACACCACACTGCCAAATAAAACCATTGTAAAAAGAGGTAATGATTTCAAAATAAACCCGATTAAACCGTACCGACGCCTGATCATTTGACTTCTCCTGCCATAAAAAACTGAATTTTGGAAAACGCTAAAAAACCTGAAAATAAAAATTGAACACTTCAGGTAGGAAGCAGAGATTGCGACCACAAGATGTTTGTTTCCCTTAAATTATCTATTCGATAGCAACACAAGCTTTATAACATGACAACAGGCCTCACCACTTCGTGATAGACCGCACTCTGACACTCAGAATAACGTTTGCACTGTAGTTTTATTCTGTCTGATTAGCAGTTTCTCTACGCTTACGGTTAAAGTCTTGTTGCAGAATCATTGCAAGTCCGGCGCAAGTTCTGCATAAACGTCAGTGTCATTTATAAGGCAAAGACAACGACCTTCCGTTCAAGCCAACGAGACCAGTGAATAAGGGACATAGAAACTATGAGCATCAACCTGAAAGATCATATCCGGGAAGTTCCTGATTACCCCAAGCCCGGTATTCTTTTTTATGATATCTCTACCCTTCTGGCGCATGCAGAAGCTTGGCACGAAACTATTGAACGGCTGGCTGTTGTAATTGAGAAAGAAAAGCCTGATGTCCTCGCCGGCATTGAATCCCGTGGTTTTCTTCTCGCGGCTCCCCTGGCCATGCGTTTGGGCATGGGTTTTATGATGATCAGGAAGAAGGGCAAGCTGCCTGGTAAAACCATTCCCTATACCTACGATCTGGAATACGGCACAGATACCATCGAAATTCAGGAAGACGCCATCAAATCCGGCCAGCGCGTTGTCATGCTTGATGACCTGTTGGCAACAGGTGGCACAATGGAAGCTGCCGTCGCCCTCATGCAACAAGCGGGCGCCGACGTGCGCAGGATTGCCTGTATTATTGAATTGAACTTTCTTAAAGGTCGGGAAAAACTGGGCGGGTTACCTGTTACATCCCTTATTCAATACGACGACTGATAGGTAAGGAAAGTATTAAACTCTTTCCAGTGACCGATGCCGCTGCAGGGGCAGCTCAACAATGAGTCTGTCCCTAGTATGTAACCTAACTTTCCAGAACTATTATCCCGTTTTGTGAACCAAAAGACATGACTCTTCACTTTCATTTGGTCAATCTTCGGCCCACACATCAAGCTCTTGGTTGATCAAAAAGGTGAAAGACTTTGCTGTTCATCTTCAACAGAACAAAAACTTTCGGCGAAGGCCAAAAGTTCCAAATCGGAACCATGATCCCCCATCAGCGAGAGACCCAGCGGGCATCCATCGACAGTCGCCAGTGGCATCGTAATCTGAGGGTTTCCTGCCAAACCAGACGCAGAAGTCAGCGACAGGATCTTGGACCTGTGTGCATTCAACACATCCGGATCTTCCTTAATCCGTGGAGCAATTCCAGGGGCCGATGGCAAACATACAACTGTCTTGGTTGGGATCAGGGCTTTCATACGTGCTTTGAACAGAGATCTTTTTTCAAGGGCATCGCTAACCTGTTCATCGGTGATTGTTTTTCGCCAATCCATGCGCTGCTGAATTTCCGGACCCATTTTAGGTTTCACGCGATCAAACCATGCCCCATGGGTATCAATGACTTCACGTCCTTGGGTAACTTGGAAAAGAGTAGCCAACCCCTGCAATCCCACTCCTTGCATTCCTTGCAACAACTGTTCATTGAAGCCGATTGCGTGCAAGTTATCAGGATTGAGAGAAACATATTCCGCTTTTCCCAGACGTTGTTCAAGGCGCTCCACATGCGGTTTGAGGGCAGTCCGTGATTTTTCATCCAGCATGTCAAAAGCGTCAACAGCAACCAGCAGCTTTTCAGGCATCTTATCCTGATCGGCCTTGGCTTCCATCAGGACTTCGCCGACGAGATTAAGCAACCAGGCATCGCGGGCAAACCAACCAACGGTATCAAAGCTATCAGCCAAGGGAAGAACACCCTCTTTGGTTAATCGGTCATGCGTCGGGCGCAGACCAAACAAACCACAATAGCTACCTGGAATCCGAATAGATCCTCCGGTATCCGACCCCAGAGCGAAGTCAACCAAGCCACCAGCCACCGCAGAGGCAGAACCGCTTGATGATCCCCCAGGAATACGACCGGGAGCTTCGGGATTTGCAGGCGTGCCATAATGATAATTCTGCCCATCGAGACTACTGGCAAATTCGTCCGTGATCGTCTTGCCAATGACCATAGCCCCGGCATCCAGCAGCTTTTGTACGATAACAGCATGTTTTTTCGAAGGACGACGGCGGCTCTGCCAATCAGGATTGCCATAACCCGTCACATATCCTTCAAGATCGTAGATATCCTTGACCGCGAAACCAAAACCTTTCAAGGGGCCCTTCTCGGCTCCTTCAAAAGTCATATTACCACCGGGAACAAAAGCACCAAGGCTATCAAACATTCCAACCACTCCTTCTTTACGCATCTCTGCTTAAATGAGTTACCTTTGAAAGAGCTATACTGCAAGCCGCGTCTATTTGAATGTTTTATCTTCGCTTGCCAAATAATTTATATCTGTTTGGAATCTTCGGTTTCTTCTGGTGCCGGGGTTTCGTCCAGGTCTTCCCAATCGTCTTTTTGTTTGCGGCGGATAATGATATCGCCGTTTTCTGTAATAACAGGCATTTCGTATTGTGGGATGGAATCAATGACAAGACTGAGGGATTTCATCATAAGCTCAAGGCTTTCCCGGGCCAATTCACCGGGATTATCTTCTTCCTGTGCCCAGCTTTGTTGAGGCAAAGCAGCTGAAAGCACAAGACCACCCATGACAGTCCCACCTGCAACGACCAGAGACAGAGAAAGTTTTTTTAGGGAAACCATAAAACCTGTATCCGACTTTTGAATATTCTTTGTCACAAGATCATCCTCTTTATGCTGTACCATCTTCAATAGAGCTTTGAGCAAGTAGTCTGTCGCTCAACTTTGTGAGAACTCAATAAACCCTTATTCATTCACATAAACATATAATTCTGGCGAAAGTCTGGCAGTATTGGGATTTTTACTTAGTTCACACACATTATGACTGTTAAGGTTTTGCTTAATCCAGAACTTCCTTCAACTCTGCATCCAGTCGTTCGATATCCACATCCATTTTGACTAAAATATCAGTCCGGGCTTTTTTCGCGGCCAATGCCATTCTTTTAATTGAGTTTTGAGCAAGACCATTTGGTTGGCTTTGTTGAATAAGGACCGTTTTACTCTGCTCAACAACACTATAAAAGCGTCGAATATCTGTAAGCGTTTCCGGATTAAGCTCAAAGGTCGTCGAAGAGTTCCGCATTGTTAACCAGATAACATCATCCAATTTATAGCTCTCACGCGGTGCAAATCGACTATCGTGCCATAACATAGGGCCGTCACTGTAAGAACTGGCCCATTCTTCTACCATACTTATATTATCAGAAACTTCTGCACGAAGCGATATTTCCAGGTTCCGCGCATCCGATAGTCTTTGATAACGATCAAAATTTACTGCAATTTCAAAACCTGCAAAGCTGGCCAGATATACACCAAGCATTGTGGAGAGTAGAATCACAGCCTGGGTAAACCAAAATTCAAGATTAGGTTTACCCCCAATACTCAAAAAACGAAACGGCTTAACAAAAGTTCGACCAGCAATAAAACGCATTACATAACTGCCTAATAACAATACTGAATATCAGAAAAGAAAATGCTCAAGAAAAAGCATTAATAAGATTAAACACGCCCCACAAAAAAGGGCGCCCTATGGCACCCTTTTTCATCATTGGCTTAAACCAATTCTAAGCTTGTTTGCTACCAGCTTCGTTAGCCTTGGCTGCCTCGCCATCATTACTTTTTTCATTCTCATTACTGGAATTATTATTGCTACTATTACTGTTGCTACCACGGCTGCTTTTTGTAATGTAAGCGCGCGCGCAGTGTTCCGCGCAGTAAGGTTTGCTTGGCACTGCTGGTGCACCACAGAAATGGAAGTCAGCATCCCCGGGATCACCGTGGGGCCAAAGGCACTTTGGTCCTTTGCGCTTTTCCATTGCCCCACTGAAAAGCTTGCGATCGGCTGCATCCATGCTGGCCTTACGACGTGCTTTTGCTGGCAATGAAGCCGCTTTTATTTCAGCAGCTGTAGGCTGAGCCGCAGGCGTTACAGATCTTGGTGCTGCAACACGGGCAGCCGGAGCAACAGGTGCTTTGGGCTTTGGCGGGACAGGTGCAGCAACGGGCTTTGCTGCGACAGGCGCAGCAGCGGGTTTCGCTACTGGTTTTGGTGCCGCAGGAGCTGCTGGCTTAGCGGCTTTAGGAGCTGCCTTTTTAGCCGGAGCATCTTTTTTGGTGCCGTCACTTTTTGCACTTCGTTTAATAGGGGAAGGTCTTGCCGCCAGTTTCATCCGGTGCGCCTTACCAACCACAGCGTTTTTAGAAACGCCCAGCATTTTCCCTATTTGTGAAGCACTATGGCCTTCTGCCCATAGTTTTTTCAGAAGCTCAATACGCTCTTCTGTCCAGTTCATCAAGACTGCCTTAAAGTGTAAATTAAAATCAAATATGAAGCGAAAACCAAGACACTCATCAAGATACCCAGTTACCGCGAATGACGGGCTACCTTATAGATTTAGGTAACACGAGTCGAGTCTCTGATTTGAAATATCTTTCGATAAATCACCGATAACATCAAAAATCAGGCAAAAGTTCTCAAACTTCCCACATTTTTTGATAATGATGTGCCTCACCGCTCCAAACGGTGCGAGGAGCTAAACATCTGAGCCGATCTTGTCAATGAAAGAGTTCGTATACTTGAGAAGCAAACAGTAAGGGCCGACATCAAAAATGTTCCCTCACCACAAAGGGAAACAAGGCTCATCACAACTTAGAAACAACTACTCAGTTGTGATTGAGGCAGCCTCAAATGGGTTTTCTGTTTTATCTGCCTGAAGCGATGGCTCGTCCGCTACTTTGTCTTCAAGCGTGTCCAACAACAGCTTACGAACAAGCCCGGTTTGTTTTTGACCACTGTCTTTCTGGAACTTTTTCACAGCTTCGGAAGTTTTTGGTCCTGTTTTGCCATCGGCACTACCTTCCAGATAACCAAGAGCAATCAAAAGCTGCTGTGCCTCTTTAATCTGATCTTCTGGAAGTTCTAATGTTGAGAAGTAGCGAGCAATAGTCACATGTCCAGCCTGTTCAGCCATATATTCAGCTGTTTCACCAACGGTATCTTCCTGCTCAATATCAGCACCGGATTTAACCATAAACGCGACCAATGGTTTATTTCCGGCCACGGATGCAGCCATTAAGGCGGTCATTCCCAGAGGATCAGCGATATTAAGGTCAGCGCCTGCCTCAATCAAAGTTTTTGACGTTACCCGATGATTATTAAGTGCGGCAAGCATAAGGGCCGTCCAACCGTCTTTGTCTCTTTTGTTGAGATCAAACCCGCCTGCAATCATTTCTTTAATCGTTTTGACGGTGCCTTTTTCTGCCGCTTTAAACCACCGCAGAGCCTTCTTGTCTTGGGTCGTCAGTTCAATTTTTTCCGTCCCGGGCTTTACGTCAATAGGCTCCCAGCTTGCGACAAGCTTCTGAGCCAACGCCAGCTCTTCTTCGGAAAATTTTTCAACCAGATTCTGCTGCTCATCTGCAGCGATTTTTATCTGCTGTTGGGCTGCCAAGGTAAAATAAAGCGAGGCAACAACCTTGTCTTGATTGGTTCCCTTGCCATCCCGGTAAAGACGCGCCAGTTCCAACTGTGACTTTGCTTCGCCCTGATCAGCACTGGTATGCCAATAGCGAAAAGCGGTTGAAAAGTCTTCAGCATCAAATGCCTTTTTTCCCTCTGCAAAATCAGCAAAGGCTACTCTTGGATTTATCCCCCCCAGGACAAGTACAAAGAGAACGATAAAGACAATCGTACCGACAAACGGCAACAGGCCGAAAATTGGCTTTCGCATTAACAACACCGTGATATATTCCGCAAACAACATCCCTGTAACAGGGACGTTACCGGGATCCCCCAACTCAGGTCGCACTCTACCCCGAAAAAAATGGCCCTCGGGATAATTAGGCCTATATAGTACAGCAGTACATAGAAAGTACATAACCAAACACTTCTATTTTTTACACAGGAATTGAGTTCAAAGCAACCATGTCAACAAACAAGTGGATCATCAGCGGCTTAGCAGTTATTGCCCTCCTCTCACTCTCATTATTTTATATATTTCCCCCCTTGTTTTTTTGGGAAAACCCCGCCCCTGATCAGCGACAATTTATCCGCGCAGCAGTTGGCAACTACGGATCACTTAAAGACAAAGGGATCGGACAGGTTGAAATTCTTTCGGATCGCGAAGTACGTTTTCTCATTACGGGTGAGTCGGACGAGAATGCTCTCTCTCAAGAGACACTGGACGGAAACCTGAAAAGCTTCTGCGCTCTATTACTTCAGGAAGCCGCGAAAAGCCCTGTGGAGCTAGTGCCAGATACGGAATTTCAACTGAGCTACCACCATCGTCAAATTGCCGCCATAAGTGGTGTTTATAGCTGTAAAAATGCCCAAAGCTAAAATATCCAGACCAGACCAATCCGACACACCAAATCAATCGTACCCTATTGGGGTTTTTGATTCAGGTTCTGGTGGTTTGACTGTATTGCATGCGCTTCAGGTCGCCTTTCCGACGAACGATTTTATCTATTTCGGAGATCATCAACGGGCACCTTACGGCGAGAAAACAGGACCTGAAGTTTATGAAATGACACGACAGGCGGTTCAGTTCCTGTTTGATCAGGGATGCAATCTTGTCGTTCTGGCCTGCAATACCGCATCGGCCATTGCCCTGCGAAAACTGCAGCAGGAATGGTTACCTTCTTATGCACCCGACAAACGTATCCTCGGAGTATTGGTTCCAATGGTTGAGACCATCACGGATCGTCCTTGGATCAAGTGGGAACAGCACCCTCAACAATATCTGCAGGGAACCGTGGGTATCTTTGCCACCGAAGCTACGGTGAAAAGCAAAACCTATCTCGTTGAAATTGGTAAACGTGCTCCACAGCTTGACGTAATCCAACAAGCTTGCCCGGAATTGGTTCCTGCGCTGGAAGCTAAAAAAGGCACGGCAATAACAGATGCGTTGGTTGAGGACTACGTCAACCAACTGGTTGAGAAAAATAACAAAATCCCCAACTGGATCATGCTGGGCTGTACCCACTATCCCTTGCTAAAAAACGCCTTTGAAAAAGCAGCCGCAAAGATTATTGGTAATATTATGGGGCAAGGTGTCCCCATTCTCTGCCAGCCCTCTATCTGTGCAGACAGTCTGAAAGATTACCTTAAAAGACATCCTGAACTCGTAACAGATGCAACAAAACAGCAAGGGGAAACGGCATACTTCACCTCTGGCGACCCAGACTATGTAGAAAAAACAACCGCTATTTTCAGATCACACACTCCGTCTGGCAATAACAATCAAGCGTTATGGATAAAAGCTTTATAGATAAATGAGCGACATGATTACAGCGAGTTCATTCAGGGTGCATAGCCCATGCGTAAATTACCCCATTGCTTTCCCTTAACCATGATAGGCGTGCTTAAGTCTTTCATTAAAATAAAGTTCCCTCCACCCATATCTCGTAAATAGCTTTGCAATAGATACTCCTGAGTATTGGCCCCGGCAGAAGCACCTGTTCTATCTTCAAAAATGCGTCGATTTCGGCAATTACCCGCATTCCAAACCGGATCGTCCGGCCTTTGCGGATTGTTATAAATCAAGTTGTGGGTTGGTAGATATCCATTAACATCAACTGCGGCACAAAAGGCGATTTTGTCATGGAAATCAAGAACGGGTTCCTGAGCTTCGGGAAGGACGCGATCAGTAAAATCCAAATACCTTGTTGTATGTTGCTGTGGATCACTGTTCTCAACAACTTGATAATCTCTATCAAACAAGTCATCCAATGATATTTCGCCTGTATCAACCCCTTCTTCAAAACGTTGAGATATCTCTTTCGCTGCACTGATGCCCTTTGCGATAAAGGGTTGATCAATTGCAATCACACCTTCCAGACATGTTCTCGCGAGATCTCTGGACTCCTGGCTAAAAGAGACCTTAGTTCCTGATACAAGAACACCTTGCACAACACCACGAAGGTTACCATAGGGACGCAACTCTATCTCAACAGACGTCCCCTCATCTAAAGTTGTATCCAGCTTGCACAGCAGGACACCGTCTTTGGTGAAATTGCGTAGTGTTACGGGTTCGCGGGTTCCTTGATAGGTCACGACACCGTATAGGTCATATGGAATACGTTCGAGTTGTTCTCCGTCATCGGAGTGTGTCTCTTTGACAGCAGTCTCTAGACGAAGGTTAAGGGCTTCAAGAAGATCCCGCATCTTATTTGCACTGGTTTCCTGAGTTCCCGTTAAACCACGAACATCGTTCACTTCAGCAACAACTTTCGACATGGAGTCCGTCACTTGCCGTGTACTAACCGCAGCTTGCTGGGCGTTCTTTCCAATTTCATTAATCGCAGAGACCTGCTCCTGCACACGATCAGATACTTCCGAAGAAAAATCTTCGACAGAATTAATAACAGATGAAATGTTCGAAATGACCTCGACCACCTGCCCAGTCACAGATTGAATTTCACTAATCTGATCGGTTATGTCTTTTGTTGCCCCCGCAGTCTGTTGTGCAAGGCTTTTCACTTCACTGGCAACAACTGCAAATCCCTTTCCGGCATCCCCTGCACGGGCAGCTTCAATCGTTGCATTAAGAGCAAGTAGGTTTGTTTGCCCAGCAATACCTTCAATCAACTTGACAACATCCCCAATACGTTCAGAAGCCTGGGCCAGGACCTGAATAGTATCCGTTGCCCCTTTGGCCTCTTCCGCAGCCCCCTTTGCCCCTTCAGCAGTTTTGGCAACATGCTCCCCGACTAGGGCAATAGAAGCATTCATTTCTTCCGTTGCAGCTGCGACAGCATCAACGTTTTGTGTTGCAGTATTCGCGTCATTTTCCAGTTGATTAGCTTGAGCACTGACACTATCCAACGCATTGCGCGTTGCCGTACTTGCATCTTGCATTGCATCCCCGGCCAACTTGGCCTGAGACATTGTACCTTCAAATTCGCCCTGCAAGGCATCCCCAAGTGTATGAAGATCACGACGAGCTGCATAAGCGCGCCGCTCGGCTATCGTTAAATTATCCGTATCCCCATCAGTCGCAATTTTCTCCATTTGACAGTAACACCCCCTGTTTTTAGGGCATCCTGTAACGCCCTTTACACCTCAAATCGCAGGTAAAATGTCGCGTATTTAGGTTAACAAAAGGTTTGTTGCGGATAAGATGTTTTATCTCAACATCTTAGATCTATAGCCATAAATAACTCTCACAAATATTACTGTGCATCGTGAAAGATAATACCGAGTGTATGACGTTGGCCCGATCTGATTTCGCTTACGCCATGACGCATATTCACACGGTAAATTCCTCGCGTTCCCTGCTTGGGACGATGGCGGACCGGAAAAATAACCGCATCCCCTTGATCAAGGGGAACAACCTCGACACGCGATTGCATTCGGGGACGCTGCTCAGTAAGGACAAATTCCCCCCCCGTAAAATCTTCTCCGGGTTTGGATAGCAGGCAAGCCACCTGTAATGGAAAGAGTAACTCTCCGTAAACATCCTGATGCAAACAGTTATAATCCCCTTCACCATATTGCAGTATCAGCGGCGTTGCTTTTACCTGTCCGGCTTTGTGGCAAACATCCAGATACTGTTGATGCGTTTCAGGAAAGCGTTGATCTATATTCATCAACTCATTCCACCTGTTGCCAATTATGGCCAGAGGCTCATAGAGCTTTGTTCGCAACCGGGTAATCAGATCAGGCAATGGATAGCCAAAATATTTGTACTCTCCCTGTCCAAACCCGTGCCGGGACATAACAACGCGGGAACGATAAGGATCTTCGACGTCATACCCATCAGCCAAAACCTGACACTCAAGTTCAGAGATCACTCCCTTGAGAATAGCATAGCCTTTTTCGTCAAGGCTTTGGGTGATTTCCGCTTCGGACATTCCAAAAGATATTTGCCCAGAGGATATCTCTGCCGCGTTCAGGTTATCAAGAGCTCTCATTGTGCAGCAACCGCTTCACAGTCCAGCAGTTGCTGTTTACGCTCTACTCCCCAGCGGTAGCCAGACAATGCGCCATCACTACGAACAACACGATGACAGGGAATGGCAACCGCGATATGGTTTGACGCACAGGCGGAAGCCACAGCCCGAACCGCCTTGGGAGATCCGATTTTCTTGGCGACTTCCGCATAGCTCAATCGGCTGCCCACCGGAATATCAACCAAAGCTTTCCAGACCCTCTGTTGAAAGGCGGTGCCACGAATATCCAGCGGCAAATCAAGACCAATCGTAGGGTCATCCACAAAACCTACCACCTGAGCAACCCATTCTTCGAATTCCGCATCACCACCTTTCAGGGATGCGTTGGAAAAGCGATCTTGCAGGTCCTGTACCATGGCTTCAGGGTCATCACCGAGCAAAATGGAACAGATCCCTTTTTCACTCGCAGCAACCAGAATGGATCCCAGAGAACACTCCCCTAGGGCAAAGCGGATTTCTGTATCCTTACCCCCTTTGCGATAACTGGTCGGCTTCATGCCCAACAGTTTTTCAGTATTGGCATAAAAACGGCCATTGGAATTAAAGCCCGCGTCATAGATGGCTTCTGTCACCGTCTCGCTTTTGTTCAATCCTTTGCGTACTTGATTACCCCGGTGCGCGTTGCTATAGGCCTTTGGCGTAACACCCGTAATGGCCTTGAAAGTACGGTGAAAATAGAAACGGCTCATCCCAACGGCTTCTGCCAAGGTGTCAAGATCGGGCGCGGTCTCGGCTTCTTCAATCAGGCGACAGGCCTTTTCAATTGCAAGAGCCTGGCGTTCTTCCTTTTTCATTTCATTGGGACGACATCGCTTACACGGGCGATAGCCAGCTTTCTCCGCATCGGCACAGCTGGTGTGGAAACGGACATTTTCGCGCAAGGCCAAACGTGCTGCACAGGAAGGTCGACAGTAAACACCGGTCGTTAGGACGGCATAATAAAAAACATCATCTGCCGCCGGATTACGATCTACAATCGCTTGATAGCGGTCATCATCCGTTAAAAATTCTGATGAGGCACTCATAACATCTGCCATTGCTTTTGCTCCTGTCATCCAACTTGTAACACAACATTTCGTCAGTTTCTAAAAGCTATCTCAAAGGTCAAAGAACCAAACTCTGATTCTTGCTTTTGAATTTTGTTTTTGTTTCCTGAACTCTCTACAGTCCAAACCTTTACCCAATCTAAGGGACCCAATCTAAAGATCTTAGGCAAAAAAATTTCATCTCCAGAAGTATATCAGAAATATGAATGGCATTTTGAATTACGGAACAAGAAGCGGAGTTTCCTGAAATACTCTTACCTCAATACTGATCCTTCAATATTTGACCAGAGATCATAAAGGGATCAAAAAATGAGTAGATTAGAAAACCGTGTTGCCATCATAACCGGTGCAAGTTCTGGTATTGGCTATGCCGCCGCCAAACTGTTCGCCCAAGAAGGAGCAAAGGTCGTTGTGGGAGCCAGAAGACAGCAAGAACTGGACAAGCTCATCGAAGAAATCCGTGTCTCAGGCGGACAGGGCATTGCAGTTGCTGGCGATGTAACAGATGAAAGTTATGCCGAAGCATTGGTTGAAGTTGCCACTGGCACCTATGGAAAGCTGGACATCGCCTTTAACAATGCCGGCACTCTGGGTGCAATGGGGGATACTCCTACACTGACCAAGGATGGATGGCATGAAACTATCAATACCAATTTGACCTCTGCCTTTCTTGGGGCAAAACATCAAATTCCAGCTCTCCTCAATAGCGACCATGGATCTTTGATTTTTACGTCCACTTTTGTCGGACACACCATTGGTATGCCGGGCATGGCCCCTTATGCAGCTTCAAAGGCCGGGATTAACGGTATGATGCAGTGTCTCGCGGCGGAATACGGCCCTAAAGGTTTGCGGGTAAACAGCCTGCTGCCCGGTGGTACAGATACGCCCATGGGGCGCTCTGTTGCTTCCAACGAAGAAATGGAAGAGTTCGTCAAAAGTTTGCATGGCTTAAAACGCATCGCAAATCCGGAAGAAATAGCAGCCGCTGCATTATTTCTGGCTTCTGATGACGCAAGTTTTGTTACAGGTACAGCCATGCTGGTCGAAGGCGGCGTTTCCATAAACAAAACCTGATTTAGAGATCAATACCCAAACAAGGCCAACCCGTGGGTTGGCCTTGTTTTCCAAAGCTTATAATTTTTTAAGATTTCCCCAAAAAAACTATCCCAAGACAACAAGCCGTCCATCAAGCTTGGCACCTGTTTCAGGTGAAATAACCTGGCTATTGCGAATGTGAGCAATAACTTCGTTTCGATAGATCAATCCTGTATGGTCGTAGTCCAGCTTGCGCATATCAAAACTTGGAATTTCTCCCGGAACGCCACCGCCAATTGGCTTACCGTTCCAGTTTTCACCAAAGCCGCCAAGTGCAAGATAGGTATTCACAACCATTGTATAATTTTTATCCAAACACTTCTCGATAGGTTCACCTTTCAAGGTGATGTTCACCGCTCTCGCATCACCTGCCGATGTTCCGGGATCAATTTCATACCGAATGCCTGAAGAAAAATGCAGGAAACCACGCGAAACAAATCCGTCAAGGTTTGTGCTTTCTACCTCTTCCTGACGTAGCAACCGCTTGGCATTTGATTGCAGCATTTCATTTATCTGTTGTCCGTTGAGACTTGCGATGTGAATGGCATCTGCATAGGGCATAACATCGTACCAGTTCTTAAAGCTTAGCGGTCCTTTCTCCACTCCGGTTGAAATACCTGTCGCGTTAAACTGTGCAAAATCGACCTGCCCCCCGGCAAAGCTTTCAGATCTCGCCAAGACCGCATCATTCATATAATTCGCGAGTTTGTTTTCCCCGACATAACGCGATGCAATCATCTTCTCACGGGTCAGTTCAGAACTTTCAACCTTACCAATTATCTCTGCTAATTTACTGTCCAGCGCCTTGATCAGCGGGGCGATATGTTGCTTTTCAAACTGAGCATCATAGTCATCTTCGTTTTGAAGCGATGGAAATTTGGGGTCGTCAACAGCAACACGTTTATCCCGGCGTTTAATCGGATGCAGAGAAACCGAACTATACCAGTCTTTGCGACCGTTTTCTGCCGCAATCGACATGGCAATATCCCCCAGATACTTACCATGTGCTTCTGCCTGCGTAATCAACACACCATCAATTAGATTGTTTTCATCCATCTTCTCTTCATTGAGACGCGTGTGCGTATGCCCGCCAACGACGACAACAGGCTTGTCAGTCAACTTGCTGGCAAGTCCGGCGATTGCAAAGTCGCCTTCCCCAACATCGCGTACTGTCGCTGCCTTACCTGATGTATGCTGCCCCACGCCATACCCGCAATGAGAAAGAATAACGACAACATCAGAAATTTCAGCAACGGCTGGCAAGATGTTCTCAATCGCTTTCAACGGTCGATCAACGGCCAGTGTCTTGTCATCAGGCTGTCCAACACGGGTATCAATGTTGGTGGTCAAGCCGACCAAACCGATGCGCAGACCTTTAATTTCAGCAATGGCCGCTGCGACGTAATCTTCGTCTCGTTTCAGATGCTGCGAGGAATGAACATTTGCTGACAACAAAGGGAAACGCGCATCTGTTTGCACTGCTTTTTTCAAAAGTTCCGCACCGCGATCAAACTCGTGATTACCAATGGCCGCAATGTCCAGTCCTGCTGCAGAATAGGTTCTATAACCGGCATCCGCGACGAACTCATCTACGTTCCACCCCATAAGCTCATCAAAAATTGATCCGGTGTGGTCATCCCCGGCAGAGACAAAAAGCACCGCTTCGTTTTCAGCAGCTGCCGCACGTGCCGTCTTTACCCGCTGCACAATTTGGGAAAAGCGATAGGTATCCCCTTTTTTCCCATGCATTTCAGTGATGTGATTATGCATATCATTGAAATGGAGAATTCGCAGAACGCGTCGTTCTCCAGCAGCAAGTTTCGGGGACGGAACAGGATTACCTTCTTCTGTGACAATTTGTTTAATCGTGCCCCTTAACGGATCTCCCTTGAGCAGAAACAGTTTTTCTATTGATCCCAAAGGATTTGGTGTAGCTGGAACCAGTTGCAGTTCCCCGGCCAGTGGTGCCGCATTACTGCGCATTGTTAGAAAAGGTGAAAAACCAACAGCAGATGCCGCAACGACACCCCCAAGAAGCAACCGACGTCGGGTCATCCCCAATGTAACATTACGCATAACAAAAAAATCACTTTCGACAAGAAGGATAAAAAAGAAGTGGCACAAAACTACGTCACTCTGCCCCCTATCTGTTACCTGCCTGTTACCGGGATATGACCCTGTCGTGATGTCTGAATGAAAGTAACCATTCAACTCAACTGTCCGTCAGTTTCCAGAAACTAAGTATCTTTACGCAGCATCTTTTCTAAATGGGCGTGATATTATTTTGCGCATCATAACTCTATAGCCCCGGTATAAAGCTCAAGGCTGTCTGGGTTCGCACAATATCAATTTGGCTCGCATAAAGGGGAGAGATTTCAAAATGAACACAAAAGCATATGGTGCCGAATTTCTTGGCACCTTCTGGTTGGTTTTTGGCGGTTGTGGCGCGGCTGTTCTCGCGGCAGGTATTCCTGACCTCGGCATTGGTTTTGTTGGTGTTTCCCTAGCCTTTGGCCTTACCGTTGTTACGATGGCTTATGCCGTTGGACACATATCAGGCGGACACTTTAATCCTGCCGTTACCCTTGGCCTATGGGCGGGTGGCAAATTCGGTGCAGGACAAATTCTTCCCTATTGGATTGCCCAACTCACTGGGGGTATTGTCGCCGCCGGATTACTCTATGTGATTGCAAGTGGTATTCCGGATTTCTCCGTAAGTAATGGTTTTGCTTCAAATGGATACGGCGAACACTCGCCTATGGGGTATTCCATGATGAGCGGCCTTCTTATCGAAGTTCTTCTAACCTTTTTCTTTCTTTTCATCATTTTGGGTGTCACGGATGAAAAGGCCCCCGCAGGCTTTGCCCCCTTGGCTATTGGCCTCGCGCTTGTTCTCATTCACCTGATCTCCATCCCGATCACCAACACCTCGGTAAACCCGGCTCGTAGCACTGGCCCTGCTCTCTTTGTTGGTGGATGGGCACTGGAACAACTTTGGCTCTTCTGGATTGCCCCGTTCCTTGGAGCACTGGCCGCAGGTTTCAGCTATCGATGGTTCAAATCTTGAAATAGTGTGAGATCAAGAAAGGCTCTAGGGCCTTTCTTGATTTATTCGTCTTACCAGTTTTCAGGGGGGTAACGTAATTAATAATCCTGCAAACTTCATGATTCCATTTGGACGTGAAGACCATTCTTTGTTTCTCAAAAACTTTCACAACATTACGAATTTTCACTAACTTCTTGCTCTTCATCTCCAGCCGAAATCTCTTAAGTTATTTATAATTACAATACATTAACTAAAATTTCACTCATTCAATCCTAAACACGATTTGTGTAATTTTATTGCGTTTTTTCATTAATATGAAATTTTGACTATCTTTTTTCATTTCACTTGTCTTTAATGTGCCAAACATCATTTAAGTAAAGTTTGGTGATACAGATGGCACGGCCCAAAGTTGAGCATCTCCATAAGCACGATCTGGATAAACAGGATCTCGAAAGTGAATCCGTCACCGTCGGTGGGCAGATCCGCGATCTGCGCAAAGCCAAACGCATGTCAGTGACGACACTCGCTGAGAAAATTGGCAAGTCTGTTGGCTACGTCAGTCAGATTGAACGTGGTATCTCTGCTGTTTCCATTCCCATTCTCAACAAAATTTCTGCAGCGCTTGAGGTCTCAAATTCATGGTTTTTCCATGGAGAAGATGACGCCGACCCGACCGAGAAGGCTCATGTTGTGCGCGCGGGCAACCGTCGTCGCCTCAGCTTTACCGGATCAGGCATGGCCGAAGAGCTGATGTCCCCCGATCTTAGCGGTGATGTCGAATTGATTATGGGTCGTTTTGAGCCGGGCTCTGCCACAGGTGAAGAACAAATTACCCGGGAAAAGGTTGAAGTTTCCGGGCACGTCATAAAAGGAAACATCGCGGTTGAAATCGGAGATCGCACCTATGAACTCAGCGTTGGTGACAGTTTTCGCATCAATCCCGGCGATCCTCATAAAACCTATAACAACGGCGCGGAAGACGCAGAAGTCCTCTGGATACTTTCTCCGCCCCACTATTAACGCGATCAGTGATCGTTACTTGTTGGGGGCTGTGTTCAAGACTGATCCCAACAGAACAAAGCAATATCCCGGGGCCGCATTCCTCTTGCACTGAGCCCCCTCTTGTATGGAATTAGTAAGATGGCGAATAAAAAAGCTCTTCCCGAACAGGCACAGGTTGTCATTATTGGCGGTGGTGTAATTGGTTGCTCGGTGGCCTATCACTTGACCAAACTCGGTTGGAAAGATGTCCTGCTACTGGAAAGAAAACAACTTACCTGTGGCACGACCTGGCATGCTGCCGGTCTGGTTGGTCAACTCCGTGCAACGGAAAACCTGACCAAGATGGCAAAATATACTGCTGATCTGTACAAGAACCTTGCCGCAGAAACCGGACAGGAAACCGGGCTGGTTCACACGGGCTCGGTCTCTGTTGCCCAAACCGAAGGACGCTTTGAAGAACTCAAACGCGGCGCATCCATGGCCCGCAACTTTGGCTTAGAAGTTGACGTCATCACACCGGAACAAATTCTTGAACACTACCCTATTGCGGATGTCAGTAACCTTGTCGGTGGCGTTTATCTGCCGGGTGACGGGCAGACAAACCCGATTGATACAACACAGGCGCTAGCCAAGGGTGCCCGTCAGGGCGGCGCCACGATTATCGAGGGTATCAAGGTCGAAGACATTATCACTGAGCCCGGTCCCGATGGTGGCAAAGTAACCGGTGTTGTCACCGACCAGGGTGAAGTTCGTGCTGAAATTGTTGTAAACTGCGGTGGAATGTGGGCACGCGAAGTGGCCGAGAAGGTCGGTGTGAATGTTCCCCTTCATGCCGCCGAACACTACTACATCGTGACCGAAGCCATCGACGGTCTGCCCAAACTACCTACTCTTCGCGACCCGGATGGCTATAATTACTACAAGGAAGACGCGGGCAAGCTTTTGATCGGCTGCTTTGAGCCAAATGCGGTACCATGGGGTCACAAAGGTATTCCAGATAACTTCTGTTTTGATGAGCTACCGGAAAACTGGGATCAGTTTACCCCCGCACTGGAAAACGCCATGGCACGTATCCCTCTGCTGGAAAGTGCTGGCATTCATACCTTCTTTAATGGTCCGGAGAGCTTTACCCCCGACAATCGTTTCTACCTCGGCGAAGCGCCTGAGATGAAGAATTTCTATGTTGCCGCCGGCTTTAACTCTACAGGTATTCAATCGGCAGGCGGCGCGGGTAAAATTCTAGCTGACTGGATTGTTCAGGGCAATTGCCCCGTTGATATGTGGGATGTTGATATCCGTCGTGTCCAACCTTTCCAGGGCGGCGACAAATATCTCTTTGATCGTACTACAGAAGCCCTAGGTCTGCTCTATGAAATGCACTGGCCTGAAAAACAGCCCGTCACCTGTCGCGATATAAAACGCTCTCCCATTCATGATCGCCTGGAAAAAGCCAACGCCTGTTTTGGGCAAATGGCTGGCTGGGAACGCGCGAACTGGTTTGCCCCCGAAGGGGTTGAACCAAAATATGAATACTCTTACGGTCCGCAGAACTGGCATGACTACTGTGGCGCAGAATGTAAAGCAGCCCGTGAAAACGTCGCTCTTTTCGACATGAGTTCTTTCGGAAAATACATGGTGCAGGGCAAAGACGCCGTGAAAATTCTGAACCGGATTTCTGGCGCCAACATTGATGTTCCTGTTGGCAAGATGGTCTATACCCAATGGCTCAACGAACGCGGTGGTATCGAAGCCGATCTGACAGTAACACGTCTGGCAGAAAACAGCTTCATGGTGCTCTCGTCCGGAGGCACCCAGACTCGCGACTTCCACTTCCTCAATCGCCATATTTCAGAAGACGACCATTGCTTTGCAACAGATGTCACATCCGGCTATGCACTCTTTGCTGTTATGGGGCCCAACAGCCGCGAGCTTTTGAAAAAAGTAACCCCTGCCGATCTTTCTAACGATGCCTTCCCTTTTGGCACCTGTCAGGAAATCGAAATGGGCTATGCCAAGATCAAAGCCGGACGCATCACCTATGTGGGCGAATTGGGATGGGAACTTTATATCCCATCTGAATATGCCGTTCATATCTTTGATACCCTGATGGAAGCAGGAAAAGATATGGACCTCACCCTTGGTGGCATGCACGCCGTGGATACGCTACGTCTGGAAAAAGGTTTCCGCCACTGGAGTCACGAAATTTCGGATGAAGACACCCCACTGGAAGCAGGCCTCGGCTTTGCCATTTCCTGGGACAAACCAGATGGCTTCATCGGACGCGACGCATTGTTGGAACAGAAAGGAAAACCGCTTACCAAACGGATGGTTGCCCTGCAGCTCAAGGATGCCAAAACAGCCAACGGTGAGCCACCGATGATGTACCACAACGAGCCAATCTACAAAGGCGACAAGATTGTCGGCAAGATCACATCTGGCCGTTACAGCCATACGCTGGGCAGCACGATCGGTCTTGGCTATGTCCACGATGAAAACGGTGTTACCGCCGACTGGGTGAAAGAAGATAATTTCTCGGTCGAGATCGCCTGTGAACGCTTCGGAGCCACATTATCCTTGAAACCACTTTACGATCCAAAGTCCGAACGACCTAAAGCAGACGGGTGAAGGTCCGGGAACAAGCCCCAGCCGATTGTACCAGCCAGTCATCGGCTGCGGGCCTTCCCCGCTCGACACCACCTGCCAAGCGGGCACTCACAAGCCCGTAGAAAACCACTGTACGCCCCTCATGCTCTCCCAAGCCAGGATCGTACACCATGCATTAACTGGGTTCTATCAAATAAGGAACCAACTCTCACCGCAGCACTCTTCACCGAGTGTTGCGGTATTTTTCTTTTATCGCAAAGCCAGTTAATTCAACTTTTTCAGATCTGATAATAAAAAGTCAAAGACATCACTACTTCTTTGATCTTTACTATTATGGCAACTCGTAAAGTTATCAGAATTTTTGAGTGAAACGCGCTTGGCTTGCTGTCCCGCTTGCTCCATAGCAGTTACCGCGTCAAGAGCCTGTAACAGTGCTCGACTGCCTTTTAGGTTTGTAGCCATTTATGTGCGCTCTCACTTATCCGCGTATGAAGTTTCTAAAAATACGTTGCCACACTCCAAATATAATTCTGCGAAAACCACACTTGCGTTAACAACTAATAAGTGTACACTTTAGACAAGGTATCAACCCAAATAAACCCTAGGAAATAGGGGTATTAACGATTTTTTAACCTAACAATCCAAGTTCCAATGCCCGCCGAACTGCAGCAGGCCGGGACTGGGTACCCAATTTATGCAAAATACCTGTGATTAACTCATTTATATAAGCTTCAGATTTTTGCAGTGCAGCGGCTATTTCTTTTGAAGACATCCCATAGGACGCCAAGGTCAAAACTTGTTTTTGTCGCGGTTTCAGCACCAAATCATCAGGCGCTAAAATTTGGATCGCAACCTGATGGAAACATTCCGATAAAATTCTTATCATTGCAGCAATTGAAGGATCAGGTTCTTTTAAATCTTTATTTTCTTCTGTCTTTGCAGCAACAATTGTCATAATCGCTTTAGCTTTAGAACTGGACTTTAAAGGTGTTGTTAATCCAGCATAAATTCCATACACCGCTGCTTCTTCAAAAAAATGTTCAACACCCTTGGTAAACTCTGACATACACGCAGACCAAAAGAATGTTTCTCCCGCCTCAAAAGCTTTTATGAAAACAGGATCTACCTGATCATATCCTTCTTGAAAATACCTGATTTTCCACGCTTCACTGAACGTATAAATAGAATGTTCTATATCAACATTATTTCGAGCAAAACGCATATACGCAAACTGTTGAAAACCCAGAACTGAAATAGCTTGAGAGAAACACTCCTGCAATTCGCTTGGAGTCTGGCATTGCTTCAGACGTGTAATTATTTTAACTAATTCGGCATATTCCATGTTCTTATCTCTCCTTAAAGTAGCAGCAATGTACCCTAATTTGTTAGGGTACATTGCTGCAAGGAAATCCGAAGATGATTAAACCTTAGCTTGCGGTTTTCATCTCTGCAAAAGAGCGCCGTTCTAAAACGGGTTGAAACAAGATCGGGTTATAAAGCTCAGATTTTTCGCCCACAGCTTGTCTGGCTCGATCAGATATTTCGACAGCAAGGGCAACAGCCTTAACAACTTTACCGCCATCCAATTGTTTTTGAGGTTCACCTAAACGTTCATAAGGCCAGTTGGCACGCTTTACCAATCTTTCCATACGTAAATCAGTGACAGTTATAATCTGGGTTAATCCTCGTCCCAGACCGAATTCTATCATTGATAAAAACAACTCATAGGTTGTCTTTGACAATTCAGTATCCCCGCGACTTTTCAGCAAAGCTGTATCGACAGCAAATCGGCTTGATTCCATGATGCTTTCTTCTGCGGGACAGTCTTTGCCAGACAAAAGTTCCGGAAAAGTATCACGCAGCATATTCGCGCCTGTAGATGGCAGCAAACGGACACAGGCAGATACTGTCCCGTCGGCTTCCTGCTTGATCAGATAACTAGGGGACAGATCATCAAAATGATCCCGTTCCATCTGATTTTCACCAGGAACCCAGCCTAAACGTTCACAAAAAACGCGATAACGCAGCTCAAACATGGACTTCATCTGTGGCTGGAAATGTTCGTAGTGCTTGGGATCTATTTGGAAAAACATATTTCTCTCCTTTGGTTTGAGGAAGAGAAACCATAATTCAATTAACACCTGAATTTTGGATACTTTTATCAATTTATCAGAGCACACAAAAAAGTGATGGAAAGGTGCAGATACAAAAGCCTTTGGCGAGATCAACAGTAAAATGGCCAACAGTAAAATGAATGACAATATTCTCGCTGCTTAACGAAAAATAAACCAAGAACACGCCATATCTATCTCTTTGATTACACGACACTCTATAAAGTGACCTGCCAATTGGTTTCAGATAGAATCTGCCCTCGTTTCAACGAGGAATATTCTTCTGACGATACTTTTGGGAATATTCTTTTTAGAGTTTCAAACAGTGTGTTTTAGAGTGATACAAAATTGACAGCGGCCTACGATCTTAAAGACATCGAATTTTTGATTGTCGATGATAACCCCGTAATGCAGCGTATTGTGAAGACAATTCTGCGTGCCTTTAATGTCAACAACCCGCGGGTCGCCTCTTCAGCAGAAGAAGCTATTCATGCACTGCGTGCCATGCCCTCGGATATTGCAATTATTGATCTCGATATGGCACCAGTAGATGGAAATGAGCTTATTCACCAGCTTCGTACAGAAGAAAGTAGCCCGGCCCCCTATATCCAAATCATCGTTCTCACTGCGCACGCAGAAAAGGAACAGGTTACAGAATCACGGGACCGGGGAATGAACGAGTTCCTGCTTAAACCTCTTTCCCCTATGTCGTTATACAAGGCGATAGAACGCATTATCAAACGTCCTCGCCCCTTCGTCCGTATTGATGGGTATGTCGGGCCCTGTCGTCGTCGACGGTCAGACGACCCTAAAGAGGACCAAAGAGACGAAAATGACGTGAGCTTTATTCCCGAGAACACATTTCCCTGGAACAGAAACAGCTAAGTCTGTAATATTCAATAAAGAGTATTCAGTTTAAAATACCCAGCATTTTAAATAAAAACATTATATTCCAAGTAGATAGCTATCTACCGTTCAGCAACTTCAATAATTTTATAGTAATGCCTTAAAACGTTCCGCACCCTCACGGATAACAGCTTCATCTTGCCCACCAATAAAGAGATATGCGTAACCATCCTTACGCCAACTGGCAGCGACCATTCCCTCTAGCTCATCCATACCAATAGCTTCCGTATTGCCCTTGTTCGTTCGAATAATACAAAGTGCAACAGGTTGTCCCTCGGGTGAGAGATAAGCCAGTTGAACCAAAGGCTTCCCTTTAAAGCCCAATAGCTGTGCCCGTTTAAAATCAAGCCCGGAACCAGATGTCATTTTGGCAAGATCAATGCCCATTTGGCTGGACAGATTATCTAGGTTTTTCTGTGTCTGTTCCGGTGTTAATTCAATACTATTTAACGTGTCGCCGACATAAAGCGATTGATAGGCAGCAACATAACTCTTCCACCCCTGAACTTCAGTTGGTGCAAAATAAATCTTTCCAAACACACCCCCGATAATCAGGCTAATCAAGATAGATGCCGCCAGAGATCCTGAATAAATCCAGTTACCTATGCCTTTGTTTGATGCCTGTCTTTTTGATGTAGATGCGGTGTTCGTCAAAACATCGGGAAGGTCCGGTGCCTGATCAGTAACCTGCTGCATTGCTTGTCTAAGCTCATCCACGGGCAAAGAAAGATCTTCAAGACGCTTTTGCAGAGCAACATCAGAATCAAGAGCACGCTCTATTTCCTGCGCAAGGTCTGCTGTCGCTTCCCCATCAAGAAAAGCCGTCAGATCTTCATCTGTGAAATGTGTCATCTGGCTCATTCTGTACCTGTCTTTTCTCTGTCCATTCTTTGCGAAATCCGTCCGCGTGCCGCTGCCAATCTGCTCATAACTGTGCCAATCGGTATATCCAGCACCTGTGCCGCATCCTTGTAGCTAAAACCTTCGACATAAACCAACAGAACGGTTATGCGCTGTGCTTCAGGCAAGAGGTACACCTCTTTTAACACCTGAGACGCATATATATTCGTTTCTATGTCCGCTTTCGTATCTGGCAAATCAACATCATCGACAGACACCAAACCACCACCGCGACGGACAGTCTGGGATCGAAGTTCGTTTAACCAGATCCGCTGGGCAATTCGGAATATCCAACGATCAAGATGGGTGCCGGTTTCAAACTTGTCAGCTTTTTCCAGCGCTCGTTCACATGCTGCTTGCGCTAGATCGTTCGCATTGTCCTTGTTCCGTGTCAGAACCAGACAATAACGCCATAACCGAGGGAAAATTTCAGCTAATCCCCGCCGGACAATCTCTCTAGATTTTTTTTGACCAAAGATCCGAATAGTCCTGGCCTTTCACCTGTTTATTTAGGTAAAGCAAAAATGCTGTACCCCTGCCAAATCCTCAGGCTTTTACCAAAAGCCATCAGAACAGTTACCCAGATATCACATATTTATGCTTTCAGGCAAAGTTCTCTACAGCTTCGATTGTATAATTTACCCAACATAATTTAATGGGCATAATTTAATATCCGTATTACCTTTTCGTCCCCATAACCATGGCCATGTGATTGAGCTGCCCGAGAAGGTTTTGAAATTCATCCATTGAAAGCCCTACAGAGCAAGATACGGCGTGCTGCATCTTCGCGACGCCATCCTCAAGAGAGCGCCCCTTCTCCGTGAGCTTTATCATGACTCTGCGCTCATCCTCAACAGAGCGATTACGGCTAACAAACCCCGCTTGTTCCATTCGCTTTAACAACGGCGATAACGTACCAGAATCAAGACCAAGATCTTTTCCCAATGCATTTACGGTGGTTTCTTCCCTTGGCTCCAACGCCAAATACACCAGATACTGGGGATAGGTCAGATTTAGTTCTTTAAGATAAGGCTGGTATTTTTTGATTATCCCTTGTGAATTACGATAAAGCGCAAAACAAAGCTGCTCTTCCAAGTGTGAAACTTGCGGCAAGCGGGATATCTCTGTCGAAGACTTTATTTTCGGGGATTTTTTAGGTGCGCTATTCGTCATATAATTCAGGTGAGCTTATCCAACATTTTGAATTATCCAAGATTACCTTACCGCCAGATCTTTGCAACGGGAAAGCTACTCAACAACATTAAAGCGCACCCCCCCTATCTTTGTAGAAATAGAGGGGACACACTCTAATTTACCCGCTGCTCTCAGCTTGTGCGATCTTATGAAACAAGCTTGAGTTCAACATCCACATTTCCACGTGTTGCATTTGAATAAGGACACACCTTGTGCGCTTTTTCGATGAGGTTATTTGCAACAGATGCCTCTATACCCGGAAGGCTGATGTTCAAAACAACAGCAATATTAAAGCCACCAGGGATAGGGCCGATACCAACCTCACCCGCGATTTTGGTCGTATCCGGAAGCTTCACTTTTTCCTGACCGGCAACAACCTTGAGCGCCCCGATAAAACACGCAGCATAACCACCAGCAAACATTTGTTCCGGGTTCACACCGAATGTTCCTGCACCACCAAGTTCTTTTGGTGTTGTCAAAACAATATCCAGCGCCCCGTCATCTGACTTAATCGTACCTTCACGGCCACCAGTGGCTTCTGCATAGGCGGTGTAAACAACTTTCTCGAGTTTTTGTGCGGCTTTACTCATGATATTCACTCCTAATATAATTAAATTGTAATCAATTATATTGTGCACAATTTAATTTGTTCAAGACATTATTTTATGATCATCTTATAAAAACCCAGAACTATGGAGTGAAACCTGAATAGAGAATTGATATTAAAGAAAAAAATATATAAAAAGCATCTTTGTATAAATACATTTTTTATTATTTGATCAGGATTAAAAGACAGGAAACACGCTACCCATAAGTAACACGTTTCTCAACTGACAGAGC
Source organism: Kiloniella majae (assembly GCF_002118315.1). Lineage (GTDB taxonomy): Bacteria > Pseudomonadota > Alphaproteobacteria > Kiloniellales > Kiloniellaceae > Kiloniella > Kiloniella majae. Next base: position 845,379 of record NZ_MTSZ01000001.1, read on the forward strand.
TTTTCCTAAAAACCCCATTAGAATTCGAATGCGCTCAACTTTACGTAAATCCGGGTGTGTCAGGACCCATAGATGGTTCCTTCCGGCTTCTTCCAAAGTAAAACACCGCTTCAATGCCGGGTGCTGGATATCATCCGGCAGGAGTACAAGTCCGTGATGATTAGCTGCGAGGTACGACATGGTCACAAGATCATCACAGCGTTGTACAATCTCGTTGGGCATATGCCTATCCAACCAGGAAAAGCTGTATTCATCGCGAGATTTCCTGATGCGCCAATAATACGATGTCCGGTTAACCCGCCTCCATCTACAGGCTCACCATATTCGGCTAGATATTGCTGTGTTCCATAGATCCCCCAATTGATATTGCAGACCTTACGGCCAATCAGATTTTCAGGGGGGTTATTTGAAACACGCAAAGCCAAGTCCGCCGTACGATTTGACATATTAAGCTCTTGATTACTTATCAAAAGCTCAACCGTAATTTCAGGATACAGAGCATTAAACGTTCTGAGGTATTCTGGCAGGAACCAATAGGCAAAACTGCTGGGGGCTGTCAGCACGACTTTCCCCCGAGGCTGTGTATCTTTTCCCGCAAATCTCCTGTCAATCTCATGAAAAGAACTCTCGATATTTTGCGCGAGGCCAAACATTTCTGCGCCCAGCTCGGTCAGTTCATAACCACCTTTCCCCCGATCAAACAAACGGGCACCGACTTCATTCTCGAATGCGTTCAAATGCCGAAAAACTGTTGTACTACTAATATTCAATTCTTCTGCTGCGCCACCCAGAGACTTTCGCGAAGCAATCGCCAGGAAAAGTTTTAAATCGTTCCAATTCATCAGTATATTTCATATTTGCAAAGATAAATTTCATTACTGCTTATTTAATTCATTTTTGCAATACACTATTTTGAAACTCAATTCTTTCATTACAAACAACGCACATGCTGTAATCAAAGAATTGCGAGATGTGACATTTCTGAAAATCACTTTAACAAGAGAAAAACAATGATTGGCTATACTTCCCTTGGCACCAACAACCTGGATCTTTCGGTAAAATTTTACGACGAACTCTTTTCTCTTCTCAACGTCAAACGACTAATGGAAGTTGAAGACTTCATTGTCTGGGGAACAGATTTCAATACCCCTTGCTTCTCAATACATGTTCCCTTTGATGGCAACCCAGCCACCGTTGGTAACGGCGTTATGGTCGCCCTAAACGCCACCAACAGAGAAACCGTAAAAACAGTTTACAACACAGCACTGGAACTCGGTGCTTCATGCGAAGGAGAACCTGGTCCACGAGGAGATACAGGCTTTTACGCTGCCTATTTCAGAGATCTCGACGGAAACAAACTCAACATCCATTGCATGAGTTAGAGACGCGTATTCCCTTTTGAAACAACCATCACTTAACTGGACAACACAGCTACGGAGGATCTTTCTTCCAGACCAAGGTCTTCCGTAGCTAAAACTTTTGATACGAGACAAAATTGAACGATTTCTCTCCCGATACTTTCCACCTTATTGGTCATAAGCTTTGTCCCTATGTTCAACGTGTTGTTATTGCGTTAGAAGAACTGAACGTGCCTTATAAGCGCACAGATATTGAGCTGGAAAATAAACCTGATTGGCTAGAGCAACTCAGCCCCATCAACAAAGTGCCCCTCTTGCTCATCAACAAAGATCAGTACCTCTTTGAATCCGATGTAATCTGTGAATATCTCAATGAAATTTCCTCAATACCCCTGCACCCAAAAGACCCTATACAAAAGGCACAGCACAGAGCTTGGATTGCTTTTGGGTCAGGTATTCTGCAACTGTTTGCAAACTTGATTTATAACGACAAATCTGAGGCCAGCTACCAAAAAACACTGCAAGATATCAAACAAAAGCTGTCCTTTCTTGAAAATCAGATAACAGGATCAGCTTCTTTCACTTCTACTTGTTTCCACTTAATCGATGCATCATACGGACCGATATTCCGTTATGTGGATTATTTTAAGAATCATCTTAACTATGATTTGCTCAGCAATTTAAAGAGAACCAGGAACTGGGCAGCCCATCTTCGAAATCGCCCCTCGGTAATACGTGCTGTCCCCAAAGGATATAATGATCAACTTTATAAATTCATCGCTCAGAACAATAGCTATCTGGCCCAAATATCACTCAACAAACCCGCCTTATAAAAATATAATCACAAAATAACCTCAAGAATTCATTAGACAATTAACGCCCAAGTAAAACATACTACTGTATGTTGAAATAATACCCGAAAAATCGGGATAATGGATAAGTTGTTGGCGTTTTCTTCATGATAAGAGCTATAGGGCGATACCCCCAGGTCATCGTAACAATTTTTATATTTGGAGTTCTTGGACTCTTTATTTTTGGATCCCGCTATTACATCGAGCAATCTCGCCAGGCACTCGCGCTCGAAACAGCAGAAGCGTTCGAGATTTCCATATCTACGCTGCACCTTTTCTACTCCAAAGAAATTGTGCCACGTGCAGAAGCAGCAGGCGTTGAGCTAACTGAAAACTTTCGAGAGACAACAGACAAGATTCCTTTTCCGGCAACGATGACAATGAACTACGGAGAAGAATTGCATGCGAACCGTACTGGTATGAGTACGGCAATGTACAGCCATTACCCTTTCCCAAACCGGGCAAATAGAGAACTGGATAACTTCCAAAAGCAAGCGCTTGCCTTTTTGGAAAAAAATCCCGAAGACCCTTTTGTGAAACTGAACACCACTGATGACGGGGATGTTATTCGTTACGCCCGTAGCATTATTATGGAACCAGACTGTGTGCAATGCCATAACGATGCAGGTGTTGGCAAACCATGGAAAGTCGGTGACTTTCGCGGCGTGAGAGAAGTGTCCATAGACCTTCCCCGATCCAGCGTCATCGAAAATGAAATGAAGAACCTGACGATCGGCCTCAGTATCACCATAGCTGTTTTGGGGATGTTACTGATGCTGCCTACAGTGAATATCTTGCAATCAACATCCCGTGCGAATGAAAAACTTGCCGCAGAACTCGCCGAAAAGAATACAGACTTGCAACAAGCTGATCTGCAAAAGAGTCGTTTGATGAAAGGCGTTGGACACGACTTAAAAACTCCCTTAAACGCAATCATTGGTTTTTCAGATGCGATGCAAAATGAACTTTTTGGCAAAATGAACAACGAAAAATATAAGGACTACGCAAGCTCTATCCACTCAAGCGGCGTGCACCTAATGCAGATGATCGAACAACTGTTGACCACAGGCATTATTCAAGATGGCGGCTGGAGCTACCATGAAGAAGAAATCGACCTGAGAAAACTCCTTCATTCTATGGACCCAATTTTAAGAGTCACGGTTGAACAAGCCGACATGGAATTAACACTCCACCCTGCGAAACAAGATGTTTTCCTTCGTGGCGACGGTAGAGCAATCCGTCAGATATTAACGAACCTTGTGGATAACGCCGTTAAATATAGTAAAGCGTCCCAAATTGATATTCGGTGCGATGTCAAAAAAAATGAGCTGATCCTCTCTGTTCAGGATAATGGGATCGGTATTCCGGAACGGGATCTAAAGAAGCTAAAAGAAGAGCATTACAGAGGCAAAACTTCCCAGGAAAACAATTCGGCCGGGCTTGGTATTGGGCTTTGGCTGGTGGACAACTTTGCTAAAATCCACGGTAGTGAACTTATCATCAACAGCACCGAAACCCAGGGAAGCCATTTTGAAGTTCACTTCCCTCCTGAACGGATAAGCTTGAAAACAACAGTCTGATTTTTCTATCTCGACTAGATCCAGCTTGGTATAGCCCCTTGTAAAACAGTGTTTCTTGCAATGAAATCTTGCATGAAATCCCGTAAACACTTCGCCCGGGCACTTAACAAACGCCCCGTGGGCCAGACTGCGAAAATTTCTCGTTGCGCTCCCTGCCATTCAGGTAACACACGAACCAGTGTCCCCTCTTCTAATTCTTGCTCAATCTCACTTACAGGCAAAAGGACAATACCAAGTCCATCACGGGCAAGGTGTTTTGCCAGTGCAATATCATCAATAACGGTTGTCGCCCGGGGACGCATTTCTTCCCATCGGCTTTTATTCACACTGCCCTCCGGGCAATAGTGGAGCTTCCATAGTGGTACAGTATTCACGAGAAGAATTCGATGTTCCTGTAAAGCATCAAGATCATCTGGTTCCCCGTGATCAGCAAGGTATTCAGGTGAGGCAACCAAAATTGTCGACACAATACCCAACTTCTTTTGGAAAAGTTGAGAATCTTCCTGGGGGCCAATGCGTAATGCCATATCCACCTGTCCCTGGTGAATATCCTTGGTCTGATTACTCAGGAAAAGGTTGAGCTGTATTTCCGGGTAGAGCTGGATGAATTCCGACCACATCGGCTGTAAAATTCCAACAGAGGCATTGGTAGGCGCCAAAACGGTTAGCTTACCGTTTAGTTGATGCACATCAGCACTTAAATTCCGACTTGTGGCTTCAAATTGCTGCACAAGATCTGCATAGGCCTGATAATAGACCTTTCCCTCTGCAGTCAAACTGAATTTACGTGCCGAGCGATGGATAAGCTGGCACCCCAGCTTATCTTCCAGCTTTTGCAATCGGCGCGAGACAGTCGCTGCAGGCAAGCTCAAACTTTGTCCAGCTGCGGAGAGACTGCGATTTTCTACAATACGAACAAAAAGGGTAATATCGTCAAACATGATCTCATAAATGAAATTTAAAAACTCATTATTAGACATATATCCTGATTATGAAAACATATAAAGCTATTGCCTGTATCACTCGTAATTTAAACAACGAGAAACTATCCAAATAACTTAAAGGAAAACAAAATGAACAAGCTCTGGATTAGTGCAGGCATCGAACTTCAAGAGGGCGCAGATTTAAGCACCGTAAAAACTGCACTCTGTCAACTGGTTGCCGATACCGTCAAAGAACCAGGCTGTATCAAGTTTGAAATTCTACAGCAACAGGACAAGCCCGAATGTTTTACCCTGTGGGAATGCTGGGTGAATGACGATGCCCTCAAGGCACATTTCGAAGCCCCTCATACCAAGGCCTTTCTGGAAAATAACTATACAAAAGTGAACTACATAGAGCGTCTGCAAATGAATACTGCGGCCTAAAACAAAGAGACATCCTATGAAACACCGCATCGTCTTTTCAATCCTGATGTCCTTAATCCTATCCTTACTAATGACCTGTTGGGTTACCTGGATCAATTTGGGATGGGAAACCGACTTTATAGATAAGTGGTTCATCGCCTTTCGACTGGCTTGGCCGGCTGCTGCCATCATCGCCTTTGCCCTCGGACCCTTTATTCAACTAACAACCCAGCAAATCGTTCGTAAGATTTCGTAATCAAGATAGGTAGAAAAACATGTCATTGGAAAGAATCAATTACCCAGAACTTGGACTACCCGTCGGACCCTATACCCACGCGGTTATACAGGGAAACACCCTCTACACATCAGGGTTTACAGCTTTTGGAACCGCCCAACAGAGTGCTTCTATCGGGGATCAAGCCAAAGCGATTTTTTTGCAGTTGGAAATCATTGCCAAAGCTCAAAACACATCTTTACAAAACCTTGTTAAAGTTACGGTTTTTGTAACAGACATGTCTGACATTGACGCTCTTCGACTTGCTCTGACCGAGATTTACGGTGATCACACACCCGCAAGTTCCTTGATAAAAATCGAGGCACTCTTTGCCCCGGAGTTAAAGATTGAGATCGAAGCGATTTTCGCTCTTTAGCCTCTGAATATTAAAAAATTCAGGTGTAAACTACTCCGGAAGGCTATTACTTCCATCATTAAGAGGCCGCTGCATGAGAACGCTATCCATCCAGCGGCCAAACTTAAATCCGATTGATTTGATCGTTCCAGATACCTCGAACCCCATTTTTTGATGAAACACAATAGACGGCAGATTTTCTGAATCACCAATAACAGCAATCATCTGGCGATAGCCACGGTCCTCGCACTCCCTAATCAAATCATTCAATAACAAGCGGCCAAGCCCTAAACCACGGGCGTTCTTGTGAACATAGATCGAATTTTCCACCGTATAGCGATAGCCAGGTCGAGGGCGATAGGAAGAAGCATAGGCATAGCCCACAACTTTATCGTTTTGAACAGCAACCCGATAAGGATACCCCCCGCCAACAACACCATTTTTTCGCGCAAGCATTTCAGCGTGATCTGGCGGCGTTTCTTCCCAACTTGATACCCCGTGCAGAACTTCGTCAGCGTAGATTTCCTGGATACAAACTATATCGCCGCCATCAACATTCCGGATTATGATTTGATCTTTTGGTAAGCTGCTCATGATGATCTGATCTTCTGAAAAACAATGCGTTTACTATCATCGTTACAGCTAGATTCTTGCAAGCCTTAAGAATATTACACCAGCCATATGACAGCCCCCTATTTCTTATTAGTCACTGCCCTAATGAGAGGGTACACACGTCTAGATCAGAACATTTTATCTCTATATTTTATCTCTATACTTGGACCAAATCCGTAACTCGTCGTTCATCCTGCGTATTGCCTGTATTAACGGTCGTCGCGGGCTCCAGAAGCAAAACTTCACAGATATCAGATATGGCAACGGGACAGTGTTCAACACCGTGAGGCACAATAATAAACTCCCCTTCATTCACCATTTCATCCCTATCACGGAACTTTATCATCAAGCAGCCTTTGTGAACAAAAAACAGTTCATCTTCAACGGCATGGTGATGCCACACAAATTCACCTTCGAACTTTGCCAACTTCACCATCATATTATTAACCTGTCCAGCAATACGCGGGCTCCAGGTTTCGGTAAACTTACCAAAAGACTCATCAAGGTTTTTTGTTGAAATCCTGGAAACGTGATCGTTCACATCGGCAACGTCTTTTAAAATAGACCGAAGTTGCGCATCCAGATCATTTCCCTGTGCGGGGTAGATGCCATCCAGCGCAGCTGTGCCGATTGTAAAGCCGCCAGCCCCCGAGTTTTTAACATCGGCTATACGTGCTTTGGTATCAATAGATCCTGCCATGATTACAGGCTTATTCGTAGCCGCACAGACCGCAGCCATCAACTTCCCAACATTTTCCTGTGACCGATAGGCCAAAAGATCTAATCCATCAACACCTTCACGCGATGCCAGATCCTTTGCACTGTCTGCGATTTCATCAATCGATCCTGCAAGAACACTCGGATGACCCTCAATTTTTCCAGGGAAAGGATAATACTGAATACCTGAGCCTTTAATTATCGGTAAGACTGCATCAACATTGGTACCGCCAAGCAAGATGTCCACGCCAATCTCTACAGCAGCTTTTGCAGAAGAAATCTCGCTTTCCTTATCCAAAGACACGACTTCCAGATAGCTCGTAGCACCGTCTTCCTTTATGGATTGGTTCAAGCTTTTCAAACGAGCAAAAGGAAGCCCGACATCTTTAAAACCAATATGATGAACACCCGCGGCAAGGGCCGTTTCCAAGTGTTCCTCTGCATCATCAACCGTTTTATCGTTACGTGTAAGCATAAAAATAAATCGTAATCCCATTACGCGACATCCTTCATTTTAGATTTCAGCAGTTGATTTGCATACCTGATCGCGGTTTTAAAACTTGCTGAATCAGCAATACCCTGACCGGCAATATCAAATGCAGTCCCATGGTCTGGACTTGTTCGAACAAAGGGCAAGCCAAGAGTTATATTAACCCCCTTTTCAAGTCCCATATATTTGACAGGAATTAACCCCTGATCATGATATTGAGCGACGACGATGTCGAACTGTCCCTTACGTGCCTGCATAAACACCGTATCACCGGGCCATGGACCAGAAACATCAATTCCTTCTTTCTGCGCAGCCTTAATCGCCGGAGAGATAATTTCAATTTCTTCGCGACCAAATAGCCCCCCCTCCCCGGCGTGCGGATTTAATCCTGCGACAGCTATCCTTGGCTGAGAGATCCCAAGTGCCCTTGCCCCTTCGTGCGCCAAACGAATAGCCGCCATTTGTGCATCATAGTCTGCACGTTGAATGGCCTCAAATAACGAACAATGTACCGTAACCAGAACAGTGCGAATTTCATCATTCCCGAGTAACATTGCGACACGCTCAGCCCCTCCAAGGTCAGCCAGTATTTCAGTGTGTCCGGGATATGGAACACCTGCTGCGGAAAGAGCTTCTTTGTGTATGGGGGCGGTTACAATACCACTGACCTTTCCATCAACAGCATGCTTGATACTTTGAACAATAGCATCATAAGCCGCTTTACCACACCCGGCATCCACAGTTCCAAAGGACGGCAGAGAAGTAAAGAAACTGGTTGGTATGACCTCAATAACGTCGGGAGAAAAATTGGCGTCATCGATCCGATCTAAAACCCGAACGGCAAGATTACGCTTTGACTGGTTCACTGCGCGTTCGATCACCTTCGGGCATCCGAACACGATGTTTTTTGCACCATAAAGCTGTTTGCACAAACTTTCGACAATGATCTCAGGGCCGATACCGGATGGATCACCCATTGTGATCGCCAAGGGTTTTAAAGCATTACTCATCAGATCACTTTCGATAGTTCAACACTTGATAACTGAAGTCGCTCTGCAGCCCGCAGTAATGTTTCTTCTATACCAAAGCCACCTGCCTTCATCGCGATAATGATACTATTTCCATTCGGAAGCTGAGCAATACCCAAGGGAAAACCGGGTTCAAATTCACTGACCAGAGAAAACTCATCTATATCCAGCACTTTTAAAAGCGCATCCATTGTATCGCCACCTGTAGCAATTACCGCCCCGTACTGACCACTTTGTGCAAGGTCAGCTGCATGAGATGTCAGTGCAGAGAGAATGGTATTGGCATCCTTAACTCTCTTTTCCGGCACCATAAGGCAGGTGATATAGGCTTTATCCTGTGTCCGCTGTGCCTGTGCACGACTAACGGAGTTTGCGCTACCAACAACGACGAGAGAGCTTCCGACATACGGTATTGGGGGCTTGCTAACCTTCTCACCAAATAATGCAGTCGCCAACGCAATCGCTACGCCCGGGGATCCAGCCCACAATATTTCTTCTGGATGATCAAAAGCCGCCACCTGCTCATTCAATTCCATCTGCGTTTTTGCATTCAGGATATTCACGGTCTCAATGCCATCAGGGATCAAATCAGAAATTCTGGACGTACGTGCTGGATGAACCGGATCATTGGCATAGGAAGTCTCGGACACAGGAATACCATCAATCAGTTGAACATCTTTTTGCGTTGTTCGTCCAGCCATGGGAAATGCGGGCGCAATGACAATCCTTTTGCGTCCGGAAACATCAAAAGCAGCTTTCAGTTCTGCTTTAATGTTCCCTCGCAAAGTTGAGTCTATTGTCTTTAATAAAATAGCAGAATCAGGCGCTCTCTTCACGGCCTGACCAACCACAAAAGTTGCTTCCTTTTCATTCATGGATCGGCTACCGCAATCAATCGACATAACATCTGCGGATAATTTCACTGATATATCTAAGTCCCATCTTCGTACTGTGATATCGAGCCCTCTGCCAAGAAAAGGGGCGGCTCCATCAGCGGCTGAGGTAAGATCATCTGCAACGACAAAGATTGTTGGGCATTTTAAGTTTATGTTTTTCATATCGTGATAATAACAAACATATAAACTATGAATATCTATATTAACTAACCATTATTCGTGATATATAATCACAAATGAAAAGATCAGAAGTTCCCTCTCTAGATGATATCCGAGCCTTTGAGGCCGTGGCGCGACTGGGCTCCGTCAAGGCCGCATCAAAAGAATTGGCCCTCACCCATGGTGCTGTCAGCAGACGCATAACAAAGCTATCCCAGGAAATTGGGGTACTCCTATCCGAGCCCGACGGACGCGGTATTCGGATAACGCGTGATGGCGAAATTCTCAGCAAAGCCGCCCGTAATGCTTTGGATGAATTGTCCGAAGCCGTCGCAACAATCAAGCAGGATAAAAATAATACCCCCATCGTTCTCTCGTGCGAACGATCTGTTGCCATGCGGTGGCTCATCCCAAGGTTAAGCGAATTTCAAGACCGCCACCCGGACGTAGAACTTCATCTGTCCGTGGGCGGAGGCACATTAGATTTCAGGCGTGACAAAATAACCCTGGCAATACGCCGACTGGATTTTCCGCTAAGTCCGGATTGGAAAGTCGAAATGCTTATGCAAGAAAAAATAGGCCCGGTAATGAAGCCCGGGATGCGCGTCCATTTTGACAATCATAATTACATCGGTCTGTCATCCAGAACCCGTCCTGATGCTTGGAAAGAGTGGTCTTCGCAACAGAAAAGCACGCCCAAACCAAGAGAGATCCGGTCCCTGGACCATCATTTTTTGATGGTAGAAGCCGCGGCCAATGGTCTAGGCGTTGCACTTTGCCCTTATGTTCTAGCCATCGACGATCTTGAAAAAGGACGGTTGGTCGCCCCTTTGGGTTTCCAGGAAGACGGTAGCCAGTATGGACTAATTTATCCCCGAAATCTGTCACTGACAAACCACATTCATCTCGTTAGGAACTGGCTTGCCGAAATTTCCGCAGGCGTTTGATATGAATATTTCACCTGATTCAAACAGGAAAGCCAGTCTAGGCAGGGAAATCTCTCAAGTTTTTTGTATGGGCTTAAATTTTTTCGTCATACCGTGACTAGCTGGGGTTACAAGCTTGTAACCCAGTTTTTCATAAAAAACAGGTTCATCAGCAATCATTGAAACATATGAACCAACAAGAGCCATCGAAGACAAATAATTATCTATATGTTCCATCACTTTTCGTCCCAAGCCTTGCCCTTGATAATTGGGATTTACAGCAACATCTACGATTTCGAAGTTACATGCTCCATCACCAATAACACGGCCCATCGCTATAAGCTTTTCGCCATCTCTGACGGATACACCATAAAGAGAATTTGGGAGTCCAATTTTGGCAGCGTCCAAAGATTTCGGTGACAACCCTGCTGTCACCCGCAGATCACAGTATTCTTGGGGACTCGGCACTTGTTCTTCAAATTCTAACGTCATCGTTTCCTGCTTTTTGATGCAGCGGCAATACCCTTAGCCCAGTTTCATGTGGCGGTTTACGTCTTTATAGAGCAAGTAGCGGAAGGGACCGGGACCGCCGGCGTAGCAGGCTTGCGGGCAGAAGGCGCGCAGCCACATGTAATCGCCGGCTTCGACCTCGACCCAATCCTGATTGAGACGATAGACCGCTTTGCCTTCGAGCACATAGAGTCCGTGTTCCATGACATGGGTTTCGGCAAAGGGGATCACGCCGCCGGGCTGGAAGGTAACGATATTGACGTGCATGTCGTGGCGCAGATCGTCCGGTTCGACAAAGCGAGTTGTCGCCCATTTGCCATCGGTATCGGGCATGGCGGTGGGGGCGATATCTTTTTCATTGGTGACAAAGGCGTCGGGCTTGTCCATCCCTTCAACGGCTTCATAGGCCTTGCGCACCCAGTGGAACTTCACTTGGGCATTCGTATTGTTGACTAGGCTCCAGTTACAGCCCGCAGGCAAGTAAGCATAACCGCCCTCGGTCAAGTCGTGAGCTGTTCCTTCGATGGTCAGGCCTAGGCCGCCCTCGACCACAAAAATCACCCCTTGCGCCTGGGCATTAGGCTCGGGCTTGGTACTACCACCGCCGGGCTGGACCTCCATAATGTATTGACAAAAGGTCTCGGCAAAACCGGACAGCGGCCGTGAAAGCACCCAGAGCCGGGTTTTGTCCCAATGGGGCAGGAAGCTGGTGACGATATCGCTCATGGTCCCCTTGGGGATCACGGCATAGGCCTCTGTAAACATGGCGCGGTCAGTCAAAATTTGAGTCTGTGGGGCCAACCCGCCCTGGGGGGAATAGTAAAAAGAGTGCGACATGTCTTTGACCTCGAAAAAGGGTAGTGAAATGGAAAATGGATTAAGTAAATATTGCTGTGAGGTAATATCACTATTCTAGGCTCTGTTGCAAAAATTTCAGAAGTCCTTATGCATTTTTGCAAGGCCCTTTTAAGCAGCCAACCTATCTGTGCCGTCACGATAGAACGAGATAACTTCGCTCAAGGCATTACGTCCAATACTGAAGGCACTCTCAATCAGACTGACTCCTCCCATGACACCAGACTGGATTTGTAAGATACTGGTTTGACCTTTCTTTAATGACCTCATGGCTTCACCTCCCCCTATAGCCTGGTTTCGTGCCAATCAACCACTTGGGCTGGACGTCACGCCATAAAGGCGTAAATAGCGATCATATATTTTCTCGTATTCACCGCTATCTTTTATCTTTTGCAGTGCCCGGTTAAATTTCATACAAAGTTGGTCATCCCAAAAGCCCATTCGGCTATAAACTACCGGAAGTATATCGTGGACCGTGAACATATTGGCAGATGCATCATCCCCACTTATTTTTTTCAAACTCTGCAAAAAAATAAAAAGATCCCCTACACTGACGTCAACGCGCCCATCCCATAGCGCTTGAGCCTGCACGCCCGGCTCTGAGGCAACAGCAAAAATACTATCATCTACCACGGCGGAAAACTCTGGACCAAAAAACTCCTTAGCCCCTTGAAAGGCAATAATATTGAACCCCTTCAGGTCTTTAATCTTCTCAAGAGAAAGGTTTCTTTCTGCCCGAGTTATTGCAACATCCCGAAATCTGAACACAGGATCAGTCCTACATCCCTGGACCTCAACGCTATCAAAAAGATTGGAAACAGCATCAACCTTTCGACGACTAAAATCCTGCCAGAGCCTGTTATTTGGACGCCCAAAGACAAAAACAGGCTCGTGATCAGGGATTTCCTGAAAAACCGCTGTAATAATATCAGTGAAAATACCTGTTTCATCCGCAGCAATATAATAAGGTTCAAAATTACCCATGCCGATAGTGACTTCTTTACTCTCGGCTTGTGAAGAGAGAAAAAACAGACTTAGACAAAAAAGCTGAAAGCGCTTGAATTTATTAATTAAACGCTGTGATGCCAATTATGTTCTCCTATAAGAGAAACCTTTACACCAACCCCACACGGTCAAAAGGTTAACAAAGAACATTAATGATTTCCTTAACAACACCATGCTTTTGTCGTCTCAGCTTCTATACTCAAAATCAGACAAAAGTTATTTTCCTAATGATCTTCGTTTCTTTTCACATGCTTCAAGATAGTCAATAAAACGATGTGTCAGCCCTTCACGGGGTGCATTCGGCGGCCAAATGGCATAAACAGGTAAACTTTCAACTGTCCACTCGGGAAAGAGTTCAAGCATACGTCCTTGCCGAATATCATCCGCAACCAGAAAATCAGGCGGTGTAATTACGCCTGCTCCTGCCCGGGCCAACTGTACAACAGCATGAATGCTATCCAGAACAATTTGCGGGTCATACGTTAAACGCACAGACTTTCCCGATTTATTTGTTAGCAGTTTATCATTTGGTCTCATCTTAAGACCAATAAAATCCCAACTCTCCAGATCTTGAACTTTACGCGGTTCCGGGTGTTTTCTGTAATAATCCGGCGCGACAACAAGCTTGCGTTTGAGGTCAGTCAACTTTTTTGATTTCAGGGAACTGTCCTGTACCGTGCCCACACGAATAGCCAGATCAATGCTATCACGAATGATATCCTGTTGATGATCACTAAAATTAACAGAAAGGTTTATTCTGGGGAAAGCCTGCGCAAAGCTGGCCAGATCATCCACCATTGGTCCGTGAATAAATCCGGCAGGAAGGGTAACATTCAGCTTTCCCGCAGGTACAGTTGCTCTTTGAGCAATCGCATCAAAGCCGTTTTCCGCCAATGCGAGCATTTCTTTTGCATAGCCAAAAAGCTTTTCTCCATCACTGGTTAACGACAGGCGACGGGTTGAGCGATATAACAAGGCAACACCCAGCTTGTCTTCCAGTTGCGAAACATGATGACTGATCACAGAAGGTGATAATCCCAACTCACGGGATGCAGCCCGAAAAGATCCAGTTTCGACAGTCTTGGCGAAGACTGCCATAGCACGCAAGTCATCAATCATTAGATAATATTTTCAAACAGTGAAACTTAATTAACCCACATTATCAAATAAAAATGAAAAAGCTACTGTTGTTCAAACTGTTCAGCCTGCAATGAGTTACAAGAGGTAAATACGCATGGAGAAGGCAACAGGAGACAACCTAACGGCCTCCAGTGACACTTTAGCCAAAGAAACCGGAATTAAACAGACGGGGACAAAAGGATCCAGTACTCCTCATACATCAAGGACAACATCTATTGCGGGGGCGATAGATCTCCCGGCAACACACAAGTGTGCGATTGTTGTCGATCAGGAAATGCCTATTGGCTTCATAGCCAATACTGCATCTGTCTTGTCACTCTCAATCGGAAAACAACATCCGGAAATAATCGGGCAGGATATCGTTGATAATAATGGAAACCCACATCAGGGAATTACAATTTTACCCGTCCCCATATTAAAAGGGACGGCTGCCTTGTTACATAAACTCCGAGAGCAGATGCGCCCTTATGAACAAGAGTTAACCGTTGTTGACCTGATTACCGCAACGCGAACAACCCAGACCTATGTCCAGTATTCTGAAAAGATGCTTACGACACCCGTGGAGCAACTCGGTTACTGTGGTATAGCACTATACGGCACAAAAAAACTGGTGAACAAATTTACCGGAAATCTTGGGCTTCTTCGTTAAAGAGGCCCTTTGTTAAATCCATCGCCCTTATACCCACCGACGAACTTTTGCTTTGTAGTCCATGTAGGCCTCGCCAAAAGTCTCAGCCATCACTGCCTCTTCATGGGCGATATACCAACGGTCAGCAACAACAATAAACAAAACGCAGATCAGGAAAGGTGACAAAGCCCCCAAATAGAGCGCAATACCAAAGGTTGAAATTGCAAACCCCAAATACATCGGATTACGGCTAAATTTAAAAAGCCCGGATGTAACAAACTGATCTGGCTTGTTAAACGTTTTCAAATTGGTCTTCGCACGCATAAACTGAGCGCCAGCAATCACAGTTATACTCAAACCTCCGATAAGATCCAAAAGCCCTATCAGTGTCCATGGATACTGCAAGAAACGGATGACCGGATAATAAGTACTCAATAGACCCATTAACACGATACAGATCAAAAAGAAAAAAGGCGGTAATAATCTTTGCACATTCCTAGCCTTTCATGTTCTTTGACCTTTCATGTTCTTTGGCCCTTAACCTGTTAGAAATCAGGAAAATTACAAAACTTGTATCAAGACATTATACTTAAATTTTTCTGGCTGGATGTGGAATAGTACCGTAGTTTTTTCTGGCCGAGAACAAACAGAACAACGACAAGAGCGCTAGCTGCACCGATAACCATTCCCAGTAAAATCTGAGATGGAAAATAATTTCCAACCAAAATAACACCCCAAACATTTGCCGCACTAAAGCCCAAAAGACAGCTACAGACCACGTAGTTTCTAAACCATATTATACACCCAAGTGTAAGCGTGGATAAAAAGATTGGATAAGCCCCCATCCATTGCCCTAAAGAAGCGCCTCTCATCCAGGAATATCCAACATTAATATCATTGGGTGTAACCAACGGGTAAATCCATACAACCAAATGATTTAAACAGATCGCCACCCCAACTGTCGCAAGAACAGGTAAAACCCCGCCAAGGATATCATCGTTTTTACGAAGGATCAGGATTAACAGCCCTGAAACAGCAATAAGCTGTGGCCACCACGACAAAAACCGTCCCCAGTCAATCAACCACAGCGCCGTGTCTGATGTTGCGTTGATCATCGTAAAAAGATCTAAATTCAATTCCTGCATTCACACACCAAAACTTTTTTGCCTCCAATTGAAGCTGCCACGACAGCGCCCCTAAAGATCTGAGCTGCATCAATTTTCGTCAGTTCCATAAAAAAAAGAACCCATGCTAAATGCACAAAACTCTTCGTGTACAAAATATAAGGCGCGTTCCTTACAGAAACCTGACGGTTTATTTATATTCGCCATTAATCATCAGGAATATTTAGGTCAGATATTTTTCACCTGTCGAACGCTTCGTAAAATAAAAGAATCTGGGTAAAATAAGAAAATCCGGATATCAAAAAGGCAGTGAGGAAAACCTTCACTGCCTTTACGAATACGTCTGTAAACTAACAAAACAAACGATTTTACATAGATCCGGTCATTCCCATTTCCCAGAAACCCGCTTCCAGTCTGGTTGCTGTTGCAAAGGTATTGCACAGATCTTTCCAACGCCCTGAATTCTGATAATCCTCACCTAGTCGGGACATCGCCACTCGTTCCAGCTGACCATAGGCACCTGCTGCAGCTTGCTGATAATCGCTAGAAGCATACATTTCAATCCAGGGGCGATAGGGGTTATTTTCCATATCTGCCATATGTTCTTCGGCCAAACGGGATCCAATCTCGGCATAGCCCATGACACAAGGGGCCAAAGCAACCAAGAGATCCAGAATGTCACCGGAAAGCCCGCGTTCCATCACATAGCGAGTATACGCCAAGTTCGCCGATGCCTCTTTCTCTGCCTCGAGAACATCCTTTGCAATCCCCCACTCTGCACAATAACTGATATGCAACTGCATCTCATCATTCAGCAACGCATTCATGGTGGCCGCAGCCTGACGCATATCATCCAGATTATCGCTCTTGAAAACGGCCAGTGCATAGGCGCGACCAAAGTTAATCAAAAAAAGATAATCCTGAATGAGGTAATGTCTAAAAGCATCTTCAGGTAAAGTGCCTTCGCCCATCCCCTGAACAAAGGGGTGATAAACATATGACGTCCAATCGTCAGGACACTCTGCTTTTAGATCTTCATAGAAAGACATGGTTTGGCGATTTCGATTGTTAGGTTTCAAACAAGAAAAAAGCGGTTTGAGGACCAAACCGCCAGATAGATATACCTACTTAGAGTGCGTCTGGTAGCTTAACCTTAAGGCCATCCAACTCTTCACTGATAATCAACTGACATCCCAAACGCGATGTCTCTGTCAGATTAAACGCAAGATCAAGCATATCTTCTTCGTCTTCGGATACTTCTTCCAGCTTGCCATACCAACTGGGGTCAATGACGACATGACAGGTTGCACATGCCAATGATCCTTCGCAAGCACCTTCAATATCAATATCATTACGTTGAGCAATTTCGAGAACGGAAAGCCCCAGTGGTGCATCCACTTCTTTTTCAGTTCCGTCATTTTCGACAAAAGTCATTTTTGGCATCAGCCAATTCTCCTAACATAACCTCGACCAAAAATTATTTGACCGATGAGCCATCACCTTAATACGGCAATTGCGGCGCCTTCCGAATATTTCAGCCTATATACGCTGCTTGTGGATAAAATGTGAAGCAGTTTTCATCTAGCCTCTATGATTTTTCCCATTTTGGCGACGGCATTACTCTCAAGAAAACGACATCTATATATATTTGCAGTGCCTTACTTTGATAAAACTCTCACTTTTTTTACGGTAGAAGCCAGAATATCAGCCGCCTCATCTACCTCTTCTTCTGTCGTGAAACGGCCAAAGCCGATGCGTAACGAAGCCAAGGCCTGATCATCATTATGCCCCAATGCTTTCAAGACATAAGATGGATCCAGATCAGCGGATGTGCAAGCCGACCCCATAGACAGCGCCAATTTAGGTGCTGCTTTCATAACATCAGCCCCGGATACGCCTTCGAAAGTTACATTAAGATTGCCGGGTATACGTTGATCTTCATTACCATTAAATCTCAAGCCATCTACCTTGGCTTCAAGAGCATCTTTAAACCGCGTACTCAACGAAGACAGGCGATCATATTCCGTAAACAAAGCTTCGTTTGCATATTGAGCCGCAGCCCCCAGACCGACACAAAGCGGCGTTGCCAACGTCCCTGAACGAAAACCTCGTTCTTGCCCACCGCCATCCATCAAGGGCTCTAAGCGTACTCGCGGACGTCTGCGCACATAAAGTGCGCCGATACCTTTTGGGCCATAAATTTTGTGACCGGAAATGCTCATCAGATCAATCTGCATCCGGTTCACATCTAGCGGGATTTTCCCAATTGCCTGTGCCGCGTCGCTATGGAACTTAGCCCCAACCTCTTTGCAGATTTCACCAATCCGGGTGAGGTTCTGAATAACACCGATCTCGTTATTTACCGCCATCAACGAAACAAGGGCCGTTTTTTCAGAGACGGTATCTTCCAACTGGTCCAGATCAATTAGACCGCCAGCATCAACAGGTAGCCGCACGACATCAAAGCCCTCACGCTCCAGACGCGCAACAGATTCCAGAACACACTTATGCTCTGTGACTGCCGTCACAACCTGATCACGTGGCGTTCCTTTGGGATTATCCCGAATAAAACGCGCCGTGCCTTTAATAGCCAGATTATTTGATTCCGTTGCACCGGACGTAAAGACAATTTCCCGCGGATCAGCCCCAATCGCATCTGCAATCTGTTCTCTGGCTTTATCAACAACCTCTTCAGCTTCCCAGCCATAGGCATGATCGACCGAATGTGGATTGCCAAAGCTCTCGGTGAAATAGGGCATCATGTCCTTCACAACCCGGGGGTCAGTTGGGGTTGTGGCCTGATAATCGAGATAGATCGGCTTTTCTGATCGGTTGGCTTTTAACTGTGGCATTGGTCTCGAACTATTGGTTTCGTGCATAAACAGAATAAAACATACAGCGACATTTTTCTTGTCAATTGAGAGTATTATTAATCGGAGCGCTCCCCTTTGCGTTTAAACAGCGCAATCCAGGCATCCGCAAACTGTTCCAGATCGGTGTCAGCGCTGGCCCAGCCCGTAGAAATACGGATCGCTTCGCCAGCCGTTTTTTCATCCGCCCCCATAGCCTGAAGCACATGAGATGTCTGGACCTTGCCTGAAGAACAGGCAGAACCGGACGAAACCGCATACCCTTCCAGATCCAGCACCATAAGCTGTGTGTCAGATGGTACTCCGGGCATTGTTATGGTTGTCGTATTTGGCACTCGTGCCACCTCAGCCCCAAAAACACGTGCCCTCGGGGCAGCAGCCAGCATTTTTTGTTCCATCGCATCGCGTAAATATGATTTTTCCTGAATTTCCGCCAAACCTTCACGAGATAATTGAGCCGCGACACCGAAGCCAGAAATCCCCGGTACATTTTCTGTACCGCCCCGACGACGGCGTTCCTGACCACCGCCAAGTTGTTGGGATTTTACCTCTAGCCCCTTACCAAGAATAAGAGCACCAACGCCTTGAGGTCCCCCCATCTTGTGTGAAGATATCGTCGTAAAATCGATATTCAGATCTTCACAATTAATGTCTGTCTTTCCTGCCGCCTGAACAGCGTCGCAATGAACCAGAGCTCCCTTCTCATGCGCAAGAGATACGATCTCTTTCACGGGTTGCAGAACACCCGTTTCATTGTTCGCCATCATCACCGAAACCAACGTGTTTTCAGGATCAACAGCTAACAATTCTTCAAGTGCATTCAAATCAATTCGACCATGCTGATCCACTGGAACCCTGATGGCATCTTCATGCACCTGCAAAACTGAATCATGTTCGATGGAAGAAATCAGAACGCGGGATTTTTCCGCCCCTCGTAACGCCAGATTATTGGCTTCGGTTCCACCAGACGTAAAAACGATCCGGGCAGGCTTTGTCCCCATAAGTGCTGCAATCTCGGCACGGGCATCTTCGACCAATCGACGTGCAGACCGACCATAGGCGTGAATAGAGGATGGATTACCCGTTTGTTTCATCGCTGCCATAACGGCGTCTATGGCTTCGGGGCGAACCGGTGCAGTTGCATTATAATCCAGATAAATCGGGCTGATCATAAAAGGGGATCACATTCTTAATAAGTAAACCGGGTTTCAAGCTATCTTGGATTTATACCATCAGCATCGAATAAACCCGTTAATTTCGCGATGTACAGACCCGGTTACAGGGTCACAACAATTTTACTGGGCAGCAACGCCATCATTTGGCTCAGGTGACATAAACATGTCCGATCCCGGGTCAACACGACGTTCGATTACATCAGCAATTGATACATCATGAAGGTAACGATAGATATGATTGGAAAGCCCTTGCCACAAATCATGTGTCACACACCTGCTTTTATCACTGCGACAGCCATGAGGTGACATCGGATTACAAACCGTTGCCTTTATAGGCTCTTCCACGGCTTTAAAGATCTCGGCAATATCAGTATCTTTTGCCTCTTTTGCCAAACGATAGCCCCCACCAGGGCCGCGAATGGACATTACCAGTTTCTCGCGCCGAAGCTTTGCGAACAACTGTTCGAGATAAGAAAGCGAGATTTCCTGTCGGTCCGCTATCTCTGCAAGGGACACAGGGCGCTCATTGGCATAAAGAGCCAGATCAACCATTGCCATAACGGCATAACGACCTTTTGTGCTCAGTTTCACGGCCTTACTCTCCTAACTTTATGAATGGTTTTGCTTCGCATCCGATAATATCTCTTTGATATTGATGCTACCATTCTCTTTACGAAGGAGTTTTATCTCCGACGTCATCATTTTTGTCATTCTCAGCCGACTTTGTCAGCAGATTTTTTTGATAATCGTCCTGACCTTCCAGCGCATTAAGCCTACTACGCAAAGACTGGACTTCATTCAACAGACCTTCCAGTGTTTTTGCCACAGGATCAGGAAGATCACCAGTAGGTGTTCCATAGGCAACAAAAGGTTGGTTCTCTACAACAGGTGATGTGGGTTCGGACTGTTCAGCACCTGCATTAGTAGCCTTACCCTGCGTATTCACAACTTTCCCCGGAATACCAACCACCGTTGCACACTTTGGAACATCTTTGGTCACCACAGCATTGGCACCAATACGTGCGCATTTGGATACCGTAATGGGCCCCAAAACCTGTGCGCCAGATCCAACGATCACACCGCATTCCAGTGTCGGATGTCTTTTTGTGCCCCGCTGACTATCAGAATCGACACTAGGGGCAACACCACCCAAAGTCACGCCATGATAAAGCGTCACATTGTCGCCAATGAGAGATGTCTCACCAATAACAACACCCATGCCATGATCAATAAAAAAGCCTTTACCAATTGTCGCGCCGGGATGAATTTCGATCCCGGTTATAACCCGCCCGATGTGGGACAGGCTACGCGCCAGCAAGCGCCAGTTACTGCGCCAGAGCTTGTTCGACAGACGATGGAGAGTGACGGCCTGAAAACCGGGATAACACAAAACCACTTCCATACGTGATCGCGCAGCCGGATCACGGGACATAGTTGCATCAATTTCGGCCTTAATTCTGTCGAACATGGGTTCGTTTCCTTGTGAACCTTTTTACTTTAATTGAAAAAGGTATTTGGCTCAGGGCAAGCACTGGCTTATATACAATGCATTGAAAACACATTGCACATTGTCTGCGATATAATTATCAAGATCGTCAGGGTCAAGTGTAACTATAGTGTTTAGACCAACCACCTCGGCTTATGGGCTTATGTTTTGGTCAGTCTAAACAGGTGCACGGCTGAAATAAAGCCTCGAAATTCGACGAAGGGGAACTGTGACTGCATGCCTGATATTATTTTGAACGGTCCGGAAGGACGTCTCGAAGGACGCTATTTTCACAATCCAACACCAAACGCGCCCATTGCCTTGATGCTTCACCCGCATCCACAGCACGGCGGTACAATGAACAACAAAATCGTATACACGATGTTCAATTCTTTCAAGGCACAGGGATTTTCTGTTCTGCGCTTTAACTTCCGTGGCGTTGGCCGTTCACAGGGAACTTTCGACGAAGGCGAAGGCGAACTGTCAGATGCAGCATCCGCACTGGACTGGCTGCAATCTGTCAATGCCAATGCAAGCCAGTGCTGGGTTTCCGGCTTCTCTTTTGGGGCTTGGATCAGCATGCAGCTTTTGATGCGTCGCCCGGAAATTGATGGCTTTATCTCTATTGCCCCGCCGGCAAATATGTTTGACTTCAGCTTTCTGGCTCCTTGCCCGTCATCCGGTCTGATTGTTCAGGGTGAACGCGATGACGTCGTCCCAGAATCTGCCACAGCCAAACTGGTTGATAAGCTAAACGCCCAAAAGGGCATCGCTATAGACTACCGCGTTGAGCCAACCGCCGGACACTATTTCGAAAACGAAATGGAAATCATCGACAGTCATATTCAAGACTATGTCAGCCAGCGTTTGGTTGCCCCGGTTGAAGAATAAGGGCTGAAGAAGAATAAGCGCTTGATATACTCTTCTTCGCGAAGACACAAAAAGGCCGCTGAGAGATTTGCTCTTTCAGCGGCCTTTATTTAAAGAAAACCTTCTCTTTAAGCGGCGTGTAACACACCACCGAGACAAGGTTCGGGAACCTTCGTCGTTGTCGGTAATGACAGCGGTAACTGCAACTGGCTGCGCTTGGCAAGGAAAGCAAAAGCTTGTGCTTCCAGAGCATCACCGTCCCATCCAACACTTTCCACAGGATCAACTGTAACGCCCAAGGCCGACCGTAATTCTTCCATCAGAACGGGGTTATGTCGTCCGCCACCAGTTACAACCCAGCGTTCAGCGATTTTAGGCAGGAAGCTAACAACCTTTGCATTCACCGCTGCCGTGAAAGCCGTCAGGGTCGCAGCTCCATCTTCTGGATTAAGGCTCTGAACTGCATCCATAGTAAAATCATATCGATCCAGTGATTTTGGTGGGGCCTGATCCAAAAAGCGATTATCGAGCATCGCATCTAACGCCGTTGCATTGACCTCTCCTTTGGCCGCGATTGCCCCGCCTTCGTCCATTGATTGGCCAAAATGCTTTTGGACCCAATCATCAATCAAACCGTTTCCAGGGCCAGTGTCACAGGCCAGCACAGTACCATCCGGGTCAAGGTAGGTAATATTGGAAACTCCACCCACATTGAGAACGACAAGCGGTTTTTCCAAATCCTGCGCTAAAGCCTGATGATAAAGCGGGGCAAAGGGAGCTCCTTCACCCCCGGCAGCCACATCGGCTTTACGAAAATCATTCACTACGGGGATACCGCAAAGGCTGGCGAGTAGGTCACCATCACCAATCTGAATTGTGATGCGTCGGGATGGATCATGAAAGGTCGTCTGTCCGTGAAAACCGATAAGCTCCACATCAGTAGGCGCTAGATTAGCTTTGTCCAATAACACGGTCACAGCCTCGTGGTGCCAACGGGTCATCTGCTCTTCGACGTCCCGGACATTCTTCCCCTCGCCCATGACATTTTGAAGTAAAGAACGCTGTTCTAGGGTATAGCTATAGCTTAGCGTAGCCCCGGTTTCAGTCACGCGGTGTCCATCGCTCTTAATAAGGGCAGCATCAATACCATCCATGGACGTTCCACTCATCAACCCTAGAAGCCACTTATCTGCACCCATTTGCCTCACCTTGTCTTTCAAATCTAATGGACCGTCAGCCCATTGTTTATACTCCCCTTGTCTCAGGGGCCATTGTTTCAGGGAAATGATTGTGGTAAATCCCAGCGGCTACGGCAAGAGGCACGTTGTCTCTAGCCACAATTTATATGACCTTTTTCGAAACAAGCGAGAGTTACAATGACTGCGCCACAAAAAACCGATTTCCGTTCAGAATTCCTTCGTGAACTGAGCGCACGCGGTTATATCCATCAATGTACGGATATGGACGCCCTGGATTCAAAACTCGAAAAAGGTCCTGTAGCAGCCTATATCGGCTTTGACTGCACAGCAGATTCTCTGCATGTCGGCAGTCTTGTTCAGATTATGTTGCTACGTTGGCTCCAGAAGACTGGCCATAAGCCAATCGTTCTGATGGGCGGCGGCACCAGTAAAGTCGGTGATCCGTCCTTTAAGGATGAAGCACGCAAGCTGATTACCGAAGAAGAAATCCAGCATAATATGGATGGCATCAAAAAGGTCTTTTCAAAATACCTGACCTTTGGTGACGGCCCGACTGATGCGGTTATGGTCAACAATGCTGATTGGCTCGACAATATTAACTACCTTGAGTTCCTGCGCGATTACGGCGTTCACTTTTCGGTTAATCGGATGTTGAGTTTTGATTCTGTCAAACTGCGACTGGATCGCGAACAATCACTATCGTTCCTCGAATTCAACTACATGATCTTGCAAGCCTATGATTTCATGGAACTTAACAAGCGTCGGGACTGTTTGCTACAAATGGGCGGATCAGATCAATGGGGCAATATTGTTAATGGTGTGGATTTAACCCGCCGCATCAGCCAGAACGAAGTTTATGGCCTGACCTCTCCGCTATTGACGACATCTTCCGGCGTCAAGATGGGTAAAACCGTTGGCGGTGCAGTATGGCTGAACGAAGAACGTCTGTCTGTTTATGATTTCTGGCAGTACTGGCGGAATACAGAAGATGCCGATGTGGGCCGTTTCCTGCGTCTTTTCACTGAACTGTCCGAAGCGGAAATTCAAAAGCTGGAAGCCATGCAGGGTGCAGATATCAACGAAGCAAAGAAGGTACTTGCGACAGAAGCAACGCGCCTGTGCCACGGTCTTGAAGCTGCTGAAGCGGCCGCTGAAACAGCACGTAAAGCCTTTGAAGAGCGCAGTATGAGCGCCGATCTGCCAAGCCATGAAATTGTAAAATCTCGATTGGAAGAAGGTATTCCGGCTTTCTTGCTATTTAAAGAAATTGGTTTGGCAAACAGTAATAGCGAAGCACGTAAGCTGATCAAAGGTGGTGGCGGCCGTCTGAATGATATCCAGATCAAAGATGACAGTCTTTCAATCAGTCTGTCCGACCTGAATGACGAAGGATCAATCAAAATCTCTGCAGGCAAGAAAAGGCATATTCTGGTAAAGCCAGCTTAAATACAATTCCTACTTACAGAATTAATAACTAATAATATCAAAGGGCTGCTAGTTTAGCAGCCCTTTGATTGTGAGTATAAAGAAATTTGTACACCATGCCCATGGGCAGGTTATTTTTCTGGCTTCGTTTCATCCAGAGGTTCTTCTTTCTTCTCTGGCTTCTTTTCTGTCGTTGGTGTCGCATTACCAAAGATATTCCGTAAAAAGCCGGGCGCCAGACCCGAGAGCGGATTGATAGAAACTTCTGGCTCTTCCAGATCGCCCTTCAAACTATAGTTAAAGGCAACAATCCCCTGCCCGTCACCCCCGGTCAAAATGTCTCCCAGGATCGGAATACCACCAATAATACGGTTAATAGTATAGGCAGGCACGATCGTACCATTCAGCGCAACAAGCTTTCTGTTCGTATCAACTTCACCCTTGGCCGTCAGACCAATCGAAGACGAATAGAGTTTAATCAGATCACTGCGCAGTAAACCGTTTTGAAGTGTGAAATCACCTTTGAGTTCATTAAAAGCAATACCTTCGGTGGTCAACGTTGTGACTGGCCCAGTCAAAGACGCAAAGGCCAGCATTTTTGCAAGCGTCGGCGCCTTAACCATTCGCAAACCACGCGCCTCAATATTTCCTTTTAACAGGCTTTCGCTGCGATAATTCTCGGCAATACCTGCAACCTGAAGCGAACCGCCCTGAACAGTATCCTGAACATCAAGTGCCCGTAACATCGCACCAAAATCATTTGCCGTAACGTTCAGCCCTTGGCGTCCATCTTCAAGCGGTTGATAGGTCATAGAGAAAGTGCGTTTGACGTTTTCAGTTTCCGGATTGGCTTTTGCCCCCTCTGCATACCAGAGATCTTTTGGTATTTCCCCCGAAAACTGCATACGTTTCCAGCCTTCGGGTTCCTTATCAAGCCACAGCGACGCATTGCGGAAGAAGCGATCTTCGGCCATGTATATCGCATCAAGATTTTCTGCAATTACACTAATGGGCGCTGTCTGTTTTTCCTCTTCATCAACATTGGCGTCCTTGATCTCAATCTCATCGCTCTCTGACTTAAGCGGATCGGCCTTGATATCTTCTTCCTTGCTATCATCACCGATAAACCACTCAGCATCCAAAACACCACCACCAATAACAATCGACGGTTTATCCGATGACAGATCAGCCTGAACATCCGTTAGCAAAGAGTTGCCCAGCTGAAATTGATCGAGATCAGCCTTCGAAATTTGACCATTAACAAGTGACAGTTCCCCCTCGGCAGCAAAATCATTTGCTTCAAGATTAAAACTGTCAATGTGTTGGGCTTCGCCATTATTCAACGAAACAATGGCTTGTATCTGCCCGGGATCGCCCGGTTGTTTGAAGTAATTCAAATCTTCAATTTTCAACAGAGCATCCTGTAAATTAGCAGCGATCTGAACAACGCCAGTATCATCAACCTTGTTTTCCAGTGCCAAAGAAAGAGAAACCGGACCATCCAGATAATCAGAAACAGGAATACCCAGCTTTGACAGACCATCTGGTTCAATACGCGGAATATCAGCTTTCAGGTTTGTTCTGATCGTAACTTCACTGCCAAATTGCTCTTTCCAATCCACGGTCAAGGGAATATCAGCCAGTAAAAGCGGCCCAGTAACGTGCATTCCTTCTCTGGTAACATTGAGCTGCAAATCACCATCTGTTGCATCATGCCCGTTATATATCTTGCCGATCCGTGCCTCTTTGATTTCAGCCGAGGCGTCTATAGACATGTCTTTGAACTTGAGGTCTTTTAACAGCAAAAACGCAAAATCAACGGCGACAGCGGCCTTACCGCTCGTCTCTTCCGGCTTGATACCGAGTTCATCAATGAGGCGCAGGTTCTCGCTATTCAGAATGGACAATGCCGTGTTTACAGGTCCTTCAACCGCGGTTTGAATGGCAATATGCTCTTCTTCGATATCCAGCCCGGTTATTTCAATGGTTGAAGGCAGCACAGACATGTCTTCCAGCTTGCCACCTTCTGTAAACAAAGAAAGTCCATCAGCACGTACTTTTGCTGTACCGGCAACATCTTTCACAGGTGGCAAGGGGCGAAGATAGTGAACATCAAGACCGCGGTATTTCATGCTACCGTCCAAAGACACCAGCTTGGCCTGTTCAAAATCACCAGCGGGAATATCCAAAACCGCTTTGACCACTGCTTCTTCGGCAATGCCCGTTTTAATATTATCTGTAACCCATTCCCGCGCATCCGTTGCCATGGGTTCCGGCCAATAGAGGGCCAGGTCATCAACGGGAACTTCAACAGCTTTTACGCCGGCGAGAACCTGCATATCCCCATCCAACCCGGAAACAGAACCCGCAACAGAAAGTTGCGGCCCCTTTTCGCCTTCCGGACCAAAATTAATGGCGGCATTATCCACCGTCAGCTTCTGATTGCTCCGGCTATAGCTTCCTTTCAGGAAAAGACCCTGAACAGGAAGCTTAGGCACTTTTAGATCCGGGATTTCTATTGTCCCACTACCGCCAGAGACTTCAAATCGACTTCGCCCAAATTCGCCCAGAACATTCACAGAGGTCGCAACAGAGGCCGCGAGTGGGATTTCAAAAGTTTCCAATACTGACAAAGCGGGGTCCAACTGTGCCAGTGTCGGTGGATTTATCCCGGTAAGTTGAAAGGCCAAGTCAACGACCTGTAATTCGCTATCATAGACAAAGGCACCGTTTAGGATTGCCTCTTCATCTGCGATATCAACGGTTAAATCAATATCCCCCTGCAAACCGAGTTTATCACGACGAATACTGATATCGGCATAGGGAACATCAAAAACCATCCCCAGCTTGCGATCATCAATCTGCATTTTTGCGCCAACAATTTGCAGTTGGTTAAAATAGGCAAGCGGGTGTCCGGCTTCGCGCTCGGCCATAAGATTGTCAAGAATTTCCGGCAGAGCCTCGCCGAAGCTTTGACCATTTTCATCGTCACCGCTTTCCAAGGCATCATCTATTTCAAAATGGCCATCTTCCGCCCGAACAAGCTTTAATTCCGGGCCAATAATATCGACACCGGTTGGAACAACGCTTCCGCGTACCAATGCACCTGCATCAAGATCCACCCCCATCAAGGGAATAGCTGCGATAACGCGATCTGTACCATCAAGAAGACGTACATTTGCAACCTGGATGGCAATGGCACGTTCTTTGGGTAGCCAAACAAGAACCGTCGTATCCACATCCAGCTGTATTTCTCGGTCAGGATCGGCAAAAGCCTCTTCCACATAGGGCGTCAGAAAATCAAGTTGAACGGGACCAGAAGAAAGACGCCAGATGGCAATACCAGCCAACACGGCAGACAGCACTAGCAGTGCTGCAATAACTTCCAGAATAACCACAGATGTTTTACGAATCATACGTCGAAAGAGCTCCGCACAAGCACAATAGTTGTCAGGCGATTAGAATAGGGCATATATTTACGAACGGTTACTTTTGACCATTTTCTACAGCCTTTGCACTGTACTCGAAACAAGCTAGCGGCGCTCATGATACTCTCATTTTCCTATTCCGAAGAAACATTACCCAAAATATCCAGCTCCAACAGGGCCGAACTCGGCTTCTCTAATTGGAACGAACGTATCGAGCGTATCGAAAATTCTGATTTAAAGCAGGATCTTATCCATTTCCAAGAGATTCCGAAAGTGAAATCGCTGCTTGCAGCCGTCTTCTCAAACAGCCCTTATCTTTCCGATTGCCTTTTGGGGGATATGGAATTCCTCTGCCAACTTTTAAAGCAGGGACCTGAAAAAAGTCTGACAACAATCCATCATCACCTTTTACAGGACGTCGCAATTTCGACGGATCGTCAAGGAGTTATGCGTGAACTCCGCCGGGCAAAAAAAAGAGCCTCACTTGCCATTGGATTTGCTGACATCACAGGTCAATGGACAGATCGCCGTGTTGTCGAAGAACTCACGGGCTTTGCCTCAACGGCTATATCAACAGCGATCTCTCATCTGTTACTTGAATTGCAAAAACGTGGGCAAATTGAATTAAAAAACCCTGAAATTCCAGAAGAAGATTGTGGCTATGTTGTCATGGCCATGGGGAAACTCGGTGCCTGGGAATTGAACTACTCTTCAGATATCGATCTTATCATTCTCTATGATCCTGAAAAAATCACCTACCTGCATGATCGTGGCGTACAGGAAGGCATGGTCAGACTGACACGGGATCTTGTCCGTTGTCTGGATGACAGAACAAGAGACGGTTATGTCTTTCGAACCGACCTTCGTCTTAGACCAGACCCCAGCGCCACCCCTCTTGCTCTCTCCTTCAATGCAGCAATGACCTATTATGAGACCACAGGCCTGAATTGGGAACGCTGCGCCATGATCAAAGCCAACCCCATTGCCGGGGATGACGAATTGGGTCAGCGTTTTATCAACGAAATCAAACCTTTTGTCTGGCGCAAGCATCTTGACTTTGCAGCTATCAACGATATTCACGGCATAAAGCGTCAGATCTATGCTCACAAAGGCGGTAGCAAAATTGCCATCAAAGGTCACAACATCAAGCTCGGTCGAGGGGGCATTCGTGAAATAGAGTTTTTCGCGCAAACCCAGCAGCTCATTTGGGGGGGACGTAATCAGGATTTGCGTAGCAATTCTACGATCTTTGCACTGGAACAGCTCCACAAAGCGCACCTGATATCTCCAAAGGCCCTTCACGATATGACTGAAGCGTACTGGTTTTTGCGTCGCGTCGAAAACAGATTGCAAATGGTAGATGACCAGCAGACGCAGTTTTTACCAGATACCGACGAAGGCCTTGCGGATATTGCAGCTTTCCTTGGTTACGATCATGTTGATGAGTTCAGCGAAGAGTTATCAAGCCATCTACATGCCGTTGAAAATCACTACGCGGCTCTTTTTGAAGAAGAACATACGCAACCGAGCACCACAAAGAACCTTGTTTTCACAGGGCATGAAGCAGCACCCGAACTTGTTGAAGAGCTGGAAAAAATAGGCTTTCAGGATGGCACCCGTGTTTTCCAAATCATAACAAAATGGAAACAGGGAAAGTATCGCGCTGTGCGGTCTGATCGTTCTCGCCGACTAATCAGCGAGATCGTCCCCGTCTTGCTCGAAGCATTCAGCAAATCCACCACGCCAGACACTGCCTTAAATAAATTTGACGATTTCCTCTCCGGCCTCCCAACAGGTGTGCAGCTATTTTCTATGTTGCAAACCAACCCTAATCTGCTGGATCTGTTGGCAGAGATCATGGGGTCTGCCCCAGCCTTGGCTGACCGTCTGAGCCAATCCCCCGGATTATTGGAAGCGGTTTTAAGTGATGATTTTTTCACCGCTTTGCCGGAACTGGATACTTTACAGGACCAACTAGAGCACATTCTTGAAGAGGCCAGAGACTTTCAGGATGTACTGGATGATACCAGACGATGGGCGAACGACCAGAAATTCCGTATCGGTCTGCAAATTCTGAGAACTACCTGTTCGATTGAACGTTCCAGCAAAGACCTTTCCAATGTTGCAGAGAGCAGTATCACCTCTTTGCTTCCTCATGTTCAAGACGAGTTGAAAAAAAGGCACGGTGAAATTTCTGAAAGTAATTTTGCTATTCTGGCGATGGGAAAGCTTGGGTCACAGGAAATGACCGTCACATCGGATCTCGATCTGATCAGCCTTTACGATATAAAGGAAACTGACGTTCATTCGGATGGCCCCCGACCACTAGATCCAACACAATATTTTGCCCGATTAACCCAGCGTTTCACCAATGCCTTGAACGTCATGACACCCGAAGGACGTCTCTACGAAATTGATATGCGCTTGCGCCCTTCCGGGGGATCAGGTCCCTTGGCTTTATCCCTTCAGGCTTTTGAAAAATATCAACGCAATGAAGCCTGGACTTGGGAACACATGGCTTTAACGCGCGCCAGAGCCATCGGGGACAATCAGGAATTTTGTAACCAGATCAACAGTGTTATTAAATCAGTGCTCTGCATAGAACGGGATCCACAGAGGCTTGTTGCTGATATCGCTGACATGAGACAACGCATTGCCCGGGAAAAACCAGCGCAAAGTAAATGGGATATCAAACTGATTGATGGTGGGCTAATAGATCTGGAATTTTTAAGCCAGTATTTGCAACTCAGACATGGGCACTCTGATCCATCAATCCTGCATTCAAATACAAAACAAGCCTTCAAAAATCTGGGAAATGCCGGACTTATTTCATCGGCTGATACATCTGATCTATGTGATGCTTTTGACCTGTTCCATCAATTACAAAATCTCTTTCGCTTAACGATCGGCGAAGCTCTTAACGAAGACCAAACCTCATCCGAAGTTTTAATCCGCTTAGCAAAAGCTTGTAATGAGACAGGATTCCCAGAATTAAAAGAACGATATTTCCAAACAAAAAATCACGTATCTAGAATTTATAAGCAATTCATAACAAAAGAATTACTTAGTTAAAATACTTCTACAGACAAAGATAACTGATTACTTTTAAATTTCAAAGTTAACATAATAGTAATATAAACCCAACATACTCCGCATACTTTAGTATGTAAAAATTCATTTTGGAGTGTGTTACAGTGACTGATACCCTACTTAGCCCCCCTATGAAAAAGAAAACTTTCTTAGGGGATATTGCCATATCATGGCGTATCAGCTTCCTGATCCTTTTAGGCCTTTTCACCCTGTTAGCTACCGAAGTTATTTCAGAGGTTGGCAGCAGCCATCTTGCTGTAAGTGTTGAAAAAGAAAAATCCTTTGCTGAAATAGAACGTGTCGTTTTAAAAGCCGATGCTGGCGCTCTTATGCTCCGCAGACGCGAGAAAGATTTTCTGATCCGTAAAGACATGAAATACTGGTTAAAGTACCAAGAAGACCATGCAAAAACGATATCTTTACTCCAAAATATCAAAGTTATTCCCGACGCTGTACCTGCAATAGGCAGCATCGACGCAATCATTGCCAAGCTCGAAGAACATAAAATCCAGTTCAAAAAAGCTGTCGATATTACCAATGAGCTTGGGTTGAATGAGAAAGAAGGTCTTCAAGGCAGCTTGCGTAAAGCAGTTCATGAAGTAGAAGTAAAACTAAAGGAAGCAAAACAAGACGACCTGATGGTCAAGATGCTCATGATGAGACGTCATGAAAAAGACTTTATGCTCCGCGGTGCAGATAAATACCTCACCCGCATAGAAACGCGTCGGTCAGAATTTGATCCTCTCCTCGCGAATTCTTCCGTTGATGTCAAAGATCAAACCCTTATTTCCTCTTTGATGGACACTTACCAGTCTGAAATGAAATCCTTTGGTTTGAAATCAATTGCTCTTGTGCCTGAAGTAAAGAGATTAAGCGCAATCTATAAGGAAATGGCGGAACCTCTGGCAGCACTGCACGAATTTTCCATCAATGGATTAGGAAATGCCAAATCAGAAGCTTTGATCGCGACAGAAACAACAGAACAGGTCCTTAGAATTACATCTATAATTGCCGGACTAACACTTTTACTTCTTGGCGTTTTAATTATGCGCTCTTTAACCCGCCCAATTCGCACCCTTACAGACGCCACTTCAAGCCTAGCTGCCGGCAACATGGATGTTGATGTCCCAGCAGTTGATAACAAAGATGAAGTCGGTTCAATGGCTCGGGCTCTCCTGATTTTCAAAGAGAATCTAATCGAAGCTGAAAAGCAACGCATTGAACAAAAAGAGTCCGAAGAGAAACTGAACCAACAGCGCCTGAGCGAAAGGCTTGGGATGGCAAATAAATTTGAAGCCAAAGTCGGATCTATTGTACAAACAGTATCTTCTGCTGCGGACAGTATGAAAACTAATGCCGAACATATGAACCAAAGCTCGGCAAAGACAACCGAGATGGCTGGGACTGTTGCAAGTGCAGCTGAACTTGCCTCATCAAATGTACAAACAGTGGCAACTGCCGCTGAAGAGTTATCAAATTCAATTTCAAAAATCTCCCAACAGGTGACACAATCGTCACAAGTGGCAAGCAGTGCTGTGAATGAAGCAGAAAAAACCACAGAACAGGTCAGGGGTCTTGCAGATGCCGCCGATAAAATCGGTGAAGTTATCAACTTAATTTCAGATATTGCCGAACAGACCAATTTGCTAGCTCTGAATGCGACCATTGAAGCAGCTCGAGCAGGGGAAGCTGGTAAAGGCTTTGCGGTTGTTGCATCTGAAGTCAAAAACCTTGCAAACCAGACAGCAACCGCTACAGAGCAAATATCAACTCAGATCTCAGGCATTCAATCTGCCACCCACGAAGCAGTCGGTGCGATTGGCAGTATATCTGGTACCATCGGACAAATTAACGAGATTGCAACAGCCATTTCAACTGCTGTAGAAGAGCAAAGCGCCGCAACCGGTGAAATTTCCAGTAATGTTCAACAAGCCCATACTGGCACCCAGAATGTTACATCCAACATTGGCGGTGTAACCGAAACGGCGAACAGTAACAGCCAAAGTGCGGCACAGTTCCTCACATCATCAAATGAACTGTCAAAACAGGCTGAACTCTTAAATGAAGAAGTAGAGTTATTTTTGGACGATATTCGGAAAGCCTGATCTCAGAAGTGCTGTGGCTATAATTACTAAAGATCTATAGCACTTACTTACATTTCATGTTTACGAGGAAGTAAGAACATATTTCTTTTGAGATAATCATCCTCGTTTATCACCAATTCTTGCTTCTAGAGATCTTGCATAATAGAACGTCTATAGAACTTTCAATAAGGACGTAAACTTATGACACTCGAAGTTGGTGATATTGCCCCGGATTTTACCGCACCTATCCAGGGTGACGGAGAACTGTCTCTTGGATCTCTTAAGGGGCAAGCTGTTGTACTTTATTTTTATCCAAAAGATTCCACGCCGGGCTGTACCACAGAGGCATGTGATTTTCGGGATGCACAACCGGATTTCACCAAACTTAATGCCAAAGTCATTGGCGTTTCAAAAGACAGTGTAAAGCGTCATGACAATTTCATTGCCAAGAATACGCTCAACTTTGATCTTGTAGCTGACTTGGACGGGAAGATTTGCGAAGCTTACGGCGTTTGGGTTCTAAAGAAGCTTTATGGTCGGGAATACATGGGTATTGAACGCGCAACTTTTTTGATTAATGCCCAAGGGGCCGTGCAGAAAATCTGGCGCAAAGTAAAAGTAAAGAACCACGTCGCTGACGTAAAAGCTGCTCTGGAAGAGCTGAGCTAATGGACCGCGATATTTCCCTCAAAAGAAGATACGGGCGTAAATAGATCGCCCATATCTTTTGGGGGAGAAAATTATGGATTACTTTAAAACACTATCTGGAGAGAACCCGCACCAAGAAGCCATTTTACGATAGGCCGCAGAAAACCCGCTCAGGGAACCAACGTACAAGTCACCACCGGAATAGTCATCCAACAAGACCACTTTATCCCCCTTGGCAAACCCGCGTAAAATATCCAGTTCCTGCCCGTTTCCACTGACATTCGCATAGGGTATTCCCTCATTATCGATACCGGTATAAGCCGTAGCTTCATAACTCCGGCTTGTATCAGCTCTATTAATTATCCATAAAACAGCCTGATTTTGTTGTAATTGCGTTGGATACCCCCGGGCCGTGGCTTCTTGATATTCCACATAAGGCATCGCATAAGGCGGTAAAGCATCACCGTCGGATATAGAAACAGTAATAGAATCATCTCCGTCCCCACCGGTACGGATCGAACAAATGGTTCTCAGTTCCCCATCTTCAGTGACAAATGTTTCCGCGTTTGCCTGCCAATCTTTGTATTGCTCATACAAAAAGCCTTCCTTGGTCGGGCGCTCATCTTTATAAGTAACAGAAGTTGCCTTTACGCTGATATCGGAATTGCCAACACCCTCTGCATTATCAGGCATCAAAGCAGGCATTGCATCAATAATTGCTTCAAATAACTTATGACTTAACAGCCCTTCAGCGGCGACAGGCATCGTCAGACTTGAAGCCCAAACAGGTAAACTCAATAAGACAGCAAGCCTTCTCAAAAACCTTATCATAAAAACTATCTCCCGTTAGAGCCGTCTAATAATTGCAAGCAGAGTGATACAAGTCTCTTACGATAGGGTTAAAACAGTGCCATCCCCTTCCCCAAATAATCAGCTCCGTTACCGTTGCAATAAATGAGAACATTGATTTACATTCACGTTCGTTTATATCAGAGAAATGATTTCCTGTATGGCAAAAGTAAATTCACCAGCGTCATCCTTTTGACATAATGGTTGTGCTAACTTGCGCCGTCGGTAAGCTTGCACGACTTTACCTGATACGCTGCTGTAGCAAAGACAATGTTCAAAGAATTAAAGAGAATTTACAAAACATTCAAAGCTGGGAAAAAGCTTAATAATAAACATGATTCCGACCATCTGGACGCGCCAGCATCTCCTTTGTCGTTGCCTGAAAAAAATAATCCGTCTGAAACACCAAAGCAGCAAGATAACAATCAAGAGAGAGACATTCATTCGCCACCAGCTATAGAGCAGGACAACGCTGCTCTTGCGGCAAATCATTTTTCCCGTGCCGCCAAAGAAAAAAACGAAAAGCCTGCAACTTTCTTCAAACGCTTATACAATGCCCTATATTTGGAAGCTCTTTTTCTGGTCCTGGTTCAAATGAATGCTGCAAATGCAGAAAATAAAGAACTAGGCCTTTCTTCCGATGCACTTTCATCCACAGCTGATACCAGCACTTCGAATGAGACACTTCTCTCGTCCACCCATGTATACTGGTCTCAGGAAACTGTTGCTTTAAATTCACTGACCTTAAAGATTGATGACTTCGTGGATGCCCAAAGCAATTTGGCGATGACATCAGAACTACAATCAGAAGACATACGGTTAGATCGTCTGTTGGAAGATGTCGCAACTCACAGTAATTTCAGCACGATCAAATTTAAAGAGCTGGATAAATCCCAAACTGTCAGCTTGCAAGAATTCAGTCAGGAAAACGAATTCGACATTATTGAAGAAGACAACCATATTCTTATTGAACTGGATGACGATGCACTTCTTTTTGCCACCGATGAGCTCGCTGTTTTTGGTGGAAACGGCTTCAACTTCTTTATTATGACCAACGAAGCCTTAAATATATTTGAAAACAATACATCAAATAATAGCTGGGAAAGCCTTCGTCCGGGTCAGGAGTACTTCATACTCAAAAAAGAAGATGTTCTGGAAGAAGATGTCGAGATTGTCTCTATCGAAGAAGAAGTATCTTTTGATGATGACAGTCAGGCTACAGAGATCATTACCGTGCATTATTTTATGTTTCAGGAAACGATCATCGGCATGTCCTTTGATTTACCTCCTGATTTTTATGAAAAACACGGCGACATTGATTTGGCTGCCCTTTTCGCCTAAACACAGAGAATAATCCCACTTCATACACCTTCTTCTTGCAGGCACCAAATGGCAAAAACACCTTCCACCCTGTCAGAAGCAGCCCGCATCGCACTGACCACTGCCAATTCCATAGAGAAAGCTGAACTCAGCAGGACCTTTGCCAAGGCATGGCAACAGGGCGAGATTAAAAGCGTGGGTACAGCAGAAATCCCGAAAGAACCTGCCCGAGAAAATAACCCCGTACTCGTCCCCCCCAGAGAAGTACCACGTAGAAAAATCACCCCGGAAGTCGAAGGACGGATCGCTCTTCTCCATGCGCTCACCCATATTGAACTTCATGCGATAAATCTTTGCTGGGATATCATCGTTCGCTTTGCCGCAACTGAAATGCCCAAAGGCTTCTATGACGATTGGGTTTCAGTTGCCGATGATGAAGCACGTCACCATTTGCTGCTCTGTGAAAGATTGGCGCAACTGGGTTCTCACTACGGGGCTCTACCTGCTCATGCAGGTTTGTGGCAAGGCGCAGAGGTCACAGAACATAATCTCAAAGCGCGGTTAGCGGTTGTTCCCATGGTGCTTGAAGCCCGTGGTATTGATGTAACACCGGGTATGATCGACAAACTCAAACTTGCCAAAGATTATGAAAGCGCGGAACGCCTACAAATCATATATGATGATGAGATTACACATGTTGCCAAGGGAAAGCGCTGGTTCGAGTACCTTTGTAAACAAGACAACGAAGATCCTGTGGAAAGCTGGCAAAACATTATCCTGACGCTTTTCAAAGGCAGGGTAAAATCACCCTTTAATGTTGATGGGCGTAATCAGGCGGATTTCCCGATCGATTTTTACGGTCCGATTGCTGATCTATAAAATAAACCTATTACTCTCTTAAACACAAAATCAGCGACCATCACCACATTATAGTTGCAGCCCACTTCAATTTAACTGTAAATAATAGGTATTAGGGCAATCCTGATCAAACTGGCTGCCCCTTGATAAGCTATTATTTCCTGCGCATTCCGATATCTCCTTCTCGCGCAAATCAGAATTTTTGACTTTTTATTAGAACTCAAAGGATCTCCTTGTGAGCAATACTTCCCAGCACCAAAAAAATTTCTTCCTCTTCGGATCGCTCCCGCTTTTATTCGTTAAAACAGCCACACCGATTATTCTGGTCATGCTGGTAAATGGTCTTTTCACACTTGTTGATGCCTATTTTCTTGGTGAATTTGTCGGTGCTGATGCCTTGACCGCTGTAACAATGATGTTCCCTGTCTTCATGCTCATTGTTGCGCTATCAACCTGGGTATCCGGAGGCTTTTCTTCGGTACTGGCCCGACTGCTTGGAGCCAGAGAATTCGGCAAAGCCAGCACAGCCTTCACCAGCGCCTTTGTCCTTTCCGGTGTCGTCTGCTTACTTCTGATCGCTATTTTCAGCTTTGGCGGCAATCAGATGATCAACTGGGTCACCAAGGAGTCCGAGACACTAAGCGCAATGGGATACACCTATATCTCTATCCTTGTTTATGGCTCTCCCCTCATTTTCTCCCTGACCATCAGTGTTGACGCGCTTAGATGCGAAGGTAAGCTCGGCTACATGACCTTTATCTCGGTTCTTTCGACCTTGTTAAATGTCGTGTTTAACTATCTGCTTATTGTCCAGTTAGACATGGGCGTCGCAGGCTCTGCCTACGGTACCCTGCTTGCGCAAACACTTTCATTAATCGCCGTCATTATTTATCGCTACAACACATCCTCGGCCATTTCCCTTATCTCATCGTCAGTAGAGAGAATTACATCCTTTTGGCGCGATTTTCTGGCTCTGGGGGCACCGCAAAGTCTTTCCTATCTCGGAATTTCTTTATCTTCCGGGGCAGTCTTTTATTCGCTTCAGAAATGGGGTGGTAGCAACTACGAGGCCACCGTTACAGCCTATGGCATAACAACGCGCATACTGACCTTTAGCTTCCTGCCGTTACTTGGACTGAACCTGGGCTTTCAGACCATTGCCGGTAACAACCAGGGCGCGCAAATTTTCCCGCGCGTTAACAACAGCCTGAAGATAGCGGCTCTCGCTGCTTTTATTTATTGTCTATCCCTACAGCTGATTTTTCACTTTATGGCTGATACCTTGGGATCAATCTTTGTTGACGACCCGAAAATCATCTCGGAAACAGCACGTATACTTCCTCTGATCACCTTTCTTTATTTCGCATTTGGCCCCAGTTTGATTTTATCCGGGTTCTTCCAAGCAATTGGAGATGCAAAAAGATCTGCCCTGATCAGTTTGACAAGAACTTACGTCTTCTCCATCCCCTTAACATTTATCCTACCTTTGTATTTTGGTGAGGTCGGGATCTGGTATGTCGGACCTCTAACCGAGCTTTTGATGATTGTCCTTACCCTGTTCATCCTGTCTCACAACGCAAACAGAACAGGGTACAAGCTGGGGTTATTCAAAACAGACCCGACAACCCCATGAGTTGAATTTTAGATTTAATCACTATTTAATCACACAGGGGGAACGCAATTATTTGCGTTCCCCCTGTCAGTTCTGTTAGTTTTTGTTTTCTTATTAAACCACAAGCTCGTTATTCCAAGTTTATGAAAAACAGAGCTTTGGTCTATAAAGTTTGTTTCTATAAGAGGACGAGAATTGCCTGCGCCGGAATCCTTATTAACAGACTTCGATCTCGATTCAGCTGAACTTCTAGAAGCTATTTTTGCCGCGTCTGGTACCTACTTTGTGATTACCGATCCAGCAACAGGACTGATCCATGCCATAAGCGACGCCTGGCTCAAGATTCTGCTATATAAAAGAGAAGAAGTTGTCGGCCATACGTCGCTGGAAC
Source organism: Kiloniella majae (assembly GCF_002118315.1). Taxonomy (GTDB): domain Bacteria; phylum Pseudomonadota; class Alphaproteobacteria; order Kiloniellales; family Kiloniellaceae; genus Kiloniella; species Kiloniella majae. The sequence goes on from NZ_MTSZ01000001.1 coordinate 884,538, forward strand.
TCAACATCTGGTTAAGCCCTGAAAAACGGGCTGATATGATCCAACGGATAAAGACCGACAAAGTGGTTAACCGTTTCCACACCTGCCTCCGAGGCAAAGATGGGTCTCTTCATGATTTTTCGATGACAATTCAATCAATTGTTCTCAAAAAGAAAAATTACCTTTTGTTTTGTGGGTATGACATCACAGAAGAGATAAAGGTTAAAAATTCAGCCGTATCTTCCCGAAAAATGCTGGTCGATGCCCTAGAGGCCATGAGTGAAGGATTTGTGCTCTACGATCCCGATGGACGATTGGTCATATGTAATAACAAGTTTAAACAGTTCTATGGCTATAGCGATGACGAAGCAAAACCGGGCGTTGTCGGCTATGAACTCGGCAAGCTCGATATCGAACGGGGAACAGTCCTTGTTCTCGACGGTGATAGCCAAAACTACATAAACCGACGTCAGGATCTGGCAAAAGGCCCACCAAAAGCAACCATTGTGCAGCTAAAAGATCGCCGATATCTTCTTCTCAGTGATCGCGTGACCGAAGACGGTTATACCGTCAGCATACAAAAAGACATCACCGATATAAAAGAAGCAGAGTTTGCCCTCATGCGGGCAAGAGACGAAGCTCATATTGCCAATAATACCAAGTCGGAATTTCTGGCGCATATGAGCCACGAACTGCGCACGCCGCTAAATTCCATCCTTGGTTTTACACAGGTTATGCGGGATGAATTGCTCGGGGATCTCGGGCACCCCAGATATCGGGAATACATCAACGACGTCCATCATTCTGGTGAACACCTTCTCAACCTAATCAACGATGTGTTGGATATATCCAAAGTCGAAGCCGGAAAGTTTGAGTTGAATGAAGATGTTCTGGATCTGAAAGATACCATTTCGGCCTGTATGCAAATTATACGCGGGCGCCCGGATGCTGCCGCCCTGGATATAGAAGTAAAAACATCAAAAGAGCGGGTCTATTTTCAAGGCGATGAACGGATCATGCGCCAGATTATCCTGAACCTGCTTTCAAATGCTGTGAAGTTCACCCCGACAGACGGCAAAGTTCTTCTCGAACTCAAAAAGAACAGCGATAACAGCATTCGCCTGACAATTAGCGATACGGGATGTGGCATTGAAAAAGATGATATCCCCGTTGTCCTTGCCCCATTTGGTCAGGCCCGCATCAACGCCCGCACAGCACATGAGGGAACAGGACTGGGACTATCCCTCAGCAAGATGCTGACAGAACTTCATGACGGCACTCTGGATCTGAGAAGTAAAGTGAATAACGGCACAAAGGTGTCGTTGGATTTCCCGGCAACAAGATACGTTGATCCCGCATCAATCTAGCCACGACATTGTCTATACTTTTTAAGTCCTGACTTTAAATAGCCCGACATAAAAGCCGATCTTGAACAGTACAGCTTTGTTTTATCTTGGAGGCTATCTATTTGAGAATAATAAAATTTCCAAATTGCGTATACGTTAAGGGATACTTAACTTATTGTGCACTATGTTCTTGATTGAACGTGAATGTTCTTTTGATACCCTATAAACTTAACAAGGCCCGTTGAACCTCCGAAACGGGCCTTTTTTTTATGCCAAAGCGTAAAAATTACAGCGTTTCTTTCTCATTATCACCGTGCCAAAAACACGATCAGTTTAAAAAGAAAACACTCCCTATTTTTCAAACATTCAAGAAAAAACCTAGGGTAAATGGCAAAGCGGCATATATAGTCCTCGTAGCAATAATTTTTGCACCAATTTTATGGATACCTGCGTTGCCAGTTTCAGATATTGTTCTCACCATTGCCGCGTTATTGATTGTCATTGCCTGCACCCAACCACTCGCCCGAAGGACAGGTCTCCCCTTCACTGTGGTATTGGGTTTTGTCGGCGTCATCATCGCGTCCGGTGCAAGCTGGCTTCTCCATACCCGGCTGACAGATCAGTTTAACGAAGCGGCGGCACTTGTCGTAAACATTCCCGTTTCATCTGCAACCTTTTTGGATGTCCTGCTGCCGATACTGCTCTTTCAAGGTGCCATAACCATTGACGTCAGGCGACTGGCTAAAGACACCGTCCCCGTTATATTTCTGGCCGTCCTGGGCGTTTTTGTTGCGATTGCATTAATTGGTGGTGCCGTATCATTGGTATCCACTGCCCCCCTTGTTGTTTGCCTTCTGTTTGGGGCCATTGTTGCCACCACCGATCCCAGTGCTGTCATTAGCCTGTTTAGGGATCTGGGCGCACCCGAACGCCTGACTCGCTTGGTCGAAGGCGAAAGCCTGCTCAATGATGCTACGGCCATTGCCGCCTTTGGCGCTTTTCTAACCCTTATTATCTCTGGTGGTGGTTACGAGCCCGGGCTTATCCTCCAACAATTGGGGTCAGCCTTTCTTGGCGGTATCATTACGGGGATTATCTGTGGACGCTTGGCAATTTCACTGATTTCATGGTTAGGTTCTTTCCGTTCCGCCCAGTTGACCATCACTGTTGCCTTCCCCTTTGTCATCTACATTCTCGCCAAAAACTATATTCAAATCTCTGGCGTTGTTGCTGTGGTGACAAGCGGTTTGGTCTTCAGTGCCATGGCACGGCCACGCTTTGAACCCGAAACCTTTAAGTTCTTTCAGGAAACGCTGGAACAACTCGCCTGGTGGGCAGGCGGCCTGGTCTTTATTCTCGCAGCCCTGGTTGTACCGGACTTGCTGTCTGACTTCGCCTTGTCGGACATTCTGATTATTCTAACCGCTGTCATTGCCGCTTTACTGGCAAGGGCCGTTATTCTGTTCGGCATTTTCCCCGTATTAACCGCCTTAAAGATTACCCAACGCGTTGATACCCCAACAAAGATTGTTATTGTCTGGGGCGGGTTACGCGGCGCTGTCACACTGGCACTTGCCCTGGCCGTCACAGAAAATCCGCTGATCGATAATGAAACCCAACGCTTTATTGCAATTCAGGCAACCGGCTTTGCGCTCTTTACTCTTTTGATACAGGGAACAACGCTGACCTCTTTGATGCAGTGGCTCAAACTGGATCAACTCTCGCCCATTGAACGCGCCTTTCGAACTCAGGTTCTCACGCAATCTCTCTCTAGTGTTAAGTCCGGATTGAGCAACTTCTCCAATCGTTTTCAGCTCGATCCCAAACTGACCGACTTAACGGCCAAACAGTACATCAATCGCTTGTCCCGCATTGCCGAAGACAAATCCTATGAAGAAGAGATCAATGACAAGGATCGGTTGATCATTGGTCTGGTCGCCCTGACAAATCAGGAAAAATCGCTTCTACTGGACCAAAGATTAAGCGGCATTCTGCGCCATGATTTGGTTGATAGGTATTTGCTCGTTATCGAAGATATGATCGACGCGGCCCGGCAAAGTGGTCGTGAGGGGTACATTTCAGCAGCAAAAAAACCCTACCGTCACAGCACACGATTCAAAGTCTTGAGTTGGGCTCACACCCATCTGGGATTTAACCGTCCCATTGCCTCGCATCTGGGCAAGCACTTTCACTTTTTGCTCATAAACCGCATTCTCGTGTTGGAACTAAAGGTCTTCCTCGATAACAAGCTCCATAGCTTACTGGGGCCGCGCCCTGTTGAAGTGCTCCAGGAAATCCTCAACCAGCGACTGGATAGCATAGAACGTCACTTGGCGGCGTTACGTCTTCAATACCCCAAGTTCGCCAGAACCCTTGATCGGCGAATTCTGGAACGTTTTGCCTATCGGGATGAGATAGAGCAGATTAAAAACCTGCGCGAAGCCGGTATTATCAGCACCGATTTGTCCCGCAGCCTGACAAATGAAGCCAACTCATTCCACGCCACCCGCAGATCAAAGATCCATGTGGATATCAAGGCGAAAACAGCCGAGCTTTTAACTGCTTTTCCTGTGTTCAAAGATCTGGAGATCGCTGAACTGGCCCAAATGACACAAGAACTGCAAACCCGTGTTCTTGCCGATGGCGCATATGTTTTCAGAAAGGGTGATAGCGCCGACGGCCTTTATTTCATTGAAAGCGGTGCCGTGGAAATTCGCATTGGCGATGAAGTTCATCGTCTGGGACATGGTGACTTCTTTGGTGAAATGGCCCTATTGGACGAAGCCCATAGAAGCGCATCAGTTAAATCCATCAGCTATTCGCATCTGTTGTTGCTTGAAAAAGATACCTTTCGCAAACTGGCTCGCACCCATCCGAACTGGCGCAGTGCCCTTGCCGAGATTGCCGCCAAACGAAAAACCATGAACAGAGAAAACAAAGAAGCATCCTGAAGCTATTGAATGCCTCTTTGCAGAGGAAGTTATCCATAGGAAAGTTGCCCTAGACAAAGTCCCCCATAGGAAAGTCATCCCGTGCCCCAAAACGACAAAACAAGAAAACCCAAAGCAGCAAAGGTCCGGGAAAGAGATCTTGTTCGCGGCAGTATTCCAGAGCATTTCAAAGCCCTGGCAATACCCGCTGGCATAGGGATGCTGTTTAATACACTCTACAATGTCGTTGATACCTTTTTTGCGGGCATGATCTCAACGGATGCACAGGCAGGACTTTCGGTTTCCTTTACTGTGTTTTTCATACTCATAGCCTTTGGTATCGGGCTGGGGCAGGGCATTTCCGCCCTTGTTGGCTCCGCCATTGGTGCCGGAAACCAAAAAGGAAACCAGCCCAAGGACCAAAACGAAAGCCAGCCCGAGAATAGTAAGAACCCGGATCATAGCTTTCTACCAAAAGATATATCTGCACAGGGCCTCAGCTTTGCCACTCTATTTTCTGGCATTCTCTGTGTGGCTGGCTATTACGCCATTCCTCATTTGCTGGATTTACTGGGGGTTTATAACGGCTATAGAACGTTAGCCCATAATTACCTGATGCTCATTCTCTTTGCCGCACCGGCATTTATGATCGCCTTTGCCGCCAACGGTATCCTAAGCGCCCAAGGGGACACGGTTACAAACCGTAATGCTTTGATTGGCGGTTTTGTCGCCAATTGTCTCTTGAACCCGCTGTTCATTTTTGGTGCTTTTGGCATTCCGGGGCTTGGCTTTGATGGCCTTGCCATATCGACCGTTATTATCGAATGGTTCGTTGCCCTCTATCTGCTGTCCCACGCCCTGAAATCACGGGCAATGGCACAGACAAAGCTGTCCTGCTTCACTCCCCATCTGAAAATCATAAAAGACATCGTCGCACAAGGGGCACCTGCAAGCCTGAACTTTCTCACCATCACCGTGGGCGTTTTTATGATCCAGTATTTCCTGCAACCCTTCGGCGCAACCGCCGTCGCCGCCTATGGCATTGCCCTGCGTATTGAGCAACTTATTCTCTTACCCGGTCTGGGTCTGACAATTGTTCTCTTGCCGATCATTGCGCAAAACCACGGGGCCAAAGAACTTGACAGAGTGCGCTATGCTTTTTGGTGGTGTGTGCTGACAGGCATCGGCATGATGCTGATCGGTGCGCTTCTTCTCCTGCTTGGTGGTAAGTTCTTGCTGGGCCTTTTCACTCAGGACCCAGATGTCATTTCCACCGGATTTGACTATCTGCTCTTGGCGGCCCCCATGCTGCCCGCCTACCTCACCCTCTTTGCCATGATGTCCTTTTTCCAAGGCATCAAACGCCCGATCTGGACCGTATGGATCGGAATTTACAGACAGATATTCGCCTCCGCAGGTTTCGCCGCCCTCTTCATCTATGTTTTAAACTGGGGCGCATGGGGCGTCTGGACTGCCGTCTTCACCGCCGTCTGGAGCGGCCTCCTTCTTTCCACAATTACCCTGATAATCGTTGCAAGAAAAAACATTCAAGGATTGGGTGGTCCGAGAATATTGAAGACGTGTAAGACTTAGATAAATCTAGAGTTTGATTTAGCTGCTTTGTGCCAGAAGCAGACATTAAATTATTTAACATTACTAACAAAAATTGCGAGCTTTTAACTGATATATGATGGCCTCAAGTCCTAGCCTGGATGATCTCCGAACATTTGATACTCAGGAATCTTCTTACTTACATCAATAGCATTTTAGCGAATACTTTAGATGGACCAGTAATAAGATAAAAAACCCTTAGGGACTTTAAAAATCTTCCGAAATATCGCTCATATCGATCTGAGGAGGCTTCTCGGGAAGCGGTAGCTCTTGTATTCCGACTACATTAATTCCAAATTTCTCCGCCAACTTTGATAATTCTTTGTCGCAGGTAAATATGCAATCGGCTTGTCGTGATAGGCCTATAGCAAGTATCTGCCGGTCAAATTTAATTTTCTGATAGGGGTATTCTTTGCTCGTGAGGCCTGAGCGCTTGCCAAACTTCTTTTGCATCTCCGCGCACTCTATTGCAGCCCTTAGATCGAAAGGTTCAATTCGAATTGTTTTCTGCTTTTGGATTTTTTCCAAAAATGAAAGGGTATCATCCCCTTGTTTAATAAGAATTTCCGATAAAACGGGAGTTGGTACAACTGCCTGTGTCCCGTTCTTGTTGAATTTTTCAAAAAGAAATTCAACCCGCTTTCCTGCCGCAAACTCTTCCTTAGGTACGCCTTCTGGAAGCGGTATGTCTGCGTCAGGTACAAGCAAAAGAATTAAAATGTTAGCGTCTAAAACTACTCTGCGCAAAGTTAACCCCTAATGTCTTTTAGTTGTTTTATTGGATCTTCTTCAGCAGACCACCCTAAGTCATAAGAGCGTAATTCTCTTGCAAGATCGCCTAGCGGCTTGTCTTCCAAAACACTAAAACTGGTAGCTTTAAGGCTAGCAAGTGTCCAGTTACCGTCAGGTTCTCTAAACCACTTGCCTTCACCAGATAATCTTATGGTGGCGTCAAACATAAATTCTCTTAATTCTAAAGCAAGCCCCTCATTGACCTCAATATTGGAAATAGACTCACCTTGATCTTCAAGAATGACATGTTTGGACTTGTCTTTCCCTCTCAAGCTAACAATAACTCCTTGTAATTCGCTGGGCTGCTTTATAGGGCCTATTCTTTGAGGTATCGGAGCTTTCACACCGGGAAATTCAATGATTTCAGCAGAAACTAGAGTATCTGTAGGAGAGAAGGTTGCACTTGTATTATCCTCACGCAACAGCTTGTTAAGGGCTTCGGAGGCATTTTTAACATCTATTGGTGTATCTGTTTTGTTTAGTGTTTTATATCGATCGCGAACTCGTATTTCTGCAATTTCATCAACCTGAATTTCGATAGCCACACTCCCTTCGTGGACATTGTCAAAATGTACACTATTAGGCTCGCCCAAAATTTTAGATATTTGGACAAGATACTCTCCAAGCCTTTCCATGGGGAAGGTGGCGGGTTTATGGTTCTTTATTCTAAAGGTATACGTGTTACGCATCTGAATTTACCGAGAATATATTGCTTAAGTTTGTTGTATATCTTTGTTATATTGAGTTTAAGTTATATTAATAATAAAGAAGTTAAACAAATCACAAAGCCTTTTTATCACTTTTATCCTGCCTCGAGTTAATTGCGATTATAAATCAGGCTATGGTTTATCTGAAATGTGCCATAGGTGCGTAGTGAATTGATTTGTTAATTGCTTATTGGTTGGCTCACTTTAAGACAGATAAGCACCTACTCAATACCTGCAGATTACCAATTATAATAAGTTTTAACTTCTTTCTAGTACGAGTAACATTCTGAAACAGCATTTTTACTGTGTCATAATATGTTCTTGAGTTGTATATAAGTCGCCCACTAGAGGCATAAGAAAAATACTCATCAATAACAACTGCAACATTATCGAATTCCTGGCCGATCACTCTATGAGAATTCTGGCTAGAAACCTGAGCATATGATTCGTGATGTTCGGTGTTATATCGAGATGGAGTTAGTCTAAGAACTTCCCATCCTTCACTTGCTATTAGAGTAAGATAATTTTTAACATTTGAAGAATCAGTGAAATAGTCGAAATCAATATTTGCACAATTTGAAACTGAAATATTATTTCTTTTATTGTTAAAGAGAACCTTTATGAAATTAGCAATTTCTTTGTTTGTTCTTATTTTTTCTGACAGCTTATATTTGGTTGTACTTCCAGTGGCATCGATTTTACCCTCCACATCCACACGCGATTCAGATGAATGTAATGTTTGTTGTTTATCATAGGAGAATACACAGTGGGTATTGGTTGAAGCCGCATCCCCAATTAGCTTATCAAGTTGATTGGCATAAATTCTTTGAGTTTCGTCAACGACAACTAAGTCAATAGTTGTGAAATCATAATCCTTAAAATCCCGTATAGATACTATATTCCAGCCAAGCTGCTTCAATCTCAAGTGGCCTTCATTGAGTTGCCCGCAATGGACTATTACAGTTCTTAATGAGCTTCTGACGGATTTGACTATATCGTATGTTAGCAATGTTTTTCCGGTGCCAGGCCCTCCAGTTAGTGATATGAAAGCTGATGTTCCAGTGCTCACGTCAGCTATAATTCTCCCTTTAATATTTTCTTGATTTCCCGTTAAAAAATATTGGTCATTAACAAATTTAGATGTGGAGTTAAAAGGGGAAACTAAATAGTCAGAAGGATTGAAAAGAGAATCTGGACTTTCTAATTTAACTAAATTTTGGCTCGTTAAAAGTTGCACTAAAGAATTTAGGTGAACAACATCCAAGCCTCCAGAATAATTTAATTGATATAATGTTTTCGTTTTAGTGACGAAGCAAAAATTGTGAATAACCTTATTAATATGGCTAAGATAGTACTGATTTCTAATTAGCTGTTTCTTTATTTTTTCTTCAGTACTTTCACTCTTAATTTCTACATTAATTATGTAATTATCGCCAAAGCGAAGAAGATCAAACTCTTTACTTATATGTTGTATTTTATAGCCAACATAAAAGTCGTTGAAAATATTTACAAACGACAATAAGGTGAGCATTTCGTTTATAAGTACTTTTAGGTCATCTATTTCGTGGTTATTAATACCAACACCATAGTAATCAGTAAATGAACTGAATTCGCTTAAACCCAAAGAATCATGCGCTTGAGCTAGCGATAATAAATTTATGCTTTTCATTGAATAAACTCTAAACCAAATTTTGTAATAAGAACTCACTAACCGCATTAACACGGAGCGGGTTAGCTTTTCCAGCAACTGACAGCTTTATAGATAGCTTTCCGGAAATAGACGGACGCCACTTATTCTCAAATGTCCGCTTAGGGTTGAAAGCGGAAGCTCCAATAACAAATCAAACATTATATAAAATAGCCAAATGCACAACCTTAAGTGTTATTGATACATCCTTTCAAACAATAATCTTCTTGTAACTAAACAGGTTGATTCAGCTATAGTGATTCCCAAAATTGGCTCAATCCAGCTTAAAACTATTATGCGAGCTGCTCGTTCCTCCTACCCCCTAAAAGCGCCTCGAATATATATCGCCAACTCTTCCGCTAAAACTTTGTTCGGGCCGTCTGCTAGGTACATGTTTATGCTACATCGGGGGAGAGTTGGTAACTCGCCGCGGTGGTCGATTTCTTCGATGCCGGGGTCGCTGAAGGTTGGTAGTTCGGGGCGCACGGCAAAGTCTGCGGCGACGGCGACCGAGGTGGAATCTTCGCTGTCTGTATCTACCGCGTCCAGCCAGGGAATGTTCGCCTGTTCCAAGGCATCAATCATGGATCGCCGAAAGGCACAGCCGCGCACCATTGCAACAGGTAGAGGACGTGCCATCCACGCGTGACCATTTACGGCCCCCGTCCATAACAGAGGCTGCACGACTAACAACTCACCATTGTCGGGCAATTTATGGTCTTTGTCATATACCTCAGTCGTCAGGATCAGATCTTGTTGGCCATGCTCGATTTCACTGGCCAGATCAATTGATCCCGCAGTTTTCAGCTTGACCTGTACCCGGGGGAAATCACGGTTGAACTGCTTGAGAACATTTGGAATATGAGGCCTGATCACATCGCCCGGCACACCAAGACAGATACTGCCCTCGTACTTGGGGGCTGTTAATCTTCCCCAGATTTCATCGTTCAGGTCCAGCATTGACCGTGCATAGCCAAGCAACTGGTCTCCCTCTGCCGTTGGTCGGATGCCCCGTCCACTATTACGGTCCAGCAAGGGCAGACCAACACTTTCTTCCAGCCGCTTGATTTGCATGCTGATTGTTGACTGGGTCATGTGAAGTTTGTTTGCCGCAGCGGTCATACCACCGGTTTCACTGACCGTGATAAAACTGCGTAATGTTCCAAGGTCAAAATTTCTCAATCTACTGCCTTTCCCGTGCTCGTCTGATATCAGAAAATCACATTATCAATTTTTGTGATGATATTCATCAACACTATTCACTTTCATAATACTAAATTCGTGACAATATATCAATAACATTGATTACAAACACCAAGACCATCACATTTTGTAATGGAGGATAAAATGCTAAAACAAACCGGTCATAGCTTGAGCACATGTCATACTGTGGGCACCAACGGCGCTTGCGGGACTTCTTTTTCTCAGGATCACACGATCTTCACATCCGCTCCAAAGGAAGCGACAACCTTATTAAATCGTCTGCTTGCCCGAACTCGTAACTGGTTTGCAACGGCTTTTGAAGTTCGGAAAGAGCGACGCGTTTTGGCAGACCTGACATCCGAGCAACGAGAAGATGTCGGCTTGAGTAAAGAACAGGTTCGTCAGGAAAGTAAGCGTGCTTATTGGGACCTACCAACGGATCGTGTGGAATAAACGCCTGACCATCAACGCACGATAAAAAAATTAGATCGCAATGCTTTCTTTGCGCTTAATGTCAGAGAGAGCAGAGTGATCTAATAGGAACAAGCGTTAAGTTTAACGGCAATACCTTGCCTTACCTTGCTTCACCTTGTTTCTGGGCTAAACAAACCTGCTGTTTGATTATGCTAGAACAAACCCCGATAGGATTAGTCCTATCGGGGTTTTATTAATCGTTATGTACAGGATCAAAGTATCAACTTTCATCCCTGTATTTTAATCATCAAAGAATTTGATTACAGAAGCTCTTCGTGATCCTCGTCTTCGGTCGTGCCGCCTTTGAGTTTGGACGCCAGTGATGCTTCGAGGAACATATCAATATCGCCGTTTAGCACAGCGCCAGAATTACTGGTTTCCGCCCCGGTTCGAAGGTCTTTCACCATCTGATACGGTTGCAGAACATAAGATCTGATCTGTCGTCCCCAACCAATTTCGGTTTTGGAATCCGCTTCGGCCTGTGCAACTTCTTCACGCTTTTGCATTTCATGTTCGAACAACCGGGATTTCAACATGTTCATCGCGGTCGCGCGGTTCTTGTGCTGAGAACGGTCATTCTGACACTGCACCACGATACCCGTTGGTTCGTGGACGATACGGATCGCTGAATCAGTGGTGTTCACGTGCTGCCCACCCGCACCGGAAGCACGAAAGGTATCAACGCGAATATCCTTGTCCAGAATTTCGATATCAAAGCTGTCATCAATAACAGGATAAACCCACGCAGAGCTAAAGGACGTATGGCGACGGGCCTGTGAATCATAAGGTGAAATACGCACAAGACGGTGCACACCAGCTTCGGTTTTTAGCCAGCCATAGGCGTTGTGCCCTTTGATCATAACTGTGGCGGACTTCAAGCCAGCTTCTTCACCGCTGCTTTCTTCCAACCATTCAACCTTATAGCCATGCTGTTCAGACCAGCGCGTGTACATGCGCAACAGCATTTCAGCCCAGTCCTGCGCCTCGGTACCGCCAGCACCCGCATTGACCTGTAAATAACAGTCATTGGCATCGGCTTCACCAGACAACAGGCTTTCCAGCTGCTTTTTATCTGCCAGTTCTTTCAGGGCAAAAATCTGGCTTTCGCCCTCATCAACTGAATCCTGATCGCCCTCGTCTTCACCCATCTCAATCAACAAGCTGGCTTCTTCCACCTCGCTTTCGATCTTGCGAACAGCCGCAATCGACTGCTCCAGATGCGTCCGCTCTTTCATCAGCGCTTGGGCAAGCTGTTGATCATTCCAGAGCTCAGGGTCTTCGGCACGAACGTTAAGTTCGTCTAATCGTCTAAGTGCGGCATCCCAGTCAAAGATGCCTCCTCAGCAGGATCAGCGACTGTTCAATATCGCTAATCGCCGCTTCGATCTCGGCGCGCATATTTATACGGCCTCCTCGTCAGCTAGATTTAAAATAAGTAATTCGGTTTCTTCTACCTGTTTCGGATGGGTTAATACAACCCCTCGGTTGTCAATCCATCGGTTACAGATAAAAGCGGATTGTCATTCTCTTCCCCGGCACCGGAAAAATTCGGTGATGGAACATTTTCCGGCTTGAAGGCCTCCACAATGACATTGCTGTCATTCACCCCAGCCAAACGGCCAGTTTCAGCATTGATTCTGACCAGCCTGATACCAGCAGGAACCCGGAAAGGTGTTGCTGGTGCACCCTTAAGGGCTTCTTCCATAAAGGACTTGAAGATCGGGGCAGCAGCACTTGCGCCCTGTTCTTTGGCTCCCAGTGTTTTGGGATTATCAAAGCCAACATAGGCGCCAACAGCCAGGTCCGGAGAGAAGCCAAGGAACCATGCATCAAAGCTTTTATTGGTTGTCCCCGTTTTCCCGCCAAGTGGCTTGCCGATAGATTTAATCCTGCGTCCAGTACCCCGCTGCACGACACCTTCGAGCATCGATACCATCTGATAGGCTGACGCGGGGTCAACAATCTGTTCGCGGGTATCTGGCAAGGTCGGTACGGACTGATTATTCCATTCACTATCACTCACACACGGTAAGCAGTTACGAGAATCATGCCTGAACACAGTTCGTCCACGCCGATCCTGAATACGGTCAATAAGCGACGGTTCAATGCGCTTGCCGCCATTTACCAGCATGGCATAGGCCGTTGTCATCTGTAGTAAGGATGTCTCCCCCGCCCCCAGCGACATCGACAACACGGGCTTCATGTTGTTATCAATACCAAAGCGTTTTACATACTCGACGACTTTATCCATACCCACATTCTGGGCAAGACGAACCGTCATCAGATTTCGGGACTTTTCCAAGCCAACCCGCATACGTGTCGGTCCATAGAATTTCTTCGTATAGTTTCCCGGTTTCCACTTACCAAGGCCCGCCCCTTGATCCAAGGCAAAGGGCGCATCCTGAATAAGTGTTGCAGGCGTATAGCCATTATCAAGACCGCTCAAATAAATGAAGGGTTTGATCGCGGAACCCGGCTGTCTAATCGCCTGTGTCGCACGGTTGAATGAACTGCGAGAGAAAGAGAACCCGCCGGACATGGCCAATACGCGGCCCGTATGGGGATCAATCGCAATAAGTCCGCCATTTACATCGGGTATCTGCCGCAAAGCAAAGGTATTTTCGGGGTAATCATTTCCCTTTGGCGTCTTTGTGACACCTTCGACAAGGACAACATCCCCCAGTGACAAAACATGACCCGGTGTACTTGGAACACCGCCAAAGCGCTGATTTTTGAGCCACTTACGCGCCCATTTCATTTCGCTCATCGGGATAGTGCCGCGTGTCCCGTCCGCGAGGCCGATAGAGACCGATTTCTTGCCCACTTCTAAAACAGCCGCCAGCTTCCATGGATCAGCCCCTTTGGGTGTGGGAATAGCCTCCAGCTGCTTTTTCCATCCGTCGGGTGAGTCCGGATCATAGGTGGTAACAGGACCACGCCATCCATGGCGACGATCATATGCGATCAAGCCATCGCGCAAGCTTTTCTGCGCAATTTTCTGTAACCGCGGCTGCAAGGTCGTACGAACAGACAATCCGCCTTCGTAAAGCCCGTCTTCCCCATAAAGGTCAATCAGCTCACGGCGCACTTCTTCTGAGAAATACGGGGCATCAACGACTTCGGTCTGGTCTCTCTTGATGACTTCCAAAGGTGATTGCCAGGCAGTTTCAGCTTCTGCTTCGGTAATTTTCCCGTTTTCAAGCATACGCCCGATAACCCAGTTACGACGAGCCAGTGCCGAAGCATGACGCCGAACGGGATGATAGTTGGACGGTGCTTTTGGCAAGGCAGCCAGATAAGCCGCTTCGGCAATTGTTAACTCATCAAGCGACTTGTTAAAGTAGTTCAATGACGCCGCAGCAACACCGTAGGATCGATAGCCCAGAAAGATTTCATTGAGATACAGATCCAGAATACGTTCTTTTTCAAAGGCGTTTTCAATACGGAACGTCAAAATGGCTTCTTTGATCTTACGCTCGTATGACACCTCGTTGGTCAGCAAAAAGTTTTTTGCGACCTGCTGGGTAATCGTAGATGCCCCGATCAAGCGTTTGCCTGATCCAATGTTTTTTATATTGGTCATCATCGCACGGGCAAGCGAGAGATAATTCAATCCGCCGTGGGTATAGAAATCTTTGTCTTCAGCAGAAAGGAATGCATCTTTTACACGGGTAGGGATCGCCGTAATTGGCACATAGATACGCTTTTCCTTGGCGTATTCTTCCATCAAACGTCCGTCGCCCGCATGCACACGAGTTACAGTCGGCGGATCGTAATCCTTAAGGTCAGTATGTTCCGGCAGGCCTTTGCCATATTCATAGAAAGCATAGAGAACCACGCCCCCGCCAGCAATTGCCATCACAATTCCCAGACCAAACAAATAGCCCAATATCTTAAGAAACTTCACGCCTTAAATCCTAACCAGCATCAATGCTATAATCGACAAATCTGCCTCAAAACTATGACAATCATATGGCAAAGTCGACACTCCGCCTGCTTTGCTCAACACCCTCATCATGCGACAGGCAACAGGTTTGAGAAAAATTGTTTCCCGTTATTATACCAGAAAGTCGTAAGAAACCAGTTATTGCGCGTTATAACTTTCCAGCTTCCCGAAATATTGATCGATAGCACGGCTTATGGCTGTCACAAGTTTCTCTCTGTGTTTATCGCTTCTGAGCAACCGTTCTTCCTGGCGGTTCGACATATAGCCCAACTCGACCAAAACAGAGGGGATCACCGGCGATTTCAACACGGCAAACCCGGCCGAACGATGCGGACGCCCCAACAGTTTTGCCTCACGTTTCATTTCTGTAACCAGCACATTTGCAAACTGCTTGCCCTGATTATTAGTTTCGCGCTGCGCAAGGTCGATCAGAATTTTACTGACATCTGCTGACTGTTCGCTCAAATCAAACCCGATAATAATATCGGCCTTGTTCTCCTTTGCAGCCAGTGCTTCGGCCTCTTTATCCGATCCGTTTTCGGACAGGCTATAGACTGAAAAGCCCCGAACCCTGCTGGACGGATGTTTGTTGGCATGGAGAGAAATAAACAGATCACCATCGGCTTTTTGGGCGATACCAACCCTTTGTCGAAGCGCCAGTGAAGTATCAGAGTTACGCGTCATCACCACTTTATAGCGCCCGGAACGTTCCAATACGGCCTTTAAGCTCTTTGCATAGCTAAGTGCCAGTTTCTTTTCCTGTATACCGGATACGCCAATTGCCCCGGGATCCACACCGCCATGTCCGGGATCAACCACAATGACCTTCTTACTTTTTTTCTTTGCTGTCTTCGGCGCTATTAAAGCAGGGGCAATAGGTGTGACAGCAACCTGCGTCTTTTCTTTCAAAGGTTTCGCCGACGTAAGTTGACGTTTTTGTTCCCCTGATGACTTATACCTTGTCGCAGAGATCCTTTTGATATCAACAACCAGACGATGCTTGTGACCTTCTTTCGGTGGCAGCAAAAAAGCCGATGTAATTGAAACGGGATATCGTGCATCCAGAACCACACGGCTAATGTTTGGTTCAAACAGCCCGAAACGAAGCGCCTGAACGGCCCCTGTTGCCCTTGGAACCTTGTTCTTAGGCACCTTCCAATTCAGTTTAGGCAGGTCGATAACGATGCGATAAGGATCGGGAAGCGTGAAGATTCGATAGGCCGGTTCTTCGGATAATTCCATGACAAAACGGGTTTTATCCGGGTGCTTTCCGATTCGAATAGCATCCAGATCAGAACTCTGTGCGCTCACTGTTCCTAAAAGAGCAACCAAGGTCAGGAAAAGTCCAACCAATCTGGTACAGCTAAAAAACCTAACGTTCATGCGCTCTTTATCTCAAATATCACTGTTTAATACCAAGCTATTTTCGGTTTAATCTAAGTACGTTACTCAAAAAACATACTCATGAAACAACCCTATTATCACGTATTTTTAAAATGAATCCAAAAAAGTGAAATTACCTTCTAGCACAGAGGGAACGCTCCTGTTAGTCTACAGGCAGAAAATTCTACGCTGATAGTGGAGTAATAATCCAACTTACAGCGTGTACTGATGCCTCAGGAGGCTCTGTTAGCCAGAAACTACAGATTTCGGTCTTTATAAAAGACGCCCTGAGAAGCAAGTACAACAAGCCAAACTGATGGGGCAAGGTTTCACAAAAACAACTACCCCCTCAACACTTTTTAACTTAAATGAATCGTCTCTAATTTTAGAACGATTCCCAAGCGAGAGCGTTCCCGTTCAAAACTACGGTTACGCAGGATAAAGAAACGGTAATGAACGCTCTTGATCATATAAATTCATCGACACTGATGTTCCGTGCGCCGCCTTTGTTATGGCTTACCAAAGGCGCAGGCCGCACGCTGGAGTTACTCACGTATGGCAAAACGTATGCTAATCGATGCCACCCACCCGGAAGAAGTCCGGGTTGTGGTGCACAACGAAAACAAACTTGAAGATTTCGATTTTGAAACCCAATCCAAGAAACAACTAAAAGGAAATATCTACCTCGCTCGTGTAACCCGTGTTGAACCTTCTCTACAAGCCGCATTCGTAGAATACGGCGGGAACAGACATGGTTTCCTTCCTTTCAGCGAAATCCACCCGGACTACTATCGTGTTCCGGTTGCTGACCGCGATAGTATTATGGAAGAAGAAGCCGTTGTTGAACCTCAGGAAGAGGAAGAAAATAACGCGCCACAAGCAGAGGAAGATACTGTAGATGTTTCTTCAGATTCCCTCGAAAGCGTAGAGAAGCAGCAAGACGATACCATTGAAGAAATCGCCGGGGAAACCTCTGTCGATAGCATCAATGAAGACGAGTCAGACTTTGAAACCAAAACAAAGTCGCGCGTAAACCTCATGAAGCGCTACAAAATTCAAGAGGTGATCAAACGTCGTCAGGTTATTCTTGTTCAGGTGGCAAAGGAAGAGCGCGGCAACAAAGGTGCTGCCTTAACGACATATCTGTCTCTTGCCGGTCGCTATTCCGTTCTGATGCCCAACACCAACAAAGGTGGCGGGATTAGTCGCAAAATCAGCAACCCGAATGACCGTAAGCGCCTCAAAGATATTCTTTCCGAACTGAAAATTCCCGAAGGGATCGCCGTGATCGTTCGTACTGCTGGTAGCCAGCGTACGAAAATGGAGATCAAGCGCGATTACGAATACCTTATTCGCCTTTGGAATGAAATTCGTGAAAATACGCTAAAATCAGAAGCACCTAATCTGATTTATGAAGAAGCGAACCTTATCAAACGGGCAATGCGTGATCTCTATACCAGTGATATGGAAGAGATCCTGGTTGAAGGTGAACGCGGGTACAAAATGGCTAAAAGCTGTATGCGTTCCTTGATGCCAAGCCATGCCAAGAAGGTTAAGCACTACAAAGGCATGCAAGTTCCATTGTATCATCGTTTCCAGGTAGAAACACAGATCGATGCAATGCACAACCCGATTGTCCAGCTTAAATCTGGCGGATACCTGGTCATCAACCCAACAGAAGCGTTGGTGGCCGTGGATGTGAACTCTGGCCGTGCGACCAAAGAACGTCATATTGAAGAGACCGCCTTCAAAACCAATCAGGAAGCCGCCGATGAAGTTGCGCGTCAAGTACGCCTGCGCGATTTGGCCGGACTGCTGGTTATTGATTTCATCGATATGGATGATCCCAAACATAACCGGGAAGTTGAACGCCGTCTGAAAGACGCGATGCAAGCGGACAGAGCTCGCATCCAACTGGGACGGATCAGTCCCTTTGGACTACTGGAAATGTCTCGCCAGCGTTTACGTCCTAGTATTGTCGAAAACTCAACGCTGACCTGCCCGCACTGTGACGGCATTGGAACGGTAAGAACAACAGAGTCTGCCGCGCTTCACGCTCTACGTGCCTTGGAAGAAGACGGTATTCGTAAAGGAAGCGGCAAAATTGCCCTCTTCGTTCCAACCGAAGTTGCCCTTTACATCCTGAACCAGAAACGTTCACGTCTCATAGAAATCGAACAGCGCTACAATTTTGCTGTTGATATCAATGCTGATGACAGCATCGTCATTCCTAACTTCCGTCTGGATAGGCTTGTTGCAAATAACGATGGCCCTGTCGAAGAAATCATGCCGCTTGAATCTGTGAAATCCACACAGGTGAAATCAACGCGAAATCTTAATGAAGAACGATCTGAGCGGACTGACCGTAACGATAGACAGGATGGTGACCTCAAGCGTCGCCGTCGCCGTCGCCGTCGGAAAGATCGTTCAGAGTTTCCTGATGCGGATAACGAGGAAAATGTAACCTCATCCCTTGATGAAGAGCAATCCAACGATAATGATCAGGAAGCTTCTCGTTCTGAGGACGGGTTTGATGAGGATGGCCGTCCCCGCAAGCGTCGTCGTCGCGGCAAACGCGGTGGCAGAAGAAGAACCAGACGCCCAGAGGGTGAAGAAGAGCAGCTAGACGGATCAGAAACTCAAACCGCATCTGAAGCGGACAGTAACGAAGCGTCTGAACAGAAAGCAGAAGTGACATCAGAAGTGCCGCAAGAAGCTTCGACGTCCACTGATGACAAGACTACTGAGGAAGAGAAGCCGAAACGTCGCCGTGGCCCTCGCCGCAGAAAGTCAGCTTCACCGGAAACATCCGCAGACGAAACACCTGCTCAGGAGACTGCAACAGCAGAAACCTTAGCCTCTGTGGAACCAGCGGCATCTGCTGCAGCAGTCTCGGATACAGATAGCACCAGCGAAAGCACCTCTTCAACAGAAGCCCAAGCTGCTGATGAAGAAGAAAAGCCGAAGAAGCCTCGTCGTGCACCGCGTAAACGGGCAACAACGACACGGCGTCCACGTAAAAAGGCTGGGGATGAAACCCTAGAAACGGCTGCGACTTCAACAACAGGCGATGCCTCTGAAGATACAGTAGAACAAAAAGCCGCAGAAGCATCCACGCCTGAATCTGAAACGTCATCCGATAGTGCACCTGCTAAGGCCAAGCCAAGAACCCGTACTCGGGCGAAAGCTACAACCAAAACAGGCCGTCCAGTCGGAAGACCCAGAAAAACGGCTGCATCTGCTGCTGAAAAGGCTTCAAAATCTTCTACCGAAGTGAAGAATATTCCAATTGAAACACCTGTTACCAAGACAGAAAGCAAACCAGAACCAAAACCCGTTGCTGCTGTCGCTGAAAGTGCACCAGCTCGAACAGAAGCGCCGAAACTGGCACAGCCTTCCGGGGCACAGTCTTCTGGACCTAAGAAAAAAGGTTGGTGGAGCCGAATAACCGGT
Organism: Kiloniella majae; assembly: GCF_002118315.1. GTDB lineage: Bacteria > Pseudomonadota > Alphaproteobacteria > Kiloniellales > Kiloniellaceae > Kiloniella > Kiloniella majae. The sequence continues at coordinate 904,049 of NZ_MTSZ01000001.1, forward strand.
AACTAATCATCTTTAAGACACCAAAAAAGCCCCGGACGTCATCGCCCGGGGCTTTTCTGTTGGTTTAACCTAACGTTATGCGTCTACCGCCAATCCTTGAGTCGTTTGACCGCTTCAAGCATTGTCTGTTCTGATCCTGCAAACGAAAATCGCATAAAATGATTACCCTGGAAGGGATCAAAATCAACACCTGGTGTCGCAGCAATACCTGTTTCGTTTAGAAGACGTGAACAGAACGATTGGCTATCATTGGTACGCTGACTAATATCCGCGTAAATGTAAAATCCGCCATCCGCAGGGGCAAGATTATTAAAACCAGCCTTAGGTAACTCGTTCAGCAGAATCTCTCTGTTACGCGCATACTGCGCAACATAGCCCTCAAGAACATCATAACAGTTAAAAACCGCTGCTCCTGCAATCTGAGATAAGGTTGGCGGGGAAATAAACAAATTCTGAGCAAGGCATTCCTCTGCCCGCAACATGTCTTCGGGCAAGATCATCCACCCCAATCTCCACCCTGTCATAGAGAAATACTTAGAGAAAGAATTTATGACGAAAGCATCTTCGGTATATTTCAACGCCGTTGGAGCCTCTGCCCCATAGGTAATACCGTGGTAAATCTCATCTGAAATTAATCTGATTTCGTGCAGGGCACAGTAATCAATAATCCCCTTGAAGGCCTCTTCGCTTAACATTGTTCCCGCCGGATTAGACGGGCTGGCAATAATAACGCCATCAAGTTTACCTTGAGCTGCCAACAACTCTGCTGTTGGTTGGAAGCGTTCTTCTGGTCCAACCTCAATCAATACAGGCTCAATATCCAACGCAACTAAAATGTTTCTGTATGCCGGATATCCGGGTGCCGCCAATGCAACCCGATCACCCGGATTAAACGCGGCAAGAAAAGACAACAAAAAACCCGCCGATGATCCCGTCGTGACCATGACGCGTTTGGGATCAACCTCTTGCTGGTACATGTACTTGTAGTGATCTGCAATTCCCTGTCGCAACTCAGGAATACCCATGGCATCGGTATATCCGATCATTTCAGTATCGAGGGCAGATTTAACCGTCTCCAAGACATAATCAGGCGCAGGTGTTGCAGGTTGACCAAGAGAAAGGTGGAGAATGTTTTCCCCAGCAGCAGCTCGCTCATTAGCCGCACGAAGAACATCCATTACAATGAAGGGGGGAATATCCCCCCTGTTTGAAAGCTTCAAAGCCATGCTTCTGTCCTATCGTGCCAAACGGCTCAAACCATACCCGCGTTTATCCGCGGCAGAACTACAGGTTTCTGGGTTAAACTTTAAACTTTTAGCACAATGGCTGGAATTAACACGACCAAATTCCGGAGCTGGCCTTGCATCGTGGCCTTTGCTTTTAAGGCTTTCAATGATGTCACTTGGGCTGCTTTGCTCATAAAACACAATATCTGGCTTACCGCTGTGATGTAATCGGGCCGATGATTCAGCTTCCTTAAGTACAACTTCCCCTAACAAGGTATCCGCCATGACTTTCCCCAACGCAGAGGCACTGACAGCCCCACCCGCGGATGTCCCGGCATATCGGGAAAAAGTGGTTGGATCGTTCGCAACAACAACACTGACAACGGTGTCTAGACCATCAGCAGCAGAACGAGGTGGTGCGGGCAAAACAACACCCATGTCTTGAAGCATCCGACCAGAACCGAACAGGCCGTTCAACGTAAAGCTACAGGCAATAGCATTGTTATATTTATCAATAACAGAAAAACCAGCAGCATAGGGATTTCCTGAAGCAACTATTGGCTGGAACGGTAATGCTGATACTGGTGTCGACTTACCAGGATTATAGCTTTCAAATACATTTTCCAGCGCTTCTTCACTCAGCGTTGCCTCTACAGGGATTTGCCCTGAGACCACGCCTGCACGAACAACGTGCGCTCTTTTTAATGCTTCGACAAACATGTGTGTTCGCTCGCTTTGAGAAGCCTCGGCATAGGTATCACTTACGTGTAATTGTCCCAACAGGTTTGCTGTCACAAGCGCACTACCGGAATAGTCTCCCGAGAAATGTGCAAGATCGTCTTTGACCATTACGGTAAGAGGCTCTTCGAAAGTAGGTAGATAGTTTCTAATTTCATCACTGGTTAAGGGCTGACCTGCATTTGAAGAAGCCTCAGCATAGCGTCTGGTCAACGCCCCGGCATACAGATAGCCCGCCCCTTGCGCTCTCAATCCACCAAGAAGTCCTGACAATTCGGCCTGGACCAGTTTATCGCCTTCGCGAGGTAGCTTGCCGTCTTCGCGTGCAAACTTGTTCAGAAGTTCTGCATTTACCCCCAGTCGTTGATTAGCAAGGGCCAAATCATAGGCAAAGGAACGGCTAACCGGATTTCCAAAGCGTGCCAGATTCTCCCCATATGCAACAAGCTGCTGCCAACGAACAGAACCATATTTAGCATGCAGCGCAGCCATTACACGGGGCGCCTTTGGAATGACACCACCGGAAGCAGACGATTTCGGAAGAAAATTCAAGGCAACAGCTTTATTTTCTTCCTTGTCATAATAAGAACACGCTCCGCCCGCGGCGATACCAACACGCGATGGCATAGTAACAGCCATGGTAAAATACATTGCCACAGCTGTATCAGCAGCAGTTGCACCATTGCCCAACAGCTCACGTCCAACCTGTGCAGCCCTTGGCTCATCAGCTGATACAACGCCAGCAAAACCTTCGACGACTTGAAGATTCCCTTTTGCAGTTTCATCCGCAGTTTCACAAGCTGAGAGTAGCATTCCCCCCAAACATGCTGTTAAGATAGCGGAATGAAGTTTTGTTTTACCGAAAAAGGTGTCTTGCATTACTGACGCTTTGCCCCCAATTGACTATACGAAATCTTATAAACTTGTGAGAACTGCCCGTTGAATGAACGACCAGCCCGCCTGATTTTACGCATCATTGCTCTTATTGCCACCGTTACTTTTACCTTTCCAGTAAAAGCTCAGGGATTAAACTTAATTCGCGATGCAGAAACAGAACATGCTCTAAGAGTTTATTCCACCCCAATCTTTCAGGCAGCTGGCATCAGCCCCCAAAGTATAAATATTTTCATCGTAAATGACAAAAACCTCAATGCCTTTGTGACATCAGGCAACAGAATGTTTATCAACACAGGCCTCTTAATCAAAGCGAAAACGCCTTCTGAAGTAATTGGTGTTATTGCACACGAAACCGGACACCTTGCCGGCGGACATATAGCGTTCCGCGGAGACAATGTGGACAAAGCTTTAGTCACGACATTTGCTAGCTATTTGCTAGGAGTAGGTGCAGCATTGGCGACAGGCAAAGGTGAGGCCGCTGGCGTTATTATTGGTGCAGGACAATCATTAGCTCTGAGGAACTTCCTGAGCTACACTCGCCAACAAGAATCCGCCGCAGATCAGGCAGCAGTTAAATATTTACGAGCAACAGAGCAGTCGGCTGTTGGTCTTCGTAATTTTATGGGGGTTTTAAGAGGGCAAGAGGTGCTTCTTAGCCAAAATCAAGACCCTTATCTCCGTAGTCACCCATTATCGCAACAAAGATACAATTTCCTAGATAATGAAGTTCTAAAATCACCATATTCCGATAAAGCCGATTCGCCGGAAATCATACAGCTCCATAAACGTATTGTTGCCAAACTTGTAGGCTTTTTGGAATCTTCTACAAAAGTCCTCAGAAAGTATCCTCCAGAAGATATGACCCAAGAAGGCAGATACGCCCGCGCGATCTCTTATTACCGCTCAACAGATATAGATAATGCCCTTCGTGAACTGGATAGTCTTCTCGCTGATTATCCCGACGATCCTTATTTTCTAGAACTCAAAGGGCAGATATTTTTTGAATTTGCTCGAGGGAAAGAAGCTGCTCCATACTTAGAGAAAGCGGTCGCCTTAGCACCGAATGCAGCGCCAATCAAAGCACTGTATGTACGCGTTCTTGTCGAAGAAAATAATCCCGAAAAAGATTCCATCGCGCTAGAGCACATTCAAAGTACCTTAGCACAAGAACCAAACAATCCCGGAGTCTGGCGACAAGCTGCGATCGTCTATGGACGTCGAGGCGACAAGGGTATGACATCACTGGCTCTAGCAGAATCGGCCTATGGCAGGGGAAAATATGCCGAAGCCGTCATTCAATCAGAACGCGCGCGTGAACTCTTACCAAAGGGATCCCCTGCATGGTTACGTGCCTCAGACCTAAACGGTGCCGCGGATCGCAAAGAGAAAAAACGCAAAAATAACTAATTCCCCAAAAGATTTGTTCCAGGAATCAAAGAGCAGCTTCAAAGAACTTTACGCTTCACGGTAAAGTTCTTTGCATGTTCGAAAGGATTTCATCATTATCTCTTTAATTATTTGTCACTTAAGAAAAGTTTATACCAATGTTCCTTAGCAAACAGAATTATGCCTCCCAAAACTGGAAGACACTCCGCAAGTCATTTTTCGCAGGTACAATTGCTCTTTCAACAACAATCGCCTTGGGAACAGTAGGCCACACACAAGACAAGAAAGATAATCCTGCAACATTTCCTCTGAAAACAGCAGAACAGACAAAAGCTTTCGAAGAAGCAGTTAAAGAGTATCTTCTGAAAAATCCTGAAGTGATTATTGATTCTCTCACAAGATATCAGGAACTCCAAGCGCAGCGCGAAGAAGAGCAAAAGCAACTCGCCATTGTCAGCAACATTGATGAACTTCATAACTCACCAACATCCCCCTATTTAGGGAATCCTGACGGCGACGTCGTTCTTGTTGAATTCTTTGACTATCGCTGTCCCTATTGTCACAAAGCTGCCTCTGTCGTGAAACAGCTTGTTAAAGACGACCCCAACCTCAAAGTTGTCATGAAAGAGTTTCCTATCCTCAGCCCTGAATCCATGATTGCAGCCCGCGCAGCTTTGGCAGCAATGAAACAGGGCAAGTACAACGAATACCACTTCGCATTAATGGATAATGCTTCCGACCTTTCCCAAGACAGACTTTTTGATTTGGCAGAAGAGCTAGATCTCGACATTGATCAATTCAAAGAAGACATGAAATCGCCAGAAACTGGACAGGAAATTCTCAACACCCGCACACTGGCTCAAAAAATTGGCGCCAATGGCACCCCTGCCTTTATAGTAGGAACAACACGTGTGCCTCCGAACACAACTTACGAGCAATTCAAGACAGTCATCCAGAATATTCGAGCCGAAAAAGCCAGTTAAGTCAGACGCATTTCATTCTTGTATTCTTTACTGAGACATTAATTGTTTCCAACGAGCTACAGATGGAAAAAAGCAATTACTTTCGTCGCAATTGATTGCACGATCAGCACTGCTATGTTACGCCTAATCAATTCATTTAACTGAAATGAATGGTGCATACCTTTGCCGTCAGTGTTGCTTTTAAACGGGCCCAATTTAAATTTACTGGGTAGCCGTGAACCAGAAATTTATGGTTCAGAAACTTTAGAAGACCTAAATACGCTTTGTCACAAACGTGCCAAAGCTCTTGGGCTTTCTTTGGTGTGCCAGCAATCCAACTGGGAAGGTCAGCTTATTGACTGGATCCACGGCGCACGCGATGTGCACGAAGGTATCATCATCAATCCGGGTGCACTTACCCATACATCAATCGGGTTACTTGATGCTCTAAAAGGCGTTGGTTTACCTGTTATTGAAGTACATATCTCCAACATTCATCGCCGTGAAAGCTTTCGACATCAATCCTATGTCTCACAAGCAGCCCTTGGGGTTATTTGTGGTTTGGGACGTCAGGGCTATCTCTTGGCTATGGATGCGATGGCTAACGTTTTAAACAGCGAACAAGATTTATAATGTCTAAACTTGAAGTAAATGAGAAGGTTATCCGTACCCTCGCCGGCTTGCTGGATGAAACGGACCTGAGCGAAATCGAATACGAAGCAGATGGTCACCGTATCCGCCTCGTCCGAGGCGGAACCGTTGTCCACGCTGCAGCACCCGCAGCCGTTGCACCAACTGCGGCTCCTGTCGCAGCACCCGTAGCAAGCGACTCTGGTGGCGTTCCTGCCAATGCCATTACCTCGCCGATGGTGGGAACCGCTTATCTCTCCGGTGAACCGGGTGCCCCGACCTTTGTGAAGGTAGGTGACAGCGTAACTGAGGGACAGACGCTTCTTATTCTTGAAGCAATGAAAGTCATGAACCCGCTGCCTAGCCCGAAATCAGGCGTCGTAAAACAGATCCTCGTCAGTGACGGTCAGCCAATCGAATTTGGCGAACCACTGATGGTCATTGAATAATAGCTGACACAAGAAGGCTTCATGTTCAAAAAGATCCTCATTGCCAATCGCGGCGAAATTGCTCTTAGAATTCTTCGGGCTTGTCGCGATATGGGCATCGAAACTGTTGCAGTCCATTCCACAATAGATTCTGACGCAATGCACGTTCGTCTTGCTGATGAATCCGTCTGTATTGGTCCTGCACCGAGTAAAGACAGTTACCTCAACATCCCGGCCATTCTCTCGGCTGCGACAATGACGGGCGCGGATGCAATTCACCCCGGCGTTGGCTTTCTTTCAGAGAATGCTGACTTCGCGGAAATGGTTGAAGAACACGGCTTTACCTTTATTGGCCCCTCCCCCGAACACATTCGGATTATGGGCGATAAAGTTGCTGCGAAAGATACCGCTATCAAGCTGGGCATCCCTGTTGTTCCCGGATCTGATGGCGCACTGGAAAGTGCCGAAGACGGCATCAGGATTGCCAAGGAAATTGGCTACCCTGTCCTGATCAAGGCCCGATCCGGCGGCGGTGGTCGCGGTATGAAAGTTGCCAACAACGATGACGAACTTCGTCAAGGTTTCCGATTGGCGCGTACTGAAGCAAAGTCTGCATTCGGCGATGATGTCGTCTATATGGAAAAATATCTGGGTACACCCCGGCATATTGAGATCCAACTATTAGGCGACGGGCAAGGCGGCGCAATCCACGTAGGGGAGCGCGATTGTTCCCTGCAACGACGCCACCAAAAAGTGCTGGAAGAAGCACCATCGCCCATGCTGACCGACGAAGAACGCGACCGTATTGGTAAAATCTCTGCTGATGCAATGTTGGGCTTCGGCTATAAAAGCGCTGGTACCATTGAATACCTCTATGAAAATGGCGAGTTCTATTTCATCGAGATGAATACCCGTATTCAGGTAGAGCATACAATTTCAGAAGCAATCAGCGGCATTGACCTTATGCGGGAAATGATCCGTGTTGCTGCTGGCGAAAAGCTGAGCCACACTCAAGAAGAAGTTGTCCTGAAAGGGCACGCTATTGAGTGTCGGATCAACGCTGAACACCCCTTCAACTTTATGCCATCTCCCGGCCTTATCAAAGGTTACCATGCACCTGGCGGCCTTGGTATTCGTGTTGATGCAGCGATCTATGCCGGATACAAGATTCCACCAACGTATGACAGCATGATTGCAAAGCTGATTGTCCATGGGGATGATCGCGCTGATTGCATCATGAAAACAAGACGTGCCCTGCAAGAGTACGTCATTGATGGTGTTAACACGTCAATTCCATTGCATATGGAGTTGGTAAATAACGAAGAATTTCAATCCGGTGTTTATGATATTCACTGGCTGGAAAAGTTTGTTGATAGCTTGAATAAAGGGTAAAAAAACTGGACAAGCATTCCCCGAATTAAGTGTTAAAGCATAATTTTTCAGGGCATAGGTGTTCATGGAGATCACGGCAGATCTACTCTTAAAAGCATATACCATTGGCGTTTTTCCAATGGCTGAAAGTCATGATTCTCTGGACCTACATTGGATAGATCCAGAGAACCGTGGCATACTCCCCCTAGACAAGATCCACATCTCCCGATCTTTACGCAAAACCCTCAAAAAAAAACCTTTCCAGGTTCGTTGCAACACTGCCTTTCCAGATGTTCTGGAAATGTGTGCAGCAACAACATCACAGCGTCCGGATACCTGGATTAACCCTCTCATCAAAAAAATATACACCCAACTTCATGAAAGAGGCTTTGCGCACTCTGTAGAATGCTGGCTTGATGGCAAGCTTGTTGGTGGCCTCTATGGTGTCTCTCTGGGTGGCGCTTTTTTTGGTGAAAGCATGTTCTCGCGCCGTAGTGATGCAAGTAAGGTTGCGCTAATCCATTTGGCGGCGCGCCTTGTTAAAGGGAACTATAGCTTATTGGACACACAATTCACCACCGAACATCTAAGCCAGTTTGGTACAATTGAAATAGATCGTGAGATTTACAAAAAATGCCTGTTCGAAGCGATGCAAGCCCCCGCCCGCTTCCCGCTGGAACTTTCAGAAGACGAACTATCAGATTTTATTGAAAGCTGTAAAGGCAATCGCCCAAGCCTATATACAGGAGACTGACTTCATTATCACAACTGAAAGTGTATCTCCCTCTCAGGCAAAAAGCCTGAAAGCACCTGCTATTCTTCTGTTACCTGTGTTTCTTCTTCAGCCTTTTCGGATGCAGCCTGTGCCTCATCCAAAGACATACAATTCACCACCCAGATATCATAAACTGGATGTTCCATCGCCGACACAGCAGGGGAAGATGCAAACATCCAACCGGTAAACATCCGTGTTGTCTCTATATTTTCTTTGTGATCGTCAATTTCAAGAAAAGAGACCGATTCAGGCATTTCTTCCGGTCGGCTTTTACGGCATTCTCTTGCTGTAATTTCAAGCGATCCAAAACGAACAGGCTGATTTACGGGCACACGTAGCTCAGATACACGCGCAGTTATCTTGTTCAGCCCTTGTAGAACAGCAACTTCATAGGAAATCATCTCTGCCTTGGCTGGCAGAAAAGCCATTCCAATAAAGCCAGTTGCGAAAATCCCGGCACTTAAGACTCTTCTTCCCGTTAATACGCTTTGCTTTAGAGAAAATTTATTCACGACCTGTAACAAGTTACCAATATCCCTTTGTCTGAACTTATCAGTGTTTCTTTGAGGCATAGGGATTAATCAGATCATCAACAATGGTTTTTAAAACTTCTCGTAACTGATCTTCATCTCCGCCCATAAGGACGGCATCTTCCAATGCGTCTTGTGAAAGCTCTCTTATTTCTTCGAGATTTTCATTCAAGACTTTGATCTTTTCAAGGCAGGAAAGTGGCTCACCATCAGGTTGGTGCCAGACAACTGATGATTTATTCTTGTCTGCCATATCAACACCAGCCCTAAATTTTCAACTTATGATCAATTACTATCAGCAGAAGAGAAAACAAAACGACCAAGAAGGTCCATGAGGTTCACTGAGCCTTGGGTATCATCAATTGATCCACCAGCTTCGATATATTCATCTTCGCCGCCGGGCTCAAGACTGACAAAATTCCCCCCCAGTAAACTATCGGAAAGAATACGTGCAGAGGTTCCTTTAGGGAGTCTAATATCATCATCAATCAAAAGCGTGACAACGGCAAAATAGGTATCTTTATCCAATTCCTGGCGGAGAACTGTACCAACCTTCACTCCCGCGATCTCAACATCCGTACCCGACACCAGACCACTGGCGTTATCAAACTCTGCAACGACTTCGTACCCCGTGGAAGATCCGCCCGAATTACTGCTAAAAGCAAAGAAGCCAAAGGAAACAGCAACAAGCAAAACAAGCCCGCCAATAATCGTTTCAACAATACTTCTATTCATCGAGTTCACCTACGAGGGAAAATTGAGTTTGTAAGATACAGGCAGAAGCGAAAAAATGCCTTAGCCCTAAATTGCTAAAATTTATTCCGGTTGCCAAGCATCATAATCGCCAGAAACACGCGGACGATCCCCTGCCTTCAACATACTTCCCTGCGGGCGATATGCTTCGGCTGTACCAGTTTTATTTGGTTGATGCTCTTGCTGCCAATCATGTTTGGCGTATCCACCTTCAGGGGGTAATTCATCAGTTGTATGATGGATCCAGGCGTGCCAGTCAGCTGAGACACGACTTGCTTCCGGTTCACCATTGTAAATGACCCAGCGACGTTCAGATCGCAGGCTATTTTTATGTACTTCACTGCCACCCTTGGTGCGATAGAACTTGTTGCCGTCCTGATCTTGTCCAACCAACTCACCTTTGAGCCATGTGAACAGACGAGTTCCAAGAGGAGTTCCAGCCATATCTCTTCCTTAATTGAATTGGGTTCTGACCCTATTCTTATATATCTGTCTTATGAACAGCTACTTAAGGTAACTGCTCTTTTTGGTAAATAATAAGCACCGTTCTCAAAACGCCATTTATCGTTCAGCGCTGAATATTACACTGCAACCTCGTTCAGTCCAGCCTAAAGGGCGCAAAAATGACGTAAATTTTACCCAGCTACGTCTCCGCATCCGCTTTTGAAACGGTCGTCAGCCCTTCTTGTGCACAAATCACGTTCCAATCCCCCTCTTCCACTTGATATCCTTCTTCTGCGATATCCTGATTTCGAGCGATCTGATCTGCAGGATTAAATAAACGTGCAGGCGCAGTGGAAACGCCAGCTTCGAGACCCTTGATCATATCTGGATAGAGTTGAGGAAGATCCAGAACCAACAGCGTACAGCCGGGCACTTGCTTATCCGATTTTTCCGGGTCTGATTTAGTCAGGGCACTTACGACCAATTCCCCAATGTTCCCCGGTGTAATCCCCTGCATAAAAACATCGTGACTGACTGGCAAACCATACAGTTCAATATAAAGATCTTCTTCATCACCCGGTACACCGATGATACCGCGACTGTTGCCATAAAGCTCTGTCAGAATTTGTCCTTCTTCGGAAACAGGATCAACGACAAAGGTAGCAAAGCAAGCCAAACCATCTTCCATGGTTTCCTCTACCAGTTGCCCTAAACCAACCAAATCACAAACATTGGAAATAACGGCAAGCCCCATACCTTGTTCTTTTGCGTGAACACTGGCCTTGTCCATTGCCTGAATACCGGCGACAGCAAGCGATTGCCCATTTGCATCCAGGAAAACAGTATTTCCCTTTTCGGATAGCGCCTCAATCCTTGTCATATCCGTTCGGCTATACGCAGCCTTATTCTTCGCCAGAAAACGAATGCCGCAACGGTGAATACGTTCAGCCCATTGTATCATGGACGAAGCACGATCAAGGGTAATTTCCTGTGCACCTCTGGCCTCGAGGCAATCCTCCAGCCTATCGCGGAAATCTAGTAGGGAAACTCTCATTCAGCCGTTTTCACTCCGGTCTTTTGATCCATTAAGAAGCAATTTCTATTGTGGACCTTAAATATCATAGCTAGCCGGATGATACACGTCCTGATGTCCTTTTAACTCCGGACCAAGCGCCACACCATACCAACCTAAAACCTCTCGCACACACCTCGCCAGCGCTTTTCCTTGCGGCTCTCAACAAAAAGAGCTTAAGTCATCATAGATAATCGCGGCTGATAATAATCCGTTACAAAATAACAAAACCCAGAGTGTCTATCATTCAAAAGAGTACGATCGTTGAGCAATGCAAAAACAAAGAAGCTCCCACTCGCTGGCATAGCCACAGGCATTGCTGGCGGTACAGCCTTTGGGCTGATCACACCAATCTTTCCCTTTGCTCATACTCTTGGGGTTACTGCCAGTAGTGCAACGATCATACGCTTTATCATTGGTAGCCTAATTATGGCGACCGTCGTCTTAGTTACTAAAAGCGCATTAGCTATACCTAAAAATAAAATACTTCCCCTCTTTAGCATGGGGTTGCTTATTTTCAGCGTGACCGTCTGTTATCTTTCTGCCGTTACATATATTCCTGTTAGTCTCGGCGCCATCTTGTTTTATACCTATCCGGTTATTGTCACCGTAATCGATCCGTTACTGCAAAGACGTTTGCCAAGTTTCATCCAACTCGGACTTTCCATCCTTGCCTTCACCGGCATCACAATCGCTTTGGGCACAAATATAAAAGAACTGGACTGGCGGGGCGTACTGTTTGTTATGGGGGCCGCTTTTTCCATATCTGGTACGCTAATTATCAGTAGATCGGTGGTCAGCCACATTCCCAATCTGACAATTGTGTTTTATGTAAACATCGTCGCGACCGTTTTAACCTGCCTGTATCTTTTCCTGGATGGCAATATCAGCCTGCCGGACCAATGGTCTGATCAATGGATTGGCTGGTCTCTCTCTATCGCAATTGCCCTACTTTATCTGTTGGCAACTTTGGGACAAATCGCAACAGTCAATTTTGTTGGTCCATCCAGAACAGCCATGCTCTTTAACATAGAGCCCGTTGTTACCATTATGACTGCCATCATTGTTTTGAACGAGACCTTAAATCAAGCTCAGATAATTGGATCACTTTTTGTTTTAAGCGCGGTTGTTATTTCCTGTTATCGCCCCGTTCGTATACCCGTATCTTAAACATAAAGAATCAGCTTTTGCGTCTTCTCAATCTACCTTACGCATCAAAGTGAATTATTTCACGAATATTTTCTGTTATTACAACCTATTGGTTAGACCTATATATTTCAGCGATTTACGATAACACAGCCGCATAATCAGAGCTTGGTGTTACAATGTAACCGTTTGATTTTCTTTTTACTGACACGAATCGGTAATGAAAACCTGACACTATTCATACTGGAATATTCCAACTAGATTCGAAATTGCCCCAGATATTTTTTTCACGTTTTTAAATAAATAAAATCGCATTTTATATATCCGTGAAAGAGTTTGATTTTTCCGCCACTTTTCAGACACAATAGATTTCATCCTCTTCTCATCAACAGATTTATCCACAGGCTTATTCAAGCACGGGGACAAAAAAAATTGTGTGTCAATACGCAAAATAGTGATGACGACAACCAAATATTGTGGTTAAATCACTTCAGATCAACAAAATGTGCTTCTACTTGCAGAAATCCGCAGAGTCCTAGACTTGTGGACCAAGTGATATGAGTGAGCTCTGGAATAGGATATCAACACCCTTGTTTCCGGAGCTTTATTAACGAGTCTTGTTATATTTAAAGGGGATACGGCATGCGCATCGCACGTCGCTTTACGGAAACCGGGAAAGACGTCTACGACGCAATTGAATTTCGCTTTACAACCAGTGAAATCAAAAATCCGGATGGCTCTATAGTCTTCCAGGCTAAAGACATTGAAGTTCCAACAAGTTGGAGCCAGGTGGCTTGCGATATTATCGCGCAGAAGTACTTCCGCAAACGCGGTATCCCCCAAAAACTTAAACGTGTAGAAGAAAACTCTGTCCCGTCATGGTTGTGGCGCTCAGAACCAGATCACGATGCAATGTCTGACATCCCCGAAGATGAGCGCATCATTGGTGAGACTTCTGCCAAACAGGTTTTTGACCGCCTGGCAGGTACCTGGACGTACTGGGGCTGGAAAGGCGGCTACTTCGATAGCGAAGAAGACGCTCGTACCTATTTTGATGAAATGCGCTATATGCTCACCAATCAGATGACAGCGCCAAATTCTCCACAGTGGTTCAACACTGGCCTACATTGGGCCTATGGTATCGATGGTCCCGGCCAAGGTCACCACTATGTAGATTACAAATCTGGCAAGCTCACCAAATCAAAATCATCATATGAGCATCCACAGCCACATGCCTGCTTCATTCAATCCGTTGACGATGATCTCGTAAACGAGAACGGCATCATGGACCTTTGGGTTCGTGAAGCACGTCTGTTTAAATATGGCTCTGGAACTGGCACGAACTTCTCCCGCGTTCGTGGAGCTGCAGAACCTCTTTCAGGCGGCGGAAAATCTTCCGGTCTGATGAGCTTCCTCAAAATTGGTGATCGTGCTGCCGGAGCAATCAAATCAGGTGGTACCACACGTCGTGCTGCAAAAATGGTAACCGTAGATCTGGACCACCCGGATATCGAGGAATACATCAACTGGAAAGTAGTTGAAGAGCAGAAAGTTGCCGCACTGGTTGCTGGCTCCAAAATTTGTCAGACACATCTGACCAAAATCATGGCAGCCTGTAATACAGATCAGCTTTCTGGCAAAGATCGGGTTGATCCGCGCAAGAACACCACGCTAAAGGCAGCTATCAAAGCGGCCCGCAGTCACGAAGTTCCCATGAGCTACGTTCAGCGTGTACTTCAGTTCGCGGGACAAGGCTTCACAAACATTGAATTTGAAACCTACAACACCGACTGGGATTCAGATGCCTATCTGACAGTATCCGGCCAGAACTCCAATAACTCTGTGCGTGTTGCCAACGGTTTCTTCCAAACTCTAGAAGAAGATGGCGATTGGGATTTGATCCGTCGCTCAGATGGAAAAGTTCAAAAGACGGTTAAAGCGCGTGACCTCTGGGATCAGATCTCACACGCGGCTTGGGCTTGTGCAGATCCCGGCATCCAGTATGATACCACGATTAACGAGTGGCACACCTGCCCCAAGTCTGGTCGCATTAACGGCTCCAACCCTTGTTCTGAGTACATGTTCCTGGACGATACAGCTTGTAATCTGGCATCCATGAACCTGATGACCTTCCTGCGCGAAGACGGTAGCTTTGACATCGAAGCTTACACTCACACAACACGACTGTGGACCATCGCGCTGGAAATTTCCGTTTTGATGGCGCAATTCCCGTCAAAATCAATCGCTCAATACTCTTATGAGTTCCGTACACTCGGTCTGGGTTTTGCCAACATCGGCGGCATGTTGATGTCCACGGGCGTCTCCTATGATTCAGATGAAGGTCGCGCCATCTGTGCGACACTCAGCGCGATTATGACCGGTACAGCCTATGCCACATCGGCTGAAATGGCGGGTGAGCTCGGCGCGTTCAAACGCTATGATCTCAACAAAAAAGACATGCTGCGCGTAATGCGCAACCACCGTCGCGCTGCTTATGGTGAAGAAGCTGGCTATGAAGAACTAGAAGTTCTGCCTGTGCCAATCGTTGCCAAAGACTGCCCTGATCAAAACATGGTTGAAGCAGCCAAAGCCGCTTGGGATCAGGCATTAGAGCTTGGTGAAAAGCACGGGTATCGTAACGCACAAACCACTGTGATTGCTCCAACAGGAACAATCGGTCTTGTTATGGATTGCGATACCACCGGTATTGAGCCTGATTTCGCCCTCGTGAAGTTCAAAAAGCTTGCTGGCGGTGGTTATTTCAAAATCATCAACCGCACAGTACCTGGTGCATTGAGCAACTTGGGCTACAGCGAAGAACAAATCGATGAAATCATCAAGTTCGCTGTTGGTCATGGCACGCTGAAAGATGCGCCTGGTATCAACCATGACAGCCTGAAAGCCAAAGGCTTCACAGACGAAGCAATCGCAACGGTTGAAGCTGGTCTTGGTAGTGCCTTTGACATCAAGTTCATTTTCAACAAATGGACCCTTGGTGACGATCTTTGCAAAAATGTATTGGGCTTCAAGGACGAACAGCTCAACGACATGAACTTTGACATGCTTGTTGAACTAGGTTTCAACCGCAAAGACATTGATGCTGCAAACATCTATTGCACAGGCTCCATGACCCTAGAAGGTGCACCTCACCTTAAGGACGAGCACCTACCTATTTTCGACTGTGCGAACCCATGCGGTAAAACCGGTAAGCGTTTCCTCTCTGCCGAAAGCCACATTCGTATGATGGCGGCATCCCAGCCATTTATTTCCGGCGCCATTTCCAAAACAATCAACATGCCGGCAAATGCGATTATCGATGATTGTAAAGACGCTTACATGCTGTCTTGGAAACTCGGCCTAAAAGCCAATGCGCTGTACCGCGATGGGTCCAAGCTTTCTCAACCTCTCTCTTCCGGTGTTCTTCTTGAACTCGATGAAGATGAGCAAGAGGAAATGGAAGAAGCATCATCAGCTAAACGTGTTGAAATCGTTGCCGAGCGCATCATCGAACGCGTTATCGAAAAGACGATTACCGAGCGTAAAAAGCTGCCATCACGCCGTAAGGGCTACACACAAAAAGCCATCGTTGGTGGCCACAAGGTTTACCTGCGTACGGGTGAGTACGAAGATGGTGCTTTGGGTGAAATCTTTGTTGATATGCACAAAGAAGGCGCGGCCTTCCGCAGCTTGATGAACAACTTCGCTATCGCGATTTCCATCGGCCTGCAATACGGCGTTCCTTTGGAAGAGTATGTCGAAGCCTATACCTTCACACGCTTTGAGCCATCAGGCATGGTCGAAGGCAACGACGTCATCAAGATGGCAACGTCCATCCTTGATTACCTCTTCCGTGAACTGGCTGTTTCCTACCTTGGCCGTAATGATCTAGCCCATGTGGAACCAGCAGACATCACACCAGACACGTTGGGCAGAGGTGATGGCGAAAGCAACCCACCAAAGCCGGAAGATGCTGTTGCAGAAACCGTTCGTCGCGTAGCCTCTACTGGTTATGTTCGGAACAAACTGGTTGTTGTAAACGGTGGTCGCCCAACAGAAGAACTCGTAGCCTCAGCAGCAACCGCTGAAGTTGCACAAGAAGTTGTAACACCCGCCCCAACGGAAACGGTTGTGGAAACAACGACCACAAAATCCGCCAACCCACGCATGGAAAAAGTTCGTGAAGCCCGCATGAAAGGCTACGAAGGCGACTCTTGCCCTGAGTGTGGAAACTTTACCCTTGTCCGTAACGGTACCTGCCTGAAATGCGATACCTGCGGCGGGACAACAGGTTGCTCCTAACGGAGCAGTTTTTCAGTCATCGCGGTGGGGGCATCGTGAGGGATGACTGATAGAGGTGCGGTGAGCGCGACAAGATCAAGATCTCTCTTGTCGCTTCCCGCTTCTTCGCAGCAAAAAGGGTGGCTTTGGCCACCCTTTTTGCTGCGAAGAAAACAAAATCTTTGAACAGAATTAAACTTGGACATTGCTCATCCCTAAGTTCCTTTTCAGCGACATTAACTAATTTGTTTAAAGTGATTTCTTTAAATTATTTTTTCTTACCAAATATCTTTGTTCTTTCGTGACCACCTCAAATAAACCCCTCAATTACGTGGTCAATTACGTGGTATTGTGAACCAACTTTTCAAAAACTTTTACCGAGCACACTTAGTTAACAAGCCCTCGTTTAATCGACACCCTTTAAAATGAATGCATTCATAAATATGAAACGTTTCATATTGACAATTATTTCTACCTATGCATTCATAGTTTCATTGCCAAATATAAGAAAAAACAAACGAATTATGGCATCTGAATTTTAGGGAGAATCAAATGAAATTTATGAAAATTGCCGCCGCCGCAGCAACCAGCATTGCATTGCTAGCCGGTTCCGCTCAGGCCGAAGACAAACCCGTTGTTGGTTTGATTATGAAATCTCTGGCAAACGAGTTTTTCCAGAACATGTTAGAAGGCGCTAAGGAACACGAGAAAAAACGTGGTGATTACGAACTCCGCGCCGTTGGGATGCAGAATGAAACCGACTTTGAATCCCAGATAAATGCGGTTGAAAATTTTATCACTCAAGGGGTAGACGCTATTGTTATTGCTCCTGCTGATTCCCGTGCCATGGTTCGTCCACTAAAACGTGCCATGGAAGCGGGTATCGTTGTAATAAACTTTGACGTTTCTTTGGATGCGGAAGCAAAAAAACAACAGGGTGTTGAGCTTGCTTTTGTAGGACCAGATAATCGAGGCGGCGCTAAACTCGCTGGTGATGCTCTTGGTGAATTGCTTGGCGCAGGTAGCAAGGTTGTGATCATTGAAGGTAATCCCGGAGCAGATAATGCTAACGAGCGTCGTCTTGGTTTCGAAGCTTCCGTTGAAGACTACAAACTCGATCTTGTAGATAGTCGGACAGCTCACTGGGAAACAGAAGAAGCCAACACAGTCTTCTCTAATATTCTAACTGCCCATCCAGACATCCAGGGTGTTATGGCAGCCAATGATTCTATGGCTATTGGTGTCGTAAAGGCCCTCGAATCAGCTGGGCGTAAAGACATCACCGTCGTTGGTTTTGACAATATCCCAGCGGTTGGCCCTATGATTAAAGATGGCCGTATGCTCGCCACTGTCGATCAGTTTGGCCAAGACATGGCTGCCAATTCCATCGATCTTGCCCTCGATGTTATCGCTGGCGGCCCACAGTTGGAAGGTTGGGTAAAAACCCCAATCGAACTTGTGACCAACAAGTAATAAATGTTGACCTCCTGCTTGTGCGGCACCGTACATTTCCGGTGTCTTCACGGTCCGGCGTCTTCACGGGCAGGATCTTTTTTATTACTCACTAACACTGAAAACTTACAAAGTACGTAGCGGAATTCCCCTCATGGCCGCCCTAGAGCAAAGCTTCCGAACTAACACACAAAATTCAGCGACTGCGCCCAAAGCAGAAATAATCTTGGCTGTTACCAATCTGAAAAAACATTTTGGAGGCGTAAAGGCACTCGATGGGGTTAATTTCTCTCTAAAACAAGGCGAAGTTCACGCCTTGGTCGGTGAAAATGGTGCCGGAAAATCGACACTAATCAAAATCCTATCTGGCGTATTCCCCTTTGATGCCGGGGAGATCATTTTAAGTGGCAACAATTATCAGCCCCGTCATCCTCAGGAAGCAAAAGCAAACGGCGTTCAGGTTGTTCATCAGGAGTTTAACCTTCTCACCCACCTGAGCGTTGCCGAAAACATCTCCATAGAAGCCATGCCCAAAACACACTTTGGCCTGCTCGATCGCAAGGAAATGAACCGACGCGCTCGCCGAGCCCTTGATGCTATTGGCTTGAGTGACGTAGATGTCCGTACAACAGTTCAAAACCTGGGGATCGCTCACAGACAGTTAGTTGAAATTGCCCGTGCCCTGCAATCCGAAAGTCAGATCCTTATTCTGGATGAACCAACAGCGACCCTAACCGAGCGTGAAACCTCTCGTCTCTTTAAAATTATCGAAGGCATCAAAGCAAAAGGGGTCACTGTAGTCTTTGTCACCCACCACTTGAATGAAGTCTTTGCGACCTGTGATCGGGTCACCGTGTTCCGAAACGGTGAAACCATTATTACAGAGAAAATTGAAGATACGACACCAGAAGGTGTCGTCGGGCATATGGTTGGTCGAAAACTAGCCGAAGAGATGAACAATGCCGTCCCCGAGCATACTGTAGGCTCGGTTGCTCTGAAACTGAAAGATTTCTGCATAGAGGACAATCCACACAACGACGGCATCTCTTTTGATCTCCGTTACGGAGAAATCTTAGGGATTGCTGGCCTCGTCGGCGCAGGAAGAACAGAACTTTTGCGCGGGATTTTTGGAATAGATCCCGTACGAAGTGGCAAACTTGAGCGAGATGGCCAGGCCATAGAGTTCAAGGCACCACGGGATGCTATTGCCTCTGGAATTGGTTTTGTTACCGAAGACCGCAAGGACGAAGGCCTCATTCTCGACATGCCTATTGCCGCAAACGTATCCCTGGCAAATATGGCAAGCGTCTCAAGCAAGGGCTTACTAAGCTTTACCAAGGAACGCCTGCAGGCCCGGAGAGGGGGCGAAAAGCTCAAACTCAAATACGGCAAAACGTCTGATCCTGCCTCCAGCCTGTCCGGAGGCAACCAACAGAAGGTTGTCCTCGCTAAGTGGTTGGCTCGCAACCCTAAAATTCTCATTTTGGATGAACCAACCCGTGGGGTTGATGTGGGAGCAAAGGCTGAGATTTACTCCATCCTTAAGGACCTCGCCAAAGAGGGAGTAGCCCTTCTGATTGTTTCATCAGAAATGCCCGAACTTATGACACTTTCAGACCGAATTCTGGTCTTGGCAGATCATCAGCTGCGCGGAGAACTCTCAAGATCAGAGTTTTCCGAAGAAAAAATCCTGCAAATGGCCTATGGCCAAACGACCGACACTAAAGGAATCCATTAATGGCCAGGCAAACTGACGTCCTAAGCGAGTCACGTAGTAACGAATTTTCCCTACGCGCCCTGATTAACAAAGCCGGAATTGGCCTCGCTCTCTTGGCACTGATCATCTTTTTCTCGGTCTTTACCGAGCACTTTCTCAATGCCAATAACATCACAAATATTCTAACCCAAATCACCATAAATCTAATCCTTGCAGTAGGTATGACTTTTGTCATCCTTATCGGGGGCATTGACCTCTCTGTGGGCTCCGTTATGGCCTTTGCTGCTGTCGTTGCGGGTAAAGCAATAACCCTGCCGGGATTTGGCACCACGGAAGTCATCCTGCTGGCTTGCTTGGCTGCCATCACGGCAGGGTTTGTCTGTGGCCTTTTGAACGGGGTGATCAGTTCCTACTGGGCCCTCCCCTCCTTTATCATTACCCTGGGCATGCTCAACATCGCCCGTGGCGCTGCGCTACAAGTCTCTGAAGCACAAACTATCTATTCCTTCCCCTTCGCCTTTGAAGAGTTTGGCTCAGCTATGATCTATGGAATTCCAGTAGTTTTTCTGGTTGCTCTGGTTCTCGTTCTGCTGGCTTGGTTTATCCTGAACCGCACAGTTTTTGGCCGTTTGCTCTATGGCATAGGGAACAATGAAGAAGCTGTCCGTCTCGCGGGGCATCCTGTCTTTTGGTACAAAGTCGCGGCCTTTACCATTTGTGGTCTTACTGCGGGCATTGCCGCAATCGTTTACATGGCGCGCCTCAACATCTCCAGCCCCATCGCAGGGATCGGTTTCGAGCTCAATGCCATTGCCGCTGTGATTATTGGCGGCACCAGTCTCAGTGGCGGACGGGGATCTGTTATCGGCACGCTGATCGGTGCCTTTATCATCGGTGTCCTTGCCAATGGATTAATTCTCATCGGGTTAAGCGATTTTATGCGCCAGATGATAACCGGCGTGGTCATCATTATCGCTGTTGTTCTTGATCACTATCGTGCGAAGTTTGCGGCAAAATAAAATGAAACGTCGAAAGCTTCTCAACAGACACCTGAGTGCCCTGATTGCAAGCCTGGGACACTTTGACGAAATCGTCGTGACAGATGCGGGATTGCCAGCTCCCAAAGGGGTTGAAGTCATTGATCTGGCTATAATCCCTGGCTTACCCAGATTTCACGATGTGCTTCGGGCACTCAGGTCTGAATTGATTATAGAAGAAGCCATTTACGCTCGTGAGATTGCACCAACCGCACTTCAAGAAATCAAAAAAGAGCTTGATCTCTGGGCCAGTGAAATAGAGGCTCCCATTATCAGCAAGGAGATTTCTCACGAAGAGCTAAAGCAGAGGACTGCGAAATCAAAAGCCATCATCCGAACTGGAGAGGTTACACCCTATGCCAATATCATCCTTGTAAGTGGGGTTGCCTTTTAAGGGGGATAAAGAGGTTAATTAAAACAGCCAAAGCTAATTTCAAGAAAGTGAGGCTCTGGAGCTTTTAGGTTCAGTCTGTATATGTGATAACATTCACAGTATCAATGTCGGAGATCAGGATAGATGCCAACAGTGAGGGATGTGGCAAAAAGAGCAGGTGTCTCGGTTGGAACCGTTTCCAGAGTGATTTCCAACAATGCCGCCGTCAAACAGCCTCTGAAAGAGCGTGTCCTAGAAGCCGTGGCTGAGTTGGGTTACAAACCAAACCTCGCCGCCCGGGCGCTTAGAACCAATCGCATAGATGTCATTGGCCTGGTGGTCCCCGATATCACCAACCCTTTCTTTGCTCAACTAGCTAAATCAATTGAAACAGAGGCCGCCAAACGGGGGCACTCGGTTATGTTAGCCAACTCTCATGATAATGCAGAGACTGAGCGTCAGCAAATCTCTACCCTGCTGGATCGCGCCCCTCGGGGTATTATTATCGTCGCCGCTAATGATAGCGGAGAACTTGGTTTTGAAACGACAATACCGATCGTCTCGCTGGATAGACGTTTTGAGAACTATCCTCTCGTAACCACTGACCATTCGGATGGATCCGCACAGATAGCCAACCATCTTTATGAGCTAGGGCACCGTGAAATCGCCTATATAGCTGGCCCACAAAATACAGAAGTTGGCAGAACTCGCAAAAGTGGGTTTGTCTCGCAAATTGAAAAGCTTTGCGCTTCAAGTTCACGAATTAATCTTAAAATCTACGAAGGACAGTTTGATTATAATTCTGGCGAAGTGATCGCCCGCAAAATACTAACAGAAGAAAGTTCCCCGCGGCCCACTGCAATTGCAACAGCTAGTGATCAACAGGCTATTGGTGTTCTCCGCGCAGCCCGGGATTTAAACTTCAATGTGCCCAAGGATGTTGCAGTTACAGGGTTCGATGACATTGCTCTTGCATCTTTAATTACCCCCCGCTTGACGACAATCAGACAGCCAACCGAAATCTTGGCAACGACAGCACTAGAATATATTTTTAACGATGAAGTCAAACCGCTTCAGCTAAATATAAATGGCAAGATGATTGTTCGAGGATCAACTCTTACAAAGAAGTAAATTATGACATTTTTTTCAGCTATATATGTCAGCCCCACTTTAACTATAAACCGTGTAAACAGCCAAAGCTCCTATCATAAGCGAGCAACATGACACTCTATAGATTCGCAAAATCAGTAGAACATAAACGACAGAATGTTCCTCAAATGCGATAGTTGAATTTAAAAATTCTGTTTTTTCGTGCTCTTTTGCGAACTTTGCTTGCGTCTGGAAGCAGGAAGGATAAAATTCGCGCAGTTTTTAAAGTTGGGAAGAGCTGAATACAAATTACGTATGGGAAAACCATAGATCTATTTGCTCTTCTACAGGCTTGAGAACACGTCCCCGGAATACAAACGAGATCCCTGTAAAAGGGGCGCGTTCTTACAAGGTAAAGTTATAAAATCATAAGGATAGAGCCATGACTGGTACAGTTGATGCCCGTTTGAAAGAACTTGGAATTGAAGTCCCTCAGCCTGCAAAAGCAGTTGCAAACTATGTCGGTTACGTAACATCCGGCAACACCGTTTTTGTTTCAGGGCAGATCACTGCTAAAGACGGTGAAATCCTCTACAAAGGCAAGCTTGGTGACAACATGTCTGTTGAAGAAGGCCAGGAAGCAGCCCGTCTTTGCGGCATCAACATCATTGCACAGCTGAGCGCGGCAACAGATGGTAATCTCGATCGCGTAAAGCGCATCGTGAAACTTGGTGGTTTTGTAAACTCCACACCTGACTTTGTTGATCAGCCTAAAGTCATCAATGGTGTGTCAGACCTGATGGTCGAAGTTTTCGGTGACAAAGGCGTTCACGCCCGTGCTGCTGTTTCAGCGCCTAGCCTGCCATTGGGCATTGCGGTTGAAGTCGATTGTGTTGCTGAAATTGACTAAGGTATTCTTTATCGGTTAATGCCTCTCGAAGGAATCAAGCCGGAAGAAATCACAGCAAAAGGCAGGCTCCACAGCCTGCCTTTTGCTTATCTACGAGATAAGACAAAACCGGTTCTTGTATCCACAAGCTTATCTTCCTATTTTTAGCGAACAGTATTTTCTTATCCCGCCTTGATTAATCAGGTCCTGAATGAGCCAGTTGCGCGTCGAAGTTCACCCCGGCATAAACACTATTCCGCCAGAAGCCTGGGATCGCTGTGCCCGGAACGATGCCCCAGACAATAACCCCTTTATTTCCCACGCCTTCTTATCCGCTTTGGAAGAAAGCGAATCTGTTTGCGCTGAAACGGGGTGGCAACCTCAACACCTGACGATTATGGGCGATAACGGGACCATCGTTGCCTGTGCACCGCTCTATCTGAAAAGCCATTCCTATGGCGAATACGTCTTTGACTGGAGCTGGGCCAACGCCTACGAGCGTGCGGGACGTGCCTATTACCCCAAACTACAGTCTGCAGTACCCTTTAGTCCGGTGACAGGCAAACGCCTGCTGATTGCCCCCACCACGCCGGAAGAAACAAAAGAGCTACGTCTGGCCCTCATCAATGCCATGCTTCAGATCCTGCAACAGTATGAAGCTTCATCCCTGCACCTGACCTTTACCACAGAACAGGAATGGCACGAGCTAAAAGCAGCCGGGCTCCTCGCCCGTACCGGGATGCAGTACCACTGGGAAAATAATGGCTATCAAAGCTTTGACGATTTCCTAAGCGCCCTGTCCTCTCGCAAACGAAAAGCCATCAGGAAAGAACGCCGCGAGGCGCACAGTCATGGTTTGGAAATAAAGACTTTAACCGGTGACGATCTAACCTCTGAAATTTGTGATCAGTTCTACCAGCTCTATCTCAATACAGTAGATAAGAAATATGCGCACGATTATCTCAATCGTGATTTCTTTCAGCTTTTGGGATCAAAACTCGCTAGCAAAGTCATTCTGAGCACCGCATGGGACCAGTCATACGCCAGCCCGATAATGGTGGCTGGTGCCCTTAATCTGGTGGGTGGAGATACGTTATATGGTCGGAACTGGGGTTCACACGGTCACTATCCAAACCTGCACTTTGAGCTGTGTTACTATCAAGCAATCGATTATGCCATTACCCATGGCCTCAAGCGGGTGGAAGCCGGGGCGCAGGGAGAGCATAAAATCCAGCGCGGTTACCTTCCGACCAAAACTTACAGCCTCCACGGCATATCCGATCCCAATTTCCGCGATGCCATTGCCCGCTTTTTACAAAGCGAAAACTCTGCAGTTGATCGTGAGATCGAAATGCTCTGCGAACTCGGCCCCTTTAAGAAGTAACTGCATTACCGTTCTATATAACGGTAATGCCCGGTCATTTTATAATCAAACAACATATTTTCGAGCTGCGGCCCGAAACCAATATTGTGAACGACCAATGGCACGCCGCTGGATGATTTCTGATTACTGATGATACCTATATGCGGCAATGACCCGCTTTTATTGAGATTCCAGGTTACAAGATCACCCGGTAAATAATCTTCGGATGCTTCTGACAAAGGCAGAGATTGGCCGTGGCGGGTAAAGAAAACCCGCAAGTTTGGAACACGGCGGTGATCGATGTTTCTATCTGTTGATTTCAATCCCCATATCTTTGGATAGCTGGCAAAGTTTGCTCGCATATCTTCGTGGACCAGCTTTTGCAAATCAACTCCCAGCGCCCGGTAACTACGGATCACCACATCTGTGCAAACACCAATGTTCGCAGGCACATCACCACCGGGATAAGCAATTGAATGGTAACTACCATCATAAACAACATTCTGTGTTGTTCGCTCCAAGGCGGCCTCTGCAAGGCTTTGCCCAGTGATACTTTCAGCCCAGACAGAACCAGAGAAGATTAAAGACGCCCCAATGCAAACAATCGAAATAACACCCCGCGTTATCATCATCTTCTCCTTCAGGTTCGTAAGCGATCAATATCAAGAGGCTAAAACTCACAGGTTGTTTTGCTTAAACTGTGGCAAGTTTGTGCCATTTTTCCCTGGATTGCCCCAATCAGTTCAAAAAATCAGCTCAAACCCTTCCTATCCTCCCCTCATAATTTATGACGCATTATTTAATCCGTACTTGTTAATCATCGCACCTCTTTGAGGTGCTCAATCAACACATTTCCTTTAAGGGGGAGGAAAAATGATCGACTTTACAACCGTACTGGTCATTCTGGCCGTTGTCCTATTCTTAGGCGTTTGTGCCATTGTCGGGCTTGTCTGTCTGCGTTGGCTTTATGGCCGCTATGCTCAACAAGCTTCTGGTTTAACGGGGGATTTAGGGGGCAAAATTGCCAATAGTAACCCCCTGATGATCAAGGCTGTTATCATCGGTTTCCTAACATTGATGATGCTCATTCCAACTGCTCTGGTTCATGATTTAATGCAGGAAAGGCACAGCCTCTACCGATCCGTTCTGCACGAAACAGATCAGGAATGGGGACAGGAACAGACATTGGCTGCGCCGGTACTTGTTGTGCCCTACACCACGGAAACACGTGTGACCGACAGCAATGGCAAAGATCGGATTATCGTAGGACAAGACAAACTTGTCGTCCTGCCCGATCAACTCAAACTGAACAGTGATCTCACCCATGATTTTAGAGAACGTTCCATCTACAAAAGTCTGGTTTATACCGCCGATATAAAAGGCTCTGCCAACTTTCGTCTGGACCCTCCCCCAATCAAAAACTTGCAAAAAATCCATTATGAGCAGGCATATGTCGCGATCGCTCTGACCGATAACAGCGGCATAGGATCGTCTCCTGCCGTTCGATTGGATGGAAAAAAACTCGAACTCATGCCCGGCACAGGCCTGCGCACGGCTTATCTCCGCAGTGGTTTTTCCGCAAAACTTGATCCTTCACAGGATTTTTCAAACTTTTCCGTTCAGTTTGATACCACCTTGCGCGGCAGCAGGAATATCAGTGCTATTCCTTTAGGTATGAACACCCAGATTGAAATATCTGCAGACTGGCCCCACCCAAGCTTTCGACAGTTCCTGCCCAAAAGCCGGGATATCACCAACGACAGTTTTAGTGCTGCTTGGGAAGTCAGTCATCTATCCCGCAACTACCCACAGGTTTTCCGGGATTCTGATAACCTGAACCTAGGTGAAATCATTGCCGAAGCTCAGCTTTTTGAACCCGTCTCCCATTACGGTACATCCATTCGTGCGGCAAAATACGGCATCATGTTCGTCGCCCTGACTTATCTGATGTTACTGGTCTTTGAATTTACCCGTGGCATACGATTGCATCTGGTGCAGTATCTATTGGTGGGCGTTTCTCTTTCCGTATTCTACCTAATACTACTGACTTTGTCCGAGCATATCAGCTTTAGTTTGTCCTATTCCATCGCCGCAGCTGTGACTGTCATATCGATTGCCAGTTATATCTTCGCAGCCACCAAAGGTCGCACCAACGGCCTCGCCATCGGCAGCCTGCTCGCGGTTCTTTATGGCTTCCTCTACTCTATTCTACAAATGGAAGACTATGCCCTGACCATGGGTAGTAGTTTGTTACTGCTGGTTCTGTTGGTGATGATGTACATGACCCGCAATCTGAACAAAGGCTCAGATGAAAGCCCAACAGTAACAAGTTCTGATCAGGACATAATAGAAACATAGAGGGCTATCTGTGGGCAGAAGAGCCGCTTTGATTAGCTCTTCTGCCTGACAGTATTTCTAACAACACCAACATTTAAGCGTCTCGAGAAATCTCCTAAAAGTAGTGCTTCATACTATTTTTACAAATCCAACCTACACTGATAACAGAAGATTAATTATAAAAATTGAACCAAGTTATTCGTGTGAGGGGTTAATCTCATGAGCTTTTCTTTCCTGAAGAAAAAGCCTGATTTTTTCAAGGAGAAGAACCAAAGCCTCGGCCTCAAAATAGCTTTAATATCTCTGGGCATATGTTTCATTGTCGGAAGTATTGTCTGTTGGTATATGGGGCAAAGCCTGACCAGAATTGCGCTTCAAGAGCAACAGGAAATGCTTAACAACAAAGCTGAACTGGCTTCATTTAGCGCCTCAGTTGCTTTATGGAACTTCGATGAAGACGCAATAAACTCTTTGGTTACCGGCTTGATAGAAGATCCAGCCGTTCAATCCGTTACAATCCTCAACGAAGACAAAGAACTGATAGCTCAGAAATCAGCATTAGATACGCCCCTGCAGGAACAAACCTTTTTCGATAAGCTCATCAGGGGCACAATTGTTACTTTTGCTTACCAGCATCAGGAACAGATATCGATTGATCTGTTCTATAAAACTCAAGCCGTCGACGGCCTATCAACTGAACCCGTGGGGACACTCATAATCGATGGCTCCATTGAATATCAAATCGAAGATATTACCGTTCTCGTCAGCTATCTCGCGCAATCAATCTTTACGATCAGCGCAATCATTTTCTTCACCACGCTTCTTGTTACCTATTTTTACGTTACCAAGCCTCTGTCATTGATCAGTCGAAATATTCTTGCCCTGGATCCCGACACACCCTCAGAGTACAAACCTTTAAACGTCGGGCGTTTTAATAAAAGAGATGAAATTGCGCATATTGCCAAAACCCTAAAAATGTTTGTCCGGCGACTGGTAACAAGCAACAAACAGATCCGATCGTCCGAACAACGTTTTAAAGATCTGCTGGAGAATTCATTACAAGGCTTCGTAGTCACAGACAAAAACAACAAAATCGTCTATTCAAACACCGCTGCCGCCAAAATCTTTGGATACGAGTCCGCCCAGGAATTTATAGACCTCGGTGACTATGCAAAAACCTTTATCGATCCGAACGACCTGGTATCCCAGAAGAATATGCCCAAAACGGGCCATATACACTTTGCTGCAGAAAAACGCCTGCGCAAAGATGGCTCAACAATCTTCCTGGATACCAATATCAACACAATTGAATGGCATGGCTCTTTGAAAAAACAGGCCGTCATGCTGGATGTCAGCTATCAAGTACAGGCAGAGAAAGAACTGAGATCCCTAGCGACACGAGACACTCTAACTAGCCTTCCTAACAGAACCTTGATTATTGAACACATCACCCAAAAGGCTCGCCTTTCTCATAAGCATAATTTCTATATCCTCTATTTTGATATTTCATCCTTTCACAAAATCAATGAACTTCTGAGCCGGGAAGTTGGTGATGAAATACTGATTAAAATAAGTCAGCGATTACAAAAATTACTTGGTGAGGATTGTACCCTTGGTCACCTTGGTGGTGGACACTTCATTCTGCTTTCCCCTCCTAATCTATCTCATCGGCAGTTAAACTTTCTCCGTGATGAGATTCTTGAAACTCTCAAGTTCAAACACACCGCAGCTCACCCCGATACACCACAGGCAGAAACCACTTATAATCTGGATCTGGAAGCAACATTCTCAGCTTGTGTTTACCCCAAAGACGGACAAGATGCCGAAGTACTCCTGAATAAGTGTGAGCAACTTAACAAACATGCCAAACAGGAAAAACTCTCTGGTATTGAGGTCTTTGATCCTGAACTGGACAAGAAGTTGTTCGAAAATATCCAAATGGAAAAGAAGATATCTTCGGGTATTGAGAACAACGAATTCTTTCTTCTCTACCAGCCCAAAATTGATGCAAATACCGAGCAACCGGTTGGCTGTGAAGCTCTGGTCAGATGGCAAACGCCACAAGGGCCTATTTTCCCTGATCAGTTCATCCCGATTGCCGAGGAAAGCAGACAGATTATTCCGCTCGGGAAGAAAATCATGCACCTTGCCGGAGAACAGATTGCCAAATGGCGAGAACAGCACTTCACCCCAGGTCACGTAGCCATCAATGTCTCTGCCGTTCAACTACTCCACGGCAACGTCTATGGAGACTATCGGGAGGTGGTTGAGCGTTATAGCCTGAACCCCGGCGATATACAGATAGAAATCACCGAAAGTACCACTCTTCAGCAACTGGAACTTATCACCCCCATGCTGACACAGTTAAGGGAGGCAGGGGCAACAATAGCCATTGATGATTTTGGCACAGGTTATTCTTCCCTGAGCTACCTAAAGGAATTGCCCGTCACTCACCTGAAACTCGACAGATCTTTTGTGAAAGATTTACCCGAAAGTGATGCCCTCGCCATCGCAAAAGCGATTTCAGGTCTGGGCCATGCCCTCAATCTGACAATTATTGCAGAAGGCGTCGAGACCAAGGAACAAGCCGGCTATCTCAAATCACTGGGATACGATCAATTTCAAGGCTACCTCTATGCGAAGCCCCTGCATCCGGAACAGTATTGCGACTTTTTAAACCGCATCTCCCAAAACGATAATCAAGCCATTACCGATACTGAGCAAGTGGTTGATGTTTGAGATCACTCACCATAGATTTTCAGGTTAACCAAAACCAAGAATGAAAAAACTCAATCATTCATTTAATGTCCGTTTTCGGTGCTCTTTCAAACAACAATATCCTACAAATGAAATGCAGAGCGCGATATATAATTGATGACAACAGCGCAAAAGAAAGGCCCCGCAAATGCGAGGCCTTTCATTAAGTCACCTAATCCTATCAGGCTTTTTCTTTTCGCCTAGACTTCTTTGGACCAGATTTTTTAGTTTCATTCGGAAAACTGAAGCTTGGTTTGTTATCCTTGATATCAATACGGACAACACCGCCACGGGTCAGCTTGCCAAAGAGAAGCTCTTCAGCCAGTGGTTTCTTGATTTCGTTCTGGATAACACGGGCCAATGGCCGTGCCCCATAGAGCGGATCATAGCCTTCCGTTGCCAGCCACTTCTTCGCTTTTGGTGACAACTCAAAGGTAACCTGACGGTCAGCCAGTTGAGTTTCCAGTTCCATAATGAACTTGTCGACCACTTTGGCCATAACAACCGGGGACAGGTTCTTAAAGGGAATGATCGCATCCAGACGGTTTCTGAACTCCGGCGTAAAGATCTTGTTCACCGCCTCTTCATCATCGCCAATACGTACTTCACGCCCAAATCCAATCGCAGGCTTCGCCATATCTGCAGCGCCAGCGTTAGAAGTCATAATCAGGATCACGTTCCGGAAATCAATGGTCTTCCCGTTGTTATCGGTCAGGCGACCATTGTCCATAACCTGTAGCAGGATATTGAAGATATCCGGATGCGCCTTTTCAATTTCATCCAACAACAGAATGCAATGTGGCGTCTTATCAATGGCGTCAGTCAACAAGCCGCCCTGATCAAATCCAACATATCCCGGAGGGGCACCGATCAAACGAGAGACCGCGTGACGTTCCATATATTCAGACATATCAAAACGCGTTAACTCGACACCCAGCGAATGGGATAGCTGTTTGGCCACCTCTGTCTTACCAACACCCGTCGGTCCGGTGAAAAGATAACTACCAATTGGCTTTTCCGGAGTACGCAAGCCAGCACGAGCCAGCTTAATGGCTGAAGCAAGTGAGGTGATCACCTGATCCTGTCCGTAAACCATGGTTTTCAAATCGCGTTCAAGATTTTTGAGAACGGACTTGTCATCCTTCGAAACTGATTTTGGCGGGATACGGGCAATCTTGGCCACAACAGCTTCAACATCCTTCACACCAAGAGATTTTTTGCGTTTATCTTCAGGCAACAGCATCTGTGATGCGCCAACCTCATCAATCACATCAATGGCTTTATCCGGTAATTTCCGGTCACCAATATAGCGTGCCGAAAGCTCCACAGCCGTACGCAAAGCTTCGTTGGAGTACTTCACCGAGTGATGCTCTTCGTAATAAGGCTTCAGGCCCCGCAAAATCTTGACCGCGTCTTCAATTGACGGTTCAGCCACATCAATTTTCTGGAAACGACGCACCAAGGCGCGATCTTTCTCAAAATGATTGCGATATTCTTTGTAGGTCGTTGACCCGATGCAACTCAAATCGCCGTTCTGCAACGCAGGTTTCAACAGGTTTGATGCGTCCATAGAACCACCAGACGTCGCCCCGGCACCAATGACCGTGTGGATTTCATCAATGAAGAGAACGGCACCATCCATGGCTTCTACTTCTTTGACTACGCCCTTGAGACGCTCTTCAAAATCGCCGCGATACCGTGTTCCGGCCAAAAGAGAGCCCATATCAAGGGAGAAGATTTTGGTCTCTTTGAGAACGTCTGGAACCTCTCCATCAACAATCTTTTTGGCAAGACCTTCGGCAATAGCTGTTTTACCAACACCGGGATCACCAACATACAATGGATTGTTTTTTGTCCTACGGCAAAGAACCTGAATTGTACGCTCCAACTCCTGCTCACGCCCGACCAACAGATCAATTTTACCGTCTTTGGCTTTCTGGTTCAGATCAACGCAATAAGCGTCGATGGCTTCACGTCCTTTGGTCGCTGGGCTTTCGCCATCTTCCATCAGGTCGTCGGTTCCGTGAATCGTGCGAGTTTCTTCCAACCCTTCGACCTTGGTTATACCGTGGCTGATATAGTTGACAGCATCCAGTCGGCTCATTTCCTGCTCTTGCAAGAAAAAGACGGCATGACTTTCCCGTTCAGAGAACATGGCGACCAAAACATTAGCGCCCGTCACCTCTTCTCGCCCAGAAGACTGTACATGTATCGCAGCCCGTTGCAAAACGCGCTGGAAGCCTGCGGTTGGTTTGGCATCGCCCAGATGAATAGTGGTTAAATTCGAGAGATCGTTATCGATGTAATCCAGCAGATCTTCACGGAGTGTTTCAATCTCCACACCGCAAGCTCTAAAGACTGAAATGCCATCCTGATCTTCTGTGAGCGACAGTAACAGATGCTCTAGCGTGGCGTATTCGTGCCTGCGCTCATTGGCATAAGCCAAGGCTCTGTGCAGTGTCTGTTCCAGATTGTTTGATAGCATTGCCATAAATTAACTTCCCTTCACAACCATCGTGATCAGATCGTTTGAGCTGACTTACCGGCGCCTCAAGATGTAAACATTCTACGTTTACGAAACATTGAGGCCCCAATACCCTAATATCAACTCAATCTCTTTGACCATTGTTACAAACTATACCTAGGGAGAGTATGTTCGCTCAACAAGGCGTCGGATAAATAACAATTCCTTTATCGCCTGTAATCATGGCCAAAATAGGTACGTTTTCCCGAAATTATATATTTTTTCAGGATGTTACCTAAATCGTACAAAATTATTGTAGAGGCAAAAAAAAGAAGAAAGAGTAAAAATGCTGAGAGAAATTTGAATTTTTTCAAATTTTAGATAAATGGGGGGGCAAACAGCCCCCGCTAGAACATGAACAAGCTTCTTATTCTTTTTCGATTGTACATTGCAATGGGTGCTGATTTTTACGGGCAAAATCGACAACCTGTGTTGCTTTTGTCTCGGCGACATCATAGCTGAACACACCACAAATCCCAACGCCTTTTTGGTGTACCTGAAGCATGATACGGGTTGCATCATCCTGATCTTTGCCAAAAAACTGGGTCAGAACATGAATGACAAATTCCATCGGCGTGTAATCATCATTCAACAATAAAACTTTGTACATCGACGGACGTTTGGTCTTCTCGCGTGGTTTTACGAGAATGTCATCCGACGTGCCAAAATCATCATCACGCTCTTTTCCACTCATAGAGAAACTACCTAATCATTCCTGGTCTTCTGAAGATAAACTTTTCAGCGACATCACATAATTGCGTCAAGTATCTACAGCTTTATTCTACATTGGTAAACAGGCGACAGAATTCAGCATCACAAAACCTCGTTATATGACAAAGCCTCGTAATGAATACTGTGGGCGAAAGTCGTAACTCTGCACACCACAGACTAAACTCTATTACCAACAGCACTATATTATAAGGTGCCTGCATTCTCTCTTCAAGATGAAGAGCTATTTTCACACAAAAAGCCCTGCTAAATGCAGGGCTTCCGGCGTTACTTATATAAAAAAGCGTGTTTTGAAACTTAAGCAGCTGCTTTTGTCATTTTCTCAACAGCTTCAGTAACCTGCTTGCGAACTGGCTCAACAGCTTCAGTCGTCAACTTGGTTGTAAGTGTTGTCAACTCATTACCATTTTTAACCATCGCATCAAAAGATTCACGTGCAAAGTTAGACTGAATGTCTGTTACTTCATTGAAATCTTTTGCGCCAAGAAAAGCTTCTGCAACAGCAAAGTTCTTTTTCATAGCATCCTGTGCCATGCCCATGAACATTGAGTTCAGCTTTTGATAACCTTCAGAAATGCTGTTACCTGACTTTGCAGCCAGTTCAGCATTCTCTTTACTCAATTCAGCGGCACTTTCGCACTGCTTATAAAGAGTATCCATAACTTTTTCTGCCTGAGCTTGAGAAAAAGAAAAAGCCTGCTCATAGCCTTTAGCAGCAGCGTCCATACTTGATTTCATCATATTCTCCACGGTTTCAGTTCCGTTAATGACAGCATCTTTACCAGAATTTTTTGCGTTAGCTTGTGTAGCCTTCGCCTTACTTTCGGTCGTATCTGCCAACTTTTTCTTAGTTGTTGTCACATTCGTCTCCTAGGATCAGTTCGTTTTCACAGCGTTCCACCTGCATTCACCTCTTTCGAAGCAAAGATTTAAGGCTGCCTTCGCTCTTAATTCAGGGCGGAACGTTCATCCTCCCCAACTGACAACTCACTCATGCTGCAATGCAACATATCTAGTAACATACACATTTAATTTAAGATTTCAAGGGCAATGCTGCAATGCAACAAACACATAACGCTATTGCAACCAAATTGAAACACAGCAACCTAGGCGAAAGTACTCAAAAATTCTTGACCTCTCTAGCTGTATCCATGTCATGAAATGGACTTACCACAGCGTAACCATAAGAAATTATTAAGATTATTTAGCTTGTGGTATTGTTGTGACATCCCTGTTTATCCCCTCGCATACCCCGAATGGCGTATGACCTTCCCAACCCTTTTTACATATAATTTTCGGGCTTTACTCATTAAACCCTGAGTTTTTGGTGTGGTTTTTGAGTTGATTGGGAAATATAGAGAGGAAGCAAAATGGGTGCGCCACAAGGACTTGATGGACGATTTTATTTTTTCGAAAGGGATATATATTCTCTTTCAGAAGCCAAAAGATTGCGCGACGAACAGGGCTATGCAGAAGCAATCTTTACGGCGAGATCCCTAAATTACGGCGAAGGCACAGGCTGGGAGCCGACATCATTTAGTGATTTTCTTGGCAATGATATCGACAGCCTCTCAACCTGGGTCCCTAGCCAAAACCTCGATCACTTTATGGTATCCCTGACCGGGTATGTTTATCTTGATACCGGCACATACAATTTTTCAGCTTACACAGATGATGGCTTTGAGTTAAAAATTGGCGGACAGGTAATTACGTCCTTTGAAGATCTTCGTGCACCCGGCCAAAGTGAAGGACAAGGCAGCTTTGAAAGCGGCTTATATGAAATAGAGATCACCTACTTCGATAACCGTGGTGGGAGTCTGTTACAAATAGACGCCCACAAAGACAATACAACAGAAAATATTTTTGACGGTAGCGCTTTTTACAAAGTGCCAGAGCAGTATTTTGGTGATGAAAATCTGGAAGAGAAAACAGATGAACAGGGGCGTACTTACCTTACAAAAGCTCCAGACACCATACCAGTATTAACCGCCGATACAGCCACTGTTAATGAAGACGGCAGCGTTATCATTGATGTTCTTTCCAATGATCATGATGCCGATGGCGATCAACTCTATCTCTCATACGCTTATCAGGCCGAACACGGAGAAGTAACCACGAACGACGATGGCACAATAACTTACACACCAGATGCTGACTTTAATGGTCAGGATACTTTTCGTTATAAAGTGGTTGATGAGGACGGTAACTTTGTCCGCCAGAACGTCACCGTAAACGTCAATCCTGTGAATGATGCCCCTGAGCTTTCGGCATCAGTCTCTGTTGATGAACTGGCAGAAGGGCAAAGTCTTGAAATTAATCTGGCAAGTTATTTTACCGACAAAGATGGTGATCATCTAAGCTTCTCTGCTACAGGCGCTTCTTTTGCTCATATCGAAGGTAATATTCTACGGCTAACACCCGCTAAGGGGCAGCAAGGTGATTACAATATCACCATCCAGGCACGAGATCCAAGTGGCGAAACAGCAGAAACCAACGTGACTTTTCAAGTAACGCCACAAACCATTGAAGATACAGTTCCGATCCTGATCCCTGACCACGCCGAAGTAGCAGAAGACACCTCTGTTATTATTGATCCACTGACGAATGACAGCGATGCAGACGGTGATGTTCTTTCTCTTATACAGGTCTTTCCTGCCGAAAACGGAACCGTTTCCATCAATCCAGACGGAACAGTTACCTATACCCCTGACGCTAATTTTAACGGCATAGATACCTTCCGCTATCAAGTACAAGACGAAGATGGCAACCTCCTCGAACAGGATGTTTCCCTGACGGTTTCTCCCGTTAATGATGCGCCTGAGCTTACGGACATAATCCATATTCCAACACTGGAAGCTGGAAACGATATCCTTATTGATCTTTCATCAAATTTCACAGATCCAGACGGCGATATTTTGACCTTCTCTGTTGAAGGAACTGACTTTGCTTCCGTAGAAGGATCCAACTTGCATCTTTCCCCATTACAAGGGCAGGAAGGACAGCACGACATTATTATCACAGCAACAGATAGTAGCGGCGCAAGTACGACAGCATCCGTCGAATTTAACGTCGCAGAAGATCCTATTGACCCGGACCCGGACCCGAAACCCGATCTCGCTGAAGGTCTGCAACATCCATCAGTTGCCCTAAACCTGTCTGCAGTTCGAGATTGGGGATCGAACCTCCCCTTCCTCGATTTAATGAAACAAGCAAGAGAGTGGGTTGTCACCGAAGAAGGAAATTGGTGGGGCGGCATCGATATGCAAGAGGTACGGGATGCCGGCTTGGAAGATACCCATGGCTGGATTACCGAGATGCCCGATGGAGCCTGGCGCCTGACATCAATTGTCATGGATGTAAAGGCATCTGAACACAACCCGGACGTCACAGCAGGTGAATATACTTTACGCTATGAAGGCGAAGGAGAAATCAATCTTCAAGGTCATGGTTTGACCGTTCTGTCACGGCAGGATGGCGAGATTACTTTTGAACTTTCAGGAGATCAACATTCCATTCTTTTGCACGTTGATGGGACCGATCCACAGCAAAGCGGTGATTACATCAAGAACATTTCAGTAGTCAAAAGTGAATATCTGGAACTTTATGAAACTGGAGAGATCTTTAATCCACAATGGCTCGACCTGGTTGAAGACTTTCGGGTCCTTCGTTTCATGGAATGGATGAACACCAACGGATCAGCAGTCAAAGAATTGTCAGATCAACCTCAAATCGATGATCTCGCCTGGAATCGTGATGCCGGTGTCCCGCTAGACGTTATGGTCGAACTTGCCAACCAAACGGGGACGGACCCATGGTTTACAATCCCCTTCCATGCCACAGATGAATACATTCAGGAATTCGCCCTTTATGTAAAAGAGAACCTGGATCCCTCCTTAAAAGTTTATGTCGAATACTCCAACGAAGTATGGAATTACGGATATGGCTTCTCTCAGACAGAAGACGCAAACATTCTGGGTCGGGAACTCTTTGGGACAACATTCGGTGACCATCCCCATCGGGAATATTATGGCTATCGATCGGCACAGGTTCAGGATATTTTCCGGGATGCGTTCGGAGAAACAGCCGATGAACAGATGGTTAGTGTTCTAGCAACACAAACACGGAATGACGACTGGCCACTATACACTGCTGTACGCGGCGCAGAAGTTTACGCAGAAAGCGTTGGAAAATCAGTAGCAGAGCTATTCGATGAAGTTTCGACGACTTGGTATTTTGGCGGGGGCTTCGGGTCACCTGCTGCTCATGGCGGCTTTGCAGAACAGGTCATCGACTGGATTTCCACCTTCGGCGAAGCACGCGCCAAAGACATGATATTTGAACAGCTTTCCGGAACTGCCCAGCATGTGGACATGACCGGGCAACCAGATTGGACTTCTCCCCCAACCATACAAACGGCTCTGGATTACATTCGCGTACAGGCCGAATTTGCCGAGCAATACGGCTGGACCGTGAACTCCTATGAAGGCGGTTCACATATGGTCGGCACAACAACAGAAGTTATGGATGCTCTCTCTGAATTCTTCCAGGATCTACACCTTGACCCAAGAATGGGGGATCTTTACGCGCAGGTTTACGAAGGATGGCTGGACATTGAAGGCACAACCCTTTTCAATCAGTTCCAGGAAGTCGGTGTACACAGTAATTGGGGAAGTTTCTCTGCCTTGCAGGATCTTCTTGATAACTCTCCGCGCTGGGATGCCTTGAAAGAATTTAACGAAGAGGCACCGGATTGGGCACAAAGACCCGAAGGAACTTTTGATCAGGGCGTACGTGTCTTTGGAACCGAAGCACCTGAAACACTGACAGGCACCGTCGAAGAAGATTTTTTGATTGCAGGCGACGGTGACGATATTCTGATCGGAAATGCAGGCAACGATGGCTTACATGGTGGTGCTGGTAACGATATCCTGATCAGCGGTAGCGGTTCTGACACTGTCCTTGGTGGTAGTGGAGCAGATCAATTTGTTTTTAACTCTTTAGACCAAGGCCAGGATGTGATCAGGGATTTCAATCATGCTGACGGAGATACCCTCGACATTTCTGATCTACTTACCTTTGGCAACGACGACACCATCATCCTTGAAAACTATATCAGATTGGATGAGGTCGATGGCGACACAGTATTAATGATCAATAGCACCGGGAATCAACAAACGGAATATCAGGCAGTTGCGCGGTTAGAAGGGATTACAGAATTAGGCAGTATTGATGATCTCGTTCAAAATGAAGTTCTTCTGATAACCGACTAGCACATTAATGATAAAAGATACGTTTAACTGATCATACCGGTAAAAATCATCTTACTTAAAGTTTACATAAAACAGGCGGGCCAGATAACCCGCCTGTTTTTATTCATACATCCTTAAAAACCTGTCAAAAGACCATTATCACCAACTTCAAGATCAAAGTGTTTCATCTTCTCCGCTTTGGATTGGTGCATACGTGCGGCATTTTTCGTTCCGACATCACGAACAGGATTTGGCTCAATCCCTGTTTCATCATGCTCTAATAAAAAAGGCATAAAAGCGAGATGTTCAAAACCTTCCGGTGTTCTCTCCCATCCATTGTAAACGAATGCACCATCATAACAAAGTGCTGAAACCCAATAAAAATCATCTGAACGAAGACGGTTTCCTTTTGTATGTGGCTCGCCAGCACCAGATTGTTTCAACAGATTCTCAAATTCATTTACTTCAGATTGTGACAGCGTTTTTGTCGCTTTTTCCCAACCAAACTGAGCCAAGGGATCTGAAAAGGAAATTTTAGACCCCCTAAGACCATGACCTTCCTGAACACGGGAGATCATTTCAGCTGGACCGCCAGGTTTCCCTGTTATTTCATAACTGCGAATCTGCTCGTCATAGACAGCATTATATATTAACCGATATTCCGTAAGCCCCGGCGCACAACGCGCACGGATGTCATCGCCACCAACATAACTGAACCAGGTTGCTTTCTGGGTATAGGGTTTGTCGATATCCCCTTGGTAGGTACACCCCGCTGCAAATAAAAGCGGAGAAAGTACGAAAGGTACAAATTGAGCTAGACGCATTTTATCCTCAATGTATAAAATTAACCAATTTTCCGCCATTTTTGCCATTTATTAACATTGGCATTGTATCTTTACACATTCTCAAGATAAATATGTCATCCTGATGGCAACTGGCTAATGGTAACTGGACAGAAGAATCGAATTTATGTAGAATCCTTCTGTTTTAAATGGTTAGTAGACGTATTTGAGTTATAACATTCGATAAGTCACCTAAGATTTATCTACAAGCCCATTTAAAAGGGGGGAATTAATGAACCTAGGACTGAAGCTCATTACCACTATGCTTCTGACCCTGTTCGTGCTTATGGCACCGGCACAGGCCAAGTATGCATCCCTAGTGATTGATGCACATACTGGCGAAGTTCTTTACAGTAGAAACGCAGATACGCGTAACTACCCAGCCTCTCTGACAAAGATGATGACCCTCTACATGGCATTCGATGCCTTGGAAAAGGGTAAGTTGACCATGAAACAAAGACTGCCTGTATCAAAACGGGCCGCCGGCATGGCGCCATCAAAACTTGGATTAAGATACAAGAGCACAATTTCGACCAAAGACGTGATTATGGCCTTGGTAACAAAATCTGCCAACGATGCGGCTGTTGTCATGGCCGAAGCCATTGGCGGAAAAGAAACAACGTTTGCCAGAATGATGACAAAAAAAGCACATTCTCTTGGTATGACAAGAACAACATTTCGCAATGCCTCTGGCTTACCGAACCGTGGACAATTAAGTACAGCCCGCGACATGTCAAAGTTGGCAATTGCACTGAAGCGTGACTTTCCACAGTACTATCATCTCTTCTCAACACAGAGCTACAAGTACAAAAATCGGTCTTACAGAAACCACAACAAGCTGTTGGCCAGCTATCAGGGCACAGATGGTGTAAAAACCGGCTACACTCGTGCCTCTGGCTTTAACCTAGTTGCCTCGGTTGTTCGTAATGATCGCCGCCTGATTGGCGTTGTGTTTGGCGGTAAAACAGGCCGTTCTCGTGATCGGCATATGAAAGAGATTCTGGACAAAAGCTTCAAACGTGTGGGCATTACACAGGTTGCAAAATCACCCGTAGCCCCAAAACGTAATCCTCGTCGGGAAAGCGTTTTTGTCTCCGCACCACCGCCACCAAAATCGCGCCCAACCTTAACAGCGTCAACCGATCTATCCTTACCAGGTCAGATTGCTGCTATCCAACCTGATAGCAGTGCAGTACAACCAATTTCTGACTGGGGCATTCAAGTCGGCGCCTTTAGAAAGTATGAACCAGCCAAAATGGCCGCAGATCAAGCCTTGGCACAAATCAAATCAACACCGACGGGCACACAGGTGCACATTCAGCAAGTAAACAAAG
The DNA here is from genome assembly GCF_002118315.1 of Kiloniella majae. Lineage (GTDB taxonomy): Bacteria > Pseudomonadota > Alphaproteobacteria > Kiloniellales > Kiloniellaceae > Kiloniella > Kiloniella majae. The sequence continues at coordinate 944,377 of NZ_MTSZ01000001.1, forward strand.
CAGATGGCTCTCTCTACCGGGCTCGCCTGAAAGGGCTTGATGAAGTTGCTGCACGCAATGCTTGTCGTGAACTCAAACAGCAACGCATGTCCTGCGTCGCTGTGCCACCTGCGTTATTTTAAAAGATGACTTTAAGGCAACCAGAGTTCTAAATGTTAGCTGCTTTCTTGCAGAAACAAAAACCGACACAAGTTATCTTGTGTCGGTTTTTTTATTATAAACATCTTGGTTTTACGTATTAATTCGGAATAGCAACATCACTTCTCAGAAGTTGATCAGCCAGTTGTTTCTGTAGCCGTTTCAAGCCATCTTCACTGGATGCTTCACAGCGAGCAACCAAAACGGCTTGCGTGTTTGATGCCCGCAAGAGCCACCAACCATCTTCAGTATTCACCCGAACGCCGTCTACAGACACGACATCAGCTTTTTCGTCTGCCAGACGTGCCGCCACCTCTTCTACGACGCTAAATTTGCGTGTATCCGCACACTCAAATCTCATCTCAGGCGTATTCACTGCCTTTGGTAGGGATTTTCTGAACTCAGCCAGCGACAGTCCTTCGTTTTCGATAATATTTAAAACACGAACCGCAGCATAAAGAGCATCATCATAGCCATAATAACGGTCAGCAAAGAAAAGGTGTGCTGACATCTCACCAGCAAAGGGCGCATTCAATTCAATCATCTTGGATTTGATATGTGAATGCCCCGTTTTCCACATGATAGGTTTACCACCCGCCTTTTCAACTTCGTTGAAAAGCACCTGGCTTGCCTTCACATCAGCAATAATGGTGGCTCCAGGAAGGTCTCTGAGAACACCCTTGGCAAGGAAGAGCATAATCTGATCTCCCCACAAGATCTCACCTTCGGCATCAACCAGCCCGATGCGATCACCATCGCCATCAAAAGCAATCCCTAAATCAGCTTTGCTCTCGGAAATTGCCTTTTGTAAATCAACAAGATTTTCCGGGACAGTCGGATCTGGATGATGATTGGGGAATGCACCATCAATGTCAGCGAACAATAGTTCGTGCCGTCCCGGTAATTTGGCTGTAAGCGATGACATCGCTTCACCAGCCGCCCCGTTCCCGGCGTCCCAAACAACCTTTAAGCTACTTTGTTTAAACTGAACCTCTTCAAGAAGGCGCGCAACATAAGCGTCAAAGATAGGATGGTCGATATACTCACCTTCACCTTCTTCAAAATCGCCTGATTTGGCAATCCTGTCGATTTCCTTGATTTGCTCCCCAAAAAAGGCCTGTTTATTCTGAACCAGCTTAAATCCATTATGATTACCGGGATTATGAGATCCCGTGATCATAATGCCACCGTCTACCGGTAATGTATAAGCCGCAAAATAAAGCATTGGTGTTGGGCCACGACCAACACCATAGACCGTGATACCAGACGCTCTCAGTCCTTGTGTAAGGGCCTCAGCCAAATCAGGTGACGACGTTCGTCCATCATACCCCACAGCAACCTTATCGCCGCCAGCACGTCGTATGATCGTACCAAAGGCACGTCCAATGGCTGTGGCATCAGCAGAAGAAAGAGTTTCTCCGATAATACCGCGGATGTCGTATTCACGAATGATAGTCGGATCAAAATTATACAAAACGATCTCGTTTAGCTTAGAGTTTAAATTTTATTCAGCGATAAATGCAGACAGCGGACGACCAACACAAAGATAGTCAAAACCAGCTTCTTTCATCTCGTCCGGGTTATAGATATTCCGCAGATCGATCATGACAGGAGATTTTAGTAATCCTTTGACGCGCTCAAGATCAAGACGGCGGAACTCGTTCCACTCCGTAATAATAACCAAAGCATCAGCGTCACTCATAATCTCATAGGCATTTTCGCCGTAAGACACATTAGGCAGGAGTTCTTCTGCTTCCCTCATCCCTTCTGGGTCATATGCACTGATCTGTGCGCCCTTTTCTTGCAGAAACGGTATGATATCAAGGCTTGGAGAATCTCGCATGTCATCTGTATTGGGCTTAAAGGTAAGACCTAGGACTGCAATCTTTTTACCAGAAACAGAGCCACCGCATTGAGCAACAACCTTCTCGGCCATCTGACGCTTACGGGCACTATTATACGAAATAACATCTTCAACAAGGCTTACGGGCGCATCATATTCTCGTGCTGTATAAGCAAGAGCCTGTGTATCTTTAGGAAAACAAGATCCACCATAGCCTGGCCCGGCGTGAAGAAATTTCCGCCCGATACGACCATCAAGACCAATGCCTTTGGCAACCTGATGGACATCAGCACCTACTTTTTCGCAAAGATCTGCCATCTGATTAATGAAGGAAATTTTCGTCGCAAGGAAAGCATTACCTGCATATTTAATAAGTTCGGATGTCTCAAGCTTCGTGAACAGGATCGGTGTTTCGATCAAATACAGAGGGCGATAGAGTTCCGCCATGACATCTTGTGCGCGTTTAGTCTCTGCACCAATGACAACCCGGTCTGGACGCATAAAATCATTAATTGCGGCCCCCTCGCGTAGGAATTCAGGATTGGAAACCACATCAAAATCTGCATCCGGTCTGGCTTCGCGGATAATACGCTCAACAGCACGTCCAGTTCCGACTGGTACAGTCGATTTGGTTATAATAACCTTATAACCATCAATGACTTCAGCAATTTCTTTTGCCGCCTGATAAACATAGGAAAGGTCCGCCTGACCATCATTTTCACCAGGCGGTGTACCAACAGCAATAAAAATTGCATCGGCGTCTTTAGCAGCAGCGGCAAGGTCAGTAGAGAAGGTTAAACGTCCAGCTTCAGAATTATTTTTTACAAGCGTATCCAAACCAGGTTCGAAAATCGGGATTACACCTTTTTTAAGGCCTTCGATTTTGTTCACATCTTTATCGACACAAACAACGTCAGTCCCGAATTCAGAAAAGCATGTCCCAGATACCAGGCCAACATAACCTGTACCGATCATTGCAATACGCATCTAATACTCCTTAAGATGCCCAAGAGCAGAAAAACACTCCGCAACAGGCATATTTATCTTTTTATCTTGTATACTTGTTTAAAATATCGCGCATCCGACCACCAAGATCTTCACGCTCCAGAGCAAAGGCAATCGTAGCTTCCAGGAACCCGGCTTTACTGCCACAATCAAATCTTGTTCCGTCAAACCTTAGCCCGTGAAAATCAACATTCTCAAGTGTCGCAGCCAGAGCATCTGTAAGTTGTATCTCACCACCTGCGCCACGTTCTTTTTTATCAAGTTCAGCAAAAACAGATGGATCCAAGACATAACGCCCAATAATAGAAAGGGTCGATGGCGCAACTTCTGGTGCTGGTTTCTCGACAAGACTCTTTGCTTTTGCCAATGGGCCATTTTCAGAAACGACGTCCAAAATACCATAACGGTTTGTCTGTTCCCTCGGAACGTCCATGACCGCAACCAAATGTCCACCTGTGTCCTGATAACTATCAATCATTTGTTTTAGGCAAGGTGTCCCGGCCTGTATAAGATCATCCGCGAGCAAAACCGCAAAAGGCTCATCCCCAATCGCATTTCTGGCACACCAGACAGCGTGGCCTAATCCCAATGGTTCTTGCTGGCGCATATAGGTCACACTTCCCGCTTCCAGAAGCAGACTTGCCAAGTCTTTCAGCTCTTTCTCTTTTCCGCGGCTTTCAAGTACAGCTTCCAGTTCATATTCACGATCAAAGTGATTCTCGATTGCTGTTTTTCCACGCCCGGTAACAAAAATAAACTCTTCTATCCCAGCAGCTTTTGCTTCTTCAACTGCATACTGAATCAAAGGCTTATCAACCACAGGCAACATCTCTTTTGGCATCGCCTTGGTTGCCGGTAAAAATCGGGTACCAAGGCCCCCGACAGGGAAAATCGCTTTACGAACGGGTCGGCGCATAGATGCCGCACTCCTCATTAAATTAAAATCAGTTATGTCTTTGCCACAGTATAGATGGAAACTCAACCAGAGCGGTTTAAAAGAACATCCTTGGCTCGATTAACCTGAGTTGCAAGGTAGGTATTCCCCCCTTGATCCGGATGTAATTTTTGCATCAACTTCCTGTGCGCACTACGTATTTCATCATCCGATGGTGTTCCTGTTAATCCCAGAATTTCCAATGCCTTCTTTCTGTTCATCTGATCATTAAGATCTTGTTCTTTGTCTTCATCGTCGCCCTTAAAATCAGCTTCGCCGCCATCATTCCAAGCGTCACCAAAACGTCTTGAAGCATAAGCTGATAACAATTCAGCAGATTTTTCTTCTTCCACCAAATAGATACGATACAATTGCTCAATCGCCACAAGATCCAGCTCAGACAACCAGCGTCCTTCCTGTTCACCAGTTAGGATCAAACCATCCATATCCCCACTATCATGATCCAGATTCATCCTAAGAAACCTGGTCAGCACCTCAGATCTTTGTCCTGATGTCCCCCCAGATGCAGCTTTCAAGCGAGAAAACAAAGCCTTCGATCGTAAGAGAAGAGGAAGCAATAAAGGTATTGCAGCGAGGACCAGAAATATCCGCCCAGTGAATAGCAAAAATAGGGCAACAAAGAGACCAATTATGGCAGCGATAATTTTGATGGTTTTTACCACTACGGCCGGATTGGCACGGCTATACCATTGAACCAGAAAAAGAGCCCCAAGGAACAATCCAACGCCGAGAATAAAATAGGCTATCACCTTAAAAGATCTCCATCTCAAAAGAAAATTAACAACTATAATTAATTAAATTATTTCATATCACCCACTATTCCGGGATTTGCAAAAGCAACTTTGCCATCTTACCTTTATTTTTTCGCGAATAGTCAGCAAGGGCTTTTCGTCCCCCTGCAGCAAAAACGGCAACTGCTGTTAATAAATCTTTCAACTGTTGTGCTGCCCCCTCATCAAAAGGGCAATATGCACCGCCGGATAATCTTGCAAACTGTTTAAAAGCAGTTGCCGCAATCGGATCCCCTCCTTCATGAAATATGAAACAAGGCATACCGTGCAATCCCAGTTGACCGGCTAGATGTCCCAGCGTATCGATATCTTCTTCCATGGCATCGCCAACAAAGACCATTGCGTTAACTTTTTTCTTGTTTGTCTCTTTGATGGCCCGCTTAAACACCTTCTCGATTTGCGTATTGCCCGCCAAACAGGTGACAGACGTCATCATCCGGGACAGATTATCAGTATCCTCCACCCAACTCGACGCCTTACAATCACGAAATCCCCGGTAAAAAATTAATTGAATTTCCAGGCCACCAACACTTCCCGCCTCTTCAAACATCATCGCCTGAATGTGACATGCCTGATCCCAAGTCATTTGCCGACTTGCTGTCGCATCCAAAGCAAAGATCAAACGCCCTTTTGTCTGCCTCCCCTTGGGCATTTGTGATATCTTGCTCAGGAAGAGATCAACTTCTTTATCCGAAGATCTCTTGGCTGGCGCAGCCATTTTTTCTCTTTTTATAACGGGTTTCTTCTCGGACACAGATAACTCCTTTGTCCTGTCGATCCGTAAAATAAATCTTTATCACAACATAATATATAGGTGTACATAGATAGAAGCATAGTCTTCCGGCTATTTAACTCGAGACGTTATCCTTATCCAAGCCAATTGCATTCAAAAGAGATCGCACTTCCTGACGGGCTGCAACATGGCTCATGCTCATGGTAATACCAGTCCCTTTTTCATCCAGATCAAGCAGGGTTAGCCCCTTTGGAAACAGTTCTCTAAAAATAACACGTTCACCAAAACCCGATGCTAACCTGAATTGCAAGCGCTTGGCCAAATGCTCGAGCAATACCCCCATATCCCGCTTATTCTTTGCATCAATATGGGATAGCCTGTTTCTCATCACGACCCAGTCAATTGGCTTTTTTCTTTGGATAGCGCGCTGTTGGCGCTGTTCCCAAACCATTTGGCTATAGGTGCTTGGCGTTAATTTCAGCTCATCATTTTCAACTTCAACCTTCGCCAGCATATCCATATCCAGAAAACTGTCATTCAAGGGTGTAACGAGAATATCAGCATAACTATGCCCAAGACGTGAGAGATAGTTATCACTTCCGGGGGTGTCGAAGACGATAAAATCCCGGTCCCAGAGTTCTGTCATTGCCTTTTCTAGATTATCTTTGTCTTCAGCTTCGCTTTTCTCTGTCGTCGATGCCTGAGATCGGTATACACGTCTGTGTTCCGGCATAGGAATAGAGCTGCTTGATCCCTTCGCAAAACTTGCTCTGTTCTCAAGATATCGAGATAAAGTTCCCTGCCTTGCATCCAGGTCAACCGTTCCGACCCGATAGCCTTCTTTGAGGAGAGAAACAACAAGATGCATTGTCGTGGTGGACTTACCTGATCCTCCTTTTTCATTACCTATAACCACAATACGGGGGCGATGTTGCTGGTTCTGCTCAGTCATAAAATGTATCTGCTTCAAAATAATAACGCTAAAAGCCTATATGCACTTTAAGCATTAACAAGGCCATAACGAATAAAACGAATTCAATATATTTCTACACTTTATGTCCTGTGATTTCCCACAGAAATATTACAATTTTAAACTTTTCTCTTGCTGTTTTCTAACTGAAAGACGAATGCTGTCATTCAAGCAAAGTTATTATTGGAATTTATGATGCGAACACCAACCCTCTGGGATTTTGCCCTGCTAACGTCACTGGCAGCCATTTGGGGGTCCGCATTTTTGGCTATTAAGATCACCGTTGAAGATATTCCCCCTGCGACCATTGCTGCCGGGCGTTTGCTAATCGCAAGTATTGTCATCTATATTTACATGCGTTCCAGATCTCTTTCCCTGCCAAGAGACAGGAAATTCTGGCATCAAATCATCCTGATTAGTTTTTTTAGTATGGCTGCCCCCTTTGCAATGATTAGTTGGGCAGAACAATTTATCAGTTCCGGTCTTACAGCAATTTTGATGGCAACAGGTCCCCTGATAGCGCTCATACTCTCTCATTTTTTCAGTACAGATGACCGTTTTACGCTGTTTAAACTCTTGGGTGTTTTAGTTGGTTTTTCTGGTGTGATCGTGGTTCTTGGGTTGGATATCTTTTCAAGCATCGGGGACAATTTTTATGCCCAAATTATCACAATGCTTGCTGCCATGTGCTATGCCTGCTCGGGGATTTTAGTGCGAAGAGTAACGGAGAAATCCAATACAGTTATCACGGCCTCTATTCTGATTTCGGCAACCCTTTTGATCCTTCCCGTCAGCCTGATTTTTGAAACCCCTTGGGAAGCAATCACCGCAAGCGAAACCAATTCTATTCTGGCTCTTCTATATCTCGGCATAATACCCACGGCTCTCGCTTTTATTTTGAGATTCTACCTCATCCGAGAAGTTGGGGTTACCTTTGCATCCTATGTTGGATACCTCGTCCCGTTTTTTGGCGTTTTGTGGGGAGCGCTATTTCTCAACGAGCGATTACCGCCGGCCACAATGATCGGCCTGCTACTTATTTTAATGGGTATCGCTGTTAGCAGAGGAAAGCTTAAGAAGTCAGCGTAAAATTTATAAAAACTTTACCTATAAAAGATGCCGGGAGCCAAAAGGCTCCCGGCATCTACAAACAAAATCCTGTCAACCGCTTAAGCGCTTTGGATTTCCCGTAAGAAATTCTGCACTTGAGAGTTCAGACGATCACCTTGTGTTTTCAGCTCATCAACTGCTGTCATGACCTGATCAGAAGCCTGGCCCGACTTTTCAGCAGCCTGGCTCACACCGGAAATATTTGCAGAGACCTCTTGGGTACCCCGTGCAGCTTCCTGAGTATTACGAGCAATTTCTTGCGTTGCAGCGCCCTGCTCTTCTACCGCAGCAGAAATCCCCGACGCGATCTCATTAACCTGATTAATGATCTTGCTGATGCCCTCAATATCACTGACAGCTGAACCAGTCTGGCGTTGCATCGTCGCAATTTGCTCAGAAATTTCTTCAGTTGCTTTACCTGTCTGATTAGCAAGAGACTTAACTTCAGAAGCAACAACAGCAAAACCTTTACCCGCTTCGCCAGCACGTGCAGCCTCAATTGTCGCGTTCAACGCAAGCAGGTTTGTCTGTTCAGCAATATCATTAATCAGATGAACAACTTCGCCAATTTTCTGGGCCGCATCAGATAGTTCTCGAACAGTCTGACTCGTTTTCGTTGCTTCATTAACAGCCCGGTTGGTTACATCAGCAGAATCCATAACCTGTCGACTGATCTCGTTAATAGATGCTGATAGTTCTTCAGCAGCGGAAGCTACAGTCTGCACATTCGTCGATGCCAAATCGGACGCTGAAGCAACCGCAGCAGACTGTGCTTTGGTTTCATCAGAAATAGTTGACATCGTCGAAGCCGTTTCACCCATACGACCGGTTGAGCTCTGAAGACCAGAGAGAACCTCTCTTACTTCACCATCGAAACGTTCCGCCAATTCTTCCAATCGTTTAGCACGGGCTTCTCGCTCCTGACGCTGTACGCGACGTTCGGCTTCGTTACGCTCGTTCTCGATCAGATTTTCTTTAAAGACAAGAAGTGACCGTGCCATTTCACCAACTTCATCACGATTATCCACGGCAGGAATATCTACGTCTTTATCCCCCTCTGACAGCCGTGTTGTTACGTTGGTAATCAAACGGATAGGTCCTGTCAGGCTTCGCAAAACAACAATCCCGATACCTACCATCAAAATGAAAATCACAATGGCTGCACCAATAATAAGGCTACGAATAGAAGACGCATTGGCATCCGCTTCTTGTGACACCTTTTCAACATCAGCCGAAATTGCCTCAACATCAGCGGAGACTTTAGTAACACGCTCTGAAATAGCCATGAGTTCTACTTTACTCAAATTAGCCATTTGACCAATTGGGCCCCTCAGTGTACCGAAAGCCTCAACCAAACGATCTGTTCCTCCATCAAAACTCAATGTAGTCTTCGCAAAATTTTCAAAATCCGTCAGGTAAACCTGAACCATTTCCTGGATTTTTTTCTTCTCTTTTTTCGAAAGCAAAGCATATTTAACATTACGCAGGAATTTTTTGCCCTGCTTGAGGACGGCCTTCATATCGTCCTGTTCATGCGTAATTATAAATGTTTTCTCAACTGTCCTGATCGCCGTCATCTCACCAGCAAGCTTGACAAGATAAGGTGCCTTCAAGCTATCTTCGATCGCAAAAGCGGAATTGTTAAGCTTCCCTTTCAGACCAGCATTCTTTGTCATCCCCAAGGTTGACTTGTCCTGAACGACAACACCAAATCCATCTTCATAAGCCCTGAGTTTCTCTTCCAAATCCTTTGCTGCTGCCTTGATATCCTCGTTCGTTGCAAGTCCTTTCAGCTCTTTTATTTTGACATTAACGATATCCATTTCTCTAAAGAAGAGGTCTTCAAATTTAAGATCACTTTTCAAAAGAAAATCTTTTTCGTTCAATGCCAGGCGATTGATTACAACTTCAATCTCATCAACGAGCTTTTGTACATGTTGTGATTCTTCCAGCAGACTTTGGTCTTTTGCCAACAACTCCTGACTTTGAGCCAGTTTCACCTGGTTCTGTGCCAATTGCTCGCGGCTTTGAGACAGAAGAACATCACCAACAAAATAGATTGCACAGATAACCCCCAACGCAATGATGCCCAACAACATCAACGCCGATATACGTGTGGTTAAAGAGAAGTTTCCTAGGAACGTTGTCCGAGGAGCTTCCTCCAACTCCGGCTCCAGCTCAGAATCTTCCGATCTATCCAGATCATCGATCTCGTTTTGAGCTTTCACTTCTTCCACACCCTCTTCAGGATTTTCTTCTGTTTGAGGAGCATCTGGATTGGCTTCATCAATGAGAGCTTCTTCTTGGCTTTCATCTGTATTTTTGTTTTGTTCTTCTGACACGACTTGACCCGACCTTGTTCACAAGTCTCTTTACGAGAGAATTATACTATTGCTTTTGTAGCAGTTAAGACGATTATTCGTGGTGAGCGTTAACATAAAGTATACCAAAAGCTAATAATTCCTGAATCTGCGAGATAAGTTATAAAATGTTAAAAAAAGATCGCGTTATATACATAAATAAGCGTCTGAAAGAGATTTATCCGACATTACCGATTCCACTTGATCACACAGATCCCTATACCTTGTTGGTCGCCGTTCTGCTTTCGGCACAGTGTACAGATGAGCGTGTTAATAAAATCACCCCCGCCCTCTTTGCACGCGCGGATAATCCTTTTGACATGGCGAAAGTACCTGTTGAAGAAATCAGGGCAATTATTCGCCCCTGTGGCTTATCTCCTCGAAAGTCAAAAGCAATTTCAGAACTCTCCAAAATATTGATTGAAAAATACAACGGTGCAGTCCCCCAATCGATGGAAGCACTGGAAGAACTGCCTGGTGTTGGACACAAAACAGCAGGCGTCGTGATGTCACAAGCCTTTGGTGTTCCCTCTTTTCCTGTAGACACGCACATCCATCGCCTTGCCCAACGTTGGGGACTGACCAATGGTAAAAATGTAGAACAAACCGAAAAAGATCTAAAACGACTATTTCCCAAAGACCGTTGGAATGATCTTCATTTAGAAATCATCTATTACGGTAGAGAATACTGTTCTGCCCGTGGATGTGATGGCACCAAATGCGAAATTTGTACAACATGCTATCCAGATAGAACAAAGCCGATAAAAACAAAAAAACCTTAACGTCAGCAAGATTAAGGCAGCGAAAACCATCTAATGCAGTTTTAAGATTATCACTTGGCTTATAAGCTTGTGAATGCTTGATTTTCTCAAGAAAATACACAACTCTAAGCTTCAGGCTATCGCTTTAAAGCTCATCAAAGCATTTTATCCGTTGGGGGGATCATGATTGAATATATTGTTCTTGGCGTTTGTGTAGTTGCCGGACTTTACGCCGTTTCCGTTTATAATGCACTCGTTGCTGGTCGTAATTCTGTTGAAAATGCTTGGAAGCAGATCGACGTACAGCTGAAACGCCGCCTGGATTTGATCCCCAACCTTATTGAAACCGTAAAGGGTTTTATGGCCCATGAAAAAGATGTCCTAACCCAAGTGACCGAGGCCAGAACCCGTGCCTACAATGCAGATTCCAAAAGCGAAGCGATCGAAAGCAATAATCTTCTTTCCAATGCAACGGCAAATTTGCTCGCCGTCATGGAGAACTATCCTGACATCAAGTCACAAGAGAGCGTCAGCGACCTTACGGAAGAGCTAACATCGACCGAAAATAAAGTTGCTTTTGCCCGCCAGCACTACAACGATATCACAACGGCCCAGAACAACCGTATCCAACAGTTCCCTTCAAACATTTTTGCTTCCTTTTTCAAGTTCAAGCTTGAAGATCTTTGGGAGCTAGACGAGACCACGCGCAAAGCGGCTCAGGAGCCCCCCAAAGTATCCTTTTAGGATATCACCTTCTCTCCAAGGTTTTGATTGATGTCCTCAGATACTCTTGCTCTGATCTCAACTGATTTTAAATCTGCACAGGCACGGAACAAGCGAAATTCGTTTATTCTGTGCTTGATTATGATTTTTACAGCCACTTTTCTTGGTTATATTTCCGGTTGGGCAGCAGAAATTTTCACGGGCACACACCCCGCGTTAATCGTGGCCCCTTATGATGCCAGTGTTATTGAGCTATTGAAATTAACAGCAATAAGCGATTGGGGGATATCTGCCGCCGCCGGAATGATTGTTTTTTCTATACTGGCCTTGATCTGGACCTACTTTGCCGCCGACCAAACTTTGCTTAGTATGAATGGTGCAATTGAAGCAGATACCAGAGCTTATGAAGATTTGCACAACGTGGTTGAGGAGATGGCAATTGCCTCTGGCCTGCCCAAACCTGCCGTTTATATAATACAAGACGCTGGAATAAACGCCTTTGCAACCGGGTTACGTCCTGACAAAGCATCAGTAACAGTGACCACAGGCCTATATGATGTGATGTCTCGCGATGAGCTTCAAGGCGTCATCGCGCACGAGATGGCACATATCCTGAACCGGGATGTACAATATGCGGTCCTCGTCGCTGTTGGTGCTGGGTTAATTGCCGTTTTTGCCGAAATTATGCTGAGGATCAGTAGACTGTTCTTTTATTCCGGTGCTTCATCAAGTTCCAGAAAAGGTAAGAAAGGCAACCAAGGCGCACTGATTCTAATTGTTGGCGTGGTCTGGCTACTTGCTGCTATTCTTGCCCCCCTTGTCGCCTATCTTGTTAGAATGGCAATCTCGCGAGAACGGGAATACCTCGCCGATGCGACAGCGGCGCAGTTAACGCGAAACCCAAAAGGATTAGCTTCTGCCCTGAGTAAAATTGAGGGACACGCACATCTAAAAGAAAAGAATGCCGCGACTGAGCACCTTTTTATTATAAACCCCAACAGATCTTTCAGCGAGCTTGCAAGCGACCTTACGTCAACACATCCGGCAACATCACTCCGTATTGAACGCTTGATGAACCTTAAGTAAGTCGTCTTGACCATAAGGCTTTACAGCACGACAAGAAGCTCTTATGCGTCAGAAAAACAAAGTTTTCCAAACTCAACCACTATTTGATGGGATCCCTATGAGCTTTTCAGGAAAAACAGCCATTGTCACAGGTGCCGCCGGTGGTATGGGGCTAAATATTGCCCTCAATCTCGCGGATAAGGGAGCGCATGTTGTTCTTATAGATATCAAACCTGCCTCTACCAACCTCAAGAAACACATCAACAAAGACTTGATTTCCTTTGAACAAGGCGATGTAACTGATTCCGGCTTTATTAAAGGCGTCATCGGGAATGCTTATACAAAAACCGGACGTATAGATTACCTTGTAAATGCAGCTGGCGTTCTATGGTTTGATAAAGATCGCTCGACAGAAGAAGTCGATTTGGACGCTTGGGATCGCGTCATGGAAATTAACCTGAAATCTATGATTATTACTTGTCGTCACGCGCTTCCTTACATGCGAAAAAAAGGATCGGGTGCAATGGTTCACATAGCCTCTGTTCAGGCTATGCGTGGAGATGACAAACCACAAGTCGCCTATCAAGCATCAAAAGCCGGTATTATTTCCCTCTCCAAAACAGTTGCATTGGAAGGTGCCAAAGATCGCATCAGGTCAAATTCAATCCTGCCAGGTCCCACAGTATCACCGATGCAGGAGAGGTGGGTTAAAAACCCTGATATTCAGCGCCTGACCGAAAGCATTATTCCGCTTGGACGTGCAGGAACAACCCAGGATATAGCTGATGCAACACTCTTTCTTCTATCGGATAAAGCCAGTTATATCACCGGCACAGAACTGGTTGTGGATGGAGGGTTATTAGCAAGGCCCTGAATTTTTATTAGGCTAACAATAATCAAGGGACTGAAACAAACAGCCCCTTGATTTGCCCATAGGTGCACAACACATGCACACTGCTTCCCGGGATTTCTCCCGAAACTTATTATTCAGGCATTAACATCCGTTCTATTGTTATCGCCACCAAAGGTTTCAGCAAGAAGCTGCCGAACACCGTCTTTCCCTTCAAATTCAGGGCCGCGAGGTCCGTTAAAGAGTTGACCGATCGGTACCAGTAAATCCGCTTTCAAACGAGTTAGTGCATCCGCTCCATTTTCTTTTGCCGGAATTTCTTCCCGGTCACGAATTGTCAGCAGCGGACCGTCTTTAAAGAGAGGTTCGAGCACATTTTCGTTCTCTTTCTCTATGTCCTTCTGCGGCGGAGCAACCAGTTTACTAATCAACTCACCAAGACCCTGTCCTTGATTATCAAGCAACAGATTTTCTCCGGCTTCGAGAAGGTTACCTCCTTCCAATCCGTTCATAACTTTTCCAAGCAGAGCATTTGCCCCAGCGGCAGAACCAGACTGCGCCACTACCGTTGTGCGCGTGATTTCTGCTTGCACAGATGCAAAGTTAAACGACAATTCGCCTGACGTATTATTTACATAAATATCTAGAGACTGGACAGCCAGATAACTTTGTTCTCTGGTGCCTGACGCAACACCATCAGCCCCAGCGTAGGAAATTGCTGTTCTTGAGCTTGAAGCAACAGACTGTTCAAAAGAGAAACTAAACTCATCAGAATTTTTTGCTGACTCTTTAATTGAATTCACGAGATTCTGTGCAAATTCCAAAGCAGCTTCTTTTGTATTGCCTAACCGCTCGAACACTTCTGCAAGTGTTCCCACGATAGAATCAAGTGCGGCCCCTAAAGTGCGCTGAACAGTTTCTGAGGGAGACAAGGCGCCTGATTGTGCACCATCCCCTTGATCACTGTTTCGCAAAAAATTTTGTGGGACATCAATAGGATCATCAATCACAGGGCGAGATGACTGCCCGGTAGCGTTTTCAGCATTCTTGCCTTTAGCTCCGTTCTGGTCAGCGAGTTCCTGTCCCCGAAGACCACGAAGGGTTTCAAGACCTTGTTGTAGTAAGCCTAGTGCGGAAAGAGCCATTTTCTCCTCCTGAGGTCGTCCGAATCTTGAATTTCAAAGTCAAGAATGCGGATAGAGCTACATGCTCCGACAATATATTTTCTTAATTTAACATAAATCTTTATCATTAACGATTTATTAATTCTTAAAATTTTCAAAATTTTCCTTTTATAACAATATAATAAAATATGCTCTAAATAAAAATATCTCTATCCACTATAGAAACTCACGAAACATTTCTGAGCACCACATCACTGTTATTTAGAGAGCTTCCCAGTCCTTTGAATATCCCCTGCGGTTGCGCCTTTCATGGACGCCGTCCTCACGCTACTCAAAGAAAATCCACATTAAAAAGGCGAACAGAAACTCCTGATAATATAATTTCATAAACGATAAAAAATTAAATAATTGCGGTTACATGCCAATTTAGCCATGCATTTTTTGCGTAGAGCCATGCATAAAACGCATATCTGGGCTTCCTCTGGCACATCTTGTCGCAGGCTCAACTTCCCTTTAATAAGGTCTCACAAAATACTCCACAACACCAAGGAGAGCCCCTTCCATGAGCCAATTGTTAAAATGTATCTCCCCCGTAGACGGATCTGTTTACGTGGAACGTCCGCTATCAAACGATAGCAAAATTCAGACCGCGCTGGATAAAGCCGTTGCGGCCCAAAGAAGCTGGCGCAAAGTACCTATCAATGAAAAACAAGCCCTATTAAGCAAGGCAGTTGATTACTTCGTTGCCAACAAAGATGCCATTGCCGAAGAAATCACATGGCAGATTGGTCGCCCGATCTCTCAATCCCCCGGTGAAATTGGTGGTTTTGAAGAACGTGCGCGCTATATGATCGATATTGCCCCGGAATCACTGGCTGATCAGAATGTTGGAGATAAAGAAGGCTTCACACGCTTTATCCGCAAAGAAGCCCTCGGTGTTGTTTTTGTTGTTGCACCATGGAACTTCCCATTGATGACAGCAGTTAACTGTATTGTTCCTGCCCTTTTGGCTGGCAACACAGTTCTTCTGAAGCATGCAGCCCAAACACCACTTTGTGCAGAACGTTTTAGTGAAGCCTTCAAAGCAGCTGGATTGCCAGACGGTGTCTTCCAGCACCTTCATATGAGCCATGATAGTGCCGCTAAACTAATCGGTTCTGATGGTGTTGATTTTGTCAACTTCACTGGTTCAGTCCCTGCCGGGCACGCCATCCAAAAAGCAGCTTCCGGGCGTTTCATTGCCACAGGTCTTGAGCTTGGCGGTAAAGATCCGGGCTATGTGCGTGCGGATGCAAATGTTGCCTATGCAGTCGAAAGCCTTGTCGATGGTGCCATGTTTAACTCTGGCCAATCCTGTTGTGGTATCGAGCGCATTTACGTACACGATTCTGTCTATGATGACTTCGTATCCGGTGCTGTTGACCTCCTCAAGCAATATAAACTTGGCAACCCGACAGATACCAACACCAACATGGGTCCAGTGGTTAAAACAAGCGCAGCTGAATTTGTACGTGGCCAAGTTGCAGAAGCTGTTAAATCAGGTGCAGAAGCCCTGATTGACCCAGGTTTCTTTGCTGCTAATAAAGAAGGCACTCCATATCTCGCACCTCAACTCGTCGTTGGCGTTGACCATTCCATGCGTGTCATGAACGAAGAGAGCTTTGGACCGGTTGTCGGCGTGATGAAAGTCTCATCCGATGAAGAGGCTATCAAATTGATGAATGACAGCGAATTCGGTTTGACCGCTTCTATCTGGACCGAAGATGCAGACGCTGCCTTGGCAATCGGTGATGATATTAATACAGGTACGTGGTTCATGAACAGGTGTGATTATCTTGATCCAGCCCTTGCCTGGACTGGTGTTAAGAACTCTGGCCGCGGTTGTAGCCTGTCAAAGGTCGCATACGAGCATCTGACCCGTCCGAAATCTTTCCACCTGCGGACAAAGATTTAAAGCAAAAGCCCGGGTCTGTGATCCGGGCTTTTTGATTCTGGTTAACTTCCTCTATGGCGTTCTAAAAAATCTTCCACAGGACCATAGAAAAACTCTTCCTCGGCGTGTATTTTTTCATCTGGCCAATCCCACCATTTAATGTCCAGAAATTCTTTGATTTTGTCTTCACTGAAACGATATTTAATTACCTTGCATGGGTTTCCGACGACAATTGCATAAGCTGGAATATCTTTTGCTACAACGGCTCCTGCACCGATAATCGCTCCATCGCCAATCGTCACGCCGGACATAATCAAAGCTCGTGCTCCGACCCAAACATCATTACCAACCGTTATCCCACCTTTTGTAACTGCATCTCTGTTACCTTTTGCAGGATCAATCATCAGCGTTTTAAAAGGAAACGTCGATACGAGGTCAGTGGGATGATCAACTTTTGCAAAGAAAGAAACATCAGGACCAACTGAGCAAAAAGCACCAAAAACTACAGGAGCATCATCAGATGCGCCTGCAATGATATTTTTATTCACCCCATAGGTGTGCCGCCCAACAGAGATACTATTGTGTAGACGATCCCGCTTCCTCTTAAGACCAAATATCTTGCGAATTTTGTTCTTCAGCCGGCGCAAAATTTATCTCCTTTCTGCAATTCTTTTTTCAAAGATTGAACCGTATCAAACAATCCCTCTTCAAGAGAATATACAGGAACAAAACCAACATCACCCCTTAAGCGTTGATTTACACCAACCAGATTAAGAGGCTCACCAAGTCTGTCAGGAAAGGCACCGGGCTTTAACAAGTCTGACTTGCCAATGAGCTCTCCGATAATCCGTGCAACATCAATTAGCCGAATGCCTGTACCACTTGAAATGTTAACAGCTCCTTCAACATTCGCCATCGTTAAAGCAGCAAAAGCACGCCCGACATCTCTGCTATCCAAAAAATCTCTAACTTGAGAGCCAGATGACATCTTAGCTTCATGGTCCCGAAGTAAGGCCGTAATAATAGAAGGCACAAATCGTGTGTGTATCTCTCCTCGCCCATAAAGCAAGAATACTCGCCCCCACGCAAAACTGTGATCCTCGTCACTTAAACCTTCAAGCGTATGATAACAATCTACCTTACATTGCCCGTAAACAGTATTTGGAAGCAAGGGGCTATGGTACTCATCCAAAGGACTTGCCGAGGTTTCCTCGGACCAATCATATTCCGCACAACTGCCCGCACAAACAGCACGGCGTCCACCCTCTTCCCAAAAAGAAGTAACAAGATCTATACTTTGATTTTTCCAGAGATAATTGCTTTCCGCATTCCAAAAGTGGCCGTGCTCAGTCTCCCAAGCCAGATGAAGTAAATACTCAGCTTGTGCTTCCTTGACTATTCTCTCTGGCTCACCCTTTTTAAGAAGATCACCATATAAAACACTCGGTAACTTCGTTCCGGTTTCCTTTCGGGTAACGAGAATCAGTTCATGCCCTGCAGCTTCCAATGCCTTGACTGCATGTTGGCCGATAAATCCCATCCCACCTGTGACAAGAATACGGCTCATGAAACAATATAATCAGGGTAATTTGCGTCACGGTCGGCAATAATCTTTGGTTCAAAAGGCCATTCAATCGCAAATGCCGGATCGTTCCATCGCTGTCCGCCAGCCAAATCGGCCACAAACTCCTCGCCCATTAAATAGAGTAGTTCGCTATCATCCTCTAAGGTCAAAAATCCGTGGACGCAGCCGCCGGGTATTACCAAAGCCTTGCGATTTTCTGCGGTCAGTTCTTCCCCATACCATTTGAGATACGTCGGGGATTTTTGTCTCAAGTCAACAACAACATCCCATACCGCACCACGGATACAGCGAACCACTTTGGGGTCTGGCTTAGGGGCGGTTTGATAGTGAAGCCCCCTAAGGGTGCCTTGAGACGTGTTTCCAGATAAATTAATTTGTCGAACTGAAAACTCTATTCCGTTCTCGGCAAACATTTGGTCACAAAAGGCTCGTGCAAAAAAACCTCTTTCGTCTCCAAAAGACGTAAGCTCAGTTAATAAGAGCCCTTCAACATCTGTTTGCTCAAACTTCAAGAAATCACCTCTGTCGTTGGTACAGGTATAACGAATTTACATCCCCAATCACTTACATAGGATAGAGACGATGATATTTCATCCTTGAGATTCCAAGGCAGTATCAAGATATAATCCGGTTTGAATTTCGCGATTTCTGTTGGCGCAATAACGGGGATACGACTTCCGGGTAACAAAGTATTTTGTTTATGCGGATTAAGATCAGCAACATGGGAAATCAGGTTCGCCCCCACACCACAATAATTCAACAGCTCTTCGCACAATTTAGAAACCTTCCCTTGTGATAGCAAGAATTATTCCGTGTTCAATATAGCTATGGATAACAAAATAACGTATAGGTAAATCTTAGGAAAAGAGCTTTGGTAACCTATAAACACGGATTTTATCAGATTGAGTAACGATCCATTGGAACGCGCCCGTTCCGAACTTATTGAGAATGAACAACTGATTTGGGCGGATCGCCCAGTAAGCGAGCGTTTTTACAGAAAGAAAATCAAAGCCGCAATTGCCGGAAAAGTTATAATCAGTTTGATCGTTTTATGGATACTCGGCGTCATATACACAAGCTTCTCCAGTGGGAATTTACCCGCACTCGCACTCGTCTTTTTTGCATTACCGCTTCTTTTCATAGCCCGAAAGCTCTTGAATAAACCAGTTGAAGCCAGACAACGTGCGGAACAAACCTACTACGCAATTACGGACAAGCGATTGTTGATTATCAACGATTACAAAGACAAATCTGTTGAAAGTTATGATCTGGATAAACTGGAATTTGTAGAAAACGCCGAAAACAGCGACGGAACCGGGAATGTCTATTTCACAAAAACATTAATTACGACCATTTCCAACAATGATCGAAACGGGAATTCGTCAGGCAAGAGATCCGTTCACGAAGTAAAAAAAGGCTTCAAAGGGATATACGACGCAGAGAAAGTCGAGGTAGAAATAACCAAGAGAATGACATAGCTAACAGAGTTACGTACGACGAACACAGCACAAATACATTCGCGCTTCTACCCTTTAAAGATCCACATCAAAACACATGATCATTAAATAAAATACGGCACGTTATAAATACTATCTTAAATATCTTCTGCTAAATATTAGAAAATTTGCACAGAAAAGACTTAGCCAAATCTTGGTATTTTTTTTTGCTGTAAGAATATTAAACAAACTGGTCCAGATGACCGGAATGGATGATGAAAGTGTGTTCGTGATGAATTATTCCAAGGCCCTGCAATTGGTAGGATTTTTTGTTGTATTCTTGAATACTGCACAACCTGCTTATGCTTACCTTGATCCTGGGACAGGCAGCATTATCATTCAATCCATCATCGGAGGGATTGCAGCCGCAGCAACTTTTGGTGCGCTATACTGGGCAAAAGTAAAAGCCTTTTTCAATCGAATTTTTCACAAAGAACCAAACGATAGCAACAGCAATACCAAGTGACAAAACCAGCCATACTTGACGGATCTTTTCGTGACCCTGCCGGGCAGGTTCATGAGTTAGGAGGCCGTATATTCCGAACGGTAACCCAATACGGGGCGTCTGCATTCTCGAAAGTTCATGCGACAGGCTTTTTGACAGCTTTGGCTGATGCAGGAGATCTTGTGCCTTATGAAATTGTTCACGATCCAGAGATAACCAAACTATTCCCCCACGCCGAATATGTTTTGGAACACAAGCGTTTGGATTACATATCTTACCCTTACGAGTGGCCTTTTAGCCTTTTAAAAGAGGCTGCTTTATTGCACCTCTCTATTGCCATACAAGCCTTGGAAAAAGATATCGTTCTTACAGATGCTAGCGCATATAATGTTCAATTTGTAAGCTCGAAACCTATCTTCATTGATCACCTCTCCTTTAAACCCTATACGGACAGGGAATATTGGGTTGGGCACCGTCAGTTTTGTGAGCAGTTCTTAAATCCTTTATTACTAAGAGCGAAATTAGATATTCCCCATAACTCTTGGTTTCGGGGAGCACAGGAAGGTATCACCAACGAGGACCTGTCCAAGATTCTTCGGCTACGACATAAGTTTTCGCTTAATATCCTCAGCCATGTCGTGCTCCCGGCTCGTTTTCAAACACGCGCAAGAAACACACAACTATCAGGTACTAAAAAGATAAGTGAGCGAAAAGGAATCGCGAAAGCAACCTACAAAAGCTTACTAGTCCAACTTAAAAAATGGATATCTACTCTTCAACCAAAGAATATGAATAACAGCACATGGGGTAGTTATGCTGAAGACAACACCTACGACGACAATGAGAATAAACTCAAAGCAGAATTCATTACCGAATTCATCCAATCAACCAAGCCAGAACTCATCTATGATATTGGCTGTAACAGTGGTGCATTCTCGGAGGTAGCGCTCAAGGCAGGCGCACATCAAAGCATCGGATTTGATTTTGACAAAATAGCAATTGAGAAAGCTTTCAAACGGGCAACAGACAAATCACTAAACCTATTGCCCCTATATCTGGATGCCGCTAATCCAAGCCCCAATCAAGGTTGGCAACAATCGGAAAGAGTGGGATTTGCTGAACGCGCAAGCCCGGATGCAATTTTAGCTCTCGCATTTGAGCATCATCTCGCCATAGGGAAGAATATTCCATTACCACAAGTTATCAACTGGCTTGTATCTCTTGCCCCAAATGGGATTATAGAGTTTGTAGATAAATCGGATCCAACTGTTCAGGCCATGCTTTCAATGAGGGAAGATATATTTCCGCATTACACACAATCATCTTTTGAAAGTGCACTATCTGATTGTGCTGCAATCGTAAAGACAAACGAAATCACAAAAAATGGTCGAACATTATACTGGTACAAACGAGTCTAAAAGTGCAGCGAATTCTCTTACTCCCTATAGGACCAGCGCTGCTTCTTGCATGCATCCCTTATATGAGATTTTCTGGAATTTATCCAATAGAAGAAGCACACAGAGCAGCTTTGGTAATCCTAGGTATTGTCGTTAGTTTATTCTGGATAACGGGCAAATTCATTCGACAGAATAATATTCCAGCAATGATTATTGTTATTCTTTCTGCCTTTGGTTTAAAATTATTTAGCGGCCCGATATATCCATCCATATTGATCGTATCACTCTTTGTTTTTTGGATACTAGACCGCCAAATTCCATTCAAAAAAATAGTCATCCTGTCCAATATTCTGGGCATATTTCTTTTTCCGACCGTTCTTTATCCCGTTTTAAAGAATGTTTATGCCCATGGCGGGATTGTCGAAACATCCTCACCATCGCTAGAGAAAATATCGATAAAACAACAGCCCTCAATTATCCATATTGTACTTGATGGATACGGATCTTCAAAAATTTTGAACGACCTTTACGGCCATGACAATCAAAGCTTTCATGATGAATTAAC
This sequence comes from Kiloniella majae, assembly GCF_002118315.1. Taxonomy (GTDB): domain Bacteria; phylum Pseudomonadota; class Alphaproteobacteria; order Kiloniellales; family Kiloniellaceae; genus Kiloniella; species Kiloniella majae. Next base: position 966,226 of record NZ_MTSZ01000001.1, read on the forward strand.
ACGACGGGGCTTTCAGATTTTCCCAAAGGCCATAACACCGTTCAATCAAACACTGTTCACTATGGCGTCGATTATGTCTGGCGGCTACATCGACTTACCAAATAAGGGTGATAATCCGCAGCATTATCGTTACCGTTTGGGAGAAACCATAACAAATGGCCCTACACATCAGATACTACGCAGTAACGGATATGATTATACCTATACCAAATCAGGGTATGCGTACGTCGACTTTGACAATGCAACAGAGTTAAATCCGGATCATCAATGGCTAACAGGCTTGGAAACCAGTTTGGTGAGGCATAGACCAGACCTGCTTGCAGATATACACAATCAACAACTCAGATCTGCCTTGAAGCCAGAAAACTTACAAAATCTGATACCGCCTTTTTATTACTATCAACATCTTTTAGCCCCTCATCCTCCTTTTACCATTTCAAGAGACGGCACATCGATAAAAACGTCCGCAGTATATCTGAGCGATGGTTCTCACTACACCAAAGGATCGAAAAAGAAACAGAAAACTTACATTAACGGATACCGTGAAAAGGCCCTATACGTAGAAAAAGCACTGCTGAAGCAACTCACAGACATTCCGAGTGACCAGCCGTTGATCGTGCTTATACATGGCGACCATGGCCCCGGTGCCCATATGCATCAAGAAAGTAGTAGTTTATCCTGCTTACCCGAAAGAATGACGACTTTCTTTGCAGTTTATACAAACGTTGCAAGCATCCGATTAGCATTTGCAAAGTACGAGAAGACGGAATTCAATATCGTAAATATTTACCGGGAAATCTTTTCTGCAATTTCCGACAAAACATTCCCACCTCTACCAAGCGAATCAAGATTCATAGAATGGTCAGCCCCCTCACAGGCAACTAAAATCACCCAAGAAATGTTAAATTCCAGTTGCTAGCATAAGAGGTTACGAGTGTTGATGATCGGCGATCAAACTCTCAACCGCATCACCTTCAGATACGCCCAACAAACGGTCCTGAATGCCTGGCAGAATAACATCGTCATATCCATCAATGCCTTTGATGCGTTCCGATGTTCCAATAGCGTTCAATAGATAGGATTTGTATTCAATCGGCTTTGCTGATTCTAGAAAGAAAACCAGACGTTTGGTAGTCACTACATAAACCAATCTACGCCCTAAATAATAGATCCAGCAAAGCCTGAGGATAATGCCGCCCAGGGTAACAGCCATGACAATACTCATCAGCGTCGACAGACCCAAAAAAATGAAGATAAGAACGTTCAGCGAGGCAGCAATTATCATGCCGTATAGAAAAAACTTTGTGATTGCAGATACGTATTCTTGTTTCCAAACATGGGAAAATCGAGGTTGAGCAAACCAGAGAGGCTTCTCATCCGCACGAATAGCAGCTTGTACAAACTCTGTCAGATCATCTTCGTGCAAATTGCGTATCCGTTTCTTCATGCGCGCTATGGAAAAAGCAACACCAAGATAGTTCATAAGATACGTAAGGCAATAGAAAACCCGGCAACCATCCAGATAAGGACAACAACCGGGCTTTCGATCGCTAATGTAAAAACATCAAAGCGTCATGAGCGAGGTATTTCCGCCCGCTGCTGTTGTATCAATCGATATCGAATGTTCCGTTGCGAAGCGATGCAGATAGCGTGGTCCCCCGGCTTTTGGTCCCGTACCGGATAACCCCATTCCCCCAAAAGGTTGCACCCCAACGATCGCACCGATCTGATTTCGGTTCACGTAAGTATTTCCCACCCGGACACGACGCGCAATATAGTCCACTGTCTCGTCAATACGACTGTGAATACCCAGTGTTAGGCCAAAGCCGGAATTATTAATCTGATCAATAATGCTATCCAGTTCTGACGCCTTGTAGCGAATAACATGCAGGACCGGCCCAAAGACTTCTTGCTTGAGCTGATGAAGCCCTTCTATCTCGAACGCAACTGGTGCAACAAATGATCCGTTTGACGTACTCGGTGGCAAAGATAATTCCCGAATAACTTTTGCCTGAGTTTTCATATGCGAAATATGTGCATTCAGCATAGCCAAGGCATCTTCGTCAATCACGGGCCCCACATCTGTTGAAAGCTGAACCGAATTTCCCACGGTCAATTCATCCATTGCCCCGGCAAGCATGGTAAGAATCTTATCAGCGACATCCTCTTGCAAAAATAAAACACGCAAAGCAGAGCAGCGCTGCCCTGCCGATTGGAAAGAAGATGCCAACACATCCCGGACAATCTGCTCGGGCAATGCTGTTGAATCAACAATCATCGCATTCTGCCCGCCAGTTTCTGCAATAAGGGGCACAATTTCCCCCTCCCGGGCGGCAAGGGCTCGCTGGATGAGCTTTGCAGTCTCTGTTGATCCGGTAAAGGCAACACCCTTAACACGATCATCAGCCAATAGTGGCCCTGCAACGGTTGGACCATCGCCAGGTAAGAGATGCAGAACATCACCAGGAACGCCAGCCTGGTGAAAGAGTTTGATCGCTTTTGCAGCAACCAGTCCTGTTTGTTCCGCAGGCTTGGCAATCACGGCATTACCCGCAGCCAAGGCAGCAGACACCTGCCCCAGAAAGATTGCCAGCGGGAAGTTCCACGGGCTAATACACAGAAAGACGCCCCGTCCGTGCATAGACAGTTCATTTCGCTCGCCTGTTGGTCCAGGCATCACGAGAGGGTCCCCAAAATCCTGGCGACATTTCACGGCATAGTAGCGGCAAAAATCAACAGCTTCGCGGATTTCAGCAATAGCATCCGCCGTTGTTTTACCCGCTTCACGCATGCATAATGCGATTAATTCTGCGGTATTTTCTTCCAGTAAATCTGCCATTCGGTCCAGGCAATCACCGCGCTTTGTTGCAGGGGTTTGATCCCACCCCCACCAGGCACGATCTGCCCGGGCCAACGCGTTCTCAGCTTGCTCCGTAGAAGCCCAGGCAATTTCACCAACTTTGTTTCGCCGATCATTTGGCGACGTTACAGGATGAGTAACACCTGTTTGCTCAACACCACCAATAATCGGGGCTCCGTGCCATCCTTCGTTTGCAAACTTCTGAACTTCTTTACCAATTTCTGACAGTTGAACAGCATCTGACAAATCCAGCCCTTTTGAGTTTAAACGCTCGGTACCAAAAAGGTGCAACGGCAAAGGAATTTGTGGATGTGGAATGTTAAACAGGTTACGTGCTTTCAGAATTGGATCAGCTATGATTTCATCAATTGGAAGTTTTTCATCCTGAATTCTGTTCACAAAAGATGAGTTAGCTCCGTTTTCTAATAAACGCCGAACAAGATAAGCCAATAGGTCTTCATGACTACCCACAGGGGCATAAATTCGAACCGGATAACCTTTTCCTGCTTTGCCAACAACCTGATCGTAAAGAGCTTCGCCCATACCGTGCAAGCGCTGGAATTCAAAATCCTGTTCCGGCCCGGCCATTTCCATAATCGAAGCAACGGTATGCGCATTGTGTGACGCAAATTGGGGATAAAAAGCTTCCGGGTCGTTGAGCATCTTACGCGCACAGGCCAAATAGGAAACATCCGTGGAAACCTTGCGGGTGTAAACAGGGTAACCTTCCTGCCCCTCTTCCTGTGCCACTTTAATTTCTGTATCCCAATAAGCACCTTTGACCAGACGAACCATCAAGCGACGTCCATGACGATGAGCCATGTCAGCTAACCAATCAATCACAAAAGGCGCTCGTTTTTGATAAGCCTGTACCGCCAAACCAAGACCGTTCCATCCTTTAAGTTCCGGATCGCCGGAAACTGCCTCTAGAACGTCCAGTGAAATTTCAAGACGATCAGCTTCTTCTGCATCGACGGTTAAGCCAATGTCATAACGCTTGGCATCCAGAGCCAGTTCTTTCAGACGCGGAACGACTTCGCTCATTACCCGCGCACGGTGCGTAAATTCATAACGAGGATGAATAGCCGATAGCTTGATAGAAATACCGGGTGAATTGATAGCACCCCGGCCAGCTGCTGCTTTTCCAATTTCGGAAATAGCGGTGCGATAGGCTTCAAAATAACGATCAGCATCAGGCATCGTACGTGCGCCTTCACCAAGCATATCGTACGAATAACGATAGCCCTTTTTCTCATCATCAACAGCCCGATCCAACGCTTCTTTAATGCCCCGCCCCATAACAAACTGACGGCCCAATATTTTCATCGCCTGTCGCACAGCCTTGCGAATAACTGGCTCACCACTTTTTTGAACCATCCGTTGGAACAAACCAGAAAAATCATTGTTTTCTTCTGTTTTGATCTTCACTACACGGCCTGTCAGCATCAAGGCCCAAGTCGAAGCGTTCACAAACATGGAATCACTGTGCCCGAGGTGCGCTTCCCAGTCTGCCGACGAAAGCTTGTCACGAATAAGTTTATCGATTGTCCCGCTATCTGGAACCCGAAGCAATGCCTCGGCCAGACACATCAGAACAACACCTTCCTTAGAAGAGAGTTCAAATTCGTGCATGAAAGCATCGATACCGCCCTGCCCGACACGGGACTTGCGAACTTCCTTTACAAGATCACGAGCCCTTGCCGAAATTCTATCCAGCGCATCACTCGGTAAATCCAGTGCACTGACAAGATCTGTTACGGCTTGCGTTTCATCCATACGATAAGCAAGACGTAGGGCCGTCATTAAAGGCGTGGCATTTGCCAGTTCTTTATCGATAATCATTTCATTAATCCCAGATATCGCGTTCAGGCGCGCATTTCATATTCATATCTGAGATGAATCTACACCATATACAGCGATATATGCTGCCATTTTAACATAATATACAATATTTTCTCTAGAAAATTTCACATTTTCCAGATATATAATCTACATGAGTGAAAAAAAGCTGGATCGAATAGATAGAAACATACTGCGTGTTTTGCAGGAAGACGGGCGGGTCTCAAACGTAGAGCTTGCCCGACGTGTAAACTTAAGCCCAACGCCCTGTCTTGAGAGGGTAAAAAGGTTAGAGCAAAGCAACTATATCAAAGGATATATGGCAACGCTCAATCCGGTAAAGATTAATGCAAGCCTATTGGTTTATGTCCAGATCACACTTGAGCGAACAACATCTGCTGCCTTCGAAGAGTTCAAAAAATCCATGATGGAGATCCCAGAAGTTCTGGAATGTCATATGGTTTCTGGCGGGTTTGATTACCTGATAAAAGTACGCGCTGCTGACATGGCTGAATACCGAGGAATTTTGGGTGATAAACTCGCTGCAACCCCTTGGGTTTCTCAAACCCATAGCTACGTTGTTATGGAAGAAGTGAAAAATACGAACATCCTGCCCGTAAAAGATAATTTTTAACCGACACACCTCTTCAAAATACATTTCATAAAAGAGACAGCTATGAGCACATCAGATACGCAAGAAAGCATCAGTAACTTCGGACAACACATGGGCTATAGTCTTGCCGAATGGGCTGAAGAATCAGCCAGTATTGCGCTGACAATTGCAGATTGTCATCTGAACAGTGCCGGCATCATGCATGGCGGTGTTCTTGCAACTCTGATTGACACAGCCTGCGGTTATACCCTCATTCACAATCCAGATCCCGCAAAACGCCGTCGCGCCGTAACACTTTCACTCAATACACAGTTTACTGCCGCAGCCAACGTTGGGGATAAATTACTCGCAACAGGCATCCTGAAAGGTGGCGGAAAGCATATCAAGTTCTTATCATGTGATGTCAAAAACCAGCATGGGCAGCTGATCGGTCACGGCGAAGCCGTTATGAAAATATTATAAAAAATCTCAAACTACCGAACGATATCGTTTAAAGGCGCAATAATAATCACCAAGCGGCAAACATCGCCCTGCTCATCGCAGAAGGGGAAACATCCACGATAGAGGTCAATAAAGGATCGGTCTGATCTGGGAACGGGGCTAAGCGTGAAAGATGTACAACGTTGCTGCGCAACGTCTTCCATTTCCCGCCATTTAATTTCAGCCATATCTGGATCAAAGGCCTCGGCCAGACTCTGCCCCATAGAATTAACACCCGAGGCTTCAATTATTCTTTCACCCTCAAGTTTAATGATATGACCGGATGGGCTGGCGCCATCCCGCTGGATAACCATCGTCCAGGGCAATATTTTACGCACTTCAAGCGGATTAAAATCAGACCATTGAGGTAAAGGAATTTGATCAGAATCTTTTAGCTGTAATTTTGGCAACCCTTCATAATAGGAAGCCATATAGGATACCGGAGAATTCTCTGGGATCTCTTCCAGATCCAGAACTTGATACATACACACCAGCCAATTCAAAACACAAAAAACCGGAAAAGAACAACTTCCGATCAGGCCGATCAAGTATATACACTTTTATTGATATAAAGATAGAGACTAAAACTTGCACAACAGACTGATAGTACAATTAACCTCCTTGGCTCGAATACAACTCGCCTCTACGAACTTCTACTTTCCCTTAAATTGAGGCTTCCGTTTTTCAAGAAAAGCAGCAATGCCCTCTTTATAATCCTCGGTATCACAGCAAAGAAATGGTTGTGTCAATTCTTCTGCCGTCAACGGTGACGGGTTTTGTACCCGGGTCGCATGTTTCTTGTGCCACCGCGCAACCAACGGCGCGCCCTCGGCTATCCGTCGCGCTGAATTATATACTTCGGCTTCGGCGATATTATCTTCAACGACCCTGCCAACAAGACCTTTTGTATAGGCTTCTTCTGCCGAGAAAATTCGCCCCTCCAAAAGGAGTTCCATCGTCACACTGCGCCCAACCAGATCAACCAAAGCAATCATCGCTGGATAAGGCAGTACATTGCCAATTTTGTTGACCGGGATACCAAACTTGGCTGATTGATTGGCTATTCTAAGATCACACTGCGCCGCAATTTCCAACCCGCCGCCCATACAAGCCCCTTCAATGAAGGCTAAGGTAGGGTGTGGGCAATCACGAATAGCATCCGCAGCCCGATCCATTGGCTTAGAATAGTCAGCGGCCTGTTCTGACGAAAAGCGGACTTTTTTAAACTCTGCAATATCCGCTCCTGCCGCAAAGGCTCTCCCACCGGCACCGCGTAGAACAACACATCGCAAGGTTTCATCAGACCCGAGTTCAAGCATAACAGTCCCGAGATCCTGCCACATTGACAGATTAAAGGCATTAAGCTTCTCTGGACGGTTCAAAACAACCGTCGCTACATCTCCATCGCGCCAGACAAGAACAGTATTTTTATTATTTTCCTGATTATCTTTTTGAGAACCTTGAGACATTTTCCCTCACCAACAGGACTATTTTGACAAACACGGCTTGATAACAGGATAACCAGTCACATCATATGGCGCCATGGCTTACATTAATGTTTTTTGACCAACCTCATCCAAACGGGAAAAATATTGCAGCAAGGCTAAGCAAGAGGTAAATAGGTCCGAATTATTCGTGTAGCGATGAAGCAAAAGCTATTGGCAACTGACCCAAGGACCGGACAAGCGATGAGCAAGATCACCGAAACCGCCAGAACAACAGCCTCAATTCTAATGGAAATAGAAGCTGTTCTCTTCCGCCCGGAAGATCCATTTACTTTTACATCTGGTCGTATCAGTCCCGTCTATGTTGATTGCCGAAAAATTATTTCCTTTCCCCGCGCACGTGCCAAACTGATGGATATGGCAGTCGAGCTGATCCAACGCGATATTGGCTATGAATCCATCGATGCCATTGCTGGCGGCGAAACAGCTGGTATCCCCTTTGCTGCAATGATCGCAGAACGTATGGGTCTGCCCATGCTTTATGTCCGTAAAAAACCAAAAGGTTTTGGACGTGATGCCCAGATCGAAGGCTACATGGCAGAAGGCAGCCGTGTTCTTCTGGTTGAAGACCTAGCAACAGATGGCGGCTCAAAACTTAACTTTGTTGAAGCCATCCGCAATGCTGGCGGCAAATGCGATCATACTTTTGTTTTCTTCCACTATGGTATCTACCCACAGTCTGTGAGTGATCTGGCAAAAGAAGGCGTGACACTTCATGCTCTCGCCACATGGTGGGACGCCCTGAAGGTCGCCGAAGAAAAAGGCTATCTGGAGAGTGACAACCTTGTCACCGTGCGGTCATTCCTGAGCAACCCAAATGAGTGGTCCAGCAAACGCGGTGGAAAAGCAGACTAATCTCTCAGAGATTTTCATTTTTGAGCAAAGGGCGGCCATTGGCTACCCTTTGTTTTCATAATATCTTTCCACCTTTGACTGCGCATTATGCCAATCTCGCCACTGTTCTTGCTCCTCGGCATACATTTGAGCATTAACAACTCTTGGCCTAATTTTCAAAACATCATCTTCTATTTCACTTGAAATGATCATTCGATGCGCAGCTTCAATAATAAACTTACGAATCAACAATGATGTTTTAAAGTTAAAGCGATTTCCTTTTGTTGGAGGCTTTTCACCTATTTTTGTGTAGATAATATGCTGTGGACTGATCGGAAATAAAATTTCTGTCCCAGAACTTCCCCATCCGCCCTTAAAATCATAATTACCTTCACTATAATAATTCAGCTTAATAACAGGATTATCACTTGTAGGCCATGTCACTCCCTCGGCCGGACGCATAACTGTCCATTTATGAGTGTGTAAAACTTTAGATGTTTTCTCGAGTAAATGATTGATTGAATGTAACCATGTTCCTCGTCCCGGAGTAACCTCTACACCTATATTGATTAAATCCGGATTTTCATGAGGCGTTTTGAGTACCTTCATTGGTAAATCAACTAACCCATACTCACGATTAGTTCTTTTTCTTGGCTCTATTAACTCTCTTTGCCTTAGTTTACCTTCAAGCTTTCCTAGTACATTTTCCATAATCGAAGGTAGAGATTGATGTAATCGCTCAAGATGCTCAGTTAATCTGGCTGGTGTACGAACATCTTGCATGGCAAGGTAGTTAATAATATTTGACCAATCTTCATAAGTTAAAGCCTTACCAGCAATTGCTTTGGATATTGATTCAGCGGATAAATCTTCAAAGTTTTTATCAAACCATTGTTCAATATCATCATTATCAAAATCAGATTGCACACGTGTATATAAATCTCTTTGACGTGCTAATACATTAGGCGGATAATCTTTCCAGAGGCGAACATTTTCATGAGGCACTAAAAGGTTGTAACGCCATAAGACATTTTTACCATTAGCCCAATTATCTAAATAAAATTTTGATACATAATGATTATTTCGCTTTAATTTCTCCAAAATAGTTGTCCTGCCCCAGATTTAAAATGAAAACCTCTTAGATATCTGCTTTAGCTACCCATTGTTATGACAATTTCTACGGCTCTATTCGATAATCCGTTTCCCAATATGGAGGCGATCCATATTTTTCGCGAAGGAAATCGATAAAGGCCGTAATCTTTGGTGGTGTGAAATTACCCGGAGGATAAACAGCCCAAATTTCTCCACTACGTGCTACCGGATAATCTGTCATCAACTCCACAAGACGCCCGTCGCGTAGATCTTCCCATACATGGGCCACGGATTTCACAGTTAAGCCCATACCATACAGCGCTGCATCATAGGCGTAATCACCTGAATCTCCCATGATGGAAGAGGTCGCATCAAAACTAATCTCTCCTTTTGGGCCTTCGAAATACCAATAAGGCATAAAACTCACCCCCACGAAATCATGTTCATTCAAATCACTCGGTGTTTTCGGTTCTCCCTTACGAGCAATATATTCAGGAGAAGCACACAGCACTCTCGGATTTCCCGCCAATTTTCTGGCACGTAAGGTTGAATCCGGTAACTTTGCCCCACGAATAGCAAGATCATACCCCTCTTCAATCAGATCCACCAAACGGTCAGAAAAACTCATCTCCAAAGTAATTTTGGGGTAAAGATCCCTAAACTCATTGAGATAAGGCAGGATATGTTTCCGGCCAAAAAACATATTGCAGGATATTCGTAGAGAACCACTGGGCTCTGCAGCCTTTTCATCGAGCTGACAGAGAGCTGCATCAATCTCTTTAAGCGCAGCCAGAGCATGCTCTTTAAAAATATGCCCTGCTTCAGTCAGAGCTAGGGATCTGGTAGTCCGCGACATCAACTGACTGCCAACAGATTTTTCCAACGTAACCAGCCGGGCACTGGCTGCAGAAGGAGACAGACCGAACTCCCGCCCTGCGGCAGAAAGATTAGCCAACGTTGCCACACGTACAAAAAACCTGAGATCATCAAGACGCATTATACAAAAACTTTGAAAAGTGTTATTCAAACTACGCCAATTATACAAACAAATTAATCATGGGATAGTTCTTTTTAAGGAAAAAGGAGATCCTCATGTTACATACAAGAAATCAATTCGAAACTCATGCCCGCATTGAACGCAGTAAAGCCGCCCACAGCTTAATCGCCTTACTCTCGAACACATTCATGTCCTTGTTCACTACAACATCATCAAGAAAACCCTGCCATTTGGACAAATTAAACTGATGGCCTCGAAGGTCTTCAAATACAGAAAACTTCAAAACAAGATTACTTAATTCACCTGGTTCACGAAGCTCATGATCAACCGGTCAAACACAATCCTGAGCCAGGTGATGCCCCTTATCACAACTATTCCGATCTTTTCGACCAGTGAACTGGATATCTGGTGAATTGGGTATATAGAGCTCTGAAAGCGCATGATCGCAGGTGACGCAGGAGGTCTATGGCGCGTATCCAGCTATCCGAGATGCCTGCGTAACAAGTATCTTCAATCACGCTGCAACGTTCGAACCCGATATTAATGCAGCGATGAGGGCAAAAGGTATCAAAGCTGACTGGACATCTGCCAGCCTCGCCGCTTACACTCAAGCAGTACTTGCAGGGTACCTTCATACTTGCAAAGGCAACAGGCGATCTCGCGATTGCACGCAAAAGCGTCGACCATCTAAAGAGATATTTGTTGCACCTGTTCGAAACAAAATCGACCCAAAAGCACTTTTACGAACAATAGAGGCGATGAAAGAAACAATACCTCTGGAGTATATCAATCGCCGCTTGGCCGATTGAGCCTGCCCCACCATTGCCGAAAAAGAACGAAGCCAAGCGGACTATCGATTGGAAACAAAACGACAACAATCGACCTCATTTATGAGCTGAAAATTAGAGGAAACCCTTGCTTCTCGTGGATCATCTTAATGATCAGGCACTGATAAAAAGGAGTAGAGAAAATGGAAAAACACTATTCTGGTGGCTGCCAATGCGGTGCAGTATTGTTCGAAGTTGACGTTAATCTCGATCAATCGATCACATGTAACTGTTCAAGATGCCAACCACTGGGTGTCGTGTTGGCCTTTGCTCCACGGGACAAATTCATCCTGCATAACGGCGCAGAAAACTTGACCGAATACCGGTTTAACAAACGTGAAATTGCTCACTTATTCTGTAAAATATGTGGAATTCAGAGCTTCTCTTACGGTCAAATGCCGGACGGAACCAAGATAGCGGCGATTAATGTGAACACCCTCAAAGATGTTAAGCCTTCTGAATTGTCGCCAACGCATTTCGACGGCCGTTCAATTTAATTTGAATATGGTGAGGTAAAACCTCAGTCACCATAAATGAAAGAACTTTAATTCCGCATATGCGGATAGTTCCTGCCGGGACGAAGGGATGCTGACCTAGTAAGGATCGTTGAGACTTATTATTCAATCTTGTGGAGTGACAATGAGGCAGTTTCCCAACGAAGCCCATAATGTGGCGGTGTATACCGACCCCGTAAGGAACCATGTACACGGTGGAGATTAATAAAATAGAAATGATAAGCACCTAACAAGTGAACGATTTTGCTTGCCTTCTCCTAAGCAGCCGTTCGAGAAAATATGACGAATACGGGCATTGAGCCCAATGTGGGCATGATTTTGATTTTTGCCTTCCATTTTTGTCACAATCAAAACTTAGAATATGGGTGACTTGAAATACTATGACACAACGACAAAAGGATGAAACTATTATCCATCGACCGCAGATTGTTGCAGTTGATGATGATTGGTTCGATGTTCAGAAAGTCAGTAATAGGCTATATACTATATCTGAGCCGCGACACTATGAGCACACCGTCATGAATTTGTTGGTCGGCAAGCAACACGCCGTACTTATTGATACCGGTTGTGGAATTGGAAATTTAAGCAGAGTCGTTGAACAACTCACTAATCTTCCTGTTACAGTTGTTAACACACATACACATCTTGATCACCTCGGTAGCAATCATCAGTTTTCCGATATCATTATGTTCGATCACCCAAACTCGCGAAATGTTTCGCAGAATGGTGCGCTTAAAGAAGATTTTGTCAGAGAGCTTCTCGACGAGAAATTCGTGACCCCGCCATGGCCGCGCAGCTTTGAACTTGCAAGCACAACATTGCCACCATTCAAGGTATCACGGTGGATTAAGCATGAAGATATATTAGAACTCGGCGATATTTGCTTGAAGGTTTTACATACACCCGGCGAGGCATCAGACCATATATGTTTACTGGAGCAGAATGACCGCATCCTTTTTACAGGTGACATATTGCTTCATGGTGCTGTTTGGTCGCATCTGGATGGTGGGGATATAGAAGAATTGTCTCATAGCTATGAACTGCTCATGCAATATTACGACGAAATCGATTTTCTTATGCCGTCTCATAACACTTCTTGTTTGGAGAAAAACCTTCTCCCTATAGCCTTGGCGGGTGTGAAGGAGATATTGGATGGAAATGTAGTACCAAGGCAAGGAAAGGATGCTTGGGGCAGATTTTATAATGAGTATGATTTTGGACGAATTTCAATTTTAACAAGGCAATTATCTCGTTAACCGAAAGTGTCTGCCAGTAGGCTGAGAATAGCTTATCCGCGACTGGCCGAACTTGGTCGGTTTGTCCCAACACCTGCCGTTAATTAAGGCTTTCTTTGAAGTCTGCTTTACTTAAATACTCCCACTTGACAATAGGATCGTTGTCAAGGAACTATGGCTATAGCCAATAAGATCAATTTACACCGTGTCTTCACAGAAAAACGCGAAAAAAAATCTGTTGAGCCTTCGTCGAGCCCGATGCTATTGCCAGTTGGTTACCACCTTTTGGTTTCATCTGCACTGAACATGAGCTTGACAAACAGTCCCTCAGACATTATTTCGATAAATGCAGAAATAATGTCTGAGGGTGATATGGAACTGGATAAAGCAGCAGTCTGTCTTTCAAAACTAGGTAACCCGGCACGCCTGGCAATGTTCCGTCTGTTGGTTAAAGCCGGGGACGAAGGGCTTGCTGTTGGCGACATTCAAAAAGAACTGGATATGCCGCATTCCACACTCTCACACCATATCTCCCACATGATGACATCTGGCCTTTTGATCCAGTCGCGCGAAGGTCGGGTTTTGCGTTGCCGACTGGATTATCAACTGACAAACAGTCTGTTGGAGTATCTGATGGAAGATTGCTGCAAAGGGCTTCAAGAAGCTTAGCCTCAGAGCTTAAGCCCGGAACGAATAAGAATATAATTTAAAAGAAGAGATCATGTTGAATAAAGCTTGTGAAAATATTTCGATAATTACAGAAATAAGGTAATGTAATGTCTTTCCTTGAAATCACAAAATGGAACAGCTTGCGGCTGGATAAGGTTATCCTCGCATTTTTTCTCACCCTCGCGTTGATTGCCATTCTTGATCAAAACCAGCTATGGCCTTCGATCGTCTTTGCCGTAAAGAACATTGTTGCCATCCTTCCCTTTATTGCTCTTTCTATTGGTGTTGCGGCCTATACAAAGGCAAGTAACCTCGACAGTAAGATCAATACAACAACATCAGGAAACCCCTTAGTCAGCATTGGCATTGCTGCATTATTTGGCACACTATCTCCCTTTTGCTCCTGTGGAGTTATTCCTTTAATTGCCGGCCTACTCCGTGCCGGTGTTCCTCTGGCTCCTGTTATGGCATTCTGGATCTCCTCTCCCCTGATGGATCCGGAAATGTTTATTCTGACCAGCGCCGTTTTTGGTCTGGAGTTCACAACTTTCAAAACCATCGCTGCCTTTTTGATGGGAACGACAGGCGGCATTATTGCCTATTTGATGGTTCGGGCAGGTTATTTTCAGGAAATCATGCGTCCGCAAACAGCAAGTGGATGTGGATCATCATGCGCCACAAGTTGTGGCGACGATCAAAAAGATGGTGACAAAAAACCAAACACAACTGTTTATTGGAAATTCTGGCAGGATCCCAAACGAACTGAAGCCTTTAAGACCGAGGCCATGACCAATGGTTGGTTCCTTTTCAAATGGTTGGCACTCGCTTTCTTATTCGAAAGCCTGATGGTCGCTTATTTGCCTGTTGATAAAGTTGCCCTTCTTTTTGGGGATGAGCAATGGTGGTCTATTCCACTTGGGGCTCTCATCGGTATTCCGGCATATCTGAACGGCTATGCCGCTATCCCAACCATCAACAGCCTGATTGAACTCGGTATGGGCGCAGGCACAGGCATGACCTTTATGCTTGCAGGATCAGTCTCGTCAATTCCGGCCGCAATGGGGGTATACGCACTGGTCAAAAAGCCAGTCTTCATCCTCTATCTTCTGCTCGGCCTTTTTGGGGCAATCCTATCGGGGTATGCTTTTACGGCTTGGTTAACCCTCTAGGGTTTCCGAACAAGAACAAGGGCCTTAGTTCCAGCTAAGGCCCTTATTCAATTTCCAAACTTAAAATTTCATCAAAGCACGATTGACCTTAGTAAATAACCGCGTAGAATTATGACATGGGGTTGCGAACACCCCGTGAGGCGACAGCCTAAGTTTCGCATCCTAATTCAACACCTAATGTGTGAGAGGATGCGCTATGCCATCACCGAATGAAATTAAAATATCTCAATTGTCACGTCTCGTCGGCACACCGGACTCTCCGGTTATTATCGACTTGCGGATTGACGAAGACTTTGCAGAAGATCCACGATTAATTCCTCAATCTTTTCGTTACCCTTTTCAGAATATCGCTGCCTTGGCACCATCCCTGCATAATCAGCATGTGGTCGTAAGCTGTCACAAAGGAAAAAAGATCAGTCAGGGAACGGCCGCTATCTTGCGTGACCATGGTGTACGAACGGAAAGTCTGGAAGGAGGATTTCTCGGCTGGAAAGAAGCAAACAATCCGCTGGTTCCTATAGACAAGATTCCCGACCGAAACATCGATGGACGAACCGTATGGGTGACCAGATTACGCCCAAAGATTGACCGCTTGGCTTGCCCCTGGTTAATCCGCCGCTTTATCGACCGCAATGCCCAAATTCTCTATGTAACAGCCTCTGAAGTTTTGGACGTCGCAGAAAAGTTCAATGCCACTCCCTTTGATGTTGAAGATGTATATTGGAGCCATCGTGGCCAGAAATGCACATTCGATACGATGATTGAGGAGTTCTGCCTTGAAATAGAATCTCTCAAGCGACTGGCAACAATAGTCCGCGGCGCAGATACAAACCGACATGATCTGGCCCCGGAAGCTGCGGGACTTCTCGCCGCATCACTGGGATTATCGCGTATGTATCGCGACGACCTCCAACAACTGGATGCTGGCATGGCACTCTATGACGCCTTTTACCGCTGGGCACGGGATGCCACCGATGAAAGCCACGATTGGCCAGCCCCTAATTCCCAACGCCCCTCAAAGGGGGACTAAGCCATGTCTTCAATAGAAAATAATATGTCAAAAAATAGCAGTACATCACCCGAGCTCCCCTCTCATGAGGCTGTACCAGCGACCTCTGCTCATCCATCAATGGGGGAACTATTTCATGTCTGGCTTAAAATTGGGCTGCTGTCATTCGGCGGTCCAACAGCTCAAATTGCGTTAATGCATCGCATGATTGTCGAAGAACGGAGTTGGTTAAGCGAACGCCAATATCTCAATGCCCTCAGCTTTTGCATGCTGCTGCCCGGACCAGAAGCCATGCAGCTTGCCACCTATACAGGGTGGCGCTTGCACGGCTTTCTTGGGGGCTTATTGGCAGGATTACTTTTTGTTATCCCCGGTGCGCTGGTCGTGCTGGCCTTTGCCACGATCTATGCCCTTTTTGGAGATGTTCCGCTTGTAAACGCTTTATTCCTTGGCGTGAAAGCCTGTGTCTTGATTATTGTTATCGAGGCCCTTCATCGCGTCGCCAAAAAAGTCCTGCATTTACCAGAACACTGGATTATTGCAGGACTGGCGTTTATCGGTATTTTCTTTTTAAATCTTCCCTTCCCCGCAATCATCATCGTTGCAGCCTTGTTTGGTTTATTGCGTAACAATGCTGATACCACCGCCACTGAAGAAATCAAGAAGCGTACCCGTAATCTTAAGCAAACTTTTGCCACCATTACGCTGTGGCTTGCCATATGGGCGATCCCGCTTGTCCTGCTAGACGTCTTCGCGCCACAGTCAATCCTCAATGATATCGGAATCTTCTTTTCCAAACTCGCAGTGGTTACATTCGGTGGCGCTTATGCTGTTCTTGCCTATATGTCACAGGACGTCGTCATTCATTTTGGCTGGTTAACAGCAGGAGAAATGATGGATGGACTGGGGCTAGCTGAAACCACCCCCGGCCCCTTGATTTTGGTGACAGAGTTTGTCGGGTTCATAGCCGCTTTCCGTGAAGGCGGGTTAGGCCTTGGCCTCCTCGGCGCCCTGGTGACACTGTGGGTGACCTTTGCCCCCTGTTTCCTCTGGATCTTTGTCGGTGCCCCTTACATCGACTGGATCGGGAATCAACCAAGATTACGTAGTGCCTTGAGTGGCATTGCAGCCGCAGTCGTTGGCGTAATCTTAAACCTGTCTATCTGGTTTGGCTTACATGTTTTCTTCTCCAAAGTAGAAGCCGAACCATACGGTCCCTTCACTGTCTGGATGCCTGATTTAAGTTCACTGGACTGGCGGGTTATTTTACTCTCGTCAGTTTGTGGCCTACTAATCCTCAAGCTTCATTGGAGCCTCACCCGGGTTTTACTGATCTCGGCTCTCAGCGGAGCTGGCTTGGTCTGGATTGGGGCATAATAAATACCTCAACAAATCTAAGGCCGATGCTCTATGACAAATGAACATCGGCCTTTGATAAATGCCCCAAAAGATCTGAAATTATGTGCCAAAAATTATACAATTGTGCCTGAGCATAAAAAGCTGAAACCATTGATCAAGCGCATTCTGGGTTTCAAATCAATGAAACAAGCTTATGAGAATATTTGAGTCACGATCTCCTCAAGAGTAATACTGCCTTTCCGGCGATCAACTTTAGTGCTCTCGGAAAAATCAATGTGGCCCGAATTAAGAGCTTGAGTCATTGTAATAAAACCATCTATAGCTGCTGCAGACATTCCTGAACCCAATAGCGCCTTGGCCCAGTCTGATTCAGCAATAGCTTTTACATCCACAGCTTTCCCCAAGCTTTGAGTTAAGCTATTTGATAAATCATTGGGAGAGTATGGCCTCGGACCTTCCAGTTCAATTACTCGTACTTTGTCCCAATGCTCACTTAAAGCTTCGGCAGCAATACGGCCTATGTCATCAGTTGCGATCATAGGAATTTTTCTGTTCAATGGTGCGAGGAAACTGGACAAACTCCCCTGTTTTAATGCCGATTCAATCATAGGGATCCAATTCTCCATAAAATAGGCTGCGCGAAGAAACGTGACGGGTAATCCTGTTTGTTTTAAGCTTTGCTCTAGTGTTCTGTTCATGCTTATCAACCCGACACCTTTTGATCTGTCAGCTCCAATAGAGGATAAGGCAACCAGTTTTGGTAACTGTGCTTTAATTGATGCTTTGGCAATAGTATCAGCCATAATCTCAGCTTGTTTAAAAAGATCATCCTGTGAATATTGTGGTGGGCTAATAATGTAGGCCCCCTCAACACCCGACAGTGCGTTACTTAATGTTGATATATCTGTAAGGTTTGCGACAGCGACCTCAGCGCCCTGATTGGCCCAAACAGCACCATTGGCTGGGGTGCGTACTATCACTCGCACACGTTTACCCGCAGCTAATAAAGTGCGAGCAACGGCAGCTCCGGTACGCCCGGTAACGCCAGTCACCGCATATAATTCAGTTTTAATCATGATTTTCTCTCAATATGATATAATCGTAATAGATTTCGTTTTAAAAAACATATAGATAATACCCCTATTACCCTAATGCATAGAATGAATACCAAAAATGCGCGAAGTGAATTTCTCTCATGTTGACCTTAATCTTCTCAAGTTATTTGACGCTTTAATAAAAGAGCGCAGTGTCACGCGAGCAGGTCAAAAACTTGGCCTCAGTCAACCAGCTGCAAGTCGTGGCTTGGGGCGTCTTCGACGTATGCTGGGAGATAAGCTGGTTATTCCCACAGCTCAGGGTTTAGAGTTGACGCCACGGGCCGCGTTCTTATCAGAGCCTGTAGCAAAATTACTAGAGGAAGCGAAACAAATCGTTGCCCCATCAACTTTTTTGCCTAGTGAGGCTTCTGGCCATATCTCCATTGCGACTACTGACCATATGACATTGTTACTAATGCCAAAATTACTGTCAAAGTTGGTACAGTCTGCACCAAAGCTTAATTTAGAAATTTCCGCACCCTCAGGTGATAATGTAAAATTGGTTACGAAAGGAGAGGTAGATTTAGCAATTGGAGTTTATGATAAATTACCCGCTCGTTTCCATCAGCGATCACTATACAATGAAGATTTTGTTTGCCTTGTTCGACGTGATCATCCTGTACTTGCCAAGCACTGGAATTTGGAATACTTCATCGCTTTATCACATATATCAGTAATAATTACAGGCCATGGTAAAAATGTCGTGGATGAAGCTCTAGAGCAGCTAAATCTGAGTCGGAGAATAGCAGTACGGCTCCCTCACTTTCTTGCCGCCCCGATGTTAGTTACCGAAAGCGATATGATTTTATCTCTTCCACGTCGTCTCGCCTATCGAATTGCAATGTCAATGCCAGTAGAAGTACTTGAATTACCGCTAGAAATAGAGAGTTTTAGCCCATCAATAATCTGGAGTGAGAGACGACACAATGATCCGGCCCATATTTGGTTACGTAACTTGATCATCGAAATAAGCTCTAAAATGAATTGACCCACAAATTGCCCAATAGCAAAAATATCAATTCTCAGCAGGGCTGGATTGGTATGGATTAGGGTATAATAAATACCTCAATAAATCTAAGGCCAATGCTCTATGACAAATGAGTATCGGCCTTTAATAAATGCCGTAAAAGATCTGAAATAAAATCAGAGATCCTGACTAGATTAGCATCGCGCAAAGATGTTTTGCTCACAGCCAGTTCAATCGGATATGGCTTCAAAGGGACAGGACAGTCAGAAAGAAATAAGCGGGACCTCTGCACCAAAACCCGGGCCGCATGTGCAGGAATAGTCGCAACATAGTCCGTGCCAGCCAGTAAAAGATCTGTCGTTGCGAAATGTGTTGTTGAAGCGGCAATTTTACGTCGTCCTCCAGTTACCTTTAAAGCTTCATCAACGGCCCCCACCAGACCTCCAGAAGAGATCAAGAGATGCTCGCGTTCCAAAAACTCCTCTCTGGTGAAACTACTGCCGTTTGCTGCCGGAGTTTCACTTATTGTCAAATAACATGACTGCCCAACGGATTGGCGCTGAAGACGTGAATTTGAAAGTCCGCCAGAACCGATGGCAATATCAAACGATTTATCCAACAGCAAAGTCGCCGTCACATCGCTGAAAGACTGTTTTATAATGGGGCGTATTTCAGGAAACTCTTCTCTCAATGCTTTGATAATTATAGCCCCATAGGCAATTTCAATATCATCTGACATCCCCAGTTTAATAAAGCCAATCGCTTTATCAGCTTGAGACAATTCCAGACTTTTAGAGACCGAGTTTAAAACATCCTGTACATGAGGTTTAATTTCTATTGCCCGCGATGTTGGTGTCAATCCACCTTGGACGCGAACAAATAGTGGATCATTATAAACACCACGCAACCGCCCCAAAGCAGCACTTACCGCCGATTGACTTATGCCAAGCTTCACTGCTGCGCGTGACGCATTTTCCTCTTCGATCAATGCATCAAAGACTTTGAAGAGATTCAGGTCCATGATTTAAACTTCACATTATAAATCAAATTAATAATAGTTATTTACCACAGTTGTTGTATTTGTGAAAATTTTCTCCGCATACTTTCACCAGCTTTATCCCGAAAACAAAAAACCAATACCATAAAACACAGTTAAACAGGATGTACTATGGGGCACGATCACTCACACGACCATACCGATCCACCTTCTGATCCCGCACTCAGAGTCAAAGCCCTTGAATCCCTTCTTGTGGAAAAAGGGTTGGTTAATCCAGCTGCAATAGATGAGATTATTGAGACTTATGAGACCAAAGTCGGGCCAAGAAATGGTGCCAAAGTTGTTGTTCGTGCCTGGACAGACCCAGACTTTAAATCCCTGTTACTCTCGGATGCGAACAAAGCCATTCATTCAATGGGTTATACAGGTCGTCAGGGAGAACATATGAAAGTGGTTGAAAACACAGCCACTCAGCATAACCTCGTCGTATGTACTCTTTGTTCTTGTTATCCTTGGACAGTTCTTGGCTTGCCACCTGTTTGGTATAAGTCTGCCCCCTATCGCGCACGAGCTGTATCTGACCCCAAAGGCGTTCTGGCCGAATTTGGAACAACACTTCCCAAAGGTATGAAAATTTCCGTCTGGGATTCAACGTCAGAAATGCGTTTTCTTGTTCTTCCCCAGCGCCCGGAAGGCACGGATGGCTGGACAGCAGAAGAGCTTGAAAAATTAGTATCACGTAATTCTATGATAGGTGTCGAACAAGCGTTAACTCCCGAAAAACTGCAAGCTATAGAAGCAAACGAAAAGTTCTGATCATAAACATGCAAAAACCAGAAATATTCATGACAGGAGAAACTTTATGAACGGCGCACACGATCTGGGTGGGATGCATGGATTAGGACCAATCAATCCGGAACCAGAACGGGAAGAACCTATTTTCCATGAAGAATGGGAGAAACGTGCCCTTGGCTTAACCTTAACGGCGGGTTGGCTTGGTCAGTGGAACATCGACATTTCCCGCTTTGCCCGTGAACGCCAACACCCCGTGGCTTATCTTTCAAACAGTTATTATGAGAACTGGCTAACTGGTCTGGAAACACTACTGGTGGAACGCGGTGTTATCTCACCTGAAGAACTGGCACAAGGAAAAGCACTTAAGCCAACACCCGTAGAGCTTAAAGAGAAATGCGCCCCCGCTTCAGCGGTTCAGAGTATCCTTTCATCCGGGGGGCCATGCGATATGGCAACTGATGATCTTCAAGAATTTCAGATCGGCGATAAAATCAAAGTCGTACAATTCAACCCCACAGGTCATACGCGCGTACCAAGATATATTCGTGGACATGAAGGTATGATTACCAACTACTACGGCAGCTTTATTTTTCCAGATGAAAATGTGCAAGATAACAAAATAGGCCAGCACCTCTATAATGTATCTTTTGACGGCAACCAATTGTGGGGTAAGGGCAACGATACAACCATACACGTTGATCTCTGGCAAAGTTACATGGAACCAGCATGAGTAATACAACCCAACACTTTTGTAGCAATCTTCCGCAAATTCCAACAGACGAAGATGGGCCTGTTTTTGCCGAACCTTGGCAAGCACAGGCCTTTGCCCTAGCTGTCCGCCTTTGTGACGAAGGCCACTTCACTTGGTCAGAATGGGTAGATATATTCAGTCAGGAAATCAAACTTGCACAAGCAAATGGTGACCCCGATCTAGGTAATACCTATTACAATCATTGGCTCAATGTACTAGAGAAAATTGTCACGCAAAAACAAGCGATAAAGTCAGAAGAAATGATCGCTCGCAAAGAAGAATGGCGACAAGCATACCTTCGCACACCACACGGACATCCTGTTGAATTATAGTGCCCTATATATAGGTTTTAAGTCGGCTTTTCCTCTGTCGCCATGGCTTCGCGCCTGTTAAGAGCACCATCAATAATGGCAGGAACAATACAAAGAGCTGAGAGCAAAGCACAAATTGAAAAGCCAACACTGTCAAAAACAGGTTTGAAAGAAACAGCTCCGATAAAAACACAAAGATATGTCACAGATGAGTTCATTCCAAGAATTGCGCCCTGTTGTGTTTTATCCAAGGCAACCAAACGCCCGACGACAAGGTTTAACCCAAGGTGGTTAACCCCTCCCCAAACAAGACACAGGAACACAAGAGCATAAAAAGAGTATGAAACGAAGGCTAGGGATAAATAAGTCAAAGCCAAACCTGTAAAGACATAAAGAGCAATACGATCTGCTCCATAGCGATCAATAAACCTATCAAACAAAACGGCGCCACCAAAACCGATACCATAAAAGAGAGTTGTAAGTCCTGATGCTGCAGTTGATCGCCCCAAGGCTTCCTGTAGGTGTCCACCAAGATATGTATAAAGACCATAAAAGGCGACCATGTAAGAAGCGCAAACTAATAATCCCCGGCCGATACCGGGAACCCTAAGTGCCGTCAAAGGAGAGGTCGGCAATCCTTTGACGGCAGGGTTTCCCCAAGCTTTTGTTGCAAAAATGCTCAAGGTAACCAAAGCTGCCAGAACAGCCATAAACGTATAGACACCACGCCAATGTACATACTGGGCAATGACAGCTGAAATACTCACCCCCACAATCAAACTGAGTGTCCATCCAGTCAGGATCACACCAAGAGTTTCACTTTCTTTTCCCTTAGGAGCCACCAGTGTTGCCAGGCCATAAGCAGCAGGAAGCGCCATTCCGGCTGCAACACCAGAAAGCCCTTGGGCAAAACACAAAATGGTAAGGGTCGGCGCCATTGCCGATACACCCAATGCTACAGAAAGCAGCAACAAGGACAGCATCAACATCAACTTGCCACCAAACCGATCAACTAATGGCGCAAGAAAAAGCGCTGAAATTGCGGTAAAAACACCATAAACAGCAGAGGCTATCATCACCTCTGAAGCTGTTGCTCCGTCATATGATTGTGCCACCGATCCCGCAATTGGGCTCAAGACCAGGGAATTTGCCCCCACAATCGCCACAGACAGCATAAGGAGTAAAATTGGAAGAGTAAGCATAATTCCAAATCCTTGATAAATAATCTGCTATGAACAATAATTGCAGAATAATTTATTGTTAAGAGGTCAAAATGCAGAATGAAGAAAAAACAGATAAAATTCAGAATTCTACCCAACCTACTCGTGCTCTCGATGTAATTGACCGAAAAATATTAAGCGAATTAACAAAAGATGCCGATACCAGTTACGCTGATTTAAGCACAAAAGTCGGTTTATCAGCCCCAGCTGTTCATGAAAGAGTGAAGCGTCTCCGTTCTTCTGGACGCATAAAGCAAACAGCGGCCTTATTGGATGGGTCAGCAGTAGGAAAACCTCTGCTAGCATTTGTGCATCTGGATACAGAAGGATGGGGCAAAACAGAAGAACTAATGGCTCTCGGCAACCTCCCCGAATTAGAAGAAATGCATTCTATAACGGGCGATTCCTGTATGCTTCTAAAAGTTCGGCTTGAAAACAGTCAGGCTTTAGAAGGTTTCTTAGCGAAACTATATCAGCTACCCGGCGTTCGAAGCACAAAAAGTTACGTTGTTTTAAGTACATACCTCGAACGCCCTGTTCAAGCTGACATCTCAAAAGAGCTAGTAACAACTTAGGCAAGTGCAGTTACCCGTGCCCCCATAAATTGGCCTAGGGCAAAAATGGAGACAAAAATATTCACCCCAACAATAATAGCCACACCTTTAAGCGCGAGAAAATCGTTGAACAGTAGTACGACAACACAGCTGCTCACTACCCACCCAACATCGGCAGCAGAAATAGACATGATTTTTGGTTTGGACAAATATCGGTCCCGAATCAAAACAATCAGACTAATGGCAAAACCCAACAGCAAAACACCCAGTCCGATAAAAACTTCGGTGATCCAGGACACTTCTTTTGTCAACATTGTCTCGGCGATAAGGCCTGGAAAGAAAATCAGAACCAATCCAGTTAAAATAGAAAAACCAGCATTAAGTCCCAAAAAGATACGGGCCCATAAATAGTTTGGCATTTATCTTCTCCTAAATTTATTTCTGCCAACCATTCATGATCTGAAAACAGGATTCAATTACCTCAGAAGTAATAGACTTTAGGTTATTATCCCGAAATAATGCCATCATGAGTTACCAAGCCCCCCATACCTCACAAGCTTTTCCCGAGCTATTAAAAAACTGGCGCAAGAAAAGCCGGTTCAGTCAACTTGATCTGGCGTTAGAAGCAGGTCTGTCACAAAGGCATGTAAGTTTTCTGGAAACCGGAAGGTCAAAACCAAGCCGCTATTCGATCCAACAGCTTGGGCAAGCAATGAATTTACCCGCATCCGAAATCGATATTCTGATGCTAACGGCTGGCTTTGCCCCACGTACAAACAACCGAAACTGGTCAGAGGCAACACGTACCGCTGTCAATTCATCTATCGATCATATTCTGGCAAGCCATAACCCCTACCCGGCTGTTGCCGTTGACCGGATATGGAACCTGCAAAAAGCAAACTCTGCAGCAGGTGTTTTCTTTCAGATGCTTGGCCATGATGGCGACCCCAATATGCTAAGGGCCCTTCTAAAACCGGGAAAGGTGCGCGACAGTCTGAATAACTGGAAGGAAAAAATACAAAGCCTGATGCGCTTGTTTGAACTGGAAGTAGCTCGCCGCCCAAATGACCACGAAGCTTTCGAACTTCTTCAGGAACTAAAGAACCTTCCTGATGTCAATGCCGCTTTGGATCTAAAGACCAAAGAAGATCCACCGCCCCTGCTGACCATGCAATTTAAACTTGAGGAGAACGACATCACATTATTTTCAATGATTACCACCGTCGGCCTGTCAAACGATGCCACGATAGAGGATATTCGAATGGAGACCTTTTTCCCTGCAGATAAGCCAACGGAACAGTGGTTTCAACACAACATCGCACCGCATTTATAAAGCACAATACTTTCAACACTACATTTAACTAATGGGAATAGCTAAATCTATCCAGAGCAGACATTGATTTCAGAGACAAAAGATCATTGAAATTTTGAACGGCAGGCATAGATATAGATTTCAACTCTCATACCTACAGCTAATCTTTTGATAACAAATCACGTTTTTCTTTCCGAGAACTCAAATATTCAACTGCTGGCCCCACGAGAGCAGCTCAATTTTTATGATGCACAATCTGTCGTTCTGCCCGAGGAAATTACGGTGTCAGATGCATGGCGGATGATTGTCTCAAATCCTCTCCCGATAATGAAACTTGCCTTTCAAATTCGTGACAGAATATCGTCCTGTTTTGGCGTCAAACCAATCAAAGGTTTTTCAGGTCAATGGCCGGATAACTTACAAGTCGGTGACCAACTCGACTTCTTTCTGGTCGAGCACATCTCGCTAAGTGTTTTGACGTTAACCGCAAGAGACAAACATCTCGATGTGATGACCTGCATAACAACGGATAAAACCGAACTAACCATTACATCATCAGTTAAAACCCATAACCTGTTTGGGCGTCTGTATATGTTACCAGTCGCTATTGCTCACAGATTGATTGTTCGGTCAGATCTAAAGCGTCTAAAACATAAAATGATTAAAGATCAAAGTCCGCTGGCGTAGGTTTTAGCCAACCATAAAACCAGAGGAATACTAAAGAAGGATACGACAGTCTGTACCGTTGACGTCGCCGCGTAGAGATCCGCATCACCCCCCATTTTCTTGGCCAACAAATAACCGTTCATTGCTGTTGGTACGGATGCGCAGACCATAAGGACGGAGAACGACAGGCCAGAGATTCCGAACCACAAAGCCCAACCAGCCATAACAACCGGCGTGATAAACAGCTTGCCAATCAATCCCACCAGTAACTCTCTTGAGGGCTTGAGAGCGGCCTTTAGACTTAACCCGGCCCCCAAAGCCAATAGCGACATGCTCAAAGCAGCACGCCCCAGAAGGTCCGCCATTGTCATCGCGGGCTCCCAAACCGTTACATCAAGCAGGTTAAGAACAAGACCAGTCAAGACCCCCCATAGAATAGGATTAATGACGATTGTTTTTGTAATTTTTGAAAGTGACGGTCCGGACTGACCATCTGAATCTGAAAAGGTAGCCAGAATAAAAATATTCGTAATCTGTAGAAATGGCACCATGATCGCCATTGCCAGCGCAATCAAGGCACCGCCTTCTTGTCCGTAAAGCTTCAGAACAATTGCCAACGCAATAAAACCATGCCAGCGGGTTGCCGTCTGATAGACCGTGGAAAATTGCCCTCGCCTAGTTCCCCATAATCTTTGAAGTATCGGCCAAAGAGCAAGCGTAAAAAGGCCAAGACTTACCATCATGGCAAGTGCTGTAAAGACATAAGGGCCTAACTCAATCGCAGAAAGATCAGCCTTGATCAGCGTTGTTGCCAGAATACACGGGAAGAATATCCAAAAACACAGTTCTTCGAGAACCCGCCAGTGTTCCTTGGGAACAAAGTTACTTTTGCGCAGGCCAAATCCAAGCAGAATAATTGCGAAGATCGGAAAAATACTCTCGAAAACAACTAGCATAGAGAAAGCCTGAATCGTGCGACAGGGGAAAAGAATACCCCTAACCTTAGATCAGCTTTTCATTTTCACTTCAACCACTTCCAGAATATCCCGACATTAAGAGAATATCCGCACGTTAAGAGCTTCCCGGAAGATACCCTCTAAGACGTTCAGCCATAACATCCCCCTTGGTATCGTAAGGGAAGAGCGTCAGGAACTTACCGTCCCGATCCATCAGGTATGTGAGCGTACTGTGCACAGCGTCATAATTAATCTCAGTATCATGCCCAGATCCATGATTGGTCCCGTGATTAGAATGATCTTCTTCAGACAACAAAATCTTGTGACGCTGTACCCGATAGCTTTTGGCGACCTGACTGATCTTTTCTTCTGTACCAGTCAAACCAACCAAATTTGGGTGAAACGCTGTAACATAATCAGCGAGAACTTCCTGTGTATCTCTTTCAGGATCAACCGTAATAAAGATTGGCTGAATATCCTTGGCAGACTCCCCCAATAGATCTAGGGCATCCGTAATATCGCCTAAAGTTGTCGGGCATATCGCCGGACAGTTTGTATAGCCAAAGAAGATTAACTTAAACTGACCGTCCCAATCACTATCGCGTCTCGTTTTGCCCGTGTGATCTTCAAGCTCAAAAGGACCGCCAAACAAAGCATCCAAGGCTGCAGGCCCTTTGAGGACTTTCTTATCATGTGATGTTGGCTTTTCTTGTGTTGTTGAATGACTTTCGTGGGTCACACTGGTTTCAGCAGCAAAGGTAAAACCTGTAGTCATAACCAATACTGAAAAAGCTGACACAACAGAATATTTCCAACAGGAATATCCCGATATAGAACTACGTTTCATCAATCACTCTTCCACATAAACCAAACCGGGAATGCCAAGCTTGCCGCTTTTCTCAACAATCTTTGCAACGCGAGGATCTTCACGAAACCAGCGCCCAAGCTTTTTGCCCGGATTGGCTGCTTTCCAATTTTTGCCCCATTGGTTGGCTTTCGACCACTCGCCTGTTTCTTCGGATCTGACACGCTGGACAAAATAGATGGTCATCAGAGGATCTTTGATCAAAAGACCATCCACATGCACCATCTTACCGCACTGACCAATCAAATCATCGGTTCCACCGGCAAAGTTTGTTCCGCCTTTAACAACGGGATAAAGCGTCCCGTCTGGCAGAAGAAGACCAAGCTGCCTTTTGCCATCACCACAATTAGACGGGCAATTTCCGGATAACTCGCAAGCCAGATCAACAACTTTACCATCAAGTTCTTTGGCTTCTTCATGCTCTATGCCCCATTCATTCGCGGCATGGGCGGTTCCAAGAGCAACAGAAAGGGAAAAAACTGATGTTACGAGTAATTTTGAAAGGGCTTTCATGTCTCTATTCTCCGAAAGGAATGATGCCATAATCTTCGTGGTTCAGGTTCACCACACCTTTGTCATCAGCAACCTGATCAACAAAAAGATACTTCACACCATCACGTTCATAGAGGTCTCCATCAACCACCACTTTATGTGTTTGAATATTGACAATGGTAGGGTTGGCAACATTTGTATCTTCGCTCTCAACACGCAAAACCATATATACCTGCCCATCATCGCCCAGAATACTGACAGGAATGCCACCAATCGCACACCAGACCGCACAGAGATGATGTGCCGTTCCCTGCGCATCCCCCATGATTTCGGTGACATAGCACCAGGTATCAATAATTTCACCTTCGATTTGTACACGTTGGGGGGCTGTTGCGGCCACCGCAGCAGTCCAAAAAGAAGATAAGACACCTGCAGCAACGACAAAGCCAACAGGTAACAATTTCAACTTTCGTAGCGATGAATGGAAAACATCTGAAACGGTACTAATCATCAAATCACCTTTTTAAAAAGGAGGCCACGCACAAAATTCTACGTTGTTACTCTACTACTTAACTTACCAAATTATTCATTCACATCGCATAAAGTTTCTGTGTTCTTTCCTGAACGCCTTACTTAAGGATATCTTGAACTTAACCCCTACAATCTCATCTGGCCTAATATATTAGTTTGTCAGGTTATTGATTGCCTGTAATAAAGCTTCCGGTGTGATCGGCTTACCAATACACTCATCCATACCCGCTTTTTTATAATTTCTTTGGTGCTCTGCAGAGTAGTCAGCGGTTAAGGCAATGATCGGCATGTTTTGAGCCCATGGCTTATCGAGTTTACGAATAGTTTCCGTTGCCTCAACTCCACCCATTTTAGGCATCATGACATCCATAAGAATAATATCAAAAGCCTTTTCCTGGCAGGCCTTGACGGCATCAACACCATTTTCAACCAAAGTCACATTAAAGGGATGCTCATCCAGAAAACGCTGCACAAGAATTTGATTAATACGATTATCTTCGGCAAAGAGAATTTCAAGGCGTTCCGACCTGGAAACAACTGTCTTCGGAGGAGAAACTTCAGGAACAGAGACAGATGATTGAGGTGAGAAAACATCAATAATATGCTGCACGTCCTGCACAAAGCCTTTCCCTGTAGAGATAAACTCCACGCTATTAGCAAGATCTCTAAAATGATTGTGAGTTTTAGGACGACTGGTTAAGATTGCAACAGGCACATGTTTAAGTTTATCCAAAGCTTGGAAAACCCGCGCCAACTCAATACCGGAAACGAGTGGCAATTCACCGGAAACGATCACGCCATTTGGCGGACTTGCTAAAGCATTTTCCAGAAGATCCAGTGTTCTCCCAAAAGAGATCAATCGCCACCCCGGCTTGCTCAAAGCACTTTCCAGTCGATGGCGATGCAGCTTACTGGACGTTACAGCCATGATCTCTACATCTTCAACGATTGCTTTCTTCTCAAGCTGACTATGCCCAGCAAACCCAGATTGTGGAAGAGATCGCAGAAGTTCATTGGTTTCAGCTTCAGTTAGTAGTTTATCGCGAAAAACGATCCCCCTGATATGATCAAGGTAGATATTCACGTCATTAATTTTATCAATATCCAGCGTTTTTTCTTTCGCCAGATAATCTTCAAGACGATGCGCAATCATTGAGATAACGGGATATCCAAAAACGCTCCCCTGCCCCTTGAGGTTATGCATTTCGCGCCGAATAAGCTCTATGGCGCTTGGAACATCCTGGTTACCATCATAGACGTGATTCAACAGATTTTCGAGTTCATCTGTTACCACTTGGCATTGATCAACAAACTCTATTCTTAAGCGTTCATAGCCTTCGTCCATGGTTTTTGAAATCACCAATGCCTAAAACTTTCGAATCCTGAATAAATTTCAACCGCAGATCTACCTTAAACTTAATACAAAAAGTGTTACCAGAGTTATAAGGTCGGATACTTCTTTTGAAAAAATGAATGCTCGGGAATATTTTATTTAAAGAAGGGAAGACCTCTCCAAAATAAAAGTAAGATCCTGTGATTTCTCAACTTGATGTCTGCACTTGTCTCGGGTGTAATAATATTAAGAAAACAAACACCTTTGAACAGGATTCCAAGATGAGTAATACACCGAGCACCATTGCCCCCAACTCTACCGCAGGTCGCGATGTTGCCTATTGCCTTCATCCCTATACCAATGCTCGTGCTCACGAAGAAAAAGGGCCATTGGTCATTACTCATGGGCAAGGTGTAAATGTATTCGATGATCAGGGAAAATCTTACATAGAGGCAATGGCGGGACTTTGGTCAACATCATTGGGATTTGGGGAAGAACGCTTGATCGAGGCTGCCAACAAACAGATGAAAGAGCTGCCTTATTATCATAGCTTTACCCATAAAACCCCAATCCCTCCGATTGAATTATCAGAAAAACTTCTTTCCATGGCACCTGTTCCCATGTCGAAGGTTTTCTTTGCCAACTCCGGATCAGAAGCCAATGACACAGTGGTCAAGTTGGTCTGGTATTACAACAATGCTATCGGTCGCCCAGAGAAGAAAAAGATCATCAGTCGCATCAAAGGCTATCACGGTGTGACTGTTGCCAGTGCCAGCATGACAGGTCTTCCTGCAAACCACACTGATTTTGATCTGCCGATCGCCAATATACTTCACACGTCCTGCCCCCACTATTGGCGCTTTGGACAGGACGGTGAAAGTGAAGAAAACTTCTCAACCCGTATGGCAGATGATCTGGAAAAGATGATCCTTGAAGAAGGCCCAGAGACCATTGCTGCCTTTATTGGCGAGCCCGTTATGGGGGCCGGCGGTGTCATTGTTCCGCCAAACGGTTATTGGGAAAAGATTCAGGCTGTTCTAAAAAAATACGACATCCTGTTAATTGCTGATGAGGTCATTTGTGGATTTGGCCGTACGGGAAATGCTTTTGGCTGCGAAACCTTTGGCATGAAACCAGATATTATCTCCGTTGCTAAAGCCTTGAGTTCTTCTTATCTACCTATCTCTGCCGTCATGATTACGGACAAGCTTTATCAAGGTATCGCAGATAACTCTGCCAAGATTGGCGTACTTGGACACGGTTACACCTATTCAGGACATCCTGTTTGTGCCGCCGTTGCACTGGAAACATTGAAAATATACGAAGAGCGTGATCTCTTTGGTCAAGCCGCCAGTGTCGGGGCGCACCTGCAAAAGGGACTAGCCCAATTTAAAGACCACCCTCTTGTTGGCGAAGTAAGAGGTGTCGGTTTGATCGCCGCAGTTGAACTCGTTCAAAACAAAGCGACAAAAGCAAGCTTTGATCCCGTAGGAAAAGTGGGAACCTATCTGAACGAACGCGCAATTGAAGAAGGGCTGATTATCAGAAACATGGGGGATTCAATTGCCTTCTGTCCCCCGCTGATCATCACAATGCATGAAATTGACCAAATAATTGACCGTTTCAGGAGAGCTTTGGATAAAACCCTGGATTGGGTAAAAGCAGAACAAATGATCTGATTATTCTTCAAATCTCTTACGCCACAGAAGCCAGTTATTGCTCTGTGGCGTAAAGACCATTGAACGAAAATTTGGGTTAATCAGCGATCTTTGACCAAACCGTAACACGATTAAAACAGCTTTTTTGATGGAGAGAGCGTGCATGAATTATGCTTCTGGTTACCAAGGTCAAGAAGCTGATCTTTATGATCTTTTCTCAACAACTTTTACCGTTTCCGAAGGTGCCGATGAAGGGCGCGTCATTGATAACTTTGTTCAGGATTTGATGAAGACAACACCAGAAAGAGACCTGTTTTGCTTTTCTGCACATGATAATGATTATTTGGTTGGCAGCGTTTTCTTTTCATCTTTGAAATACAAACAAGATGACCGCACAGTTTTTATCTTGTCCCCTATGGCGGTAAAACCTGACAGGCAAAAAAATGGTATCGGCCAAAAATTGATTATCTACGGATTGGAAGAGTTACGCAAAAAAGGTGTAGATATCGTGGTAACTTATGGTGATATTAACTTCTATTCCAAGGTTGGCTTTCAGCAAATTTCAGAAGAATTCGCCCAAGCACCACTGAAGCTCAGTTACCCGGAAGGCTGGCTGGCGCAATCGCTAACAAAGCAAAATTTCAAGACAATCCCTGGCTCACCAACCTGTGTTGATGCTTTGAACAAACCCGAGCTTTGGTAAGCCCGTCCATAACGTCATCTTTTTTGTTCGGGACAAACGCTTCTATTGCGGCCTGCAAAGGCCATAAATTTGCGCCACATGAACAAAATTGACATCGATCAATTACGACCCCTTCAAACTTCGATAACACTGTTGTGTATAGAGAAAGTAAAACTTTGTGCGTCGTTCAGTCGCGTTGGTGTTATAATAACGGCGCATTAGAGTGCGAATTGTTGTTGAATTAAGTTAAACTATTCATTAATTCAACAGCTGATAAGCTTGTTTCAGGATAGCCTGTAAACAAGAAAAACAAGCCGGATTAAACGGCTCACGTTAGGCGAGAAGAGCAATATGAACTACGAAGAGTATTTCAGTACGGCGATAGAGGACCTGAGAGAAGAAGGTCGCTATCGTGTTTTTGCTGACTTGGAGCGTAAGGCCGGTAAGTTTCCCAACGCAACCCACTACGGCACGGACGGTACCCGTCCGGTTACCGTATGGTGTTCCAATGATTATTTGGGGATGGGACAAAACCCTAAAGTGATTGCTGCAATGCATGAAGCATTGGATAAATGTGGCGCAGGTGCAGGCGGTACACGCAACATTTCGGGTAATAATCACTACCATGTCCTACTTGAAAGAGAGCTGGCCGACTGGCATCAAAAAGAAGCCGCGCTGCTCTTTACATCTGGCTATGTATCCAATTGGGCAGCTTTAAGCACCCTGGCCTCAAAACTGCCAGACTGTGTGGTTCTTTCTGATTCCATGAACCATGCCTCCATGATTGAAGGTATTCGCCACAGTAAAGCAGACAGAGTTATCTTTGAGCACAACAACCCAGAAGACCTGGAAGCCAAGCTCAAAGAAATTGATCCCGCTCGCCCCAAGATTATTGCTTTTGAATCCGTCTATTCAATGGACGGTGATGTTGCCCCTATCGAAGCCTTCTGTGATCTGGCAGATAAATATAACGCCCTGACTTATCTGGATGAAGTACACGCTGTTGGCCTTTACGGACCGCGTGGTGGCGGCATTACCGATAGAGAAAACCTAACTCATCGTCTGGATATTATTGAAGGCACTCTCGGCAAGGCCGTTGGTGTTGTTGGCGGCTACATAACCGGATCTGCTAGTCTTGTTGACTTTATCCGTAGTTACGCTTCAGGCTTTATCTTTACAACGTCTCTCCCTCCTGCTGTCGCAGCGGGTGCACTGACATCTATCCGTCATTTGAAAGAAAGTGCTTTTGAGAGAAGCCGTCATCAGGATCGCGCACAGGAAACCCGCAAACGCCTAAAGAAAGCCGGCCTGCCAGTTCTCGATTCGGAAACACACATTGTTCCTGTGATGGTTGGCGATCCCAAGACATGTCGACAGATAACCGACACACTCATGTCTCGCTATGGCATCTATGTTCAGCCAATCAACTACCCGACGGTACCAAAGGGTACAGAACGTTTACGGCTAACACCGTCACCCGTCCACAGTGATGAAGATATTGATTATCTGGTAAAGGCGCTGAAGGAAATCTGGCAGGAATTGCAGTTAAAAATAGCTGCCTAACAATTGCCTTAATTGCGAATAGTTCTCATTTATCTGGACAGATAAAAAACTACGGGATATTTTAGCTGTAGTTTGTTATCTTAATCAGTGACGTCTTCTACCTAGGAGAGAGAACTCTATGTACCGCGATAATACATTGGTCCCAGCAGAAGCAACGCGTCTTCTCGCACTTGGCCTGCTGATGGAAGAACCCATGAGCTATGCCATGTTGGCCCAAACCGTGCGCGGGTTCACCAGCCTTGTTGTTGGTCCGTCACTTGATCTGATTGGTACGCCGCTTGAAGTCTTGAAGGTTGAAGGCCTTGTTAAAACTTCCGAGGGCGAAACACTCTCACTTACAGATGCAGGAAAAGAAGAGTTCGTATATCTCATGGGCTCAAACCTTCGCGCACCAGTTACCGACATGAGCAAGCTCATCATCGCTATAAAAATGCGATTGCTTCGCCTTGCAGATCAGACAACAAAGATAATGCAGGTAAATTTGCTGGTCGATATCTACGAAAGACAACTCAATCGTCTTCTGGAATTAAAGCAAGGTTATTCCACCACAGCAGGCCAGTTTGATAATTGGCTTGACCTTGATATCAAGCATACAACTGAACAGCTCAAAACTTACGAGAATATGGCTGAAGACATGGCAAAAAGTGTTGCCTAGGCAATTTATTTTTTATTAGAGAAGAACATGACAAGAGGCACCGGATTGGTGCCTCTTTACTTTTGAGCACTTTTAAATCTTGCTATACTGGCTCACAAAAGCAACTCCCCCTAATCCGCTACGTATCGGGGATAAGTTTTCTTTGATCTTTCAGCAAAATCTATGTCAACATCTGCAGTCACAAAAGGATTTTCAGGTGTTGCTGTCGCCAGCACATTACCTTCGGGATCAATAATCCAGCCCAGCCCTCCAAGATTATCCCCCTCTCCTTTTGGGTTATAAAGGTTAGAAGACAGGCAATAAGCCCCTGAAACAACAGCCGCTGCACGCCCGCCAGCAAGCCACTTTTCCGTCGAGCCATGCGGCGTGGCCCGTGGAACACACAACAGATGCGCTTTTTGCTTTGCATAGGTTCTTGCATGCTCAAAGAACCACATTTCAGTACAGATCGTAACTCCAATGCGGACGTCATTATAACGTGCTGTTGAAAAGATCTTATCCCCACGGTCATACCAGGTCGCTTCCCAGTAATCTTCTTCGTCTGGCAAGTTCCATTTATCGTGAAACTCGACGAGATCCTGATTTTCTTGCCAGAGATAAGCACGATTTCTTCTGCGCCCCTTATCAAAAGCAGGGCGCGTTCCCATCACTGCCTTTGCCCCAAGTTCATCCAAACGCGCAATCATTTTTTGGTGTGCTTCTACGGCTTCGAACCATGCTTCTGCTGTCGGCTTGTTGGAAGCCGCTAACCATGGCGAAAAAGACATTTCAGGAACGAGAACAAACTCGGAATTATTTTTTTGCACATGTTCCGCCAGGCTTAAAAAGCTGTCTTCAACTTTTTC
Organism: Kiloniella majae; assembly: GCF_002118315.1. GTDB lineage: Bacteria > Pseudomonadota > Alphaproteobacteria > Kiloniellales > Kiloniellaceae > Kiloniella > Kiloniella majae. The sequence continues at coordinate 1,001,479 of NZ_MTSZ01000001.1, forward strand.
TGCGCGATTATCAAACTGGCAAACGGTAACTTTCATAACTTCACTCACTTATATAACAGATTAAGAATACCTCCTCTAAGAAGGTGTTTTCCACATCTGGGTTTCTGGTTCGATGAGAAGTATTACGTGGTATCATGCAAACAAATAGATATATATTTGCGTACAAACTGATTAATATCTTTCAAAATGCTCAAACAATAGATCATTATGTACAAATGATAGATAACACTGATCAGGAACTCATTGCTCTTTTGCGACAGGATGCCCGCCAACCTGTTGTATCGCTCGCACACAAGCTTGGCATTTCCCGCGCGACAGTTCAAAATCGTATAGACCGGCTTGTCGAAAAGAAGGTTATTCAAGGCTTCACGATTAAAACCTCTAACGCTGACGCCCAGGCACCTATCAGAGCACAGGCCAGAATTAAAATGCGGTCAAAATCTAACAAACGGATTATGGCTTATCTCGCGGGACGAACCGAGATAGTTGCCGTTCACACGATTAGCGGCCCATACGATATTCTTGTAGATGTCCATACTCAATCATTAGAAAATCTGGATAGTGCCCTAGCGGACATCAGAACTCATGAAGATGTGATGGAAACAGAGACAAACATTCTTCTCGCCACACACTACCAGTAGTCACCACGGATACAAAAAAGGAGAGCCAAAGCCCTCCTTTTGCACATTATGGCAAAGTCCTCTACACCGCTCGGATTGCACTCAGGAAACTCTCAACCTCGCCACGCAAGTTATCTGCTTTGCTATTCAACTCACGCGTAGCGACAGAAACCTGTTCTGATGCAGCACCCGCATCATTTGCAGCAAGACTGACTGATTCAATATTGTTTGTAACTTCACCCGCACCGTTTGCTGCCAACTCAATATTTCTTGAAATCTCAGATGTCGCCGCGCCCTGCTCTTCAACAGCAGAAGCAATAGCAGAAGCAATCTGGTTTATTTCATTAATAGTAGAGGTAATGGACTGAATTGCAGTGACCGCACTCTTGGTATCGGATTGAACAGCATCAATTTGTGATGATATCTGTTCTGTTGCTTTTGCCGTTTGATTGGCAAGGTTTTTAACTTCACTTGCGACAACAGCAAAACCCTTACCCGCTTCACCAGCCCGCGCAGCTTCAATCGTAGCGTTAAGCGCCAAAAGGTTGGTCTGTTCGGCAATATCTGAAATAAGGCTCACGACGTCACCAATTTGATCAGCCGTACTTGCAAGACCTTGAATCTGTTGATCTGTTTTACCAGCTTCTGCAACCGCCTTGCTGGTAATTTCAGAAGACTGGTTAACCTGCTGACTAATCTCTTTAATTGAATAGGATAGCTCTTCGGTGGCACTGGCAACCGACTGTACATTAACCGATGCTTCCTGCGCCGCACCAGATACCACGGTTGCACGATCTTTCGTTTGTTGCGCAATATCAGACATGGAACTCGCTGTACCTTCCATTTCTGAAACCGCTGTACCCACAGATTCCAAAAGAACGGAAACGCCGCTATCAAAGTCTTTGGTCAACGATGAAATTTTATTGGTTCTTTCTTCTCGCAGCTGTTGTACCTCAGCCTGTTCTTTCGCCAATTCTTCTGACTTGATAATATTATCTTTAAAGACTTGCACGGCTGTTGCCATTTCTCCGACCTCATCACCGCGATCTAATCCGGGAATATCAACATCCTTCTCGCCACCAGCAAGGCGTCCCATCACACCAGTCATTTGCTTAATAGGCTGTGCAATACCACGCCCAACAAGTATGCCCAGTCCCCCACCAAGAAGTATCGCAACAACAGTTGCCGAAATAATCACGGTATTTGTCGCGGTAACAGTATCGTCTGTTTCGGCCTTAAGGCTCTCCAGTTGAGCCAGTTCATTTGTTGCAAAGTCAGCCATTGATGAACGAAAAGCGGTAAAATATTCTTCGCCTTTTGCTTCACCAACCCGATCAGCCATGTCGTCCATGGTTTTGGCAGAACCAATTTTTCTTCGAAGTGTAATCAGAGGCTCGACAACTTTCACTTGCCACTCTTGAACTGTGGCCTCTAGTTGTTTGAGCAGTTCAACCTGATCCTTATTATCCTTAAGAGCAGCCTTCAGATTTTCGGTAATCTTGAACAGCTCAACACTACCGTCTGTATATGGCTTCAGAAAATCTTCCTGCCCGGCAAGAAGATAGCCCCGCATCCCGGTTTCCATGTCCACAGCCGCTTTGAAAACCGCATTTGCCTGAATGATAACGCCATTGGTTTCATTCACTTCTTTCAGCATCTTGCCAACGGATTCAGCATCGAGTTTCGTGAACATCAAAACAGCATCAATTTTCTTCTGCCGCTCTGCCCGCTGTGTGACAACCTGCTTGATAAGGCCTTCAATTTGGCTTTGTACCTTTTCAAAATAAACCTTGCCCTTATTTTCTGCCACCAGACGCGCCATATCGTTCATGGTTTCGGCATCACCTATTTGTCGGCGCAGGTCAATCGACGGCCCCGTAACAACATTCTGCCATTCTTTCAGAGTTGCTTCGGCTTCATTTAACAGAGCCAGCTGTTCAGGATTCTCCCCAATATGGTCTTTTAATCTGGCTATCTTCGCATAGGTTTCCTCTTGCCCCTGTTCATAAGGGAGCAGAAAGCTGTCCTGCCCGGCCAACAGGTATCCCCGCATTGATGTCTGCATATCTACAGCGGAGGCAATAACATCTGTCATTTCTTCCAGTGTTTCGTGTGCCGACTCAACATTTCTTGTAGCTGTCGAAATATTACCAATCGAGGTAAAACTAACCAAGCTAATAACAACAAGTAAAACGAGAGGAATAGCCACGCCAATTAGAATTTTAGGCATGGTTTTAAGGGATGACCATTTCATAGAACTACTACCTGGGACATTATTATTTTGCTCAGAACCATAACGAATCATAATTACCAAGATATTAATTCTATTTATTAGATAAAAATTTACCTATTCTTTAATGATTTTGGGTATAAGACGGTGAGCAAAACACCAGATAATGTATACATAAAAAAACACATTATCACTTAAGAACGCTACAAATTTAGTAGTCTGTTAATAAAATTAGTTTAACGACTACATACTATAGCATGTAATTAAAGAAAATATACCTAAATTGCAGCCACTTGAAGTATGTAGCCCACGACGGAGTTTTATGTAGTGAAAAATATAAACAGACCCAAGTTGAGTGTAAGTGCAAAGATATTGGGCGTCATCGCGCTCTGCCTCATGTCCTTGATCGGCGTTTCTGGATTTTCAATCTATCAGATGCAACAGATCGGTACAGAGTTAGAAGGTATAGCTGAACGGGATATTCCACTAACCAACATACTAACAAAAATCACGACCCACCAGTTAGAACAGACTGTCAGCTATGAGCGTGCGTCAAAATATGGTGAGCATCGCAAAGATGATCCTCATCTTGGAAAGCTTTACGATAAAGCTAAAAAACACTTCCAAGAATTAACCATACTCGTCGATGCAGAGATCATCAAAGGCGAAGAAATTGCTGCAATGGCCCTAGCCAATGCACATGGTGAAGTTGAACGTAAAGAGTTTAAACATGTTCTTGATGTATTGAAAAAGATAGAGCAGGAACACCATGACTACGACAAGCATGCAAATGAAATATTCAAGCTGTTAGAGGCAGGTGAGAACAAAAAAGCCATTGTTCTTGAAGAAAACTTTGAAAAGGAAGCTGAGCAGTTAGTACATGAACTTGAAGAACTACTCTTCGAAGTTGAGCAGTTTACTGCCTTGGCTGCTTTAACAGCAGAACAGCATGAAATATTTGCCCTGCGTATTCTTATCATTCTAACAATTGTCGTTCTAATACTTGCTTCATTAATTTCCTATGTTCTTGTCCGAAAAAATATAACCTCCCCCCTGGGAAAGGTTGTTGCCGCCATCGAAAACTTGCTGGCTGGCGACACTAAAACGCCTGTAGAGATTGTCAGTAACGATGAAATCGGTAAAGTCGCTAAAGCCCTCAACATCTTTCGGGAAAAGCTTGCTGAAAACGAAGAGCTTCAAATAGAAGCAACAGCACAAAGAGAACGGGCAGAAAAAGCAGAAGAACAAGCACGGCTCGATATGGCGCAAAATCTTGAAGATACTGTCGGACATGTCATTCAGTCCGTTGCAGCCGCAGCCACAGAAATGAATTCATCTGCTGAAGCCCTGAGTACAATCGCTAAATCAACTGATTCGCAAGCACTCGCAGTCGCTTCTGCTTCAGATCAAGCATCACAGAATGTGCAAACAGTTGCCTCAGCAACAGAAGAGCTTTCCTATTCTGTACAGGAAATTACGCGCCAGATAAACGAATCATCAACGATTACAGAACAAGCTGTCACCGAAGGGGAAAGCGCCAACTCTACGGTCCAAGGTATGGCGGAGATGGCTGATCGTATTGGTTCTGTCGTCAGCCTCATCAACGACATTGCAGAACAAACTAACCTTCTTGCCCTGAACGCAACTATCGAAGCCGCACGCGCAGGTGAGGCTGGTAAAGGCTTTGCCGTTGTTGCCAGTGAAGTTAAAAACCTTGCAAATCAAACCGCCAAAGCAACGCAGGAAATTTCTGAACAGATAGCAGAAATGCAGAACGTTGCCGGGAACACGGCTGAAGCTATCGGAAATATCAGCACGACCATTAATAAAGTGAACGATATCACCAAACAGATAGCCAGTGTTGTGCAAGAACAAGAAGCAGCTACTCAGGAAATTTCACTTAACATTCAACAAGCATCACAAGGAACACAGGAAGTTTCGAACAGTATTTCCGAAGTTAAAAACGGTGCGTCACAAACAGAAACGAACGCACAGGAAGTTTTATCTGCGACTGGAGAGCTTTCGCTACAATCAAATGTTCTGAGCACAGAAATTGATAAATTTCTTGTAAACTTGAGATCAGCGTAAATACGGTGTCAAGAACGTAACGTACCGCCGATCATGGAAACCGATTTCACCTGAGCATAGATATTTTGCCCAACGTGAAAATCAAATTTTCGTAATGATCTCTGCGTGATCCGAGCTAAAAATTTAGCACCAACCTGCTCTTGGTGTCCGACGGACAAAAGTAAATTACATCGGGCACCATCTAACAGGTGAATATCCAAAATACGAGCTGGCACAACATTCAATATAGTGGTTTCCGATGGTTTTCCCTGTGCCAAGCTCACATCGGTCGCAGCAATAGATATCCGGTGTGTACTGCCAACTCCCCCCAATTCTCCGGGAATTTGAAGCGAACCGCCTAGGGCTTGAACTTCTGTAATTCTATCCGCTTCGGAAAATGATATAACCTCAACATCAAGCACAGAAGACGTCTTTGGTCCCTCTGCAATAAACAGGCTTGGATCAGAAAGAACGTCACTTAACTGCCCGGTCGTCACTATCTTTCCCCGATCCATAAGAATCATATGATCGGCCAGTCTCTCAACTTCTTCCGTATCGTGACTGACAAATATCATGGGGATATCAAGTGTCTTAAACAAACGATCCAGATAGGGAATGATTTCATTTTTGCTGAACCTGTCCAGCGCCGCTAAAGGCTCATCCATCAACAAAAGCTCTGGCCCTGATAACAAAGCACGACCAATAGCCACTCTCTGACGTTCTCCGCCAGATAAATGATGCGTAGAACGATCCAGAAGTTCCTTTAAGCCCAGAAGATCTACAAGGTCATCTATTGGCACAATATCAGACCGCGTCCCCGCTCTTTTCTGTCCAAAAAGCAAATTTTCAAGAACAGACAAGTGCGGAAATAAACTCGCGTCCTGAAAGACAAAACCGACAGGTCTTTTATAGGTTGGCAAGAAATGATCATCATCTTGCCAGACCTGCCCTTTAACAGACAAATATCCGTTATCAGCTTGGGAGAGACCAGCCAAGTATCTCAGGACGGTTGTCTTACCACATCCTGAACGACCAAAAAGTGCTGTGACCCCACGTGCAGGAAGCTTGAATTCAACCGTAAGATCAAATTGATCCAAAGGACCAGAAAACTTCGCAACAATGCCATTATCGCTAAAATCCATCATCGCAATCGACGCCCCAGTTTTTTCTCTAGAATCATCATGCTCAGGATAACAAGAAACGAGAAAACAAGAAGCCCTGCCGAGAGAATGTGCGCCTGCCCCCACTCCAACGCTTCAACGTGATCATAGATGGCAACCGAAAGTACCTTGGTCTCCCCCGGTATGTTGCCCCCGATCATCAAGATAACTCCGAATTCCCCAACCGTGTGGGCAAACCCCAGGACTGCACCAGTTAACAAGCCCGGTCTGGCCATGGGTAACGCAACAGAGAAAAAACTGTCCAGCCGCGATGCCCGTAAGGTCGCGGCAACTTCCAACGGACGATCCCCAATTGCCTCAAAAGCATTACGGATCGGCTGTATCACAAACGGCATGGAATAGATAACAGACCCAACAACCAGCCCCGCAAAGGTAAAGGGCAAGGCCCTGCCAAAGAGTGCGGTCGTGATTTGTCCAATCGGACTATCCGGCCCAAGGGCAATCAGCAGATAAAAGCCCATCACTGTCGGAGGAAGAACAATTGGTAGAGCAACAATTGCGGCAACTCCTTCCTTCCACCAGACTTTAGATCGTGCCAGCCACCATCCAACAGGGGTTCCCAACACCAGTAAAATAACTGTTGTGATAAAAGCCAGCTTTACTGTGATCCAAATAGGATCCCACATATATAAAACTCCCCCTGAAAGGCTTTCTTGGTGAAATTAAGCTCTACCTTGGCTCAAGAGTGTACCCGAATTTTTTAATGATAACAGCCGCATCTCTACTTTTCAGATAATCCATAAAAGCCAAAGCAGCTTTGTTCGATTGTCCCTTTTTTAAAAGAACTGCATCCTGCCCCAAAGGTTCATAATCTTCTTGGGGAATAAGCCAACTTTCACCACGCGGACTGCCCAGAACCTGTGCATTGGCAACCACAGCCAGCTCTGCATTACCTGTGTAAGCAAATTGATAGGTTTGGGCGATATTTTCACCATAAACAATCTTCCCCTGAAGTTGTTCATAAACCCCAAGGTTCTTGAGATATTGTTCTGCTGCAAGGCCATAAGGGGCCGTCTTGGGATTGGCAACGGCAAGACGGGTTATTTGGCCCCCCTTCAACAAGCTTGGAATGATCTCAACACGAAACTCCTTATCACCCAGAAGTTTTTCATCCCGTGTCCAAAGAGCAATCTGCCCATAAGCATAGGTAAAGCGAGTAGATGACACGCTGAAACCATCTTGTTCCAACTTACGCGGACGGACACGGTCTGCCGACAGGAAAACATCGAAAGGTGCGCCATGAATAATTTGCGCATATAGTTTGCCCGTTGAGCCAAAGGAAAGAACAGCTTCGTGACCAGTTCTTGCCTTAAAGTCTTCCGCGAGCGCTTTCCCCGTCGCCGTAAAATTGGCGGCAACAGCAATATTAACCTTTTCAGCTAAGGCAGGCGAAACAGTAAATGCTACTCCAGACAGAAAAAGAATAACAAAAGCTAACTCTTTATAAAGCTTGCCCAGATAAGCCCTAATTGCCTTCATCCTCTTGAAAATTCGTTTTTATAATAAGCGTTAAAAACGCAGAATTTAGAATAGATGCTGACCACCTGTGACGAAAATTTCAGTTCCCGTTACGTAACCAAAATTTGGTGTGCACAATTGATAAACGGCTGAGGCAACTTCACTTGGTTCGCCCATTCTATTCATTGGAATTCTAGGGATCAGGGCTTCGTATTCCTCCCCAATCATTGCGGTTTCAATTTCCCCCGGTGCGACCGCATTAACCCGAACCCCGAACTGGGCAAACTCAACGGCGAGTTCGCGAGTAAGAGCAGAAAGGGCAGACTTGGATGTAGAATAAGCAGATCCAGCGAAAGGATGTACCCCATGACCCGCAATAGACGTGATATTAACGACCGCCCCTTCTCCCTTGCCTAAAGCGGACGCAAAACCACGACATAACATCAAAGGAGCAAAGAAATTCAATTCGAAAACTTCCCGCCAGGTATCGACATCCCCATTCAAACAACCTAACCGCTCTTTATAAGACGTTTTTGGGGAAACCGCTGCGTTATTAACCAACGCATGAATGGGCTCGCCATCCAGAATTTCATTCGCACGGTCGATAAAGCTCTGCGTACTGGCAGTGTCATTCAAATCGGTAACGATATGGTCCGCCCAGTTAGGATCGCGTTTACAGTGGTCGGGGACATCCTCGCGGGAACAGGTAATAACTTTCCAGTTTCTCTGACTAAAATACTGAACTGTTGCATGGCCAATTCCTCGGCTCGCGCCCGTCAAGATCAAGGTCTTACGGCTATCTGAATTATTACCATCAGAAGCGTTGTCTTCGGCATTGTTGTTGGAATTATTATTCATAACGCCCAATTTTCCTTTACCCTGCATTTGCAGTTTCGTCGCCGGGGTCGGCATTTTTCTTTTGTATATTTTTCTGGACTTCTATCCCGTAAGGTTCCTGCAGAACAATAATTTCTGCATGCGGATATATCTGGCAAATTTCACGATCTACCTCTTCAGCAATATCATAGGATTGCGCCAAACTGATGGCACCGTCCAATTCCATATGAAACTGAATAAAAAGGTCCGGCCCAGATATTCGGGTTCTTATGTCATGGACCCCGAGAACCTCTTCATGTGCCAGTATCAGACCTTCAATTTTTGTCCGCTCTTCATCATCTAGTTCTCGATCCATCAACATATCCAGCGCCTTTTTCAAAACACCCCATGCATAGGTAAGAATGTACAAAGAAATTACCAAGGCAAAAACCGGATCGATCCAGGGAAGGTCGAAATAAAAGCCCAGAACCAGCGCCAGGATCACAACGCCATTCACGACCATATCCCCGACATAATGCAAGGCATCAGCCTGAATAGCGACTGACCCCGTTTCCCTAACAACATAGTGTTGATATCTGGTCAGAACAAACGTTGTCAGGATAGAGAAAACCATAACGCCAATGCCGACACTGCTATTCTCAACAACATGAGGGCTGGAAAATCTTTCCCCCGCCTGTAACATCAAAAAGATCGCAGATCCGGAAATAAAAGCCGCCTGTGCCAAGGCCGCCAACCCTTCAGCTTTTCCATGCCCAAAACGATGTTCATTATCCGCGGGAGTCAGGGCGTGTCTGATTGCCAAAAGGTTTAAAAGCGAAGCCCCGGCATCTAGCAAGGAATCAACCAATGTTGTCAGAACAGATACAGACCCGGTGTAAGCCCAGGCCGATAGCTTGGCCGCAATCAAAATCAAAGCAGCAGTAACAGCTGCGTAACCAGCCCTTTGCATCAACTGTGCAGTTCGTTCGCGTTGGCTTCTCGTTTGAGGATCACGCATTTTGTTTTTTTGCGGGTTGGACTTTTGAACGCTATCGGTCATGGAACGATCCACTATTCCTAATTCCAGGGTCCTATTTTAGGGGAAAAGACGTTCGGTGTTCCACTGTCCGTTTTGTTTTACGTCTTCCGTTGAGTAGACCAGTCGGTCGTGTAATCTAAACGGACCATCCTGCCAAAACTCAATACGTGTTGGACAGACGCGAAAGCCCGACCAATGCGGCGGACGAGGCACTTTTCCCAAACCATATTTTGCCGCATATTTAGCGACTCTTTTCTCTAACTCAAAACGCCCTTCTAAAGGACGGGATTGGTCACTGGCCCAGGCACCTATTTGACTCTGTTTCGGACGGCTAGCAAAATATTCATCGGCTTCTTCCGGTGTTACTTGCTCGACAAGTCCTTCGATGCGGACAGAACGACGAACAGACTTCCAATGGAACATCAAAGCGGCCTTGGGATGCGCAATCAACTGCTCACCTTTTCGGCTTTCGTAGTTTGTATAAAACACAAAACCCTGACGATCCCAGTCTTTAAGCAAAACCATCCGTGAAGATGGCATCCCGGTTTCATCAACAGTGGACAAGCTCATCGCCGTCGGATCATTGAGTTCTTTTTCCTCAGCCTCTTTTAACCAGGCGTCAAAAACATCATAGGGATCAGAGGGAGTGTTATCGCGGATCATTAAAAACTGCCTTTTTGCGAGAAGCCATACGCAAGAATAGTATTAGAATGCTTTATCAGAACAAGGTAGAAGCCACAACACTATCAAGTGCGACATCTTTGTGAAGTTTTTCTGTAAAACCAAAAAGAAATAATCGTGACACAAAAATCATGATAAAATCCAGCCTGCGACGCAGATCCGAAATACTGGCCCGAAATACAGATCAGAAACACAGATATGTCACAGAAAGGACCTTGGGGCCATAATAGTGCCTCAATTACCTTTTATTTGATATGTTGAAACTTAAGCATTCGTGTGTGTAAGAACAAGATACTCAGCGATTTCTTCACGTACAATGCAGACAGATAACTACAAGAGAGCAAGACGATGAAAGTCAAAGCAAGTATAGCAGTCCTATTGATAGCCTTGTCGACGACAGCCTGTTCAAACGATACCGGAATTAAACAAACCGTTGGCGGTTTAGGTGGCGCCCTGGCTGGTGGCTTACTCGGTGCTCAATTTGGTAAAGGCTCGGGCCAAATCGTCGCTGCCGCGGCTGGTGCTGTAGTCGGTGGTTTTCTGGGAAGCGAGGTCGGACGCTATATGGATGATGAAGACAAGCGCAAAGCAGATACAGCCTACAATCAGGCTCAAGCAGCTCCTGTTGGACAAACCATTGCTTGGAACAACCCGGATTCAGGAAATTCAGGTACTGTAACCCCTGTCCGTGATGGTACCTCTTCCGAAGGTAAATATTGTCGCGAATATCAGCAGACAGTTGTTATCGGCGGAAAAACGGAAGAAGCCTATGGCACAGCCTGCCGTCAAGAAGATGGTTCCTGGGAAATTCAGTAGGCACTCGTAAATAGAAAACCAAACTCAAGCTCAAAGGCCCTGTTCAATGCAGGGCCTTTTTGTATCTGCTTTCAAAGCAGAGGTTTTACAAACACGGCTTAGTCGTCAAAGTTAAAGGAGATTTATTTCTCCCCCTTTTAAACTTATGTTTAATTTATTACATTAGCTTTGCACAAACGTGTATAACACGGCTTATGTATTACCTTTATAACGTTTGAATGGTTTCATCCGCGACAATGAAAGACCTCTATCAAATCCTCGGCACCAGCAGGACCGCTTCTGATGCGGAAATTAAATCTGCATACCGTAAGCTCGCCAAAAAATATCACCCTGATCTTAATCCGGATGACAAGGCTATTGAGCAAAAATTTAAAGAGGTATCTCAGGCATATGGCATTCTTGGCGATGCCAAGAAAAAGCAACAGTATGACCGGGGGGAGATTGATGCTTCAGGGCAACAACAAAATCCGTTCCATTCCGGCTACACACATCAAGGGCATCCCCGAAGTGGCGCCGCAGGGCAAGGCGGAGGTGGTTTTGATTTTGGCCAGGAAATGGACATCGGAGATATCTTTTCCGACCTTTTCGGTGGAAGGAGACAAGGTCCTCGTGGTGCAGGTGGTGCCAGAGGTGGCGTTCCCAAACGTAAAGGCAGCGATGTAAAATACGAATGTACGGTAAACTTTGTCGAGGCGGCTGCCGGCGCAAAGAAACGCATTAACCTTGCCGACGGAAAAACACTGAATGTAACTATTCCCCCTGGGACTGATAACAAACAGGTTTTACGCCTGAAAAATCAAGGATTGCCAGGTAAGGGCGGTGCGCCAAATGGGGACGCACTGGTTGAAGTCAAAATCGAAGCCCATCCGATGTTCACCCGAAAGGGTTATGATGTTCATCTCGATGTTCCCATTACTCTTATGGAAGCCGTCGAAGGAACAACCCTGACCGTGCCGACAGTAACAGGCAAAGTAAAAGTAAAAGTCCCTGCAGATTCAAATACCGGCACTACTTTGCGCTTAAAAGGCAAAGGGGTTGATGATATCAAGGGACATAACCGGGGGGATCAATTGATCCGACTGATGGTGACCTTGCCGAAAGAAACGGATAAGGAGCTTCGAGACTTCTTGCGCAACTGGGCAAAGTCAAAAGATTATGACCCGCGCAAAGATACCGGTATTTTCGATTAACCAAAGCAGCAGATACACAGCTTGCATTTAAAGCGCACAACGCCTAAATAGTGCCGCTGTGATTAATAGATCAGCAACCTGAGGCTATCGCAGCTTTGGATAAAGGACCCAAAAAGTATGAAAACCTTTGATGAAATCGTCATTGATCAGGACGTCAGTGGTTCAGAACTATCCAACTGGATCGAAAGTAACTGGGTTATGCCAACTCAGGAAGATGGCACCCTTATCTTCACTGACGATGATGAAGCACGTGTAAAACTCTTACGTGAACTTATACATGAAATCGGTGCCAACTATGAAGCCATGCCCGTCATTCTTCGTAGCATGGATCAGGTTTATAACCTGCGGAAACTGCTTGGTGCTCTGGCTTCTGCTATTCAGGAACTACCCGCTGATGCCCGTCAGGATCTTGAAAATATTATTCGAAACCAAGGCCTGTAGAGCCTGGCTCTCTATCTTAGGTTACACACTTAAAACAAAGGCGTTTCTACTGAAACGCCTTTGTTTTATTTCGAAAGCCAGCACGAGGCAGCATCCAGGTATCGCACATCGTCGTAATGGCGATATTCTTCCAGACAACTATATACAAACTTAATGTCGTGACTATCCGTTGCCGATACTCCTCGTTTCTTCAATTCTTCTACTGTTAATCTTGTATATTTATGAGACCAGTCATTGGCGGTAAAATCACCATTCGGGATTGTCAAAATCGCTGCAATTATCCCAGAACAAAGTTGTCGCAAAAATGTTGCCTGATTATCGATATAGGGCAAAACAAGTCTAGCTGCATGCGAAGCCGTCACTGTATGCAAGGCTGTGAAATTATTCGTATGAAGAAAGACTGTTAAACCTAGCTGCCTCAACTGATCCAGAGATAGATCAGAGACATTAAAAGCGCGTAAAACATAGGACTGTCTTATTTCGTCCTCTGCGTTGATCCGCATCTGACCGAATATAGCTTCATTACTAGGTAATGGTTCGAGCTCCCCATCCAATTTTTTTGCTAATATTTCTGCGCCCAAATCTTCGACAGTATCATTAGAGAGGGAATTCTCTGCGGTATCATCTGGAACAACTACGAGATGAGAATCAGCCCAATAAGCCAGCCCAGCCGCGACCTCGGAAACATCCTGAGCATCAATTCCATAGGAAGTGCGAATAAGGGCATGAAAAGCACTTGCAGATACCCCTTTGGCAAGAAGATCCAGCTTGGGTAGCGTTTTCCCGATCGCAACATGCTTCTTGAAATATGCTAAATAACCAACATAGTTCTGTCGATTGCCAAGTAGGGTTTCAAAATTATCATCCGCGATCTCAACAACGGTTCGTTCTGAAGAATTACGTTCCAGATATCTTAGCGATCCAGATTTGAAATCCTGCAACTGTTGTTCGCTGCCCCCCAACCTTTTCAACGCGAACGAAGCCATAGGACTGTGGTTGGAGAAATGCGATGGCCCATACTCAGGTGCATAAACTTCAGCATGAGGTTTAGTCATAACACGAATTTTCCTGTTGAATAGATCAATATATCGAAGCTCAACCTACTCAGCTTTCTGTAGGATTTCTTTGAGACTTTTATCCCGTATGTCTTTTGGGTTTTCTTCCAAAACATCAAGAACGTCCCTAACCCCTTCCGGCCACTTACGCTTGGGGTCATAGTTCAAATCCATTTCATGAAGCAGATCACCCAGTGTTACGGTTTCCAAATCACGGCAAAGCACCCAACGTCCTCGCCCTGTACGCTCGGCAATGTGCATATCTTTCAAATCAGACAAAACTTCCGCTGTTGCCTGTAGGTCCGCAGGAAGACCCCGCATCATGACGGTCTCTTTCAAGGTCGCGCCAACCCTTCCGGCACCTTCCAGCTTTTGCAACAAAGCTATCGCCAAAGACAATCGGTCACCAATCCCCTCTCGCTTGATATCTTTGCGCAATGCGGCCCGTCTTTCAGGTAAAGCCGCTGTAATTTCAGCACCCAGCAGTACAACAACCCAGGAAAGATACATCCAAATCAGGAAAATCGGAATTGTTGCCAACGCGCCATAAATAGCCTGATAAGAAGGGAAATATTGCAAATAAAGTCCAAAGCCTCGCTTAAGCAACTCAAACAAAGTTGTTGAGACAATACCACCAACCAAAGCATGAGAAAACAAAACAGGACGGTTGGGTACAACCAGGAAAAGAATGGTAAAAGCTGTACAACCAAGAAAAATTGGTGCGAGCAATGTAACCAACGAACTGGTACGCCCGGATTGATCTGCAAGCTCAGCAATAGCAAAACCATAGCTCGATACGGTTAAGGATGCCCCCAACATCAATGGCCCAAGTGTTAAAAGAGCCCAATAAACCAAAATCAAATTGAAAATAGGGCGGCGTTCGTGAACACGCCAAATACTGTTAAAAGAATTAGAGATTGTGTAAAGCAGCATAATTGCCGTTACAGCCAGCGCCAACACACCGATTGTTGTCATGTTCTTTGCATTATCGACAAAGGCATTCAACTGCTCGCTGATTTCAATTTCGGCTGACGGTAGAAGATTATTAAAAAGTGTGGCTTGCAACTCACCTCTGGAATCTTCGAATCCCGGAAAGGCAGAAAGTAACGCCAGAGCAATCGTCATCATGGGCACAATTGCCAAAAGGGACGAATAACTTAACGATGCAGCCACTCGTGTTCCCTTATCTTTCCCAAAGCGTTTAAAGACATAACTCACAAACAGAAAAGCATCATCCAGATTCTCTTTTTGAAATACCGCGCTCAGAGCCAGTGACAAACGTCGGATTTTCGAATCTACCATCTAAAGTTGCCCTCAAAATTCAACCATTTTGACATTTCTTGTTAACTATCGCTGGCAGAAAGCTAAATTCCCAGCTAAAAGTCAGAAAAAGTACTCTACATGTCGCCAAATCTTTGACCAATCCCGGCAATGTTGTAGGATGCTGCACTTTAGTTTTCAGGACAATCTCACAGTGAGGAACCCGATGTCCAACCCACAACCGTTGATGGCTGGTAAACGCGGCCTAGTAATGGGCGTTGCCAATGACCGCTCTATCGCCTGGGGGATCGCCAAGGCGGTTGCTGACCAAGGCGCAGAACTGGCTTTCACCTATCAGGGCGATGCCTTGAAAAAACGCGTTGCGCCGCTCGCCGAATCAGTTAACTCAGATATTCTTTTGCAGTGTGACGTTACCGATGACGCCAGCGTCAAAGCTGTTTTTAAAGAAATTGAAGAAAAATGGGGCAAACTGGATTTCCTAATCCACGCTATTGCCTATGCTGATAAAGAAGAACTCAAAGGCAAGTATCTCAATACAAGCCGTGAAAACTTCCTTCAGAGCATGGATATTTCCTGCTACTCCTTCACATCGATTGCTCAGCATGCTGCGCCATTGATGACCGAAGGCGGCAGCATGGTCACATTGACCTACTATGGCGCCGAGCAGGTTATGCCGCATTACAATGTAATGGGTGTTGCCAAAGCTGCACTTGAAGCATCTGTACGCTATCTGGCTGATGATCTTGGCCCGGATAACATCCGTGTTAACGCCATTTCTGCAGGTCCGATCAAAACACTTGCAGCTTCCGGTATTGGTGATTTCCGTCACATCCTGAAATGGAATGAGCTGAACTCACCTATGCAGCGCAATGTTAGTATTGAGCAAGTCGGTGGCGCAGGCCTTTACCTTCTGTCTGACATGTCCGGTGGTGTAACGGGTGAAATTCATCACGTTGATTCCGGCTATCACGTCGTTGGTATGATGAATGTGGACAAAGCCCAAGAGCTTTCAGAATTGCTGAGTAATTTTAACCCGCAATCTTAAAATCTCTGCTGAAAAGAAATATATAAAAAGGGAGCGCGGCTGAGCTGCCGCTCCCTTTTTAATTCAAACGATCTAACGCTGCGAGAGCATCATGGCTGGTAATACTTTTGGTGAAATTTTCCGTTTTACAACCTGGGGCGAAAGTCACGGCCCGTCAATTGGTTGTGTTGTCGACGGAACCCCGCCGCTTATCGATATTTCCGAAGAAGAAATCCAGGTCTATCTGGATGCGCGTAAACCCGGTCAAAATCGCTTTACAACACAGCGAAAAGAACCAGATAACGTTAAAATCGTTTCCGGTGTTTTTGAAGGTAAAACAACAGGCACCCCTATCGGCCTGATTATCGAAAACACGGACCAGCGATCCAAGGACTATGGCGATATCGTCAAAAAATTCCGTCCGGGCCATGCCGACTTCACCTATTGGGAAAAATACGGCATCCGTGACTATCGCGGCGGAGGCCGTTCTTCTGCCAGAGAAACAGCCATGCGCGTTGCCGCAGGTGCAATCGCTCGCAAAGTACTGAACACTCAGATTGAAAGGGGCGTACAAATTCGTGGTGCCCTGGTTCAGATGGGTCCTCATAAAATTGATCGGGCGCGGTGGGACTGGAACGAAGTTTCCAACAATCCTTTCTGGTGTCCAGATCCGATTGCGGCAAAAGAGTGGGAAACCTATCTGGATTCAGCCCGAAAAGCCGGCTCTTCACTTGGCGCTGTCATCGAAGTTGTGGCTTCCAATGTACCTGTCGGGTTGGGTGACCCTGTCTATGACAAGCTGGATTCCGATTTGGCAAAGGCCATGATGTCGATCAACGCAGTCAAAGGTGTCGAAATTGGTGATGGTTTTGAAACTGCTGCCTATAGTGGCGAAGAAAATGCCGATGAAATTCGCATGATCGATGGCAAACCACATTTCACGACCAACCATGCTGGCGGTATACTCGGCGGCATTTCCACGGGCCAAGATGTGGTCGTCCGCTTCGCTATCAAGCCGACCAGTTCAATCCTGACACCTCGCAAAACAGTGACAACAGACGGCGAAGAAACCGATATCTTCACCAAAGGTCGCCACGATCCCTGCGTCGGTATTAGAGGTGTTCCTGTTGGAGAAGCCATGATGGCGATAACGCTCGCAGATCACTGGTTGCGCCATAAAGCCCAAAATAGATAATTTACAAACAAAATATAATCTAAGACAGCTTTAATGCACTGTAAGAGGTTGAATTAAAGCTGTCTTAACCTGTGATCAATACTATCCATTACTCTGTATTAGAGGGACAGTTTTGATCACGATGAATAGTAAAAACCACGCCGTAGATACGCAATCGAGCACATTCCTTCGCTATCTTTTTATTGTCACTCTTTGCTCTAGTGCATTTTTGCTATTTCTGATCCAGCCAATGTTTACAAAGTTGGTACTTCCGTTACTCGGGGGCGCACCGGCTGTTTGGAATACTGCGATGATATTTTTTCAATCCGCGTTATTGGCCGGCTATCTCTATGCACACCTTCTGTCATCTGCTTTTAAATTGAGAAACCAGATAATTATTCATCTGTTTTTGATGACAATGGCAATTCTGTTTTTACCAATAACAATTCCAGTTGGCTATGAAACTCCGTCAGAAAGCTGGCCTACGATATGGTTACTTGGCCTTTTTACAGTTGCTATAGGCCTTCCGTTTTTCATTATTTCAGCGAATGCCCCGCTTCTACAAAGTTGGTTCCGCTTTACACGAGACAAAGATTCGCACGATCCTTACTTTCTCTATGCTGCAAGCAATATCGGAAGTATTTCTGCCCTAATAGCCTATCCGCTATTTATAGAGATTAAGTTTGGCCTCATAACCCAAACATTACTTTGGTCCTATGGCTTCGTCGGTTTACTTATTTTAATTTTAATCTGCGGGATTTCATTAAAAAACACGTCTAAAAACCAAAGTTATTCGCTAGAGAATCAGGCAAAAAATAATAACGAATCACCCCCAAAACTAAAAAATTATTGTAAATGGGTAATTTTAGCCTTTGTTCCCTCATCACTTCTTCTTAGTGTCACCAATAAAATTACGACAGATCTAATTTCTACTCCTCTCTTGTGGGTCATCCCCTTGGCTCTGTATCTCTTAACATTTGTGATTGTTTTCTCTCGAAACCCAATTATTCCTCATAAAATAATTACATCTGTCGCGCCATATTGCTTAATTGCAACAGCATTCTTAAGTATGTCAACGACACATGCAGAAACAATATTTCTTTTTGTTATAGGTAATTTAAGTAGCTTTTTCCTACTCGCCCTTTATTGTCATGGGCTTTTGGCAAAAGCTCGGCCAAATGCAAAGTATTTGACAAACTTTTACATTGCTATGTCTTTTGGCGGAGTTTTAGGCGGCATTTTCATAGCAATAATCGCCCCACTAATATTCTCAAATATTTACGAATACGCATTATTATTAGCAACTCTCGGCTTTATGATGCCTGTAAAAGCTCAAACAGCTATTGAGATTATTAACAAAAGGATTGGTAAAAGAGCACATAGCTATCTAGCAGATTTTATATTCTCAATAACTGTATTAGGACTAATTATCCTCGTACAACAGTTACACTCTGATGCGATAGCAAACAAATTGGTAACCATTGCTATTCTAACCATTTTATTCCTACTTTTGCTTGAAAGTACGGGGCGTCCCTTACGACTTACACTATGCATAATAATTGGCCTTTTTATTATTCCATATATAAATGGTGCACTAGGAAAATTCATATTCGAGGAACGTAGTTTTTTTGGTGTTTATACAGTTAAAATTGAAAACAAAGAACATAATAAAAACGATTTACAAGCCCCAGAAATTGTTCATGTAGCAACGCATGGCACGACTGTACACGGCATACAAATACCAGGTAATCCGAGTCCTTTAAGCTATTATCATAACGAAACTGGTTTAGGAAATCTGTTTGAATCGTACAAAATCAACAATAAGGCCATTAAAACAGTCGCTTCAATTGGATTAGGTACCGGGACAACGGCCTGTTACCGTCAGCCAGGACAAAAATGGACTTTTTTTGAAATTGATCCTCTTGTAGAAACCATGGCCAGAAACACTGAACTTTTTACCTATATGAACAAGTGTGCGGGCAACACAGACGTCATCATAGGAGATGCTCGTCTTTCACTTAGAAAAATTCCGAATAAATCATATGACTTGCTAATCGCGGATGCATTCTCTTCTGATGCAATACCCGTTCATTTATTAACAAAAGAAGCTTTTGAACTATATAAAAACAAGATCAAAGACAGTGGTGTTATAATTCTACACGTATCAAATCGTTATTTTGAGCTTGAGCATATTGTGACAACAACAGCAAAAGTATCAAACCTTAAAGCACGTGTTTATCACTACGAACGAAACAAAGAAAACGCACAAAAACACCCTTACCGCTTCTCTGCGTCTTGGATAGCAATGGCTCAAAGCACGGAAACTTTAGATGATCTTATCCCATTGGGCACCCACCCTGAGGGGGGTGGTTGGCAAGAATTAATTGCCAACCCAACAATTAAACCATGGACAGATGACTATTCCAACGTTCTTTCAGCTCTCAAATGAATACAATCTATATCCAGCCCTGAAGTTCACGTACCGTAATCTCTTTAATGACATTCATGCCACCAACGCTATCATTCAAGCATGGAATGAAGGCAAAGTTTTCGCCGCCATTGTCCAAAAAGGCTTCGCGGACTCCAATATCAATTTCTTCCAGCGTTTCAACACAATCAACCGAGAAACCCGGCGTCAGGATAACCAGGTTTTTCACACCATTGCGGGCCATCTCTTCCACAGTTGGCTGCGTATAGGGTTTCAACCATTCCTTTGGTCCGAACAAAGACTGAAAACACAGTTTCAGTTTGTCTTCTGACCAGCCTAACTTTTCACGCAACAAGCGTGCTGTCTTGGCACAATGGCAATAATAAGGATCACCTTTTTCGTGATACTCCACCGGAAGACCATGAAAAGACGCAATGGTTACATCCGGCTTCCAGGATAGCTTCTCTATGCCTTCTTTTACTGATGTCGCCAAAGCATCAATATAAACAGGCGCATCATGGTATGCAGGAACACAGCGAACAGACGGCTGCCAGCGCATGGTTTTCAGGGTATCAAAGCATTTGTCATAAGCCGTCGCGGTCGTGGTCGCAGAATATTGGGGATACAGAGCAAAGAGAAGAATACGATTACACCCTTGCTTCTGAAGGTCTTCTATCCGTTCTTTAACCGCAGGATTTCCATAGCGCCATCCCCAATCAACGATCACATTCGGATATTCTTCTGCGAGAGCTGTCTGTAGTTTCTCTGCCTGATCCCGTGTAATGGTACGAAGAGGAGATTCGTCTTTTTCTTTGTTCCAGATTTCCTTGTAAGCCTCCCCGCTTTTACTTGGGCGGGTTGTCAAAATAATGCCCTGCAGTATTATTTGCCAAAGCCACTTTGGAGCCTCAATCACCCGGGGATCACTCAAAAATTCGCTCAGATAGCGACGCATAGACCAATAGTCTGTGCCATCTGGCGTTCCTAGATTCATTAAGAGAACACCAACTTTTTCAGCCGGTATTTGTGGGTGATTTTCGGGGATAACTTGCATGGTCATAAAATATCAAAGGCCTGAAAATTCTAGAAGGAAGCTCTGCAGATCATCTAATTAAATAACAGTTTTCAAAACCATATAAGTAAATGACAAACCTGCAAAGCTCGGATTTGTTGCTTTTAGCAATCGCGCCAGAATGCCTCATGCAAAGGGATAAATATTATTTAGGAACAGGGCCTGATCCTACAAGCCCTTACCCATCGTTTTCATCTTCATCATCACCAAAATCGTCCAGTTCAAAACACCCCACAACTTCAAGGTGACCGCTCCATATAAATTGATCGACAGGTGTAACTTCTTTAAGGGCATAACCGCCTTCGACCAATATCCTTGCATCACGAGCAAAAGTGTTCGGATTGCATGAAACATAGATAATTGTTCTGATATCAGATTGAGCCAATTCATAACACTGTTCTTTCGCGCCGGTTCTTGGTGGATCCAGTACCACACAATCTCCGCCCTGAAGCTCATCTGCGGTTACAGGGTCTTTAACAAGATCACGACAATCAGAGGTGATGCGATGGAGTGTATCGTTTCGACGCGCAGCTGACGTCAGAGCTGTAATCGCTCGTTCATCCCCTTCTACAGCATGGACTTGTGCACGTTTAGAAAGCGGAAAAGTGAAGGTTCCACACCCGGAAAACAAATCAGCTACTGTTTCCAACTCTTCCGGTAAATATCCCAAAACCAAATCCGTAAGAGCATCCTGCCCTTCCTGGCTTGGTTGCAAAAAAGCACCTTCGGGTGGCAAAACCTGAATATCACCAAATTTTTGATAAGGATTATCCCTGATCGCAACAGGTTCTGGCTCCTGTTTCGGACGTCCCCAAGCAAAACGTGCTACAGAATATTTTTCTGCAAAGGCCGTAATAGCTTCGCGGCCTTCCAACACCAGCTTGGCATCTGTCACAACCAAGATATCTGGTCCCGCCGAAGATCCAATAACTGTAATATCAGCTTTGGTCTGTTCTGGCCCCAGCAATACTTTCAAGAGTTCGCGAAGGGGATCAACCAGTCTGCTTAATTCCGATGTAAGTAACTTACAGTCAACAAGATTAACAACCTTGTGACTTTCCCGTTCATGAAACCCGAGGTCGATCTTCTTACCCCGTGCCGCAGCAGCAAAAACAGCGCGACGTCTCGTGCCCGCTTCAATTTGGATAAGATCTGCAACTTCGCCCCCGCTAAATCCTTTACGGGTTAGTGCCTGAACAACAGCATCTCTTTTCCATGTTCTGTAAAAATCAGAGGCAACGTGTTGCACTGTACAGCCCCCACAGGGACCAAAATGCTCACACGGCGGATCGACATGGTTCGCCCCCAGCTCTTGAAGCTCTATTATTTCAGCTTTAAATCCACCGGACCGTTCGCCGATAAGTTTTACGCGCAATTGATCACCAGGCATCGTCATCGGAACATAAACAGGGCGTCCCTCATGATCGGCAACCCCATCCCCACGCGCACCGAGCGTATCGATTGTTATCTCTATCTGCTTTCCGCCGCCACGGCGCGCCTTACGTCTCATTCTTCCTGACACCTGATTTTGGTTATATTATCACTGCGTTACATGCAGGATCATTTTGCGCCAATCTAACAGTTTTTTGATAAGCCGCAATCGCAAGCATCATCTTTTACAAACAGCCTTGAAGAAATCTCGGTTACATTGAGGTTAAATCCGGAACTCTCCGCATCCGAAGCTTGCAAAAATAGCGTTGGCCTATCATCTTTATCAACAACCATATCACTTTATAAATTCCAGGTTCTTAAATTCATGTCTTTTCTTAGATTTATCTTCAAAGGTATCGTCGGGCTCTTTGCTGCCCTAGGCCTCCTTGTTATTCTCCTTGGTGTACTCATTGGTGTCTCTCTCAACAATGTCGAAGATATTGGTAAGGCAGTGGACAATCAGAGCCTGCCACAGGAAATGATTCTGACAATTGACCTTTCAGAGGGTTTATTCGAAGGCCCAACCAAAGCGTCTTACTTCAGTAATTCATTCCAGCCGGGATTACCCTTGCATGATGCAATTGACGCCCTGTACCGCGCCCAAGACGATAATCGTGTCAAAGGTCTTTTGATAAAAGCAGGTCAGGGACCCTTGCAACTCGCTCAGGCACAGGAACTCAGAAAAGCAATCCGCGCCTTTACCAAAACAGGTAAATGGACAGCTTCATTCGCTGAAACCTACGGCGAAGCCGGGCATGGAACGTTGCACTACTATCTCGCCAGCGCTGCGGAAAGCGTTTGGGTGCAGCCATCTGGTGATCTGGATATCTCAGGTTTTAGCATGGAGAGCCCCTACTTGCGTCCTGTTCTGGATGAACTTGGCATTCTTCCCCAGTTCAGCCAACGCCATGAGTACAAAGGCGTGATGAATATGTTCACAGATGACCATATGCCTGCCCCTGTAAAACAAAATACACAAAGTGTTCTGAATTCTATCTTTGATGTTATTGAAAAAGAAATTTCCATTAGCAGAGAAAAACCGGGTGAAATCGGTAACCTTATGGACAGATCACCATTTAGCGCTGTTGAAGCCATTGATGCTGATCTGGTTGACCGTGTTGGCTATTGGGATGAAATTACAGATGAAGCACTAACAGGCGATCGTGAATTTGTACACCTTGCCGACTACGCCATGAGTACAACACCAGAGATTTCAGAAGGCGCATCCAGAATTGCTGTGATCTATGGTATTGGCGAAATTCATCTCGGGCAAAGCCAAGGCGACCCCTTCTTTGGGGGTGGCATGACCATGGGGTCAGATACCATTGCTCAGGCAATCTCTGATGCCATTGATGACGATTCAATCGAGGCTATTATTCTAAGGATAGATAGCCCCGGGGGATCCTATGTCGCATCAGACGTAATGTGGCGCGAAGTTGTACGGGCCAAGGAAGTTGGCAAGCCTGTGATTATTTCTATGGGCGACGTCGCGGCATCTGGCGGCTATTTTGTATCTGCACCTGCACACAAAATCCTCGCCAATCCAGTTACGATTACCGGATCAATCGGTGTTGCTGGTGGTAAAATGGTTCTCACGGATCTCTGGGATAAAGTCGGTGTAAAGTGGGATGGCGTAAAGGCCGGAGAAAACGCAGATCTCTATAGTGCAAACAAAGCCTTTACCAATGAAGGTTGGGCGCGCTTGCAAGGATCTCTTGATCGCATTTACGAAGACTTCACAGTTAAAGTTGGCGAAGGTCGAGGCAAAAGCCAGCAAGAAATCCACACAATTGCCAAGGGGCAAATCTGGAGTGGAGCTCAGGCAAAAGATAATGGGTTGGTTGATGAGTTAGGCGGTTTTAGAGAAGCTATTCAGGTAGCCCGTGAAGCAGCAATGATCAGCGAAGAGCTTGATCATCAACTTGTTTATTTCCCTGAACCCAAAGATCCCATTGAAGAGCTTCTGGAAAATGCGATGGGCGGGCAAATGATTCTAACAGACCCTGCTGTTGTTAAATCATTAAGCACACTGGTCAAAATAACTTCACCGGTTTTGAAAACCTTTGAGCAAACTGTTCAGGACCCGAGAAGAAATGTTCTAAACTCTCGCGTCACGCCCATAGGACAGCAATAGCATCAAGATGATACCGAAGCTGTTTGTTGAAGCAAAGATGCGCGATCAATCAAACGATCAACCGGGAAATTAATCGTTACGGATGTTCCTTTATCAGGCTCGCTCTCAATAGAGAGTGAGCCTTGATTTCTTTCAATGATTGCCTTCACAATACTCAGGCCCAAACCACTCCTCTCTTCCGCCTCCTCATCCGATTTCCAGAAGGGATCAGTGACAAATGGCAAATCCTCTTCCTTAATACCTGTCCCCGTATCGGAAAAACGAATACTTAGGCCGGAATAGGGATCATAAAGAGCGGTGACATCAACTCTGCCTTCACGCGGGGTAAAGTGGATCGCATTGTTTAAAAGATTGATGATGATCTGTTTGAACCCCTGAGCATTGGTTCGCAGATATGGTAAATCGTCTTGAATGGAACACTCAACAAGAACCCCTTCGTCAGACGCTCGTAAATCAAGTGCGCGCACACAATTCAATACTTCATCACTGACATCCAGCTCTTCATCCTGTAATCCTGCTTCTGCAGATTCCAGCCTCGATATTTGCTGAATATCCGTCACCATCGTCATGAGGCTTGAACCAGCTTCAAAGATGTATCCCAGATACTCTTCGCGGCGTTTCTGATCGACTTTATAGTCATCCTCTTTCATCAAAATTTCTGAAAACCCGATAATGGCATTGAGCGGCGTTCTCAATTCATGACTCATGTTCGCAAGAAAAGAGGTTTTTGCCCGGTTTGCAATCTCCGCAGACTCCTTGGCTTCGGTTAAAGCTCTGTCGTGTTGGTCAATCGTGATCAACATATTGTTGTAGGCTTCAACCGTTTGCCCAAGCTCATCGTCAGATCGCCATTTCACCAACACGGGCTTTTTCTGATAGGCCATTTCGTCAATAGAAGTGGACAGCAGTTTCAAAGGACGACCTATGGTACGATTAATCGCAATCGCCGCTCCTCCACCAAGAGTACTTAGAATCAATAAAAAGATAAAAGCATCAACAAAAACACGGGTCCATACATCTGTATAGGCACGATCTGTCGTATAGCCAACCTCCAGATGCCCCAAAACTTCTTTGTTATCAAAGACAGAATAGATAAGCGGAATACGAATAAAATCGACTTCTGAAAGTTCGACATCTGATGCATTCGGATCTGCTGCCGGATAAAATTCCCCAGCTCCATCTGGCAAAATAATTCTAACCCGAACAAGATCCGGATCTCTCATCAGAGTTTCCAGCACAAGTATCACAGTGCTTTCATCATAATCCCAAAGAGATCGGGTTAAGGGAATTGAAACTTTGGTCGCCACATCGCGGGCGCGTTGCGCGATACGCTCTTCCTCCAACCTGAAAAAGCGCGCTTCAAAAAACAGGAACGGCACCAACCCTGTAACCAAAACACACAGAGTACAAATCACCAATAATTTCGTACGGACAGATTTAAAAGCCATATTGACCTAACGCCTACACTTCCCGGTTTCACTATTATTGAACCGACACAAGTCAGCGATCGTTGTCTTTTTTATACCCAAGCCCCTGTTTGCCATTAAAAGCTGCCCCCAAAGCAATCATCCAATGTTTGTCGGGCACGCCATTAAACAAATGGCAATAGTACCGGGAGAATCTAAATACTCTATCACCCAATACTTTTGCAGATGACAAATTCTATCCAACCCACAACTTACCCGACGATTCTTGTATCTTTGTTATACTGACAAGATACCGCGAGACCGTTAACAGGGGATAAAGATATTAACCTTAAAAAGATTAGTGTTTCAGAGGAATGCGCTTATCTTAACAGCCTCAGAGAAAAGGCTTGATTAACCATCTTCTTTTATATGGAAACTGTTATATAAATTTACGGGCCGCAATCAAAAATTCGATATTTCCTTCGGGACCTTTAATCGGGCTTTCCGTTAGCCCCAGAACAGCCCAATCAGTTTCCTCGTTCAACCAGGTTTCAATACGGTCACAGACTTCACGGTGCAGTTCCGGTTCACGTACAACACCACCCTTGCCAACACGACCTTTACCAACTTCGAACTGTGGTTTGATTAACGCAATCATAAGTGCCCCAGATCCAGCTAAGGACATTGCCGCCGGCAATACAGTCTCTAACCCGATAAAGCTTGCATCGCAGACAATCATATCAAGAGTTTCGGGAATTTGCTCTGCTGTCAAATGGCGTGCATTTGTACGCTCCATCACAGCAACACGCTCATCTTTACGTATTTTCCAGGCAAGCTGCCCATGCCCAACATCAACGGCATAGACCTTCTTAGCACCATTGGTCAGCAGAACGTCGGTAAAACCACCTGTCGATGCGCCAACGTCCATACAAACCTTGCTTGTGGGGTCAATGTCAAATTCCTTGAGCCCTTTTTCAAGCTTCAAACCACCACGGCTTACCCAAGGATGGTCCTCTCCCTTTACAGTGAGCGGCGCATCCTCTGCCAAGGGTTGACCGGGCTTGTCAATCCGTTTGGTTTCGGTATAAACCTGTCCAGCCATGATCCGTGCTTGTGCCTTGGTCTTGCTTTCGACCAATCCCCGATCAACCAGTAACTGATCAGCTCTTTTTTTCCCGACTTTAGCCACGTTCCATGCTCTTGTAGTTCATTAATCCCAGGCGTTCGCGCCATGCGAAACGTATTACAAAGACCACTGCCACAAAAGCAAGGCCTGCTGCAAGGCCTAACCAAATGCCTGTACCACCACCACCAAGAATAAAACCGCCATAATAAGAGATTGGCAAACCAAACACCCAGTAACCCATAATGGCCAGTATCATTGGGACTTTGGTGTCACTCAATCCCCTCAAGGCCCCCGCGGCAACAACCTGACATCCGTCAACCAGCTGGAAAAGTGCCGCAACAGCCAGATACGAAACAGCAAGCCCAAGAGATATCTGATTTTCAGGCACATCAAGATCCAGATAAAATCCGATAAAAAACGTGGGTATCAACCAGAAAGCCAGACAGGTCGTGATCATGAAACCTGTTCCCATGACGATCGACACCCATCCTGCTTTTTTAATACCTTCAGGATCATTCTTACCCAGCGCCAGACCAACACGGATTGTCGCCGCCTGACTGATCCCTAGGGGCACCATAAAAGCAACTGACGCACATTGCAGGGCAATCGCATGAGCCGCCAGTTCATTTGTACCAAGCCAGCCCATCAAAATCGTTGCAGCGGCAAACAAACCTGTTTCTGCCGTCAAGGTACACCCAATTGGTAGTCCGATACGAAATATCTCTTTAAAACGCGCCCAGTCAGATTTCCATAAGCGTACAAGAATAGCATATCGTTTGTACCGCTTATGGGTCATGATATAGCCGAGTATCAGCAAGAACATCAGCAAGTTCACCAAGGTCGTGCTTATCCCTGCACCTGCCAACTCTAACCTTGGGAAGCCCCAATTGCCGAACATCAGCGCGTAGTTACAGATTGCATTTACGACAATACCAATAATCGTAATATTCAAAACGACTGTTGTTTTCCCGTGAGCAGACAACAGACACCGCAACACAAGGAATAAAAATGATGGAAAGAAATTCCATACGGCAAAGCGAATGTACCCTTGCGCCAGAGCTGCATTTTCCTCGGTTTGACCAAGTAATAGGAAAAACACCTCGGCGTTCCATATCAATGCAATAAGAACAGCTGCGACAACCACTGAAACCCAAAAGCCCTGCCGTGTCGTGCGGCGAACAGATTTAAAATCACGTGCCCCAATCGCCTGCGCCATCATTGGCGCAACTGCAGTGATAAGACCGATACCAAAAAGGAGAAAAGGACTCATTAAGCTGGTCGCCAATGTTCCAGCAGCCAGAAACTTTGGGCCCAACCAGCCCATCATAATAACATCGGTCGTAAAGAGAGCCATTTGCGCCACCTGTGCAACCACAAGCGGCCAAGCAAGGTGAAAGCTTGCTCTGACTTCATCAGTCCACCCGATAGAAGGCGGCAATGGCTGGCCAGAAGCCTTAGAGGCTCTGCCTGCAAACAGTCCGGTTGACATTAGACGGATCCCAAAAATTGAAATTTGCCAACGCACGCAGCCGATTATGCGGTTGTTCGTCGTCCCTTTGGGTAAGGCAAACCTAATACGAAGAAGAATACCCTAGCGACTTGAAAGTCAGTTGTATAGAGCTTTTATAAAGTTACCTAAAGTCGCGGTATAAAACCATAAATCCTGCATATGCGATTTTACGCAATCGAAGAAGATGATTTCGTGACTTCCTGACCTAACGCACCCATTGCCTTGGCAAAGATACCATCCGCATCCAAACCAGCCTGTTCCAACTGTTTAGCTGGACTGTCATGGTCGATAAAGATATCCGGCATACAGACAGGACGGAATTTCAGTCCATTATCGAACAGACCTTCATTTGCCAGTAAATTGGAAACAAGCGAAGAGAAACCACCAATAGAGCCCTCTTCCACTGTCAGGAAGACCTCATGATTGGATGCAAGACTTTTCACCAACTCTGCATCAAGCGGTTTGGCAAAACGTGCATCAGCAACTGTTGCACTAAACCCATGCGCCGCAAGCTTATCTGCCGCTTCCAGACAATCAGCAAGACGCGTGCCCAAAGCCAATATAGCAACATGCTTGCCTTCGCGAAGAATACGACCTTTACCTATTTCGATAACAGAACCACGCTCTGGTAATGTGACTTTACCCGTTGCTTCGCCGCGGGGGAATCTAATCGCACTTGGCTTGTCATCAATGATGGCAGAGGTTGCCACCATATTCATCAGTTCAAGCTCATCTGAAGGCGCCATAATAACCATATCGGGAATACAGCCGAGATAAGCCAGATCATAGCTTCCCTGATGCGTAACCCCATCAGCACCAACCATGCCGGCGCGGTCAATAATGAACCGTACGGGGAGGCTTTGGATGGCCACATCATGGACCACCTGATCATAGGCACGCTGTAAAAAGGTAGAATAGATCGTTGCGTAAGGTTTATAACCATCACAAGCCATTCCGGCGCAGAAAGTCACCCCATGCTGTTCTGCAATCCCAACATCAAAGGTACGATCAGGGAATTCTTCCTGAAACAGGTTCAAGCCCGTCCCTGATGGCATCGCGGCCGTCATGGCAACAACCTTGTCATCATGTTTGGCTTCGGCAATCAATGCCTTGGCAAAAACATTCTGATACAACGGTGCTTTAGGTGGTGTTTTTTCCTGTTTCCCACTCACCACGTCAAATTTTGAAACACCATGATATTTATCCGCAGCCTTTTCGGCTGGCTCATAGCCCTTACCTTTTTGTGTAACTGCATGGATAAGGACCGGGCCATCAAAACCACAATCACGAACGTTTTTCAGAACAGGTAAAAGGTGGGAAAAATCATGCCCGTCAACAGGACCGATATAGAAAAAGCCAAGTTCTTCAAACAGCGTTCCACCTGTAAAAAATCCGCGTGCATACTCTTCTGCGCGTTTAGCAGCAGTCTCAATACGCGGCGGAAACTTACTAATAATTTCTTTCGCCAGGTGTCGCATGGATTGATAAGGCTTGGCAGAAATCAAACGCGACAGATATGCACTCAACGCACCAACCGGCGGTGCAATTGACATATCATTATCGTTCAGTATCACCACTAACCTGGAGTTCATCGCACCGGCATTATTCATGGCTTCATAAGCCATGCCAGCAGTCATCGAACCATCGCCAATAACCGAAATAACATTATTCGTTTTACCTGCGAGATCGCGGGCCACGGCATAGCCTAGCCCAGCAGAAATAGATGTCGAACTATGCGCAGCGCCAAAAGGATCGTAGATAGATTCCTTACGCGTCGTGAAACCGGATAGCCCACCACCTTGCCTAATAGTACTCAGTTGGTCGCGACGCTCTGTCAGAATTTTGTGCGGATAGCACTGATGTCCAACATCCCAGATGAGCTTATCGTCAGGAGTATTAAAAACGTGATGGATTGCGACAGTAAGTTCAACAACACCCAAGCCAGCACCCAGGTGTCCACCTGTACGAGAGACAGCGTTCAACATGTCCAGACGTACTTCTTCAGCCAGCTGTGGAAGCTGACTTTCATCCAGCTTGCGTAGATCAGCCGGATTATGAATTGTGTCCAACAACGGGGTCTGACGATTGTGCCCGAACTGACTCACCCTTATCTCCATCACATCTTTTCTCAACAATCTTCATACGAAGTTTTGAGATAATTTCATGTCCCGCGACAGCCAGCCCAAAAGTATAATTCTTTTTGGGTTAACAATTCTATAGGAACAAATCAGGTCTTAAAATTTTGACTTCAAGACCTACGTTCAACAATAAATGTGGCCGTATCGCGAAGTAACTGCGCCTTTCCTGCGAAAATATCAAGTCTAGATTTTGCAGAATCAATTAATTCGTTTGCTTTTTCACGGGCATTTTCCAGTCCAAGCTGCCCCACAAATGTCGCTTTACCTGCATCATTATCAACTCCGGTGGGTTTACCCGTTTCTTCAGGTGTGGCTTCATGATCAAGCAAGTCATCAACAATTTGAAAGGCAAGACCAATGTCTTCGGCGTAAAGGCTTAACGCCCGATATTCTTCAGATCGGGCATGTCCCAATATCGCACCTGCCTCACAGGCATAGCGAATCAAGGCTCCTGTTTTCAGTGCTTGTAAGCGCGTGATGCCTTCTAAATCCAAACTCGCCCGAGACGGAGACAGATCAATCATTTGTCCGCCGACCATCCCTCTAGAACCCGCAGCGACCGCCAATCCAGATACAAGTTTTAATCGAACCCCCATATCAGGATGCGTCGCCTGATCTGCCAAAACAGCAAAAGCTTCGGTAAGAAGCCCGTCTCCCGCAAGAATAGCCGTCGCATCATCCCACTTTTTATGAACGGTCACTCGACCACGTCTAAGATCACTGTCATCCATGGCTGGCAGATCATCATGCACAAGACTGTAGCAATGCACCATTTCCAGTGCCGCAGCGACCTGAAGCGCACAGGCTTTATCAACATCAAAAAGCTTTGCTGTTTCCATAACAAGAAAAGGACGTAAGCGTTTCCCGCCGCCCAACGCACTATAGCGCATAGCTTCGACGACTTCACCTTCTGGAGTTCTAATTGTCGGCAAAAGCTCATCAAGTTTTTCTTCGACTGCGTGCGCGCAGTCAGCCAAAGCGATAGAAATATCAGACATGTAGACGCGTATCCGTTATGGCTTTGAACGAATGAATGTCAGGAAACATCAAAGGGTTCTGTACGCGGTTGCCCATCGGGCCCCATGGCGATTTTTTCAATCTTTTCCTGAGCTTCGCGAAGTTTTGTTTCGCAATGGGCCTTCAGCTTGGCACCACGATCATAAGCATTAATTGCTTCATCAAGCTTGCCTTCGCCTTGTTCAAGACGCTCAACAATTGTTTTCAATTCAGCAAGAGCAACCTCGAAACTCATGGTGTTGATATCAGCCAGATTGTCGCCAGCCAAACTGTCACCAGATTGTGTATTTTCCATAGAGAAACCTCAAATTACATATTCCCCTGCACTCTACGTCTTCATCCCCCGGCAAACAAGGATAAGTCATGACTTTTGAAGCATATTTTCCTGTGAAAAAATGACGCGTAGCTATTCAGCCGCGTTCATCAATGCCTTTACATGCAGCGCGACAGATCTCGCAAGAGCATCTGTGTTATACCCCCCCTCAAGAACCGAGACCAAACGCCCCCGGCATAGATCCTGAGACAGTTCAACGATGCGTTTACTTACCCAACCAAAATCTTCATCTTCCAGATTTAAGGATGCCAAGGGATCTTCGCGGTGCGCATCAAAACCAGCAGATACAATAATAAGTTCCGGCTCAAAATCCTGAACCGCAGGAAAGATCTTGTCCTCCATAGCCTTACGAAATTCAAAAGACCCGGCACCACTTGGTAAGGGACAATTCATAATGTTCCCTGCAACACCTATCTCCCCCCCGCTCCCGGTCCCCGGGAAAAGAGGTGATTCGTGTGTTGAGCCATAAAACATGTCGGGATCATTCCAGAAAACATCCTGCGTGCCATTGCCATGGTGAACATCAAAATCAATCACTGCGACTTTCTTTAACCCATGCGTATTCCGTGCCTGATACGCCCCAATAGCCGGATTACAGAAAAGGCAAAACCCCATGGCCCGATCACGTTCAGCATGATGTCCCGGGGGACGGCTCAGACAAAAAGCGTTATCGACCTCGCCTGTTATAACAGCATCAACAGCAGCACAAATCCCCCCCGCAGCACGCAACGCTGCTTCGTCGGAATCCTTACAGATAACAGTATCGCCGTCTATGGCAACATATCCGGTATCGGGAATGGCATCAAAAACTCTGGCGACATGCTCTTCTGTGTGTGCCCACAATAATTTGGCATTATCAACAACGGGCGCTTCACGACGATCCAGTCCATCAAAATCAGCATCGGATAATGCCTTGAGCGTTTCTTCAATTCTACGAGGAGATTCAGGATGATGAATACCCGTATCATGCAAGAGGCTGACAGGATGATTAAAAAGCGCCGTCGTCATAAATGTCTCCTCATAAAAATACCATGCATCATAGAAAATTATTGGGGATCAACTTGCTACTTCTATAGCTATAACATTATTTGATCCAGAACGACGGAAAAATTAATGCCATTCGTTTAAAAGAACAGAGCATAATCAGTTCTTTATAAATTTGGAAAATGTAAATAAATGATTTAATGCGATGACGAACCCTTTACAGATCAAGAGATCATCAACTACAGTACAAAAAGAGAACGGCATCGCAATTTAGTGCAATGCCGCGTGCTTTCCTATAACATCGCCAGTGGTGTTGAACATATTCTCAGCAACCACAGGATTAAATCGTTTCAAATATCGATCAGGCAACTATGTCTGGTTTCATGTCAGGAGGCCGGTTTGCGCCAGCTGTTTGTCACTTCTTATCTTCTGATAGCCGCAAGCTTGATGATTGCTCCCCAATATGCTTCAGCACAGCAACCCTCGCTGGTTGGTGTTGATAAAGTACGCATCGAGTCCATGAGCCAGACAGTTCCTGTTATTGGACGTTTGGTTGCGAGACAAACGGGAAATGTGTCAGCCAGAATAGCTGGTCCAGTCGATGAAGTTCTCGTCGAAGTCGGCGACAAAGTCAGCGAAGGACAAGTCATCGCGCGTCTGAATGCAGCGACCTTGAAAGCCGAGCGAGATCTGGCGGCCAGTGAAGTTGCCGCTGCCAAAAGCAAACAGGGTACCTTTCAGGCAAGACTAAAGCTCGCGGGACAAGAGCTACAGCGTATGGAGAGACTCAAAAAATCTGCAGCGTTCAACAAATCACGCTACGAAGATGCGGTTCAAAACAGCTCGATTGCCAAGGCCGAAGTATCTCAGGCGCGTGCTGATATCAATACAGCCCAAGCCCGTCTTCGCCGGGCAGAAATAAACCTTGCCTACACAGAGATCAAAGCACCTTATGATGGCATCATCATGGCAAAAGAAACAGAAACAGGTGCCTATGTAGCAACCGGAGATGCCGTGGTTACTTTGCTTTCACGCGAAAGCCTCGAAATCGAAGTTGATGTACCCGCACGTCGACTTGCCGGTATAAAAGCGGGAATGGAATTCACCCTGAGCCTAGAGGACAACACACCACTTGTTGCAACAATCAGGGCAATTCTGCCTCGTGAAAATCCTCTGACCCGTACGCGTCCTGTCAGATTAACTGCAGAACTTCCCAATCAAGATACTCTGGCAAACAATCAGAGTATTACTCTTCTGGTTCCTGCTGGCCCCAAAAGAGAAGTAGCAACAGTCCACAAAGATGCGATCATTCAAAGCCCTAATGGACCCATGGTTTTCCTAAATGCTAACGGTAATGCACTACCTCGTCCTGTTCAACTAGGACAACAGATTGGCGAACGTATCGAAGTCATATACGGCCTGCAAACAAGCGATGAAGTTGTGATCCGTGGGAACGAAAGACTGTTCCCCGGTGTTCCGCTTCAGGTTAATGACGCGGCATCGCCTGCAGAAAAAGGCACACAAGAAGAAAATACTGCAGATCAAGCCCCAGAAGAAGGTATAGATAAAGAAGATACAGATAAAAACGAGGGAGCCTCGTAATGAATCTGATCAAAATATCAATCGAGCGGCCTATCGCGATCATATCTGCCGTGATCATGGTCGTTCTATTCGGGGCCGTGGCTCTACAGCTTATCCCAATCCAGTTGACCCCGGATGTTAACCGACCAGTTATCACCATCAGAACCAACTGGGCCGGAGCAGCTCCGGCAGAGGTTGAGCGCCAGATCATCACCGAGCAGGAAGAAAAGCTTAAGGGCCTAGAAAACCTGCACAGTATGACCAGTAACTCATCCTATGGATCTGGTCGAATTACTTTGGAATTTAACGTCGGCACAGACATGGGCAAGGCCCTCCTTCTGACTGCCAACCGCCTGGACCGCGTCAGTGGTTACCCGGATGAAGCTGACGAGCCAACGCTTGATACTGCGGGCGCCGAAGATAGCCCCATTGCCTGGTTTGTTCTCACGCGTGAAGATGGCAACACAACCCCGATCCATACCTATGGTGATTTCGTAGAAGACATTGTCAAAGACAGAGTTGAACGTGTTCAAGGCGTTAGTGGCGTCAATATTTATGGCGGCAGTGAGCGCGAAATAGAAATCGTTATCCAACCCGAACTTCTTGCTCGGTACGGCCTAACCGCGAGTTCAGTGGTCAGTACACTCAGAGCAGCCAGTTCTTCGATTTCAGCTGGTGATGTGGAAGAAGGCAAAAGACGTTATATCGTTAGAACCGAAGGTGATCTAAACACACTCGAAGCTGTTAAAAAAGTTGTCTTGCGGAGTACGCGGGACGCCTTTACTGGCGGTGTTGCCCGCGTCACCGTGGGCGATATTGCACGTGTAAACTTTAACTACAAAGATCCCGGGGCCAAAATTCGGGTGCTCGGTAACGCCGCGATCGCTTTCAATGCCACTCGGGAAACAGGGGCCAATGTCATCGAAACCATGGATGGCATATATGAGGCAGTGGAAGAGCTTAATGCCCGGGCAATACCCGAGGCCGGGCTGAAACTGGAACAGGTTTACGACGAAACAGTTTACATCAATTCTGCGATTGATCTTGTCCGCCAAAATATTTGGTTTGGTGGTATACTCGCCGCAATTATTCTTTTGACCTTCCTAAGGTCTGTGCGTGCCACCGTTATTATTTCCATGGCGATCCCCGTCTCTGTCGTCGGGTCTTTTGTTGCCATGGCAGCCCTTGGCAGATCCATCAATGTGATTTCTCTTGCTGGATTAGCTTTTGCTGTCGGCATGGTGGTTGATGCCGCCATTGTCGTTCTCGAAAACATTTTCCGCCTGAAAGAAGAAGGTAAATCACCTGCTGTCGCGGCTTATGAAGGTGCACAACAGGTTTGGGGCGCAATTCTGGTTTCGGCACTAACAACGGTTATGGTCTTTATTCCGATCATGATTATGGAACTGGAAGTCGGACAGCTATTTCGGGACATCGCAGTTGCCATATCTGTATCGGTTACTCTATCACTCATTGTTTCTATTACGGTTATCCCTGCGCTATCCCGGCGGTTTTTACGTGACCACGACACCGATGGCAGTGATACCGTAAAACGTATTCCTCTGCCTGGAATTGATCAGTTTGGCTCTGGTTTTGTTCGGTTTGTCATGGGCTTCCAGACCATTGTTGTACAGCGGAAAATAGTCGCTATAGCGTTGGTAGGTGCTATTACCGCCATCGCGTCCTTAGGAACATGGAAATTCCTGCCCAAGCTGGAGTACTTGCCTGAAGGAAACCAAAATTTGGTCTTTGGTGTTATCATCCCGCCACCAGGCTATAACCTCGATACCATGACATCAATTGCTGTTGAGGTAGAGAATTCTATTCGTAACTTGTGGGCAAGCGAAACAGGGCCAGAATCCGAACCTGATCAGCCCCCAAAAATGGAACGTTTTTTCTTTGTTGCGACAAGATCAAACACCTTCCTCGGCGCTATTTCCGTTGATGGACAACGTGTAGGTGAACTCATTCCCGTTCTTCAAAAGCCTGTCTTTAAAGAACCCGGTACCTTCGGCTTCATCTACCAGCCCTCCCTATTTGGGCGTGGCATCGGTGGTGGACGTAAAATTGACCTCGACATTTCCGGGTCAAATCTTAACGAAATCCTTGCCATCGCCGGACAGGCGACCGGAAAGATGCTGGCCGTTTTCCCTACCAGTGAAGGCAACCAGTTCCGCCCCAAACCGGGACTTGAACTTGGTGCCCCAGAAGTCCGTGTTTTACCCGACAGAACACGTCTGGCAGATAACGGGCTGTCCGTTAACGATCTTGGCACCTCCATTGATGTCTTTAATGACGGCCTTAGAGTGGAAGAGGTAACTGTTGGAAACAAGCGCCTTGATCTAACCCTTAAAGGTCCGAACAAAGGCGTTACTCAAACGCAGGGGATTTCAAGTCTGCCTGTCGTCACATCTGATGGCACAATTGTTCCAGCGTCCAGTCTTGCCGATATTATTCTTACAGCTGGTCCGACCGAAATTCGTCACCGTGAACGCATGCGGACAATTACACTGGAACTCCGTCCTTCAGCGGGCGTACCTCTCGAAGAAGCTCTGGATATACTTCAGGCAGAAGTCATTGGCCCGATGGAAGAAGCCGGACTGCCAAACGATGTAAAGATGAGCCTCAGCGGAACAGCCGATAATCTGGCACAGACCTGGGATGCCATGGTGGTCAATTTGTTACTGGCGATCGTCATTGTCTATCTCGTGATGGCCGTTCTTTTTGAGAGCTTCGTCTATCCCCTGATTATCTTGTTGGCAGTTCCTTTGGCGACGGCTGGTGGTGTCGCAGGCTTGGTATTCCTCAACACCTTTGTGTTCCAACCGTTGGATATGCTGACACTCCTCGGTTTTGTCATTCTGGTCGGGATCGTGGTGAACAATGCTATTCTGGTCGTCCATCAAACCCTTCATCATTTGAGGGTCGAGAACATGCCTGCACAACAGGCTATTCTTGAGGCTACCAGAAACCGTATTCGTCCTATCTTTATGTCAACACTGACATCGGTCGTTGGCATGCTGCCACTGGTTCTGGTGCCCGGCGCAGGTTCTGAACTTTATCGCGGTTTGGGATCTGTAGTAGTTGGTGGGCTCTCGTTATCAGCCGTTTTAACTCTGCTTATCATTCCGCCGATGCTTTCCTTGATGGAACGCACTCTTGAAAAAGACCGCCTACATAATCAGGAACTGAAATCCCGCCCGGGACTGGCAGAGGCAGCTGAATAGCGCGATGATCGTTTTGCAGAAATAATATACTTCTGCAAAACGATCATCCTACAAAAAAGAAGTCTTTGGTACTCAAAGGCTTCTTTTTTGTGCGCAACACTGTTCCACAAAATCCAACCCTCTACCAATAAGTATTAATCAATAACGAGCTTAAGATTATGACCACGAGTCTTTACACTCCAATCAATACACTTAAACCAATTGGGGAAGACATATGGATTGCGGACGGACCTTCTGTATCTTTCTACGGCATTCCCTTCCCTACCCGCATGACCGTGGTCCGGTTAGAGAGCGGGACCCTTTGGGTGCATTCCCCGATCGCTATCAATAAAGAGTTATTGGACGAGATTAATCTTCTGGGCGATGTTAAATATCTCATTGCCCCTAACAATATCCACTATCTCTCTGTCGGCAAGTGGCAGGAAATCTATCCAAATGCTCAAGTATGGGCGGCCCCAAATGTTGCCGACAGAGCCAGAAAATACAATATTCCCTTTCCGACATTCCAAGAGTTAGACAATACGCCTCCTATGGCCTGGGAGCAGGAAATCGATCAGGTCTATGTGCAAGGTAACAAAATACTGCACGAGATCGATTTCTTTCACAGAAAGACGAAAACGCTAATACTCACTGATCTTATTGAAAATTTTGAAGCACAGAAGCTGCCTTGGTATTTTGCTTTTTTATGTAAGTTGGCCGGCAACCTTTCTCCAGATGGAAAAGCCCCTATAGACATGCGTATGGCTTTTTCAGGGGGACGAAGCAAAGCCCGAAAAGCTATTGAGCGCATGATATCGTGGAAGCCCGAAAAAATTATTCTCGCCCATGGTAAATGGTATGACAAAAACGGGACAGTCGAATTAAAACGTGCCTTTCGTTGGTTACTTTCCTAATCATACCATTTTCAGTTTAGATCGGTTTCTTAATCGTCAAGAGAAAAACGTCATAAGTGCGTTCTTCGAATGGCATCAACTCGCGCCCGGTTGTTTCGCAAAAATGCTTAAAATCAAGTTCGGCACTGTTATCCGTTTCAGGACCAGAACCCTGCCGTGGTCTGGGGGCTGTTTTGCTTGGTGAACTTACACTATCAACCGTTTTGACTCTACTGATCATTCCGCCAATGCTCTCCCTGTTGGAACACACTCTTGAAAAAGATCGCCTTCATAATCAGGACCTAAAATCCCGACCAGGACTGGCAGAGGCCGCGGAATAAAGCTTTGGAAATCCTGATAATTAAATACTCTTTGATACAGTTTCCAGAATGAAAAAAATCCAGCTGTACTCAATACAGCTGGATTTTTTTAACAGATACTTTTACCCTGGATTGGGTAAACATCTCATCTTCTTAAAGATGGTGATATTCACCCATTGCATCCAAGAGCCAGTCAACCAGATATTCGGCAAAGGATGGGCGGACAAACATCCGATAGGTCGGCTTGTCATCCAGCATTTGTAAAAGTACCGGTGCTTTCCCGACACGGGTTTGAACTGCCTGTCCCGGTGTAAAAGACTGAGCATCCATGTCCAAGCGACAACTTTTCTTCATGACATTACGCGCCTGAGCACCCGTTAGATCAAGCGCTGTACGGTTACCGGAAACATCGATAACAGCAACGTGCAATCCATCCAGCGCATCGCGCAGTTTTGTAACAAGATCATCTTGTCCGTCGACCGGACCAACAACCTGCCATTCGTCAGGACCAAGCCAGAAAACAGTAAAGTCACCCTTTGTTACATAGGTATTCGGGTCTGTAGGTACAGCAACACCAACGACCTTTTTCACCGCAGAAACAAACTTTTTATCTTCGACATTCCCACGGATATTCACCTGTGCCAGAAAAGGAATTTCCGACAAGTTGACACCCTGATCTCCGCTCACAGAACCATTGATCATGGCCTGTTCTTTGTGCGCGATAATACTGTTACGGAATGTATCAACCATCACGACGTTCTCCTTTTGGATCATAGAAGACCGGGCTGACAATTTTTACCTTTGTCACCTTGCCGCGATCATGCGCGTAAATCCATTGTCCCATACGGTTATGTCCATCCTTCACCAAAGCCATCGCGATGGAATGTCCAAGGTTAGGGCTCCAATAAGAAGATGTTACATGGCCGACCATCGGTGCCGGTGTCGGGTTCACACGCTCATAAGTAAGCTGCGCGCCCTCTTCCAGAACTTCCTTTGGATTTTCAGTTACAAGACCAACAAGCTGCTTACGATTTTCACGGGCAGTATCCTCACGCGTGAAAGAACGACGCCCAATGAAGTCACCTTTTTTCTTCGCAACGATCCAGTCCATACCAAGATCCTGCGGCGTTTGCGTGCCGTCAGTTTCCTGACCAATGATCACAAAGCCTTTTTCCGCACGAAGAACGTGCATGGTTTCAGTACCGTATGGCGTAATGTCGTACTTTTCACCGAGCTCCATACATTTCTTCCACAGATGGAGACCATGCCAGTTTCTGACGTTAATCTCGTAGGAAAGATCACCGGTAAAAGAAATCCGGAAGACGCGCGCCGGAACACCTGCAACTTCACCTTCACGCCATGTCATGAACGGGAAAGCTTCGTTAGAGAAATCCATCTCCGGCGCAAGTTCTTCCAATAGCTGACGAGCTTTTGGACCACCGATAGAAAGCGTCGACCACTCTTCAGTAACAGACGTGCAGTAAACTTCCAGATCAGGCCATTCTGTCTGCAAGTATTCCTCAAGCCAATCAAGAACACCAGCCGCACCACCAGTCGTCGTTGTCATGTGGAAGTGGTTTTCCCCAAGACGCGATGTCACACCATCATCAAAGACCATACCGTCTTCTTTAAGCATGAAGCCATACCGGCAAGATCCTACAGGAAGCTTTAGCCAGGCATTGGTATAAACCAGATTAAGGAACTGTGCGGCATCCTTACCCTGAATATCAATTTTACCTAGTGTGGACGCATCAAGAATACCGACGCCATCACGAAGAGCTGCGGTTTCGCGTGCAACCGCGGCATCCATGTCTTCACCAGCTTTCGGGTAATACCATGCACGCTGCCATTGGCCAACAGGCTCAAAAGTAGCGCCATTTTCCAGATGCCAGCCATACATAGACGTTCGACGAACCGGATCAGCCAAATCGCCATTGATTCCACGTCCAGCCAGCGCACCAAAGTTAACAGGTGTATACGGCGGACGGAAAGTCGTCGTACCGACTTTTGGAATGTCCTTTTCCAGCTGGGAAGACAAGATCGCCAAACCGTTCACGTTGGAAAGCTTACCCTGATCAGTCGCCATACCTGTTGTTGTATAACGCTTCATATGCTCGACAGAGTGCATACCTTCACGCGCTGCCAACATAATATCTGCGGCGGTAACATCGTGTTGATAATCAACATAATGCTTACGCTTGCCCTGACCAACGGGATGATCTGTTGGAACAACCCAATAGGCTTTGATGGCTTTTTCTTCGACAACAAGTGCTTTTGGTGAAGCTTTCGCCTTACCTTTGCCAAAACCTGTATCCATGGCTGCGGCAGCACCCGCTGCAGCACCTTCGTCAAGTGCAGACTGCAGGTCAAAAGAACCTTTACAGGCACCAACGGTACGTTCGTTTTGTGAAGAAATATTTGGTACAAAACAGATTTTCTCTTCATCATAACGGAGCTTGCCGATTGATTGAGAGAAAAGGTGAACTGCCGGATTCCAGCCACCAGAAGTCAGGATGGTGTCGCAATCAATTTTACGCTTGCTACCCGTGATCTTACTACCGTCTGAAGACACTGTTGCAACTTCAACCCCGGTAACACGCTTGCGGCCGAGTGTGGCGACAATACCAGAACCTGTTAGAACTTCGATACCTTTTTGACGTGCCGCGTTTGGCAGATCACCGTCAACGATTTCACGCAAATCAATGATGGTTGGAATATCCATTCCTGCATCAACAAGATCAATTGCAACAGAATAGGCACTGTCGTTATTTGTGAAAATAACACCACGACGCCCAGGTAGCGCACCATAACGATTTGCATAAGCCTGCCCCGCATTGGCCAGCATAATACCCGGACGATCATTATCCGCGAAAACCAACGGACGTTCGTGCGAACCTGTCGCCAGAACAACCTGTTTAGCACGGAAATGCCAGATACGGTGTTTGCTCAAGCCCGGCTTGGCACCCGGTCCAAAA
Organism: Kiloniella majae; assembly: GCF_002118315.1. Classification (GTDB taxonomy): domain Bacteria; phylum Pseudomonadota; class Alphaproteobacteria; order Kiloniellales; family Kiloniellaceae; genus Kiloniella; species Kiloniella majae. The sequence continues at coordinate 1,043,107 of NZ_MTSZ01000001.1, forward strand.
TGATCAGTTCTGCGTTCGTGAACTGTGATATAGTTATGGTCATAATATCCAAAAGCATTTGCACGCTTTAACAGACGAACATTATCCATAGATTCCAGTTCAGCAATAGCGGTATCAACCCATTCCTGAGCAGGCTTGCCATCAATGATCTGTTTTGTGTTCAACAAAGAACCACCAAATTCAGGTTGCTCATCACACAAAACAACACGGGCACCAGTACGGCCAGCTTCAAGCGCCGCACTCAGGCCCGCAGGACCGGCCCCAACAACCATGACTTCACAGAACTCGTTCATGTGGTCATAGGTATCCGGGTCTTTTTCACGGGGAAGCACACCCAGACCAGCCATGCGCCGGATAATCGGCTCGTACACCGTCATCCACATGGATTTTGGATCCATAAAGGTTTTGTAATAGAAGCCGGCAACAAAAATACGGGATGCTACAGAGTTAACCGCGGCAAGGTCAAAGTTTACAGACGGCCAGCAGTTAACTGATTTAGCTGTCAGACCTTCGTAAAGTTCAATCTGTGTCGCACGAACATTCGGCTCGCTACGCGGTCCGGTTTCGAGTTGGATAATTGCATTTGGTTCTTCAGAACCAGCTGTCAAAATACCGCGAGGGCGGTGCGTTTTGAAACTACGGCCCACCAAGTGAACCCCGTTGGCAACCAATGCAGAGGCCAAGGTGTCCCCTTTGGCACCTGTATAATTTTTACCGTTAAAGGTAAAATTAATGACATTGGAACGGTCAACCCGTGTTCCCTGTGTCGTACGGAACTTTTCGGTCATCACGCACCCTCTTTCTTTTTAACAGGGGCCTTTTTAGCAGCAGCTTTCTTAGCTGGAGCAGGTTTGGTAGTCACTGCTTCAGGTAAATCAGGCTTTTCACCTGTTTTATAAACAGAGACGATTTCATTGGTTACGGTGTTACGTGCAACGTTGAACCAACGACGGCATCCGTCAGAATGCACCCAACGCTCGCGGTGAACACCCTTGGTATTCGTCCGCATGAAAACGTATTCAGCCCATTCTGCATCAGTCAATTCATCCGGGTTTTCCGGGCGCACAATGTGTGCCTCGCCACCGTAATGGTATTCTGTTTCGTCGCGCTCACCACACCAGGGACATTTGATATAAAGCATCCAATTAACTCCTTAGTGGGCTACACCAGCAGCACCGTGTTCATCCACAAGCGCACCGGTAATAAAACGATCAATAGAGAACGCAGCATTAAGATCATGCGGTTCATCTTTGGCGATTGTATGGGCATAACACCAACCGGCACCTGGTGTTGCTTTGAAACCACCAGTTCCCCAGCCGGCATTAACGTAAAGGTTTTTAACCGGAGTTTTGCCAACAATCGGTGACGCATCAGGACAGGTATCAACAATACCGCCCCACGAACGCATCATCCGTGTCCGGGAGAACAGCGGGAAAAGCTCCATGGCTGATCCTAGCTGATCTTCGATCACGTGTAGCGAGCCACGTTGGCTATACCCAACATAGGCATCAATACCCGCCCCCATAACCAGTTCGCCCTTGTCTGACTGAGACACATAAACGTGCACGGCATTTGACATAACCACGCAATCAATCACTGGTTTCATCGGCTCTGAAACAAGTGCCTGCAAAGGATGGGATTCGATCGGCAAACGGATACCAGCCATATCAGCAACAACAGATGTGTGCCCGGCACAAGCCATCGCAACTTTCTTGGCTTTAATATCACCAAGCGACGTACGGACACCTTTTACAGTCCCGTTGTCGATCATCAGTCCTTGAACTTCACAGTTCTGGATCACGTCCACACCCATGTCATCCGCACCACGGGCATAGCCCCAGGCAACGGCATCATGGCGGGCTGTACCGCCACGGCGCTGTAGCGTGGCACCCATAACCGGATAACGGCTGTCTTTAGAGATATTGATAATCGGGCAAAATTCTTTGACCTGTTCAGCGTTCAGCCATTCAGCATCAATACCGTTCAGGTTATTCGCATTTACACGGCGAATTGATTCGCGAACATCACCAAGATTATGAGCAAGGTTCAAAACGCCGCGCTGAGAGAACATCACGTTGTAGTTCAGTTCCTGGGACAAGTTTTCCCACAGCTTCATCGCGTTTTCATAGAACAGGCCAGACTCGTCCCACAGATAGTTCGAACGAACAATCGTGGTATTACGTCCGGTGTTACCACCACCGAGCCAGCCTTTTTCAATAACGGCGACATTGGTAATGCCGTGCTCTTTTGCCAGATAATAAGCCGTTGCCAAGCCATGGCCACCAGCACCAATAATCACAACATCATATTCCGGCTTCGGATCTGGACTACGCCATTGGCGGGGCCAGTTCTGATGCCAGCTCATGGCATTTCTTGCCAAGCTGAAAATCGAAAAACGGGACATAGCCGTTCACACTCCTCTATTAGTTGTCCATATCCTACGCCTAGTTTCAAAACACTTCCATGTACGGCGAAGACAAGATCATTGAATACTTGCGACATTCTGATAATCTTCGTGTTTATAAGCGACACATTTCAGTCTTTATAAGCAAATCGTCATCACAAAGAGATACGCCACCAAAGGCAAGCAACACATGACATACAGAAGTTCGCAGGCAGATCCTCTATCCACCAAAGAAACCACATCTTTGAGTGTCGCATTTATCCTGCTCCCAAACTTCACTCTCACTCCCTTTTCCTCTGTTATTGATACCCTGAGACTCGCAGCAGATGATGAAGATTACAGCCGCCCCCTCAAATGCAGATGGTCCATCATCAGCCCCAAGCCCGGCAAACCTGTTAAATCAAGTTGCGGGGTAGAGATCACCCCATCACAGGGGATAAATGATCTCTCTCAATACGACTATCTGGTTGTCGTTGGTGGCCTTCTCCACAAGGGACCACAAGCGGATCATGAAAGCATCTCTGTATTGAAAAAAGCTGCCGCACAAGGTGTCTCCATCATCGGATTATGTACCGGCAGTTTTGCGATGATCAGAGCTGGATTGATGCAGGGGCGCAGATGTTGTGTCAGCTGGTATCACTATAATGATTTCCTAGAAGAATTCGCTGACGTCAAACCAGTCGCCGACCAGGTTTATGTTATTGATGGAAAACGCATTACCTGCGCAGGTGGTGCAGGTGCGTTGGATCTAGCCGCCTGGCTTGTCGAAAAACATTTGGGAAAAGCAGTGGCACAAAAAAGTCTCAGAATTCTTCAAGTCGACAGAGTTCGTTCAGCGTCGGCCCCGCAGCCGCAGCCCCCTACTGTCCAACTATCCCATAATGAGCGGGTCAGAAAAGCTGTTTTAACCATGGAACAGAATATGTCCGTACCGCTTTCCATCGAAGAGCTGTCCAGTCGTGTGAATATTTCAAAGCGCCAGCTCGAACGTACCTTTAGTGAACAGCTTGGTGTTTCACCCCAAGCTTGCTACAGAGACCTCCGGCTACGCCATGGTCTGTGGCAACTACTAAACACCGATAAGGCTATCAGTGACATCGCAGCCGATTGTGGCTTCTCCGATGCGTCACATTTCTCCCGGCACTTTAGCAAAACCTTCAAACGTCCGCCGTCTACTGTTCGTAGTCATCGTGAGGAAGGTCTGGAAATGCTACAAAAACTCATCCCGGAAAATCTCTCAAAACTAAACTTCGAATAATCGAATAGCAGCAATAAAAAAAGGCAGGGCTTCAAAGAAGCCCTGCCTTTTTTCGTACAAAGTATAAACCTCTTTAGGTAATACCGCGGATCCTGTCAGAACGACGACGTAGAATTTCCACTGTGGACAGCATAATAACCGAGAAAGTTATCAAAATTGTCGCCACAGCCAGAATAGTCGGACTGATCTGCTCTCGGATACCGGACCACATCTGCAACGGAATAGTTCGCTGCTCAACACCAGCGATAAAGATCGCCACAATAACCTCGTCAAAAGACGTCATCATCGCGAACAAAGCGCCAGAGATAACACCCGTCATAATTAGCGGCATCGTCACCCTAAAGAAAGTGTAGGTTGGTGTTGCTCCCAAACTCGCACCTGCCTTAATCAAGGTATGATCAAAGCCACTCAACGTTGCGGTTACCGTTATAACAACAAATGGTGTTCCCAAAGCAGTATGCGCAAGAATTAAACCTATGTAACTTTGCGCAATCCCAAGCTTTGAGTAAAAGAAAAACATCCCAGCAGCAGCAATAATCAAAGGCACGATCATCGGAGAAATCAACAATCCCATGATCATCCCTTTGAAAGGAAGTTCTGATCTATTTAATCCTAACGCAGCCAAGGTACCTAGAGCAGCGGAAAGTATTGTCGAAAAGAATGCGATAATCACAGAGTTTTTAATAGATTCCAGCCAGCGATCACTGGTCAAAAATTCTTCATACCAACGCAGAGAATAAGCGTCAGGATCAAGCGTTAACATCCCTTGCGTAAAACTAAAGTAAGGCTCTGCATTAAAAGAAAGCGGAACGATTACAAGAATTGGTGCAATCAAAAAGATGAAAATAGCCGCGCATAAAAAACGAAAGGTATAGTACCACGTACGTTCCAACGGGCCAGCATATGAAGGTACAGCCATAATCTTTATCCCAACTTAACAGAGTTAGTACCGACAACTCGGTTATAAACGCCATAGATTCCCAAGACGAGTACAAGCAACATGACACCCAGTGCCGCTGCCAATCCCCAGTTAAGTGAACCTTGCATATGATAGGCAATAAGGTTGCCGATAAACTGCCCTGATTGTCCACCAACCAAAGCCGGAGTGATGTAATAGCCAATCGACAGGATAAAGACGAGGATCGCCCCGGCAGAAATACCAGGAACAGTCTGTGGCAAGTATACTTGCCAGAAAGCAGTCCACGGAGTTGCGCCGAGTGATCGAGCGGCACGTAAATAGCTTGGCGGAACAGTCTTCATCACTGAATACAAGGGCAAAATCATAAATGGCAATAGGATATGGGTCATAGCAACCACCGTACCAATCGCATTATAAATCATCTGTATTCGAGCTTCATCAGCAATGATGCCGAACCAGACGAGTAAATCATTTAGAATTCCCTGTGCCTGAAGCATTGCAATCCAAGAACTAGTCCGCACAAGTAGCGATGTCCAAAAAGGAAGTAACACTAAAATCATTAAGACATTAGCAGTCTTCAAAGGTAACGAAGCCAAAAGATAGGATACAGGGTAACCGAGCAGAACTGTCATTCCAGTTATGAGCATCGACATCCATATTGTACGCCAGAACAGCTTTAGATATATCTGCTCTTTCGGATCAACAAAAGAAACCTCACCTTCCGGAGAAGTCTCCATATCAAAAGCATTGATATAATACGAAGCTGTTATACTTGCCCCAAGACGCTTGATTACTTTCCAGTTATCAATATCGCCCCATCCTTTTTTGATATCGACAAGAGATTCTTTATAGGGCGCCTGCAATTTTTTATGTTTACGCGAAGTCCCCATAATCAGACTACGCATACCACTTTTTTCGTAATTCAGTCGCTTAGCAGCTTTACCTATTGTCTTCGCCTTGCGTCCCTCAATAATATCTTGCGCCAAAGCAGCATAGATAGCTTCATCAGGTAGCTGTTGTTCATCCCAGTTTTCAAGAGCAGCCGTTGTTTGAGGCATAAACTCGTTAACCAGTGGATCATCAACACTACGATACAGCATGTTACCGATCGGCGCGACAAAGGTGACAATGATAAAAATAACTAAGGGCGCAACCAACATGGATGCCCTGATTTTGTTCCGGCGTAATGAGCGATGTAGGTCAGCTTTAAGCCGCTTCTGCTCTTCGGGGGCGAGTTCGCCCTTATTAGCCTCGACTGATATCGACATGAATTTTTCCCAGACGGTCTTTGAGGTTCAACTATTACCCGATTGATCACACAAAGAGTTTCCCCTTGCAGAGGGTTTATTATCTTTTGGGGCAGCTATTTAAATATTGATAGCTAAGTACTTTTGCAAAAGAGGGAGCATTTTCAGCTCCCTCTCTCATTTATTGACTTACTGAGCCAACCAAGCGTTGAAACGCTCGCTCAGATCATCGCCATTATCAGCCCAGAAACCAGCATCCTTTTTAATAGGAGTTTTGAAGTTTTCAGGGTTAGTCGGCATATGTGGGTTCATATCTACACCAGTGGAAATGTGTGTAGAGATCAACGGTGCAGACGACTTACGTGCAGGACCATAAGAAATATATTTCGCTTGATCAGCAAGAGCCTGTGTCGTTGTTGAGAAACGAAGATAGTCCATAGCAGCTTTTTTGTTCGGTGCATTCTTTGGAATCACCCAACCATCAAGCTCAAACATCTGGCCATCCCAGATAATTGTAAACGGCTGATTTTCAACAACTTGCGCATTAAAGATACGACCATTGTATGCAGACGCGATTGTTACTTCACCATCAGCAAGAAGCTGTGGAGGCTGCGCACCAGCGTCCCACCAAACAACAGAATCTTTAATTGTGTCAAGCTTTGCAAATGCACGATCTACGCCTTCTGGTGTATCAAGGACATCATAAACTTCGTCATAAGGAACGCCATCAGCAACAAGAGCCCACTCTAGGTTTGCCCCTGGAATTTTTTCAAGAGCACGTTTTCCCGGAAATTTCTCCAGGTCAAAAACGTCAGCGATTGTTTTTGGAGCATCTCCAGAGAAAGCAGTGTTGTTATAAGCAAATAGCGTCGCGTATACGATTGTAGGTACAAAGCAACCGCTTAAAGATCCATCAACAAAATCATCAAGAGGCATTGAACCATCAGCGCCTTTATCAAGATCATTGTTGTAGTCGATTTCTTCAACCAAACCTTCATCACAAGCAGTTAAAGCACCACCTTCAAGGATATCAACGACATCCCATGTACCATTACCAGCTTCAGCCTGGGCGCGCATACCAGCAAGTCCATTACCAGACTTATCTTCATCAAGAACGGTAATCCCGGTCTTTGCTGTAAAAGGATCACTGTATGCACCACGTTGGCTGGCAGTATATGCGCCACCCCATGATACCACTGTGATTGAATCTGCAGCTTGGGCTGCTGCACCAGCTACAAATGAACCCAGCACTAACGCAGTCGTAAGTTTTAAAGTTTTCTTCATTCTTAATATGCCTCCCTAAGGCTTTGTGACCTTCGTGTAAAACACCTCATTATCTTTTGTAAGAACAAAAGATGGTCTTAAGTATCAGGCATCAAGTGCCCGACAATCATCAATGCTCCATCCCACAGGAATGGTGTCGCCTTCGGCAAGACCTTTCTTGTCTGAAGAATTTGGAACTTTGACGATAAAATCATTATGACCACAGACGTTCATGCGAACGCGAATATGGTCACCAAGATAAATAACTTCTTCTGCTTTACCAGAGAACATGTTTTGACACTGACCCTCTGTCGGGTTCAAGAAAACTCGCTCTGGTCGTAGAGATAGCGTTGTCGCAGTACCTGCGCCATCTGTATTGATATCCAACGCCTTAACACGATCGCCGCTATCAAGAACGACTTCGCAAATACCATCAGCCAACGCATCAACTTTACCCGTAAGCTTGTTGTTCTCACCAATAAATTGAGCAACAAAAGCATTTTCGGGTTTTTCATAAAGTTCAACAGGAGGAGCAAGTTGCTGAATGCGACCATCCTCAAACACGGCAACACGATTTGACATTGTCAGCGCTTCGGATTGATCGTGCGTCACGTAAACAACCGTGACACCCAAGCGCTCATGAATATGTTTGATTTCATACTGCATCTGTTCACGCAGATTCTTATCAAGTGCCCCAAGAGGTTCATCCATAAGAACAAGGTCTGGTTCAAAAACAAGGGCACGCGCCACAGCAACACGCTGCTGCTGGCCACCAGATAATTGGGCCGGTCGTCGGTTTCCGAACTCTCCCAACTCTACCATATCCAGTGCGCGTTGAACTTTCTCTTCAACGTCTGCTTTGCTCATCTTTCTGACTTGCAGTGGAAAAGCTAGATTTTCCGCAACAGTCATATGCGGAAAAAGAGCATAGTTCTGGAACACCATGCCAATGCCACGTTTATGTGGTGCGACATTATTAATGGAACGTCCGTTAAGATAGATATCACCATGCGTTGCGGTTTCAAACCCGGCAAGCATCATCAGTGAAGTGGTTTTACCGGAACCAGAAGGTCCCAACATTGTTAGAAATTCGCCCCGTGGTATGTCAACGTTAAGGTCTTTAACAACCAAATTTACGCCGTCATAACTCTTTTGGACCCCATCAAAGCGTACATACGCTTCACTAGATGCGGGATTCGCCATAGCGCTTATTGCCTCGCTACCTGTTTATTTTTTTACGCTGTATGCGCATTATTTTGCTCACACATTAGAAACACTAATTCCTGATGAATCAAGCACTCACAAAAAAATGTTGTGCAATTCCAAAGGAACAAGCATCTCGCTCACTATTAATTCATATGGCTGGATTTACTTTATCCGACTTGCTGACCAAGTCTTGCCTCCCATTTTTAGCACAGCTAAATGCCACACTATCTTCACTGAATGTTTTTTAAGAAGAAGAGACTTACTTCTCTCAAAAAGTACCCTTCTTGAACGAGGGTTATTATCAATTCAGCTTATTTGCCTTTACCTCAACTACGATGGCTCATGAACCGAACACTGTCATGAATAGATGTGACATTAACATGAACGATTGAGACATAATGACTTATTTTTCATCCAATAGCGACATTTTCATCTTTAAAATCGCCAGTTTTCAAAATTAAATTTCCTACGCGCTTCACCTAAATAAATTAGGTAAATCAACAAGATCTTTTCACCTCATCGCGACAGCAGCCTTTATCCTAAGGCCGCTAATAAACATCATTCCTCGGGAACAACTTTACCGGGATTTAAAAGCCCCTTGGGATCGAGAGCCTGTTTAATTTTCCGCATGACTGCAACGGCATTATCCCCATGTTCTTTGATCAAGTACTTTTTCTTGCCCATACCAACCCCGTGCTCTCCGGTACAGGTTCCCCCAAAACCTATCGCCATATCTACCATCGCCTTGTTGACGCGTGACGCACTGTCCATTTCATTCTGGTTTTGTGGATCAACAATAAAAAGGACGTGAAAGTTTCCATCCCCTACGTGCCCGATAATCGGTGCGACAAGTTCTGCCTGATCAATTAACTTGCGCGTTTCGAGGATACATTCTGATAACTTTGAGACAGGGACACACACATCTGTTGGCCACCCCTCACAATCTGAACGCAGATTGATACTGGCATAATAGGCATCATGTCGTGCCTGCCATAATTTATTGCGATCTTCCTGCTCAGAAGCCCATTGGAAATCACCGCCACCATAATCTTTGACAATCTCTCCTACCTGCTCGGCTTGTTCAGCCACACCAGCAGGTGTTCCGTGAAACTCAAAGAAAAGAGTCGGTAAAACAGCATAATTAAGTTTGGAATAGCGATTAACAGCATCCATCTGCACATCATCCAGCAACTCAATTCGAGCCACAGGAATACCAGTTTGCACGATCAGCATGACGGCATCTACAGCTGTTTCAAGACTATCAAAGGAACAAACCGCAGATGAAATCGCCTCTGGAATGCCATAAAGCTTTAATTGCAGCTCAGTAATAATGCCCAGCGTACCTTCTGACCCCACCATAAGTCGCGTAAGATCATAACCTGCTGAAGATTTTCGCGCCCGTCCGCCCGTACGAATTACCTCCCCATCAGGCAAAACAACCGTTAGCCCAAGAACATTATCGCGCATGGTACCATAGCGCACAGCATTAGTACCCGACGCCCGCGTCGCAGCCATACCACCAAGGGACGCATCTGCCCCAGGATCAATCGGAAAAAACAGCCCCATATCCCGCAAATGGTGATTAATCTGTTTACGTGTCACACCGGCTTCAACCCGGCAGTCCAAGTCTTCGTCGTTTACTTCCAAAATGTTTCCCATTTCAGAAAGATCAATACACAAACCACCGGCAACAGCCGCAACGTGCCCTTCTAACGACGTGCCCGTACCAAAAGGTACAACGGGGCAATCATGCTCATTACAAAGTTTCATTATCGCTGAAACTTCTTCCGTCGAACGCACAAAGGCAACGGCCTCTGGCGGCATAACGGGATGATGGGACTCACCTTTGCCATGTCTTTCGCAAATCGCAGCAGAGAAGTTCAGGCGGTCCCCCAATATTTTAATCAGGGAAGCCTTCAAACTATCATTAAGACGTACTTTATTCCTCATTCAACCACCTGCGAAACTATGAAGATCGGACTCAAAGTCCTGAAGAAACCAAATCATGCTGGACTAACATCATGAGATCATTACCCTATCACGGAAGGAAATCATCAACCACCTGACAATAATATTTATTTTAATTTCATAGAGATAAGAGCATTCCCTTGCGAGAAACAGAGCTATATCCACCAGTAAAGGCATACCTTGAAAATCAGGGATATGAAGTAAAATCTGAAATAAAGGGATGTGATGTCATTGCAGTTCGCGGCAATGAAACACCTATCATTGTCGAGCTCAAAACCGGCTTTAATCTGACGCTCCTTCTTCAAGGGATTGATCGGCAAACACTGAGTGACGATGTCTATATTGCCTTCGCAATTCCCCACAGGTTAAAGAGAACCAATCCCTGGTTCCGCCAACAAAAAGATATCATCAAACTGTGTCGCCGTTTAGGATTGGGCCTCATTACTGTGCGCATGAGCGAAAATCAACCAACAGACATTCAGGTTCACGTTGACCCCGGCCCCTATCAGCCACGTAAAAACAAACGCCGCCAAGGATTGCTCCTCCAAGAGTTTGAACGCCGAGTTGGCGATCCCAACGAAGGCGGCACGAATAAACGCCCCATCATCACAGCTTATCGTCAAGATGCCCTGCGCTGTATAAGCTTTCTTCATCAACATCAAAAAGCAAAAGTTGCAGACGTCCGAAAGAATACACAGGTAGAAAAAACAGCCGCGATACTTCAGCGCGATGTTTATGGCTGGTTTATCCGTGTTGAAAGGGGAATATACGAACTTTCGCCCAAAGGGCAGGAAGCCATCAAAGAGTATGATGATATTATACAGGGCCTCAATGGCCAAAAGTCACCCGACGAATAAAGGAGAGGTAAGGTAAAATACGCTCATCACAAACCGGAGCAATAATCTATCACGAGTACGTGATATAACCTCCTCGATTACTTGTCAGAGGGATACTTGCCATATGAATGCCCTATTATCCTTTTAGAAACAGGATATGAAATATTTTTTTAGGTCGATAAGACGCCTCACAGCCATTGTATTGCTTTTACTTGTTGGTCCCGGACTTGTCATTCTGACAGGGCAAGTTGATCTGAATACGCCGTGGAGCAAAGCAAATCATGACAGAACAGGTATTGCTCCAGATCCGAGCCTTACCCCGGAAGCAATTATACAAATCTATGGCGCACGTACCTTTAACTGGCGCGGTGCATTTGCCGTCCACACCTGGATTGCTTTTAAAGAGAAAAATGCCCAAGAATACACCCGGCTGGAAGTCATTGGCTGGCGTCACTATCGAGGAATGCCTGTTACCTCAATATCGACTGGATGGCCTGATAGAAACTGGTTTGGATCCAGTCCTGAAATTTATTACGACCTTCGTGGCGAACAGGCCGCTGAAATCATTCCACAGATTATAAAAGCAGCAGAAACATATCGCTTTCCCGATCGATACGAAGCGTGGCCCGGACCAAATTCCAACACCTTTACGGCCCACGTGATCAGGCAAATCCCATCTTTGGATGCAGACCTGCCGCCAACAGCTATTGGCAAAGATTATCTGGATGAAGACGATAATTTTTTTGCCGCTGCGCCAAGTAACACAGGCCTCCAGCTGTCTATCTATGGCATCGCAGGGGTTACCGTTGCCAAAACCGAAGGTTTGGAAATTAATCTGCTCGGATTAAACTTTGGTGTTGACCCTGATGACCTTGCTCTTCGCTTACCCGGTATCGGCAAAGTGGGTTTTATAGAAAGCTCATCTGCATCCCAATCGCAAAATTGACAAAAAGTTCTGATATAAATTTCTAATAAGAAAGGTTGCCGTCGCACACGATAGCATTCTGAACGTGAACGATAGCTCTGATTTAGCTTCTTTCTTGGCACAGGGATTGACTCTCATGCAGTGGCAAGCTAGTGCAAAAGAGTTATATTGCAGCGCTTTCAGATGTCCTTTTGAATAAAGGATGAAGCCTCTAAGACAGACATTGGACAGACAAGGGCATAATAAACAGACAATGAGTATCTGGGGAAAAATCGTTGGAGGAGCCGCAGGCTTCGCACTTGGCGGACCGATTGGCGCTTTTCTTGGCGCTATGGCTGGGCATGCGGTTGATCGTATGCGCTCGGAAACCGAGGAAGAAGGCACTGACAGCACGAAACAGATTACCTTTACAATTGGTGTAATTGTCCTCGGCGCAAAAATGGCCAAGGCTGATGGCGTTGTCACCAAGGATGAAGTTGCCGCCTTTAAACAGGTTTTCCGCATTCCCCCGGAAGAAATGAAGAATGTGGGCCGCCTTTTTGATCGTGCAAGACAAGATGCGGAGGGCTTTGAGCCCTATGCGAACCAGATCGGACGAACCTTTAAGGATAATCCAGCTGTTTTGGAAGAACTTCTGAACGGCTTGTTCCACATTGCAAAAGCTGATGGCAACGTTTCCTCCGAAGAAGTTGTCTTTCTGCAACGTGTCGCAGAAATTTTTGGTTTTAGTGAAACCCAATGGGATCGTCTTCATGCATCAAATGTAGGGCCAGATAAATCTGATCCTTATAAAATTCTGGGCATTGCCCGCGAAAGCAGCGATCAAGAAATCAAAAGCGCACATCGCAAACTTGTTATCGAAAACCATCCTGACAAGCTGGTTGCACAAGGTATGCCGCAAGAATTTGTTGACCTTGCCAATGAAAAACTTGCCGCTATCAATGCTGCTTACGACCAAATCAAACAACTCAGAAGTTAAGAATTAAAACGAAATGGCGCCTCCTTCTCATCTTGTCGCTCTCAATAGCGCCGGATTGCGTTTTGGTACAAAAACGCTCTTTAATGATCTTACTTTCGGCTTGGCCCGCGGTGAAAAAGCCTGTCTGGTTGGCCGAAACGGAACTGGTAAATCCACCCTGTTGAAAATCATGTCTGGTCAGCAGGAACTGGACGAAGGACAACGCTTTCTTCAGCCCGGTATAACCGTTGCTTATTTGCCGCAAGATCCAGTTTTCAATCAGGATGAAACTGTCTTTGAACATGTAAAAGCTGGCCTACGTCCAGACGTAAGCGAAGCCGACTATTTGGTCGATGCCATGCTCAACCACGTCAAACTTCCCGGTGATAGGAAATTAACAGGACTATCCGGTGGCGAGGGTCGTCGCGCAGCATTGGCACGAGCCCTTATCAGTGACCCCGAAGTCCTCTTGATGGATGAGCCAACCAACCATCTGGACTTACCAACGATACAGTGGTTGGAAGAAGAACTTAAAAACTTCCGCGGCGCTCTGATGGTTATCAGCCATGACAGAGCCTTCCTCAACCACCTCACGCGTCAAACCTTTTGGTTAGATCGCGGGACCATTCATCGCCTTGGCAAAGGTTTCGAGCATTACGAAGCCTGGGCCGAAGAAATGCGCGAGAACGAGGCACAGGAATTCCACCGCCTTAAACGTAAAATTGTCCGCGAAGAGCATTGGCTACAACGTGGTGTAACCGGGCGACGGAAACGTAATATGGGCCGCCTGAGGAATTTACAGGATCTCAGGCAAAAACGTGCAGAGTGGATGAAAGGCCCGGGAACAGCCAAACTTCAAGTAGAAACCCTTGATACTGGCGGGGATAAAGTCATCACCGCAGAGAATATCAGCAAATCCTATCCTCTGGCAGATGGCGGAACCCGTGAAATCATCAAAGATTTCAGCACCAAGGTCAAACGCGGTGACCGTATTGGCATCGTTGGCCCCAATGGTGCCGGAAAGTCCACCCTTGTCAAAATGCTGGTTGAAAAGATTGAGCCGGATACGGGCAAGGTCGATCTGGGCACAAATCTGACCATGCTCTATTTTGATCAGAAGCGTGAAGATCTTGATCCAAACAGCACTCTTTGGGAAACCATGTCTCCCGGTGGTGGTGACTCCATCATGGTACGCGGACAACAAAAACATGTTGTCAGCTACCTGAAAGATTTCCTGTTCGACGACGGTCAGGTTCGCCAGCCCGTCTACACCCTTTCCGGTGGCGAAAAGAACCGCCTGTTACTTGCCCGTATGTTTGCTCAGGCAAGTAACTTGCTGATCCTTGATGAGCCTACCAACGATCTGGACATGGATACTCTTGACCTATTGGTTGAGGTGCTTGATGAATATGACGGCACGCTTTTACTCGTAAGCCACGACCGCGACTTTCTCGACCGATTGGCAACGGCTATTTATGCGGTTGAGGGCGATGGTACCGTTATCGAATATGCCGGTGGCTATAGCGATTATCGTACGCAAAAAGCGCTCAGCAATAATGCGACAGATGTATCAGGTATTACGCCTGAAAAATCCTCAGGAAAATCCAAAAAAGAAAATGCTCCCAGGGCAAAATCTTCTGCGAAACTTGGATACAAAGAACAACGAGAACTCGACTCTCTACCGGGTTTAATCGAAAAGCTAACCGAGCAATCTGAAAAGCTTCAGGCGGAAATGGCCGATCCGGAACTCTACAGTAAAAAACCGGAACGCTTTCAGGAAGCCAGCAAGCTTCTTGAAAAAGCACAAAGCGAACTTGAAGCATCTGAAGAACGCTGGTTGGAGTTAGAAGAAAAACAAGAGAATCTCAAAGCTGGAAAGCTGTAGAGAAATAATCTTTATCTAGGTTAAGATTGCCCATTACGAGTAAGGATTAAAACGCAAAGCATGGAACAGGTTGATTGTGTTGTCATAGGTGCTGGCGTTGTTGGTATGGCCTGCGCCAGAGCGTTGGCATTATCTGGACGTGATGTCATCGTCATTGAAAAAGAGTCCATGCCCGGGTCCGAAATCTCGGCTAGAAACAGTGGCGTTATTCACGCTGGTATTTACTATCCCCAAAATAGCCTGAAAGCCGAACTTTGCATCAAAGGCAAAGAGCTTCTCTACAGCTACTGCAATGATCATGCTGTACCCCATAAAAAGTGTGGAAAGCTTATAGTTGCGACAACTTCGGCAGAAGAAAAAACACTGGAAGACATAAAACAACGTGCAATAAAAAACGGCGTTGATGATTTACACTATCTTTCAGCTTCAGAAATAAAAGATCGCGAACCAGAACTCCATGCAACTAAAGCTCTGTTTTCACCATCCACCGGCATTGTTGACGTTCACAGCCTTATTCTGGCATTTCAGGGTGATCTGGAAAACAACGGGGGCATGATTGCCTTCAACACACCAGTAACTGGTGGCAAGGCCAGTGATCAAGGGATCATCCTTCATACGGGTGGCGAAAGTCCTATGACACTTCAAGCAAAAACTGTCATCAACGCAGGCGGCCTCCACGCACCGACACTGGCAGGAAAACTTACCCACTTTCCAAAAGAGTGTGTTCCTGATCTTTTTTATGCAAAAGGTAATTACTTTAGCCTTAGCGGCAAAGCACCTTTTTCAAACCTGATATATCCCGTTCCCGAGGCAGCCGGCCTGGGTGTTCATGTTACTCTGGACATGGAAGGTCAAATCAGATTTGGCCCGGATGTGGAATGGGTTGAAACCCTCGACTATGAAGTATCACCAGACAGATCCAGGCCTTTTTACGATGCTATCCGACGTTATTGGCCCGCCCTGAAAGATGGTGCGTTAACACCCGACTACTCAGGTATTCGCCCAAAGCTACAGGCACCAGGCAAACCTGCTGTCGATTTTGTCATTCAGGATAAAACCAATCACGGCATTCACGGTTTAATAAACCTCTTTGGGATTGAATCTCCGGGACTGACTGCTTCTATGGCAATCGCTGAAAAGGTTCTGGCGCTCAGCAGCCAAGGGTAGGATATCGAGCCTGGTATCCAAAAAGACTGGTCTGGTAAGAAAGTCCCTGCAGTCTTTTTCAACACCGAAACAAAAATTACCTAAATCATAGGACTTGCTTTCACCCGAAGAGAAACGCTGTAAAAACTGAGATATCAATCGATTTTTTCTCATAACAGCAAAGCTCCGTGATAAACAAAAATTTGAATTTCTAATTATGATCAATAGTTAAGATCACAGGGGATTGTTATTCAAACTGGAATTTGTCATACTTGAATGAGATTTTCTCATGGATCAAAGAATGCGTCGACAACTCCCACCTCTTAATGCGCTCAAAGCTTTCGAAGCAGCTGCCAGAAGGCTAAGTTTTACCGATGCAGCGGACGAATTGAATGTCACACAGGGTGCAATTAGTCGCCAAATAAAAACACTGGAAGTTTATTATCAGATCCAACTTTTTGAACGGGAACACCGCGGCTTAAGCCTTACTGAAAACGGACAGAAACTCCTCCCCGTTTTAAGCGATGTTTTTGATCGTGTGCATGAAGTATCCGAAGAGCTCACCGGGACATCCGAAGAACTAACCATCAAAGTTTTCCCTTCTTTTGCAGTAAGATGGCTCATCCCCCGATTATCAGAGTTCCAACAGCTTGAACCAGACATTAATATCAGGCTCACGACAGCATGGTTTCCCGTCGATTTTGATAGAGAAAATTTCGACGCAGGGATACTCCATAGCCATTGTATGCAGTCCGGACTGCACGATACTGTCGTTACAAATGAATGGATGACGCCTGTTTGCGCGCCCTCCACATTGCAAAAGCTCTCAAATCCACAAGACCCGAATTCACTCAGCGAAGTTATGCTTTTACATTGCGGCAGTTCTCATAAAGACGGAAGCCAGCTAACCTCCCAAAGTAAATACAGAGAATGGGCACAGTGGTGCAACGAGGCTAAAACGACATCCCTGGACCCAAACCACGGGGAAGCTTTTGATACGACCGACAGCGCTCTTCAGGCCGCAGCAATGGGATATGGGGTTGCCCTTGGGGATCTTATGATGATCGAAGATGATTTGGCATCAGGTCGGCTCGTCATGCCTTTTCCTCATCTCGTATCCCTTATAGGGCGTTATCATATCGTCAGCCCCAAAAACAAAGCAAACAGACCTGCCCTGCGAAAATTCAGGCAATGGCTCCTCTCCGTCAACGAGGATATCGTCGCCCGCAACCCAATCCTCAAAAAACTTGAAGCACAAACATCAAAAAAACTGGTCCCCTTACCGGAAAGAGACATATGAAACTCAATCATACTTTCCAATCTCCGAACTTTGGTCCTCGTCTAGAGGGTTCAGATATCAATATGCTTTTGCTGCATTACACCGGGATGCAGACAGGCAAAGAGGCACTTGAACGCCTGTGCGATAGCGCAGCACAGGTAAGTGCCCATTATTTGGTAGAGGAAAATGGAGAGGTCTTTCAGCTCGTCCCTGAAGAACTACGTGCCTGGCATGCCGGACTTGCATACTGGGGTGGACAAACAGATATCAATAGCTGCTCTATAGGCGTAGAAATTGTTAACCCCGGCCATGAATGGGGATACAGAGCTTTTCCTGCCGCACAAATGGAAGCCGTTACCGTCCTCTGTAAGCAGATTCTGAAACACCATCCTATTCCTGCATCCAGAGTATTAGCTCACTCAGACGTGGCCCCGGAACGTAAAGAAGATCCCGGCGAATTGTTTGACTGGGCCTTTCTTGCTAAACAAGGCATTGGTGCTTTCCCAGTTAAAACAACACAGAATAACAGCATTTCAGAAGATAACTTCGTTTTAAAACTAGGCGAATATGGCTACCCGGTGGACATGGATAGTCCAACGGGATCAGCGACAAAAGCGGCCATAATCGCCTTTCAAAGACATTTTCGTCCGAGCAAATTAAACGGACAAATCGACAAGGAATGCTGCCAAATTCTTGCGGATCTATATTCACAGCTTGACGACGACTGAGAAGCCGCCTAACTGTAGCGCGTCAGACGGTCCGACAGGCTGCTCTTTCTGGCAGGCCTTGCCTGAACCGGAAAGGGAGGAAAGTCCGGGCTCCACGGGAATACGGTGCCGGGTAACGCCCGGCGGGGGCGACCCTAGGGAAAGTGCCACAGAAAGCAAACCACCTGTAGGCCGCATTCCTTTATGGATTGTGACAAGCAGGTAAGGGTGAAAGGGTGTGGTAAGAGCACACCGCGCGGCCAGAAATGGAAGCGGCATGGTAAACCCCACCGGGAGCAAAACTAAATAGGGTCGGCAGGTTCACAAAACTTCGTTTTGAGGAATCAGGTGTTTTTCCGCATCGTCGACCGGGTCAGTTGCGAGAGGTGCTCAGCAATGAGCATCCCAGATGAATAGCCTTCCGTTGTCACAGGCTTCGGCTTTGTAGCAAGCGACAAAACCCGGCTTATGACCGTCTGACATTTATCACTTCAACCTTAGGACTTATCGGCTAAGTCAGCAGCTTGCTCTCTTAAGACGAACTTTTGTATTTTGCCCGTAGATGTTCTGGGAATGGATGTGAAAACAAACTTTTTGGGAATCTTGTAAGAAGCCAGATGCTCTCGACACCAATCATTTAGCTCCTCAGAACAAGCATCTTGATCAGACGCCAATTCGACAAAGGCACAGGGTGTTTCTCCCCATTTTTCGTGTGGCATAGCTACGACGGCGACGACAGCAACTGCGGGATGTCGATAAAGGATTTCCTCAATTTCAATGGACGAAATATTTTCTCCCCCGGAGATAATAATATCCTTTGATCTGTCCTTGAGCTCTATATATCCATCTGGATGCATCACCCCGAGATCACCAGAGTGAAACCACCCCCCCTCGAAGGCCTCTTTTGTTGCCTTATGATTACGAAAATAGCCCTTCATGACAACATTACCCCGGAACATAACCTCTCCCAATGTTTCCCCGTCACGAGGCACCGGGATCATCGTTTCCGGGTCAATGACGTCCAGCCCCTCCAACGGTAAGTAACGCACCCCTTGTCGTGCCTTAAGACCGGCCTGTTCCATTGATGAAAGATCTGACCATTCTTGGTGCCAGTCGTTAACCACGGCTGGTCCATAGGTTTCTGTAAGACCGTATAAATGCGTAACATCAAATCCGCCAGACTTCATGTCCGCCAACAATTTTTGTGGCGGTGGGGACGCCGCAGTCAAGAACTGTACTGTATGGCTCAAATCTCGCTTGATCGTATCTGAGGCAGAAATCATCAGCGACATAACAATCGGCGCTCCACAGAGGTGCGTCACACCATGATCAGCCAGTGAATTCCAGATTGGTTCAGCACGTACCTGTCTCAAGCAGACATGTGTCCCTATCACAGCAGAAAGTGTCCAGGGGAAACACCAGCCATTACAGTGAAACATTGGTAACGTCCAAAGATACACAGAATGTTTGGCCATAGAGGTTGTCAGTGCATTTCCCTGCGCCAGCAGATATGCCCCTCGGTGATGAGACACAACCCCCTTGGGATCACCTGTCGTCCCAGAAGTGTAGTTGATAGAAATTGCATCCCATTCGTCCTCTGGCATCATCCAGTCAAAATTTGGGTTACCCTGTGCCAAGACCTCTTCGTAATCCAGAGCATCAACACTGGTCATTGGCTCGGAATATTCTGGGTCATCATATTGAATAAGGAGCGGCGTAACTGTTGCCAAGGTTAGAGCTTGCTCCGCCAATGGCATGAACTCACGATCAACAATAAGTATTTTAGCGCCAGCATGATCCAACTGGAATGCGATGACAGTTGCGTCCAGCCTCGTATTTATTGAATGCAGAACAGCCCCGCACATCGGCACACCATAGTGGCATTCCAGCATCGCAGGTGTATTGGCAAGAAGAGCGGAAACCGTATCTCCACGGCCAATACCTTGTAACGACAAGGCAGACGCCAGCTGCCGCGAGCGTGCGTAAAAGTCCGCATAGTTACGATGCAACTTGCCATGAACAATCGCAGTATGGTTAGGGAAAACACTCGCCGCACGCTCAAGAAAGGTCAATGGCGTCAAGGATTGATAATTGGCCGGGTTACGATCAAGGCCTGTGTTATAAGGATTACTCATCTCCAACTTACTCATTTCGGACCTATTTATCTCGCCATTGTGGTGTTCGCTTTTCAACAAAAGCGCCGATGCCTTCCTCCGCATCAAACGCCAGCATGTTTTCAACCATCACATTCGATGCATATTCATAAGCTTGTGGCAGGCTCATTTCGCGCTGTTCGTAAAAAGCACGTTTCCCAGTCGCAAGAGTTAAACTGGATTTTGATGCAATCTTGTGAGCGAGACCAAGCACTGTCTCGTTTAATTCCTCGGGGCGCGCGACCCGATTAACCAAACCAATTTCAGCAGCCCGTGCTGCAGAAATCATATCCCCGGTCAAAAGCATTTCCATTGCATGCTTGTTTGAGACATTACGCGACAAGGCAACCATAGGCGTAGAACAAAAAAGTCCGATATGAACACCCGGCGTGCTGAATTGCGCTGTTTCAGATGCAATGGCGAGATCACAGCTTGCCACCAACTGGCACCCTGCCGCAGTCGCAATGCCGGAAATTTTCGCAATAACCGGCTTTGAGCAAGCGACTATTCCCTGCATTACCTCGGAACATAACGCCAGTATTTTTGCAAAGTAAGCCCGACCACGATCATCATGCTCTCGCGCCGCCGTCATTTCTTTGAGATTGTGTCCAGAGCTGAATACAGGCCCTTTCGCAGCAAGAACGATGACACGCACAGATGCGTCAACAGCAGCCGCAGAAAATGCATCTTTTAACTTGCGCAACATTTCTTCTGAAAGGGCATTACGCCGCTTGTCATCGTTCAATGTAAGGCGTAATACGCCCGCTGCATCTTTCTCACTGAGTAAAATATCCTGATCAGGTCCAGTCTCTGGCACAGCCCCTACTCCCTAAGTTCCGCAAATATTAATTTCAACGCTATCAGCTAATGTATTCGCAATAAAACAATAACGATGCGCGCGATGCTGCATCTTATCCAGCTCTTCTGATGTAATCGTAAAATCATTATCAAACTCGACAACAGGATGCAGATCAATTTTCACAACAGACATTTGCCCTTTAGAGTTCTTGCCCAAAAAAGCAACGGCACGATCTTTAAAGCCAGCGACCGGCCAGCCAGCTTTGGCTGCCAACGCAAGAAAGGTCATCATGTGGCAGCTTGATAAAGCAGCCCCCAATGCCTGTTCAGGATTTGTATTGTCCTCATCACCGCCCCAATCGGGGGCAGCATCAACTTTCACTTCATAATTATCATTGTAACGAACAGTGTGTGCGTTGGAATATTTACCCGGACGCAACTCAGCTTCAGAACGTTGCCAGGTTAGCTCAATTGAAAGTTCAGACATAATCTTTAGACCATTATTTGTGGTTCAGAGTATTTAATGTGAAATCAGGCCGCGACAGCGATCATCTTCTTCGGGTCAAAGAAAGGCTTTTCGACAACTCTAGCCTGTAAGATCCCGGACGGCATTTCAATATCAAAAACAGTTCCAACTTCACTTACATCCTCAGAGACCATTGCCAAGGCAATGTTTTGATTTAGACGGGGCGAGTAAATAGCCGAGGTAACCTTACCAACGATCCCATCACCCTTTTTCACTTTCCAGAATGTTGTATTAGACCCTTTAAGAGCTGGACCATTAATAACAAGCCCAATCTGTTTACGGGCAACACCCTTTTGACAAATCTTCCTTAAAGCATCCTTGCCAATGAAGTCGGCATCCATCTCCAAATCAACCAAGCGATCTAATCCCAATTCGTAAGGGTTGGTCATGATATCCATATCAGCATGATAAGACAGCATTCCACCCTCTATCCGACGGATTGAAGAGGTATGTCCCGGCTCAAGTCCAAAAGGTACGCCAGCCTTCATAATCTTTTCCCACAGCACATCCCCCTGCGCACTATCACGAAGATATAACTCATACCCGAGTTCACTAGACCAACCAGTCCGTGAAACAATCAATGGGATGCCATCAAGATTAACTTCGCGCAGCCAGTAGTAACGCAAATCCATAATGCTTTCGCCAAACAGCGCCTGCATGATTTCTCCAGATTTTGGCCCCTGTAATTGAAGAGGAGAAACATCCGGCTCACCAATAGTCACATCCAGACCAGAATGAACTGCAACGCCCTGCGCCCATAACAGGACGTCACTATCAGCCAACGATATCCAATAATGATTTTCGCCTAGGCGCAGCAGAATAGGATCATTAAGAACCCCGCCATCAGCATTGGTAATCAAAATGTATTTGCACTGCCCGACAGCAAGGCTTGATAAATTACGCGGCGTTAATAACTGAACAAACTTGCTGGCATCCGGCCCTGTAATTTCGACCTGACGCTCAACAGCAACATCACATAGAATAGCATTGTTCACCAGATTCCAGAAGTTCTGTTCCGGATCACCAAAATCGCGGGGGATATACATGTGATTATATACTGAAAACGCTTTTGCCCCCCAGCGAACAGTTGCATCAAAATAAGGGGATTTACGAATTTGTGTACCAAAACCAAAGTCATCGGTGTTCGTCATGCTACTTGCCTCTAATAGGGCAGCTTTTGACGGCTGCCGCGTGCTGATTGAATTCATCAGACGCTAACAGCCATTACAGAGAAATACGGGCTAAATTTTCCTGTCAAAAAGTCCAAACAGACCAATATACTTGTTGATAAAATCCATTTGGTCTCTTGCAATCTTCATCGGACTATATCAGGCGATTTTCGCACATTATAGTTGCCTCAGTTTTTCTGAACCGGAAGTAATCGAGTAAGATTTGGAGAAATAGATTTCACCTCTCTGGTGACAATGTAGGTCATGTAACGATCAATCCCCAATTCAGCAGAAAGCATGGCATCCATCATTTCTTGAAAAGAAGAGAGATCCTTAGAAACAATCTTCATCACATAATCGGTACCGCCACCCGTCGCGATGCATTCAATAACGTCATCCTCCCCATCTATATACGTTTCAAAACGTTTAAAGTCCTGCTTACGATGATTTGCTAACGAGATCGTCACAATGACTTTTGATAGGTTTACAACGTAGTCCAGTGCGATATTTGCAGAATATCCCCTGATCAGCCCTGCCTTTTTCAACCTTCCTAAACGCACCCAGCAAGGTGTTGGAGAAAGATTCACAATCTCGGCAAGTCTGGATTTACTAAGCTGGCCATTTTGTTGCACGGCGGCAAGAATACGAATATCAGCAGTATCCAGAACAATCTTACTCATTTGTTACCACCTTCTATTCAATTCCCGAGCTGAAAAACACTCAATATTCAATTGCAGATAAAACCTGCCTATAGATAACCAGAGAAAACAAATAAATCATTCCTGATCGCGACAAGAATACGAATGAATCGATCCGGGTTTATTAAAAATAATTCAAAACATCTCTCATCGAAATCAATACATCTAACATCCCGGGAAATCTTTAATGCCTCATTCATTCTTCATCATTCCCAACGCAATCTAAATTTACCAATAAAATCAATCCAAAACCTCATTTTTCATCCAGAGTATTTATCAAAAATTTATCATAAAAAATAAGCAATTAACTATGTTTTAACCATACCTTGACACAGCCTGAAATCGTTGACACCCATTCAATCCCATGATATCCCATAATATCCCATTTGAGATCAGAAACGACCCATTTCAGACCAAATCGGGAACAGGGCGAGATAGGAACGCAGGGGTGTGTTCTTAAAAGACCAATATCGGTCAATTCATTTTGAGGCGAAATCAGTGACCTTTTTTATAGGTACATTTGAAAACAAGGTAGATAAGAAGGGCCGCGTGTCGGTTCCGGCTACCTTTCGCCAAATGCTCGCCGACCAACCCTTTCAGGGAATAGTCATTTTCCGGTCATACCGTGCTGATGCCCTAGAAGCAGCCGGGATGGATTTCATGCGTCGCCTCCACAAAAGCATGAGCTCAAACCTCGACCTTTTCTCTGATGAGCATGATGATCTTGCCACAGCTATCCTTGCAGACTCTCACCAACTTTCTTTTGATGGTGACGGACGTATCCTCTTGCCCCCGGCACTGATCGCACACGCCCAAATCGATGATCGTGCAGCTTTTGTCGGCAAAGGAGATCTGTTTCAGGTCTGGAATCCTGCAACTCTGGAAGAGAAAAAGCAGGAAGCCAGAGATCGTGCCAAAGCCAAAAAGCTGACAATTACACTGGATAGAGAAGGAGAAAACGAATGACCTCTCCTCGTTCTCTATTCGCTATTCCTCGACCTGTTTTTAGCTCTCATGACCAGACATCGGAGTCATCTGATTCAAACCTGAATGCTCAGCAAGACGGCCACTACTCTGTCATGCTGTCGGAAATCATTGCTGCCTTGGCCCCGCAGGACAACGAAACCTTTGTTGATGGTACTTTTGGTGCTGGTGGCTACAGTCGAGCTATTGCACAACAGGCTGACTGCAAAGTGTTTGGCATTGATCGGGACCCAACGGCACATGAAAGTGCAAAAAAATTACCTGAAGTGATTTCAGGTAAAATTTCAACACTTTCCGGCTGCTTTGGTGATATGCAAGCGCTGTTGAAACAGGTCGATATCGACAAGGTTAATGGGATTACCCTGGATCTCGGTGTTTCTTCAATGCAGTTAGATCAAGCAGAGCGCGGTTTTTCTTTTCAGGAAGACGGTCCGCTTGATATGCGCATGGACGGCCCTAATTCTGATCAACGTCCGCCAGCGTCTCATATCGTAAATACATACGGCGAAAAAGAGATTGCGGACATTCTGTATAAATACGGGGAAGAGAAAAAATCACGCCTGATTGCACGTGCGATTGTGACCGATCGGGTTGAAAAACCCTTTGAAACCACCTTGCAGCTTGCAGAACTCATTCGCCGCATCATCAGGCAAAAGCCCAGAAAAGATGGTAAAACAATCCATCCCGCCACCCGCTCTTTTCAGGCCTTACGTATTTTTGTGAATGACGAACTGGGCGAACTGGAACGCGGTTTGGAAGCCGCAGAACAGCTTCTTGCTCCCGGTGGACGTCTGGCAATCGTTTCCTTCCACTCTTTGGAAGACCGTATCGTTAAAAACTTTTTACGCGAACGCAGTGGGGGGACGCCGCAGGGCTCCCGTCATTCTCCGACGGTCGAGCCCGCGGCTCTGCGTAAAGCACCGTTCTCTCTACCGGCAAAAAAGGCTATTGCCCCAAGCGAGAAAGAATGTAGCGAAAACCCTCGTTCCCGTTCGGCAAGGCTACGGGTGGCGATCCGCACAGATGCTCCTTGCACAAAAGGAGCAGCCACATGAAGAATCTCGGACTCACAATCTGGATCGTTGTTGGCGCTGCCTGCGCAATTGTTCTCTTCCAAATCAAAGAAGAAGTGAATGCGCTCGAAGGGCAATTGGCTCAGGTAGAATCACAGATCAAACACGACAAGGAAGCTATTCGTATCCTACAGGCGGAATGGAGTTATCTTAACCGCCCAGAGCGTTTAGCACGCTTGTCTTCTCAATATCTGGAACTAAAGCCACTGGATCCGGCACAAGTAATCACGCTATCCGATCTTCCCTATAAAGATCAGGAAGAAACACCAGGTACCAGCATCAAATTACCAGGGTCAGCAACCCCTGCCAGCGCAGAGGTGACAGAATGAGTGATTGGCGTGATGACAACAAACAGGGCCGTTTAACAAATCTGAACAACCCTAAAACGCCCAAATCAGTAATCACTCTGGACGGACGGTTGCGGCAAGCACTTGAGATTGGCCGAACGAGGTTGATTGTTTCCGGTGCGTTGATGGCAATGGCCTTTATGGTCATCTCTATTCGCTTGGTTGACCTGACTCTTTTACAAGGCCCTAAAGCAAGCAATAAAACGGTACAGGAAATTGATGAAGCCCCACCGGTCCAGACAACCCGTGCAGATATTGTCGATCGCAACGGTATTGTCCTAGCCACAACGCTTCCAACCGCATCGCTTTACGCCGAGCCGAGAAAAATTCCAAATCCGGAAGTCGCGACCAGAGTTCTGGCGGATATTTTGCCTGAACTTTCTCAGGACAAGCTCCTAAAGAAGCTCTCCTCTGACCGTGGTTTTATCTGGATCAAACGAAATCTGACACCGCGCCAGCAATATGCAATTAACAACCTGGGTATTCCCGGACTGGAATTCGAGCAGGAACAACGTCGTTTTTATCCTCACGGAAACCTTGGTGCCCACGTTATCGGATTTACAAACGTTGATAACAAAGGCCTTGCCGGAATAGAGCGCTCTTTTGACCGGGTACTACGTGAAAACCCCGAGCCAATTCAGTTAAGTCTGGACCTCCGCGTCCAACACATCTTACGGGAAGAAATGGCGCGTTCGATGAAAGAGTTCAGTGCCATCGGTGCCGCAGGCATTGTCATGGACGTGAACTCAGGCGAGATCATTTCTTCAGTTTCACTCCCCAGTTTCGACCCAAGCAATCCGGGAACAGCGTCAGATGATGCACGTTTCAATCGTGCAACGCTCGGTATCTATGAAATGGGGTCAACCTTCAAGCTGCTAACGTCATCCATGGCGCTTGATGAAGGTGTGGCTTCTGTTTACGACGGTTATGATGTCAGTAAACCTATTCGTGTATCTCGCTTTACCATCAATGATTACAAGCCGTTAAAGCGCTGGTTATCTGTTCCGGAAATCCTTATTTATTCCAGCAACATCGGCACAGTTCAGATGGCGATGGAAGTTGGCACAGAAGCACAACGTAAATATCTGTCCAACTTCGGTCTGTTACGCCCGGCATCTGTTGAGATCAGCGAAGTCGGTACGCCACTTGTTCCGTCACCATGGCGTGAAATCAATACCATGACTATCTCTTATGGCCACGGTATTGCCGTCAGCCCATTACAGTTGAGCTCTGCCATCTCAAGTCTGGTTAACGGCGGCACATTAAAGCCAGCCACTTTTATTAAACGCGCCAAGGATGATGTACCTCTCGGACGCCGCATTTTAAGCGAAAAAACGTCAGATTATATGCGTGATTTAATGAGGCTTGTTGTTTTGCACGGTTCAGGTAAAAACGCCAACGCCAAGGGATATCTCGTCGGCGGAAAGACAGGTACGGCAGACAAATTAAGAGGCGGGCGATATGTGAAAAATTCACGCGTTTCCTCCTTTGTTGCGGCCTTCCCGATGAACAATCCGCGCTATGTAGTTTATGTCATGGTGGATGAACCCAAAGGCACTAAGAAAACATATGGATTTGCAACGGGTGGCTGGGTCGCAGCCCCCGTGGTCAAACGTGTTGTCGAACGAATGGCGCCTCTAATGGGCATTGAACCCGCCTATATTGAAGATGCAGATACTGTTGGAAATACAATTTTGAAAAAGGCAAAGGCCCGCATGGAAGGACGTAAGGTTGCGGCTAGATAAACTGTTGTCAAAAATACCCGAAGAACTTCGCCCCTCAAGCAGTGATGACAACAGGGAAATAAAAGAACTGTCTCTTGATAGCAGAAAAGTAAAAACAGGTTACCTTTTTGCTGCTCTGCCTTCAGCGGTTGAAGGCGGCCCCGACGGCTTTAGCTTTATCCCTCAGGCCTTAGCTTCCGGCGCAACTGCTATTCTTGTTCCATCCAACAAAGACACCTCTTCGTTCGAAGCTAAAGTGGCTGTTCTGAAAAGCGACAACCCGCGGCAGACGATATCATTGCTGGCCGCGGCGTTTAGCGAGAAACAACCGGAAACGCTGGTGGCTATCACAGGCACCAATGGCAAGACATCAATTGCGACTTTCACACGACAAATTTGGGAAGCTCTTGGACATAAAGCAGCCAGCCTCGGAACGCTTGGTATCTACCCCCCTATTCCAAACGCACCCGCTGCCTTAACAACACCAGACTCTATTGGGCTTTTTAATAGCCTCAAAGACCTGAGCGATCTTGGCTATAGCCATCTGGCCCTTGAAGCATCCAGCCACGGGCTAGATCAATATCGCCTTGATGGCCTGCGCCTTAAAGCAGCAGCTTTTAGCAACCTTTCACAGGACCATCTGGACTACCACCCAGATATGGCCAGCTATCTAGACGCCAAACTAAGGTTGTTCCGTAACTTGTTACCTAAGGGCGCAACCGCTGTTCTCAATGCCGATATGCCAGAATATGAGAAAACTGCTAAAATTTGCGCTGAGAAAAACCACCATATTATCAGCTATGGTCACAGCCCCAGCGACCTGCAAATCATCGAACAAAGTCCAACAACAGACGGGCAGGATCTGACTTTATCGCTCTTCGGAGAAACTCATAAGGTGACGCTTCCTTTGACGGGCAGTTTCCAAGCTTCCAATATTATGGCCGCAGTTGGCCTTGTCCTTGCCTGCGGCGCAGATCTTAAGGAAATCCTGGATACCCTGCCTACGCTGAATGGCGTTCCCGGACGCGCTGAGAAAATAGGTAAAACAGCCAAAGGAGGTACGGTCTATGTTGATTTTGCCCATACTCCCGATGCTGTAGAAACCATCATTCAGGCTCTGCGTCCGCACACACCCGGCAAACTATCTATTATTGTTGGCTGTGGCGGTGATCGCGATCCGGGGAAACGCCCCTTGATGGGCGGTATTGCTGATAAGCTGGCCGATCAAGCCTACATTACAGACGATAACCCCAGAACAGAAAATCCTGCGACTATCCGCGCGCAGGCGATGGCTGCAGCGCCAAATGCCATTGAGATTGATGATCGACGCAAAGCCATTTTCAGAGCTGTTTCAGACCTTAATGACGGAGATCTCCTTATTATTGCCGGAAAGGGTCATGAAAGCGGCCAAATTGTCGGCGATAAAGTCCTTCCCTTTGATGATCGAATTGTTGCCAAAGAGGCAATAGATCACACGCTAGAAACCCGGAATACAGCCCAGGATACAGGAGGTCCAGATCATGCGTGAAGTATTATGGACAGCCGCAGAAGCAGCAAGTGCGACGGGTGGCGAGAACACACATGACTGGCAAGCTACCGGCCTGTCTCTGAACACGCGTAGCCTGGAAAAGGGTGACTTGTTTTTTGCTCTGCAAGGTCCAAACTTTGATGGTCATGATTATGTTGCCAAAGCCTTTGAAGAAGGTGCATCCGCAGCAGTTGTACAACGTCGGCCAGAACGCCTGTCTGATGACGCACCCCTACTTATCGTCGATGATACACTCGGTGCCCTCAACAGATTTGGAGCCGCAGCCCGTGCTAATAGCTCAGCTAAATTCATCGGTGTAACAGGCTCAGTCGGAAAGACTACGATCAAGGAAATCCTACGGCATTGTCTAAGCCAGCAAGCAGAAACAGCCGCCAGTGCCGCAAGCTTTAACAATCACTGGGGTGTTCCGCTCAGCCTGGCCCGAATGCAGCGAAATGCTGTCTATGCCGTTAACGAAATGGGCATGAACAGCACTGGTGAAATTCGTGAACTGACCAAGTTGGTCCGCCCTGACGTTGCTATTATCAGTACTATCGAAGCAGCACACTTTGAGTTCTTTAAATCTCTTGAAGAAATTGCCGAAGCAAAGTGTGAGATATTCGAAGCAATGTCTGCTGATGGTGTCGCAATATTAAATCGTGATCATCCGCTTTTTGATCTCATGGCCGAACGAGCAAACACAAACGGCGTAACAAACATTGTCAGTTTTGGGGAACATCCCAAAGCACAGGCAAGGCTGATCGGATATGAGCTTTTTGCAGAATATAGCCGAGTTGAAGCTGACATCTGCGGAAAGATTATCGATTACACGATTTCCAATCCTGGCTTTCACTGGATTTTAAACAGTCTGGCGGCCTTAGCTGCGGTTGATGCTGTTGGTGCAGGTGTTGAGAAAGCAGCCGCAGATTTAAGTACAGTTCATGGTCTTCCCGGACGCGGAGAAAAATCTGTTCAGCAGCTCGCAAATGGAAAACATTTCGAGCTTATCGACGACAGCTATAATGCAAACCCTGCATCAGTCCGGGCCAGTATAAACGTTCTCGCAAATGCCGTTCCTGATAATGCGGGGCGCAGAATAGCTGTTCTGGGCGACATGTTAGAGCTGGGTAAAAAGGCAAAAAAAATACACGCAGATCTCGCCGGTCCGCTTAATGATTCCGGCATAGATCTCGTATTTACTTGCGGACAGCACATGAAAGCCTTACACGAGGCATTGCCCGCGAACTTACGCGGTGTTCACACAAAAAATTCACAAGAATTAGCCGTCGTTCTGGCCACGGAACTTCAGGCCGATGACGTTGTATCAGTCAAAGGATCATTGGGAAGTAAGATGTCCGTGATTATAGAAACTCTGAAGTCTCTATCTGCACAAAATGATGGAGGAGAAGAGTAATGTTGTATGAAATATTCTTTCCACTGGCTGATGACTATTCGCTGTTCAATGTTTTCCGCTACATTACCTTTAGAAGCGGTGGTGCGGTTCTGACCGCTCTTCTCATCTCCTTTATTTTTGGCCCCAGGATAATTCGCTGGCTGAAGAACAAACAAGGTGAAGGCCAGCCGATCCGTGACGATGGCCCGGAAAGCCACCTCTTGACCAAAAAAGGAACCCCGACTATGGGGGGGGCACTCATACTGCTCGCCCTGTCGGTTTCCACCCTACTTTGGGCTAATCTGAGCAATCCTTTTATATGGATTATTCTGCTTGTAACCATTGGCTTTGGTCTTATTGGTTTTGGTGATGATTACCTCAAGCTGACCCAGCGCAATACCAAGGGCCTGCCCGGTAAAGCCAAACTACTCGCTCAAGTTCTGATCTCTGTTCTTGCTGCAACGGGTACAATGGCTGTCAGTCCTCCAGAAATGGGAACTCATCTGGCAATCCCTTTCTTCAAAGAGCTTATGCTGAACCTTGGCCTTTTCTACGTGCCTTTTGCTGTTTTTGTGATGGTCGGCGCATCAAATGCCGTAAATCTGACAGATGGACTTGATGGACTGGCAACTGTTCCTGTGATGATCGCGGGTGCCTGCTTTGGCCTGATCTCGTATCTTGTCGGTAACACCATCTTTGCTGAGTATCTACAGATTTCCTATGTACCCGGCACAGGCGAACTAACAGTTTTCTGTGGTGCTCTTGTTGGTGCGTGTCTTGGCTTCCTATGGTTCAATGCACCACCAGCCATGGTCTTTATGGGTGATACCGGTTCTCTAAGCATGGGAGGTGCTCTCGGAACTATTGCTGTTATCACCAAGCATGAAATCGTTTTATCAATAATCGGTGGTCTTTTTGTCCTTGAGACAGTTTCCGTAATCGTACAGGTCGCCTCGTTCAAAACGACGGGAAAACGTGTTTTCCGAATGGCCCCCTTGCACCATCATTTTGAAAAAAAGGGCTGGGCAGAACCAACAGTGGTTATTCGCTTTTGGATTATTTCCATGATCCTTGCCCTCATCGGCCTCGCCACACTGAAACTCAGATAAGAATAGATGATCGACTTAAGCACATATATCAGCTCAACCAATGAAAAAGCCTTTGCCGTTTTAGGTCTGGGACGTTCGGGGTTGACTGCTGCATGTGCGCTCGCCCAATCTGGCGCAAAAGTTTGGGCATGGGATGATAACCCGACAGGTCGTGAAAAGGCTGAAGAAGCGGGCCTGACACTTGTTGATTTGAATAACTGTGATTGGAACGCGGTACAAAGCTTGGTGATGTCACCAGGCATCCCTCTGACACACCCGACACCACATCCTGTTGCTGCAGCCGCAATAAAGAATAAAGTTGAAATCATTTGCGAAGTCGAGCTCCTTTACAGGGCTGTGCCCAAAGCAACTTTCATTGGCATCACCGGCACCAATGGAAAATCAACAACGACAAGCCTCATTGCGCACATTTTAACGTCGGCTGGACGTAATATTGCTGTCGGGGGAAATCTTGGTACCCCTGCTCTGGAATTGCCACAGCTGGATAGTACAGGCATCTACGTTTTGGAGATGTCATCCTATCAACTTGATCTGTTATCCCAGCTGACTTTCGATATCGCACTTTTCATGAATATCAGCCCGGATCATCTGGACCGTCACGGCGATATAGATGGTTATATCAAAGCAAAAAAACACATTTTCGAGCGCCAATCAAAAAGCGACACAGCAATCATTGGAATGGATGACAACCATTCCCGCGCAGTGTTCGATGCCGTCAACCAAACCGGAACGGTAAGAACAGTACCGATTTCTGGATCAACCAGATTGGCCGAAGGTGTTTTTGTGGCAGAAGGGCACCTTATTGATGATGTCTTTTCTACCGAAAAAGATGTTGCGGACCTAGGCACAATAGAACGCTTGCCTGGCAATCATAATCACCAGAATGCAGCTGCTGCTTTTGCCGCCTGCCGCTCTGTTGGACTGCCGGATGAACAAATCATTGCCGGGATGAAATCATTTCCCGGTTTAGCTCACCGTCAGGAACTTGTTACGACAAACAACGGTGTTCGCTATATCAATGATTCAAAAGCGACCAATGCAGATGCTGCCGCACGTGCGCTCGGCAGTTATGACAATATCTACTGGATAGCTGGTGGACGGGCAAAAGACGGCGGTATCGAAAGCCTATCACCCTACTTCCCGCGCATTCAAAAAGCTTATCTAGTTGGTGAAAGTGCAGATGCATTTGCCAATCAAATTGGCAGTTCGTTACCTTATGAGATTTGCGGAACGCTTGATGTTGCGGTCACAAAAGCAGCGAATGATGCCTTTCAATCAATTGAACAAGATCCCGTTGTACTTCTCTCTCCCGCGTGTGCGTCTTGGGACCAGTATCGCAGTTTTGAACTTCGGGGCGATCACTTCAAAGAGTGTGTCGCAAAGCTGAAGCATCAACCTGTAAAGGAAATTGCCTCATGAGCACTTTTTCTCGTACAGACACATCTGTTTTAGGCCGCTGGTGGTGGACCGTGGATCGATGGAATCTTGCTGCATTGCTCGCACTTATGGGATTTGGCGCTCTTCTGGTTCTAGCCGCCTCTCCTGCCGCTGCTGACCGGATCAGCGGTGTAGGAACTTTCCAGCTTGCGAAACGCCATTTCTTACTGCTTCCGGCTGCTGCTGCGTTCATGATTGGCATTTCCCTAATGCCTGTAAAAAAAGTGCGCCGTTTTGCCGTTATTGGTATGGGCCTGACAGTCCTTGCTTTACTGGCGACACTAGTGCTGGGCGTTGAAATCAAAGGTGCGACCCGATGGATTAACATTCTCGGCTTCTCTCTCCAGCCTTCTGAATTTGTGAAACCCTTTTTTGCCGTCACGATTGCCTGGATGCTTGCCAGCGCAAAAAGCGACGAAGGTATTCCGGGCACATTGATCGCTGTTGGCATCTGGCTCGTCGTCATCAGCCTTTTACTCATGCAACCGGACTTGGGACAAACAGTCGTTGTAACTGCCATCGGCGGTGTACAGTTATTTTTAGCAGGTCTCCCTATGATTTTGGTCGGTGGATTAGTTCTTTTCGCGGCCCTTGGCTTGATCACCGCTTACTTTACTCTCCCACACGTTACGGCACGTATTGATGGCTTTCTTGATCCCGCAGCAGGAAGTCGATACCAGGTTAATCGTTCGATGGAAGCCTTCAAGAATGGTGGGTTACTTGGGCAAGGCCCTGGCGAAGGCACTGTAAAATCACAGCTACCCGATGCACATTCTGATTTTATCTTTTCAGTCGCTGGCGAAGAACTTGGCCTTATTGCCTGCCTGATCATTGTCAGCCTGTTCGCTTTCGTCGTCTTGCGTGGTTTTAGCCGTCTATTACAAGAGAACAATCTTTTTGTTCTGCTCGCTTGCACAGGCTTGCTCGTACAATTTGGTCTGCAGGCTATTATCAACATGGCATCTGCAATTCACCTCATCCCAACAAAAGGTATGACACTCCCCTTCATCAGTTATGGCGGATCATCACTTCTCGCCTTGGCAGTCGGTATGGGAATGGTACTGGCCTTCACCAGACGCCGCCCTCACGGCGATTATGACGGGGGCATATAATGACAAACAAACCAATGCACATTGTACTCACAGCTGGCGGAACAGGCGGACATATGTTCCCGGCGCGCGCACTTGCCGACGAGTTACTTGCACGTGGCAATAAAGTCAGCCTCGTTACGGATCTAAGAGGTGCCGGTTTTGGCGAAGACCTGAAAGACGTAACAGTTTATCGCGTCTCTGCCGGCGGTGTTGCGGGTGGCGGCATTGTACGTAAAGTCCTTAGTCTCGGTAAAATCTTCATCGGCACCCTGAAAGCCCGGAAACTACTCAAGTCAATCAAAGCTGATGTTGTCGTGGCTTTCGGTGGTTATGCTTCTGTACCAGCAGGTTTGGCCGCCGGGCAATTTGGAATTCCTCTTTTCCTGCATGAACAGAACGCCGTGTTGGGTCGAGCAAATCGCCTAATGGCTACTAAAGCACACGGTATCTGTACCTCGTTCAAGAACGTCAGCCATATCCCGCAGGGATTAGAGAACAAAATCACCCTGACAGGAAATCCGGTTCGTCCTGAGATCCTGGCTCTTCGCGAAGTTGCCTACCCGACACCAGATGATCAGTCCACGTTAAATATCCTGGTCACAGGCGGTAGCCAAGGTGCTACTGTATTTAATACGATTGTCCCCGAAGCCCTTGCCCTTCTCCCCAAAGAAATTCGGACACGCCTTCATATCTCACAACAGGTGCGTGGTGAAGGGGCTGAGACAATCGAAGCCCTCTACAACGACAACGGCATCAAAGCAGATCTCAAAGCTTTTTTTGACGATATGCCAACAAGGCTAGCAACGGCACATATTGCTATCTGTCGCTCTGGTGCTTCAACGGTAACAGAATTGGCCGCGGCCGGACGCCCTGCCATTTTGGTTCCTTACCCCCACGCAACAGATGATCACCAAACTGAAAATGCACGTGATTTCACAGATGCAGGGGCTGGTTGGCTCATGGCGCAGCGCTGTTTAAAGCCACAAAAACTGGCAGATAGATTAATTTCACTTTTTTCACACACACAACTGCTCGAAAGATCAGCATCTTGTGCCCGCAACAGCGCCATCACTGCCGCTGCGAGTAATCTCGCAGATGTTGTGTGCGGCATAAAAGAAAGTAACGGAGACGAAAAATTAACAAGCGAGAACGTTTCAACGGGGGCGGTAGCATGAAAGGCATGCCACTCGACATAGGCCCTTTGCATTTTGTGGGTATCGGCGGTATCGGGATGAGCGGGATTGCCGAAATCTTGCACAATCTCGGATACCAGATTCAAGGCAGTGACATTGCTGAATCAGCCAACGTTCTCCGCCTGCGCGATATGGGTATTAAAGTCATGATCGGCCACAAGGCTGAGAACGTGCAAGATGCCCGCGTTGTTGTCGTATCCTCGGCTATCAAGCTGGATAATCCAGAAGTCGAAGAAGCACGTAATAATCTAACCCCTATTGTTCGCCGTGCCGAAATGCTTGCCGAACTTATGCGCTTCAAATCCTGCGTGGCTGTGGGTGGAACGCATGGCAAGACAACAACAACCTCTATGATTGCTGCGCTACTTGATGGGGGACGCTTTGATCCAACGGTCATCAATGGCGGAATTATCAATGCCTATGGCACCAACGCACGGTTGGGCGATGGTGACTGGATGGTTGTTGAAGCCGATGAAAGTGACGGTACCTTTATCAAACTACCCGCGACAATCTCGGTCATTACGAATATTGACCCGGAACACATGGAATTTTACGGCTCAATAGAAGCACTCCACGATGCTTTCGCAACTTTTGTTAAAAACATTCCCTTCTATGGATTTTCCGTCCTGTGCATAGATCACCCTGTGGTTCAGTCACTGATCGGACGTATTGAGGATCGCAGAATTGTCACCTATGGCTTTAGCCCACAGGCAAAATTCCGTGCCGTGAATGTTCGCACAGAAATCACAGGTAACGTTTTTGATGTCGTCATTTCAAAACGGAGTGACGCTGACAGCAGAACCATTACTGACTGCCGCCTACCAATGCTGGGGAATCACAATATCCTCAATGCACTTGCCGCGATCTCTGTTGCCAGCGAACTGGGTATGAATGATGATGAAATCCGGGCATCGTTGATGGATTTCAAAGGTGTGAAACGCCGCTTCACCAAAACAGGTGAAGTCAACGGCATAACCATCATTGATGACTATGGGCACCATCCCGTCGAAATTGCCGCTGTTTTACAGGCTGCAAGACAAGCTATTGACGAGGATTCGAAAGTAATTGCCGTCGTACAGCCACATCGTTATTCACGCCTGTCAGATCACTTTGAAGGTTTTTGCTCCTGCTTTAACGATGCGGATCAAGTTATCGTTTCTGATGTATACACCGCTGGTGAAGAACCAATTGAAGGGGCCGATCGCGACAGTCTTGTAAAAGGTCTCCTGACACGTGGGCACAGAAACGCGATTGCTTTATCTGGCCCCGACAAGCTTGCTGAGCTGGTTTCTGAAACGGCCACTACAGGTGATGTTGTTGTTTGCCTTGGTGCTGGATCAATATCGGCCTGGGCACATGCCTTGCCTGACGAACTGGACGCAGTACTATCCGGGGGTCGTAAATAAGCATGTCTCAACAGGCTCTTCCAGAAAACCATCTTATACATAGCCTGCCCCCCGTTCGGGGCAACTATAAGACTGATGCGCAATTGGCAAAGGTCACGTGGTTTAAAGTCGGGGGCCCAACAGACGTACTTTATACACCCGCAGATCAGGACGATCTAATTCACTTTCTACAGAACAAACCAGTAGATACACCAGTGCTTGTCATCGGAGTAGGGTCAAATCTCTTGATCCGTGACGGTGGTATTCCCGGCGTTGTTATTCGCCTCGGTCCTGCTTTTGCAAAGGTAGAAGCATCTGATGAAACAAAAAATCAGATTATTACCGGTGCCGCAGCCTTAGATGTCAAAGTCGCAAAAACAGCAATGAAAGCAGGAATTACCGGATTGGAATTCCTCTGTGGTGTTCCCGGCACAATTGGTGGTGCATTGCGAATGAATGCCGGGGCTTACGGTCGAGAAACCAAAGACATCTTGGTTTGGGCCGAAGCAATTGACTTATCAGGAAACATTCAACGCTTTAGTCCCGAGCAATTAGGGTATGCCTATCGTCATTGTGAATTGGGAAAAGAGTGGATTTTTGTTCGTGCCTGTTTTGTCGGCACAGCTGGAAATTCAAGCGAAATTGCTGAGAGAATGAAAGAAATTCAGGATGCACGGGGCAGCACACAACCCATTAAATCCCGTACAGGCGGCAGTACGTTTAAAAATCCTGATGACAACAAAGCCTGGCAGTTAATCGACAAAGCGGGATGCCGTGGCCTCAAGATTGGTGACGCTCAAGTATCTGAACAACATTGTAATTTTCTGATTAACAATGACAAAGCATCCGCACGTGATCTGGAAAATCTTGGCGAAGAAGTCAGGAAACGGGTCAAAGAAACCTCGGGCATAGAATTGCACTGGGAAATAAAACGCCTGGGAAACAAAACGCCTGAAAATAAAGCTGGCGAGCACTAAGAATATAAAAGGAAGAAGCATTTATGACCTGTCATGTCGCATTACTAAAAGGTGGTTTTTCAGCTGAGCGAGACGTGTCTCTTGCCAGCGGAGCTGCCTGTGCTGAGGCATTGCGCAAGGCAGGTTATACCGTAACGGAAATAGATGTTAGCCAAGATATCCCGGCATTGATTTCTCAGTTGCAAGAAAGCAAAGCTGTTGTCGTTTTCAATGCTCTCCACGGACAGTGGGGCGAAGATGGCTGTGTTCAGGGATTCCTGGAACTCTTGTCTCTGCCTTATACACATTCCAAGGTTCTAAGCTCTGCCCTTGCCATGCACAAAGAACGTGCCAAAGCGATGGTTGAGCAAGTTGGCGTACGTGTTCCCGAGAGCAAAAGCATTCAGGCCGTTGATCTGGCTGCGGGTGATCCCTTGCCCCGACCGTATGTTATCAAGCCATTGAGCGAAGGCTCATCCGTTGGTGTTCACATTGTCTTCGAAGGGGACAATCACGTTGCGGCAACGCGCGAAGATCTCGGGTTTTCCGGCGATATAATGGTTGAACGTTATATCCCCGGACGTGAACTGACTGTTGCTGTGATGGGTGACAAGCCACTCGCCGTTACAGAGCTTTCTCCTAAAGAAGGGTTTTATGATTACGAAGCCAAGTATACTGAGGGCAAAACCGATCATATAATTCCTGCATCAATTCCTGAAGCCATATACCAAGAAGCACTGGATGCTGCCCTGAAATCACATCAGGTTCTTGGTTGTGCCGGAGTAAGTCGAAGTGATTTCCGCTACGACGACACAGCAAATGGTGACGGCAAACTCTATTACCTGGAAACCAACACACAACCTGGAATGACAGACCTCAGTCTGGTCCCCGAGCAGGCAAAACATATCGGTATTTCTTTCTCTGAACTCTGTTCCTGGATGGTCCAAGAAGCCTTGGGGAACAAGGAGGAGCTATGAGTAGTAATAAAAAAACCACGCGCAGACGCAAAAGACCTCAGAAAAGGAGTAAAATTCCTTTTCGAGATACAAACTGGCGCAAAGTATTTTGGGGCACAGCCGCCGGAAGCCTAGTCGCAACTGTCGGGCTTGTCACGGTACTATGGACTAATGGCTGGATACCGGAAAAGATCAATCAAGGCGTTGAAGACTTTCATGGTATGACCGCTGATGCTGGGTTATCGGTAGAAGACGTCCTTGTCGAGGGCCGTAAAAGAAGCAACGCTGCAGCTATCCTCAGTAAACTGGATGTAGAGCGCGGCACACCGATTTTATCTTTTTCTCCTGAACAGGCAAAAGCGGATCTCGAGGAATTACCCTGGGTAAAAAGAGCTATTGTTGAACGCCGCCTGCCGAATATTATTTACGTAAATCTGGAAGAAAGAGAACCACTGGCACTCTGGCAAGAAGAAGGCGTTCTGCATGTCATTGATCAAAGCGGCGAAGTGATCGCATCTGCCAAGGCCAACAGATTTTCAAAGCTACCACTTATCGTTGGCCCTGATGCCCCTGATCACGCCCGCGAAATTCTCGCTCTCATAGAAAGCGAGCCAGAGCTTGGTAATCGAGTAAAAGCAGCCGTTCGTGTGAGTGGACGCCGCTGGAACATCCGCCTCAACAACGGTGTTGATGTGCAACTTCCCGAAGAAGACGCCAATGACGCCTGGTCTTTCTTTGCCCGTATCGAACGTGACGAAGGTGTTTTAGAGCGAGACGTTATCGTCGTTGATTTACGCTTGAGAGATCGTCTCATTGTCAGAACGTCCGGTGGCTCTGAAAAAAACAAAACGAAGAAAGTAAAAGGAAAGAAAACTTAATGGTACTGTCCCCTCGTTTCCGGACAAAAACAATGATCACGCCTTCTATCCAGGGAAACCGCCAATCATGAAGCGGAACCCCGGGGCTATCAAGCATGGAACAATAGCTGCCATAGACGTGGGCAGCAGCAAAATTTGCTGTTTCATTGCTCAAATGGATGGCGATAACCCACCGAAAGTAATCGGTATTGGACAACAGGCCAGCCATGGTATGAAGAGCGGCAACATTGTTGATATGGAAGCATTGGAAGATTCCATTCTGAATGCCGTGCATTCTGCAGAGCAAATGGCAAGTGAAACGGTTAATGCAGTACTCGTAAATCTCTCGGGGGGATCACCAGCATCCCACAACATAAACCTCGAAGTTGCCATCAATGGCCATGAAGTTACTGAAACCGACTTGAAACAAGCTCTTGAGCACGCCAGCAAAATTCAGGGGCCAGAAGGCAACGCTGAACAAGGTCGTCAGCTTATTCACTCCCTGCCAACAGGCTTTACCCTCGACGGTAATCGTGGCGTCAAGGACCCAAGGGGAATGCACGGGGAAATGCTGGGTGTAACAATGCACCTTATTACCGCCGCAGCAAATTCTTTGCGTAACCTGACAACCTGCGTCAAACGCTGCCACCTTGACCCCCTAAGTTTTGTGCTCACACCTTATGCATCAGGCCTTGCTTGTCTGGTCGATGATGAAATGGAACTCGGTGTTACTCTGGTTGATATGGGTGGCACAACAACATCGATTGCCGTCTTCAGCGAAGGAAAGCTGGTGTTCAGTGATGTCATCCCTGTTGGAGGCCATCACGTGACCAATGATGTTGCACGTGGTCTTTCCACACCAGTCGCCGAAGCTGAACGCATGAAAACCCTGTACGGTCATGCTGTCGCAACCGTTACAGATGAACGGGAAATGATTGATGTCCCACAGGTAGGCGAAGAAGCTGGTAGCCAACCGCAACAGGTCCCGCGATCACTTCTAGTCGGCATTATACAGCCAAGACTGGAAGAAACTTTTGAAATCGTCCGCTCGAAACTGGAAATGAGTGGCTTCGATAAAGTTGGTGGGCGGCGTGTTGTTTTGACAGGCGGTGCCAGCCAGCTTCCTGGCTTACCGGATCTTGCGAGCTTGATTCTCGACAAACAAGTTCGGATCGGTAGACCGATACGCGTAAACGGTTTGGCAGACGCCACAGGCGGGCCAAGCTTCTCTACCTGCGCGGGTCTTTTGACCTACGCAACCATTGCCCATAACGACGTTCAAACCGAGAAAACCCCCGAGGAGACTCAGCCTCAGAACTTCGTGAGTAAGTTTGGGAAGTGGTTCAGTGAAAATTTTTAAGAAAAAGTTAGGAATTAGCTCGACTGATTCCACTACTTTATAGTACAACTTGACAAACGAATGCGCCGAGTCGGCGTGCAACGGAGGTTAGTGATGGCTTTAAATTTAGATGTACCACCAGTTGATTCCGAACTGACCCCTCAGATTACGGTTATAGGGGTCGGTGGTGCAGGCGGTAATGCTGTAAACAACATGATCCAGAGTAATCTGGAGGGTGTCGAGTTTTTGATAGCAAATACCGACGCGCAAGCAATCGCGCAGTCATCATGTGATCGCACGATCCAGCTAGGCAGAAACATTACCCAGGGCCTTGGTGCCGGATCACGTCCAGACATAGGACAAGCTGCAGCAGAGGAAGCCATGGATGAAATCCTTGGTCACCTCGAAGGCTCGAACATGGTCTTTATTACAGCCGGCATGGGCGGTGGTACCGGAACCGGTGCTGCACCTGTCATTGCCAAATCAGCACGTGATGCTGGTATTTTGACAGTTGGCGTTGTGACCAAGCCTTTCCACTTCGAAGGTGTGCATCGTATGCGCCTTGCGGAAAAGGGTATCGAAGAGCTGGCACAATACGTTGATACGCTGATCATTATTCCAAACCAGAATCTGTTCAGAATTGCCAACGAAAAGACAACCTTCGCCGATGCATTTAAAATGGCGGATGACGTGTTGCGCTCCGGCGTTAGTGGTGTAACCGACCTTATGGTTATGCCTGGTCTGATCAACCTCGATTTTGCTGATATTCGCGCTGTTATGACCGAAATGGGCAAAGCCATGATGGGAACTGGCGAAGCCGATGGCGAAAGCCGTGCGATGGATGCTGCCGAAGCAGCAATTTCCAACCCGCTGCTTGACGAAGTATCTATGAAGGGCGCTCGTGGAGTTCTTATAAACATCACAGGTGGACCAGATCTGACACTGTTTGAAGTCGATGAAGCTGCAAACCGCATCCGGGACGAAGTTGATCCCGAAGCAAACATCATTTTTGGTTCTACATATGATCCGAATATGGAAGGCACCATGCGGGTATCTGTTGTTGCCACCGGTATTGATGCTGAATCAATGAAGAACATTCGTCCACCTGAAACGAAAGAATTCAAAGCGCCGCCAGCACCGTTGAATGTGACACCTGAAGCGCCCGCAGAACCACAGCCTGAACAAGCTGTTGCATCTGTTGCCGAAGCACCTCAACCTGCAGCAACGCCTGTCTCAACACCGGCCGCGGCAGCAAGTGCAGAACCTGCCGCTCAACCAATTATTGAGACAGGACCATCACAAACAAGTATCGAATCAGCGATCACACGCAGTGAAGCTGATGCTCAGCCTGTTTCCGCAACAGCACCACAAGCTGAAATAAAGAACGATACCTTTGTTGCTCCCACCCCGACCACGGTTACAAACCAGAAACCTGCGGCTCCTCAGGTAACAGGGCAAAAGGCAGATCCTTTTGCGGCGGCTGCTCTGGCTAACGGCACGGACAAACACGAAGATGCATCCAAAAAAGGACGCGGCTTGTTTGGACGCATTACCGGTGGTGCAGCACGTGCTCTTCAAGCTGCCACGCAGTCCGAAGAACAAGAAGAGCTTGAGATGGGAAAAGCAACTGTTAATGCCCCTGCGACACCTTCTGTGGCACCGACAGCAACCCCATCCGAATCGCCTGTAGCAGGTAACAGTCAACAGCCAAGATTGACCGGGTTGGATCCTCAAGACCGGATTCAAACGCCATCTACCGAAGAAGACCTTCTGGATATCCCAGCATTTCTGCGGCGTCAGGCCAATTAAAAGCAAATATTTCAAAGTACGTTACATTTCGTAACATATTGAAACAAACAGTGATTTGTTAGAGACAGGGGGACGAGCTATCGTTCCCTTGTTGCATTTTATCGGATGAACAGCTCGGCTGCTCCGGGGGATTAACTAACAAACGAAGCGTACTCATGAAAACCAACACTGCTGCCAATCGTGTACTGAAGCAAAAGACACTCAAAAGCGCAATCAATTGCTCTGGTGTCGGCCTACATTCAGGTGACAATGTTGTTATGACGCTTCACCCTGCAGAGCCAGGTACTGGTATTGTTTTTCACCGTACCGATGTCGCCGGGAAAGGCGCTATTATTCCAGCAACCTGGGAATACGCCATTGAGTCTCCTCTCTGTACCACCCTTGTAAAAGGTGATGTGAAAATCGGCACGATTGAGCACCTTATGTCAGCACTCGCTGGTTTTGGTATCGACAACTGTCGTATTGACATTAATTCTTGCGAAGTACCCGTTATGGACGGCAGTTCATCTCCCTTTGTGTTTCTAATCGAATGCGCAGGCGTTGTTGAACAGAATGCGCCAAAGCGTGCCATTCGCATCCTCAAAGAAGTACGTGACGATGAGGAAACCCGC
Source organism: Kiloniella majae (assembly GCF_002118315.1). Lineage (GTDB taxonomy): Bacteria > Pseudomonadota > Alphaproteobacteria > Kiloniellales > Kiloniellaceae > Kiloniella > Kiloniella majae. Next base: position 1,086,244 of record NZ_MTSZ01000001.1, read on the forward strand.
TCTGGTATCCTGAGCCCAGCAGAAGGTTTCTCTGTCAGTTTCGAAATTGATTTTGATACACAAGCAATCGGACGTCAGGAACTCTTTATGGAAGTCCGCCCCGACCAATATAAACAGGAAGTAAGTCGCGCCCGTACTTTCGGCTTCCTGCATGAAGCAGATCAGCTTCGTAAAATGGGCCTTGCCCGTGGTGGCTCACTGGACAATGCCATTGTTATTGATGGCGATACGGTGATGAATGAAGGCGGTCTTCGTTATGGCAACGAATTTGTCCGCCATAAAATTCTAGATTCTATCGGGGATCTGTTCCTTGCAGGCGCACCAATTATTGGTCATTACCACGGCATTAAAAGTGGTCACGCCCAAACATACCGCTTGGTGAAACAGCTGCTTTCCGACAATAGCGCTTGGGAATGGGCCACCCTACCAGCGGAAAACACTGTTGCTCGCAGCTCTAGCTTTGTTGCACCGGAACGCGCGGTCGCTGCTTCTGTTTAATATTCATCGTATTGAAGATCACAAAAGCCCGGTTTCACTGGGCTTTTTGCATTTATAAACGCTGGAAAAATATTTTTTTTATCCTGAAGAGATCAAGTTATCCTTACGACGCTTGAGGACAAGAGTTTGAAGCCCTATAGTGCTCTGGTTATACCCTTACCATTGGTGTTTATATGCCTATGGAACAAGCCCGAATAAGTCATTTGGGGATGCATAATTTGGTTTTGGATAAAGAGTAACCTAAGATGAATTTCCGTCTTTTCGGACAGCAGATTGATAGTTCCTACAAACAAGTGACCCTTGCGGTATCACTCCTCGCATCTTTAGCAGCTTGTAGCTCTGATGACAGACCCGCTTATGTAGAGCGCCCCGTTGAAGAACTGTACAACGATGCTAATAGCGCCTTAAAAGCAGGTGACAACGAAGATGCAGCAAGGCTCTTTGACGAAGTTGAGCGTCAGCATCCTTATTCGGTATGGGCATCAAAGGCACAGTTAATGGCAGCCTATGCTCTTTATTCCGAGAACAGATATGATGATGCCATCAGCGCCTTGGATCGCTTCATTGATTTGCATCCCGGTAACCGCGATACGCCTTATGCGTATTATCTGAAGGCACTTTGCTATTACGAGCAGATTTCGGACGTCGGACGTGATCAAAAGATGACGCGTGATGCACTGTCGTCTCTACGGGATGTTGTCCGCAGATTCCCCGAAAGTAAGTATGCACGTGATGCTCAGCTAAAAATTGACCTTGCAAACGATCACCTCGCCGGGAAACAGATGACCATCGGGCGCTTCTATCTGAACCGTAAAGAGTACCTTGCCGCAATCAACCGCTTTAGAACTGTCATAGGTCAATACCAGACAACCACACACGTCCCAGAAGCATTACATCGCTTGGTAGAGGCGTATCTTGCACTTGGTATTATTGACGAAGCACAAGCAACTGCTTCAGTTCTAGGGCACAACTTCCCCGGCGAACGTTGGTATCAAGACAGTTACGCGCTCTTAACCGGACAGGATCTGGAACCAGAAGAAAAAGAAGGTTCCTGGATTTCTGAAGTTTGGGATTCCATTCTCTAGTGATAGGTGCTCCATGCTGCTGAACCTTTCCATCAGCAATGTTGTGCTGATTGACCGCCTGGAACTTTCTTTTGATAACGGCCTCTGCGTTCTAACGGGCGAGACAGGCGCAGGTAAATCCATACTGCTTGATTCTCTTGGTCTTGCCCTTGGCGCAAGAGCTGAATCCCGGCTGGTTCGCCAAGGCACCGACAAAGCAACCGTGTCCGCCGTTTTTGATCCAGTATCAGACCATCCCGTTTTCGAGTTCTTAAAAGATAAAGACGTTTCCATCGACGATGATCTGCTCGTTTTCAGACGTGTGGTAAACCCTGATGGCAGAAGTCGTGCTTACATTAACGACACACCAGTTTCCGCAAACCTGCTCAGGCAAGCAGGCGATTTACTGATAGAAATACAAGGGCAATTCGAACAGCGCGGCCTTTTGGATCAGAGTAATCACCGAAACTTACTCGACGCGGCAAGCGATAACGTTCACCTTACATCACAAACCTCCGAGCTTTGGCGCAAATGGCAGGCTCTTTCCAATGAGCGATCTGAAGCCGATGAAAAGCTAGCTCAGGCACAACGCGAAGAGACATTTTTACGTCATTCTCTGGAAGAGTTAGATAATCTGTCTCCGGTTGCAGGAGAGCTAGAAACTCTTTCATCACAAAGACAATTATTAATTCACAGTGAAAAATTAATTCAAGCGATGAATGCTTGTACACTGGAACTTAGCGGAGAAAACGGTATTGGTGGTGCCGAAAATTCGCTTGCCGAAGCACAACGGCACTTGGCAACAACACCAGAAAACGTTAGTGAAAAAATACAGCCTGTGGTCGAAGCTTTGGATCGCGCAACTTTCGAAATACAAGATGCTCTCGCCAACCTCCAAGACGTATCCAATGATCTAGATCTAGATCTAGATCCAGCCCGCCTTCAAGAAACAGAAGAACGCTATTTCCTCTATCAAGACCTCGCCAGAAAGCACCGTGTTGAGCCAAAAGAGCTGGTCAAAGTGCGAGACCAAGTAGCAGAGCAGCTCAAGCTCATCGATACAGGCAACGAACATCTCCAAAAACTAGATCGTTTATGCGAAGAAGCGAGATCTGCCTATGCCAAAGCAGCTGAAAAACTAAGCAAGGCTCGACATAAAAAGGCCAAAGAATTAGATCAGGCAATCAATAACGAGTTACCACCCCTTAAACTCGAGCGTGCCATTTTTCAAACCTCTCTAATTATTCAATCCGAAGAGAGCTGGGGTCAACATGGCTGGGATCAGGTCGCATTTCTGGTCGCGACAAATTCAGGCTCAACACCGGGTCCATTGGGTAAGATTGCATCCGGCGGCGAACTCGCACGGTTTCTTCTTGCGTTAAAAGTCGTTATGGCAAAGGTCAGTCCAATTGATTGCCTTGTCTTTGACGAAGTTGATGCAGGCATTGGTGGTGCCACTGCACACGCAGTCGGAGAACGCCTGTCCCGCCTCGCAGAAGAACGACAAATTCTTGTCATTACGCATAGCCCTCAAGTCGCCGCCAAAGGTATGCAACATCTCAAAGTCGCGAAGTCCTCCAAAGCAGATCAGACCACAACAACTGTTTTCCATTTAAGCAACGAAGAACGCCGGGAAGAAGTAGCCCGTATGCTGTCTGGTGCCGAGATAACCAACGAAGCACGTTCAGCAGCCGATAGCCTTTTAGGATAGATACCTTGACAAAAGACACCTCTACATTCTCTCTCTTTGATCCAGAGACAGAAAGGCTTACCGATGAGCAGGCTACGACTGAACTCGCATATCTCGCAACAGAAATAGCACGTCATGATGCACTTTATTATCAGAACGATGAACCCGAATTAACTGACGCTGAATATGACGTCCTAAGACGTCGGAACGAAGCTATTGAAAAGGCATTCCCGCATCTTGTACGCGAAGACAGCCCGACACATAAAGTCGGGGCAGCACCATCCTCCGGTTTCGGCAAGATAAAACATTCTGTGCCCATGCTCTCTCTTGGGAATGCTTTTGCTGACGAAGATGTTTCTGAGTTTTTGGCACGTATCAGGCGCTTTCTTGGCCTAGGTAAAGATGAGGCGGTAAATATCTTTGCTGAACCCAAGATCGACGGTCTTTCATGTTCTATCCGTTACGAGAAAGGTGTTCTCGTACAAGCAGCAACTCGTGGCGATGGTGCCATCGGTGAAAATATAACCGCGAACGTAAAAACCATTGCCTGTATCCCCCATCAACTCACCGGGACCTCTTATCCTGATGTTGTCGAAATTCGGGGTGAGGTTTACATGCGTCGGGATCGTTTTCAGGAACTTAATACAAATCAGGCATCCACCGGGGGCAAGACATTTGCCAACCCCCGAAATGCCGCAGCAGGGTCATTAAGACAACTAGATCCTTCCATTACATCCGCCAGACCATTAGATTTTTTTGCTTATGCCTGGGGGGAAACTTCTGCGCCCTTAGGTGAAAGCCTAACTGACGTTCGGGCCAAGATGAAATCCTGGGGATTACCCGTTAATCCAGGACAACTATGCACGTCACTAGATGAAATCCTTGGCTATTACCGTCAGATCATGACCGACCGTCCCGATCTTAACCATGAAATTGACGGTATTGTTTACAAGGTGAACCGCCTTGATTGGCAAGAACGCCTCGGTTTTGTCAGTCGTGCCCCGCGTTGGGCTATTGCACACAAATTCCCTGCCGAGCGTGCGATAACACGCCTTAACGAAATAACCATTCAAGTGGGCAGAACCGGCGCACTCACCCCCGTTGCAAACCTTGAACCAATCACGGTTGGTGGTGTTGTCGTTTCCAGGGCAACCTTACACAACAAAGACGAGATTGAACGAAAAGACGTACGTGAAGGTGATAGCATTGTCATCCAACGCGCTGGCGACGTTATCCCACAGGTCGTAGAAGTTATTCTCGAAAAACGTCCCGAGGACTCTGTCCCTTTCCCCTTCCCTGATCATTGCCCTGAGTGCGGATCTCAGGCCACACAAGAAGACGGCGAAGTTGTCACCCGTTGTACGGGCGGCTTGATATGCCCGGCGCAGGCCGTAGAACGTCTGAAGCATTTTGTCAGCAGGAATGCCTTTGACATCGAAGGACTTGGCGACAAACAAATCAAGTTTTTCTTTGAACAAGGCACTATCAAATCGCCAGCAGATCTATTCAGATTGGCCGAGAATGACCGCAGAAGGCTAACGCCCCTTCGAAACCAACCTGGTTGGGGACGGCAATCTGTAGAAAACCTTTACAATGCCATCGAAAGCAAAAGAACAATCGGCCTGGACCGCTTTATCTTTGCCCTTGGCATCCCCCAGATTGGTCAAGCCACAGCTAAACTAATGGCTAAAACCTATGGCACCCTGGAACATATAGAAGAAATCACACAACTTGCGCATGATCCGGAAAGTGATGCCCTGCAAGAGTTACTGTCAATCGACGGCATCGGGGCTTCTATGGCAGGTGATTTGATTGCCTTCTTTAACGAACCTCACAATCAGGAAGTCATCGCCGATCTTAAGGCACAAATAAAAGTTGAAGAGTTTATTCTCGAAATTAATACCGACTCACCAGTAACAGGGAAGACAGTTGTTTTCACTGGCAAGTTACAGACAATGTCCAGGGATGAAGCCAAAGCAAAAGCGGAAAGCCTGGGCGCGAAGGTTTCCGGATCTGTTTCGAAGAAGACTGATTACGTAGTGGCTGGTGCTGATGCTGGTTCCAAACTGAAAAAAGCTGCCGACTTGGGTGTAAGTGTTTTAAGTGAAGAAGAATGGCACAAACTTGTGGGGTGAACTAAAGCGGCTCCACACAACCTTTTTATCATCCAAATCACTTATTTCAACAAGCTATTCTTACAAACACTACACACAACCATAGCGATAATTATATTTTCATTTACCCATTATTAGTAAATAAAATTCAAACTTAAAACCGCTCGTAATCTAAAACTACATAACTGCCAAACTTTGCCGAGTTGGTATATTTCGTAGTCACGAGACAAAACCCCTAGGTTGGATTGAGTATAGGTTCCCACCTCAAACACCTACACAGGAGCGGTTCTGTCATGTTGAAACTTACTTTTTTCCGAAGTGCAAAAATCAGTTTACGTATTAGCCTTATTGCAGTTCTTGCCGTTGCTAGTCTTGTTATTCTTGGTGGTACATTTTTTTCAGGCGATCAATTGGTTGGACGCGCCTTTAACGATCAAGAAAACAATGAAAAACTAGCCACGCTGACAAAAAATATAGAAATTGGTGTCTTACAGATGCGCCGAAGGGAAAAAGATTTCCTTTTACGTAAAGATCAAAAATATGCGGATCTGTACCTCAAACAGGGAAAAGAAATTTCAACAGCATTGACTGAACTTGCAAGCCTTCCAGCAGCAGAAAATCTGCAAACCGAAATTAGTCGCCTTCGCAACAATCTAGATCAGCACTCTCAACAGTTTGAAAAGGTTGTCACCCTATTAACAGCAATGGGACTTGATGAAGAGAGCGGTTTGAAAGGTGACTTACGAACTGCAGTTCATAAGGTAGAGGAACAGCTAAAAATTAACGAACAAGAAGCACTAACAATTAAAATGCTCATGATACGTCGCCATGAAAAAGATTTCATGCTTCGGGGACAGGACAAATATATAAATCGTATCGCAGATCGTCGAACTGAATTTTTACAATTACTTGAAAATTCTACTCTATCCACCCCAGACAAAGAAGAGTTAACTACCTTAATCAATCACTATCAACTTAAATTCTCTCTTTGGGCAGAAACCCACCTAGAAGCGCAAAAGGAAATAACGAATTTAAGTGCAATATTCAAATTAATGGAGCCCGATTTCAAATTGCTGTTTGAAACAGCAGGAACGGGATTGATTCAAGCAAAGACTGAATTAACAAACGTACGCGAAAAGACAAACATCATCACAATTTCTGTTGGTCTTGTTCTACTACTTAGCTCTATTTTGTTAAGTATTCTTATTACACGTAGTATTACACTACCTTTGGGGAAAATTATTTCTGCGATGAAACGTCTTGCAAAGGGCGACCAGACAATTGAACTCACCGGCTTGGATCGCAAAGATGAAATGGGTGAAATGAGTCGCGCCGTCCAGGTTTTCAAAGAGAATTCAATTGAAATCACACAAACACGCGCCGAAAATGCGAAACGCAGAGAAGAACAAGCAGCCAGTCTCAAAGCTGAGATTCTTTCGATTGCAGATGCTCTGGGGCAAGAGGTCAGAGATGCAGTAGAGGACGCCAATGCAAAAACAACCGAAATGAGGTCTGCCTCACGGAATATGAATGAGATCGTAGAATCATTAACGAATAGAACAACATCAGTATCGACCAGTACTGGCCAAGCCAGCGAGCGCATTCAAGCCGTCGCATCTGCATCAGAAGAATTATCCTCTTCTATTGGGGAAATCACAAGACAAGTGGAGCAATCGAATGCCATCACCCTTAAAGCCGTAGGAGAGGCACAAAGTACCGACACAACAATCAGCGAGCTTTCTGGTGCTGCCGAAAAGATTGGTCATGTTGTTAATTTAATTCAAGATATTGCCGAGCAAACCAATCTTCTGGCTTTGAATGCCACAATTGAGGCCGCTCGTGCTGGTGACGCAGGTAAAGGCTTTGCTGTGGTTGCTTCAGAAGTCAAAAGCCTCGCGACACAAACAGCCAAAGCAACGGAAGAAATCAGCGACCAAGTCACATCAATCAGAAGCGAAACCGGCAAGGCTGTTACTGCTATTCGTTCAATCACAGGGACAATTAGTGAGGTTAATGATATAGCTCAAACCATTGGGGATTCGATTGAACAACAAGATCTGGCAACCAGAGAGATCAGTCAAAACGTTCAAGAAACAGCAATCAACACGACCGAAGCCTCAAACGAGGTCAGCCACCTTGCTGTAGAAACAAATGAAGTTAGAAACATATCGACCCAAGTACGGAATAACGCAGATCAGACAGCGGATCAAATTATAGAGCTACAAAACAGAATGGCTGATGTTTTGAAAAAATTGAGAGAGTCTGCTGTTGGCAATCGCCGTTCAACAGAAAGGTTTGATGGCCCTTGGTCCGCAGCTTTAATAAACGGATCAGAGATGATCGACGTTGAATTGACGAACCTCTCACTGAGCGGTGCCAAGGTGAGTCCGCTATCTGTTATTCCCGATCAAGTATCCCAAATTCAGCTTGCAGAATTTAATGAAGCCCTCAACTTTAATATTGTTGAGTTAAATTCAACCGGTGAAATGCGGCTGGCTTTTGTACACACAGCAAATACAGAGTCTCAGCTTGCTGAATATATTGCAGCACACACGAAAGGGACCATAAATCAACAAGCCGTTGCCTAGATTATTTTTGTAAATTCCAAGATAGGAAGTCTCTATGTTTGTCGCATAGAGACTTCTGTTTTAATAATCCGCGTTCATAGCAACTGTGAAGTACTAGGTCTTATATGGCCTTTAGGGATAATAAGGTACTAATTCATGACACCTTTATCTTCGCTTAGTGAACGATTTCTAATGGTATCCAATGCCTGTTGCCACTTTTCAACAATTTCTGTTGGCGTACTGTTTGAAAAAGCAAGATAGAGATCGAATTCACCAATGTCTGCAACTCTTCGGATGCGCGATTGAGGGATATTTTCGGCTTCTAATATGAACTGCAAATAATTTCCATCAAGTGCCAACAGTTCGTATCGATGATCGATCAATCTCAAAATGGCTTTGCGGGAAGTTGCGGAATGATGCAAATTCTTGAATCCCATTGACATAAGGATCTTTTCCGCTGCGCCTCCTCGCTGTACCCCGATACTAACCGCCTCCTTGGCTTGCTCAAGCCTCTGGTCGTTCTCTCCAAAGTATTCATTATCGTTAAGCTCTGATGTATATATCCCCATATTGACCGTCTCAATTGGGCCAACCCATTGAAAGTCAGGCTCTCTCGAAGGAACACGCACAATAGAGAAAATACCACTATTCTCTCTATCTTTTGCATATTTATAGGCTCTTGCCCAAGGCAAAAAGGAAATGGAAGGTTCGACACCTATTTCACGGGCCATTTTCTGGATGATTTTACTGGATAATCCCAGTAATTTTCCATCAACCTCATAGTTATATGGCGGAAAATTCTCTGTATATATCGTTTGGGCGTGTGCAGGTACAAAGAGCAAGCTCAACAGCAGATAAAATACAGCCCCATACCCACATGATCTCATAGATACCAACCAACTCATAGTAGTCGTACTCTTTGACTACAAATCACACACCAATCAAATATAACCTTTGCTCTATAGCAATATGATCAACGAAAAGAGCACGTATCATATGGGAATTGTTTTAACATGTGTTTAAGAAAACGATCTAATTCATTAGCTAAAACATTATATCTACCCTTAGAACACACCAACAAGTCGAGTATACTCTCGCCTGCAGCAACATCGCTTGGCTTTGCAGTCCACCCTGCTAAAATATAGTGATGAAAACAAGTCGTCGAACCTATACAAGTGACTTTAAGAGTCATAGCCACAGAGCTTTTCACCAGCTGATTATTCCGCACAAAGGTGAATTGGAACTTGAGGCAGAACAATCTTCCGGTGTTGCCAGAATTGATCAAGTCGCCATTATAACGGCCAATGACACACATGCATTCAGGGGACTTCGCCCTAATAGTTTTACCGTCGTCGACTTTGATTTTGCTGATGCCAACTATATGCCCGAGCTCAATTCACTCTGGGACAGCGCCCACAACCAGATTCTGTTTCCGCTTGATGATGGCCTGCTAAACCTCAGCCAATTTACGGCTTCAGAATTCAAAGACCAGGCCATGACATCTATCGGAGAGCAAAGCATCAAGCTCTTCCTGCTAGCCCTTGCGGATAGAAATAACACTGAAGACAACAAGCTTCCAGAAAAGCTGCAAAAGGCCTTGAAGTTCATTAAACAAAACCATACGAGGAAGCTATCTTCAAAAGATATTGCCGAACAGGCTTGCCTGTCCGTGAGCCATCTACATGCGCTCTTCAGTAACTATTTAGGATATTCACCGCAAAAATTCCAAACCAACTTGAAGCTGGAACACGCCCGGCAGCTCGTTTTAAATTCAAGGCTTTCCCTGATCGAGATCGCACAAGATGTTGGCTATTCAGATCAAAGTAGCTTCAATCGGGCCTATCGCACTAGCTTTGGGACAACACCCGGCACTGACCGTAGGCTCCACAATAAAACCTGAAACAGAATTCCAAAAACAGAATCCCCAAAACAGAATCCTGGCAAAAAAAATCAGAACCAAAGACAAGACATCTGTTCCAAAACCTCTACATTCCAAGCCTTAGCTTTGCCCCATAACTTTGGAACTCTAAACAGAAATGACATCCTCACCAAGCCACAGCATACGAGCGACTATTATCGGCACTATTGCTATTCTTTTGTGGGCACTTTTGGCGCTTTTCACAACGTGGGCAAAAGGTATTCCTCCCTTCCAGCTCTTAGCCCTCACATTCTTTATTGCCTTTGTATCCGGGTTTATTGTTTTAAGTGCCAAAGGCAAAAAATCTTTTCAAAACTTAAAACAGAAGCCCATTGTCTGGATTGTCTCAGTTGGTGGCCTCTTTGGGTATCATTTGTTTTACTTCATTGCCCTGCATAATGCCCCCGCAGTTGAAGCAAGCCTGATTGCATACCTCTGGCCGCTCCTGATTGTTTTCTTCTCTGCATTGCTACCAGGCGAGAGACTTTACTGGTTTCATGTGGCAGGTACTCTTATCGGTCTGGCCGGCGCTGTCCTGATTGTCACCAAAGGACAGAGTTTATCTTGGAGTGCGGAGCATTATGTGGGTTACCTTGCCGCAATCGCCTGCGCGCTGACCTGGTCAAGCTACTCTGTCCTCAACAGAAAATTTAAAGACGTTCCAACAGATGCCGTTACCGGGTTTTGCGGGGCAACAGCTTTTCTAGGGTTTGTTTTCCACCTCGGCACAGAAACATGGGTAACACCCACAAGCATCCAGTCGTTAGCTATTCTAGCTCTTGGGCTTGGTCCTGTTGGCCTAGCTTTCTTTGTCTGGGATTACGGAACGAAGCACGGAGATATTCAAGTCCTTGGCGCTCTCTCTTATGGTGCGCCGCTTCTGAGTACCTTGTTACTTGTCGCTGTTGGCTTGGCACAGGCAAGCTGGACGCTTGCCATCGCTTGTTTGCTCATCGTCGGTGGCGCGTTCCTGGCCTCAGCAAAAATGCTAAAATCGAATTCTACTTTCCATGAGACCGAATCTCTTCCCGAAAAGGAGCTTTAGGCAAAAATAAGTAAACACCGTAATCTCATAACCAGACCCAACCTTTACAACATGGCAGCCACAATCGCTTCCGGTCGATCTTCCTGTACCAGATGCCCCGCATTTGGAACGATAGAAAGCCGACCATTGTTAAGGAATTTGGCCAGTTTCTTCCCATGAGACAATGGTATCCACTTATCTTCTTCACCCCAAATAATGTTAAGGGGGCACGCCATAGAAGCATATTGATCAGATATGTCATCCGTATATTTTTGATCCATTTGTGCAATTTGTCGGTAAAAGGCCGCTTTCCCCCGATTACCTTGCCAAGGCTGCATATAGAAAGATAAAGCTTCTTCATCCAACGGATGAAAAGCAGCACCCTGTATATAGGCCCGCAAGATCGCATCGTGAATATAATCCGGGTTCCCCACAAATGCTGTTTCATGGTTTCGCACATGCTGAACAAAAGGAGATCCCCAAGGAGCCAACGCCACAGGATCAACCAGTGTCATTTGTGCATAATTCAGCCCGTTTAGGTAATGAGCGCGTAGAGCTGTAGCACCACCAAAATCGTGAGCTAGAATAGCCGGTTTGACCAGTTGCCAATGATTAACTAGAGCGACCAGGAGTTCATTTTGAACACCCAGAGAAACATCTTGCCCCTCTCTTTTTTCAGATTGCCCATAGCCCAAAAGATCAAAATAATACACCCGCCATTTATGGGCCAACAAAGGAGCAATTCGACGCCAGACTTGCGATGAAAAAGGCGTACCATGAACAAGAACAAGTGGTTCGCCGCTACCTATCACGTCCCACGCCACAAATTGCCCTTTAAAATCAAACTGATGATCCAACGTCAACATAATGCGCTTCCCTTATATGGGGGTGGATACCCGAATTTAATCACCCCGAACTTAATGGCAAGGACACTCAGGAGAAACACTCAGGAACTTGAAAAAGCTTCCAGCTTTAAACTTCCAGTTCGCCTTTTTTTGTTCCCTCGGCTTCTCAACATTATGATTTATCGTTTTCTGTCCGAAGTTTCCGCGCCCCTCAAACACATCATGGCTCTCTAATCGCGTCGCTAAAATGTAAGTTTTTCCTAAAATATCTATCATTGATCCATTCCTTTCATGTAACTATTCTCATAAATATCAGGTAGAATGGGTTTAAATTCAAATTAGGAAAAATCTTAAAATGTTAGATTTTATTACATTTAATGCGTGACTTTCCCTCCCTTTCCAGCCTACGCGCCTTCGAAGCTGTCGTGAGACATCACAATCTAAGTCACGCAGCCAAAGAGCTGAATGTGACCCACGCTGCTGTTGCCCAACAAATCAAGCGGCTTGAAGAATGGTTTGGCATCACACTCACCCAACGTGAAGGCCGGGGTGTCGTACCGACAGAGTCCGGGTTTCGCCTCGGTGCCGAACTGGGAAAGAGCTTTGATATCATTGATGATGCGGTCAAGGATCTCAAAGACAGCACAACAGACCGCCCCTTGCGTATTACCATGACACCAACCTTCGTAAACTTCTGGCTCATGCCACGCTTGGGGGATTTTCGCAAACAGCACCCTGATGTTGAAATTCTACTGAATGCTAACAGTGATGTCGTCGATCTGCGCAGGGATGATTACGATCTTGCCATACGTTATGGTGCCGGCAATTGGCCAGGCTTTAGCGTTGAGCAGCTTATGCCCAGCTACACCAGCATCGTAGTATCGCCAGAACTTCTAAAAGATATTCGAATCAAAGAGCCTAAAGATCTTATGAAATTACCTTGGGTGTGTGATATTGATCATCGTCACTCAGAATGGCAGCTTTGGCTTCAACATCATAAAATTGATTTTCATGCGCATCATGCAAAAATTCATTTATCAGGATACTTAACCAAGGACGCTATTCGTGATGGACAGGGCGTCGGCGTCTTGCCTTCTAACTGGGTGCAGGAAGACATTAAAACTGGCCAACTCGTCGAGCTCTTCTCGCTGACAGGAGAAGAGCTCACTGGATACCACCTTGTCTATAAACAAGGTATCATTCCAGTACATCTAAAAAAATTCCTGACCTGGATACGCAGCCAAAACAAAGATAACGTGATGTAAATGCCCGCCCTCTTGCTTTCAAACAGAGAGCGGGCATACAAAATCAAATAGCCTGTGTCGCGGTTTCAAGCCATGCCGCATGATCTTGATCCAGCAAAGGCGTCAACTCTTTACGAACCCAGGCGTGATACTCATTCAGCCATTTAATCTCTGCCGCACTCATCAAAGACGGCTCAATCAAGCGCAGATCAATTGGACATAGCGTAACCGTTTCAAAATCATATAACGGTATATCCAAGCCAACCATCTGTCCCGCATCACGCACGATCATCAGGTTTTCGATACGGATGCCATATTCTCCAGCTTTGTAGTAACCGGGCTCATTCGACAGAAACATCCCGGGCTCCAAAGCTACAGGTGATGAAACTTTTGCAATTCGTTGCGGCCCTTCATGTACCCCAAGGAAGCAGCCGACACCGTGCCCGGTTCCATGGTCATAATCCAAACCAGCATCCCAAAGCGGACGTCTTGCAAGACTATCCAGCTGAATACCGTTCGTACCCTTCGGGAATTTTGCCGTAGACAGAGAAATATGCCCCATCAATACCCGGGTAAAACGATCCTTCATTTCCTCGTTCGGTGTACCAATAATAACCGTACGTGTGATATCAGTCGTACCATCCAGATACTGCCCCCCGGAATCGATCAAGAAGATCTCATCTTTGTTGAGCGGTAAAGAACTTTCATCACTCACTTTATAGTGACAAAGAGCACCATTGGGTCCAGCACCGGAAATGGTATCAAAAGAGATATCTTTATATAAAGGAACCTCTTCCCTGAATACTCTGAGTTTTTCAGCCGCTTCCATTTCAGTCACGGGATTATCTGTACCAGCCCGTGCCGTTGCGTTTTCTGTCACCCACTTGAGGAACCGTACCATAGCAGCACCATCGCGGACATGAGCAGCACGAATACCGTCCAGTTCTGATGTATTCTTTCTGGCCTTTGGAAGACTTACTGGGTCCAAATCCCGAACAAGCTGCGCACCATTTTCTTCCAAGAGGGACGTGATACGCTCGGGGCAGGTTGCTGGATCAACTAAAACTCTTTTGCCTTCACGCGCAAAAGTTTCAAGGCGCGCTTCCAATGTGCCCGGCTCAGCCACTTCAACCTGATTGTCCAATGCCGAGAGGGTTTCACTTGTCACTTTTTCTGAATCAACAAACCACTGCACGGCACCGTCGGCATGCACAACTGCAAAGGAAAGAACCAACGGTGTATGATCCACATCTTCGCCACGCACATTTAAAAGCCATGCAACAGAGTCCGGTAAACTCAAAACTGCGCAGTCCGCGTCTGATTTTGTAAGTAGTTTACCAATCTCTTCGCGTTTATCGCGTGAAGATTGCCCTGCATGCTTTAGATCGTATGGCATGGATTTAGTACAAGGCCTGGCAGGCTGGTCCAACCAAACCTTATCAAGCGGATTTTCCGAAAGAGGAACCAGAACACCCCCGGCTTTTTCAACCCCCTTGCGCAAGGCTTTGATTTGGTTTTCACTCTGCAACCAGGGATCATAGGCAATACGCATACCCGCGGAAACATTATCTTCCAACCATTGATGGGCAGGCTCTTCAACCAGATGCTGGTAGGCAAAAAGCTGTTCACTTACTTCTTGCCGCACCTGAATTGTATAACGCCCATCCACAAAAATAGCTGCCTTGTCCATAAGAACAGTCCCCAGCCCGGCAGATCCCGTAAAACCACTTAACCATGCCAACCTCTGGGCCTGTGGCGGAACGTATTCTCCTTGGTGTTCATCAGTCCTGGGAACGATGAAGCCGTCCACACCTTCTGATACCAGTTGGTCCCTCAATGCTTTTAGGCGTGCCGTATGATCAAGAATAGCCGTTTCAGGCATTTTTCAGTCCTTATACAATATACAATCCAGTTTTCAGCAGATTATCTGAGCAATCCACGCATAACAACACTTGCTTTTGCATAACACTAAATTATTTATTTTCAACACCTTAACCGGTACAAAACAAAATTATGCTCAAAATGCATAGCTGTGGTGCAGAATCACCGCTACCGAAAAAACTTTTATGAGCTAGATATAGTGCAACAACACAGCGGCAATAGAAAGACATAGTCGGCCGCATTAACTGATCTAGGAGAAATGATCATGAGAGAAGATAAATTCGTATTCGCGGCCAACGAAATTGCTAACCAGCCTGTATTCGTAACTGTGGCACCACACCGCTACACAAAAACATACCGCATCTATGCAGCTATTTCTGGCCTCGTTCAGAACTTCAAAAACTACATGGAACGTCGCGCAACTGTAAATCAGCTTTGGGACCTTAACGATCGTGAACTGAACGACATTGGCCTAAGCCGCGGTAACATCGAAGCAACTGTAAACAGCCTTTATGCTGAAGCAGCAGAAAAAGAAACCAAAACTTTTGAACCAGGCTTCTCTTTCCTTTCTTCTTCAGATTTTGTTTCTACAAAAGAAACCAAAGAAGCTGAAAACAACAGCAAGGCAGTACGCGCAGCATAACCCCCCTTTTGCTTGCAGCACTACTTGTTGAAACGCGCCGGAATCCCCGGCGCGTTTTTTGTTTGTCCAAAAGATATGCCTAACCAAGAAAGGCCCCTGTTGAATGAACAAGGGCCTTTCTTTTAGTTTGAAATAAATGTGATGAGGCTTTTACCGAGATAAAACCAATGTCGCCCACTCACCCAAGTGAAGTTCTCGGATAACTTTTAGCCCCACGGCTTCATGAGCTTTCACAACCTTATCCTGTTGCGTGATGAGCAACCCGGAAAGCACAGCGACACCGCCATTGACCAAGTTCTTTTCCAGTAAAGGCGCCATCTGGCAGAGCGGTTCAGCAAGAATGTTTGCCGCGATCAGATCATAGGGGCCACGCGCGGCAACTTCCGGGGCATTATAGCCATCCCCGCAAACACCTGTGATATCAGAAACATTATTCAGATCTGCATTTTCCAGTGCCACACGTACAGAATCAGCATCAATATCCACCCCGAGAACAGGACAGTTCCATAGGATTTTGATTCCCATAGATAGGATCCCGGACCCACATCCCATATCCAACGCATTAACGACTTTTTTGTCCTCGGCCAAATCTGTGAGCGCGATCAAACACCCCTTTGTCGTATCATGTTGCCCGGTACCAAACGCTACATTAGCCTCAATCAACAGAGGTACAGAACCTTCTGGTGGCTGCTCGGTTACATGTGATCCATGAACAAAAAACTTTCCGGCCACGATTGGCGGCAAAGCCTTTTGACTTTCAGCAACCCAATCAATTTCAGGAAGTTGTTCAATCGTAGTCGTTGGAACATCACCACCAACGATTTCAGCCGTACTGGCCAAAATGTTGTTAACCTGCTCATCAGATGGCTTGCCATCTACATATACTTTAACAGACACAACCCCAGATTCATTCGGGTTTGTTGTGACGATTGCGCCATCAAGTGGTTCCAGAGCAAGCTCATAGATAGGTAAGTTGACCTCTTTTATATCCAAAGCCACAACCCAAACTGCGGAGTTATCTTCTCTCATTACATACCTGCCTGTTCGGCGGGAACCACAAAGTTACTCAGAACTTTTTTGCTTCCGGCCTTATCAAAAGAAATTGTCAGACGTTCACCTTCAACCGAAGTTACTAACCCATAGCCGAATTTTTGATGGAAAACCCGTTCTCCACGACCAAAACCGCTTTTACTTTCAGAAACCTTTTGCGCTGCTTGTCGTACAAGTTGAGATTCACCGCCTGAATAGCTTCTGGCACGCTGCATTCCCGGGCTCGTCCGGTCATTATCTTGCCAGCCTCTGCCAGAGCCAAAACCACCATAAGATGGCTCTAACGGCGCAGAGTAAATGCCCCGATCACTTTCCCGCTCAATGTGTTCATGGGGAAGCTCATCGACAAATCGTGACGGGATTGCCGAAGCCCAGGAACCATGCATACGCCTGTTCGCTGCAAAGGAAATGATCGCGCGTTCTCTGGCACGGGTTAATCCCACATAAGCCAATCGACGCTCTTCTTCCAACCCTTTAAGACCTTGCTCATCCATGGCTCGTTGGTTCGGAAACAGTCCCTCTTCCCAACCGGGTAGAAAAACAGTTTCAAACTCAAGTCCCTTGGCACCATGCAAGGTCATGATAGAAACCATTTCCTGGTTCTGTTGGCTATTGGTATCCATCACAAGACTGACGTGTTCCAGAAAGTCAGGAAGGCTTTCGAATTCACCCAAAGCATTAACCAGTTCACGCAGGTTCTCAACACGTCCTTTGGCCTCAACGGACTTATCGTTCTGCCAGAATTCCAGATAGCCGCTTTCTTCCAGAATAAGGTCAGCCAATTCCGGATGCGGCAATTCATTCTTCTTATTTTGCCAACTTTCAACTAGTGCAACAAAACCTGCCATAGATTTACGAGCCGCAGGGCGTAACTCATCGGTTTCAACAATCACCTGCGCCGCCTTAAACAGCGATGTTTCATTCTGTCGCGCTAATTGGTGAACAACAGCCATAGCAGCTGGCCCTAGTCCTCTTTTAGGTTTAGCAATACAACGCTCAAAAGCCAGACTGTCATCAGCTGAATTCACGAGGCGCAGGTACGCCAGAGCATCGCGTATTTCCAGACGCTCGTAGAAGCGTGCGCCGCCGATCACCCTATAAGGAATGCCCAGCGTCAAGAAGCGTTCTTCAAATTCACGGGTCATCGCCCCCGTCCGAACGAGAACAGCAATCTGGTCCAGTGATTGACCTTGGCGTTGCAGACTTTCCGTTTCTTCACCGACAAAACGGGCTTCGGCTTCCCCATCCCAGAGTCCGCGAACACGCAGCATTTCACCTTCGTCATCATCCGTCCAAAGCGTCTTGCCTAAGCGTCCTTCGTTATGACTGATAACAGAAGAAGCCGCGGCAAGTATCCGTCCCGTAGAACGGTAGTTCCGCTCCAGACGAACCACCTTTGCACCGGGGAAATCTTTTTCAAAGCGAAGGATATTACCAACTTCTGCCCCGCGCCACCCGTAGATAGATTGATCATCATCCCCGACACAGCACACATTCTGATGCCCCTGCGCTAAAAGACGTAACCAAAGATACTGGGCCACGTTGGTGTCCTGATACTCATCGACCAAAATATAGTGAAAACGTCGATGGTAATCCGCCAACACATCCGGATAGGTCTGAAAAATCACGAGAGTATGCAACAACAAGTCACCAAAGTCACAGGCGTTCAGCTCTTTCATACGCTGTTGATAGCTCTGGTAAATTTTATGAATGCGCCCGCCAGCAAATTCTTTGGCTTCATTGGCAGAAACATGATCAGGTGTTTGCCCCCGATCCTTCCAACGCTGAATAACACCAAGAACAGATTTTGGCGGCCATTTCTTATCGTCGAGATTATTTTCTTTCAGAAGCTGCTTCACCAATCGCAGCTGATCATCCGTGTCAATAATCGCAAAATCACTTCCCAGGCCAACCTTCTCGGCATGAGCCCGTAACATACGAACCGCGATAGCATGGAAAGTCCCCAACCACCAACGCTCGACGGTCGGCTCGTTCAGAATCGAAGCAACACGCTCCTTCATCTCCTGCGCCGCTTTATTGGTAAAGGTCACAGCCAGAACCTGACCGGGGAAAGCTTTTCCTGTTGCCAGAATATGAGCAAGGCGCGTGGTAAGAACCCGCGTTTTCCCAGTTCCGGCCCCAGCCAGGACAAGAACAGGTCCATCCGTAGTCTGAACGGCATCCATCTGCGATTCATTAAGACCAGTAAGATAGGGCGGTAGCCCTTCGTTTTGCATTTGCGATTCGTCTATCATGATTGGTTTATAGCGCAGCTTCTCGACAAGCTCATCCACTTTTACCTCTTGACCTAAAGATCAAACAACTCTTTATGTTATGCAAAACTCTGGATCACAAGAATATACAGGAAAAAACATGGCCCGTATTACAGAGCGCCACGCGCTACTTTCTGAAACACCAAGTACACAACGGGTCGTCACCATGCATCGCTACGGTGCAGATACAAATGGCAAAGTTGCTTATGTTCAAGCCTGCCTACACGCCGACGAAACCCCGGCTATGGCTTGCACACATCATCTTCTGCAACGCTTGGAAGAAGCGGACCAACAAGGATTATTAAAAGGTGAAATTGTCATCGTTCCCTTTGCCAACCCGATCGGACTGGATCAGTTTGAAGACGATATTCTCATTGGGCGCGTTCACCGTGGTGGTGATGGTAATTTTAACCGCGGTTGGTACGACCTGACAGCAATGGTCCAAGATCGTCTTGCAAACAAACTCGGCAAAGATGAAGACGATAATGTAAAGTTGATCCGCTCAACGATGCAGGACGTTCTAAACGAAGTTACACCAACAAGTGAATTTGACAGCCTCCGCAAGATATTAGCGAAAGAAGCAGCCCGAGCGGATTACGTCTTCGATCTTCATTGTGATGACGAATCCCTCCCCTATCTTTATATCTCTGACCTCAACTGGCCCGATTGTCAGGATTTTGCCGCTGACTTTGGCGCAACAGCCGTCATGATGGCCGAAAATTCCGGCGGCGGCAGCTTCGACGAAGTATATACCCGCCCCTGGGCCGAGCTTTCACGCCTGTTCCCCGATGCAGCAATTCCGCAGGCAACCATGTCAATGACTGTTGAACACCGGGGACGCCCGGATGTGTCAGACGAAATCGGAGCAAAAGATGCTGATGCACTCTATAACTTCTTCATCCGTCGCGGCCTAATCGAAGGCGATGCAGGGCCATTACCTGCTCCACTGTGTGAAGCAACGGGTACAGACGCTTGTGAAATAATTCCCTCGCCGGGCGCAGGCTTTGTTACCTATTGTAGGGAGTTGGGTGACATCGTGAAGAAAGGCGATCAGATCGCAACCTTGATTGATCCCGCAGCAGAAGATCCAACCCAATCCCGCACACCGATCTATGCTGGAACCGATGGTATTTTCTTCACTCGCCGCCAGCACAAAGCTGTAAAGCCTGGCCTTGTTATTGGTAAAGTCGCTGGCAAAGAACCGCTAAAGGCAGGATACCTTCTCGAAGACTAACCTCTTCAGAAAGCCTCACGAAATAATAAGGGCTGAGAACGATATCGTTCTCAGCCCTTATACATATTAAATACAGCTTTGTACTTAGTCATCCCTTACAGAAGCAATCACATGTCACCGCGTTCTTCAGCCCGGGCTTGCTCCATTGCTTTTTTATAGGCAAGTGCCACGTCATGTTCATGAAGAACACCTTTGAGAATACCTTCTTCATCAATCACCGGGATATAAACTTCCCCACTTGCACCATGCGCCTGAAGCGCCTGCTCGATATTAGAATCTTCTTCCAATTGAACAGCTTTGGTTCGCGCAATATCCAATGCGGTTAAGGCAACACCCTTTTCCTCTTGCAGATCTAGTCCATCAGCCAATTCGATAAAGGTAATAGAGCCTTTAAGCCGTTCATCTTCATCAATAACAAAGACCTGCCCCAGTCGGTTTTTTCTGATTTCTTCCCTGACGTGGCTTAAATCTGCAGAGGTATCAACAGTCGAGACTTCGCAATGCACCATATGCGATATTGTAATAGACCGCATCAAACTTGCCTCACGCCCACCCCGGATTTCAACGCCACGTCTTTCAAGTTGCCACATAAAAAAAGAGCGCCCATGAACCTGTTGCGTGATCACACTCGATAGAGATGTCGCGATCATCACCGCAATAGTTAAAGCATAGTCATTTGTTAGCTCAAAAATCATAAGGATGGTTGAGACCGGCGCCCCGAGAACCGCACCCGCAACGGCCCCCATACCAATGACGGTATAAGCTCCGGTGCCTGAAGAGAGTTCCGGAAAAAGACTGGTCGCAATGATTCCATAGGCACCACCCACCATTGCCCCTAGAAAAATCGAAGGTGAAAACACACCACCCGAAAACCCTGACCCCAGAGAAATAGCCGTTGCAATCGTCTTAACCACAATCAAAGCCAGTAACAACCACAGAGGATAAAGTTCTGACAAGGCTGCGTCAGTTGCTTCATAACCAACACCAAGAACCTGAGGGAAAACAAGAGCCATGACACCCAAGGCCAAGCCCCCGATCATAGGCTTTCCCCAAAAAGGAATATTCAACTTCTTGAAAGTATCTTCAGCAAAGATCACCGACCACATAAAGGCAATCGCCGCCAAGGCAGAAATAATCCCCAAAAGAGCAAAAGCCGGAAATTCCCAGAATGATGACAATGACATTGCTTTAGGCAAGATAAAGGCTGGAAAATCACCATAATAAATCCGGCTGATAATCGTACCCACAACCGAAGCAATAACAATAGGCGCAAAAGCAGAAAGCGCGTAGTGACCAACAACAACTTCAAGTGCAAAAAAGACACCCGCTATCGGAGCGTTAAAAGAGGTCGCAATCGCTGCGGCGACACCACACCCCAGAAGTGTTCGGAAGAGTGAATAGCCAAGGTGTAGCCTTTTAGAAAGCCAGGCACCAATTGATGCCCCAAGATGAACAACAGGCCCTTCACGTCCGACCGATGCCCCCACACCGATAGAGAAAGCTGAAGCAATTGCAGCCCTAACGCCAATTTTCAAAGACATCCGTCCGCCCTTGAGCGCGGTTGCTTCGATAACATGTGGCACACCTTGCGGCTTACCATCGGGTAAGAAATACCGAATAAATAACCCTACGATTCCCCCACCAATAACGGGAACAAGAACAATGTGCCACCAGGGTAATCCCGCAATACCAACGGATATTTTTTCACCTTGAAACCCATAAAAAAACATCTGAACAAGATCAATAAAATGACGGAACGCCATAGCGGCAAGACCCGCAGCAGCACCAATAATCACCGCTAAAGACGATAATATCACCTGTTCATTTTGTATGAATTGCCTGATCTGTTGCAGTGGCGACAAGCGGGCACCCTTATCTTCAGACATACCGCCCCCGGTCCATAACGTCGCTAAAGGGAACATTTGAGCATAAACTGTCTTTACAGAATACCCGGTTATCCGCCCCTAGAGGTAAATCAGAAATGCAAGTTGAATTAAGCAGGACCGCCATCCGCAGCTATCGTATTTAATTGTTCTAATAACCGTTATAACGCTATGGAAATTATAGTTCCACCAGAACAATGTATTTTTTTATAAAATTACCGAGAGCAGTACTTTAAAGTTACGGGAAAATTTTACTGCCGATTTAGACTACATACAGCGCCCGATCGACCCTTCTGCACAAATTCGTTTACCATCGATCCACGTTGCACCCGACAAATCTGCTTTCGTCAAATCCGCTCCTTCGATTTGTGCTTTAGTGAGATCAGCTCCTCTAAGTATCGTCTTGAAAAGACGTGCACGCTTTAAATTTGCCCTTGTAAAATCAGCACCCTGTAGATCTGCTTTGGTAAAATCCGCTTCTGGTAAAGAAGCCTTTGTGAAATTGGCCTCTACCAATGAAGCGCTGACAAACTTGGTCCTAAAGGCAGAGACGTTTTTTAGATCAGCCCGGTTTAGTGATCCTCGCAGGAAACTGGTATCTCTTAATCGAGCGCCAGAAAGCTCAACATCATCCAGATTCAGTCCGTCCATATTACATCGCTGCCAGTTCACATCAGCTCCGGCCGGGTCTGTACAAGCCGCCACAACAGCAGAAGATGATTGAAAATAAAAAAAAGCGACAATCGCAAAACAAAGACTTTTATTCATAATCTTAATGTTAGAAATCAAACTCTTAACTTCAAGTAAATTTACGCTCACTTGTTTTGCTTTCGACAATTTCATTCTGATTAAATGGGTCAGCTATCGGTATTCCAGGACATTATTGATCGCCCAACGTTAACAGGCAAGGGCAAGCCTTCTTGGCCTTCATATATATCTTTTAAATTATCAATCAGTGCATTTGGCATTTCACATGAAATACGTCTCTTCAAATCGACATGAAGAGATATCCATTCGGACGTCGCAGCTAAATAATTTTCATCAATATTGTAAAGCGAATGATGGTAGCTCATCTTTTTACGATCATACCCAAGTAATTTGGTTTCTACTCTCATATTAGAGCCCAGATGGAGTTCCTTCATATAGTTCACATGATTTTCAACGACAAAGGTCGAACAGTTCGTCTGCTGGCGATAATTTTCGGTAACACCAAAAAATTCGAGAAAAGCATCGGTAGCATCACAAAAAACGTGCATATAATAAGCAACGTTCATATGCCCGTTATAATCGAGCCATTCTGACGGAACACACCCTTCAAAACTGACTAAAGGCATTACCTCATTCGGGTGAATCACGACACTATTTCCTTTAACAAAAAACAATAAAACAACACAAACACCACGAATCCGGCGGAAAATTACAGAAGAAAAAAGATTAAAATAACATTACGCTAAGGAAGATTCGCAGGAACATATTCGTTAAAATTTAAAACAAATCAAGCGAGCGTGATGCAAAAATACAACAGTATATTTCTTCCACCCTATTTAATGACTCTTATGACTGGTTTTGCAATCAAGCTTGTGATAATCAACCATACTAAGATTTAGTCTCTTTAAAAATTAAGTAGAGTTATGTTTTAAAGAGCATTTAAGTATTTTGTTTTGTTCACGTTCGTTTGTGTTGCAATATTTATTATATTGCCAGCAAATATCAGGGGGGTCTCTGGGTGAGCAAGTGTTATGACCGTAGAAACAAATGATAGGCGAAATGTCGTGGGGTTAGGTATTTTGTCCGAGATTAATTCTCGACTGATAAAACGTTTGGTTGCTTTTACTGCCGTTGCTATTTTTGTGACAGGCTGTGCAAGTAAGCCGAACTCAACACTGCAGGATGAAGCCAATGCAAGCACTGATGACCAGTGGGCGCAGACTGAAGGCTCAACCGCAGTTGACGAAGGTGATAACGATCCAATTGAGACCGTTAACCGCTTTATTTTTGCGTTTAACGATGCAGCAGACACAATTATTTTCCGTCCTGTTGCAGAAGGATATCGTTTCCTGGTTCCTTCTCCAATTCGGGATTCTGTTCGTAATTTCATCAGAAATACTTACACACCCGTCATTCTTGCCAACGACTTGCTTCAAGGCGATATCGAAAAGGCCGAGAATACGTTTGCTCGATTCCTCATCAACACAATTGCAGGTGCTGGTGGTTTGGCTGATGTCGCGAGCCAAACAGGTCTAGAATACCACTCAGAAGATTTTGGACAGACAATGGGAACATGGGGCGTACCAGAAGGTCCTTACCTCGTACTTCCAATCTTGGGTCCATCAAACGTCCGTGATGGTGTTGGCCTGATTGGCGATGCTCTTCTTGATCCGTTGACCTATGTTGCTAAAACAGAAGTTTTGATTGGACGCAAAGTAACCGATGGTATCGACAAAAGATCACGTAACATCGAAACTGTTGATGAACTAAAACGTGATTCTGTCGATTTCTATGCGCGGGTTCGTTCGCTTTATCATCAAAAGCGTGTAAACGAAATTAATGATGGTGAAGCAGAACCAACATTGGCACCTGGACTAACAGACATCTTCCCGGAAGATGATGACCAAGTGTCTTATGCGGAATAAATCATGAAGCGGTTTACGAGCTTTATAAAAAACATTGCAGCTCTCCTTGCGGGGGCTGCTTTCTGTTTAGCTGCCTTTAATGGGCCAGCAAATGCAGATGATGATGCAGGACAATATCTCAAGGCCCTGCAAAAAAAGGCAATCACTCAACTATCAAATGAAGACGTTTCAGAAGAAGAGCGTGAAAAGCAATTCCGCGCACTCCTTAATAAAAATTTTGATGTTGAAGGAATAGCGCGCTTTGTAATCGGAAAATACTGGCGAAAAGCCGAGGACGATCATCGCAAGGAATTCATTGTTATCTTTGAAGACGTCATGGTTCAACGCTTTCTTCCGACCTTCTCTCAGTACGCAGGTTCAGATTTCAGAGTTACGAAAGTTGTTCCCAAAAAATCTTTCTTCATCGTTTTTAGTACCGTAAAAGCAGAAAACGGCGAACCCGCACAAATTCTTTGGCGGGTTGAGAAGAAAGACGGCTCATCAGACTATATCATTACAGACATCGCTGCAGAAGGTATCAGTCTGCGATCCACCTATCGCTCTGACTACACATCTGCACTAAAAAGCCTGGGTGGAGATCTCTCCGAACTCAATACCAAGCTTCGCGAAAAAATACAGTCTGGTGATTTTGCGCCTAAAGAAAATAGCTAAGAGTATAAGAGAGAAACAAAGCATTCTCTTAGAGTTAAGAAGCCTCGGATTTATAAAACCGGGGCTTTTTTTATGGGCGCATGTCATGCCCGCAAGACTTATAGATGAAATCTACAAAAAAGATAAAATCCCAAAATTAAAAGCGCTGAAACAATCTATGCTTCAGCGCTTTTACAAACTATCCGGACTTAATACGAACGGTATTATCGTTTAAGTGGCTTGTATTTAATACGGTGTGGCTGGTCAGCTTCAGCACCAAGACGACGCTTACGATCTACTTCGTAATCTTCATAGTTCCCTTCGAACCAAACAACCTGACTATCCCCTTCGAAGGCAAGGATATGCGTAGCAATGCGATCAAGGAACCAGCGATCGTGCGACGTCACCAGAACACAGCCACTATATTCAAGGATTGATTCTTCCAAAGAACGCAGTGTATCTACATCCAGATCGTTTGTTGGCTCATCGAGAAGAATAACGTTCGCGCTCTTACGTAGCATCTTGGCAAGATGCACCCGATTTCGCTCACCACCAGAAAGTTGACCAACCTTCTTCTGTTGATCACCGCCTTTAAAGTTGAACGCACCGACATAAGAACGAGACTGATAAGTGTGCTTGCCAATTTCGATTACATCGAGGCCATCTGAAATTTCTTCCCACACGTTCTTATCTGCAGAAAGCGCATCACGACTTTGATCTACATACCCAATTTCAACAGTCTCACCAACATTCAACGAACCTTCATTTGGCTGTTCTTGTCCGGTGATCATTCTGAACAGGGTCGTTTTACCAGCACCATTGGGACCAATAATACCAACGATAGCACCTTTAGGAATTTTGAAATTCAAGTCTTCAATAAGAAGCTTGTCACCAAAAGCCTTTGAAAGATTATTGGCCTCAATCACAAGATCACCCAACCGGGGGGCCGGAGGAATCACGATACGACCAGGATCTGGTGCACGAGAGCTTTCTTCTTGTACGAGATTTTCATAAGCTTGCAGACGCGCTTTGGATTTAGTCTGACGCGCTTTCGCGCCCTGACGCACCCATTGCAGCTCATCTTTCAGGAATTTCTGCTTCGAGCTTTCCTGCTTTTCTTCAATAGAAAGACGCTTCTGCTTTTGCTCAAGCCAGCTAGAGTAATTTCCTTCGTAAGGAATACCTTCACCACGATCTAGCTCTAAGATCCAGCCAGCAACATTATCAAGGAAGTATCTATCGTGCGTTACGCAGACAACAGTTCCTTTATAATCTTCAAGAAAGCGTTCCAGCCATGATACTGATTCAGCATCCAGATGGTTAGTCGGCTCATCGAGAAGAAGCATATCAGGACTGGACAAAAGCAACTGACATAAAGCAACACGACGACGCTCACCACCAGATAACTTTGTCACATCAGCATCACCCGGTGGACAACGCAACGCATCCATAGCGATCTCGACCTGACGATCAAGATCCCAAGCATCTAGTGCATCGATCTTTTCTTGTAACTCACCCTGCTGTGCGATCAAATCGTCCATTTCATCTGGATCGACCTCGGCAAATTTCGCACTCAAAGCTTCAAAATTTTCAAGTAGTGCTTTTGTCTCTGCAACGCCCTCAAAAACATTTCCCGCAACATCCTTCTCCGGATCGAGCTGAGGTTCCTGAGGTAAGTACCCAACCTTCACACCATCGGCAGCACGCGCTTCGCCATTGATTTCGTTATCAAGGCCCGCCATAACTTTCATCAAGGTAGATTTACCTGAACCGTTCAAGCCCAGAACACCAATTTTGGCGCCCGGGAGAAAGTTCAAATGAATGTTTTTTAGAACCTGTTTTCCACCGGGGAAAGTTTTAGAAACCCCATCCATTTGGTAGATATACTGATATGATGCCATTCGGCGCTCCAATTAATGGTCTGTTGTATATGTGCAAGCTATCTTGCGTTGATGCGGTTTTACCCTATTGAACAGCCGGAAGCAATCACCGCTCGCCAAGATTGTCCAGATACCAATCCGATGTTTTCACTCACCAGCTTTCGCAACTATCTGCTTGGCCTGTAGAGGCAAAAAAACACCAAAAACAGATCCTCTACTACCTGTTTGAACCAGCTCTAACCGTCCGCCAAAATGTTCAACAATCTGACGAGAAATACTCAACCCCAAGCCTGTCCCGTGTGGTTTATCTGCTAAGCCTTCACGAGATTGGTGGAATTTTTCAAAGATATGTTCACGCGCTTGCCAAGGCACTCCCCGTCCATTATCCGCAACAGTAATCGCCACTTCCTCGCCCTGTAGAAAAACTGATACCTTGACCCATCCACGGCTTTCATCACAAAATTTAATGGCATTGGATAACAAGTTCACAAAAACCTGCATCAACCTATCCCGATCCCCCCTGATCACAGGCAGGTCAGACGCGAAATCGACATCAAGGGCAATTTCTTTCTCACTCAGAATTGCAGACATCGTATCCATCGAATTCTCAACAACTTGCGGAATGTCCAGATCCTCAAGTATCCATTCCATTTGACCCGCTTCAATTTTTGCCAGATCGAGAACCTGATTAATCAGTCGCGTCAAACGAACACTCTCTTTGACAATGATCTCAAGAAACCGACTTTTTTCCTCTTCTTCGAGGTCGGGGTGATCACTTAAAATTTCACTGAAAGATCGGATAGAAGTCAGCGGCGTTCTAAGCTCATGACTCACCGTCGATAAAAACTCGTCTTTCAGACGATCAAGTTCCTGCAAGCGTTCATTCGCAGCTCGCAATTGCGCCGTTGTACTTTCCAACTCTTTGGATTTCTGCTCCAAGCTCTGGCTGTATTCAATAACTTGAGACGTCTCATCAAGAATTGTCATCACTTCTTCAAGACGCACGACCTCCCCCTTGACCACTGAAGAAATCATCACACGAGCAGACGCCGCGCCAATAGCGCCGGACAGAAGACGTTCTGTCACATGAACCAGATCAGCATCAGCCGTGATAACACGCCTGCGCTCCAAGCCTCGATCTCTGAAATAACCGCTGAAAGCCCTGTCAGCTCTGGCGCGCCCTAAAAAGCGAACAAGAAGATTAAACAAATCTTCGACAGAGGCAGAACCTTGCCATATCTGAGAACGCGCCCCCTGATCAGCATAGCGATAAACATCCACAAATAACGCCCCCTGAACACGCTCAATCGCCGAGTGTCGTGTATAGAGAGATACAAAAACGTAGGCTCCAGCGTTAAAGACTGTTGTCCAGAAAAGCGCATGCGTTAAGTGATCAAGTCCCTGCAAACCAAACAGCTCATATGGTCTCAGCAACTCAACACCCAAAGGACCGGCGGCGATAAAAGTAATCGGCAACAAACCAGACTTCGCAAAAGCGGGCAACAGAAGCGTATAGGCCCAAACAACAAAGCCGAGGGAAAGACCAACTAACGCCCCTTTGCGGTTTCCGCCTTTCCAGAACATCCCCCCAATCATTGCTGGTGCGAACTGGAAAACCGCCGCAAAAGAGATAAGACCAATGGTGACAAGGGCATCGCTTTCCCCCAGAAAACGAAAGTAGGCATACCCAAACAGGAGAATGAGTATAATACTGCTACGTCGCACAAAAAGCAGGACGCCTGTAAAGTCACTTTTTTCCCTCAGACCTAACCAGTTCCATCGCAAGAGCACCGGCATCACCAAGTCATTGCAAACCATAGTGCTCAAGGCGATCGTAGCGACAATAACCATCGATGTCGCAGCTGAAAGCCCACCTAAAAACACAAGAAGAGCAAGCATCTCTTGTTCGTGCGCCATAGGAAGAGTGAGAATGAAAGTATCTGCATTTACATCCCCCCGCGGAAATTGAAGCATCCCCCCCAAAGCAATTGGTAAAACAAAAATATTAATCGCCAGAAGGTAAAGCGGGAACAGCCAGACACCTTTTCGAAGCTCGGGCTCATTAACGTTCTCAACAGCAATAACCTGAAATTGTCGCGGCAAACACACTGCCGCAACCATAGACAAAGTCGTCAAGGTTACCCACGTTGTATAAGCTCCTTCTTTTTCAAAGGTCATCAATTGCACAAGTTCGGGCACACGTGACGCTTGCTGAAAAAGGTCACCGAAACCATCATACAACCCAAAGGTTACAAAAATCCCCACAGCCAAAAAGGCAAGAAGCTTCACAACGGATTCAAAGGCGATGGCCACCACAACGCCATCGTGATGCTCACTGTTATCAATATGCCGTGTCCCAAAGAGGATCGCAAAAATAGCAAGAACCAAAGCGACCCAGAAGGCCGTATCCGCAACCGTGGCAATCGGAGGTGAATTAAGGGGCGCAATGACTTCCGGATATTGCT
This sequence comes from Kiloniella majae, assembly GCF_002118315.1. GTDB lineage: Bacteria > Pseudomonadota > Alphaproteobacteria > Kiloniellales > Kiloniellaceae > Kiloniella > Kiloniella majae. The sequence goes on from NZ_MTSZ01000001.1 coordinate 1,115,780, forward strand.
TTAAAACATTGAAGCTGGTGGCAACGGCCTTAAGCTGGAGGGATATATAAGGCACAATTCCCACAACCGCGATTACAGTTACCAAGGCACTCAAAGGCGTACTTTTCCCATAGCGCGAAGATATAAAGTCAGCAATTGACGTTATGCGGTGGGCTTTTGTAATACGGATAATCTTTTTAACGACCAGCCACCACAGGACAAAAACAAGGGTTGGCCCCAAGTAGATGGGCAGAAAATCCAAACCGCTGGAGGCCGCGCGCCCTACAGAACCGTAGAATGTCCAGGATGTACAATACACCCCCAGTGAGAGCGCATAGATATAGGGGTGCGACGTTATTCCTGCACCACGCTCTGCACGCTTATCTGCGAAATAGGCGATCGCAAAAAGAACCAGAAGGTAGCCAATAGAAGAAAGTATGATGATCCAATCAACCAGCATGATCATCATCCTTGAGTGAAAGATTTTTGCTCTGATCCGTCGGTGCTTCTTTATCAGAAGAAAGCCCAGCATCCGATACCAAAGTATCAATCACTGTCGGCGCATTGGGATCAAGCGCATTCGTTGCATCATCAGCATCTTTCGAGGCTGACCAGGCAACAGCAGCAATAATCCCTCCCCACGCAGCAAAAAGATATAGGAACAATGGCGGAAGCCCCCACACAAGCTTTTCATCACTAAAAATAGACAGAAAAAGGGGGCTGAAAAGCAGTAAGGCCAATAGAAACAGCGCAATACTGCGATCACCCTTATCACCGGGACGGCTCACTCACACTCCTTCCGGGGGAATAGCGAACTCATGAACTTGACTGCCATTAATTTTGAAAAACCTATGCCAGTTTCTCTTCAACACCCAAATGCTGTTTGACCAACCTAACAACATCTTTTGTTGAAAAAGGCTTTGTCACAAAATCATCGGCACCGAGTTCCATCCCCTTCAATCGATCAACATCACGTCCTTTTGCCGTCAACAAAATAACGCGCATTTCTTTCCATGCGTCATTTGCACGTACATACTTCAAGACTTCAAAACCGTCTCTTCTTGGCAGCATGATATCAAGCAATATCAGATCAGGCGGACGACTTTCCACCATTCGCAAGGCTGCATCACCATCACGTGCAATAAAGACATCAAAGCCAGCCTTCTTCATCAGAAAGCTTAATGAGTCGACAATATGAGGCTCGTCCTCGACCACGAGAACCGTCTGAGGCATTTTCTGCCTTTCTCCGCTATCCGGTTATCTCTTTTAAATTCCCTGTTGGCCTAACATTACAGTGTAGGTCCATGTTTTGCCAAGCGGTGTTTTGCCAAGTTGTGTTTTCAGGCCTTCACACCGCCCGTCATACTACAGGGCATTAATTTCCAATTAAAACACTATCTGGATGCGCAAAATCAACGCCATCGGCATAAACCACATGTCTAGCAAACGATGCCTCACACCCTAAGCTCACCGCAAAGGTATTCCCCGCCTGTCCCACCATCACACCAGGTTTGGTTACAGTCTTTGATATCGAAAAATAAACACTTTGATCCTCTGCACGGAGAGAATGAAGGTTAATACGCCCAGGCTTTAAAAACGCATCCTGTACACCCCAATCGGGCGAGAGAACGCCATATCTTGGTATTCGTAAACCAGATGCACTGAAACGCTTCGAGATCTGTCCTGCGAGATCAACTCGGATAAAATGGAACGGCACCCCTTCTTCCTCGGGCTTTTGCAAGGTTGTCAATCGATGGCACACCTGTTCAAAACCAGCCCGAAAACGTCGACGTAACAGATCAATGTCGTGCCGTAACTCAAAAGCCGCACTCCGAAACGCACTGTAGGGCATCATAACCGCACCGGCGAAATAACTTCCCAATGCCTTCAAACACAGATTTTTCGCTTCTTTACTACTCAAAGGAACATTAGAAAGAACATTTTCCAGTACATCAGCATAGGCAACTTCTGCGATAATTCTGGCCATTCTAAAATTTAAAGAACTTGTCGCCAAAGTTTCCATCAACCTCAATGTGCCACCGTCCTCTCCCTTTAACTCCCACATCCCTCGCAGGAGCGTTCCTTGCGACGATACAGGAACAATCTCAACCTCAATACCCAACTGTTCATCCAAGTAATTCGCCAAAGCATCAAACAATCCGTAGGGCTTGGGCTCATTTAAGCGGCTTCGGAGTTCTTCGGCAGCTTGTTCCAAAACAGGAAAATAGTGATCGTTGGCCGAAAGCATATCAACCACTTCATCCGTTGGCGTTTCGCTCAGCAAAGCAGCCTGTTTTGATTCACCATTAATAAAATCAAACAGCTCTCCAACCATAGTGGTTAGCTTTTGGCTCTCATCGACAAGGACATTAGTAAATCTTTCCCGCTGATGCTCTGAAAGGTCATCATTGTCCTGTAAGATTTCGGCAAAAGACCTAATCGATGTTAGCTGAGTCAAAAGCTGATGACTGGTTTCTGTAAAATAAGGATCAGCAGAAATAGATTCCCGCGCTTTAAGCGTATCTTCTCGTGCATTACGGAAAGCCCTGTACAGCTTCAACAAAGCACGACTGATCTCTGGATGCATGGCAACGAAATCACCAAGCACGGTGGTATCAGGCCTTGACTTTTCAAACAGGGGATCAGAAAAAAGCTCATTCATAGCAGAAAGAAGCCGCGCTTCTTCTCCCCCCGTAAGCTCACCTTCTTTCACATTGAAAGCTTCTTCCAGCTTCTTTTGTAACTTTCTTGATAAGGGCCGTTGATTATGCTCAACCAAGTTCAAATAGGCAGCAGAAATGTCAATTTTCTTTGCCATGGCAATTTGTGTAAGCCCTATCTGGCTTCTAAGATGGCGAATTTTTCGCCCCGCAAATATTTGTCGCGCCATGACATTTACAGCTTTCACAAAATTCAGAGAAATACCCTAAATAATTTTACAAAATTTGCAAAATTACACAACGCTTTATTGTCATCACACTCTATGAATTCTATTTTTGAGTCATACGAACAAGTCAGTCCCTGTGCTTGATATTGTTAGTTGTGGCTTTTGTGCATGAGCCATCGTACACCTGTCCTGCGGCACTCTTATTTTCTTACCGGAAGAAGAGCGCATTCAGATTAAGACAGGAAATTGATCTCTAAAGTAAGTTCTGGCGTTTTGTGTTTTCGCATAGAACAGCAAATGCTTTAGGGATATAGGCAAGCTGGTTATCGCCAACTTTATAATCAGCGAAGCTCTATCGACCTTACTGAGCGAGAGAGGCAACGCCCCTCTCGTTTTTTTCAAAACCCGATATTAAATCCCGATATTAAATAAAGATTTGTCCCGCAGCCATATAGGCCACAATCGCAACCGTCGACACAGCCAAGACACTATTTACAATCAACCTTTTTTGCGGACTCTGAATTGCCGATATTATTCTTGCACCTCCCCATGACCACATACAATTCGTAGGGAAACCACCAATAATAAACACCCCACACATTACTACCCATTGTTCAAGCACTGGGCTCTCCGGATTAGTAAATTGCGCAAATACCGTCGTTGCCATCAACCATGCTTTCGGGTTCATCGGATGCACAATTAACCCGTTTAAATACCCCACAGTATCAGCACTTTGATCCCCAGATAATTTACCGAGGTCTGATCTGGCGATTTTCCATGCGAGATACAAAAGATAACAACTACTAATCACGGTTATTACCGGCGCGAGTGCTGGTATACCTTTTAAAAGGCTTGTAATACCAAAGGCCGCAACAGCCAAGACAAGAAAGAAACCGCTTTGGACACCGAAGGTAAAAGGCAAAGCACCACGAAAGCCCAACTTTGCCCCTGTCGCCATCAAAATCATATTTGCAGGCCCCGGCGTTCCGGACATAACCGCAGCAAAAATTAACGCAGGAATAATATTCTCTATCGGCATGGCATCGTGCCCTTTCCTCTCATTATCAGACAAAACATCTGATCACCTGTCACGCCTTGCATATTCATATTGAAATGTTCATTGAACAATTGTTATATTGTTACTATGACAATTTTATCCCTCATCTCAAAAAACCAAACGGACGACGGTCAGAAATACGCCCATCTGGAACAGCTGTTTAAAACGGCTATCCGCGATGGTATTTTGAAACCGGGAGAGAAATTACCGCCTTTGCGAACAGCCGCGTGGGAAGCCAAGTGCAGTCTCGGTACAATGTCACGTGTTTACAGTTCGTTAGAACGTAAAGGTTTGGTTAGTGCCAAAGTAGGTCGTGGCACCTTCGTTGAAGAAGCTGCAAACATTGGCGCCGATGTCATTCTGCCCAATCCACAGCATTCCCGAAGAGAACACCCTCTAAAAAACGACTACACTGTTGATTTGGGAATGAACGCCATAGCCAATGATTGGGGAGAAGAAATAATTCGCTGGGCGCTGCAACGTACTTCAACCAAAGCATCCAGCTTCAATCTGATGACTTATCGTGATGGTTTTGGCGACGCGCAACAGAAGCTTGCATTACGCGCTTTTTTACCCGAACCATTACGTGGAATAAGTGATGACAGAATACTCATCAACCATGGTGCTCAGAATGGTGTTTACACGGCGCTTGGACGATTATCTTCACCAGGCGACACAATATGTCAGGAACCCCTAAGCTACCCCGGTGTCTCAGCGGCTATATCTCAACTGGGATTATCCAGTTTAACAGTGGAGACCGATGATCAAGGCATTTGTCCAATCTCATTTGAGCAACACTGTAAAAAAGGCCGTGTTCGTATTCTTGTAACAACAGCCACAGGTCACAATCCCACCTGCATCACAACACCACTCTCCCGCAGGAAAGAAATTGGGGCAATAGCCCGAAAATATGATGTTCTTATTATTGAGGATGATATCTATGGCTTCCTCTATCCGGACGCCCCACCTCCCTATGCTGAACTTTTCCCAGAACAGGCAATCTATCTCAGCGGTCTGGCCAAAAGAATCACTCCATCTCTGCGCATAGGTTTTGCTGTTGCACCGCCCCATCTCACGATGCTGATGGCCCAAGGAATCACCGCCCAAACCTGGATGGTTTCACCAATACTCATCAACGCAGCCATAGAAATTGCCAGTCGCACAGATGATCTTACCGACTTCACCCGCCAGACGACTGCCACGGCGAAAGAACGCCATAACCTGACAAGCCGCATTCTCTCACCTTACATCGACAGTTACGCATCCTGCCAATCCCACGCATGGGTCCGACTACCAGAAACAATCTCAATATCACAACTTGTCCGCCGGGCCTCCAAAGTCGGAGTCCATATTCTAGACGGTAGTCGTTTCGCCAACAATACAACTTCGGGCAGACACAACGTCAGGCTCTCAATCATGGCCCCAGAAACAATACAAGAACTGGAAATAGGCTTAATAAAGCTGAGTACCGCTCTCTCTAACCCAAATGAAAGATCTTGCGACTTCTTTTAAACTAAAGATATATTGCTAAAATAATGAAATATTACTCGCACAACAATTGTCGTAACATCATTTAAACACCAACATTTCAGTAATCACACAAAACTATACTTTTACAGCGCCATACTACCAGTGATCAGAAATTAATAATCATTATCAATAACTTTATTTTTTCATAAACTACTTGAAAATCTGATCAAACGATTTACATTATTGGAAAGATTCTAAAGTAGATCACAAGCCGTAGTAAGATAATAAATTTCAAATAAATATAAATTCAAAGCGAGGATATCATGAAAGGCGACAAAAAAGTTATTGAGCACTTGAACACTGCGTTAACGCACGAACTAACAGCGATTAACCAGTATTACCTGCACTACAAGCTTCTTCAGGACTGGGGTGTTGAAGGCCTTGCCAAGCATGAATACAAAGAATCCATCGAAGAAATGCAGCACGCTGACAAGCTTATGGATCGCATTTTGCTTCTTGATGGCTTCCCAAATCTTCAAAACCTGAACAAGCTTAAAATCGGGGAAGATGTAGAAGAAATTCTAAAATGCGACCTCGCCGGTGAACTAGAAGCCGTTGAAGTTTACAAAGCAGGCATCGCCTATTGTGAGTCAGTACAAGACTATGGCAGCCGCGAACTTCTTCGTGAAATTCTCGTCGACGAAGAAGAACATGTGGATCACCTGGAATCACAGTTTGAGTTGATCAAACGTATTGGTATTCAGAACTACGTCCAATCTCAGAGTAAAGTCGAAGGCGATTAAATCTCCTTAAATCTTCGGACTCGCAGAGCACGATCAGAAAAAGCCAGTGATTTTCACTGGCTTTTTTATATGCAAATCAAATTATCGCATAAAAATTTACCTCATTCTCTTTCCTGTAAAGCTTTTAAACACCAAGGATTCACTCCACTAATCTGACTTATTTAGTACAGTATTTTCCACAAGAAAGAGTAATTACGAAATTGCAACTCATTCTCAAATATGCTAGTCGTTGCGAATAATACTCATCTGCTTTTGTGTTCTTCAGAAGCAACACGTTATGTCGCCTGGCTATTAAAGTCCGAAACTAGCCAAAACTAAATTGGCCAGATTTAAATTGGTCGAAACAAAATTGGAATGAAAATGAGTCACGCTCTCAAAAAAGCTGCGCGTGTAGCGAGCACTGTTACAGTTCTTACTGTTCTCGGTGCAGGTACTGCATTTGCAGACACTGTTGACGCAAAAAGCGTCTTGAACAACTACGCCAACATTGCTCAGGCAGGCTTTGAAGATTCTCTAACATCAGCAAAAGCTTTGGACAGTGCAATTGATAAGCTCATTGCCACGCCAACTTCAGCCTCTCTGAACGCTGCGCGTGCTGCCTGGGTAACTGCACGTGCTCCTTATCAGCAAACAGAAGTTTACCGTTTCGGTAATGCCATCGTTGACGATTGGGAAGGTCGCGTTAACGCCTGGCCTCTTGATGAAGGTCTCATCGACTATGTTGATACTTCCTATGGCGACGAATCAGACGAAAACGCACTTTACACAGTCAACGTAGTTGCTAACTCAAAACTATCCGTAAACGGTAAAGCTGTTGATGCTTCTGAAATTACGCCAGCTTTGATTTCTGAAACGCTGCACGAAGCAGAAGAAGTCGAATCAAACGTTGCAACAGGTTATCATGCAATAGAATTCCTTCTTTGGGGGCAGGATCTAAACGGTAATGGCGCAGGCGCAGGCAACCGCCCGGCAACTGACTTTGACGTTAAGAACTGCACAGGCGGCAATTGTGATCGCCGAGCTCAATACCTCAAATCCGCCTCAACTCTTCTGATCGCTGATCTCGAAGAAATGAAGGCAAACTGGGATGAAAAAGGCGAAGCAAGAGCCACTCTTCTAAAAGACACTTCTGCTGGCCTGGCTACGATCCTAACTGGTATGGGCTCCCTTTCATACGGTGAACTTGCTGGTGAGCGCATGAAACTGGGTCTTCTATTGAACGATCCGGAAGAAGAGCATGATTGTTTCTCTGACAACACTCATAACTCTCACTACTTTGACCAGATCGGTATTCGTAATGTGTACACTGGTCACTACCGTCGCCTGGATGGCTCGGTTGTCAGCGGTCCTTCCATTTCTGATCTTGTAAGCGCAAAAGATGCTGCAATTGACAGCGAACTTACAACAAAGCTTGATGCAACTGTAACATCCATGGCTGTCATGAAAGCCCGTGCAGAAAGCATCGAAGCCTACGACCAGATGATCGGTGAAGGCAATGTTGTCGGCAATGCTGTTGTGCAAAAAGCAATCGACGGTTTGATTGACCAGACCCGTTCAATCGAACGCGCAGTTGTTGCTCTTGGCCTGTCAGCTATTGAAGTTGAAGGTTCAGATAGCCTCGACAACCCGAATGCAGTTTTTAACTAAGACCTGAATATGGGTAGGCAACAGAGGCACTGCGACCTCGTGTCTATCTATTCAGAATATATAGTTATGTTAGTTTGTGGGCAGCTCTGATTTAGGGGCTGCCCATTTCACATTCTCAAAATTTGATAAACAATAATAAAATGCCAACGTCATCAGGAAAACACCTGCCCTTCTTTTGCGCCCTTCTTATTGGAATGAGCTTTACCTCAAGTGTAAATGCCACCTCTTCTGTCCGAAGCGATCTTTCTTCAAAAGATTTGGAACGGGTACAAGCCATTACCCGGCCCACAAGTGACTTTTCCAAAGCAGAAACCTACGAAAACAAATCTGCTGGTGCCCCGACATCAAAAAAAACAGTCTCGTCAAAATCCTTTTCACATTCCTCAGCCAATTTATCATTCGAGGGCGAGCGCGATTTCAAGTTGGGCAACAGTCTCTTTAAAAAAATCTGGGTCTCATCTCCTTCCTCCACCAAAGCATCTGATGGACTAGGCCCCCTTTTTAACGCCAGATCCTGCCAACGATGTCATTTACAAGATGGCCGCGGACACCCTCCCGAAAGCAATGATGATCTGGCCACGTCAATGTTCTTGCGTCTATCCGTTCCGGCACGAACAGAAGCAGAAAAGCAAGCACTTCGCAGTGGTGAACGACTGCGCATTCCTGAACCAACCTATGGCGGACAGTTACAAGACCAGGCAGTGACGGGTCTGCCAGCCGAGGGAAAAATGCGTATTTCCTATGAAGAGGAAGTTATACTCTTAAACGGCGGCGAAAGCGTATCATTACGCAAACCAAGCTATAGCGTTGATGAACTTTCCTATGGCGATATGGATCCCGATGTCATGCTTTCGCCTCGGGTCGCACCGCCAATGATTGGCCTGGGTCTTTTGGAAGAAATCCATGAGCAGGACCTTCTCGGGCTGGCAGATCCAGAAGATAAGAATAATGATGGAATTTCCGGGAAAGCCAGCTTGGTTTTAAATCCAGAAACCGAGCAAAAGGAAATTGGGCGTTTTGGCTGGAAAGCTTCCAACAGAACCGTTCATACGCAATCTGCAAATGCTTTTGCAGGGGACATTGGGTTATCAACCCCGGATATCCCAGCCCACTGGGGGGATTGCACAGCGAACCAGCCAAGATGTCTTTCACAACCGCACGGATCACAGAAAAATCTGGGCGAAGGAGAAGCCCCAAAAAAAGTCTTGGACCTTGTCGTTTTTTATTCAAAAAACCTTGCGGTCCCGGCACGCCGTAACGTTAACGACCCAAATGTTCTTAAGGGGAAAGAGCTCTTTTACAAAAGTAGATGTACTTCCTGTCACCAGCCAAAGTTTGTGACCCGTAGAGATGCCAAACAAAAAGAACTCGCTTTCCAACTTATCTGGCCTTATAGCGACCTGCTCCTCCATGACATGGGCGAAGGTTTGTCGGACGGCCGTCCTGTTGGCAATGCCACAGGAAGGGAATGGCGAACACCGCCGCTATGGGGGATAGGGCTTACGGAAAAAGTGAGCGGCCACACCTATTTTCTTCATGATGGGCGGGCACGAAATCTGTTAGAAGCAATTATCTGGCATGGTGGCGAGGCACAAGCGGCTCGCGACAAGGTTGTCACGATGTCACCCAAAGAACGAAATGACCTGATCAGCTTCCTGGAATCCCTTTAATGATGACGAACACTCACCAAAAGCCCGCGACATCCCTAAAGCGTTGTTTCATGAACGTTGTTTGCGCCATCCTCACCGGAGGTGCCATCACCGGGATAACAGTTACAGGTATCTCAGCCACTGCTTGGGGACAATCCGCTGAAACAACCTACAGACCAGTCATCAAACAGGTTATCGAGAAGGCGATCCTGCCGGGTTATGAGAACCTGGTCGAGGTTGCTGCTCAACAGGGAAACGACATAGAAAAATTATGTCTATCCCCGAATGAAGCCAACCTGAAATATGCCCGAGATAGCTTTCGCTCTCTTGTTTCTGCGTGGTCCCGTGTTGAGATGTACCGTATTGGCCCTGCGATTAAAGGCAATCGACAGGAAAAACTGTTTTTTTGGCCGGATCGTAAATCAATCGGGCTACGACAGGTACGAAAGTTGATCAATACCCAAGACAAAACAGCTCTCACAACAGAAACATTGCAAAAGAAGAGTGTCGCGGTTCAGGGTATTTTGGCTCTTGAGTATGTCCTTTTTGGAAAAAACTCAGACGCTCTCTCTACCACCACCCCGAAATCCTATCGATGTGAGTATGGAGCAACCATTGCCCAGACAATAGGAGCAACAGCAAAATCGATTGTTAACGACTGGTCATCACCATCGGGCTATGCAACCCAGATGCTTAATCCAAGTTCGACAAGTCCCATCTACCGATCTGATGCAGAAGTCATGCAGGATCTGCTTCGTATCAGTAGTGAAATGATACAGAGTACCCGGGATCTCAAGATAAAAAATACAATCAAAGACAGTCCGGCAAAATCGAAACCAAAGCGGGCACCTTTCTGGCGTTCTAATTTGACGCTTCACGCGTACCAAAATAATCTGAAAGCTGTTGAGGCTCTCTTCACAGTTGGCGGCCTTGGTAAACTGACACCCCGCTATACAAAGTCACTTTCCTTTGAACTTGAACAAACCAATAAATTTTTAGCGAAGTTGGAAAAAGAGAACTCCCCCTGGGAGGAGCAGGTAAAACAGAAAGAAGCTCATGAACTCCTAACCTTTACTCTTATCCCCCTGGAAGGTGCACAATACATTGTTAGCGAACTAATTCCTCAAGAACTTGGCCTCAGCCTTGGCTTTAACTCTTTAGATGGCGATTAATAAATGGCGCTATCTCGAAGAACTTTCTTAAGTCGAATTGCTGCCAGTGGCGTCCTGGCAACCGGGCAATTACCTCTGGCCTCTTTTGCACCGGGTTTTGCTCAGGCGCAAACAAGCTCCCCCCATCAAGCGGCTTACGTTTCCACACTCAGACAGTCAGACGGTCAGTATGCCGCCGCTGTTATTGATCACGCAGGAAACTTGATCTTCCAAGAACACCTTGATGATAGAGGACACGCAACGGCGATCACACCTAACAAGAAATTCGCTGTCGTCTTTGCCCGACGCCCAGGACGTTTCGCATTGGTGCTGGATCTCGTAAACAACCAGCGTCATCAGGCATTTTCTCCTTCAGCAGGGCATCATTTTTATGGTCATGGATTTTTCTCTCCTGACGGAAAAATACTCTATGCGACCGAAAATGACTATGAGAATGAACGCGGCATTATCGGCATATACGACACAGAAAATAACTTTGCGCGGATCGGTCAACACGACAGCTACGGCATAGGTCCACACGAAGCAATCCTGCTTTCCGACGGCATTACCATTGCCATCTCGAATGGCGGCATTGTTACCCATCCGGACTACCCCAGACAAAAATTGAATCTTCCCTCTATGGAGCCGCAAATAAGCTACATAGATCGGCGCGATGGAAAACTTATATCACAAAGCAAGTTGCCTTCAGAATACACTCAACTCTCTTTACGACACATAAGCGCAGCAAAAGATCACATTTGGATTGGCGGTCAATTCGAAGGCGATCCAGGCAACAGCATCAGTCTTGTCGCCACACATTGCATCGGTGAAGAAATAAAGCCCGTGTCCAAAGGACAAACCTATCTCGGCATGAAGCAATATATTGGATCTGTCAGCACAAATGCTAACGATACCCTAGTTGCCACAAGCGCCCCCAAAGGCAACAAAATCGCGATATGGAATAGTGACACCCGTGAGCTCGTGAAAATCATAACCCATCAGGATGCTGGCGGCGTCGCGCCAAATGGAAAAGATTTTACAATCTCAGACGGGCAGGGAAATTTGTGGCAAAATAACAAAGCCATTTATCACAACCCGGAAATTGCATGGGATAATCATCTTAGTTCAGTATCCTAATCCACCATACCAACATCAGCTATAATGTAACTCTTATCGCTTGTTAACTTTCATAATGTTATTCTTCGTTTAATCCTGCTCTTCTCATCAGCAAGAATGATAGAAATGTTAATAACCATTCCAGATCTTTTAGATCAATCCAAGCTCATTGAAATCAATGAACTTCTTGATCAAGGACAATTCAAGGACGGAAAGCTTACAGCAGGATGGCATGCAAAGCTTGTTAAGAACAACACCCAACTTTCGGGCCGAGATAAGGCCGCAAAACAGGCAACAGCCCTTTTAACAAATGCGCTACAGCGTAACCCAGCTTTTGCACACGCCACACTCCTTCGACAGATGCGTTCTCTTCTTTTCAGTCGCTACGAACCAGGTATGGAGTATGGTAACCATGTGGATGATGCCATTATGGGTTCGGACAGAAGCTTTCGTACCGATATATCTTTTACTGTTTTTCTAAGCGATCCGAAAAGTTACGAAGGCGGAGAACTGATAATGGACAGTTCTGTTGGCGAGCAGAAATTCAAGTTACCCGCGGGCTCGGCAGTTGTATATCCTTCCACTACATTGCATAGAGTTGCCCCTGTCACCAAAGGTGTCAGGCAGGTTGCCGTCAGCTGGATACAGAGTCTTGTCAGGTCGGCAGAACAACGCGAAATAATTTATGATGTTGATAATACCCGACGCGCCCTTTTTGAACGCGAAGGGAAAAGTAGAGAATTTGATCTTCTGACCAAAACCCACGCCAACCTATTACGGCTTTGGTCTGAACCGTGACAAAGCGAAACAAATAGTTCAAAAAAAAGGCTGCCCGAAACAGGCAGCCAAAGTTTGTCTTGGGGAATTTAACAAGTAAATTAAACAGCTAATAGCGAGTAGAGCGTATCTTTTAGCGCTAAACGTTCCTTTTTGATCTCATGGATATGATCATCACTTAACGTCTCAACCTCACTTTCGTGCCGATGAATTATCCTGTTAATTCGATGATAATCCTCAGCGAGTTTCGCAAAATGTGCATCAGACTGCTTCTTGGTGTGAATGCGGTCTTTAAACTCAGGAAATTCCTCTACGAGTTCATGTGGTGTGTGCTGTGACATTTCCACTCCGTTATTACTGCCATCTACAGGTATGATAATAGAAGTGGAGAGCAGTTCTGACTTTGACGTAGGTCAAATCAAAGCCTCTTTTCACATATTCAGGCGATTTACTTCATTGAGGGTACTGCATAAGGAATTCAATCAGAAATCGTCGTCATCCGGCTCTCTAAGAGCAATGCCCCCCAGCAACATATCCACCTCGTTACCGTCACAAGACAGAGGCAAAACAAGACTTTCGACATCTTTGATACCCGGAAGCTCTCCGATATAAGGTAGAATAGTCCGTATCGGCTTTTTCTCCTGCGCAACTCTTTCATATAGAGCAAACATCAGACTAGGAGGGTTCTGAGTGGGAATTTCGCTTAAACGCAAGCCTGTGTAACACTTCGTTGCGATTTCATCTATCAAGGTTCCGATAAGGCGATACTCAAAATCAAGCGGATTTCGATGAACATCAATAAGCTCACAATAGGGAAGCAACGCTGGTATAGCCTGAGGATCAATATCTGCACGAGCGGGCAATTCTTTTACCCGAGGCAATGCTTCCCAATAATCAAGTAATTCAACAAGATGGGATGCCTCAACATATAGCTTTTCACTCAATTCTGACATGGATTGCACTTATCTTTTCTCCGCTTATCCAGCGAGCTTTCCTCTTATCTTGGCCCCTTGTCTTGATAAGTATAGCACATATTTCCCTACCCCGGCTTGAAAACCATAAGATAGAAAACAATTACAATCATTGGAAAGGCCAAAGATCCTAACAAAATCCACCACCGATCTAACACCCAATAGACTCGCGGCACATCGCTATTGTTATCCAGTGATGTCTTGATCAAATCCCGCATCCGGATTTGAAGCCACACAACCGGTAGCCAACAAACACCTGCACCGAAATAAAGAACAATATCCCATAAAACCCAAGCGTCATCTATATCATAGCCAGTGACATAAAGTAATCCGATACCTGATAGGAACTGCACAATTACGGCCGGTGTTGTAAAAAGCCAATCAGCAATGACCACATGGCGCACGGCAAAATACATTTCCGGTAAATCTCGGTTACGATTGGCTATAAACATATAAAATGCACTGCCAATCCCAGTGCCAAACAGGATTGTTGAGCTCAGAATATGTATCCATTTCAGGAGAGTATAATCCATAAACTTTCCACTCTTACCCCACTTTCATAAGCAACATTAACATTGATAAGTATTTAAAAGATTAGTTTGCTTTCAACTTGTCCCGCAAACAAAATCCAGCCTAAAGTAATTTAACGTCCAATTCCCTTTCCACCCCCATAGTTCGGAGCAACACGTGTCTGCAGGAGACCCTATATTTAAATCTGTCTTCGGAAAGGATTGGGACAAGCTTCCGCCTGTGATGAAAAAACACTACGCCGTGCGTTCGAACAGTCGTGATCGAGTTGTCGTCAAAGGAAAACTGGACATTAAAATATCGCCTATGGTTAGCCTGATGGCACGGATCAGCGGTATGCTTCTCGCTTACTCAGGCAAAAATATCCCCGTTACTGTTGTCTTTAGAAGTGATCATCAAGCCAATTCTTCGACATCAAATACGCCCTTCTATTTTGACCGCACCTTTCACTTTCCTGACCGTGGTGACATCACTTTTTGTTCTAGGATGGAGCAGATTGACAGTAATGTATTAGTTGAATTTATGCGCTTTGGCATTGGCTGGAAACTCGCGTACGAATGGGATGGAAAAAAGATTATCCTGCGTCACAAAGGTTATGTCTGGCGGTTATTTGGGAAACTACTTCCCCTACCCTTCTCCTGGATAATGGGCAAAGGCCATGCTGAAGAAACCCCGCTTTCTGATGACACCTTTTCCATGTGGACCCACGCCAAACACTCCCTCTTCGGCCCAACCTTTGGGTATGCAGGTGATTTTAAAGTCACGGAAGTCAAATGCCCCAAGTAGAAGTCTCTCCAAAAACACAGCGAACAGTTCTTATCCTCGGGGGCTATGGTAACTTTGGTAAACGTATTGCCTCTGCCCTAACCCACGACAACATCCCGGTTATCATCTCGGGTAGAAATACAGAAAAAGCCAATTGCTTTGCGAGCCTGCTTCCCAGCAAATTGGTGCAAACAGCCTGCTTTGACGTAAATAAGGATCTTGCCGCTGAGCTAAAACGCCTTAACCCGGCTGTTGTAATCAATACCTGTGGCCCCTTCCAAAACAGTAACTACGATGTTGCAGAAATTTGTATAGAGGCTGCTGTTCCCTACATCGATCTTGCCGATGGTCGAGATTTTGTTGTTGGCATAAAAACGTTAGATGACAAAGCCAGATCCGCTGAAGTTCCTGTTATCTCAGGAGCCTCAACCGTTCCCGGATTGTCATCTGCTGTGCTGGATAAATATAAAGACCTCTTTTCTGAAATTGATCAGATGATCTATGGTATTTCCCCCGGGCAGGGTGCCGAACGCGGTCTGGCCACAACTCAAGGCATTATGAGCTATCTGGGCAAAAAGCTCTCTCCTGCGCAAGGGACATCAACTCCCCGCTACGGTTGGCAGGATATTTATCGTCAAGATTTTCCCATACTCGGTAAACGCTGGATGGCGAATTGCGATATTCCTGATCTCGATCTTTTGCCATCACATTACAACATCAAGTCTGTGCAATTTTCAGCAGGTATGGAACTGAGCTTGCTCCACCTCGGCCTTTGGGGCCTATCGTGGCTTATCCGTTGGGGCCTGCCTCTAGAACTTGAAAAACATGCCGCCTCGTTGCTCAAGCTCAGTAACTGGTTCAACATTTTTGGTACTAGCAACGGCGGTATGCATATCATCCTCAGGGGGAGAGATCACAACGGTCAGTCATTGACAAAAAAATGGTTTATTATTGGACTGGACGGTGATGGCCCACAGATCCCGACAATTCCAGCCATCATCCTTGCGAAAAAGATTATTCGTGGCAAGGATGTACCCTCAGGAGCAATACCTTGTGTTGGCTTGATTAACCTCGATGACTATCTAAAAGAACTTGCGCCCTTTCATATCCGTACCTTTGAAGATTAAGTCTGATGAAACTTGTACCTGCCTGCCTCAAAGACCTCCCCCTTCTGCCTACCATTGCTTTGAAATCAAAAAGCCATTGGGATTATCCTCAGAATTTTTTGGATAAATGTAAGGTCTTCTTTGAAGAAGAGTTCACAGAAGAATACCTGAAAGAATCCCACACTTTCATCATTAAACAAGATGAGGAAATCATTGGCATGGGCAGCCTGTTATGGAAAGAAGTCCCGATGATCGATAATTTTTGGCTACTGCCTGAGAATATCGGAAAAGGCTATGGCAAGCAGGCTTTTGACCTTCTCGTCCAGGAAGCAAAAAACCTTGGCTGGCCGAACCTTACAGCAATTGCTGATATCTATGCCGAAGGCTTTTACAAAGCTATGGGCGCCAAACGCGTAGGCGAGGTTCCCTCTGAAGTACAGGACAAAATGCTCCCCAAAATGTTTATTGATCTCATTTAGCTGTGCCTTGCTTCAACGTGAACTCAAGTAGATATACTCTCCCGATAAAGACGGTTATAGTCGTTAGGTGTCATCCCACAGTTTTCTTTAAAATCGCGGATAAAGTGTGACTGATCACTGTATCCCAGATCATAAGCAATCGCACGCCAATCAGGATCCTGTTCTTTTGAAAGCATAACAGCTTCCAATGATCGATATCGGCATATGATCCATTTTAGACTTAACCCGATGTGTTTTTGAAACAATCGCTGTATCTGACGGGGTTCAACATCGAATTCATCTAAAACTTCCGTAACGGAGTTAAGCCGGTTCACACCCGAGAGTCTGCCCAAAACTTGATTTACCAACCGCATTTCTCTGGTAACTGACAGTGAAAGTTCAAAGAGATAATCATTAATTGCAACAACTATACTCTCAAAATCGCTGTCAAAGTTCACTGCTGGAAAATGTCTTAAGGATATGTCGTCCCCACCTGATAAGAACATATACTGACTGGCTGGACGCAGCTTAATGCCAAAAACAGCTCCCTGTCCCGCTAGCTTGTATTCGAAAATCGTTCTTCTGATTTCTGATAATTTCCAGATACCACTGTCTTGTTCGATATAAATATCGGCTTTCGGTTCTGTTAGAATTTTCTGAACCTTATACTTGGCGTCGGGAACATCCCAGGTCACTTTCCAGAAATATTCAAATAGAGAAGACAGTTCATTCGGAACATCAAGTTTTTCAATTTTTTGATGTTCCAGGTTGTGAATAACTACATTGGCCATAAGTTAATTTCTGTCGTTTGCATTCTATACTTCACAATCCCTTTTTGCTCATTATTTCACCCAAAGAGAAAATGTATTTCCAAACACTGAGCATCAAAAGGTACTTACATGACAAAGACTACGAAACTATCTGGCACGCTTAAAGTTCTTAAGTGGGATGAGCAGGATATTGAAAACAATATGTCCCCTGTTCGCGTACAATATGAATTTCAAAGCACTGAAGAAGATGCAAGGCAAAGTTTCATCGGTGACGCGTGTTATAGCTTCTTTTACAAAGTCCGCTCTCCGGAAAATCCTTTGGCGTCCCATACCCTGTATAATGGTTTTCTATCACTAAGCGTTGAACTTGACGGGTGCGCCTCTCTCCTCACATTTAAGGACATAGGTGAGTTTAAAGACGGAACCGCCATCTCGAATTTAACCTCGATTGAAAACAACCAATATAAAGCCCATGGCAGTTACACAGCCTCCCCTTCACAAAGTGAATTCACCCTTGTAGTTGAGCCCATATAGTTGAGAAGACATAATTTTATAAACACTATGTAGCTACTCTTCCTTTGGTAATGTCACCTGATTATGCCCAAACCAATGCGCGAGATGATCAATCAAAAGGCGAACACGGCGGGGCTGGATTGCGCCGTCGGGGTAAACAATCTGAAGCCCTGCCGGAACTGCTGCAAATTCTTCCAAAACAGGTACCAAAGCACCTGTTTTGAGATCATCTTGAATATCCCAGATAGATTTCAACGCAAGGCCGTATCCGGCACGACACCAGATCCTGACCAGATGCCCGTCATTCACCGTACGGTTGCCACGGACAAAATACTTCTTTTCCCGCCCCTCCACGGCAAAACGCCATGCGTGATCTACCTGATTACCAAACCTCATTAAAATACAGTTGTGATGTATCAGATCTCCCGGATGGCCCGGAGTGCCATTTTTCTTGAGATAATCAGGCGACGCACAGACCACACGCCTGTTATCCCCCAGCTTTTTTATGCGCAAAGAGCTATCGGCCAGAACCCCGAGACGCAAAGCAAAATCAAGCCCTTGTCCAACCAGATCAACATATCCATCTGTCAGGGTCAGATTGATACTTATTTCAGGATGCCGTTCCATAAAGCTGTCCAGCAAAGGGACAATCCGATTGTACCCCAGATCAATCGGGGCACTGATATGAATGGTTCCCGAAATCTTTTCCACACCAAGCTTGATGCGGGATTGCACCTCGTCAGCTTCAGCCAGAATACGCCGGGCACCAGACACAAGTTCACGCCCTTCATCCGTCAGACTGATCGAGCGGGTCGTCCGGGTCAAAAGGCTTGCTCCATAATAAGCTTCCAGCGCAGCAAGACGCTCAGAAACACTTGCCGGTGACAGGCCAAGTTCTCGCCCGGCAGCCGCCATTCCGCCCTTTTCCACAATACGCAAAAACAGCGTCAGATTATCCAGATCCATAATATCCGGGCCTTATCAATTATTCGGATTTTCCAAAATATCATTTCGAATTTTGCCCAATTATCAGACGCCATAGCAAGTGCTATCTGATAATCACGAAAGGAGAAGCCCCTTATGCAACTTGATCATGTAACCATACGCACCCGGAATCTTGCGGTCACACGTGACTTCTTTCTCAGTATTTTTGATTTGGAAGAACGCGAGCGTCCCCAGACCATTAAACGCATTCCCGGTCACTGGCTCTATTCAGATGATCGCCCAATCGTGCATCTGATCGGATCACATGGTCACGGTATCGACTGCGCCGCAGAAGCCTTTGATCACGTCGCCTTTCGATTACACGGTTACCAGAAATTCAAGGAAAAGCTCCATACATTAGGTATCCGCTACACCTGTATGGATCTTCCTGAAATAGAAGAACGGCGGCTTTTCTTTCGCACGCCCTGTGGCCCTCTTCTGGAAGCAGTATTCGCCGCTTCTGCTCACGACTGTACTGACGCCAAATTCAAATGACATTAAGGATATCCCCTATGACCAGCTCTCTCTTCCAACCTCTCTCACTTGGCCCGACAGATCTACCGAACCGAATTGCCATGTCGCCGATGACCCGCGCCCGGACAACACAGCCCGGCAACATTCCAAATTTACACATGGCAGAATATTATGCCCAAAGAGTCTCTGCAGGACTGATTATCAGTGAAGCAACCCAGATCTCTCAGCAGGGTCAGGGATACTCCTTCACCCCCGGTATTTTCTCAGATGACCATATAGATGGCTGGAAACTTGTGACCAATGCCGTTCATAAAAAAGACGGACGTATCTTCCTGCAGCTATGGCACGTCGGGCGTATGAGCCACGAAAGCTTTCATGCCGATGGCAAACCCGTCGCCCCTTCGGCCTTGTCTCCTGATGCTCAGGTATGGGTTGTTGACCCGGCCACTGGCGAGGGAAACATGGTTGATTGCCCCATCCCCCGTGCATTGGAAAAGCATGAGATCACAGCCATCATCAACGACTTCCGACAAGCCGCAGCCAATGCAATTACCGCAGGTTTCGACGGCGTCGAAATTCACGGTGCCAACGGATATTTGATTGACCAGTTTCTGCGCCGCTCGTCAAATCAGCGAACAGATGAATACGGTGGATCACAGGAAAATCGCATTCGCTTTCTCGTCGAAGTCGCCGAAGCTATCGCCGATGAAATAGGTGCTGATCGTACAGGCATCCGATTGTCCCCCTATATCACCCAGCGAAATATGGCTGATGAGGAAATTATTGATGTCATTCTCAAATCTGCGAAAGAACTCAATCGTATCGGCCTAACCTATATCCATCTGTCCGAAGCAGATTGGGATGATGCCCCGCAGGTGCCAGACCAGTTTCGCCACGACTTGCGCGCACTCTATTCCGGTAAAATTATCGTCGCAGGAAAATACACCAAAGAACGCGGCGAACAGATTATTTCGGATGGTCTGGCAGATATCATCGCCTATGGACGCCCTTTTATTGCCAATCCGGATTTACCTCATCGTTTTGCCAACAACTTGCCGCTCGCGGATTTTGACGGCGGCACACTCTTTGGCGGCACAGAAAAAGGATATAGCGATTACCCGGCTTGGAAAGAGGCATCATGAGTCTATCCACAGAAGAAATTCTGGCAGGTTGGCAGAATGATAACATCGGTACCGAACGTGTTCTCGCCACGGGTGATATGAGCATTTGGCATCTACGATTAGATCCCGGAGCAACCATAAAACCCCATCGTCACGACCATCCTTATTTTTGGACGGTCCTGACACATGGCACAGGACTATCACGGTTTGATGACGGTCGGGAAGTTGCCATTAGCTATCAAGCCGGAGATACCCAGCATTTCCCTGATCTCACCCCAGAAACCGGATTTGTGCACGATCTGACGAATAGCGGCGACACGCCACTGGTTTTTGTCACGGTTGAGTTTAATTCCACCGTTGATCCCAGCCTTTACCAAAAGCCAACTTGAATCTCAAGAAAGTCGGACCCCTCAGTACGATCAAGAACACCTGACATGAAAAGGAAACGCAAAATGAAAGCTGTTGCTTTAACCCATTACCTTCCCATCGAAAATCCAAATTCATTCTTTGATGCAGAGCTTGAAAAACCAACACCAGCGGGTCGGGATATCCTTGTCTCAGTCAAGGCCGTTGCCGTTAACCCCGTTGATACCAAAGTCCGCGCCCCCAAGGACACCGTCGAAGACACCCCGCGTGTCATTGGCTATGACGCCAGTGGTGTCGTTGAAGCCGTTGGCGAAGACGTTACATTGTTCAAGGTCGGTGACGAGGTTTATTACGCTGGGGATATTACCAGATCAGGCACCAATGCCGAATTTCAGCTGGTTGATGAACGCATTGTCGGACACAAACCCAAATCTTTGTCCCATGCCCAAGCTGCCGCCCTTCCCCTAACCACTATCACCGCCTATGAAGCATTCTTTGATCGCCTGTCTATTGATCCCAATGGCGCAAACAAAGATGAGAGCATTCTCATCATTGGTGCAGGGGGTGGGGTTGGCTCTATCGGTATTCAGCTTGCCAAACGCGCAGGCCTGAAAGTGATCGCAACGGCCTCTCGCCCGGAAACCACATCGTGGGTCAAAGAGCTTGGCGCTGATTACATCGTTAATCACCGCGAAGATATAGTTTCACAAGTTCGTGCACTTGGCATACAGCATGTGGATCATATTGCCATCTTCAACGACATGCGCCATTGGGAAACAGCCGTCGAGCTAATTCGTCCCCAAGGCGGCATTGTCACCATTGATGATACGGATCAGCCAATGCCCATGGCCGGCATGAAAATGAAGGCTGCCAGCCTGCACTGGGAATTCATGTTCGCTCGTGCCATGCACAATACCCCCGACATGATTGAACAACACAAACTCCTGAGCCGTGTTGCCAAAGAAATTGATGCCGGACATATCCGGACAACAGTTTCTGATATTCTCTCTCCCATTAACGCCGAGAATATCAAAAAAAGCCACGCCTTGATTGAGGCGGGCAATGTGAAGGGAAAAATTGTGCTGGAAGGCTTCTAACCACAATAACTGATGTTTGACCTGCCTCTAACGGCTCGCTCTTAATAAGGGTGAGTCGTCTTTTTCACGTCAAACAAATCGTTATTTTATGAAGATTTTGCGCAACCAAGGGATAACTTTCTTGAAATCTCACTATTCAGTAATTTCATAGGAAAAAACATCCCCCAGCGAACAGCCAAACACATGGGCGATCTGAAAAGCCAGCTCTAGCGACGGAGAGTATTTCGCCTTTTCAATCGCCACAATCGTCTGTCGGGAAACACCCGTTTTTTCCGCCAATTCCTTTTGCGTCATCTCATCGTGATCAAACCGCAATCGACGAATATTGTTGGTAATCTGACCCTTCGCCGTACCCTTTTTAACCATTTTAGATTCCCCCGCGATAGAGGAACAACTTGACGAGATCACCGATAACGTTGGCGATAAACATGAAAAAAATGATTAACAGAAAAACCAGTGAAGGCGCGAGAACATCCAGCGCCAAGACCCCCATGGACACCATAAAACCGAAACTGAAAACCAACAGGATGATCTGCATGGACTTGAGATCGAACAACTTGTCCCGCTCATCATTCATCATGGGTTCATAGTCCTTGGTGATGATCGAATGGATAATAGTAAAGAGGATATGCACCACAATACTGACCACAATGCCGCCGCCCACAAGAATAAAGAAGCTCTTCCCGATCAAACGATACCCATCAGGCCCATTCATCGCCCCGCCCTGATAGAGGCCGAACATATAAAAGCCAAATACCCCGAACATAATCAATGTGGTTATAAGGGAAACACCCACTCTTCTTTCTTGTTGAGACATCGCCGTTATCTTTCTGTCATCTCGCTTAATTATTACTACATGATGTGTCTTGTATTTCCGACACAATGTTAAACAAATCAAACTCTGAGTCAAATATATTTGACTACATTTCAAAATGAAGTCACAGTACGAGCATCTTCATTGAAGACCCTTTTAAAGTACCGCAGCCAACTAAATCATTAATCGAGCAAATAGAGAAATAAACATGACAACATCAAAAGAACCATCACAACCAGAAGCTTCCTCCGCAAAATTCTGGAACAAAATGGCAGATCGCTATTCAAAATCCCCCGTATCCAATCAAGCTGCCTATGAAAAGAAGCTAGAGATCACGCAGAGTTACTTCACACCAGACATGGAAGTTCTGGAACTTGGCTGCGGTACAGGTACAACGGCCCTTATTCATGCCCCCTTTGTAAAACATATCCGCGCTATTGATATTTCGGAAAAGATGCTGGAAATCGCAAGAGATAAAGCGGAGAAACAGAGCGTCGAAAACGTCTCCTTTGATCAAGCAGCCATTGATACCTTCACTGCCGCCGACCAATCCTATGATATCATCATGACACACAGCGTGCTCCACCTGCTCGACGATAAAGAAGCCGCTATCGCCAACATCTATAAAATGCTCAAACCCAGCGGCTATTTTATCAGCAGCACCGTCTGCCTGACCGGGATCATGAGATTCCTGCAACTGATCCTGCCCATCGGTAGGCTTTTGGGATTTATGCCACTGGTAAAATTCTTTTCAGCCAAACACCTGGAAAAATGCATCACCAATGCAGGGTTTGAAATCATCAGTTCCTGGGAACCGAAAAAGAGCCATTCAGCGTTTATTGTGGCGAAGAAATAGGTACGCCTAATTACAAAAAAGAGTCAACAAAAACAATACAACCTATTCAACAACAGACAAAATAAATAACATCCTAAAAGTGTTGCCTTATTCATAGATTACTCTAGAGTTTACCTAACAAAATCCTTAAATTAACTCAACAAGGTTCTCTCGTGTTCGGAAACAATAGAGTACACAAAATTGGTATTTTCAATCAGCTTATTTTGAAAATTTTACTGAGAGTATCATTAATAATTATTATTTGTTTTTTTGTGGGTTTTGCAGCAGCTACAACAAGTTATATCCATGACATAGCTCTTTTTAAAGATCTAAAAAGCATTCAAAATGACACAGAAACAATAATCAAGGATCTATCAGGAACAATCTCAATACAAAATGGGGACATTTCTGAATTACAAAATGCCATTTACTCTGCACGAACAAAATTACATTATTATAAACTACACGATTCATCCAATACCGCTGTATGTAGAAAAGGTCTATGTAAAAAAAATCTCCAAAAGTTAATTAAAGACCTAGAATTCACAGCAAAAGAAATAACTAGATACAGAAAAAATAATATTACCAAAATAACAAAACTAGAAGTGGACATTAAAAAATTAATCACGAAGACATCTACAATAGAAAAAGAGTATAATACCACACTAAACACAATATATATGAACATCAAAGAAATTTTCATTTGGATTGGTATCTGGCCAGTATTTTTTACGCTCCTTAGTACTTTTATTTTTTACATATTATCTCAAGAAGAAGTTAGAAAGTTATTTTCTGACTTGAGCCTAACGAAGGTAGGAATTGCAACTCCATTCTTTCAAGCAGAACTGACTTATGATGCAGCAAAAAGGAAAATTAATCATGCAAAAGAAGTCATAGAAAAAGAAACAAACTTACAATATAAAAATGCAATTGCTTCAGTAGATTTAAATAACGAATTTCATCTACTTTGTTACAAAATTTGGGAAACAATTCTACCTGAACATAATAAATTAAGTTCTCAAAAACCACTCGAGTTTCAGGCAACACTTCATGTTCCTGGCTTTCTTGAAACAGATGGTGAACACGAAGATTTAGTTCAAGCAATCGAATATGTAAAAATATCTAATAACAGGGATTATGTCTTAAGTAGTGAAGGGAAAGCTGGTAGGAGATTTTCTGTTCGCTATGGAATAATTGGCAAAGCATGGCGGTTAAGGGCTGCGATTTATAACCATGAAGTAAAAGGAAAACTCCCAATCCAATTAATTCGCCATTGGGGATTATTAAAAAAAGAAGCTGATAATCAAAGTGATAGCTCCAGCTCTACTGGTTCATTATTAGCATTAATCATCCCACAAAAATATGACCACAAAATTGTGGATAATACATTTCAACACAACCCTATTGGGATAATTTTTATTACTGCCGATTACAAAAATGCTTTTGGTAATCCTGAGGGGCTAAACAGTCAAAACATTCAATATCCAGGTGACATTTTAGCAAAACAGTATCAAGAACAAATCATAACTCTCGAACAATTTAAGAATCTTCAAGAAAAGATTATATCATTGCAAAAACAAATGAACCATCATGATTAATGAGACAAATATTCGCTAAACACACTTACTATGGCTTGATCTTCAAGAGAATTAGTTTTGAGGACAAACGTTAACATCCTCAAGTGAACAACTCAAAATATCTTCGGAAGACCCTGTTTTATATTTATTTGACAAAGTATCAATAGTTGTAAAATTTCCGTATTTTTTAAGATAATTTTTTGTTCCAATATTGCTGGTTTCAACTGTAACAATAGCCTTATCAACAGAGTTTTTTAACCATCTCTTTTTTAAGTGATTCATCAAAACGAAACCAACTCCGCAGTTCCTTTTATCTGCCCTCACTTTCAAAGTTGATAGCTTGACTTCTCTTACTCCTTTAGGTGTCTCAATTCCTAAGCCGACCAAATCCCCAGCAGCAAATAAGCCAACACCATAAGCTTTTCGGAGCAAAATATCGTTGAATTTCTCGTCAAGCCACTCAAAACCGCATGGATATACAGTGTTGATATCATTTAACAAAGAAAAGACCTGCCTTCTATCAAAAGAGCGTAATTCACGAATACATTGCATATTAGTATTAAAACACCTTTTATTAGAAAATATACCACCCACAATTTATCACTAAATATAGCAGAAAACAGAATATATGCAATTTATGCATGATGTCTTTATAAAACCGGAATGCGCACAAACTCGACTAAGTACCCCACTTTACAACAAGTCACTTACGATTTTTATATAGAATTTTTATGCAAGAAAATTGGTGGGCCCGGCAGGACTTGAACCTGCGACATCTCCGTTATGAGCGGAGGGTTCTAACCAACTGAACTACAGGCCCACTTGAGCGCCTAATGTTGCTCAGACGCTCGGAATCTTCAAGTGTTAAATGTTCGATTCTGTAACAGAATTATAAAAATTTTCGACTTGATAATTTTACCCATCAAATATTGAGCCTAATGGCAGGTGATAGATATCACGCCTTGCATCATACACCTTCATTAAACAAATGATACACGCAGTGTATCAGGCATAAGAAAGTCGGGCGGCACCGTAGGACACCGATTTTGTTTCAGGATCAACCCGCATCAGGTCTTCGCCAACCAGTACGGGACCGTCGAATGACTTCTGAACTTCGGCAAGGAGTTCATCGCGGTTGCTGTTTGGCGGAACGATATGAGTCAAGAGCAGGCATCCAACGCCAGCCTCACTAGCCACTTTGCCGACTTCGTCTGACAAGGTATGATACCCCGCAACGGCTGCGATGGTTTCGGCGGATCGTACGCCCTCAACCACATGCATTTCCCGGTGGACAAAGACCTCGTGCACCAAAAGATCGACACCCTTGGCGGCTTCGATCAAGGCCGGGCAGTATGTGGTATCGCCAGACAGGGCGATCTTGGTTGCGCCCCTTGCCTTACCCGCCCCACTTTCTTTTGGCGCAGCAAAGATAAAACCAAAAGCCGGGTCGATAGGTTGATGATCAACGGCGATCACATCAACGGTGACTTCTCCAAACTGGAGGCGTTCACCCGCTTTAATCTCGGTAATATCCAGTTCCAGGGCGGCTGTCGAAGGACGCTTTTCGTGTTTAATGCGCAGGTCCAACTCTTCCTTCCAGACTGCCATCAGCCCCTCAACAAACTTCCGCGTTCCCGTGGGGCCATAGATACGTTGCGGTGTTGTTCGACCCTGATGCCAGGCAGAGACAATAACCTGATAGATATCAATTACATGGTCAGAGTGAAGGTGCGTGAGTAAAATAGCATCCAGCTTCGCCCCGGATGATCCCGTACCAACAAGACGTTGCGTCACACCGGAACCACAGTCAATCAGGATTTCGGTATCACCACCATCCCCTTTATGGCGGATCAATTGTCCTGCCCCATAGCGTTCTGTATGTACCGCCGGACAACCCGTCCCTAAAAGCGTGATATCCATCTTTACCTCCCAGTTGTCCGTTACATCTTGTCCGTCTTGATGCGGACGTCATCGCACGTATTCTTATAACTTGCTTCTCGGTTTTGTACTTTGCACAGAAAAAGTATCAAATGAAACTATTATTTTATTGGGTAAATCAACTCGAAACGCTCAAGCACCAGAAGGGTGTCTTTCGTGAAACTATTTCCAGTTGCCGCAGCACGTCGTGTGAAAAAATCCTGATGATCTTGCTGCCATTTTTCGTAAGTCCCCTCGCCCTCAGCCAACGCAAAATCTTCTGCAACGTCGCTATAGGCAGTAAGTGATACCGATGTCATTTGAATCAAACAGCCTGGTACTCCTGCAAAATCAGTCAGGATATGATAACTGCCCTCTTCGGGCGGATTTTCGTTATCGTGCTCGTAATCAAACAGTGCACCACAGGTTGCCGTTTTCTTACCTTCCATGACGAGAGCCAGGAGATCATCAGCCATTTCAGGGCTATCACCAAAGAACCAGGATGAAAAAGAGGCGTCCCGGTCTTCCGTCGGGATATAATCCCAACAGCTTTTCCAGAACGCCTCTAGCTTTTCATCTGATTCCCGAAGTGGATTTTCTGCCATCATCAGGTCCAAGTAATATCTTTACGCCGTAATTATGTATCCAGGAAGCTGCGCAGCTTGCGCGAACGACTTGGATGCTTGAGTTTACGGAGTGCTTTAGCTTCGATCTGACGAATACGCTCACGTGTAACAGAGAACTGTTGACCAACTTCTTCCAGAGTGTGGTCAGTGTTCATACCGATACCAAAACGCATGCGAAGAACACGCTCTTCACGCGGGGTCAAGCTGGCGAGAACACGGGTTGTGGTTTCACGCAGGTTTGACTGAATCGCAGAATCGAGCGGGATAACAGCGTTTTTATCTTCGATGAAATCACCAAGATGGCTGTCTTCCTCGTCCCCGATCGGGGTTTCAAGAGAAATAGGCTCCTTGGCAATTTTCAAGACCTTGCGCACTTTTTCAAGCGGCATGCCCAAACGTTCTGCCAATTCTTCCGGCTGTGGCTCGCGGCCAATTTCATGAAGCATCTGACGGCTGGTACGAACCAGCTTGTTGATGGTTTCAATCATATGAACCGGAATACGGATTGTCCGGGCCTGATCCGCGATAGAGCGGGTAATGGCCTGACGGATCCACCAAGTCGCATAGGTCGAGAACTTGTAACCGCGACGGTATTCAAACTTGTCCACCGCCTTCATCAGACCAATGTTACCTTCCTGAATAAGATCAAGGAACTGAAGGCCACGGTTCGTGTACTTCTTGGCAATAGAGATCACAAGACGCAGGTTGGCTTCGACCATTTCGGTCTTGGCACGGCTGGCTTCTTTCTCACTGGTCTGCACGACTTTAACAGTCTTGCGGAATTCAGGAATTGGCAAACCAACATCATCGGCAACCTTGGAAATGCTTCCACGGATTTTCGTGATATCCTCGGAATAGCGGTCCGCGAATTTATCCCAGCCTTTGCCTTTGTAAGTTTTGATTTCTTCAAGCCAATTCGGGTGAAGTTCACTACCGAAATAGGTGTCGAGGAATTCTTGACGCGCAACACCAGACTTTTCAGCCAGACGCAGAAGTTTACCTTCCTGAGACATCAGATTTTTGTTCAGGCCGTAAAGCTGATCCATAAGCTGTTCAAGACGGTTGGAGTTAAAGTGAACCCCTTCCATAAGCTCGATCATTTCCTGCTTCATTTTGCTGTATTTTTTCTCTACAGCATCCGGCACCTTGTCACCACCAAGCAAGGATGTCAGGCGCTTTTCCTGAACTTTGCTCAGCTTCTGTTGATGACCCGCAATGTTTTCGAGCATCTCGAGAACCTGTGGCAGCAAAGCTTCTTCCATGGCCGCAAGAGACATGTTGTTCTCTTCAGCGTCATCATCTTCTTCGCCGCCTTCAGCAGACGCTTCCTCACCTTCAGCAGGCGCTGGTTTGTCTTCGTCATCATCGTCGACGACTTTTTCGCCAGGCTGACTGACGATTTCGTCTTCGACATCCGCTTTGTCACCAGCACCGGATTCTTCAAACGCGATATCATCGTCGTTTGGTCCGCCGCCATAGGTGGCATCCAGATCAATAATGTCTCTGAGCAGAAGATCACCTTGAATCAGGCCTTCGCGCCAGTGAAGTAATGAGCGAATTGTCAGCGGACTTTCGCAAATGCCGCCGATCATTTTATCCCGGCCTGCTTCGATACGCTTCGCAATCGCAATCTCACCTTCGCGAGACAGCAATTCAACTGTGCCCATTTCACGAAGATACATACGAACAGGATCATCGGTACGTCCGGCGTCCTCTTCCTTTACGTTTCCGACAACAACTTCGTCCGGCTTCGCTTCTTCATCAACGGCTTCGTCTGATTCTTCGTTCTCGACGACATTGATACCCATCTCGGAAAGAAGGGCCATGATGTCTTCGATCTGCTCGGATGACATCTCATCAGATGGCAAAACCTTGTTGAGCTCATCATAAGTGACATAGCCAACTTCTTTTGCCTTCGCGATCATCTTTTTGACGGTCGCGGATGTAATATCCATTAGAGGTCCGTCGGAAGTTTCTTCCCGATTTTCCGTGCTTTTTTCAGCGGTTTCGGTCGCCTTGGTCGCCATATAACCTTGTACCCCAAATAGCAATTTAGCACGCTAGCCGATTCGATAATTAGCCAACGTGCTCTCTCGTAACGCTTAGTGACTGTCTTCATAGGCATCCGGGTCATAACTATCCAAGTCGATAGCTATACCGGATGTCTCTTGCCGGAGTTGCTTGTGCGCCTCTAGCTGAGTCAATCCCGTTTCGTCCATATTCGCCGCAAATTCGCGACTGTGAACACCTTTTTCCTGTTCTGCCTGTTTCTCGCGGAACATAGCCGCTATATGCGTCACACCGTGCTCAGCTGCATAGCTGTCCGTTGCCGGTCGCGCAAATTTTCCGTGATCCATAACAGCAGGACTCAAGAGTTCATCCATTAGTCGAGAATATCCCTTATCGCAGAGTTGGCATTTAAGTGCCTCTCTGTCAAGATCTGGGTCTCGAACAATAACATCCACGAGATCTTGTAACACCCTGTTATATGCCTCGCTCGGAAGCCTCAAACTCGCCAGATCCTCTAGCTGTTTGGACAAAACATTGGGGTGATTGATCAGCGTCGCCAGTAAAACCTGTTCCTGTCGCTGCGCTAATTTTCTCGCAGGTAAATTCGGTCGGGGGATACGCGGATCCAATTCAAACGAATCCTTCTTCCCCCATTGGCTGTTGCGATTCTGCTTGCGCCCAGCCTGTTTCTTGAAGGGTTTGTTATAACCTTGATAGTTATTCCCGCCATAACCACCGCCCCCTTGATTAAAGCCCTGATTATAACTGGGCCCACCATACCCCTGAGCAGTAGGTTGGGCTGCACCTTTATTCGTCACACCCGTCAGTTCATCAAAGCGCCGGAACATTTCCTTTTGATATTCAAACTTCAAATCCTTGTCGGTGATAACACTGAATTGTCTGCGCAGCTCGGCCTTTAAGGCGGCGCGCCGTTCCGGTGTTTCGATATCCGCGCCCGAGGTAGTTTTCCGCCACAGCATTTCTGACAAGGGTTTTGCCGTGCGCAATACTTCGCGCATTTGTGCCGGGCCTTGTGTTTGAATAAGGCTGTCCGGATCTTCTCCTTCGGGCAAGGTCGCAAAGCTGAGGGATTTTCCTGGCTGAATGATAGGCAAAGCCCGTTCAACCACTCTGTTGGCCGCACGAATACCCGCAGTATCACCGTCGAGACACAACACTGGTTCCGGCACCATGCGCCATAGTTCCTGTATCTGGTCTTCGGTTACCGCTGTTCCCAGGGGCGCAACAGCCGATGGAAAGCCTGCCTGCGAGAGGGCGATGACATCCATGTAACCCTCGGTCACAATAACCTCGCCCAGATCATGAGCTGCCTGACGCGCACTTGCCAGATTGTAGAGCACCTTGCCTTTATGAAAGAGGATCGTATCCGGCGAGTTCAGATACTTGGCCTTGCTGTCACCCAGAGCACGGCCACCAAAGGCAATAATCCGACCACGACGATCTGTAATCGGGAACATCAGCCGATGAATGAAATAATCCCAGTATTCGTTCCCATCTTTTCGCCGATCCTCATCACTGTGTTTGATCACCCCGACATCAACCAACTGTTCGTCGTCAATCCCGCGTGCGTTCATTGCCTTGCGGATCAAACCGCGTTGATTGGGGGAATAACCAAGACGAAAACGACTAACGGTTTCCGGCCTTAAGCCTCGACGATTAACATAATCACGTGCTTCCTTGCCTGCATCACCCGCCAGTTGCTCTTCGAACCATTTGGCAACTTCTTCCATGACATCATAAAGACTGGCGCGTTTTTTGGATCTCTCAGCCTCTTCTTTGGTGGCTTTGGGAACTTGCAATCCTGCCTGTTCGGCAAGGCGTTCCACAGACTCCGGAAACGAAAGGCCCTCTGTCTCGGTGACAAAGGTAATGACATCGCCATGGGCACCACAGCCGAAGCAATGATAAAACCCTTTATCATCATTAACAGTGAATGAGGGGCTTTTTTCGTTATGAAAAGGGCAGAGGCCGCTGAATTCCCGGCCCCGTTTGGTAAGTTTGACCTTGCGTCCAACCACGCCGGAAACCGGCACACGTGCGCGCAGCTCATCTAAAAACTCAGGCGTGAATGACATTGAAGGGCGTGTTCCCAAACCAACAGTACCTTGATCTGAAAGTTAGCTTATCACAGCAGTGCAAAAGAAAACAGAACCCATAGGCAATCCCATGAGTTCTGTT
Source organism: Kiloniella majae (assembly GCF_002118315.1). GTDB lineage: Bacteria > Pseudomonadota > Alphaproteobacteria > Kiloniellales > Kiloniellaceae > Kiloniella > Kiloniella majae. The sequence continues at coordinate 1,147,447 of NZ_MTSZ01000001.1, forward strand.
TACATATAATCAGCTTTTGGCAGATTTAAACCAGTTTGGCTTTTACAACACCACTGGCTTTACCAAAATCCATTGTTCCCGCGTACTTACTTTTAAGCGCGCCCATGACTTTCCCCATATCTTTAATGGAATCCGCCCCGAGCTCAGCGATGAGATCTTCGACAATCTTTTCAATTTCTTCAGAAGACATTTGCTTCGGAAGAAACTTTTCGATCACGACAATCTCATTCTGTTCGCGTTCTGCGAGTTCTGTACGACCAGCCTTTTCGTACATTTCAATCGAATCTCTTCTTTGGCGAATCATTTTCTGGAGCATTTCCAGAACCGCTTCCTCACCAATAGGATCACTCCCCTCGCCACGCGCCGCGATATCGCGGTCTTTTAAAGCAGCCAAAATAAGCCTAAGCGTTGATATCGCTTGCTTATCTTTGTTGCGCATAGCTTCTTTGAGAGCATCATTCAAGCTGTTACGTAGCATCATTTGCCCCGAACAAGTTTAGAAAGGACCAGAACCTACTCTAAAAAGAAAGAAATGGCAAAGTTTTAAAAACTTTATAAGCCACTGTTATTAAACAATATTTTCTTTCGTGTTTTTCTTGACCTAAAAGCCACTTATGCTTATACAAAGGCCTCAGCTATTAAATCGCTGACGATTACGTCTGCCTAAAGGACGCCTCATCCATGAGTATTATGACATCAAAAGAAACCTCCGTCTCCCAGACAGGGGTTGTTGATTCTGCCTGCAAACAACCTGCGGGAGCAACCGCGGTCCTCGTTCTTGCCAACGGGCAAGTGTTTTGGGGAAGAGGTTTGGGCGCAGAAGGTGAAGCCGTTGCAGAAGTTTGCTTCAACACCTCTATGACCGGGTATCAGGAAATCCTGACCGACCCTTCCTATGCAGGACAGATCATCACTTTTACCTTCCCGCACATCGGGAATGTTGGAACCAATGACGAAGACATCGAGACAATTACACCGTCTTCACGCGGCGCCATTCTCCGAATGGACATCACGCAGCCTTCCAATTGGCGCGCAACCCGTGACCTTGATGCCTGGTTAAAATCTCATAATCTCAGCGCGATCACAGGTGTCGATACCCGTGTCCTTACTCGCCTTATCCGTGACAATGGCGCGCCGAACGGCTGCATCGCCTATCACGCTGATGGTAAATTCGATCTTGAAGCATTGCGTAAGAAAGCCGCTGACTTTCCGGGACTGAACGGCATGGACCTCGCCAAAGAGGTTACCTGTGCTCAGACAGCAAACTGGAATGAAAAACGCTGGACCCTTGAAGAAGGTTACCAGAGTGAAGAAAATCCTGAGTTTCATGTGGTCGCAGTGGATTTTGGCGCCAAACGCAATATCCTGCGCTCACTTAGCTCCCAAGGCTGTCGTGTAACTGTCGTTCCAGCTAATGCAACTGCTGACGAAATTCTAGCCCACAAACCAGATGGCGTCTTCCTGTCCAACGGTCCGGGTGATCCGGCAGCCACTGGTAAATACGCCATCCCAATGGTGAAGGCCCTTCTCGACCAGAAAGATCTGCCAATCTTTGGTATCTGCCTTGGTCACCAGATCCTTGCGCTTGCACTTGGTGCTGATACCAAGAAAATGCACCTTGGTCATCGTGGTGCAAACCATCCGGTAAAAGACTTCACCACGAACAAGGTAGAAATCACCAGCCAGAACCACGGTTTCATGGTGGACAAAGATAGCCTGCCGGAAAATGTTGAAGAGACACACATCTCTCTTTTCGACAACACCAACCAGGGTATTCGTCTGAAAGATCGCCCGGTGTTCTCTGTTCAGTATCACCCAGAGGCATCGCCCGGACCACAGGACAGTCAGTACCTGTTCAAGCGGTTCCGCGATCTTATGGCAAACCGCCAAAAATAAGTAGCAATGGCGGCGCTTTCAACAGCAGCCGCCATTGTTTTAACGAGACAGCTGAACAGCTCACCTGCCCTGAACAAGGCAAGAGCAAACAGACAGAAGATGAGTAAAGCAGACCATGCCAAAAAGAACAGACATCAAATCCATCATGATCATCGGCGCGGGGCCGATCATTATCGGTCAGGCTTGTGAGTTTGACTATTCCGGTGCACAGGCCTGTAAAGCGCTTCGCGAAGAAGGGTACCGGGTTATCCTGGTAAACTCGAACCCGGCAACGATTATGACAGATCCGGGGCTTGCTGATGCAACCTACGTCGAGCCAATCACGCCGGAAGTTGTTGAGAAGATCATTGAAAAAGAAAAGCCCGATGCGCTTCTTCCAACAATGGGGGGCCAGACGGCCCTGAACACAGGTCTTGCTCTGGAACGTTCGGGCGCTTTGCACAAGCATGGTGTTGAAATGATCGGCGCTAAAGCTGATGTCATTGAAAAAGCCGAAGATCGCTTGCTGTTCAGAACAGCCATGGAAAAGATTGGTCTTAAGTCTCCACGCTCAAGCGTTGTTCACTCTTACGAAGAAGCTCTGGAAGCTCTCGAAACTGTTGGCATTCCCGCGATCATCCGCCCCTCTTTCACTCTTGGCGGTACAGGCGGTGGTATCGCTTACAACCCGGAAGAGTTTGAAGAGATTGTCAAAAGCGGCCTGAAAGCCTCACCAACAACAGAAGTACTGGTTGAACAGTCTGTTTTGGGTTGGAAAGAGTATGAGATGGAAGTTGTTCGCGACAGCGCTGACAACTGCATCATCATCTGTTCCATCGAAAACATCGACCCCATGGGTATTCATACCGGTGATTCAGTTACGGTTGCCCCTGCCCTGACACTGACAGATAAAGAATATCAGATCCTCAGAGATGCCTCTATCGACTGCCTGCGTGAAATTGGTGTCGACACAGGTGGATCAAACGTACAGTTCGGTCTGAACCCGGAAAACGGAGAGCTCGTGGTCATCGAAATGAACCCGCGTGTATCCCGTTCATCTGCACTGGCATCCAAAGCAACGGGCTTCCCGATTGCCAAGATCGCGGCAAAGCTTGCGGTTGGTTACACACTGGACGAACTCAAGAACGATATCACCAAGGTCACACCAGCATCTTTTGAGCCGACAATTGACTATGTCGTCACCAAGATCCCGCGCTTTACCTTCGAGAAATTTCCAGGTGCAGAAGACTATCTGACCACTGCGATGAAATCTGTGGGTGAAGCAATGTCCATCGGACGGTGCTTTGCTGAATCAGTTCAAAAAGCGCTGCGGTCCATGGAAACTGGCCTGACTGGATTTAACGAAGTTGATATCCCTGGCGCCGTTGATACAGACGGCAATGTAGATAAAGATACCGTTCGGTCCTTCCTGTCGAAGCCAACAAAAGACAGAATGCTGACTATTGCTCAGGCATTGCGTCATGGCTTGACTGTTGAAGAAATTTTTGTCGTTACAAAATTTGATCCGTGGTTTGTGCGCCAGATCGAAGACATTGTCCTGATGGAAAATGACATTCGTGAAAACGGCCTGCCAAAAGATCGTCAATCCTTCCTGACCCTCAAGAAAATGGGCTTTGCGGACGCACGTCTTGCAGAGCTAACCAATCAGGACGAAAGCGACGTCACCAAGCACCGGCACAGCTTGAACGTCACCCCAGTATTTAAACGGATTGATACTTGCGCAGGCGAGTTCCCGTCCACTACGCCTTACATGTATTCATGTTACGAAGGCGACGGAGTTAATCCGGCGGAATGTGAATCAGACCCGACTGACCGTGAAAAAATTATGATCCTTGGCGGTGGCCCAAACCGTATTGGTCAGGGCATCGAGTTTGATTACTGTTGTGTCCATGCGGCCTACGCCCTTAGCGATGCAGGTTACGAGACCATTATGGTCAACTGTAACCCGGAAACAGTTTCCACCGATTACGATACGTCGGACCGTCTCTATTTCGAACCTCTTACAGGTGAAGACGTTATCGAGATCGCCCGCAAGGAACAAAGCAACGGCACCCTCAAGGGTGTGATTGTACAGTTTGGGGGGCAAACGCCTCTTAAATTGTCACAGGCTCTCGAAGATGCGGGCATTCCAATCCTTGGAACATCTCCGGATGCCATTGATCTAGCCGAAGATCGCGAACGCTTCCAGAAGCTCTTGCAGGAACTTGACTTGCGTCAGCCGATCAACGGTACAGCAACGACCAAAGAAGAAGCTTTCGCCGTTGCAGAACGTATTGGTTTCCCGGTTGTTATCCGCCCGTCTTATGTTCTTGGTGGCCGAGCCATGGAGATCATTCACGAAACCAGCCAGCTGGAACGTTATATCAACACTGCTGTGCAGGTATCCGGAAAAAACCCTGTCCTACTTGATGGCTACCTGCAGGACGCAATTGAAGTCGATGTTGATGCGATCTGTGATGGCAAAGATGTCTTTGTTGCCGGGATCATGGAACATATTGAGGAAGCTGGTATTCACTCTGGTGACTCAGCCTGCTCCCTGCCACCCTACAGCCTGTCTGAAAGCATTATTACCGAGATCAATGAACAAGCCCATAAACTGGCGCTTGCTCTCAATGTTGTTGGCCTGATGAATGTTCAATTCGCGGTCAAAGATGATGTTGTGTACATTCTCGAAGTAAATCCACGGGCCAGCCGGACAGTTCCATTTGTTGCGAAAGCAACCGGAAATGCCGTTGCCAAAATTGCTTCCCGTGTCATGGCTGGTGAAAAGCTTGCCGACATTGATCTGATCACAGAGCGTGGTGAACATATTGCCATCAAGGAAGCTGTCTTCCCCTTCAACCGTTTCCCGGGTGTTGATGTCATGCTTGGCCCTGAAATGCGGTCAACCGGTGAAGTTATGGGTCTGGATACATCCTTTGGCCGCGCTTTCCTCAAAGCACAGATGGCCGTTGGCATTGACCTTCCTGATGAAGGAACAGTCTTCATCTCCGTGAAAGACCGTGACAAAAAAGTTATGGAAGATCTCGCCAAGGATCTCTTGGATATGGGTTACAAAATTGTCGCAACCAGCGGCACAGCAACCCATCTTCAGGAAAAAGGCTTCGAAGTTGAACGGGCGCTGAAAGTCCGCGAAGGTCGCCCGAACATTGCCGACACCATTAAGTCTGGCAAAGTCCACCTGATCATCAATACAACCGAAGGTGCCAAGGCAATTGCGGACAGTTTTGATATCCGTCGCGGTGCTCTCGATAGCTCGGTTCCATACTTCACAACTGCCAATGGTGCCCGCGCCATGGTAGAGGCTTTGAAAGCAAAAAGAGAAGGCCTACTTGAAGTCGAGCCACTTCAGGCTTATTTTAAATCTTCGTTCTAATTTAAGTGGCTCCCGATTCTGCCCTAAAATGGTGGTGGAATCGGGAGTAACTGTTTTTATAAACGCCTGGAAAAGCGAATGAGTGAAAAGTTCCCTATGACCAAGGAGGGCCTTGCCCGCCTTGAAGAAGAGCTCCGTAACCTGAAAGTTGTCGAGCGTCCGGCAGTGATTCGCGCAATCGCTGAAGCACGCGAGCACGGCGATCTGTCAGAGAACGCCGAGTACCACGCCGCCCGAGAAAAGCAGAGCTTTATTGAGGGCCGAGTTCTTGAGCTTGAAGCACGGATCTCGCGCGCAGAGGTAATCGATGTTGCAGCAATGAGTGGTTCGACCGTGAAATTCGGTGCAACCATCACCATTGCCGACGAAGACACCGACGAAGAATCCACCTATCAACTGGTTGGCGATCTGGAAGCAGATGTCAAAGCTGGCCGCATTGCCATTACATCGCCTATGGCGCGCGCAATGATTGGTAAAGAAGAAGGTGATTCAGTTGAAGTCAGAACACCAGCTGGTGAAAAGGGCTATGAAATCGTCAAGATTGAATATATTTAAGCCACAATTTCTTGGCTAAGTTAATACCCGGTACTCCTTTGAGATACCGGGTATTTTTTATGTATAACCGAATCTAACGGAACTCGCCTCTATGCTACTTCACAAAGAATTCTATTACATTCGCCACGGACAAACCGACTGGAACGCCAAGGGCTTGATGCAGGGATTTACCGACATCCCCCTGAACGAGACCGGACGAAAACAGGCTTGCGAAGCAGCAGAATCCATCAAGCACGTTAAAATCGAAACCATCTGCGCAAGCCCGCTAGGCCGCGCCCTCGAAACCGCCCAAATTCTCAATCAGGTTCTCAATTGTGAAATTGTCGTTATTGATGAGCTTAAAGAAGCAGGCTTTGGGAAACAGGAAGGGCTTGTCGACGACGGATGGTTCGAAGCCTGGAAAGACGGCGAATTTACCCCTGATGGGGCAGAGACAAGACTTGAGTTTATTGAGCGCGCAACAAATGCCGTCAACAAGGCGATTAATCGCCCAGGCCCTGTTTTAATCGCAGCCCACGGTGGCCTTTACGGGGCTATAAAACATCATTTCGATTTACCGGATTACCAACCACTCCCTAACTGCGCCCTCTGTCATCACACACCGCCGAATGCAGAAAATTCTCTTTGGCAGAGAAAATTTGTAAATTCAGTGTAGAAGTCGCTTATTCAAAAAAACGCACTGTTTGATAAAAGAAAGATTGAGAAAGCTCACTATTAAGGGATGCGCTGTGAATTCTCATGATAGATCCGCCTTGCTCTTGCCCATAGGTATAAAAACTATCCATCAAACTTGCTTTATAAGCCAACCATTTTGTCTTTGCCTCTGAAAGCTGTGTAAACACTGTTTCTGAGGCACTTTGTGAAAGCTCATCAAAAAGGTAATCACTCTCACCATTCCAGCGTTCAGCGCTTTGATGAAAACATCCCGCAATATCTAAAGTTGTCATTGCGGTTTCAAGACAAGCTTTCTCTAGCAGCTCAATCGGATTATCTTCTGGGACAAAGACAACTTTGAAAAGCTCAGCATCAGACTTGCGCCGGACGCCGATACCATTACCAGCATCGATAACCAGCTCGAACTTTTCACCCCTATCCCATTTCTCAATTTGTTCAAACGAGATAAACCGATAATAAAAGGCCGCTTCCAGCTCCTTGCCTGCCTCTGTCTGGAAATACACATAGCCCGGATCATGGAACTCTTTATAAACCAGCTCTTCAAGGATCAGTGTTTGTGACGCCTCCTCGGCCCCTGCATTAGAAGCCGTAAAAGCGAAAAGGAAAGAGAGAACCAATAAAAAACACCTATACCATCTTTTCATATTCGCACTCTCTCCTTTTTAGTACGACTTACAGATCAAATACTTTCAATAAGAAAGCATCCATCAGGGCCACTTCTTTCAAACGTTCAAAGCGTCCGGAAGCACCGCCGTGACCTGCGGACATATTGGTTTTGAAGATCAGATAATTACTATCCGTTTTTAGCTCGCGCAGGCGCGCAACCCATTTTGCAGGCTCCCAATAGGTAACGCGGGGATCAGTCAGCCCGGCCGTTACCAGTATATTCGGATAGTCCTGTGCCGTCACATTATCAACAGGTGAATAGGACTTAATATAGTCATAAGCGTCTTTACTTGCGATCGGATTGCCCCATTCCGGCCATTCTGGCGGCGTCAACGGCAACGTTTCATCACACATGGTTGTCAGAACGTCCACGAAGGGAACATCCGCAACAATCGCTTTGAAGAGATCAGGACGCATATTTGAGATAACACCCATTAACATACCACCGGCACTTCCGCCGTGTGCTGCAATCTGCCCTGCAGATGTATAGCCCTCAGCAATAAGATGCTCAGCCGCCGCGACAAAATCGATGAAGGTATTCTTCTTCTTGTCCATTTTACCATCGAGATACCAGCCATAGCCCTTATCTGTACCGCCGCGAATATGAGCAATAGCATAGACAAAACCACGATCGACTAACGAAAAGCTGCTCCGCATAAATCCAGCAGGGATTGCATTCCCATAGGATCCATAGCCGTAGAGCAACAAAGGAGCCTTGCCATCCAATATGGTATCTTTTTTGTATATCAGTGAGATCGGCACCAGTGCACCATCATGCGAAGGTGCCAATAGCCTCCGAACCGCATAATCATCCGGATTGTGCCCGCTTGGGATTTCGTCTTCCTTGCGCAGTGTCCGTTCACGGTTTTCCATATCGTAATCAAACACACGCGCGGGTGTTGATGGCGACGAATAGCTAAAACGCAGTGCCTTAGTATCGAACTCATATCCGCCGGACATGCCAAGGCTATAAGCCTCTTCATCAAAAGCGATCTCGTGCTCCTGACTGTCAGCAAAACGCGTTACAATAATTTTTGGCAGGCCCTCAACACGTTCCAGTCTTGCCATGAAATCTTTGAATACGATCAAGCTCAGAATCAATACCCCCGGCTTATGAGCAACCAGGTCTTTCCAATTTTCTCGCTCTGCTTTGTTCAAAGACGTTTCACAGATCTTGAAATCCACCGCATCATTGGCATTGGTCAGAATGAGAAGACGACCCTCATGATCACTGACTTCATATTCAATACCCGGTTCACGGATGGATACGACAAGGGGTTGGGAAGCAGGATTGTGTGCCGGAATTAAGTGAACTTCAGATGTTTGATGATCGTGCGCCAGTATCTGAATAAATTTACCGGACTCGCTTTTCCCAATACCGACAAAAAAGCCAGGATCGCTTTCCTCGTAGACAAGTACATCAAGGCTTTCATCATCACCCAGATAATGCCGCAGTACTTTTGAAGGACGGTGATTATCATCCAGTACCGTATAGAACAGCGTTTGATTATCTGCCGCCCACACCACAGAACCGGATGTACTGTCAATCACATCGTCCAGTTCTGCACCGGTCACTAAATCTCTAATTCTCAGGATGTAATATTCAGAACCTTTTTCATCGACACTATAAGCGAGAAAACGATGATCAGGACTGTGAGTACAGCTTGCGATCTGGAAAAAGTCTTTACCTTCTGCCTTTTGATTTCCATCGAGAAGAACCTCTTCGTCTCCTTGGTTATCTCGTGGTTTACGACAGAAGATCGGGTGCTGTTGCCCTTCTTCATAACGGACATAATACAGCCAAGGGCCGTCCGGCGATGGTACCGAAGAATCATCTTCCTTAATCCGCCCCTTCAGCTCCTCAAACAAGAGCTTTTGCAGATCTTCCGTATCTGCCATAACGGCCTTACAGTATCCGTTTTCCTGCTCAAGATAGTCCCGAATATCCGGCGCTAATTTATCCGGTTGCCGCATGACTTCCTGCCAGTTATCTGCCCGCAACCATGCATAGGGATCTTCGCGTCGATCACCATGTAACTCATGCACACAACTTTTTTGCTGTGCTTTGGGGGCAAAGGTATTTTCAGATACAGGACTGCGGCTCATCTTGGTTCCATCTGGTCATAAAAAAGTTCTGGTACAGAAGCATTAAATGGTTACATCATATTAGGAAACAAGAAATGACAGGAAATTGTATCTGATCACATCACATACAAAAGGCAGAGTTATTCCATGAACAATGTTATCAATCTAAAGCAAGCTCGCAAGAACAAGGCCCGGAAAGAAAAATCCGCAAAGGCTGCTGATAACCGTGTTGAGTTTGGCCGAACAAAAGTTGAAAAAGAAATTTCCAAAGCGCAAAAAGAGCGTCAGACAAAAATTCTCGACGACCATAAACTTGATTCTTAAATCATTCTCTCACTCAACTCATAAACTGGCTTCTGACATTTTTTAATACATTTCATAAAAAATGCCCTTGACCTAGAGCGCACTCCAGCATTTACGATCTGATTTATCCGCTTTCAAAGTATAGAAGAACATACATGTAGTTCTGAAAAGCTAAAGGAAGTGGACACCTCTACTCACGACAAAACGAGCGTAGGAAAAATTATGTATATCGGCGAGCTTTCAACCCAGAGCGGTCTCTCCATAGATACTCTTCGTTACTATGAAAAAATCGGTCTGATCCCAGATCCGACACGAGATCAAGGAGGCCGACGTGTTTATCAGGAATCAATTAAGGACTGGATTGCCTTCCTAAAGAAGCTCCGTGCCACCGGAATGGGGGTTAAAGACATGGCCCGATACGCTGCTTTACGAGAAATGGGGCCTGAAACAGCAAATCAACGCCGCAAGATGCTCGAAGACAGACGGGATATTGTGAGCGCAAAAATAGACGAGCTTTCAGATTGTCTGAATTTATTAAATTACAAAATTGACCTCTACGAAGAAATGGAACGTGACGGTCTGAAAACAAGCTCTCCTCTGGAAGCTAAAGTTCAGACCAAAGGCTTATTAAAAAAGGAAAATTAAAAAATGGATAAATCCGCATTACAAAAAGGGCGTGATTATGCAGCACAAAACCTCGCCCCAAATCTCGAAGAAATTTTAGGCGAACGATACGACGGGCTAGTCCCGGATATGTCAGAAAGCCTTATTGAATGGGCCTACGGGCGCCATTACTGCCGCGAGGGCCTTGATGCAAAAACCAGACAGCTTTGCACCATCGCGGCGCTAACGGTCTTAGGCGGGCATACAGCCCCCCAGCTTAAAATTAATATTGAGCATTCCCTCAGAAGCGGGGCCAGTAAAAAAGAAATCGCTGAAACGATCTGGCAGATGGCCGTATATGGCGGGTTACCTGCTGCTATTAATGGATTAAATACAGCGAAAGAAGTTTTCGAAGCTCAAGAGACACAATAAGTAACGATAAACAAGTATCATTCCGACACAAAAAAAGCGCCATGAAAATTGGCGCTTTTTAACATCTCGATTACAACGTTAAATCACTTCACTTCAAGAGAAGCAACTTCGAGATCATCTGTTTTCTCACGATAGAAAATGTGCCGGCCAATTGTCGGCCCCTCATCAAAAGCAGTTCGCCATTTAGGGCTTACATAATCAGCGTGGTACCAAAGTGCACCTTCGCTTACATCGTTGGAAACACCCCAATATACATAGCGAGCAAGCTTTTGGGCTTCTTCCCAAGATGCCTGATCTTTAATTTCGTCCTTCTTGCCATCACACCACCAAGAGAATTGGCACTTGTTCAAGCGCGAAGATCCACCTTGCTGAACCACACCACAAATAGTTGACGGAAATCTGTCGCTTGCCACACGGTTAAGTACAACATGCGCCACCGCGCGTTTACCACTTGTATTTTCACTACGGGATTCAAAATAAATGTTCTGCGCCAGACACTCTAGTTCAGTGTCATAACTCGCCGGTGTTGGACGACGACGCTCTAGTTCAGGCAAGACAGCGTAATCACGCGCCAGGGGCCTAACATCAACAGGGGAAATGAAATCATCTTCCGCCACTTGTACTGCTTGGGCATTTTGCTGCGCTTCAGGCGCAATTAGCCCTGCACTGATAACCAATGCAAACAAGAATGACGAAAAACCATACCAATGATTACGGAATTGGCCACGTAGCCGATACCCTATCCGTCTAATCTGTTGTAAACCACGTCTCATTTAAGTACCTCAGCTTATCACTTCAGCAGCTTCTTCAAGCCCGTGCCCACACAGCCTGTCTCATTGTGAGCGTACCCCGATATGGGGATGAATTGAAAACAAACAACCCTATGTCGCTTGTCACGCCCAAATCTTTACAAGAGATTAACATCAAGAGTCAAAGAAATATTTATCATGAATTAGAGACAAAAACGCCTAAAACTACTTACAATCCTCATGAATACATGAAATAAAAACATTAATTACTATAAAGAATTTAATTTTACTTTAAATAAAAAATATTCAGCCATGCATCTTTCGCATGGTCCCTATGTTACCCAATGAAACACAGCTTTATTTATTGTGATAAAAATGAGACCGCAGAGAAAAATACTCTCCAGAAACATAAACAATTGATAAAAAACACTATTTGAAAATAGTTTGTTTTTATATGAATTCTTTACGTTAACAATTTTTATTTAGAAAATGCCTCGTGATAAAATTGCAACAGGCAAAAAGCATTCGAAACGCTCTCTCGATATCACTTATTTTAATTAACCTTTTTACTTCAAGCGTTAACCATATTTACTACATAAAAATCTCTACGTTTATATGGATTCACGCCAAATTCCCTCAGAAATGACACCAATTTGCGGCATCTACCTATAGATTTTCACCGTGACAAATGTTTAAGTGCCGTATCGCAAAAACCTCGGGGAAGCCTGAAAAATGAACAAGACCATCAAAATTGCTGGTATTACACTCATCTCACTCGCTGTGTTGATTGTTGCTGGCGTCATCTTCATCTACTCTTCTCTGGATTCAATCGTCAAAGCAGCCGTTGAAAGCGTTGCCTCGGACATGACCCAGACAGAAGTCACACTGAACAATGTCTCTATATCACCGACTACCGGCGAAGGGAGCCTTTCCGGCTTTCTTATGAGCAACCCTAAAGGTTTCAAATCAAGCGACGCTTTTAAGTTTGAAGAAATCACGATTAAAGTCGATCCGGCGTCCATCGCCAGCGACGTCGTGGTAATTAACGAAATACGTATAAAGGCGCCACACATCACCTATGAAGTTGGTCCACAGAAAAGCAATATCGACACAATTAATGAAAACGCTCAATCGAGCAGTAATTCAGATAACAACAGTGACAGCGCATCAGATTCCGGCCCCAAATTCATCGTAGAGCACCTCTACCTGAACGATGGTGAAGTTTCTGTTGCTGCAGCGCCACTTGGCGACAAGACAATTGATGTTGATCTTCCAAACATACACCTCAAAGACATTGGCAAAGGCGGTAACGGTGCGACCCCCGATGTTATTTTGAAAGCTACCCTTGGCGCTGTTACGAAGAATATTACCAGCGCTTTAGGATCTGTTGATCTTGAAGGTATTGCAAAAGACGTAAAAGGCCGTGTTCAAGACCTTTCTGAAGGTGCTGCCAGTGGTGCGTCGACTGTGACAGATACTGTCGGTGATGCCGCTTCAGGTGCAGGTGAAGGCTTAAAGGATGCTGCTGATGGAGCAGGAGATGCCCTAAAAGGTTTGCTTGGCGACTAACGCGACATAACCAAACCTAAAGAAAAATGGAGCTCTTGATTGCAAGTGGCTCCATTTTTTTATCCTATCCTGAAAAAATCTCTGAACTGTGACAAGACAACGCCTTGCACCACTGTTACTTTGGGAGTACCTCAGATACACAATAATACCTTCCGCATTCAGCACAGGTGTAACCAGAGACAATGACCGACCAAAATTCTCCCGTAATGCTCGCAAATCAGGTTCAGATCATCGGTGGAGGATTGGCCGGATTAAGCTTGGCCGCAGCACTTGGAGCAGCGGATATAAAAACTCTCTTGGTCGATCTTGAGCCTCCCTTACCGGAGGACCCTTATCAAGATGCAAAAGATAACCGTACAACAGCATTGATTCAAAACTCTATCAATCTGCTGAATGCTTGTGGTGCCTGGGCCGGGTGTGAAGAATACGCCACAGCACTATCAGTGATGCGAATTGTTAACCTGCCACGGGGAAAACAAAAATACCCCAGTTCAACAGATTTTGATTCCCGGGAAATAAATGATAGCCCCTTTGGTTTCAATGTCCCCAATGCTGTGTTGAGAAGAGTGCTATGTACCAGACTAAGCGAACTTCCCTCTGTCACGCACCTGACCTCAACGAAGATGGAAACACTGGAGAGTAGTGAAAATGGCTATATACTTGGCCTATCCAATGGACAGCAATCTATTGCAGAGCTAACAGTTGGCGCAGATGGGAAAAACTCCCCAAGCCGTAAAGCCATTGGCATTAAATCCATGTCATGGCCCTATCCACAGACCGCAATCACCTGTTATATCGAACACAGTAAACCTCACCAAAATATTTCCACGGAAACCCATTATCCCGCCGGTCCCTTCACACTCGTCCCCATGATGGGCAAACGATCTTCCATTGTCTGGGTAGAAGAAACCGCGTTGGCAAAAAAGCTGCTCGCACAAGATGATGAAAGCTTTACCAAGGCGCTGAAAGAGAAAATCAAAGGCCGCTTGGGAACCGTTAAGCTATTTGGAAAACGGGGTGGCTTCCCCATATCTGCCATGCTCAGCAACTCCTTTCACGACCAACGCTTTGCGTTGATCGCCGAAGCAGCACACGCCCTGCCCCCGATTGCAGCTCAAGGGCTCAATTTGAGTTTGCGTGATGTCGCTGTTCTTGCCGAACTATTAATTGATCAAAACAATAAAAGAAGCGACCTCGGCGACATTCAGTTGCTCGAAGACTATGACCGCGCCAGACACTTTGATGTTTTCACCCGCTTGGCAGCTGCAGACGGGCTTAACCGATTTGCCTCCAATGACAGCGCCATTCTGCACAAGGTACGAGATCTTGGTTTATCCGCAGTACGGAACTTTGCCCCCTTGCGTCATTTCATGATGAAATCTGGCATGACATCTCCTCTTGGAACGCCAAGCCTGATGACCGGCAAGGAAATAAAAAAATAATCCACTCATGTCGCCAAAGTTATATGACATTGACGCTTTGATGAATGGCTTTCAAAACATATCCCCTTATATCTTCTAGGGATATGTTATATATATCCTTATGTCAGGAATTCGGCACGCCGTAGTTCTTCAAAGAATAACAAAACAATAAAACTTACTGCACCACAGGAGGTGACTACCTTGGATTTGCGCCAATTGGAACTACTCTGTGCGCTGGCGCGCGAAAAGCATTTCGGACGGGCTGCCAAAAACTGTAATATTTCACAACCCGCCTTTTCCGCCAGAATTCGACAGCTGGAAAACGAACTTGGCGTTCCAATCGTCAAGCGAGAGCGCAGTTTTCAGGGGTTAACGACGGAAGGTGAACTGGTTGTCACAATTGCACAGCGCATTCTTGCCGAAGCCCGCACCCTAAAGCAATCGCTGAGTCAAATGAGCAAAGGCTTGGCAGGCCACCTTCGTATTGGCGCCATTCCATCGGCGATGCCGATGATGTCACTTATCAAAAACCCTTTTTGCGAAGCGCACCCTAATATAACAGTTTCAATTCTGTCCCTCTCTTCCTCAGAAATACAGTTGGGTCTGGAAAAATTCGATCTTGAAGTCGGCGTCACCTATCTGAGTAATGAGCTCAGCACCAACGTCGAAAGCCACGAACTTTATCACGAAGAATATTCCCTAATTCACAAAGCAGACGGCCCCTTAAAAGACAGAGAGACAATTACATGGCAGGAAGCTGCTGAGCTGCCGCTTAGCCTATTAACAAGGGATATGCAGTACCGGCGCATTATTGATAAAACCTTTGAAGAACTCGATTGTTTTGTCACGCCACATACACAAACCAACTCTATCACACAGCTGCTTCATGAAACGCGATTTGGCAACACATCCAGCATCGTCCCCATCAGCTTGATTCATGTTCTCCGAAATTTGGAAGGTGTCGTTGCCATCCCGTTGTCAGAGCCAAGACTTGTGAACAAAATCGGCATGATTATCGCAAAAAGAGAGCCTAGCTCTCCCATTGCGAAAGAATTTTTTAAACATACCAAACGCCTGGATGTGGAAAAACTACTGCATGAAGCTGGCCAGGAAAGCTGAAATAATAATCAACGATAGAGATCTCCTATATCAGTGATGAGTTATCAGTGATGAGTACAACATCAGACACCATCAAGCTCGACCCAAGCTGGAAAGAAGCTCTGTTTTCTGAGTTTAGCAAAGACTATATGCGAAATCTGAAAGCCTTTCTGAAACAGCAAAAAGACAGCAAAAAAGTTATCTTCCCCAAGGGAAATGAGTATTTTCAGGCACTTGATCTAACACCGATAGATCAAGTGAAGGTCGTCATTTTAGGGCAAGATCCCTATCACGGCCCCGGGCAGGCCCATGGCTTATGTTTTTCTGTTCGGCCTGATGTTCCTCTCCCCCCTTCCCTCAAAAATGTCTATAAGGAAATGGAACAGGATCTCGGTATTCATCAACCGTCTCATGGGTATCTGAACTCGTGGGCCGAACAGGGTGTTTTATTACTCAATTCAGTATTAACCGTAGAGCAAAACAAAGCCGGATCTCATCAAGGGCGTGGCTGGGAACTTTTTACGGATAAGATAATTGAAACGCTTAATCACCGGCATGACGGTTTGGTCTTTATGCTGTGGGGAAGTTACGCACAAAAAAAGGGGGCTGTCATTGATAGAGAACGGCACCTCGTTCTGCAATCGCCACATCCTTCGCCTTTAAGTGCACATCGTGGATTTTTTGGTAATCAACATTTCTCAAAAGCAAATGCGTATCTGGAAAAACAAAAAAAGACAGCCATAAACTGGTTGCTTCCAGAAACCCCTTGATTCTTTATATCATTGGAGCTTTCCGAACCAATTTTTGACTGTCTTTTCTGATTACCGAGCGTAAGGAAGTTTAAATTCGTGTCACAGTTCCTTGCAAATCATCCATCGTAATATCGACAAACAACTGATTCGCCAGTTCTTCCAACTGATCACGAATACTATCAACAGGAACAGAAGTCGGGATGGCTATATTTATCTCGGCACTGAAAATTCTCTCAGAAGACATTGCACCATCTTGACAGTCCGTCGAAATTTCATTGATCCCGATTTTCTTCTCTGCCAGAGCATGGGAAATATCCTGAACAATTCCGGGATGATCCGGACCGATAATCTCCAAACTAAGTTCACGCAATGTCTCGTCAGAACCAGCTTTTGCTTCTTGCTCGATAATAAGTTGGCAGTTTGCACAGCCAAGAGACTGAATATCGCGCTCAAGCGCTTTGTGATTAGCTTCAGGAACTGAAACACGGACAATACCGGCGAAGTTACTGGATAGTCTGGTCATCCGGCTTTCCAGCCAATTCCCACCATGTTTATTCACCATCGTGGACAGGTCATCAACCAATCCGGGGCGGTCAGAGCCAATAACTGTAAGGATAATGATATTCGCCATGTCACAATTCCTTTTCCCTGTGCATTACATAATCAGTATAGATCGCAAACCCTCTATTATTTATACAAAAACGACTTTATTAGGTCTCTTTATGACATAAAATTTCAAATACGCTGTCATCCCAAGATAGAAGTACCTTCAAACCAGTTTATCGTTTGAGCAGTATACACCATATTATCAGTCATATATGTCTCAATTTATACAGCGATGACTTCTCTCGTTTTTAACAACACAAAAAATGAGATCAGGCTTCTTTATATTTGCGGATATAAACAGCCCGCAGATCTTTGAACCAGGCTGGTTCCGGCTTGAGCCAATAAAGATCATCAATAGCCTCACCTTCGTCATACGAGAAGTTGAAGCGTTCTTGAGCTGCCAGATCCAGCTCTTCATGGGCATCTTTGACAGCAGAGTTATACCCGGAATAGGCCATAAACATTCCCGCCCCCTTGGGAGAAAGCAACCAGTTGATCAACTCATAACTCTGATCAACATTCTGACTACCTTCGGGAATAGCAAGCGTATCCAGCCAGGCAAGCGCACCTTCTTTCGGGGCCAAAAATTTAAATCGACTGGTTGTCTGTTTCCATAGTGTATGCGCTGCACCGCCCCACCCCTGCCCGATGACACAGTTATTTAGCGTAAAGGCAGAAGCCAAACCTTCTGTATCCATCCAAAATTGGCGAACATGTGGCTTGTGCTCTTGAGCAAAAAGGAGCGCTTCACCTAGAACTTGTCGGGCGAGATCTTCGTTAACGTAGGCTGAATTCAGGCGCTCCCCCGTACCATCCAGCATTAATGCCATTGATGTCAGCGCTGATTCAGGACGTGTTGCGACAAAACCTTTGTTTTCAAATGACCACTGATCACCCCACGAAAGCTCGCCCGGTTGGTAGTCCCGCAGAAGGCTGTCAAACACGATCCCTTCACAGCCCCATGCAAAAGGCAGTGCATACCGCCGCCCCCTGTATATCGTTCCCATACTTTCAGCATTCTTCAAAATACTGCCATGGATGAGATCAAAATCTAACTTTTCCTCTTCAATCGGGCGTAAGAGGTCTTTAGCCAGATACCAGTTTGTTAAAAAGGACGAAGATGGAAAGACGAGATCAAATCCCCGTCCCTTGGTCGCTTTCAAAGTCAGCAGAGCTTCGCTATTACTCTCGTATTCCGTTAAATAAATTTGAATGCCAGTGTCTTTTTTGAACTCAGAGATCATTTCATCGCTGAAATATCCCTGCCAGGAAAAGACTTCTAGTTCCTGCTCTGTGCTAATGGCCGGAGATGCAAGAGAAGGAGATGCAAGAAAGGATGTTGCGCAGCCGATCCCGGCAAGACCAATCGTTCCTTTTAAAAGATGACGGCGACTAATTTCATGATCTGATTTTTTTGCTCTAACAGTACTTTTCTCGGAATGAGATCGACAAGAAGTCAATGAGCTTTGAACAAGTGGGCGATACGGCACGACCATGGACTGATACTTTCTAATACATTCTTGATCGAGACATGCGACCAAGCCCCCACTTAATCCACTTGCCTGATTTAGTTAAATAAAACTCTATCAAAATACAAATTATACACTTGTTAAAAATCAGTCCCCAAGCCTTCAACAAGTATCAGAACGCAGCATAATAGGCCTGCCACAAAAAAGCCACTCAGAAAGTAATTCATAGCTTGCAACACTACTAAAAAAAGGCCGGGCTAAAAAGCCCGGCCAAGTCTGTGGGGTAAGTTACTCGAAGAGCAACTTCCTTTTTATGCGTCAACCTTTCGGATCGGACGACGCATAACTCTTGTGGCCAACCTGAAGAGCAATCTCTTCATTCTCTCTCAGGACCACATATTACTCACTGTCTGGAACCTTTTTATCCCGCTGCACAAATACAGAGATAAGAGCCAGAACACCCGATACGACCATCAACATCAACGACACAGCATTCAATGCAGGGGTTGATCCTTGTTTCAGGCGATCAAACATCGTGATTGTCAAAGGAGAGTCAGATCCCACCAGCATCAGGGTCGTGTTGAAGTTTTCAAAAGACATAAGGAAACAAACAATTCCCGCCCCGATCATTGCAGGCTTCAGGAATGGCAACGTGATGGTCTTCACCGCTTCCCATTTTGTTGCGCCCAAATTCAGGGCGGCTTCTTCCAAACTGGTATCAAACTTGCGAAGTCGGGCGGAAATCACCAATGTGGTAATCGTGGTTACAAAAGCAAATTGCCCCATAATAACGATAAACAAACCCGGACGCAGGAAGTCCAGATCCAGCCCAAAACTATCTTCTACACCATTGGCAATCGAGTTGGTGAAAATCAAAATCGAAATTCCCAAGATCACCCCCGGAATAACCAATGGCATCAGGGCAAAAATATAGAGAATATTTTTCCCCCGGAAGGTATGGCGCTCGAACAAAAACGCATTACAGGTCCCGACAAAGACGGATAGCAGCGTCACACAAATTGCGATAAAACCGGAGTAGCCAATTGATTCCAAAAGTTGCCCATCATTAAAGACCCCGATACGGGAATCTTCTGTGCCAATAAACCAGTCGAAGGTGAAACCATTCCATGGCATGGACGGGAACAGACTGTCGTTAAATGCAAAGACACCAACAACCACAAGCGGTGCCGCCAGATATATAAAAAATAGCGTTATATAAGCCGCATAAAGACGGGTGCTGAACTTTGACTGAGGAAGAGACGGTATCATATCAACGCTCCTTATTTCACAGTATCAGCAAGTGTCTGGCGACTTAATTTCAAGCCGACAAAAACAATCGCAGATGAAAGGAATAAAAGAAGGAAGCCAAAGGCAGAACCAGATTCCCAGTTAAAGCGTGTGATAAACTGGTTATAGATTTGCTCGGTAAACCACAGGCTATCTTTCCCACCAAGAAGCGTCGGCGTCAGATAATTCCCCAGCGTCAGCATAAAGACAACAATACAGCCCGATGCGATCCCCGGCATTGCATGTGGAATAACGATCTCGCGCAGAATAGAGTACGTGCTGCCACCAAGATCATACCCGGCTTCGATAAGACTATCATCCAGTGTATCCAGCACAGAAACCAGCGGAACGACCATAAAGAGCATGGATGTATAAACCAAACCAACCATCAACGTCGCATCGCTATAGAGCAACTCAACAGGACCATCAACCAAGCCAGCCCATTGCAGAAAACTACTGATTACACCGGATTCACGTAACAAGATCATCCACCCGAAAGTTCTGACAAGCTCCGAAACCCAAAAGGGGATCAAGCACATCATAAATAGCAGGTTACGCTTTTTGCCTTTAAGAACTTTGGCAATGTAATAAGACACTGGGAAACCGACAACCAATGTGATCGCTGTTGCGACAATTGACATAACAGCTGTACGAACAAAGGTGTTCCAATAAAGCGGTTCGGTAAAGAACTCGATATAGTTCTGAAAACTGAAAGCATATTCCCGATACCCCAACTTTTCGCGTAGGGAAACAGTCAAAAGATCGAGATGCGGTAAAATAATAAGCAGGAACAGCCAGAGTAAAAGCGGTAGCATCAACAGGAAAGTCCCAAGCTTAATCATCGGGATTGTTGTGCTCTTTTCTGTTCCAGAAACCATCTGGAGTGTACTCATGCTGCTTGCTCCTCACCAAGACCAGCCTGAGGCGTACCCGTCTGGGATACGTAGGCGCGCGCTTTATCAATACCCCACGACAGACGAAGCTGTTCGCCAGATTTGAGATCACTGAAAGCACCTGTTTGCGGTAATGATACAGTTACTTGATGGCCTGTTTGCTGATCGCGCACCTGCGCGCGACTGTTCGCGCCGTCAAAGAGAAGGTTTTCGACGATCCCGGACAGCGTATTCTGACCATCTTCAATATGAGCACCTGTCTGCGCAGAGCTGTCTCGCTCAATGGTAATCGCTTCAGGACGTACAAAGAGCTCTACTCTGTCACCAGCATTAAGCACCCTCTCATTTCCTGTTATTCCGGCAATTACACCACCATCGTCAAGCGATACCAAGGCTTGTCCATTATCAAGGGAATCAACCCGCCCACTCCAGCGATTTGAATCACCAACAAACCCGGCGACGAAAGCCGTTTTGGGATTATAATAAAGGTCCTGCGGGGATCCGACTTGCTCAAACCGTCCTTCATTCATGACCGCAACATTATCGGACATCACCAAGGCTTCAGACTGGTCATGGGTAATATAGACAAAGGTTGTTCCAACTTCATGCTGAAGCTGTTTCAGCTCAACTTTCATGTGTTCGCGCAGTTTCAAATCGAGAGCACCTAATGGCTCATCAAGAAGCAAAACAGCTGGCTCAAGAACAAGGGAACGTGCAATTGCGATGCGCTGACGTTGCCCGCCAGAGAGCTGTGTGACATCCTTTGGTCCCGCATCTGGCAGGCTTACCCGTTCCAGCACATCAGCAACTTTTTTATCTATTTCAGCCTGCGGCAGTTTTCTACGCTTCAAGCCGTAGGCGATATTCTCAGCCACGTTCATCATGGGAAATAGTGCGAGGTGTTGGAAAACCATATTCACAGGACGCTTGTTCGGGGGAACCCCCAACATTGATTGTTCTTTGATGACAATGTCACCGGCTGTCGGTTCAATAAAACCGGCAAGCATACGTAAAAGAGTGGTTTTACCACAGCCACTTGGACCGAGTATTGAGAAAAAAGATCCCTTTGGAATTTCCAAAGACACATTATCAACCGCTGTAAACTTCCCAAAAGATTTCACCAGCTGGCGACACTCAAGATCCAATTGATTGCTCATATTCTTTATTTACCTACGAAAGGACGTTGTGTTTTATCAGGTCTATCGACCTCTTATGCCGGGCTTTAGAGTCCCCCGAGATTAGGACTTTAGCGACGAAACATTTATCAAGCCGCTGATGGCAGGACCCCCGATCTCATACAAGACCGGGGGTTGCCTTTTATGCACCGTATGACACGCTCTTCCTAGTTAGAAGAAGCAGCTTTCACACGATCCAGAACTTTACCTTCGATAGTTTCGAGCCCTGGCGGTACAGTCGGGTACCATTTGATATTATCAAGATCAGCCTGAGGGAAACTACTCTGGAACTGAGCTTTCAGTTTATCATCAGCGTGCTCATCAGCACCTTTAGATGCTGTAAAGTTACCAGCAGCAGCGGTAATCTGAGCAGCAACTTCAGGACGCATTACGAAGTTGATCCACTTGTAAGCAGCAGCTTCGTTTTCAGTTTTCTTTGGCAGAACAAAAGTATCAATCCAACCAAGAGCACCAGATTTAGGCGCAACAAAAGTTACGTCTGCATTATCGTTGTTAAGCTTCCATCCGCCTGTATCCCAGGCCATGGCAGCAACAACTTCGCCTGAGCGAACAAGGTTAAGAAGTGCGTCGCCGCCTTCCCAATAGGTTTTCACATTTGCTTTACAAGAAATGAGCTTGCTTTCAACATCGCCCATGATTTCTTCGTATTTTGCTTTATCGCCATATGCAGCAAATGGATCATGACCAAGAGCAAAAGCAAAACCGATCAGCGTTGGGCGTTTTAGACGGTAAGAAACTTTACCCGCAACCGCATCATTACAAAGATCAGTATAATCTTTAACCGTGCTAGCAAGCTTTGTGTTCAGAACCAGACCACTTGTACCCCATACGTGTGGCACACCGTAAACATCACCTTTATAGGTCGTGTTTGTCTTTGTTGCTTCAAGCATAGAGCCGATGAACTGGCTAGAATCGATTTTAGAAAGATCAATTGGCTTGTAAATTCTATGTTCGGCCTGCGCACCAGAAATACGGTCTTGGCTAGGCTGAGCAAGGTCAAAACCGCCACCGCCAGTTGCACGAAGCTTTGCGATCATTTCTTCGTTGTTAGATTTAGTAACCTTAACATCGATGCCAGTTTCTTCCTTGAACTGCTTAACAACAGATTCAGGTGCATAACCACCCCAGGTAAGAAGGCGTAGTTCTTCTGCGTGTGCCTGACCAGCAAATACAAGGCCTGCGATTGCAGTTACACCCAGAATTGCCTGTTTAAGCGAAAGCTTGGCTTTCGTGTTAATCATAAAAAACCTCCGTGTTTATAAATGCGCATGTTCGAATGCGTTCTAGCCCCCAGAAGGACCTTTTATTCACCGAACAAGAGCTCTCCAAGTCTGACTTCAATGTTCAGAATGAACATTTTCCTATCGTGAATGCACACCTACAGGGCGTGTATTACAGTGACATTGAACTTTGTTTGCAATTCCGCTTTTACACGGTTTTGCTTGCGGCTTTGTTGTTTTGGAAATACTACACAGATAGTGGCATCACTTTAAGATCCATTATTGGACACCCAAGCAGACCAATTTTATATTAAGTTCACGAATATGGCTAAATTTGCATCCGGCGCCTTACTAGAAGGCATTAAACTGGACCCGACATCACAGACCCCGCTTTACAGACAACTCTACAGCGGGATCAGAAAGCTTATTCTTTCCGGTGACTTACCTCCCGGAACCAAGCTTTCAGCGAGCAGAACAATAGCAACAGAGCTGGAAATTTCCAGAACAACGGTTATCAATACAATTGAGCAAATGATTTCCGAAGGTTTTCTGGAAACACGTCGGGGTGCCGGGACTTATGTAACCCATCGTTTATCAGCAATGACAGATTTCTACCAAACTGCCAGTGATGACGACCCCGATTCTTTCGAAGAAGATCCTGATTTAACGCTTTCAAATCGAGGTCTTAGATATTCGGAACTCCCCCATCAATATGAACCAGAGGACATTTACACCTTTAGGCCCAGCCAACCCGCATACGAACTATTACCTCATGATGTTTTCTCTCGCCTGACCAACCGGTATCAACGCAAGCCATCCAACGACGATCTAACATATGCAGATCGTGGTGGGTTCATGCCTTTACGAGAAGCAATCTCAAGTTATCTGAAAACATCACGTTCTGTACGTTGCACGCCCGAGCAAATCATTATTACCTCTGGAACACAATCTGCTCTGAACCTTGCAAGTCAACTCCTCCTTGATCCCGGCGATACAGTCTGGATGGAAGATCCCGGTCACACAGCAGCCCGCTGTGTGTTTGAGGGAACAGGTGCCAATGTCGTGCCTGTTCCTTTGGATGAACATGGTTTCAACCCCGATCTTTGCCCGGAAGAAGCTAAAAACACGCCGGCACGCCTTGCTTATGTAACGCCGTCAAGTCAGCATCCTCTGGGATATCGTATGCCCCTCACCCGACGCATCAAGCTCTTGGAATGGGCACAGCAAAACAATACCTGGATATTTGAAGACGATTATAACAGTGAATTCAGATACACGGGGCGCCCCCTGTCTGCTCTACAGGGCTTGGATAAGGGCGGGCGTGTTCTCTACGTCAGCTCCTTCACCAAGATACTCTATCCCGGTCTTCGGCTGGGTTACATGATTGTTCCCAAATCAATGGCAGAAGATTTTGCCCACGCCTCAACCATTTTGCAGCGTTCGACCCCCAAGCTTACTCAACAGATCATCGCCGATTTTATAAATGAAGGCTTCTTCGCAACACACATGCGGAAAATGCGCCGGATATATCACCAACGTCAGCAAATTCTTATTGAAGCGGCAGAAAAACACCTCAAAGGTTTGGTCGAAATAAATCCGGTAGAACAAGGGTTTCACTGTAACGCCTGGCTTCCGGATCATGCAGACCCAGAACAAGTTGAACAGACGTTACGGGCCGCAGGTTACGCCGTGAACAATCTGGACTATTACTGCATGACCCCGTTGAAACGAAAAGGCTTCATGATCGGCTTCGCTGGCACGCCCGAAGAAAAAATTTCCGACGGCATCAAAGGTATGGCAAAAATATTGAAAGAGATCCTCTAAAAGCCGAAGATCTCTGACAACTTTAACCTCAGGAAACTACGACAGGGCCTTCTTTAATCTGTCCACGGCTTCTTCAAGGACTTCCATGCGCTTACTAAAGCAAAAGCGAACCAAGTTGGAGGGGCCTTCAATGTCGTAGAATACACTGACTGGAATTGCGGCCACCTTTGCCTCTGTGGTTATATAACGACAGAACTCTTCATCACGGCCACTATGAACACCGCGAATATCCACTGTCACGAAATAGGTTCCGTCACAGGGCAGGACATCAAAGCCAATATCAGCCAAAGCCTTGGCCAAATAGTCACGTTTGACTTCCAGATCTTTTGTCAAACTATCGAAATAGCTTTGGTCTTTTGATAATCCAACGGCCACAGCCTTTTGCAAGTTAGGAGGCGTGGTAAAGGTCGTAAACTGATGCGCCTTGATAATAGGAGTTAAAACCTCTGGCGCACCACATACATAGCCAACTTTCCAGCCCGTGAGCGCAAAGCTTTTCCCCGCAGATCCTATGCGGACTGTTCTATCCCTCATACCCGGAAGCGTGATCAACGGATAGTGTTTCCGTCCGTCAAAAATGAGGTGTTCATAAACTTCGTCACAAACCGCATAGATATCATACCGCAGGCATAATTCAGCTAATGCTTCCAGCTCATCCCAATGAAACGCCTTTCCTGTCGGGTTCATCGGGCTATTGATAATAATCAGCTTGGTTTCGTGAGTAAGGGCTTCGTCGAGTTCTTCAATCGGTAACTTCCAGTCCGGCGCCGACATGGGCACAATTACCGGAATTCCACCCGCTCTTTTAATCAGAGGGATATAACAATCATACGATGGTTCCAGAACGACAACTTCGTCACCCGGCTCAATTAACCCAAACAAACAATCCGCCAGCGCTTCTGTGGCTCCAGAGGTCACCATCACCTCTGTTTTCCAATCCAGGTTGATGCCATAGAACCGTTTATCATGGTCCGCAATCGCTTGCCGTAGTTCCGGAACACCCATCATTGACGGGTATTGATTCGGTCCTTCCATCAAGCTGTCAGCGGCTATTTTCCGCAACTCTTCAGGACCATCCTCATCAGGAAACCCTTGCCCCAAATTAATAGCATCATGTTCCAGTGCCAATTGGGACATCACTTCAAAAACAGTTGTACTATAGGAAGAGAGGACAGAATTGGCATCTTTCATGGTGTTGGCTCCTGTTTAGAATTTCTTCTATTAATAGTAACACCTTAGCCATTTTACACACAACGAAAGTTGAAACTATTATTTAATGCTCCACCATTTTTACCTTTCCCTGAAAAAAACTGACTGGTTCACCAAATAAAATCACTTCCCGATCACCCTGATCTACTCCAAGTTCTTTTTAAATCATCAACAGATTCTCTCTACCCGAGGTAATAGGGTGGGAATAATTATTTATGGAGTAGAAAATGAGTTCGCTCGCCCAAAAAGAACAATTTGATGTTTCAGTAAAAACACTGAACCTTTCAGAACGTTCCCTGGAAATCAGGTGGTCAGACGGAAAAATTGCAACATTCCATTACCTATGGCTTCGTGACAATTGCCCAAGCGGCTTTCATCCTTCAACACAAGAGCGCTTGTTCAATCTAACAACCGTGAGCCCGGACATTCGCGCCGTCAAAGCTACTTTTGACGAAACCACACTCTATGTTACGTGGTCAGAGGGAGCACACAAAAGCGTATACCGACTTCAGTGGCTTTATGAGAACGCCTATTCCCCAGACTTCAAAAAAACGGATACATCTATTACCGTACCTTGGGGAACAGAAATTTTAAACACCATGTATGAAGTCGACTACAACGACCTGATGCAGGATGATCTTGCCCTCTTTAACTGGTTAAAGGCAGTCCAAAAATCCGGTATTTCCTATGTACGTAATGTTCCCTGCACAGACGAAGGGGTAACAGATGTTGCCAATCGAATCTCGTTCTTGCGGCAAACGAATTTCGGAACCGTTTTTGACGTGCAGTCAAAACCAAACCCCATTAACAACGCCTATACTTCCGAAGCACTCCCCCTGCATATTGATTTGATCAATCAGGAAATACCGCCCGGCTATCAGTTCCTTCACTGCCTTGCAAACGACAGTCGGGGCGGAGAATCAACCTATGCAGATGGGTTCAGAATTATCGAAGAGCTCAGAGAAACAGATCCGGAAGCTTTTCATTTGCTAAGTACCGTTACGGTACCCATGCGCTTTCACGATACCGAAACCGATATCCGTACGCGTAATACCATCATAAATGCAGATGAGAACGGTCAACTTGTCGAATTGAGGTACAGCCCTCACCTCGTTGATACTTTCGACATGGATGAAAGCATGATGGACAGCTTCTATCTTGCCTTCAGAAAATTGATGGTACTGATTAATGATCCACGATTTGTTATTTCCGTCAAAATGAAACCCGGGGATCTATGCATCTTTGACAATCGAAGGGTCATGCATGGTCGTAATGCATACGAAGCTGGCGATGGTTACAGCGGCGCAAGGCACCTGCGCGGGTGCTATGTAGATCGGAGTGATTTTGAGAGCCGTTTGCGTGTTCTAGGGCGTAAATACGACTAACTCGCTTACCAAACACCTAACAAAAGCTCGGTCCAAACGGATCGAGCTTTTGTTTTTTCACCAAACAAGCGGCGACATACCATCATAGAGTAATTTTACCCCCGCAAAGATCATCATCAGATAGCTGATTTGATAAAACAAATCGGGAGCAATGATTTTATGTAGCTTAAGTCCTAACCAAATACCCAAGGGCACAATTGGTACAAAGAGAAGAGACAGTAGCAGGTTTTCAGCAGAAAACTGCCCCATCCACGTATAGGGGATCAGCTTAACCTGATTAACAATTAAGAAGAAGGCGACATTTGTTCCGACAAAAACCGTCTTATCCAACCTCTGTCGCAAAAGGAAGAACTTGACCGGGGGGCCACCTGCATGGGCGACAAAACTGGTAAATCCGGCGACCAGTCCACAACCGACGCCAATAGATGTTGAGGCCCGCGCCTGCTTCTTTTCTTTCTGATTACCAACAAAATAACTTAGCCCAAACAACAGTGTCAGGAGCCCGAGCAAAATCCGGATATCATCAGCATCAACATAACTATAAGTCAAAGCCCCGATAGCAATTCCCGATAGAGCCCCCAAAACCAGAACAACCAGATTTTTACGATGAAAATTCTTTCGATATGCCCAGATGCTGAGGACGTCCATACAGCACAGGATCGGCAACATTATCGCGGCGGCTTTGAAGGGGGAAATAAACATCGCCATCAAAGGCACAGTTAACGCCCCCATTCCGCCTGAAAATCCGCTCTTGGAAATCCCGGTAATAAGAACGGCAATCGCCGCAACGACATAGAAGCTATAAGAAACATCGGGCAGCATAAAGCAGGGCCATTCTGTGAGAATTATGTGTCACAACGTGACACAATACCTTTAAGGGAGACGTCGCCACTTATAAAGCCAAACGATATAAGCAACTGTTTTTAATAACTAAATCAAACACTATTTTCTTCCCAAAAGCACCTCTTTTCTTTTGCCATTTTGTGAACAAATGATTGTCTTTTAAATATCACACCACACACCTCCTCACATCATCTAGGGTTATCTCAAGATGTAAAGATCATCGTAAATTAATGCTCTAACCTAAGTTAGACAGATAAAGTAAGAGGAGCCCGAATTGCAGTATTTATGCCGTGTCTAAATGAAGTTTATGTCGTGCCGTTTAAACGTCGATCTTTCACGTCAAAACAGCACTGGTTGCTAGATCTATCGCCAATAAAAAATCAAGCCACCAAAATTAAACGAGTTCATCACCTTAAAAACTGTCGTCGAGTTCTTACAATGAAAAAATCTTTCCTTATCTTGTCACTTATCCTGATGTCTTTTTCTCTTTCAAGCCAAGCCTTTTCACAGGATCTCATTGTTCCTAAAGACAATAAAGGCCAGGCTATAAACTTGGCAGCTTTAGCAAAAGATGCGGCATGGCGTCAGAAAATTTCCAAGAAATGGAAAGCTTCAAAAGCCAAAGAAACGGCTCGTAAGAACAAATATATCAAAGTACGTTTCGTTACCATTGATAACACACAAGAAGCGAAGCTTGATAACCGTCAAGACGTTCTATCATTCTACAACTAAAACTAATTTCCGAAGTACCGCCTAGTCGTGGCGCTACTGGTGCGCCATGATTTCGCAAAGTATTTATTTTGCACCAAAACGATGCCATAGCTTTGCTAAGAAAGTTTTCAGTTAGGGTGGTTGTGATTGTGGGATAGATGAGGTGCCAATTTTTTTGCGTCTAGTAGCAACGCTTTCCACTCAGGGCTGTTTTTAAAATCTTTTGCAGCCTTTTTGATCTTCGGCATCATCGATATTTTTTCCGAAGCATTGGAAAGCATAAGGATGGCTTGCTGACAACTCAAAAAATAAGGTGTTCCGATATCTTCCAGCGTCATACCAACTTTGGGCAATGATGCGTGGATAACTGATTCTGTTGCCGTAACCGCATCCACTCGTCCCTTTTTCAAAAGCCAAAGCGCTTCTGTGAAATTTGCGGTTTCAACCTTCTTGATTGAATGATTGTGATCTATCCAGGTACCAGTACTTGCGCCTCTGACTATTGCCAGCCGAAGTCCTTCTATATCCTCCGTTGATTTGATCTCTAGCCCCTTTAAGCCAACCAGCATTTTATCAAGCCGAATAGTTGTCTCCAGAGGTGTTGCAAACTTTTCTGATAGATACTCAGGAAATGTAACAGTCAGATCATACTTACCCTTTTCCATTCCCCAGATAAGTCTCTGTCGAGGCACAAGCACAACTTCAATTGGCTCGTCCAAAAATGTGGCTAAAGTCTCAAAATAAGAAACCGTAATACCCTCTATATCTCCTGACTCGTCATAAAAGCCCCAAGGCTTCTCAGCGAGCACGACCGCTTTTAATGGCACATCCGATGCAAAACCGAAGCTTGTTGATGAGAAGATCATCAACACAAGGAAGAAACACAATTTCATAAACGTAAGCAACCAGACGAAAAAAACGTAAACGTAAGCAGATCATTACAACAATCCCACTAACCATCAAGTGTTATATTAAGGTGACATATTTACACTGTTATTTAAGGAAAATTGAGAAATATGAAACTATTATGACAGTAACTTCTTGCTCTGGCTTGCACAGCTGGAAAAAGGTAATAAATCTTCTCAGCAAAGGTGAAAGGCGAGATAGTGCCAATTGAAAACGAGTATAAATTTGCGCTCCACGATCCAGAGGGCAAACTAGAAGCAAAGTTGTTAGCCTCGGATTGTTTTCGTGTCGAGATACGACAGGGCTACATCCGCAAAGGTGCTCGTATTCGAGAGTGGCACGACCTACAATCCCAAACCATCCGCTATATCTTCACTTACAAGCATCGCGTTGACGATGACGTCATAGAAGTCGAAACAGATATTACTGAAGAAGATTTTAATCGTCTTTGGTCTGTGCGTGAATACGATGTAACCAAAATTCGTTTTAAGTTCATCGTCGATGGCATGACATGGGACGTGGATTTCTTAAAAGACCGCGGCAAAACATATTTCTCTCTGGCCGAGGTAGAATTACCCGAAGAACAACGAATAGTTCCGACACCACCTGCCTTGATCAAGGATTATGTCCTCGGTGGCACAGGGCGGCACGATAAAACACTGTCAAACAAGCGTCTTTTACATGTTGATTATGCAAAACAGGTTGAGGCTGCTTTTATTGCCGGTGAAGATGCCGTTCAGGAATTGGTTTCGACATACCAGGTCACATAACTTTCTTTAAACTGGCCTTTTTAGGAAAAGAACGCTTAATATATATTCCGTAACCTATTGAAACAAAAATGCGGCCACTGATAATTTGACTTCACCGGAAATCAAGTTCTCCTCTGACAACACCACCCTGACTTGCTCTCTTTCCGGTTCCTGGACAACGCAAGAGCTTGCAGGCGTCATCGCCCAAACACCCAATAAGAATAAATCAGGTTATAAGGAACAAATTTTTGACCTCACGGCAGTCGAGGTCATGGATACAGCTGGTGCACTCTACTTTCTACAATACCAAGATGATGTCGAAACGAGCGGACAGAAGACATCGCTTAAGAATGCACCCAAACATGTCAGGCAAATTCTTGATACCGTAGAAAAACACCGTATCAAAGAGTGCCCCCCCGAAACCACTCTCAAGGGCGTAAAAAAACTACTCGCCGATACAGGTGAAAGCTTTTTCAAGATTATGGCTCAAGGGCGCGAACTGGTCTCTTTTCTGGGTCTTGTCCTCAACGCTTTTGGAAAACAGCTTATCAATCCCAAGTGTATTCGCTGGACACCCCTTATTGCACAGATGGAACAGATCGGAATTCATGCGCTTCCGATTGTAGGCCTTATTTCCTTCCTGATTGGTGTTGTCCTTGCTTTTCAGGGTGCCGGACAACTGGAACGCTTTGGCGCACAAATATTCACCATTAATCTCGTCGCTGTTGGCGTTTTGAGAGAAATGGGGATTCTGTTAACTGCCATTATCGTTGCAGGTCGATCAGGGAGTGCTTTCACCGCGCAGTTGGGCACAATGAAGGTCAATGAAGAAATTGATGCCATGCGCACCATTGGTCTCGATCCGATTGACGTTTTAGTCCTTCCTCGCATCTTCGGTCTCATTCTGGTGTTACCGCTGCTCACTTTTTATGCGGATATAATGGGATTGCTCGGCGGCGCAGCCATGACCATGATCACATTGGACTTATCGTTGTTCCAATACATTCGCTACCTTCAGGACGCCGCATCCCTGGGCGATTTCTTTGTGGGCATGATCAAGGCTCCAATTTTTGCGTTTATCATTGCTTTGATCGGCTGTCACGAGGGGTTACAGGTAAGCAGAAGTGCAGAATCAGTCGGACGACAAACCACTCGATCCGTTGTAGAGGCAATTTTTTTCGTCATTGTCCTTGATGCCCTTCTTTCCATTCTCTTTTCTGTTATGGGGATTTGAGATATGCCAAAAGGCCTTAAGTCCCAAGACTTTGTCATATCCCTCAAAGACATTCGTAATCAGTTCGGGTACCAAATCCTTCACGATCATCTCGATCTGGACATCAAAAAAGGCGAAGTTTTAGGTATTGTCGGCGGTTCTGGAACCGGAAAGTCTGTTCTCATGCGGACCATTGTCGGCCTTAATCAAAAGACCGCCGGGACAATTAAAATCCTTGGACAAGATGTCGATCAAATTTCACAAGTAGAACTAGCCTCTCTTAGACAACGTATGGGAGTTCTCTTTCAGGACGGCGCCCTCTTTTCCTCACTGACAGTTTCGCAAAATATAGAAGCGGTAATCAATGAGCATACAAAACTTCCCGCACAGTTTGTGCGAGAGGTCGCAGCTCTCAAAATTGCATTAGCCGGTTTACCCGTTGAAGCCGGTAGCAAGTATCCATCAGAACTGTCAGGCGGCATGAGAAAGAGAGCCGGTATTGCACGCGCGTTGGCACTTGACCCGGATATTCTTTTTCTGGATGAACCAACAGCCGGCCTTGACCCTATTGGAGCAGCACAGTTTGATTCTTTGATTGCAAAGCTGCAGGACACCCTGGGCCTTACCGTTATTATGATTACCCATGATCTGGATTCATTACACGCCATTTGCAACCGCATTGGCGTTTTATTGGATAAAAAAATAAAAGTTGGAACAATCACTGAATTAACAAAAGAAACAGATCCATGGATTAAAGAATATTTTGGCGGTCCCAGAGGGCGTGCTGCAACAAGATCACATGACTGATACTATATAAATAATGACCAACACTGTTTTGAAAAAGTTTACCCGCGATCACACAAAAGCTTACGTCTTAACAAAAGCTTATACTGGGGCATCTTGCCTTGGCGAGGAGATATAATGGAAACCCGTGCAAACCATATGATTGTCGGTTCTTTTGTCATTGCTTTTTTTATAGGAGCATTGGTCTTTGTGATCTGGCTCGCCAAGTTTGAAGCGGATAGAAACTATGCCCATTACAACATTATTTATCGCGGGGACGTAACTGGCTTGAAACCCGGTAGCCCGGTTCGTTATCACGGAGTCAATGTGGGGGAAGTCATTGATGTTGCTCTCTCACCCGATAAACCAGCCGAAGAAGTTGTTATTTTGCTGGAAGTTGAAGAAGGCACACCAGTTAAGAAAGATACAACAGCAACCTTACAACTCGAAGGCATTACCGGGGTAAAGTCCATCCAGTTGACGATCGGTAATATGCAGTCGGCAGCTCTTGTAGAAGAAGGACCCTATGGACACCCTGTTATCCAGTCCAAAACATCAGCACTGGATCAACTACTCGAAGGTGCACCAGAGCTCGTTTCAAATGCGAACGTTCTGCTTGCGCGTGGCAATGATCTCTTTAATGATCAAAATAGAGCAAACATTGCACAAACTTTGCAAAATATTGAAGCACTGACAAAAGCACTTGCTGAGAAGGAAAACCAGATTTCTCTTCTCATCGACGATACCGCAATCACCGCAAGTAACATGAAAGCAGTATCACTATCCGTAAAAAAGCTAACAGAGGAACTACATCATGGTAGCTCGGAAATAATCGGTAAAACCAACAGTGCAATCACTTCGTTGGATAACGCTGCCATATCCATCGACAAACTCGTCGCCGAAAGTTCTCCGGAAATTAAAGTTCTGGTTCAAGACTTCCAGCAAACTGCACGCAGCTTTGCGAAGACCAGTAATCAGGTTGAAGCCTTGATCAGCGAAAATCGTGAGCCTCTTCAAGATTTTACATCTACAGGTCTTTATGAGTTTTCAAATCTTTTGTCTGAAACCAGAACCCTTGTCAGAGACTTGCAACTCATCGCCGGAGAAATTGAACGCGATCCCGCAAGATTCTTTTTTGGCGACAAGCAAAAGGGCTTTGAACCTCCAGAATAATGTATGAGAATAATTACCGCCAAATAACCTTATGATCGGATCGTCAAGATCCTGCAAAAGTCATTATGACAAAGACAGAACAAGTGAGCCCAATGAACGATACAAAAGACAACAATCGACGCCACTTCCTGAAACTTGCAGGCCTGCTTCCTGTTTCTGGTCTTATTGCATCCTGTTCCACCTTAATTCCAGGGCAAGGCCCCCTTCCTAATCTCTACCGCCTGTCCCCCAAAAGTACTTTTGATACGGCATTACCGGAAGTTCCCTGGCAATTGGTTCTGGAACAAACTTCAGCCAACGCCAGCCTTAACACAACAAAGATCGCGCTACAGCGTAAAGCCAATCAAATGGAGTACTATGCAAACGCCGGCTGGGTTGATAAAGCACCCATCATGGTTCAAACACTTTTGGTCGAATCATTTGAAAACACGAATAAAATTGTTGCCGTTGGCCGGGAAACAATTGGCCTCAGGTCAGACTTTATCCTGAAGACAGAACTTCGTGAATTCCAAACTCTCTACTTGGGGAGTACGCCCGAAGTCAGAGTCGTTATTAACGCCAAGATTGTACAAATGCCCCGCAGAACCATTATTGGCTCGCAAAGTTTCGAAGCAAACATTCCTGCTCAATCTGATCAACTAAACTCTGTTGTTGCGGCTTTCGATGAAGGCTTGGGGAAAGTTACAAAGAAACTGGTTGAATGGACACTTTTTACGGCGCACTCACAATACAAAGCACGTTAATTTTTTTCGTGTAAAACAGAGCAGCTACGATTTTCTAAGGAAAAAACGTACGTATATGGTATCTGTTCGAAATATCCAAACTTCTATACCAAATATACGAATTGCGCTGACCACAAATTCTCATAAATCTTGTCGGATAACTTCATATATCTAAGGCCAGATTTCACATGATTATCAGGGATAAACCCAGCGCATTTCGGCTCTTTTTCGTTCTCAAGGGGTCTGTAGTCCCTACTATCGCTCCTCAAATTCTATTTTCAGCAATGGTCGGCTTCTTTGTCTATTTTGCGTACAGCCGTTTTCCAAACTTCTTACCAATCCTGACGGTAACACCTTTCATCTTACTGGGTGTTACACTCTCTATTTTTCTGGGTTTCAGAAACCGCGCATCCTACGAAAGATGGTGGGAAGCAAGAAAACTCTGGGGACAACTGATTATCGACACGCGATCTCTCGCAAGGCAGGTTCAGACATATGCGTGGGCTGAAAATACATCGAAGAATAATTTTCAACCTGAAATCAGAGATAAAACTACTGATCAGGTTTTGGAATGCAAAACACATCAAAAGCATCTTGTGCAACTCGCAATCAGCTTTTCACATGCGTTGCGGCACCACCTTAGGGGAACGGATTATAACGACGATGTGTATAAGTTTTTATCCCCTGATACGACAGATCGGCTGAAGAAGGTGCGTCACAAGCCAAACTTCATTTTAAATCTGATGGGTGAAGAACTCCGCCAACTGCTTCAAAAAGAATTCATCGGAGAAATCTCGGCAAGAAATTTGGAAGAACGTCTAACATCCCTGTCTGCTATTCTCGCGGCTTGTGAAAGAATACATAATACGCCCTTACCCTTTGCTTATAACCTACTCCTTCATAGAACAGCTTATATCTATTGTTTCTGCCTTCCTTTTGGCCTCGTTACTTCATTGGGCCTCATGACCCCTTTTGTAACAGCAATAATCGCATATACCTTCTTTGGGTTGGACGCCTTGGGTGAAGAACTGGAAGATCCTTTTGGCACCTCAGCACACGACCTTGCCCTGACCACAATGTCTCACAACATTGAAATCAACCTGCTTGAAACACTTAATGAGGACAACCTGCCCGAACCAGTGGAACCAGACGGTTATTATCATGTCTGACTATGTTATCTGAACGGCTTCAAAACCATTGCTTATTCTATCTTTTCCAATAGAAATCGAAGATGTTGGCGTTCGTCACTTGATAAGTTTGATAGCATCTTCTCTTCTGTTTGCACGTGTGACACTACCATCTCATTCGCCAAATCAAAACCTTCGTCAGTTAACGCGACCATCTGTCCCCGCCTATCATTTGGGTCCATCATTCGCTTTACGAGGCCACGTTTTTCAAGGCGATCGAGCCGATTGGTCATGGCAGATGTCGAAAGCATCATGTCTTTTGCCAACAGTGAGGGAGATAATGTCTCTCCTTCCCCTTGGCGGCGCAGTGTGAACAACACATCCATACCGGCAAAGTCCAGATTATAGTTAGAAATATTACTTAAAACGCCCTGCCGAAGCTTTTCCCCAGCTCGCCAGATCTCACCACAAACAGCCATTGGCGTCGGATCTATATCGGGCCTTTCCCGACGCCATTGAGTTAAAATTCCCTCCATCGGGCCACCTTCTGTTGCCGACAGAATCATATTCTTTTCTGGAATCGTCTTTTTTGGGCCTTGACTCATTTCATAACAATCCTTATTTATTTTGATATCAAATTATTTGACGTCAAAATATCTCATATCAAACTATCCCAGATAGAGATACATGGCGTTCCCAAAATTGTAAAGACCATAAGCCGTCAAGGCCCTGGAAAGAGTAAAGGATTGCGCCATGCCAGATACAACACTTCAACACCGCACCCCCAACTACCCGATTGATTCAATATTTATCAACAGGTGGTCCCCCCGCGCTTTTGATAGCAGCAACATCCCGGATGAAGATCTTCAAACCATTCTAGAGGCCGCAAGATGGGCACCCTCTGCCTTTAATGTGCAACCCTGGCGCTTTGTTTATTCTCACCGTGGCGATGAACACTGGAACACGCAGCTAAATCTTTTAGATCCTTTTAATAAAAGCTGGGCCCAAAACGCATCAGCACTCGTGTATGTAATATCAGACAAGATTGTCTCGGGGGATGGCACACGACCGGACAAGCCTTCAAATTACAATAGTTTTGACGCGGGTGCTG
Organism: Kiloniella majae; assembly: GCF_002118315.1. Classification (GTDB taxonomy): domain Bacteria; phylum Pseudomonadota; class Alphaproteobacteria; order Kiloniellales; family Kiloniellaceae; genus Kiloniella; species Kiloniella majae. The sequence goes on from NZ_MTSZ01000001.1 coordinate 1,184,054, forward strand.
CCTGGGCTCAGTTAGCTCTTCAGGCTTCTGTTAGTGGATATAAAGCTCATGCGATGGCTGGTCTCTATTTCGACAAAGCGCAAGAAGCATTGAAGCTTCCCGAACGTTACAAGGTCGAAATTGCCGTTGCCATTGGCAAAAACACAACTCCAAATTTCCTTGCTCCTGTGTTACAGGAAAGGGAGATCCCCAGTCAACGTCTTGCAAGTAAAGACATTATTTTTGCAGGTACTTTTTCATAGTTTTACACACCCCAAGCATTTTACTGCTTTGAGCGAAACAAGAAGTGTCCTAACATTCAGGAGAAGATGAATGAGTTTATCAACCGCCAGCAATACTCCGGAAAAAAACATTAAAGGCAAGGATATTAAGAGCGGAAGTGTACTGAAAAGCCCCACCAGCCTTCTCCTGATTACCGGCACCTTAATCGGCTTTAACTTCCCCTTGGGAAAGATTGCAGGTGAAGCGAATGTTTCACCTATGATTTGGGCTCTTCTGGTTTCTGCAGGGGTTTGTTGCCTGCTTCTCCCAAATTTACTCTTCCGTAAACAGCTTACAGTTCCCAAAGGAAAAACCTTACGCTACGCAATCTTATCTGCCCTTATTTCTTTTGTAGTCCCCAACCTTCTGCTCTTTAGTGTTATCCCGCATGCCGGGGCAGGGTATACAGGATTAATGTTTGCACTCTCACCTGTGTTCACACTGGCACTTGCAACTTTGTTCAGGTTAAAAACCCCCAACATCTTAGGGGTAATTGGCATTGCCATTGGTCTAGCAGGTGCTATCGTCGTCAGCATTACCCGGGCTGGTTCTGCAGAAGCTCCGGAACTTATATGGATTATCGCGGCAATCTTGATACCACTGACATTGGCGTGTGGTAATATCTATAGAACTATTGATTGGCCAGAAAATGCCTTACCTGATGGTCTCGCGTTTTGGAGCCACAGCTTCGCAATATTTGTGTTCATCATCTTGCTTCTTGCAACCAAGGGAACAATCCCCATTTCAGAACTGTCTGCAATCCCCTGGATTGCAGTAACACAAGCTGTTGTTGCAGGCCTAACCTTCCCGGCTTTCTTTAGATTACAACAAAAGGGTGGCCCTGTTCTTCTTAGCCAGATCGGGTATGTTGCCGCCGCAGTCGGCCTTATAACCGCAACCTTTATTTTGGACGAACGTTACAGCCTCTTTACCTGGGGCGGAGCGGGCATAATAGCCATCGGTATTGTCATCACTATTATCTCTCAAAGACAAAAAGCTTAATACCCCCACCACAATAAATTACCTAGGGTGTCACAACGATATCCTAGGTTTGAAGGGAAGCCATCAAACTTGCTCCCTCTTGTAAAAACTTGTGCCACAGAAAATTGACGTGGGGATTCTTAAGTACCTCAGGATGGCACACCATGGAAATCTCCGTTTCAGGTATAGGAATTTGCCATTTGATTCTGCAAAGCCCGATATGTGTGGCTATATAATCAGGCAAAATACCGATACCCACCCCCGCCAGTACGGCTTGTGCTTGAACAGGCACACTATCAGATCGAAAGACAATGTTTTTAGAAAGTGCGCGGAGTGCGAAGCTTTCCATATAAGGCATAGACATATAGGCTTCATTAAAGCCAACAAGCTTATGTAAACTTAAATCTGCCTCCAAATTTGGCTGACCAGACGTTTCAAGATATTTTTTCGATACCCATAACCCGTTTTTTAATGCAAATATCTTTTTCTCAACAAGCTCAGTATCTTTCTGTCCACGAACTCTAAACGCGATATCAGCTTCACCACGGTGTATATCGTCTATCTGGTTCCCTGGTGATAATAAAACCCTCAAGTCAGGTTCTCGCACCTGTAACTGAGCAACAATCTGCGGCAACCAATAGGCCGCCAACCCCTCCGTCGCTGTCAAGCGAACTGGCGGATAATCGCGTTGACCAAAGCTTTCTAACTCTTTCTCAAGACGAAAAGCCGTTTCAACAAGCGGCGTAATCCGCTTCGCAAGCAATAAACCATAGGCCGTTGGCCGTACATATTTGCCATCGCGTTCCAGAAGCTGTTGCCCAAGCCTCTCTTCCATAGCCACAATGCGTCGCCCAACCGTTGGCTGGCTAACACCTAAATCGCGCGCAGCAGCAGAAAGCCCCCCGCCTTTAATAACGGCCTGAAAATATCGATAGTCATCCCAATCACTCATCTATTCATTTTTGTATGAATAATGATCAAAAACAAACATTTTTATTTATAAATCTAATTGCGTATGATTGTTACCAGAACAAACACCCGGATTAAAAACAGGCGCAGGATTATGCCAATGAGCCAAGAACACCAGTACAAAACTCACCTTTCCTGGACCGGAAACAAAGGAAGCGGAACGAGTAACTACAGAGCTTATGACCGCCATTATGATATTATAATCGAAGGTAAAATGACATTACCGGGTTCTTCTGATCCTGCGTTTCGTGGTGATCCCGCGCGGCATAATCCAGAAGACCTTTTACTCGCGTCCATTTCATCCTGTCATATGCTGTGGTATTTACATCTTTGTTCGGTCAATAAAATCGTTGTCGTCAATTATCAAGATACTTCAACAGCGACAATGTCCATGAACTCTGATGGTAGCGGGCAATTTTCATCCGCAATGCTTAACCCGGTAATCACCATCAGCGAGGATTCAGATAAAGAAAAAGCCATCCAGTTACATCATGAAGCAAATAAGCTTTGCTTCATTGCCAGATCAGTGAACTTCCCAGTTCACCACGAACCCCAAATAAAAATCGAAACATAGGTAAGCTCAATAATCACGGTCAGGCGCAAAAAAACTGACCATGATTACGCTCTATTCAGACGGCATTCTATTCCATGCATCCAATGCTGCGACCTTATAAGCTTCGGCAAGTGTTGGATAGTTGAATGTGTTCTCAACAAAATATTCCAGCGTTCCCTTTAAATTGAGAACGGCCTGTCCGATATGAATGAGTTCTGTCGCCCCTTCTCCAACGATATGCACCCCAAGAAGCCGTCGGGTTTTAAGTGAGAAAATCATTTTCATCATACCGTGACTAAGGCCCATAATTTGCCCTCGCGCAGTTTCGTGGAAATGGCAAATACCACACTCGTAGGGAATACCTCGCTGTTGCACTTCTTCTTCTGACATCCCAACTGTCGACATCTCCGGAACAGAATAAATACCATAGGGGAAATATTCAGGTGCGTCATAAGCATCTTGCTCAAAGGCGTGACAAGCTACGATACGGCCCTGCTCCATAGATGTTGACGCCAGACTCGGGAAACCAATAACATCCCCAGCAGCATAGATGTGATCAACCTCGGTCTGAAAATTTTCATTAACCTGAATTCGGTTACGGTGATCCGCCTTGATCCCAGCTTTATCCAGACCAAGTTTATCTGTCGCCCCCATTCGCCCGGCAGAGAAGAGAACCATATCAGCCTTAACGATACGCTTGTTTTCAAGCGTAATCATATTACCTCCGCACTCGACCTTATCGATTGCCTCAACTCCCTGACCAAAACGGAAAGTAACATTCTGCTGTCTAAGGAGATGTGTAAATTCAGCAATAAGTTCGCGGTCAATAAAATCGAGCATCGTTTCTCGTGGCTCAATAACCGTTACGGCAACATCCAGTGCACTGAATATCGTCGCGTACTCAATACCGATAACCCCTGCTCCAATCACGGCAAGCGATCTTGGCAAGTGTTTTAAATCAATAATTTCATCACTATCGATGATCGTTTCCCCATCAAAGGGGATATAATCAGGCCTGTGAGGTTGCGTACCCGTCGCAATGAGAATTTTATCACCGTGGACAGATGTCACTTCACCTTCATCATCAACAATTTCAAGCGTATTAGGATCAACAAAATGGGCCAGCCCCTGAATCCATTCGACTTTGTTACGCACAAACTGATGTTCAAGGTTGTCCACCTCGTGCTGCAGGGTCATGTGTAAACGTTCTAGAAGGTCTTCAGCGGTGATATTGTCTTTCACACGATAGGAACGGCCATAGAAAGTACGTTCCCGCCAGCCTGACAAGTTCAGAACGGTTTCCCGTAGTGTCTTGCTTGGCAATGTCCCGGTATGAACAGAAACCCCTCCGATTGCAGGGCTTTTTTCGATAACAAGAACTCGTTTGTTCCATTTCGCAGCCTGAACAGCAGCACGACGCCCTGATGGCCCACTTCCGATAACAACAAGTTCATACCGTTCCATACTTTCCCCCAACAATCTTTCTTCTCTGTCACGCTTTATCTCAACAAATTCACTCAAAACATTCAAAGCAATAGAATAGTTTTGATGATATTTGCTGCATATCAAAGCCTATATAGTGCAAGATCTATTCAATCGTTATTGATCAACATCAATCAGACAGTAATAAAACTATGTCCTGATATTACAATGCGAGAGTTACCCATCGCCTAATTAAATTAGCTTATTATTCTAAACCTGATAAGTGCTATAATTTACCTGTACTTACAACCAGATTCTTTGACCGCATCTATCAGCTGAAGCCATCATCCCTTCAGTCGCTTGTAGGCTGTCAGACTATAATCATCCACTTCCACTACCGCATCGGCTAGACTTTGCGCATCCAGCAACTGCTGGAACTCCTCCTCATCAACCACTCCCTTCTCCACAGCGACATGGTAAAGATCTTCGCGAGCAACACCTCTCAGGGCACCCGTTTTCCGAGCAGTTCTAATACGGGCTTCCAACGGGATCACCATCTGCATTTTACGATAGGCTTTTTCCAAAGCACCCATGGCATCATCCGGACTATCCGATACGGAAATATCGCTGGACAGTTTCTCTCGTCCACCGAGATCACCCATCATACGACTGGCCAGTGCAATGTTCTGCATATCTGTTGGGCCATGGGCTTTTCGCCCGAGTAGGAACAGACGTAATCTCAGCATTGTTCCGACAAACTTTACCGGATAGTTGTGCGTTATTGCCAGCAATGCCTGCTCAATTTCCTGATAGGCATGGGCACAAAACCAGTCCAGATAAAGTTCATCTTCTTTAGCACTGCCTTCATTTTCAAAGCGCTTTACTGCTGCTGTCGCCAGATAAAGCCAGGATAAAGCATCCGCCAGACGTCCGCTGAGTGTTTCCCGACGTTTTAGACTACTACCCAGCAGCAACATGGAAACATCCGCAACCAAAACAAAGGCTGATGAATAACGGGTGATTAGCTGTTTGTGACCGCGTGCTTTTGATGTTCCTTTGACCTTGAGAAAACGCCCTGCCGTTAAACCATCAATACCAGCTCTGGCCGCGTTACAGACAGTAAAGTTGATATGCCCCCAAAAAGCATCATCAAAATCCTTGAGGCTGTTTTTTGCCACGGCTTCCAGTTCTTTGGGAACAAAAGGATGGCCACGAATGGACCCCTGTCCAAAGATAATCATGGACCGGGTCAAAATGTTCGCCCCTTCAACAGTAATCGCAATCGGCAAGCCATCATAGGCCCGGCTCAGAAGATTTTTCGGACCTCGGCAAATGGCCGCACCGCCTAATATATCCATCGCGTCCAAGAAAACCGTCCGCATGTTTTCGGTTAAATAGGCTTTGGCTATTCCCGATAACACTGACGGTCGCTCACCAGCATCAACAGCGGCACAGGTTAATTGACGCGCAGCATCCATCCCATAGGTCAAACCGCCAATTCGGGCCAAGCGTTCCGCAACCCCTTCAAACTTACCAATTGGTAATCCGAACTGCCGACGAACGGCCGAATAGGCCCCAGTCACACGCGTTGCCAACTGTGACGCCCCTAAAGAAAGGGATGGAAGAGAAACAGATCGACCCGCAGCAAGGGATTCCATTAACATGCGCCAGCCCTGACCAACCCCTTCTTCTCCGCCGATAACATAACTAATTGGAATGAAAACATCTTTGCCCTCAATGGGGCCATTTGGGAAGGGAATACCCATAGGATCATGACGTCTACCAATTGACATGCCCTTTGTATCCCTCGGGATCAGCGCACAGGTTATCCCAAGATCCTCTTTATTCCCCAATAAACCATCGGGATCGCTCAACTTGAACGCAAGACCAATAACCGTCGCAACAGGGGCCAACGTAATATAGCGTTTGCGCCAGTTAAGGCGAATACCCAGAACTTTCTTACCCCTGATTTTCTCTTCACAAATAACGCCATGACTTTGAATAGAAGCAGCATCACTCCCCGCCTTTGGTTCTGTTAAGGCAAAACAGGGCATCTCTTCCCCGGAAGCTAGACGAGGAAGGTAGTGATCCTTTTGTTTTTCTGTTCCATAGTGGAGCAACAGTTCAGCAGGCCCCAAAGAGTTAGGCACCATTACAATAACGGACAGAGGCAGTGAACGAGACGAGAGCTTCAACACCACCGCAGAATGAGCCTGTGCAGAAAAACCTAGACCGCCGTATTTTTTGGGAATAATCATTCCAAAAAATTTCATGTCCCTTAATTTTTGCCAAAGTTCTTCAGGAAGATCACGGTCCTGAGCAATCTTCCAGTCATCCGTTTCCCGACAGATCTCTTCAACTGGTCCATCCACAAAAGCCTGTTCTTCTTTTGTGAGCCCAGAAACGTTAAACTTTTCCAGCTTCGTCCAGTCTGGTCGACCACTGAATATTTCAGCATCCCACCACACCGTACCAGCATCCAATGCGGTCTGTTCCGTCTCGCTGATCTTTGGTAGACTGCGTTTGACAATTTTCATTAATCCTGCGGTTAGAAAAGGCCGCCTGATGGCATGAACCCCAAACAAACCTGAAAGAACAGCCGTAAAGATAATTGCCCATCCTGTAAGGACGGTTGGCATCCCGGCAAGATCTCCACCCGCAATAAGCACAAGAAGCGCCAACACCCATCCCCAGAATCCTTGCCCACGATATAACAGCGTTGCAAAAACAATGATCGCAAGTATGAATGTGAAAAGGATAATCATAATGGAGGCCTCTTCTTCTTATTGATTTATTAATCTGATAGCTTGAGGAGTTTTCAGTATGTCGCCTAATTCCTCAAAGGCTGACCAGTTTTTAACATGTGATGTACGCGCTCAACAGTATCAGGGTGGCGACACAAGGTGTGAAACGCTTCGCGCTCCAACTGTAGCAACTTGTCTTCACTGACTTTGCCAGTCATATCCGTATTACCGCCGCTCAGGATTGTCGAAAGAGCTGCCGAAACGACGACATCATGCGGCGTGGCTTTTCCTGATTTCCGAAAGCCTTCCACGGCCAGATCCAAGGCGACTTTACCGCTTTCGCCAGGTAACGTTATTTCAACCGCTGTTGGTGGACGGTATCCAGAAACAAGTTCAAGTGCACGCTCTTTGGCATCCGCAAGAACGCGGTCACGGTTCATGGTTATCCCATCCTCCGCTCGTATAATTTTCATATCCCGTGCTTCTTCCGCTGATTTGGCAACCTCTGCCAGGCCGATCAGCTCAAAAACCTTGGATACGGCAGGCATTGGTCCTCGCGGCGTGTCAGATGCCAACGACCAGCGGCACATCATTTCCTTACACCCACCCCACCCGGGAATAATACCTACGCCGACCTCTACCAGACCAGTATATGTTTCTGCATGCGCCTGTACCGCATCACTGTGTAAAAGCAACTCACAGGCGCCGCCTAACGCAAGCCCCGAGGGGGCGGAGACAATCGGAAAAGGGGCAAACTTCAATGCCTTGTAAGTTTCCTGACCACGACGAACCATATAATCAATAAAGGGATAGGCCCAAAGTCTGGCAGCAACAGACATTAAACCGATATTAGCCCCGACCGAAAAGTTGGTCCCATCGTTATAAACAACCAGTGCTTTGTATTCACTGGTTTCAATTTTTTCCCTTGCCCGGTCCATCATGGACAAGGTCCAAAGATTGAGCGAGTTCATTTTGCTATGGAATTCCAGACATAAAACATCGTCATCCAGATCCCATAGGGATGCAGACGGGTTACGCATCACAGGTTTTGATCTTGCTTTAATATCATCAAGCTTGAGAACCCCGGCATTGGGGTAACGTTTTAAATACTGTCCTTCATGCCCAAAGACCTCTCTAAAACCTTTGGATTTACGATAGAACTTACCTTTACCAACAGATTTCAGAACAAGGGGAACATCTGTTTTTTCAGACCGTAATTTGGCACAAAACCATTCCACGCCAATTTGATCCAACAGCTCAAAAGGGCCATATTTCCAATTATAACCCAGCTTCATAGCTTCATCGACAGCTTCAATATTGTCAGAAACATCCGGGACGAGTGATGCCGCATAGGTCAGAGTTTTTGACATAACGGACCAGGCATAACGTCCAGCAGAACTGTCATCTTCCAACACCTTGCGTGGGTTCTTTCGGCCAGCCTTTTTCACAATATCAACAGAGGGACGCTCTGCTTTTGCATAGTCCCCTGTATTTAAATCAATCGCCTCTTTTATCTTGTCAGGACTATCAGGCCTTAAGCGATAAAAGCCCCCTTTGCCTTTACGACCGGTATAGCCATCGGCAATAAGCGTCTTGATGAGTTCGGGCTCTTGATAAATTCCATGGAAAGGATCTTCAGGTGGCAGGCTTTCTGACATTGAGGAAAGAACATGAGGCATGAGATCCAGCCCGACCATATCCAAAAGAGCAAAAACACCTGTTTTAGGAATACCAAAAGGTCGCCCGATCACAGCATCTGCAACTTCTATCGAAACATTCTGCTTTATGGCCTCTACAACGGCACACTGCAGCCAGAAAATACCTATACGATTGGCAAGAAACCCCGGCGTATCCTTACAATGAACGACGCCCTTACCCAAGCTGCGATCACAGAACCTTTCGATAAGCTTGCACTGTTCATCAGAAACTTCAGAACCCGAGACAAGTTCCAGTAGCCGCATGTAACGGGGCGGATTAAAAAAGTGGGTAATCAAAAAATCACGTCTGAAGTTTTCAGGTAAACCAGCGACAAGCTGTTCTCGACACAGAGTAGATGTATTTGATGAAACAACGGCGCCCTTCTTTCGAAATTTATCGATTTTTTTATAAAGCGTCTGTTTTATCCCAACGTCTTCTATAATCGCCTCAATGACCCAATCGCAATCCGCCAAAAGCCTGAGATCATCTTCTGTGTTTGCAGAAATAATACGTTTTGCATTCCGTTTGTTCATCAGAGCAGCAGGATTGCTTTTGATCAACTTGCCAATAGCATCCTTTGCTATCTGATTGCGATCTTCCTTACCTTCTGATGGGCGATCAAACAGGAGAACAGAAACACCAGCGTTCGCAATCTGCGCGGCAATGCCCGCCCCCATAACCCCCGCGCCAATAACGGCAACTTTATCTATTCCCTTCATTCAACGGCCTCCAGAATAGTCGCTATTCCCTGACCACCACCAATGCACTGGGTTGCCAGTGCGAACTTGCCCTTTTCCCGTTTTAACAACTGAGCCGCTTTACCTGTTATACGAGCCCCGGTTGCCCCCAAGGGATGCCCAATGGCGATAGCCCCGCCATCCAAATTGATTTTACTTTCATCCAGTTTCAAATCTGCCATACAGGCCAATGCCTGACTTGCGAACGCTTCGTTCAATTCTATGACATCCAGATCTGAAAGCGAAATTCCTGCGCGGGCAATTGCCTTGTTTGTTGCCGCCACAGGGCCAATTCCCATTATCTCCGGTGCACAGCCAGCAACCGCGATACTGCGAATTTTAGCAAGGACATCCAGTCCCTGCGTTTTTGCAAAATCAGACGTACAAACAATAACTGCCGTTGCCCCATCTGTCAGAGGTGATGACGAGCCGGCCGTTACATTTCCCTCTTCTTTGAAAGCAGGTGAAAGTTCGGCCAATCCCTCAATCGTACTGTTTTCCCGAATACACCCATCCTGATCAACCATATCGCCCGCGGGTGTTTTTACCGGAATAATTTCATCCTTGAAGTTTCCCTTACCCTGCGCTTCAGCCGCTTTCAAATGACTATTAAGAGAAAACTGGTCCTGATCCTTTCGGCTGATGGCATATTTATCAGCAACATTTTCAGCTGTTTCTCCCATGGAAATATAGGCTGCAGGGTATTCCTTTGCGAGAGATGGGTTCAACAGAGGATTAAAGCCCATCATCGGCACCCGGGTCATTGATTCGATACCCGCACAAATATAGGCATCCCCCGCCCCCATCGAGATAGCTCCGGCGGCCATATGGATCGCCTGCATGGATGACCCACAGAAATGGTTAATCGTCGCGCCCCCCACCGATTGAGGCAGATCAGCAAGAAACACGGCCAGACGGGCGACGTTTAATCCCTGCTCGCCTTCGGGAAAAGCACATCCCATGAAAACGGCTTCAATAGCCTTACCTTCAATCCCGGTTTTGTGTACCAGCCCTTTAATGACCTGTGCGACTAGATCATCCGGTCGAACCTTGGCCAAAGCTCCCTTGTTCGCGAAATGGAACGGGGAACGCGCGTAACCTGCAATGACAATATCGACCATATTTCTACCTCTGTTGTTTTCAGAACGGCTGCTCTGTATTTCAATATCTTTTTGCTATTCTCTCTAAAGCATTACGTCGAAGACGCTTCTTCCCGAAGCTCTTTCTTGGAAAGCTTACCAATCATGGTTTTTGGTAATTCTGATCTGAACTCAATTTCTCTCGGCACTTCAATTGGGGACAAATACTCTTCCAGAAATTCTAGAAGTTCATCTGCGTCCAGATTTTCACCTGCTCGCAGCTTGATGAAAGCTTTAGGAATTTCGCCATGTTCTGCCTCGGCAATGCCGATGACCGTGACTTCTTCTACTGATGGATGACGGTTGATCGCTTCTTCAATATTTCGGGGATAAACATTGTATCCATTACAAATAATCAGATCTTTAAGACGATCCAGAAGAAAAACATAGCCTTCGTCATCCATATAGCCAACATCCCCGGTATGAAGACGGCCGTCTTTGATTGCACGTCCAGTCGCTTCCTCATTATGCCAGTAGCCCGCCATAACTTGAGGACCTGTCACACAAAGCTCTCCCTTTTCGCCAATATCTAGCAACCCGTGGGGAGCCTCTATATCCCGGATTTCAAAATGCGTTTCAGGCAACGGGAGGCCGATAGATCCCTCTTTATTATATCCACCAACCGGATTACAAGCACAAACCGGTGATGCTTCACTCAAACCATATCCTTCGACAAGCACACAGCCTGTCAGACTTTCAAACTGCTTCTTTGTATCCAAAGGCAGGGGCGCGCCGCCTGAAATACAGTACTTAATAGACGAAAGATCATATCGCTCAACGACAGGCGAGTTATTAACCGCACCATACAATGTTGGCACCCCCATCATTAAGGATGGCTTCAATCGATCGATAGTCTTGAGCATCTGTCCCAGTTGAAAGCGGGGAAGCAAAACTATCTCTGCGCCAAGGGCAATTCCCATATTCAAGACAGTGGTCATGGCAAAAACATGGAACATTGGCAAAACACCGAGGATACGCTCTTCCCCCGGAACAGCATCTGAAAACCAGGCTACAACCTGGGTCGTATTGGCAAGCACATTACCATGACTCAAAATCGCTCCCTTAGGCTTACCAGTGGTTCCCCCCGTATATTGTAAGACGGCGGTATCCTTACGGGAAACATCTACGGGATACGCTCCTTCTGTACTTTCAGCCAGATCAGCAAATTCTATAAATTTTGGTCCCGAGGGATGCGAGATTTTATGAAACTGCAACAAAGAAAAAAGCGTTCCCTTAATCGTCGGCATTGCTTGAGCAAGTCGGCAGATGACAACTTTTTCCAATGATGTTTGAGAGAGCTGTTTTTCGACCTTCTCGCAAAGCTCTTTAACATCCAGTGTTATCAAGAGTTTCGCCCCACAGTCATTCAACTGATGTTCCAGCTCTTCCGGTGCGTACAAAGGGTTTGAATTAACAACAATCGCACCGATTTTTAAAATCGCATAGTAACAAACAACAAAATAAGGGCAATTCGGCAAAAATAGAACCACACAATCGCCTTTGCCAACACCTTGGCGTTGCAATCCCGCAGCAACCAACTGTACCTGCTCAAAAATATCTGTGTAGCTATAGCTCCGACCAAGAAACTCTACACAGGAATGTTCCGGGAACCGAGCAACAACCTGTTCCAAATTTTGATAGAGAGATTGGTTATCAGATCGAACCGCGTCATCACGTAGCAAAGAGGCTTCGGGGTACGTACCAGTATGAGATGCTTTTTTAGGCTTTTCATTCATGATCCAATACCTCGCTCTTCATGCACCCGTTCTTCTGACGTCCCTTCTTGCCCGAGCTCGCGATGAGCGGCAGCTTGCTGATCGATACTTTCCAGAAAGCCAAGAATACCCTGTCGGCAATTACCTATGTTTTCGTGCAAAATTCCATGTTTCTCTGCTTCCACCATAATCAGCTCTTTATCCTGAGTGCCGATCAAATCAAAAACCTTATTAATTCCTTCTGCATCAACAATCGGATCTTCAATGCCCTGAAAAAGCTTCACCGGACAGGAAACATGCGGAAGATTTTCGCGAAGTTGTTCGTGCAACTGATAAAGCTCATAGGTCGTTCGCACAGGCACACTCCGATAATTAATTTCCGGATTTTCTGCAGGATGCTCTTTGAAAATTCCCTTCTCTTCTATTGTTGGAACCCAGCTTGTCAGCTTTTCCAAACCATGTGCCAAATGAGCAAATAACAAATTACTGGTCTTGAATTGCCAAGGAACAGAAACGGCAGAAACAGAGGATATTCCTTCCGGATTATGAGCCGCTTCAAGTAAGGAAAGTGTCCCCCCCGTCGCAAAGCCAACCAGGCTGATATTATCGACAAAAGCAGACAATATCTGCCTGCCCCGTGCGATGGAATCCATCCAATCTTGCCAATGCCGATCTCTCAAATCCCAAGGAGACGTCCCGTGCCCTTTCAAGCGAACACCCATAACAGCATAGCCCAGTTCAGATATTTCCCGCCCAAACTCATAAAGCTCTGCCGGGGAAGCTAAAAGACCATGAACAATAAGCACGCCGGTATTACGACAGCTTTCCGGTACAATCAGATAGGGTTCTGCCGGGGCACAGGCCGTTTCTTTGACATTAATTTCCAAATGGTGAGATTTCGTATAGGTTTTACGATCGCAATCAAGTGACAAATTTTCATCATCAAGAAGATGAAATGCCAATGTTTTTCGCCCAACATCCCGTAAAATTTCATAAGATTCTTCAACACTGAGTACAGCTTCTTTTATCGGCATCACTTCATTCGCATAAACACGGATCAAATTTTCCAGACGGACCGTGTTAAAGCTTGTTATTTCAAGAACTGTCTCATCAAAAAGATAATAATCTCCATCTTCTTTAATATGTTCGACACACCCTTCTGCAGACATGTATTTTTCCAATGCCCCGCAAATCTGCCCATTACCTAAATTCCAATAATTTTCAGGCTTTGTCAGGCTACGGTGCAAGTGCACATCTGCTTTTTTCTGACATGACTTAATAGCCAGATAGAGTGCCTTGTGGAAATGTGTCTTTAAAATTCGCGGTTCTTTTTTCAGAACAAGATATCTGATCAAAGACGATGCCAAATGATAGAGATTAACCGTGACCCCTGCATAGATTGCATCCATATAATAATCGCGCAAACGGTTGGTTCCGCGGGTACTACATAGCTTGAAGATCTTTTCATTCAATGTATCCGGTGCATGGGATAGTTTAAAAAAATCGTCAAGGGAATTAATCTGACTAAACACTCTGGAAAGCAGGCGTTTTTCCCACCACGTCCATACATGCCTTACATCCATTGGTTTGCTGACACGGATATCCATGTCACAATCTTTAAGCAGAATATTAGCTTCGATCAGAACCTCTTCAACAAGCCTAGGATTACTTCCTTTGCTGAAGAACTCCGCACTGCGACTTAAAATATTGTCGCTCGCCCTGATTGGGTAGAAGGTTATATTTGCCGGAATGATCTCGGTCGGTTTACTTGCAACTGCAAGAAGTTCTTCTGTTGTATCCATTTCCAGCGCCTTCGCCCACCTTTCAAGGCGCGCATATTCCTTGGCTTCAAAAACAGACAAGACACGTTGTTTGAACAACTCCACAGTCAATGCAAGAACAGCAGCTCCTGTATGGTGCTTGCGCCTGATCTTCGCAGTTGGAGAAAAAATACTATACTCGCCGGAGGGACCCACAACATGCCTGTCTTTAACCATCCCCCCCTCAGGGAAAATAATTACCTTGCGACCTCGTAGGATTTCAGCAGCAAGAAACGGAAGCAATCCCGGATGATTATGTGGTACAGCCCCAACGCCATATAGAAAACTGGCGAAGGATTCACTGCCTTCAAACAATTCCCCTGCGGCGACACAGCGACAATACTGACCTGTTTCTTCATGGATAAGATACTGGGGAATAATCGTTTCAAATCGAGCAAAATGATTGAAGAGATAAATATCTCCTTCAGCAAATTTATCATAATCATCGTGCAAACAGATATTGATGCCCAGGCGTTTTTTCACCAGAGAGAAAGCCTTCACGCACCAGTCATATGTTGGTTTAAAGTCGAGGTCCAGTTCTGTATCCATCTCCCTACCTAAGCCTTTATCTCTAATACCTCGGCAGTATCAGAATGCAGCCTTACAATAATTATCTGTGTACGATTATCCTCACCTAAAAATCACAATTCAGAGATCAAGCCCTATCACAACTCAATCATCCTCCACCGAGTAAACCATAATACGGGCTAAGGTAGTATTAATATTAACCACTTTCGCGCAAAATTAAGGCGTAAAAAAGGGGCTGGTAAAAATTACCAGCCCCTTTTCCCATAAACAAACTCAGTTTATCTTCTATATAAAGCCACGCTCTTTGAGCTGTGCAATAACCTGATCTGCTAAAACTTCAGCTTCTGCACTTCCACCTGCCAAGACAATCTCTGCATTAACAGGAGCCTCGTAAGCGGAATCAATACCTGTAAAGTTTTTGATGTCTCCGGCACGGGCTTTTTTATAAAGCCCCTTAGGGTCTCGTTCTTCACAAACTTCCAGTGGCGTATCCACAAAGACCTCAAGAAACTCGCTTTCACCCATCAATTCGCGAGCCATACGGCGCTCACTTCTAAAGGGAGAGATAAAAGATACGAGAACAATCAACCCGGCATCAACAAACAGGCTCGCGGTTTCAGAGACGCGGCGAATGTTTTCAACACGGTCTGCATCTGTAAAACCAAGGTCTTTGTTCAAGCCATGACGTACATTGTCGCCATCCAAAGTGTATGTATGTCGCCCTTCGGCAAAGAGCTTTTTCTCAACCAAGTTTGCAACCGTAGACTTACCCGCGCCAGACAATCCAGTAAACCAGAGAACACAAGGTTTTTGCCCCTTCTGTTCTGCCCGATTACCTTTGTTGACATCCAGTTCCTGCCAAACAATATTGCTTGCACGACGCAGTCCGAAGTCAATCATCCCCGCGCCAACTGTTGCGTTCGTATAGCGGTCAATCAGAATAAAAGAGCCTGTTTCACGGTTATCTTTATAAGCATCGAACGGAATAGCCCGATCAAGAGCCAGATTACAGACACCGACTTCATTCAGTTCCAGCGTTTTACCGGCTTGTTCTTCCAAGGTGTTTACATTCACCTTGTGATGAAGATCTGAAATCACCACAGGCACAGTCGTTGCCGCCGTTTTCAAAAGATACGGACGACCCGGCAATAGAGCATCTTCTTGCATCCACAAGATATGTGCCTTTAGCTGATCACTAAGTTCTGGCACTTCATCAGCCTTGGACAGAATATCGCCACGGCTAATATCAATTTCGTCCTGCAACGTGATCGTAACCGCTTGCCCCGCGATCGCCTCTTCCAAATCGCCATCGAAAGTGACAATCCGGTCGACTTTCGATGTCTTGCCAGATGGAGAAACCGCAATGTCATCACCCGGTTTAATACGGCCAGATGCAATCGTTCCACTGAAGCCTCGGAAATCAAGATTAGGACGGTTCACCCATTGAACAGGCATCCGGAAAGCGGTCTCTGTTATATCCGTGGTGACATCAACAGTTTCAAGATGACCAAGCAGAGTTGGGCCTTTGTACCAGTCCATCTCAGTACTAGGTTCAATAACATTTTCACCTTTAAGCGCAGAGATCGGCGCCGTGATAATGTTCGGGATATCCAGCTTATCCGCAAAGGCCAGATATTCTTCAACAACTTCGTTGTATCTGTCCTGGGAATAATCAACCAGATCCATCTTATTCACCACAAGCACGACATTTTTAATGCCAAGCTGAGACACAATATAGCTATGACGTCTGGTTTGCGTCAGAACACCTTTGCGTGCATCAACGAGAATGAGCGCAAGCTCTGCCCCTGATGCACCCGTTGCCATGTTCCGGGTATATTGTTCATGACCTGGTGTATCCGCGACAATAAACTTACGTTTATCCGTAGAGAAAAAGCGATAGGCAACATCAATGGTAATGCCTTGCTCTCGCTCAGCCTGAAGACCATCAACCAACAAAGCAAGATCAATATCTTCCCCTGTTGTACCAACTTTTTTACTATCGCTTTCCAGTGCCGTTAGCTGGTCTTCAAAAATGAGCTTTGAGTCATAAAGCAATCGACCAATAAGTGTTGATTTTCCATCATCCACAGAGCCACAGGTGATAAACCTCAACAGGCTCTTTTCTTCCTGTGCCTTAAGATAAGCCAGAATATCTTCGGAAATAAGGGTATCTTTGTGGGCCATTAGAAGTAGCCCTCCTGCTTTTTCTTTTCCATTGAGCCTGCCTGGTCATGATCAATGACACGTCCCTGGCGTTCGGATGTTGTAGTGAGCAACATTTCCTGAATGATGTCCGGCAATGTCGCAGCTTCTGATTCAACTGCGCCTGTAAGCGGATAACAGCCAAGCGTCCTGAAACGAACTGATTTCATCTCTGGCGTTTCACCTGACTTCAACGGCATGCGATCATCGTCAACCATAATCAAAGCACCATCGCGCTCAACTACTGGACGCTCCGCTGAATAATAAAGCGGTACAATCGGAATGTTTTCACGATAGATGTATTGCCAGATATCCAATTCAGTCCAATTGGATATCGGAAAGGCACGAATGCTCTCGCCCGGCTTCACACGGGCATTGTATACATTCCACAGCTCTGGACGCTGATTTTTTGGATCCCAGCGATGGTTCTCTGATCGGAAAGAGAATACACGTTCTTTCGCGCGGGATTTTTCTTCGTCCCGTCGCGCGCCGCCGAAAGCAGCATCAAATTTGTATTTATCCAACGCCTGTTTCAAGGCCTCGGTTTTCATCACATCGGTATAAAGCGCAGAACCGTGGTCAAAGGGGTTCATCCCCTTCTCACGCCCGTCTTCATTGGTATGAACGATAAGATCAAACCCGTATTCCGCAGCCATTTTGTCGCGGAATGCGATCATTTCCTTGAACTTCCATGTGGTATCAATATGCATCAAAGGAAAAGGAGGTTTTGAAGGATAAAAAGCCTTACGTGCCAAATGCAACATAACGGCAGAATCCTTACCAATGGAATAAAGCATCACAGGGTTACGAAACTCTGCAGCTACCTCACGAATGATATGGATGCTCTCAGCTTCCAACTGTTTTAAATGTGTCAGATACGGGTCGCTCACCGTTTTCTCCGATATACTGCTATCAAGCAGGTAAAGTACAAAAAATCCAGCCCCAAAGCAGCCATAAACTCAACAAATGTCAAGTTCTTAGTCAAAATCAGGGCTACCAATTACACACTGAAAAATTGTTAATACCAAGATTCAGCGCAGAACTAATATGTGAAATAGGTAATACATTTTATTTAACAACATTAAAAGATAATTATTTATATTAAACATTATTTTAGTGTTATTATGTAAATTTAAAATACTCATTGCATTTCAAACTATTAAATGGATTCCACCATTTCCCCACCAACTTCAAACAAAAGAAAAAACCTTAAACCACATGTGAAAAATGTACTTTATCCGCTTTTTTTCGCCTTTATGTGTTTCAGCGTCTGTTATCCGAAAGATACTCAGGGTATATACTTCCTATTGAGCCACCAATGAAATGAGAGATATGAACACTCCTTTTAATGATCCCGACTTCCCTTACACGGCAATGCCTCATATTCAGGAAGATGGCATCTGGTGTGAAGTAAGAAAGTTCGAAAGCCAAACGCTCTCAGAAAATAGTCCCGCGCTCTTTCTGGATCGGGATGGTGTTATCGTTAAAGAGGTGAACTATCTGCAAAATCCAGATGATGTCGAACTCATCCCCGATGCTGTTGAAACAATTAAGGCTGCCAATAAAAAAAATATTCCAGTGGTTGTCGTTACCAACCAGGCCGGAATTGCTTATGGTTATTTTGGCTGGCAGGAATTTCAGGCTGTCCAAAACAAAATGCATAAAGAACTTGAAGCCAAAGATGCCTATGTAGACGCAGTCTACGCCTGTCCTTTTCACAAAAAAGGGCAAACACCGTGGGGCGGACATCCAGATCACGAGGCGAGGAAGCCAAGCAGCGGAATGCTTTTACGGGCAAGAAATATGTTTTCAATCAACATGAAAAAATCATGGATTGTCGGCGATAGAGCCTCAGACCTTGAAGCTGGAAAAAAAGCAGGTTTGGCTGGCGGCTTACATGTTTTAACAGGGCACGGATCTCGTGAAGGAGAAGTCACAGCAGCAAGACAACTATCCGGTTCAGACTATCAAATTCAAGAGGCAGCCTCAATTAAAGGTGCTCAAAACCTGCCTCTATTTACGCGTTAAGTTCCTTATCTTTTGGTCATGACGGACTGAGAGAAAGGCAGGTATGAACGAGAATAACCAGCAGTAAAAAGACTTGCGCTTACTTCTCGTCCCGCAATCGAATTTCAGTCACGCCACAGATATAGTGCCCGACTGCAATATGCATTTCCTGAATATGGTTTGTTGTATCCGATGGTACTTTGATACATAGATCACAAAGTTCAACAAGTTTGCCACCGCCTTGTCCTGTGAACCCCATTACCGTAATACCCATCTTCTTTGCCACATCAACAGCAGCAACAATATTACCGCTGTTACCACTGGTCGTAATACCAACAAACACATCCCCCTCTTTACCCAAGCCACTCAGTTGACGCGCGAAAACTTGTTCGTATCCATAGTCATTTGCGATTGCCGTCAAGGCAGAGGTATCTACGGTTAAAGCGATAGAAGGAAGAGAACCACGCTCGATAATGTAACGCCCGACCAACTCAGCTGCTAAATGTTGAGAATCAGAAGCAGACCCTCCATTGCCGCAGAAGATGATTTTATTGCCACGCTTAAGTGCCTGCACCCAAATATCGGCAGCTTCATCCATGACATCTCCCAAAGTGCTGAGAGCTTCAAAGTTTTTCACAACAGTCTGGCAATAGTTTTGAAACGACACGAGAGAACCTTTTTGTGGAAATTCAGAATATGGTTTAAGTGAAATGCACTAATATTATGTCAATATTATGCAGTGCTCCTAATTAGACCTAGCACTTGGAACATGAGTTTTCCAGCTTAGAGAAAATCTATTCTCGACAAAAAGATCAAGATAAACGATCACATAAAATTTGTGCCATCATGGCGCCGCCTTCCTTGATATGCTTTGCAAGTAAAGCAACCGCTTGATCGCACTGATCAGCCTCGACTGCTGTCAAAATATCTGCATGTTCCTGTTGAGATTTTAACTTATAAGGAATTGTTTCAAACACCAGCCGCTGATAACGCTCATTATGCAACCACAGCTCATCAAGAGATTTCATTAGTCTCGGTTGCTGTGCCCCAGCATAAATTGATCGATGAAAATCCCAATTTGCTGACATGAGCTGATCAAGATTTTTTGATTCATTGCCTTTGACAATAGCCTGCTGTGCATTTTCATAATCTTTTATACTAAAAACTGTCATTGCCTTTCGAAGAGCCAGACACTCCAGCTCCACGCGCATATCTGTAATCTCCTGAGCATCTTCCATCGTTAAAGGCGTGACCATAGCTCCCCGCCGTGGCTGGAAAAGCACCAACCCTTCTGCTCCCAGTTTCTGCAAGGCTTCACGCACAGGGACATGGCTTGCTCCAAACCGTTCAGCAATATGATCCTGACGCAACCGATCACCGCCGGAAATTTCTCCCCGCAGGATGTCACTTCTCAGCTGCAACGCAATTGCATCACTCATTCCCAAACCAGTTACGGGCAAACCACGACCTTTCGATTAAGCTTCTCTAGAATTAAAGATCTGCAAGGCACTGTTACATTGCTACCACAGATTCCTATCATCATATGTTGAGCTATTACATCCCGGGTTATCACATTCCGGGGCGAATACTATTTAAACAAAGCCCCAACTCTCTCAAGCGATCAAGATAACTGGTTATTCTTGTTACTGTTTTAGGATCACTTAGTTTCATCTCCGCATCAAACTTGCTTTTATATAACGGTAAGACAAAATCCGGTGCCGCCAGAGGATAGGCACCCAATCCTGAAAGGCTTTGTTTTAATTGCTGCTGCACTTTTGATGTGCCCAATGCGCCCGGGCTTGTTCCCATAATACCCACAGCAAGGTTCTTGAAAACAGATGGTGTCCCGCGAGACGCCCAATCGATGGCGTTTTTCAAAACCGCTGGTAAGCCACTGTTATATTCTGGCGTTACAACAAGTAACCCGTCCGCTTTGCGAATAACCTCTTTAAAAGCCAGTGCTGCAGCTGGTGTTTCAATATCTTCCACATCCTGATTGAAGAAGGGCATGTCAGCCAGTTGATCAAACACTTCAATGGTCACACCTTCTGGGGTCGCCGCTATCGCTTCTGTCAGTAAAGCACGGTTATAAGAATCTTTTCGTAAACTCCCGACCACAGCAACAATATGAAAAGATCTATTTGGGCCTTCCGGCAAAGCCATCCTATTTCCCCCTTAAACAAGAATATTATCCACTAAAAATGCCATAACATGTTCCGAGCTTTGAACCCAGCAAGATTAGCTTCAAAAAATTAATTCAAAGAAATGTATCTGTGGAAAATGCCTGTGGAAAATATCAATAGAAACAACCGTAAAAGTCAATAAGACCAAAATTAAGACCTTAAGACAATTGTCGGAATTTACTTGGCGTCAAACCCGTGGCCCGACGAAAACGAGTAGTCAGGTGACTTTGACTGCTGAAGCCACATTGAAACGCGATTGCACTCAACGTGTTGTGGGTATCACTCAGTAAATCTTTAGCTTTTTGTACACGGCGAGACAAAACATACTGATGCGGACTAACCCCCATGGTCAGCTGAAACATTCGCGTAAAATGAAAGGGGCTTAACTCAGCAATCGCGGCCAAATCTTCGACAACCAGCCCCTGATCCAAGGCTTCTTCAATATAGTCTTTCACCCTTTTTGTAATAAAGGGCGATAGCCCTCCCCGGACAAATTCAGGTTCGGCGTTTTTATTACTATAGCATCGAAAGAGGTGTTGAATCAAAAGCTGCCCGGCGTGAGACAGACTCATTCTATCCGCAGGATTTTGCCAATCCAAAGGTAAAATTACTTGGCGAAACAACTGCTCAATAACAGGGTCACTTTGAAAGGCAACATCTTCCAGTTCAACCAGGTTGGGATCAATATCATAACTTTCCAAAGCAATCCGGTCGAACTCTGCCTGATCAAAATAGAGGTGCATAAACTTGAAGGGAGCTTCAATACTCCATTCAGAACGAACGCCCGCGGGCATGATACAAACAGCACCGGGATGTCCCTTACCAAGTGATCGTTCACCGTTATGGCGGCGCGTTCCTTTCCCGCCCTGCAGATAATAGCTCAGGGTATGATGGCTTGCCCTCTCATACACTGCATAGCCTCCATCATTATGCCACGCAGACAAAGAGAGACCTGATCCAACCTCAAGAGTTTGGCTGGATTGTGCCCCCACTTTTTTCAGGGTTTTGTATATATACAGTTCTTCAGGCCGCATACTCTTCGCCGATACCAATTTCCTTCAACTTAGCTCTCTTGTTCTCTTTTGAGAAGGCTTCAACTTTCACTTAACCGCAAGAATGTGAAAAAAGCATGTAAAACTGATATACAGCCTGACCTTTACGCTCTATGAGTTCACCATATTTCGAACTGTAAGTTGTCAGGATAATTCTGTGAACATACTGCTGTATCTGGGAACAGTGTTGATTTGGGGAACGACTTGGTTAGCAATTGCCTTTCAGGTCGGAACCGTGCAGGTAGAAGTCTCTGCCTTTTATCGCTTTTCCCTGGCAGCATTGGTACAAATCTTCTTTATGCTTGCCCTGAGAAAAATCACATGGGTTCCTCTCAAGCAACATAAGTGGTTTGTTCTACAGGGCTGGTGCCTTTTTTGTCTGAATTTTATCTTCTTTTATAATGCTGCCAAGTTCCTGCCCAGCGGGTTGATCGCCGTGGTTTTTTCCTTGGCAAGTATCTTCAACATGATCAATGCCTTTGTTTTTCAGCAGAAGCCACCAACACTAAGGTCCCTGATTGGTTCATACCTGGGTGTTTTGGGGGTTTGCGCTCTCTTCTGGGAAGATATTCAACACGGCAACTGGGCCAGTAGCAGCCTGCTGGGCTTACTTTTATCCATAGCCGGGACCTATTGTTTTTCTCTTGGAAATTTGATTTCACAGCATCAGCAAAAAGCGGGACGTAATGTCCTTGTTTCCAATTCGTACGCCCTGGTTTACGGCAGCATGACACTTGGGGTGTGGTGCCTGATCCAAGGTTATTCTTTTGATATGGAAAACTCTGTTAAATACCTTGGCTCCCTCCTTTACCTCGCCATTCCCGGGACAGTTATAGGTTTCGCCATGTACCTTAAACTTGTTGGAAAAATCGGTGCCGAGAAAGCTGCCTATTCCACTGTTCTTTTCCCAATTGTTGCCCTGTCACTCTCAACCGTTTTTGAAGGGTATATCTGGACAGAAACAGCTATTCTAGGCGTTATACTCGCACTAGGGGGAAACCTTATCGTTTTCACCAAATGGTCGCCTAGACAAAAGCCAAAACAAACCATAAAGCATAAAACCTGACAGGTTTTATGCTCCATCAATTAAGGCCAAGGACGCCCCACGCAGCTTCGGTCAAATCCTGTGTGAAGCTTTTATAATCTTGTGTCAGGCGACCATAAACGTGAAACACCGCGGGCTGAACAACGACGCCCAGAACCATTGCTGCCATCAGATCAGGATCACCTTGCTTTATTGCTCCAGCGTTCTGCCCCTGCGCGATTAAATCCCGCAAAACAACGACGGGTGTAATCATATCATCCGGAACTTGTTTGAGCTGCCCATGTTGTGTCAGAAGCAAGAAGGTAAACAGCGCCTTGTCTTCAGCAAATAATTGGCAAAACCTGGCAATCATATCGGCAATTTTTTGTTTGAGATCTTCTTCTGACGATGCGATTTCGAGCAAAGAACTCCCTTGTTCTTCATAAAGAGACAGGAACAGTTTTCTTACTAGCTCATCTTTGCTTTTGTAATGACGATATATTGTGCCTTCAGCAATTCCCGCCCCGGCTGCCATATCTTTGGTCGTGGTTTCAGTCACTCCCTTTTCGGCAAAGAGCTCCATCGCAACCCGGTTGATTTTGTTTCTTGTCGCGGTGCCATCACGCATAACTTAATGAACTCAACATCTATTGTGATTAAGCACTCACTATACTCCTGAATACAAAAACGAAAACCCAAAAAACTTAAAACCTATCAAGTCTTTTTGGGTTAACATATTAGAGTTATCGAAAACTTATCTGGCTTAGCTAATCAGAGCCATACAAGCATCAAACTCTTTCAGGAACAGATCAGCATTCTCCATAGTAAAACACACTGGTGGCTTGATCTTAACCACATTATCCAGAGGACCATCCGTAGAAAGCAAGATATTCTTTTCCTTCATAAGGTTAACGATCTTGCTCGCCTCAGCTGTTGCAGGCTCCAGGGTTTCTCGGTCACATACCAATTCAGCTCCGATAAAGAGCCCCCGTCCCCGCACTTCACCTATTAATGGATAGCGCTCCATCATCTCTGTCAGGCCACCCAGAATATGTTGCCCAACTTGGTCAGCGTTATGCTGTAAGCGTTCGTCCCGAATTACCTGTAATACTTCCCGACCAATGGCACAGGAAACCGGGTTTCCGCCAAAGGTATTGAAGTATTCCATGCCATTGAAAAAAGCATCCGCCACGGCTCGGGTTGTGATAACTGCCCCCATAGGATGGCCATTTCCGATCGGCTTTCCGAGAGTAACAATATCCGGGACAACATCCTGCAACTCAAAGCCCCACATGTGACTTCCAATGCGACCAAAACCAACCTGTACTTCGTCCGCAATGCAGAGACCGCCTGCACTTCGCACGGCTTTATAAACACGTTTCAGATACTCATCTGGCAGAACAATTTGCCCCCCACACCCCAGTAAGGATTCAGCAATAAAAGCCGCAGGTTTTCGCCCTTGTTTTTGCAAGGCCGCCAACTGCTCAATTGCCATATCAGCATATTTCCTACCGCAATCAGGATCACTCCATTTTACAGGACCACGATATCCGTCAGGCATCGGACAAATTTTTACATGGTCCGGACAGCCCTTGCCCCCTTTGCGATTAAACTTGTAGGGACTTAGATCAATGAGGGACGTCAGATTTCCATGGTATGCATGATCGACAATCAGCATATCCTTTTGTCCGGTATAGTTCTGTGACAGGCGCAGAGCCAAGTCATTCGCCTCACTGCCAGAATTCGTGAAGAAACAAACTTCGAGGGAGTCCGGAAAAGTTGCCAACAGCTCACGCGCATAATTAACAATATTATCATGCATATAGCGCGTGTTTGTATTGAGAACAGGCATTTGCCCCGAAGCAGCAGCAACAACACGAGGATGACAGTGCCCAACATGACAAACATTGTTCACCATATCCAGATATTGCTCGCCCTGTTCGGTATAGAGGTACTGCCCTTCACCGCGAACAATTTTAAGGGGGTCTGAGTAAGACAAGCTCAGATTGGGACTTAAATGCCTGGCGCGTTCTTCACGGATGCTTTTAGAGCTGCGCGTCACATCACCCTGACATTTTGTTTTCATGCCAAGAATGAGATTGGGACTTGGGCAAACAGATGACCAGACATTGATTTCGCTGCGTGCAGCAACGCCACAGACATCATTTTCCATGCCCATCAAATCGAGTAAAAGCTGAAAATGAACATGAGGCGCCCAGTTGCCATTTTCAGGATAAGGACCGAGGTAACCGATAACCTCCCCTTTTTTGAAAGCTTTCCCGTCTTCCCAAAGCTCTAGCGATGTCCGGCTGAGATGCCCGTATTTCGTATAGAACACCTGCCCCTCATCGGTTTTGTGTTCCAGGATCACAACCGGACCATAATCATAATCACGCGTATTATCGTTATGAACACGCACAATACCATCTAACGGCGCATAGAGAGGCTCATAAGCAGGAAGGAAGAGATCGATCCCCAGATGTACGGTACGTTTTTCATCCGGATCTACCGTCTCAAAAAAGTCTCCCTTATACACATCACGATCTTCCAGATAACTACCAACCCCAACTGCAGCATCTGCATCTTTCATCATCGCAAAGATAACATCCGTCGCGTCTTGGGCACTACGTGGTATCCCCTCATCGTTTACCGACAAAGGTGAAAGGTCGAGAACCAGTACATTTTCGGGCGAAAGATCGTGCTGGCAAATTGGGCCGATCTTGTCTGCATTTCTCAAAAGCCACTGTTCCAGCTTCCGCGATCCGGCACAGGCTTCATAACCACAGACATCACGCAAACGATAGTGCACCACCTGTGGATTGATCCCTTTCATCTTGCGAAGAAGATCACGAATATCTTTCTGGCTGATCAACAGATATTCATTTTCCGGATTGGCTGAATATTGCTGCGCTGCCATACAGGATGATTCAGCCAAGCGTACTCTTATCAAATCATAAAGAATGGCAAGCTCGTCTTCCTGCAGTGGGTTTACCCTGTGATAACCGGAAACAACATCACAAGCACGTCCCACCGGGTCTTTCTGAGCCAACATAGCATAAGCACAAGCGACCGCGACCTCGCAAACTCGATGGCTTTGAATGAAATCACCAAAATCAATAAGGCCGCTAATATTACCCTGTTTATCGACAAGAATGTTGTAGTCATTCGCATCATTGTGAATGACCTGTCGAGGCAACCTGCTCAAAGCACTTGCCGTTTCCTTTAAAAATTTATCCAGAATAGACGCAACGATATCGCGTATGGCAACATCCTCAATCAAAGCAACGAATGCCGTATGTGCAGATGCTTGGGCAATATCCCATAAAAAGGTTCTATCTGCTCCTGCATACATAAAGGATTTTAATGCCAGATCCATGCGACCCATCAACGCCCCAATCTGAGAGAAATCCAGATCCTGCCCTTGCGCTGCTTTATTCCAGACCTCGCCACCCAACCAGGTTAGAGCACGGATAAACCTGACCTGTCCGTCACAATCCATGATCTTATAAGTCGTCGTTTTTTTGCTGTTCTCAAGAATTCTCGGAAGCGGCAACCCCGCATCCTGATTTGCCAGTTCTATAAGCAGCTGATCCTGCGCATCCAACCAACATAGATCTGTCTCTGGCGCATAAAGTTTAAGAACAAAGCTCTTGCCCCCAGCAACCGTCATCCGAAAGTTCTGATCTCTCTCGCTTGGCAAGCTACTGGCTTTTGCCGCAAGACCATAAAACTCTTGGAAAAGAACTTCGGCTTCGCTTTCGGTATAAACATGGAGTTTATCTACGGACATCTGATGCACCCTGTATGCGGTTAGTCTCTGGGGTAATCTATTGAAAGCAGTATAGAAAAAATAAACGCCCACATCTTTCGCCATTATGCGCGTTTGATTGTTTTTATGGCAGGTGCCTGATACTCTCTGCCCGTTACTTTCAATGGGCAAAAGATGTTGACGTTTCGATGCGTGATTTAGATGAAATTGATCGCCAGATCCTACAGGTACTGCGTAACAACGCGCGTGAAACGATCAAGGGAATTGCGACGCAGACCAATATTGCCCGTTCGACAGTACGTCATCGCCTGCAACGACTTGAAGATGATCAAATCATAACCGGCTACAGAGTCGAGTTGAAAAATGCATCGACCCGTGGTTTCGGGGCTTTTCTGTTTTTGAACCTTGCGCACACACCAGCAAAAGATTTGATCACCGAAATATCCAGTTATCCGGAAGTCATACGCTGCTATTCCCTCGCGGGAGAACCAGATCTTTTGGTTGAGGTTATGGCAGAAACACCCGAATCTCTCAATGATGTGCGCAATAGATTATCTGCAAACTCGGCTGTAAGTGAGCTTAAAACGTCTTTGGTTCTTAACCGCGAGCTAGAAACCTAGATTAAGAACCATAGATCAATTTTCAAAAGTTTCGGATTGGATTTTACTTGTCGTCACTCTCGACAACCAACCGTCCTTCTTCAGCTTTGAAAAAGAACTGACTTGCGATCAACCATCCCTTCAGGGGGCGCAGAGGAAGAATACAGGTTAACAAAAGCAAGGGCATTGTTGTCAGGAAATGCGCCCAAATGGCGGGTTCAAACTTGACTTCGAACCAGAGTGCAAAGACGACGACCGGAATACAAAACAACATCTGAATGAAAAAAGCAGGACCATCAGCAGGATCTGCAAAAGAATAATCAAGGCCACAAACCTTGCACCCTTTGGCAACAGTCAAAAATCCGTCAAAGATTTTCCCCTCACCGCATCTAGGGCATTTTCCACGGGTACCCGTCTTCATAGAAGACAGCTTGGGGTAAATCTTCTCTGCTGTATCGTGCATGTTAAATTCCACATTGTTATTCGGTAACCGACTCAAAAGAGCAGATCCGATTTGTTATGGAATTATAGATAGTCTGTTATTACGCTTTATACGATAACAAAGTGACGCTTCACAACGTCGCAGCATCACCTTGCCAGACCTCTACCCTACTAATTCACAGAACACTTGGCCTAATTCACAGAACACTTAACCTAATTCAAATGACGTGATCCCGTACACTCGATCTAACGGAAGATTCACGCTGCCCCCCTTGTACATTCGAGCCGTTTCAAAACTTTGTACAAGTTCATAACGTTCTGCCAGTAACAACCCGTCTGCGTTATTTTCTGGTACATCCAGAATAATATTACTGCCTTCAATCTCGGCACAAAGCCCATTGAAAATATCATTCGCGACAACAGAATTATCCGCAAACAAAGGACCCGTTTTATATCCATCACAATACGGACGTATGAGGCCATAACCTTTTAGCTGCTGGTCTTCAAGTGCGGCAAATCCCAGATGCCCTTCTTCACCAAGCCAGGCTTTCAAAAAGGCCTTACGCTCTTCGAAAAAACAGCCTGCATCAAATGCAGCAACCTGCTCAAAAGGTAAATTCTTAACATCAACAAGGCTAGACGCCTTGCTTGTCAGTGCCTTTGCCTTACCTTCAAAGCGAATATTACGGTGAGCAAGTTTAAAGCCCGATTTAATGTAATTATCCTGCTGATACACAACACCATCCAGGCCAATAATTCGGCCCTTCAGGCTAGCCAACGCATGATCCCAAATGGCAAGACCAAAGCCTTTTCCGCGCCAAGGCTCTCTGATGATATAAAAACCAACAAAGCCATAATTATTTCCATATTTAACCGCAGAAATACATCCAATCGGCTCGCCCTTCAAGATACCAATATAAAAGCCGGTCCTATCCGCTTGGTAAAAACATTCAATATCTCTCAGGCCGGGGTTCCATCCTTCTCCGGCGGCAAGATCGCACAAAAGCTGAATTTCCTCTTCTTGAGCAAGACGAATTTCAAAATGATCTTTATTTATACTTTCAGTCACGGAAAAACCTTTTGGATGAATAAATTACGACAATATAATATTGAAAAACTTATACTTTAACCACACACTACATAGCCTAAAATTATGTCAAAAATTGGAACTTCCAGCACATGACACCAAACGAACTTGTACAACTCGCCGAATATAACCACTGGGCTAATCAGACGCTTTATAAAAGCTGCTCTCAACTGTCAGAAGCAGACTATAAAGCTGAACGCCCCAGTTTTTTTGGATCAATCCACAACACCCTCAACCACATCCTTGTTGGCGATAGAATTTGGTTTGGTCGTTTCGAAGATAAACCCGAAAAATTATCTTTATCTGACGTCTTGTTTCAGGATTTCACCACCTTACAAACAGCACGCGATGCTGAGGATCTACGCATTCTCGAATACGCCCGAGGCATTACTCAGGAAACGCTGGATAGTAACCTTACCTATACCAATGTTGCCGGGGATAACCATTGTGATCCCATGAGTGCTCTTCTCCGGCATGCATTCAATCATCAAACTCACCATCGTGGTCAGGTGCACTGCCTTTTAAGCCAGACTGATGTTCCTCCTCCGTCTTTAGACATAATGTATTATTTGCGTGCTCAGGATTAGAGTTTTTACGAGCATGTCAGCCAAATAAATCCATCTGCTTCGTAGACTTTATATTCTTACCAGGACCCGACCCATTATCAGTATCCGATTTGCAAAAATCAGATGGAACTAAAAACTGGCTGACATCGAGATACCGTAGAGATCTTTTGTTTAACCCGTAGCGCTTCCGAGCCAAAGAGAAACGGTCGGCAATGAGTTGTGCAAAGACACCTTCCCCCCGCATACGCTTCCCCCAACGTGAATCATAATCACGCCCGCCCCGCATTGATTTCAATATCCCCATGACACGATTAGCCCGATCCGGATAATGCAACCGTAACCACTCGATCCAAAGGTCTCTTATTTCACCGGGCAGCCGCAGTAATACATAGCTGCAGGAAACAGCACCCGCACGCGCAGCAAGCCCGAGAACGCGTTCTATTTCATGATCATTCAACGCAGGAATAATTGGTGCCATTAACACAGAAACAGGCACACCAAGTTCTGTAAGCTGTCGGACAGCATCCAGACGTTTGGTGGGTGTACTTGCTCTGGGCTCCATAGCCCGCGCCAACTTCCGGTCAAGTGTCGTTATAGATACGGCAACAGAAACCAGATTTTTCTGCGCCATACGTTGCAGGATATCTGCGTCCCGCATCACCAGATAACCTTTTGTGATGATGCCAACAGGCTGGTTAAAAGCTTCACAAACCTCCAAAGCCTGCCGGGTAATTCTTTGTTCTCTCTCGATGGGTTGATACGGATCCGTATTGGCACCAAAAGCGATAACCTTACATTTGTATGTTTTTTTTGAGAGCTCTTTACCCAACAGCTCAGCCGCATCATCTTTTACATAGATCAGACGCTCAAAATCCACGCCCGGTGAATGACCAAGGTAAGCGTGCGTTGGCCGTGCAAAACAATAGATACAGCCATGTTCACATCCCTTATAGGGATTAAAGGATAACTCAAAGGGTATATCCGGCGAATTATTCTTTGAGATTACCGAACGGCTTGGATCTGGCGAGATCGCTGTTTGTAACCTCTCTCCTTCATCCAAACTGCCCCAACCATCATCTGTTCGCTCTCGCTCATATGCTTCGAAACGACCAACACGATTTGTGATTGCCCCTCGTCCGCGATGCGCATCGGGATGGAGGCGTCCCTTTAGAAGCTCTTCTCTTTTGTCCGGTGCTTGCTCTGTACTCTGTTCCATAAACAATAGATACACCAATAAGAACAAAAAAAGAACAAAATTACTTTCAATAATCATAAAGGCAAAGATAATCTTTATGAATCAACTAGATAATATCACAGTTCAAAATGAAACCGATTTCAGGTTTTGGTCGAATCGCGCGGGCTTAACAGATAATTTTCAAGCGATACCATACATCTGTTGAGTACTTATTTTCTATTCAATAAATACCCGTAAAACAGTCCACCCACGAGAGGTGTCAAATAAATAGGTACCTGATAAAGAGCCAGAAAGGGGAGTATCTCTTGCAAAAAAGTGACCGGAATAACCGCAGCGACAAGTCCCAAATTCCTGTTACCAGCAACCATGGCAAAGGACAAAACACTTTCCGCTTTCATGCCTTCTACAGACTTAAATAATCGACCTATACGCCGAACAATAAGTCCAATAATTGAAAAGAAAAGTTGAGCACCAAAGTTAGAGGCGACAGCAATAGATAACAACAGCACCATATAGACAGGATTGTTTTCAATAATTTCTGACACCCCTGCCATTGCTGTGGCAACAAACAGCACCATGATAACAGTACTTATCCCGTCCAACTGAGCACCACTTCTTTTAATGCGCTCTCGCCCCAGAATCTTACGAACGATCATGGCAATCAGAAAAGAACTACCCACCGTCATCAGCAGTTTTTGAAAAAGCGTCCATTGATCAAAAGGCATCTGATCCCCCAGCGTGATGCCAATAATCCAGGGAGCTGTCAGAGGGATAATAGCAGTTCCCGCCAAGGTGATATTGAACACCAATTCACCATCAAGTTTCAGAAGATAGGCAAGATTTGGTGCAGATCCCAAAGGTGGCGCACACGCCATCAAAACCAGTGCGATATGGATCGGAGCAGCAAGTGAAAAATACCGTGCGATCCAATGTACACTCAAAGGAAAGACCAACATCAAAATAGCCAGAGCAATAGGCAACAAAATCGGGCTCTTTAAGTGACCGACGACACGCGCCAAATCGACCCTGATCATCGCAACTGATATAAGACCAATGATAATAAAGGTCATATAGGGCAGAAGAACGTTGCTAACGGCAGAAGGAAGATAGGCACAAAGAGGCAAGCTCAGCGCTAAAACAATAGAAGCTCTGTTCCCAATGCACGCAAACAGTATCGATAGTGCACCCATAACCCTTAATCTCTACCCTTAGCTCAGAGAGCGCCTGACAACTCGCTTGTTATTGAGATGAAACCACCACAGGCTTACGCTTTTTACGAACTGACAACCAAACGCCAGAACCGATCAGCACGGCACCAACGGCGTGATACACTTCCGGTGTTTCACCTAGCAAAAGAATAGCCAGCGTTGCCGCAAAAACGGGCAAGAGGTGAATGAACTGCCCCGCCAGACTGGCCCCGACATGTTTGACCCCTTCATTCCAACAGATGAAGGCAACAATAGAGACCGGAATCCCGGCGTAGAATACAGCTAGCAGGTTGTTTCTCGTCATGTCCAAAGGAGCTGCCTCTATCCAACCAGGAAGATAGAGCGCCGCCAGAGCGGCTTCGCCAATTAGCACGTTTAGTAAAATAAATGAGAACGGCGATGCGCCAGTTGGTTTCCACCTAAGCAACAAAGAATACAAGGACCAGCTCAACACAGCCCCAAGAACAAATAAATCACCGCTATTCAAGGTTAGATTCAACAGGTTTTCCGGGTGCCCCCTAACAAGAAGCGTTAGAACACCACAGAATGAAATGACAATTCCAACAACCTGTATCGACCTAATTCTGTCGCCAAAAAACAGAAACGACAGGGCAATAATAATAACCGGGATCATAGAGTTAAAAAGCGCAGCATTCGTAGCAGCGGTCGTCTGCAACCCGAAATAGAGGAGCGTGTTAAAGCTCGCGACGCTCAACAGTCCCAGAATAATCATCTTCCCAATAACCGGACGAAACAGATGCCAATCTTTCTTGAGGGCAAAAACCGTGAAAGGAAACAAACACGCAAGAGCCAGCGTCCAACGCCAGAAAGAAAGTGTAAGCGGCGCTATTTCTGTTGATACGGCGCGACCAACGATAAAGTTCCCCGACCAAAGAAGTTGCGCAATTATCAGGAACAGAATTGCCCAGCGTTGAGAAGACATGCAAACCTCGTTTTCAGGCCCCATTTTCAGGCGTTTTTTGGATTTTGCCAACACTCGTTTCTCAAACCACATGCAGGCAAAAGGAAGCTAAGGCATGAAATAGAGTTCAGCAAGACATGAATCATCAGAACTCATAATTGAGATCACCATACCCTCTCTTCTCAGCGATCAATTCGCAAATTTATACAGATTACCTTGCAACATAGATGTTGTCTTATGCCAGAAGATCAAACTCGGCCAATATCGTATTGATTGTCTTTCGAACATCTTCCGACGCATACCCAGCTTTAACCATAACGCGAAGACCATTGTACGCAATGTTCAACCCCATCGCCTTCTTTTGCAAAGTCTCTTCATCAAGATCTTTATGTTCACCAGCATCTTTCAAGGCACAATAAAACCCCTGTACCATTTTCCCCATCATATCCTGACAGATCTTGCTTATTTCCGGATCGTGTGGGGCTTGGTCAACCGCAGTGTTACAGAGGAAACACCCGCGTCGATCATTATCATCTTCGACAACAGCAACAACCGTTTCTAACAAAGCTTGAATTCGGTGCGCCCCATTTGGAATATTTTTATCGTTTAGCAGCTGCAAGCCCGGTTCAATACAGCTGGCCTCGTATTGTTTTAATGCAGCGAGGAACAGACCTTTTTTATCGCCAAAAGCTTTATAAAGGCTCCCCCGGGCAATTTTCATAGCCTCAAGAAGGTCACTGATCCCGGCCCCCTCATAACCCTTGGACCAAAAAACCTGCATTGCTTTTCCTAATGCATCCGCTTCATCGAATTCGCGTGGTCTAGCCAATTGCCCAATCCTTTTAGCTCATCCATATAATCAAACGTCTTGCGGAATAATCAAATAGTTTGGCTGGTATTCCTTTGGCTTTAGGTATCTTAAACACTG
This sequence comes from Kiloniella majae, assembly GCF_002118315.1. Classification (GTDB taxonomy): domain Bacteria; phylum Pseudomonadota; class Alphaproteobacteria; order Kiloniellales; family Kiloniellaceae; genus Kiloniella; species Kiloniella majae. The sequence goes on from NZ_MTSZ01000001.1 coordinate 1,217,804, forward strand.
AACTTAAATATTGAGGTTCATCCACATAACACCTTCATCACGCTTTTGTGTTTTTGACCGATCAGTTCCTAATACTATATTAGCTAGGAAGCCGGATCAAGTGCCCGATTGGGTCGTGACCTAAATCAGATAATGGATGGCTTGTTTAAAACCGTTCAGTTACTTTTTATTGTGGAGACAAAAATGAAACGTTTATTCAAATTCCTCGCCGTAGCTTTTTTGGCAGCGACTACTTTTTCAATCACATCTGCCCACGCAGGCGGTAGCGTTTCAAAAGGAACTTTTGAAGGTAGAAGCGATCACATCACAACTGGTAATGTTGAAATCAAAAAAGCAAATGATGGAAGCTACATTGTTATACTTGCCGACAACTTCTCACTTGATGGAGCGCCAGATCCCAAACTTGCCTTTGGCAAAGATGGAGTTGATAGAAGTACAATCTTTGCCCCCCTCAAAAGCAAAACCGGGAAACAGGAATATAGTCTTCCCGCCAGCATCAACCCAGCAAACTTTAACGAAATCTATGTTTGGTGTGAAAAGTTTGACGTTCCTCTCGGTGTTGCAAGTTTAAAGTAACCTGAACTCCCGAAGGTTACGGAATAGGCAATTCCTCCCCTCGGAAAGGCCTATTCACACAAGAACGGCTAGCCATTTATTGGTTAGCCGTTTTTCTGTCTTCTCAAACAAGAATGAGTAGTTGCATTAAAAAGAAGACAAAGAAGCATTACCACCACAAACCAAAACACCAACCTTCTCATTTTTCTCGGGAACATAAGCCCCGGATAACAAAGCAGCCAAGGCTGTGGCCCCACCCGGTTCCGCTATTTGACGATAATTATTCCAAAGGCATTCCTGCGCTGCTTTGACATCTACATCGTTCACCAAAACAGATTGATGAACAAAATTCTGAGCAGCTTCAAATCCATGATCACCGATCAGACTTGCCCCCAAAGCATCCGCCGCTAGACCCGAGACAGAAACACCGACGGGATGACCTGCATTTAAGGCAGAGTGCAACGTTGCCGTTCCCTCGGTTTCGACAGCAATAACTTTGACCTTGCCACGATACCAAGACGCAACACCGCCGATTAATCCGCCGCCGCCAACAGCCACCAACAGACTATCAATCTCCGGCGCTTGCTCTTCAAATTCAAGGCCGACAGTTCCCTGACCCGCAACAATTTCCTGTTGATCATAGGCGTGAAGCAGCTTGGCACCTGTTTCTTTCTGACACTCAAGACACGCCGCCAAAGCTTCAGAAAAATTGGCCCCAACAACATTAATCCGGGCACCGTATTGTTCCAGCTTTGCCAATTTCGCTGGCGATACAATTTCAGGCACAAAAATCTCTGTACGTACCCCTAACTTATTTGCCACATAGGCCACAGCGGCACCATGGTTTCCACCAGAAGCCGCAATAACACCACCTTTGGGCACATCACCGGACAAAAGAGCATTAAAACCACCCCGGACTTTAAAAGATCCGGAATGCTGCATCTGCTCAAATTTTAACGTGACTGGCACATCATCGAGAAACTCACCCGCAGGTACCCGCAAAATAGGCGTGCGACGAACATGCTCTCTGATCAAGTCGTAAGCGTTCAAAATTGTCGATTGCGTAATATGTCCGGACACAGCTTTCACCTGAAAAGATAGTAAGAGGGAGATTTCACCTAAAAGGCATAAGAAACACAACCTAAAACATTATGATTACTTGGTTATTTTTCAAGCCCATTCAAAAAATCATCAAAAACACCGGAATTTATCACACTTTTGTTAGACCTGATGTAATTCCGCAGACGCAGACTATATCCCAAGCCTGTACTCGCTTTGTTCACCAACAAATAAAAAGACCTGACAAACAAAATAGGGAGCTCGGTATGTCACCGGATGCCGTACACCATCAAGATAACAGTATTATTCTTTCTGACAGTAACTTACTAAAAACACATACAATCATTCTGGATCAGGGAGATCCGGAAGAAAAACGTCAGGAAATCCTAGACTATTTCCACAAGACATTCAGCCTTTACGAAACACTTTTTGAATGCCTCAAAGATGACAATGCTTTCTATGCTCGGGCCAATTCACTACGCCACCCCTTGATCTTTTATTATGGCCATACGGCTGTTTTCTTTATCAATAAGCTTAACGTTGCCAAATTTATTGATACCCGGATTGATGCAACACTGGAATCAACCCTTGCCATTGGTGTCGATGAAATGTCGTGGGATGATCTGAATGAAAATAACTACGATTGGCCAACCCCAAAAAAAGTAAAAGCTTACCGAGATAAAGTGAGAACACTGGTTGACCATTTTATTCGATCCTGTGAAATCACTCTTCCCATCAAACAAACAGATCCTCTGTGGGTCATCATGATGGGGATCGAGCACGAACGTATTCATCTTGAAACATCAGCCGTTCTAGTACGAGAGCTTCCGTTAGACAAAATCCGCCCGCACCGTTTTTGGAGCAAAATTTGCCAAAGCAGTGGAATAGCCCCCGAAAATGATCTTCTTCCTGTAAGCGGAGGTAAATTGACGCTAGGAAAAGGGCAGAGTAACCAGCATTTCGGTTGGGATAACGAATATGGTTCCTATGAAACCAGGGTAGAAGACTTTAAAGCAAGTAAATACCTGGTCTCAAACCAAGAGTATTTTGATTTTGTAAAAGACAATGGTTACGCACGGGAAAACTTTTGGACTGAAGAAGGATGGAAATGGGTTTCCTATCGCAAAGCCGAGGCCCCCGTCTATTGGGTCAAGCATAGTGGCGAATATAAATATCGAACAATGCTGGAAGTTATTCCAATGCCATGAGATTGGCCTGTCGACATCAACTATCTTGAGGCCAAGGCTTTCTGCAACTGGAAATCCGAGAAAACCGGGCGCTCTATTCGATTACCAACAGAAGCAGAATGGTACCAACTCCGCACATTGGAGCCCAAGGACCAATCCACTTGGAACAGTGCACCGGGAAATATAAATCTGGAACAGGGTATGTCACCTTGCCCTATAAATAAAAACGAATTTGCCCAAGGTTTTTTTGATATAATCGGGAATGTCTGGCAATGGACAGAAACAGCTATAGACGGATATGAAGGCTTTGCTGTCCACCCGATCTATGACGATTTTTCAACGCCAACATTTGATGGTAAACACAATGTATTCAAAGGCGGCTGTTGGATCTCGACAGGGAACTACGCCCTCAAAGATTCCCGGTATGCTTTTCGTCGCCACTTTTTTCAATATTCAGGCCTGCGCTACGTCGAAGCACCAGAGCTCCCTACAACAGAGGTTAATATGTATGAGACCGACGACATTGTCGCGCAGTATATCGAATTCCACTATGGCGAAGAGTACTTCAACGTTCCAAACTTCCCCGTTGCCTGCGCCAAAATTTGCATAGAGAACACAAAACAAGCAAGGCGAGAAAGAGCCTTGGATCTTGGTTGCGCAACAGGACGCGCATCCTTTGAGTTAGCAAAAACATACGATCATGTCGATGCCATTGATTTCTCTGCTCGCCTGATTCAAGCGCCATCAGCATTACAACAAAAGGGAACACAACGATACACCATCCATGACGAAGGAGAGTTGGTAAGCTATAAAGAGATCAATCTGGATGATTTTGACGGGTACACACATATAAAAGACAAGATAGATTTCATGCAAGGAGACGCCTGCAATCTATCCTCGAAATATACAGACTACGATCTTGTTTTTGCTGGCAATCTTATTGATCGACTATATGACCCCAAGAAGTTCATCACTTCAATAAAAGATCGGATAAGGTCAGGCGGTTACCTTATTCTGACATCACCTTACACCTGGTTAGAAGAGTTCACAGAACGCAACAATTGGCTAGGTGGCTTCAAAGCAAATACTGGGGAAAACTATACAACACTAGACGGATTGGGTGACGCTCTCGCGCCAGAGTTTGAACTCGCAAGTCAACCTGTTGATATTCCCTTTGTTATCCGCGAAACCAAGCGCAAGTACCAGCATACCCTTGCTGAGCTATCTATATGGAAGAAAGTGTCCTAAGCCACTTTTTCTGTTTTAATACCTTAAGGCCCTGAAAATTTTCAGGGCTTTTTTCATGGGACATCCTACTCAACACTTAAGACACACGTCATATCGAAAAAATACATATCTCAATAATTATTCCTGAAAAATAAAATAAATTCAGGAATAATTATTGATTTTTACATAAAAAACACTTAACACTCTAAAAATGAACGAACCAGATAAAAAGATTCTGTCACTTTTGCAAAGCGACAACAAAACTCCCATGACCACGCTGGCAGAACAAACAGGCCTGAGTGTATCAGCGGTCAATGATCGTGTGCGCAAGTTACAAACCAACGGCACGATCAAAGGAAATTGTGCCGTAGTAGATCCGGAAGTTTTAGGGTTGGAACTCCTCGCCTTCCTTTTCATTGACCTTCATCAAGATGCTGATGAAGAGGCTTTTATACAGCAAATGAAAAGCCTTACTGAAATACAGGAACTCCATCACGTGACAGGCCAACACAACTATCTGGCCAAGGTTCGCGTCAAAAACACCAAGGGACTGCAAAGTTTCTTATCGCAAAAACTAAAACGACAACCAGGGGTCGCTCAAACAGAAACCCTGATCGTGCTGCAAAGCGAAAAAGAAACAACCGTTCTGCCAATATAAACGTCGGTGTAAAGATTCCTTTCATCGGCTCAACAAACCGATGAAGAGATCAAAAAATGTTAGCACTTATCCTCAAAGGCCTTTTAATGGGCCTCGCCATCGCTGCCCCTGTTGGTCCCATGGCGCTTCTCTGTCTAAAACTAAGCTTGGAAAAAGGCATTAAATCCGGGATCGCTACTGGATTGGGAATTGCCATGGCAGATATGAGCTATGGCGTCGTAGCTTTGCTCGGCTTTTCCGCTGTCATGGCAGTCCTTCTGGATTACAACGAGACTATTCGCTTGATCGGCGGTATAGGACTAGTCGCGCTTGGGGGATATAGCCTTATAAAAGCAACAAGAAATCGGGAACCTGTGAAGCTTTCTCCACTTACATCGCGCGTCGTTTCAAAAGACTTTATCCTGACCTTCACGACAGCCTACGGTCTGACAATAACAAACCCCATGACCATACTGGTCTTTCTGGCAATATTTGCTGGATTAGGGGATGACGTTTCTTACGAAGGCAAATGGATTGTGGCTACGGGAATTTTCTTAGGATCTCTTGGCTGGTGGATTATGATTGCGTTCATAGGCAGTGTTTTACGCACACGCGTGTCACCCAGAATCATTACGGCCATCAATATTACTTCGGGCGTTATTATTAGTGGGTTTGGTTTCTACATCCTCTTATCGTGACCGCTAATAAGGCAGATTGATTTAATTCGAAGGGATGCTATCCGCCGGGCGATACTTCTCAAGAAGCTCTTTGTACTTTTCACTATCCAAAACCGCCGCCAAAGCCTGATTAAACTTTGCAACAAAACCGGGCGGCACAGATTCTTTGCTCAGCATGAAATGAACGGGATCGGCATTGAGCAAATGAGGTAAAGGCCGAATAGCATTCAATCGTCGAGCTTCAATTGCATGGTGATACCCCACATACAAATCAGCAATAACCATATCCACACGATGATTTAACAGCTGTTGAATTCGGGCTTCGGTCTCCGCATTCAATCGCAAGACACCTGAATCAATAGCCCTTTGTTTTTCCTCGCCATACTCAGGGCCATACCATCCCCCCAAACCTGCAGTAATGCTAAGCTTCTGATCGACAGCGTCCCTCAACTTATAGTCTTTATATTGATTATAATCCGATGATCGTACAAACATTGCCACAGTCTCATCACGGTAAGGTTCCGAAAAATAGGCATAGGCCGACCGCTCAACAGTTATCGAAGCAGCTGGCATGATATCCAGCATGCCCCGTTTCAAAAGCATTTGCGCCCGCTTGGACGGCATCAAAAGAAGATTATATTCACAGTCCATTTCAGACATAACCGACTTCACAACATCGATATCCAATCCGGTAGGAACCGAGTTTTTGGGAACGTATTGATAGGGAATATAATTATTGGAATAGGCAATAGAGTAAGCTTTTTCACAATCAGCGGCAGTTGCAACCTGCGCCCCGAAGCACGCAAAAATGCTTAAGATAACAACAGAATACATGCGCGATTTCATCGCCAACCTCTTTAGGTTCATCAGTCTTGCTGATGTTTTACCCCCACGACCTCAAAGATTATATCACAAATAGGTTAACAACTTTTCTTTATTTTCGGTTTGATCAATACTGCTCTTCAATCCAGTTGGGGAAATTGCATGACAACAAACGCACTACTTTTTAAAAACTATAGTTACCGCGATGATCCCAATGTCACTGATTTTGATGACAGCAGACCCATTATTGTTTTTGATGGTGAATGCGCTCTTTGCTCTGCTTTTATTCAGTTTGTTGTCAGGCACGATAAATCCGAAGAATTTCAGTTCACAACAGGACAATCCAATTTAGGTCAGGCACTCTTTCAGCACTATGATCTGGATACCGTAAATTTTGAAACCAACCTTTTGATTTCAAAAGGCAGAGCCTATGCCAAGATGTCTGCATTTTCACAGACGACGTCTCTCCTGCCCTATCCTGCCAAGTTTCTTAGTCTCGCCAAATATCTTCCCTCTCCGATGGATAATTGGCTTTATGATCTGATCGCACGAAACCGCTACCGTTTATTTGGACGCGCTGATAGTTGCCTGTTGCCAGACAGCAATCTCAAAAAACGCTTGATCGAATAATGCCATAAACATTTACAAGCTGATCATCGACATCTTATGGTAATTTACTTTATCTGAGTCACAAATAATCCCCACAGGCCAAACGTGATTACTATTTATGATTTAAAACCCAGGTTTCAAAACCTGCTACGCCCCCTTTGCGCCAAGCTAGTATCCATAGGAATCACGGCAAATCAGGTCACTATTTTTGCAGCTATTTTATCTGCTGTTGGTGGGGCCGCAATTCTATTCAATCCGACATCGCCTGTGCCATTATTCCTTTTGCCTGTCTTGCTTTTTATCCGCATGGCACTCAATGCCATAGACGGTATGATGGCACGGGAATTCAATCAAAAAAGCAATTTGGGTGCCATACTCAATGAGCTTACAGATGTAATCGCCGATGTTCTTCTTTATCTGCCCTTTGCGCTTATACCCGGTATCAACGCCTATTTGATTGTTGCCCTTGTAATGCTCGGGATCATGGTTGAAATGATTGGGGTTGTATCCATTCAAATTGGCGCATCCCGCCGTTATGACGGCCCCTTTGGGAAAAGCGACCGCGCCTTTGCCTTTGGCTTTGTTGCCGTGGTCTTGGTTCTAGGTTTTGTGCCTGTTTTATGGCTGAATATATTACTTGCTGCTTTAGTTGCCCTGTCTTGTTACACGATATTTAATCGGGCCAAACAAGCCTTGAAAGAAGCAGGGGATCTATCATGAATTTGATTGAACAACTACCGATCACACAAAACCTGCTGTATATCATTGCTGGCGTTTATGTACTCTTATGTCTTGCCACCATTATTGTTTCCTTGATGCGTCGGGGACAAACACAGGAAAAACATCTGGAACTCTGGCTCAGGGTAAAGTCCTGGTGGTATATGATCACCATCTTTACCTTTGCCATCTGCATAAACAGAACACTGTCCGTTATCTTCTTAGGCTTGATATCTTATCTCGCTTTGAAAGAATATCTGTCGATGATTCCGACCCGACGTGCTGATCGTCGTGTACTCTTTTGGGCCTATATCGCAATTCCTATACAGTATTACTGGGTCTATAGCGGCTGGTACGGCATGTTTATTATTTTCATTCCCGTATGGGTCTTTCTATTCCTTCCCTTCCGCATGGTTTTGAAGGGAGAAACAGATGGTTTTCTCAAAGCTATTGGTACCCTGAACTGGGGACTGATGATGACGGTCTTCAGCCTTTCCCATGCCGCGTATCTAATTGTTCTTCCCGAAACGGCATCAGAACATCATACGCCTGTGTTTGATAAAAGCGGTGCAGCACTTTTATTCTTACTCGTACTGCTGACACAGTTTAACGATGTTGCTCAATATGTGTGGGGAAGGCTTATTGGCGGACCTAAGATTATTCCCAAAGTAAGCCCGGGGAAAACATGGGCCGGATTTTTAGGGGGTATGGTTTCGACAGCATTATTATCGATGTTGTTATCTCTTGTTATCTCCCCCATGTCCCTGCACATGGCAGCTCTGGCCGGTATCATCATTTCCTTTACAGGTTTTATTGGTGACGTCACTATTTCAGCGGTAAAAAGAGATCTGAAAGTTAAGGATACAGGCAGCACAATACCCGGACACGGTGGCTTGCTCGACAGAGTAGATAGCTTGACCTACACAGCACCGATATTTTTCCATTTCCTTCGATATTTTTATTATTAACGATGATCAATACTCTTCTCAGATCACTGTTCTTTATGTTTCTTGTCCGTCCTTTGGTATTAATCGGCTTGGGAATCAACATCCGAAACAGACACTCACTACCATCCCAAGGACCCGCTGTGATTATTGCCAATCACAACTCACACCTTGATACACTGGTGATCCTGTCTCTCTTCCCGCTATCCTTGTTACCTCGCGTACGTCCCGTTGCTGCCGCAGATTACTTTCTCCGCAATCCCTTGCTTGCCTGGTTTGCAACCAAGATCATCGGCATCATCCCAATTCAACGCACGAGCAAAGGTGGAAATCCCTTACACCAAGCTTTTGAAGCCTTACGCAACGATGAAGTTCTTATTATTTATCCCGAAGGGTCTCGCGGCGATCCTGAAGAATTAACAAAATTCAAAAAAGGTATTTCGCTGATTAGTAAAAAGTTTCCGGATGTTCCCATAACTCCGTTATTTTTACACGGATTAGGGAAAGCTCTTCCCAAGGGTGACGCTGTTTTTGTGCCGTTCTTTTGCGATATATTTGTTGGCGATGCTCAGTTTTGGGATGGGGAAAAAGATCGCTTCATGCAAAAACTGGAAGCACAGATAACTGATCTTTCTAAACAAGGGCACTTTCCCGAATGGATATGATTTCTCAACCTAGCTTCCTAGTGGTCTCTTCCCCTCAATAACAGCTTTATAGCCTTCCATCGCTTCATAGAGAAAATCAAGTAGAACTCTTACGCGACGATTTTCCTTTATGTCGGCATGGACCAAAACCCACATTGTATTATCAGAAATCAGCTTGGCATCCGGAACGCGAACCAGGTGAGGATCTGTATCCCCCATGTAACAGGGAAGCATGCCGATACCCATACCATTCCTCAACATAACCTGCACAGAGTTCGCAGAGGTTGCTATCGCAGAAATACGTGCAGGAAGGACAGGTTTTGCCGCCCCTTCGTAGCTTTGTGAAATCCAACGATCCAGCTTGGGACGGTCTGCCAAATACCCTGTAGAGGCGTAACACCCCAGAGGACTTTCGGCAATTCGGCGTCCGACGGCGTCCGGTGGTGGATTACGAGTGATACGGATGACAACATCGGCTTCACGTTGCGAGAGCTTTGCCATTTGGTCAGAGCTTTCCAACACCAGTTCCACCATCGGATAGAGTTCTTGAAAAGCTGCTATATTTGGGTGCAACAAACTTAAGAAAAGTGTTTCTGACATTGATAGCCGCACTTTGCCCGCGATTTGAGTATCTCGCGCAAAAACCCGACGATCCAGTTCTTGCATCGAGGCTTCTGCATCTTCCGCTGCAGATAAAATTTCGCGTCCGACATCACTTAAATGCAGTCCAGTTGTGACCCGTTCAAACAAGGGAACACCAACACCTTCTTCCAAAATTCGTAACCGTCTGGAAACCGTCGCATGCGTGACGTTTAACCGCCGGGATGCTTCCCGAACTGAACCTGATCGGGTTAAAGTTAGAAAGATACGAATATCATCCCAATTAAATGACTGGATCATTTTTCGTCCACAGTGTTTTAATTTTGGATAATTTCACATCCACCTACTTCGTGCCATCTTTTTCTTATTCCTACTCACACAAACACAAAATGGATAGAAAAATGAAATACCAAGTAACACTAATTGAAGCCGACATTCGCGAAGCCATGAACGGCGAAATGAGCTTGGCAATCAAGGCAAATAACGAAACCTTAGCCACTCTTGATTACTTCTGGACACCAGAACATTTCACTGCACGCTTTAATGGTTTCGCGCCCACCATGCCCAAGCCAGCCCACCCCATGATCTTCCTCGGTAAGCCGATTGAGAGCATCAACACACTAAAACAAACACCAGAAACATCCCCTGTTGATGTCTTTAAAAACAACATCGTCGAGTTCGACGTCTAATCACTTTTCTTCGTGATTTAACGCACATAAAATATGGAAAAATTCAATGAAATCAATGATATTACTACTCACAGCAACAGCCATTTTTGTGAGCAGCAACTCCTTGTCCTTTGCGGAAACATCCAACAAAGGTGTTCTCGCCCTGATCAATACAAACGATACCGCTGCCTATGACAGTAAACTGGAACACTTTGAAACCAAGCTTAATACCCAAGGCTGTAATATTTTGCGCGAGGGTCCGGTAATTGCTGAAGATGGTGATATAGATCTGGATCAGCCTAATCGCTTTATCTACATGACTTGCACATCTTCATTACTGGGACGCCCAGATGGCAGAGCATTAATATCAGAACTAAACCAAGGTATTGAGTATGCTGTTGCCGTAGAAGGGATATCCATTTTACACGACGATACCTCTTTCAATAAAACAGCAACGGCCCGCTCCTATATTCTCAAGGTCAGTCACTACAATAATACGGCACCCACCCAAAGAGATCAGGATTTATCAACCCTGGGGGAGCTTGTTCATCCAAGGTCGGACACCTACCAAACAGAAGCCTTTATCGAGGTCTCACAAGCCTATGGTATGCCCACCCCTGACGAAGCGGTTGTTATCTATTACGACAGTCCTGAAGCAGGTGATCGTTTTCGTAAACACAATCCTGATGTTCTGGAAAAAATCGTCGACTTCAATGATAAACATCTCAACGATTTTATTTATTATGTTGCCCAAAGCAGGCGATAATCAGGGATCGTTTCTTTTATCTTCACAAAACTATGCGTCAGCTTTCCAGCTGGCGTGTAGCCCATTGGAACAAGGCACTTTCTTTCTGCGCTAGTTGCGCAACAACAGAAAGGTGATGACAGTTCGCCGCGTTCATACGATCAAGCCGTTCGAACCTATTTCCCCACACCTTCTCCAGATTATCAGACTGTCGATGAAAACCACGACTTTCATCACCGCCAACAACGAGGAGAAAAGGGCAGATATTTTGTGGCTCAACAAATAAGGGGCTTAACGATTTTGCCTCATCCATATCCAGTCCCAGTTTGTTATTAATTGATGTTGGAACTAGCTGTGTAAGGTCAAAAAGACCGCTAATTGCAATTGCACTGTGTATTGGGTTTACATCAGCGGGCAAGCCATAGCTTGACCAGTCCGTGGCTAATAACATCCCAACCAGATGTCCGCCCGCCGAATGTCCACTAATTTGAATTTTACGGGGATCATAGCCATGTTTACCTGCATGCTGCCAAAGCCAGACAAAAGCCTGTCTGATTTCTTCTGTAAGTTCTCTCAGTGTTACTGTCGGACAAAGATCGTAACCAAGCATGGCAACATTCACGCCCGCATCCAGAAAGGCCTTGGCCAGAAAGCTGGACTGGCTTTTATCCATTGCCTGCCAATAACCCCCGTGAATAAAAACGTGCAATGGCGCGTCTCTATTCTCTGTGAGGTAAAGATCCAGCTTTGCCCGCTCACCTGCTCCGTAAGAAAGATCCAGCATTCCAGAAACAGTTTTACTGAAATCTGAAGCACGTCGTTCCCAATCCGCAAAAATGTCCATGTGGTCCGGTATCGCCGCACGGACATTGTAAAGCTTGTCTAATTCAAGATCTATTGTCACGACTTACACCCCCAGATACCGATGCTGCATGTCTTCATTTGCCAACAGATCTTCTGAACTGCCCGACCAGACTACACGACCCTTTTCCATCACATAATGCCGATCGGCAATCCGGGCCATCGCCTCGGGGTGTTTATCAATCACGAGAATTGCCTGTCCGGATTTCTTGAGATTATGCTCCAGAACATGCCAGATTTCATCGCGAATAATCGGAGCCAAACCTTCCGTAGCTTCGTCCAAGATCATAAAGCTCGGGTTTGTCATCAAGGCACGCCCGATCGCCAACATTTGTTGCTCACCACCAGAAAGTGTCCGGGCGTATTGCTTGGCCCGTTCTCTGAGCCGGGGGAACAGGTCCATCACCATATCAACGGACCAGGGATCATCGACACCTGCGTGATTGGCTGCAGTCGCAACCAGATTTTCAAACACGGTCAGGTTCGAAAAAACCTGTCGTCCTTCGGGAACATACCCAATACCCAGTTGCGCTATACTATGGCTTCTGAAGTCCTGAATGGCGACACCGCCAAATGAGATCTCTCCCCTTTTTGAAGGTGTAAGGCCCATAATCGAACGAACAGTGGTGGTTTTCCCCATGCCATTACGCCCCATAAGGGTAACAACCTCACCGGCCTTGATTTCCAAATCAACACCGAACAGAACCTGACTGGAACCATAACTGGTTTCAACGCCTGAAAGCTTCAAATCCCCCATTTAATAGTCCCCCAGATAAGCACGCCGTACCTCGGGATGGTTCTTAATCTCATCTGGCGTTCCCGTTATCAACACCTGCCCTTTGACCAACACAGTAATTATATCCGCAAGGGCAAAAACCACATCCATGTCATGTTCAACCAACAGCATGGTTACATCCCCTTTCAAGGGACGTAAAAGTTCCATCATGCGTAAAGATTCCGATTGCCCCATACCTGCCATAGGCTCGTCCAGTAACAACATGGACGGCGCTGTTGCCAAGACCATCGCCAATTCCAGCTGCCTTTGTTGTCCGTGAGCCAGATCCATAACCGGACTATCGGCAAAATCAGAAAGACCTACGCGTTCCAGTATTTTCCGTGCCGGGGTACGTAAGCTGTGATCCCTACGCGCGTTATCCCAAAAGCGAAAACTGTGACCTTGTTGAGACTGTATTGCCATCGCCACGTTATCTTCAGCAGTAAATTCGGGCAGTAAACTCGTGATTTGATATGACCGCTGTAATCCTGATCTTGCACGTTTATCCACGGGCCAATGGGTCACATCCTGCCCATCAAAACGAACACGCCCTGTATCGGATTGCAGCTCACCCGACAACTGAGCAATAGCTGTGGATTTACCTGCCCCATTCGGGCCGATTAATCCATGAATAGTCCCACGCTTAACGGTAAAGGTCAGACCGTCACTTGCAGCAATCGCCCCAAAGCATTTTGTCAGACTTATGACTTCAAGAATAGGATCAGCCATTATCTGCCCCCTTCCCGATCAACAGGCCGTAAAGCCCCTTACGGGCAAAAAGCACGATCAAGACCAGCATCGGCCCAAGGAAAATCATCCAGTGCTCTGTCCAACCCGCCAAAACTTCTTCCATCAGCAACAAAGCAGCAGAGCCAAGAACCGGACCGATGAGTGAACCCATACCACCGAGAATAACCATAATCATGATTTCTCCCGAGCCGGTCCAATGCATCAATCCCGGACCAACAAACTCGGTATGGTTCGCCAATAAAGCTCCGGCAAGCCCCGCAATCATGCCCGACAGAACAAATGCCATCAGCTTGTAGCGATAAACAGGATACCCCAGCGCCTTCATTCTGACTTCGTTCTGTCGACACCCGCGCAGAACCATGCCAAACCGACTTTTCACAATCCGCGAACAACACCACAGACACAAAAGCAAGAGAACCAGACAGGTAAAGTAAAAACTTTTAGCGTCATATAGATCCAACAGAGGAATTTCACTTCTCTCCCATATATTAAGGCCGTCTTCGCCGCCATAGGTCGGAATAGAGATCATGAAAAAATACAACATCTGGGCAAAAGCCAGTGTTATCATAATGAAGTAAACACCTGATGTTCGCAGGCTCAACGCCCCGATAATTAATGCCAACAAACCACTAAAAATCATTGCAAGAGGCCATTGGATAAAAGCCTGCGTTGTCCCCTGCCACTCCCCGGGTAAAAAGACCACAGCAGTGCCTTCGTAGCTGTGGTGGGTCAAAATACCAACCACATAAGCGCCCAAGCCCAGAAAAGCACCATGACCAAAGCTAACCATCCCGCCATAGCCAAGGATAAGATCCAAACTTATAGCCACAAGCGCATAGATCAGGATACGGCTTGCGATATCAACCAGAAAAGGTTCATTGAAGAGGTTTGCAAACAGAGGAACGGCAAAGAGAACCAAAATCCCAACCAGAGAAACGATCTTTGTTCTTAAGCTGGCCTCTGAACCTATAATCTTATTTAAAAACATATGGCCAGTTAGCTCCCGTATGCTTGGAACAAACCACGGGGCTTCCAGATCAACACCACAGCCATCAACACATAGATAGCAACAGATGACATGGAAGCAGCAACAGTATCCGCAGATGCAGGATCAAGAAGTTCCCGCATGATGGTAGGTAAAAAGGCCCGCCCATAGGTATCAACCATCCCCACCAGCAACGCACCAACCAGTGCGCCACGGACAGAGCCAATCCCCCCAATAATAATAACTACAAAGGTAAGGATCAGAATTTTTTCACCCATGCCAACCTCAACCGCCAGCATCGGGCCAGCCAACGCCCCGGCAAGGCCCGCAAGCATCGCCCCTATCCCGAAGACAATGGTATAAAGTTGATCGATATTTACCCCCAGGGCGCCCACCATTTCACGATGTGTTGCCCCTGCCCGGATCAACATCCCCACCCGGGTGTGAATGATCAGATGCCGCAGAAGCAACGCAACAATCAGGCCCGCCCCGATAATAAAAAGACGATAGGATGGATAAGGCGCTCCGGGAATGAATTCCAAGGTCCCTGAAAGAAGTTCCGGCGTTGATAAAAACAGAGCTTGAGGGCCCCACAGGATTTTAACGAGCTCATTAAAAAACAATATCATGCCAAAGGTTGCGAGTACCTGATCAAGGTGATCACGATTATACAATCTGCGCAAAGCAGAGAATTCCAACAACATTCCGGTTAATCCCGCAGCCCCCAGAGCAGCAAGAATACCAAGAACAAAGCTGTCGCTTGCCTGCGTTACACTGGCCGCGACATAAGCCCCGATCATATAGAGAGACCCGTGAGCCAGATTAATGAGGTGCATAATTCCAAAAACCAGCGTCAAACCCGCTGCCATAAGGAAAAGCATTACCCCTTGTTGAAGCCCGTTCAGCGACTGTTCAAAAAACAGTTCTATCGTTAACATAAACACATTCCAAACATGGCCAAATATGACCAGATACGGCCAGACATGACCAAGCCAAACACCCTCATTTAGCAGCAAGACCGATTGCCATCCAGAGTGCGAAAAGCTTGTCCAGATGGTAATCGACCCTGACGCTAAGGGCCTATCATTAGGCTTTGGTTATACTTAAAGTTTACATTCTGTTGCGTAAGCATCCTGATGAGCAGAGAAGACTTTGCTCACAATTTTGTTGGTGACAATGTCCCCGTCTTTATGAACAACACGCACATAGATATCCTGAACCGGATGCTGGTTTGATCCAAACTTGAAATCACCACGCACAGAGTCAAATTCAGCTTTTCTAAGGGCATCGCGGAACTTGCCATCATCAGAAAGATCCCCCCCAACAGAAGCAACTGCTGAATCAATCAAAAGTGCAGCATCATACCCCTGACTGGCATAGAGAGATGGGTTCCGCCCATAGGTCTCCTTGAAGGCTTTCACAAACGACGTATTCGCAGGGTTATCAATATCCTTGTTCCATTGTGATGTGTTGTAAACACCAACCGCGGCATCACCAACAGCCTTCAGAATGCCTTCATCGAAAGAGAACGCTGGTCCGAAAAGAGGCGTTTCAGCATTTAATCCAGCTTGGGAATACTGCTTAACGAAATTGATACCCATACCGCCTGGCAGGAAGAAATAAACCGCATCCGGTTTCGCCGCACGCAGGTTAGCCAACTCCGCAGCATAATCGACCTGACCAAGTTTGGTATAAACTTCACCCGCTACGTCACCTTTGTAGAAACGCTTGAAACCTGCAATTGCATCTTTACCAGCCGGATAGTTTGGCGCCATGAGGTAAACATTTTTCAACCCCTTATCGGTCACATACTGTCCCGCAGCTTCGTGAAGGTTGTCATTTTGCCATGCCACGTTGAAATAATTTTCATGACATTTTTTACCCGCCAAAGCCGATGGACCTGCATTGGGGCTAATGTAAAACTTGCCTGCGCGGGTCACACTTGGGACAACGGCCATTGCCAGGTTGGACCAGACTATACCGGTCACGATATCAACGTCGTCCTGTTTGATCATGCGTGTGGCAATTTGCTTGGCATTGCCAACCTTGCGCGCATCATCCACTTCGATAACCTGTGTTTCAACACCGCCCAGCTTGCCATCTTTCATTTTCAAGCCAAGCATAAAGCCATCGCGGATATCAATGCCAAGACTGGCACCGCCGCCGGATAATGTAGTGATCATCCCAATTTTCAAAGGCTCCGCAGCCTGAACAGCAGGTGATGTAAAACCTGCACTTAGTGCCATTGCACCAGCCATAAACAGTGGTAACAGATGTTTCTTTTTTTTCATTTTTCGCCCCTTGAAAAACGAGCCAAGAACTTGTCTCGCGATTTATGGTCCGAAGCCAACAGCCCGGAACCTCCCTATTTATTATGGCGAACACGGTAATCGAAGGGCTGTGGACAGGCAACTTTTTATCACCTGTGGCGATAGATAACCGGCCATAATTCTCAAGATATCCTCTCCATAAGATCTTGCCCTGCACCTTATTATTCTTAAATTTACGAACACAATGCATAGGGGCCATGCAAAAGATATAGGCGGATCGGGCTTGACCCAAAGAGAGCCTTCCTATATTCAAGCGTCACTTCGCGAGAAATCGTGGTGTTTCGGCACATGTTTTTTCGCTCTGATGGGATTTCGTAATAATCCCGCCTAGATCGATAGCGCTTATCCTTGTGTTGGACATTGATGTCTCCAAAAGTGCGGCGAAGAGCTAGATTGATCCAGGTATAGCCTTCACCATGCTTTTAAAGGAACTTTCCTGCATGACTCAGTTTTCCGAGCTCAATCTGATTGAGCCGCTTCAACGTGCTATCGACGCACAAGGTTTCACCACGCCTACAGCTATTCAGTCCAAGACTATTCCTGCCCTAATGGAAGGCAGAGATGTCATTGGTCTTTCCCAAACAGGTGGTGGTAAAACAGCAGCCTTCGTTCTTCCCCTTCTACAGCGTTTGTTTGAACGAAATGAGCGCTATGTTGCCAACCATCCCCAGGCTTTGATTCTTGCACCAACGCGTGAAATCGCTATGCAGATCGGCCACGTCCTTCGTGGTCTGTCCAAGTTTTTGCCGATCCGTTACACAACGGTTACTGGTGGCGCCCCAATGTTCCCACAGTTCCGCGACCTTAACCGCGGCGTGCATATTCTTGTGGCAACACCTGGCCGTCTGATTGACCACGTAAAGCGTGGATCAGTTAAATTCGATCACACAACAACACTTATTCTCGATGAAGCAGATCGCATGCTCGATCTTGGCTTCTCAGATGAAGTGGTTGAGATCGCAAACAGCTTGCCAACCGAACACCAGACCGTTCTTTTCTCTGCAACGATGCCAAAATCTGTTGATCGTCTGATCACACAGCTTTTGAAAGATCCAGTTCGTATCGAAACAGCAAAAGAATCAACAACCGCCGCAAACGTTACCCAGCGTGCGTTCTATGTTCACGGCGGACAGAAGCAAGCTCTTCTAAGTCACATTCTGGACAAACATCCGGGTGAGCGCGTTCTTGTTTTCATGCAGACGAAAGCAGAATGCGACCGTTGGTCCGATGCCCTTCGCGAAGACGGTCGTCGAGTGGATGCAATTCACGGTGACAAGCAGCAGCGCATTAGAACCAAGGTGATGAATAAATTCCGTCGCGGCGATATTGATGTGCTTGTTGCTACTGATGTTGCTGCCCGCGGTATCGACGTACAGGGTATTAAGGTTGTCGTGAATATCGACCTGCCGACTGACCCGGAAAACTATGTGCACCGTATTGGCCGTACAGGTCGTGCAGAAGCCACGGGTGATGCCTACTCATTCTGCTCGCCAAAAGAAATCGGCACCCTGAAACGCATTGAAAAATCTATCCGTCAGGATATCACCGTTGAAAAGGATCATCCTTTCCACGTTGAAATCAGCAAGCGCGATGCTAATTCCCAAAAACCAAACAACCGTCGTGGCCGGAACTTTGGCAAACCAGGTGGCAACCGTGGTCGCGGTGGACCTGGCGGCCGTAGTGGTCCGGGACGTGGTCGTGCCGCAGGTAACGGCAATGGTGGCTTCGGTGGTCGACAGGCTCAAAATGCCAATGGCGAGAACAGATCCCAGAAGAAATTCACCAAGCGTCAAGCAGCATAAAGCTCGCTTCGCAATAATTATACAAAAAGAAAGGCTGCCCATTCCGGCAGCCTTTCTTTTTGTCGTTTAAACTTGGATTCAGTAAAACTTCTGCACGAATTAAAGATTAATAAAATCTGTGAACGTCACAACCATGTTTACTGTTTCATCATCATCTGACAGCGGAAGCAGAATAGCATCGCCCTGCCACAAATTCGGGATATCTGATGGAACACCTTCGCGATCATAAACCGGGCATTTCTTTTCCGATACGATGCGATAGTTTGTCAGAACGTCTTCCACAGTAGTCCCAAAACTGCCATCAGCAACAGTCCGCCCGGTCGGATCAAATCCCCGAGCTTCAACTTCCTTGGTGCCAACAAGACGATAGGTAAAATCAAGCGGCTTTCGCTTAACATCAACCAGGATCATACTCGCCAGAAATGACTTCATCTCGACCGGATCAAGATCAGCACGCGAAGGCATAGAGCGGCCTTTACGCTTTGAATCCCAATATTCATAGAACGTCCGAATACTTTCCGGACAGGAGTCCAGAAAATCCAATGTTGTCAATCTGTCGTATTTCGGTTTCATTCCAAAAACTGGCCCACTAATTGGCTCTGCAACGGCAGAATGCCATCCTGTTTCATTTCTTAGCCCTGTTACATTCTTTTGCATGCAACTAAACCATTATCTTTATGAACGAATGCGAGTAAAAAATTACAACGACCTGTCTCGCTTATTGTAAATATATATTTACATATAGTGTTCATAGCTATTCGCAATAGTACCTAGAGAATAATTTCCCATTAGAACAGCAAAAATTGCGAGAATGATAAGACATTGAAATAATAGGAATATCGCGGTAAACCTATAACGTTAATTCATCTCTGGGTAGATTACGCATGTCGCAAAAAACTCCACTTCTTTACAGCTTTAGACGCTGCCCCTATGCCATGCGGGCCAGACTCGGTTTACAAAGCAGCCACCAATTTTGTGAGCTAAGAGAAATTGTTTTACGCGACAAACCTTCGGAAATGCTTGAGGCATCACCAAAAGGTACAGTCCCCGTTTTGGTACTGTCCAACGGTGATGTTCTGGAAGAAAGCCTAGATATTATGCTCTGGGCTCTCAACCAACATGATCCGGAGAACTGGCTAACTCCTGAAATCGGCACATTCGATGAAATGCTGGTTCTGATTCATCGCTGCGAGAGCGAGTTCAAAGGGCATCTGGATCGATATAAATACGCCCCACGTTACGAAGAAGATGTTGACCCGATAGCGCACCGCACGCAGGCTGAAAACTTCTTGGGCGAGCTAGACAAGTTACTCGCAAAAAATTCATTTCTATTTGGAGGGCAAAGATCACTGGCCGACATGGCCATTGCACCTTTTATCAGGCAATTCGCCAATGTTGATCGTGCATGGTTTGACCAAACTGACTATCCACACCTAAAATCCTGGCTATATGAATTTCTCGACTCTTCTCGCTTTAAAGCTACTTTGAAAAAATATCCCGTCTGGGCTACAGGTGATCCCGTCACCTACTTCCCGGAACAGCCCATCCCTTAAACGATACGAGCTCACTCCCGCAGGCTTCCTTAGGCAATATCATGTTAAAAATTACCAACACTATCCAGATTGCCCCGGAAGAACTTGAAGAGACCTTCATCAGGGCCTCTGGCTCTGGTGGTCAGAACGTCAACAAAGTATCCACAGCGGTACAATTGAGATTTAACGCAAAAAATAGCTCGGCTATTTCGAGTTTTGTTTTCAACCGCTTAAAGAGCATTGCAAGCCACCTGATGACACAAGATGGCGAGATCCTTATTACAGCAAACAGCCACCGTACTCAGGAACGAAACCGTCAGGATGCCCGTGACAGACTTGCTGATTTAATCAAAAAGGCCACAGTACAACAGAAATCACGTCGACCGACCAAACCTTCCAAATCAGCAAAAACAAAGCGAACGGATAAAAAAAAGCAGCGCGGCGAAATTAAAAAAGGTCGAGGACGAGTTTCAAAGTCAGATTACTAAAGATCACCGACCTTCCTAATTCTGTTGATGATAAAGCATCTAATATTGAGGCCTAATATTGAGAATGAGTACATTGCATAACAGGCATCGACTGTGCCCTTGATTTTCATAAGCGCCCATTACTCAAGACAGACCTATACACTTACCGACACAAAACCTACTTCACGAGTTTTATCTATACGGGCTCTATCTGTAATGAGGGCCAATTCTTTTCAGGTTCTTGGCAAACTCGCGATGCTCTTTAACATTTTTAGGACCGTGAACCCGTTTGGTGCTAGCAGGATGATCCCCCAACCACCACGGGGCTTTCCATGCCGTTGCCGGGCGAACCGGCCTTGTTGTAAACCCACCACCACAATTTGGGCATACATTTTCAAAAACGCCATGTGCACAATCATTGCAGAACGTACATTCAAAAGAACAGATCTGAGCATCTTGTGATTCCGGGGGAAGATCTTTATCACAGTGTTCACAGGAAGGACGTAACTCCAACATCACCTACTCCGTTATTTACCAACAACTGATAAAGAAACCATACCCGAGCCGACAGCCTTCACAAGGCAAATGACACGCCCTATCCTGGCAAAATTCTATCAGAATCTGCCACTTACTTTTCAGCCCTCAATGGTCATTGGCACAAAAGTCGTTGCTTTTACGCGGGAAACAGCAATTGATGTCTGGAAACGCCTTACATTACTGTCATTAAAAAAGAAACGATGCGTGAAAGCTTCGTAATCTTTCATATTCTTTGCAATAACAATTAATACAAAATCAGAGCCACCTGCCACACAATAACAATGCTGAACCTGGGGCTCTTTTTTGGCTCTTCGTTTAAAAGCATCCGTTTCATCAATACGGTCTCGTTCTAGGTCCACCGAAATAACCGCGGTCACTTCATAACCAACAGCTTCGGGATCAACGATCGCATTTTCCGACTGTATAATACCACTTTCCCGCAAGCGTTTTAAACGTCGCTGTACCGACGCAGTTGAAGCATGCGCCTTTTCTGACAGGACGGCTATTGGCGTTCGCGCATCTACCTGAAGCTCTTCTAAAATCCTCTTATCAACATCATCCATCACATTACGATCACTATAATTAAAAATAAGATCTTAATAAATCATACTAAAGAATTTATTGATACATAAAAATCACCCCTCATTGTTACTGTCGTCGATCCAACAAACATTTTTTGGTTATCTAATGAAACAAGGTTTTTTAAGTATTCTTCCACTCGCTGCCGGTGCTGCAGCCTATGGATTTGCCTTTGGCGTTATCGCAGCACAGCTCGATTTCCCGTGGTGGGGCATCGCAATAATGAGTGCTTCGGTACATGCAGGCTCTTCACAAATTGTTGCCGTTGAACAGTTTGCATCGGAAGGTTTTGTGATCGGTGCCGTCCTGGCCGGCTTAGCGCTTAACATGCGATACTTAGGCATTATCGCCTCACTCAATAGCGTCCTCAAAGAGGTCCCGTTGTTTCAACGTCTGTTCGCCATTCACATCACAAGTGATGAAAATTGGGCCCTAACCTTTGCCAAGCGCGCAAAAGATCCATCCATCGGTGCCCCCTTTCTGATCGGGTCTGGCTTAACGATGTTTGTGACCTGGATTATCTCAACAACTGGGGGGGCGTTGTTAGGACAATCTATTCCCAACCTTGTTGATTACGGTCTTGGTTTTGCCTTCACAGCCGCTTTCATAGCCATGGCACGTGCAATGTGGCGCAACAAGCAAGATACTCTGCCATGGGTCATAACATTCGTTGTTACCATCCTTCTGATCAAGCTTTCTCTGGGCAGTGCCTTCGCCATTATAGCCGGCAGTATCGCAGGTGTTATCACAACAGGGCTCACACAACAGATAAGCAAAAAGGCTGCAGCATGACTGATGCACAATGGTTCCTGATCGGAACACTGGCTTTAGGAGCCTATTCAATTCGCTTTCTGGGACTGGTAAGCGGACAACTCATCAGCGACAACAAACATCTTAGCAAATTTCTAGCTGATCTACCTGGCTGCCTGATCGTCGCTCTCATTGCCTCCTCCCTTGCCGGGGCTGATCCCATCACTTGGACAGCAGCAGCTATCGCCTTTGTTGTTGCTTTAATTTCCAATCATGTCGTCATAACGATGATATTTGGCTTCATCGCCATCTTTGCTTTGAAGCACTTTTTTATCTAGCTGACAGATCTGTTTCTCATTCAACTGAAACCAGTAATGACTGAAACTGATCCTTTAAATATCCAGCGCCATAAGAGTCTCACCCTGTAGAGAGATAGCCCCCAGTTTATCGTAAAATTTACGAGCTGGGGGATTACCCTTCCAGACTGTCCACATCAGCAATTCACAATCATTATACCGACCGATACGACGTAATTCTTCTATCATTGCCTGGCCAACACCTTGGGAACGCCAATCTTGGCGCACAAATAGATCAGTCATAAAAATCATGCCCTGAAAGCTATCTGCCCAAAATCCATAGCTAAAAATTGCATAGCCCAGAACGTCACTGTTCTTCTCAGCGATCAGCGCAGAAAAAAGCGGTTTTGTCCCAAAGCCATGTTTTATGAGTTTGGCAAGATTAACTTCTGCATCAAACGGTGCCCGTACCTCCCCCAACCCAGAGAGATAGTCCGCAAATTCTTCAGCCATTTTCACAATTTTTGGCATGTCATCTTGCTCAGCAAACCGAATAACAATATCCGCGTCCATCATTTTATTCGTCCCCATCCCCCGCCAAAAAGCGCCTTTTCTGTTACTTCTGTGGAAAAAGATAGCTTTCTACGCAAATTTTACAGTATGATTTATGTAATTGATCTGTTTCTGTTCGGTTATTACAAACTATGCCACCAAAGAACTGCGTTTCAAACGATTGGCACAACAAAAGGAAAGGCTTTCTCTTTTTCTGTTTGAGTATTTTTATATCTCTTGCTTCAATAACAGAAACTTTAGCCGCTCCCAAAACTATCAAAATCGGTATTACACACTTCCCCCCATTTTATGTTGTCGAACATGACCATCCCCTAAAGGGTCTTGGTCTGGATCTCATATCCGCCATGAACGATGCTCAGTCTGATTATAAATTCGAAGTTATTGAAGCGAGCCCACGCCGCCGCCACGATATGTTTCAAAAGGGGTTATATGACGTTTCCCTATTCGATCATTTAGATTGGGGCTGGAATCCTGAAACCGTTGAGATCACCAAGGTTTATCTAAAGGGTGGAGAACGCTATATCAGTTCAAATAAAGCACAAGAAAAGCCAGACTTTTTCCAAAACATTTCGTCAAAAAAAATTGGCGCCATCCTTGGATACCATTACCGGTTCGCTGAATTTGAAACTGATCCACAGGAACTGAACAAACGCTTTGACATAAACCTGGTCGCCAATCAGGAACAAATCATCAAACAAGTCCTGTCAAACCGTATCGAAGTCGGTGTCATCTCTGAAACATTCCTGAAGAAATACCTGAGGGAAAACAAAGAAAATGCAGACAGGATTACGATCTCTGAAAATTACGATCAGGAATATAACTTTGTTGGCATTGTCAGAAAAAATGCCCCGATCTCGGCTCTAACCCTGGAAAGAATTATCGGCTCCGTCACCAGCAATCCAGAATACAAATGGATCGCCGTTAAGTACGGTATAAAGTGGCATCATTAAAGTTTGTGATAATCCCGGAGCTTTTCGTAATCACCCTCTCGAAGATATTCAAACAAGGTACGTCGCTCTTCTTCCCCAACCCCTGCAGCCTCCAGAGCTGACGCACCCAGCCTCAAACTCGCTTCCACTGTTTCAGGGATCGCGTGAGAAGCACCAAGCTCCGTAAAGTGATCCGCATCCGGCCAATCCCTGACCCGAACGTGTAACGGTACATCTGGGTAAAGCCGCTTCATTGTGCGCACAACCCCTTCGGCGGCTTTGTAGTTATCCAGCGTTATTACAACCAGTCGTGCACGGCCTGCCCCCACTGATTTTAAAATCTCCGGACGGCTGGCATCCCCAAACAATACATTATAGCCAAGGCGGCGACCCTCAGCGACTTTCTTTGCGTCCATATCAATTGCGACAGTCGAGACATCAACCTTCCGTAGCATCCCGGCAATCACTTCGCCTACTCGTCCAAATCCGGCGACAATAACGGGGCGTTCTGGTACTGGTTCAGAAACTTCCATGGCGTCTGATGCTGGGGATTTGAGCCATTCTGCGAGTAGCTCGCCGACCTTAACCATCATAGGCGTTGTTACCATGCTCAAGACAATAATAGCGATCAACGTCTCCATCATGTCTTCCGGTAACAGACCCAGGCTATCCCCAAGGGTAAATAGTACAAACCCGAACTCCCCGGCCTGAGAGAGCAAAAACCCACACTTAACAGCAATCGCCAAAGGCGTTTTCCAGATCTTCGCCAGAACAATAATCACCAGAGCCTTAATTGTAATAAGGGCAAGAGCTCCAAGGATAACGATTTCCAGATTGGCAAAGACTGATTCCGGCACAAACGACATGCCTACACTCATAAAAAACAGCCCGAGCAACAGGCCGCGAAATGGCATTACATCAGCTTCAATCTGCTGTTTATACTCTGATTCAGAGAGCAAAACGCCGGCGATAAAAGCCCCCATCGCCATGGAAAGCCCGACCAACTCCATGATCCAGGCAAAACCAAGCACGAGTAAAAGAGCCGTAGCAACAAAAACATCACTGTTTTTACTGTGCGCTATGGCGTGCAGCATCGGGTTAATCGCATAACGCCCGGCAATAAGAACCGAAATAAAGATGCCCACTGATTGTAAAAGCGCAAACCCCATAGACACAGAGAAACGCATCTCACCAAAAGACAACAGGGGCAAAAGGATCAATAAGGGAACAACGGCAAGATCCTGGAAAAGAAGAATAGAAAAGCTGGTCCGCCCCCAATGACTGGTTGTTTGGTGCTGATCTGCCAATATCTGAACACCAAAAGCTGTCGATGAAAGCGCCAATCCAAAGCCAATAACCAGCGCCGTTTCTCGCGCGATACCAAAAGCAAAATAACTCAGGGCAGCGATGAGCAAACCCGAAACTGCGACCTGAAGCCCCCCCAGACCGAATACCAGCTTGCGCAAGACCCAGAGGCGTTGTGGTTTGATTTCGATCCCGATTAAGAAGAGAAGGAAAACGACACCGAACTCGCCGATATGACGCATATAATCAGCATCATTTACAAGGCCAAGGCCCGCAGGGCCAATGAAAGCACCAGCTGCGAGATATCCAAGAACAGATCCAAGACCCAATCGACTAAACAACAAAACCGCAATTACGGATGCTGCCAGCAACGATATGATCTCGATCATTCTTCTCCCCTTCTCCCGATTTAAATTTACTTGATGTAAATTTCCTCGGTGCAAATTTTCCAAGCGTAAATCAGTTCGTTTTTTTATCGTGGACTAAAACGCTTTTCATCTGAATTTCTTCCAGCATACAACCAGAATGAATATATATGGTTAATTTTTCAGAATCCGACGCTTGATCTTTCATCGACAATCTTAACACAATGAGTTTCAGCAAACCTTTGACCTAGCTCATCAAGATCGCCAAAATCACGACTCAATAATACCTGCCCTCCTAGTTTTTACTACCCAATTTTCCAGTGAGTACTTTTATGTCACATAGCTTTTCCAAGTCTCAAATCGTCCGCAAGCCTGCGATAAAATCAAATGGCGGTATTGTTGCTGCCCAGCACATTAAAGCAGCAGAAATAGGCGTAGAGATTCTCGAGCAAGGAGGAGATGCTATTGATGCTGCTGTTGCTGTCTCTTTTGCGATGGGCGTTCTTGAGCCCTGGATGAGCGGCCCAGCAGGCGGAGGCGCTATGATGATATGGCGCGAGGCAGAGCAAAAATCCTACGCCCTCACCTATGGCATGAAGTCACCAAAATCTCTGGATATTAATGCCTTTCCTTTATCAGCAGACGGGAAAGCCGCTGACCTCTTCCCTTGGCGCGCTGTAGAAGGAGATCTTAACGTACAGGGACCTCTTTCCATCGCCGTTCCGGGTACTGTCGCTGGTGCCGGAAAAGCCCATAGCGCTTTTGGCAAAATGCCCTGGAAAGACCTGATGCAACCTGCCATCAAAGAAGCAAAATCAGGACTGCTCGTTGATTGGTATGCAGCTTTGATTATAGCCTCGGCCACTCAAGCTTTATCCAAAGATCCAGATGCAGCAGTAACATTTTTGGAAAACGGGCAATGGCCAACGATCGCAGGTTGGACAGCCTTATCAGAAAAACGCATAGATCAGTCTTTACTTGCCAGTACTCTCACTCATTTGGCTGAGCAAGGTCCCGAAGACTTCTATAAAGGCGATATAGCCGCATCTATGGTAAAAGACATTCAAGACAAAGGCGGATTTCTGTCTTTGGATGACCTTGCCTCCTATGCCATTGAATTCAAAGATCCTCTGATTATTCCCTATAGAGACAGTCGCATATTCGCGACACCGACACTTACAGCAGGTCCGACGCTCGCGGATACTTTAAGCCAGATGGAAAATATGTTTACGCCGGACAATTTCCCAGATGCGAAAAGTTTCAGCGCCTATGCCGAAGCTTTGAGTAAAGCATATGAAAGACGATTGGCAACAATGGGGGACCAAGATGCCCCTCATGCCCCGTCTTGCACCACACATTTTTCCATTGTTGATCGACACGGCAATATGGTCTCCATGACCCAAACACTGCTGTCACTTTTCGGATCGCGGGTTATCTCACCAAGTACCGGATTACTCATGAACAATGGCATCATGTGGTTTGATCCGGAACAAGGGCATCCCAATTCTCTCGCGCCCAACAAACGCTGTCTGATGAATGTCTGCCCAGTGATAGGAGAACAGCGAATCGATGAACGAAGCACAGGAAATCAAATCCATCGGCGTTTTGCGATCGGAGCTTCAGGCGGACGAAAAATCATGCCAGCGGTTATGCAGCTTTCTTCTTTCATGACAGACCATAATATGGACCTAGAAGAGGCTTTCCACCATCCCAGAATGGATGTTTCCGGCGGTGATAGCATTATTGCGGATGAAGACCTCGCCCCGGAAATTATTACTGAGTTATCCAAAAAACACGACGTCACAACAACAAAACGAACCGTTTTCCCCTACACCTTTGCCTGTCCGGCTGGCGTTTCCAGAGAAGACGGAATGAATTCCGGGTGTACAGAAATCATGTCACCCTGGGGCGATGCTGTTGCCGAAGGAGACACCGAATAATGGTAACGCGTGACGCTGTCATAAAGCGGGCTGAAAACTATTTTGACAATGGTCCGTTTCTCATCGATCTGGAATGTCTGATCGCAGTTGAAACCGAGAGTCAAAACCCGGATCAACGATCAGAACTTTATCGATACCTCCGCGAAGCGATAACGCCGCTCTTAAGCAAACTGGACATCAAGAGCAACATATACGAAAACCCTGATCCTGCTGGGGGCCCCTTTCTGGTCGGAGAACGATTGGAATCTCCGGACCTGCCAACGGTTCTCACCTATGGTCACGGCGATGTTATTCGTGCGCAAACGGATCAATGGCAGGAAGGGTTACACCCCTTCAGAGTCGTAACCCAAGGCGAAAAAATCTATGGCCGGGGAACTGCGGACAACAAAGGGCAGCACCTCATCAATCTCGCCGCCCTGAAATGCCTACTCGATGAACGAGGTTCATTGGGCTTTAACCTGAAAGTCGTTATAGAGACGTCCGAAGAAACGGGTTCCGCTGGCCTTGCCCAATTTTTTGAAAGTCACAAAGATCTTTTGAAAGCAGATGTCCTGATTGCATCTGACGGCCCCAGACTTCAGCCAGATACCCCAACCCTTTTCATGGGAACGCGTGGTGCCATTAATTTTGATCTCAGTGTTAACTTACGAGACGGTGCGAACCACTCCGGCAACTGGGGCGGATTGCTCGCCGACCCTGCGATAATACTATCTCATGCCATCGCGACCATCACAGATGCCAGAGGACAGATCCAAATCCCTGAATGGCGACCGACAAGCCTGACAGAGGGTATCAAGGATACATTGAAAGATCTGCCCATAGATGGTGGCCCGGAAATCAATCACTACTGGGGGGAAGAAGGGTTAGATCCGGCACAGCGTGCTTTTGGCTGGAATTCCTTTGCTGTACTTGCCATGAAAAGTGGCGTACCCGAAGCCCCGGTTAATGCTATTGCTGGTCATGCAAGCGCCCATTGCCAACTCCGGTTTGTGGTTGGGACCGACACAGATGACATTTTACCCGCGCTCCGCAGGCACCTCGATAAAGCTGGCTTCTCATCTGTTGAAATTATTCCAAGCAAAGAAGCATTTTTCCAAGCAACCCGCCTTGATCCTGATCATCCATGGGTAACGTTTGCCGCAAGATCCATTCAAAAAACAAGTGGCAAGCCACCACACATACTGCCTAATCTCGCAGGGTCACTCCCCAACGAAACTTTTAGTGAAATTCTAGGACTTCCGACAGTATGGGTGCCTCATTCCTATGGAGGCTGTTCTCAACATGCCCCAAAC
Source organism: Kiloniella majae (assembly GCF_002118315.1). Taxonomy (GTDB): domain Bacteria; phylum Pseudomonadota; class Alphaproteobacteria; order Kiloniellales; family Kiloniellaceae; genus Kiloniella; species Kiloniella majae. The sequence goes on from NZ_MTSZ01000001.1 coordinate 1,246,963, forward strand.
GAACACTTACTCGAGCCAATCGTTAGAGATGGCCTAAGAAATATGGCGGGACTTTTCTGGGACATCGCAGAAGAAGGCAAGAATACTAACTGATTTTTTCCTCTGTTCTCGGCCAAATGTCTGTGCGCGCAAACTTGTAATCCGTGGTTCTTGGATCATTAGGATAAGGCCCGTCGACACTGGCATAGAGAATTTCCGACGCGACAGGAACAAAAGCATCATAAAAATGGTTGGTGGACTTTATAACCAAAATCTTTTTTGACTGGGGATCGACACCAAGGTTTCGGAACAGGCTTGGATCAAAGCTCTGACTGCGATTGGAATTGAGGATGACAGTAATACCGAGGTAATCAATTGCAACGCTATCCCCCAGCGGGACAATAGATGTGCCAAAATCCTGCGTTGCATTCAGAACAATTTTGAGAACCGTCACTTCAGCGTCTATGGGAGAACCTGCTGTATCCGACATCTTGCTTCCAAAACGCAGTTTGAGCTTAGCGCCCTCACCTGCTGAGATACACGTTTTTACAGCCATTGGATCCCAGATTGTACCAACCGCCGCATCAAAGGCTTTCTGTCCAACCAACGTACGAAGTAGAATTGTTGAATCACCCGGAACGCCACCGCCAGGATTATCCCAGACATCAGCAATAACAACTGGGCCACTTTCAGCAGCCTTAGCGCGTTCGACCGCCTCTGCTGGCGATAAAAATTCTGGACGTGTCGCCCCCCGAAATGAAAACAGTTCCTGGCTTAGATCAGCAGCAAGTGATGGAGCACTATCCTGTGCCTGTTCAGCAACAACCAGTATCTTTGTCCCCATATCCGGAACATCTCCGGCCATGAAACCATGGATAACGGAAACAGACAAAATGCCCTTTTGACCTTCAAGGTCTTTGATCTTGTCCACAAAGCTGCGCATTGGTTCTCGGCTTGTCGGCAGGACCTCGATCATATTACAATCAGCCACATGGAGTTCGGGGAAAATCTCTCCTCGTACCGTTCGCGCAACCAGATCAACACAATCTTCGGCGCACTCAACAAAATCCGTATGAGGGAACTCTTTGAAAGCAACAAGAATATCAGCATTCTTGGTACGTTTTTGCGAAAGATGACTATGCGGATCAAGTGTAGCCCCGATAACAACATCCAGACCAACAATTTCCCGAACGGCTTCGAGCAGTACGCCCTCACAATCCTGGCAATTCTGAGCTACCATTGCCCCGTGCAACCCAAGAACAACAGCATCAACAGGTAGAGCTGATCGTAATTGATCCAGAACTTCTTCTCTTAAGCTATCCCAAGTTTTTGCATTTACAATGCCTCCCGGCTCTGCCCAGGTTGCCGTGCCTTCCACAAGTTCCCAGCCTTCTTCCTGTGCTTTGCGACGACACACTGGAAAAACAGCACTACAGAGCGTCGGCGTTTCAGGGTGTTCACCAGGCGCCGCATAGAAGCTTTCCTTAAAATCATTCAGATCGGCACGCAGAGGAGAGAAGGTATTTGTCTCGGTTGCAATTGATGCGCAAAATATTCGCACAAGAAGTCCTCATAAATTAATCGTATAAATATTCTAAAAGAAAGCCCGAGGGAGAAACTTCTCCCTCGGATCAGGTAGGCAATTATTTGAGATAATTACGAGTATTAGCTTTACCCAGTTCTTCCTGGAAAAGATCCAAAAGCGTAACGCCTTTCTCACCAAGAGTTTCTTCTACGTGTTTCAAGACCACAGGCTGCGCCGCAGACTTAAACTGATCACGAGATTCAGCTGATAGAGCTGTGACTTCAATTTTGTCTTTCAAACCCGCCAAACCACGATCAGAAGCTTCAATTACCCGGCTCAAACCACGGCTGGCAACCACACAGGAGTTGGCAGCATAATTCAAAACACGTTGTTCATCTGCAGTAAGATCATCCCAGAAGGTCTTTGAAACCATAAAGGTATAAGGCGCAAAAAGATGATTGGTCAGGGTCATATATTTCTGAACTTCAGAGAACTTGGCAAAAGAGATAATCGGCACCGGGTTCATTTGTCCGTCGATCACACCTGTCTGCAGACCAGAATACACCTCGCCCCACGCCAAAGGATAGGCTTCCCCACCAAGAGATTGAATAATTTTCTGGTGAGACGGCAAGGTCATTGTGCGCACACGAATTCCCTTGAAATCTTCAAGATTTTTAATTGGATGCTTCGAGTTTGTAACCGCAAAGAATCCACCTGTGTCGGGGAACCCGAGAACCTTAACGCCGCTGACCGTTTCTTCGATATCTCTGGAAAGTTCCGCACCAAAGGGACCATCAAACACATCATATGTTGCAGCATTATGATCAAAAGCAAACGCGAGGTTCAAAACATCAATACGCGGATAGTAGGACGAGATTGCTCCTGTGGAGGTTAGCGTCGCCTGAATCACATTATCACGTACCAACTGAACATGTTCTTTGGCAGAGCCAAGCTGGTTGGAAGGATAGACTTCCACCTCAATAGAGCCGTTGGTATCAGCCTCAACAATATTGGCAAAAACGGCTGTACAGGCATGTGCCGGATTTTCAAACGGGTCCATTTTATTGTCATGACCGAACTTGAGGACTTTAGGTCCCGCCATTGCGCCGGTAACACTTGAACAAAGCAGAGCACCCACAGCAACAGAAGTCGCCACTTTTTTCAGTAACTTCATTTTACGTCTCCCTATATTTATTTCTTTTTTCAAACTTGCGTCTGTTGTTTCTATGAAGTGAAGGAGCAGTCGCCACTCCTCATCTCGCTGGGATCAGGCAAATCCCAGTAATCGTGGAAGGGCCAAGGCCAGATCCTCCCAAAAAGCAAAAATGAACAGAATAATGACTTCGGCGATCAAGAAGGGCCAAAGCTTTGCTGCGATGCGCTCTAGCCGTTCTCCTGTCACCGAAGACAAGACAAAGAGGCAGGCACCAACCGGCGGCGTCATCAAGGATATGTTCAAGGCAAGAATAAAAATTATCCCGGCATGAATAGGTTCCAGGCCAATTTGTTCCGTTAACGGCACAAGAACCGGGGCCAACAAGATCAGAATCGCGGTGATATCCATCACCATACCAATCGCCAAGAGCAGGACGATTACCAAAGCAATAATGATGTAAGGGTTGTCCGAAATAGACAGAATAGCTTCGGCAATTTCTTGTGGGATGCGGTTAAAACTCATCCACCATCCCAGAATTGCAGCAAAAGCAATGATAACAAAAATCACCCCCGTAATTCGGGCCGTGCGGATCAACATTCCAATAAAATCAGGAACCGTAATTGCCCGATAGACGACAACACCGATAAACAACGCATAACCAACGGCAATGGAAGCTGCTTCTGTCGGCGTAACAATACCTCCCAGGATGCCACCAAGGATGATAACTGGCATAAAAAGTGCCAATATCGACGATTTGAAGATCTGCACCAGCTCTCTAAAACTGGACCTTGCCTCTGCTTCGGGAAGATTGTTTGCCTTAACACCAACAGCAATGACAATCATGCATACAAGACAAATCAATAATCCAGGAAGAATTCCTGCGGCAAATAATCCTCCGATAGAGACCCCCATCAAAGAACCATAAACAACCATCAAACCAGACGGTGGAATAGTCGGTCCGATAATGGATCCCGCCGCTGTTACTGCACAGGCATAATCCCGACTATACCCCCGCTTGACCATTGCAGGGACAAGCGTTCGGCCAAAAGCCGCAGCATCTGCTGTTGCGGCCCCAGTCAAACCAGCGAAGAAGACTGAAGCAAGCATATTGGTATGCGCTAATCCACCTCGAAAGTGTCCAACCAACGCCTGCGCCAAAGTCACCAGACGATGTGTAATCCCCGTATGGTTCATAATTTCACCAGCAAGGATAAAGAAAGGCATGGCCAGGAAAGGAAAGATGTTTAACCCATTGAACATCTTGCTCGGTGCCAGCGCAAAAAAAGCACCACCCCCCATATCAATAAGTCCAATAATACCGGCAAGTCCCAGAGCGAAGCCGATCGGCATGCCAATCAAAACCAGAACAACAAAAGCAATACCAACAATCATTGAACTGCTCCTGCACCAGACGGCAAGCCATCATTAGAATCGGTCATTACCTCGCCCTGATCTCTGAGGGCCACCAACAGAACCTGTAGCGCAGCTATGGCAGAGGAAACCGGTATCGCCGCAAAAGGAATTGCCAAGGTCATGCCGAAAATCATTGCTTGGCGCGTGCTGCCGCCGACAGTGAAATCAATGCCGTACCAGCATAAAAAAGCGAACAAAGCAAAGGTCATAACATCAACAAGAATGAGGAGAGGTCTGCGAAAAATCTGGGGCAACCGGTCAATTAAAATGGAAAGACCAATATGTTCTCTGCGGGCGATACCCGCCGAAATAGCAAGGAGTGCCGCCCAAATCATAAGGTAACGAGCCAAAACTTCTGGCCAGGGCAATTGCCAATGGAAAAGATATCTATCAACAACACCCAACCATACATCCAGGACCAATAACAGCATCAGCACAGCAACAATGCGCTCAACAATCCAATTTAGTCTTGTGCTGGCTTTTGCGGCGAAAGCTCTCATCACTCCTCCCAGAAATGTAATTTAACTACATTTACTGTTCAGAATCGGCTCTTGTAAAGTAAAATTACGTAAATAAACTTCATAAATTAGTATTTTGACGTAATTTTAGGTATACATTTTAGTTAAATCATCAAAAATCATTGTTTTTGTAATTTAACTACGTAGTATGAATTTATACCACGTTTAAACGCATAAGGATGCTCAATTGGCTGCTACTTTTGATTTAATCACAAAAATAAAAAAAATGGATGGTAGCTTTAAAGCCAGGGAACAACAGGTTGCCACTTACGTTCTTAATAATCTAGAAAGCGTTAGCCAAGTCAGCGTGAACTCACTGGCGAAGTTTTGCGATGTCAGCGAACCAACTGTCATTCGCTTTTGCAGAAAACTTGGCTGCGACGGCTTCAAGGACTTTAAAATACAATTGGCGCAAAACGTTGCTGTCAGTATGCAATATTTATCCCGAACGGATAAACCTACGACGTCAACTGACAGTACAATTGATCAAGTTCTTGATGCCCTTATCTCAACAACCGAGGTCGCCAAAGATCAAATAAATCACGACGAAATATCCAGAGCTGTCGATGCCCTGACCCGAACAAAAACACTCATTTTCTGTGGCGTAGGTGGCGGATCGACAACAGTCGCTTTTGATGCCGCCAACAGATTTTTTAGACTTGGTATCACCGCCCTGTCTTTAAATGATGCATATCTTCTCAGAATGCACGCTGCCACTCTTGGCCCTGACGACCTTATGTTCTTTATTTCCTCAACAGGCACCCCGAGAGCTTTGATTGACACAGCCAAAATCGCCAATCAATACGGCGCCACAACCGTGTGTCTGACAAAGCCAAATTCAGAGCTTTCCCAAGTCTGCACCATCACCGTTGGCATGGAACTTCCCGAAGATCCGGATATATACAAACCCACAGCGTCACGTCTGGTCTTTCTGGCTGTCATCGATATTTTGGCCGCGTCTGTCGCCCGCAAGATGCCCGAAAAAACCAAAGAAAAGCTACGCCGTATCAGAGCATCCCTCACTGCCCTGCATGGCAATACAGACCCACAGCCAATTGGGGATTAAGTATGGATTATACTTCCAACGCCGAAACAGTCACAACGAATGACATCATGACCCCCGCCGTCATGATTGACGTAAAAATTGCTCAAGAGAATATTGAGAAACTGCAAGAGCATTGCAACCAATACAATATCTCGCTTCGCCCTCACATAAAAACACATAAATTACCATCTATGGCACACCGCCAAATTGAAGCAGGTGCAATCGGCATCACCTGCCAAAAAATAGGTGAAGCCGAAATTATGGCTGATGCAGGTATCAAAGATATCCTCATCACCTACAATATTATCGGGGATGAAAAGCTAGATAGATTGACCAAGCTTGCTCAAAGATGCACTTTATCCGTCGTAGCCGATAATGCCTATGTCATCGATGGATTGGCAAAAACCTTTGCCAAAAAAGAACATCCTCTGGAAGTCTTGATCGAATGCGATACCGGGGCAAATCGATGCGGCGTACAATCAGCAGCGGAAGCTCTTGATCTCGCGCGCATAATCCACAATGCAAGTGGCCTTGTACTTGGCGGATTAATGACCTATCCGCCGATGGGTGACCAGTGTCATGTGAACAACTGGCTGAAACGCACTCAAGATCTACTTATAGAGAATGGTCTTCCTTGTCCTAAAATAAGCAACGGTGGCACGCCGAACATGTGTCGTTCACAAGAAGTTTCCGTAGCAACAGAGCACAGATCAGGCACCTATATTTATAACGATAGGTCTCTCATTGAAGCCAATCTCTGTCGCATACAAGATTGCGCCCTGAGCGTCCGGGCAACGGTTGTCAGTCACCCAACAAAAGATCGCGCCATTATCGATGCCGGGTCAAAAATGCTAACATCCGATCTATTGGGCATGGAAGGTTTCGGCCTGATCAAAGAAGCACCAGATGTAGAGATCACCAGTCTGAGTGAAGAGCACGGCATTCTTGACCTTAAAAACAGCAAATGGTCCCCCAAAATCGGGGATCAAATTCACATCATCCCCAACCACGCCTGCGTCGTATCCAATATGGTCGATTATATTTATTTAATAGACGGCAATCACCTAGAAAAAACAGCCGTAAGTGCAAGGGGTTTAGTAACTTAAACCTGGCATCGATTAACGCTTTAACTCGCCATAACTTGAGGTAAGGGCACCGGCTCAAAACCAGCTTGCTCCAGCCTTTCTTTCACACATCGGGCGATGGCAACCGCCTCAGCAGTATCCCCGTGAACGCAAATGCTATGGATAGGCGTATCGATGCGCTTACCCGACGGCGTGATAATCTTACCCTCTTCCACAAAAGAGAGAATTTGATCCGCAGACTGCTCCGGGTCGTGTATCACAGCATGCGGCTCAGACCTTGGGGTCAAATTTCCGTTCTCATCGTAAGTTCTATCGGCAAAGATTTCGCCAGCTGTCGGCAGGCCAAGCTCAAGTCCAGCCTTGCAAAGACAGGACCCCGCTGTCGCCAACATAATAAGAGATGGATCAACTGCGGCAATGCCACGGGCGATAGCCAAAGACATATCCATATCAACAGCGGCCATATTGTTTAGTGCCCCATGAGGCTTCACATGCGTAACCTTGGTGCCTTGGCTCTTGGCCACAGCCATCAGGGCACCAATTTGATACACCATCATGGCTTCCAATTCAGGTAACGGCAAATGCATTTTACGACGCCCAAAGCCCTGTAAATCGGGGAAAGCAGGGTGCGCGCCAATGCTCACCCCTTTATCCTTGGCGGCACGAGTTACATCAGACATGACCAACGGGTCACCCGCATGGTACCCACAGGCAATGTTTGCGGACCCAATGATATCCAGCATCGCAGCATCATTGCCAATGGAATACATGCCGAAACCTTCGCCCATATCTGCATTCAAATTAATTTTTTTCATTTATGCCTCCCTCTAGATGTCCAGGAAAATGCCCGCTTAATCCAGCATCCACAACACCATCGATCAAATTCACTTCGTACAAGGCCTTTAGATCCATAACCCCTTCGCCAAAATAATCCTGAATAGAGGATATGGCCCGCTCCAGTTCTGATTTTCGGACTTTTCGAGCAGCTTGCGCTTCTTCAAGAGAAACCAGTTGAAAGCGAATTTCAGTCCCAGGCATTAACTGCCCAAGAAGCGGAAGGTCTGATGTAATAACAGCACCTATTTTCGGATATCCACCAATTGTCTGACAATCAACAAACAAAATAATCGGCTGCCCGCTGCCTGGCACCTGAATAGCCCCCGGCACGATCCCATCAGAAATAAGATCACTTCCTTTTTCTGGCAAAGGTTCTAATTCAGGCCCTTCCAACCGGATACCCATACGATCCACATCAGAGCTGACCTTGTAGTGCTCTCCTGTGAACTTTTCGATCACGTTCTTAGAAAAATAATCATCCTGCGGTCCAGCTAGCACACGGATTGTCTGTGTTGTTGTAGAAAAGGAATCTGCAACAATTTTTTCCAAACCATCTCGCGGCTGAGGCAGTCTGACCTTTATAGTATCACCAGCTTGCAAAGGAAGGCCGTTCACACCCCCCAATTTTGCCCGGGCATAGGTCGAATAGCTATCAAGAACCGGGACCAAATCAAAACCACCTTCAACGGTCAAATATCCCGTCGCACCATTTTTTAATGGATCAACACTCAGAACATCTCCCTCATCCAGGGTTACGGATTGCCAGGGCTTTATAGAGATACTATCGCCACTGTCGGCACGCTTGTGTTCAGCAGTAACGTCGCCAGCAAGACCAAGGCGCATCTTCCCACCTGCAGCAACTACCTTTGGTCCCAGAAAGCGAAATTCTATTGCGGCTTCAAAGGGGGCATTTCCCACCAACGCATTACCTAATTGCAAAGACTGCGAGTCCGCCGCACCACTTCTTGGCACACCAAATCCGGCATATCCTTGACGCCCTTCATCCTGAAGAGAAGCGAGTATACCCGGAGAAAGGATTTTTAAGATCGCAACCATCAGCTTTCTCCCTCGCGAGACAGAAAGCTCTGCGGAGCAATACGTTCCGCAGATAAATCAGCTTTGATATCGTTATATTCTTCTATCGTAACAGGCTTGAACTTCACCGAACCACCCGCCGAGAGTAAGCTTGGCTGCGTCCAGGTATTGTTAAAAAAGGGCACCGGGCATCGGGCAAGTAAATGCCATCCACCTGGACTTTCCCATGGATAAACAGCCGTTTGTTCATTCGCAATACCAACTGACCCCGCCGGGACTCTTACCCTCGGACTTGTTCTTCTGGGAAATTGTAACCTTGCATCGAGTTCCCCCATAAAGGCAAAGCCCGGTAAAAATCCAATCAAGAAAATATCGTAAGCTGTTGAAGAGTGAATATCGATGATCTCCGCCACCGAAAGTCCACTGCGCTGCGCCACCTCATCCAAATCAGGTGCAAATTCACCCTCGTAGCAAGCAGGTAAGATCCAAAGTTCTTTATTTACCCCTTTAGCATCCAGTGGCATCTGAGCCAGTACACTGACACGTTCTGTCACCTGATTATAATCAGCAAGATCCGGATTCAAGCACACCGTTAAAGAACGACTCGCCGAGATAATATCGAAAACGCCGGGCAACCGCCCCTCTTCGACTTCTTGTTCAATCGAGCCTCTCAAAGCACGAACAGAACGCGCACCAATAGCTCCCTTAAGCTTAGGAAATTCTATCGTAAAGGCGCTATCGCCTAGTGTAAGGACTCGGATATCCAATTTAGCTCTCTTTGAGTTTTTCGTTATTGAACTACAGCATTAGATACACATCAACTATAAATCGTTATTGTTTTATTGACTTTTTGTCAACAAAACGTCATCGTTAATTTATGCGTTAATGATGACACAAGTATTTTTGGCTCATTCATCGCGCTGTATTGCTCACATTCTTCCGATTCAACGAAAAGGATTGAGCCAAAAAGAACGTTTACGGCCACAAATATCGCTACGAATATTAGGGCCAACACATAGAAACCCCTGGGAGGTTTTAAAAAATGAAACTCTTACGTAACTTCACCGCTGGTGTTGCTGCCCTTACTATGGGCGGAATTGCCACTGTTTCTGCTGACACTTGGGATATGCCGACACCATACCCGGACAAAACATTTCACACAGCGAACATCATTGAATTTGCCAAAGATGTAGAAACAGCAACTAACGGTGACCTGAAAATCAAAATTCATTCCGCCGGATCACTTTTCAAACACCCTGAGATCAAAAATGCTGTTCGTAGTGGTCAGGTACCAATCGGCGAATTCTTCCTGTCCCGCCTATCGAATGAACATGCTGCATTTGGCGCAGACTCCCTTCCATTCCTCGCAACTAATTACGACGAGGCAGGAAAGCTCTGGTCTGCTCAGAAACCTGTGATCAGTACCCTACTCGACAAACAGGGCCTGATGCCACTTTTCTCTGTTCCATGGCCACCACAGGGACTTTACACCAAGAAGGAAATCAACACTGTTGATGACCTCAAAGGCCTCAAGTTCAGAGCTTACAACGCTACGCTCGAGAAGTTTGCCCAGCAAACAGGCGCAGCCCCGACACAAGTCGAAGTTCCCGACATCCCGCAAGCTTACGCAACCGGTCGTGTTGAAGCGATGATCACATCGCCTTCTACCGGCGCAAACAGTAAAGCCTGGGACTTTGTTTCTCACTACACACACATTCAAGCGTGGGTACCAAAAAACATTGTTGTGATTAACAAAAAATACTGGCGCAAGCTTGATGAAGTCACACAAAAGGCTGTTTTGGCCGCAGCAGAAAAAGCTGAAAAGCGTGGCTGGGCAATGAGCCAGGAAGAAACAGCAGCCAAAATCAAAATCATGCAAGACAACGGCGTGACAATTGTAAACCCGCCTGCAACTGAATTGATGACAGGCCTGAAAGAAGTCGGTGCCGGCATGCTTTCTGATTGGAAAGAATCTGCTGGAAGTGAAGGATCTGAAATCCTGACTTCATACGGCAAATAAATTCCCTGTTGGGCGGCTCATTCACCCTAATCACGTGATGAACCGCCCTTTTTTATTCCGGCTTTTTAGGTTTATTAGGCTAAATAAATGCCTCCAGGCTTATTCGTCACTCAAGGGTGTGTGCGACCATGAGACAGATACTCAATAAAATATATTCGATCAGCGGTTGGACGGCAGCTTTTTTTATTGTCGCGATTTGCCTCACGGTTATGGCACAGGTTTTCCTGAACCTGCTTGATCGACTCAGCAGTCTTATCACAGGCGAAGCAATTGGCCTGACAATCCCATCCTATGCTGAATTTACCGGTTTCTTTCTGACTGGCGCCTCATTCCTCGCCCTTGCTTACACCCTAAGAGATGGTAGCCACATCAGGGTATCACTGGTTCTACAGCACTTACCCCCTAAAGTCCGACACATTGTTGAAATATGGTGTTTGGGCGTTGCAGCTGCGATGGCTGTATATTTCGCGATCTACACAGGCTTTCAAGTACACGAAGCATACAAATATAACGACCTTTCGCCCGGCATGATAGCTATACCAATCTGGATACCTATGTTTCCCATGCTTGCCGGGTTAGCCATTCTCGCACTCGCTCTGATTGATGAACTGATTTGTGTCATCACAGGTGGCGAACCAAGTTACGAAGGCAAGGGTGAAAACTTGCTCGAACAAGATCATGCTGATCTTCACGCTGAATAAGAAGGGCAAGAACAATGTCAGAAATTTATTTAACCCTTCTTCTCTTGCTTACCCTGTTTGCCCTTTTGGGGTCCGGGGTCTGGGTTGCCTTCTCCCTGTTTGGTGTCGGCATCTTTGGTATGGCACTTTTCACAGATGCACCGGTTGGTGATGTACTTGCCACAACGGTTTGGGGCGCGAGCAATCATTGGGCATTGGCCGCCTTACCGCTGTTTATCTGGATGGGGGAAATCCTGTTTCGATCCCGACTGTCAGAAGACATGTTTAGCGGTCTTTCGCCATGGATGGGAAAAGTTCCCGGCAAACTTCTGCACGTGAACATTTTTGGCTGCGCAATTTTTGCCGCGGTTTCCGGTTCATCCGCTGCGACAGCAGCAACCATTGGCAAGATGTCAATTCCCGAGCTTTCCAAACGCAAGTATCCGGAAAGCATGATGATTGGCACCTTGGCTGGATCGGCCACCCTAGGCCTGCTTATTCCACCATCCATCATTCTGATTGTGTACGGCGTCGCAACAGAACAATCCATCGCCCGCCTTTTTATTGCTGGCGTTCTACCTGGCCTGCTTCTTGTCGGTCTTTTTGTTGGCTTTGTAATTATCTGGGCAATGATGAACAGGGATATTCTGCCTGATGTCATTGAAGAAATATCACTGGGTGAAAAACTGAGGCGTGCAAAAAACCTGCTCCCTGTCATCATTCTTATCAGCGGCGTTATTGGCTCCATTTACACAGGCATTGCTTCACCGACCGATGCCGCAGCCGTTGGCGTTGTTCTAGCCCTGCTCTTGTCCTGGCTTACAGGGGACCTGAACAAAACGACATTTTTCGAAGGCCTGATGGGCGCGACCAAAACATCCTGCATGATTGCTTTCATTCTGGCTGGCGCCGCCTTCCTTACCGTAGCCATGGGCTTTACAGGCATCCCCAAACTGCTTGCTGAATGGATTGGCGGCTTAGAACTAAGTCCCTATGCCCTCTTGGCGGCGCTGACCGTGTTTTTTATCGTACTCGGCTGTTTCCTGGACGGTATTAGTGTTGTCGTTCTGACCACATCAGTAATCATGCCAATGGTAGAGCAGGCAGGCATTGATCCACTCTGGTTTGGCATATACGTCGTCATCGTTGTCGAAATGTCACAGATCACACCACCTGTAGGTTTTAATCTCTTTGTTCTACAGGCTCTGACAGGGCGAAACATATTAACCGTTGCAAAAGCAGCTCTGCCATTCTTTGGCCTCTTGATACTGGCACTTGCTATTATCATTGCCGTACCAGAAATCGTGACCTATCTTCCGAACAATATGTAGGCAAGATAACCATGCCAACTGCGAGATAAACCGTTCTATTGATCAAAAGGTTCCAGTATGTCTGACAAACCCAAAACTCCGCGCCACATCGTTTCATCGGAACACCTGGCCAGTGATCAGGGATGGCAGATGAGCGAACTGGAATACGGATTGATCATCGCATTCAACGGATTTTCCCGCTGGATGGTACGCTGTATGAATGCTGCCGGACATCAGGACTTCAACCCACTTGATGTCTTGGTGCTTCACAACGTGAACCATCGTAACAGGGAAAAGCGACTGAATGATATCTGCTTCGTCCTTAACGTTGAAGATCCTCACACCGTGAACTATTCCCTTAAGAAACTCATCAAGGGCAAACTGGTCAAAGGCACAAAAAAAGGGAAAGAGATCTTCTATTCCACAACAGAAGAAGGATCCGAAGCATGCTCTGAGTACAGAAAAATCAGAGAACTTTGCCTGATAGATCCTGCCGTCGCGACCGACACCCGATTTGATGAAGTCGCTCATACCGCCCAAATTTTGCGCAGCATTTCCGGCCTTTACGATCAAGCCTCCAGAGCCGCCGCGTCTCTCTAATCCGACTCACCCCCAATCAAATCGTCCCAACAACATCTAAGCGCAAAGCCTCGCCAACTTGTAAAGTTTGCGAAATGATCCCACTTGTTTTAACGTGAATGAATAATAAGAGTGCGAAACAAACACCCTCAACAGAACAGAGTTCTGCACAAAAAACAAAAGGGATAGTGAAGCCGTAGGAATATACCAGTCAAAATGACAACGAAAACGGCACACTTAAAACGTCAGGAATAGAGCAACATCCAGAATACAGCCTTGTATTTTTTTGCGAGATGCTCTTGAGGCAACGAACATGGGATCGACAAGCAACCACGCGACACATGTGGAAAATACACTTGAAGCAAATGGCGCCGCCCAGAATGCTGTGGCAGCATCATGGCGCCGATCTAAACTTTTACACCACCTCTCCCCCGATTATACACGACCACCAGAACGCATATCTTCTTCGGAACTGAAACAGGCACGGGAAAAACTTGGCCCCCTGATTCACACCGCCGAGACAAGCCTTGATCGCCTTTATCTCGCGGTTGGGAATGCAGGTTGTTGCGTTATTCTTGCTGATGCAAGTGGTATCGCGGTTGATCGAAGGGGAGCGGCTAGTGACGACAGAACCTATGATAATTGGGGCCTTTGCACTGGCGCGTTATGGAGCGAAGAAAGCGAAGGCACGAATGGTATTGGCACCTGCATCGTTGAAAAACGCCCCCTGACCATCCATAAGGATCAACACTTCCACAGTAAAAATATCAGTCTGTCCTGTAGCGCAGCCCCTATCTTTGATCATGAAGGTCACTTGCTGGCCGCCATCGATGTCTCCTCCAGCCGCGCAGACTTAACACCAGACTTTGCAAAAATTATCTCTTTCTCTGTTATCGATGCCGCCCGGCAAATTGAATCTGAGTATTTCCGGCAAACATATCACAAAGCCGATATCGTTCTTGCCAGTCCCCCTAACGGACAACCCGGGGCATCACCCAACCTGCAAACGGCTCTGTTAGCAGTTGATCAAGACGGACTTGTTATTGGCGCTTCACGAGGAGCACGCCGCCTCTACGGGCTTGATAATGGTCCAATTAAAGAACCTATTCTGCTTGCGGATCTACGCGGAAGAGAAGTTAATCACGCCAAAGAATATGAATTGGCTGAGCGACGGGTTATTCTTCAGGCACTCGCCCATACAGGAGGCAATGTTTCTGCGGCAGCCAACGCCATGGGCATAAGCCGGGCAACATTGCACCGAAAGATCAAATTCCTGAATTTGGCCCTCTAAGCCTCAACCAACAAGCGTTCTCCTACGAAGACCGCACAGACACCTCGTACTTCTTTAGAAGCCTCCGGAGTTGATGGTAACTCAGCGACAAGGCTTGCGCCGCATCAGTTTGGTTAAATTGATACCGCTCAAGAGTTTGCGTAAGAATCCCTCGCTCAAAATCTGCAACAGCTTCGGCAAAGTCATCAATGGCAACACTCTCGATCTCAACAGCTTCTTCCTTTTTCCTTTTTCCGCCTCCAAATCGCCAAGGACTATCAAAGGGATCTATATATATCTCATCAATTGCTGTCTCAGTGACAGGCAATCTACAAATCGTTCGCTCAACAGCGTTTTTAAGCTCTCTGACATTGCCCGGCCAGGCATAGTCAATAAGCTGCTTCTTCGCTCTTGCTGAGAATCCGGGGAAAAGATCACGCCCAACCTCCCGCGTAACTTCTAACGCAAAATGATGCGCCAGCGTCAGAATATCCCGGGGCCTCACACGTAAAGGCGGCAGAGTGAGAACATCAAAGGCCAATCGGTCTAACAAGTCCGCCCGAAAAGTACCCTCAGCAGCAAGTGCGGGCAAATCAACGTTCGCCGCCCCAATAACCCGCACATCCACATGAAGCGTTTCACTCCCACCAACCCGCTCAAATTCTCCATACTCAATAACCCGAAGAACTTTCTCCTGAACCGCACTGGATGCCGTCGCAATCTCATCCAGTATAAGTGTCCCGCCATCAGCACGCTCGAACCGCCCGATATGCGTCCGTTGCGCCCCTGTAAAAGCACCTCGTTCATGCCCAAACAACTCACTCTCCAACAAACTATCCGTTAAAGCAGCGCAGTTAATTTTGACCAAAGGACCATCCCAGCGTCGGGACAGATAGTGCAGGCGGGATGTAAACAACTCTTTGCCGGTTCCCCGCTCTCCAACCACAAGACATGGCTTATCGATCAAGGCAAGTTGGGACGCCTTTTCAACCACATCCAAAAAATGAGGGTCTTCCCCGATAATATTAACAAGAGCATCCATATTTATTAGCTATATTAGTTATCTATTTTCGCTAATAAATATCGTTATTTAAGGGTAAATTTTCAAGCTTATTCTCTAACACACTGTTTTAAAACAAAACTTAAAGTTGGCACACCTCATGCAATCTATCGAAGTATTCTTACTCCTCGAAAGGAAATTGTTATGAGTATCTTTTCCCGTCTGACCGACATTGTTAATTCCAACATCAATTCTCTGTTGGACCGTGCGGAAGAACCGGAAAAAATGGCCCGCCTTATGATTCAGGAAATGGAAGACACCTTGATCGAGGTACGCTCATCTTCTGTAAAGGCAATTGCCGACAAAAAAGACATTGAGAAAAAGCTTACTGCCCTAGAAACATCCAAGACTGAGTGGGCAAACAAAGCTGAATTCGCGCTTTCAAAAGGACGTGACGATCTTGCCAAAGGCGCCCTTCTAGCCAAAAGAAAAATTGAAGAGCAAATGGATGCCCTTCAAACTGAACTGGGCTACATAGAAGAAAGCCTTGCAAAATCCAGCGACGATCTTTCAAAACTTCAGGCAAAACTAGACGAAGCTAAAGCCAAGAAGAAGTCGATGGAAATTCGTTTAAATACAGCTGAAAAAAGAGTAAAACTTCGTAAGACAACTTACGATGGCCGCGTTGATGACGCCCTGGCTCGTTACGACAATCTGGAGCGCAAAATTACAGAACTGGACGCGGAAGCTGATTCATACGACCTTGGTCGGACAAAAACGCTGAACGACGAGTTTTCGGAACTGGAAGCGGAAGCAGAAATCGCTGATGAACTTGCGGCATTAAAGGCAAAAATGTCAAAGTCCAAGAAATAATGCCCCTAGCCTGCAACGGTCCAGAGCGGCCGGGATTTAGAACAAACAGATTTTGAACTGAGAAAGAAATTAAACAATGAGCTTCGCTGTAGCTTTCTTCGTCCCCTTGGTAGTGTTTTTATCTATCGTTGCCCCGCTCTGGATCATTTTCCATTATATAACAAAGTGGAAAACGATGAAAAAACAAGATCTGGGAAATGGTATGGTAGCTGTCCCCAAAGAAGAGCTTTTAAAGATGCGCAACGTAGCGAGGAAGCTGGCCGATCGAGTTACCACACTCGAAAAAGTGCTGGAACAGGATTAAAGTCAAACCTTCCTCTACACCAACGCCACCTGCACCAAAGCTAATCAGCGACCAGAAGAGAACGGGATTATTCACATGCACAATCAGAGAAAAAAACCAGGCTGTCACAGTTATCAGGCCTACCACCATCAGGGTCCTGTCAAACGGGTAACTCGCGCCATTGCAGATCGCTTTGGCGTGCCGAGAAAGCTTGTTTTGGCCGCCTTTATTATTGGTCTTTTTATAAACTTTGTCCTGACGTTAATCGTTTTTTTTCTCTCCCTCTACTGGGTAAATAATCCAGGTCGTCTGGAGGGAAAATTCAACAAAATGGCGCACAAAGCAAAAAACTGGGCGAGCGGCAACAATACAGGAAAATACCAAACACAATACGCCTATGCTGGCGCTGAACAAGCACCCTCCCCTCAAGATAGCAGAGACGACAATCTGGATTTTTCCGAGCTTTGCCGAGAGTTTGAAGACCTGGAACGCCGAACAGCAGACATGGAAAAACATGTTTCTTCTGAAGAATACAAACTCAACAAAGAGTTTCAAAAGATGAAGAAGGACGACACATAAAGCCTTCTGCTGACCAAGTATATACCTAGTAAATTTACCAGTGTAACTGCGCCCTTTAGAGCCCCCCGCCCTAAAGGGCGCTTTCCGTTTTATTCACGACAATGAAATCAAGCTGCCTGATCCAAAGCGCGTCCCAAAGCAACAACAAGCGTCAGCGCCAGGGTCATGCTGGCAGAAAGCGACCGGAAGGCATGCACTTCAACTTCCTCCACCTCCAAACAGACATCTGAATGCTGCGCAAGGGGGCTTAAAATGCCATCACTGATCGAGACGACAGGTATATCTTTACTTTTTGTTTCCTTGACCAGTTGGACGACTTCAGCGGCATAGCTTTTGAAACTGATCGCCAACAACACATCCCCCGGACGGATAGAACGCGCCTGCTCAAAGAACATGCCCCCGTTACCATCTATGAGCACACAGCGCTTATCCAACTGCGCTAGAGCATAGGACAAATAGCTTGCAATCGGGAAAGATCGCCTTTGCGCCGTCAGGTAGATAACATCTGCATCAACCAAGGCCTCAACTGCCTGTTCCAACTTTTCAGGGTTAAGTACCTCACGCAGGTTATTCAACGCTGCGATGCCACCATCAATAAAATCATCAAGCACAACGCTCGAGCTATTGGATTGGCACGAATCATCCCTGCCTAACGAGCGGATACGTTCTTTATAGTTAGAGCCATTCTCGACAAGGTGCGAACGAAAAACTTTCTGCATTTCGCTAAAGCCCGAGTACCCAAAAGCTTTGGCAAAGCGGATAAGACTTGAAGGTTGAACTCCTGCACGCTCTGCAATTTCAGAAACCGTTTCCAGCGCCATATCGTTCGGATTGTCCAGCGCATATTCTGCGATCTGCTTCAAACGCTTGCTAAGCTCATCATGGCGGGATGCCAATTCATCCCGCAAGGCATCATAGGTACTGGGAGCAATCATCAAATAGCCTTTCATTTTTTCCATTCTTCATACCAGACTGACACACAAATGGAATATAAATTCTATAAAAGGAATAAATGATAATAATTTAAATCAATGCACACGTTTGCTCAAAATTTGAAAACCATGTAAATAAAGACGCTTATGACCAAATCAGGATCCGGTATGAAAAAACAAAATGTCACCTCTGCTGATGTTGCCAGGCTGGCCGGAGTGTCCCGTTCTACAGTTTCACGTTGCTTCAAATCAGACAGTCGAATATCGGATGTCACTCGCAAGCGCGTCATAGAAATCGCAGATCAACTGGGATATCAAGTCAACAAACTTGCGCGCTCAATGAGCACCAAAGAAAGTGATTTGGTTGGATTGGTTTCATCAGGATTACACGATCCATTTGCCGTTATCCTTGTGGACAAGCTGATTTCAACTCTCCAGAAAATGGGCCTGCATCCCATTCTATTGGACGCGTCCAACGAAAAACAGCTTGATATCTCCATAAAAAAGCTCGCCCAATATCAAGTCAAAAGCATTGTTATTACATCCGGCAGCCCTTCGTCTTCTATTGGTGCCAAATTTATAAACCGGGACATACCTGTCATCTTGTTAAACAGGGCTGGACAACTGGACCAGGCAAACCTGATCAATTGCGACAATCAAAAAGGTGCAATGTTAGCGGCACAGGCCCTCATAGATGCCGGCCATACGAAACTTGCCTTTATCAACAGTAGCTTCAGTACTTTCAGTGGCGTATCCAGGCGTGATTTTTTTGAACAAACACTTGCTCTAAAAGCAAGTGCAGGCGACGTAACTCTCGAAAAAATAAACGTCGAAGAAACAGGATATCAAGCAGGATATAAAGCCGCCCTTAAAACACTGTCTCAACAAGATCATGCAACTGGATTTTTCTGTGCGACAGACAATATCGCCTTTGGCTTTATGGATGCCGCACGCTACGAAATGGGCAAGAAAATTCCTGATGATGTGTCGGTAATCGGGTTTGATGACCTGCCTCTTTCCGCTCGCCCAACTTACGACTTAACTACAATTAAACAATGCCCCAACAACCTGGCAAAAGCTGTCGCAGAGTGTATCAATGGCATCGACACCACTTCCGAACGCATACGCAAAATAATTCCTGTGTCCTTAATCAAAAGAAAAACAATTGCAGCTCCGCCCTACCAACAATTATGAGTACATCTCTTCCTTAAAGGATTGAAATTAATATCCTTCAACAAATTTAATTTTAGAAAATAAATTCCAATAATAAATTTATTGAAATTTTTCTTTCATTTATTTTTTCTGCCTCTTATCATCATAACAAGAGCAAGGATTCTAAACGGAATTTTTTAGCCAAATTGTGCAAACGTGTGCACAATTTAATTCAAGAGGAACAACCTCAAAAGAAACGACCAAAAAGGGAGGTCACAGGGATGACAAAAAAAAATATCGCATTTGGGTTCGCTGTTGCGACACTTTGCGCTGTATCAGCAGTTTCAGCACAAGCAAAAGAGAAACTAAACGTCCTTTGCGCAGCCGACGAAGAATGGTGCAATCTCATGAAATCAACGTTCGAAAAAGAGTCCGGCGTTGATGTTTCTATGGTACGCAAAAGCTCTGGCGAAATTTTCGCCCACATCAAGGCAGAAGCAAGAAACCCCAAGGTTGATGTATGGTGGGGCGGGACTGGCGATCCTCATCTGCAAGCTGCGGCAGAAGACTTAACAACGCCCTACAAATCAGAACAGATTGATAGCCTTCTTGAATGGGCTCAAAATCAGGCAAAACAAGGGGACTACAAAACGGTCGGGATCTATGCTGGCGCTCTTGGTATTGGTTACAACGAAGAACTCTTGAAAGAAAAAGGCCTTCCTGTACCTAAATGCTGGGCCGATCTAACAAACCCTGCCTATAAAGGTGAGGTCCAAATGGCCAACCCGAATTCTTCGGGTACTGCTTACACAACACTGGCAACTGTTGTGCAGCTTTTTGGCGAAGAAAAAGGATTTGAATTTCTGGCCGGACTTCATTCAAACATAAACCAATATACAAAGTCAGGTTCCGCGCCTATCAAAGCCTCTGCCCGCGGGGAAACCACACTGGCCGTGACCTTCATGCACGACATGGTGAAGCAGGTTAAAAAAGGCTTCCCGATCAAGGTTGTAGCTCCCTGCGAAGGTACCGGGTATGAAGTCGGATCCATGAGCATCATCAAAGGTGCCCGTAATCTGGACAACGCCAAAAAGTTCGCAGAATTCGCACTTCGCCCGGACGTACAGTCTTTGGCTGAAAAGGCTAAAGCCTACCAGGTCCCTTCCAATTCAGGATCCTCCGTTCCAGAAGGAGCACCAAAGCTCACAGAGATCAAATTGATCAACTATGACTTTGCCACCTACGGTTCCAGCGAAACCAGAAAACGTCTTCTAAAGCGCTGGGATGACGAAATTAAATCTCTGCCACGCTAATCTATAAGCGTCATTCGAGATAAAGAGGGAAGATACGTGCGTACATCTTTTTTTCCATGGCTTATTATGGGGTGGATCGGCTTTGCCATCCTTCCCTGGTATGCGCTTGAAGATGGCTTCTGGGCCTTTGAATGGCTTATTGACGGTTATCCGTTTGATAGTGATTATGCTCCGGCACTTCTTCAAATCTTTCAGGATAAAGAGTGGTTATTACCACTTCTCTTCCCTCTTCTTTTTCCCCTATGCGTTTTCAACAGGGTTAAAAGCGACCCTAAATACGCCTCAACCCTGGTCATATCCGGCGGGTTTGGCCTCGCCTACATACTTGGGCAAGGATTTAGCGTTGGGATCAGTGGCTGGGAGTTCAGCACACTGGAAAGCCTGTTTGGCCCCCTTGAGACACGTCAGTTTGGCATGGGCTATGGGGCGCTTCTCACATCAGGGGCATTTCTCATTCTCCTGACCACCGGTCTCGCCGCAGCAGGGAATTTGCGAGGTGACGTTTTCGTAACCTCAGCTATTGGGATTGTTGTTGCCCTCGTCGCGACCTTTGTCTTCTTGCCAGTTGGAAAAATTCTGGTTTCAGCCTTTATAAATGATGAAGGTCTTTATGCCCTTAGTACTTTTACCAACAATTTTTTCACCAAAAAGATTTGGGGGATTGACTGCCTAAGTACCAGCGTCTCTTGCGGTGTTGGACTAAACTCCTTCTTTCTCGCAATTCTAACTGCAACCTCCACCACATTACTGGGACTTGGCTTTGCATTGGTTGCAACCAGAACTGATTTTCGTTGGAAGAAATCCCTCAGGGTGCTCACCATCCTGCCCATCATCACACCGCCCTTTGTCATTGGCCTCGCCCTCATTCTTCTCTTGGGGCGTTCAGGAACCATCACTCAATTTGTTGCGGATCTCCTAAACATTGAAGCCGGGCGTTGGCTTTATGGCCTTCCTGGTATCTGGCTGGCTCAAACGCTCTCTTTTACCCCCATAGCCTTTCTGGTTCTAATTGGTGTTGTCGAAGGCGTCAGCCCTTCGATGGAAGAGGCCTCACAGACACTTGGCGCCAGCCGATGGCACACCTTCAAACAGGTATCCCTGCCCTTGATGCGCCCAGGTATCGCCAATGCTTTTTTGATTGGCTTCATCGAAAGTATGGCTGATTTTGGCAATCCCATGGTGCTCGGCGGAAACTATGATGTTTTGTCGACAGAGATCTTTTTTGCCATCGTCGGCGCCCAAAATGATCAAAGCATGGCCGCCGTTCTGGCGATCACACTCTTAATGTTCACGCTCAGCGCCTTCTTTGCACAACGTATATGGCTTGGGAAAAAATCCTACACCACAGTTGCAGGCAAAGCAGATTCAGGTATCCACGCCGGGATGAACCCGTTACTGCGTCGAATTTGCATGTGTGTCACTATTCCCTGGGCACTATTTACAATTGTTATTTACGGAACAGTTCTCTTTGGCGGCTTTGTTGTGAATTGGGGACGCAACAACAGCTTTACCCTGCAACATTACGCAGAAGGTTTCGGCATTGGATGGAGTGAAGGAAATCTGGTGTGGGAAGGGGCTGCGTGGGATTCCTTCTGGACGACGATAACAATTTCAGCAATCGCGGCGCCTCTTACCGCTGCACTCGGCCTATTAACAGCTTACTTGCTGGTACGGCAGAAATTCGGCGGAAAAAATATCTTCGAGTTCGGCACGATGTTGAGCTTTGCAATTCCCGGAACAGTTATCGGGGTTAGCTATATTCTTGCCTTCAATGTTCCCCCCTTTGAGTTAACTGGCACTGCAGCCATTCTTGTCCTTTGCTTTATGTTCAGGAATATGCCTGTCGGTGTACGTGGTGGGATCGCCGCGATGAGCCAGCTTGATAAAAGTCTGGATGAAGCTTCTCTCACACTTGGGGCAAACAGCTTTACAACATTGCGTAAAGTTATCCTGCCCCTGTTACGTCCAGCAATTGTTGCTGCACTGGTCTACAGCTTTGTTCGCGCAATCACATCAGTCAGCGCCGTAATCTTCCTCGTCAGTGCAGATCACAACATGGCAACATCCTATATAATTGGCCTTGTAGAAAATGGCGAATATGGTATCGCCATTGCCTATTCCTCTGTCCTGATTTTTGTAATGCTAAGTGCGATCCTGATCGTTCAAAAGGTTATTGGCGAGAGAAAGCTACGCAGAACAAACAGGTTAACCTCTCAATCCGATACAACAAAATCATCAACAAATTCTGCCCCTATGGAGAAACAAGCATGAGTCTGCAGCTTCAAGCAGGGTCCGTAACCTTCGAAAACGTTACCAAAAATTATGGTGCGGTCACCGCAATTGACGATGTCTCTTTCTCGATTGAGCCAGGTCACCTTGTTACCCTTTTGGGGCCAAGTGGATGTGGAAAAACCACCACTCTTCGGATGATTGCCGGACTGGAACATGCTTCTTCCGGACGGATACTGATTGGCGGGAAAGACGTTACAAGTCTTCCCGCCACGGATCGCGACGTCAGTATGGTTTTCCAATCCTATGCTCTTTTTCCCCACATGACAGTGGGCGAAAATGTCGCTTACGGATTGAGCGTTAGCGGGCTAAAGACATCAGAAGCTACAGAACGCGCAGAAGAAGGCTTGGCTCTTGTTGGCCTTGCCGGATATGCATCTCGCTTACCAAGTGAGCTTTCCGGCGGCCAACAACAAAGGGTTGCTGTCGCACGTGCACTGGTTTTGGAGCCAGAAGTTCTTTTGCTTGATGAACCCCTATCAAATCTGGATGCTAAACTGCGCCGTAAAGTCCGCGAAGAGATAAGAGATCTTCAGCAAAACCTTGGTTTGACCGCAGTATATGTAACGCATGACCAGGAAGAAGCATTGGCAGTTTCCGACCGTATCATTGTCATGAACAGGTCAGTAATTGCTCAAGAAGGTACACCACGAGAGCTATATGAAGCACCCGCCTCTGCTTTTATTGCTGACTTTATCGGTGATGCAAATCTGGTGACCGGTGAAGTAATCAATATCACTCAAGAAACGGCAAAAATACGCATAGAAAACGTTGAATACGACCTCCCCAGCAGAGGAATGGGCAATGGCACAACACAAATAGCCGTACGCCCGGATTCAATTTTGCTTGAGCCTGCCTCTACAAATCAAATTGGTATCAAAGGAAACATCACACATTCGACTTATTTGGGTAATCAAATTCACTATTCTGTTGATAGCCCGTTGGGTGAACTGTTTGTGGTCGATTATCGCATTGAAAATGCCATTAAGGCTGGCAGTGATATTTCCATGACCTTTGCCACCAGGGGCATGGCTCTTATTGCACCATAAATTAACAAAACAAAACGCCCATGAGACAACCAGCACCTAAGGACTTTATTGTGTTTCTCAATTACCAGGATCTCAGCCCAGAAGATAAGAACAACATTGATCAAAGATTTTTTCACGGCCAGGAAATGATTAAAAAGGCCGGGGAAATTGCCTTGGACTATTTTAATCGCCGCGACGAACTTATTATTGAAACCAAGACAGATCCTCAGGATGTGGTCAGTATTGCAGATCAAAACGTTGAAAAGATAATTCGGGACTTAACACGTGAAAAGTTTCCGAATGATGGTTATCTAGGCGAAGAACACGGACAGGAAAAAGGCTCCAATGATTATCTGTGGGTCATTGATCCCATCGACGGCACGGCCTGTTTTCTGACAGGTATGTATGCCTGGTGCATTTCAGTAGCCCTGATGAAGGGAGATAAGATTGTTGCCGGTTTTGTTTATGATCCTAATACAGACGAGCTATTCTCTGCCCTGAGCGGAAACGGCACGCACCTGAATAATCAAACTGTTCAAACACAGGACATCACTTCAGTTACGCAAGGCGTCATGGGTATCGGGACATCCCACCGCATTCCCCCATCAGAACTTCTGCCGTTTCTCGACAGTTTGCTTTCAGCAGGCGGCATGTTTATCCGGAATGGCTCTTGCGCCTTGATGATGTCATATGTCGCTTCTGGCCGATTGATCGGTTACTACGAGCCCCACATCAATCCTTGGGACTGTCTCGCGGGCATTATCCTGATCAAAGAGGCCGGAGGATGGTCATCGCCATTTCTTGAAAATGACGGACTGAGCAAAGGCAACCCTATTCTCTCATCCGCAAGCGGCGTTGCCTCAGATCTTCAAAAGATGACAGGGCTTGCATAGTTTAACCACTATTAGAGCTCAACAAAAAAACAGAGGACGCGAATTGCGCCCTCTGTTTTTGTATTTGCTCTCGTTCCTGAGATCAGACGAGTGAAACAGGGGCACCCGTTTTAAGGGACTCTGTTGCTGCATCAGCCAAGGCCTGAGCCATAAGACCATCGTAACCACTTGGCGAAGGCTTGGCACCTTGTTCTACAACGTCGATAAAGGCATTGAGCTCGTCACGGTATGCAGCCATGTAGCGTTCCAGGAAAAAATGCTGAACGGGATCTGCCTTAAACCCAGCAGACGTTGCTACTTCCACAGTAGTTTCGTGGACATTTCCTGCTCGAAGCATACCTTTTGATCCATGAACTTCGATGCGCTGGTCGTAGCCATAGGTTGCCCGACGCGAATTGGATATCTGGCAAACCTTGCCGCTTGCAGTCTTTAAGACAGCAAGCGCGGTATCCACATCACCAGCATCACCGATCGCGGGATCAACCAGCGCCGAACCAGTGGCATAGACAGAGACAGGTTCTTCGCCCAGAAGGAAGCGTGCCATATCAAGATCATGAATCATCATGTCCCTGAACAATCCACCGGATCGTTCAATATAAGAAACAGGGGGCGGCGAAGGATCTCTGGATTGAATCGTAACGATTTCAACATCCCCAATTTCCCCCTCAGACAACCGCCGCTGTAACGATGCAAAGCTAGGATCAAAACGACGATTAAAACCAATCATCAATGATTGCTTACACCCTTCAACAACCTCAAGACAGGAGCGAATTCTGTCCGCATCCATATCCACAGGCTTTTCACAAAAAACCGCTTTGCCTGCACGCGCCCCTGCTTCAATAAAATCAGCATGAGTATCCGTTGAAGATGCGACAAAAACTGCCTGAACATCGTCTCGGGCCAGCATATCTTCAACCGAAGAAACCACGGCTCCTGTTTTTGCGGCTAATGATTCTGCAGCCTCAGCAAAGGCATCAGAGACAGTAACCAGATGTGCCCGACTATTTGCCACAATATTATCTGCGTGGAGCTGTCCAATCCGGCCAGCACCAATTAATCCAAACCCAACCAAAAGAACCTCCAAAGGAACACATATTCTGAATTGACTTAAATATAGAATATGTGTTTCATTATCACAAGAAGAAGATACGACATATTCAATACACCAAACGCAAAATTGAACATTGACCTCTTATATGCAAACAACGCAACGGCAAACAGAGCCGCGCGTTACAAAAAGGTCTAACAAGTCATAGAGCAGTAAGAAGAAACGACAAAAACCATGACAAAACAATACGATCTTGACGTTATCACCGTTGGACGGGCTTCGGTTGACCTTTACGGCCAGCAAATTGGCGGTCGCCTGGAGGATATGGCAAGCTTTGCGAAGTCTGTCGGCGGATGCCCGGCCAATATCGCAATTGGTACGTCTAGATTGGGATTGCAGTCCGGCTTCATCACACGGGTCGGCGACGAACAGATGGGACGTTATATCCGAGAGCAAATGGCCCGTGAAGCCGTCGCCACAGATGGTATTATCACTGACAAAAATCGATTGACCGCATTGGTGCTGTTAGGCGTAAAGGATGATGACACCTTTCCCTTGATTTTCTACCGAGAAAACTGTGCCGATATGGCTCTGTGCGAAGAAGACATTGATCCTGCGTTCATTCAGAGATCGCAATCGGTTCTCATCAGTGGCACACATTTGTCCAAACCCAATGTTCTCGCTGCAAGCCAAAAGGCTGTATCAATTGCAAAGGCAGCAGGCCGTAAAGTTATTCTCGATATTGATTACCGCCCCAACCTATGGGGGTTGGCTGGTCATGAAGCAGGTGAAGAGCGTTTCATAAAATCGGATCTCGTGACAAAACACCTTCAGTCTGTTCTCGCTAATTGTGATCTTATTGTGGGAACTGAAGAAGAAGTTCATATCGCGGGCGGCACGGAAAACACACTCGAAGCCTTAGAGGTGATTCGTTCTTTTTCTAACGCTGTTATTGTTCTCAAACGTGGCCCCATGGGCTGCGTCGTCTATCCGGATGCCATACCGACAAATCTGGAAGAAGGCATCACAGGTCCTGGCTTCCCCGTTGAGGTTTATAATGTCTTAGGGGCTGGCGATGCGTTTATGTCCGGTTTTTTAAGGGGATGGCTCAAAGATGAAAGCTTTGAGACCTGTGCAAAATGGGCAAATGCCTGTGGTGCTTTTGCCGTTTCACGCCTGCTTTGCTCGCCAGAAATCCCAACATGGGACGAACTGCAATACTTCCTTAAGGTAGGCAGCAAACATCGTGCTTTACGCAAAGATCAGGATATCAATCACATCCACTGGGCAACAACTCGACGCCCAGCAGACACAAGCCTAATGGCTTTTGCCATTGACCATAGATCTCAGCTAGAAGATATGGCAGATCGTGCAGGCGTATCTCGCGATCACATCTCTTATCTCAAACAACTCGCGGTACAAGCCGCCAGTAATGTCGCGCAGGGACGGCCGAACTATGGCATGCTTCTGGATAGCACCTATGGTGTAAAGGCCATGTTTGATGCCGCAAAAAAACCCTTGTGGATTGGACGACCTGTCGAGTTACCAGGTTCACGTCCTTTGGATTTTGATCAAATCAAAGACTTGGGGTCACATTTGAGCGAGTGGCCCGTTGACCATGTTGTGAAATGTCTATGCTTTTACCACCCAGATGACGAACAAAGCCTTAGGGAACAACAGGAGAAATCCCTTCTAAGACTTCATGAAGCAGCCCGTAACGTTGGTCGAGAGCTTCTTATCGAAATCATTGCAGGAAAAAATGGCCCTCTTGATGATGAGACGATATCAACAGTTATGAGCAGGTTTTATGATCTGGGCATCAAACCCGATTGGTGGAAACTGGAACCACAAACCAGTACCGTTGCATGGCAAAATATCAGCCGTGTAATCGAAGGAAATGATCCCTATTGTCGAGGCATCGTCCTGTTGGGCTTAGAAGCCCCTGAAGACGAACTCAAAGAAGCTTTTGCCTCTGCGATATCTTCCCCTTGGGTCAAAGGCTTCGCGGTTGGGCGCACAATCTTTGCCGCAGCAGCAAATGCATGGTTAAAGGGCGAGATTGATGACAAAGCCGCAATTGCAGATATGGAAAATAAATTCCGTCGCTTGACAGATGCGTGGGTAGAAGTTGAAACAGCAACACGCTCTTCATGAGCACAAGGGCTCATATACAACAAAATCTATAAAAACGAAGTGTGTCATACTTTGTTTTTATAGCTGAATAAAAATCTGCGTGGACCGGATTAAAACAGATGAAGACAATACGATTAACAATGGCGCAGGCTATTGCAAATTTTTTAAGCGCTCAGAAAATTGAGATCGACAATAAAATCGAACCAATCTTTGGTGGTGTATGGGCTATCTTTGGGCACGGCAATGTCGCCGGTATGGGTGAAGCCCTTTACCAGGTTCGGGATAAGCTGCCGACCTACCGAGCGCACAACGAACAAGGGATGGCGCACGCAGCAACTGCTTATGCCAAATCATCCCAGCGTCAACGCATGATGGCCTGCACAACCTCTATTGGTCCCGGTGCCACAAACATGGTTACCGCCGCAGCACTGGCCCACGTCAATCGTCTGCCGCTATTACTGCTACCCGGTGATGTTTTTGCCAACCGAAATCCCGACCCCGTACTTCAACAAATCGAAAATTTTGGTGATGGCACGATTTCCGCAAACGATTGTTTCAAACCCGTATCCAGATACTTTGATCGCATCACACGCCCGGAACAAATTATCCCGGCTCTTAACAGAGCTATGAATGTTCTGACAGATCCAGCAGATTGCGGCCCGGTAACCCTGTCCCTTTGTCAGGATACTCAAGCAGAAGCCTACGATTACCCGGAGAGCTTTTTTGAAGAAAAGATCTGGCATATTCGCCGTCCTGCCGCTGATCCCAAAGAATTAGAAGTTGCTCTCGCGGCCTTAAAAGAGGCCCAAAAACCTCTCATTATTGCAGGGGGTGGTATTCACTATTCACAAGCGAGTGACACACTTCAATCCTTTGCAAAGAAGCACAATATCCCGGTCACAGAAACACAGGGAGGCAAATCAGCTTTGCCTCACGATCATCCTTTGAACATGGGAGCAATTGGTGTAACGGGAACCTCTGCAGCAAACAAACTAGCTGAAGAAGCCGACCTTATCCTTGCCGTGGGGACAAGACTTCAGGACTTCACAACGGGATCCTGGGCGCTCTTTAAAAACCCTGACCGACGTTTCATCGGTATCAACGTGCAAAATTTCGATGCAACCAAACATCGTTCCCTGCCTTTGGTCGGTGATGCACAAAGCACCTTACAACAACTGAGTGCCAAACTAGAGGGATGGACAGCGCCAAGTAAATGGTCAGCCTTGGGGCAAGACGCTTATCAAAACTGGGTAAATGCCGCCAATAAAGTTACGGCCTCAACACCAGATCTTTACCCATCTGATGCGCAAGTCATCGGCGCAGTTCAACGTCAATCAAGCAAGGACAGTATTGTTGTCTGCGCAGCAGGTGGATTGCCGGGTGAGCTTCATAAGCTATGGCAAGCCTCAATGCCCGGGAGTTACCACGTAGAATACGGCTATTCCTGTATGGGGTATGAGATCGCAGGTGGTCTTGGTGTCAAGATCGCCACCCCGGACAAGGAAGTCGTGGTCATGGTTGGCGACGGCTCTTACCTGATGATGAACTCGGAAATCGCCACCTCTGTTCTTCTTGGACAAAGATTGACGATTGTCGTTCTTGATAACCGAGGATACGGGTGCATCAATCGCCTGCAACGTGGTACGGGAAATCCGTCCTTCAATAACCTGCTGGAACATACAAATCATCAATCCCTACCGGACATCGATTTTAAAACTCACGCGGAAAGCCTGGGAGCCATCGCATCAAAAGTTGGCACAATTGATGAGCTGGAAACAGCGTTAGAACAAGCCCAAAGCAATGACAAAACTACCGTCATTGTAATCGATACTGACCCCCTGACATCAACCGAAGCCGGCGGACACTGGTGGGATGTCGCTGTTCCGGAAGTATCATCAGACAAAAATGTAAATTCTGCGCGTGAGAACTATGAGACCGCGCTCAAGCAACAACGTATCGGAGATTAAATTTATGACCATTCGTATTGGTGCCAATCCTATTGGCTGGTCAAACGATGATATGACTGAACTGGGTGGACACATTCCGCTCGAACAATGTCTTCGAGAAGCACAGGAAGCCGGTTTCGTTGGCATGGAACTTGGCAATAAATTTCCGCGCAAAAGCGCAACATTAAAGGCCACGCTTGCTGAATACGGGCACAGCCTTGTATCCGGCTGGTATTCTTCTGAATTGTTAATCCGCAGTGTCGAAGATGAACTTATGAACCTGCGCCCTCACCTTGATCTTCTTAAAGGGTGTGACGCAAATGTTCTGGTTTTTGCCGAGACATCAAATGCTATTCACGGCGATATCGACACTCCCCTCTCCAAACGACCTATCCTACAAGATGAAGATTGGGTCGAATTTGGAAAACGCGTTACAGAGGTTGGCGATGCAACCTTGGCTGAAGGTGTTCGCCTTGTGTATCACCACCACATGGGCACAATCGTGCAGTCTGAAGAAGACATTCACAACTTTATGCACGTTACCGGTCCATCGGTACATTTACTTCTGGATACAGGGCATGCAACCTGGGGCGGCGCAGCCCCTGCAGTACTTGCTGCGCGCTACAAGAACCGGATCAGTCATGTGCACACGAAAGACGTGCGTCCCGAAATTATGAAAAAAGCTGCTGATGAGAATATGAGCTTCCTGGAGGCCGTCATTGCCGGTGTCTATACAGTCCCTGGCGATGGCATGATTGACTTTGCAAAAACTTTAAAAGAACTCCGGGGATATCAAGGCTGGGTTGTTGTTGAGGCTGAGCAGTACTCAGATAAGATTTCAGCACTTTCATTTGCCAAACTGGGTTATGCTAATTTGGTTGGCTATCTGCAAGAAGCAGGTTTGCTTGAAGAAACAGCGTGAAACCTGATACACCCATGATCAAATTTAGGCGCCCAAACTTAACAGTACGAGAAATTAGATGAGCCACTTACTTGTAAAACCATCAGCACCGGATCAAAACGGCAAGGTGATCGAAATCACCCCCGATAGTGCTGGTTGGGAATATGTTGGCTTTAACGTACACAAGCTTGCAAAAGATCAAACCCTATCGGAACAGGCAACTAACCGAGAAACCTGTCTCGTTTTTGTGTCTGGCAAAGGAAAAGTCAGTGTCGATGATCAGGATTTTGGTTCTCTCGGTGAACGCATGTCCCCTTTCGAAGGAGATCCTTGGTCCGTTTATATCCCAGGGGGATGCACATGGTCTTTAATCGCAGAGACTGATGTAGAATTGGCAGTTTGCTCTGCCCCCGTAACATCAAATCCTGAGGAACGTTTAAAACCGCGTGTTATCTCGCCAGAACAAGCAAGCAGGGAAACCCGCGGGGAAGGAACGAATGTTCGCCATGTAGCCAACATTCTACCAGAGACCGCCCCCGCGGACAGCTTGCTTGTCGTTGAGGTCATAACACCCGGTGGACACTGGTCTTCCTACCCCCCTCACAAGCACGATCAGGATGCGCTGCCAAATGAATCATTGCTGGAAGAAACCTATTACCATCGTCTCAATCCTTCACAGGGTTTTGCCTTCCAGCGTGTCTACACAGATGACAGATCATTGGATGAAACCTTTGCCGTAGAAGATGGTAATGTGGTTTTAGTACCGGAAGGCTATCACCCTTGCGGCGCACCTCATGGTTACGATCTCTATTATCTCAATGTAATGGCCGGCCCCAAACGTGTCTGGAAATTCCATAACGACCCGGCTCATGAATGGATGCTGGAATCATAGGAATTTAATCCTCTTTTATTGAAGCAATAACAAAGCACCTCCACAACATACTTAACATTTTTGAAACCTCTCCATTCATACAATCGCATGTAGCTTATAATTTAAAAGGCATGCACGAATGGAGAGGCTTCTTTTATATAAATTAGCTATCTGTGCTTATTTCATCCTAACCAGTTTCACCCGAGCAGTTTCCGCGGAAACACTCTATTTAGTGAACGATGATTTCCCGCCCTATAACAGTGCCTCCCTTTTAAAAGGTGGCCTAGCAACTGACATTGTTACAACAGCCCTAAAACGTGCTGGCTATGAAACAAGAATAGAATTTTTGCCCTGGTCGAGAGCTCTAAAATACGCAAAAACAGGCCGAGCAGACGGTGTTTTAGGGGCTTGGCATACAGAAGAACGTGCGAAAAATTATCTCTATAGCACCCCTTTATTGAATAGCAAGTTACGATTGGTAAAGTTAACGGCCAAAGAAATAACCATAGAAAATCTTGAGGCACTCTCTGTTTATTCCATCGGTTTGCTTAGAAACTATGCCTATGAACTTCCTGTTGCATATGAAGACACCAATACGACAGTCATTAATGATTTCTATCAAGGATTGGAACTATTGCGACGCGGTCGAATTGATCTGTTACCAGAAGAAGAAAACGTCGCCCGTCATCAGTTGCAAAAAATTTACCCCAAATGGGATGAAATCTATAACTTCGCCGGCCCTGTTCTGGGGCATAAAGCGTTACATTTTGTAATCAGTAAAAAGCGTAAGGATGCAGATACAATTATTCGGCGTTTTAATGAGGCACTCGCGCAGATCAAAAGCGACGGAACATTAGCGCAAATTTATCGAGATCATAATATTCCTCCTCCTGACGACCTGTGATAATTCCCCTTACGAGAAGGTAGATCATAATTTTCAGTAAGAGTTACACTTCCCAGAAAGATCACACATTTCTAGCATCACAAAGAAATAGAAACTAAAGACAAGACCACAGCGAAGCAGGCGCAATCCTGATTCCACCCTGGATTTTATCAGCCCGTTTTTGCACATTCTGACTAGGTCGGGCAGCATTCCGAGACAGTGGGTTTGGTAGTACCGCGGCAAGGCGTGCTGACTGCCCCCGTGTCAAACCTTTCGCTTTTCTGTTAAAATGGTTTTGCGCAGCAGCCTCTGCACCATAAATCCCGTCACCAAATTCAGCGATATTCAAATAGAGCTCCAGAATTCGTCGCTTTGGCAGCAATGTTTCCAACATCAGAGTAATCGGAATCTCAAGAACCTTTCGAACCTTGCTGCGTGAGGGCCAGAGAAACAGGTTCTTTGCTGTCTGCATAGAAATCGTGCTGGCCCCGCGCGAAGCTGTTCCTGTATGAACCACCTCTTCCCAGACGATCTCTAGTTGTTTCCAATCAAAACCCGTATGATCGCAAAACCGTTGATCTTCAGAAACCAAAACTGCTTTCACCAGGCTTGGCGAGATATCTTCCAACTCGACAAAATCATATTGCATCGGTGTATCCCTAAGCAACATAAGGGGCGTCGCCAAAGGGGGAAACACCCGATACAACAGGATGATTCCAAGAGGCAGGATTAGCTCGACAAAGACGCTCGCCCACACAAG
Organism: Kiloniella majae; assembly: GCF_002118315.1. Lineage (GTDB taxonomy): Bacteria > Pseudomonadota > Alphaproteobacteria > Kiloniellales > Kiloniellaceae > Kiloniella > Kiloniella majae. The sequence continues at coordinate 1,280,299 of NZ_MTSZ01000001.1, forward strand.
CCAACGGAGGAAAATTCTCATTTATTTACACTTGCCCATAGGAAGAGGTTTTAAACCTGCTCGTCAAACATGCAGCTCATCAGCGTTCGTTCCAATGAGTGTAATGATCTCTGCAAAAGGGGCAAGAAGCTTCACACCTAGAGTTTTCTTTATACCATTGTGCTAAACGCACAGGCCATACTCAGCAAGTTCCTTTTGTTTCTTGTATTTCACCCTTTATTCTCTCAAGTTCATTCCCACAAGGTCAGAGGCAGCATCCAAACCAATCACAACCAGTTCTTCTTTGTAAGGGCTATTGTCTGCCGTACTACCTTCGAGCCAAAGACCGTCAATCAATGAATTGAGTTTGATGGCTAAGTGACGACACTTTTGCTTTGAACAGTATTCATCCACGCCAACTTTTCCCTCATCAACCAAGGCTGCCTCGATCAACTCCTCAAACAAAGCTGTTGTTTTGGTATAAGCCTCACGGCGGATACGCGCCATCTCTTCATCTTTGTAAGTTAGGGGCAGAAAGTTCGCCCAAAGTATCACCGTCTGTGCCGTTACAATCGGAGAAGATAGGTTAGCTTTTAGAAAGCGCCTCAGACGTTCACGTGGCAAAAGTTGACTTTCAGTAACAACCGCAAGAGAAGACTGAAATATTTCTTCTAACAGCCGCTGATAAGCGATCTGAATCATTTGATCTTTACTGCCAAAATGGAACCGGATCAAACCATTGGTAACACCAGCATATTCAGCAACCTTACGTACCGTCGCATTTTGCAGACCTTCGCTGGAGATGCATTCCAATGTCGCCTCAATCAGCTCGTCTTTACGAATCTCGCTTTTCCCACGTTTAGGCCTTTGATGTTTGAGATCTTGTTGCTTCAGCATTAGAAAACGCCTCAAGCTTCCCGAAGAATTGGGTTCGTTAAACATGTTGGACCACCTTCACACGCCATGCAAAGAGCCCCCCCCTCAAAAGTGCGGACTTTGACTTTATGTGCTTCCATCATCGCTTGTGTCTCGGGAAAGCCGTCAATCATGACACAGTCTCTGGGTGACAGCGGCATGACATTAAGATTCAAGCCATAACTAGCTGTGAACTCTTTCGACGGCGCCTCAATCATCTGAATACCACGTTGCTTCATCAGAGAATAAAGTGCAGCAGGAATCAGTGGGGAAAAAACCAAATAGAGATCTTCATCGAGTGGCGAGATCACGGACATAAGATGGAGACAGGCCTCTTCCCCATGCCATGTGGGTAAATCAAAGCCCAGCACCTCTATCCCGTGCGGGTTCAATAGTTCATTTAGCTGGCGGACACCTTCACGGTTAGAGCGAAACCCGAGACCAACAACAAGCGTCTTCTCATCCAGCCAAATCGTATCTCCTCCTTCGACCAGAGCATCACCGGATAAAGCCCCAAGAACAGGGATGCCGGCCGCTTCATAAGCCTTGCCATGTAACGCAGGTTCCTCTGCACGCAATGACTTACCCATGCGTAACAATACCGCCCCGGCTTCAACAATAAGCGAAGCATCCCGGGTAAACATCGCATCAGACAGGCCATCATCATTGTCTTCTATCCAGACAATTTCAGTGCCAGCTTGTTCAACCATATCAACCAGACCCTGATATTGATCGATGGCCTTTTCAGCATCAAACAGTTCATTGTAATGCCACTTTACTGGATCTGCATTTCTCAAGCTCTCTCCCGGCCTGCGCATTAAAACGCGTTTCATAGGGGCGGCCATTGTCTGACATCCATATTTCATCATCGGAACACTCTCAGCTATTTGATTTTCCAACCGCAATGCATGCAATCATCTTGGCTTTTTTAGTCTTGATCCAATAATTCTATGCATTTGCATAAAATTATGCAAATGCATAATAAAATATCAGAAGCATTAGAACCTGTTCACGGCATCTATAAAAGCCCCGCCAGATAACACTGACGGGGCTTTTATAGATGCCGTGAACAGGATGGTATCCCCCGCCTGATTTAACCGTTTTTAGACAACAAAAATGTTTTCTTCGGCTTGGTCCAGAATAACCCTCAAGGTATCTCCGGATGATACGTTATCAAGAACAGCCACATTGGTGTAGGTGTTTCCACCATCCGATGAAATTGAGATTGTTGCCCCATCTGCGTCACTTTCAACCGAGAGATAATCGCTGATAAGGTCTCCTGTTCCATCACTATAATCAATGAGGTCTGAGATATTGAGCACATCTCCTTCCGCAAGATTGAAGTCTGTAATCCGATCTACCGAATTGGCATCTGTAAATATAAAGCTATCTGATCCAGAGCCACCTGTGAGCACATCGGCCCCGGCGTACCCGGTCAATAGATCATCATCACCGCCACCAAGAAGAATATCGTCACCGGCAGCACCATAAAGAACATCATCTCCCAACAACCCAGAAAGCGACGCACCACCATCCGATGTTCCACTTAAGGTATTGGCATTGTCATCACCAATAATAACTTCATTCACGGCTTTAATATCAATGATTTGCGTAATCACATTACTATCATCAGAGCCATCACTGACACTTAACTCAATTGTGCGTGTTGTATTTGCCCCATTGAGATCTGGATTGTCCGATGTACTGCTATAAGTAATGTTCTCCAGCACAGCTTCGTAGTCAGCTGCACTTGCTGCACCAGAGAGTGTGAGCACGCCCGTCGCACTGTTATAGTTCAGCGTAATACCGACAGGCAGCGTATAGCCCGCTGTCAAGCCAAGCTGATCACCCGCAACAAAGTCTGTGACCGTGATCGTCGCTGAAACGATATCATCTGATGTATCAACATCTGTAATATCAACGCCGCTAAAGATCTGTAGTGCAGCATCTCCTTCGGTGTATTGGGTAATGCTTCGTACGGAACCGTCAGCATTATAGGCTTGCGAGAATATACCTCGGCCTGATCCATCTTGACCCTGACTTTCCCAGGTAACGATAAAGCCACCATCTGCAAGACTGCTGATTGAAGGTGCAAATTGATCCCCAGCTGTCGTGGCATTGAGTTGAAATTCACCCCCTCTCAATGATCCATCTGCATTATACATCTGCGCGTACACGCCGTAACCACCACCATCTTGACCATGACTTTGCCACGTAATGACCCAGCCACCATCACTCAGACCAGTAACATCTGGAGTTGCCTGACTGTCATTGGTGAAGGTATTTACCAGGAATTCAGATCCTTGTGGTGTTCCATCTGCATTATAGGCTTGGGCATAAATACCGTGAGAGGATCCATCCTGAGCGTTACTATCCCAAACAACAATCCAACCACCATCAGTAAGACCTGTGACAGAAGTGTTTTGCTGAGCTGCAGACGTGTAACTATTTACCTGGAACTCATTACCTTGGACAGTTCCATCAGCATTATAAGCCTGTCCGAATATGCCAAGACCATTACCATCCTGAGCGTTACTTTGCCACGTAACAACCCAACCACCATCTGCTAGCGATGCAACTGATGAGTAAAGCTGATCTCCCGCTGTATAGGTATTGGTTATAAATTCACTGCCCTGTTTTGTTCCGTCAGCGTTATAGGCCTGACCCACAATCGCGTTATTCGAGCCATCTTGCTGATAGCTGTTCCAGGTAATGACCCAACCACCATCACTCAATCCGGTTATCGCATTATTACCCTGCCAATAAGCAGCATAATCATTGACTTGAACCTGTGCGCCCTGGGTCGTGCCATCGGCATGATAAGCCTGCGCTGTTATACCAAGACTAGCTCCATCCTGACCATAGGTATGCCAGGTCACGACCCAACCACCATCGATCAATCCTGTCACAACAGGGGCGCCCCAGAAACCCGGTGCAATTGTGTGGATTTGGAATTCAGCGCCTTCAACAGATCCATCTGCATTATAGACTTGCCCATAAACCCCATGAGCAAAACCATTTTGTCCATCACTATCCCAAACAACAACCCAGCCACCATCTGGCAACCCGGCAACAGAAGAGTTATATTGCTCTCCTGCTGTATGGCTATTGACCTGAATATCTTCTGCACCACCTGAAATAATACTTTCTGATATAACAGGCGCATCGTTAGTGCCTGTAATCGTGACGGTCACATCCTGATCAACCGTGCCACCGTTTCCATCATCAATGGTGACTGTGTAAGTCTGGGTAACAACCTCACCAGCTGCCAAATAATCAATGGATGCGTCATCAACGGAGAAATCCCACGTGATGGTCTTAGTTGCCTGATCAAACACAGGCGTAAAGCTACCGAGATAACCGGAAACATCCGGGGTAACACTAATTGAATGTATGTCTGATATATCTGCATCCGCAAAAGTAATTGAGCCGAAAGCTGCATGCGTTGTTGCATTCTCGCCTGCTACACCATCTGCAATTTCAGTTATTAAAGCTGTTTGTTCGCCGCTTGTGATCACAAGATCGTCATTCATTCCGACGACATTAATAACTTTGGTAACGATATTACTGTTGTCAGTACCATCATTAACACTCAATTCAATCGTTCGCGTCGCCGTCGTTCCCTGACTTTCACCTACAGAACTAAAAGTTATATTTTCAAGAACACTTTCGTAGTCCGCTGCACTTGCTGCTCCAGAGAGAGTAAGTACACCCGTCGCACTGTTGTAATTCAGTGCGATACCAGCAGGCAACGTATAGCCCGTCGTCAATCCAAGCTGATCACCGGCAACAAAGTCTGTAATGGTAAAGGTTGCCGAAACAATATTATCAGCAATATCAACATCAGAGATATCAAGGTCACTAAAGATCTGTAGGGCAGCATCTCCTTCGATGTACTCTGAAGCTGCCTTGCCATAAGTACGGCCCTTAACATCAGGAGATTCACCCCAGATAATCGTATAACTGCCGTCATCATGTGCCGTGACAAAAGGTGCCGTACTGTTATTTGACGGATTGGCATCAACAACAAAACTGTCGCCTTGTGCCGTTCCGTCATCATTGTACATACGTGCACTGATTTGCCCTCCGTCATTCCAGGTGACGACAAAACCACCACCGACAAGCGCCTTAACAGCAACATCCTGCTGGCCACTGCCGTTATGGATTGTGAAATCATCTCCCAGTGCTTGACCATTACTATCAAACAGACGTCCGACAATTGTATTTCCGGGCTGATTAAAGGTTGAGGCTCCCCCTGTCCAGGTGACAACAAAGTTACCATTTTCCAATGTAGAAATCGTTGGATCGACCTGATTACCTGCCACCGTACTGTTAATAACAAATTCCGGCCCCTGCGCTGTTCCATCGGAACTGAACTTACGTGCAAGGATGCCAAAACCACTACCATCACCACTGCTAATGTTACTTGTCCAGGTAACGATATAATCACCGTTATCCAGAACCGTCAATGATGGCTGCAGATGGGTGCCACTTTGGGACGAGTTAACAACAAACTCGTTTGTCACGGGTTGACCATCAGGCGCATATATCCGGCTGTAAAGCGTGGACATAATATTTTCCCAAGTGATCACAATGTTACCGTTTGGTAGCTCTGTAATCCAGGAACCCCATTCGTTGCCATCTGGTGTATTGGCAACGAGAAAGTCGGGGCCGATACCTTGAGCATTTTCATCAAATATGCGCGCCCGTAAGCCGCCTGATGAACGCCAGGTGACAATAAACCCACCACTGGCAAGTGTTTCAACCTCTGGAATGATACCGCTTACAGTAGAGGCAATAAGAAACTGATCCCCAATCGGCTGATTATCACTATTGAAAATACGGCCAACCAGACTTGAGGAACCATCCCAGACAGAAATGAAGTTCCCATTGGCAAAAGAGGCCACAACCGGGAAGTATTGTGGTCCAGTTCCACTTTGATCAACAACAAAGATATCACTGGCCTGAAATGCATCGTTCCCCAAATCACTCAGAACTGGCGCATCGTTGGTGCCGGTAATGGTCACAGTTACATCCTGATCAACCGTGCCGCCGTTTCCATCATCAATGGTGACTGTGTAAGTCTGGGTAACAACTTCACCTGCCCCCAGATAATCAATGGACGCATCATCAACGGAGAAATCCCACGTGATCGTCTTACTGTCCTGATCAAACACTGGCGTAAAGCTACCGAGATAACCGGAAACATCCGGAGTAACACTAATTGAATGTATGTCTGATATATCTGCATCCGCAAAAGTAATTGAGCCGGAAGCTGCATGCGTTGTTGCATTCTCGCCTGCTACACCATCTGCAATTTCAGTGACCATTACTGTTTGATCACCACTGGTAATTACAGGACTATCATTCGTCCCGGTCACATTGATGACTTTGGTAATGATATTGCTGTTGTCAGTACCATCATTAACACTCAACTCGATAGTTCGAGTTACCGTGGCCCCATCACTTTCACCAACAGAGCTAAAGGTTATGTTTTCCAACACAGTTTCGTAGTCCGCCGCACTTGCTGCACCAGAGAGTGTGAGCATGCCTGTCGCGCTCTCGTAGTTCAGTGTAATACCGACAGGCAGCGTATAGCTCGCTGTCAAACCAAGCTGATCACCTGCAACAAAATCTGTAACTGTAATCGTCGCGGAAACTACATCATCTGATGTATCAACATCTGTAATGTCGATATCAGTAAACAATGTAAGCGCAGCATCACCTTCAGTATATGCATTAGCTAATCTTACGGTGCCATCTGCGTTGAAAATTCTGCTGTATATACCTTCTCCCGAACCATCTTGATTTTGGCTTTGCCAAGTAACAACAAAACCTCCATCAGCCAACCCAACAATAGAAGGGGAGCCCTGGTTTTCAGCGACATAATTATTAACCTGGAATTCAATACCTTGCCTTGTGCCATTAGCATTATATATCTGAGTATAGATATCAAATGTTGCCCCATCTGACGCATTACTTTGCCATGCCACAACCCAACCGCCGTTACTTAAAGCAGCAACAGACGAAACATTTTGTTCATAAGAGCTACCGCTATTAACCTGGAATTCAGCACCTTGTTTGGTTCCATTAGCATTAAAAACTTGTCCATAAACACCATATGAGGAACCATCTTGGCCGTCACTATTCCACGTAACAACCCAACCACCATTTATAAGGTTTGATACAGCAGGTTTATCCTGGCTTCCGCTTGTGAAACTATTAATCTGGAATTCAGCACTTTGCTTGGAACCATCAGCATTAAACGCTTGCCCATAAATCCCGTATGAAGATCCGTCTTGACCATTACTTTCCCAAGTAACGACCCAACCACCATCATCGAGGTCAGAGACTGAAGACCACACCTGTCTATCCGTAGTGTAGCTTTCCACCCAAAACTCTGCACCTTGTTTAGTACCATCGACATTATAAGCTTGACCGTAAATTCCAGCGTTGTGAGTACTTGATACATGATGACTCTGCCAAGTAACAACCCAACCACCATCAGGCAAACCTGTAATAGATGGCTCGCCCTGCCAGTTATACTCATTTGTATTGACCTGGAACTGTATTCCATTTTTAGAACCATCTGAATTAAATCTCTGAGCGGATATAGCCGAACTATGAGAATCCTGACCATAACCACGCCATGCAACAACCCAACCACCATCAATTAAACCAGCAACACTCGGTAATGTGCTAATTTCAGGTGAAATACTGTTGATTTTAAATTCAGAATTCTGTTTGGAACCGTCAGAATTATATACTTGCCCATAAACTCCGTGGCTTTCTCCATTCTGATCTTTACTATCCCAAACAACCATCCATCGGTCGCCGGTTAGATTAGTAACAGAAGGAACAGTTTGGTCTTCTCCTGTTGTTGTATTAACCAATAAATCCCCATTAAAGTCAGGCGTATTATCCGTAATCACCGGCGCGTCATTTGTGCCTGTGATTGTCACAGTTACATCCTGATCAACTGTGCCGCCGTTGCCGTCATCAATGGTCACCGTGTATGTCTGAGTAACAACCTCACCAGCCGCTAGATAATCAATGGAGGCATCATCGATGGAGAAATCCCACGTGATCGTCTTGGTTGCCTGATCAAACACAGGCGTAAAGCTACCGAGATAACCGGAAGCATCCGGCGCAAAGCTGACTGAATGGGTATCCAACGTATCCGCATCAGCAAAAACAATAGAGCCAGTCGCCGTATGTGTTGTTGCATTCTCACCAACAGCACCGTCAACAATTTCAACAACGGCCCCCGTGTGATCACCACCTGTGATAACCGGTGCGTCATTGCCAACAACATTAATCACTTTGGTAATCACATTGCTGTTGTCATGACCATCATTAATGGTCAGCTCAATAGTCCGGGTTGGTGTACTATCACCACTATCGGGGTTTCCGGCACTAAAGCTGTAGGCAATATGTTCCAACACAGCTTCGTAGTCCGCCGCACTTGCTGCACCAGAGAGTGTGAGTACACCTGTCGCACTGTTGTAATTCAGCGTGATACCAGCAGGTAGCGTATAGCCCGCTGTTAATCCAAGCTGATCACCTGCAACAAAATCCGTAACTGTAATCGTCGCGGAAACAACATCGTCAGAACTATCTACATCAGCAATATCAATGTCAGTAAAGAGAACTAGATCCGAGCCGGCTTCGGTATAAAGCGCACGAACGGTTCCATCAGCATTATATGTCTTGGAATAAACTCCCCAACCCGAACCATCCTGTCCATTACTGCTATCCCAGGTAACAACCCAGCCGCCATCAACAAGTGTCGTTACAATCGGGTTCGCCTGATTGCCAATAGTATGATCATTAATCTGGAATTCATTCCCTTGTTTCGTGCCGTCTGCTTTATAAGCTTGGCCATAGATACCCCAGCCATCGCCATCCTGACCATTGCTTCTCCAGGTAACGATCCAGCCACCATCGAGTAACCCAGATACAGAAGAGAGTGATTGGTCACCATCCGTAAAGCTGTTTATCTGGAACTCAGCCCCTTTCGTGGAGCCATCAGCATTATAAACTTGTCCATATACGCCATAAGATGAACCATCCTGCCCATCACTTTCCCAAGTAACAATCCAGCCTCCACTAGAAAGTGGTGAAATTGACGGATGCAATTGTTGGCTATCTGTGTAGCTATTGATTTGGAACTCGGAACCACGTGTAGATCCATCAGCGTTATACACTTGACCATAGATGCCGTTCAGTGAACCGTCTTGTGCTTCACTACTCCATGTGATGGCCCAGCCACCATCAGAGAGCCCTGTTACAGAGGGATACCACTGTCCATTAATGGTCGTCGTGTTTACTCTGAATTCAGTTCCTTGTGGTGTACCATCGGCATTATAGGCCTGTGCATAAACCCCATGGTAAGAACCATCCTGAGTATAACTGTTCCAGGATACAATCCAACCGCCATCAACCAAATCACTTACGGATGAGAACAGCTGATAACTAGAAGTATGACTATTTACCTGGAACTCATTACCACGCGTTGTACCATCTGCGTTATAGACTTGGCCAAAGATGCCACCACTATCACCATCCTGATTGAAGCTATCCCAGGTCACCACCCAACCACCATCTGGCAATCCTGATATTGATGAACGAAGTTGGTCTGTGTTGGTAAAGCTGTTTATCTGGAATTCAACACCTTGTTTACTGCCGTCAGAATTATAAGCCTGTCCAAAAACGCCATAACCAGAACCATCTTGATTCTTACTCGTCCAGGAAATAACCCAACCGCCATTAGCAAGAGCGGTCGCTGAAGCGGAATGTTGATCATCTAGTGTATGCGTATTCACCTGTGTTTCGAGAACAGAGTTATCCGTAATCACCGGCGCATCATTGGTCCCCGTGATAGTAACCGTCACATCCTGATCAACTGTGCCGCCGTTGCCGTCATCAATGGTCACCGTGTATGTCTGAGTAACAACCTCACCAGCCGCCAGATAATCAATGGAAGCATCATCGACTGAGAAGTCCCAAGTGATCGTCTTACTGGCCTGATCAAACACAGGCGTAAAGCTACCGAGATAACCCGACGCATCAGGCGTGGAGCTGATTGAATGGGTATCCAACGTATCCGCATCAGCAAACACAATGGAACCTGAAGTCGTGTGTGTTGTTGCATTCTCACCAGCAGCACCGTCAACAATTTCAATCACGGAACCGATGCTATCAGCCTGATCAATGACAGGAGCTAGATTACTTGCAGTGGCAACTGTCTCATCAAACACATTCACAAGCTTGACGATTTCATTACTCATCGCGCCATGATCATCAATGATTTTAAAGCCAACAGTGCGCTGACCAAGATCTGGTGAGGAAGAGCTATTTTCGTAACCAACTGTTCCTAAAATCGCCTGATATTCAGCAAGACTGGCAACGCCCGTGAAAGTGAGCACCCCTGTGGCTGCATCATAAACAGCAGACACACCCTCAGGCAGAATAGAGCTCGACCAGGAAAGAATATCCTGTCCAGCAACAAAACCGCCAGAAATCGCGACTGAGGCACCAGACAGGACATCACTATCAGCATCCGTAGCCGTCAAATTAGGAGCGAGGAGAACTGCATCATCCCCTTCGCCGTAGGCACGAACACCAGAACCGAAATCAAAGACACGGGTAACAGCATGATATACGGGGTTACCACCGCTTCCTTCTTTTGCAACCCAGGAGATAGCGAAACCACCATCATCCAGTTCGGTTACATCTATACTGTTAAAGTACGTATTTCTGGAATCTACTTTGAATTCATCGGTCAGCGCCTGCCCATCAGCATCAAAGACACGGGCAAAAAGACCGTTTGGTGAACCAAAAACCAGAACAAAGCCACCGTTCGTTAAAGCGACAATCTCCGGTGTTGACTGATTACCATCAATATTCGTGGTATTCAGCGTTATCTCATTACTTAAAGCTTGGCCATCAGCATTATAAATTCGCCCCGAAATACCGTAATCACTACCATCAACATCCGGATCATTGCTTTGCCAGGAAATAACAAAATTACCGTTTGTAAGAGCGGTTACAGAAGTAGAATCCTGTAAATCTTCAGTTTGTTGATTTACTTGAAGAATGTCCCCCAGTGGTTGACCATCTGAGTTAAAGATTTGCGCATTTACAGCTGTATTGGTTGCAAGCCACGGACCGCTTTCCAGAACTGTTGTCCAACTGGCAATAAAACTACCATCAGAAAGTCCAACAACACTGGTATTTCCATTACCTGGTAAAGTTATTTCAGTCGTACGAGGGGATCCATCGACATTATATACGCGAACAAAAGCACCTTGATTACCATGCCAGGTCACCAGATAACCACCATCAGCTAGTCCAGTTACAATCGGTGCGTAAACTTCGCTAAAGGTTATATTAACGTCACTCTGATCTCCACGCGGCGTACCATCTGCATCAAAAGACCGAACTTTAACACCCCTATTCACACCAAGAGCATACCAAGAAGAAGCAAAACCTCCGTCCTCAAGCGCAGTAACAGAAGGAGCACGCAGAGTATTGGAAATTTGATGATCAAGAACAAAAGGAACCCCTAATGCCTCTCCTTCAGCAGTATACAGTCTGGCGTACACATTATCGCTATAGGAATAAACAGAAACCAGACTGCCATCTGAAAGTCTGGTAATAGAAGTGCCGTTGGCTAACAGATGATTTCCACCTACATCACTCACCGTAAATTCAAGGCTGGTTGGAACAACAATATTATCCCCCAGCACGTCCAATACAGGTGCAGGGTTTAGCGTATCAGCATCAACAACATTCAGAGTAAGCGTTGCTGTGGAAACATCACCATTTGCAGATGTAATCTGATAGGTAAAGGTGTCTATACTATCAGAGGAAATTCCTGATTTAGCCGTATAGCTATAGGACCCGTTTGCATGAAGCGTCAGAAATCCAAGGCTGGTCTCTATGGGTTGTCCAACATTAATCGCTTGCGGGCTTCCGTTTCCGATCGCAACACCTGTGACAGTTGCATTACCTGCTCCAGGAACATCATTTGCCAGAACGCCATATTGAGCCGAAAGGTTAACGGCTCCGCCCTCGACGACAGCATTACTATCTGCATAAGCTGTTGGACCAGCATCATTCACTGTTATTGTGATAACAGCGTTTTCTGACGGACCATGCAAGCTATCCACAGTATAACCAAAAGCAGCAGAACCTTCAGCATCAGCAATTAATTCAGGCTTCTGAATTGTAAATTGATAATTTCCAAGACGATCTAGCGTGAAAGACCAGCTGCCGTCATCTGCAAACCATCCTAAGTCATTCTGTGTTGCAGCACCTAATGATCCATCATAGGTGCTGGAAACAATGACACCATTTTCAACAACAGCTTTTCCTGAAGCTGTACTGGTAAAGACAACATTGCCTGCCCCGTCAACCAGGGGTGCTTCTGAGACAACATCTACCAGATTGGCAGTAACTGGATCCGGAATTTCGTCAACGTTTATAATTTTGACGATTTCGTTGCTTGTTGCCCCGTGATCATCCCTAATCTGGAAAGCAACACTGCGCTGACCAAGATCCGGAACATTAGAACTGTTGCTGTAACCGACGGTGCCTAGCAAAGCCTGATATTCAGCAAGGCTTGCAACACCTGTGAAGGTGAGCACCCCTGTGGCTGCATCATAAACAGCAGACAGACCCGAAGGTAATGCCCCACTTGACCATGACAAGATATCCTCTCCGGCAACAAAACCACCAGAAATCGTAACTGTCGCACCAGACAGAACACCACTATCAATATCGGCAGCAGTCAAATTTGGTGCGAGTAGAACAGCATCATCACCTTCTGTATAGGCACGAACACCAGAACCGAAATCAAAGACACGGGTAACAGCATGATATACGGGGTTCCCACCGCTTCCTTCTTTTGCAACCCAAGAGATAGCGAAGCCACCATCATCCAGTTCAGTTACATCCATACTGTTAAAATAGGTATTTCTGGAATCTACTTTGAATTCATCAGTCAGCGCCTGCCCATCAGCATCAAAGACACGGGCAAACAAACCATTTGGAGAGCCAAAAACCAAAACAAAGCCACCGTTTGTCAAAGCAACAATCTCCGGCGTCAACTGACTGCCGTCAGTATTTGTAGTGTTCAGTGTTATCTCATTACTTAAAGGTTGACCGTCTACATTATAAATTCGGCCTGAAATACCGTAATCACTGCCATCAACATCCGGATCATTGCTCTGCCAGGAAACAACAAAATTACCGTTTTGAAGTTGTGTAATAGAAGGTTGTCCCTGTGTACCTTCAATCTGTTCATTGATCTGAAATTCGTCTGTAAGCGGCTGTCCATCAGCTGTGAATACCCGGGCCGAAACAAAAACACTTGATATAGTTCCGTTTGCAGCACCTGTGTTGGTTGCCCATGTGATGACAAAATTACCATTTGCCAAACCAACAATATCTGTATCGTACTGCCCGCCTAACTGCAGATCATACATCGTGAATTCAGTCGTACGGGGGGATCCATCGACATTATATACACGAGCAAAAGCATCATGACTGCCATGCCAGGTTACCAGATAACCACCATCAGCTAGTCCAGTTACAACCGGCGCATAAACTTCGCTCGCAAAGGTTATATTGACATCACTCTGATCTCCACGCGGAGAACCGTCTGCATCAAAAGAGCGAACTTTAACACCCCTATTCACACCAAGAGCATACCACGTAGAAACAAAACCTCCATCCTCAAGCGCAGCAACAGAAGGACCATGGAGATTATTGGAAAGTTGATGATCAAGCGTAAAAGGAATTCCTAATGCTTCACCTTCTGAATTGTATAAACGCGCGTACACATTATCATTATAGGAATAAACAGAAACCAAACTGCCATCTGTAAGTTTGGTAATAGAGGTACCATTTGCTAACAGGTAATTCCCGTTCCCGTCACTCACCGTAAACTCAAGGCTGGTTGGAACAACAAGATTATCCCCCAAAGCCCCCAAGACAGGCGCAACGTTTGACGTGTCCGCGTCCACAACATTCAAAGTAAGTGTTGCTGTCGAAGTATCACCATTAGCCGACGTAACCTGATAGGTAAAAGTATCTGTACTGTCCGCTGCAACACCCGTTTTTGCCGTGTAGCTATAAGAACCATCAGCGTTAAGTATCAAAAAGCCCAGGCTTGTTTCAATTGGCTGTCCAACATGAATTGTTTGTGGTGTATCCGAACCGATCGCAACACCTGTGACAGTTGCGTTGCCTGTTCCTGGAACATCATTTGCGAGAACGCCATATTGAGCCGAAAGATTAACGGCTCCGCCCTCAACAACAGCATTACTATCTGCATAGGCTGTTGGACCAGCATCATTCACTGTTATCGTGATAACAGCGCTCTCTGCCGGGCCGTGTAAGCTATCGACAGTATAGCCAAAAGCACCCGAAGCCTCTGTATCAGAGATCAATTCAGGTTTCAGGATCGTAAATTCATAAGCACCAAGACGATCTAGCGTGAAAGACCAGCTGCCGTCATCTGCAAACCATCCTAAGTCATTCTGTGTTGCAGCACCTAATGATCCATCATAGGTGCTGGAAACAATGACACCATTTTCAACAACAGCTTTTCCTGAAGCTGTACTGGTAAAGACAACATTGCCTGCCCCATCAACCAGAGGTGTTTCCGAGACAACATCAACCAGATCTCTTGCTTCTGGATCAGGGATCTCATGGACGTTCACAAGCTTGATAATCTCGTTGCTAACAGCTCCGTGGTTATCTGTTACCTGGAAAGAAACAGTTCTTTGGCTTTGATCCGGTGCTATAGAATTGTTGCTATAACCAACAGTGCCAAGCAAAGCCTGATACTCAGCAAGACTTGCCAATCCTGTGAAATTAAGTACGCCTGTTGCTACGTTATAGGTCGCTGTTACTCCAGCAGGAAGAGCAGAAGTCGTCCAAGAGAGAACATCTTCTCCGGATACAAATCCGTTAGAAATGATAACAGTTACTCCGGATAGGGTCGCACTATCAACATCAGATACCGTCAAATTTGGCGCCAACATAACAGCATCGTCACCTTCTGTGTAGGCACGAACTTCAGATCCAAAGTCAAACACCTTGGTCACAATATTCTTAATAACTTGCCCCGGGATCTTTGAGTGCCAGGAAATTGCAAAACCCCCATTCTCAAGCCCCGTCACAACCGCAGAACTATCGATGTTTGGATCTGAAGTCACAACGAACTCGCCCGTCAAAGGCTGACCGTTTGCATCAAAAACCCGTGCCATTAAATTCTTTACAAGATTTGTTCCATATACAGTATCCACACCCCAGGTAACAACAAACCCTCCGTTGGTCAGGGATGTAATTTCTGGGTAAATCTGACCATCTGTTGCGTTTAAAATGGTACCTTCATTTATGGTAAATTCGTTACCTACTGGCATACCATCAGCGTTGAAAATTCGGGCGGAGATTCCAAAACCATTTCCATCAACATCCGGGTCACTACTGTGCCATGTAACAACAAAATTACCGTCAGCTAAAGCCGTTATAGAAGTGTGATCCTGAACACCTTGAATCTCTTGATTTAGCTGGAAAACATCAGTTAAAGGCAGGCCATCTGGCGTATAGATTCTAGCCTCAACTCCAATGCTGGAAACAGTTCCATTAGGAGCCCCACTACTATTGGTCCAGGTAACAATGAAATTACCATCAGGCAAGCCAATAACATCAGTATTGCTTTGCCCGCCGACAACTAATTCATGGACAGTTGTCTGATCTGTTCTTGCTGAACCATCGGCATTAAATACGCGCATATAGGCGTCATCATCGTGCCAGGTCATAACATACCCGCCATCGGCCAACGCAGTTGTCACGGGGGAATAATGCTCACCAATTGTGCGGACATTATTAACTGTAAATTCATCCCCTCGCGGAGAACCATCAGCATTAAAGGCGCGTGCTGTAATACCGGACAAGTTTCCATCAATAATGTAAAACAGGTTCACCCACGTCACCACAAAACCACCATCTTCAAGCCCAGTTACAGAGGGACTATTCAAGAAATTGGAAAGCTTATGATCCAGCTCAAATTGGCTACCCTGTGGCTGTCCCTCTGGACTATAGAAACGCGCAAACACGTTGTTATTCATCGTCCAAACAGAAAGCAATCGCCCATCAGGCATCGTGGTAATATCATTGCCATAGCTATAGTTACCATAGCTTTGGTTCACAACAATACCAGAGTTGACAGGAGCAACGACACCATCTGGTAGCGTATCTAGGATCGGGGCTTTATTAATCTCGATATTTAACGTTCCAGATGCTGTTGAGACATCACCATCACCATCTGTGATTTGGTAACTGAAACTATCAACGCCATCACCAGATACGCCTGGTTTAACAACGTAATTATATGACCCATCGGCGTTAAGAGTAAGGAAGCCAAATGGGGTTTCTAGCGGTTGACCGATATTTATAGCCTGAGGTGTTCCGCTTCCGATAGCCACAGCAGTAAGTGTGTTCCCTCCATCGGCACCAAATACATCATTGGTCAGCACACCACTTGCCGCAGAAACCGTCAGACTACCACCTTCATTCGCAATGATATGATCTGCGTTGGCCACAGGTCCGTCATCGTTAACAGCGATCGAGATTGTACCGCTTGCTGATGGTCCACCGTCGCCGTCAACAACATACCCAAACGAACCAATTAATTGATCATTGGAGAAGCTTTGCCCTGCAGAGGCATGCGTCATGGCATTGAGCAGGGTAAAAACATAATTACCAGTGCTGTCTAACGTAAATGCCCAGCTACCATCATCCGCAGTCCAATCCAGGCCATTCTGCGTTGCAGCTCCCAGAGCGCCGTTATAGCTGCTATTTGAAATGTTGCCATTGGCAATGCTTAAAAGGCCCGACGCGATTTCAGTATTACTGACCGGATCATTACCCGAACCATTTGCAAGGTTGTCTTCTGTAACAAGTAAATTAACATCCTCTGCCACTGGCGAAGGAATGCTATCTGTCACACTCAGAACAAGGGTCGCAGTTGTGCTATCACCATCACCATCCGTGATTTGATAGGTAAAGCTATCTTGCCCATCCGCAGTGATGCCAGCCTTCGCAGTGTAATCATACGAACCATCAGCATGCAGCGTCAGAAAGCCAAAGGATGTTTCAATTTCCTGACCAATATTAGCCGCGAGGGGTATACCATTGCCATTAATAACGGCTGTAACCGAACCACCATCGGCCCCTAGTTGATCATTAATCAACACACCAGAAGCTGCCGTTACGGAAAGCACCGCGCCTTCATTAACAACAGCACTATCATCAGAAGCAACAGGCCCATCGTCTGTAATACTAATATCGAGTGTACCAGTCGCCTGATCTCCGTCACTGTCTGTGACACGAACAGAGAAGTTATCTTCAACAGGGGCAGAAGTGCTATGATCTGCAGCAGAAGACAGAGTATAGCTCCAGCTGTAAACGCTACCGTTTACGCTAACAATAACCTCTCCATGGGCGCCGGCAATACTGCCACCTGCAGTGACATTAACCCAGTTGCCCTGCGCATCCTGAATTTCAAAGAGGTTTAGACTATCGTTACCTGTTGTGACAGTAAAATCACCTGAAGCTGTTTCGCTATCACTGGCGGAATTGGTCCCCGTAGACAAGGCGGATTCATCCACCATCCCATTGACCGAGGCCAGTGTCGGTACGCTGTCAGCCCCAATCGTTAGACTAACAGTTGCAACTGACGTGTCACCGTCACCGTCTGTAATTTCATAGCTAAAACTGTCTGCACCCTCAGCCCCGGCATTTGTCGTATAGGTAAAGGTACCATCTGCGTTATAGACAACAGTTCCTTTACTCGCCGCCGTAACAAGCTTGACGTCAGTAGCGAGATCAACCCCGTCAGCGCCAGTAACATCATTGGCCAATACATCAACAACCACACTGCTGTCTTCTGTAATAGTGGGGACGGTATCATCGATAGCCTGAGGGCCATCATCGTTCACTTTTATAATTAGATTGCCTGTGTCAGTCTGATTGCCAGCACCCTGAACAGTATATCCAAATGATGATTGCAGCTGATCGAGATCATACACGGTCGCCCCATCATTGTGGGAAAGAGCTGCCGATAACACAAAGCTATACGCACCGTTGGCATCAAGAGTAAGCGACCAGCTACCGTCATCTGCGGCCCAATTTAAACCCGTCTGTGTAGCCGCACCGAAAGCCCCGTCATAGCTAGAAACGATCACGACACCACTGAGGACTGGTACAATACCTGCAACAGATGAGGTTAACCCAGGGGAAGCGGGGTCATTACCAGAACCTGTCGCAAGAGTATCCTCGGTAACCACGTCTTCGGCTGTACCAGCTTGTACATAAGGGTTTCCACTGGCATCAAAAAATTCAAAATCATCGGGATGCAGGTTGGCTTTTGTAACACCGACCAGAGTTAGAGAACTCACTTCATCAATTGTGATTACCGTGTCGGCACCGACTTGCTCAGCAACCAACATAACATCTGCGAATGAAGTAAAATTGAGCCCCACAAACCGAATAACATCATCAGTTGCTTCACCTGCGACAAAATCAGTAATGGTATCGTGCCCAGAAGCCTGTTCAATAAGGAACACATCGCTGCCTGTGCCTCCTTCCATCGTATCGTTTTCAGCGCCACCAGACAGAATGTCGTTATCGTCGCCACCACTTAGAGTATCATTACCGGCCCCGCCCAAGAGTAAATCATCACCCGAACCACCGTTAAGAGTATCGTTACCGTCCAGATTTAACGTAACAGTATGGACACCCCCATAACCACCATTTCCATCGCCCAATCGCGCTGAAACAAGCCCGTTCGCATCACTGAACAAAGCATCTTCAATGCCATCATTATTAATGTCTTTGTATTGAACACTCAGTCCACCAGCCAGTGACGTCGAAACAGTGTCATCACCAATCCACTTGACATGTTGTGCCTCGCCCGTGGCATCACTCAGTTCAACCTCTTGCAATCCAATGCCTGCGTATGAAATGGATAGATCACTATAAAGTGGAGTTTCTGGTGCAAGGAATGAAGACGCAAGTAAACCACCATTCTTATAGAAGTTAATCGTACCTGATGCAGTTCGTTCAACAGTTAAGAGATCGCCACTGGCATAGGTAGTGTGATTTCCATTGGGCCATAACCAGCTGCCATTCACATAAAGCTGAAGCCCTGTATCCCGAAACAGATAAAACCCAAAATCGACACTTGTTGAATTACCAGGGTTAGCCGATAAACCAATAATTTTATGATCTTGATCAAAAATGCCTTCACTAGATGCCTTAAAAGATAAACTTACAGCCCCAGTATATGATGAAGCAGATTTGGCGTTCCCTCCCGGCCAAACAGTTCCAGGCTCATTAGAGGTTTTTGTGAAGCTTGTAGTGGCGCCATAATCTCCAGTAGCTATATCTCCGATAATATAGCCGTTGGTTCCCTCTACCTCGCCCCCATATAGCGTGTCATTTCCGGCACCACCATCAAGGATATCATCACCCCCGCGTCCTCTAAGTTTATCTGCGCCTCCTTTGCCCGACAGCGTGTCATTATTCTCTGTCCCAATTAAGGTATTATCGGTGTCATCACCTTCGATAAGTGGAAAATTTTCTGGAGTCACAGAATCAGTAGGCATAATTCCCCCAATAAGAGCAAATGTGTTTGAGTCCACCCAATCGACAGCGAGTTTTTATGAGTGAAAATATTCGACCCTTCGGTTGTATCAAAAAAAGATTCTAGCGCAAATAAATATAAATTTTT
>NZ_MTSZ01000010.1 GCF_002118315.1 Kiloniella majae
AGAACAAGTGCATAAAAAAGCCAGCTGCAAAATGCAGCTGGCTATAACCTAAAAAAACGTCAACGTATTTCAGGACGGGTCAAATAATATAGGTAAAGTGCTGATTTAAGAGTGATATACGTTTATCTACGTATATAAAAATTTCTCCGGTCTTTGTATTCTCGTAAAAAATGATAACCAAAGATTTACGAGATGACTCCAAGCCCTACATTAGTCCGGCGGCGGTTGCCAGCCCAAGAGAGATCAAAACAGCGTGTCGAGAGGATCTTGCTTGCTGCATCAACATTGTTGACAACGAGCAGTGTGGACAAACTGACGACGCGTCGTATCTCTGAACTTGCTGACGTCAACATTGCAACGCTTTATCAATTCTTTCCAAACAAAGAGGCCATTATTTTTGCCCTTTATCAAAGATGGCTGAACGAAATGGATGAGGTCTTTGACCGTATGGAGATGAAGCAATCCCGACAGATGGGGTGGCGGGCACTCTTTGGTAAAATCTTCGATGCACTTAATCAGATTCAGACCGAATTGATTGTCAGGGATCGGTTGCTGAAAGCGATGGGCATGAATGAAGATCTAAGACAGTTAGATCTTGATCATAGCATCGTGCTTGCGAAGCGACTAGCGCGGTTAATGGCCAATCAAGGCTCTCATTTATCTGAATATGAGCTACAGGAACACGGGACATTAATTTTCCACTTTGAAAGAGCACTGGTTACGCCCTTGGCAAATGCAAAAGGAAATGATCAAGAGGTTCTTTACAAAAAAGGTAGAGACTTTTTGCTGGAAATGATTTCTCTTGCGTTTCGGTAAATAAGAAAGCGTCCTCAATAAACATGAAAAGGCCGCAGAGTTAATCAAAACTCTGCGGCCTTTTTGTATTACCGATAGATTATTATCTATTAGTCGTATTGGTCAACATCGCGATAAGCGCCTTTGTCGGCAGATGTTGTGAAGTGTGCATATGCTTTAAGGGCAGAGCTGACTTTCCGTTCACGTGGTTTTACAGGCTTCCAGCCATCTTTACCCTTGGCATCCATGGCTTTACGACGCATGTCGAGTTCTTCATCACTAACAAGCACGTTAATTGTCCGGTTAGGGATATCAATTTCTATCGCATCACCAGCTTCAACAAGGCCGATAGCACCGCCTTGTGCTGCTTCTGGTGAGGCGTGACCAATTGACAAGCCGGAAGTACCGCCAGAGAAGCGTCCATCGGTTAGAAGGGCGCAGGCTTTACCAAGTCCCATGGACTTCAGGTAACTGGTTGGGTAAAGCATCTCCTGCATACCCGGGCCGCCTTTGGGGCCTTCGTAACGGATAACGACGACGTCACCGGCAACAACTTCACCACTGAGCACGCCAGCTACGGCAGCATCCTGAGATTCGAAGATACGTGCGCTTCCAGTGAATTTGAGAATAGAGTCGTCAACACCAGCTGTTTTTACAACGCAACCGTCCAGAGCAATGTTCCCGAACAGAACGGCAAGGCCGCCTTCCTGACTAAAGGCATTTTCGCCGCTGTGGATACAACCGTTCGCCCGGTCATCATCCAGAGACGAATAATATCGGTCCTGACTGAAAGCCTCTGTCGTGCGAACACCACCAGGAGCAGCTGAATAGAACTTTTTAACTTCGGGATCATCGGTTTTCATGATGTCCCATTTATCAATAGCATCACCAAGTGTCTTTTCATGAACTGTCGGGCGGTCACGGTGAATCAAACCGCAACGATCAAGTTCGCCCAAGAGCCCCATAATACCGCCGGCACGGTGGACGTCTTCCATATGGTATTTGGTTGTTGATGGCGCGACCTTGGCAAGCTGAGGCACTTTTCTGGAAAGTGCATCGATATCTGACATGGTAAAGTCAACGCCACCTTCTTTTGCCATAGCAAGGATGTGAAGGATTGTATTTGTTGAGCCACCCATGGCAATGTCGAGGACCATGGCGTTTTGATAGGTCTCAAACGTTGCGATACCACGTGGTGTAACGCTTTCGTCACCGTCTTGGTAGTAACGTTTTGTGAGGTCGACGATACGGCGTCCGGCTTCTCTGAAGAGTTCTCCGCGTTTTTTATGAGTGGCAAGCAAGGATCCGTTACCGGGTAGGGAAAGGCCCATTGCCTCACTCAGGCAGTTCATAGAGTTTGCCGTAAACATTCCAGAGCAGGAACCGCAGGTTGGGCAAGCTGATCGTTCAATAGCGGCAACATCTTCGTCACTGACATTTGGATCGGCGGCATCAACCATGGCATCAACAAGATCGAGCTTCCGCTCGGTACCATCGAGAATGATTTTACCAGCTTCCATGGGGCCGCCGGAAATAAAGATTGCCGGTATGTTCAGGCGCATTGCTGCCATGAGCATGCCGGGCGTAATCTTATCGCAGTTGGAAATACAGACGACAGCATCGGCACAGTGCGCGTTACACATATATTCGACGGCATCTGCAATGACTTCACGTGAGGGCAAGCTGTAGAGCATACCGTCGTGTCCCATTGCGATACCATCATCAACGGCAATGGTATTGAACTCTTTTGCTACACCGCCTGATTTTTCAATTTCTTCGGCAACTAAGCCGCCAAGATCTTTCAGGTGGACATGGCCGGGAACAAACTGTGTGAATGAGTTGGCAATGGCGATAATCGGTTTTCCGAAATCATCATCTTTCATACCAGTCGCGCGCCACAGGCCGCGGGCACCTGCCATGTTTCTGCCATGGGTGGAGGTTCTTGAACGATACTCAGGCACAGTAATAATCCTAACGTTACGTCGTGTCTTTAATTAAGTTTCTTGTAAGATAATTAGGTAATCCATTGCCTCACGTCCATGCTTATTTCGCAAAAGAATGAAAAAGTTACCGAATCTAAGGGAAATTAAGAGAATTGAGGGGGGAAACCCAAGCTTACGAACGGTTGTATTTCGATTTATGTCTTATCTTTATACCACGCGGAAGTTCGTCCGGACAAAGTAGCGGCAAGGTCTTGTGTCTGAAAAAGGGAAAGATGGCCATGCCACCAAAAAAACCAATGATGTGCGCCCACCAGGCAACTCCGGACTCGCCAGGTAGAAAGGCTGAAAATATTTGAAAACCGATCCAGAAAATAAGTAAGAGGTATGCGCGAACGAAAATCGGGATCATAAAGATTGGAATAAGGACTTTTGCTTTTGGATATTGCAGTAAGTATGCCCCAAGAATGCCCGAAACAGCGCCACTTGCGCCGACGATTGGCGATTGGGGCGATCCTGTAATCAGAGTTTGTCCGATACCTGCAATCACACCACAGCAGATGAAGAAGGCAAAAAAGCGCCTGTGCCCCATCGCATCTTCGACGTTATCACCAAAAACCCAGAGATAAACCATGTTCCCGGCGAGGTGCATAAAGCTGCCATGGAGGAAGTTATAGGTAACGAGTGTGAATATGGGGGCCACCCAGTCAATGGATTGAGGGCGTTGTGCTACACCCAGGAGTACATCCGGAATTAATCCCAGACCATAGATCATTCGAACCATGAAAGGTTCTGGCGACATTGTCTGGATTAGATAGATAAGACAACAGCAAAGAATGGCAGCTATGGTAACCCACGGTTTGTCGATAAGAAGTCTGGGCAGGTTATCGAATAGGGGAAAGAACATGTTGGTTGCCTATGCCTAATGTCCCCTTGGGACCTAACCGTTCGGATGGATCAGACTGATAGCTCGCAAAAGACCGGGGTGTGATCTGATGGTGATTCTTTGCCCCGAGGTTCTTTATCAATACTACAGCTTGTTAAAATATCAGCCGCCTGTGGTGAAAGCATCATTAGATCGATACGGATCCCGTTGTTATGATCAAAAGCACTCCGTTGATAATCCCAATAGCTATAGACATGGGCTTCTTTGTTGAGCGCGCGCCATGCCTCGGTGTAGCCCAGGTTTTCCATCGCCCGAAAGCGATCTCTTGAACTTGGATGGGTGTGCGCACTGCCGTCAAAGCGTTTGGGGGAAAAGACATCATCGTCTGTTGGGATTAAATTAAAATCACCTGCAAGTACAATGGGCTGTTCCGTTTCCAGCAATTTTTGAGCGTGCGCGTTAAGACGATCCATCCATTTCAGCTTGTAGGGAAATTTGATTTCGTCGGTCAGGTTACTGTTGTTGTTACCATTGGGCAGATATATTGAAGCAACTCTTATGCCAAAGGTAGTTCCTTCGACGTATCTGGCGTGATCATCTTCCAGATCCCCGGGAAGCTCTCTGATGACGTCAGTAATCGGCTCTTTGGATATCAGGGCAACGCCGTTATAGCTTTTTTGTCCAACGACTTCGACATGATAGCCAAGCTCTTCAAACTCCAGATAGGGGAATTTTTCTGAGACTGTTTTGAGTTCCTGTAGCAGAAGAACATCTGGAGAGGCCGTTTTAATCCAATCAAGAACATTTGGAAGTCGTTTGTTGATGGAATTCACATTCCAAGTTGCGATCTTGACCATTGAATGAAGGCTCACACTAGAGATTTGAAAGTTAGGAAGCGGACGCAAGGTTGCGCCCTACTTTTATATGGCACTACATCTTATATGGCAAAAGAAGTGCCGCAGCCACAAGAAGCCGTCGCATTCGGGTTTGTGATACGAAATGATGCGCCCATCAGGTCTTCGACAAAATCAATTTCCGAGCCATTTAGAAGATCCAAAGACATTTCGTCGATCACGGCTTTGGTGCCGTCCTTCTGAAAGGTTTTGTCGTCTTCGTTGACAGAACTGTCAAAAGAGAAACCATATTGGAAACCTGAACAACCGCCGCCAGAGACTGTTATTCGCAACATTAAGTCTGGCTTGCCTTCCTGTTCTGCCAACCAAGCGACCCGCTTTGCTGCGCTGCTTGATAAGGAGATAAAAGGAGTTTGATTGTCTGTTGTCATGTTCTACTCATAACCTGTAAGCCTGAAGTGTTATTAGCATTACACGAGAGGCTTGTTGTTAATCTGACTCTATAGATAGGTTATCGTGTCAGTGAAATCTATTAATTTTTTTAGTTCCTGCTCACTGATTTCCGTTTGAAGGCTGTCGCTTTTTTTATAACCAAGCATTTTTGTATGAAATTTCCCCTTCGTTAAGATCTAAATGCCTCAAATTACTTTACTAAGTCTCTTCGCAGGTTAGTCTTTCCTTATGACGCAAAACGATTCGAAAAAATTATATGCATCTTTTCCTGAAAGCAGTAGGGGGCGCTTGCTTAAAGAACCAGAGAGCAAGACAAGAACCTGTTTTCAGAGGGATCGGGATCGTATTATCCATTCTGTTGCGTTTCGTCGGCTGCAATATAAAACGCAAGTCTTTGTCTATCACGAGGGTGATCATTTTCGAACACGTCTGACCCATTCCCTTGAGGTTGCTCAGATTGCTCGATCTTTGAGCCGGACACTTGGAATAAATGAAGATTTGGCTGAAGGTGTCGCGCTTGCTCACGATCTTGGGCACACCCCTTTTGGACATGCGGGGGAAGATGCCATGCACGATGTCATGGAACCCTTTGGCGGTTTTGACCATAACGAACAGACTTTTCGCATCGTCACGCAGTTGGAACGACGGTATGCTGATTTTAACGGACTTAATCTGACGTGGGAGAGTTTGGAAGGTCTGGCAAAGCACAATGGTCCTGTTGATGGACCAAACAGCCGGGAAGAATATGTACCTGAATCCATGTCAAAATATTGCAAGAATGCAAGGGATTTAGAGCTTACTTCCTTTGCAAGTCTTGAGGCACAGGTCGCTGCCATTGCAGATGATATTGCTTATAATAATCACGATATAGATGATGGTATCAGGGCCGGTTTATTTACTGTTGATGATCTTTTGCCCATTCCGGTGGTCGGTGATATATTCCGCGAAGTTTTGAAGAAATACCCTAATCTGGAAACGGAAAGTCTTGTCCACGAAGCGGTACGTCGACTGGTTGATTATATGATCAGTGATGTTTTGCAGGAAACGCAAACAAGATTACAGAAAGCAAATCCAAAGACAGTTTTTGATATTCGCTGTCAAACTAGGGCAATGGTTGCTTTTTCGGATCAGTTTCGTGTGGCAGAAAAGCAATTACGAGCGTTTTTATTTGAACACATGTATCGCCATGAAAAAGTCAAAGAAATGCGTAAACGTGTAAAGCAGGTTGTGAGAAACCTCTTTTCGCATTATTCAGAGCACCCAGAAGAGCTTCCTGACTATTGGCGTCTTGAAGCTGGTACTAAACTAACAAAGCGTAGCGCAAGATTGATCGCGGACTATATCGCTGGTATGACCGACCGATACGCTTTTGAACAACATAGACAGATTTTTAATCTGGATTTTGAGATAAAATGAACGTTTTCAAAGACCTAAGAAGTAAAGTTGTCGCGCAATTAGAAGATATGGCTGCTGCAGGGGAAATTCCTGCAGGTCTGGACTTTAGCCGAGTAGCTGCTGAACCACCGCGAGACTCTTCTCACGGAGATGCTGCAACCAATGCTGCGATGGTTCTTTCCAAAGTTGCAGGGATGAAACCACGTGATCTTGCTGGCTTGTTGGCAACCCGATTAGAATCTTTGGACGTTATCAAATCTGTAGAGATAGCTGGGCCCGGTTTTATCAATCTGCGTCTGGACGAAAATTTCTGGTTTGAACAGGTTGGGACAATCCTCAAGGCAGGTAAGTCTTATGGTGATTCTGATATGGGGCAGGGAGAAAGAGTAAATGTTGAGTACGTCTCTGCAAACCCGACCGGCCCTTTAACCGTTGGTCACGCACGTGGCGCCGTTGTCGGCGATGCACTAGCAGCTCTTCTTTCAAAAGTGGGCTATGATGTTAGCAAAGAATACTACATTAATGACGCGGGTAATCAGGTCAATGTTCTCGCTAACTCTGCTTTTCTAAGATACCGCGAAGCCCTCGGCGAAGATATCGGAGAAATACCAGAAGGTTTTTATCCCGGCGCATATTTAAAAGATGTTGGTAAAGCACTTGCTGACAGAGATGGTGACAAGTGGCTGGGTACAGAAGAAGCTGTTTGGTTGCCGGATGTTCGTAAGTTTGCCATAGACCAACTACTTGATCTTATTCGCTGTGATCTGGCGGCTCTCGGTGTTGTTATGGATGTCTATTCGTCAGAACGCGCACTTGTTGAAGCGGGTGGGGTCGATGAAGTCATGAAATTCCTGGAAGCAAACGATCTGGTTTATACAGGGGTTCTGGAACCACCAAAAGGCAAGAAACCTGATGACTGGGAAGCTCGTCCACAAACGCTTTTCAAATCAACTGATTTTGGTGACGACGTAGATCGTCCAATCAAAAAATCGGATGGTAGTTGGACTTATTTTGCGGGTGACATGGCATACCACCTTGACAAGTATCGTCGCGGGTTTAACACGATGATCAACGTTTGGGGTGCAGATCACAGCGGTTATATTAAGCGGATGCAGGCGGCTGTTAATGCTATGACCGAGAAAAAAGGCAGCCTTGATGTTAAAGTCTGTCAACTCGTGAAATTGATGCGCGATGGCGAAATTGTGAAAATGTCTAAACGTTCGGGCAATTTCATTACGCTACGTTCAGTGATTGATGAAGTTGGAAAAGATGTTGTTCGCTTTATCATGCTTACGCGAAAGAACGATGCGTCTCTTGATTTCGATTTGGTAAAAGTGCTGGAGCAAAGTAAAGATAATCCCGTTTTTTACGTACAATACGCACATGCCCGTAATTGTTCAGTTCTCAAGCATGCCAAAGACGAATTTCCTTCAATCGATTTGACGAACGAAACTTTAAAAAACTTGGACCTGTCTGTTCTTAACAGTGAAAGCGAACTCAGCCTCATTAAAGCTCTTTGTGCTTGGCCGAGATTGCTTGAAAGTGCAGGGGAAGCGCACGAACCGCATAGAATAGCGTTTTATCTCTATGATTTAGCTTCTGAACTGCACTCATTGTACCACAAAGGAAAGCTCAACACGCGGTTGCGCTTTATTGTGCGTGATGATCAAGAGTTAACACAAGCTCGTATGGCGCTTGTAGAAGCTACAAAAATTGTCATTGCTTCCGGCCTTGAAATGTTTGGAATTGAACCCGCCGAGGAGATGCGCTGATGTCATCAAACTCTTCCGATGATGATCTAAAGGATTTTGAGAAAGTTCGACACAACGAGAGCATGCGCGTATCGACGGATAGAGATGCGCAAGATGTTCATGACGAATTTTCCAATGAAGAATATTGGGAAGACGATCTGGATTTTGATGATGATCCCGGTGCTGGTCTGTTTAAGAAGCTTGTGCCGATAGGTCTGGGCCTGATTGCTGTGGCCGTTGTAGGCGGTGGTATTCTGATTATGCTTGGTGATAACAAGCCAAGTAATAATATTCCCGACGCTATTCCTCTGATTGAGGCTGAAACGACGCCGGAAAAAACCAAGCCGGAATCGCCGGGAGGAATGGTTATCCCGCATCAGGACAAACTCGTTCTTAATAATGATTCCAGCACAAGTGGTACCGCACAGGTTGAAAAGCTGTTGCCGCCACCTGAAATACCGCAACCTCCTAAAACCCCAGAGCCTGAAATTAATAGTTCTGTTGAAGCGACTGCTCAGTCCGCGACAAACGAAGCTCAAACACAGGTAACTGCAACTGAAGAATCTGCACAATCAGTTGCGAAGAAAGTTGAAACAACTGGGGTTGAAGAGCAACCTTTGGCGAGTACAGGTGAGGGGAGTACAATTCCAAAACCACCTGAGCCAAAAGTATCAGAAGTAGAATCTGTTCTTGCACCGAAACCTGAGGCAGAAGTGGCTAAAAAGGTAGAAGCTCCGAAAGCACCAGATCCTGTGGTGTCAGAGCCATCTTCTGCCACGACTACCAAGAAGGTTGAGCCAAAAGTAACAACTCCGGCTGCTGTTCCACAAAAGCCGGTATCTGGTCAATACGTTCTGCAGTTGGCTTCTTTGAAATCCAAAGACGGCGCAATGACTGAATGGAAGAACATGCAGCGCAAGTTGAATGATCTTTTGGGCAGTAAGCAGCCGATTATTGAAAAAGCGTCTATTTCCGGCGTAGGTGTTCGTTATCGACTGCAAACAGGACCTTTTGAAAATAAACAAGCCGCGAGTGATTTTTGCTCAAAGCTGAAAGCAGCCAAACGTGATTGTTTGGTCAAGAAAGTTAAATAAGGTTCGGGAGTGAGGTTGTGGGGGTGAATTCAGTTGTCTTTGGGTGTAAAGGTCATAGCTTAACCGATTGGGAAAAAGGTTTTTTTTCGGAAGTTAAGCCCTATGGTTATATTCTCTTTGCCCGAAACTGTGACACCCCTGGTCAGATAAAGAACCTTATTTCTGAGCTGAAATCGCTTTCTGGAAATGATGATCTGCCTGTTCTGATTGATCAGGAAGGTGGACGTGTTGCCCGATTACGTCCACCTCATTGGCGCAAGACACCACCGGCTGCCATCTTTGGACAGATATTTGATCAAGACCAAGAGAAGGCCCTAAGAGCAACCTATTTAAATGCTTGCTTGATTGCTTATGAGCTCAGAGAGCTCGGTGTAACGGCTGACTGTGCGCCTGTATTGGACCTGACAATACCGGGTGCGCATGAAATTGTTGGGGATCGATCCTATGGGGCTACGCCAGAGAAAGTCGCAACCATAGGAGCAAAGGTTATCGAGGGTTTCTTGCATAGTGGAATAATGCCTGTGGTTAAGCACTTGCCCGGACATGGCCGTGCAACAGTTGATAGCCATAAAGAATTGCCAAGGGTCGATACATCACGGGATGAGCTTTCAAGTCATGATATCAAGGCTTTCAAGCTCTTGAATTCTGCCCCTTGGGGGATGACGGCACATGTTATTTACGAAACGATTGACCCGCAAAATATTGCGACTGTCTCGCCTACGGTGATTGAGCAGGTTATCCGTGATGAGATTGGGTTTGAGGGTATTTTGCTTTCTGACGATCTTTCCATGAAAGCCATGACGGGAACTTATGAAGAGCGCGCAAAGGCTGCACTGTTAGCTGGGTGTGATTTGGCTTTGCATTGTAATGGGGATCAGCAGGAAATGCTGTCCGTTGCCAAAGGGCTGCAGGAAATTGATAGCACTAAGGCGGATCGTTTGGATTTGGCTTGGAAACTACGCCAAGACAACCATATTGAGTGGGATGAAGCACTCAATGAACTTACAGAAATAATCTCTCCTTACTGGTCATAATTACTTTATTGATCATAAGTCATTGGCTCTGAATTTCAGAGCTGTTCGTTTCTAAAACACAGGTTTTTCATTTCATGGATATTAACGAATTTATTTCTAAGGCGACAGTATGGGCTCTACCATTTTTAGTCGCGGTTACTTTTCATGAAGCTGCACACGCCTATGTTGCTCGTATTTTAGGTGACGATACTGCATCAAAATTAGGACGCGTTACTCTCAATCCTCTTAAACATATAGATCCATTTGGAACGATATTGTTACCTGGTATGTTATTATTCATTGGTTCTCCTTATCTTTTGGGGTGGGCCAAACCTGTCCCCGTTGTTTTTGGAAGGTTGAGAAATCCTAAAAGAGATATGGTTTTTGTTGCTCTAGCTGGGCCTGTGTCAAACATCTTAATAGCTTTAGTCGCAGCTTTTTTTCTATCTTTTATGGGGCCTGAGCCAGGAGATATGGGGCGCTGGGTGGCGCAAAACTTGTCTAATGCAATTCTTGTTAATTTGGTACTAGCTGTTTTTAATATGTTGCCTATACCACCGTTAGATGGTGGCCGCGTGTTGACAGGCCTTCTGCCAACCTCATTAGCCATTCCTTTTTCACGTTTGGAGAAGTATGGCATGATTATTCTTATCGGCTTGATTTTTGTTCTTCCGATGATTGGCCGTCAAATTGGTATGGATCTGAATTTAATCAGTTATGTGATAATTAAATCCATTCATGCTATGCTTCCTTTCTTTCAAGCGATTGCAAATCTAAGCATCATTTAGCTGTTTAAGGAAATCAGTGTCAGAAACACTTCCCTTTGAAGAAGACGACAGATCAGAGCAGTCGGAAGGGTTAAAAGCCCTACATCCGCTTGTTCTTGAGCTGGATGGCTTCGAGGGGCCTATTGATATTCTGCTGCAGTTGGCGCGGGATCAAAAGGTTGATCTGACCCAGATATCTATTCTTGAGCTCGCAAATCAGTATATAGATTTTATTCAACAGGCCCATGAATTAAGGCTGGAGCTTGCGGCGGACTATTTGGTCATGGCGGCTTGGCTTGCCTATTTGAAATCAAGGTTACTTCTGCCGGAACCAGAGGGGGAAGAAGAACCCAGCGGCGCAGAGCTTGCTGCCGCACTCAAATTTCAATTGCAGCGTTTGCAGGCGATGCAGGATGCAGGTAAAACCCTGATGTCGCGACCGCAGTTAGGAATTGATTTCTTTGCGCGGGGACTACCGGAAAATACCGGGGTAATCAATAAAACAAGTTATGATGTATCGCTTTTTGACTTGCTAAAATCCTATGCTAACAGTCAGATGCGAACAGAAGAAAAAAGCCTGCTTATAGAACAGATGGAACTTCATTCTGTGGATGAGGCGATCAAGCGATTATCTGCTTTTCTTGGTACTATTCCTGATTGGCAAGACCTCAGTCGGTTTCTGCCTGTTAAGGTGGAGCAAGGCATCCTTGCCAGATCTGCGGTTGTTTCTTTGTTTGCAGCCAGTCTGGAAATGTGCCGGGAGGGGCAAATCGATCTTAAACAGGATGAAGCTTATGGCCCGATCTATATCAAAGATGGCACGATGATACGACTTGGGTAGTGGGAAATAAACCGGGCTTAACTTTGTATATTAGGCTTTATATGAGCTGCATGGGGGAGGCATATGGAAACACGCTTTGATGATCTTCGGCTTTTGGAGGCGCTGCTCTTTGCATCGACTGAACCACTATCTGTTGAACAGCTTGCCAGACACTTCCAGAAAGACAGAGATTTGAAACCCCTTCTGGAGGAGCTGAAATCCTACTATGAAAATCGCGGTGTAAACCTTATCAAAGTTGAAGACAAATGGGCTTTTCGCACTGCGCCTGATATGGCGCCTTTGCTTCGGGTTGAGCAAAACCAATCCAAACAATTGACACGGGCAGGTGTCGAGACGTTGGCAATCATTGCATATCACCAGCCAGTAACAAGAGCAGAAATTGAAGAAATCCGCGGTGTAAGTCTCTCCAAGGGAACGTTGGATACTCTTCTAGAAATTGGGTGGGTCAAACCAAAGGGGCGGCGGCGTACCCCGGGGCGCCCTGTTACCTGGGCAACCAGTCAGTCTTTTCTCGATAATTTTGCTTTGGAAAGCCTGGATGATCTACCCGGTTTTGATGAACTGAAAATTGCCGGACTGCTTGACGCAAGGCCGGCAATTACGGCCCTTGGCGATCATGGTGATTTATTATCGGTATCCGGTGATGGTGTCGATCTGGAAACAGGCGACGAAGAAGACAGCGATGATCGACTGAGCAGTGAGTTTGGCGAAGATTTAGCCGATGAAGAAAGCGAACAATCTTCACTTCCTGTTTAAATATTACCTGTAAAAGAAAGAAATCAATCAACTTACTGCGACATTTTGGATTAAGGTGTCAGTTGATATTGATTTTTAACTGCAGTTCTGCGAGGTTGCTGCAAAGATTGTATGTAAATTTAGACGGTTACTAAATGTCGGCCCTCTGTTTAGAGAATGTTAGCCATAACTTTGGCACCCTGTCAGCAGTGAACAATGTTAATCTGGCGATTGATGCTGGCGAGTTCGTGTGCCTGTTGGGACCGTCTGGATGTGGCAAGACCACAATTCTGCGATTGGCTGCGGGGCTGGAGCCTTTACAGGCTGGAAAAATCACAATGGGTGAAACCGTTGTTGCCAATGATAAGGCTGATTTACCGCCTGAAAAAAGAAGTGTCGGACTGGTCTTTCAGGATTATGCGCTTTTTCCGCATTTAGATGTCTCAAAAAATATTGAATTTGGCCTAAAACATCTGCCTGCCAAGGATCGAAAAGAACGCGTACGAGAGACCTTGTCACAGGTTGGCATGGCGGATTATTTGCATTCCTATCCGCATACACTGTCTGGTGGACAGCAGCAGCGGGTTGCTTTAGCCAGGGCCATCGCACCTCGCCCAAAACTGGTTTTATTAGACGAGCCTTTTTCCGGCTTGGATGTCAGGCTTAGAAATCAGGTTCGAGAGGAAACACTCAGGGTTCTCAAGGAAAATAACATTGCGACTTTAATGGTGACCCATGACCCGGAAGAGGCGATGTTTATGGGGGACCGTGTTGCCATTATGAATAAGGGACAGATTATCCAGTTTGCCCCCCCTAATGAACTTTATAGCAATCCGGAAAACGCCTTTGTTGCGCACTTCTTTGGTGAAGTGAATGAGTTTAAAGGTATTTGTAATGACGGACACGTTGCCACACCTTTTGGTGCGATTGAAGTCCCCAACCTGCGTCATGGAACTGCCGTAGATGTACTGGTGCGACATGAAGGGATTGTTCTGGGTGAAAAAGTGAATGGTACAGGGGTTGAGGCCAGTGTTCTCAAATCGCGCATGCTTGGAAAATCTAACCTTGTAGATTTCAAAATTTCCAATGGGTTAGCAGATGATCTTTATGTGAAGGCCCGTCTCGATAGCCATACGATCCCCGTTGCCGGAAATGACTGTGTTCTTGAGTTGGACAAACGCCTGACCTTCGTCTTTTCTGCAAAGACACCTGACTGAAAATCGCCAAACAAATTACCAGACAAGCAAAACACTCTGTGCTCTAACGTATGAATCGTTGCTTGCGCCTTTTCTTTTTGCCATAGTCCCTTACAGATTAAAGGTAATTGTCTCTAAGGAGAGAGTAATGGGTGCGTTCAGCATTTGGCATTGGCTGATTGTTTTAGTTGTTGTTTTGGTTCTCTTTGGTGGGGGCGGAAAGCTCAGCAAACTTATGGGCGATGCGGGTTCAGGCATTAAAGCCTTTAAAAAGGGCCTCAAAGAAGAAAATAAAGACACAGCTGCTTCTGATCAGGAAGAAAGCAAAACAATCTCTGAAGACAAAGATAAAGCATAAGTCAGTCTTATTCCGGACTGTTTTTATTTGTGTTCGGGTGTGTTCAGGGATCAGTAATTCCTAGGGAGCAGTAGCCAATGTTCGACATCGGTTGGTCGGAAATGATGGTCGTTGCAGTTCTTACCCTTTTGATAATGGGGCCTAAAGAGCTGCCGAATACCCTTCGTACCGTTTCTAAATGGGTACGTAAGGCTAAGGGGCTTGCCCGGGAATTCCAATCCGGTGTTGATGAAGTTATTCGCGAGTCTGATCTTCAGGATGCGAGAAAAGCGCTGGAAGGGGCCAATAGCGAATCAATCCGTAAGACGGTTGAAGATGTTATTGATCCCACGCAGGCGTTGACCAAAACTTCACAGGAAGTCAAAGATGGTGTCGAAGCGATAACAAAAGAAGACAAAGAAGATCATAATCCCTTTGCTTCTGTCCAAAAGCCGCTTGCTGATACATCTTCCTCTTCGGCCGAACCTGTGAAAACTTCAGAGACAGTAAAGCCTGAGACAGTTCAGGTCGATAATACAACTTCTTCAAAAAGCAGCTAAGCAGTGAGTGATACAACCGAAGAACAGAAGATGCCGTTACTAGAGCATCTGATTGAACTTAGAAGGCGATTGTTGTGGAGTGTTGTCACTCTGTTGGTCGCTTTTTTGGCCTGTTTCGCTTTTGCTGAACAGCTTTTTGAATATCTTGCAGCCCCTTTGGCAGAAGTGATGCGGGAAAATTCGGTCAGTGAACGTCAGCAAAGGCTGATTTTTACCGATCTTACCGAAGTCTTTTTCACCTATGTGAAAGTCGCATTTTTCTTCGGGGCTTTTATTAGCTGCCCAATCTTTTTGTCTCAAATCTGGTTGTTTGTTGCACCGGGGCTTTACAAAAATGAGAAATCTGCCTTTGCGCCGTTTCTAATTGCATCGCCAATCCTGTTTTTTGTCGGTGGGGCGTTGGTATATTTCGTTATCTTCCCACTTGCGGCAGAGTTCTTCCTCGCGTTTCAAGTCGAAGGTACTGAAAATTCAATCGCAATTGAATTGGAAGCCAAGGTTAATGAGTACTTCTCATTAATGATGAAGTTGATTTTTGCCTTTGGTCTTTGCTTTCAGCTGCCTGTCTTGATGACCCTTTTGGCTAAAGTCGGTATTGCATCGTCCAAGGGGATGGCTGAAAAGCGTAAATATGCAATTGTTGGCGTTTTTATCGTCGCCGCTATCTTTACGCCACCTGATCCTTTGAGCCAGTTGGCATTGGCTATTCCGATTGTACTTCTGTACGAAGTCTCGATCCTTATGGCAAAAATGGTGGAACGCAAACGCGCCGAGGAAGAAGATGCTGAATCGACGGACGTTACATCTGATTAAGATGAGTTCGTTAGGCAGTAGACTGCCGAAACCTTTTTAAGGCCTTTAGCAGCGAGATTTTGCTTATTTCAGAGTTAAGTATACCCTGTTGATAAGTACATCCGTTTTAATTGAATTTTGTCTCTCTCAGTACAAGGACAGAGATACCTATGTATGACCTAAAGTTAATCCGCGAAACCCCTGAAGTTTTTGACGAGGGGCTTAAGCGCCGTAATATGGACCCAATGTCTGCCCAAATTCTGGATCTGGACAAACAGCATCGCGCGTTACAGGCAGAGCTGCAGGAAATGCAAGCACGCCGTAACGAAGCATCGAAACAGATTGGTATTGCCAAACGTAATGGCGAAGATGCGTCGGACCTAATGGCAGAGGTTGCGGGTATCAAAGAAGGTATGTCTGCAAAAGAAACAGCCGAATCAGATCTTGGTAACCAGATTAAAACGATCCTGGCTGGTATTCCCAATCGTCCAAAAGATGATGTTCCTGTTGGTGAAGACGAAGACGATAATGTCCTTGTGCGTACCGTTGGTGACAAACCTGAACTGGTTTTTGAGGCAAAGCAACACTTTGAGCTGGGCGAAGAGCTCGGTGAAATGGATTTTGAACTTGCGGCAAAGCTGTCCGGATCCAGATTTGTTGTGCTTAAGGGAAGTGTTGCGCGTCTTTACCGTGCCTTGTCACAGTTCATGATTGATATGCACATTGATGAACACGGCTATACGGAAGTGATCCCACCCGTTCTCGTGCGTGATCATGTGATGTTTGGTACGGGACAATTACCAAAATTTGCTGAAGATTCTTTCAAGACAGAAGAAGGTTTTTGGCTTATTCCAACCGCTGAGGTGCCTTTGACGAACACGGTTGCTGGCGAAATCCTCAAGGAGGACGAGTTACCAAAGCGCATGACCGCTTTGACGCCTTGTTTCCGTTCCGAGGCTGGCTCTGCCGGTCGTGATACCCGTGGTATGCTGCGCCAACACCAGTTTGATAAGGTAGAAATGGTTTCCGTTGTTCATCCGGACAAATCCGATGACGAACTGGAACGGATGACAAGCTGTGCAGAAGATGTTTTGAAGAAACTGGGACTGCATTATCGGGTTGTTGTTCTTTGCACTGGCGACATGGGGTTTGGTGCACGTAAGACCTATGATATCGAGGTCTGGTTACCAGGTCAGGATGCGTACCGTGAAATTTCCAGCTGCTCTACCTGTGGTGATTTTCAGGCACGTCGGATGAACGGGCGTTTCAGATCTACTGAAACGAAAAAGCCTGCGTTCGTACATACATTGAATGGATCTGGCGTTGCAGTTGGGCGTTGCCTTATTGCGGTTATGGAGAATTACCAGCAAGCTGATGGTTCCATTACTGTTCCTGAGGTTCTTAGACCATACATGGGGGGCAAAGAAAGTATCCTCCTGAATGACTAAGACCATACAGAGCCTTGCCAATGCGCGGATACTGTTGTCAAACGATGACGGTATCCACGCCAAAGGATTATCTGTTCTAGAAGAAATCGCCCGCCAATTGTCCGATGATGTCTGGATTGTTGCGCCGGAATCTGAACAATCAGCTACCAGCCATTCTCTGACGTTGCGACGCCCTTTGCGCGAACGCAAGCTTGATGAACAACGCTATTCTATTGATGGTACACCGACCGACTGTGTCCTGATGGCTATGAAGTATCTGATGGCCGATCAAGTACCTAATATTGTTTTGTCCGGCGTAAATGTCGGGGCAAATCTAGGTGAAGATGTCATCTATTCGGGTACAGTAGCTGCGGCCATGGAAGGGGCAATTCTTGGGGCGCGGTCGATTGCTCTTAGCCTAAGACCTGATGATCAGGATGAAAGTCTTTTTCATTGGGATACGGTTGCCAAGTTTGCGCCTGAAGTTATCACAAGACTTGCAGCGTGGGCTGAGCCCGGAAATTTATTGTTCAATGTGAACTTTCCGGGAATTTCGGCTGACAAGGTAAAAGGTATCAAGGTCTGTGCTCAAGGGCATCGTGACGAAGGCACAACGGTCGTGGAAGGAAATGACCCCAGTGGCCGCCCTTATTTGTGGGTTGGACAGTTTGTCAGTCATCATACTTCGGTTCCCAATGCGGATCTTACAGCTATAGCCGAAGGGTATATTACGATCACACCCTTAAAGTATGATCTGACCGATAAAAATCTCTTGGCGAAAATGGGATCTTTGTTCCCATGAGTCTGGAAGCACGCAAAATCAGACTTATAATGGAACTAAGGCGCGGCGGTATTTCAGATACGGGCGTTCTTTCCGCGATTGAACGTATTCCAAGAGAAACCTTTGTGCCGGGACCTTTTCAGGATCAATCCTATGAGAACATGGCGCTTCCCATTGGCAGGGGACAAACCCTAAGCCAACCCCAGGTCGTTGCCATGATGACACAGGCTCTTTCTGTTACGAAACGAATGAAGGTTCTTGAGGTTGGTACAGGATCCGGATATCAGGCTTCGATTCTGTCGCGCCTATGCCGGCGCGTCTATACGATTGAGCGCTATCGGGAGCTCTTGGGTGAGGCGGAAGAACGCTTTACCAATTTACGACTTCACAATGTGACCACAAAGCTGGGGGATGGTTACAAAGGTTGGAAAGAGCAAGCACCGTTTGAGCGCATAATTATCACAGCTGCACCAAAGGAAATTCCCGAAGCTCTGCTTGAGCAACTGGCAATTGGTGGTATTCTGGTTTTACCATTGGGTTCACAGGGTAATAATCAGGAGTTGATAAGAATTACGCGGACTGAAAACGGGTTTGATCATGAAAACCTTGGGGGGGTGCGGTTTGTGCCTCTTGTTCACGGGATGCCAAAAGATAGCTGATTGACTTTGGCGGTTTGTAGTACAGGAATACGCTCGTAACTAATTTGATGTTTAATCGGACCAGCTTACCAACTTTAAAACTAGGATTTATACTGTTAAGCGCAGGGCTGTACGGGTGCACGATTAATCCATCGTCCTTTCCGACAACCCCACAAAAAACGACGACCACTCAAACGGTTTATAATTATCCGCCGTCTATCCTGCCAAAGCGAAAGCCAACACCGCCTCCGCGCCCTTCAAATACGGGGCAGGCAACTGGTCGGGTTGCTGGAGTCTCAATTCCGGCGTTGCTTCCTGAAAATATTCCGTTGCCAAAAAGAAATCCAAGAAGACAGGTTCGGCAAAGTAGCTCTGCGACGGTTATCCCAAAACAAGCGAGAACAACTGTGCAGCCTTTGAATAATCAGGCACAGATTTCAACAACTCAATATACCGTAAACCGTGGGGATACTGTCTACTCCATCTCCCGAAAAAGACGTGTGTCTATTCGCGAACTTATTATCCTGAACAGGCTTTCTCCACCCTATAAACTATTGGTTGGGCAGGTTATCAAATTGCCGGTTTCGAAAGAACATGTGGTGATTGCCGGGGATACACTCTATAGCATATCCCGCCGTTATGGTGTTGAAACCACGGCATTGGTAAGGCTGAATAAAATTAATCCCCCCTATGCGCTGTATATTGGTCAGCGTCTGAATTTGCCTGCGATAAGACAGAATAACGTCGTACGTTCGGCAAGTGTTTCACCTTCGGCGACCGTGCCGAAGGTTGATGCCGCAAATGTTCAGAAATCGCCAACTAAAACACCTGTTCGTAGTGTTATTCCAGCCAGTCCAAAGAACTTTACAGGTCCCGTTCCTAAACCTTTACCGCGTTCTTTCAGTAATTTCTTACGTCCGGTTAAGGGGAAAGTGATTTCTTCCTTTGGTGCCAAAGAAGGCGGGATACACAATGACGGTATTAACATTGCCGCGCGCAGGGGAACGCCTGTGAAAGCTGCTGAGAACGGTGTTGTTGTTTATGCGGGGAGCGAATTAAAAGGCTTTGGGCAGATGCTCTTGATTAAACATTCTGATGGTTGGGTGACAGCTTATGCGCATACTGATCAACTATTGGTCGGGCGTGGTCAGCGTGTGAAGAGGGGACAGGATATTGCCAAGGTTGGCAGTACAGGAAATGTTTCCAAACCTCAGCTTCATTTTGAAATCCGCAAAGGTTCTGAAGCCGTTAATCCAAAAAAACTACTGACAAACTAGCTTGTCAGTAGTTTCTAAGTAACCATTAGTAAAGAGCGGCATCTGTGATGCTTATTGAATCTTGATGGACATCCGTCCGGCCAGATCCTGTATGAACTGCCAGGCAACACGGCCAGAGCGAGAGCCACGGGTAACAGACCATTCACGGGCTTCGGCATGTAGTGCATCACGATCAATCTTAATGCCATACTTCTCCACATAGCCTTCGATCATCGCAAAGAAGGTGTCTTGATCACAATTATGGAACCCGAGCCATAAACCGAAACGATCAGACAGACTGACATTCTCTTCTGTGGCTTCGGAAGTATGTATTGCTGATGATCTTTCATTCTCAATCATATCTCGCGCCATCAAGTGACGACGGTTTGACGTTGCGTAGAAGAGTACGTTTTTCGGGCGACCTTCTATGCCGCCTTCAAGAACAGCTTTGAGTGACTTGTAGGTATCGTCCTGACTATCAAAGCTCAAATCATCGCAAAAGAGAATGCAAGGACGTTCTGACGTTTTTAAAATCTTCAAAAGCCTTGGCAGGGAAGGGATATCTTCGCGATGAATTTCTACAAGTGTTACTTTTTTGAAATTATTCTTTTCCGCTAATGAGTTCACCTTGTCATGGACCGATTTGACGATTGAACTTTTCCCGGTTCCTCTCGCGCCCCACAGCAAAGCGTTATTTGCCGGATACCCCTCTACAAAACGCAGAGTATTGTTCAAAAGAGATTCTCTTTGGCGGTCAATTCCTTTGAGAAGGTCAAAATCAATCCGATTCACTTCTTCAACGGCTTCTAAAATATCAGGATCTGTCTGCCATACATAGGCATCTGCCAGGGAAAGATCCGGTAGACTTTGTGGCTGTGGTGATAGTTTCTCCAGTGCTGAAGCAATACGTTCCAATACAGGGTATAAGTCTTTAGAATCAGTCATTTATATAGCTCCGGCACAAAGCCTGTTTTTCAGTCATTTTGCGAACCCTAGCGGGCGTATTCAAGTCAGTCAAATGCTCTGTCATTCTGCTATGTTTTCTTTGTTTTTCTGTTCGTTTGCATTTCCGGGCCAGACAGTTATAGTCCGCGGGTAATTTTTTTTGGGGGTTGCTTGGCAACCGATTCCAAGTTCTTTAGTTTTGGAGGGATTAATGTTGATTTCCACAGCCTATGCTCAGGCAGCTGGTGGTGCTGGTTCGTCGAGTGAATTGTTTGCGACACTATTCCCACTCGTTTTGATCTTCGCGGTTTTCTATTTCCTGATTATTCGCCCGCAAAGCAAGAAGATGAAACAGCAAAAAGCGATGATTGATGCTATTCGTCGTGGTGATAAGGTTGTTACAGCTGGTGGTGTTATTGGAACCGTTGCAAAAGTAAAAGACGGTGGCGAAGTTCAGATAGATATTGCTGAAAACGTTCGTATCACTGTTATTCAGAGCACGATTGCCAGTGTTGTCAGTAAAACAGAGCCTGCTGATAAGTCGGCTAATGACGACAAAGACAAAGATAAAAAAGACAAGAAATCTAAAGATTAAGCTCTTCTGGATTTGCCTTATTAAAGGGAAGTTTAAAGAAAAGCACCTTTAGAGGTAGTTTTTGCCTGCTCTGGCCCTATATCCAGAGCAGGTTTATTTCATATATTAACAGATAATACGGCCCGTTATGGTTCAGTTTTCCAAGTGGCAGATTTTTGCAGTTATTGGCGTTCTTGTTCTCGGTATTTTTTATGCCATGCCGAACTTGTTCAAAGAACAAACTCTTGAAACGTTCCCTGATTGGGTCGCGAGTGATCAGATTAATCTGGGGCTCGATCTACAAGGTGGGTCTTACCTGCTTCTAGAGGTTGATCTGGAAGCTGTTGAAGAAGAACAGCTTACCAATTTGGTCGAAGGGATCAGGGTAAACCTGCGCACTGAACGTATTGGGTATCAGAACCTACGTGTTGAAGGCAAAGCCGCGACCTTTACATTGCGTGATGTAAGTGAAGAAATGGTTTCTCGTGTACGTCAGATGATTTTTCAAAATAATCCGGGGCTTTTGATTTCGACCGATGGCGCCAAGGTTATTTCTGAATACAGTGATTTGGTCCTTCGTGAGCGCCGTATTGCTGTGATCAACCAATCGATTGAGGTTTTGCGCAAAAGACTGGATGAAACAGGAACAAAGGAAATCAGCCTGCAAAGACAGGGTGAAAGCCGTATTCTTATTCAGGTTCCGGGCGTTAAAGATCCGGATGAAATTAAACGGTTGATCGGTAAAACTGCAAAACTGACATTCCATCTGGTTGATCAAAACGCTGATCCTTATTCTGGTAAGGCTCCTGTTGGATCGCAGATTATGCTGTCGCAGGAAACGCAGGCAAGTGGTCAACCACAACGGTATGTGATCAAAAAACGGGTTATGGTGAGTGGTGAAAACCTGATTGACGCGCAGTCAACTTTCCAGGATGCCCAACCGGTTATCTCCTTTACTTTCGATACGACTGGCGCGCAGAGATTTGCGCGGGTAACGCAGGAAAACGTTAACCGTCCTTTCGCAATTGTTTTGGACGGCAAGGTTATTTCTGCCCCTGTTATCAGGTCACCAATCCTAACAGGTAACGGCATTATTTCGGGTAACTTCACACCACAATCTGCAGAAGAACTCGCTGTGCTTCTCCGCGCTGGTGCACTACCTGCACCGCTTGACATCCTAGAAGAGCGCACTGTTGGTGCTGGGCTTGGTGAAGATTCCGTCAATGCAGGTAAGATCGCAAGTATCATCGGTTTGGTTCTTGTGTTGGTCTTTATGGGATCATCTTATGGTCTGTTTGGCATCATGGCGAATTTTGCACTGGTTGCGAACCTGGTACTTATTGTTGCTGTGCTCTCGCTTTTCCAGGCGACACTTACTCTGCCGGGAATTGCCGGGATTGTGTTGACGATCGGTATGGCCGTGGATGCTAACGTGCTTATTTTTGAGCGTATCCGCGAAGAAATCCGTAATGGTCGTGGGCCAGTTATGGCCGTTGATGCTGGATATAAACGTGCGATTGCGACGATTTTAGATTCAAACATCACGACCCTTATTGCGGCTGTTTTACTGTTCCAATTCGGGACAGGACCAATCAAAGGCTTTGCCGTAACACTGACCATCGGGATTGTTACATCAATGTTCACAGCGATTATGTTTACACGATTGCTTATTGTAACCTGGTTGCGCCGTCGCCGGCCGCAGTCACTTGGTATATAAGGGGAGGCTGGAATCATGGCGTTAATTAAAAAGCTTCCGACAGACCTTAACATCAACTTTATGGGCAAAAGAAAGCTTTTCATGGCTTTCTCTGTACTCATGATTGCATTGTCCTTGGTATTGGTTGCGACCCGTGGATTGAACTTTGGGGTGGATTTCCGCGGTGGTATTCTGATTGAAATCAGAACATCAGAACCTGCTGACTTGTCTTCTCTTAGGTCTCGTATCGGGTCGCTTGGTCTGGGCGAAATTAGCCTTCAGGAATTCGGTGCACCGACAGATGTTCTCATCAACATCCAAAAGCAGGATGGTGATGAAAAAGAACAGATGAAAGCCATTCAACTGGTGAAGGATGAGCTGGGCAGCGCGGTTGAAGAGTATCGCCGTGTCGAGTTCGTGGGTCCAAAGGTTGGGGCAGAACTCAAAGAAGATGGAGCATTGGCAACGCTTTTTGCCTTGCTCGGTATCGCTTTTTACATCTGGTTCAGGTTTGAGTGGCAGTTCTCAGTTGCTGCTTTGATGGCATTGACACACGATATTATTACAACAATCGGTTTCTTTGCTCTGACACAGTACGAATTCAATCTGGCAACATTGGCCGCTGTCTTGACGATTGCGGGGTATTCAATCAACGATACAGTTGTGATTTTTGATCGTGTACGTGATGAATTGCGTCGCTATAAAAAGATGGAAGTTATTGACGTTCTTAATATGTCGATTAACAGAACGCTTTCCCGAACGATCCTGACATCTGTAACGACACTTCTTGCTCTTATCGCACTCTTTGTGTTTGGCGGCGAAGTTATCAGAGGTTTGAGCCTTGGTCTTATCTGGGGTGTTACCATCGGTACCTATTCCTCTGTTGGACTTGCTGTTCCCTTACTCTTTGCTACAAACGTCAGACCTTCTATTCCTGAAGAAGAGGAAGAGGGGCTTGTGGACGAGAATGGTCAGAAGATCGAACTCGTTCAGGAAAATGACAAAGCCGGTTAGGAGTTAACCTTCGTGGAAGTATCACTTAAAATTCCAGAAGGAAAACAGGTTATTGAAAAGTATGGTAATGGTCGTTTTATGGTATCCGACCATTACCATGAAGGCTCTATTCTGGTATTGCCAGATCTGACCGAAGCCTGGTCCGTTCAACATTTTTCCGAAATATCTCTGGAAACACTCAATCCTTTTGTTGAAAAGGCAAGTGAGATTGAAGTGTTGATTATTGGATGCGGCGCCAAAGGCGAGTTCATTACGCCAACTTTCCGAAATAGCCTGAAAGAAAAAGGGTTGATTGTGGATGCGATGGATACA
Source organism: Kiloniella majae (assembly GCF_002118315.1). Classification (GTDB taxonomy): domain Bacteria; phylum Pseudomonadota; class Alphaproteobacteria; order Kiloniellales; family Kiloniellaceae; genus Kiloniella; species Kiloniella majae. Next base: position 24,053 of record NZ_MTSZ01000010.1, read on the forward strand.
GGCGCTGCCTGTCGTACCTATAATGTACTTCTTTCTGAAGGTCGGAATGTTGCCGCTGCTTTAATCGCAGTTGATTAAAACCTTCTGTGGGTACAAATCACATGTCGAATGATACTGGCCTATCCTATTGCGGAGAAGATATTAAGAAAAACGACTACGATCGTTATCTGACGTGCCTTTTTGCAAAAGATTTTGCCCGAGAAAATCTCTTTGCCCTTTATGCTTTCAACCAGGAAATAGCGAAAACAGCCGAAGTAGTCAGCGAACCGTTAACTGGAATGATAAGGTTGCAATGGTGGCGAGAGGCTATCGAAGGAATTTATGAAGGTAACCCGCGTAAACATCTGGTTGTTGAGGCCTTAGCCAAAGCTGTCAAAGATCATGGGTTGAAACGTGAGAAGCTGGATGAGTTTATTAACACCAGAGAATTTGATCTGGAAGATACCGTTCCACTAAGTCTTGAATCCCTTGAAAATTACGTCGAAAAAACATCTTCTGCTCTCTTAAGTTTGGCAACAGATATCACACTTAAAAAATCCGACTTGGATAAAGGTGTTAATGAAGCTTTGGAGCAGGCTTGCCAATCCATGGGCTTGGCTTGGGGCTTACTTGGTATTATTCGGGCAACTCCTTTTTATGCCGCAAAAAAGCGAATTTTTTTACCTCAGGATCTTATAGGCCAGTATGAGCTTAACACTTCAACACTTTTCGAGTTGAAATCATTGCCGGAGTTACGGGCAATTACCAAAATCCTGACTGAGCAGATCAAAATACACTTGAGCAAGGCGCGTCGGTTATCGGGTGAAATACCTAAACCAGCTAAATCACCTTTGCTTCTCGGTGTTTTGGCAGATCAGTATATCAAAAGGCTTGAGGGTAATAATTACGATCCTTTTGATGCCGCACTTCATCACCCCAAAGCTTCTGCGCCTTGGAAGCTTATGTGGGCTAATATTTGTTCTCGCTATTAATTAAAGCGATTAGATAATAAAAAAGGTCGCTAACGAGAGCGACCTTCTAAATAGAGCTGATTGATTTCTCAATATTATTGATTTTCGTCTAACCAGCTTTTCAGATCTTCGAGTGCCCGCTTGGAATAAAGTGGTTTGCGATCTTTCTTTTTCAGCTTTTTACCCGGCCCTTTCGGAATGTTCGGGAAGATACCAAAGTTCACATTCATAGGCTGGAATGTTTTTGCGTCAGCACCACCGGTGACATGATTGATCAGTGCACCGTGAGCTGTAGTAATTGGCGGCGCGGGCAGATCTTTGCCTAAACGTTCCGCAGCTGCAAAACGCCCGGCCATTAGACCTGACGCAGCTGATTCCACATAGCCTTCGACCCCTGTAATTTGCCCGGCAAATCTGAGGCGTGGCATTGGTTTCATACGAAGCGAATGATCAAGCAGCTTAGGCGATTTTAAAAAGGTGTTGCGGTGGAGGCCACCTAGGCGGGCAAATTCAGCTTCTTCGAGACCAGGAATTGCACGGATAATTTCCATTTGCGCGCCGTACTTCATTTTGGTTTGGAAGCCGACGATATTATAAATTGTGCCCAGTTTGTTATCCTGACGCAGCTGAACAACAGCATAGGGCTCTTCATCACTGTGTGGGTTGGTGAGGCCAACAGGTTTCATGGGACCAAAACGCAGCGTTTCTACACCACGGCTTGCCATGACTTCGATTGGTAAGCAGCCTTCGAAATAGGGCGTGTTCTCTTCCCATTCTTTGAAATCGGTTTTGTCACTGTCTATCAATGCCTGAATAAAGGTTTCGTATTGTTCTTTATTCATTGGGCAATTGATGTAGTCGGCACCGTCACCACCAGGGCCAACCTTGTCGTATCTGGACTGGAACCAGGCTTTGTCAAAGTTGATGGAATCTTTATAAACAATCGGCGCAATCGCATCAAAAAATGCGAGGTATTCTTCCCCTGTGATAGAGGCAATGACTTCGCTCATGCTTTCTGATGTCAAAGGTCCTGTGGCGACAATGACGGAATCCCATTCTTCTGGCGGAAGGACAGAAACTTCTTCTCGTTTGATGGTCACAAGGGGATGATCTTCCAGACGTTTGGTGACTTCATCTGAAAAGTCATTTCTATCGACAGCCAGTGCACCACCGGCAGGCACCATGTGTTTTGCTGCACAGGACATGATAAGAGAGTCCATTCTGCGCATTTCTTCGTGTAACAGACCTACGGCATTATTCTCATAATCATCAGAACGGAAGGAATTGGAGCATACCAATTCGGCAAGGCCTTCACCTTGATGTGCCTCTGTTTTTCGAACGGGACGCATTTCATGAAGAATTACCGGAACACCAGCCTGTGCGATTTGCCAGGTTGCTTCCGTTCCGGCCATACCACCGCCAACGACATGGATCTCTTTTAAGTCACTATTGCTCATGATTGTCTCTTTACTATTCATTGCGTCTGCAATAATAAAATTTTTTGTGTTATATCTACTAAAAAGCTGCTTTGCACCCATATGTTTTAAATAAACATATTTTCTTTCTCATAACCTATAATAACATAATAAACCGGAGCTCTTTATTTCATGCAACGAATAGATGATCGCGTTAGACGTGGTGGCGACGAAGACAGTCTGATCGGCTCTGTGGTTGATTGGGTTATGGCTCAGGCGCTTCGCGATACCACGATCGAAGAATTATTTGAAGGATGCTGCCTAAGGCTGAGGTCTGCGGGATTACCTATTGCCCGTGGGTATATCGCGTTTCGTACTCTGCATCCTTTGTATAGCGCCATGGGGTTGACCTGGGAACTTGGCAATGGTGTTAAAACTGTCGGCATGTCACATGAAAGTTCCGGGTCTGAAGAGTGGCGTAGAAGTCCGTTCTATTTCATGCTGAGCAAAGAGATCGGCTTGCTCAGGCGACGTCTGGTGGGCGAAGGAGCTATCCATGACTTCAAGCTCATGGAAGATCTTCGTGACGATGGTTATACGGACGTCTTGTGTTATGCGATCCACTTTGATCAAGAATCCCTTGGCGATACAGACGGTAGAGGTATTTTGGGAACCTGGTCGAGCGATATCAAAGCCGGCTTGAGTGATACGGACATTAAATCGCTTATTCGTGTTCAAAACCGTCTTGCTGTGGCTTGTAAAGTGATTATTACCTCGCAAATTGCTCACAATATCTCAACGACCTATCTTGGCCGTAATGCAGGGCAACGGGTTCTAAAAGGTCAAATTCAACGTGGTGACGGCGAAAAAATTCACGCGGTCATCTGGTACAGTGATCTCAGGAACTCAACCGCACTGGCAGATATGATGCCGGAAGAGGACTATCTGGATCTGCTGAATGGGTATTTTGAAAGTACGGCGGGGGCCATTATTGATAATGGTGGCGACGTTCTGTTGTTGATCGGTGATGCTGTTCTGGGGATTTTTCCATTCACTGAAGATAAAACACAGGCCGAAACGGGTGAAATGGCGGTTAAAGCTGCTTATGATGCGTTAGAACGTATCAAGGAGTTGAATGCCTGTGCTTGCGATAACGGCAAGTGTGAAGCTTCCTTTGGTCTTGGTTTACACGTCGGGAACGTGATGTTTGGCAATATTGGTTTGCCAGATCGTCTTCAGTTCACAACAGTTGGCCCTGCGGTTAACGAGGTCGCCAGATTGGAAGCACTGACCAAAGAACTTGGCAAGCGTATTTTGATGAGTAAAGAGTTTGCAGAAATCGCTGGACGTAAATGCATGCCTATGGGCGAGCATACCTTGCGCGGCATTGAAGAACGACGTGAGATCTTTACACTAGATGATTGATCTCGAAGACAAACTATTAATCAGATTTAAGTGAGAAAAGCCGGATAGATTGATTTTTATCCGGCCTTTCTTGTTTGTTATTTCAGGTAGGGTTTTAAATATTCACCTGTATAGCTGCCTTTTGTCTTGGCTACGTCCTCTGGTGTTCCCGTGGCAACAACGCGTCCGCCTTTGTCACCGCCCTCTGGACCCATGTCGATAATCCAGTCGGCGATTTTGATAACTTCAAGATTATGCTCGATACAGAGGATTGTGTTCCCTTGATCCACGAGGGACTGAAGGACTTCCAACAGTTTTTTCACATCATCAAAGTGTAGGCCGGTTGTGGGCTCATCCAGAATATAGAGTGTTTTCCCTGTTGCTCGTCTGGAAAGCTCTTTGGCCAATTTAACACGCTGTGCTTCCCCACCGGACAGTGTTGTGGCCGCCTGACCAACCTGAACATATCCCAATCCAACTCTTTGCAGGGTTTCCAGTTTATTGCGAATAGAGGGAACAGCCTTAAAGAATTCCAATCCATCATCAACATTCATATGTAAAACATCCGAGATGGATTTACCTTTATAGAGAATTTCAAGTGTCTCACGGTTATAGCGCTTACCCTTACAGACATCGCACTCAACATAGACATCAGGCAGGAAGTGCATTTCGATCTTGATGACACCATCGCCCTGACAGGCTTCACAACGTCCGCCCTTTACATTGAAAGAGAAACGTCCGGGTTTGTAGCCACGGGTTTTGGCTTCGGGTAGGCCGGCAAACCAGTCTCTGATCGGGGAGAACGCGCCTGTGTAGGTGGCAGGGTTTGATCGTGGTGTGCGGCCAATAGGGGATTGGTCAATATCAATCACCTTATCAATAAACTCTAGTCCTTCGATTGCATCATGGCTTCCGGGCTGTCCTTTGGCATTATGCAATTTACGTGAAACGGCTTTATATAACGTCTCAAGGATCAATGTTGACTTACCGCTACCGGAAACGCCTGTGATGCAGGTGAAAGTGCCAAGTGGAACATCTATCGATACATTTTGCAGGTTATTTTCATTTGCCTTGAGGACTTTAATCTTTTGTCCTTTATGACCTTTACGGCGTTTTTCAGGGAGTGTTATAGAGACTTCGCCGGTTAGATATTTTGCCGTTAAGCTTGCTTCCGTTGCCATCACTTCATCTGGTGTGCCACAGGCAACTATCTGTCCACCATGTTTTCCGGCCCGTGGCCCCATATCGACGAGGTAATCCGCAGTTCGAATGGCATCCTCATCGTGCTCAACAACAACAACAGTGTTGCCAAGATCTCGCAAACGGCGCAGTGTTTCCAGCAATCGGGCATTATCTCGCTGGTGCAAGCCAATTGAAGGCTCGTCCAGAACGTAGAGAACACCCGTCAGGCCCGAGCCAATTTGCGATGCCAGACGAATACGCTGGCTTTCACCTCCAGACAGCGTTGCCGAAGAGCGGGAAAGGGTCAGATAGTCGAGACCGACGTTTACGAGGAAATAAAGCCGTTCATTGATTTCCTTGAGAATTCTAACGGCGATTTCATTTTCCTTGTCGCTGAGAATATCCGGGATTTCGTTGAACCATTTCTCGGCTTCGGCAATGGAAAGTTGGGCAATTTCACCTACGTGTTTTTTGCCAATTTTAACAGCCAGTGCTTCCGGTTTTAGACGATGCCCCTCACACGTCTGGCAAGGCTGTTTCGTTTGATATTTTGATAGTTCTTCACGGACCCAGTCGCTATCGGTTTCCCGGAAGCGTCTTTCCATGTTGGGGATAATGCCTTCGAAAGGCTTTTTAGTCTGATAGCTCCGGTTGCCGTCAGTGTAGGTCATCTCTATCACTTCTTTACCTGAACCATTCAGAAGCAGGTTTTTGATTTTTTCTGGCAACTCATTCCAAGCGAGATCAAGGGCGAAGTCATAATGCTCGGCGAGACTTTTAAGGGTTTGCAGATAATATTTAGAAGTCGAATTTGCCCATGGAGCAATCGCACCTTCTTTGAGGGAAACGCGCTGGTCGGGAACAATCAGATCACCATCAAAGATAAGGGTCTTGCCTAATCCGTCACAGGCAGGGCAGGCACCAAAAGGATTGTTGAAAGAGAATAATCGGGGTTCAATCTCGTCAATGGTAAAACCGGATACCGGGCAAGCATAGCGTGCCGAGAAGATTGTCTGTTCGCCTGTTTTTGCGTTTTCAGCAAAAGCAATACCGTCAGCAAGGCCCAACGCAGTTTCCAGACTGTCAGCCAAACGGGTTTTAATGTCGTCCTTGACCACGACACGATCAACAACAACTTCAATGTCGTGTTTTTTCTTTTTGTCCAGTGCGGGAACGTCGCCGATTTCGTAAAGTTCTCCGTCAACCTTTACGCGCTGAAAACCCCGAACCTGTAAATCTGCCAGCTCTTTGCGATATTCGCCTTTGCGTCCCCGAACAATCGGGGCAAGCAGATAGAGGCGAGTACCACTTTCCATCTCCATGACCTTATCGACCATCTGACTGACAGACTGGCTTTGGATTGGAAGTCCGGTTGCTGGTGAGTAGGGAATACCGACACGCGCAAAGAGAAGGCGCAGGTAATCATAAATTTCTGTTACGGTGCCTACGGTAGAACGCGGATTTTTTGATGTTGTCTTTTGCTCGATTGAAATCGCTGGCGATAATCCTTCGATAGAATCCACATCAGGCTTTTGCATAAGTTCAAGAAACTGGCGGGCATAAGCGGAAAGGGATTCGACATAGCGTCGTTGCCCTTCTGCGTAGATCGTGTCAAAGGCGAGAGAAGATTTGCCGGACCCACTGAGGCCCGTGATAACAACGAGTTCATTTCTGGGTAAATCAACACTGACGTTTTTCAGGTTATGTTCTCTCGCGCCACGTACGGAAATAGTGCGGGATTCCTGTATTGAACTCATTTTATCGCCTGTAAATGTTTTGCAAATGTTCTCGTTGGAATATATATGGACGAACAGTGAACAAAATGCATCCTTTTTTATAAAATAGGGTGAATATTTTGGTGAAAACCTTTCAATAAAATGCGAATATCTTGCAGAATAGAGATCGATCTTTTATTAGACGTTGGCTCTGAGCAGCCCGACTGATAGGGTTTCAGATCAATTTTTTTAGATTCTAAAGTAAATCATAGGGAAGAAGCCATGGCTGGTAGTGTTAACAAGGTGATTCTGGTTGGTAACTTGGGGCGTGATCCGGAAATCCGTTCCATGCAATCAGGACAGCGTGTGGCTAATTTGAACATAGCAACATCAGAAAGCTGGAAAGATCGTACTTCGGGTGAGCGTCGGGATAAAACCGAATGGCACCGCGTTGTTATCTTTAATGATCGTTTGGTTGATGTTGCCGAGAAATTCTTGCGCAAAGGCTCCAAAGTTTATCTGGAAGGTCAATTGCAGACCCGTAAATGGACTGATAACGCGGGTGTTGAAAAATACACGACAGAGATCGTTCTACAGAACTTCCGTGGCGAACTGACAATGCTTGATGGTCGTAACGATGGTCAGGGCGGAGGTAGCTTTGGCGATTCTTCCGGCGGTGATGCTGGTGGTTTTGGCGGCAGCGGTAGCTCTGGCGGCGGATACGGCGGCGGCTTTGGCGGTGGCGGCTCCTCCGGCGGCGGATCAACAGGCGGCAGTGCCCCAGTTGACGACCTCGACGACGAAATCCCGTTCTAAGCTTATTAGAATGCATTCTATAAAAGCGGCTCTTTGGGGCCGCTTTTTTATTTCTATGGCAGATTCAAGATATAATGACTAAAACTGACCTTCTTCATTTTGAACAGCTTTCCAAGGAACAGCTTTATCGTATTTTACAGCTTCGTTCTGATGTCTTTGTTCTGGAACAAGAGTCTCTATACAGGGACATGGATGGGCAGGATAGCCTTGCTTGGCATGTGCTAGCTTATGATGACGAAAACACTGTTGTCGGTGTTCTCCGTATTCTGAAAGATCCTAAAGATCATAGCTGTTTCAAGATTGGTCGGGTCGCTGTTGCGAAGATAGCCAGAGGGCAGGGGATCGCTGTTGAATTAATGGAGCGGGCACACGGCTTTATTGCCAAGCAAGGTGCGGCTGAAAGGATTGAAATTTCAGCGCAGGAGCATTTACAGAAATTTTACAATAATCTTGGTTATGTTGCCGTTTCTGAAGAACCTTATGATGATGCAGGTATACCGCATGTTGATATGATAAGGGCTGCATAAATCGGTGAGAACTTGCCCCTTGACAAATTAAAATAAAGTAGAATTTGTTGATTCGAGGCTGAGATCAAAAAATTATTTAAATTCAATCCTGTAGAACAGTATTTTTCCCTCTCTTTTTACATACAATTTGTTGTGGCTACGCGATGAATTTGTTACATTTCATGTGATTTTTTTTACGCCTGAAATAACTTGTGTTCCAGTCTTGTGCTGTCCACGGGTTAGGAGGGCCTTTCTGTTAAACAGAAACAGGATAATTACGTGACTTCGAACTCTGATACATCATCCGATAACCTGGATATTTTTCCGGTAACAATTGAAGACGAAATGAAGCGATCATACCTCGATTACGCCATGAGCGTTATCGTGTCGCGTGCGCTTCCAGACGTCAGGGATGGCCTTAAACCGGTACACCGTCGTATTCTCTATGCGATGAAAGAGTCCGGCTATGACTGGAACAGAGCTTATCGTAAGTCTGCCCGTATTGTCGGGGACGTGATGGGGCAGTATCACCCGCATGGTGATCAGGCCATTTACGATGCCATGGTTCGGATGGCGCAAGATTTCTCTATGCGTCTGCCACTGGTTGATGGCCAGGGTAACTTTGGTTCCATGGACGGCGATCCACCCGCGGCGATGCGTTATACGGAATCTCGTCTACAGCGCGTTTCCAGTGAAGCGCTTCTGGAAGATATCGACCGCGATACGGTTGATTTCCAGGATAACTATGATGAATCTACAAAAGAGCCGATTGTTCTTCCGGCTCGCTATCCAAACCTTTTGGTTAATGGTGCCGGCGGTATCGCGGTTGGTATGGCAACAAACATCCCTCCGCATAACCTTGGCGAAGTTCTGGATGCCTGTTGTGCCTTTGTGGATGACCCGGACCTTTCTATTGACCAGTTGAACGAGATTATCCCGGGACCTGACTTCCCAACGGGCGGTGTTATTCTTGGACGCACTACAATTCGTGATGCCTATCATACAGGACGCGGTTCAATTGTTATGCGTGGTAAGGCCGAGGTTCAGGAAATCCGCAAGGATAAGATGGCGATTGTTGTCACCGAGGTTCCTTTTCAGGTCAACAAAGCCAGAATGCTTGAAAAGATCGCGGACATTGCCCGTGAAAAGACTATCGAAGGTATCACAGATATTCGCGATGAAAGTGACCGTCACGGTGTCCGTGTTGTTGTCGAGCTTCGCCGTGATGTTGAGCCGGAAGTTGTTCTTAACCAGCTTTATCGCTATAGCCCACTGCAAACGTCTTTCGGGGCAAACATGCTGGCGTTGAATTCAGGTCGTCCAGAGCTATTGGATCTGAAATCAATTCTTTCGGCATTTATCGCATTCCGCGAAGAAGTTATTACGCGTCGTACGATTTTTGAACTGAATAAAGCGCGTGATCGTGCCCACCTGTTGGTTGGTTTGGCGATTGCTGTTGCGAACATTGATGAGGTCATCGAGCTTATTCGTGCCGCTTCTGATCCTGTGATCGCGCGTGAACAGCTTATGAATCGTGCATGGCCAGCTAAGTATGTAGAACCGCTCATCAAATTGATTGATGAGCCGGGTCGTAATGTTGATGCTGATGGTAACTATTTCCTTTCTGAAGCACAGGCAAGAGCAATTCTGGAACTACGTTTACAGAGATTAACCGGGCTTGAGCGGGATAAGATTGCCAAGGAATTGGAAGAGATTGCGGATCAAATTCGCTACTATCTCGAAATACTCGCTTCTCGCGAAAAACTTCTTGGTATCTTGCGCGAAGAACTCATCGAAATGAAGGCCAAATATGCCACGCCGCGCCGTACAGAAATTCTGGATGGTGTGTTCGGGTATGACGATGAAGACCTCATTCAACGTGAAGACATGGTGGTGACAGTTAGCCACAGTGGTTACATCAAACGTGTTCCATTAAGTACTTACCGCGCGCAGCGTCGCGGTGGTAAAGGCCGTTCAGGCATGGCGACAAGGGACGAGGATTTTGTATCCCAGATCTTTGTTTGTAATACCCATACACCAGTTCTCTTTTTCTCTTCCCGTGGCATGGTATACAAGATGAAGGTTTATCGCCTTCCTCCTGGAACACCAACGTCGCGCGGAAAAGCCTTGGTAAACATGTTACCTCTGCAACAGGGGGAGACGATTTCTACGATGATGCCACTTCCTGAGAACGAGGAAGCATGGTCAGAAATGTACGTTATGTTTGCGACATCTACGGGTGGTATCCGTCGTAACAAGTTGTCTGATTTCACCCGGGTTATGGCAAACGGTAAAATTGCCATGAAATTGGAAGATGAAGACAGCAGATTGATTGGTGTGCAGACCTGTACAGAACACGATGACATTATGTTATCCACTGCGCGTGGCAAATGTATCCGCTTCCCGGTGAACGGCGTTCGTGTCTTTGCGGGCCGTACATCGACTGGTGTACGCGGCATTTCGCTTGCTGAGGGCGATTCAGTTATTTCCATGGCAATTATCAACCACATGGATGCGGATTCAGATACCCGTGAACAGTACCTTCGTTATGCCAATGCAAAACGTCGCAGTGAAAACGCGGATGAAGGCGAGTTTGATCCATCAGCACTAGAGACAACACTGTCTCAGGAGCAGCTTGATAGCATGGCTGAAAGAGAGCAGTTCATTCTGTCCATTTCTCAAGATGGTTTGGGTAAACGTTCGTCTTCTTATGAATACCGTGTGACCAGCCGTGGCGGTAAAGGGATTGGTAACCTTGATCTTTCAAGAGCCAAGGGTAAAACAACGACTGTTATTTCCGTGTTCCCAATTGATGAGACGGATCACATTATGTTGGTAACAGATGCAGGAAAGCTCATTCGCTGTCCTGTACACGATGTTAGAATTGCAGGACGTTCTACACGTGGTGTTAATCTGTTTAACGTTGCTGATGATGAGAAAATTGTCTCTGTATCCAGATTGGCGGATGACGGTGAAGACGAGGAAGATGATATCCTTGAGGGCGCTGAAGGAACAGAAGGTGTTGAAGCTACGGATGCAGTAGAAAGTGACATTGCTGAAGCTGTATCAGAAGCATCTGAGCCAGAAGCATCTGAGGACGTAAAAGGCGGGGAGTAATCCCCGCATCCTAACGAAGAAGAGTTTAGGGCATGACGAAAAAACACGTTGGGCTTTATCCCGGGACCTTTGATCCTGTAACCAAAGGGCACATGGATATTATTACCCGTGGATGCCGTGTGGTAGATAAGCTGGTCATTGCCGTTGCGCGCAATGACCGCAAGGGACCACTGTTCAATACCGAAGAACGCGTCAATATGGTGCTGCATGATACAGCGCCTTTGCGGGACAAAGGTTTTGAGATCGAAGTCTTGCCCTTTGACAACCTTTTGGTGAATTTTGCGCGTGAAGTTGGTGCCGGGGTCATTTTGCGTGGGTTGCGTGCGGTTTCTGATTTCGAATACGAATTTCAAATGACGGGGATGAATGCCCGTCTTGATGCTGAAATCGAAACCGTATTTTTAATGGCGTCCGAGAAACAACAGTTCATTTCGTCTCGTTTTGTCAAAGAGATTGGTTATCTGGGGGGGGATATCTCTTCTTTTGTTAGTCCTGAGACGAAATTGAAGCTGGAAGAGAAGTTTGAAATTATGCGTAACTCCAAGGATTAACTGACTTTTAAGTGTATTCCTTGCCCCTTGGTTTAAAAATATCTCTTTTTTTACGGTAGAAGACAAAAAGGCTGTTGACCGAATCAATAAGTGGTTCTATCTTCCGCCTCGCTTACCGCATTACACTTTAATGTCGATAAGCAAATGAGAATGGGCCCTTAGCTCAGCTGGTAGAGCGTCCGACTTTTAATCGGCAGGTCACAGGTTCGAATCCTGTAGGGCCCACCATTCTGTACAAAACACCCCGCTTTCTGGCGGGGTTTTGTTTTTCTGTTTCCAAAATATTACAACGTCTCCTGTTCGTTTTCTCAGGGAATACTCTTGTTCACTTTCTCTGGGAATAATAGTCTTAGGGGAAACTGAAATGCTGAAATCTTTAACGATCATTCTACTAAAGTATCTCAGATAAAAATACTCTCAGCTTAAAAGGAAAAAATCGTGTCCCAGAAACCACTTGGTCTGATTTGCGCCATACCAAATGAAATCCAGCATTTTGGATCAGCCTTTGAGAAAACGAGCGAAAAACAGATCGCAGGTTTTTCGTTTTTTCAGGGAAAGCTTGATGGTGTTGAAACTGTGCTTGTCGAAGCTGGCATGGGCAAAGTTAATGCTGCAGTTGTAACAACTTTACTTATCGAACAATTCAATTGTCGCGTGGTTCTCTTTTCTGGCGTTGCTGGTGGCGTTGATCCAAAGCTTGGTGTTGGTGATGTTATTATCGGAACGAAGCTTATCCAGCATGATTATGGGATGATTGTGTCTGATAAGCTAACGACCTATCAACCGGGACACTTACCCATCCATATGCCAACTGAAAAGCTTGGCTATGATGCAGATGCGGAACTGATCGACAAACTACTTAGTGATCTTGAAGGTTTTGATCTTCCGATGATTTCTGCGGAAGCTGCTGGTGGAGAAGCTCGTAAACCTGTTATTACGTCTGGAACTATTCTAACAGGAGATCAGTTTATTGGCTGTACTGTTGCGAGAAACCGACTTTGTAATGAGTTAGGTGGTTTGGCTGTTGAAATGGAGGGGGCAGCAATAGCACAGGTCGCAGAGCACTATCAGGTGCCTTTTGTCATTGTACGTTCCTTGAGTGATCTCGCCGGAGAAGAAAGTACCATGGACTTTATCAAGTTCCTTGAAGAGACGGCTGGCGGCGCAGCGCTAGTGCTTAGACGCATTATCAGACTGTTATGAGTGTGGAAGCTAAGAATAGAGTTGCGGGGTGCTGTCTTGGGACGCTTATAGGGTTATTCGCAATTTCATCGGGTTTTGCAGAAGGCAATTCTCCACGTTTTATTAGCCCCGTTGATTGCTCTATCCCCTCGGAATGTACGATCCAAAACTATGTCGATGCACGTCCTGGAACGGGGCATCGTGACTACACCTGCGGAACGCTCAGCTATGAACGCCATAAGGGAACTGATTTCAGGGTTCTTAGTTATGGTTTATATCAACAAGGAGTTCCTGTTCTGGCTGCTGCTGATGGCATTGTTCTCAGGAAAAGAAATAATGCTGATGAAGGGGATTATATTTTAAAAGGAAATGAGGCCGTTAAGCAGCGTGAGATTGGTAATGGTGTTATTATCGAACATACAAACGGTTGGGAGACAACTTATGCGCATCTGAAAAAAGGCTCTGTTACTGTATCTCCTGGCGATCGGGTAAATGCTGGTGATGTTATCGGCATTATAGGTTTGAGTGGGAAAACTGAATTTCCACACTTGCATTTTCAAGTTACGCATAATCAGGAATTGAGAGATCCTTTCACAGGGAAGAAGCCATCAGGTTGCGGTGAGATAACAAAAGACGCTTTATGGGATAAGTCTTTACAAAAGGACTTTGAATACAAAGGTACGGGAATTATCGATACTGGCTTTGCGGCTGAGATACCAAAACATAAATTACTGGCGTTTCGCAGTGAACAAAAACGGATTTATGTGCAGCGCGACCCAAAAATTCTTTTGTATTGGGCTGAGCTATGGGGGGTGAAAATAGCTGACCGTCTAACAATCAGTTATGAAAACCCGCTTGGGGAAATAACGAAAGATCAAAAAGCTTTAAAGAAGAATCAGGCGTCATACTTTAAATATATAGGAAAAAAACGCCCTAAGGATGGCTGGATTCCTGGCGTGTACACGGGGCACATAACACTTGAAAGGCTTGTTAATGGAGAGTGGAAGATTATTGCTTCAAGGCAGAAAACGCAGGTTTTGCCGTAAGGTTTTTAATGATTAAACCTGTATGTCAAGGTTTTGCCCGCGATCTTTGTCTCCGCTAAACTGTTTAGAATCAGCAGACGCTCCGCTGTTTTCAACGGGACGCTTTGTTTCCACTGCTGCTTGTGAATTCTTTTCAGCAACGCTGATATCAATAGCAGCAGCAGGTTCAGAGAACCTGACTGTGGGTTCAAAAGATGTCGCATTAATATTCATATTTGCATCCTGACACAAACACATTAAATAACTCTTAACACAATATAGGAAACTTTTTGGCGATTTAAAGAGAGAAAAACCTTTTAGTTCGCCTGATGTTTCGTTAATCAGGTCCTTTAAATTTAATGTCGGAGATCGGAAGCGTGGATAACAACGAAATTACCAGCGTAGAAAAATACTTGCGTCAGACCTTTGGGAATGAAGCAATTGCACTTGATAGAAAAACGACCAAAGCAGATTCTATCGAAGTGAATCTTGGTGGTGAATTCATTGGCGTCATATATAAAGATGACGAAGACGATGAACTTTCCTATTCGTTTAATATGGCTATTTTAGCTGACGATCTGCCAAAGTAAGACAGCACGTAATTTAAAGCGCCTTTGTTATATGGCGTACGCTGTTTTGTGAAGAAGCGTGTTTAGGGTGCCCGGTCTTTGATCTCATGTGATTGCTTCCGGGTATCTTGTTTTTTTTAATGTGCTTAATTCTTCAATATTATTTGATTGAAGATCTTGAGGAATTTAATCATTTCCGTTTTTGGTTGCACAGTCGATACAAAGAGTAACCGTTGGATCCAATTCCAAGCGTTTCAATTGAATTTCTTCATCACATCGAAGGCAATAGCCATAATTCCCGTTCTGTAGTCGTGTGAGTGTTGTCTCGATCTTACTGAGTTCGACCTGTCGGCGTCTTTCAGATTCGAGTGACATAGCTTGGGACTGGAGTGCGTCCATTCGTGATAATCTGCCGACTTTGCTTTGATCCAGTTCTACTACATCTCGTGATTGTTGGCTGGAAGCACGAATATCAGAAATCTCTGTTTTTCGTTTTTCCAATTCTGACGCAAATTTTTCCAAATTTATCGTTATTTTTTGATCAGACATTGAGCCTCGCTATCCCCGTTGAATAGCATCATAGCAAATAAATGCGCTGATCAGTGTAAAATCGAAATGTTTTGGAAAATAGACAATCAGGATGCAAGCATCCCGGCAGAATAGAAAAAACTGGCATAGAAAACACCTCGAAACAAAACAGGGGGACGGCCAAATGGGGGTTACCATGAACAGGCACGGTATGGCCAACGTCTCGTTCCGAGGTGTTTCTCAGAACATATCAAAACAAATAATGAAATGGTTGTGATGTTTCTGTGTCCAAAACGGCCTTTCAGTGATTAAAAATTAACGATGTTTAACAAATTGTTACCGCAGGTAAGTCCCTTAAGACAATACAACAGGCGAGATTAATCGAATTGTGAAAATGGTTCTGGGTTTTCAAATTAATAGGCCTTTGATTATTAGGGGGTTTTAGAGAAAATGTCTTCTATGCTAGCTGTCAAAACCGTTTCCAAGGGCTAAAAAAGAGAAGCTTTTGATTTATCCACAACAAATTTCATTTTTTTGAAATTTTTCGTTTGCCCTTTTTGAATGGATCAGTATATATCCCCTTCAGCAACAACGATGCGGTCGTGGCGGAATTGGTAGACGCGTAACGTTGAG
Organism: Kiloniella majae; assembly: GCF_002118315.1. GTDB lineage: Bacteria > Pseudomonadota > Alphaproteobacteria > Kiloniellales > Kiloniellaceae > Kiloniella > Kiloniella majae. The sequence continues at coordinate 39,646 of NZ_MTSZ01000010.1, forward strand.
GTCGTTATGGGCTAATAGCCCGTGGAGGTTCAAGTCCTCTCGACCGCACCAAAAAATTGGTTTGTTGTTGCTTATAAAAATACTCTTGCTCTCCTGCGTTCTTCAGCGTTTTTGAATTATCAAAATTATGTGCTTACTTGCAGCATATAATATGATTGAGAACGAGAGTTTTGATGACGATGCGGCAATGGCGGAATTGGTAGACGCGCTAGCTTCAGGTGCTAGTTCCCTTTATGGGAGTGGAGGTTCAAGTCCTCTTTGCCGCACCATCCTCAGTAATCATATCTCCCTAGATTATCAGAACATTATTAATGAAGTTTATGGTTTGATTGAGTAAGCGCCTGAACCAGTTTTGCAATATTGGTTTTTGCGCTTTTGATGGATTGGTCATGCCGATTGTCACCAAATTCTTGATATTCTGAACGAATTTCATGAAAATTTTCGACACCGAGATATTTACTCATGACTTTCACGTGGGGACCAAGATGATTTATATCTTCTCTCATCCCGCCAGTTTCAAAACCAAACTCACCTGTTGAGGTGATTAATACCAGTGTTTTTCCTGACATGATCGGCTCAAGGGGATAATCCCCGCGCGCCAAATCAAAGCTAAAGGTCTTGTGGATACGGATGACTTGATCAAACCAGGCTTTCAAAGCTGCTGGCATGCCGTAGTTGTACATCGGTGACGACATTAGAATGATGTCGGCTCTGTCCACTTCATCAATTAATGTATCAGATAATACAAGTAATTCCTTTTGTGCATTTGTCCGTTTTTTCTCATCTGTAAAAACAGCAGCAATCCAATCTTGATTTATGTATTCAGGGGGTGTTTGGCCCAGATCCCGATAAATTATCGTATCCGTTTGCCTTTGTTTCTTCCATTCATCAATAAATCCGGCTGCCAATGTTTTAGAGATGGAATTGTAACTTGTTTCAGGGTTGTCTGTTCTGCGTGCACTACTATCCAAGTGTAGAATTGTTGGCATTGTATTTCCTCATATCACGAAGTGAATTCATCAATATGGAAATATATTGTTCATCTGTACTCTTTTGACAAAAGGGTAATTCTGTATCATAGATGAGATAAATTCATGTGTGAGGTTTGTATGTTTTCTCATCTACCCCCTTTGAACAGTATACGGGTGTTTGATTCTGCTGCGCGTTTAAAGAGCTTTAAAGCAGCCGCATCTGAATTAAATGTCACACCGACTGCTGTGTCTCATCAAATTCGCAGCCTCGAAGATGCTCTGGGTACCCTTTTATTTGAAAGAAAAACGCGTGCAATTGAGCTAACAGAAGAGGGAGAGACGTTAGCGCAAGCAGCATATCTTTCCTTGCAACAGCTTTCGTCGGTAGTGTCGGAAATCACGAATTCACGCTCAACATTAACGGTCAGTACAACGGCCTCTTTTGCAGCTATGTGGTTGGTGCCGAGGCTTGAAAAGTTTCATCGACAAAACCCGCAAATCCAGGTTGTCGTTAAAACAGGTGAGCAATTAGATGATTTGGAGCGGGATAAACGAATTGACCTTACTGTTCGTTACGGTCGTGATGATGAAGACGCGCCTGATAAAATTAAACTTGTGACCGAGACAGTCGGGGCCTATGCCACACCTTTGTATCTAAAAAACACGACCAGAATAGAAGATGCATGTTTGATCGAAACGAGATGGAAGAACCAAGACTTACCGTCTATTTCCTGGGATCGAATTGTTGCAGAGAAAAATAGCGAGATAAACAGACGTCACTTTGATCAGGAGCATCATGTTATTCAGGCTGCTCTTGCTGGACAAGGTGTGGCTTTAATTAGTTCTTTGTTGGTGGAAACAGCTGTTCAACAAGGCTGGCTAGTAGAGTTTCCAAATCTACCCAGAACAGCGGGACTTTCTTACTTTCTCATGATTCCGACTTACAATGCGCACAGCCATAAGGTGAAGGTTTTTCAGGAGTGGCTTATGAAAGAATTTGTCGGCTCTAAAACCTAATCATCCATATATTAGATATTTGTGTTTCTGCTTCCTGTTTGGCGACTTTGATTTATCACAGTTTTCCAATTTCCTCCTTGAAAACAGAAGCTTTAACAGCAATGTTTAGGTACAAGACACAACCCGTTGGTCTTGGTGTCTTGAACTGTTGTTAAATGGAACCTGAATTTATGAAAGATAAAGGTGTAAAAGCCACTAAAAAGTCGAAGCAATCCTTCACGCAGCGACTTAGTAACTATCTTCTTGCCGGGGTCTTGATAACAGCGCCTGTTACCATAACTTTATGGCTTGCCTGGAGAGCCATTACTTTTGTTGATAGTCAGGTAACGCCGCTTATCCCTCTGAAATGGAACCCGGAGAACTACCTGCCTTTTGGTGTACCTGGGTTGGGGTTGGTTGTTATTATTTTTGGATTAACCCTGATAGGTTTCCTGACCGCAGGGTATATTGGCCGACTGCTGAAACGTGCAAGCGAAGCCGTTGTTAAAAAACTTCCGGTAGTTCGCAGCGTTTACAGCTGGACACAACAGGTTTTTGAAACCGTTCTTTCACAAAATTCTTCAGCATTTAATGAGGTTGTCCTTGTTGAATATCCTCACCGGGGGTGCTGGGTTGTTGGTTTCATCACGGGACGTACAAAGGGTGAAGTACAAAGCTTGACTGATGATACTGTCATCAATGTTTTTGTTCCAGCGACACCAAACCCGACAACAGGTTTCTTACTCTTTATCCCCAAGCAAGATGTCCATCATCTGGATATGACAGTAGAAGAGGGGATCAAACTTGTCATTTCGGGCGGCATACTGTCGCCTTCTGAAATTAAAAAGCTTACTCAGGACGAAAAAGCCAAGAAGGCAGCGGAAGAAGCACATGCACATCATAAGCCAAGTGTTTTTATGAGGCTGAGAAACTACTTTTTTGGTGGTATGTTGGTGACTGCTCCGATTGGTCTTACATTTTGGTTGGCCTGGGAAATCATTATTCTGATTGATAGTTGGGTGCGCCCTTACATTCCATTGAAATGGAATCCGGAAACTTATCTTCCCTTTGCCTTACCGGGGCTTGGCCTGTTTTTTATCTTTTTAACCCTTACTTTGATCGGTTTCCTGACCGCTGGTATCGTGGGAAAAACGTTGTTACGAATTAGCGAACGTTTGTTAGATCAGATGCCGGTTATTCGGACTGTCTATGGTGCGATCAAGCAAATTATTGAAACTATTTTCCAAGATCATTCAAATGCGTTTCGCGAGGTCGTTCTGTTCCAGTACCCGAGACCGGGATCCTGGGCTCTTGGATTTTATACCGGGGATTCTAACCGCCTCATCAAAGATATATCTGAAGACGAATCAATTAATATCTTCCTGCCGACAACACCTAACCCAACGTCTGGTTTTTTACTTTTTGTTCCTCGTAAGGAAGCAAGAATGCTGTCCATGACGGTGGAAGAGGGCATTAAGATGGTTGTCTCTGGGGGGATCGTCACACCAGAATATCATGCGCCGGATCAGGAGCAGGAGAAGCTAACCGTGCAGAAAACGGGCTCTGATGCAAAAGTGGATGAAAGTGACAAAGACGTAGAGTCTCAAAAGGCGGCTTCATAAGCCTTAATTATTAACCGGACTTTAGATATTTAACTGCTGTATCTCTCTCGAAAAGATACAGCAGTGTGCGCAAAGCTTGCCCCCTAGGGGTTTGCAGTGTCGGATCTTTGTCCATGATCAGTTTGGCATCATTACGTGCTGTTGCCAGTAGTTCACCATGACAGGCAAGATCAGCAACTTTGAATTCCGGTAGTCCGCTTTGACGCGTTCCCAAGACTTCACCTGCACCGCGCAAGCGTAAATCTTCTTCAGCGATGACAAAGCCATCATCACTGTCACGCATAATTTTCAAACGGGCTTTGCTGGTTTCGCCTAAAGGTCCTTGGTACATCAGGATACAGGTGGATTTCTCGCTCCCACGTCCAATTCGTCCGCGAAGCTGATGGAGTTGCGCCAGGCCGAAGCGTTCGGCATGTTCAATCACCATTATGGTTGCCTCGGGAACATCAACGCCAACCTCTATAACAGTGGTTGCGATCAGGAGGTCAACATTGCCCTTGGAAAAGGTTTCCATGACGGCGTCTTTATCTGCACCTTTCATGCGACCGTGAACCAAACCTACACGATCGCCAAATCGCTCGCTTAGTTCCCGGTATCTTTCTTCCGCAGCGGCAAGGTCAGATTTGTCTGAATCTTCAACCAAGGGGCAGACCCAATAAACCTTTGTTCCCTGATCCAAAGATCTGGCAACGCCATTGATAACATCATCAATTCGTTCAACGGACACTGTTCGGGTGTCAACAGGTTGTCGTCCGGCTGGTTTTTCAGTTAGACGAGAGACAGCCATGTCACCATAAGCCGTAAGCATCAGTGTACGAGGAATAGGTGTTGCCGTCATAACCAGCATATCGACCCCAGCACCTTTACGGGCGAGGGACAAACGCTGGTGAACGCCAAATCTGTGCTGTTCGTCAATCACTGCCAAAGCAAGGTCTGAGAAATCTATTTCATCCTGGAAAAGGGCATGTGTACCAATGACCATTTGCGTAGAGCCATCAGCAATACATTCTAAAATAGCTTTGCGGGCTTTTCCTTTATCACGACCAGTAAGGATCACGATAGAAATTCCGAGCTTCTCAGCAAAAGGCTGTAATGTTTTATAGTGCTGACGTGCTAGTATTTCTGTCGGGGCCATCAAAGCAGCTTGAGAGCCACTTTCTATCGCAGCCAACATAGGGAAGAGTGCAACGGCTGTTTTACCGCTTCCTACATCGCCTTGCACCAACCGGAGCATGCGGTTTGGACTTTCCATATCAGCAACGACTTCGCTGATAGACTGATCCTGCGAGCCCGTCAGTTTGAAGGGCAGGATGTCCAGCATTTTTTCGCGGAGAGACCCGTCACCCTTAATTATGCGCCCCTTTGCTGCTGTCTGCTGTTCCCGGACAAGAGAAATGGCAAGCTGGTTTGCCAGAAGCTCGTCGTAGGCCAATCGTTTCCGATAGGGGGAGAAGGCTGTCAATTCATCTTCAGATAGAGGATGATGAACCTTTTGAAGGCAGCTGTGCCAATCGAGCCAACCTTCTTGCTCTTTCAGGGAGTTATCAAGCCATTCCGGTACAGTGGGAACTAAAGCAAGAGAGGCTTTAATGGCTTTTGAAAGTGGCTTGAGCGTAACGCCAGCACTTAAGGGGTAAACAGGTTCTACGGTTTTTACGTCTTCTTCTTCGTTTAACGGTACCATATGATCGGGGTGCGCCATTTGAAGAACATCCCCAAAGCGTTCCAGCTTGCCACTGATGATACGCTCTTCCCCCACAGGAAGAAGCTTCATAAGATAATCTCCCCGCGCATGGAAAAAAATCAGCGTTATCTCGCCGGTGTAATCATTGCAGATAACCCGGTAGGGGCTACGACGATTGGAAGAAGGGATATGGCGGGATACTGTGACCTTCAGTGTTGCCACGCGATCAGAGATGGCATCGGCAATGGTTGGGGAATAACGACGATCAACCATTCCAACAGGTAAATGCCAGCAAAGGTCAAGCACGCGTCCACCGGCCAGCTTTTCATAAAGAGTACTTAACCAGGGCCCAACGCCTTGAAGAGTTGAGACTGGGGTAAAGAGTGGAAAGAGAATCTCTGGACGCACGGGCTTTAACTTGCAGAAATTAAATCGGATGTTTATTAAATGTTCTAGTAATGTTTCCTATATCACAGCTTAATGTGCAAGCGAAACGAACAAGCGTATTAAATTCAATTACGGGTGAGATTATGTGTATGGCAGCAAACGCTGAATTAGACAAAAGGCGTAAACAGCTCAGATTTAGAAGCTGGCACCGTGGAACACAGGAAGCTGATCTCATTATTGGAACCTTTGCTGATCAAAACGTTGGTAGTATGGATGCGACAGAGTTGGATCTTTTTGAACGTGTACTCGAAATTCCTGATCCTGTACTCTATGACTGGATCATTGGGAATTCGGCACCAACTGAAAACATGCACAACAAAGTCCTTGATGCTTTGCTAAGCTTTAAATACGTCCCGAATAAACGATAACTTTCTAATTGAATAAGTCTATTTACCTCATATTCAGGCTTTCTAAACATAAAGAATTACACCCGTGAAAACACTTGCGACCCGACTTCAAGCCGCCGATCATTACCAAATTTCATCAGCTCCTGAAGGCTATGATGCCCAACTCCTTGCCGAGCTTGTTGTCGAACTGGCTCCGCAACCTGTTTTGCATATTGCGCTTGATGATAACCGTTTGGCTGTTCTTGCTGAGCTCGTTGGATTCTTTGCGCCGGATATCGAGGTTATCGAGATTCCCGCTTGGGATTGTTTGCCCTATGATCGGGTGAGTCCACACAAGGATATTCTGGCTGCACGTATTAATGCCTTTGCAAAGTTATTGGCAACGCCAGTGCCTAAATCAGGTCGTCTTGTTCTTACGACAATTTCTGCAGCACTTCAGAAGATCCCGCCAAGAGAGTTATTCAAAAACAGAACTCTTGTCGCTAAATCCGGTGTGGAAATTAAAAACGAAGATTTGGTGAAATTCTTTTCCACCAATGGATATCTGCGTTCTGAAACTGTTAGCGAGGCAGGGGAATACGCAATTCGTGGCGGAATTGTCGATGTCTATCCTCCTGGTGAAGAGCTTCCCTTGCGTCTGGATTTCTTCGGGGATGAGTTGGATACCTTGCGGTATTTTGACCCGCTGACACAAAGAACAACGGGTGATGCTAAGGGGCTGGAACTTAAGCCTGTCGGGGAAGCAATTCTTGATGATAAAACAATCGAATCTTTCCGAAAGGGATATCGTGAGACCTTCGGGGCCGTTGCCAAGGATGATCCCCTGTACGAAGCCATATCTGAAGGGCGGCAGTATCCTGGGATGGAACACTGGTTGCCGCTTTTTTATGGTGATCTGGAAACGTTGTTTGATTATCTTCCAACCGCAGTTGTGACGCTGGATGGACAGGCCGCAGAGGCAAGAGATGCCAGGATCGAGTCCGTCACTGATTTCTTCCAAGCCCGGCAGACGATGGAAAACACGGCGGAAGGTGGCTGGGTTTACAAACCAGTTCCAATGCAGCGTTTATTCCTGTCTGTTGAAGATTGGGATGCGATACTATCCAAAAGGCCAGTCACACAATTTTCGGGCTTTACGTTACCTGATCATCTTGAAAACCTGATTGAGGTTGAAGGCAAGCAGGGCAAGGATTTTTCCGAAGCCAGAAACCGTGAAGACGTCAATGTCTTTGATGAGGTTAGTGAATATATCCGCCTTCAACAGACGAACGGTAAGAAAATTATCGTTACCGGCTTCAGTGACGGATCTCGTGATCGACTTATTTCCATGTTTCATGAACACGGTTTGACCAATACCGATGTTCTGAAAGACTGGAAAATTCACAAGAAAACAATGCGAAAACAAGTCCAGTTCCTGACGCTGGGGCTGGAACGCGGTGTGGTCACACCAAACGTGGCTTTTATTACTGAGCAGGATATTCTGGGTGAACGCCTCGCTCGCGCACAGAAACGACGCCGTAAATCAGATAACTTTCTGAGGGAAGTGTCCTCGCTTCAGGATAAAGATTTTGTCGTCCACATGGAACACGGGATCGGACAATATATTGGTCTGGAAACCGTTGATGTCGGCGGGGCACCGCATGATTGCCTCAAGGTAGTTTACAGTGGTGGTGACAAGCTTTTTGTCCCCGTAGAAAACATCGAAATCCTTTCACGCTACGGTTCTGAGGATTGTGGTGCAGAACTGGATCGTCTGGGTGGCGCGGCATGGCAGGCCAAAAAAGCGCGTGTTAAAGAGCGTATTCGGGAAATCGCACACCAGCTTATTGGGATTGCAGCAAATCGTCTTCTGCGTAAAGCGGAAACGATTGATGTGCCTGATGGGTTGTATGACGAATTTGCGGCCCGTTTTCCTTATCCTGAGACTGAAGATCAACTTAACGCCATTGCGGATGTCTTCGAAGATTTGGGGTCTGGGCGCCCGATGGACCGCCTTATCTGTGGTGATGTGGGCTTTGGGAAAACCGAAGTTGCGCTTCGGGCAGCTTTTGTTGCTGTTATGAGTGGTAAACAGGTGGCTGTTGTTGTGCCGACAACATTACTCGCCCGCCAGCACTACAAAAACTTTGTTGAGCGCTTCAAAGGATTACCTGTACGTATCGGACAGTTATCCCGCTTGGCAACGAGCAAAGAACAGACCGAGACTAAAAAAGGTCTTGCCGAAGGTACTGTCGAGATCGTGGTTGGCACACATGCCGTCTTCGCCAAAAATATGAAATTCTCTGATCTTGGTTTGTTGATTGTTGATGAAGAACAACACTTTGGCGTCAAGCAGAAAGAGCGTTTGAAAGAGCTGCGTACTGATGTGCATGTTCTGACACTCACAGCAACACCGATACCACGGACACTCCAGATGGCGATGTCGGGTGTTAAGGAAATGAGTCTGATTGCCACACCGCCGGTTGATCGTCTGGCCGTTCGTACATTTGTTCTTCCCTTTGATCCGGTTATTGTACGAGAAGCTATTCTCAGGGAACATTACCGTGGCGGACAGACGTTCTATGTCTGCCCGCGATTGTCGGACTTACGAGAGCTGAAAGAGCGTCTGGAAAAGCTTGTACCGGAAGTAAAGATTTGTGTTGCACACGGTCAGTTGGCAGCAACAGATCTGGAAGATGTTATGACTGCTTTTTGTGATCACCAATATGATGTCTTGCTGTCGACGAGTATCATTGAGTCCGGTCTGGATATTCCGAGTGCCAACACTATGCTGGTTCACCGTGCAGATATGTTTGGCCTTGCGCAGCTCTATCAGATCCGGGGGCGTATCGGACGATCCAAAATTCGAGGCTATTGCTATTTAACCCTGCCTGTTGGCAAATTGTTGAGTAAAACAGCCGAGCGTCGTCTTGAAGTTATGCAGACGCTGGATAGCCTTGGCGCTGGGTTTAATCTTGCGAGCCATGATATGGATATTCGCGGGGCAGGGAACTTGGTTGGCGATGAGCAGTCAGGCCACATCAAAGAAGTTGGTGTTGAACTCTATCAACAGATGTTGGAAGAAGCTGTCGCCACGTTGCGCAGTGATGAAGTGAACAGTGAAGAAGATCAAACATGGTCGCCGCAGATTAATATTGGTACGTCTGTTTTGATACCGGATCGTTATGTTGCCGATTTGAATGTACGCTTGGGGCTTTATCGTCGTCTGTCTTCTTTGACGGAACGGTCCGAAATTGACGGTTTTGCCGCCGAACTTATTGACCGCTTTGGGGATTTACCGGAAGAGGTTGAAAACTTGTTACAAGTCATGTTGATCAAGGGACTTTGCAAGCAAAGTGGGGTTGAGAAAGTTGACGCTGGTCCTAAGGGCGCAGTTGTTTCTTTTAGAAATGATACTTTTGAAAACCCATCCGCTCTTATCATGTTTATTCAAGAACAAGTTGGTACAGTTAAAATTCGCCCGGATCACAAGCTCGTTTATCGCCGCGCCTGGGATGATTCTGGAAGCCGACTGAAAGGCGTTAAGATGATGATGGAAGAGTTGGTCAAGCTGGCGAAGGCTACTTAGATATCTACAAGACTATGATTGAATATTGGAACTAGGGCAGTTTCCCAAGTACTTTTTGAAGTCTACGACGTTTACTATCAGGCATATTCTCGTTCAGGCGTGATAAGATAGCAGTTTTAAAAGCTGGTAAAAACTCATCATCCAAGCAGCTATGGATGCGTTCTGCGTACATAGGAAGTTGATTTACAGCTGCGGTTTTTAATCTTAAAACCAGATGATTAGCTGCCATATTTACAGACTTTGGTTTGCTTGTTAGATGCATCAAAATCTCTATTGCTTTGTCTTTAGCAATTACAGATCCGACATCTGCCGCTGACAATATAGCATCAAGATTTGCCGCAATTATTTTTCCTTCAACTTTACTTATCTCGGCAAGGGCTGAAAGTGCTCCCCATACGATGCGGTTATTATTACTCTGCATCTTTTGCAAAAAAAGCTCTGTATAGGGGGCGATTAAAACAGGGGCGGCTCTTCCGATTTCATAGAGAACCTTAATTGCATCTTTCTGTGCCGGGCGACTGCCTTTTTCTAGTATATCAGCAACAAGATCAATGCTTTTGATGTCTTCTTCTTGTGTTAACTTATGAGCTAGGATGATGTTAGGCTCTTCATCTCTTCTTTCCATTGAATGAGACATTTGCGCTAGAATAGTATCGGTCATTCTTTCCTGCGATCCAGCTTTGCTGTTTTGTATTGAGAAAAGGTGTTAAGCAAAAACTCTTGCCCAGTTGAGATAACCGTTTAGCTCGGCCTGTTGGGCGATCTTCGACCAATCGTAATCCAAGGCGATGAGTTCTACAGACCAACGTCGTTGGGTTTTTGTTGCAATGGCATAGTGAGCCAGCGCGATACCATTTTCGGCCTCTTTGGGGTTATCTGCATCTGTATATCTCGGGCATCCAACGCTGCCGGGATTTATGATTGTGCTTCCATTGGGCCCCATCGCGATGTGGGCTAAATGGCTATGGCCGCAAAGGTAAAGGCTGGCCCGATAATCTGGGCCTATGCGTCTGTGTACATCTTTGCTACGGGCTAGTGCAAGACGACCATCAATCTTATCTTCGAGTAAGTATTTCGTATCGCTATCGGGGGTACCGTGAAACGCGAAGATATCTTCATCGAGATGAAGGCGAGAGGGAAGGTTGCCAAGCTTCTGTTTTTCAAAGCGGGACAGTTCTTCACAGGCAAAATTATAGCCGGGATTGATTTCTGTCGCGCTGCGCTCAGCAAGCCATCGATCATGGTTGCCGCGAACAGTCGGAACATCTAGTTCTTTGAGAAGGTCGTACGTTTCTTTTGGCCAAAAGGGGCCGGAAACGCAATCCCCTAGATTAAGGGTAAGGTCAGGCTTACGGCGTCTAATATCGCTAAGCACAGTTTCTAATGCCAGAAGGTTTCCATGGATATCTGATATAATCGCGATCTGCATCACACCTAACCTTCCAACTATGACATTATCAACTTAAGAGGTTTTAAATTAAATCGTCATGGTTTCCATATTACAAGTATTGATTACTTTCTTTTCTAATTCTTCAACCTGTTTAATCATTGGGTTTTTGGGATATTACATTCAGGTTTTAATTATTTTCGGTTAATTGTTGATGTCCTATGTCCAGCATTTGTGCCAAGGTATCTGGACTTTGAGCGCCGGGAAGAATGTGCTGGCGGTTAACGATAAAACAGGGAACGCCCGTTAAACCGAGATTCCGCGCGTTCTGATCTGTGTATAAAACATCTTCATGACCTTGGGCACTATCCAGATATTCTTCAGCTTTTTCCAAGCCAACTTCATTGGCGATACTTATAAGCACGTCTCGTTCACCGATGTTCTTGCCTTCTAAAAAATAGCTTTCGAACAGCCGCTCCATAAGCTCATCCTGTTTCCCCTGTGTCGCTGCAAAAAGGGAAAGGCGGTGAGCTTCGACAGTGTTTGGTGTTTTTTGGATGTCATCAAACTTAAAGTCAATACCTTCAGCCTTTCCGGCTGCAGCGATCTGGCTGTAAAACTGCGTTGCATTGGCTCGACCACCGAATTTTGTATCCAGATAAGTTTGGCGGTCCATACCCTCTGAAGGCATATCCGGATTCAGCTGGAACGACAGCCAGCGAATTTTTACGTCAAAATCCGGACGTAATTCCTTGGCCTTTTGAAAGCGCTTATAGCCAATGTAACACCACGGGCAAATTGGGTCAGAATATACATCGATTTCAATAGGTGTTTTCGTCATGGTGATATTGGCCTTGTTGGGTTGTCGCGTATTTAGAGAAGTCTCAGTCTGTTTCTGACTTTGTTGGAGTTGATCTATTTGTTATGAGTTACCCAGATATAGGACCCCTGATTTGATAATTAAAGGACAAGCCATGGATTTGGCGCTGGGCAATAGAATGAAAAATAAAGCATTAGCCCAATTTGTGAGTAAGATATTGGGGCGTCAAGGGCTTCGTATTGAAAAGATGTTCACAATGTCCGGAGGTGCTATTCAGGAAAATTGGAAAATGGACCTTCGATCTTCAGAGGGGGAGGGCCTTTCAATTGTCTTGAGGACAGATGCCAAGACTAAAATTCCGGGTAGCTTATCTAAAAATCAAGAATACAAGTTTTTATCTATGGCTTGGCAAGCCGGTGTAAAAATTGCAGAACCGCTTTGTCTTTGTGAAGATTTAAGCATTATAGGAAAACCTTTTATTCTTTTAGAATATCTGCCGGGTACAACTGATTTCGACAAAATACGCGAATTGAATATTGGTGAGAAACTAGGCTATGAGCTCGGGGTTGAGCTCGCAAAAATTCATACTATTAAGCCGCAATATACTCAAAATATTGAAAGCTTATCTTCCAAAGAGCTTACGTGCCAAAAGATAAAATCTTATAAGGTGTTTTTTGATGGTCGAGATCAAGTAAGCTTGCCTGCCGAATGGGCAATGCAGTGGTGTTTATCCCGGTTGCAAGGTATGACGACATCCGTTGTTACCCTGACGCATGGGGACTTTAGAACAGCGAATTATTTAGCAACGCCTAATGGGTTGTCTGGTCTATTGGATTGGGAATTTTCGGGGTGGGGGGACCCTTACAGTGACCTTGGATGGTTTTGTGCAAAATGCTGGCGGTATGGAATGGAAGATACGCCAGCAGGGGGAGTGTCAACCAGAGCGAGTTTCTACAGAGGCTATGATTCTGTCTCGGGTAAAGAGGTCGACGAAGAGCGAGTGCTTTTCTGGGAGGTGATGTCTCTTCTAAGGTGGCTTGTTATCGCCATTCAACAGGGAGATCGAAATTTCATCGGAGGTGAAAAAGATTTGGAGCTGGGGCTTACCGGTCTTGTGCGTCCACTGGAAATTGAGCGAATGCTATTGGAATTAACATCACCATCAAGCTGGGCATCGTTTGAAGTGGTGGAGAGTACACGTGCGTAAATATGCAGAGATATTATGTAAACAGGCGCAAGAACTGATAGCAACCCGTGAGCAAAATAATGAACCTATGTCAGACGATGACCTAAAGGCGATTAAACGTATAAAGTGGATTATGTCATCGCTTGTGGAAAAAGAAACTGAAGGCACGGTTCTTTACAAAGGTGACGTTGATCAGATCAAGGAAGATATCAGAAACCAGAAACTTGATGCTGATGAAAAATTGTACCGTCAGTTGCTGGGCGAGAATAAAAGGTGTTTGGAAAGAATCAGTCCTGACAGTCTTGTGCGTTATGTTCCCCTGTTGGAAATTCCCGAATAAGCACAAAAAATATAATTCTATAGTTTGTTGAAAATAAAGAGTTTTATTGGGTTGAAATCCTGTTTTGCATTATTTGTTCTCTTTTTGTTCTTGACGAAAAAAAGATGTTGATGCATAAATGTTCACATATTGTTCTTATGATGTTTGAACTAAGGAGCCTGATATGCAAGACGAAACAAAAATGTTGGATTTTTTACTGAGCAGCTTGGTTGCGTTTGGTAGTTTTGGGTTTTTCCTGTTTGTGCTTTCTTATGGCTGGCTAACCGCTTTTCAGGTTATGGCCCAATAAATTTACTAAATAGATTTACCAAATACACTTATATGACCGAATTATTTAAACAGCTCGGTATTTTAGATGAAAAATAATTGCGTGGTTATTTGAACAAGAGACAAAGGCGCTAACATCTGTTTGCGCCTTTGTTCGGTTTTATGCTCTAGCTGGATAAAGTCGATTTATCTGGGTTAATCAGAAGAATCTGGTTGGTCTGAGGTCACTTTACCCAATGTCTTTGCCATTTCTAGCAATCGCTTACGAACAGTTGTTTCTTCAATTTTATAATAGGCCCTGACAAGCTCTAGTGTTTCGCGTCTGGCCATTGGGTCTTTTTGAAAGGGAAGCTCTTCGCCTTCTTCTGCCATGCCTCTGATTTGTCCCGGGGAACGGTGGGAAACTTCATCAGTCATTTCGTCAAAGAAGTAGCCAATATCAATATCCAGTACGCGAGCCAAATCATAGAGGCGGCTTGCGCCAATGCGATTGGTTCCACGTTCGTACTTTTGTACCTGTTGGAATGTCAGGCCGAGAGCTTCGCCGAGCTTTTCCTGACTTAAGCCAAGCAGGGTGCGCCGTAGCCTTAATCTTTGACCAACGTGAACATCAACTGCGTTCGGGACGCCCGTAATTCTTTTTGGAAGTGGTTTTTTATTTCTCATGCTTAACCTTGATGGTTGCGATGGTATTTCTACCATACCGCTCTCTACACACAAAGTACTCGCCTGTGAATACCAACCAATAAGCTATTATTTTACAATAAAATTCGGCATTTTTTCAATAGCTATTTAGTTTCTTAGAAGACGATAACTAAATAATGCTCATGAATAAGTCTTCTATTAATATCTTTATCTCATCTGGTTTAATAAATTACTAATCAACATTTTTTGATAGAGGGAATTATTTCCTAATTTGAAATTTATATTTTATTCAAGAGTTTTAACTGATCCTCGTATTGAAAATTTCTTATTCTGATGAGGAAGCTTCCAGATGCTGTGCGGCCTCGCCCAATAAGCGGCCTTCGAGCGATAATTCTAAAAACCTGATATAGTCATCTTTCTTTGATACTTTTTCGCGTGCAACAGGGATGACATCTAAAGGGTCCTGAGCATCTAACTGATATTCTTGTATCAGAGTAATTAATTCCTGGCTTAATGTCTCAAGGCGTTTTTGAATTTCAGGTATATTTGTTGGTTTTGTCATCAGGCTGCTTTCAAATGTTTTGTCATCAGATCACAGGATTAATCATAAGTGAGAGGAGCGTCGCAACAATTTTCTGAGGGATAGACAAAGTTTATCATTTATAATGTGAGACAAAGCCCAGATTTCCTTCAGGAAAGGTTGTTTCCTCGCAATGTGTTTGTGCACTGATTATAACGCCTGACTTGTTATTCTATTAATAATTTAAAACATGACCCAAAGCTTGTTTTTAGGGTGCAATGCCTTTAAAAAATGGTCACTATAAAAAATACAATGCGCAGAGTTTCTAAAGCATACAACAAGTACAGGTAGGGGATAATATGGAATTTAAACCTTGGTTCAGTAAAGTTGCTGCGTTTGGCTTTTTCATGGTGCTTATGGGTTTGTTTCCAACTGTTTCAAGTGCTGCAGGTGCCGGGGCGCCCCATTTGGAAGGGCAGGATCTTGGTTTGATCTGGGTTATTCCTTTTGCCTGCATGCTTCTTTCTATTGCGGTTTTTCCACTTGTTGCACCACATTTTTGGCATAAGAATTTTGGTAAGATTTCCGGTTTCTGGGCGGTCAGTTTTTTGATCCCCTTTACCATTTTCTTTGGATATGAGTTGGCTCTTTATGAAACTCTTCACGTCGGATTATTGGAATATTTCCCTTTTATCATTCTGCTTTTCAGTTTGTTTACTGTCGCTGGTGGTGTTCGGGTCCGTGGGAAGTTAACGGGCACACCGGTTTTAAATACGACGATCCTGCTTATCGGCACGGCTTTGGCGAGCTTTATGGGAACTACGGGGGCGGCGATGTTGCTGATCCGTCCTTTAATTCGGGCAATGGAACACCGAAAGCACAAGACACACACCGTTGTGTTCTTTATTTTCCTTGTGGCAAATATTGGCGGTTCGCTGACGCCTCTTGGGGATCCTCCACTCTTTTTAGGCTTTTTAAAAGGCGTAGACTTCTTCTGGCCGGCAGTTCACATGTTCTTGCCAATGCTGTTCCTGTCTATCGTTCTTCTGTTGGTGTATTTCGCACTGGATAGCTTCTTGTATAACAAGGAAGGCCCGATCGCCGCACCTGAGCCTGTTGAGCCCACTGATGATGTTTCTTTTGCGCTGGATGGCAAAATCAATCTCTTGTTATTGGTTGGTGTCGTTGCGGCAGTTCTGATGTCTGGTATTTGGAAGCCGGGTATTTCTTTTGATATTTACTACGTACATGTTGAATTACAGAATATTGTTCGTGATGTAATACTCCTACTTCTTGCTTATCTGTCCCTGAGGCTTACGAACGATCAAAGCCGGAAAGATAACGGCTTTAACTGGTTCCCTATTTTGGAAGTGGGTAAACTTTTTATCGGCATTTTCATCACCATTATTCCGGCAATTGCGATCCTGAAAGCTGGCACGTCAGGGGCTTTGGGCGTTATTGTTGAATCCGTGAGTACACCAACGGGTGAACCTGTTAACTACATGTACTTCTGGGCTACAGGTATTCTTTCAAGTTTTCTGGATAATGCGCCTACCTATCTCGTCTTTTTTAATACGACGGGAAGCGATGTTGCGACCCTTACAGGGGAACTTTCAAATACATTGTTGGCGATTTCAGCGGGCGCAGTCTTTATGGGGGCCAATACCTATGTTGGTAATGCACCTAACTTTATGGTTCGTTCGATTGCAGAGGAAAGTGGCGTCCCAATGCCAAGCTTCTTTGGCTATATGTTATGGTCGGGGGCTATCCTTATCCCGTGTTTTGTTCTGCTGACCTTTATGTTCTTTATCTAGCGGAAAATAATGCTTGATTTTGAAAAAGCGCTCCTCTGTAGGAGCGCTTTTTACGTTTATCGTACCTATAGATAAATAGTACCTTTTATCGAAACTATCTTTTTAATAAAATAGTCTATCACCTTCTTTACACATGCTTATTCTGAGTAAAAGAGCTTCGTCATAGAAAGATAAATCGGACATGTCGCAGATCAGCGCAATTAATTGTATTGAGGTACCGGATGGGTACGAAGAAATAGCAATTGAGATACGTGAACAGTATGTAAATTACTTTGAAAAGCAGCCTGGGTTTATTTCTTCGACCTTTTATCGGGCGTCAGTGCAAAATGATAAGATTAATTATATCAATATTGTCGTTTGGGAAAATAAAGAGGCATACGATGCCGTGGTCAACAAGGGGTATGAAAACGCCGATGGTCTAAACTCAGATGGAATGAAAGTTTTAGGAAAAGGGTTTCCCGAGCCCATTAAAGTACATCCGGGTGTTTTTGAAATAATTAGCAGATAAGAGAATCGTTCTTCTTTTACTGTTCGTACTTTTCTTTTGGTGGAGATACCCCTTGCGGCAAATTTCTTTGGTTATATTTACCTACGTATCTGTGTTTTCAATCTTATTGTCCTTTTCGGTAAAGGCTGATGAAATAGTGGTTGGTGTTAGGTCGTTATCTGTAGAATCCCCTGAACGGTCCGCCCCATTAAATGTGATGATTTGGTATCCTGCAGGAGTTGGTGGGCAAACAACAACAGTTGGGCAAAATGCCGTATTTGAGGGCACTGTTGCTCAAAAAAATGTCTCTGTTGCCACGGGTAAATTTCCAACAGTTTTGCTTTCTCATGGCGGAATGAGATCAGCGTCGAACCAGAGTGCATGGCTTGCATCCCAACTTGTCACACGTGGGTTTATGGTGGTCGATGTTAAAGCGCCGCCACTTGGATATGATGATGCTATCCTTGCAAATGTAGAGTTGTGGAAGCGGCCTGCCGATATTTCTGCAACGCTGACCGCGCTTGAAAACAAACCAGAATGGGCGACACATATTGATCGTCAAAGAATAGGTGCTGTTGGGTTTTTTCTGGGCGGAACCTCTGTTTTATCACTTGTTGGGGGCAGTATAGAAAAAGAAAAATTTGTTCGTTCGTGTGATGAAATTGATAAGGGAATGGATTGTGCTTGGTTTGAGAAATTCGATGTAGATTTACGGAAAATTGATTTAACCGGATTAGATCAAAAACACAGGGATACACGTATTAAAGGGGCTGTTGTTATTGACCCTGAGCTAACAGAGAGTCTTTCTGATCAAAGCTTGAGTAATGTAAGTGTTCCTATTCGCGTTATAAATTTGGGAACTACAGAAACGATTTCAAAGGCGCTTGATGCATCAAACCTTGCGAGAAAAATACCAACCTCAAGTTATTCGCAGATAGAAAATGCCAGCCAGTACAGTGCGTTCAGTATTTGTAAGCCAAAGGGTGCATTCATTCTAAAAGAAGAAGGTGCAGGGGATGAAATTTGTGTGTCTGACACTAAGATCGCACGTGAAAAGATACACAATCAAATGGTCAATTTGATTGTGGAAGCACTAAATCAATATTTGAAAAAATCGCCTTAGTCTCATTTAGCTCAAGCGAATTTGCTTCTGACGGTGTAAATCTGTTTTTACTCTGTTTAGTGAGACATGATAACCGGGATTGTTGCTTCCTTTACCAGATGCTTTGTGACGCCACCAAGGAACATTTCTCTCAGACGGCTATGGCCATAGGCACCGCAGACGATAACGTCACAAGACTGTGCCGTTGCGGCATCCTGGATGGTTTGCCCGATTGAGTTTTCAGTTTGGGCAATTTTAACGGTTTCTGCTTCGATGTTATGTCGCTTGAGGTAATTTCGTACTTCACTCAGCGAAAGGGCATCTTCTGTCTCTGGCTGAATTGTCAAAAGGAAAACCTTCTCGGCTTTTTTCAGGGTGCTCAGGTTATCACGCACCGCACGCAAAGCTTCGCGGGTTCCTTTCCAGGCAACCATCATGCGCTTGCCCACATCTTTTGAGGCATCAAACCCCCGGGGGATCATAAGACAGGGTAGACCGCTGAGAAGGGTGATTTCTTCAACAAGGCGTGTTCTAAAACGGTCTTCAAAGTGCTCAAAGGTTGGCTGGCTGACGATAATGATATCGGCGGCATGAGCATGCTCGGCCAGAAGGCTGATGTGATCACCTTCTTCGACAATCCAGTTGTGAGAGATATTTTCGCGATGGCAAATATCTTTAAACTCTTTTTCGAGTTCGTCAGCTCTGTTCTCTGCTGATTTTGTTGCATCCAGAAGATATTGTACCGATGCCCCGCGACCGTAAACTTCGACAGGCATTCCGATTGGTGTTGTGATGAACAAGGCCGAGATATGAGCATCATTTTGCTCGGCAAGGCGCAGAGCGACATCCAGGCGGGTCTTGTGTTCATCATCATTGGCTAGGTGAACAAGGATGCTCTTGTGGCTCATCGGTTTCTCCCTCATCGATTTCTCTGGCGATAACAGATTGATATTTCAAATTAATATTAACATAAGATATTGTGGTAATGACAAGATTTTTCTGCGTTAAAGTCAAAGTAATGTTACCAAGGTATTTAGCAGTTGCCTCAAGTACGTGCACAAATTAACGTTCTAGAGAACCGTGCTGCCGATTGATTTTTGATAAAAGCTTTTATCTGATTTTAATCCAAAGGCGAACATTGAAAAAACAGGAATAACTAAATATCAATGCCCTTTATCAAGACATATATAAACATGATCATTCTTGTATGCGGTATAGTATTTACCGCGACAAGCATGAGTATGGCGCAAACTGTGTTTGAAAAAGATACCCTGACTATTTTTACTGCAACGGGAAAAGCCCATAAGTTTGAGATCGAGGTTGCCTCAACAAATGAAGAGCGTTCTCAAGGGCTTATGTATCGGAAGCACATGGCAGCAAACGCAGGCATGCTGTTTGTTTACGAGAAACCGAACAATGTTATGATGTGGATGAAAAACACCTATATCCCATTGGATATGTTGTTTCTTAATTCTGAGGGTAAAATTGTTTATATTAAAGAAAATGCAACCCCGCATTCAACAAAAACCATCTCTTCAGATCAGGATGTAATCGGGGTATTGGAACTTAACGCCGGAACAGCATTCCGGCTTGGTATCAAGGTAGGGGATATTGCACAGCATCGGTTTTTGCAAAAATAGTGCAATATAACCAGCTAATCGTGGTTGTATTCTAGACCTTTGGTTCCAAAGCAGCCTTTTCCAGTTGTTTCCAGCCTTCGCCAGCAGCAACCAGACAGCTAATACCATGTGGTGTGGTTACAATAATGGTCCATGTTCCACCATCTTTGTTGGTGAGAACTTCGATTAAACCGCCTTTATTCGTAACGCCAAGGGCTTGAGTTTTTTCACTATACCGATCAGAAAGCATTTCAAGAATACTATCGCGCTTATCACACTGATTTTGTGCATAAGCCGGTAATGTCGTAACGAAACCCGTAAAAGCGATCACAGCAAGAGTGATATACTTTAGCATAGGGGCCTCCTTTCAGGGTGCCATATAGAGCGAGCACCTGCTCTGCTTAATATATTGCGCTACGTATCTTAAATTTCAATTAAACACCCTTGTTTCGATCAAGGGTTGAATGTTTTGAATAACTCCAAGTTTTGCGATGTTTTATTTAATATCATATGGTTATTTGATGTTTTTAATTTTTTTATACACAAAGTTGTGACATTTATGGGGCTTTTGTGATCGGAAGTTTTGCTTGTTAATTGATGTGAACTTGTGCTGCTGGTTGCTTTTTATGCTGTGTTATCGGTGAAAATTCATCGACTAAACGGGGTTTGATCTTGACGTTTCCTTGAATAAACGGGATTGTCTGCACGAATTGGATATCTGCTGAATATGGTTGAGCCAGATATTGTTGCAACTGAGCACAGTTTTTGCACGTAAGTCTTTAGTACATAGCGATAGAATAAAATCATGTCTTCTGAAATTGCCAAACAGGCTGAAGCCCGCCGCACCTTTGCGATTATTTCTCACCCGGATGCTGGTAAAACAACACTGACAGAAAAGCTACTGTTGTTGGGTGGCGCTATTCGCATGGCGGGTCAGGTGAAGGCCAAGGGCGAGAATAGACGTGCGCATTCGGACTGGATGAAGATCGAGCAGGCTCGTGGTATTTCGGTTACGACATCGGTTATGACCTTTGAATACGAAGGAGCCACCTTCAACCTGTTGGATACACCGGGCCACGAAGACTTCAGTGAAGACACCTATCGTACACTGACCGCGGTTGATTCCGCGATCATGGTGATTGATGCCGCCAAAGGTATCGAGGCGCAAACACGCAAGCTTTTCGAAGTTTGTCGTTTGCGCGATATTCCGATCATTACCTTTGTCAACAAGATGGACCGGGAAGGTCGCGAAGTTTTCGAAATTCTCGATGAGGTCGCCGAAGCGCTGGCGCTTGATACTGTACCGATGGTTTGGCCTGTCGGTGGCGGCGGTACTTTCAAAGGTTGTTATGATCTTGTCCGTGAAGAAATGATTCCTTTCACCGGGGAAGATAGCTATGGCACGCCGGTAAAGGCTGAACTTCTTGGTGACGAGCTACCAAATCTTATTCCTGGCGATCAGTACGATACGCTGTTGGAAGAGGCTGATCTGGCCATGGATGGTTATCCTGCTTTTGATCTGGAAAGCTACCGCGAAGGGCATTTGACGCCTGTGTATTTTGGATCGGCCTTGAAAAGCTTTGGTGTGAAACAGCTCTTGGATGCTGTCTTACAGTTTGCCCCGGCACCAACGACGCAGCCCGCAGAACCAAAAGCGGTTGAACCTTCTGATAGCAAGGTTACCGGCTTTGTCTTTAAGGTACAGGCGAACATGGACCCAAAACACCGGGACCGTATCGCTTTTATGCGTATCTGTTCCGGTAAATTTAAGCGTGGGATGAAACTGCATCAGATCGGAACCGGTAAATCCATGAGCATCCATAACCCGATCATGTTCTTTGCCCAGAACAGAGAACTGGCAGAAGAGGCATGGCCGGGGGATATTATTGGAATTCCCAACCACGGAACGCTTCGGGTGGGGGATAGCATGACAGAGGGTGAAAACATCCGCTTCTCTGGTATTCCAAGTTTTGCGCCGGAGATCCTGCAAAGGGTGCGTCTTGATGATCCGCTCAGAGCCAAACATCTTTCCAAGGCTTTGGAGAGTTTGGCGGAAGAGGGTGTGACACAGGTATTCCGCCCTATTATCGGCGCCAGCTACATTGTCGGTGTTGTCGGGCAGCTACAGCTGGAAGTTCTGTTGTCTCGTATTGAGCAGGAATACGGCATTAATGTTGGTTTCGAGGCCGCACCATTTGTAACGGCCCGTTGGGTAACATCAGACGATGCTGCGGCTATGAAACACTTTCTGGATCGCAACAAAGGCTCTCTGGCGGACGACAGAGACGGGTGCCCGGTATATATGGCGCGTAATCACTGGGACATGGGACGTATTCAGGAAGATAACCCCAAGCTCAACTTTACGGCGACCAGAGAACGATAGGGTCAGAATCTGCGACCTACTGACTTCTAATCAGTAGGTCATATACTCTGTATTGATACGGAGCAGTATGTGATCGACAGAAAGATGGCGTAAACCCCCGGTGTTAGAGAAGGTGTTAGAGAATTTCTCCGCCAAAGGGGTTTACGCCGTTTCTGTCTTCGAACTCCACAACCCAAAGGTCAGGATCACGCTTTACGGCACGTTCGACGTATTCATGGGCCGCGTAGTCATCCATAAGCTCGCCCTTGTTCGCCGCAAGCCATGCCAGGTTACCGTCAATATCGCGTGTCTGGCTTAACACTTGGCACCCCGGTCCCAGAAGATTGATCTTTAGCAATAAACTCCCGCGATCAGGATCACCTTTGTGGATGATCATGGCCGGGATTCCATTTTGATTGGACTGTCTGACCTGTGCCATGATCCAGAGATCTGATCCGAGGGAATTTTCTGTCATAACTGCTTATTAAACCTGGTTATCTGCAAACGTTCTTAAGGGGAATCTTTGGTCCTCTGGCTCTTGCCAAGTTAACTGGTTTTGCCGTTAGGGGGTAAAGACTTTCTTAAGTTATTCAGCGCATTGTCTCTTTTAAGGCGAAAATTACAATGATTTAAAAAAAGATTGTTGCCTTGCGTGTTACTCTGTCTTATACGATGACCGTGGAAACGGGGAGTAGCGCAGCCTGGTAGCGCATCTGGTTTGGGACCAGAGGGTCGGAGGTTCGAATCCTCTCTCCCCGACCACTAAATTATATCGCTGGTTTCTTGAAGACCTGATACTAGAGGTAAACATGCAAGTTCGTATTTATCAGCCGCCGAAAAATGCAATGCAGTCTGGTCGTGCAAACACCAAACGCTGGCTTGTTGAATATGAACCTGACGCAGCGCGCGAGATTGAACCGCTTATGGGCTGGACATCTTCTCGTGATACGCGCGGACAGCTTCGTATGTGGTTCGATAGTAAAGAAGAAGCGATCGCATATGCACAACGTCAAGGTGTTATGTACAGCGTTGAAGAGCCTAAGGAACGGAAATTAAAGCCCAAAGGTTATGGCGATAATTTCAGTACCACCCGCCTTGGTCGTTGGACACACTAATCACCTGACAAAAGAATAAAGCGCCCGTAGCTCAGCTGGATAGAGCAACTGACTTCTAATCAGTAGGTCGCAGGTTCGAATCCTGCCGGGCGCACCATGTATCAAAAGGCCTTAGCATAAATTGCTAAGGCCTTTTTTGTTTGGGCTGGCAAGTGTGTTAGCAAAATGAGGTATCAGTTATGTCTTGTTATCAGTGTGGTGTCGGAGGTGGGGAAATATACAGGTGGTGTACGACAGCTTGCTCTAATCGAACGTCTCAATCTGTTGTTGAGTTAGAGTGGAGTCCTGGTTTTTAAAGTGGAGCGTATCCAGAAAAGATCGTACGCGAGGCGAAGAGGGATAGAGTAGGCCACTAAAATAAATATAACATAGAGAGTGCCAGAAAAGGCGTAACCATTCGATATAAAATAGTGAATTTCTTCAGATAATAGTTCTACTGGTGTCTTGCGAAACATTGGGAAAGGATCCTGTTCTATACGGATCAATATTGTAGAAACTATGATGAAATATATAGTTGAGATAATGTAAGCAAAAGCGCTCCACGACTTTCCCAAATACCACCGATGCCCACCGAAAACACCAGTGCACAGCCAGAGTAAGCAAGCTATGGGAAGGGATTTATTGGTCATGAAGGTGGCGTGGTTTTCTTACTAATATACATAAGTTTTAAGACGGTGTTGCACCGAGATGAAGTAGTAGTGATCTACACTATGAGAAAAGTCCAATAAGTGTTCACTAATTTCCCTATATGGCTCTTCAAACAATTCACTAATTCTCTCGGTTTGTGTTTCGCCCCTTTTTATAAATGTTGCCCCTGCATATTCTTCAGCTAAACGATCAAGATGTAACTCTATACATAATTTTTTTAAATCTTCATGGAGTTTTTTATCTTCTATGCCTGCATGAATCTCTACTCTGTGTAAAACACCTAAGTTAAATATCACAATAGCTGACAGGTATTGCTTTTCGTCTGTGCTATATAGGTTAACATCCATTGCTTCTTGATTTTTTTTTAATTCTCCAGGGAATTCATTTTTGGGGGTCTTTCGAAACCCCAATTCTTTGAGGTCTTCTCTTGTTGTTGATTCCGTAATGAGACTTACTTTTGTTGTCATGAATTTTGGAAAATCAGTTTCAACATTTTTTACGATTCTGAGGCCATCCGGAAAGCTTTGAGAAAATGAAGGTGATGTGATGCTAATAAGCAGCATCGTCATTAAAATTAGTTTTTTCATAAATTGTCTCTGTATGGAAGTTTCAAGCAAAGAAGAGAAGATATGTCGTTAGGGAGAATTTATTGGGCATGGGTTATTGGTCAACCATACCTTAATAAACAGTTATAAGAGAGCTTCCGTGTTTTTCTGAAAGTACTCCTTCAACAGGGGTATGTGTTGCTAGCCTGATGGTTAACTTATCAGCAAGAACAGTATTTTTTCTTGCTATGTCTTTCCTGATACCTTCTACAGGTTTGACATGAAGGGTTGCTTGGTGGCGTTCTACTTCATCTTGAGTTTGATTGACTATTTGCTTTGTTCGTTTTAGCTCAAAAGTACCGACAAAAACAACTTCGCCTTCTGCTAAAGTTACTTGAGGAACATAATTCCTTGTTGATAGGTCTTGAAATTCTTTTTCCAGAGAAAACTCTATGTATGATCCGGGACCAAAACACTCGACATGCGTCACGTAATGAGTACCAGGGTTTATAGAAATAAATGCATTACTATCGACACCTTGTCCTGTTAATGGGTCCGAGGAATATACTAATATATTTTTCTCTTTAGTCGTTTCTTCTGTAAATTGTATGTATGCTTGCGCACATTCTATTGAAGTATTTTTAAATATACCTGTTCCAACAATATTAACCAAGCCGCTTACAAGTGCTTTATTTGAAAATTTGGGATCATCCAAATTGATCTGTGATGTAACTGCCTCCTGATTTTTAGGAAGAGGAATTTTTGCACAGGCTCCCAAAAATAATGTCAGAAAGAATATTTTTATAGCGATAGTCATTAATTTACAGATTTGCATAAATGTTACCTAAATCGATTTTTCTCAGTTTAATTTCTTAAAGAAAATACATAAAGAAGGAAGAGGATGAGGGGTAGTTATTATCAAATGACACTCTGAAATGAAAATAAAACCGATAGTAAAAATGAGAATAGATTTTAGCTTATCAGAAACAACCTTTGATCAAGACGCTGACCATTCAGGGTCGTATGCCACTAGCTCAACAGTATTCCCATCTGGGTCGTGGGTGAAAACGCCACGCCATCCAATCCAGTCGAATAAGTTAACGTTATAATCCTGACCGATCTGCTCATACCAATCCATTACTGCCTGTTGTTCTTCATACGGCAATGACAGAGCAATGTGGTGCAGCGATGATCCTGCACCCGTTTCAGGTAGTTGATCCTCAACGGTGTCTGTTCCAGTAGTTTCGCTGTCGGGACGAAAGAGTGCAAGCACGCTGGTGTGACCGCCAAACCCTTCTGCAATCCTGAAGAATGTCACTCTGTCATCGACATCTCCCGCAAGGAGCTCTAATCCAATCACCTCACCATAAAATTTCATCATTGCTTTCTTGTCTCGGCACCGGATCGCAATTTCACCCAATGCCCGTACCTTAAATCCTTTATTTTCCATATGTTGCTCTTTCTAATTTTGTATTTATGACGAGCCGATGCCTATTTTTAGTATTTTATTAACTTCACTGATTGGAAGGGCAAGACAGTAGTAAATCACATAGTTGAATTACATAATAATCACCATTATCTACTCTCATACTGAGAGTGGGTCGGTGAAGAGTCAATTATAAGGAGTTGCTAGGTGGTGTTTTGAGTTGAACCCGGAGAAAGAGATTGTGCAGAAAATAGTAAGCCTCTGGTTCGAGTTTTTCTTAGAAACCCTTGTAGCCTTTCTTACCTCACATGCAATAGCCTGTGAATATGTGTTACGTTGAAGATGTAAAAGGTTTGAGGTAACAGGATTTGGTATGAACTTAAAGTATGCGTTTAAGTGGGTTTTATTACTGTGTATGGCTTTCGTTCCTGCTGCTTTCGCAGATGAAGGCGTGCGGGTTAAAGAGGTAGCGGTTCATTATGCCATCGCATTGGATCACCCTGATGTGGCGCGGCTTGGTGCTTATCCAAAACTGACAAGATATAATTTGCATAATGATGCGGCGCCCGCAAAGGTAGATGTGGTGGTTGATTTTCAGGGAAATTTAGCCGCTGCTGTTATCCTGAATATTATTCCTGTCGTTGGGAAAACAGATTGGTCAGCGAGAGAGGGGATCACGGATTTAGAGCTTCTGGAAAGTTCGAAAGTTGAATTCCCCGGTATCTTGTACCGTGAAATAGAAACCAATGCTCCTGATGATCACAGAGTGGTTTTTCAGGGCATCAATCTTGATGAGTTAATCGGGCGATTTACAAAGTCTGATCTATGGCCGCGACAGATGGTTTTTAAAGTCGCTTTGATTCCGAGGGAATTAGAAGCCGATATATCTGATAACCTGGGGAGCTATACCTTAACTCTTGATCCACCTGATTAACTTATCTCTTATCGATGAGATGCAGAAAATCACTTCTCATGATAGGAAGGTTCGCCTTCGGGTGTGCGTTTGTAATTTCTGCCTTTAAGCACTTCTAGCTTATCAAACCCTGCAGAAACCAGCTCATCAAGCTCAAAGCCAGCACGCCTTGCAGCGTCGGTAATCAGAAACAGACAATCCACATACTCGGTAATATCATCAGGGCATTCGATTGCTTCTTGTGCCTCATCAATCAGGTGACGGAGAGGGCCAATGGGGCCTTTTTCTGTGCCAAATGTTGCTTCACTCCAGCTTTGATGTGCCTGATAGAGTTTCAGAAAGTTTTGGGCTGTTTCATCGGTATTTTTAACCATGTTTTCCGTAAGAAGCTTTGTGAAAATTTAAATGTAAATCGGGGAAGGTTCCTTATAGCATAGCGCTTGTATTTGAATAAGCATTTTAGTGGGGGAGTGGGGTGAGCATTAAAGTTAGATTGGCGAGAGAAGATGATGCGGAAGAGCTCTGTGTTCTTTTGAATGAAGTTATTGAAATCGGTGGCACGACAGCGATGGAAGAAAGCTTGGACATTGATCAGTTCAAGCAATATTTTTTAACCGGGGATCATTGTATCTGTTGCCACGTTAGCGAAGACGAAGATGGCTCAATTACCGGGTTTCAGGTTCTGGGGCGGCATCCAGAGCTTCCCAAGGATTGGGCAGACATCGGAACCTTTGCCAGAGTACATCCTCGTGTTTATGGCGTTGGTAAAGCATTGTTTCCAATAAGTTGTGCATATTTAGTTCGCAAAGGCTTTTCTACGATTAACGCAACAATTCGTGCTGATAACACCAGTGGGCTCCAGTACTACGAAAAAATGGGCTTTTGGACTTATAAAATGGCAAAATCTGTCCCTTTAAAAGATGGTGCTTTGGTCGATCGCTTCTCGAAGTCCTACCATCTAGAGGGTTGTAATCTTTGACATTGAGTATCAATTTTTGAGGTAGCCTAGATTTCTACGCCAGTTTTTACTTGATTTTACATCTCAAGAAGTAAATAAGATTGATAATCATTATCATAAATTTATTCTTGAGGATCTTGCTGTGCTACAAACCTATGAAATGCTCGAAAAAGCAGGTGTTGTAGGCTATTGCCTTGTGGGATTATCTTTCCTTACCCTAACAATTTCTCTCTCAAAGATCTTACAATATTTCTGGTTCAGGATCTCTTGCAAAAAAGGATTGTTCAAGGCTTTGGATCTCGTGCGTAGTGGTAAAATACTGGAAGCAAAGTCTGTTGCTGATAAGGATACAGCATGGAGCCAGAAACTCTTTTATGCTGCGTTTAACAAAGGCTTGGCAGTCAATCGGGAGGAAGCGCAGCACTGGGATGATGAAGCGCAGAAGTTGGGGGACAAGCTATTAACCAGTCTTGAAAGTGGTTTGAGCATTATTGGCCTGATCGCTGCTTTAAGTCCGCTGTTGGGGTTGCTTGGTACAGTGATTGGCATGATCTCGGCTTTTCAGGCCTTGGAAAGTGCAGGAAACAATGTTGACCCCAGCCTTTTATCCGGGGGGATTTGGGAAGCTTTGCTGACAACAGCCTTGGGGTTAGTTGTCGCTATGCCGGCCATGGTGCTTCATGCGCTTTTAAAATCTGCTGCTCATCAGCAACTGGAAAATGTAGTGGAAAAGGTAAACGGCCTTAGTGAGCACCTGTATCTTAATAGAGGAGAGATGGTTGGTCATAATCTGGTCAGCCCTAAAGCTGCGGAATAAAACATGCAGGTAAGAAAACAGAGCAGCAGCACGCCACAAATAGGTCTGACACCCTTGATCGATGTTGTTTTCATTCTCTTGATTTTTTTTATGGTCGCCACATCCTTTGATATGCCGAGGTTGTTATCATTGAAACCTGCAACAGGTGGCAAAGGCGGGAACGCTGAGCGGGTGATTGTTAAGGTTGATGTCGGTTCAAATGGCGCCTGTTTCCTTGATGGCACTTTTCAAACTTGTGATGAGGTCGGCAGCATAATTCGTCAACAAGGGCAGGGCAGCGACTTGCCCGTTATTACCCTGACACCGAAGACGGGGGCAAAGCTGCAAGATGTTATCACGGTTATGGATGCCTTGGCGTTGAGTGGGCTTAGCGACGCTGTGCTGATGCCTAATCCAAATCAAGTCCCGGATCAAAACCCAGATCAAAACCCGGATCTATCAGGGGGGGAGGAATAACGATTGCGCGTTCCTTCGCAAAAGTCAGGGCAGGAACCTGTCGTTGAAACAATGCTACCCTTGATCAACATTGTATTTTTGATGCTGATTTTCTTTATGGTGGCGGGGCGGATACAGCCTAAAGAACAGACTGCGATTGTTTTGCCAAAGTCCTCGATAGACGCAGAGTTTTATGGTGATTTGGCAAGTGTTTCCATTTCGCAAAATTTTGAAATCCACTACCTTGGCCAAATACGCGAGGGTTCTGAATTTTTGAAAGCTGTTGAGATCGAAAAGCAGAATATTCTTCGTAAGAACGATACCTTTACGATCCGGGCAGACGAAAAAACGGATGCGGGAAAGTTGTTCTCTTTACTGGTGAAGCTTAAGGCACTCGGTATTGAGAATCAGGACTTGATTACGATACCCTGAGTACCATACTGGGATTACCATACTGTGTCGCTGAGATCGCTCACCTTTGAAC
Source organism: Kiloniella majae (assembly GCF_002118315.1). Lineage (GTDB taxonomy): Bacteria > Pseudomonadota > Alphaproteobacteria > Kiloniellales > Kiloniellaceae > Kiloniella > Kiloniella majae. The sequence continues at coordinate 69,171 of NZ_MTSZ01000010.1, forward strand.
GAGCCTTTCGGTCGGGAGTGAAATCGTCACCTTTGTACCTTGGCCCAGAGCACTTTCGATATTCAACTTGCCCTGATGGAATTCAATAAGCTTTTTGGTCAAGGACAAGCCTATTCCAGTGCCAGATGCTTCTGTCGTTAATGATGTTCCAATGCGGACAAAAGGTTCGAGAATGCGCGGTAAGTCGGCATGATCCATGCCAATACCCGTGTCTTCCACGATGATATCGAGACCAAAATCTGTTGTAGAGGTTGATAAGGTCACAGATCCACCGCTCTGGGTGAACTTAAAGGCATTGGACAGAATATTGATCAGGATCTGTTTTACTGCCCTTACATCAATTCTCAGAGATAGATCGTCGATATGCCCTTTTACATATTCAATGTTTTTAGCACTTCCTGATCCACCAATGATACGGTCAGTTTCTTCCAGAAGGACTGGGAACCTTATGGTTTCTTCTTCCAGGCTATAGCTGCCCGCTTCAATTTTTGACAAATCCAGAATGTCATTGATGATGTCCAGTAGATGACGACCACTTGCATGGATATCAGTTATATATTCCCGGTATTTTGCGTTTTCTATCGGACCAAAAAGGCTTTGTTGCATAATATCTGAATAACCAAGAATGGCATTGAGAGGTGTTCGTAGTTCGTGGCTCATATTGGCAAGGAACTCTGATTTGGAACGATTGGCAATATCAGCATTTTCCATCGCCGACAGCATTGTCTGTTTGTCTTGGTAGTGCTGAGTAATATCACGAATAAGAATAACAACACGATCCGGGGCATTCTCGAGGTCTTTAATTAACGCGCTGCGGGCTTCAAATACCTTGGGCTCAGATTTGATATTCAGGCGATATTCTTTTGTCTGAACACATCCGGACCGAACAGTGGTGTGAATAAAGGAAAGCCATTCGTTTGCCTGATGCTCTGGCATAATCTGATGCAATGATTTTTGCAGCATCTTGGTTTTATCCAAGCTCAAAAGATCCTGATCACCATGGATATTAATGATTTCACCATCCAGTGAAAAAATCATTCCAAGATCTGGCATGGCGGCAATGTGCGCTTTTAGGTTTGCTTCGCTTTTTTTATGAGCATCTTTTAATTGCATCAGGTGGGTTACATCCTGTGCAGTTCCCTCGTAAACAAGGATCTTTCCGTCATCATCCCTGATCGCTCTGGCAGTTTCACTGATCCACTTTTCTTCAAGATTATTGTATGCCTTAATTTGAGAGACAAAGCCTTCGACAAATCCATTTTCTTCGATCAGGCGCATAAATTCTTTACGACGATCTTTTTCAACGTACCAGTTTTCTTCATTGTACTGTGCTGTTTGGATGAGCTCTTCTTCGCTTTTGCAGTTGTTCATACGTACCAGGTAAGGGTTAGCCATTAAAAACTTGCCATCCGGTGTTGTCCGATAAAACCCGATACCTGCGTTTTCAACCGTATCCCGGAAGCTTCGTTCTATCTGGTTTAGGGAAGCTGTTCTTACCTCGACTTCCTCTTCCAGTCTGCGGGTTGTCTGAACAAGTGTTTTGTTGGTATTGCGATAAAAGAGGATCGTGACAGTGACCAACCCCAGGGAGAGAAAAACAGCAAGGAAAATCCCCTGCTGACGTAACCCCTGGATTGGGCCAACTATCTCTGTATCAGGCGCGGAGAGAGCGATAATAAACTTTTTATTGTCAATAAAAGCAGTGTCCCATGCGATTAACTTGCGAAAGAGCTTGTTTTCTTCTGCACGTGTTACTGAAAAACGGTATTCATCCTGCCCGCTGTTTTCTGATAGAAGTCGTTGATCGACCCGTTGAATTTCCGGTTTGCCTTTATGCAAACCGTCATAGACATTTCGGCCAATAATTTCTGTTTCGTGGTCATACAGAATGACGCCATTTTCATTCATCATATAGCCTGCGCCATGCTGGCCTGATCGTAGTGGGGCGATGTATTTTTTTGATAAAAAGTTCAAGTCAACAGCTGTAACCAGACTACCTTGAAAGCCTTTATCGTTTCGGAGGGGAACAAGAATGGCAAAAAATTGTGTTTTTTCTTCCACATGAAAGGAAGGAACAATTAAATCAATTTCTGATGAATTAAGGGCAATCCAGTTTTGGGAAACCCATTCTTTCAAGTTTGTTGATAAAGCTGGTTGATCTTCAGGGTTTTCAATGTTTGTGAACTGTTCAACCTGGTTTTTATCGTAAAAGCTAACCCCGATAATTGCAGGGTTGAAAGCCATGGATTCAGCTAGATCATTTTTAATTTTGTCTTTGTTCAGCGCCCCGATAAACGTGGATTTTTTATCATCATTTGCCAAATCAACGGCAAATCGTTGAATATTGTCTATCGCATTTTGCAAAGCTCTTCTGGTAATTTGAGTCTGAAGAAGCTGTTGATCATTAAAGGATTTTTCTTGTTGCGTGATGGCATAGTTCTCAAGCTTGTACACGGCAGTAATAAAAACCCCGAACAAAAGAACGATTATGGAAATATACAGAAAGGACGTTGCGCGCCCAAAATTATGAAGAGAGCTTTGTATGCCTGTACTCATACCTGCTTATCCTGACCTTGTACCAAACGCAAACTAATCTCTTCTTATGAAACGAGAGCTTATTTTATGGGGCGAGCGATGTCAGGGTAGGCAATAGATATTAATTATACCTGAACGGAATATGTAATTATGAAGATGTGTCCCGGATTTCTAATTTCTTTGCAGGACTTCTAATTTAAAGTGTTTTCTACAAACGGGGACATAGCGATCATTTCCGCCAATTTCCACTTGTGATCCTTCTTGAATTGGTGTGCCGTTTTCATCTACGCGCATGACCATCGTTGCCTTGCTTCCGCAGTGACAAATGGTTTTGAGCTCATGAAGCACATCTGCCCAGGCCAACAGTTCTTGACTGCCTTCAAACAGGTTGCCTTGGAAATCTGTTCTCAAGCCATAGGCCAACACGGGAATGTTCAATTCATCGACGATTTCGCTGATTTGGTAAACTTGTGCTTTTGACAGGAACTGAGATTCATCAACAAAAACACAATTAACTTCCCGTTGTTTCAGTTCGTCTTTGGCCATCTGCAACAGATCGTCTTCTTTACCATAGATCAAGGCTTCAGCCTGTAAACCAATCCGTGACGAGATCTTCCCCTTGCCATAACGGTCATCCAAAGCCGCAGTGAACAAGAGCGTCCCCATGCCGCGTTCTTGATAGTTATAGCTGGATTGCAAGAGAACGGTGGATTTCCCTGCATTCATTGATGAATAGTAAAAATAAAGCTTGGCCATAAATACGTCAGATACAGAAATTAAGAGTGTGTGCCATACCTATAGGCGCGCGAGCAATTTGTCTATGGTCGCTTGGTCTGCAAAAGCATTTTCTATGGAACACTTTGTGACGTCGACCAGTTCTTGGTCGCTGAGATTAAATTCTCGGGATGCAATGGTATATTCATTTCCGATTGATGTGTGGAAGAAGGGTGGATCATCAGAACTCAGGGTTACTTTGCAGCCCGCATCACGTAGTTTCAGGAAGGGATGAGCATCAAAGTCAGGATAGACACCGAGGGCGATATTGCTTCCGGGACATACTTCAAGTGTTATATCTTCGTCGATAAGACGAGAGATAAGATCAGGATCTTCTATTGATCTTACGCAATGGCCAATACGTTTAACGGGTAAATGATCAAGTGCCGCAATAATGCTTTCTGGCCCGGCCATTTCGCCAGCATGCACATTACATGATAATCCGGCATCATGGGCTATGTGAAACGCTTTTGAAAAGTCAGATGGATGATGGGCATTTTCATCGCCCCCCATGCCGAAGCCGACAACAAAGGGATGTGGGGCTGCAATTGTCTGTTTGGCAACGTCAACTGCCTGTTCTGGTCCTAGGTGCCGCACACAGGTGACGATAATACGTCCGACGATACCAAAATCCCTCTCGGCGTCTTCTATACCGGCAACAATACCATCCAGATGGTCTTGATATCCCATACCAGCCATTGCGGCGTGATCAGGGGAAGACATGACTTCGACATAGATGGCATTTTCTGAGGCACATTGTTTGAGATATTCGTAGGTTACATCTCTGTAATCCAAAGGTGTTTTGATCACGGCACTTGCAAGATCATAAGCTTTCAGGAATTCGAGAAATGTTGTCCAGTGGTAGTTACCCTCGGTATCAAAAAGACCATCAGGTAAATTCATTGAATTTCGCAGTGCCAGACGTTTGACAAGATCTGGAGAGGCCGTTCCTTCCAGATGCGCATGTAATTCAGCTTTTAGAACCATCATATGTCTCGCTTGTTTTTGTATCTGCTTCTTTGATTTTTGGCTCTTGAGAAGGGAAGGCCAGAAATTATAAGCCAGAAATTATAAAAATGACTTTCCTGCTTCTAATGTGCCCACTTTCAAGAAAGAGGCGATGCTTTGTCCAATATCTGCAAAGCATTCCCGGGTACCAATACTTTGTGCTGTGATTTTGGGACCAAAAGCCAGAACGGGTACATTTTCGCGGGTATGGTCTGTTCCGGGCCAGGTTGGGTCACACCCGTGATCAGCGGTGATAACGACCAGATCATCGTCTTTTAGTTTTAAAATAAGCTCTGGAAGTTTTTTATCGAATTCTTCAAGTGCTGTTGCATAACCAACAACATCTCGTCTGTGGCCATAGAGGCTGTCAAAATCAACAAAGTTTGTGAAGGTTAAGGATCCGTCAGGCGCTTTTTCTACTTGTTCCAGTGTGCGTTGGAAAAGGTCGTCGTGCCCTGAGGCTTTAATAACCTGTGTTGGTCCCTGATGTGCATAGATATCAGCAATTTTGCCAATTGCAATCATGTCGCGCCCAGCGTTGTTGACTTTATCCAATAAGGTTGGAGCAGGGGGCAAGACGCTGAAATCACGCCTGTTTCCTGTTCGCTGAAAGTTGTCAGGACTATCGCCAATAAAAGGCCGGGCAATGACACGTCCAATGTTATACGGATTTACGAGAATTCTTATTTTTTCGCAAAGATCAATAAGTCTATCAAGACCAAAGGTTTGTTCGTGTGCTGCAATCTGAATGACGCTATCGGCCGAGGTATAGATAATGGGCTTTCCGCTTTGCATATGTTCTAGACCAAAACGCGCGATGATCTCGGTACCGGATGCGTGACAGAGGCCTAACGCGCCGGAGAGTTCACCAATTTTGATTATGTCATCCAGAAGTGAGCCTTCAAAACAAGGTGTTTCATTCGGGAAATATCCCCAATCGAACGTTACCGGGACACCTGCAATTTCCCAGTGTCCGCTCGGTGTATCTTTACCCTTACTGATTTCGCTGGCGGCACCATGTAATCCAGTCGCTTCTATTTCAGGGTCAAAGTCTTTCGGGTATTCGCCAGTGCTTTGAAAGGCTGCATGTCCTAGCCCAAGCCTTTCCATGTTGGGCAGGTGAAGAGGGCCCAGTCTAACACCTTCTTTATCTGCATTTCCCAGGGTACACTGTTCTGCGATGTGCCCTAGGGTATTTGAACCGATATCTCCAAAACTTTCAGCATCGGGAGCGCCACCGATACCAAACGAATCCATTAATAATATGAAGGCTCTAGGCATTTTAATTCACTAATGACTTTAAGATTGGGTGTTGTTGATTAGGCGCTTTATCCGCCACAGTCAGCCCGTTTAGATATTGAGCTTTTGCCCGTGCCAACTGATCTTTGGAGTTTGCGTGAATACGCGCAACAGGACGGCTTGGATCAATCCGGGTTCCAACAGGAGCTATGTGATCAAAACCTACGGCATGATCAATTTCTTGACCCGGTTTGGAGCGCCCGCCACCTAGGGCAACAACTGCCATACCGATTTCACGTGTATCCATAGAGGCTAGATACCCCGATGTATCCAGATAGATATCTTCACAGTACATTGCAGATTTTAGATAGCTATCCGGTTTTTCACAAAAATCTACAGGGCCACCCAGACCCGAAATCATTTTCTGTAATTGTTCCAGGGCTTTACCATTGGACAAAACGGTCATGATTTTATGATGGGCATTATTGTGTGTCGTCGCTAGCCCCCCCAGTATCAAGAGTTCTGAGCAGAGTGACATGGTTATCATGTCTGTACGTTCTTCTTTCATCTCACCTGACAGGTAGGACCAGGCTTCTTTTACTTCCAGTGCATTTCCTGCTGATGAACCTAGTACCTGATCCATATCCGTGATGAGAGCCCTAGTCGGTAAACCAGCACCGTTGGCAACCCTTACAATGGTTTCTGCCAACTCTTCTGCCATAGACAAGGTACCGGAAAAGGCACCGCTACCAACCTTGATATCCATCACCAAACGATCCAAGCCAGCCGATAGTTTCTTGGATAGGATGGAGGCAGTGATTAGCGGGATGGCTTCTACCGTTGCCGTGATATCCCGGATGGCATAAAAACGTTTATCAGCCGGGGCCAAATCACCCGTTTGTCCAACAATTGCACAGCCGGCAGTTTTTATGATGGATTTCAGACGATCAGTATCAATCGACGTTTTGTACCCGGGTATTGCATCAAGTTTATCCAATGTACCGCCGGTATGACCCAGCCCGCGACCAGATATCATCGGGACATAACCACCGCAGGCGGAAATGATTGGGGCGAGCATCAAGCTTAACTTATCGCCAACACCGCCTGTTGAATGTTTATCCAGTACAGGGCCTAAATCGTGTAACTCAGACCAGTCGATCGTGTCTCCTGATTTTGTCATGGATTGGGTTAAGCTCACGGTTTCAGCATTACTCATACCCTGAAAGAACACAGCCATTGCCAAGGCGGCAATTTGGCTGTCGCTCATATCGCCTGATGTTATCCCATTGACAAAATAAGCGATTTCTTCACTGCTAAGTTCTTGCCCCTCACGTTTTTTTCGGATTACTTCTTGGGGAAGAAACATTAGTAGGTGCTTTTTTGCGCAGTACTGGTGGCTTGGCCTAAAACACCTAAAAGGTCATTCAAAAGACCACTCGCGCCAAACCTGAAATTATCGGCACAGACCCAATTTTCACCCATAATGTTTTGAGCAAGCTCCATGTACTCGACAGCTTGTGCATGAGTTCTAATACCACCAGAGGCTTTGAAGCCACACTTTTTACCGCTGTCCTTAATCGCCTTTAACATCGCTTCTGCGGCTTCGATTGTGGCCGATACGTCTGTTTTCCCTGTTGAGGTTTTGATAAAATCTGCCCCGGCATTAATGGCTTCAATACTTAAGTCGTAAAGACTGTCCATATCTTCAAACGCACCACTTTCCAGAATTACTTTGAGTGTTACCTGATCACCGCAAATATCTTTGCATGCACGGATCATGTCGGGTGCAGAGTTTTTATCGCCGGCGATCCACTCTTTGTAGGGGATGACCAGATCAACTTCGTTGCCGCCAAGTGCAATGATGTTTTTTGTCTGTGCAATGGCTGCTTCCAGCCCTTCATCACCGGAAGGAAAGTTGGCAACGGCGGCAAAGTTGACATCTTGCCCTTTTAGCTCATCTTGGCAGACGGAAAGAAAGGGAGGATACACACAAACGGCTGCAACAGAGGTAAAAGGTGTTACTGCTTTCGAACAAAGAGCTTGGATACTTTCGTTTGTGTCATCAGCAGAAAGACTTGTTAGATCCAACAAGCTTAAGGCTAATTTTGCATTTTTAGTCATTATCTTACCCCAAACTCTTCAGGTAATTACTTACCAGTTTAATTAAATTTTCGGCGGCAATTTTAGCATTGCGCATCGTCTGTTCATGAGTGAGGGCCGTATCGCTCATGCCCGCTCCGTAGTTTGTAATAATGGACATTGCTGCAGTTGGAATACCTGCACGTCTGGCCAGAATAACTTCGGGTACAGTGGACATACCAACAGCATCTGCTCCAAGGATCTTTGCTGCTCTTATTTCTGCTGGTGTTTCAAAATTTGGTCCAGAGAACCACATGTAAACACCTTCGTGAAGCTTGATTTGGTTTTCATCAGCAACAGTTTTCAAAGCTTGCCGTATCGCGGGATCATAAGCATCAGTCAAATCAACAAAGCGATCATTTCCACGGGCACCAATCAGGGGTGACATACCGGAATAATTGATGTGGTCTGCAAGCAACATCAGGCTTCCGGGACCTGCTTCATCACGTAGGCTACCTGCTGCGTTGGTCAGAAGCAGTTGCTTGCATCCAATGGCCTTGATTGTCTCAATTACTGTCAGCATACCAGTGGCGTCCCCATTTTCATAATAATGGCTTCTGCCCTGTAAAATGAGAACGTCTGTTCCGTTAATTTGCCCAAGGATCAAAGATCCGGCGTGTCCTTCGACGGAAGGGCGTGGAAAGCCGGGGAGGTCAGTAAAGGAAATTGTCGTTGGGTCTTTTACAGCTTCAACCAGGGGGCCAAGTCCTGACCCTAGGATGATAGCTACTTCTGGGATAACGCCATTAAGGCGGCCCCGAATAACGTTTAAAGCACTATTCGAGGATTGATTTGGGTTCGTCATTATTCAGGTTATCAGGTCCAAATGAAAAAGGGAGAAGATCTTCTATTGTAAAGGTTTTACGCAGTCCCTCGGGACCACAGATGTGAATTTGTGTTTCTGCATTTGCAAATTCACGAATTTTTTGCCGGCATCCGCCACAGGGTGTAACGAGTGCATCACCATCACCCATGACATAGATTTCAGCAATTTCACGACTGCCATTTTGCACCATGGCAGAAATCGCGCCACCTTCGGCGCATACACCTAATGGATAGGCTGCATTCTCGACATTACATCCATTATAATACTGCCCATCTGTTGATCTTATAACAGATCCAACATGAAAATTCGAGTAGGGAGCATATGCCCGTGACATGTTCTCTCTGAGTTGAGCTATTATTTCGGATCGTTCCATCTTAGCGCTCCTTTACATACGGGCGACCAATGGCTTTTGGTGCAACAGCTTTGCCGATAAAGCCAGCAAGCAGGATCACGGTCAGAACATAAGGTAGTGCCTGCATAAACTGAACGGGTATCTCGCCGATCCCTGGAATTGCGACACCCTGTAATCTTACAGCCATTGCATCAAGGAAGCCAAAAAGCATACAGGCGAGAAGGCCTGGTACAGGTTTCCACTTACCAAAAATCATCGCGGCAAGGGCTATATAACCTTGCCCGGCAGACATTTCTTTACCGAATGCCGCATTCTGTCCTGTGGAAAGGTAAGCCCCGGCGATACCGCAAAGAATGCCGGCAATAATAACAGAACGATATCTTAGGAACGTTACAGAAATACCCGCTGTATCAACAGCCTGCGGGTTTTCCCCAACTGCGCGCAAACGCAAACCAAAACGGGTTTTGTAAAGTGCCCACCAGGTAATAGGAACAGCTAAGAAAGCAATATAAACCAGCAAGTTATGGCCGCTAATTAACTCAACATATATGGTGCCCAAAAACGGAATCTCTGAAAGGAAGTCCGCTCCTGGTAAGGTTATGGGGGAGAAACGAGCATCTCCACTAAGTGTTGGTGTCTGGCCGCCTTTGTGGAACCATGCGCCGCCAAGTGTTACCGTAAGCCCGGATGCAAGAATGTTGATTGCAAGGCCACTGACAACTTGGTTTCCGCGATGGGTAATACAGGCAAAACCATGTAGAAGTGCCATAAGGACAGAGGTAATTATGGCTGCGCCCAAACCAATAAATGCAGAGCCGCTAATTGCTGCAACGGCAGCGGCTGAAAATGCAGCTGCGAGAAGCTTACCTTCCAAGCTGATATCGATAATACCGGATCGTTCAGAGAAAATGCCAGCCATAGCACAAAGCACGAGAGGCGCTGATACGCGCAGGGTTGAATCAAGCGTAGATAGAAGCAGTAGGAACACATCATCCATTAGTCTGCTCCTTTGCTGTTCCGTTACTCGCAACAATAGCCGTAAAAATACGTTCGATTGTAGGTCTGGTCATATAAGCCAATGCACCACAGAAAAGAATAACAAGGCCCTGAATAGCCTTAACCATTTCTCCTTGTATAGTTGGTATTTCAAAGGATAGTTCTGCGCCACCCTGATATAGGGTACCAAACAAAAGGCTGGCAATAATAATTCCGACGGGATGATTACGTCCCATCAGTGCAACAGCAATACCGGTGAAACCCGCGCCTGCGACAAAATCAAGCATCACCCTGTTATGGTTCCCCATAATTTCGTTGATACCAACAAAGCCAGCTAAAACACCGGAAAGACACATTGTGCCAACGACTAAACGTTGAGTGTTTATGCCACTATAATTTGCGGCGTTTTCATTAAATCCGAACATCCGAATGGCATACCCCCAGCGTGTATGCCAAATGAACAACCAGACAAAAAGGCAGCTAAATAGAGCGAGGAAAATTGAAAGGTTAAGCGGCGATTTTTGTATTTCTATTCCAAACCATCCAACGGCTTCTTGCATTGTTGGCATTTGAGCCGAGGCCAGAAAATCACGACTTTCCGGCGACATTTGTCCCGGTTCAATAAGAACATTTACCAAAATGTAGTTCATCAAACTAAATGCGATGAAGTTAAACATAATGGTCGTGATAACAATATGGCTGCCTCTGTAAGCTTGCAGATAAGCAGGAACATAGGCCCACGCTGCACCAAAGAGGCCAGATGCAATAATGGCGAGCGGTAGAATAATCCAGAAAGGAACATATTGGTCCAAAGCTAGGCAAAGTAAACCGACACCTAATCCGCCTATATAAGCTTGTCCTTCGCCACCAATGTTAAAGAGGCTTGCGTGAAAAGCGACAGCAACAGCTAGCCCTGTAAAAATAAAGTTCGTGGTATAATGGAGTGTATATCCTATATTATAGTCATTCCCAAAAGCTCCATAGATTATAATTTTTACTGCTTCTATTGGGTCTTCACCAATAATTAAAATAACAATTCCTGAAACAAAAAATGCGAGTAAAATATTAATCAGGGGGATGACACCAACGTCAATCCACGCGGGAAGCGCTTTACTTGGACTGCTCATGCCGGGATCTCCTCTGAGTGTGTCGTGTTATTGTTATTCTGTTGCTCAGAGCTTGTTTTGGATTGTGTACCTGCATTTCCCATAAGGAGGCCGAGTTGGCGTGCATCAGCATCTTTACCTGCGACTTCACCAACGATACGGCCTTCGAACATAACCAGTATGCGATCGCTGAGTGACATGATCTCTTCAAGTTCGACAGAAACTACAAGAATAGCGGACCCTGCGTCACGCATGGCGATTAGATTTTTGTGGATAAATTCAATGGCACCGATATCAACACCACGTGTTGGTTGCCCAACAAGGAGAACTTCGGGACGTCGATCCATTTCACGGGCGAGGACGAGTTTTTGTTGATTACCACCAGAGAAATTCGCTGATTTCAGTTTGGGGTCTTCCGGGCGGACATCGTAGTCCTGCATCAACCGAGTACAGTGTTCTTGAACAGCTTTGTTATCCATGAGGACCTTGCCGTTATAGGCAGGATCTTCATGAAAACCCATAATGGCAGTTTCTTGAGCATTAAAGGCGGTTACCATTCCCATACGGTGCCTGTCTTCAGGAACGTGACCAACGCTTAGTTCTCTAAACTCTTTCGGGTTTTTGTGATTTTTTGATGTGATCTGGACAGGCCCAATATCAATTGATCCGGTCTGAAGCGGGCAAATACCGCTTAATGCCGCGAGCAATTCGGTTTGACCATTTCCAGAAACACCTGCGATGCCGACAATTTCTCCGGCGTGTAGGGTGATAGAGACATCGTCCAGTTTAGTGACACCATCTTCTCTATAGGAAAGGTTTTTTGCGTCCAGTAGGATTTCACCAGGATTAGCGTCAGTTTTATCCACTTCCAAAAGAACTTTCCGCCCAACCATTAATTCGGCGAGTTCATTTTTGGATGTGGCTGATGTTTCCCGTTCAGAAACCATGGTGCCTGCACGCATAACAGAAACACGATCTGTAATTGCCATAATTTCCTGAAGCTTGTGGGTGATCAGAATGATACTCACACCGCGACTGCGCAGGATATTAAGAATTTTGAATAGTTGATCTGTTTCCTGTGGTGTCAGAACGCCAGTTGGCTCGTCAAGGATAAGAATTTCAGCACCACGATAGAGGGCTTTTAAAATCTCAACCCGTTGCTGAAGACCAACGGGGAGATCACCTGTCATGGCATCAGGGTCAACTGCCAAGCTATATTCTTTCGAAAGCTTGAGAAGTTCTTCTCTTGCTGTCTGACTACTTTTATTCAGAAGGGGCGCACCTTCGGCGCCCAGCATAACATTTTCAAGTACGGTAAAGGTTTCTACGAGCATAAAATGCTGATGGACCATACCAATGCCAAAGGAAATCGCATCTCTTGAAGAGTGGATTTTTTTCTTTTGTCCATTAATAAGGATTTCGCCGCTATCAGCTTCGTAAAATCCGTAAAGGATGCTCATCAACGTTGATTTCCCGGCGCCATTCTCACCGATGATGCCGTGTATAGTTCCCGGAAGAACTTTTAAATCTACGTTTTGGTTCGCCTTTACAGGGCCAAAGCTTTTACTGATTGCCTTCAGTTCAATAGCGGGCAGTTCAATAGATGGTGGGGGGGCTGACTGCCCCCCCACCGCCTCAGACCCTTGGGCCTTGATGCGTTCTACGCTCATAGAAAAACCTAGTACTTGATTTTAGTTTTCTGATTTCAGATCGGTTAACCGATTACAGAGCAGGGCAACTGCTATCTGATGTGAAATCATGAACAGAGATGGAACCGGAAACAATACCATCACGTGCTTCTTTTACTTTGGCTTTCATCGCGTCAGTAATAAGGGATTTGTTGTTGTCATCCAGTGCCCAGTCAACGCCGTTTTCAGCAAGACCCAGCGCGTGAAGACCTGGCTTCCATGTGCCGTCCATTGCACCTTTGAAAGCATTGTATGCAGCAACGTCAACACCTTTGGTCATGGATGTAAGCATTGTGCCCGGCTGTAGGTGGTTTTGGTTTGAATCCACACCAATTGCGTATTTACCTGCATCTTTAGCTGCTTGATAAACGCCGATACCTGTGCCGCCAGCAGCAGCGAAGATTACATCAGCACCTTTATCAAACTGGCTTTTTGCAAGCTCACTGCCTTTACTTGGATCATTCCAGGCAGACGGTGTTGTTCCCGTCATGTTGCTATAAACTTCGGCAGAACCAACGGCATATTTAGCGCCTTGGGCATATCCACACGCAAATTTACGAATAAGCGGAATGTCCATACCGCCAATAAACCCAACCTTCTGGTTTTCAGAAGCCATTGCAGCCAGCACACCAACAAGGAAAGATCCTTCGTGCTCTTTAAAGACAACGGACTGTACGTTTGGCAGATCAACGACAGAATCGATGATTGTAAAACGAATATCCGGGTATTCTTTTGCAACTTTTTCAATGGCTGGACCCTGGGCAAAACCAACACCTACGATGGGGTCTGCGCCACGTTGTGCCATTTTGCGGATTGCCTGTTCGCGCTGTGAAGGGTTCGTTACTTCAAATTCGCGATATTTAATGCCGGTTTCTTTTGAGAATTTCTCAACGCCGTTGAAAACACCTTCGTTGAAGGATTTATCGAATTTACCGCCCATATCAAACACAACGGCTGGTTTGATATCTTCGGCGTGTGAGGCTGCAGCCGTTAATGCAATAATTGACGCAGCAGCCGTCTGGAATAGCTTCTTCATTTGAGAGCCCAATCCCTGTCTATCAGTTATAAAAATCTTTTTTGCCTTGATCCGATCTCTATCGGACTCGGGTACGTATGGTGAGGCAAAAAGCCAATATGTTCAACCAATCGTTAATGTCAAAGGGCAAAAAATTGTTCAATTGGTCAAAAATATCTGAAATTTAATCGCAAAAATAACAACATATTCAATTTTCATTAATTTTGTTGGGGTATCGTCATCATCAAATACGGGGGATTTTTGGGAGTAAGAGATGAGTAATAACGATCCAAGAAAAGAATACGCTGCTGAACGAGGCGTTCGACTTCGTAGGGGATTATCACCGAACGCCAGCGTTTCAAACATGCAGCTGTTTGAATCCATTAATGAGCTCAGGTCTGAAATCGTTGCCTTGAAACAATCAAATGCAGCTGTTCGACAGTCATCACCTCAACAAACGGATGCTGAGAAAAGCTTTAATGACGCGGAAGATGTTCGTGTCGAAATTGCCCAAATGGTACGGATGATTGGTAAGACGAAAAAAGAGATCGCTCAAATCAAGCATCCTGATGATGTAGATGATCCTTTTGCTCAGTCAACGAACGAGCTTGATGCTATTGTTATGGCCACTGAGACGGCAACAAACAGTATTTTGGATGCAAACGAGCAGATTGAAGCGACTGTAAATGAGCTTTCCGCATTAATGAGCGATGATTCAGATGTTCAAACGGCTTGTGATAAAATTGCAAATCATGTGATTACCATTCTAGAGGCTTCGAATTTTCAGGATGTTACTGGCCAACGAATGACAAAAATCATTAATACGCTTCGCTTTATCGAAGATCGTATTGTATCGATGATTAATATTTGGGGTGCCGAGGCTTTTATGGATTTACCTGTTGGCACAGAAGATGATCGTGAAGGTGATGATCAACTGATGAATGGACCGTCTGCTGAAAACGAAGGTATTACTCAAGACGATATCGATGCGTTGTTCGATTGAACATTACGTATAATAATCAGACGTAAAAAAAGCGGGGAGATGTTCCCCGCTTTTTTATTTTTCGTCGAGATCTGCGGCAAGCTGTTTCAGGATGTGTTCTGAAGAGATGAATTGAACGACAAAGCCGTTTGTCAAATGTCGTATAGTCTCACCTTCAAAACGCCCGTAACCTTCAATATGAAGCTCAATGGTTTCATTTATTTCAGGGCGGGTTGGCGATAACAAACAAATTCCACCGCCAGATATATCGAAGCAATCAGTCTTTTCCCATGCGTCATTGATTTTCACCAATGCCTGAATCGATTTGCGATATCTTGTATGGCGACGGCGATCCGTATTTTCCGTTCCCAAAACCTGCTCCTTTGTCAATCATACTGACCTGTCAGTATAAATTTGAGCAGAATCTCGTTAATTTTGTCTTATTCTGTACGTTGAATAAGGTGGTAGCCAAATGAAGTTTCTACAACGCCACTTGTCTCGCCAACTTCCATAGAGAATGCGGATTCTTCGAACTCAGGTACCATCATTCCTTTGCCAAAGTGGCCAAGATCGCCGCCTTCATTGCCTGATGGGCAGTCAGAGTGTTCTTTGGCCAAATCAGCAAATGCAGCACCGCCCTCTATCTGGGTTTTAAGATCCTGGATAAGAGTTTGAGCCTCTTCCTGCGAGCGTGTAGCAGTTGAACGCATGGAACCTTCGTACATTAGCAGGATGTGCGAGGCACGTACTTGATCAGACATAGTGTTTCTCCATAAAAAAAACCGCACATTATGCGGGATAGATTCCCCTTATACATAACGTGCGGTTCAAAATGAGCAATGTCTGTTTTGCTTTTTATGTAATATTAAATTTCTGTAGGACGTCTGCAAGATCGTCGCCAAAGGTTGTTCCGCGGCGGATGACACCAACATTCATAGGAAGTTCCTGCATATCAGGATGGTCTGATGGCAGACTTGTCAGGACGGCAACATGAGATTTCTTTGTCGACGGCATTGCCTTCAAGGCGCAGGCTAGGTCTGCGCCACCAAGGCGCGGCATAACCATAGAGGTAATGACGAGATCCGGTTTTGTTTCCAGAATCATCGTGATGGCTTCCAGAGGCTCCGTCAGTGATGTTACGCGATATCCACAAGCGGCGAGTT
Source organism: Kiloniella majae (assembly GCF_002118315.1). Lineage (GTDB taxonomy): Bacteria > Pseudomonadota > Alphaproteobacteria > Kiloniellales > Kiloniellaceae > Kiloniella > Kiloniella majae. The sequence continues at coordinate 84,994 of NZ_MTSZ01000010.1, forward strand.
CGCGGGCAACGACTTTACCGGCTGTTTTTTGTGGAATGACTAGCAAAACCTCGGTGTTTGTAATTTCGATGTCTTCAACATTGAAAGTAATCTGGTGCGGCATAGAGCGCACGACTTCGGCAATGTTTTCTGTCGGTAGAGCTTCACCATCAAGCAAAGCCGAAATTTTATCGCTGTAAGTTTGCAGATCTTGAATGTGTTTCGCTTCTAGATCTGTTAGGCCGGAAAGATATTCATCCAGTCGGTGAGTTATTGCTGCTAAACCGGGAATATTAACTGACTTTGCTTTAAATCTAAGGTTAGACGAATCTTGCGCCAAGCGTTCCGCAGCTGTTTTTCCATCCAGTCCACCTGTTCTCACTTGCTGGAGATTGACTTCTAGGCTGGATGCTACATCTCTGGCTTCATCCAACATTTCGCCTTCAGCGAGTTTGTCTGCTTCTTCTTCGCTGATAACAGAACCCGAATTCATATTCACACACCTAACATCTTTAATTTGTATATTCTGCACAAGATAGAGTGAATGGGTTAATGCTCTGCTAATATTCCAGATAGTTATCTGGTTTTTGTGATTTTTTAGTAATCCATAGTTCGTATGTAAAAAGGGGGATAGAAAAAAGCTGCTCAGACTAATCCGAGCAGCTTTGGTTTTTCACTTTTGCTGATGTTTAAGTCAGTAGAGGTCTTTGGGATCTATCTCCACATTCATTGTTTCCGTTGTGTCGCCGTTCTCAGAGACGGAAAGATAGAAACAGCTGCGTCGACCAGTGTGACAGGCGACACCATGTTGTTTGACTTTCACCAAAACAGTATCGCGATCACAGTCGATAAGAAAATCAACAAGTTCTTGGTGTTGTCCCGATGTTTCACCTTTTTTCCAAAGCTTTTGTCTGGATCTTGACCAATAACAGACCCGGCCAGTAGAGAACGTCTCTATAATAGATTCCCTGTTCATCCAGGCCATCATGAGAACATCGTTTTTAACGCTGTCCTGAGCAATGGCCGGGATGAGTCCCTGATCGTTGAATTTAAGGCTGGAGATAAGATCTTCCAGTTTGGATTTATTCATTAGGAAGCTTCCTACGATGACATTCTTTTAAAGCCGGCTTCCAGATCCATGATGAGGTCGTCTGGATTTTCCAAGCCGATGTGTAATCTGATCAATGGTCCTTCTGCGGACCATTTGGTTGCGGTGCGAATTGAGCTTGGGTCGCTTGGAAGAATTAAGCTTTCGAATCCCCCCCAGCTATAGCCCATGCCGTAGAGATCAAGGTCATCAACCATGGCACGGATAGACTCTTTTGATGTTGGGTTAAGGATAAAGCTGAACAGGCCACTTGCTCCGGACATGTCGCGTTTCCAGATTTGATGTCCTGGGTCACTCTCCAGAGCGGGATGAAGGACACGTGATACTTCTGGACGTTTTTGGAGCCAGTTAGCGATAGTAAGTCCGCTTTCCTGATGCTGTTTCAAACGAACAGCCATAGTTCTTAGGCCCCGTTGAGCAAGGTAAACATCATCAGGTCCAGAGCATTGGCCTAAGTGAAATGTTGTTTCTTTTACCTTTTGGTAGAGCTCTTCCGTTGTAATGATCAGGCCAAGCATCGCGTCGGAGTGACCGACAATATATTTCGTGCCAGCGTGAACCGAAATATCAACACCTAGTTCAAAAGACTTACAGAGTAGGGGGGTCGCCCAGGTGTTATCCATGATGACCAATACGCCTTTGCTATGAGCAGCTTTGGCGATAGCAGGAATGTCCTGCATCTCAAAGGTATGAGATCCCGGGGATTCTGTGAATACGAGGCGTGTATTCGGGCGAATGAGTTGATCTATATCTTTGCCAATAAGGGGGTCATAATAAGTTGTTTCTACGCCCATACGCTGAAGCACATCTTTGCAGAAAAAACGGGTGGGAGCGTAAACTGAATCCGTCACAAGAATATGGTCACCGGATTCTACGACACTTAAAATCGCGGTTGTGATAGCCCCAAGTCCGGAAGAGACAGAGAAGGCACCATATCCGCCCTCTAGTTCGGCCACAGCATTTTCCAACGCAAATATAGTCGGTGTTCCCTGGCGTCCATAATTCATCGTGCCTTTGTCGAATTTGGTCGCAGCTCTTTCTTCCATCTCGGCCATACTTTTAAAGAGAATGGTGGAGGCGTGGTAAACTGGTGGATTAACCACCCCAAAGTTTGCCAATGGATCACGACCAAGGTGTGTAACCTTTGTTTCTTGAGTGAAATTAGTCTTCGACATGAGGATTCTCTATTACGATGTAATGACGGTGGATTATTATCTATTGGGCAGCAGCATCACGATTGATTGGATCGATTGCAAGAAAATCTATGATAATCAGAAAAGGACCACAGATCTTTAGTGTTATATGCGACAAAAAAGGATTCTTTGAGAGTAAAATAAATGGCGTTTTAAGGATAAAAAAACAAAAAATTAACCATATTCATAAGCTGTATGTACAATTTTTTTACAGAAAATGAAGAAAGTTTGAATTAAAAGCTTTTGTCTAATTGTTTGATTTTTAACGTTTTTTGTGGGAGCAAGGAAAATTGTCCCCTAACAAAGTAAAAAATGCTGTTTTCTGAGAGGCTTAGATAGGTTACTGGTAATAGCATGTTTATTGCGTTGGTGAACATTTGTATGCCGATGAAAAATAAATCGGGATGTCCTGTTTGCGACGTCTTAAACAAACAATAAACGTGTTAAACAGCAGGGAAGACACAAAAAATGAAATTCGGAAAAGTCCTGTTTGCGGCTGCAGCAGCCACAGCAATGACAACAGCAGCTCAGGCTGGTACTCTCGACGACATCAAAGCACGTGGCGAGCTACAGTGTGGTGTTGCTACACCTCTACCAGGTTTTGCTGCTCCTAACGCAGAAAACGTTTGGGAAGGCCTTGACGTTGACGTATGCCGCGCAGTTGCAGCAGCCGTATTTGGCGACCCAATGAAAGTAAAAATCACTCCAACGACTTCTAAAGAGCGTTTTACCGTTCTTCAGTCTGGTGAGATTGATATGCTTGCTCGTAACACCACGTGGACACTTTCCCGTGATGTTAATCTCGGTTTTGAGTTCGTGGGCGTTAACTACTACGATGGACAAGGTTTCCTCGTAAACAAATCTCTGGGTGTTTCCAGTGCGACTGAGCTAGACGGTGCTTCCGTATGTGTTCAGACTGGTACAACAACTGAGCTTAACCTCGCTGACTATTTCCGTGCTCAAGGCATGAAATACGAAACAGTTCCAGTTGCGACTGCAGAAGAAGGCGCGAAAGTATATGACGAAGGTCGTTGTGATGTTTACACAACTGATGCTTCCGGTCTGTACTCACTTCGCTCCACACTTTCAGCTCCTGATGAGCAGATCGTTCTTCCAGAAATCATTTCCAAAGAGCCACTCGGTCCTCTCGTACGTCACGGTGACCAACAGTGGGGCGATATCGCTCGCTGGACTCTTAACGCAATGATCATTGCTGAAGAACTCGGTATTACTTCTGCAAACATCGATGAGATGGCTTCTTCTACTAACCCATCAGTTCTTCGTCTGATCGGTGCTGAAGGCAACATGGGCGAGCAGCTTGGTCTGGACGCTAAGTGGGCATACAACGTGGTTAAAAACGTTGGTAACTACGGTGAGTCTTTCAAAAGAAACCTTACTGACACTCTGAACATCGAGCGCGGTATCAACGCTCAATGGAAAGATGGTGGTCTGCTTTACGCTCCTCCAATGCGCTAAGTCGAGACATTAAAGCCTGATTTACTATGCGTAGGGCTGCCAGTATTGGTGGCCCTACCTTAGCTAAACAGGCTTTAATTTTAATAAAAATAAGCATTTAGGAGGCAGTATGTCGGCTGAAACTGCACAAAATGCCCGTGGGTCGGGTGGAGCATCGCTCTTTTCGGATCAGCGGTTTAGATCGCTTTTCTTTCAGGCTCTTGTAATTGGCCTGCTTGGCGCATTCCTCGTATTCATCGTTTTTAACACAGCGCACAATATTGAAAAACGCGGTATTCAAACCGGTTTCGCTTTTCTTGATACTGCTGCTGGATACGACATCGCCATTTCCCCTTTTATGGAATATACAGCAACCCACACACACGGTCGTGTGTTCCTTGTGGGATTGCTTAACACACTTATGGTTTCCTTTTTGGGAATCATTGCAGCAACTTTCCTAGGTGTTTTCCTGGGTGTTTTGCGTCTTTCACCAAACTGGTTGGTGAGTAGAGTTGTTTATTGGTATGTTGAATTTACGCGTAACGTTCCTCTGTTGCTGCAAATTCTTCTCTGGTATGCAATCTTTCTCGGTTTGCCTGCGGTAAAACAGAGTATAAGCTTATTCAATGATACTGTTATCTTGAACAAGCGTGGGCTTATTGTTCCTGAACCGCTCCCCGGTGATGGTTTTATGTTGGTGCCAATCGCACTTGCAATTGCTGTTGTCGCAAGCATATTTTTTGCACGCTGGGCACGGAAAACTCAGGCAGCCACTGGTAAGATATATCCGGTATTTATGACAAATACCGCGTTGATTATCGGATTACCGCTTCTGGCGTTTGCTGTAACTGGCTTCCCCCTTGATTTTGCCTATGCGGAGCTTAAAGGTTTTAACTTCAAAGGTGGCGTGGTTATCAAGCCTGAGTTTACTGCACTTTGGTTTGCCCTAAGCCTCTATACTGCTGCATTTATCTCGGAAACCGTTCGTGCGGGTATTCAATCCGTTTCTCATGGACAGACTGAAGCGTCAGAAGCTCTGGGTTTGCGTCCGAGCTGGACAATGAGATTGATTGTTTTGCCACAGGCTCTTCGGGTGATCATTCCTCCGATGACAAGTCAATATCTCAACCTGACTAAAAACTCTTCACTTGCGGTGGCCATTGGCTATCCGGATATTGTGCAGTCTTTTGGCGGTGTGACGTTGAACCAGACGGGGCAGGCCATCGAGGTGATTTTCATCACGATGCTGGTTTATCTGACAATCAGTCTACTGATTTCAGCTTTTATGAACTGGTATAATAATCGCGTTAGCTTGGTAGAAAGGTAGGAGGAGCAGATGAGTGTAACTGAACAACAACATGCTCCTGGTGAGCATCCTGATCTTCCGCCTCCTTTGGGCGAAGCCGGAGTAATCGCTTGGTTTAAGAAAAGGTTATTTTCAAGTGTTGGTAATACAATCCTGACACTAATTACGGCCTTTTTTCTGTATCACGTTCTATCTGCTATCATTTTCTGGGCTGTGACAGGTGCTACCTTTACAGGGGAAACGAAAGCAGATTGTGATTTAGGTGGCGCATGCTGGCTTGTGATTGGGGATCGTTTCCATCAGTTTATGTACGGATTTTACCCGATCGATCAATATTGGCGGCCAAATCTGACATTCATTTTGATGGTCGTTGCCATCATGCCAGTGCTGTTTGACAACATTCCGCATCGTGGAAAGTTTCTTCTCTTCTCCGCAGTATTTCCGTTTATTGCCTTTTACCTCTTAAGTGGTGGTTGGGGACTGGAAACGGTTGATACTGATCAATGGGGCGGGTTGTTACTGACCTTGGTTTTGGGCGTTACTGGTATTGTGGCTTCTTTGCCGATTGGTATCGTTCTGGCGCTTGGGCGTCGATCAAATATGCCGATTGTCCGGACACTATGTGTATGCTTTATCGAGTTTATTCGTGGTGTGCCTTTGATCACTATTCTCTTCATGGCGTCGAATATGTTGCCATTGTTCCTGCCAGATGGCGTGAACTTTGACAAACTGCTTCGTGCCTTGATCGGTGTTGCTTTGTTCTCGTCTGCCTATATGGCAGAGGTGATACGTGGTGGTCTTCAGGCTATTCCGAAAGGTCAGTATGAAGGTGCAGATGCAATGGGGCTGAGTTATTGGCAATCCATGCGTTTGATCATTCTTCCACAGGCACTTCGCATTGTTATTCCTGGAATTGTGAACACTTTTATCGGTCTCTACAAAGATACAACACTTGTATCCATTATCGGTCTGTTTGATCTTATCGGTATTGGTCTGGTGGCTGTAGCAGACGTTAAATGGCGTGGTCTGGCACCGGAAACCTATGCCTTTATCGCGCTATTGTTCTTCATTTCCTGTTTTGCGATGTCGCGTTACAGCCTATGGCTTGAAAACAAACTTCACACTGGTCATAAAAGATAAGGAGCCCGTGGTATTATGAGTAATACAAGTACCAATACCTCGAAAAAAACAGATGAGGTGGCTATCCAGCTGAACGGTGTTCACAAATGGTATGGCCAGTTTCATGTTCTGAAAAACATTAACCTGAATGTTCAACGGGGGGAACGGATTGTTATCTGTGGCCCTTCCGGTTCAGGTAAATCCACTCTGATCCGATGCATCAACCGTTTGGAAGAGCATCAGCAGGGCGATATTATTGTTGATAATATTGAACTGACAGGGAACCTTAAGAACATTGATGCGATCCGTCGCGAAGTTGGTATGTGCTTTCAGCACTTTAACCTCTTCCCGCATTTAAGTGTTCTTGAGAACTGTACTCTTGCGCCTATCTGGGTTCGTAAGATGCCAAAGAAAGAAGCCGAAGAAATTGCAATGCACTATCTGGAACGTGTTAAAATTCCAGATCAAGCACTCAAGTTCCCAGGGCAGCTTTCTGGTGGTCAGCAGCAACGTGTTGCGATCGCTCGTTCCCTTTGTATGAATCCACGCATCATGCTGTTTGATGAGCCAACATCTGCTCTTGATCCAGAAATGATTGCCGAAGTTCTGGATACGATGATTGAACTTGCTGAAACAGGCATGACAATGCTTTGCGTAACCCACGAAATGGGCTTTGCACGTAAAGTTGCGGATAGAGTTATCTTTATGGATGGCGGTGAGATTATTGAGCAAAACGAACCAGAAGAGTTCTTCAATAATCCTCAATCAGAAAGAACACAGAAATTCCTGAGCCAGATTCTGGCACATTAATTTCCTCTGTGTATCTATCGATAAAAAGCGGCTCCCTCTGGGGGCCGCTTTTTTTGTTATCCGTGTCGCGTCCTGAAATAAGTTTACATATTGGAGACTTATGATGGGACCTTCAAAGAAAGAGCGAGTAAAGCGTAGTC
>NZ_MTSZ01000011.1 GCF_002118315.1 Kiloniella majae
AGCTAGCTCGTTGCCACTAACAACAAACCGCCGTCCACGCATCCCTTCCAATTCATATCAACAATGTCAAACAACAATTCACAAAATGGAGCCAAGAAAACCCGGCCCCGAAAAGCTAGACGATATATATAGTCTTTTTCCCTATCGTCAAGGAACATCTGAAACATTTCTGTAAAAACTTTTTCAAGGATCAAATCCTATCCAAATTCTCAAATCAGCTTCCGTAAAACTTCCGCTAACTATCTGTTTTTACTCTGTCTTTCCGATGTACCGTCGAAGCGTCTGCCCCGTCGGTGAGCGGTGTTATAGGCCCCTACACCAACACTGTCAAAGACCTTTTTGCATTTTATTTACTTTTTTCCATCATCTTGCCCTTTGTTTGCGACAATTGTGCCGTAAACCCCGCAGAAAAGGGGGACTTTCTTAAAAAACAGAATCGAGTAAACATTGACAGGAATCCATAAATACATCACCTTGTCCGAGCAGAGTATTGAGATTCTATATAACAACAACATCGAATACGGCCGTATGTCGTCACGGATTCCGGAGCACTACGTGTGAAGAATAGATTCCACACACCTACTTTTATGGTTAATGCAGCACTTGGAGGCAGCTTATCGATTCTAGCCCTTGGCGGAGTCTATTTCTGGCTTTCCAGTAGTAGCCCTATAGAAGAGCAGGTTACAAACAAGACAAAAGCAACCTCTGTTGAAATGGCCGAAGATGGATCCATCTCCGCCAATAGCAACACGCAGGAAATTACCGTTGCATCACCAGAAGTTGTCGCGACCTTAAAGACGGACTTACTTACAAGTGAGTATATAGCCGTTGGGGCCGTTCCTACAGAAACCGCCGCCGATATACTGGAACCCAGTGATATCGAGAAGATGGTGACCGTTTCTCATGGTGACACACTTATGAGTCTGCTTGTTGCCGCAGGCGCAACAAGATCAGAAGCCCATGGTGCGATTACTGCCCTTACAGATGTATATTCACCGCGTAAGATAAAGCCTGGACTGGATATTGCCCTTACCTTTGCGCACCCATCAGACCCGACTGTAAAAAAACCAGTTGTAGATGAAAAAGAGCGCGATGTCGGCCCTCTAAGAGCAATGCAGTTTCAGCCAAGCGTTGAACGCATCGTAAAGGTCAGCACGACAGAGGGCGAGGACAGAAAATATATAGCAGAAGAAATCCAACGCCCACTGACCATGAAAATGGCACGCAGCGCAAACGAGATTACAAGCAGTCTCTATCTTGCCGCGACGAACGTTGATGTTCCCAACGATATTATGATCAAGATGATCAGAGCCTATAGCTTTGATGTCGATTTCCAGCGCGAAATTCAAAAGGGTGATAGCTTCGAAGTTGTCTACGAAGCCTATTACGATGAAGATGGTAATCTCGCCCGAACAGGTGACATGCTTTACGGCAAATTGAACCTTTCTGGCGATGATCTACAACTTTACCGTTTCACGCCATCCAGTGGCTTTACCGACTACTTTAATGAAAAAGGCCAGTCCGCGAAAAAAGCACTGATGAGAACACCTGTTGATGGTGCACGCCTTTCCAGCCGTTTTGGAAAGCGAAAGCATCCAGTCCTTGGATATACCAAGATGCATAAGGGCGTCGATTTTGCAGCACCGCGAGGCACACCAATTTATGCAGCGGGTGATGGCGTTATTCTACGGGCAAACCGCTTCAGCAGTTTTGGTAACTATGTGAAGATTCGTCACCACAGCGGTTATGAAACAGCCTACGCTCACATGAAAGGATTCGCGAAAGGGATTCGCAAATCCAAGCGTGTACGTCAGGGACAGGTCATCGGTTATGTCGGGACAACAGGACGTTCTACTGGCCCGCACCTTCACTACGAAGTGCTATTCAATGGACGTCAGGTAAATCCGCTAGGCGTAAAACTGCCCGCAGGTGAAAAGCTTAAAAAAGCTGACCTGAAAAAGTTCAAGACGGAACAAGCTAAGATCAACAAAATGATTGAAGATCTGAAACAGCCGGCAGCGATTGCAAAGCTCGAAACGAACTGATCAAGACTTCACATCTCAAAACACAAAAGGACCGCTTGTTAGATCAAGCGGTCCTTTTGTGTTTCATCCCATTAAGATCAAAGCAATCAGAGAAACAACAAACGATTACGTAACAGCGAGCTTTCTGCCATTGATTGTCAGAACGTCATCTTCTGTAGAAACGTTTAACTGTTCGCCATCATGAATCGTGCCCTCAAGAAGCAATGAAGCCAACGGGTTTTGTAGCTCTCGTTGGATCACGCGTTTAAGTGGGCGCGCACCATAGATGGGGTCATAGCCTTTTTCCGCAAGCCATTCTATCGCGTCATTGTCGAGTTTTGCCTTGATATCCCGATCAGCGAGAAGTTTTTGTAATCGACTAAACTGAATATCGACGATTGAACTCATATGACGCCGTTCCAACCGATGGAACAGAAGAACTTCATCCAAGCGGTTCAGGAATTCAGGCCTGAAAGAGGCACGAACAACTTCCATTACCTGCTCACGCACGACAGAACTGTCTTCGCCATCCGGTTGGTTTGCCAGAACTTCGGATCCAAGATTGGATGTCATGATGATCAGCGTATTGCTAAAATCAACCGTCCGCCCCTGTCCATCTGTCAATCGCCCGTCATCGAGAACCTGCAACAGCACATTGAATACATCCGGATGCGCCTTCTCAACTTCATCAAAAAGGACCACTTGATAAGGACGCCTGCGCACCGCTTCGGTTAAGGCCCCACCTTCTTCATAACCAACGTATCCCGGTGGCGCACCAATCATACGTGAGACAGCGTGCTTTTCCATGTATTCTGACATATCCAGACGTACCATCGCGGTTTCGTCATCGAACAGGAATGACGCCAAGGTTTTCGTCAACTCTGTCTTCCCAACACCTGTTGGTCCTAAAAAGAGGAAAGAACCGATAGGACGATTAGGATCCTGAAGACCAGATCTGGAGCGACGCACGGCATTAGAAATCGCAACAATAGCTTCATCCTGCCCAATCACGCGTTTTCTGAGCAGATCTTCCATCTGAAGGAGTTTTTCTCTTTCGCCTTCCAGCATCTTATCCACCGGAATGCCTGTCCAACGGGAGACAACCCCGGCAATCGCATCTTCACGCACCTCTTCGTTTAGCATGTGACTGTCGCCAGCTTCTTCGGCCTGGACCAAAGCCCTTTCAAGCTCGGGAAGGCGTCCGTATTTCAGTTCACCAGCTTTTTCCAGGCGACCATCTCGCTCTGCCTGTTCAAGCTCAATACGCGCCTGTTCAAGCTCTTCTTTGATCTTCTGCGCACTAGCAAGTTTGTCCTTTTCTGATTTCCATTGGCTGGTAAGCGTGTTGCTCTTCTCTTCCAACTCTGCGATTTCAAACTTAAGCTTGTCGAGACGGTCTTTCGCGCCCTTATCACTTTCTTTTTGAAGGGCGGATTGCTCGATCTTCAACTGTATAAGTTTACGATCCATCTCGTCGATTTCTTCCGGCTTTGAATCCACCTCCATCCGAAGTCGGCTGGCAGCCTCATCGACAAGATCGATAGCCTTATCCGGCAAGAAGCGATCAGTGATGTAGCGATTCGAAAGGGATGCTGCTGCAACAAGAGCCGAGTCTGTAATCCGAACACCGTGGTGCAGTTCATACTTCTCTTTTAGCCCTCGAAGGATCGACACCGTATCTTCGACATTAGGCTCTTCAACTACGACAGACTGGAATCGCCGTGCCAGTGCTGCGTCCTTTTCGATGTACTTACGATATTCATCAAGTGTTGTTGCTCCGACACAATGGAGATCACCACGCGCCAAAGCGGGCTTCAGCATATTGGACGCATCCATTGCACCATCTGTTTTCCCCGCACCGACCAAGGTGTGAAGCTCATCGATAAAGACAATGATTTCTCCGCTCGCGTCGGTTACTTCTTGCAAAACAGCTTTCAATCGTTCTTCAAATTCACCCCGGTACTTGGCACCCGCCACCATTGAACCAAGGTCAAGTGACATGAGCTGCTTATTCCTGAGACTTTCAGGCACATCGCCGTTCACAATCCGAAGGGCAAGCCCTTCAATGATTGCCGTTTTACCGACGCCGGGCTCCCCAATCAGAACAGGGTTATTCTTTGTGCGCCTTGAAAGCACCTGAATAGTGCGACGAATCTCTTCCTCTCGCCCGATCACGGGATCAAGTTTCCCTTCCCGTGCCATACTGGTCAGGTCCTGGGCATATTTTTTCAGAGCCTCATAGCTATCTTCTGCAGATGCAGATTGAGCCGTCCGACCTTTACGCAGGTCATTTATTGCCGCATTAAGGTTTTGCGCTGTTAGTCCTGCATTTTTGAGAATTTTGCCGGATTCAGCCTCTTTTGATAGCGCAAGTGCAATCAAAAGGCGTTCGACCGTGACATAGTTATCACCCGCTTTTTTTGCGATCTGTTCTGCCTGTTCGAAAACGCGTGCCGTTTCAGGGGCGAGGTAAACCTGACCTACATCCTGACCGCTGACCTTTGGTAACTTTGCCAATGCGCGGTCAATATCTTCCCGTGCCTTGGACGGGTTTCCACCTGCTGCTGTAATTAAGTTTGTAGCAAGTCCCTCAGAATCATCCAACATCACCTTCAGCATATGCTCAGGGGTCAGTCTTTGATGATCACTACGATGCGCAAGTCCCTGCGCGGCTTGAATAAACCCCTGGGTTCTTTCAGTATAACTATTCAAATTCATATTTTTAAAGCCCTCTCCGTCATGCCTGCCTCTGCAGCACACAATCGTTGATGCCAATACCACCCATCACCCACAATAGTAGCATGATGGAACTCTGACGTTGATCAATATCACCCGTCACTCAACATATGTGTATCAGATTAATCCTATACAAGGATTTAGTATTCAGATTCTTGAGGGATACACCACTGAAATGGAACGATTTTTAAACCTGCGCCCAACAAATAGATTCGATTATCTTTGGTAAATAATTTTGGCAAAAAAAACCCTGCCCGAAGGCAGGGTTGGGAAATCCCATAGTTACGTCAGGAGAGATGAGTACATACCCAGAAGGAGCACAAACCACGAAGTATTGGCGATATTCGCCGAAGAGCCTGTGTTGTCTTCCTCGGTAGGAACTACAAGAAGGAAGCTAGCCTATGAAAAAACATTATGCAACTGAAAATCATTCTCATTTAGAAATTTTTTTATTTATTTTCAGTTAGTAAATCTACAGTCAAATTTCCAAACACGCCTATAACGAGTAATAATTGGCTCAAAATCTAGGGATTTTCCTATAAATTTATTAAAGGCTTGAAAAATAATTCGCAGCCAACACAATAGAAAAAAATTGGGGAAAGAAATGTCTGCGTTCATAGAATCTATCTATCGTTATCCTGTTAAAGGTCTAAGTGCTGAAAAACTGGATCAAGTAAGTGTCGAAAAGGACGCTATTTTTCCCTACGACAGACGATTCGCCATTGCACATGGGTCCACTGAGTTTCCGAATGGTCCTACTTGGCTTTCAAAAAAGCACTTTGTAATGCTGGCAAAGAATCCTAAACTCGCTCAGCTGACATCAGAGTTTGACGAAGATACAGAAACACTCACTCTTTTGCGCAATGATAAAAGAGTATCCAGAGGAAAATTAACCGATTTAACCGGACGGATGCTGTTAGAGCAGTTTTTGGCAAGCTTCCTTGAAGCAGATGTTCGTGGCGCCCCGAAGATCGTGGAAAACAATGCCACAGCCTTCACAGATATTCCTGATTTACAGATCTCTCTTATTAACACCGAAAGCGTTAAAGACCTTGAACGTGTTGTGAGAAATCCTGTGGACCCCATGCGGTTTAGAGGAAATCTATACCTTGAAGGACTTAAAGCATGGGAAGAAAATAACTGGATTGGAAAAGAGATTAAAGTCGGAGACATCACGCTAGAGATCAAATCTCCAATCGGACGCTGTTCGGCCACGAACGTAAATCTGGATACTGCAGATGTTGATCTTAACATTCCCAAAAGCCTGCAATCCGGATTTGGCCACAGAAATATGGGTGTCTACGCCAGCGTGAAAACTGATGGTCTTATCCAAAAAAATGCACCAGTGACGATTGACTAAATAAAATCAAATCAACTGGTGCATATTATACGAAACGAATTGTAAAACAGCGAGAAAGTTAAGCGAAAACCTAAGCTGTCTCAGTCGTATCTTTCACAATCGGATTCTTACGCGGTCTGCCTCTTGGGCGAGGTGTTTTCACTTCGCCTGTGTCTGTCTCAGCAGTTTTCCGTGTACGTGTTCTTCGCTTTGGCTTTTCTGCTGGTGCTTCTTCAGTACCCAAAGGTAATTCAACAACAGCAGGCGCCGCTTCAACGGGATTATCATCTGTTTTAATCTCTAGCGTAACCTTCTCAGAAGGCTTGGCCTCAGATTTTGTCTCGTCAGAAGCTTCATATCGAGGACGACGAGTTCGTACCCGGCCTCTTGGTGCTGGCTTGGGGCTATCATCGTCAGCGGCTGGACTTTCATCATTCAAGACAATTGCCGGCGGAACATCAACTTCGTTTTCAGAAGCAACATTTCCATCAACAGCCTTCGCATCACTATCTGAGGTGTTACGAGAATTTCTGTTACGGTAATTATTATCAGGTTGATTGTTCCGGCCTGAATTTGGATCAGTAGAATCATTAATGACACGGAAATAATGTTCAGCAAACTGATAGAAAGATTCAGCGGCAACGCGATCTCCCCCAACAGCAGCATCTCGTGCCATCTGTAGATATTTTTCCTTTAGCTGTGAGGCATTCCCACGGATACGCCCCCCAGGCCCGTTACTATCGAAGACACCATTACGCGATTGCTGTGGTTTCCGATTATTATTATTTGACCGGCCACGCGGGCGACGGTTCGAATTGTTTGAATTTTGCTGTCTCATCATTCGCAAGCTAAATTAAATGCTAAATCGTGGGTATCGACAGACGTCACGAGTCTCAAACTCTGACGACGTATTTATCTAGTTGTCGGTAAATACCCCCGGGGCACCCCAAGCCCCTACTTATCGTTACACCGTAAAGCTATATTCCAAGCTTTCCAAGCCCTAAATGTTAATTTTATATTATTTATTAAATGCTTTTACGTCCAATACAGGCCCTGTGAATGCCACCAAGGTCTTTTTTGGGAGTAGAAATAACAAGACCGGCATCCGTCATTAGCGCATTGATACCATCCGCTTGCCCTTGCCCAGCCTCAATAACAAGCATACCACCTTCATTTAGAATTACCGCTGCCTGGGGAATGAGCATCTGATAATCTCTCATTCCATTATTTTCAGCAAAAAGAGCTAAGTTCGGATCATAATTCAAAACCTCAGGCGCCAGAGCTTTTTTCTCATCAAGCCCAATATAGGGAGGGTTGGATATAATAATATCCCATCCGCTCTCTAGCCCTTCACACCAATTGCCAGCTTGAAAAGAAACGCGGCTGGATAATCCCAAAGAGGTTGCATTTCCCTTAGCGACGGCAAGAGCTTTGTCACTGATATCAATCCCTAGTCCCTGAGCGGCGTCAAACTCACTCAAAAGGGCAAGCAAGAGGCATCCCGTTCCTGTTCCGAGATCAAGAATTTTAATTGGTTGTGTGGTATCCGACACGCCTTCGAGGACGGCTTCTATAAGCGTTTCACTATCCGGGCGCGGGTCCAACGTGTCACGAGAAACCTTAAAATTCAGGCTCCAAAATTCCTTGCGCCCAATGATTTTTGATACGGGTTCACGCTTTAATCGTTTATTGATCATCACCTGAAAACGATCAATTTCTTCGTTACTCAGGACTTTTTCAGGATACCCAAAAAGATAAGACGTTTCTTTGGAAATAGCTTCTGCGAGCAATAAGCGAACATCCAGGCGAGGATCATCAATTCCTGCTGCTGTTAACTTCTCATTTCCAGACAACAAACAATCCGCAATCGTCTTTGGGTTTTGCTCTATGGAAACCATCCTCAAACCGATCAATCTCTCAAGTATGAACTTAGGTTATTGTATTTCGGCAAGACGCTCAGCCTGATCTTCGGCAATAAGCGCATTAATCACTTCATCAAGCGCTTCACCAGCAATTACCTTATCCAACTTATAAAGTGTCAGATTGATTCGATGATCAGTCACGCGTCCTTGCGGAAAGTTGTAAGTTCGAATTCTCTCAGAACGATCCCCGCTTCCAACCTGAGATTTACGATTTGCGGCCTGCTCTTGTTCTTGTTCTTGACGCTGATTGTCATAAATCTGAGTCAGCAACATTTTCATCGCCTGCTCTTTATTCTTGTGTTGAGAGCGGCCATCCTGACATTGAACAACAACACCCGTTGGAACGTGTGTAATACGTACAGCAGAATCCGTGGTGTTAACGTGCTGTCCCCCAGCCCCTTGGGCACGATAGGTATCAATACGCAAATCCGCCGGGTTAATCTCAACATCAACTTCTTGCGCTTCAGGCATCACAGCAACTGTTGCCGCCGAGGTGTGAATACGTCCGCCAGATTCAGTAACGGGCACACGTTGAACACGATGTACACCAGATTCAAATTTCAAATTAGAGAACACGCCAGTTCCAGTAATCAAGGCCGTTGCCTCCTTGACACCACCAATCCCGTTTTCAGAATAATCCAGCGCTTCAAATCGCCATCCGGCTGCTTCTGCATAACGTTGATACATTCTGAATAATTCTGATGCGAAAAGGCCAGCTTCATCGCCACCGGTTCCTGCCCGTACTTCGAGAATCGCATTACGCTCGCCGTCCACATCTTTAGGCAGCAGCATAATCTGCACCTGCTGTTCCATTTCTGGCAGCTTTTGCTTCAGCTCCAAGAATTCTTCCTGTGCTAGTTCACGCATTTCAGCATCCCCATCGGGATCACTTAGCATCTCAGCTAGATCAGCCATCTCGGTTTGAAGGGCACGCAGCTCTTGAACGGTCTCAACAACAGGGGTTAACTCAGATAATTCCCGCAGTAGTTTGGTATATTCATTAGATCCAGGGTCTTGATGAGTAGAAATGACTGCATTCAGTTCGTCATAACGGGCAACAACAGCATCTAGCTTTTCATCGAACTTCACGTTTAGTCCTCTTTTCCATCATTTTCTTGGAGTTCACAACGTTCTGTGGACCCCTTATCCTCTCTACCACTATCAAGTAAAGCGGTCTCTATACCAAAAACCCGATACAGTAATTGTTCTAACTGCACATGTCCCTCGGGATCTTCTCTGGCAATCTCTTTTAAGACCACCTGAGGATTATGCAATAGTCTATTAATCAACAACCGCGTTGCAGTATCAGCATTTTCACCGGTTTCCAGTAAAGCCTGCGATCGCAACGCCTCAAAGTGTTTTCGAATAACAGCAATAGCCGGAACAGCCTGTCTCTCTGCCTTTGCACGAATGAAAGCCTGCATTTCATCGCCAAGGACTTTCCATGCAGCCATCATAGCAGCTTCGCGGTGGACTTTACCTTGTTTTGCAACACTTTCAAGGTCTTCCAAATTATAGGAATAAGCGCCATCCAGATTGTTCACATCAAGGGCGATATCCCGAGCTGCCGTCGTATCAATAAAGAAAACGGGTTTTCGCTTTCTTTTACGAAGCGCAGCACCAACATTTAGTGTTGTTAGTACAGGGTCACCACCGCCATGGGCTGATAAAACAATGTCACTTCTGGAAATAAGATCATCTAGCTGATCCCAAGGACAAACCTCTCCACCCAAGCGAAAACTTGCTGTTTGACTACGTCCAATTTTAGGGTGCGTTATAGCAAGATTGCCAATACCAACACTCTTAAATTCCTGACAAAGAAGTTCCCCGACTTCACCACTGCCGATTAATGCAACCGTGCAACGTGCTAAATCACCATGGATGCCGCGAGCGACCTGCAAAGCCGAAGAAGCAAGCGAAATTGGCTGTTGCGCGATTGTGGTTTCCGTACGCACACGCTTCGCAGAAACAAGGCTGGCATCGAACACACTATCAAGGAAGCTATCTGTTAATCCCAAGCTTTTTGAAACACGATGGCACTCTTTTACCTGCCCTAAAATTTGCGGCTCACCAACAATGAGGCTATCCAATGATGCCCCAACCGCAAAGAGGTGGCGTAAAGCATCAAACCCGGTGTGCTGATAGCTTTGTTTTTGAAGAGTCTCCAGATCAACGTTGGCTTCTTGCGATATTATATTCTGGTAAAAATCTATATCGTCGTTTTCAATCCGGCCTAAAACGAAGTCAAACCTTTCACAGGTCGCAATTAAAACAACGCTTTGTTTGCCATTGATTTTTAGCTTGCTGAGAATTGATGAATAATCTGGTTCTTCAACAAAAAGAGTGTCTCGCAGCCGTCTCCCCGCCGTCCGGGCACTGACACCAATAATTGCAAGCTGATCAAACTGATCAGAGCGTTCAATCAAAGGGTGTTCAGGTATAAAGGGCGGAACTGAATTCATACGATATCACGATTGTAAGCAAGAGAGGCCATTTTAGGCCTCTTTTGCCGGATCTGTACAGTTCAGCGATAAACGGCAAGCTTATCAACCAAAGCATCCAGCTTAACAAGTTCTTGCTCGCCACTGGAAAGATCGCGAAGCGTCGCAGAATTTGCAGCCAATTCATCATCTCCCATAATAATGGCAGCACGAGCATTTTGTTTATTGGCCCGATTCAATCGCTTTTTAAGATTACCACTAAATCCAACTTCGACACGATAAGCCGCATACCTTAATTCATCAGCCAAAACTTGTGCCCGTGCCTCGGCTGCTTCACCCATTGGAATAATAACAACAGGTTGAGGTTCCGCAACTTGCCGTGTCATCAACATCGCCAAACGCTCAATGCCAGAGGCCCAGCCAACACCTGGTGTTGCCGGTCCACCCATGGTTTTGATCAATCCATCATAGCGACCACCAGCCAAAACCGTCCCCTGTGCACCCAGCGCCGTAGTGGTAAACTCAAAAGCGGTATGACAGTAATAATCCAGACCACGTACAAGGCGAGGATTTATTTCATAAGAAATACCCAAAGCATCCAGACCACTTTTGACTTGCGCAAAAAAATCTTTACTCAAATCATTGAGATAATCAGAGAAAACAGGAGCATCAACAACAAGCTTTCTATCTCCCTCATCCTTTGAGTCCAAAATCCGCAGGGGATTTTTCTCTAGTCGGCTCAAGCTATCTTCTGAAAGTTGATCTTTGAACCCAGAAAAGTATTCAATCAAGGCTGTTCGATAAGCCTGACGGCTTTCGAGATCCCCTAGCGTATTGAGCTCCAGCGTTGTATTTTCATAAACACCAAGTTCTTTGAGAAAATGCACCCCCAAAGAAATAATTTCGACATCCCCCTGGGGTTTATCAACGCCAAGAAGCTCGACACCAGCTTGGTGGAATTGTCTCTGTCTACCTTTTTGCGGGCGCTCATGACGAAACATTGGGCCGCCATAAAAGAACTTAACCGGCAATTGTTGACTTAGACCATTGGACATAAAGGCTCGGGCAACACCCGCGGTATTTTCCGGACGTAGCGTAATTTCATCCCCGCCCTTGGTTGGGAAGGTATACATCTCTTTGGTGACAACATCAGAAGTATCACCCAAGGTACGCTTGAAGACTTCTGTTTTTTCAAAAATAGGCGTAATGATTTCGTCGTACCCAAAACGATTGGCAATCTCGCGTCCAATGTTCAACACTTCGCGATGTCGACGCATATCGTCGCCAAAAAGATCATGCGTGCCGCGAACTGGTTGCAGAGAAGACATCGTTAGGGTTCTCCTGAAAGAAACAAATAAGAATATGGGTTAAGAATAACCGGAATGGTTATAGGGAATAGCCTTTTAAAAGTACATAGCCACGATAGCGAGCCACATACTTTTATAGAGGCTTTGCAGAGAAAATGACTAGTGACCCATCTGCTGTGGTGTTTCGCCCCGGGCAATTGCGTCTTCAATTTCCGCAGCTTTGGTTTCGATCATGCCCACCAAGTGGTCCACAATACTTTGATCTTTGAGACGATGATCGGGCATACCAGCAACATACACCTGATGCGTTCCCTTGCCACCACCAGTCAAACCAATATCAGTCATGGTCGCTTCACCGGGACCATTCACCACACAGCCAATAACAGAAACAGTCATCGGTGTGGTAATATGGCTTAATCTTTCTTCCAAGACGGAAACAGTACTAATCACATCAAATTGTTGGCGGGCGCAAGACGGGCAGGAAATGACATTTACGCCCCTGTGTCTCAGTCCAAGGGATTTCAGAATATCAAATCCGACCTTAATTTCTTCAACGGGGTCAGCGGAAAGTGATACGCGCAATGTATCCCCGATACCCGACCATAGAAGATTTCCCATCCCAATAGATGATTTAATCGTCCCCGTACGCAGACCACCAGCTTCTGTAACGCCAATGTGCAGCGGATAGTCACACACCTCACCCAATTGCATATAGGCAGCAACGGCCATGAAGACATCTGATGCTTTACAAGAAATTTTAAATTCTCTGAAATCAAGATCTTCCAGAATCCTGATATGACCAAGAGCAGATTCCACCATTGCATCCGGACAGGGTTCACCGAAACGATCCAGCAAATGTTTTTCCAAAGATCCGGCATTCACCCCGATGCGCATGGAACAGCCGTGATCTTTTGCGGCATTGACCACTTCCAGCACTTTCTCGCGCTTACCAATGTTTCCCGGATTAATCCGTAGACAGGCTGCACCGGATTCAGCGGCTTCAATGGCACGCTTGTAATGGAAGTGAATGTCCGCAACGATGGGTACAGAGACTTCTTTGACGATTTCTTTCAAGGCGCGGGACGATTCTTCATCTGGACAAGACACACGAACGATATCCGCCCCGGCTTCTTCCATCGCATGAATCTGTTCGACAGTCGCTTTCACGTCTGTCGTCAAGGTGTTCGTCATTGATTGAACAGTAATGGGGGCATCTCCACCAACGGGAACATTACCAACCATTACCTGTCGTGATTTTCGGCGAACAATGTCTCGCCAAGGACGTATACTCATCAAACTCTCTCTGTGCCCTAAAAAAGCAAAGGAAACATGCGCTTTCTTCAATGATAATTCAAGCTGAAACCCCTAATGTGATGCTACCCATTCAAACCTGCAATAGTGACAGAAAAAAGAAAAGGCGCAGCTTTATGGCTACGCCTTTAATTCAAATATGATTAACCTTATGAAACAGAAGGTTTATTCTGCAGTAATTGACTCCAGAAGCCCTTCTTCCGAGAGAATAATATCTCTTCGAACAGCCCCAAGAGCCCCAAGTTTTGGCAAATCATTACCATTCAATTTAATTGTAATGCCGCCGGCATTACCCGTGGCCATAACCAAATCATCACGGTTAGGCACGTTATAAACAGATCCAGCCCTGAGAACCCGGCTAAAAATTGCTTCACCAGATCCATTCACAATATGCATCCATGTATCCCGCTCAGCATGGATAGAGATCGGCGAAGCCTCGACTTCATCGCCAAAAACTTCCGGTTCTGGCGGTGGTGGAGGCGTTACCGCTGCAACAGATGTTTCAGTCAGAGCATTATCCGTTTCGGATACAGCCTCCGTCGGTGAGTCTTCAGCTGTTAAATCCCCATTCGCGATCTCAGAAACGGCAGCATCACCCTGCTCAGCATTCCCTGTCAGAGAAACTTCCGGAACCTCGGGGACCTCTTGCGATTGTGTCTCTGCAGTGACAACCTCAGGAATTATAGCCGTCGATATTGTTTCAGTAGTTTCTTGTGCACCCTGACTTTGTACATCAGAAACTACATTCGTAACCGCCTCTTCAGTATTCGAAATCTCAGCTTCCTGTGAGTTATCGGTTGTTGCACTGTCAACAGAAGTTACACTGTTTTCAACAGCCGCATCCGTTTCTGCAACATTCTCTAAAGGCGCCGGGACAACAGCATCCCCACCTGTTGCTGATACTTCTTCAACTGTCGTATCTACTTTCTTTTCAGACAGAAAAGGAACCCATTCAGAAATATCCACATCGAAACGGGATATCGCGGTCCATCCGCCATAAGCGACACCAAGCAGAACAATAGATGTCAAAAGAATAGCCAACCCAGGAGTCTTGCTTTCTGGGACCGGCGTTGGAAAAACCAACTGCTTCCGATCACCATAATTTTGAACTTCCTGTTTGAACTGTCGAACAATTTCGTCTTTATCAAGGTTCAGATAACCCGCATAGGTTCGCACAAAACCATATGCATAGGTATCTCCCGGTAAGCTGGCGAAATCGCCACGCTCAATCGCTTCGAGAAACACATATCTGATACGAAGAATATTCGCGACAGAACGTAAATCCTGTCCACGTTTTTCCCGGCCGGTACGAAGGATTTCCGCAACGGTTATAGTGGGTTCATTATGTCCCGAGGTGTCTTCCCCGGATGTATTTTCCCGTGATTCCGGCATCGCTTCCACAATCCCCTCCCTGCAAGCTGTGACCATCACTTAGTATTAAGCACTGATCACCTGTGGCGCGTAGGGGAAAGTTGTAACAAATTCAGTAACAAACAACAAATAAATCTATTTTAAATCACAACGTTTGCTGTTTTTGCATAGTTCTCTAATTCACTACGTACACTATGGTCAGGCTTCTCTAACAAACCTGTTACAAACTGTTTAATGCTGTTCACATCCAGCGACCGCACCATCTTTTTAGCACCCGGAACCTGTTGCGCAGGCATGGACAGCGATTTAAAGCCACACCCAATCAGTGCCATGGCTTCTAGTGGTTGCCCCGCCATATCGCCGCACAAAGAAAGGTCCACTCCAGCCTGATGTGTCGTTTCCGCAATATTCTGCATCATCTTTAAAACACCAGGATTTAATGCATCATATCGACGTGCCAATCGCGTATTGCCCCTGTCTGTTGCAAAAACAAACTGCAATAAATCGTTACTGCCAACGGAGAGGAAATCGACCTCTTGGCATAAGGGAACCAGCTGCCAAATCAACGCCGGCACCTCTAACATAGCGCCGACTCTTATTTTTTCCGGCAAGACGCCGCCAATAGTTTTTTCGCGTTCCAGTTCACGATCCAGCAAAGCGCGCGCAGCTTTGAACTCTGCGGTTTCAGATATCATCGGGAACATCACGTCAAGCTGGCGTCCTGCGCAGGCACGAATAAGCGCGCGCAACTGCTGACGCAGCAAAGCTGGACGATCCAGGCCGATACGAATAGCACGCCACCCCATCGCCGGATTTTCTTCAGCCACGCTCGACCAATAGGGAAGAACTTTATCACCGCCAACATCAAGTGTTCGAAATACAACTGACTTGCCTTCAGCCCGATCCATCGCCTTTCGATATAATTCAGCCTGCTCAGCAACATCGGGGAAGGACTTGCGCACCATAAAGGGAACTTCAGTTCGATATAACCCAACGCCATCCGCTCCGGCTGCATGCATATGCGGCAAGTCCATCAACAGCCCAACATTAACATTCAGAGATATACGCTGGTTATCCAGACTAACCGGGGCGAGATCCTGTGCATCAGAAACCTCTGCCCATCGAAGTTTCTTGTCCTTTACACTCGTCCGTAACGTCCTGAGCACATCGTCTTTCGGGCGGACAAAAACCTGATCATGCGATGCGTCTAGAACAACCATGTCCCCTTCGCGGATGCGGGTCAATACATCGCGGCAACGCCCAATAATGGGAAGTTCAAGGGCCTGTGCAACCAATGCAACATGGGCTGTTGGCGAACCCTCTTCCAGAACAACACCCTTCAGGCGATCCCAGTCATAATCCAAGAGTTCCGCTGGTCCAAGCGTGCGCGCCAAAAGGATAAACTCGTCGGGCAGTTCTGGTTTGTCTTCATCCAGATCAAGCAGATGATGCAAAAGTCGATTGGCAAGGTCATCCAAATCAGCCAGGCGCTCTCTGAGATAGGGATCGCTGATCTTACTCATCCGAGAGCGGGTTTCATTTTGAATTTTTTGTACCGCGGCTTCCGCTGTCATCCCACCGACACGAATTGCCTCGGTAATTTTACCGACCCATCCCCGGTCTTCAGCAAACATGCGATAGGTTTCAAGAACTTCGCGTTGTTCCCCCATCGCTGCAATATCAGTTCTAGTCAACATCTCATCTATTGATGAGCGCATTTCCTTGACGGTCTTCTCCAGACGCTCGACTTCTTCGTCTATATCATCAGCAATGATACGATTGATGACGATTCCCCGGTTATGGAAAACCGCCTGACCAATACCCATACCTTCGTTAAGGCAAAGACCTTTGATCCGGTCTGGTTTCTCAAGTTCCTCTTTGGAACTCTTCGCTTCTAGCGCAGAGACAGAAAGCGCACCGCCTGCAATAAGCTCAGCCAGAACCATCGCGATGGTTTCGAGGGCTTCAACTTCTTCTTCATCGTAGTGGCGGTGGGTAACATTCTGGACAGCAATAACCCCCAGAACACGCCCACTTCGCAGGATTGGCACCCCCAACATGGATTGGTAAGGTTCTTCACCCGTTTCAGGACGATAGGCAAAATTAGGATGGCGGGGGGCGTCTGAAACAGCCATGGGCAGAGCCAAGGCAGCACACTGACCGACAATACCTTCCCCCTTGTGCAAACGCGTTTGATAAACGGCTTCAGGCTTTAGCCCCATGGTCGCCGCAAGCTCGAGATATTCACCCCGGCGCATAACATAGATAGAACACACTTCTGCACTCATGTCCCGCGCAATAAGGTTGACCGTTTGCGCCAAGCGCTCCTGATTGGTGGACTTGCCCTTCATCTGATCGCGCAAGAGCTTCAACAAACGACGAGACCCACCCCAAGCCGATGTTTTGTCATTCTTGCCAGTCATCAGATTCAGCGTCCTCGCAACCAGTGAAAAATCAGGTTCTTATAAATATTGGGTTACTAGCCCAGAGCCAATAGTCCGGAGCCAATAACCCAACAAAATAAATCCCATGTCGGTTTTAAGTACTGCTTATCTACGAAAACCGATTACAGAATTAATACTATAATATTAATCTTCTGAATCAAGGCCGTATGCAGTGTGCAGGCTACGCAACGCCAACTCTGTATATTCTTCGGCAACCAAAACAGAGATTTTAATTTCAGACGTAGAGATCACTTCGATGTTGATTCCCTTCTCAGCCAGTGCCGAGAACATTTTCTGAGCAACCCCTGCATGAGAGCGCATACCAACACCAATAACAGAGATTTTTGCCACCGCAGGATCTGAATCCAGGCTGTCATATTTCAATCCATTGCTGCTGTCTTCCAGAACTTTAATCGCTCTGTCCAGTTCAGCCTTGGCAACAGTGAAAGTCATATCCGTGGTTTTTTTATCGGCGGAAATATTTTGAACAATCATGTCCACATTAATCGCATTATCAGTCAAAGGACCAAAGATGCTTGCCGCAACACCCGGTGTGTCTCTTACGCTACGGAGTGTAATTTTTGCTTCATCACGATTATAGGCGATGCCACTTACGATTGCCTGTTCCACGATTTCTTCCTCGTCTACAACTAAAGTTCCGGGCTTGTCTTCAAAGCTGGAAAGAACTTGAACGCGCACCCCGTGCTTCATGGCCATTTCGACCGAGCGGGTTTGCAAAACCTTTGCGCCTTGCGAAGCAAGCTCTAACATTTCCTCATAGGTGATCTTTTCCATCTTGCGGGCTTTGGTCACGATACGAGGATCAGTCGTATAGATGCCATCAACATCCGTGTAGATGTCGCAACGGTCAGCTTTTAAGGCCGCCGCAATCGCCACTGCAGAAGTATCCGATCCGCCCCGGCCCAGTGTCGAAATTCGACCATCAGGTCCAACACCTTGGAAACCAGCAAAAACAGCAACCTGACCTTCACCAAAGCGGCGAATAATATCATCGACTTCAATGCGTTCAATTCGGGCACTTCCATGTGCAGCATTGGTCACAATCGGACTTTGCCAGCCAAGCCAGGATCGGGCATTGATCCCCATATCCTGTAGCACGATAGAAAGTAAACCTGATGTCACCTGCTCACCAGATGATACAACCGTATCATACTCGCGCAGATCATAGAGCGAACCAGCATCTTGAACATAACTGACTAACTGGTTGGTCACACCAGCCATTGCGGATACAACTACCGCAACCTCGTTTCCCGCCTCGACCTCTCCCTTAACACGCTTTGCAGCGTTGCGGATTCGGTCAAGATCAGCAACCGAGGTGCCACCGAATTTCATAACGACTCGGGCCATCGGAACTCATCCTGTGAGGAAAATATATATTTAATCGCATTGCCCCGAATACTACCGTCAAAAACCACTTTCAAACGGTTGCTCTCCGGGCTCGACATATCCATACTCTGCACGGCACAGTGACGCAAGAAAATGCGTACGAAAAACGAATGCAATTACACATGTAAAATGTAAAATAGTGTTCATGCGATGATAAATTTCTCGCCTCCTTATTCAAAAGGACGGGGACAAAGAAAGTGGCAAGAAAATAAGATGAATGCAGCTCAGGCCCCCGAAAAAGATGAAGCATCCGGCATTACCGTTGACCCGCAAGAAATATCAAAGTTCGCGGCCATGGCAGATGAATGGTGGGATCCTTTGGGAAAATTCAAGCCTCTTCATCAACTAAACCCTGTCCGCATTAGCTACATTCGAGATCACCTTGCGAAAAAGCATGATCGGGATATCACGGGCCTCACACCACTCAAAGGCCTTACAATTCTTGATATCGGATGTGGTGGCGGCTTGCTATCAGAACCTCTTACAAGGCTCGGCGCAAAAGTAACCAGTATCGACGCATCACATCGAAACATCGAAATAGCACGTATCCACGCCGAAGAAAGCGTCCTTGAAATGGACTATCGGCATATGACGGCCGAAGAACTCGTTGAACAAGGCACACAATTCGACGCAGTCATCAATATGGAAGTCATTGAGCACGTCGCCGACGTCGAAGCCTACAGCCGAGATTGCGCTGCCTTAGTGAAACCTGGTGGCACGATGTTTGGATCGACGTTAAACCGCACGAAGAAATCCTATCTTCTCGCCATCGTCGGCGCTGAGTACCTCTTACGTTGGGTGCCACGAGGGACTCATGAGTGGAACAAGTTCTTGCGCCCGTCAGAATTTGTCGACCTGCTCCGTCGCAATGGGCTAGAGACTGAAGATTTGATGGGTATTGTCTATAACCCGCTACAGGATAAATGGCATCAAGATGCTAAAGACCTGGATGTGAACTACATGCTGATTGCAGAGAAGCCACAGTAAACGCAATAAAAGCTTACTTACGAAAAAGCTGTCATCGTAGAAAAATGTCAGATTGAGCTAAAAAGTAGATGCTTATATCCCACACGGTTAAGCGTCTGCTTTTTGCTTCCATGGAATTGATGAAAAAGCTACGCCTTCTTCTTTAAGGCTTTTGGCATCTGTTTCACTGGCTTCGCCATAAATATTTTTCTTGTCTGATTCGCCGTAGTGAATTTTACGGGCTTCTTTGGCAAAATCTTTGCCGACGTAATCAAAATTACTCTCAACCGCCTTTTGAGCTTCAGATAAAAATTTCTGCGCTTTAGCTAGCTCGGTTGTTGAAACTTGCTTCTTTTCACTATTAGCAAGACTGACATTCGGTGCCATCAAGGCCTTTTTGACGTCCTTGGAAGAACAGTTAGGGCACAGGACAATCCCCTTTTCAGATTGATCCTTAAAGGCGGCATTATCCTTAAACCAAGCTTCAAAAACGTGATCGTTTTCGCATTTCAAATCGAAAAGAATCATTCTAATCCTGCTTTATTAATACTGTCACTCATGCACGGGATATGGTTATGACTGATGAGATCTGCAATGGTCAAGCCTTTGAGACCATAAGTTATTGCCTATAAAAGCATGAACCAGTACTCAATATAATATAACACTCTTTAACAGATTGTTTCACTGTATTGAATCAAAGGGGTAAAGGTTATGAGCGAACCATCTTCGTGGGTACTTAAACATGCAGGATACATCCCCGAAGGCAGTGATATATTGGATCTTGCCTGTGGTGCCGGTCGACATGCACGCCTGTTCTTAATGTCAGGACACTACGTGACTGCCGTCGATAAGAACATCGATGCTCTTGATGATCTGGAAAATTATCCCGGGGCTGAGATTATTCAGGCAGACCTGGAAGACGGAAGTCCTTTCCCTCTATCAGAGAGGAAGTTTGGCGGTATCATTGTTACCAACTATCTCTTCCGCCCCCTTTTGCCTTTACTCCCGGCGCTATTCATACCCGGTGGCGTCTTGATCTATGAGACATTTATGATTGGAAATGAAAAATTCGGGCGCCCCAAAAACCCAGATTTTTTGTTAAAACCCCAAGAACTCCTGGATAATTACCATCCGCACCTCAGAGTGCAGAATTACGAAGAAGTAACAATCACAGAACCCAACCCCGCCGTTGTTCAGCGTATCTGCGCTGTGAATTCAAAATAATTAGCGGGATTAACCTAGGGTGAATTCTCTGTCATGGTGTATTGAGGGCACCATATCCCGGGCTTGCTTCACGCGATCAAGATCAATATCAGCAACGATTACCCCCGGTTGATCCCCCCCATCAGCGAGTACTTCACCCCAAGGTGCAATAATAAGGGAATGACCGTATGTCTCCCGGCCTTCAGCATGAACACCACATTGTCCGGCAGCAATGACAAAACAGCCGTTTTCAATTGCACGTGCTTTCAAAAGCGTATGCCAGTGTGCCTCCCCAGTGAACTTGGTAAAGGCAGCCGGAGCAGTTAGAATCATTGCGCCTTTTTTAGCCTGCGCCCGAAACAGATAAGGGAAGCGAACATCATAACAGATCGCCATACCTAATTCGCCCCAGGGAAGCTTGGCAACAACAGCCTGCTCGCCGGGTCTGAAAGTTGCTGATTCACGATAGGACTGCCCATCCGGAATGACCACATCAAACATATGAATTTTGTCATACCGGGCCGCAATTTCCCCCTGTGGAGAAAACAGAAACGCACGATTTACCGCTCGGGCTTCTTCGGTGCCAACAATCAAAGAACCAATGTGCAACCAGACCCCAAGCTCAGCAGCGAGTGCAGAAAAAGCCTTAACCGATGGATGTTCACTTTCGGGTAATGCTTTTTCAAGCGTAAGCTTTTTATTGGGCTCCATCATCGTAGTACATTCAGGTGTCTGAATATACTCGGCGCCTTGGGCATGCGCCTGACGAATAAGATCACAGGCCGGCCCTAAAGTAATATCGTCGTTCCGGTCAGCCGTTAGTTGCACACAAGCTGCTTTGAATTTATTCAAGAGGCAATCCTGCTTTCCAGTTTGGTATCCAGTTTCCCCGCACTTTCCAGTGCCATGAGTTCATCACAGCCGCCAATATGCTCACCATCAATAAAAATCTGCGGGACAGACGTACGTCCACCAGCCTTCTCAACCATCTCTGGCTTACGGCGGGGTTCCATCATTACGTCGATCTCGTTAAAGGCAACACCTTTGCTTTTCAGCAACTTTTTTGCACGTATGCAATAAGGGCAAAGCATACTGGAATAAACAACAACTTCAGCCATAAAGAACATTCCTAATTTCGCTGTGTTTACATAAGCAGGCATCTCATTACAAAACCTGCGAGTAACTCTATTTAGGGCACTTACTAACAAATTACAGTATCTGGCAATAAAATTTTATATCCATGATGCCATCACTCTTTTGTTACTCGCGCTAAAACAATACCACTAACAGAGGCTGCACCGCTCTTTTTAAGCGTCCGAGCACAGGCATCCAGGGTTGCACCTGTAGTATAGACGTCATCAATCAAGACGACATGTTTCCCTTCAACTGCTGTTTTATACTTATTGTTTAAAACAAATGCATTCCGCACATTTCGCCAACGCCCTGTCATGGAGAACTGTCCCTGGGAAAATGTGTTTTTGGTTCGAAGAAGTAAGCTCGGGATATATTTTTTGTGATGTAAGCGTGCCAAGCGATGAGCCAATAAAGCCGATTGATTGTATCGACGACTCAACAAACGTCTTCGATGAAGTGGAACGGGAACGATAACATCTGCCTTCTCTAAAATTCCCTGTCCACAGGATGACAACCACCTTGTAAAGAGGACAGACAGGTACGTTTTATCGGCGTGTTTAAAGCCTATAATCATATCTTTGCTGTGTGCATCATAAACCAGCGTAGCCCGGCATTGATCGAAGGCTTTAGGAGAATGAAGGCACTCACCACAAAGTACTTCATTCCCGCGGGATAGCTCAAAAGGATAACCGCATGAGTAACAGCAAGCACCGGAAATGAACGTCAGATCCTTCCAGCAATCCGCGCAGATCCCTGTATTGTCCCATATCGCACCATCACAGTTCCCGCAAACAGGCGGGAACAAATAATTTACACCTTTGTTTAAAAAATTCGGCAGCAATTCCTTCATCATACGCATAGCACCATGCTAATTGATCTGGTCATCAAGAAGCAATCTGGTATAACCGGAAAATTATCTCCGTGCTTAATTATCTATGTGCCTATTGGGTCCAATCATGACTGATATCTATATTTTTGACCGTAAATCTGTAAATCAGCACCATAGCCGCGCCCGAGAACTCGTCGATAATCATGATTTCCTTTTCAGAGAAATTGCAGATCGGCTTGGTGACAGGCTTATGGATATCGCGCGCGACTTCCCAAAAGCACTTGATCTCGGATCTAACCACACCATCCTGAAAGAAACGCTCGGGACCAGAGGTGGAATACAAGATTTTACAGTCGCTAAATTTCTATCAGGAGAACATCCCAAGCTTCCAAAGAAAGATACCCCACCATCAAATGACGTAGAGATTGTATCAGAGATCATGCCTTCTGTTCCGCAATCTTATGACCTCATTATCAGTAATCTTTGTCTTCATTGGATCAACGATCTACCGGGAATTCTCTTACAAGCTCACCAAAGCCTGAAAGCAGACGGGCTATTTTTAGCTTCCATGATTGGGGGAGAAAGTCTGAAAGAGCTACGGGCGTGTTTTATGGAAGCGGAAATGGAGATTGAAGGCGGTGTGAGCCCCAGAGTATCACCGCTTATTGATGTCAAAGATGCTGGCGCCTTACTACAGAGAGCTGGCTTTGCCTTACCTGTATCAGACTTTGACCGTATTGAAGTTAGCTATGTCAACGCATTTGATTTAATGAAAGAGCTACGGGGTATGGGGGAAACCAATGCCATTCATAACAGAAGAAAATCTTTTACTCGTAGAGAAACCCTTCTAAAGGCTGCGGAGCTTTATCAGGAAAAATTTTCTGATTCAGAGGGCAGAATTAATGCGACGTTTGACGTCGTTTATCTTGCAGGCTGGGCACCTCACACATCTCAACAGAAACCATTGAGACCGGGAAGTGCCGTAGAACGACTTTCTGATTTTTTGAATACTGAAGAGACCAAGCTGACTTAAAGCGAATTATGCGATTAATCAGATCGCCTCACCAAGAAATGTTTCAACATCCCTTAGTCGGTCTGATGCAGCTGCGTTTCTGAAATAAATAAGAATATAAACGCGAATCGCTGCGGTCAAAGAAGACTCTTCTTTTGCTTCGTCAATCTGTGTACAAAGCTCACCAATCGGACAGTTCTCACGCACACAAATTTCAAAAAGCGCTTCCCACATATCCGGTTCCAGACGCAAAGAGGTTCTTCGCCCTTTCAACGTGATATTACGGTTTACTAGTGTCGACATTAACCCCAATTGCGTCAGTGTTTTGCACCCGGACGCACCCCTCAAAAAGATGCCTGTTATTCCCCTCGCAATCCAGAGATCAGACTTATTAATCAGCAAGCAAGACTCGTCACTGGAACTACTGTCTTAAAGTCTATAGCAAATCTCGCAACAATGCCACCAAAGGCTCATCTGCCGGAGGCATCGGATAGTCCCGTAATCGCACGGGGCGGACCCAAGCAAACTCCTGCCCCTCAAGTGCTGTAATATTGCCTTCCCAAATGCGGCAGACAAATAACGGCATCAGCAAGTGAAAGTCATCATAGCTATGTGACGCAAAAGCAATGGGTGCAAGACAGGACGAGCGTGTATCTATGCCAAGCTCCTCTTTCAGCTCACGCACCAACGCCTGTTCCGGTGTCTCGCCCGGATCGACTTTCCCCCCGGGGAATTCCCACAAACCAGCCATGGATTTGCCTTCGGGGCGCTGTGCAAGCAATATCCGTCCGTCACTATCAACCAAGGCCGCAGCGGCAACGAGCACGATAGGTTTCGCTGTTTCATGCCTTTTTTCAGCGGCCCAACAGCCTTGTTCTTCTTCAGAAGAGCTCATAAATATATCCTGGAATTTTATCTGATCATCAAGTCACGGATTAGAATCGTGATTAACTGCGATAGTCAGCGTTGATTTCTATATAACCATGGGTCAAATCACAGGTCCAGACTGTTGCTTGCCCATCAGCAATGCCGATATCAACAGCAATAGAAATCTCCTGCCCCTTCATATGCTGAGCAACGGGTCCCTCGTCAAAGCCATCAACCCGCTGACCATCTTTAGCAATCGTAACGCCGCCCATGGCAATGGAAAGCTTGTCCCGGTCTGCCCGTTCACCTGACTTCCCAACAGCCATAACAACGCGTCCCCAATTGGCATCTTCACCAGCAACAGCCGTTTTCACCAGGGGAGAATTCGCAATCGCCAGCCCAACACGGCGTGCAGCCTGATCTGTTTCCGCCCCCGTGACATCAATAGAAACAAACTTGCTTGCGCCTTCACCGTCCCGCACAACCTGATGCGCCAGATCTTTCAGCACACTATTCAAAGCCTGTATAAAATCGACAAGTTCTGGTGCGTTGATGTCATTGTATAGCGAGTTTCCTGCTTTCCCCGTAGCACAGAGAAGTACTGTATCACTTGTAGAGGTATCACTATCAACTGTAATAGAGTTAAAAGATAAGTCCGCGCCGCTTGAGATTAAATTCTGTACCATTGCCGGAGACAAAGCCGCATCGGTTGCAACGAAACTAAGCATCGTTGCCATATCAGGAGCAATCATTCCTGATCCTTTGGCGATACCATTAATGGTTACAACTTTACCATCAATCTGCGTTGTGATTGTTGCCCCTTTGGCAAAGGTATCAGTTGTCATAATGGCTTCAGCAGCATCCTGCCAGCTATCAGACCTTAGATCAGATTTCAGATCTCCCAGAGCCGATGTTATTTTTTCATCGGGCAGAGGCTCACCAATAACCCCGGTTGAAGCAACAAAAACGGCATTTTCAGAACAATTCAATTCTTTAGCCGTTGCCTCCACAGTTCGGGTAACAGACACTTTTCCCAAGCGTCCGGTAAAGGCATTTGCATTACCAGAGTTCACAACAATCGCTCTGGCTTCCCCAAATTTCAGATGATCACGACAGCATTCAACAGGCGCTGAACAGGTAAGTGAACGTGTCAAAACGCCACCGATCGTTGTTCCTTCATCAAAACTCATCAGCAGAACATCTTTACGGCCCTGATATTTCACACCGCAAGCTTTCGTCGAAAGTCTAACGCCCTCTATTTCAGGCATTTCCGGAAAACTCGCGGGTGCGAGCGGAGATTTTTGAAGTTCCATTACACAAATCCTACCTATTCACAGCCTCAACAGCAGCCACAAAAAAGCCCGGTTAAACCGGGCTTTTCTATATTATTCGCTGGCAGGTTTTTCTTCATTTTCTGCCGGCGCGGCCTCTTCGGCCTCAGCACCAATTATTTCAATCTCTACCCCATTTTTGAGGTTATCGACAATACCTTCATATGCACTTCTTGAAAGTTCTGAGCGAAGCTGGCCATCCAGCTGTTCTTTTGTCGGTTGTTCAGAATCACGTTCGGCGTCAACTTTAATAACGTGCCAGCCAAATCTGGTTTGAACAGGAGCCGAAGAATGCTCACCAACTTTCATACCGAAAGCAGCGTCTGAGAAAGGTTTAACCATCTGCTCAGCTTGGAAGAAACCCAGATCTCCACCACCTGGACCACTTGGGCCAGTAGAGTGCTCTTTCGCTAAAGTCGCAAAGTCAGCACCTTCATCTAGCTGCTTGATCAAATCTTTTCCGGTTTCTTCTTCTTCCACAAGAATGTGTCGGGCAGAAACTTCACGA
This sequence comes from Kiloniella majae, assembly GCF_002118315.1. Classification (GTDB taxonomy): domain Bacteria; phylum Pseudomonadota; class Alphaproteobacteria; order Kiloniellales; family Kiloniellaceae; genus Kiloniella; species Kiloniella majae. Next base: position 26,153 of record NZ_MTSZ01000011.1, read on the forward strand.
ACTGCCGGGTTTTCAGTCAGATAGTCTTGATAGGCTTTTTCAACTGCTTCGTCCGTAACTTCTTTTTCAAGAGCTCTGTTCAAGAAGATCTCAACCAAAATTCTCTCTTTAACATCGCGTACGCGTTTTTGAACTTCAGGATCATTTCCCAAGCCGCTTGTCTTTGCTTCTTTTGTGATCAACTTCAAGTCCACAACCTGACCAACAAGTTCTGGTAGAATAAGCTCGATCTGTTCCTGAGGAATATTTGGAATGCTTTCAGCAAACTTCACAACCTCTGAGCGGCGAATTTCAATATCACCAACCTTGGCCATCACCGGATCATCCCCAGCCGGAGCATCTGATGCTACCTCAGCAGCCTGATCACCACCAAGGAAAGGTAGTGTTCCTCCTTTTACTCCATAGGAATAACCAGCATACGCTGCACCAGCTAGAGCAACGATACCGACAAGAGGAAAGATAATCTGTTTTGCAGACATATAAAGATAACTCCTTATTAATTACATTTGGGGGGCAGTTTTTTACTGCCATTCCCTTTTAATCGATCAGCACCAAATCCCATGACTGTGTCAAGAGAAAGGCGATATGTATATTTTTAATTCGTTCGCCAATGAATCAGTTAACCCACAATCAGTTAGCAGGGAAAACCGATATATCCGCGTCTTTTCTTAAGTCTCGAACCATGCGTGTCACCAACTCTCGGCTAACCTGGTCTTTGATTTCTGCACGCATAGATTCGAATGTCGGCTGTTTCACATCACGTTTATCTTCCAGCTTAATAACATGCCAACCAAAATCGGTGGCAACAGGTGCTTTCGTATAAGTCCCTGGCGCCAAAGAGAACGCAGCTGACGCAAATTCAGGATCCATATCTTTTTGTTTGAACCACCCCAAATCCCCACCTTTTTCAGCAGAGGGTCCTTTCGAAAACTTCTTCGCTAGCAAATGGAATTCAGCACCATTATCCAAAGCAATAACCAGTGCCAGAGCTTCATTTCTGGTTTCAACCAAAATGTGGCGCGCGCGAACTTCGGCATTTACAACATTTTCTCTAAGCAAGGCGAAATATCTATCTTTTAACATGCTTTCGGTGATCATCTCGTCCAACTGCTGTTCAAGATAAGCGTCACGGATAATTTTCTCTTCAGCCAGAGCCAGTTTTCTTTTTACCTCAGCCTTTTCGTCCATATCAGCATCGGCACCAGCATGGGCCAGAAGTTTCAAATCAATGGCACGATCAAGAAGGATAGGGAACATGGTCTCAAGTTGCCCTTGATACTGTTCAGGTAATTTTTTTGCAGCCTGCGTTATATCCTGCCAATAGATCTCATCCCCTTCAACGACAGCAACAACCGGGTTCTCTCGCGCCAAGCGATCTAACTCGCCTTCGGTTTTAGTGAGAGATAATTTATTTCCTTCATCCGAAGCTGCAGGGGTGTCCTCTTGAGTTTTGACATCCGATGATGAAGTATTTTGAGAAGCCGGTTCTGTTGATAAATCTTCAACTACGATACTATTCTCAGGCTTCTGTTGAACTTCCTCGCTAAATCCAGGTGGTGGAGCAAGTCCGTCTCTTTCCTGTCCGGGAATAACTTCGACAACCGGTGCTTCTTCAGGAGAACTTACCGCAGGCTCAACAGGTGTTGCCTGAGTTATATCATCATTAGCTTCCGGCGTGTTTTCCTCAGAAGAGGGGATAATAACAACATCATCTTGTGTTGTTTCGGTTGGTGTTTTGGTTGTTGTTACAGTGGATTTTTCTTTTTGAACATCATCCGTCTCGGGAGTTTCTTCTTCATCATCTCCGAAAAGAAACTTCAAAAGCTTCCCACCACTTTCGCGCTGCTCTTTTTTCCATTCATCATCTATACTCTGTTGTGCCTTAACTTCTTGCGCAAAACCAGCCGCAATCAGGAGACTAAAAAGGATAATGACATTACGAAAATTCATTTAAGTTCTGGCTCCGGCTCAGAAGAAATAGAAAAGTTTATCCTTACTACAACAAAGTCACTACAACCTAAAGCGAGTATCAATGAAATACTTATAATCAACGCTCACAAGCCACGAAATCACCGCCTCTGCGTTATTTTCCATCAATTGAATCCAGCTTCACATTGACATCCGCCAGCCTGCGCCCTATGTCTCACATTGACTTTTTATAACCAAATCTAGAACTGCGTTTTCACGCAAGGGGTACTCAATGCTCGGTGCGCTTGTGAAGCGGATGTTTGGCTCTGCCAATGACCGTTATCTTAAAGGCCTTAACTCTATTGTCCTTTCTATCAACAGCTTTGAATCAGAGCTGGAAAAACTATCTGACGACGATATCAAAGGACAAACAGAGAAGTTTCGCAACCGACTGAAGCAGGGAGAAACTCTCGACGATATCCTTCCAGAAGCTTTTGCAACCGTTCGTGAAGCATCTCGTAGAACTCTTGGGTTGAGACACTTTGATGTTCAGATGATGGGCGGTATCGTCCTCCACCGTGGCATGATCAGTGAAATGGCAACAGGTGAAGGTAAAACACTTGTTGCAACATTACCTGTTTATTTGAATGCGATTGAAGGCAAGGGTGTTCATGTCGTAACCGTCAACGACTACCTTGCCAAGCGTGATGCCGAATGGATGGGGCAAATTTATCGCTTCCTGGGTATGACCGTTGGATGTGTTTTCCCAGGTCAGGGCGAAGAAGAGCGTACCTTTGCCTACAGCTGTGACATCACCTATGCCACAAACAATGAACTCGGGTTCGATTACCTTCGTGACAACATGAAGTTTGAAATCGACCAGATGGTTCAAAGAGAATTCAACTATGCAATCGTCGATGAAGTAGATTCGATCCTCATTGATGAAGCCAGAACCCCGCTTATTATCTCTGGTCCTGCGGAAAGCTCATCAGAGAGCTATATTACCATTAATAAATACGTGCCTTTGCTAACAGAAGAGCACTATGAGCTTGATGAAAAGACACGTTCTGTAACGTTGACTGACGAAGGTGTTGACTTTATAGAACAAAAACTCATCAGCGACGGTGTAATGGAAGGTTCTCTCTACGAGATCGAGAACGTCAGCACACTGCATCACATCAATCAGGCACTAAAAGCGCATAAATTATTCCAGCGTGATAAAGATTACATCGTCAAAGACAATAAAGTTGTGATCATTGACGAGTTCACGGGCCGTATGATGGAAGGGCGTCGTTTCTCTGAGGGACTGCACCAAGCACTTGAAGCGAAAGAAAATGCTGATATCCAGCAGGAAAATCAGACTTTAGCATCAATCACCTTCCAGAATTATTTCCGACTTTACCCCAAATTGGCTGGGATGACGGGTACAGCGATGACAGAAGCTGAAGAATTTTCAGCAATCTATGCGCTAGACGTTATTTCCATGACAACCAACTTACCCTGTATTCGTATTGACCACGATGACGAGGTATATCGTACAGGCCAAGAGCGTGATGCTGCTATTATCAAGCAGATCAAAGAGTGTCACGAACGTCAGCAACCTGTCCTTGTTGGTACGGTAACGATTGAGAAATCAGAATATCTTGCGGCTCTACTCAAAAAAGAGAAGATTGAGCACAAGGTTCTAAACGCGCGCTACCATGAACAAGAAGCGATGATTGTTGCCCAGGCGGGTGCACCCGGTGCGGTAACCATTGCAACAAACATGGCCGGTCGCGGAACAGACATCAAACTGGGCGGTAACGAAGAAATGCGCATAGAGCACGAAACGCTCGGCATGTCTGACGAAGCTCAGAAGCAAGCTAAAGCTGCAGAAATTGTTGCAGAAGTTGCTGCGAACAAAGAGATCGTAACTAAAGCTGGTGGCCTGTTTATGATCGGTAGCGAACGTCATGAAAGTCGTCGTATCGACAATCAGCTTCGTGGACGTTCTGGCCGACAATCAGACCCCGGTGCATCCAAGTTCTTCCTCAGCCTCGAAGATGATTTGATGCGTATCTTTGGATCTGAGCGCATGGATTCAATGCTCCAAAAGCTTGGCCTTGAAGACGGCGAAGCTATTATTCACCCATGGGTGAACAAAGCATTGGAAAAAGCACAGAAAAAAGTCGAAGCCAGAAACTTTGAAATTCGTAAAAACATCCTCAAGTTTGATGATGTGATGAATGACCAGCGTAAGGTTATTTACGAACAGCGCAAAGAAGTCATGTCAGCAGAAGAAGTCAAAGACACTGTGGCTTCCATGCGACATGAAGTTCTCGAAGATCTCGTAACGCGAACAATTCCGGCCAATGCCTATGCAGAGCAATGGGAATTGGACAGCCTTCACGAAGAATGCATGCGCCTTGTTGCAATGGACCTGCCCGTTAAAGACTGGGCCGAAGAAGAAGGTATAGCCGATCAGGAAATTCTGGATCGTATTCTTCAGGCCAGTAACGAAAAAATGGCTGCTAAAACAGCTAATTATGGCCCGGAAGTTATGCGTTCTCTGGAAAAACAGCTACTTCTTATGGTGCTGGACAAGCAGTGGAAAGAACACTTGCTATCACTTGATCACCTTAAACAAGCTGTTGGCCTGCGGGCTTACGGACAAAAAAATCCGCTTGATGAATACAAACGTGAGGCGTTTGAAATGTTTGAAAGCATGCTCAATTCAGTACGTGATGAATTGACAATGCTGATGCATCGTTTCGAACTACAGACACCTGAAAACGCAACGGTTCCGCGTCAACAGCAAGAAATGCACGAGTCCAGACAGGACCCGGCACAAGAAAGTGGGGCAACAACTGTTCAAGCCAAAGAGTTTGACCAAAACGATCCCTCGACTTGGGGCAAAACCAGCCGCAATGCAGCATGCCCTTGTGGATCAGGCAAGAAATACAAACATTGCCACGGTAAGCTTAGCTAAAAAAACGGTTAGTTGATTTCCAAAATCAACCCACAATAAAGGCGGCTTTTCAGCCGCCTTTATTGTTTCTGCGAAATGCACCCATCGAATGCTTGTTGTATCCGAGAGTTAAAATTTTCCGTCATAAGATTCACGCTCAATGTGAGCTGCAATCAAAGTAAATTTCTCGCCTTCAAATGCCGAACTCAGAGCTGTTTGTAACTCATTACGGTTTCGGGCATTGATACCAATTCCGCCCATGGCATCAGCCAAGGCAGCAAAGTCAGTTCCCCCAAAATCGACAGCAAGGTTTTCCCTTCCACTTCCGCGTTGTTTTAACTCAATCAAGGCAAGTGATGCATCAACAAAGACGACAACGACAACAGGTAATTTCAAATCTCTGAGTGTCGACAATTCACCAAGAATCATCTCTAGCCCTGCGTCACCTGTAAAGGCAACAACGGGTAAATCTGGTGATGCGACTTTCGCACCCATCGCCAAAGGTAACGCACAGCCCATCGTGCACAACCCACTGGATTGAATAAGCGTATGGGGTTCTCTACAAACCCACTGTTGGCTTTGTAAAATCCTATGTGCCCCGGAATCTACCGATGCCAATCCATGATCAGGCAAAGCCTTTCGCACTTCATCAACAATCGCAGATGGCCCCCATTCTTCATCACACGGGAATGCGGCACAGATCTCTTGTTTAGCTTTTGCAAAACCACCGTCGTCCCAAACGGCGCCAAGCTCCAACCCACGATCCAAGACCTGCAATGCAGGAGCCAAAGAACCAACAAAGGTACCGCTCGCCCGATGCATGCCATGTAAATTCGGCTCAATCGTAAATTCAGCAACAAACTGTTTTTCTGGTTGCCAGACATCCTGCCAACCGTGTCGCATCTCAATCGGATCGTAACCGATCAGTAGAATACAATCACTTTCCTCGATCAGAGGTAAGACCGTTTTATCTGCTTTCGGGGAAAGCCCCGCGCCACCAAGAGAAAGAGGGTGATCATCAGGCACAATTCCTTTGGCCTTATAAGTAGCAACGGATGGAATACCATGTTTAAGAAGGAAGTCTTTTACTTCTGCCTCACAGCCCTCGCTAAGAATTTCAAGTCCTAAAACAGCCAAAGGTCTTTCTGCCTTGGATAAGCGCTCTCTCAGATCCGCAAAGTCAACATTATCTGCAGGTGCAGTTGGTAAATAGTTAGGTTGCCATTGCTTAGGCACTGCGCTCTGAACCTGCGCAGCTAAAGAGATCGGCACATCAATATGCACAGGTCCTGGACGACCTGATTGTGCCAAGGACAAGGCTTTATCAACAACACGGTCAACAGCACCATCAACAAGGGTAAAACTACCTTTTACAACTGGTTCCAGTGCCTTGCAGTGATCAAAAACCTGATGTGTATAACTCGCCATATCATAATCATCGACCCGGCCTGTTAGAAAGATCAATGGCACTCGATCCTGGTGCGCATTAGCAATGACATTAAAAGCATTGGCCATGCCTGGGCCCAGCGTCGCAAAAAGAACACCCGGTGCGCCCGTACGATGATAGGTACCCTCTGCCATAAAGCCTGCGCCGTTTTCATGTTTGGTCAATACAATCTCAAGGCCGGCACGATCCAGTGCGTGCATCACACTTAGAACTTCACCGCCCGGGATACCGAATGCATGGCGGCACCCTGCCTCAAAAAGGCGTTGGGCAAGAATGTCGGCGGTCGTCAAGCTCATCGTGGCTTCTTTCAAATTTAATCATTACACACAACACTAGTAACTCGCCGCTAAGAGCAAGTTACTTAAATCAGATGCTTAGCAGTATCTTATTGCTCTATATTTAACAATTAGAGCTATACTGAACAACTGATCGCAAATCATCCATAGAAGATTTATCTTCAGAACGAGTCAAATAGCCATCTCTTGTCTGCGGAAATTTGCGATTTAGCAAATCAGAAGCGATCACATTTCTGAGAACCTGTGCCGTTCCACCGCCAATGGTAAACATGCGTGCATCCCGGACCATACGCTCAACAGGGTTACGTCTGGAATAGCCAGCCGCGCCATGCATCTGTAGTGCGTTATTGGTCACTGTAACGGCCATTTCAGATGTAAAGAGCTTTGCCTGCGCAGCCTTGGTCTTATCCGGAAACCCTTCCCCTGAAACGGCTTCATTTATCAAGGCCCTTGCCGCACTAATTTGAACAGACATATCAGCAAGCATCCACTGTAGCCCCTGAAATTCACAAATCGGGCGACCAAACTGCTCGCGCTCTTGAATAAAGGTTTCTGCCTGTTCATAAGCCCCGGCTGCAATCCCAAGTGCAACAGCAGCAGCCCCCACACGCTGCCCGTTATAGGCCGTCATAAGATCGCCAAAGCCCTTTCGAAGACCAGAAGGAGGTTGCAACATCATATCAGAAGGTACGTGCAAATCTTTCAAATGAACCTCTGTTTCCGGAATTCCCCGCAGCCCCATCGTTGGTTCCCGCCGTCCAATGGACAACCCTTCTGCACCTAGCTCACCTCGAACAACAAGAAAGCCAGTAATTCCCTGCGGTTCATCATTCTCATAAACCCGTGCAAAGATAAGGTGTAGCCGTGAAACACCCCCACCAGTAATCCAGTGTTTTGTACCGTTTAGGACATAACCATTCCCGACTTTATCGGCACGCGTCGTCATTTCCGTAGCTGCTGAACCGCTTTCTGGTTCCGTAATGCAAATGGCAGGCTTATCACCATCAAGAACCAATTCAGCAGCAAGTTTTTTTTGCTTTTCTGAACCATAGGCCATAATGGCACCAATAGCCCCCATGTTTGCTTCAACAGCGATACGTCCGGTCACACCACAAGCCTTAGCAACTTCTTCGACCAACACAACAGCTTCCCTATACCCAACTCCGGCACCACCGTAAGCCTTGGGGATTGTCATCCCCATAAAGCCAGCATCCCGTAAAGCAAAGCAATTTTCCCAAGGATACATCTCTGCAGAATCAATCGACGCAGCCCGAGGCGCAAAAACGTCCTGCGCAAGGCTTCTGGCGCGCTGTCGGATGTCTTCAATGGCGAACAGACGCGATTTTTCTGTTTTATCAGAAGCTTCAGAAGCATCTAGTCGATCAAGATCTGCCAACATTTGGTCTCTCCATCCGGTCTCTAGGGGCAAAAGTCATGGGTTGTTCATTGATTTTATTATCTCGCGCTTGCTTTCTTCAAATCAAACGAATTAAAATAACTTCTTACTTCAATTATTTTGACATTATCTCATGGGCATACGCCAACTTCGAACTTTAATAGAAATTGCCGAAACCGGCAGCTTTCAGGCTGCGGCAGAAAAGCTGGGCTTAACCCATTCAGCCATCAGCATGCAGATCAAATCGTTGGAGGACGAATTACAAACTGAACTTTTTGATCGAACTCGTCGCCCACCTGATCTCAATCCAACAGGTATCCGATTACTGGGAAAAGCACAGGAAATTATCAACCTCTATGATTCCCTGTCTGAGGCTGGGTCAAAAGCAGGAGATCTATCCGGTCTCTTGAGGTTAGGTGCCATCCCCAGCGCAACATCATCTTTTTTACCAGAAGTCCTTGCCCGACTTGGCCAAGAGCATCCACGCCTTAATGTACGGCTCGAAAGTGGATTGAGCACAGAACTAACCCGTGAACTGATACAGGGAAAGCTGGATTGCGTCATCATCACGGAAGCCCAGCGTCTCGACGAAGCATTAAAATCAACAAAACTCAGGAAAGAACGCCTTGTCGTCATCGCCCAGAAAAATGTTGAAAATGAAAAAATAGCCAAATCCAAAGATGGTGATATCGCACTTTTAAGCCAACTTCCCTTTGTCCGTTTCAACCATCTGACAGGTGTGGGGCGCGTTATCGAACAAAGCCTTAAAATCCGAGGTGCAAACATAAGAGAAGCCATGGAGCTTGATTCCCTGGAAGCAATCCAGCGCATGGTCGCCAAAGGCCTAGGGGCTGCAATTGTGCCCGAAAACAGTTTAGAAGATAGAGAAAACCTGCTGGTTCGTCCCTTTGGCAAACCGAGTTCAACACGAACAGTTTCTCTTGTTGAAAAACATCGCGGACAACGCCCGGATTTGACAGGTATTCTTGCTAAAACGCTGAGAGACGTTTTGACCAGCTAATTCAGGAGAAGCGGTACTAAACCATTCTAATAAATGGATCTACTAGAACAATAAATTGGCTCTATCCTGCCATAAGTAATCATCAGAAAAAAGATTACATCAGGAAAGATGAAATAAAGCGCGACTTACGCGTATGGAGCCAAAGAAAATGTCCCTGGATACAACATCCACTGCAACAGACCTGCAGACCAAACCCAGCGTTTGCCCTCTAGATTGCCCAGATACCTGTAGCCTGTCTGTCGTCACAGACGGAAAACATATCATTCAGGTACGAGGATCAAATGCCAATCCTTATACTGCCGGCGCCATATGCAAGAAGGTATCAGACTATTACCCTGACTTCATTCATGGGGAACGACGCTTAACGCAACCTCTTTTACGAACGGGCCCCAGAGGATCATTGGAATACAAAACTATCAGCTGGGAAGAGGCCTTTGACCGTGTATATGACGGTTTGACCTCTGCTATTCAAAAACATGGGCCTCAGTCCGTGCTTCCCCTCAACTACGCAGGACCTCATGGGCAACTCGCTGGTGGTTCTATGGATTTTCGCTTTTTCCATAAATTAGGCGCAACCCAACTCGACAGAGGCCCCCTCTGTGGGGCTGTGCGAGGAACTGCCTATACAAGTCTGTTCGGGAATGCCCCCGGCATGGAACCAGAACAGGCGGCCAAATCTGACCTGATTGTAGTGGCAAGCAATAACGTTACAGTTTCCAACCTCCATTTAGCGAGGATCATTAAAGCCGCTAAAAAGAATGGCGCAAAGCTGATCGTCATCGATCCCAAGAAAGTAAAGATTGCAGAACAGGCTGACCTCTATATTCAGATCAAACCCGGCACAGATATCGTTCTCTTCTTGGCACTGGCTGCTGAACTGGAAAAGCGTTCTGCGCTCGACACCGAATTTATTGAACGTTGGGTCCATGGTATCGAAGAATATCTAACCGCCGCAAAAAAATACTCATTGGAAGATGCTGCGAAGATATGTGAAATCCCCCTAGAACAGATTCAAGAGTTCCTGAGCATTTATACCGAAGCAAAAAATGTTTCCATGTCGGTTGGGAATGGCGCAGAGCGCGGACACTCAGGTGGATCTTCTATCCGCGCCGCTATGGCACTTCAGGCGATTACAGGGAACATGGGACGGACAGGAGCTGGTGTCATCGCCAAACAAGGTCTCGCATTTCCCGCGACGACAGGTAAACTGAGACGCCCGGATCTGATACCAGAGGGGACCAGAATGCTCAATATCGTTGATGTTGCCAAGCACATTCTCGACGATAGTCTGGCCCCACCGATCAAAGCCGTCTTCATCTACAACCATAATCCGGTTTGTACCCATCCGGACCAAAACAGAATGCGTCGCGCACTCAGCCGGGAAGATGTCTTTATCGTTGGTTGTGATGTCGAGATGAACGACAGCATGGCCTATGCTGACGTTATTCTACCAGCATCAAGCCATTTCGAGTTCCCTGATATCTATGCCGCCTATGGTCAGGCCCATCTGCAAAGGGCAGAACCTGTTATTCCCACTGTGGGGAACTCTCTTCCCAACACCGAAATTTTCCGTCGATTGGCTGCCCGGTTTGGATTTAACGACGATCTCTTTAAAGCGGACGATTACCAACTGATGGATGAAGCCTACGATCTCAAGTCCCCACAGATGAAGGGCCTTCGCCCCAGTGAAGTGCCTCTCGATCGCTCTTTGCCTATGTTGGCAGAAAATGATCAGGAACTGATCATGTGCGCAACGGTCTTTCCTGCAACAAAATCTGGAAAAATAGAGCTTTATTCTGAAGATATGGAACAACAGTTCGGTTATGGCCTTCCCCGTTACGAAGAAGTCACACAGGACCTTCCTTTTGCTTTGATTTCCCCTTCATCGAGCAAGCGCACAAATGCGACCTTTGGTGGACACGCAGAATCAATCGCCATAGAACAACTGGAAATTCATCCACAGGATGCTCAAGCAAAGGGTATTACTGATAATTCAAAGGTCAAAATCTGGAATGCTTTAGGGGAAGTTATTCTCTTAGCCAAAGTTACAGACAAGGTCAAACCCGGCGTTTTCTATTCGCCAAAAGGTACGTGGTTAAAATCAAGTGATTCAAATCAGACTGTAAATGCCTTGATCAACTCGGAAACCAGAACAGATATCATGTCCGGGGCCTGTTACAACGACACGTTTGTCGATATTGCGCCGGCTTGAGAACTCTCAGACAATGGGCATCTTCCGCACATAAAAAAGGCCGCTGAGAAGCGGCCTTTTACATAACTTCTAACAAGAACTAGAGACCCTTTTGGCCCATGTCCAGGAACTTGTCTCGACGCTTCTGACGAAGCTCGGCGCCCCCAAATTGGGATAGCTCTTGCAAGTGCTTTTCGATGCTATCACCCAAAGCCGTCATACATACATCTTTTGCACGATGCGCGCCGCCCATTGGCTCTGCAATAATTTCATCTATCACGCCAAGTGTTGCCAAATCCTGCGCTGTCAGCTTAAGAGCTTCAGCAGCTTCTTTGGCCTGATCACCGGAACGCCAAAGAATAGAGGCACAGCCTTCAGGCGAAATCACAGAATAGATTGAGTGTTCAAGCATCAACACGGTATTTGCAGCAGCTAGCGCAATTGCCCCACCAGATCCACCTTCGCCAATAACAGCAGAGACAAGCGGAACTTTGATTGCAAGGCACTTTTCGATGCTCCGCGCAATCGCTTCGGATTGACCGCGTTCTTCTGCACCAACACCAGGGTAGGCACCAGCCGTATCAACCAACGTGATAACAGGTAGGTCAAAGCGCTCTGCCATGTCCATCAAACGCTGTGCTTTACGATAGCCTTCAGGGCGCGCCATGCCAAAATTGTGCTTTACACGACTATGCATGTCAGCGCCTTTTTCCTGACCAATCACAACAACGGATTGACCACGAAAACGCCCTAAACCACCCAGAATGGCGAAATCTTCGGCAAACGCCCGATCCCCGGCCAAGGGTGTATAGTCTTCGATCAGCGCCTCGATGTAGTCCTTACAATGAGGACGATCAGGATGGCGCGCAACAAGTGTTTTTTGCCAAGGGCTTAGCTTTGCGTATGTTTGGCGCAACAGCTTGTCAGCCTTAGCTTCCAGCTTGGAAACTTCTTCAGCAATGTTCACATCACTGCTGCTGTCAGACAGATGCCGCAGGCCTTCAATCTTACCAGCAAGCTCAGCAATCGGTTTTTCGAAATCTAGGAAATTTTGCATAAGGCGTTGTCTATCACATCGTGAAAATCAGTCAACAAATATAGTCGTCGCATAGTACCTTTCAAGCGCACAATTTCAAGTTTTAGCTTTATTATGATGACCTAAAGTGTTCTTTGCCCAACATAGCAAAGAGCCATAAAGAACAAAGGCCGGCTCTACCAAGAACCGACCTTTGTCGAAAAAATAATACGCTGTTGTCAGGCATTAACCTTCAGAAGCTACATCAGCTAGCTCGATTTCCTTTGCTTTTTCGACCATTACGCTCGCCTGACGAATAGAAGCGATATCAATAAGTCGTCCATCCAAAGACACTGCACCTTTGCCTTCGCGTTGCGCCTGTTCCATAGCTTCGAGAATGCGATTGGCTTTGTTTACTTCGGCTTCCGATGGGCTGTTGACTTCGTTCGCGACCCCAATCTGATTGGGGTGGATCGCCCACTTCCCTTCACAGCCGAGAATTGTCGCCCTGTTTGCTTGGGCACGATATCCTTCTGGATCAGAAAAATCACCAAAAGGGCCATCAATGGCGCGAAGGCCGTTCGCACGTGCAGCAACGACCATGCGTGCAATGGCGTAATGCCACATATCTCCCCAGTGAAAGTCTCTCGGCGTATCACCGTCGATATCTGTTAAAACGCCGTACATCGGATTTGGCCCACCGATACCTGTCGTTCGGGCTTTAGTTGATGCCGCATAGTCCGCGACACCAAAATGCAAGCTCTCATTGCGTTTCGAAGCCGCTGCGATTTCATTGATATTTTGCATGCCTAAAGCCGTTTCAATAATCATTTCAAAGCCAATGGCTTTTTTACGATTTTTTGCGGCTTCAACCTGCGTACACAGCATATCCAGTGCATAAATGTCTGACGCAGTCCCCACCTTGGGAATCATGAACAGATCCAGCCTGTCCCCTGCCTGTTCCAGAACATCAATTACATCCCGATACATATAGGGCGTATCCAGACCATTAACACGAACCGACAGGGTTTTACTCCCCCAGTCGATATCGTTTATTGCCTCAATAACATTTTTCCGCGCCTGCTCCTTATCGTCAGGGGCAACCGCATCTTCCAAATCCAAAAAAATCACATCGGCTTTGGATGCTGCCGCTTTTTCAAACAATACAGGGTTACTGCCTGGTACCGCGAGTTCACTACGATTTAGGCGCGAAGTAGTTTCTTCTGGAATTGTAAAGCTCATGTTTTACTCCCTAGGGTTCCGGTCAGCTTTTTAGACAGCCAACTCTTATTGTGCATCGCAACATAAACTGTGGCCTGACAAATTAATTATGTCAACCTCCTGAAACTTTGAGGTGGAAAATTTGAGAGAAAAGAATCATGCGCTTACCAGAAATAAGCACGCGAACAGGATGATCCGCCTGAGTCAGAAGATAGCTCTAACAAGTTATGAGAATTTAATACGGCACAAGAGATCAGGATTTTGAAGACAAGGGGTGCTTTTCAAACACAAGCTTCTGCAGACGTTCTTGTAAAACATGTGTATAGATCTGTGTTGTCGAAATATCAGAATGCCCCAGCATTTTCTGAACAGATCTCAAGTCAGCACCGTTTTCCAACAAATGGGTCGCAAAAGCGTGACGCAAGACATGTGGAGATACCTTCGACGGCATGACTCCGCTCTCTATAGCCAACTCTTTGAGAAGCTGACCGACGCGATGGCGTGTCAGATAGCCATTCTTCCCCCGGGAAGGAAAAACCCATCCCGTGTCTTTGACCTTATCCTGCTCGGAATTTGGTAAAAAGTTATCACGGACCAGAAGATAACGATCCAGTGCTTCACGTGCTCGGGGGCTAAGAGGCACTAACCGCTCTTTATTTCCTTTGCCCATCACGGTCAAAATACGCGGATCACGCTGTGTTTGGGATATCTTCAAAGATACGAGTTCACTAACCCGCATCCCTGTTGCGTATAGTAGCTCGATCAACGCACAAAGGCGCAAGCCTTCATCTGTTTGGTTTTCCTGCGCGGCTTTAAGAAGAGCATCCGTATCTTCAATAGAAAGGAACTTCGGTAAAGATTGCGCCATACGTGGCGTGCCAATTTCCGCGACAGGATTATCTTGCCTTATGCCTTCTTCCATAAGGAAGAGATAAAACTGCTTTAAAGAAGACAAGTGACGCGCCTGCGTCCGGGCACTTAACCCCTCAGCAGTCAAATCAGCCAAATAGGTACGGATATCGGATGCTTCAACAACGGTCAGATCTTTCCGTGCGCTCGATAGAAAGTCTTCAAATCGTTCCAGATCACGCTCGTAAGCTTCCAGCGTATTCTGACTGGCTCCACGTTCAGCAGACATCATCTCCAAAAAAATAGAGATTCTGGACGATCTGCTCATCAATCACCAGCCATAAATCAAATGCCGCTAAGAACCGTAGCTTCAATTGCCAGTGAACGTGCTTCATTTTGCAGGCCAACGGAATAGAGTGCTTCCACAACACTTCCCAGAGCAAGGCTATGGGTATTCCCTGGCCCCTGTTCTCCCAAGATGATCAAACTAAGCAAAACAACTTCGGCAAGCCGTCCACCATTCTGCGCATCCTTCAAGGCGTAGAGCAAAGCCGCTGATGGAGCCAGACCTGGTGAAGCGATTTCCATAGAGGCAAGCTCGCCCCAACTCAGACGAGTATCCTCGCCTAATGCCTGCATACAGGACCGTAACATTACCAACTGCTGGTTCAGAACTTCAGGTCCTAAACCACTTTGAGCAGACGCCCATCCCTTCAAGGTTCCATATCTTTCGCCACCTTCCATGCCGGAAAGTCTGGCGTAGGGCCAAAGCGCCGTTAAATTGGCTGCGGCGGTTTCTTCGCTCAGCATATACTGACGTGCCAACAGCAACCATGCATTAGCCCGTTCATACTGACCCGCCAGATAAAGTATTCGCCCGGCAGGCAGTGCAAACCAAGTTAGATCAGCAGAGTGCGGAATCTCAGCCACCAGATCAGCAACGGCGCGTGACATCAGAATACCCATTCCATCTGTCTCAGCTTGATCAAGGGCAGCTTTCACAATCTCGGCTCTCGCGGCAGGTACAGTCTGCAACTGTGCAGCCTGAAGGAATAAAGCACGTAATTCAGGGCCTTCGTGGCTTATCTGACCGCCGACAACACCATCAAGCTCAGCTGGTTCAAAAGCATAACGACTATAAAGATCAACAAGTGCATTAGGGGACAGAGCTCCACTTCTGACAGCAACTTCAGCAGCATAAACCCGTCGATCCAAAGGATATTCTTCTGCTTGTATCAAAGCACTACGAACCCCCGGATCGAGAAAATCATCCAGCTCATCAGGAAGTCGCGCTTCTGAAAGTGCAGCCAGTGCCCAATGAATGGGCTCAACACGTCCGGCACTTTTACCGGATAGTTTGATATTTGCACCCGAAGCAGCAAGAGCCAGCTCTTCAAAAAGCGGGTCTGTTGCGTCACCTGTCTCTCTCAAGAGATCCAACCCTAAAAGAGCCTGATCAACTTGTTTCTGCAGGAAGTGACAATAGACCATGCCCCGTATCCAGTAACTGTCCTTACCTGTTGCGGACATTCCCTGAATAACCTGACAAGCATCACCATTTTTCCCAGTCATCAAAAGACTATCACTTCGATAACGCGCCTGTTGCTCATTGTCCGAGCGTGTTGGTATGCGTTGGAAGAGATTATCAAGCTGAGTGTAGGCACCCAACTCAGCCAATTTCACCAAACGAAGTGACAAAAGGCTCTGCTCACTCTGCAAAGGTTTATCATCCAGCGGGCGGCCAGCACTCGATAATAACAATCTCTTTGCCAGATCATTTCCAACCGTAGAATAATAGCTCACTGGCATCTGCTCGATCAATGCAAAGACATCCTGTAGCGAACTTTGCCGCCACATATCATAGCCTAGACCACCTTGCCCAGGGCTAAGGGTGCCGATGCTGTCCAAATCAAGTCCGCCAAGGCTATCAACTTGTATGCCGCCAGAGCTAATAGGTGTGCTCTCGATACCAGGCGATACAGGAGCTTCTGTTAAAGGCTCTCCTGTTACAGGTTGGTTAGCTGTCGGTTGCTGCGGGATCAATTGCGTCTGGGCATAAGCGGATGTGCCAATGCCAAAAGAAAAAGCCCCAATGGAAAGCCTCAAGGCAGTTCCCACGAGCACAGATTTAGATAATATAAAGGGCATCTTATTTGGTGAGACGATCATTCGGAATGACCTTTTCCACATTTGCAGAGGGCGCGGGTATATCCCACGTCAAAAGGAAAACTCCCCCTGCGAGCAAAGCACCGATCAGGATAACAAAGACAAAAAGGCCGAATTTCTTCATGGAGCGTAAGCTTCACTCTATCTGTTTGGGTCAATAAACTATTCATAACACCATATATCTATCACTAGAGTATGGCGAGATTGGGACAGTCTAAAACCCGATTTTGTATCTGTAAACAACCTGTTGCGGTTCGGCTCTTTTTATTAGGCGCTTCAGTTAACAGACAACCCTTCTGTATGCCCGTCCACCGTCAAAACCTGCCCTGAAATTTTGCTTCCCTTTGGCGAAGATGCAAAGAGAATCATGTTTGCAATATTTTCAGGCGAGACAAAGGTTCTCATGGATGTTTGCTTTTCAAACTGTCCACGCACCACATCGGGGGCAATATTTTGCGCTTGTGCAGATGCTTCAATTACACGCTCCATCCGTGGACCAGACACAGAGCCCGGCGCAACCGCATTAACCCGAATACCATAAGGCCCAAGTTCCATCGCCATCGTCTTGGTTATACCAACGACAGCCCATTTAGCCGCAGCATAAGGGGCCCGATAGGGAAACCCAAACAATCCCCCAGTAGAAGAAAGATTAAAAATTGCGCCACTCTTTTGCTTTTTCATCAATGGGATGGCTTCGCGAGAGAAAAGAAACTGCGAATCAATATTCACTGAGATACATTTTTGCCATGCACTATAATCCAGTGTTTCCAGCTCCCCTGCAGGGCCAGCAGTACCTGCATTGTTGACCAACACATCCAGGCCAGTGAAATTTGCATTCAAATCAGAAAATAACGCCTGCACGCCTTTTTCATCCGTAACATCAAGATGGCTTTTCGTTAGCTTCCCGGCACTCTCTCTATCATTCTTAAAAGAAAATTCATCCAAAGTTTTCTGGTCAATATCACAAACATGCACATTAGCCCCTTCACGAAGAAAAGCTTCTGCAGTTGCCCGACCAAGTCCAGCCGCCCCAGCCGTAATAAGGACGCGATATCCCTGAAGATTTAAGTTCATCCTTCAAGTCCTTCCAAGCTCTGTTTCCTAGAATAACCTTAGAGAGCCAGAAGAAACGCACCATACATATTTTCAGAATTTAAGTGCAAAAAACGTCAGACAGATGCTGATCTTAATCACAACATCTGTCACATTTGAGAACAACGCCTAATCCGTACTGCCGATTTTTGCCCTTATAATAAACCTGGCCATTGCCCGCGCCGAACAAGCGCGGCTTGAATAAGAAGCCACATAGGTACTTAGGTCAGGACAAGATCTTAGTTCATAGTCGCTTCGGAGCGCACAAACCACCATCTTACCTTCGGTCATTTGAACAAGTTTTTCTAAGCGTTCTTTTTGAAAATCAACATCATAGTCCATACCAGGCAGCGGATAATCTTCGGTAACACCAATCACAACATCACCCTCACCAAAGCATCGCCTGCCAGCAAGGTACTCCTGCAGATCTTCCTCGGATAAAATTTCGATATCTGATGAAGAGTTTTTGAACTCTTGGCAAAGGACATCAAAAGCCGCCTGAGGGTCATTAGGCCCAATACCACGCGTGTTAATGACCATTTGATGAGCATCAGATCCACTAAGGCCAATCAGTTTTACTTTCCCATTAAGAGGAAGAAGGTTGCTACGGTCTCGAACAATGCGGATAGCTTTTTCCGCAGCAAGATCGGCAAGCTCTCTATGCTTTTGACCTGAAATATCATTCCTGTCCGTTTTGCAAAGTTCCGTATTCATTGCCAACTGAATCCGCAGACAAAAAATTCTCTCCAAAGCATCTTCAACGATGTCGAGGTTCAGATCACCTTCTTCAACAGCCTTAACCACACCATCAATGGTTGCCATCTGCTTCGCGACATAGTTCGCTTCATCATGTTCATAATGTTCTTCAGACAACATAATAATGTCGCAGCCAGCTTTCAGGGCAAGAATAGCAGATTCAGCTGGATCATAATTTTTCCGCATCCCCCACATGTTCATACTGTCCGTCACAATAACGCCTTGGAATCCCATTTTATCGCGCAATAAATCATGCATGATCTTCGGTGAAAGCGTTGCCGGAAAATCCGGATCAATTTGTGGGAAATTAATGTGAGAGGTCATGATCATAGGCAATCCAGCATCAATTGCCGCTTGAAAAGGAACCAGATCCTGATCCAGCAAATACGCCAGACTTCTATCCACAGTTGGCAATAAGCGATGGCTATCTTCACTGGTATCGCCATGACCGGGAAAGTGCTTACCACAACACACAATATGGTTCTGCAACGCGCCATCTACAGCCGCCTTCACATGTCGAGCAACCCTATCACGATCCTCGCCGAACGATCGCGGTCCAATAATCGGATTATCGGGATTGCTGTTGATATCCGCACAGGGAGACAAAATAACATTGTAACCACACGCCATCATTTCGCGTGCATAAATGCCATAAATTTCGTGCGTTAAAGACACATCATCTGCAGCCCCCAAAGCAAGATTTCCCGGTCCCGTGGTGGTTTCTGAAACGGCAACGCCCCATGCCCCTTCTTGGTCCACACCAAAGATCAGCGGCAGATCCAGTATTGTCGAGCTTGTCTCATCTTGAAGAGTTTGTGTCAGGTTTCTAGCTTCAGATACAGTCTCGGCATTATCCTGGGAAATATAGAACCCGGATATATAACGCTCCCGAACAAGTTTTCTGGCATAGGTGAGATCTTTGCCCCCAAAAGCCAACATAAAGAGCTGGCCAACCTTTTGTTCTAACGTAAGCTTCGCTATTAACCCGCGCGCATCCGCACGTGCATTATCCAATACACCCATCGTTTTTTGCCTTCTCGTTTTACGGCCTGAATAAGTTAAGTGCGCAATATGATCTGCCAATAAGACATGCAGAACTTTGCCTTAGCTACTCTCCTGATCAAGCAGCCCGTTTTGCGCCGGTGATAAGCCCCACAAGATCATCCGGCGTTATATCTTCGATCAACACATTTGCCGCAGCACGCCCGTGACGCAAAACTACGGCACGGTGGCAGACCTCCATAACATGTTGAATATTATGGCTGATCAGAAGCACCGAGATACCTTGTGAACTAATCAACTTGATTAGGTTATTCACCTGTGCCGCCTGCTCCACACCCAGCGCAGCTGTGGGTTCATCCATAATCACAATGTCTGCCCCCCAATTCACCGCACGGGCAATGGACACCGCCTGACGCTGCCCCCCTGACAGATTTTTAATTTCTTCCCTAAAGGACGGAATACGGGAATTAAGCCGTTTCAGAGCAATTTCACTTTGTCGACTCATTTCCTTATGATCCAACCATCCAAAGAACCTGAGAATAGGATTGGACGAAAGAATCTCACGATTCAAAAACAAATTCTTTGAAACATCAAAGTTCGGGATAACAGCCAAATCCTGAAATACAGTCTCAATCCCTTGATCCCGGGCATCCTGCGGAGACTTAATCTCCACTTCCTGTCCATTAATCAGAATCTCACCGTCATCCTGTGGATGCACACCAGAAATGCAGCGAACCAACGTTGATTTACCGGCCCCGTTATCTCCCAAAAGCCCGACGACTTCGCCTTTCAGAATTGAGAAGCTAACGCCCTTTAGCGCTTGTACACCACCAAAAGACTTATGAATTTCTCGCACCTCCAGTGCGGTATCCGGCACATGATATTCAGCGGTCATCTTCTGTCCTCCTTAACACCAATGGCAACAGCAACGATGAGAATAAGGCCCCTTGCAATGATCTGTTCGTTTGTCGAGAACCCCCACAGGATAAGACCATTGTTAATAACCCCCATGAGCCAGGAACCAACGACGGCCCCGGCAACAGAGGCACGTCCGCCAAAAAGGCTTGTGCCGCCAATCGCCACGGCAGCAATAACTGTCAAAAGATCAGCTTCCCCAAGACTATATCTTGCCCCATGTAATCGCCCGGCATAAAGCATTCCCGCCATTGCAGCAGCCCCACCAGCAATCACCATTGCTGTGATTTTTACCTTCACAACATTAATACCTAGGGCACGGGATGCCGTTGGGTTACCGCCTACAGCCAGCAAGTGGCTGCCAAATCTGGTTTTAGAGAGAAACACCCACCCCAGAATCAATGCCAGCAAGGTCCAAATGAACATTACGGACACGGACCCAAAGCTTCCTGAGCCAAAGATATATGTAAAGCTATCGTTCGTGATCGGAATGGATTCAAGGTTAGTGATCACCCGGGCAATACCTGAAATCACCCCCATTGACCCGAGAGTAATAAGCAACGAGGACACTTTGAGCCATTCGGTCAGGACACCGTTAATTAACCCTACAAGCAAACCTGAGCTCAAACCTGCAAGAACCGCCACTGGCCAGGGAACAATATCCACCAGCAAGCCACAGACAAGCGCAGACAAGGCGACCACAGATCCAACGGAAAGATCAATATGACCCACCGCCAAAGCAAATGTCATCCCCACGGCCATAACTGTGATCGGGGTTGTCTGACGAATGATGTTCATAAAGTTTGGCGTTGATAAAAATGCCGTTTCAGACAGAACGACCGCAAAAAAAGCAATCACAAGTATCAACGCGTAATAAACAAAATACTCACGATTAAGAATTTTATGAAACACCTGAGATCGCGTTTCAGACAAGAAAGTCATATCAATACCTTAGTTAAGGCCTCGTGTATCAGAGGAGTAAAGAGAAAGCCTTAAAGGGCAATTCTTTGTAACCTGATTTTTGTCTTCCAATGAATTATATCGAAAAGACCAGAAAGACAAAAAGAGAGGAATGGATGACAATAGCATCACCCATTCCCCAGAGGATAAGTGATATTTTGGAGAGAAGTGGTTCTGCAGCTACTGCAGAGCTTCACTCAGCTTTTTCGGGATAGGCCTGCGTAAAGATTTCTCCCAGGTCACAGCCACATTATCTTTGGTAACCTTATCATAACCAACCACAGAGAATGCCGGAGATTCTTTATCCAAGAGCCCATAGACACCAAGCATTGCCATGGCTTGACCGATTTCATAAGGTCTGTCGGCAACCGTTCCGTACATGTTACCCTGCTTGATCATATCCAGTGCATTGTTTTGCCCGAGATCATGCGTGATAACCTTCACATTACGACGCCCCTGTGCACGCAATGCTTCAATTACGCCTTCGGCGGCGACATCCCAGGCAACATAAATCCCTTTGAGGTCCGGGTTCTGCAGAACCATTGCAGAAGCAAGTTCAAAAGTCTGCCCTTCTTCCGTAAAGCCTTTTTCTGAAGAAATTTCTATATCAGCATGGTTTTCTTGAATGGCCGTGCGAAAGGCATTATCGCGATTATTAGTGATGAAATAGCTAGCGTCATGATAGATGAAGCCAATCTTGCCTGTCCCGCCAACTGCATCGCTCATCATTTCTGCAGCTGCAACACCCATACCGTACATATCATCGGTCACAATGCCCGTATACTCGCTATTAGGTTTATAACCTGCAATGGGATTGGATAGCAGAACAAGCTCAGTCCCTTTATCAACAGCAGGCTTGAACGCTGCCCCGCCACTGACCGGATCAACAACCAGCG
Organism: Kiloniella majae; assembly: GCF_002118315.1. Taxonomy (GTDB): domain Bacteria; phylum Pseudomonadota; class Alphaproteobacteria; order Kiloniellales; family Kiloniellaceae; genus Kiloniella; species Kiloniella majae. The sequence continues at coordinate 48,231 of NZ_MTSZ01000011.1, forward strand.
TCAGAATAATATCAGGGTTCAGTGCCAAAACATTTTCCACATCACTGGCCTGTCGTGCCGAATCAAACTGTGCATCCGTTGTTGCAACAACTTCAATGCCCAGCTCCTCAAACTTTGTCTTGGCCCCTTCTGTCACCGCATTAACCCAATCACCCGAGGCATGCCAAACAAGTGCGGCTTTGTAGTTTTTGCTTTTGACCGCAGCGGCCTCATCCGAATTAAGGGTGATATTACCAGCAGGTTGAGCCGCATTACCATTTGGGCCTTCAGGTGATTTGCTTAAATCAATTCTTTCAAGCGGTCCGGCCTGTGCCACTGAAATACCAACGGCAATCCCAGCCGCAAGCAACGAAATTCTGGATAGAGTTTTTAGTTTTTTCACACCAAGCACGTTCAGTCTCCCATTTGTTATTTATTTGTTTCATTTAAGAGTATTAAAAATTTTATATTTGTCAAATATTTTGACAAATCATTTTTATTTAAATAATTTCAATTAGTTAATTATTTAAATTTGCTATTTTCGTTTTACCAAGTAGATTAAAACAAACAAATTACAAATCCAAATTACAACTAAGGCATTTAGCTTCATGCCCCCAAAAGGGACCAATTTAGAGCAAACAAAAGCGCACAATCTGCGTCTGGTTTTAAGTGAGATACTTTCCGGCGATGAAATATCACGTGCAGATATTGCCAAGCGCACAGGCCTGACGCGCCAAACAATCTCTAACTTGGTAGAAAAACTCCTAGAAGCAAATTTTGTTACCGAGGGTAACTACAAGAAGGGTGGCGCCGGAAAACCCTCGCGCATACTCCAGATATCATCCACCGCAGCCTTTAGTATTGGCATTCGGATTGAGATAAACAAAATTGCCATAAGCCTCGTCGATCTATCCGGAAATCTGATTCATTCAGAACATATCAACGCAACATACTCCACAGATGAAGATGTTATTCGCCTGATTGAACCGCTGTGTCTTGATGTCCTCAGAGAAACAAACACAGATATCAGACGCGTGTTAGGCATCGGGATTATCATGGCTGAAAACGATGACAGGAATCATCGCCATGCCGTTGGTGATATCGTGACAGATCCGAAAAACATAGCGGAACTTCTCTACCAAGAACTAGACATACCTACCTTTCTTGAAACCGCCGCAGCAGCTGCTGCTTTGGCAGAATTTCTACAAGGAAGTGCCCGAAGTTTCAGAAATTTCATCTACCTCTTCATCGGTCCCGATTTATCTGCAGGTTTGATGGTCGATGGTAAAATCTATGGCGGTAGATCAGCCCGCGCAGGATCTATAGGACACCTGGTTGTAAATATAAACGGCCCCATTTGCAGCTGTGGGAATCCCGGATGCCTAAATGGGTACATATCATTGGAATCATTAACGAATTACCTACAGAAGCAAGACAAAATACCACGTGTCCCCTATGATGTCTTCGCTAATATCCCCTCAAACGACCCGAAGATCATATCTTGGCTTGAACAACAAGCCGAATATTTCAGGGTCGGCATAAACTCACTCGAAAATCTATATGATCCCGAAACCATTATTCTGGGCGGCGACTGCCCTGATTGGTTCCTCGAAGCGGTTATACGACTATCCAGACCTTTTATGCGCTCAATCAGTGAGAGAGGTGAGCGCGATCTGCCGCGTGTGATCAAATCACCCCATGCAGATCAGATGGTTCAAAAAGGAGCTGCAACCCTGCCAATACATGCCGCACTTGGCGAAGAAAATGCAGCCTACAAATCTCAAGCACAGTTTGGCGTTTCCTATCAACGGCTTTCAGAATTGTTAGGACATTACATCAACGAAAAGTAATCTCTAAGCGTCTTTTCTACCAAAATGCGCCCCAGAAACTGAGAAAGATCAGAATTCACACTTAATTCTGTCTCTCGGTATTCTTTTCCTTTTGTTTCAGCGAAATCCTTTCTATAGGCTAGGTTTAAGTGATTAATGTGAATCGGTAAAAGGTACGATGTCATCAAACGGGAACTTTACTCCCCCCAAAACTGTTGTTCTCGTTGGTTTAATGGGCGCAGGAAAAACATGTATAGGTAAAAAGCTGGCGCAAGCTTTGAGATTACCTTTTGTAGATGCTGATGTCGAAATAGAAAAGGCCGCTGGCTGTACAATTTCAGAAATCTTCGAAGAACACGGTGAAGTTTATTTCCGTGACAGAGAACGTTTGGTTATTCAACGCCTGCTGGAAGGACCTGTTCAGATCCTGTCAACGGGTGGTGGTGCCTTCATGGACGAACTTACTCGGAATACTATAACGGAAAAGGGTATCTCACTCTGGCTCAGAGCAGATCTTGATATTCTTGTCGAGCGGACATCCCGCCGCAACCACCGACCTCTTCTTCGAAATGGTAATCATCGCGAGATACTGTCCCGACTAATCGAAGAACGGTATCCCATTTATGAACAAGCAGATATCATTACCGAATCAGAAGAAGGTTCCGCAGATCTGACGACACGTAATGCACTGCAAGGACTTCACGATTTTTGCCAAGCTTCATAACTGTAAATACACGATATGCCAGCAACAAAACCTATACGAAGATAGAAGAGAATGACAAAAGAAACCTATGAACGGCTGACACTTGACTTAGAAGAACGCAGTTACGACATCCTCGTCGGCGAAAATTTAGTCTCCAATGCTGGCTCACATGTGCGCCCATTCATAAAGCAAAAACGAACTTTCATCATTACAGATGAAAACGTGGCCCGACACCATCTCCCTACTCTGGAACAAGCCCTTAAAGCAGAAGGCATAGAAAACCACACTCTGGTTTTACCTTTTGGTGAACAAACCAAAAGCTTTGCTCAACTGGACCGCGTGATCGACTTTCTGCTTGAACACAATATTGATCGAAAATCCACGCTCATAGCCTTTGGCGGCGGTGTCATCGGTGACTTGGCTGGCTTTGCTGCTGCTGTCGTAATGCGCGGTATTGATTTTATACAGATCCCGACTACCCTTTTATCTCAGGTTGATAGTTCTGTCGGCGGTAAGACAGGCATCAATACCGCCCGTGGTAAAAATCTGGTCGGAAGTTTTCATCAACCCAAACTCGTTCTTGCTGACACAGGCCTGTTAGAAACCTTACCGAACAGAGAGCTTCTTGCTGGTTATGCAGAAGTTGTAAAGTACGGACTGATCAACGATCCCGAGTTTTATGAATGGTTAGAAGACAAGGCACAGAAGGTTATTGCCGGGGACATATCCGCCCGCACACATGCCGTATTGGTTTCCTGTGCTGCAAAAGCCAAAATTGTTGCCCAGGATGAAAAAGAGTCCGGAGCACGAGGTCTCCTCAATTTGGGGCATACTTTTGGTCACGCTCTTGAAGCGGAAGCAGGCTATAATGGGTCCCTGCTTCACGGAGAAGCCATCTCTATTGGAATGGTTATGGCACACGACTTATCAGCCGAACTAGGCTTGTGTTCAGAACAGGATGCCAAAACCGTTCGCGCACATTTTGAAAATATCGGCCTTCCAACATCGACAGATTATGTGTCCTCTAATGCCTTGGGCGGAAAAAAGCTTGAAGTTTCCCGCCTGATGGATCACATGAGCAGAGATAAAAAAGTAAGTAACGGACGCCTGACCTTTGTTATGACAAAAGGTATTGGTCAGGCTTATCTGGATAACGCGGTAGACATGGCAGTGGTTTCTGACTTTATGAAACGCTTCATTGCCTAGGTGATCGTACCGACTTATTCACAACCCCTGAAAGGGCCATGGAAACAGAGTTAATTCTCGCTATTAGTGCCATTGTGGTACTACTCGCCATCTCCGCCTTCTTTTCCGGCGCAGAGACCTCAATGACCGCGTCTTCAAAGCCACGCATGCATACACTTGAGCAAAGCGGAGATAAAAAAGCACAGATTGTAAACAAGCTTTGGTCCGCAAAAGAGCATCTAATCGGCTCTATCTTGCTAGGTAACAATCTGGTCAACATCTTGGCTTCGGCGCTAGCAACATCAGTCTTCCTTAAGCTGTTCGGAGAGACCGGCGTTATCTATGCGACCTTGACCATGACAGCGCTTGTCCTTGTTTTTGCCGAGGTTCTTCCCAAAACCTACGCCCTGAGACATTCTGACAAAGCTGCATTGGCATCTGCACCAATCCTGCGCCCAATCGTCTTTATATTTGGTCCAATTGCACTGACAGTTGAAAGTATCGTTAAAGTTATCTTGGCAATTTTCACGCGCTCAGATACCGCAAATGAAATGACCGAATTTGCCGAAGAAGAGTTGCGTGGAGCTATTGACCTTCACGAAGGTGAAGGCGAAGAGGTTCGTCATGAACGCGAGATGCTCAAATCCATTCTGGATCTTGATGACGTTGAAGTCGATGAAATCATGACCCATAGACAGGATGTGAATTCCAGCGACATTGATCAATCACCTGCCCAGGTTATTGAAGACGTCCTGTCCAGCTCATATACCAGAATTCCCTTGTGGCAAGATAAACCCGATAACATCGTTGGCGTTTTACATGCAAAAGCACTTCTACGGGCCATTCGTGCCCACGATGGAGAGCTTGATCGGGAAACATTGATTTCCATAGCAAGTAAACCCTGGTTTATCCCTGAATCAACAAGCCTTCTGGCACAGCTTCACGCTTTTCGTGATCGTCATGCTCACTTTGCCATCGTGGTTGATGAGTATGGCGAGATGCAAGGGATTGTAACGCTCGAAGACATTTTGGAAGAAATTGTTGGCGATATTACTGACGAACACGACATTGATATCGAAGGTGTTCAGACCGTTACAGAGAATGAATTTATCATCAATGGAACGGTCACTATCAGGGATTTAAATCGACAGTTTGAATGGCGACTTCCCGATGATGAAGCTGCAACACTGGCTGGACTTATTTTACACGAAGCCCGTCAAATCCCGAAAGTAGGGCAGGCCTTTGTTTTCCACGGCATGAGGTTCGAAATTCTGGAACGCAAGCGTCATCAAATTACATCAATACGGGTGTCCCCAATACCGGAATAAACAAATAAAACTCCATAGCAAAAGAGGTCTGTACACATGCCCCTATCCCTGGCAGCAAAACGAAAGCATCTGCATCAGCGACGTTATGACTTTCAGGGGTTTGAGCGTGAAGATAACCTATGGGATATCGAAGGGCGCATCACAGATGTAAAATCCTATCCCTTCGACAATCAATTCAGAGGAACGATTGAAGCTGGCGAAGCCTTGCATGATATGTGGATCCGCCTGACAGTTGATATCAACTTTATTGTCCAGGACATAGAGGCCTCTATTGATGACAGTCCCTATGCAATCTGTCCGTCAATAACTCCAAACTTCAAAAAAATCATTGGATTAAAAGTCGGTCCGGGATGGCGGGCTGCCATTCGCCGGGCTGTTGGTGGAACCGAGGGTTGCACACATCTTGTCGAAATGCTGGGGGCAATGGCAACAGTTACCTTTCAAACGCTTTATCCCGCAATGATTAAGCATCAGGCAAAAATAAAAGAAAAAACTATGGACGAAGGACAACCGAAAAAGCGCCCAGGTATTATTGATACTTGTCACGCCTATAGCTCTGACGGAGAGATCGTGCGCCACGAATGGCCCGATTTCTATACCGGTACCCCCTAGATCACCGCAAGGAAACCAAGATTAAGGAAACCAAATTTATTTATTTTTCGATATTGTAGGATATTGTGATGCTGGTATTGGTTTCCAGCCTCTTTTTTCCTGAGCCGCAGTTCTGAAATAAGAGAGCGTAAAAACTCTGATCGCAGCGGTTAAACTAGACTGAACCCGCCGCCCCTCAACAAGATTACAAACTTCGTTCAACGCAAGCCCCTCGCGTTCACAAATCTCGTTGAGCCCTCGCCACATCATAGGTTCCAGTCGTAAAGATGTACGTCGCCCGCGCACCGTTACATTCTTCAAAACTAATCCATTTTCTCCGGCCAGTCGTTTCATCTCCTTTTGGAGATCTCGTCGACTTTGCGAAAGAAATGACACATTATCATTTTCTTTCACCATTCAGAAAACATCCTTACCCGCAGAACTTATTTCTGCAGAAGTGTTGGCCTTAATTTGTAAAGCGTGAATTGTCGATGCAAGCTCTTCTTTTAACAACTCATGAACCATTCGCTGTCTGTTAACCCGATTAACACCCGCAAACTTTTCAGAAACAACTTCAACCGAAAAGTGGCTTTCCCCGCCTTCGCGATATCCTGCATGGCCAATATGATGATGCGAATCATCTGTTACCACAAGATGAGAAGGCGATAATCCTTCCCGCAATCGCGCGTCAATTGTTTCTGCCATTCCCATGGTACTGCACCCTATTACCCATAGATATCAACTTGATAATGACGGTATAGTACCTATCAATACACCACATTTTCAATGTAATTTAGAAAATTACCCTTAAAATGACGTTAATTCACGGTAATTTCACGCCGATATTTTTCAGTATCCACAAAAAACAAGATCATTCCTATCCATTAATCTGCCTACAGAATGTAAGCATACAAAGCCTTTGGCCTCAATTATTCCATTCGGCTGGTACTTGTATCAGGACCTAATAAGCACCATAATTCGGGTATGAAAAAATCAGTGCACGATGCTTCATTACAAACACCATGGGATCCGGCAGAAATGAAAAACTGCTGCGATGCCGAAGGTTGTGAAAATGCCGGTGAGTATCGGGCGCCTAAATCAAGGGTAAAGTTAAACAGTTACTATTGGTTTTGTCTTGATCACGTTCGGGAATACAACACAGCCTGGAACTATTGCAAAGATATGGATGTCACTGACGTAGATCGACTACGTCGTCAAGATGCCGTATGGGGAAAACCAACCTGGCCATTAAACGGGGCTGGAAAAGAAAACTACGCAAAAAAGCTGGATGACCTCGGCAAAGCCTGGCGATCGTTTGCCGGATATGATGACAAACAGTCCGAACAAACCCGAAAATTTATGCCCGAAGAAGAGCGACAAGCTCTTCGTATATTGGGACTCGACACAATAGAATCCTTGAAACAGATCAAAAAACGCTATCTGGCACTGGCAAAAGAACTTCATCCAGACACCAATGGTGGCGCAAAAGGAGCAGAAGACCGGCTCAAAAAGGTCAATCAGGCCTATAGCCTTCTAAAAAACAGCATTTTTATAAAAGAAACACTTCAAGAAACCGATCTGACGTCCTAGTGTAACGTCCGAGAAATAATAACACCCTAACAGCAGTATGGATGCGACGATGTCCTCTAAAGTAATTGGCCATGGCGAAATGATCATGGGCGGCCCAGATACAACAGTTTCAGCGCGCGAAGCTTTTGGTATAGATAGCGATATGCAGGTACCTGCATTCAGTACACGTAACGAATACGTTCCAGTAGAAGATCCAACTTATCAGTTTGATCATGACACGACACTGGCGTTGCTCGCCGGTTTTGCCTTTAATCGTCGCGTGATGATTCAAGGCTATCACGGAACGGGTAAATCAACCCATATTGAACAGGTGGCATCCCGCCTGAACTGGCCTTGTATTCGCGTTAATCTGGATAGCCACATCAGTCGTATTGATCTTGTTGGTAAGGACGCCATCGTCCTGAAAGAAGGCAAACAGGTTACCGAATTCCGCGAAGGTTTAATGCCTTGGGCCTTACAACGTCCCGTTGCCTTGGTTTTTGATGAGTATGATGCAGGTCGTCCTGACGTTATGTTTGTCATTCAGCGTATTCTTGAGGTCGAGGGACGCCTGACCCTTCTTGACCAAAATCGTGTAATCACGCCTCATTCATCCTTCAGACTGTTTTCAACAGCCAATACCGTTGGTTTGGGTGACACCACAGGCCTTTACCATGGAACGCAACAGCTCAACCAGGGACAGATGGACAGATGGAACATTGTTTCCACACTGAACTATCTTCCGCATAAAGATGAAATGAATATCGTTCTGGCCAAACACCCTGAGTATGACACCGAAGAAGATCGCGATCTCATCGCAAATATGGTTTCTTTGGCTGATCTAACCCGGAGTGGATTTATTAACGGTGATATTTCAACGCTTATGAGCCCACGTACTGTTCTCTCATGGGCCGAGAATGCCAAAATCTTTGATAACATTGATTTTGCTTTCCGTCTCACCTTCTTGAACAAGTGTGATGAAATGGAACGACCACTCGTGGCTGAATACTTCCAAAGATGCTTTGGGCGCGAGTTAGTAGATGGCAGTGAAAAATCTTCGTCATAAGCGACGAAGACCAAGACGGTAAGTAGCAGGTATGAGTAAAGCTGAAACGCCTTTAGAACAATTTAAACGCGCGACATCATCCACAGTCAAAGCTATGGCAAAGAAAAGCGAACTCAGTGTCGTTTTCTCGGCGAATGGTCGTGGCTTGAACGGTGATGAACTCAGGCTCCCCATACCTGCGAAAGATTTACCAGTGGAGGATGTGCAGCGTATTCGCGGGCGGGCAGATTCAACATCGCTTCGCCTGCGCTATCACGATACAAAAACACATCAGAAGTTAAAACCGTCTGACAGCCAAGCCGCTGCTATCTTTGATTCAGTTGAACAGGCAAGATGTGAAGCCCTTGGCATGTCCCGTATGGAAGGCGTTGCTCAAAACCTTGAAGCCCTTCACGAAGATACCCTCGATCAGTTGGGATACGGAAATGCTGTTACCTCAGATGATATTCCGTTGAACGAGGCTATGGCTGTTTTAGCCCGCGAAGCCCTTACCGGACGACGCCTAGAGAAAACATCTGCCAAAATTGCTGAGATCTGGCGCCCCAACCTCAGTCAGGAAATTTTCGAGACTCTGGATGGCCTAGGCGAGCATATCACAGACCAGGCACAGTTTGCGCGTGCTTTACAGAATTTACTCGGCCAATTGGACTTTGATGTCGAGGACAGCGAAGAATCTGAAACAGAAGAACAGGAAGATCAAGATCAGTTGGATGATACATCCGAAGATCAGGATCAACAGCAGACTTCAGAACAATCTGCGCCAATGGAAGCTGAAAGCAGCGATCAGGGCGATGCCGAAGGGGCACCTGATGACGGCGGTGAAAGTGACGGGCAACAGATGGACGGCCAAGGTCAGGAATCTGCGGGTTCACCTGATCAGCAGCCAGAGTTCGATCCTAACCACAACTTTTCTGCTGTCCACGGCTATACATCTTTCACAACCCAGTTTGACGAAATTATCGAAGCACAGGATCTGTGTGAAGATGAAGAATTGTCACGGTTAAGAGAACTTCTGGATAAACAGCTCTCTCATTTGCAGGGCGTCATATCCAAACTGGCAAACCGTCTACAGCGACGTTTAATGGCTCAGCAAACGCGGAACTGGGAATTTAATCTGGAAGAAGGCTTGCTTGATACAGCGCGTCTGACCCGCGTTGTGACAAACCCCTTACACTCACTCAGCTTCAAACAGGAAAGCGATACCGAGTTCAAAGATACGGTTGTAACGCTCTTGATTGATAATTCCGGCTCTATGCGCGGACGTCCGATTACAATTGCAGCCATGAGCGCAGATATACTTGCCAGAACTCTGGAACGTTGCGGAGTTAAAGTCGAAATATTGGGCTTTACCACAAAAATGTGGAAAGGTGGACAGTCCCGTGAACGCTGGATTGAACAAGGAAAGCCTGGAAGTCCTGGGCGCTTGAACGATCTTCGACATATCATCTATAAGAAGGCTGATGCCCCGATGCGTCGAGCCAGAAAAAATCTTGGCTTGATGCTGCGTGAAGGTATTTTGAAAGAAAACATTGATGGGGAAGCCTTGCTGTGGGCCCATAATCGTTTGCTCGCCAGAACAGAACACAGACGTATTCTCATGGTCATTTCTGACGGTGCCCCCGTTGACGATTCAACGCTGTCCGTAAACAGCGGCAGTTATCTGGAAGATCATTTACGCGAAGCCATTGACCTCATCGAAAAACGCTCCCCTGTTGAACTCCTCGCCATTGGTATTGGCCACGATGTTACCCGTTACTACAAACGTGCTGTCACGATTAGTGACGCTGAACAACTCGGTGGTATCATGATGGAAAAACTGGCAGAATTGTTTGCTGAAAGTCCAAGAGGAAACGACAACCCTTTGGAAAACATGAAACGCTAAGCCTTTCATCACTCGCACAGATTAGTTTCTTTAACCCCGCAGCTTACATCAAGCTTGTGGGGTTATTTTTTTAAGAATCATTCGCAAACACACTTGACACTTATCAATCACAGAACTATTAGTTGCGAATGATTTTCAGTATCGGTTTTAATGATAGTGCCTGACAACTTAAAAAATACGCAAGACTCCATGGATGATGCGAGCAATCGCTCTGGTCAAATGCCACGGGTTTCAGCAGAAACTTTGATGCAAAATACCAGAGAAATTGTCATTGAATACCAAGGTAGCGATTACCGTCTTCGCATTACCTCTAACAACAAACTGATACTTACAAAATAATCTCGTCTCTCGGGTGCAAAGAGAGATCGCCAGCCAGCTCGCCACCTTGTCCAAATGACAAACAAAGCCAGCCAGCCAGCAATGTTACTTCAACATTCTCCGGTTTGGTTTTTTGATAAGGTGCATGATCCGTGCAATATATTTCTTACAAAGGGCTCTTGCTTGCAAGCGCGGCTCTGACTCTTCTATCTACGCCCCTAAAGGCTCAAGATAATATTCCTGCGAACAGTGACAATATGGAAACGACTGTCACGGATCAGCAGCCAGTATTTACCTTTGATACGATTTCTGTAACTGCTTCGCGGGATGAAAAACTTGCCATCGACAGCCCGGCCTCAATCTCAATTGTCACAGAAGAAGAGATTGAACGTCGCCAAGCTGAAACCGTGCACGACCTTCTTAAGGACTTGCCAAGTGTCGAATTAGAAGGCGGCACAAGAAATACCGTTATAAAACCATCGATACGTGGTCTAGGTGGGCAACGGGTTGTCACACGCATCGATGGGGCTCGTCAAAATTTTAACTCTGGGCACAAAGGTGGTTTGTTTATTGATCCAGCTTTACTAAAACAGGTCGAAGTTCTTCGCGGACCAGCGTCAACAATCCATGGAACAGGAGCCTTGGGGGGCGTTGTTGCCTTCAAAACAAAAAGTGCGGACGATTTTCTGGAAGCTGGCGAAAAATACGGCGCCCAAATTTCTACTGGCTTTAGTACAGTGGATAATGGCGTCCATGGCAACATAACAGGTTACGCTCGTCCACTAGAGAATATTGACCTCATGGCAAGCGTGACGCGGCGGAAAACCGACGACTATGATGCTGGCGATGGTAAAAAAAGAGCCTATACAGATGATGATTTGGTTTCGGGCCTTATCAAAGGTGGCATCGACATTGCGGATTTCCATCGCTTAGGTCTTTCATACAGACTATATCGTGACGATCATAATCTTCCCGCCACACCAGATGGCTTAAGCACCTCTTCAATTGTCGAACGCGAAAGTAAAGAAGACAGCTTTGTTTTAGATTATAGCTACGACAATCCTGATAATCAGTGGTTTGATAGCTCTATTAAAGCTTATTACGACGTCACAGATATTGATGAAGTTAGAATTTCAGATGGGCGCCACCAAGAACGAACCTTGGAAACATTGGGTTTAGAAGGTTTCAACACATCCCATCTAGACTTTCATGACAACGCTCAGTTAGCCGTAACTATTGGCGGAGAGATCTTCCACGACACGCAAGAGGGCGAAAGTAATGGCGCAGATATTGGCGGATATCCTGATGCTGAGCGAAACATCTACGGTGTTTACCTAGATAATACGCTAACCCTTTTCGAAGATCTCGAACTAACGGCTGGTCTTAGGTATGACTCCTATTCTCTCGAAGCCGACGGACAACAAGATTCAGAAGAGACATCAACCTCTCCCCGCTTTGCTGTCAGTTATCAAGTCTTGCCATTCTTGCAGCCATACGTGAGTTACGCAGAAGCTTTTAGAGCTCCCTCGTTAGGTGAAACCTACGCTTCAGGATTACACTTTCCTGGCGGCGGACCTATTCCAAATAACTTCTTTGTTGCAAACCCTAACTTAAAACCTGAAACGGCAAAAACATGGGAAGTTGGAGCGAACATTAAACATGACGGTCTTTTCCGTAGCGACGATGCACTACGGGCCAAAGTTTCATACTTTAGAAATAACGTAGATGATTTTATCGAACTTGATGTTGATGTTGCTGGTGGAACCACAACAAGCAGCAATGTAACAAAAGCAAGAATACAAGGTTTCGAAGCCGAAATTCACTATGAAACACCAACCGTTTACGGGTCGCTTAGTGGCTCGAGAATTCGTGGTAAAAATTCGGATACTTCGGAACCGCTATCCGGTATTGCGGGAGATAAGGCAGCCTTAATGCTGGGATATCATTTCCAAGACATCGGCCTTGATCTTGGTGGCCGTGTTCTTGCTGTTCGCGACCAGGAGCGCGTGCCCAACGGAAGCGACGAGATAGACGGTTACGCCACGTTTGATGTCTTCAGTACCTGGGATGCCGATGATTATGTCCCCGGCCTAAAAATCAATGCCGGTATTGATAACATTCTCGATAAAAATTATCGACGCGGAGCCGCCGTTCTGGATGAACCCGGACGTAACTTCAAAGTTACAGCAAGCTTGAAATTCTAGGGGGGGGGTGTCATGCAGGGGATAGCAGTGATTAGGTGGACCATCAGTTGTACAGTTGCACTTGCCCTGCATCTGGGAGGACTGTTTTGGTCTGGACAGATCCTGCTCCCTGCTTCGGCAACGTCATCGAGGAATTTGGCGATAAACTCAAACGATCAACGCTCTGTTTCTTTGGCGACAGTTAGCTTTCAAAATCCTTCATCCTCTCCAATAGAACAAAGAGCAACACTCCATCCCGCTATAGTTCCTGATACAAAGTTGGGCGTGCCAGTTACAAATAGCACTGAACAGCCACAACCGATTACAGAGATCGAACGCCAACCCAAAACAATTTCCCCAGAAAAATCAGTTCTAACAGAACTTCTTCCGAAAACAGAGACACCTTCAGAAGAAAAGATTGCAGTGGACAACCCGCCCACACCGCCAAAAGTCGTACAGGTTAAAGCTGTTATTCCACCGAAACCAAAGCCCAAGCCCAAGGCTCCTTTGAAAGTTGCGGCACAGGGAACGCCCATAAAAACTTCTGGAAAACCGCATCTCCCGACAAAGCCTGATAACACACCCAAATCAAGTGTCCCGCCTGAAGTCACTAAAGCCCCTTTGCCAACGGCTCCTGTAATAACAAAACCAACGAAAAAACATACCAAGATACAACAGGCAAATATAGCAACAGCGGGTGAGGTGCAAAATAAGGCCAAGAGCCAATCCAGCTATTTGAACCGCCAAGGTCAAAACCAGGTAGGCCAGGGCCAAAAGCGATTGTCCAACAATCAAATCGCTTCGCTTACCTACAATGATTTGCCCCTGCTCACACAACCGTCTTTTTCGCGCCCACCGCACCCGCCAGAGTATCCGCAACGGGCGAAGCGCAAGAAGTTGCAAGGCAACGTTGTGCTCAGAGCAAAAATAGATCGAAGCGGCATTGTTCAGGAAATTCATATTTGGCGCTCATCCGGACACCAATTACTTGATAAAGCAGCAAAAAAAGCCATGCGCGAATGGCGTTTCACCCCCGCGCGTCAAGGCGGCATTACGACCGCCTCATGGGTCGAGTTTCCCATTAATTTTTCTATCAGATAACAAATTACGAATTCAGGAGCATGATCATGCACACCACTCCATCCGTTAAATACAAAACACCATTAGAAGCATGGAAAGACCTAAACGCCGGAACAGCAAAAGGTTATGCCCGTGACATTGCCCGCGCGATGAATATTACAGAGGGGCAACTTGTTGCTGCTGGTGTTGGTGATAACGTCATCCGTCTTGAAGCTAACTGGGGAGAGCTTATTCAAAAGCTCGGTTCCCTTGGCGAAGTAAAAATTATTACCCGTAATGAACATGCTGTTCATGAAAAGGTCGGTCTATTTGATAAAATCAGCGCAAAAGGTCCTATGGGCATTGTCCTTAACCGCGAGATTGACCTCAGATTGTTTTTAACAAAATGGGCGTTTGGCTTTGCGGTAACGACATCGACCAGCAGGGGAGAAAGAAAAAGCCTCCAATTCTTCGATCATGAAGGTACAGCTATTCATAAAATTTATCTGACTGAGAGTTCGCATGACGATGCTTATGAAGCGCTTATTGATAGCTACACGGCAACAGAACAATCTTCAAAGCTTCAACTGGAAAACTACGACCTTCCCAGTATTCCCGCTGCAGATGACAGCATTGATCTTGAAGCTCTGAAAAGTGAATGGGCATCCCTCAAGGATGTGCACCAGTTCCATGGCCTTTTGAGAAAACATAATTGCGATCGTCACCAAAGCTTTAGGCTCATTGGCAAAGAGTTCGCAGAAAAACTTACTCCTGTTGCCTTAAAAGACGTGCTGGAACAATCCGTAGCCAACAACATTTCCATTATGGTTTTTGTTGGCAACAAGGGGTGCATACAAATCCACACCGGCCATATTGAGAAAGTTAAAGAGATGGGACCTTGGATCAATATTCTTGACCCCGGTTTTAATCTGCACCTTAGACAAGATCATATTGCAGAAATCTGGCTCGTCAGAAAACCAACCAAGGACGGCATTATAACCACTCTCGAAATTTTCAATGACAAACAAGAAAGTTTCGCCCTGCTATGCGGAGAACGCGAAATGGGTCAGCCAGAAAACACTGCCTGGCAAAATATGATCGAAAGTCTTGAACGCCACACAACAGTTTCAGCAGCAGCAGAATAGTTGGTAGAAAATAGCAAAAATGGATAAAGATACCCCCATGTCCTTTAACCCTGCGTACCTACCAAGGTCTTATAAAACGATAGTGGCATTCCTGATTTGTCTCCTGATCGTTATGATCAGCACTCAGACAAAGGCAGATGCGAACCGGATTATTACACTTGGCGGTCCGGTAACCGAAATTGTCTATGCTCTCGAAGCGGGAGACAAAATTGTCGCAACAGATACAACAAGCAAGTATCCAGCCGAAGTTCTCACCCTGCCCAAAGTAGGGTATATGCGACAACTCTCAGCCGAAGGCCTTTTGAGCCTGAAGCCTGACTTGATCCTTGCTTTGGAAGGGTCCGGCCCTTCACATGTATTGGAAACCATTCAGGCCGCCGGCATCAAAGTTGTCGAAATACCGGAACTGATCAACACCGCATCGATTGTTACAGGCATTGATCTGATAGCTGCTCAAACCAATAAACAATTCCTTGGTAAATCACTCAGCACAACTATATCAACGCAACTTCAGAAACAATATACGCAGGTCAAAGATCTACCGGAAAAACCCTCTGTTCTTTTCCTCCTCAATACAGGACATGGTGGTCCCATGACTGCAGGGGGAAACACCGCCATTGATACAATCATCACCTATGCCGGTGCAAAAAACATCGCTGCTGATCTACAGAGTTTCAAACCATTGGCCAGCGAGTACATTCTTGGCAACAACCCCGATTATATTCTAATGTCAAAGAGATCTCTCGACATTGGCGGTGGTGTTGAATCTCTCCTGAAAGATCCTCTTCTGGGAAAGCTGTCTGCAGTAAAGAATGGCCGCATCGTCACACTGGATGGCACGCTTCTTTTTGGGCTGGGACCAAGAACCATAGATGCTGTAGAGGCCCTGTCTTCCCAGATCAACAAACAAAAGCTGTGAATGAACAATGGCCCAAACTCTGACAGCAGCACCAATACGGCGACAGCAAACAAGCCTTAAAAAGCCCTACTACATTTTAGGAGGGCTCTTTCTACTTCTTATCCTGTCCTCAATTATATCTCTAGGTATTGGCGGTGTTGCTATTTCCCCGCTATCAAACATTGAACACTTTGCTGCCTATATCGGCCTGAGCGAAAGTAAATTGGAATTGCACCAAGTATTGGTCATCGAATCAATTCGTCTTCCCCGAATTGTTCTCGGACTTGTTATCGGGGCGTCCTTGGGCCTTTCCGGTGCCGTTTTACAAAGCCTGTTCAGAAATCCTTTGGCTGATCCCGGCCTAATCGGAGTTTCCTCCGGCGCTGCATTAGCTGTGGTTTCCATTATCGTGTTAGGCGATACATTCTTTGCTGCATTTTTAGAACTGACCCGCAATTTTGCCCTGCCCATTGCCGCCTTTATCGGAAGCTTGCTAACCACAGCATTAATTTACCAGCTATCCAGACGTGGCGGCCTCACGGATGTTGCCATGATGGTGTTAATGGGCATTGCGGTGAATGCAATTGTTGGATCCTTCATCGGCCTATTGACCTACTTAGCTGATGATACAGAACTCAGATCTCTAACCTTTTGGTCTATGGGAAGTCTTGCTGGTGCAGGGCAGACAGCCTGGCCGTCTATTTCCATCATGATTGTAGCTTCTCTCTTTCTGTTAAAACTTTCCAGTCCTCTCAATCTCTTTCTTCTGGGAGAAGCTGAAGCTCATCATCTCGGCATTCCAACAGAGCGCATAAAGCAACAAGCCGCAGTTGCTGCTGCCTGTGCCACGGGGGCTGCAGTTGCTGCAGCAGGGATGATTGGTTTTATTGGCCTTATAGCCCCGCATCTATCTCGCTTGATTGGTGGTGCTGATAACCGCTTTGTTTTACCAGCAGCGGCATTGATTGGGGCCAACCTGATTGTTATTGCCGATACTATTGCCCGTATAATTGTATTACCTGCCGAGCTTCCGATTGGACTGGTCACAAGTTTTATTGGCGGGCCCTTCTTCTTCATCCTGCTCTTCCGCGAATTCAAAAAGAGGCGCATGTGACTCTCAAAGCCACCGCAATAGATATAGAGATCAGTTCAGCCAAATTATTACAGAACGTTTCTCTTGAATTGACCCCGGGAAAACTCTTAGGAGTCTTGGGGCCTAACGGCGCCGGAAAATCAACTTTACTCAAAGTATTATCAGGAGATCTTGCACCAACTAATGGCACGATTACCCTTGATGATATTCCTCTTCAGAAATGGGCAAGTATTGAGCTCGCCAAACGGCGTGCCGTTATGCCACAAGCATCACAGTTGGCTTTTCCTTTTTCTGCACGTGATGTGGTAAGCATGGGGCGATGGCCTTACGAAAAGTTATGCTCACCTTTTATCAACAGGCTCGCGGTAGAAAAAGCCATGAACCTTGCCGATATAAAACACCTAGCTGATCGTCTCTATCCCGTTTTATCGGGCGGTGAAAAACAGCGCGTTCAACTCGCCAGAGCCTTAACTCAGAGCATCGGATTAACAGGCGATACAGAAACAAAATTTCTGTTACTGGATGAACCGACTGCAGGGTTGGATATCGCACATCAACATGCTGTTCTAGCCGCAGCAAGGAAACAGTGTAAGGAGCGCAATACAGCCGGCTTAGCCATTCTTCACGACCTCAATCAAGCGGCACAATATTGCGATTCCATCGCAATTATTTCGAACGGCACGTTAGTATCCAACGGCCCAACGCTTGAAGTCATGGAACCAGAGATTCTATCTGATATTTTCAGTTGCAACATATCAAAATCCATAGATAGAGCGTCTTCAACACCCGTGTTCCTTTCTTCAATTTAAGAGATTTAAACCACAATAAAGTACTTTCGCATAAGCGCATCCAGATCTAAGTAGAAATACCCAACATAGTCTGAAAGATTTGCCTTACAAAAGTCACAGCCTCTTCACCCTAAGTTCATAAAGAATATTTAATAATTCTCATGAAACGAAGAAAGGGCGCGCTGAGACTGACATGATTATCAAAGCTCTATTTATCATAGCTGTCATCACTTTGAGTTTGCTGGGGTATACGGCTTATCTGGATAGGAACCTGGACGTCATAGAAGCCGCTAAGATCTCCCTCACAATCAAAGCCATCCCTGTACCAAACCAACAGTTAGCCGCTCGAACAACAGAGATGAAAGAAACACCATCACTCCATTGGCGTGGGGGCATCAAAATCAGCTCCCCCCATAAACGCTTCGGCGGCCTATCAGGGTTAGAGGTTTCATCAGATGGGCGCTCACTCTTAGCTGTTGGAGACAAGGGCCTTTGGTTCACCGGGCGTTTAAATTACGATTTGAATGGCAATCTTCTATCCCTCACCAACGGTGTTCTCTCCACAATGAGAGGACCGCAAGGCCAAAGCCTAATTCGGAAAAAAGATAGGGACAGCGAATCAATTGCTCTGGCAGACAACGGGGCAATTTATGTCAGCTTTGAGCGCGACCATCGTATTCTCGAATACTCAGCCCCCTTAACCACCACAACGGCTTCGATTTCCCTTCCCCGCGAGTTCACAGATATTGCGTCTAACAACCGGGGCGTTGAAGCTCTTACATGGTTAGCCGGGGATTGCCTTCTGGCTATCCCTGAACGAACGACAATCTCAACATCAACACAAGAGAATGTTATTGAAGCCTATCTATGGCACGAGAACAATTGGGACAAACTATATCTGGAATCCAATAATAACTACCTCCCCACAGGCTTAAGCAATACACCCCAGGGTGATTTATTGTTACTGGAGAGGGAATTTTCTTTCTTAGGCGGCTTCAAAACCAGCCTGAGATTCTTTCCTGCATCAGAAATTCAAACTGCTTTATCCATGCCAAGCTACGTGATGCGGGGAGATATACTTGCGACATTTGAAGGTACACAGTCCATCGACAACATGGAAGGCATCAGTAGCCGGGTTGGCGCTAAGGGCGAAACTTTGATCTACCTCTTGTCAGACGATAATCTTAGCTTTGCACAGGATACATTATTGCTGATGTTCGAATTACAGAAACAAAGAAAGCCCGCTGGCCAAAGCACAGCGGGCTGTTCTAAGAATAAGACTGCTTATTCAGCAGCTTTGGAAACCAAAGCTTTCTGAACGCGCTTTTTCATTTCCCGAGCTTTTTTGCCCAGTTTTTCAGATGATGTTGACAGCAAGAATGCGTCAAGACCACCACGCTTTTCGATGGTGCGGATAGCTGCAGTGCTCAGACGGAACTGAACAGTCTGACCTAGAGCATCGCTCAACATCGAAGTCTTTTGAAGATTTGGCAAGAAGCGACGCCGTGTTCTATTCTTAGCGTGGCTCACATTGTTGCCAGTCTGTACCTCTTTGCCGGTAAAGTCACAACGGCGTGCCATGGTTTTAATCCCGTAAACTCGATGAAAATAAAAATCTAATGCCGATACGTCGGCTCGGCGCGAGTTTTAGGACACAGAGGCTCAAGGGTCAAGATAAAAGCACGATTCATTCAAAGATTCGTAACGAATCTGTAAAAACACCACGTTTACAGTGTTCTATTACCCTGTCTCAGGCCTTGAGAAAGATATTCAGCAGCTTTCTCGCTGCTGTAGCAGGTGCAATCTTACCGGAAATCACATCGGATTCCACCTTTTTGAGTGCCTTATCAATCTCTGGTTTATCCCTAAACGCGAGAACAAGAGATTCTTTAATCTCACTCCACATCCATGAGACAGCCTGTTTCACCCTCTTATCCGGTATCTCATTACTATCCCAGAGCTTGGTTCTAAATTCCTCTATCGCCGCCCAGATTTCATCAATGCCTTCATTATGTAAGGCAGAGCACTTTTTAACCCTCGGCTTCCAATTGGGGCTAGAAGGTCGCATCAACCCCAAAGCCGCATGATATTCAGCAGCAGCACGATTTGCTGCCGGCGCAAGATCGCCATCGGCTTTATTCACCACGACCATATCCGCCAGTTCCATAATCCCCTTTTTAATACCCTGAAGTTCATCACCTCCGCTTGGTAACAACAAGAGCAAGAACATATCAACCATCTCTGAAACAGCCGTTTCCGATTGGCCAACGCCTACTGTTTCTACAAGGATGACATCAAAGCCCGCGGCTTCACACAACAGCATTGCTTCTCGGGTTCGCCGCGCAACGCCACCCAGCGTCGCACCGGCCGGAGAAGGCCGAATAAAAGCAGCCTCTTGCCGGGACAAAATCTCCATCCGGGTTTTGTCACCAAGGATAGAACCACCTGTCCGCTGTGATGACGGATCAATGGCCAAAACGGCAACACGAAATCCTTGATCGATTAAATGCATGCCAAAAGCTTCGATAAAGGTTGATTTACCAACGCCAGGAACACCGGAAATACCAATTCGGATAGACTTACCGCTCATCGGTAAGATTTTTTCCAGCAAAAGATCTGCATCTTCCCGGTGATCTGCACGGGTCGATTCAATAAGAGTAATTGCCTGTGCCAAAGCACGCCGCTGTCCATCAGCAATCCCATCAACCAGTTTCCCGATCTTATCGTTATCTTTCGTCATAATGCCGCTTTGCCTACACTATATCGCCAACTGCATCATCTGACCCAGCGACCTTTTCAACTTCGGCAACCTTCTGGGAAACTTCCAACTGACGGCGCCACATTTCAGCATAGTGTCCTTCTTTTTCAAGCAGTTCACTATGCGTACCGCGTTCTTCAATCCGACCTTGTTCCAAGACAATAATTTCATCGGCATCCACAACGGTAGAAAGACGGTGGGCAATAACCAACGTCGTTCTGTCTTTGGATACATCATTGAGACTGGCCTGAATTTCCTGCTCCGTACGGCTATCCAGCGCAGACGTTGCCTCGTCAAACAACATGATTGCCGGATTTTTAAGGACCGTTCTGGCGATGGCAACACGCTGTTTTTCTCCGCCCGACAATTTCAAGCCACGTTCTCCCACGACAGAATCATACCCATCCGGTAATGACAGAACAAAGTCATGAATTTTGGCGAGTTTTGCAGCAGATTCTACCTCTTCACGCGAAGCGTCCGGTCGTCCATAGGCGATGTTGTAAAGGATAGTGTCGTTAAATAGCACAGTATCTTGAGGCACTATACCAATCGCCTGGCGAAGAGACCCCTGTTTCACCTTGGCGATATTCTGTCCATCAATCAGAACCTCACCGGCATCCAGATCGTAAAACCGGAAGAGCAGACGGCTGATTGTGGACTTACCTGCACCACTAGAGCCCACAATGGCCAGCTTTTTACCAGCAGGAACTGTAAAGCTGACACCTTTTAGGATAGGCCGCCGCTCATCGTACCCAAATTGGCAATTTTTAAACTGAATTTCAGCACCGCTAACGGTCAGATCATTTGCATCCGGCTCATCTTTGATTTCAAGATCTTTGTGGAGCAATTCGAACATGGTGTGCATGTCAATAAGCGCCTGACGAATTTCCCGATAGACAAACCCCAGAAAATTCAACGGCATTGCAAGCTGTAACAAATAAGCATTAACCATGACAAAATCACCCACGGTCATTGCACCATCCACTACGCCATAGGCTGACATGATCATCATCAAACTGGCCCCAAGCGAAATAACGCCGGACTGGACAATATTTAGGCTGGAAAGGCTTGTTCGGCTGCGAATAGCCGCGTGTTCATAAGCAGCAAGACCGCGATCATAACGTTTGGTTTCATGCTCTTCATTGCCAAAATACTTAACTGTTTCAAAGTTTAATAAACTATCCACAGCTTTGGTATTTGCATCATTATCAGCCGCATTCATATCGCGACGCAATGTAATGCGCCATTCCGTGATGCGGAGCGTCAGGAAAATATAGGCCAGGATTGTCACCAGCGGAACAACAGCAAAGCGCCAGTCGAACAAAAACCAGAGCAAAATACAGACAACCGTGATTTCAATAAGCGTCGGGATAACATTGAACATCAAGAAGGTGAGCATAAACTCAATCCCCTTGGTTCCCCGATCAATGGCACGGGTTACACCGCCAGTTCTCCGTTCGATATGAAACCGCAGGGAAAGTGAATGCAAATGTCGGAAGGTAACCAGCGCCACACTTCGAATGGCATTCTGCACAACCTTGGCAAACAGACCTTCACGAATATTATCAAAAGCAATTGCCCCAACCCTGGCCGTACCATAAGCAATCAAAAGGCCAAGCGGGACAACGAGTAACGTCGGATCATCTATACTCAACGCATCGACCGCCCCCCTGAGAATATAAGGCACGGACACATTCGTAAGCTTTGCAAAAATCAGAAGCGCAAAACAAAAGATAATCCGGGCCTTAAGATCAAAGCGACCTTCTGGCCAGAAATAGGGTAACAGTGTTTTCAGGGTATCCAGCTGGCTGTTCTCGCCCTCTGACTGAGGAACATCTTCACGCATCCGGCGCATATATCATCACTCCATACGGCCAATAGAACGTGCCAGCAAGACATAGAGCTTTCCAACATCTGCAGTCATAAATGTTGCAGATAGAACGTCTTCGCTATCGCATTCACGGGCCTGAGACATCAGGTTATCAAATTGATCCAGATAGCGATTCACCTGATTTCTGAAGGTCTGATTTGTCTCAAAATAACGTTTAACTTCACGTGTATCGTAAAGATCTTTTTTCTTTAAAATGGACCGGGCAAAGATAGAACGGTCCCCCTTGTGATATCGTTTCCAATATTCTTCAGGCAAGTCCTCGTCCAAAATTTTATTCAAATCAATGGCTGAAGAATTGAGATCATCAATAAGGATTGTTGCACCACGCAAGAAAGCATCCCGCTTATTCACCGAACGGTCTTCCCTTAGTTTGAGGGCCTGACGTGTCGCTTCTTCTGAAGCATGCGCCAAATCACGTGCCTGTTGCCCAAAGGCATCTGCAAGAGACGAGACCTTACCATGTAGCTCCGTGACCTTGTTACTATCTTGCGTGAACGTCTCACTCAGTTTTTCCGCACTTTCAAGGGCACCATCCGCCGAACCTTTCAAATTGGATGCTGCCTTTTCTGCACGGACACCAATATCCTCAACCTGTTTCAGGGATTCTTCTGCCAAGGTGGCAAGCTTCTCTCTTTGCTGATCCACATGATCCTTCAAGGTATCTGCTGTTTGACGAGATTCGTCTGATGCCTTGCTCAATGCTTCGGTACGGGCATCCAGCGACGTACGAACATCTTCTAAAAGAGTGCTAAAATCATCTGAAAGTGTTTTGAAAGCGTCCAGTTCTTCATGAACACCGTGACGAAGATCCTGCACGGCCTGATTAGCAGCACTTGATCCATCAGCAAGCGCCAGTGTCTGAAGCTGGAACACCTTGGCTACTTCCGTGGTATGACGCACAGCCTTATCAGCGGCTAGCTCCATAAGCCTTGTCTGATCCTTAAGTGTTTTAGATGCCTCTTCAACATTCTCCTGCGCGCTTTTGCTAACTTGTCCAATTTCACGGGTGTGTTCACTCAATCCGCCCATAACAACATCAGCAAGGTCACTCAAACGTTCAGATGATTCTTCCAGGCTATCAATTCCCGGTCGTATTTTTTCCGCCGCTGCGACCAAGGTATCTTGTGCTTGCGCCGTTGCCTCGGTCAATCGGGATGCTTCTTCTCGGCCAGCCAACGAAACGGCTTCGCCTAAATCCTTGGTGACCAGCGTCAGGTTGTCAGCAACTTCCCTGCCGCTCTTGTCAAGTTCACCGGCCTGTACTCTGAAACGCTCGTTCATTTCTCCTGCACGCAAGGCAACGTCAGCAAAAAGCTCTCGAACCTCTTCCGCATCTTTCCGCATAGCATCAGAAAGGGAGACCGCTTTGTAGCCAATCTCAGCCGCCAGCTGTTCCATCGCCTGATTCTCGCCAGACAATCTTTCACCAAGTTCGGAAACTTTAGCCCCTGCTCCTTCCAGTAACTGCTCAACATCCCCGATACGATCTTTAATCAAACCTTTGAACTTTTCACCCTCAGCATCAATTGTATCCTGAACAAGCTTCAGGGTTTCGAGATCCTGTTTCAGGCTTTCGCGCATGGTTTCACTGCAAACTTCCGCAGTCGTGCCCGCGGCAGCCATGTCTTCGGCCTGTTGCTTTAACATTTCACTGGCATCTTCGGTTCGGCCGACTGTGCGTTCAACGGCCTCGTCGAGAACATCAACAGAGTCACGTAATGTCTTGCTGATCGTTTCAGCCATAACCTCGCTTCGCACCCCAGAACTTTCGAGGGCAGTGACCTGCTCCTTGACCGCTTCACGTGCATTTTCAAGGCTGGAATGGATTGAATTATGGACGTCTTCGAGTGAACTTTGCTGTGTGACCAGCGTTTCCTGAATCTGTTCTGTTTGAGAAGAGGCCCGAATAGCAGCACCAGTAAGCTGTTTTGTTTGCTCTTTAAAGGCATTAATCAGGCCGGTCAGACGTTTTTCAACTTCACCCGACGCGCTATTCAGGCTTTCGGCCTGTTCCTGTAGCTGACGCGTGATATCTTTGACGCGGGTATTCTCTTCATCATCGGGATAGGTGAGCTTATCCAGCTTCGCCAGAAGCTTTTGCGTTTCATTGGAAAGTGCTGCACCTCTGAGGACAAACAGCAGTATGGCCCACAAAAGAACAAGTGGCAGAGTTATGCCCGCAAGGACCTGCCCCTGTTCCTGAGGCACCATGCTTTCAATCACATCCAGGCCGACCTGGTTTTTAAAATATTGATAACAAACCCACAGCCATGCCCCTGATGCTGCCACCCCGAACAGCGCCAAAGTTCTTGTGATCCAGGTATGACCTGACATCCCCTCACTCCCTGTTTAATCACGATTTACGATCGCCTGAGAGAGATAATACGGCAGGAAAGTCCTATAGTCCAAGAAAGACCATTAAGATCAGGGCCTTCTTGGACATTTTTTTTAGTAATCAGCCTCTTTTGTTCAGTAAGCCGATTATTTCCTGTGCCGCCAAGGGGATATTACTCCCCGGCCCATAAACCGCAGAAACGCCTGCCTGTTTCAGAGCATCATAATCTTGTGCCGGGATAACGCCGCCACAAATAACAAGAACATCATCCGCCTTCTGACGCTTGAGTTCTGCGATCAATTGCGGCACCAGCGTCTTGTGACCGGCGGCCTGTGTCGAAATGCCAACAACATGAACATCATTTTCAATCGCTTGCTGTGCACCTTCTTCCGGTGTTTGGAAAAGCGGCCCGACATCAACATCAAAGCCAATATCCGCAAAGGCAGTCGCAATGACTTTTGCACCGCGATCATGGCCGTCCTGTCCTAACTTCACCACAAGCATTCTCGGGCGGCGACCTTCTTGTTCAGCAAAAGCGTCGACTTCTCCCTGAATACGAGCGAAATCATCATCACCATCATACGCAGATCCATACACGCCAGAAATACTCCTGTTTACAGCACGGTGACGACCATACACCTTTTCCAATGCATCCGAAATCTCGCCAACCGTAGCGCGTAACCGCGTCGCCTGAACAGCAAGATCAAGCAAATTACCTGACTCGTCTTGAGCCGCCTTGGTTAACGCAGCAAGAGCTTCTTCACAGGCTTTACTATCACGTGTCTTGCGAATCTCATTCAAGCGTTCAATCTGCTGTTCCCGAACAGCCGTATTATCAATATCAAGGATTTCGATATCGTCTTCTTTTTCGAGACGATATTTATTAACGCCAACCACGGTCTCTTCACCGCGATCAATACGCGCCTGCTTCTTTGCCGCCGACTCTTCAATTTTAAGCTTGGGCATACCGGATTCAACCGCCTTGGTCATTCCACCCATTTCTTCTACTTCTTCGATAATTTTCCGGGCTTCTTCAATCAGGCTCGCGGTCAGACTTTCGACATAATAACTTCCGGCAAGGGGATCAACGACCTTTGTAATGCCCGTTTCTTCTTGCAAGATCAGCTGTGTATTGCGCGCTATTCGGGCAGAAAAATCCGTTGGCAATGCCACTGCCTCGTCCAAAGCATTCGTATGAAGGGACTGCGTCCCGCCCAAAGCAGCGGCCATGGCTTCGACCGTTGTCCTGATAACATTGTTATAAGGATCCTGCTCGGTCAAAGAGACACCAGACGTTTGGCAGTGAGTTCGAAGCATCAGGGATTTTGTATCTTTTGGATCAAACATCTTTTTCATGTAATGCGACCACAGAAAACGTGCGGCCCGAAGCTTTGAGGCTTCCATAAAAAAGTTCATGCCAATAGCAAAGAAGAAACTAAGCCGTGGCGCAAAAGCATCTACGTCCAGGCCTTTTGACATCGCGGTGCGTACATACTCCAAGCCATCAGCAATCGTAAAAGCAAGCTCTTGCACACAGGTAGAACCTGCTTCCTGCATGTGATAGCCGGAAATAGAAATTGAGTTAAAGCGCGGCATATTCTTGGCTGTGTAGCCGATAATATCGGACACAATACGCATCGAAGGCGTTGGTGGGAAAATATAGGTATTTCTGACCATAAATTCTTTGAGAACATCATTCTGAATGGTTCCCGAAAGCTGTTCCGGCTTAACCCCCTGTTCTTCAGCGGCAACAATATAGCCAGCCAACACCGGCAACACGGCACCGTTCATTGTCATGGAAACAGACATTTGATCCAAGGGAATACCGTCGAAAAGAATTTTCATATCCTCGACAGAATCAATCGCGACACCCGCTTTACCAACGTCACCAACAACACGGGGATGATCAGAATCATATCCTCTGTGCGTTGCCAAATCGAAAGCAACAGAAAGCCCCTTTTGTCCTGCGGCAAGGTTTCTGCGATAAAAAGCATTAGACTCTTCAGCCGTGGAAAAACCTGCGTACTGACGTACAGTCCAGGGGCGCGCTGCATACATGCTTCCGCGTGGACCACGCAAGAAGGGGGCAAAGCCCGGCAAGGTTCCCATGGTATCCAGACCTTCAAGATCTTCTTCCGTATAGATCGGCTTTACCACAATACCTTCGGGAGTTTCCCAATTCAGGCTATCGCTTTTCTTCCCACGAAGTTCTTTTTCAACAAGCCCTTCCCAGTCCGCGATTGTTTTTTTGGGAAAATCAGACATTTAACGCCCCTCCTAGCTTTCAGGATCTCGCCCCGGCTTTTATTTTTATCATTGTTTTGTCTTAAAACATCTATCCCGCTGACAGATATTCCTAAAACAGACTTTTTATTGCAGCGCAATATAACCAGCTTTTTCACAACAAGTCTATGCCCTGTGAAAAGCCTAATAAAGCAGAGCCAATCCAGCAAAATTGCAGATGTGAAGTTTTTTACAAAAAATCTGCGACGGAAATCACGCGCTGTAACGTTATACTTCCACCTAAAGACAACTACGGGACCAGAACCCAAGGAATGAAGTAAATGCAAAATGATCCCAATTCCCTAAATAGCTCCAATCCCGAGGCGTCTGATTCACATAGACTGGAACGTCGTCGCTTTATGATCATGATGGGTGTTCTACCCGCAACGGGTTTCATAGGTATAAGCACACAAAATGCTTGGGCTGTGCATAATCAGGTCCAGATTAGTACAAGGGGTCCATACCGCTACATTTCAGCAAATGGCATCCCTGATCATCGCACAGGTAATTTTCCAAACCGCAGAAACCCCAATGCCATTCAATCGCAAAGTCACAAATTCCGGGTTCCTTTGCTGCCAAAGGAAGCTTCACGCATAACAGATGTTGAATTCAGCAGTTTTGGTGTCGCAATAAATGGGGTTCCTTTTGATCCCGCTGCCAATGAATTTTGGCGCCGCGACCGAAACTCAGGATGGCGCTACGAAGCAATGTCCGGGAAAATAGACTTGGGACTGGATAAAAACAATGCGCATGTTCAGCCCAATGGCGCCTATCACTATCATGGTTTACCAACTGGCCTAATACGAAACTGGTCAGACAATCAGCACTCATCACTCATAGGGTACGCCGCCGATGGCTTTCCCATATATGTCCTCTATGGACACAGAAACCCGGAGCAAACACAGAGTGCGATTATCCCACTAGCATCCAGTTACAAGCTTAAATTCGGTACTCGACATGGAGGCCCCGGAGGCCAGCACGATGGCAGCTTTGTTCAAGATTATGAATATCAACAAGGCTCGGGAGATTTAGACGAATGCAATGGACGCTTTTGTGTTACACCAGAATATCCCGAGGGCATCTATGCTTATTTCCTGACCAGTGAATACCCCTTTATCCCGCGTAAATTTAAAGGTACCCCGGATGAAAGCTTCCAAAAAAGAAGAGGTGGAGGCTCTCGTGATCAACGTCCCAAAAATCATCTAAGACCTAAGCCGGGCCGGAAACCGCCCCGACCTTAAATGGCAAAAGACCGTTGTCGCCTTACCATTTAAAAATTGGCATTGCGGCAACAGGGTACTGTCCATAGCGGTTACACAGACCCGCAAGCTTCAACATGTCAGTTGGCGAGCTCAAGCCATTGAGATCGTCAGAATGAATCCCACCCGCAATAAACAGACCATGAATACCTGCGGCATTTGCCCCTGTAATATCCGTACGCAAAGAATCCCCCACAGCAAGCACTCGTGTTCCATCTTCTATGCCAACGAGCTGCATGCATTCCTTGTAAATATCCTGATAAGGTTTACCGTGATATTGCACTTCACCGCCCATATCTTCGTAATGATGAGCGACAGCCCCGGCGCATAGTTCACGCTTGCCCCCACGAATAACTTCCAGATCAGGATTGGCACAAACCATCGGCAACTTACGCTCAAGCGCAGGTTTCAACAGGTGGTCATAGCGCTCGACCTTATCGTCAGGATCCCAAATCCCGGTCAGCATGATGAAATCGGCATTATCGATGTTATCAACAAAGGTAAAGTCCAGCCCTTCTTTCATGCCAAGATCTCTCTCTGGCCCAATCAGGAAAGCATTTTGCCCAAGTTTTTGATAGAATGGCAGCGCTCGTTCTTTCAGATTTCGCCAGGTAACTTCACCGGATGAGAGAACAGCATCGGCAAGGTCCCGAGCAATACCCAACTCTTCATTGCGAACAGTCACAGACTCAGCTCGTCTAGGGGCGTTTGACAGAATAACAATCCTTTTGCCAGCTTCTCTCAGTTTCTGCAGCGCATTCACTGCCTCAGGAAAAGCCTCTAGGCCATCATGCATCACCCCCCAAAGATCAATAACAAACCCATCATAATTATCAATTATTTCGGAAACCCCTGATAAAAGCGGGATCGTACGAGGCGTGGCTGACATTGGAACTTCCTGCGGGATATCTATTCTAGAAATGATGGTAGCTCTTGTGCCACAAGCGCTATGACTTGCAAAGCATTAGTCACCAGTTCAGCAAGATAGCTCTGTTTATAACATTTTTTTGAATACAACTATTTAGGTTACAGCTTTAACAAGCTTATGGCTTCGCAGGTCTCGGCTCTCCAAAAAGATACCCCTGCCCATACGCAACATCCTGATCGAGAACCTGCACAAGTGCATCTTCCGTCTCGATTTTTTCGACAACTAATTCAATAGGAAGGCTTCGCAGATCATTTAAAAACTTTTTGGTTTTGTTGCTATTTTCAGAAAAAAGCCAACCTTCCAACTTAAGAAAGCGCACACGCCCTGCCGCCAGAGCTTTTAAATCCATGTCCAGCGTCCTCATCCGATCAAGTGACAAACGACAACCATGAGCCATCAAACGCTCTAAGCTTAATAGTTCGCTGGCTTTTAAGTTCAAAAATTCATCTTGCGCGACTTCGATAATAAGATGCGGTGCAATTTCGATGTTTCCGCGCACAAAATCAACAAAATCATCAAAGAAATCCTGATCCTTTAGGGTATGGGATGATAAGTTGACAAAGAAAGAAACATCTTCTCCAGAACGGATAATCTTTCGAATAATCTGCACACAACGGAATAGAAGCATATTATCAATCGCCGTGATTAACCCAGCTCTCGTTGCGATAGAAACATATTGCCCCGGCTCAATTATCTGGCCATTAGAAGTTCTCAGACGGGAAAAGCATTCATAAAATTTCCTTTTACGCTGAGGCAACGCAACAACCGGCTGTAAAAACATATCAATCCGGTCGTCGCGTAACGAACGCCTTACAATTGACAACACTTCTGTTTCACTCAGATCGCTTAAAACAGAAACCTCTTCTTTTGTTGCTTCTGTTTTTTGCCTTGCCCGCATAGATCGTTCATTTCTGAAATCGTCCAGAAAATCACTTTTTACAATCTGTCGCTTTTGTTGAACTGCTTCTTTCTTTTCAGGCGCCTCAAACTGAGACCGTTCTTCATCATCAAACAGCCCAAGAAAAGGATCCGTTAATCTTGGCATAAGGGTTTTGAGAAGATTTACCTCGGACAGAGCATCATTAATTATATTTTGCTCTTCACTTAACTTACTTGATTGTCCTGCTGCCTCAAAAGCTTCGGCCATCCCCTTTATTTCTCGTCGGGTCCAGGAAATGCGGTCCCGTAAAACGGCTTGGTTATGATGAATCGTTTCAAGCTTTGCCGTTGTGTCCTCGTCATTCCCCCGGCGCGTAATAATTTCATGAAGCACGACGCCTGCCAGAAAAATCCATAAGCCCAGCAACATGGCGCCACCAGTTTGAAGATCAGGAATATAGCTAGGCCCAAAAAGAACCGCGATAAGAGCAAGGCCGCAGTATATTGTTATAAAGAACAAGTGGTGCAGTAGAGGCATAAATTTTGTTTCGACTAGATATAATGAATAGGATAATCAATGACACAAGGTTCTTGAGAGAGACTTAACAAAGCACTCATAATTTGACAGATTTCAAATTTCTTTTCCAACTATATAGATGGTCTATCTGACATGACGGTTAAAATCCTTCACAATCCTCGGTGCAGCAAATCGCGTGAAACCCTCAAGATTGTTCAAGAACAAGGACACGAGGTAACAATTATTGAGTACCTTAAAGATGTCGTCACTGAAAACCAGCTTATAGATATTTTAAAACAGCTTGAGATGAATCCACGCGACCTGTTGAGAAAGGGCGAAAAAATTTATAAAGAGCTCAACCTATCGGACACAGGCTTAAGCGACGATGAACTTATCAAAGCGATGATAGAACATCCGATACTTATCGAACGTCCTATCGTTATTAGCCCAAAGGGTGCTAAAATTGGCAGGCCACCAGAATCAGTATTAGAAATTTTATAAAGCGAGCAGATCTATCTATGATCTGCGCCAACAGCTTCGGCGACAGAGCTAAAACCATCTTGCTGTAACAGAACAATCAGCTCTTTAAGGATTTGAGGGATAAGAGGCGGTCCGGCATAAACCAGCGCAGAGTACAACTGTACCAGTGAAGCTCCTGCTCTTATTTTTGCATAAGCTTGCCGACCACTGGCAACACCGCCAACACCGATCAAAGGAATTCGGCCTTCGGTCAACCGGTACATATCCCT
Organism: Kiloniella majae; assembly: GCF_002118315.1. Classification (GTDB taxonomy): domain Bacteria; phylum Pseudomonadota; class Alphaproteobacteria; order Kiloniellales; family Kiloniellaceae; genus Kiloniella; species Kiloniella majae. The sequence goes on from NZ_MTSZ01000011.1 coordinate 79,446, forward strand.
CAAAACTTCTGTGGATGCTTCAAACAGCGGCGCACCACTCAAGCCACCCACCTCGGCACGATGTTCACTTTCAAGGCTTTCAGGGCGTTCGATTGTTGTATTTGTAACCGTTAATCCATCCAATGAGAGATCTAACGCGACCGTCGCAATATCCTGTTTATCTTCCTCGGTTAGATCAGGTGCAATTTTCAAGACAAGTGGCGGAGCCTTCTCACCAAGAGTAGAAACCAGCACTTCCTGTACACCAGAAATCAAAACCTCAAGCTCTCCTCTGCCCTGCAGTGCTCTCAACCCAGGTGTATTCGGTGAGGATACATTAATCACCATATAATCAGCATAGGGGGCAAGTTTACGAGCTCCCTTTTGATAATCTTCAAGAGCAACTTCTGTCGTTTTGTTTTTACCCAGATTGACCCCGAGCACCCCCGAAAGTTTCTTCTGCCGAAGCTTTGCCAATCTTTTTTCAGCAACTTCCATTCCACCGTTATTAAATCCCATACGATTGATAACGGCCTGGTCTTCAGATAAGCGGAATACTCTTGGCTTTGGATTACCCGGTTGAGCCAAGGGAGTAATAGAGCCTACTTCAGTAAAACCCAGCCCCTGATCAAGCATTGGTTCAACAGCGTCAACATTCTTGTCAAATCCTGCAGCAAGCCCTAGAGGATTTGAAAAGTCTAGCCCCCAGAGTTTCGTTTTAAGAATGGGATCAGCCATTGTTTTTTGCGATGGAGCCAAACCATGCTTAAGACACCACAAAGTAAAGTTATGGGCTCTCTCTGGTGATAAGAGCCGAATACAAGGACCAATGACATCAAAGCTATTCACAAAATTCTCCTAGGATTGCATCTGACTTGTGACGCCAAGGGAAGTAACATAGCCATTTCGTCACCGCCACCCATATCACGCTAGATGCTGACATACCGCTTCATACTGTCAGTCACGATGAATGCATCATCTAAATAAATTATCGACACAACCAGTCTGGAAAATCATGGGTCCCATCATCCAAAAGATTTAGCGGTGCTGTTCTTGTAACGGCTGTTAACAGCAAATCATCATATAAATGAGGAAAAAGTGCCCCACCTCTTGAAGGCTCCCACTTCAACACCTCACCAAGTAAGGTAGAATCAACTTCGAGCAAAACAAGGCCTGTCTGGCCAGCGCGGTGTTTCGCAACCGAACCATGGACCTGTTCGCGTCCAGAGAAATGAATAAATCCATCAGCTTTATCTTGCGAAGACCCAGAATAAGCACCCACTTCTTGCGCAGTAGTCCATTCTTCACGTTTACAGACGTGATATATATATCGTTCAGTCATTACACTATTCTTCTTTATCATATCATAAATTCGCGAATAGCATTGCATTTTGCAAAAAAACTCCACATCAATTACCGCAAAATGCAACACACCTAAGAACATAACAACTTATAATTTTATTCTACTCAAGCTAAAACCCGCAGTTTACAAAGGATTTTAGTCAATCTTAAGTCGCAAACCAAAACAGAAACACCACTCAAGCCGCTCATCTCCCGCAGAAATCCTCAATTTCCACAAAACATCCTCAATATCACCTTGAAAAAATAAAGCCACGTCTATTTTTTATTTTGTTTTAATTCAATATGTTAATCCATAAAACCACTCAACATTACAAAAATAAAACAAACTGGCACGCTCCCTGCATTACACCTTACCAGGAAGTCTATTGCGAGCTAGACATCCTAATATAAAGGAGAAAACCATGGCATACCAAAACATGACAGCGAGCACCATCGGCAGCAGGGCATTGGCAACTGCCCTAGACGCCGTATCAGCCATGGGACAATCGGATCAATCAATGATTTCGACTTCTCCAAAAACAGCGATTTTCAATGTAGGATCGCCACAGAACGACTTAGGCGAAGAAAATATTCGGCAACTCTTCGTTTCTATGATTGAGACAGAACAGTAACCCCCTCACGTTCTCAATCATCTAAGTCGCTAAAGGACTGTCTTTAGCCTGTGAAAGACAGCCTAATGGCGGGAAGGTAACTTCCCGCCATTTCTTTTTTAATCAACACACAAGTTTCAGCACAAAGAACGCCACCAACATAAGGCTTATAGCAGGTTCCTCATAAAATTTCCTCCGGCGAGACAGCCCTCCACTCACCTGGCTGCAACCTGCCAAGCCTTAGTTTCCCAATTGATTCACGGACCAATCGCAACGTAGGAAAGCCAACCGCCGCAGTCATTCTTCTCACTTGACGATTTTTACCCTCAGTCAGAGAAATTCGTATCCAGGCTGTTGGTATGTTCTTACGCTCTCGGATAGGCGGCATTCTCGGTGGCAATTTGGGCTCAGACGTCAACAACTCTACCTGACAGGGTTTTGTTTTATATCCCTTTATCACCACACCACTTCTGAGGCGAGATAAAGCATCTTCATTCGGAATATTTTCCACCTGCACAAGATAGCTACGTTCATGACCATTTTTGGGATGGATCAAGCGGTCAATAAAAGGGCCGTCATTACTTAAAAGCAACAAACCTTCACTGTCTCGATCTAAGCGACCTGCTGCATAAATACCGCGTGGTAAATTAATTTCACGGAGCGTGCGTTGACCCTCTTCACCTGTAAACTGGCTCAAAACATCGTATGGCTTATACAAGGCAACATACATTAAGTCGGGTCGAGCATGCCCCTCTGCCTTTAAATTACGGGAGTCTTTAAACTTTTTTTTTCTATCACGCTTATGTGATTCTATTTTTTTCATTTTTTAATTTTGCTTCACCAACAAACGACATTCTCATAGAACATCAAATACTTAACATTGTCGACAAAAGAAATAGAACTCTAACATTTACCATCTATAGGTGATGTTTCTATCACAAATAAGAGACAAAGCTCCAATTTATAAGCTTTTCATCCTAATTTTGATAAAAATAAGGTATAATTCCTGCATTAGTACTGGTGCACGTCTCAAACTTTAACTTTTTGGGTGGTGGTACAATGCTTAAACATGAAGATATCTGGAGAGCAGTAGATAACCTAGCTGCGCAGAATTCCTTTTCGCCCTCAGGGCTTGCTCGAAAAGCGGGACTAGATCCCACAACTTTCAATAAAAGTAAGCGAGTGACGCCTCAAAACAAACAACGATGGCCAAGCACAGAATCTATAGCCAAAATTCTGCATGCTACTGATTCCACATTGTCAGAATTTGTAAATCTCATTGGTGAAGAAAGTGCGGGACTATTAGCCCAGAAGATCCCTGTACAGGACGTAACTCACGCATCTTTAGGAGAACAGTTTGACACAAATGGTCACCCAACCGGAAATGCTTGGGATCAGGCTCTCTTCGCGCGCATTGACGATAATCATGCTTTTGGCTTGGAAATCGTTGGCGACAGTTACCAGCCAATATACAGCGATGGGAACACTTTGATTATATCGCCCAGTGCGGATATCAGGCGTGGTGACCGTGTCGCATTAATGAAATCTGATCATGAGATCGTCATAAAAGAACTTATCAGGAATAGCCCTTTAAAAGCGGAATTAAAAGATTTGGCAACTCCTGACCAATACACAACGATCATGACACAGGATATTATCTGGATTGCGCGCATTCTTTGGGCTAGCCAATAAAAGTAATCAGGTTAAACGCTTGAAAGTCACCAAATTTAACAAAGCGTAAATCATAATTTTTACCTTTTTTAAAGGCTTTAGCGTCATATTAGTGTAACGAGCGATGCCCTTGTTAGTCGCTTAAAGCGTAAAGTTTACACAATTTAGAGGCACGCAGTATGGCTAAACTGGACATGGATGGTCCCCACAAGCTGGAAGAGAAGATTATTCTCAAAGAAATAATCCAACCAATGCCCGGTTCATTTGCACTTGGACATCTCGGCTCGGACCGTAGTTTTGAAGTCCTTTATGTAGGCTATGCCGAAAAAACAGTTCAGGAAACGCTACTGCACTGCCTGAAAAAAAAGGTCGGGCAAGGCGGCTTAATGGATAAGCTGACAGGCAAAAACCAGATTAACGCCTTTAAATACAGCTACGCAAATTCACTTGAAGCCTGCTTCCAAAAAACTTGTAAAAATTTTCATGACTTTGGGGGAGCTAAAAAATTGAATAACAAAGATCACCCCAAACCGCCAAAGGGATCTGACTGGGTTTGCAACAGGTGCACAGAAGAACTAACAGCTAACTTTAAAGTTAAAGCTGGATAATTCCAAGATTCCTCTTCATTGATTTCATTGAGGAAAAATCTCTCTGAAATAAAAAGCCCGGACCAAATTCCGGGCTTTTTATTATGCACTTTGTCGCGTCCTGAAATAAGTTTACATATTGGAGACTTATGATGGGACCTTCAAAGAAAGAGCGAGTAAAGCGTAGTC
>NZ_MTSZ01000012.1 GCF_002118315.1 Kiloniella majae
GCGGGGTGGAGCAGCCCGGTAGCTCGTCAGGCTCATAACCTGAAGGTCGCAGGTTCAAATCCTGCCCCCGCAACCAATAAAACCCCCTCTAGGCGATAAGCCAGAGGGGGTTTTTACTTATGAGCGACGTGAATCTGAAAATAATGGTAAGCTTAAACGGCATACCTTTTAGAAAGATATAAGCTGATGGAAATTACGGTAAACTTTTTAGATAATCTTCGCCTTGAGGCTAAGTTTGACGATTTTACGGTCACCACAGATCAGCCTATTCGATATAAAGGGGATGGGACTGCGCCAAGTCCGTTTGATTATTTCTTAGCATCTTCTGCATTGTGTGCTGCTTATTTTGTTAAACTTTATTGCGTGTCACGTGATATTCCCACAGATGATATCAGGGTTTCGCAGAATAATATTATCGATCCTGAAAACAGGTATAATCAAACTTTTCAAATTCAAGTTGAATTGCCAGACGGTATTTCTGATCGAGACCGAGCAGGGATCTTAAGGTCAGCAGATCGTTGCACCGTGAAAAAAGTTATCCAGGAAGGCCCTGAGTTTAAAATTGATCCAGTGAAAAATCTGGATGATTCGTCGCTGTTAGAAAGCTATGAGAGCGAAGGAAACACGGCTATTCTGGGTAAAGATCTTCCCTTGGAGCAGACGATTGCCAATATGACAGCTATTTTGTCCAATATTGGCATAAAAATAGAGGCTGCGTCCTGGCGTAACATTGTCCCGAATGTCTGGTCACTTCATATCCGCGAAGCTGCATCTCCCATGTGCTATACCAATGGGAAAGGAGCCACAAAAGAAAGCGCTCTTTGTTCGGCTTTAGGTGAATATATTGAACGAATTAGCTGTAATTTCTTTTATAATGATTACTATTTTGGTGAAGAAATCGCTCATAGCGAATTTGTACATTACCCCAATGAAAAGTGGTTTAAAGCCGGCCTTGATGATGCCTTACCAGAAGGGTTAATGGATGAATACTGCTGGCAACTCTATGATCCTGATCAAGAATTAAGAGCGTCCCATTTAATTGATACAAATTCAGGACTTGTTGATCGTGGTATTTGTGCGCTGCCATTCACGCGTAGTTCTGATCAAAAAACAGTTTATTTCCCGTCAAACCTGATAGAAAATTTGTTTGTCAGTAATGGTATGAGTGCAGGCAATACTTTGTATGAAGCACAAGTACAGTGTTTGTCGGAAATTTTTGAACGTGCGGTTAAGCGAGAAATCATAGAGGAAGAGATCGTTCTTCCTGATGTACCGAAAGAAATTCTTGAGAAGTATCCTCATATTTTGGTCGGCATTGAAGAACTGGAGGCTAAAGGCTTTCCTATTTTAGTGAAAGATGCCTCTTTGGGAGGCAAATTTCCCGTTATGTGCGTAACCTTGATGAATCCGAAAACAGGGGGCGTTTTTGCCTCTTTTGGGGCACACCCAAGCTTTGAAGTGGCATTGGAACGTTCCCTGACGGAGTTATTACAAGGGCGCAGTTTTGAGGGCCTGAATGATGTACCTTTGCCTACTTTCAGTAGTCATGCCGTGAAAGAACCTGGGAACTTTGTTGAACATTTCATTGATTCTACAGGTGTCATATCTTGGAAGTTCTTTAGCTCTAAACAAGACTATGAGTTCTGCGAGTGGGATTTTAGTGGCACGACAGAAGAAGAGAACCAATGTCTGATGAAGATCCTCAAGGATCTGGGCAAAGAAGTTTATATCGCGACCTATGATGATTTTGAAGCAACGGCCTGCAGGATACTGGTGCCAGGTTATTCCGAAGTGTATCCAGCAGAGGACTTGATTTGGGATAATACCAATAAGGCCTTGATATTCAGGGAAGATATTCTAAGCATTCACTCCTTGTCTGATACTGAATTAGAGAGCTTGCTTGAGCGGTTAGATGAGTCTGAGCTGGATCCCTATACAGTCATATCAGGTTTAATTGGTATAGATTTTGACGAAAATACAGTTTGGGGCAAACTGGATATTCGTGAACTGAAAATACTGATTTATTTAGCTCTTAAAGAATATGAAGAGGCAAAAGATGGTATTGGTGATTTCTTGAACTTTAATGAAAACACTGTCGAGAGAGTTTTATTCTATCGGGCACTGGATGCCGTTCTGGATATTACAATCGATGATGACCTGAGTATTGATGATTTTCTGCCAAATCTCACTCGAATGTATGGTTCTGAAGTGATGAATAATGCTGTTGGGTCTGTTACCGGGGATGTTAAATTTTGTGGCTTAACAAAGACAAGCATGAAGCTTGAAGGATTAGATAAACACCTCAGGTTAATTGAAAGCTACAAAAAACTGCATAAAGCACGGGAATTGGGTAAATAGTTAACAGCAGTCACCTTTGATCGTAAAAGATTTTTAACCCCCACCGGCGGTGTCGGTGGGGGTTTTTGTTATTCAATGGAGTGGGGAGGGAAGTGAAAATCCTGCCCGATCAAAGAAAACGGATATGTTGTAAAACCTTGGACCGTTAATTCATTGATGCTTCCGAGTATAATAACTCTCGACGTGTTAGAGATGTGTTACTATAGTACGTACAACTAATTCGATAAAAATAATGAAGTTTTCCCTTAAATAATAAGAAGTATAAATCTGCTTAAGGGATAGGAGTATGGGGTGGTTGAAAGTTACACGGTGGTTGTTCCCTGCTTTAATGAAGCAGAGAATATCATTCCGCTTTTTGAGCGTATCAGGGCACAGTTGACTGATGCCAGTATCCTTTTTGTGGACGACGGCAGTTCAGACAAGAGCCTGGAACTGATAAAAGAACTTGCTGAAAAAGATAAGCGTGTATTCTATTTGTCCTTTACGAGAAACTTTGGGCTTGATGCAGCTTTTGCCAGTGGATTTAAATATTGCGCCAGTGACTGGATCATCCAGATGGACGCAGATCTGCAATCCCCTCCAGAAGAAATTCCCAAACTGATTTCGAAGGCGAATGAAGGGTATGATATTGTTTTTGCGAAACGATTGAATCGCCAAGATAGCTTCCTTAAAAAAGCAGGGTCAAAGGTACAGCATTTCCTTGCCAGAACAGCTTTTCGTATAGATTTCCCCGTGGGTGCATCTACATTTCGTATTGTCAGAAGAGATGTCGCCCATCGTGTCATATCTCGTCCAACGGCGTACCCTTATTTCTTGGCAGAGTGCATGAGATTGGGACTTCGACATAGCTTTATTGATTATAAACATGCACCCCGGCATGCTGGTGTATCAAAATTTACTTTTTGGAAGTCTTTACGGGCAACGATGAAGCTTTTTATCGGCCATTCTACTGTGCCACTTAATTTTTTCGCTCTTTCTCTGATTATTTCTATTCCATTGCTGTTTTGGTTACCGGGTAGTTTTACTGTACCAGCAATTCTTTTATTGATGTTGACCGGTTTCTGGATTCAGGCCGGCTATATCCGTCGGTTGGTTCGAGAACAAATGTTTCATCGTGCCTTTCTGGTTCGGGAGTCAAACTTGAATATTCAAGCCGAGGATCGTCTCTATGACAATTAAGTCAACCATCAAGGAGGAAACTGGAAACGTTTCTGGCTCTCTTAAGGGAAAAAATATTGTTTTTTTAGGAGCATCAACAGACCAGGCATCTCCCTATCGAGAAGCGCGTGCTATGGGGATACATTCCATTGGTATCGATGCAAATGCAGCTGCTTATGCGATGCCTTTGGCTGACGAAACTCATATGGTGTCAATCCGCGATCATGAGGCTATAGAAGCCAGTTTGGGCAAGCGGAAGATTGATGGATTTTACAGTCAGGCAAGCGATACCGCTCGTTTAAGCGAATATCATCTAACGCGAAGGTATGGATGTAAAAAAACGGTTTCTATTGAATCTGTCAACGCGTCTTCTGATAAAGCTTATTTTGCTGAAATTTTGCGAGAGATCGGTTTGCCGACACCACGGCAGGTAATTGGTTCTGATTTGATTACTCTAGAGCTTGGGACAAGTGACTGGTCATTGCCTTTTGTGGTCAAACCAAATGATAGCTCTGGGAGTAAGGGAGTTGTCATTCTTACTTCCCGAGATGAATTAAAAACTGCCGTCGACAATGCCATTTCCTACTCCCCGACAAATACGGTTCTGGCAGAGGAATTGATTATGGGAATGCATTATTCCATTGATACCTTTTTGCGGGATTATGAACCTGAGTTTATGACCGTATCCCAAAAGACCCTGACAGAAGCGCCTTTAATGGTGCCATTACATTACGTGATGCCCGCAATGGTATCCAAAAGCATAGAAAACAGAATGAAGGACTGCATCATTGCAATATGCAGGGCTCTTAAAATTAAAGCTGGTCCCATTACTTGTGATGTTGTTGTTGATCAAAAAGAAGATATCTATTTTATCGAAATGGGCGCACGGGCAGGTGGAAATGGCATAAGCCTTCTTATGGAACAGGCTTATGGCGTTACTTTTGTTAAGGCAGGCGTTGCATTGGCTGTTGGCGAAACCATTCCTGTGAAGGCAAATAAAAATCGCCATGCGGGGCTGTTAACTTTTGCCAGCTCACAGGCGGGTTTATTTATGGGGATTAAAAATCTTCGTGAATTGGAAAAAGATCGCTTAATTGATCGATACGAAGTTTTCTATAAACCGAAAGAACCTGTCAAAAAATTTAACAATGGCGCAGATAAGTTGGGTTATGTGATTGTTAGTGATGAGACGGAAGAGGGACTGAAAAAACGTTTAGCCGATGTCCAGGAGTTTCTAAAGATTACTCTTTTGATTGACGGCGTTGAACGGGATTTGGATTTGTTTTAATGAACGATGTTTTGTGCTTGTGAGTGAATATGTTCAGTGAAAAGCGTGGGTAGTTTTTACACCAAATACCGAACTTATATGATCGTCTTATTCAAGATTGTCATTGTTACAGTTCCAATCTATCTACTATTGCAAGAAGACCAATTTGATCTGACATTACAGTTGGGATTACTTGAGACACCCGTTGCTTTGTTTACTTTATTTATTGTTTGGTTTTTTAGTTTTATTCTATTGGTTGCTCTTAGATGGGTTATGATTGCACATATATTGGGGCTGGCTTTACCGATCAAATTTGCCCTCTATACTCATATGGCAGGGGTCTTCCTGAGTAGTTGGTTGCCCGGTAGTATTGGCGGAGATGTTTGGAAAGCATACAGATTTGGCCAACTCAGAAAGCTTTCATCAGAAAAAAAGGGGCCAGCCTATCTGAGTGTTTTTCTAGACCGGGCGATGGGACTGTTTGCTTTGATAGTCTGGGGGGCGGTTTGTATTCTTTGGAATTATAACCTTTGGAATCAATCTGATTACAGTATTTTGGCTGATGGTCTTATCGGTCTTGCAGTTCTTTTGTCGTTAGTTGGTTTGGCTCTCTTCATTACGCCACTCACGGTGCCTATCTTTATTGCAAAAATTATTACTAACCTGAGGCAGAAAACAGACATTTTAAACGTTTTATTTCAACAGTTGCAGAGCATACGTCAAAATAAAACGGGTTTGATTTATAGTCTGCTAATCTCATTGATAATACAGGCAATAAATGTGTTCTTCCTGATGCTGATTGCACAGTATGTTACAGACCTTTCGGTTCCATTTGTTGCTGTGTCAGCTATTTTTGCTATTAGCTTGATTATTACTATTCTCTCTCTTGCACCTGGGGGACTAGGAGTGGGCCATTTTATGTTTTTTGTCCTTTTTGAGGCACAAGGTATCCCAAATGGTGCTGATATTTTTAATGTCTTTTTTGTTGTTATTACCTTGTTTAGCGCGATCGGTATTTTCCCTTACTTTTGGCCTGATACGCCAAAGAAAGAAGCATATCTGGACAAGAATTTAAAAGGATAGACCGCAACAAACAGGGCGAGCGCTAAATGGAACGCTATAAATCCATAAGCCTCATATTTAGAGGGGATGTGCCCCAATCGGACAATCATATGAGATGGCCAATCCCAATATTCTGGTATTGGTGACCATTTACCAATCTCATGGGGATTGATGACAAGATATGCCAAGTCTTCAAGACCGGATAACATCAATATAAGAAGGCCAAACGCAACCCTTAAGCAGTCTCCGGTTGAGCCGCCCCCCAACCTAAATGCCAGAGTAAAAGATAAGATAAGGAAAGGGACGATTACAAGGGTTTGATAATAGAGTTCTTCCCCTTGATTATAAAACACGTCGAAGAACATGCGAGGGACGTAAAGAAAGAAAAACACCCCAAAGCATAGAAATATCGCTAATATATTAAGGCGTAACCACTTTACTAAATCCGGATCGAGTAAGCTGACTGATAGTGCAGCACAAACAAAAGGTCCCAGTTTAAACAGGAAAATTCCAAGACTTTTAACCTCGTTATCGGCGGGTAGATACATAAGGGCATAACCGCCCCAAAGAAGGGCAAGAATACCAAAGCTGTAGCAAAACTTCATTTGACGAGACCACATTATAGAACTCCTTGCTTACTTTCGAAGCTTTGATCTGTTGAGAGGTGATCTCTCAAAAAATAATCCAGAGTTCTACTCATAGTGTCGGACATTGATACTGTTGGGGACCATTCCAAAAGACGTTGTGCATTTTGGATACTTGGGCGTCTGCGTTGTACATCTTCGTAACCATCGCCGTAATATGTTCGACTTTCAATTAGTTTGTAACCTGCAAAGGCAGGGAAGTGATGACGTAGCGGATGTTGTTCAAATTTTTCATAAAGCATTTCAGCCAATTCTTTAATACTGTATTCATTGTCTGGATTACCAATATTGATAATCTCTCCGCTGCTCACCTGTTCTTTGTTTTCTATTATTCTGAACAGGCATTCGACACCGTCTCTGACATCTGTAAAGCAGCGTTTTTGTTCACCGCCATCGATCAAGAGAATTGGAGTACCTTCTACCAGGTTTAGGATAAGTTGGGTTATTGCACGTGAATTACCGATCCGTGCAGAGTCAAGGGTGTCTAACCGAGGTCCCATCCAATTGAAAGGTCGAAACAAACTGAAATCAAGGTCATGCTTAACACCGTATGCCCATATAACCCGATCCAGTAGCTGCTTGCTACAGGAATAGATCCAGCGTTGTTTGTTTATCGGTCCTAGAACAAGATTAGAGCTATCTTCATCGAAAGAGCTATCATCACACATTCCATAAACTTCTGATGTAGATGGAAAAATAACCCGTTTTTTGTATTTTACGCAGGCTCGAACGATCTTCAGGTTTTCCTCAAAATCCAGCTCAAAAACTTTAAGCGGATTTCGGGTATATTCAATCGGTGTTGCAATGGCGACGAGTGGCAGGACAATATCACATTTTTTGACGTGGTATTCGATCCATTCAGAGTTAATGGCGATGTCACCTTCGTGATAATAGAAATCTGGATGATCCAGAAAGCGTTCTATGGCATCAGAGTTAATATCCATGCCGTGAATTTCATAATTACCATCTGCAAGCAACCGCCCGGACAAGGCATTACCTATAAACCCGTTTATGCCGAGTATGAGCACTCTTTTTTTTCTACGCTGGCTCGAGGGAATATCCGCTACGGTCTGTAATTGGCTATCAGTACGCAAGTTAAGCTGGCGAGATAACTGTTCCCCACCGACAGGTATTTTATCTTTTTCTTTGGCAAAAAGAACTTCTATTGCACCACTATTGCAAGCAATGGTTAAGGGACTGGTGGCAAGAACTGTTCCCGGAGCTGTGCCTAACGGAGCATGCACCTTACTTTCCCGCGCCTTGAGGATCTGTATTTCAACCTGGCGAAAATAGCTATATGGAAGATTACCAAGTGATGTGAGCGCACGTATGTGATCACAAACAGATCTTGCCGTTTGGTGCCAGGGAACAGCGGCGGGTATTGATCGTATATGAGGGCGAATTTCTTCTACACCACTAGGGACAGAGGGAAGGGGATTAATATTGCCCTCCAGAAGCTGTGGAAGTATGTCGCCGAGAAATCCTTTAACTTCATTGGCAAGTTTTTCAGTAATGGTTTCTAAATCGTCTTCTTGTTGATTTTGGACTTTACATTGGCCAAGAATATGCCCGGAATATGGTTTGTCTTCGACTTTTTGAAAAGAGACACCAACGTCACTTTCCCCAGATAATACAGCCCAATGAATAGGTGTTAAGCCTTTGTATTTGGGCAATAAAGAGGCATGTAGGTTAAATAATCCTTTGCTCGCAATCTGGATAAGTTTGTTTGATGGTAAAATTGGAAAATCAAGCGTGAAGAGATAGTCCGGGTTTATATCGGCGATCTGTGCAATCCAAAGTGGGTGGTTTATGTTATCAGGCGCATAAACAGGAATATTATGCTCAGCGGCAATCTGGTGGAGTTTTCTTGTTCCACCACTGTTTTCATTTTCATCGGTTAGGGTAAACAAAGCTGCAACCTCAGCTTTGCTTTTCAATAAACTTAAAAGGCCGACACAACCTAACTTTCCATCTGCGAATACTACGGACTTCATGTTATTGATCCCTTTTGTTTGAGAGTTGCTTTGATTGCGTCAACCACACGGCTTACGTCTTGAGGAGACATATCGGGAAACAGCGGCAGGGAACATATTCGTTCTGAATTCCATTCCGTATTGCCGAGATGATTAAGGCCTGGAAATGTTTCTCGATAGAAGCGCTGTTTGTGGATAGCCTTAAAGTGGATACCTGTACCGATGCCATAATCTTTGAGAGTTTCCATGAACTCATCACGACACAGTCCAGTAATCTCGGGCATTATTCTAACAATATATAAATGCCATGAGTGCAAGCTTGTGTGAGTTGGAATTTTCAATGGCATAATGCCATCAACGTCTCGAAGAAATTCCTGATACAATTCTGCTATCCGGGTACGTCGTTCGTTTGTTTGTGATAATCTGTGCATTTGTCCCAAGCCTAAAACAGCATTGAGATCAGGCATGTTGTATTTGAAACCTGGTTCTTGTACTTCTGCTTGGGGAGAGCGTCCTTGCGCTTTTCTGTCAAAAGCATCAACGGCCAACCCGTGAAACTTAAGACGCCTTATTCGTTCTGCAAGATCATCATTATTGGTGCAAAAAATTCCACCTTCACCGGTTGTGACATTTTTGATGGGGTGTAGCGAAAAGATTGATGTGCCCTTTGTACCAACATGTTGATTTTTGTAGTAGGTACCCAAAGCATGAGCTGCATCTTCTATAACGGGAACGTTGTGGCGTTTTCCAAGTTCCAGAATAGGATCAAGATCTACTGGTGCACCCGCAAAGTGAACCGGTATGATTAGCTTGGTTCGCTCGGTAATAAAAGGTTCGATTTGCTCTGCTGTTGTGGCAAGAGTATCACGCTCTACATCCACAAACACAGGCTTTGCGCCAGCGGCGACAATCATATTAGCCGTCGAAACCCAGGTCATGGAGGGGGTAATGACTTCGTCGCCTGCGCCGATTTCCAAAGCTAGCATGGCAAGGTGCATACCTGCTGTTGCTGAGGTCAGTGCGATAGCATGTTTACACCCGACTGTGGTGCGGAAGATCTCTTCCAACTCTTGGCACTTTATACCGGTTGTGATCCACCCGGATTGAAGAACCTCTGTAACGGCGTCGATATCTTCTTTGAGTAGGCATGGCTTACTAAAGGGGAGAAACTCGTTTTGAGTTCCACCCGCTTTCGCGTTGTGCATTTTGTTCTAACCCCAGTTGATATATTACACATTATTTGTGCTTATTGGTTGTCGCCTAGATAACACGATACCATTCTGAATAGAAGTATTTTTTTACTATATGCAATCAAGGGGTGCAGCAAAATGCCTGAATTAGCTGGGTTTAAGTATTGTTAAATTATTATTTTTCTAGATCCCATTTGATCTGAAACTCAATTTCTTCTTCACCGTCGCCACGTTCATGTTCTATATTATAAATTGCTCGAACCGGGACGTAGATACGCTCACCCGCAATCTGGATTTCAAAGCTTTTGTTTTGCTCCAGTGAATCTGCAAGGCGGCGTAACTTCGCGATAAAATCGTCTATCGGGTAAGTTTTTTCAATATCTCTTTCTGGTTTCGTCGTCATGCGTAAATCCTTTGCTTTTGCGTATGGGATAGGGATTGTCTTTACTGATCATTCAACCAGGATTCGCCCGTAATCTTCCATGTGGGGCGAGCTTCTATTGTTAAAGACATAGGGAATGTGTGTCGTAAAACCAATAAGTAAATGTCAGAATTCTCTACATCGCAGATTATTGAAAGCCATCAATTGTCTCCTATTATAACCTGGGGATGTTATACGGGGTTGCTATACCTATTTCAGAGGGGGAAACGGTAAAGTCACTTGGCAGCAGGCGGTGGTGCCGAAGGATAAGTTGACAGGCACGGCGGGCATCTTGTCTGAGGTTGTGATATATAACGAGTGATATTTTTCCCTGTTGAAGAAGGCGCACATTGTCCCTGTCCAGGTCGTGTGCAATGAAAAACTGACAAGGTTGTTTTGTCTTGCCTAAACTTTCTAAAATCGCTTTGTTTCCGCCGCCTGCCGAATAGACAGCGAGGATATTTTTTTCACGGCTTAAAAGCTCAAACGCCAGTTCTTTTGTTGCTGTGTCATCCCCACGACCTTCACTTAGTCTAAGTATCGTTATCTGATTGGGAGTGTCAGAGAAAACTGATTTAAAGCCACTTTCCCGTTCTTCTTCTCCTTGAAAAACATCTCGAGAAAGTGTGAGCAGAATTTGACCGGATCGATTGCCTAGAAATTTTTTCATCAGATAACCCGCGGTCTGGCCTGATTTATAATTGTTCATTCCGATATAAGCCAACCGATTGGACTGGGGTATGTCAGTCACAAAACTTACTACCGGAATACCAGCCGCGACGATCCTTTGGACGGCCTGATTTATTTCAGGGAGATCGGGGACCTTCAAGATCAGGCCATGGCTCCCGCGTTGGCGAATTTTATTTAAAAGCGCTAAAATCTGCGAGACAGTCATTATTTCGTTGAGATGAAAGCGACAGCGAAAGCTTGCTGGTCGCATACCGGACATTTCTTTTTCAAATGATTTTTGAACTTCTTTCGAAAACCTACCCGGGGCTTCCATTATAACATCAAGTATGAAAGCTTTCCCGGCCTGTTGAGCGGTTTGGCGTTGTTTTTCCAGTTCCCTGATTGCCTCTTGAACCCGTAATACTGTTTCTTGCTTTGCATTTCCACGTTTGTGAACCACGCGATCAACTGTCGCGAGGCTAAGCCCAGCTTGATAGGCAATGCTTTTGAGAAGGAATTTTTGTTTCATTCGTGAGGTCTTTTTGAGGTGTTTTTTGTCCCTTGTTCGAGAGTACCACAGCTATTGTATTTTCGAGAATAAAACAGTTACGTGACCTCAAAATATAAATCCTGAGGTTTGTGATGGGATGGAAAGGCCGGAAGATGAATGATATTTCAATTAAAGCACAGCGCGATCATGAGGTCTGGATATCAAGCAAATGTGGCTGTTTAGAATCTTTTAAAGAGCAAACTTCGCAAACAACGAAATCAGAAGATTGGCCCTTTGCTCAAGAGGTACTTCACAACGTACTGATCTATGACGGGACAAAAGTACGTGAACAGGCTCAGAAGCCAAAAGATAAAAGAGAATTGATGGCTGAATGGACGACTGTTTTGTCAAAAGGTCCGGGTGTGCTTGTTATCAAAGGCGCCATGGCTGATTTGAAAGCTGTAGATCATGCGACAACAGTTTTTGAAGGTATCATAGCTACTGAAAAAGAGACTAACCTTGCGGGTGGTGATCATTTTGCAAAGGCCGGGTCCAATGATCGTATCTGGAACGCTTTGGAAAAGCACTGTATTGCTGATCCAGTGAATTTTGCTGATTATTATGGGAATATCACTCTTGCAATGGTGAGTGAGGCATGGCTTGGGGCTGGTTATCAAATGACAGCACAGGTTAACAGAGTGAACCCGGGGGGAAGTGCTCAGGCTGCCCATCGTGATTATCATCTCGGGTTCATGACAAATGAACAGATGACTAACTATCCATCTCACATTCACAAACTGTCACCTCTACTAACCCTTCAAGGGGCTGTGGCTCATTGTGATATGCCGGTTGAAAGTGGTCCGACAAAGTTTTTACCCTATTCTCAATTATTTCTCGAAGGATATCTGGCGTTTAGGCGCCAGGAAATTCAGGATTATTTCGAAGAAAATTATGTGCAGCTTCCTTTGGAGAAAGGGGACGCGGTCTTTTTTAATCCAGCACTTATGCATGCGGCAGGTGAGAATAGAACCAGTGATATTTATCGCCTCGCAAACTTGTTACAGGTTTCGTCAGCTTTTGGACGAGCTATGGAGATTGTGGATCGAACTCGAATGTTATCTGTGCTTTTGCCTGTATTACAGTCAGCCATGCAATCAGGAGCCTTGTCTAATGAAATGTTGAAAAGCGCTATCGCTGCCTCAGCAGAGGGATATTCTTTTCCCACTAATCTTGACCTTGATCCTCCAATCGGGGGGCTGGCACCTAAAACTCAAGCACAGAAAATTCAAGAAATTATTTTTAATGAATAAAGTAGTTAAAGTAATATTTTATGGCTGATTTATAATGTAAAACATAAAGCATCTGATGGTCATATGACTAGTTAAATTCAATAAGTTGACAGTAAATTACGAATGATGTTTCTGGCTGTTTGGGTAAGAGGTTCTTCTGTTTGTTGCAAAATTGAAATGCGATCAAAGAGTTTCTCATCTGTTGCAAGAGTGGACCGAAGAGATTGGCCAAAAGTCATACGGAGTTCAGTGCCAATATTGAACTTACAAATAGCTGTGTTATGAGCAAGGAAACGGCGCGTTTCTGTTGGCACACCCGATCCACCATGGATGACCAAAGGCACGTCTGTGCAGGCATCGATCTCTCTTACGGCGTTAAGGTCTATTCCAGCAGATTTTTCCTGTTGTAAGTGCACATTGCCGACGGAAATTGCCATGGCATCAATATTGGTTTCTTCGGCAAAGCGTTTTGCATCTGTAGCAGAAGTATGTGCCGAGGCTTCACCATTATCATAGCCAACGAAACCGATCTCGCCTTCACATGATACCCCCGCTTTATGCGCGAGTTCTGCAATAGCTTTTGTTTCCGTAATATTTTGTGCCAAAGGATTCCGAGAACCATCAAACATAACAGAGGTAAAGCCGTTATCAATGGCTTCCCGACATTCATCTATCGTATAGCCATGATCCAGGTGGGCAACAACAGGTATGCTTGCTTTCTCTGCCAGAGTGCGGAACATGGTTCCTAAAATAGGGAGAGGGGTGTGTGCCCGACATCCGGGGCCAGCTTGCAAAATAACAGCTGCTTTTTCCTGTTCCGCTGCGGCCACAAAGGCACGTGCATCTTCCCACCCTAACACCACAAGCCCGGCAACGGCATAGCCCTCTTTATAGGCTGGTTGCAGAACATCAGAAAGGGTAGCTAAGGTCATTTGAACTTCGCAATCATATCCTTGATGCCGGGAATTGTCTCTATCTGATAGGCGTGTGTTGGCTGGAAGTATTGAACCAATGAACGCTGGCTCAATCCGCCTAGAATGGTGAAGTAGTACATTTCGTACCCGGGCAGGGCTGCACAGGGGTGGTAACCTTTATCCAGGCAGATCGTCGACCCATCAACAATATGATAGGCATCGCCGGGTTTATTGTCTTCCCGTTGCAGCATTTGAACGCCGGAACCATGATTAGGACGGAACCTGAAGTTATAGGTTTCATCGTGCCGGGTTTCATCCGGCAAACGATCTGTGTCGTGTTTGTGTGACGGGAAGCCGGACCATCCACCTTGACCAACGGTAAAGAGCTCACTGACCAGCAGACGACCAACTTGCCCGTGTTGTTTCTGGCCTAGGATATGTTTGATTTTTCGATGTGTCTTGGTGTCGTCAGATCCATATTGAACCAGATCTATTTGTGCGGATCTTACGTCGAAAGGATCCAGGACTTTGTCGTATTTTGCCCCGGCAACGAAGACTTCTGTTGTATCAGATTTACAGACCATTGTTGCTTTGGCACCTGTCGGAACATAGACGCCTTCGGGCTCACCATCCCAAACATCTACGCCGCGATTTCCCAGATTAATATAGTTCAGGCCTTCGATCTCAATGTCGACTGTTCCTGTCGCGGGGACAATACAGGTTTCATACCCGGGAACTTGATAGGAAAAAGCCTCACCCTTTTTTAACTTGATAATATTGAAATAGTTGAGGGGAACACAGCTGTCTTCAACATCGACGATTGGCTTGTTTTGATTATCATACGGGGCAATATGCATGGTCTGTCCTTTAATTGGCCTTTGTAGGGCTTTTATTTTTTGATTTGTTCTGGTTTCTTAGGGCCGGGATGTTCTTGTAAAAATTCATCCAGCTCTTGCGGTGTTGGCATTGCCGGGGAACAGCCTACTCTTGTGACAACGATTGCTGCAGAGGCTGACCCTCGTAATATACATTCCTTTATTGGTAAGCCTTGGGCCAGTGCTGCAATAAAGCCGCCCATAAAAGCATCCCCGGCACCTGTAGGTTTGAGAGCTTTGACTGGATAAATTCCAGTATGTATTTCCTCGACACCTGTATAGGTAATCGCCCCTTTTTCACCCATTTTATATACGATAAGTCGGTTTGCTTCTGCGGCAAGGGCTTGGGCTTTTTCGAGGCCGAGATTTTTACCACCGGCCATAAAGTCAAATTCCTCATCATTCCCAATGATAATATCGCTGAGGGCGGCAACTTTTGAATATACTTCGGATGCTATGTCAGGCGAAGGCCAGGAATAGGGACGATAATCCACATCAAATATAATGGGTAATCCGGCCTGTTTGGCGAGAGTGATCGCATGAAAGGCAGAGGAACGTGATGGTTCCGCGGCAAAGACTGTTCCCGTGGTAATAAGGGCGGCGAAAGGGGAAAAGTCGATCTTTTCCACACAATCAACCGTCATTTGAAAATCTGCTGCGCCGTTGCGATAAATAACGGATTGATGATCTTCGATACGGGTTTCTGCCAGTGCCAAAGAGTTTCTGAATTCCCCACCAACTTGTCGTATGTAACGTCGGTCAATGCCGTATTTATCAAGTTGATTAAGGGTAAATCGCCCAACGGCATCGTCTGACACAGAAGTCACCAGTGATGCTTTGCAGCCGTGTTTAACTAAAGCTACGGCGATATTGGCTGATGACCCGCCGAGAGTGGCCACGAATTGCGCTGCATCCTCTGTTTTGGTACCGGGCGGATCAGGATAGAGATCCATACCCGCACGCCCCAGTATGACAAAGTTATTCTCTTTAATTTTCTCAAGGAAGGGGATCATACGCCTTTCCTTTGCTTTTCACGGCTGGCTTCCCATTCTTTGTGTGCTTTGGTGATATTTGGGTCATCACTGATATGAGGGGTTCCAACTTCCCACCAGGTATGACCTTCTTTTGTCCAGCCTTCGTAAGCGTCAACCTTCATACAAATGACATAGGTTTTATCGCTTGCTTTAGCGCGGGCAAAGGCCTCACCAAGCTCTTTGACGCTTTCAACCGTTTCTGCTGTTGCGCCCATAGATGCAGCATGAGCTTGGAAATCAACTGCGAAAGGTTCTTGAATTGTAGGGCAATCGGAAAGAAGGTTATTAAAACTCTTGTTGCCTGTGTTGTTTTGCAACTTGTTAATAACCGCAAAACCGCCGTTATCAAGGGTAATGATGATCAGCTTTTTCTGGCTAAGGACTGATGAGTATATGTCTGAATTCATCAGTAGGTATGATCCATCTCCGACAAAGACGATTGTATCTGCATCGGGTTCACTTTCTGTCTGTGCAATTCTGGCACCCCAGCCGCCAGCAATTTCATAACCCATACAAGAGAAACCGAATTCAATATCAACTGTTCCCGTGCTTAATGTACGCCAGTTTGCAGCGACTTCGGCGGGCAAACCACCTGCGGCAGCGACAACTCTGTCGCGTGGATCACAAAGCGCGTTAATCGTGCCAATAGCCTGTGCATAGGAATTGGGGCCACTATCCGGATCAACATTCCATTTGATATAGTCATCCCAGCTTTTGCGTTCTTCCTGTGCAAGCTTTGTCCAGTTCCTGGGCGCTTTGTAATCACTGCATTGTCCTTGAAGCAGAGGTAGTGAGGCCTTGGCATCACCGACGACAGGTAAAGATTGGTGTTTACCTGCATCATGGCGGGCGGCATTGATCGCAATGAATCGCGCCGATGGGGCAAAGGCCGTCCACGAACCAGTCGTGAAATCCTGAAGACGTGTGCCTACAGCGAGGATAACGTCTGCTTGTTCTGCGATTGTATTGGCAGAATTGGAACCTGTAACGCCTATGGGACCTATATTCAGAGGATGTGTCGCTAACATGTTTGCTCTGCCAGCAATTGTCTCTACCACAGGGATATCAAACTGCTCAGCAAAGGAAGTCAGTTCCGCAACCGCGCCAGAGTATTGAACGCCTCCACCTGCAATGATCATAGGGCGCTTGGCTGTCTTGAGTAGTTCCGCTGCTTCCTGAATTTCTATTTCATCAGGTGAAATTCTGCGAATGCGGTGAACTTTTTTTGTAAAGAACGATAGTGGGAAATCATAAACCCATCCCTGAACATCCTGCGGTAAACCAATAAAGGCCGGGCCACAATCTGCGGGATCGAGAAGAGTTGCCAAAGCGTTGGGAAGTGACTGAATAACTTGGGCAGGGTGGGTGATACGGTCCCAATAACGAGTAACAGCCTTAAAGGCATCATTGACGCCCAGTGTAGGGTTTCCAAAATGTTCCAACTGTTGCAAGACCGGATCAGGCAAACGTGTTAAAAAGGTATCGCCACAGAGCATCAACATGGGGAGCCTGTTTGCATGGGCGAGTGCTGCTGATGTTAACAGGTTCGTCGTTCCTGGTCCTGCTGATGCAGTACAAAACATAAATCGACGACGGAAATGCTGTTTTGCATAGGCTGCCGCTGCAAAGCCCATACTTTGTTCATTTTGACCACGGTAAAGAGGTAATTCTGTCTTGTAATTATTTAATGCTTCGCCCAGACAGGTGACATTTCCATGACCAAATATACCAAAGCCACCACCGCACAAACGCATTTCGTGTCCGTTTATATCAATAAACTGGTTGGCGAGGTAACGCACGATAGCCTGCGCTGTGGTCAGGCGAATTGTTTGTTCCGAAGTCTTCATATCTGCCTCTGCAGTCGTATGGTTATTGCGTCAATTTCGAGCATTGTTCGATTGCCAGTTGACGTCTTGTCGATTCTGAGGATACTAATTTTGCAACCGGTTGCAAATGTATTTTACATGAGGAGGCTCTGCCAATGAAAGAAATTGGTATTGGCATTGTTGGTGGGGGCTATATGGGCAAGGCCCATGCTGTGGCAATGCAATCTGTTGGTGCTGTCTTTGACACCAAATTACGGCCTCGTTTGGAAATGGTTTGCGCCACCACAGATCAATCTGCAGAAAAATATAGAAAATCTTTTGGGTTTAATCGCTGCACGTCTGATTGGAAGCAGTTGGTTAATGATCCCAAGGTAGAGGCAATTGTTATTGCTTCCCCACAAGAAACCCACCGTGAGATCGCGGAAGCCTCTTTTCTTTGTGGTAAGCCAGTATTTTGCGAGAAGCCGCTTGGTGCTTCTCTGAAAGATAGTATAGCGATGGTTGACGCCGCGGAAAAAAGCGGTGTCGTTAATATGATTGGCTTTAACTATATACGCACACCTGCTGCCCAGTTTGCCCGATCTCTTATTGCAGAGGGGGAGATAGGGGATATTACTTGGTTCAGAGGCGAACATACCGAAGACTTTTATGCAGATCCGGAACTATCTGCTAGCTGGCGAACGAGTGGCAAGAGCAATGGAACAATGGGCGATTTGGCGCCACACATGATTAATGGTGCCTTGGCACTTGTTGGGCCAATTACAACACTTATTGCCGAAGTTGAAACGGTTCATTCGAAGCGCCCCACAACATCTTCTGCTTCGGCTACCAAAGATCTATCAGATGTCACCAATGATGATCAGGGGCAGATTATGTGTCGGTTTGAAAATGGGGCAATGGGGCATTTGTTTTTTAGTCGGATCGCGACGGGGCGAAAAATGGGCTACGCCTTTGAAATTACAGGGACCAAAGGGGCAATAAGATTTGATCAGGAAGATCAAAACGCTCTATGGCTCTATAAAGCAGAAGGGCCGGAACACCTGCGGGGATTTCGTAAAATTCTGACGGGTCCCAGCCATCCGGATTATTTGGCTTTCTGTCAGGGGCCGGGACATGGCACTGGTTATCAGGATCAAATTATTATTGAAGCGCGGGACTTTCTGCAGGCTATTGAAACTAAAAATGCGGTTTGGCCTACCTTTCGGGATGGAATGGAAGTGAACCGTATTGTTGAGCTTGCTCACGATTCAAGTGAATCAAAAACGTGGCTGGACGTTTAAAATATTCTTATATGTGAAAGGCAGACAGTGATGTCTATAAAAATTGGTAATGCACCTTGTTCATGGGGGGTGGAATTTGCTCAGGATCCGCGAAACCCGGATTGGAAAACAGTACTGAAAGAGTGCGCCGAGGCTGGATATACGGGTATAGAATTGGGGCCTGTGGGTTTTATGCCAGAAGACCCGAGCCAACTGGCAGAAGCGTTGGATGAGCATAACCTAGACCTTATCGGCGGTGTTGTCTTTAGGCCTTTTCATGATCCCGCTCAATGGGAAGACGTTTTGGATGGGGTGCATAGAACCTGTAAGGCCTTAGTGGCGCACGGGGCGAATAACCTTGTGTTGATTGATTCTATTTCACCGCGTCGTGCACCGACAGCTGGTCGTGTCGATGAAGCCGAAAAAATGGATGATCAGGAATGGAACGCCTACAGGAACCGTTTTGAGACAGTTGCTAAAATTGGCACTGAAGAGTACGGCTTAACGACAGGGATTCATGCTCATGCCGCTGGCTTTATGGACTTTGAACCTGAACTTGAACGCCTGCTATCTGAAATAGATGAGAGTATTCTCAAGATCTGTTTTGATACGGGGCATCACTCCTATGCCGGTTTTGATCCGATTGCTTTTATGAAACGCCACATGAAACGTATTTCTTATATGCATTTCAAAGATATATCACCGACTGTTAAAGCAGACGTTATAGAAAACAGAACCGATTTTTATAAGGCTTGCGGGCAGGGAATTTTCTGTAATCTTGGTGATGGTGATGTCGATTTCCCGGCTGTTTATCAGCTTTTGACACAAGAAGGCTTTGAAGGCTGGTGCACGGTGGAACAGGATTGTGATCCGACACTGCCAGTGCGTCCTATCGATGATGCAATATTGAACCGTAAATACTTACAAACCATCGGCTTTAATTAAGGAACACAGATATGACAAAACTTAATTGGGGAATGATTGGTGGTGGCGAAGGTAGTCAGATTGGCCCCGCACACCGTCTGAGTGCAGGTCTTGATGGACTGTTTTCTTTTGTTGCCGGCGCATTGGACCATAATCCAGAAGCGGGGCGTTGTTATGCCCAAAAGCTTGGCGTTGCTTCAGATCGTGCCTATGGTGACTGGCGGGAAATGCTTCAGGGTGAAAATGCGCGCGAAGATCGTGTTGATCTCGTCACCGTCGCGACGCCAAACTCAACACATTTCGAAATAACGAAAGCCTTTCTTGAGTCCGGATATCATGTCCTTTGCGAAAAGCCGATGACAATGACTGTTGAAGAGGGCGAAGATATCGTTCGTATCGCCCGGAAATCCGGAAAAATTTGTGCTGTGAACTACGGATATACCGGGTATTCGCTGGTCCGTCACATGAAGGCAATGATTGCCCGTGGTGATCTGGGCAAAGTCAGGTTGGTAGTGACAGAGTTTGCGCATGGACACCATGCCGATGCGGCGGACGCCGATAATCCTCGCGTAAGGTGGCGCTATGACCCAAAGCAAGCGGGTGTTTCAGCACAGTTTGCGGACTGTGGTATACACGCGTTACATATGGCGAGCTTTGTCACTGGCCAGGAAGTAACCAAGCTATCGGCAGATTGCGCCTCTCTAATTGAGAGCAGGGTTCTGGAAGATGACGCGATGGTAAACTTCCGCATGAATGGGGGTACGGTTGGGCGTCTGTGGACATCGTCTATTGCCATTGGTCGCCAACATGGCCTGACTATTCAGGTCTTTGGCGAAAAAGGCGGCCTTAAGTGGATGCAGGAACACCCCAACCAACTCTATTACATGCCGTTGAACGGACGTTTACAAACGATTGAGCGTGGTGAAGAAAATCTTTCTCCAGAAGCTGATCGTGCAACACGAGTGACCATTGGTCATGCGGAGGGAATGCCCCTTGCTTTTGCAAACATCTATACAGATTTGGCCGAAGTTATTGGCGCACAGAAAGAAGGACGGTCTGTGGACCCAGCTGCAAACCTTTATCCGAAATCCGAAGACGGTTTGCGTTCCATGGCTGCGGTTGCCGCCGTTGCGAAATCAGGCAAAGAAGAGGGGGCGTGGGTTGATGCCCGGCCACCAATGTTCCGCTAAGAAATACTTCGGTAAGTATGAATTAGACGAGGGGCCTTAGTGTCCCTCGTTCTATAACACGACAGGGGAACAGACGTGATTCAGGATATCGCTCCGGATCATCAAGCATTGCGGTGATCAACTCGATAGAAGAGTTAATAATTTCGTTAACGGGTTGACGGATTGTTGTCAGATCTATGTTCTCCCATCTGGCCATCTCCATATCATTAAGACCGATAATTCCAATGTCTTGGGGTGCGGAAAGATTTGCCAGCTTCAAGGCGGTCAACGCACCGATTGACAAAATATCATCTCCACAGAAATAAGCTTCCTGAGGTGATCGTTCTAAAAGGCGCGTCATTTCATCCCGACCGGCATCAAATGAATAGGCCGCAGAAAAGCTGTATTTAAAATCGATTTCCGGATGAAGATTTATTTCTTCTTTAAACCCAGTAAAGCGATCTTGAGTGGACGTTGCTGTATCAGGACCGCCTAGAAATCCGACTTTTTTATAACCACGATTAACCAACTCCCGGGCAGCCATCCGACCGCATTCCACGTTGTCGATCCCAACGACGTGAATTTCAGGGGAGCTTGAATAACGACCAAAAGAATGGACAACCGGAACTCCTGCATCCCTGAAGGCCTTTGCAAAGCCTGGCAACAATGTAGATGAGGCGACGATTACACCATCAACAGAATACTGTCTCAACATACGGATGGAACTTTCTGGATCAGTTTCATCCGAAAGATTGACGAGCAAAGGTCTCAGGCCTCGTGCTTGCAGGCCACGCGTAAAGAGGTCAAAGACTTGAAGGAAAATAGGGTTGTGGAAGTTATTTGAGACCAGTCCGATTAATTTCGTGCGCCGTGTTGTTAAGCTTCTGGCGAGAAGATTAGGGCTGTACCCAAGTTCTCGAGCGGCCTTTTCGACCCGCCGACGCATTTTATCAGAAACGGAAGCTCCTGGCGTAAAGGTTCTGGACACGGCCGATGTGGATACACCTGCGTGTTTGGCAACTTCCTTTAACGTTGCAGCCATATAAATCCGTTCTCCAGTGGTCTGTAATCGCCCTATGTGTAACGTAAAAAGTCTGAAATAACAGTACGAAAGTTTTTTAATTTTTGCAACCGGTTGCAAAAATTAAAAAACTATGAATAAGATAAGAAAGAAAAAAGAAACGGCATGAACCGTCCACGAACTATCCACGGATAAAAATACAAAAAACATTCAAAAAGGGAGTAAACAATGAAACCACTATTTAAAAGTTTGGTCTTGGCCACAGCATTTGTTGTTGCACCGTTACTCGGGGCAACAACGGCTTCGGCTGAAGGGGAAAAGTACATTCTGGTCAGCCATGCGCCAGACAGTGATAGCTGGTGGAACACAATTAAAAATGGAATTGCCCTTGCCGGGGAGCAAATGGATGTTTCTGTAGAATATCGTAACCCACCGACCGGTGATCTTGCCGATATGGCACGTATTATCGAACAGGCTGCGGCCTCTAACCCGAACGGTATTATTACAACTCTTGCCGATTACGATGTTCTAAGTGGTCCAATCCGTGCGGCGGTGGATCAAGGCATTAATGTCATCATTATGAATTCAGGTACTGCAGAACAAACCCGTGAAGTTGGGGCTTTGATGTTTGTGGGGCAACCAGAATATGATGCTGGCTATGCTGCGGGGCTTCGTGCCAAGTCTGATGGTGTAAAATCCTTTGTCTGTGTTAACCACGTGATTTCGAACACAGTTGTTGCTGAGCGTTGCCGTGGTTTTGCTGATGGCCTAGGTGTTCCGCTTGGTAGCTCCATGATTGATAGTGGTCAGGATCCGGCTGAAATCAAAAATCGTGTCTTGGCTTATCTTGCAGCCAATCCTGATACAGACGCAGTTCTAACGCTTGGCCCAACCTCTGCTGATCCAACAATTTTGGCGTTGCAGGAAAATGGTATGGCGGGTGATATTTACTTCGGTACCTTTGATCTGGGCGATGAAATTGTCAAAGGCATTAAGTCTGGTATCATCAAGTGGGGTATTGATCAGCAACCATTCCTACAGGCTTATCTGCCTGTTGTTATTCTGACAAACTATGACCGCTATGGTGTGTTGCCGGGGAATAACATCAACTCTGGTCCGGGCTTTGTAACAGCTGATGGTCTGGAACTTGTTGAAAAATTCGCAGGCGAATATCGCTAAAACGCTAAGTCAGAAACGGCCACCTTTGTGTGGTCGTTTCTGCGTATTTTTTATTGATGAGGCTCTTTATGGTCACGAGCAACCCTTCTCCCGCGCCTGTCGCTGATGAAAGAATAAAAGAGAGATCTTCTTTACGGAAAGCACTGGTTCGTCCCGAATTAGGGGGAATGTGTGGAACCGTTCTTGTGTTTACATTCTTTCTGCTGACGGCTTTCGATTCCGGGATGTTTACATCGCAAGGTATCCTGAACTGGACACTTGTTTCGGCACAATTTGCTATTATTGCTGTTGGTGCATGTCTTTTGATGATTTCCGGTGAATTTGATCTTTCAATGGGATCTATGATCGGGTTTGCAGGCATGATGATTGCCATTTTTGGCGTTACGTTAGGGTGGCCGATCTGGTTTGCAATCATTGTTACCTTTGTTCTTTGTATGGGAATTGGGGCCTTAAACGGGTACATTGTTATAAAAACCGGATTACCGAGTTTTATTGTGACCCTGGCGCTATTGTTCATTCTTCGTGGCTTTACTATTTTTCTCCCACAAACAATTGAGCGTAAAACCATTATCGGGGGCATTCGTGATGTTGCCGAAGGTGACTGGCTCGCAAGCCTTTTTGGTGGAAAAGTACTGACAGGTTTATTCCAGTGGCTAGGTGATGCAGGACTTATCGCTACATTTGAGCGTGGTGTGAAGGCTGGACAGCCGATTGTTGATGGTGTGCCTATGTTGGTGGTTTGGGCTATTGGCTTGATCATATTTGGTCACGTTCTGCTGACAAAAACCCGTTTTGGTAACTGGATCTTTGCTGCAGGTGGCGATGCACAGGCTGCCCGTTATGTCGGTGTTCCTGTTAGCCGTGTCAAAATCCTGATGTTTATGTTTACTGCTTTCTGTGCCACCGTTTTTGCAACCTGCCAGGTGATGGAATTTGGTTCTGCTGGCGCTGACAGAGGCGTTTTGAAAGAGTTTGAAGCGATTATCTCTGTGGTGATTGGGGGGGCACTTCTAACTGGAGGATATGGCTCTGTCTTGGGTGCTGCACTTGGTGCCTTGATCTTTGGCGTGGTGCAGCAAGGACTGTTCTTTGCTGGTGTCGAAAGCTCTTTGTTTCGGGTTTTCCTTGGTATTATTCTGCTTCTGGCCGTTGTGCTTAATACCTATATCCGCCGTATGATTACGGGGGAGAGATAATATGTCATCACCTATTCTTCAGATGAAAGATATCGAAAAACACTTTGGCCCTGTGATTGCGTTGGCTGGTGTATCTGTCGATGTGCATCAGGGAGAGTGCCATTGCTTGTTGGGTGATAATGGGGCTGGTAAATCCACCTTTATTAAAACCATGTCAGGCGTTCATAAGGCTACAAAAGGAGAAATCCTTTTTGAGGGCAAGCCGATGAATTTCCAACGACCACGTGATGCGATCTCTGCCGGTATTGCAACGGTTTATCAGGATTTGGCGATGATCCCTTTGATGTCTGTCAGTCGAAATTTCTTTATGGGGAACGAGCCAATCCGTAATATTGGCCCTCTTAAGTTCTTCGATCATAAGCGTGCCAATGAAATTACGATGGCTGAAATGAGTAAGATGGGCATTAACCTCCGCGGACCGGACCAAGCCGTGGGGACTTTGTCGGGGGGCGAGCGCCAAACGGTTGCTATTGCCCGTGCTGTATATTTCGGGGCGAAGGTTCTCATTTTGGATGAACCAACATCTGCTCTGGGGGTTCGTCAGACATCAAATGTTCTCGCGACAATTAATATGGTGCGAAAACTTGGGGTTGCCGTTGTTTTCATCACTCATAACGTACGTCACGCTATGGCGGTCGGTGATCGCTTTACGGTTCTTAACAGAGGCAAAACATTTGGAACTGCAAGTCGGGGTGACGTTTCGCCAGAAGAATTACAGGATATGATGGCCGGCGGTCAGGAACTTGCAACTCTGGAAGGATCGTTGGGGGGAACAGTTTAAGTAAGAATTAACCCTGTCGTAACTTACAAGAGAGAGTTTTGGCTCTCTCTTTTTTTGTCAAGTTTATGGGGAGTTCGTAGTGACAAGTATGATTTACGTCTGATGTTTTGTGTACTGCAGTGTGGTCACAAGTTTGAGAGGTCGCGAACACGCATTTGAAAATAGAACCTCTTTGTGTATAATAAAGGGCAAATAAAAGCCAAACCTCCGCAATTTTATGTCTGGAAGATCAATGGATGTTCCACTTGAATTCAGGAGTTTTGTAACTGATAAAAAAGTAGTTCTGTCAGGCGCTGTTTTTTTATATCTGGTTCAGTGCGTTGGGTTTTCCACGGTTACATTCTCTGACGACGTCAGTTTAAAAGAACGTCAACATTACCAAGCTCAGCAATTAAGAGAGGCTTCAAAGGCACGCGTACAATCTCAACTGGGCTATGAGAATATATATCGTGATCCTCGTAATCGGCAGATTGACTATTATGCCTTATCCCAACAGATCAATAATTTATCAAACATTGTTAGGTCGCTTTCCGAAACACAACAGACAAACAATGCTTTAAGCGCGCCACCATCTACGTTGCCACGCGCTCTTTCTCCTGTTGCTGGTCCTTCTTCAAATAATATTTATGGTCCGGCGGGACCGTCTGAAAAAGCTGTCCGTTTATTGCTTGAATATCAGTTGATGATTAACGGCAATGAGCGCTTGAAGGTTGGTAAGATCCAAGAAGATGAGAAATTTATCACGGCCGAAGTTGTTACCGTCGAGGGGTCACTAGTCGAACGCTATAAAATCGATAAGTCAAACGGTTCTTGGATAGCTGATTAAGCTAATTAATCAGTCTGTCAAGACTATTAGGTGTGGAAAGGCAACGTGCAGATGTCCGGTCTCTGGTTTTGTAACTATTCAAGAATTTATGTGTTTTTTCTCTCTTTTTTTATTCTTTTGATTTCACCTCAGTCTTTTGTACATGCGCAATCAACAACAAACGATGATACCGAGAAAGTTGTCATATTAACGGAATCTGTTCAGGAGATTGCGGGTCCCAAGCGTGTTGTCAGTGTCGGGAAGTTTGATGCTGTGGGGTCGTTTGAGCAAAAATATGGTGATTGGGATATTGGCGGCGGGTTATCAGCAATGATGACATCAGCCCTTGTTGAATCAGGTCGCTTTATTGTCGTTGAGAGGGCCAATGTGCAGCAGGTTTTGGCTGAGCAGCAAATGAAAGGCCAAAATGTTACCAATCCCACGACAGGGCCGGAACTTGGGCAGGTAACGGGGTTGAATTTCCTGATTTATGGATCCGTCACCGAGTTTGGTGATCAGGACGAAGGTGGTGGCTTTGGCGTTGGGCTTTCGGGGGGGAATGTCGGTAATCTCTTTAGCGGTGCTTTATCTCGCCAATCTGCTTCGGGCAAAGTGGCGATGGATATTCGTCTTGTGAATGCAACAACATCACAGGTTGAAGAAGTATATCGTGTTTCTGAACCGATTGATAACTCGTCCTGGGATCTGTCTCTTGGTTATAAAGGAGTGAGTATGGGAACGAACCAGTTCCTTAAAACTCCTCTGGGTGAAGCGACGCGTAAGGCAATTACACGTGCAGTGCAAATGATTGCCGCGAAAAGTAATTCTGTTGCTTGGACAGGGCGCGTTGTCGATTTTGACGAAGGGCAAGTCTATATCAATGCGGGATCTAATTCCGGTATCCGCGCAAACGATAAGTTTATGGTTGAGCGTGTCATCAAAAAGTTGACGGACCCGCAGACAGGCGAAGTATTGATGATCCGTAAGAAAGAGTTGGGTTTAGTTACAGTTACGGATGTTACGGCGAAACTTTCTTTTGGTGGGTTTGTACCTCTTGATATCGATACCCCGCAGCGTGGAGATATCATTGTTATTGTCAGGTAGATCTGAATAATCGCCTTTGTAAAAGGCAAGCTCTATCCGGGGAAAAGTTTTAGCTGAACTGAAATTCAATACGTGATTAAAATAATTAAAATGAAACAGTAAAAACGATTGAATTTTCTCCTCCCGGGTAGTTTTGGGAGAAGCCACATGGTTGGTATTTCTATACAATTACAGCGAACTATACGTTATGGTGCTGTGGTCATTACAACGAGTTGCGTCTTATCCTGGCCACTTTCGTCGGCTTTGTCCCAAAGTACGGAAACGCCAATCTATCAAAATCCGGGTTATACCGTTTTTACACCCGGTCAGGTAACTGTTCCGGGCGGTGGTTATGCGCGACAAGCTACGCAAGCAGGCCAAGCGACGCAGGCGAGGCAAGCCGAGGGCTACGTTTCTCCCTATAGCCCCACTCAACCTTACCGCCCTGTGTTACCGTATGGGCCAGTAACAGAAACCCCCATACCGTCCTATAATGTACAAAGTTACAGTGCGCCGCTTGCCATGCCGATACAAACGGGTACCCCGGGGATGACTTCGGGTGTTACAGGTACTGTGACCAGAACAGAGACGACAACAAAGACGAGCGGTGGCGTTACCACGAGTACAACCTCTACAAATACGACGGTCTATCAGGCACCGGTCCCTACTACGACCAGAACTGAAAGTGTGAGCAAGGGTACAACTGTCCCTTATGTTGCTCCCAGTACATCAAAACTCATTCGAAACAATCCTATTCTCGAAAGTCCAGCCGTTATTCAAACAGCTCCGCAGGCACCAAGTGTGTCAGCCAAAGTTGAATCGGTTGATACATCGACGGCATCGACCGGGGCGAAAACGTCAACAGAAGCATCAGGTGATGACAGTTCAGCGAAAGCTGTGGCCAAAGAGGAAGAGGCAACAGAAGAAACTTCAGAAGAGGTGACGGAGGAAGTTGCGGCTACTTCTGAAACATCAGAAGAGGTATCTTCTGGTGGGAGTGATGTTGTTCATCATGAGGAAGAAAAAGAGCCGCCCGGGATGACGCTGGAGCAAATTACAGCCATGCGTAAGGCGTCGGAAGAGCGGGCTAAACGTAATCTGGTTCGTGAAGATGTCGCGCCTATAACAAGTATTGATACCGTGCGCGAATGGTCTGGCCCTAATCTCAATAGCCTTATTTCACAAGTCGGTGACATGGTGCGCACTGCAGCCAATAACTCTTTGGCGATGATTGGAGAGAATACTTTAGAGATAAAAGTCGATCCCAAAGATATTGAAGATGCTGCTGCGGAAGAGGACAAAAGGCAGAAAGAAAAAGAAAAGAAAATACAGGAAGAGAAAGAGCGCAAAGAAAAACTCAAAGCCAAGTTGGAAGAACAACAACGGAAGCTGAAAGAAGAGCTGGAGCGTCAGAAAAAAGATAAAAAATACAAAGCGCGCAGAGATGCTGAAAAGAAACTGGAAGAAGAACGGAAAGAGCTGGAAAAAAAGAACAAAGAACTGAAGCGAAAGGCAGAGAAACATAAAAAGGACGGAGAAGACCTTGACCGTGAAGACAAAAATCTTCGTGAAATAGAGCAGGAAATGCGCCGGGATGGTGATCCTAACTGTCGCTCTTCTGCCTGTCAGAATATACGTAAATTGCGTGCAGAAAATCAGGCTGACAAGGCAACACATCGCAATAGTGGCACAGCTTTGCAAAAAGAAGCCAAGCAATTCAGAAAAGACGTGAAGGAACACCAGAAAGCAGTACAGACCGTTGAGGATATGAAAGATCGCAAGTTCGGGATGAATGATGCCGAATTTGAAAAACACAAGTCTGATAAAAAAATCAAGAATCTGGCTGTACAGGAAGAAAAAATTCGTCGCGCAATGTCTGATCTTAGGCAAAAGGCAGAATGGCAAAAACACACTAAAGGGATTACCGAGAATGAAGCCAATGACCTAAGAAAACAAATGCGTGGCTTGGAAGGTTTGCTTGAAAAAAATGAAGCCGCCCAAGCTGAGGCCAAAGAAGCTGCTTTTACATTGGAAGCGAATGCTTTGGGGCTTGGGGAAGAGTTGGCAAAAGCACAACAGGCTTTCGATAAGCATCAAAAGGCTAACGGGCATTTAAGTGCACCAATAGGGCCAAATATTGATAGTGATATCCCCAATGAGTTTATGAACTCTTTCTATGAAGCAAAATCAATCAAGGGGATGGACGTAGGAGAGCTGGAGAAAGTCAGTGAACAGTTTGATTCAGCATTAGAAAGACTTGAGGCTGCAGATAAAGCCTTGGCATCGGGTGACATTCCCAAAGGTGGTTCAGCTGATAGCTTGGCAAAGTTTGGTCAACTGGCTGATAAACTCGATAAAATCCAAGATGATATCAACCAAGAAAATAAGGACAAGGACAGCCGTTACAGGCAAGAAATAAAAGAACAACACCGCAGAAATCAGGTGCTTGGTGATGCGTTGGATGAGGTTAAAAAAGCGCAACAGGCTTTGGTTGAAGCTGGTGATACGGAGTACATAGATTTTGACGTAAGCGGTATGCGTTCCGAAGAAGAACTTCGCGAGCAGATGAATAAAACCTTCACAGGGCCAAAAGCACTGAGAGAAAAGGTTGCTGCCAATCGCGCAAAACTTTTAAAAGCGACAGCTGCTTTTCATGAAGCAAATGAAAACTTGCAGAATTACAGCGAGGGAATGCGATCAACAGAGTTGCGTAATCAAGCCAATGAAGTTCGCAAGGAAATGCGTGGCCTGTTACCTGATGTCGAAGTCGATATCTTTAGTCGACAAGTAGGATTACATAATACAGATCTTGCAAATGGATTGGCGAGAGGCCCAGATGGCAAAGTAGATCGCAAAGCCTTTGGCAACAATGTTGCGGCGGTTGCTGATCAACAGATGAAACTCGCTAAATTGGGGAGTGAACTGGATAGTGTTAACCGCAAGCTTGCCGATTTTAATGCCAAGGCCGGTTTAACCGCTCAACAGGCACAACATACCGAAGTTTTGGCCTATCAACGGGATCAAATTCTTTCTCAACAAAAACAAGTCGTGGGCAAGCTCGGAGAATTAGGCGTTCAGGGTAAAATGCAGGATGGTAAATTTACCCCTGAACCTATGACGCGTGGTGGGGCTATAACGTGGAATACAGCACGGGATCAGGTGGTCAAAACCTTTAAAGAGATTGAAGAAAACAGAAGAAAGGTTGCGGAAGCAACAAACCGTAAGGTGAGTTTGGCTGGTTTACCCTCTAACCCTGATAAATCGGGGCAAGGTACCGTAGAAAAGTTACTATCGAGAGATCAAAAATTATTGAGCTCCATTGCTGGAAGTATAGGGGGAGTAACAGGTGCTGTTCTCGCGGGTGCATTACAAAATGAGGGTGAAGATTCTACGCGTGTGAACTTAAATAACGAGGCTGATAATCTGGTCGCAGGGTTGGAAAACCCCATAAGGCCACAAAAGAGCAAGGAAGTTATCAGGCTGGAAAACGCGATAGCTGGACTTGATGACAATATTGAAGCTGTCGAAGGGAGTATGATTGCGGCAAGAGGGCATAAACTTCCGGGGTTAGAGACGGGATTGAGCGCGCAACGTGAGGCACTTTTTACAACCCGTGCTGTGTTGGAAGTTAAACTGGATCGAGAGAACGAAAAATTAAAACAAGGAATACTTCGGGTTCAAACCAGAACCAAGAAAGGATCAAAAGAAACGGAAGAACTCAAACAGGCACTTACCAGTTTGGATCTTAATATTGCATCTCTTGAAACAGTAGAGAAGGCGCTCAATAAAAGCGATCAACAAGGTCTCTCCAAAGGATATACATCACAAAGGCAGGCGCTGGAAGCCAGCCGAAGTCAAGTCGCCAAGGCTTTGGAACGTCAACAGGCCGTTGATAAAGAAAAGATAAGGCACAATCAAAGCGGTCTTAATACGATTGACCGGCTTCTTGGGCGAAGTGATCCCCTGCCGATTAACGAAAACCCTCGACCAACATCCATACCTGTTGTTGCGCTGGAAAATGAGAAGACCAAGGAACTGTCAACAACACTGGAATCGCTGAATAAGTCTATCGAAGCTATTGAAGAGACGATGAGCGCGACAGAGGGAAGTAATGTTCCGGGGCTTTTAAAATCGCTGGAGGACCAAAGAGAAGCCATGTTTGCTGGGCGGGATGCCCTGTCAAAACAATTGGCTGATGAAAAGGCACGGTTGAAGAAGCAAGCTGAGAAGCTCAAAAAGCAATCTCCTGTAGAACAACGGGAGATTGCTCGTAAAAAAGCGAAGCCTGAAAATTTGGAAACAAGTCTGGATGAAAACATTAAAGCCTTTGATGCTGCGGCAAAGCATTACAGGGAAGTTGGGCAGGAAAACCTGGCGCAGGTTTTTGAAGTACAAAAAGCAGCATTGGAAAAAGAGAAACAGCGACTGAAGGTAACAAACGTGAGTTATTCAACAGGCGAAAATATCACGCCGGAACGCTCTGAGCTTGATGCCGTTAAGTCATTGGTTTCCTGGTTGAATAAAGATGTTTTACCAGCTTTCTCAAAAGAAGATCCTACCTTGAGAATATTGCCATCTGTTATTGCAGAGATAACCCATAAATTTGGGGCAGAAGCCACAGAACAAATATTGGACGAGGCTTTGGATGAATTGGTCGATAACAATCTCAAGCCAGATGGGGCCGTTCTGATCGATGCATTGTTTAAACGCATCAATCGGGAGCTTGTTTCTCAATCAAAAGAAAATTCTGTTAATGAATTACCGCGGCTTAATTTCCTGTCCAAGATACTTTCAACCCGGAAAAAGGGCATTAACACGAATGAGACAGCTTATTTACAAGCGTCGTATGATACGTTGCGCGAGAGGTTGATAAAATCTCGTTATGAAGGGCTTAATAAGCCGAATGCAACATCTTTGTCATTGGTAGAAGATTTGTCAGCTCTGGTTCAGTTAGCCAGTTTTCCGGGGGCAGATCCCAAAGAATTACGTCCTTTAATCGCACAATTGGAACGTCAGTTAACCCGATTAAGCAAAAGCGTGAAAGGAATAGAAAAAGAAAAACTTAATTCTATTCTTGCTGAGCTAAACACCAATAGCAGAAAGTTGTTACATACTATCAGAACAACAGTGCCAAAGGGACGAGAACAATCAAATTTAACCACGGCGCTCACCAAACAGCTTATTAGTATAAATGATTTACGTGCCACTGTTTATGGGCAGCAGTTCTCTTCTGAACAATCAAAATCTCAGGCACAAATTCGCAAGGAATATGCTGCGTCAAGACTAGAGCAAATTCGTAATCTGGTGAATTCAGGTAAACTTTCTGAAGCCTTGGATGTGCTCAAAAACCTTGAAAGTGAAGATGCCAAAATCAATCAGAGTAAAGCACTCGCTTTAATAGATTTGGTGACGCAGATAGAACGGCGTTACGGCTTCCTCAACGAAAGTGAGAAAGAGAAGCTGGGTAATTTGGTGGATCTGCGCAAGTTACGGGAAAAAGCATTACAGGAATTTGTTGAGCAAAACAAAGATCCGAAAATCATTGCCGGTATATCACTTCATTGGGCTGACAGATTACTCCGGGAAGGTAATCTCACCGAGGCAGCATCTGTCCTCTCTAAAGCATTAGAAAAAAAGCCTTTGGATCCATCGCTTCTAGCGCTTCAGGCAAGAGTTACATTGGCAAAGAAAGGGGCCGAGGTAACAGGCGAGGATATTAAATCAGTACTTGGCAATATTCCGGTAACTATTGGTGCTGAAGTTGGCAGCATCATGTTGAACGGATATGTAGAGCAGGGTGAGTATGCAAAGGCTAAAACGCTTATTTCCGTACTCAGACAGGCAGAGGATTTTGACGAAGCAACAAAAAAGCGTCTTTTAGTACAATTGGATTTTGCAGAAATTTCAGTTTTGGCCAGCGGACTTGGCAGTGGTCAGGATGACAATGATCTGAAAAAGAAAATACAAGAGTTTCAAAAACGCCTTATGGCGACCGAAGGGCTTGGGGACAGGTATAAAAAAGCTCTCATGTCCTCTGGTAATCGCTTGATACAGGAAGTTGATAAAGCCATTGCCTGGCAAGCAAGCCTTGATAAAAACACGACCTATGCCAGTGAATTGGGAAATATAGCCCGCAGTGCTATTCGCTCAGGAAGATATGATATCGCCGAAGATGCACTCAAAAAGCAAATCACAAAACTATTGAATGAACATGGTCCCCAAGAAATAGGGCAAGGGTTTCGACAAATAACGCGTCTTTTGGATGGTGTTCGCATGCGATCCCAAGATCCGGAGTTAACAGAAGAGCAACGTAAAACTTTTGCACAATTTCTTAAGGCAACAGGCGAAGCGGTTAATACGAAACTCGACGAATACTTTAAGGAAAGGATTGCAACTGCTTCCAAGCAAGCCCGCGTAAAAGAAAAGAAAGCATCGCACCTTCGGAGTCTAAGTCAAATAAACCTGGAAATTCGTACCCTCGCTCAACTTAAAATCAGGCTAGATCTATTATCTGTACCACCTGAGGAGCGTGTTAAAAAGATGACGGAACTGGTTTCCGCCGCGACAAATAATATCAATAAAAAAGAAGCTCAAATTTTAAAAGCCTTTGATGGTTTGGGGAATGTTCTCAGGGACAACGAAACAACCAAGATCAATCTGGAAGAACAGATTACCCAACTAAATAGTTTACGATCTCTTCGGGATGGGATGCAGGATTATTATATTGAAAATGCCGGCAATTTCACGCCGCCTGACTATCGAATGTACGGCATGAACTATGGTTCTTTCCTGCCTGAAAATCACCGTGAATGGCAAATTACCACCATACAGCGCACTCTTGCCGGTGTGTATGCCAATGGAAAATCAGCTGATAAAATATGGGAAGAACGTAAAAACCTGGGCAACTTTACCGTGGGGCGTGGATTACGGGAAAAGACGCTCGCTAACCATAAGAACACACCGAGAGATCGGGAGTATAAAGCGAATGAAAAGAAATACCTTAATCATTGGCTTGTGATGGCAATGGATGATGCCGAGCTTAAATATCTTGATCAACGTCGTGCCGATCTGATTAACGAAGACCCGGAGCGGAGCAGGTCAGAACGCGGACAGCTTTATGAGAAGTTGATAACTGCAGAAGCTAAATACCTCAAGGCTTTGGTCGGGACTTCCAATCCACTGCTGGAGATGTTTGAGCAACTGGGGCAAACAGGCCGCTTGATGAAGGGGGCCGCAAATGAGCTGGAAGGCCGGATTGTTTTAAATCAACAAAGATTACTGGTTGAAGAGTATCAGGCCGCTTTGATTGATGAGGATGCACAACGCCTATTCCGTGCCATGATTCCTCTACGGGAAGCTTCCTTGGCCGGAGAGCTCGATAGCTTTGTGAGCTATCTGCATATTGAATGGTACGAAGCTGGACCTGCAAGGGCAGCAAATCTTCTTGGTGGGATGAGTGATACTCAGGCCGAGCTGGAAGAAGTGATCGCAGAAAGCCAGAAACTCAATATTGCACTGATCCGTGCAGGGCATAACCTTCCAAGTCAGCTAAGTGAGAAAGATAAAGAAGTCCTGAGGACACATGGTTTCCTCAAAGACGGGGTTTATACCATTCCTAAACAAATAGTATTGGACCCGACGAAAGTTGGTAGTGAATTTGTCAAAACAACAACAACGGGAACAGCTGCTACAATTGATCGTTTCCTGAATGCCAAGCAAGCTGGTGAACTTTTTGCGACAATTGCGATACCCGGTGGTGTGGCCGGAAAGTTTGGACGTTGGGCAACGGCTGAAGTACTGGCTGCAGGTGCTGTACGTTCTCTTGGCGGGAAAGCCCTTGCCTATGGCACAGGACTGGCCTTGGAGGCCGGGGCCTTTACATTTTTGAACCGAACTGCACAGGTTGCTCTGGATCCAGCTCTTTTAATGAAAGAGGGATATTGGTCCAGTGAAACTCTGTTGAAAGAATATGCTCATAACCTTTTGATTATAGGTGCCTTAAAAGGATTTGGGGCGGGATCTGAAGGCGTAGCCAAAGCCGCGCAACACATTGGCAGAAAGCAACTGGCGGGCATACTGAAACAGACGGCCATTTTCGGTGAGGCTGCTGTACTAACCGCTTTGAACGGCTTGTTAGAAGGTAATCAGATTAGTCAGGATGATTACCTGGGGAATCTTTTGACAATCGTCTTGTTAAAGGGAACGGGTAAAGTTCTTGAAGGGAAAAATAAATCTCCGTTACAACGACTGAATGAAGCGAGAATTAATCGCTGGTTAGAGACAATTGGCAAACCACCTGTGCCGGGGACAGGACCGACAACAAAAGTTAGTCAACTTCGGGAAGCACAGATACGCCATATAGAATATGTTGATTGGCTTCTCTTTGTTGATAAACCGACAAAGATCCTGATGGAGACCTATAACGGGAATTGGGACGCTGCCCGTAAAGATTATCAGAATGGTAATCTGTCAGCCCATGACATGCGTAAGCTGGTCAACCTTCGTCGTCAGATTGTTGATAATCTCGCCAATGAAATTGTTCAGGAAATCGGCGGCGAAGTTCAAGCCTTTGGTTCTGAAAATCTGACAAGCGATTATGATATCAGCTTTGTTGGTCCGAAAGCCGCTTTAGGGGTTATTCTGTTTAATGCCCGTTTTGCCAACCGTTGGAAACTTGCCAGTGAAATCGGCGGACGAGAAACTGGTTTGGTACTTGATACCAACGCTTATACTGAAACTATCCAGAGCCTGATTGAGGCCGGAAAGGGGGATGTTCTTTTCCAGGATGCTTTTGCTCATCTCTCAGCAAGGAAAGCATTACCAAAAGAAGCCTGGGACACGCATAAGAAATGGATACTTGAAAACACTTCGGAAAGTAAAAGGGCCGAAGTTGTCGAAGCTCTGAGGTTGGCAGAGAAATATAATACTGAATATCGTGATGCTATTGAGGCTCAGAAAGAGCGACTTCGAAATGATAAGGAAAATCCGATACAGGAAGTCGATTTGCAGATTACTGCAGAAAACAGATTATATGAAAGTGCTCTCAAAGATATTCTGGAATTGAGAACGGCTTTTGAAAAAGCGTCGGGTGCTGAGAAAGAAAGCTTGCGACAGAAGTTACGGAATGCGCAATCAAAGGCACTCTATTTTGCGCAAGAGGCATACTATACTCAAGCCGCCATTGAACATGTGGTCTTTACGATACAAGCTGCCAAACGATCTATTACAGCAGAAAGTTTGCTTGCTGATACAGCGCCTGAATTAAAAATCAAACTAACGCCAGAACAAGGACGTCAATCCTATTTTGAGCAAATTGCTCATATGCTCCATGAAATTACGCATTCCGGTGATCCGTCCAAACTGGCTTCGAAAGGCGCGAAGTATTTTGTCAGGGCGTTGGATGCTGCACAGATTGCCGGATTAAAGCTGGGGTCATTGGGAAGGATTGTCAGGGAAACTGTCGAGTTGAATGACAATCGTGCTGATATCGATAAGGTCAAAGAGATATTGGCACAAGAAGCAATTGATGCGCGGGCAAAAGAGCTTAATCGGGAGCTGACTGACGCAGAAAAAGAAGCCATTTATAATGAGGCTGGGCAACGTTATTTGTCAGATATTCAGCAAGCTGCGAATATTTTAACGGCTGCCCTCTATAACCAAACTTCCGGGTTGCGGGAAGTTGCGTCTAACAATCCTAAAGGCGAGCGCGGGGAGCTGGAATTTGCCAATGATAATGTTGACCCAGATAAAGCCACAGCGCCTCAAACCAATAAGCCCGTTAAGGTTGAGAAGGTTGCCGTAGAAGCTCCTGCTGCAGAAGTACCAAAGGCCCCCGGTAGTGAGGTAATGGGTAGTGAAGTTATCAAGGTCGATGTTTCGCGCCCGGACCTAACGGCAAAGGCGCAAACCGAGTTTAATTTCACGGACCCGAGTGGGGCCGAACACTTCCTGCCCCTCGGGAAACACCTGGGAAGTGGCTCTACCAGTCATGTATACCAACACGCAGGAAATAAAGCTCGTGTCGTTCGAGTGACTGTTGCTGAAAAATGGGATGCAAGAGTTCTTGATGAATTTGGCCGATTTGCTTTGGAAAAGCTTGTTGATACGCGGTTTATCCGGATTGTTCAAAGATTTGCCCGGTTCGATGTTACGAAGACGAGTACTGAATATTTTGAAGTAAGAGACACCCAATCAGTAGAAATCAATGAACGAATGGAACGTGGTACAGCCGAACAAATCATGAGAGAGCAGGGGGGCGAAATGACAAAAGGACAATCTCTTGCTTTGGATCAGGCGTTGAGGGAGTTGAACCGCCGTGGTCTGGCTTGGCTGGATGTGAAGCCTGATAATTATTCCTTTGAGAAACTAAAGGGAACAGATCGCTGGCGTGTTGTTGTCCTTGACCCAGGCGGTATTGTTGCCATGCATGGCAGAACGGCACGTCAACGTTATGATAATGCTCGTAATGTTCAGCGTTTAATTAACCGCCCAACTGCTGAGCAGCTTGAAGTCTGGCAAGATTTTCCGGGGGCGCGTGAAATGGTTTTAAATGAAATTCGCCAGTTGGTGCGGGAAAATCACCAGGGCAACTTTAATTTTGGTGCTATGAAAATGAGAGCTGATGCAAAGGTTGCCTTTAACCCCGGTGGTATTATGGAATTAGCGGAAGTAAGACGCTTGTTTGATTTAACGCCAGAAGTATCAAATGATAATTATCTACAACACTACAAAACGCCGCCTGTGGCTAAGGCGAAGTCGCAGCCATAGTTACGAGGACAGTTCCAAGGGAATAGTTCCAAGAGAATAGTTAAAGTGATTGCGTCTGTGATAATAACCAATCACGAAAGGCTTGAACCTTCTTCGTATTGGCTTTTGTACTTGGAGAAATGAGGTAATAGGCACTTTTAGGCTTTGCGATGTGTGGATGCGCTAGAATCAATTGTTTGTCTGCCAGTTCATGTTCAATAAGGACAAGGGGTAAGATTGCTATGCCATGACCAGATACCGTTGCTTCAATGATCATTTCGAACTGGGAAAAATATAACGTGTTTTGTGGGGTGGGCTTTTTAACATCAGCACTTTGACACCAGATATCCCAGCTCTGAGGACGCGTTGTATGTTGAAGTAACCGATGGGATAAAAAAATATTTTCTTCTATTTTTTGATTACCTAGTAGTTTGGGGCTGATAATAACGGCTAATTCTTCGGGCATTAAGTAATCGTGTTGACATCCCGGCCAAGGCGGATCTCCCTGAACAATACCTATGTCGATCATATTATGGTCGAACTGCTTGTTGTCGAGATAGGTAATGGTATTTGTATTAATGTCCGGAAATTCAGTAGAAAAATTCATTAAATGCTTAAGTAACCACCTCGAGCCCATGGTTGGATAAGTCCCAATATTTATGCCTCCACTGATGGTCTGGAATTCCGGCATTCTTATCGTCGCAATTTCCAGACTTTCTAAAAGGGGTTGAATTTGCAGCAGATAGTGTTGGCCAGCAGCAGTCAACTTTACACGTCGTCGTACGCGCTCGAATAACCTTTGTCCCAGTAAGTCTTCCAAGAGGTT
Organism: Kiloniella majae; assembly: GCF_002118315.1. Lineage (GTDB taxonomy): Bacteria > Pseudomonadota > Alphaproteobacteria > Kiloniellales > Kiloniellaceae > Kiloniella > Kiloniella majae. Next base: position 38,160 of record NZ_MTSZ01000012.1, read on the forward strand.
GATTTGTCGACTTACAGCGCTTTGGGTCAGGTTGATGTCTTGTGCCGCCTGAGTGAAATTTTGGTATCGGGCTGCTGATTCAAAACATATAAGTGCCATGGTTGACGGAATGGTACGGCGCATTTTTAAGACTAATCCCCCAAGCTAATCGATACTCTGTCTCTCAAGAATATATCTAGTGTATATTGATCAGTTTTTTGCATCAACTAATGAAAAAAAGGCGTTATGCTCTCTTTTGCATATTATGCGAGCTTATAAGCTAATTTAACCCACGGGATGTTAATCATGACTATTGAGTTACAGGACCCTAGAGATAAGTTGGCCAATGATCCTGATGTTCTACAAATGAAAGCCTGGATGGCTAAAGATCGGATTACTGATTCTGTTGCACATTTTGTTTCTGGGCCAGGTATAGAAAAACTATCCCTCAGTTTTGATATCAAGAAATTGCGCGTTGCTTTGGATGAGGTGTTGAAAATTACCTCTTTTGAAGGGGATATGCAGGATCAGGGTTTTGCTGCTATTCCTCTAAATCGTCGCCCCGGTGAAACGACGACCACTGCAAATGATTTATCTGGCCGCTATTGGCTTCGGGCGGATGATCGTTATGTAGAAGAACCCCGTGAAGATCTTGTGGATGAGGGGGCTTTTTCTGAATTCAATCCCCAATTTAAAGGAACCTATTTCGAAACCGTCCATAGGGAACTAACGCGCCGTTTTCCCATAGGGCGAATGCGTATTCTTTCCAAGGGTTTGTATAATTGTAATTCGTGGCACCGTGATCCGGAACCAAGATTACATATTCCCTTGGTTACGAACCCGGGCGCACTTTTTATCGTTAATCATCACGTTACGCACCTACCCGCTGATGGATCCGTGTATTTTACGGACACCCGTGGATATCATACTGCGTTAAATGGCGGTGAACATCACCGTGTCCATCTGGTAGCTGCCTTAGCTTATTGAGGTTGAACGGATCGTTTCTTTCAGTGGAAAAATTTATGATAAGAAGAGGGCGTTTCTGCCCTCTTTTATTATGGGGTAAGTTATCTTTATTCGTAAATCAGGATAGAAAGCGATCCCAGAAACCATCTGGTTGCATTTCAGATTTTGGCAGCAAAATATTGAACTGCTTCCGTAAATCGTTGTCTAACTCATCGGTGAAGGTTTGGGGCCAATGATTACCCAGGAATTCTTTGGCCTGAACGATTGCTGTTTGTCGTAAGTCGAACTCACCAGACGCTTCCCAATCGTCTCTTGTCGCTCTGTCCATCAATTTGGGATAGAGGTATTCTGTGTTCATCAGATCAAGTGTCTGTGCATGCCCAAGGAAGTGATTGGGGCCTTCGGTACAAACATCATGTATGACATCCACTGAAAGGGTTTGATCAGTTACTTCTATACCACGTACCATACGCATAATGGCGCCGTTAATATCGTTGTCTATTACGTATTGTTCGTAAGCAACCGTCAAAAGGCTTTCGAGAAAACCAGCTGAGTGGTGGATATAGTTCGAGCCAGCCAGTGCAGCGGCGAGGCCAGTCAGGCTTTTTTCTGCACCGGCTTGTGCATCGGGAATTTTTGAATCAGAAATACCGGATGAATTATAAATAGGAATACGCAGGTGTTGTGATATCTGGGCGCAGGCGGCATTCAAGAGTGAAAATTCCCCTGATCCACCTGTAAAAGCGCCAGTACGTAAATCTGCCTGCGCCGGAACACAGCCCATAATCAAGGGGAAGCCCGGTTTGATCAAGTTGACATAGACAATACCGGAAAGTTGTTCGGCGAGTAACTGAACCAATGTTCCGGCAAGGGCCGCTGGGGAAGTTGCGCCAGCCTGTGGAGCAGAAGATATAACGACGGGGATATCATGTTCAATTGCCTGATCAAGCACTTCAACTGTTTCCATCGCATAGCGCAGAGGACTAACAGTCCAGCAAGCGGTAAAAGAAATGATCGGTCGCTTATTAAAAGCCTCAGCGCCTCCAGAAATCATGTTGGCCATTGTTCGCAAATCTTTGACCCGATCGGGAAGGTAGGAATTTGCCATGACATGTTTATTTGTGGCGGCTAGGCAGGCATAAAACTGGTTTACATCAATGTCTTCATTTTCAAGATCACGACAGACCACTGGGCGCATGTAAAAATGGATGTTATCAAGTTTATCCACGAGGCGACCAATATGATAATTATCACTGGTAATGGTTTCCCGAACGTTGCCATTGAGGTCCAGCATCTTAACGGCCTGACCACCGGTTCCCATGTATACACGTGCACTGCCGAGATTTAGGTCGTGTTCTGGTGTTCTTCCCGCCAATAAAACTTCGTTGGCCATGGTACTCATGGCTTTTTCGACAAGATCTGGCGGAATAAATACGCGATTGATACTGCTATCAATCCGACAACCTGCTTTGCGGAAGGTTTCGCGACAAGGACTTTCGGTAACTTCAATACCTGTGCGTTCCAGGACGACCAGTGCTGCTTCCAAAATACGGTCAACTTCTTGATCAAGAAGTGGTTTGTATCGACCTCCCATTGCTCCTGCTGGTGCGACGGATGGTTTGTTTTCTGCTGTCCTCTGACTTTCACGGTTTCGACGTCCGGGTCTTCTTGCCACTTTGCTCTCCTGCACATCTCAGTTGGTCAACATTGACGCTGATTTACCTTGAGCCTAGGTGAAGTGATAAGGGCAAAAATTCCTGAGGCGACGTGTATTTGTCTTGTGGCGTCAGGTTTCGTGAAAGAATTTTTTTACAAAGTATCGATTGTTTTTACTTCAATACGTTCATGTTCCGGCATTCTTTCTTCGCTCGGAGAACGCCCAAATTGTTTTCGATAACTGCGTGAAAAATGTGAAAAGGAAATAAACCCACAGGCGACGGCTATTTCTGAAACAGGCATTGCCGTTTGCCGTAGAAAATAGCTCGCACGCTCCAATCGAAGTTGCAGGTAAAACAAGGACGGAGAGCTCTGTAGATATTTTCCGAAGAGTCTTTCCAGCTGGCGTACAGATACATTCGCTGTATCTGCAAGCTCCTGACGGGACATTGGTTCCTCTAGGTTGTCCTCCATCAGGCGTATAACATCGAGAAGCTTTGGATTGTGGATACCATAGCGTTCAACCCAATCGTTTCTCTGTGGTTCTTCTGGGGATCTGCCGGTTCCATGCAGGAACTGATCTGCTACGGCTGTCTTTGCGCTATTGCCAAATTTACTTGTGATCCAAGATAGAGCGAGATCAAAAGCAGCAGTGCCGCCGGCGCAACTAAAATGTCTTTCACTGACTTCGTACAGGCGATTGGTGACTTCTAGCGTGGGAAAAAGCTCGCGGAAACTGTCCTGATTTTCCCAGTGCAGGGTGCACTTTATTCCTTCCAACAACCCGGCTTTTGCCAGAAAATAGGTGCCTGTTGATATGGCCCCCATTATCCGACCTTTACGTGCTTCCTGCCTTAACCACCCAAGGATGGCATCATTGGCGTGGTGACTGACATCGATACCGGTGCAAACACAAATCGCATCGCAGCTTGTTAGTTGGTCCATCGGGTAATGGACATTGAGTGACGCGCCATTACTAGCCAAAACCGGCCCGCCATCTTGTGAGAGAAATACCCATTTAAAGTATTCATGCCCTACAAGTCTGTTCAGGGCGCGTAAGGGTTCGACCAGACTGGAAAAACACATCATGGAAAAATCAGGAACAAGCAGAAATGCAATTGTCATTTCCTGCTCTTCATCTTCTTCAAAACGAATTTGATTATGATACTCTGTCATTCGTGGCCTATGGAATGAATTCTTTGATCCTGATTGCTTGTATAATTATTCAACAATATCATACTTCAATAATGTAATAGTGACGTAATAAAACGCGACAGCAAAGAAAAACTGACTTTATTCCATATATATTTTAAGAGGCCGCTTGAGATCATATCTTGGTCGTTTTAAGGCATCTGCACATTATAAGTTCTATAAGAATGTAAGGGTTGTGATGTAAGAAGGTCGGTAGATGACAAACAGGTTGATCCTTGCTGCGGCGCAGCTAACTGCAGGACCTACTTCGCTTCAGGATGGTCTGTTGCGGCATATCAAGTTTATCAATCAGGCAAGAGAACTTGATACGGATATCCTTGTCTTTCCAGAACTCTCACTAACAGGATATTCATTTACTCAGCCAATTCCGGAAATTGCTCTTCGGATTAACGATGATCTCGTTTCTCAAATTGCTGATAAGGCCGCTGGTATAACGGTCACTTTCGGGTTTGTTGAAGAAGGGGATGGTACGCTTTTCTATAATTCGGCAATGACGGTTCGGGACGGGAAAATCCTGAATGTACACAGGAAGATTAATCTAGCAACTTATGGACTATTGGAAGAGGGAAAACATTTTACTGCAGGGGAAGAGGTAAATAGTTTTGTCCCTGCCGATGAAAAAGATCCCTGGTGTGCTGGTACATTAATTTGTGCTGATCACTGGAACCCTTTGCTTCTCAGTCTTTCCGCTCTACGTGGTTCGAATATTCTTATCGCACCTATTGCCTCGGCTTCAGAGGCGGTAGGCGGAAATTTTTCTAATCCAGAAGGCTGGAAACAAAATCTTGGGAACACAGCACTTACCTTTGGCAGTTATATCCTGATGAGTAACTGGATAGGACCTCAAAATGGTGTGAATTTTTGGGGTGGGAGCTCGATTGTCTCTCCCCAGGGTATTGTTATTTCTCAAGCCGAAGAGGGAGAATGTTTAATTTCTGCCGAGGCTGATTATGAGCAGGCGAAAAACGCGCGATACCTTTTACCAACATTACGGGATCTTAATCCACATCACTTTGTTCGTGAATTTACTCGCATCCGCAAACAATAAAACAACAGGGCGAAGTTTCATGTCTTCTCAAGGCTCAATTTTATCGTTTATCCATGACACAGTGTTTGACGATTTATCCTCTGATGTCGTCAAGATGGCAGAACGTTGCTGTCTTGATCTACTGGGTGTAGCTGTGGCTGGCAGGCAAACGGAGCTTGCTCAAATCATTACCGAACATGCGATTTCTCTTTTCGGGGCAGGTAAAGAAGCAGTAACTATTCCCTTTACAGGGCAAATAGCAAGCCCTGCGGGAAGTGCTCTTGCGATGGGAATGACGATTGATGCTTTTGACGCGCATGATGGTCATCGTTTAACAAAAGGACATGCCGGAGCAGCTATTTTACCCGCCTTATTGGCTTTTGTTTATAGCCAGTCAGAGACGCAAGGCATGATAGATGGCAAAGAGTTTATTACGACCTTGGTCATCGGGTATGAAGTCAGTTTGCGTGCAGGTATAGCGTTACATGCCACGGCTTGCGATTATCACACGTCTGGTGCATGGAATGCCATAGGGGCAGCCGCTATGGGGGCACGTCTTCTAAAGTTGAATAAAGAACAAACCCGGCATGCATTGGGCATTGCGGAATATCACGGTCCCAGAAGCCAGATGATGCGATGTATAGATCATCCGACGATGCTCAAGGATGGATCCGGATGGGGGGCAATGGCGGGGGTAAGCGCAGCATATCTTGCCAGATCAGGTTTTACCGGTGCTCCAGCAATTACCCTTGAGAATGGAGATGTTATCCCCTATTGGGACGATCTTTATGAAAGATGGGAAATTTTGGCACAATATTTCAAGCCATATCCCGTTTGTCGATGGGCGCAACCAGCCATACAGGCGGTGTCTGATTTAATGGAGCAGAAATCACTTCACCACCATGAAATTCAAGCAATAGAAATCCGAACATTTCATGAAGGCGTTTGTCTTGGAGGGCATGCCCCGACGACAACAGAAGAAGCACAGTATGCAATTGCATTTCCGGTTGCTGCGTTAATTGTGCGCGGCACCTTAGGGGCAAATGAGATATCACCAGATTCCTTGCGTGACCCCCTGATCTTGGCCTTAAGTCAGAAAATATCCTTGAGGGAAAGAGACGAGTATAATGCAAAATTTCCGGGGGAACGTTGGGCTGATGTAACGATAACATTTAATAGTGGTGAGGTTCTGAAAACACCTGCAACTTGCCCGAACGGAGATCCCGAAAACCCGTTAACAGATGATCACATTCTGCATAAATTTCATAGTCTGTGCCAAGGGTCGTTACATAAAGCTACAATAGAGGGAATTGTAAAATCTGTTGATGGCTTAACACAAGATCCTAATGCTATGACCGAATTGTTGGATCTATTAAAACACCGGGTTTCACAAAATGGATGCCCGAACAAAGCAAATGATAATGTATAGAAGCGTATGAGCCTTTAAAAAATACGTTCTTGTCGTTTATAGGTGAGTAGAAATCACTTTGTTTTGTAAAAACAAATCTCCAGACTATTTTAATAAAATCATTTTATACTGAGAGTAGATGAGATAATGACGAGGCAAAGTCGTCTATGAGGTTGATTGTTAATTCTCTTTTATTTTCTACGATGGTTTTAATCTTAATGGCGACGTCTTTACGGGCTGAACAGCCTGAGCTCGTCATTCATTCTGTCGATTTTCCGCCTTATGAAATTCAGAATCCCGGCCTTGATAATTTACGGGGATTTGATGTTGAAGTCGTCATTGAGGCTTTTGACCGCGTTAATGTAGAGGTCGAAGTCGATTTTTTACCGTGGAAACGTATTGTTGCAATGGCTCGTGCTGGTACGACATTGGCTATGCTGTCCTGCGAAAAGACAGACAGCCGTAAAGAATTTATCTATTATTCTAACCCGATTAGTAAAGCGACAAGAACATATGTTGCAGCCGCAGAATACAGTGGGAAAACACCGTATTCAATGGAAGGTGCACGCGGGGCCAAAATTCTGGTCATAAGTGGTTATGCTGCTGAAGATGAGTTAAAAAAAGCAAACTTAAAATATGAATCTGTTACTCATGACATGACAGCATTACGCATTTTGTTAAATCGTAATTACGATTTTTTTTATTCTTCACGTGAATTCGTCGAATATACTGCACGTGGTCAAGGAATAGCTGATAAATTTCAATATTTTGATACAGGGAAACAGGTTTTCTTTCATCTCTGTTTTAGTAAAAAATGGCCTAATTCCAAGATGCTACGAGATAAGTTTGATATAGGATTAGCAGAGATACTCGCAGATGGAACCTATGATGCTATCCATGCGAAATATAAATAAATGAAAAGAGAGCCAAGGATAAAGGCTCTCTTTCGTATTGTTCATATAATGACATTGTTGGATAAGAAAATATCAGCTCCAGGGGAAGGGGCTGTTGCTAACCGGGTGCAATTTACCCTCAGCGTAACGATTGAAGCGGAAAGGTTCCAGAAGTGCGGATTTCTCTCCCAGAACTTCTTGAGCAATCAGGGCGCCAACGCCGATCATTTTATAGCCGTGGTTTGAATCTGCTATAATTGTTACGTTCTCTCTGAAATGGTCAAAAACAGGGAAACTGTCTGGTGTAAAACAACCAAGGCCGCCAGAAGGTTCATTTCTATATTTAACGATTTGTCCTTCGAAACGTTTCTGGCAAAAAGCGAGGGCAGATGTCCACATGTGGGCAAAGTGGTCATTGACGATAAACTCTGGTGATTTTGGTCCATAGGGATCAATGTTCACATCATCGGCGGCTTTATCGATCTTGTAAGGCATGGCACCGCCTTGTACGCCGTTGAAATGAAAATCAGGTTTATAGTAAATCCCCCACATTTCATCAGTAATTAACGAGCCATCAACATCTGAATAGAGAGGTTCGTCGGTATCGACATGAATAACAGGGGGCATATTGCCGTTGTTATCCATCAAAAAGCCAGGTTCTACTCCAAGAACGCCTTCCTCCAGTGCCCAGTACCTCCACATGGGAATGTCTTCGTGGATTTGGCCGTTTCGGCCTTTGATGTCGACTGATTTAGGTAGATCGAGCATATCCCATATGGTTTTTACCCAGGGGCCAACACCAACAATGACTTGATCGCATTCAATGTTACCCTTGTTGGTTTCTACGGCTGTCACAGCGGATGATCCATTTGCAAAGCTGAAGCCTTTGACTTCAACGCCAGACAAAATACGAACGCCGTTATCTTCTGCTTTTTTTGCCAGTCCATAGATCGCTTTGGTATTGTTAGCATATCCCCCACGTTTTTCATGAAGGATATTTGTGATCCCTTTTGCTTGCCAGTCATTAAAAATATTTTTCATATAAGACATACACTTGTCGCTGCCTTCTATGAAGTCAGATGAATAACCGATCTCTGTTTGCTGGCGATGGATATTCGCGCAATCCTCATGCATTGAATCTGGGCTTATTTGTAAATAGCCAACGGGGTTATAGCTGAAAGCTTCCTGATCGCTTTCCCATACATCAACTGAATGTGCCATTAATTCACGCATGGCTGGTTGGAAATAGTTATTTCTGACAACACCACATGCAATACCACTAGCCCCGGATGCGATACCTTCTTTATCGATGACAAGGATATCTTGCCCGGAGCCTTGTCCTTTAGCTTTTAGCTTTTCTGCCAGATGCCATGCCGTCGACAGGCCATGAATGCCAGCCCCGATAATGATGTATTTTGCCTTTATTGGAAAAGCCATTGATCCCAGACCTTTGTTAGAGAGAATATTTACATAAAATTCTCTCTCAGTTTAGGTGGTATGGATAATCAGAAAACAACGTTTGAGACATTTAAGAGTATAAATTAACATATACAAGCTTGGGAAAAAATCTAAAGTATCCGATATTCCCGCGGAGACATTCTCCATATTCTCTGGAAGTGCTTTGCCAGGTGAGATGATGATGCAAATCCACAAGCAACAGCGATTTCACTGATTGCTAGATTGGTTTGTCGCAAGAGATGAGCTGCGCGTCTGACCCGAAGGTCTATATAAAACTTGCTGGGGCTCTCGCCAACATATTGTTGGAAAATACGATCCATTTGTCGGGCCGTAATGTCAACAAGTTTTGCAAGTTCTGGCAAGGATAAAGGGGTCTCAAGATTTTGTTCCATATGTTCAATTATACCACTTAGTCGTGGGCTTGAAGCTGCAAATTTGAACGATGGATTAAGACGCTGCGGGCTTACCTGTGGTCTGATATCGCTATGAACAAAGTTTTCGGCAATTTCCAGACTTAAATGACGACCATAGTCCCGTTCAACCAGTTGAAGAAATAAATCAAAGGCGGCATTTCCACCTGCGCAGGAAAAACGATCTCGATCTATTTCGTAAATTTGACGGGTTATTTCCAGATCCGGATTTTGTTCCACATAACCATCATAACACTGCCAGTGGATTGTTGATTTATAACCGTCAAAAATCCCTGTTCGAGCAGCAAGGTAAGATCCATCAGATATGGCACCGGATAACTTGGCGCGCCTTGCATGTTCTCTAACGAAAGAGAGGGTTTTTGTATCTCTAAGGCTATCCGATCCATCGCCACCGCAAATAACCAGGTGTGTTATATCAGTAATAGGTCTATCCAGCGTTTCTGTTGAAAGGGCAAGCCCTCCTGATGAGGGATATGAGCCGCCATCAGCTGAAACTAGTTGCCATGAATAGATTTCTGATCTGGATAGCCTGTTTGCTGCGCGTAAAACCTCTACGGCCGAACTAAGGGCAAGCAGGGAATAGTTCGGAAGCAAAAGGAATACAAACACCCCCTTGGTAGGCAATTCCCTGCCATTGTTAGTCTGCCCTTCATTTTTCTTAAGGGCATCAGGCAGCCGTATGGTCTTTTTCCTTTTTGTCAAAACTAATGACAGGCTCCATGCGCTCAAGAATATCATTGGCGAGGTGACATTTTATTTGATGTCCGCCGCTCAGGCTTTTGATTTCCGGCACTTCTTTGGCACAGAGATCTCCGGGGACTTCGGAAACATGCGGGCAACGGGTGTGAAACGGGCAACCAGAAGGGGGACTCATAGCCGATGGAATATCTCCATCAAGCACAATATGCTTTTTCTCAACCGATGTGTCTGCAATGGGAATAGCCGAGAGCAAGGCCTCTGTATAGGGGTGATAAGGTGGTGCAAAGATCTGATCTGTTGTTCCTTGTTCGACAATATGACCCAAATACATAACAATCACACGATCTGCGATGTATCGTACCACTGAGAGATCATGCGAAATAAACAACATTGTTGTTTTGGCTTCACGTTGGATATCCATTAGAAGCTCTGTAACAGCGGCTTGAACCGAAACATCAAGTGCAGAAACAGGTTCATCCGCAACTACAATTTTTGGATGTCCGGCAAAACAGCGTGCGACGCCGATACGCTGTTTTTGACCGCCAGAAAGTTGTCGTGGCATACGCGATGCAAAAGCCCTGGGAAGTTTAACCAGATCAAGTAGTTCGAGCATGCGGCTCTCACGTTCTTTCTGGTTCGCCCCAATATTAAATTTTTCCAGAGTTCGGATAATTTGTGACCCGACAGAATGGCTTGGGTTGAGGGTATCGAAAGGATTTTGGAATACCATCTGCAGGGACGCAATGGTTTCTGGTGTGCGATTATCAACTTCAACGGCTTCTATATTCAGGCCATCCATTGTCACTGTACCATCAGTGGCTGTTTCCAAACCGAGCAGGACTTTGGCGAGAGTTGATTTACCACAACCAGATTCCCCGACAATGGCCGTTGTTTCAGACTCTCTGGCCGTAAAGGACAGGGTCTCGTTGGCTTTGACAGTACGTGTATCTGATCCACCAAATATGGCATTTGCTGCGACATGATAGTGTTTTTTCAGGTTTTCAACTTTGAGCACTTCCCGGCCGGGTTGAATAGCTTCATGCTGTTGTAGGTTTTCGGGTAGCGCCTTCCAATCGATTTCCTCAAACCGTAAACAGCGGCTTGTATGCCCTTCTTCATTTGCTACGGGCATCATATTAATATGACCTGCGTTACAAACTTCTTCGACATAGTGGTGACAGCGTGGTCCAAAGTTACAGCCACGGGGGCGTTGGTTGGGCAGTGGTAATTGCCCGGGAATAGCAACAAGAGGATGAGTGTTTTTATCTGCACCGGGTAATGGAATGGATCTAAACAGGCCCTGAGTATAGGGGTGTTGCATGCGGTCAAAGACATCGTTGACGGTGCCGCTTTCAACGGCTTCACCTGAATACATAATTGTGATGCGATCACAGGTCTCTAAAATCAGTCCCAGATTGTGAGAGATAAAGAGAATGGACGTCCCAAAACGTTTCCCCAGATCTTTAACCAGATCAATGATGCCAGCCTCTACCGTAACATCCAAAGCTGTTGTTGGTTCATCAAGCAGAAGTAACTTCGGTTTTGAAAGCAAAGCCATGGCAATGACGATGCGTTGTTGTTGCCCACCAGATAACTGATGTGGGTAAGATCGCATCATACGTTCCGGATCTGGCAGCTTAACAGCCTCTAGCATTTCCAAGGATCGGGCATAGGCTGCATCCTTGGTAACCTTTTCATGAATAATCGGAACTTCCATAAGTTGTTTTCCGATTTTCATGGCGGGGTTCAAGCTGGCCATTGGTTCCTGATAAACCATCGAGATCTTTGATCCACGAATGTCCTGTAATTCAGCCTCGGACATCTCTCCCATGTCCTTGCCCATGAATTTAATCGTACCCTCGGTTATCTTCCCGATATTGGATAGATCCCGCATGATACCCAGAGCGACAGTGGATTTCCCACAACCTGATTCACCCACAAGTCCCATGGCTTCGCCAGGCATTACCTTGCAAGAGAAGTCCATAACCGCCGGAATTTCACCTGTGCGGACAAAGAAGGATATAGAAAGGTTGTTAATCTCAAGAATTGGTGTGTCTTCAGTCATAGTCATCTCCCTTAATCCTTCCTCTAATCTTTCATGGACTCTTCACGAAGTGAATCAGCCAATAAGTTCAAGCCAAGAACAAATGACATCAGAGCCGCAGCAGGAAAGAGTGCGGGGTGTACGTATAGGCGAAGCAGGCGTGATCCTTCCTTGATCGCTGTGCCCCAATCGGGACTTTCAGGGGCCATACCCAATCCGAAATAGCCAAGCGTGCCGAGGAGAATGGTCGTGTAACCAATACGTAGGCAAGCATCAACAATCAAAGGACCTCGGGCATTGGGAAGGATTTCCCAAAGCATAATGTACCAAGGTGTCTCGCCCCTTGTCTGAGCCGCTGCGATATAGTCACGGGTTTTAATATCCATGACCAGGCCACGCACAATTCGAAACACAGCCGGACTGGTTGCGAAAACGACGGCGACAAAAATATTAAGCTCGTTGGGATCAATAGAAATAATCCCAAGTGGGTCAGCATCAAAAACAAGTCCGGCATAAATCCAGCCCCCGAGGGTTAGGGTAATTGCCAGCTGTATCCACAGAACTTCAGCTCTTTTTTTGTACCGGGAGTAGAACAGGGTCACAAAAAAGACGATTGGGAAAAGAAAGAAGAGCCCCGCCATAGCATAGGGGATTGGTGTTTCTGTAATTCCCGGTGTAACCAAAAGATAGAAAAGTAAAATAACCGGGAAAGCCAGAACGAGGTTGGCAAGGAATGAAAGAATTGTATCTGTTTTTCCACCGTAATAGCCGGCTGGTAATCCAAGGGAAATTCCAACCATCAGTGCAAAGATTGTTGCGGCGGGGGCAATGATCAGAACGATCTGGCTGCCGTAAACAACACGGCTAAACACGTCTCGTGCAAGCTTGTCTCCACCAAATAAAAAGGCTTCTCCACTTCCCGGTTCTATCGCACCGGGGAGCTTGTTCTTCATGACAACGATTTGATCAAGCGGATCAAAGGGGGCAATGATATCTGCAAAAATTGCCGTAAAGATCCAGAATGCGACGATGAGAACGCCAACGATGCCAACACCACTATCAAACAGTCTGCCATAAAGACCGAGTTGATTTTGAAAGGCAAAGCTTGCAGCGACCAATATGACAAGTGCAAGCCATGTTGGCCATAACTGGACAAGTGTCGTTGTGATAATGTCGAATGTTGATAAAAATTCCATAGTAGCCCCCTTATTTCACACGAATTCGAGGGTTGAGATAGGCATAGCCTACATCTGATATGAGCTGGGTTACCAGCACAACAACCACTGAAACAAGTGAGCAGGCCAACAGGAGATCTATATCATTATTTCCCGCTGCCTGAACAAGGGTAAAACCAAAGCCCTGATACCTGAACATGATTTCAACAATCACAACGCCAGTAAGAAGCCATGGAAATTGAAGCATTATCACGGTAAAGGGAGCTATAAGTGCATTGCGAAGGGCGTGTTTGATTATGACGGCGTAAAAGCCCATGCCCTTAAGTCGGGCAGTACGAATATACTGTGCTGTCATAACCTCTACCATCGATGCCCGTGTCATCCGGGCGATATAACCCATGCCGTAAATAGCCATTGTCATAACGGGGAGGGCGAAGTTGTAAAAAGTAATCCCCTTTGACGTTGCTGTTGCCGCTGAACCGTTCAACCATCCAAGCCAGGAAGCAAATATGACGGTGAAAAATATGCCTGATACATATTCTGGCGTTGCAGTGGATGTAATAGAGATAATGGACAAGCTTCGGTCTGTTCGCGACCCTTCGCGCATGCCGGCAAGAATACCTATCAGCAGGGCAGAGGGGATCATGACAGCCATAACCCAAAACATCAGCCAACCTGTTGATTGCAGGGCAGGAATGAGTTTGTCTGCAACTTTTTTCTTAAACTTGGTGGAACATCCAAAGTCCCCTTGGAGAACACCGGAAAAGGTTGGCACTGTGGGATCATCACAATACTTAAAACGCGAAACGGCTTCGCCTGTCTTTTCATCGATATTAGGTTGTCTGGGCCATACCCCTAGCCAAGATCCGTAACGTTCAATAAAGGGATCTCTGTAACCGTTGTTAACCAGCCAGGATTCAATCTCGACGTCTGTTGCTCTCATATTTGTCTGGGAAATAGAAAGCTTTCGAAGGTTTGGATCCAGGTTGACCAGTGAAAAGACAACAATCGTCAGGCATAACATGGTCAAAGCCATGACGCCCAAGCGTTTTAAGAAAAATGTGAACATATCGGCCCCGTTGGTCTGACGCTAAATTTTTAGTGCTTTAGGGTAAATCACAGGAGTTTCGGGTCCGAAACTCCTGTGATTGTTCCAACAAAACAACTATGCGTCTTCGAGCCAAACCTTTTCGAAATGGAATTCGAAAAGCGGATGCATACCATGATCACGAACATTATGCGTTGAATGGTTAAACAGATAACGCCAGTAAGGCTGAATAATGTGTCCGGAATCTTGCAAGATCTGTTCAAGATCTTTCATTATATCCCGACGTTTGTCTGCATCTGCAATCGCAAGAGCTTGTTCCATTTTTGCATCAAATTCCGGGTTGCTGTGCGCGGTTTCATTCCACGCTTCTCCAGATCTGTAGGCAAGCGCCATGATTTGAACACCCAAAGGACGCATATTCCAGTTGGTGATAGAGAAAGGATACTTGGTCCAATCATTCCAGAACGTTGATCCCGGTAATACTGTACGTTTTACCTTAAAGCCTGCTTCGCGAATTTGAGCCGCTACTGCATCTGCAGTATTTTTACGATAATCATCATCAATAGAGATGAGTTCGTGCTCATAATCGCTTTGGCCTGCTTCTGCCATTAGCTTCTGGGCACCCTCAATATCACGTTTTTGAATGGGAAGTTCGTAATATTCAGGGTGAAGAGGGGCCACATGATGGTTTTCAGCAACAGTACCAGCACCGCCATACCCAAGCTGAAGGACAGTTTCATTGTCCACGGCCATTTGCAAGGCTTTCCGAACACGCTGGTCGTCATATGGCTTATGGGTTGCATTGGTTCTTAGAACAACGGTTGCTGATGTAACAACTTCTGATCTGTTTAGGCCAAGACTATCCATAATTTCGATGAAGTCAGCCGTTGTTTGATAGTTTGTATGGATCTCACCAGATTCAAAGGCTGCAACTTCTGCAGAAGGATCTGTACCGTAGTCAATGAATTCAACTCCATCCAGATAAACGTCACCATCCCACCATTTTCCATTTGTCCGGCGTTTAACGGATGCAGAAGTGCCGACTTCGTATGATTCCAGCTCGAACGGGCCTGTACCGATTGGGTTAGACGGCAGATCGCTGCCCATTTTTTCGTAATCACGATGTACAATAAGGGCTGGATAATCGCTCATGCCCGGGATGATGGTAATGTCGGATTTAGGCAAGTTTAGCCGTACGGTATGGCTATCGATTTTTTCAATAGCACCTTCAATGGCTTTTCCTGTTTTTTCGTCGATAAGTGTGGCCATCCGACCAGCCATAGAATTACCTTCTACAGCCTTGTCACACCAGCGTGTCATATTAAAAACTACATCATCGGCATTGAAATCATCACCATTATTCCACTTAACGTCTTTGCGGACTTTAAGAGTGTAAACAGTGGCGTCATCGTTGATTTCCCATCCTTCGAGAAGACGCCCTTCGAAAGTAAAGTCGCGGTTGTAACGGACAAGCGGTTCTAGGAATTGGCGCGCGAGGTTACCCATTTCAGACCAGTCAAATGTACGCGGATCTTTGAGTTCACGTACACTGGTTGATACTTTCAGAATGCCACCTTTTTTACCTTCAGCAGCGATCGCTTCGGATGGTGCGACCATACCAAGCATACCGTATGCCGTGGCTGCTGTGGCACCGAAAACACTTGCAACTGCAAGGAATTCACGACGATCCATATTGCCAGATTTTGCCTCTTCAGCCATTTTGACTGTGTGAGATGGCATTGGCTTGCCATTACGTTTGAAGAATTTCATTTATAGTGCCTCCCGGTTGCGTGTTTTTTATCTGTTTGTTTTCGTTATTATATTTTTAAGTGTTTATTGTATCGTTTTTTTTGTCAAACCGTTGCGATCAAAAAATATATAAATCTCGGTGTTTTTGTGCATAAACAACAATAGTGCGGATTTGTAGAATTCCGCTATTATGTGCACGTTTAAATTATGTATGTGCACGTTTAAATTATGCCCAAGCAGGGATGGAGCAACTTTCTTGTTATTCTGCTCGTTATTCGTCCTGCTGTAGATTATCTTTTTTGAACGCATTTATCTCCCTACTATTTTTCATAACCGTATGGCACTCAATGTCGTGACTTTGAGCGACATTCTGTTGCTTGATAGCGACTCTATCAAGTGTCGCTATTTGAATAAAGAGATAACGTTATTTTATTTCATCAATAAATTTTTTAATTTGCTCTTCGGCTTTGTCGGGGCCAACTGTTGCTAGTCGGATTAATCTATCGAAGTGTTGTGTAAGGGCCTTAATGTGATCCACCGAGTTTACCAGCAGATACATATTCCCCAGATAAACTGCCGCACGCAGAGGACCGAATAGAGTGTAGGGGGCGGAATAAACGGCTTGCTGATCAAAGAAAAACAAGCGGAATGTTGGGTAAAATTCACCAACAAGTTTCAACATGTGTTCCAACTGTTTTCTACGCACATCCACGGACAGTTCATTCCAAACACCTTCTCCTTTCGCGAATAGTTCAAGCGTTTGTAATGGCATACAGACTTCCATATCAGTGTCTGGCTTCGTAGTTTTAAGCAGATGTTGCTTTGCTTGTTGATCCTGGGCCTTGCGAATAAAGAGGTGGTTATATTTAAATTCGAATTCGCTGACTTCGTCGATCCTCATGGTATCTGGTAGTGTATTGGGCACGTACCTGATTTTGTAGCCAATGGCTTCCCTGTGCCATTCTTCCAGCTTACGTGTTGCTTCTTCTTCGTTCATTTGCATGATTTCGATGGAAGGGACGATATCGTCACTGTGTCCATCATTTGCAATCAAGCCCATAAGCCAGTCCAAAGAAACTCCACAGGCTCTTGAAATAGCACATAAAGTTTCTGCTCTTGGAAGCCTGGTTGAATCCGGCGCCAGAAACTGGCTCAAGGCGGAACGGTCTATACCTATTGATTTGGAGAACTGACTTAGATTGTTGCCGCTCTGCGAAATAAGCAGTGCCATTCGTTCACGAAAAATATGGGCTACATCCCGTTTATCTGAACTATTTAAATTAGATTGTTGTGAATTCACATCATTATCCGCTTTTAGTTACAAAATGAACGATTAGCATCTAATTATTATTATAATGGTTGAATTGTATTATTGTCGATAGTCTTTTTCTGTCGCATCGTTATTAAGTTAAATAACGGAGGTTTAAAAGTGTGGTTGCGTGATAGTGCTGAGTGGCGGACGGTATTACTAATTGTATTTTGCTATTTCTTTTTGGGGTTAATGATTCTCAATCCCTTTGGCATTCCCCTAATCATGCAGATACTTATAATCATTCCTTTGATTACTTTGCATTCATCACTCCAGCATGAATGTATTCATGGACATCCCTTTGTGTCAGAAAAATTGAACGATGCCATTGCTATAATTCCGGTTGGGTTATTGGTTCCTTATCTTCGGTTTAAGGAAACGCATATCAAACACCACCAAAATGCGAGCATCAGTGATCCTTACGAAGACCCGGAAAGTGGCTATCAGGATTTGGAGATCTGGAAAACGCGCCCTGAGTGGATACGAACTATTTTCGATTTTAATAATACGTTGTTTGGCCGGATGTTAATTGGCCCAACCCTAAGTGTTGTTGGTTTTTCTTTTTATGAGCTTAAAAATGGTGATCAGAAGGCTATTTTTATCTGGCTGACACACTTTGTGATGAGCGCATTAGTTGTTACTTTTATTTATGTCGTAAGTGATATGCCTGTCTGGGCTTATCTGGTCTGCAGTTATTTTGCCTATTCTTTATTGATGGTACGTACATTTTTAGAACATCAAGCCCATGAGTCGATGCGCGCGAGAACGGTTATTGTTGAAGATAAAGGTTTTTTCAGTCTTCTGTTTTTAAATAATAACTTACACGTTGTTCATCATGCCTATCCGACCGTGGCCTGGTATAAGTTACCTGGTATTTTCCAGAAAAATCGCCAGCGATTTTTAGAAATGAACCGAGGTTACAGCTTTAAAAATTACGCTGAAATATTCAAACGTTTCACTTTTTCGCAAAAAGAACCTGTGCCGTATCCTTTCACACCCAAAAGGCCTAAAGCTAAAAAAGCTCCATCACGTATCGATACCGCTACTAAGGCGGCGGCTAAAACAGTGTCTATAACAGATAACGTAAATTAAGGTTGATGAGATGAGTGAAGTGATTGTCTCTCTTCCCATGTATGATTGGCCAGAAGTTCAGACTTATAACGATCAATTTTATAAAGAACTTCGTACAAGCCTTGCCGATCAGGGCTTTATAGCTCCCCCGGATTTGGATAGGACAACTGCGCCTGTTGAGCAATGGTTGGACAGTAATTTACTTTTGTCTCAAACCTGTGGCCTGCCCTTTAAAACACTATTGAAAGATAAGGTGTCTTTAGTGGGGACACCCTCTTATGGCATCAACTGTGGGGCAGGTTCCTATTACAGTGTTATCGTTGTTCATCAAGATGCATCGATTGATACATTGGATGACTTACAGGGATTGACCTTTGCTTATAACGATAAAGGATCTCAATCTGGTTATGCGGCACTTCTGTACACTCTCAGCGCACTTGATAATGATGAAAAAAGTCTCGTAAAATCCTTTAACTCCTCTTTCGAGAGCGGTAGCCATCGCGCATCTATTCAAGCTGTTGCTATGGGGCAGGCCGATTTTGCGGCTATTGATGCCCTTAGTTGGGAGTTGGCTTTACGTCATGAGCCCGCTGCACAAAAACTCAGAGTTATAGCAACAAGCGAACCGACACCAACGCTTCCCTTTATTACAGCTCGACGTTCTCGAAAAGAGATTGATCGGCTTCATATGGCAGTGGTTGATGCCATGATTTCCCTTGATGAAGAAACACGAGAAGCCTTACTTCTCATCGGTTTTTCTCCATTAAAAGAGCGGGATTATGACGTGATAGAAACACGATTGAATATTGTGAGACGTACCTTTGGCATGGGGTACGAAATTTAAGAGCGATTACCTTTGTTTTGTATTAGGTGTTTTGTACTATATTGGGAGACGCGGTCATGATGCAAAGATCTGGGCGTAAAAGGAATAAAAGGCCGCATGTTGCTGCATCTGCGTTTCAGCAATTACCTTGGTCCAAAGTGCGGACACCTTATCAACCTGTTGAGATACTAAGTGAAGGGCAAATTGATGCCATTTGTGATACGGCTTATCGTATTCTCGAAGAAGTCGGTATTGATATTCTACACACAGAAGCAAAAGAAATCCTACGCAAGGCAGGTGCGAAGACAGAGGTCGGAAGCGACAGGGTCTGTATCGACCGTGATTTGATTAAAGAGGCGATGTCACATGCACCCTCGGATGTGATTTTACACGCCCGTAATCCAGCACATAATTTAAGTTTATCGCCCGGGCATATTTCTTTTGGATCTGTAGCATCTGCCCCAAACGTGAGTGATATAGAACGTGGGCGCCGACCGGGAAATCAAGAGGATTATCGCAACCTTCTCAAGCTGTGTCAGTCATTAAATATTGTACATTTTATTGCGGGATATCCGGTAGAACCCGTTGATATTCTACCACGGATACGGCATCTCGAATGTATTGCAGATATGGTGCTACTAACTGACAAGGTTTTCCATGCATATGCTTTGGGGAAAGAACGTATAACTGATGCCTTGGAAATTACCCGTATAGCGCATGGTTGTGATAGTTGGGACGATTTTAAGAAAAAGACCCGGCTGTTTACTATCATCAATACGTCTTCTCCCCTTCGATTGGACGGGGTGATGATAGATGGGGCCATAGAAATGGCGCGACATAATCAACTATGTGTTATTACACCCTTTACGCTGTCAGGTGCCATGGCACCGATTACAGTGGCGGGAGCCTTATCCCAGCAACACGCTGAGGCACTTGCCGGGATGACATTATTGCAGTTGGTCGCGCCCGGGTGCCCTGTTGCTTATGGGGGCTTTACCTCGAATGTTGATATGAAAAGCGGATCGCCTGCCTTTGGAACGCCTGAGAATGCTCAGGCTGCCATGATTGGTGGACAGTTGGCCCGGCGGATAGGTGTTCCTTACCGTTCATCCAACGCCAACGCCTCGAATTGTGTAGATGCACAGGCAACCTACGAAAGCCAGATGTCGATATGGTCTGCTGTTATGGGGCAGGCCAATATGCTTATGCACGGTGCAGGGTGGATCGAAGGCGGGCTATGCGCCTCTTTTGAGAAGGTAATCATTGATGCAGAGATGCTGCAGATGATGACAAAGTTCCTGCAACCGCCTGAAATAACAGAAAGCAGTCTGGGATTGGACGCCGTTAAGGATGTGGGGCCAGGCGGACATTTCTTTGGTACACCCCATACGTTGGAACGTTACGAAACGGCCTTTTATTCCCCTATGGTATCGGACTGGAATAATTTTGAGAACTGGGAAGAAAAGGGATCAAAAACAGCAACCGAGCGAGCACATTCTATCTATCAAAATATTATCAATGATTATCAACAACCTGATCTCGATATCGGTAGGCAAGATGAAATCGCTGACTTTGTGGCACGAAGAACCACTGAAGGTGGTGTATCGGGAGATTTCTAGTTTGGAAAACTCATGTCAGATAAAAGCAAAAACAATCAATAACTAAGAACAAATTCCATAAATCTGGAAAACCCAGACATCAGGAAGAAACAGGGACGAAGAGAAGAATGAGTAAATCATACGACGCAATCATTATTGGTGCCGGGGTCATTGGGGCCTGTACCGCTTTTGAAATGGCTAAGAAGGGTTGGAAAACTCTTTCCATCGATAAATTACCGGAATCCGGGTATGGTTCAACATCCGGTTCTTGCGCGATTATTCGGACTTATTATTCAGCTTTGGAAACCTGTGCACTTGCTTATGAAGGTTGGCATTACTGGAAAAACTGGAACGAATATATGGGCGTCCAGGATGATCATGGCATGATCGAATATAAAGAAACGGGGTGCCTTGTTATTAAAACGCCTCACAATCATTCGCTTACTAAAGTCTGTGCAACGATGGATGAGATTGGGTGCCCCTATGAGGATATTCCGACATCTGATATCAAAAAGTATTTGCCGATCGCAGATACGCAACAATTTGAACCTGCACGACGCCCGGAAGATCCTGAATTTGGATTGCCAACGGGGCCAGCTGTTGAAGGCGCAGTGTTCTTCCCACGTGGTGGCTACGTTAATGACCCCAAACTGTCGGCCCATAATGCTCAACGCGCCGCGGAAGCTCACGGGGCGGAGTTTCTCTTTAAAACAGAGGTGAGTGAGATCCTGAAACAGAGCGGACGGATAAGTGGTGTCAAGTTATCAGACGGTACTGAGATCAACGCACCTGTTGTGATTAATGTTGCCGGTCCACATTCATCCAGGATCAATGAAATGGCTGGCGTGTGTCACGATATGAGAATGAGCACGCGTGCTCTTCGTCATGAGGTTGCTCATGTACCATCCCCAGAAGGATTTGATTTCGAGAAAGAGGGAATGGTTTATTCTGATAGTGATATCCATACCTACTGTCGCCCCGAGACGGGAAACAATATACTGATTGGATCCGAAGATCCTGCCTGTGATGAAAAAGAATGGGTAGATGATCCTGACAACTATGATGAAAACTTTTCCGAACAGTGGAAAGTTCTGGTTATGCGTATGGCTCAACGTTTCCCTGAACTTGGTATTCCCTCTAAAACGAAAGGCGTTGTTGCCCTCTATGACGTGACAGAAGACTGGATGCCGATTTACGATAAAAGCAGTTTGCCCGGATTTTATATGGCTGTGGGGACCAGTGGTAACCAGTACAAAAACGCACCAGTCGCCGGAAAAATGATGACGGCAATTGTCGAGGCATGTGAGAATGGCCATGATCATGATACAACGCCTTTGCAATTCCATCTGGAGAATATCGACAAAAGCATTTCGCTTGGAGTGTTTTCCCGTAATCGTGAAATCAATCAGAATTCCAGCTTTTCAGTAATCGGATAGGTCCCATGAAATCACATACTCGTGTCGCCGTTATCGGTGGCGGTGTCGTTGGTTGTTCTGTTCTTTACCACCTGACAAAGCTCGGGTGGAGCGATGTGATGTTGATTGAAAGATCAGAGCTTACATCTGGTTCAACATGGCATGCAGCTGGCGGTTTTCATACTTTGAACGCAGATACAAATATGGCTGCCCTGCAAGGCTATACAATTCGGCTTTATAAAGAACTTGAGGAAATCACCGGTATGTCTTGCGGTTTGCATCATGTTGGTGGTGTTACTTTGGCCTCGACACCTGAACGCATGGATTTCCTCAAGGCTGAGCGCGCAAAGCACCGCTATATGGGGTTGGACACTGAGATTGTTAGCCCCGAAGAAATAAAAAAATTATCACCGATTACCAATATCGATGGTGTTATCGGGGCGCTTTACGATCCGCTTGACGGACATCTTGATCCTTCAGGTACAACACATGCCTACGCCAAAGCGGCAAAGATGGCCGGAGCAGAAATTGTTTTGCGTAATCCTGTACTAGAGCTCAATCCACAGGCTGACGGTTCCTGGGAAGTTGTTACAAAAGAAGGTACAGTGATTGCCGAGCACATCGTGAATGCGGGCGGTTTGTGGGCGCGTGAAGTTGGTGAAATGGCTGGGGTTTATATGCCTCTCCATCCGATGGAACATCAGTATCTTGTCACTGAAGATGCGCCCGAAGTCTATGAATTGGACAGCGAGTTGCCACATGTGATGGATCCCGAAGGGGAAAGCTATCTCCGGCAAGAGGGAAGAGGTCTTTGCATTGGATTTTACGAGCAAGCCTGTGATGCATGGGCCGAGCGTGGTACCCCAATGGACTTTGGCCATGAACTTTTAAATAACAATCTGGATCGTATTGGTGATTCATTAGAGTTTGCCTTTAAGCGTTTCCCTGTTCTGGAGCGTGTCGGGGTTAAAACGGTTATCAATGGACCTTTTACTTTTGCACCTGATGGAAACCCACTTGTTGGACCTGTTCCCGGATTGCGGAACTACTGGTCAGCTTGCGGCGTTATGGCTGGGTTCTCACAGGGTGGTGGAGTTGGTTTAACTCTGGCGGAATGGATGATCGAAGGCGAACCATCAAGGGATGTCTTTGCTATGGATGTTGCCCGTTTTGGGGATTGGATCACACCGGGATATACACGGGCCAAAGTAAAAGAAAATTATCAACGGCGCTTTTCTGTTTCGTACCCAAATGAAGAATTGCCTGTCGCGCGTCCACATCAAACAACCCCGGCTTATCATATATGGAAAGAGCAGCGAGCGGTGTTTGGTGCTGCATACGGTATGGAAGCCGTGAATTATTTTGCGCCAGAGGGTGAGCCACTAGAAGAAACGCCTAGTTTTCGACGCAGTAATGCGTTTGATGCGGTTGCCGCTGAATGCTGTGCTGTTCGTGAAGCCGTTGGCATTAACGAAGTTCATAATTTTGGAAAGTATCGGGTTACGGGGAAGGGGGCACGGGATTGGCTGGATGTGATTATGGCTGGCCGAATTCCAAAACAGGGACGGTTGGCGCTTAATCCTATGTTGAGCCACAAGGGCAATTTGATTGGTGATTTCACAGTGTCCTGTTTAGATGATCATGAGTTTATGGTAACGGCATCTTTTGGAATGCAGGCAGCACATATGCGTTGGTTTGAAGAAAACCTGCCATCGGATGGTTCTGTTAACGTTGAGAATATCTCGACCAAACGCATTGGTTTTCAGATTGCCGGGCCAAATGCCCGTGAATTGTTACGTCGCGTGGCTTTCGAAGATGTTTCCGCAGAAAGCTTTAAATTTCTGGATGTCAAAGAGACAGACATTGGTTCCTGTCGTGCACTGGTCCAAAGGGTTTCCTATACGGGTGATCTTGGGTACGAAATTTATGTGCCGATCGAACGACAGGTTACTCTTTATAATATTCTCGCTGAGGCAGGGCAGGATTTAGGTCTCAAGCCTTTTGGTATGCGTGCCATGATGTCGTTGCGGCTGGAAAAATCTTTTGGTTCCTGGGGAAGAGAGTTCCGTCCTGACTATATGCCTGTGGAAACAGGGATGGATCGTTTTACTTCGTACAATAAAAAGGCTGACTTTATTGGGAAAGCTGCGGCACTGAAGGAAAAAGAAGAGGGTGCCAATCGAAAGCTTTGCACCTTTATTGTTGATGCCGTTGACGCTGATGTGTGGGGGGATGAACCCATTTGGCATAACGGCACGGTTGTTGGCTTTGTAACATCGGGTGGTTACGCCCACTATAGCAAGAAATCAGTAGCTTACGGATTTTTACCAACCGAGATAACCAAAGATGGTCTTGAGGTGGAAATCGAAGTCCTCGGGGTGATGCTCAAGGCCAGAATGTTTACAGAGACACTCTTTGATCCCAAAGCAGAAAGAGTGACGGGATAGTATTCTCGCTATAAGGTAAAGGGTGTTTCTATATATTGAGACACCCTTTGTTCACAGTGGTATTTAGTGAATTTATATTCTTATAACTTACGCATTAAGCCTTCGTCCCTGTTAAACGATCGTCCAGGGGATAAGTTGAAAGCTGTTCATATCCTGTTTCCGTAATCAGAATTTGGTCTTCAATTTTGACGCCTTCGTGCCCGCCATGGCGACCTACGTAGCTTTCTACACAAACGACCATACCGGGTTCTAGCTCTCCTTCGTATCCGACAGCCTTCCAATCCGATGGGTACCGGACAGCAGGATATTCATCACAGAGACCAACGCCATGAAACAGCACGGAGTATCTATTCGCTAGATACTCATCGGGTAAACTTTTAGCTTTTAAGGACAGTTCTCTAAAGTTAACTCTAGGTGCCAGCATTTCACGGTTATGGTCTATTTGCTCCAGAGCCATTTGATATAAGGTGCGTTGTTCGTTACTTGGCGTTCCGTCGCCAGCCAGCCATGTTCTGGAAATATCACAACAGAAGCCATAGGGACCGATTAGATCTGTATCAAATGCAACAAGATCACCATCTTCGATGATCCGTGAGGACGATTCCTGAAACCAGGGGTTGGTTCGCGGGCCGGAAGAAAGCAAACGGGTTTCAATCCACTCCCCACCGCGACGAATATTCTCTGCATGCAGGATGGACCACAAATCGTTCTCGCTCATTCCCGGACGCAGGGCGGTTTCCATTTGATGCATTGCGGCTTCGCAAGCTGTAATGGCACGGCGCATACAGAGTATCTCATCAGGCGATTTTATCTTGCGGGCTTCTTCCATCGCATCTTCGCCATAGATGACCTCGATACCTTCGCGATTGAGATGGGGAATGCCGTGTGGATCTATCTGGTCAAAAGCCAGACGTTTGTTGCCACCACCATATTGATGCACGAGATCAGCCGTTTGTTTGGCCCAATTGGCGGTCTGTTCTTCAATACGGTTACCTGCTTCAAAATAGAACCATGCGATACCGGGATGTACTTCATCAACCACTTCAGAATGGTCAGAAAGGTGCTCACAGTTGTGGAAGTCATAAAGTATTACGGGGCCATCTGTAGCAACAAAACAGGCCCGAACCGGATTGTGCAGGGTCCAGAGCTGCATATTACTGGCATCGGTTGCGTAGCGAACATTTAAGGGATCATAGAGATATATGCCAGCAAGGTCCCTGGCACGGAGTTGCTCGCGAATACGGTTCAAGCGATAACGTCGCATAGTGCCAAGGTCAGGTTCTGGTATTTGAGCTGCAAGCCATTCGCTTTCGGCGAGGGTACCGTAACCAATGACGTGTTGATTTAAGTTGGAAGCTTTGGAACGCGCCCATTCTTCCAACTCTTGAGGATTGGCATTCTCACCGGGGTGTTTTGGAATTTCATAAGGGGCAATCTTTCGACGATGACGTCCAAATAGATGTCCTGACGTCGCTGATACGTTCTTCATATCCATTATACATCCCTGATTTTTTACGGTACGCGCATAATTTTTATTATTATTCCTTATAAAAAATCATGCGGTAGGCCGTTTTTGAGAACAATCATACAATGTAATCAGGATTATGATTATGTGATGCCAAGGGTGATAATTATCGATTTTTTACCCTCTTTGCTGTGGAAATACAGCAACTATTCAACAGGATAAGGTAGTTCTGGATACAATTAATTATACTACGTTGATAAACTTCTTAATTGCTCAACAAGTGAAACTTCGATTGATAGGCCATGCTTTTTTGCGTGATTGTAATTTTTTGATTTGATTTTTCCTGGCAAACGAGAACCTTCCTGGCTTTCAATTGACGAACATAAATCATCAATAACAGTTAAAAAATTTGGATTAAATGTCATTGGATTGATTGCTATAACGCATTGACCTGTTTGAGAAGGGCCACCTTTATCACCAAAATACGGGCTTGCCTGAGAGCTTAATTGAGCGCCACTCAGTGCTGCGCTAAGGACTTCGACCATTAATGCAATCCCAAATCCTTTATATCCCCCGCTAGGCAGCATAGATCCTGCAAGTCCGTCTGAAGGATTGACTGTTGGTTTTCCATTAGAGTCAAGGGCCCAGCCTTCTTCGAGTTGATGGCCACTATCTCTACGAAGAATTAGTTCTGTCATAGCTACAGCACTGGTGCTTTGATCGATAACAATTTTGGGCGTAGATACTCCGGGAACAGCCATCGCAATTGGATTTGTACCCAATATAGGTGTTTTACCACCGAGTGGCGCCATAACAGCTGGACAGTTAGCAAAACCTAATCCAATCAAACCATTTTGGGCTAACGGTAAAAGAAAATGGGACAGAGCCAAGCAGTTAGTTGAATTTTTTACAGTCATTGCAGCAATCCCAGAGCTAAGGGCCGCTTCTTGTAAATGTGGTAATCCAAGTTCGATTGCTGGGTGAGCTAGTCCATCCGATGCATCAACGGTAATTGCTGCTGAGGCTTTAATATCTATACTTGGTTTTGCTTTCCCCTTAATTTTTCCAACTTTTAGTTGTTCACATAAAAGGGGGGTATAAAGTAACCCACAAATGTAATTTCCTTCGCTCTCAGCCCGAACAATAGCCTTTGCGACTGAATACGCAGCATCATTTCCTGCACCAAAATTGATCAGGGCATCTTGCGCAAGTTTTTCCAGTACATTGATTGATAGAATGTTTTCAGACATAGGTTTTGTACCCAAGTTATTTAGTGGAACGATATGAAATTATTCGCAAGATGGAACGTCCAGTTTCGTAAAGTTTCCCCCCATGTTGTGTTCGATCTCAGCGATGCGGGTATGTATTTTCTCGGTCAGAGAAAGAGCGGCGGGAGATAGAAGTGTACCATTACGTTGGAAGAGGCCGACCGTTCGCCGTAACTTTTCATCTGTGAACGGAATGAAGTTTAGAGAAGTGTCTGTTTCTGGAACCAGTAGTCTGGGAAGTACCGTGACGCCTGCACCAGCTTTTACCAATGCTAAGACAGATGTCACGTTATGCACTGTAATACGGCTACTCTCCTGATTTTCCAATATCTCGGGAAGAGTGATTGATTGCGTTATACTGTTCAGTAGTAACTTTTTGTTTTTTAAAAATGATCCCAGTTTTTTTGAGTTGATGTTTTTATTCGGAAGAGGTGGTGCATCCTCGGCACTACTCACAAGGCCAAGGCTATCCTCGAATAGGGGAGTGAACTCAATACCAGGTAGGTTTTTTGCCAAACTTGCGACGCCAAATTGAACACGCCCGCTATGAACTGCGTTGATAACACTGCGTGAATCAGCATCTCGAATTTCAATTTCTACTTTAGGCCACTGGGCGTGGAACGCTTTGATCACCTGTGGTAAAATATGCTCTGCAACAGATGGAACACAGGCAAGAGAAATATACCCGATTTCATTTTTCGCGTAAGCTCTGATCGCGGAAAAAACTTCGTCACATTGATCGGTTAAATTACGGGCCTGTTCCAATGCAAAAATACCGGTTGGGGTTAAGTTACCTTTACGCTCACCAGAAAAAAGTTGGGCATCAAACTCTATTTCAAGCTGCTTAAGGGCCATAGAAACGGCTGATGGTGTTCTACCCAACTGTTTTGCGGCTTCCATCAAGGAACCGTTTTCTGCAACAGAAACAAAGGTTTTGAGCATGGCAAGGGTGATCGCCATTGTTATTTTCCTTTATTCAATAAAATTGAAGTTTTCCTAAATTATTTGAATTTGACGAAAGTTGCAAATTTTGCGGAAATGTATCCAAGATTTTTTAGCTAGGCCTCTTTCGACTGTATTGATTTGAAATGCCCGCTGTGTTGATTGAAATGAGAAGGTAATCATGTCCAATTTTTCCAATTATATCGCTGGTGAATGGGTTGCCGCTGATGACTACATCAAAAACATAAACCCATCCGATCTGTCAGACGTTATTGGTCAGTATGCGCAAGCAAGCAGTGCACAACTTGATACTGCGTTGGATGCTGCCAGGCAGGCACAAAAAGTTTGGGCCGCTACTGGGCTGGAAAAACGCTATAGCGTTTTGATGTCAATTGGCGAAGAAATGAAAAGTCGTGCTGCCGAACTGGGGGAGCTGCTTTCTCGTGAAGAAGGCAAGCCACTTGCTGAGGGTAAGGGAGAGATCTTCCGCGCCGGGCAGTTCTTTACCTACTATGCGGCTGAAGTGCTTCGTCAAATGGGTGACACGGCTGATTCTGTACGCGACGGTATTGAAATTGATGTGCGCCGCGAAGCAATTGGTGTTGTTGCTATCATTTCCCCTTGGAACTTCCCAACAGCGACTGCGACGTGGAAAATTGCCCCGGCATTGGCATATGGTAACGCGGTCGTATGGAAGCCTGCGAACCTGACCCCGGCAAGCGCCTGGGCATTGGCAGAAATCTTTTCTCGTCATGATCTGCCAAAAGGACTTTT
This sequence comes from Kiloniella majae, assembly GCF_002118315.1. Taxonomy (GTDB): domain Bacteria; phylum Pseudomonadota; class Alphaproteobacteria; order Kiloniellales; family Kiloniellaceae; genus Kiloniella; species Kiloniella majae. The sequence continues at coordinate 67,017 of NZ_MTSZ01000012.1, forward strand.
CAACCTGGTAATGGGGGGCGGTTCTTCCATTGGTCAGCGCCTTGTGGAAAGTGCTGGTGTAGATGCTATTTCATTCACAGGTTCTGTTGATGTTGGTCGCGGTATTGCGGCCTCTGCGATGGCAAACATGACGAAAGTTCAGATGGAGATGGGGTCCAAGAACCCATTGGTGGTTATGGATGATGCTGATCTTGATCTGGCAGTTTCTTGTGCTGTTGGCGGTGCCTTTGGCGGTACAGGTCAGAAGTGTACAGCTTCGTCTCGTTTGATTGTTCATGAAAAAATCCACGATGCATTTGTAGAAAAAGCAAGCGCGGCGACAAAAGCTATGAAAGTCGGACATGCTTTGACCGATGGTGTTCAGCTTGGCCCGGTTGTTAGCGAAACACAGCTTAATTCCAATCTTGCCTACATGAAGTTGGCAAAAGAAGAAGGGTGTGAGTTGGTCTGTGGTGGTGATCGTCTGGAGATGGCAACCGAGGGTTATTTCATGTCTCCGGCTTTGTTCATCAACGGTGACAATTCCATGAAAATCAACCGTGAAGAAATGTTTGCGCCGATTGCCTGTGTTATTAAGGTTAGGTCTTATGATGAGGCGTTAAGTGTCTCTAATGATACTGGTTTTGGTTTGACGTCAGGTATTATTACGAACTCACTCGCTCGTGCAAATCACTATCGTCGCAACAGCCGTACAGGCTGTGTCATGATCAACCTGCCAACTGCGGGCACAGACTACCACGTACCTTTCGGTGGTCGGGGTGATTCAAGTTATGGTCCTCGAGAGCAAGGTTCTTACGCCGCTGAGTTCTATACTCAGGTCAAAACGTCCTACATCAGCTCTGGTTCCCCAGAGTAATCGGCCCCGGAATAATAGGGCCAGAATAATAGAACTGAGTAGGAGATATAGGCATGAGCGACAAAAAATCATATGTGATTGACTGTCTTCAATACTGTAATTGGTCAGAAAAGACTTTTGCCCAAATGCGTGAAGGTGGTGTTGATGCCGTTCATGCCACGATCTGTTATCACGAGATGTTTCGGGAAACTGTAACCAATGTTGAACAGTGGAACCGTTTTTTCGAGCAACATGATAGTTTGATTATTCATGGTCGCACGGCGGATGATATTCGCCGTGCCCGTGAAAGTGATCGCACAGCGATTTTCTTTGGGTTTCAAAACTGTTCCCCGATTGAAGATGATATTGGACTTGTCGAAATCTGCCACACACTTGGCGCCCGCTTTATGCAACTGTCCTATAACAATCAATCTTTGTTGGCGACAGGATGTTACGAAGTCGAAGATCCTGGAATTACCCGGATGGGCAAGCAAGTGATCAAGGAAATGAACCGTGTTGGCCTAGTGGTTGATATGTCTCATTCTGCAGAACGTTCTACGCTTGAGGCCATTGAGATTTCAGAACGTCCGATTGCAATTACCCATGCCAATCCAAGTTTTTGGCATCCAGCATTGCGTAATAAATCTGATACCGTTTTGAAAGCATTGGCACAATCTGGCGGTATGGTCGGGTTTTCACTCTATCCTCATCACCTTAAAGGGAAAAGTGACTGCACACTTGAAGATTTCTGTAAGATGATTGCAAAAACCGCCGAAATGATCGGCGTTGAAAGTATCGGTATCGGGAGTGATCTTTGTCAGGATCAGCCGGACTCTATTGTCGAATGGATGCGTGTTGGCCGATGGACCAAGACAATCGATTATGGAGAGGGCTCAGCGTCCAACCCCGGTTTTCCTGAAATGCCAGACTGGTTCAGAGATAACAGAGATTTTCCAAACCTTGCGGCAGGATTGCGGGATGTTGGATTTTCACAAGAAGAAACAGCACAAATTATGGGTATGAACTGGTTTTCATTCTACGAAAACTCTTTTGGCCCACAAAAGCCTTAAGAGGCAACAGGTCTAATATTTGACCATTAATACAGTGGGGAGGGGATCACCAATGGGAACAACATTGGAACTCTTCGTGCTGCTTGATTATGATACTTAGGGAGTAACTTAGATGGCGTATACGTCAACAACTGGAGACAGTATTCTCAAAGGGGTGAATGTTCCCCTTTTTGCTGTTACCGGCGGCTTTATTGCGGCGTTTTGCGGCTTGGCACTGATTGATATTGATTTACTGAAAGAATTGGTCAACGCGGGTTTTGGCTGGTCTGTTCAGATTTTTGGTGCCTATTGGCAAGTATTGCTTTTGCTAACGTTTGTTATTGGTCTTTTTATGGCCTTTAGTGGGCGTGGTTCTGTTGTTCTTGGGAAACTGGATAAGCCAGAGTTTACCGTTTTCCAATGGGGTGCCATGATTATGTGCACCTTGCTAGCTGGTGGCGGTGTTTTCTGGGCCGCGGGCGAGCCAATGGCACACTTTCTTTCCCCACCACCTCTTTTCGGCGTTGAGGCGAAAACTCCTGAAGCAGCATACCCTGCACTGGCACAGGCCTTTATGCACTGGGGCTTCTTGGCATGGGCAATTCTTGGTGCGCTGACCACTGTCGTCTTAATGTACTATCATTACGAAAAGGGTTTGCCACTTGCCCCGCGTACCTTGCTTTATCCGGTTTTTAAAGAACGTGCTCTAAAAGGTCCAATAGGCCTTATTGCTGATGCATCATGTATCATCGCCGTTGTTGCTGGAACTGTTGGTCCAATTGGTTTCCTTGGTTTGCAGGTTAGTTATGGTCTCCAGGATCTCTTTGGCCTTTCAGATGGCTTTGCCTCTCAAGCTGTTGTTATTGCGGTGTTGGTTGGTATTTACACGGCTTCTGCAGTTACAGGTGTAAACAAGGGTATTCAAATTCTCAGCCGATTTAATGTTGTCTTGGCATGTGGATTGTTGATCTTCATGTTTTTGTTTGGCCCGACAGCCTTTATAGTTGATAGTTTTGTACACAGCTTCGGCGTTTATGTTGACAAGTTTATCCCGATGGCAATGTTCCGTGCTGAAAGTGGATGGCTTGGTTGGTGGACTGTTTTCTTCTGGGGCTGGTTCCTGGGGTATGGTCCGTTGATGGCGATGTTTATTGCCCGTGTGTCCCGTGGGCGGTCAATTCGTCAGATCGTAATCATGCTGTCAATCATTGCACCAATCGTGACCTGTTTCTGGTTTACCATCGTGGGTGGTTCAGGCATTGCGTTCGAGCTAGCTAATCCAGGTTCTGTCTCTTCAGCGTTCGAAGGCTTTAATCTGCCGGCTGCATTGTTGGCAATTACCAAACAGCTTCCAGCCGGGTTCTTGATCTCTGTTCTGTTCCTTATTCTGACAACTGTTTTTGTCGCCACGACAGGTGATTCCATGACCTATTGTATCTCGGTTGCTATGTCAGATAGCGATACACCAAGTACACCCGTTCGTGTGTTCTGGGGTATTGCAATGGGCGTTATGGCGATCATTTTGATCTCGCTGGGGTCAGGGGGCGTTAGTGCGCTGCAATCCTTTATTGTTGTGACTGCAGTCCCTGTTTCATTGGTGCTATTGCCATCCTTATGGGCTGCACCGCAAATAGCGGGTATGTTGGAAAAGCGTGATCGGGAAAGTACAACGCCGATTGCTGCAGAGGCCTAAGCTGTTTTTGTCATGAATTCAGGGGAGAAAATTTTCTTCCCTGAATAACTCGAGTTCATTGGAGGTTTGTGTGACTACGCAACTACATAGCACAAATTCAATTTCACTCCGACCGCCTCAACAGGTCATGAAACTGGATCGTTTGGGCTCTTTCCATCAAACGAGATTGAGCTTTATGCGCGCAGTAATGCGTCGTTTAAAGCGTGATAACTGGACCTTCGAATGTCCTGTCTGGCGCATAAATGAGCAGGGTGAAGGTGTTGTCGTCTATGTGGCAAAGGGGCCTGAACGCAGCTATAGCATGGTTTGTTTTGCCCATGATCTTGATCCTGCAAAACGGTCTGATCGTGTCATTGCCGAAGCGTGGGATACGACCTTTGCTCTTTATGACGGTGTCATTGGTGAAAACGATATCGAGCGTCTGTCACGGAATGTCCCCAAACAGGAAGCCGGACGGTGTTTGGAGAGCGAGCTTGTTCTCTCTCGGGCAAATAAAAGCGTTCGTTTGTTTGAATATGTCGTCAGCGAACTTGCTGCGGGCAGACAGCCAGATCAAGCCGAATTGAATAAAGTTGGTTATCTGATGCGTACAACCGCCGTTTATGGGAACGGCAAGCTTGGTATGGCGGATCGAGACCGAATTGCTAACCGTTCAGAAATGTTGGGTCCGTTCCGTGCTGAAATGCTGGCGGTTTGGCTCATTAGGAATTTTGTATCTGATTATGTTGAACAAATGGCCGCCTATCGGTCACCAGAAACCGCTGTAAAGTTGGAACCAGAAATTCGACGTAGCCTGGGGGTTGGTAATTCAACAGGCCTGGGGATGGCGCCATTTTTGGTCAATCACCCGATACTATTACACAGCTGGATACATGCACGTGAAAGTGCGCTGGCTCGTATCCGTGCCTTACCCTCCATGACAGCTGCGGCAAGAAACCACTATGAAGTGTATCTTGAAAGTGCTCATTTATCCCTCGACCGTTGGTTTACAGTCGATGAACGGCAAGCCGAACGCGTAGCCGTTCTTCGGCGTGACCTGGAAAAGCTGAACGCTCTATCGCTGGATACATTTGTTGATGATGATCTGCCATGGGATAAGCTTTATCGTTGGGGTGAAACAAAACTATCTTTGGAAGGGCAAGAACTACTTGTTAGTTTACTACTTGAACCACATGCCGAGATTGTCGATGCCTATGCATCTGTGATGTATGCAGAAGAAAACGATAACTTCCGAATTAATGGCTCTCAAAGTGTTGCTGATCTTCTGGTCGCACTGGAAGAACACTATAGCTGGGCTTTGTCCGTGGACTATGACAAGCACCCAAATTCTGTTTTCTTCTGGTATGTATCGGAAGAAAAGCTGGAACCAAGGTTGGGGTCCAGAGGCGAAGAACCTGGGGATAATCTGGAACAACCGCTATCGATTGGGCGGGATGCTGCTCGCCTATACAAAGATTTACTGAATGCACAAACAGATCAGAAGATTGGTACTTTCCTGATTGATTATCCGGAACACCGTCTGATTGCACGAAGAGTACAGTTAACCCAACGCTATCCTTATGCTGAAATTCAGGACAACCTGATCGGGGAAGATTTGCTACCTGTTGATCTCTTGCGCTGCAAATTGTCTTTCTTTGGTGCGACACGCTTTGATCCACGTTCTGATCGTTGGGTACGTATTACTATGTTCCAAAATGCTCCCTATCCGCACGAGTTAGCAACTATGGATGAAGATAACTGGGCCTATCCTATGGATATTCGTGAAGAGGGGAGTTTGTGATGGAACGCTATTCCTTGAATGAAATCGAAGCTTCTGCACGCAAGGCCGCGCGTGGAGCTGGTATGTCCTGGGGCTTGGCCGAAGAAGCGGGGAAAGCGACACGTTGGTTGGCAGCACGTGGTTTGCCAAACGTTTGCTTGCTACTTTCTTTGCTAAAGATCAACGATGGCAAAGTTTATAGTGAGTTGAGACCTCAATCCTTGGACCTAGATATCTGGAACACGCCAAACGGGCCCCTGTGCCCTGTGATCAGTGGCAGCGCGTTGAATGATTTCGCTGATCGTCTATTGGATGGTCATGAGATCGTTCTGGAATCAGTTACATCACCGACATTGATACTTCCCATATTGGGGCGTGCAGCAAAAGCTATTGGTAAAGGGTTCTCTGTGTCCTGGTTTTCAGGTTCTGGGGAAGCAGTAAAAATTATTATTGCCCCTGATGTTCTTTACTTGGAACAAGGCAGAGTTGAAGACCTCGGAATTGAGCAGGCTGAGCGAGTTACTGTCACGGGTATACTTTCCGACCTATCAAATCTGAGAGCAGAGAAATCGGGGACTGGGACAATCATCGAACGTGTTGTTCAGGGTGTCCCCCTGAGTTCAGAAAATTGGACTGATTTGCAGTTCTTTGCTGCAAGAACCTATGTCCCGGCTACAGAAGAGTCTCGTCTTAAAGGGGCGGGCGCGGGCCTTAGCGACAACGATTAAGTTTTAAAACGACAAATATTAAACAATAAAAATAAAGGTAAAACACATGGTTGAAACTGTAACGATGAGTGTATCCGAGATTGAAGCTTTTGCACTTAAGGCTTTGATTGCTGCAGGAACAACAGAAGCCAATGCAGCTTCTTTGGCGCGTTCAGTTGCGGCCACGGAACAAGATGGCATTGCTTCTCATGGTTTGGCCTATGTTCCAACCTATTGCTTGCACGTTGAGTGTGGCAAGGTAGATGGTGCTGCTGTTCCTGAATTGGATGTTGTTCGCCCAGGTTTGGCGATTGCTGATGCAAAAACAGGTTTTGCTCATCCAGCAATTGATCTCGGATTTGATTGGCTGCTCAAAGCTGCGCGTGAGCAGGGGATTGCTGCGCTAGGATTACGTAACTCCTATAACTGCGGTATTCTTGGGTATCACACAGATCGTCTGGCATCATACGGCCTTCTGGGCATAGGGTTTACCAATGCACCTGCTTCTGTCGCACCTGTTGGTGGAAAAAAAGCTGTTGTTGGTACCAACCCTTTCTCTATTGCCGTACCAGGTGCCGCGGGCGAAACACGTATCCTGATTGATCAGAGTGCTTCTGTGATCGCTAAAAGTGAAGTGATGAAACATGCCCGTGAAGGCAAAGCTATTCCTGAAGGATGGGCACTGGGACCAGATGGTGAACCAACGACAGATCCAGATGTTGCCCTAAAGGGGACCATGATCCCGAGTGGTAGCTATAAAGGTTTTGGTACAGCCTTGATGGTAGAATTAATGGCTGCTGCTATGACAGGGGCGACCCTTGGTATTGATGCGAGCCCATTTTCCGGCCCTGTCGGAGGACCACCAAAAACGGGACAGTTCTTTATTGCTATTGATCCAGAACTTTCTTCAGGTGGTGCATTCTCACAACGCGTAGATCATTTGATCGAAGCAATTGTTGGTCAGGATGGGGCACGATTGCACGGCGCTGAACGTTTTGAAGCGAGAGTCGGTGCAGATAAAAATGGTGTTGCCGTAAATGCTGCAATTGTTGAAAAGGTTAAGGAATGGGCTGATCGTTAAAGTTAAAGTTTTAAATGCATTATCTTTTGTAGTGTATTGAATACGTGTGATTAAAGGGAATGTTTTCAGTTATGAGATCATTCCCTTTAATGTTAAAGCCAAGTTCTGTTCAGTATGAAATTATCATATCTTTGGTCGTGTATCCTGCCTGTGCGAGGAGGGAGGCGAACCGTATTTTTCTTGAAAGGCTTTAGAAAAATGTGCAGAGCTGGAAAAGCCTGTTGCAAGTGCAATTTCTGTCAATGAGAGTACTGTTTGTTCAATAAGATTATAAGCCTTTTCCAATCGTAAGTTTCGATAAACAGACATCGTGCTCTGTCCGATTTTATCGATGAAAACCCTGTTTAATTGACGGGAACTTATTGATGATAATAAGGCGAGTTGTTTTAAGCTCAAAGGATCTGCAATATGGTTTTCCATAATTTCGAGCGTTTGAATGATAGCGGGGTGATGTGTGCCAAAGCGTTCTATCATTCCAGATCGCTGAGGATCGCCTGACGGTCTGACATCGGTATGAATGAACCAGTCACTGACTTTTCTGGCAAATTCCGGTCCGTGAATTTCACATTGTAACGCATGCATCATATCCAGTGGGGCAACGCCACCTGCGCAAGTGAGACGATCTCGGTCCATGATGTAAAGGCTTCGTTCAAGTAATAGTGTAGGGGTGTTTTCCGAGAGCGCTGCGGCATGTTCCCAATGCACGGTCATCCTGTATCCCTTCATTACACCTGCATTGGCGAGGATAACAGGGCCACCGGAAACCCCGCCCAACCGTACCCCATGCCGTGCTTTGTTACGTAACCATTGGAATATTTGTTCATCGTCAAAGCTGGATGGATCTCCACCAGCAACAACGAGGATAAGATCATAATCACGATTGTCTGATATAGCCCCCGTTGCATGGATCACAGCACCACTTGAACTTATGACTTCTTGTCTGTTTTCTATGGCAATGTGATCAACCTTATAGAGGTGTTTTTTACCAAGAAGGTTGGCAGCACGTAAGGGTTCTATGACTGATGAGTAGGACATCAAGGCAAAACCATCGATTAGCAAGATGCCAATTTTATATGTTTTTTCAGGTAAAAGATGGTTGTCCATATTTTATAAGTAAACGTCTTTTTTGTGAAATCTGAATCTTTATATCACTGTTCTAGTAGAAAAAGGCAACATAATTGAGAATATGTGATGAAACACCGAGGCACAAAATACTCTGGCTTTAAAGTTATAAAAGAAGCGTTGACCGGACATAAAGGCTGGAAACCTGTCTGGCGTACTCCAAGACCAAAAAGCGAGTATGATGTGATCATTGTCGGTGGCGGTGGTCACGGCTTGGCAACAGCCTATTACCTAGCCAAAGAATTTGGCATCACAAACGTTGCTGTTCTTGAGAAAGGTTGGATAGGTTCGGGAAATGTTGGGCGTAATACAACGATTGTGCGGTCCAATTATCTTTTGCCGGGGAATGAGCCTTTTTACGAGTTTTCCATGAAGCTATGGGAAAACCTTGAACAGGATTTCAATTACAATGCCATGGTGTCTCAACGTGGAATTTTAAATCTTTTCCATAACGATGCTGGTCGGGATGCCTATGCACGTCGCGGGAATGCGATGATCCTTGCCGGAGCTGATGCTGTATTGTTGGATCAGGACGGTGTTCGGGAAATGTATCCTTGTCTTGACTTTGAAAATGCGCGCTTCCCGATCAAAGGTGGTCTATTGCAACCTCGTGGTGGCACCGTTCGACATGATGCTGTTGCCTGGGGCTATGCGCGTGGTGCGGATAACCGGGGTGTTGATATCATCCAGAACTGTGAAGTAACAGGCATGGTGATTGAAAACGGTATTTGTCGCGGTGTTGAAACCAGTCAGGGAATAATTAAAGCCAAGAAAATTGCGGTTTGTGTTGCCGGATCATCCAGTCGCGTAATGTCCATGGCCGGAATGCGGCTTCCAATTGAAAGTCACGTTTTGCAGGCTTTTGTCTCAGAGGGTTTAAAACCGATATTGCCCGGGGTCGTGACTTTTGGTGCCGGGCATTTTTATGTTTCACAATCAGACAAAGGCGGTTTGGTTTTTGGTGGTGATATTGATGGCTACAACAGCTATGCCCAACGCGGGAATTTACCGGTTGTTGAAGACGTCTGTGAAGGGGGTATGGCCTTGATGCCAATGATTGGTCGCGCCCGCTTGCTGCGCATGTGGGGTGGTGTGATGGATATGTCCATGGATGGATCACCCTTTATCGATAAAACACATATTGATGGCCTCTATTTTAATGGTGGCTGGTGTTACGGTGGTTTCAAGGCAACGCCAGCAAGTGGTTGGTGCTATGCCCACCTCTTGGCAAAAGATGAGCCACATCCTGTGGCGACGGAATATCGACTGGATCGTTTCAAACGCGGAGCGATGATTGATGAAAAGGGCATGGGTGCCCAACCGAACTTGCATTAGGAGCACAGAAAATGATCATTCATCATCCTCTTCTGGGGCCTCGTGATGCTTCAGAATTTGTTTACAAAGGTGATGCATCCCTTATCGACCGACCTGACTGGAAAGCCGATAATGCGGCTGACCTGTTTCACGATTATCTCTATCTGCGCGATAATCCCGCAGGGGAACACTGCGAGCTTTGGTATCATGAACAGGGGGATCGTTCTTGGTTGGTTGTAACCCGAAATACCCTGACCCATGATATTACCAATGTAGAGCTGGCCCGCGATGTCGCGCTTGCCAAACAGGCAAAAAAATCAGGCCGAGGTGAAAAATGAGCCAGATAAACAGAATTGATAGTGGGTTAATAGACCGCGCACAAAAGCTCAATTTTACCTTCAATGGTCAGGCACTTGAAGGCTTTGCCGGGGATACATTGGCTTCCGCTCTTTTGGCGAATGGTCATAAAATGGTTGGCCGGTCGTTTAAGTATCATAGGCCCCGTGGCATTTTCTCCGCAGGATCTGAAGAACCAAATGCATTGGTACAGCTCCGTGCCGGGGCTTATCAGGAACCGAATACCCGTGCGACAGTTACCGAGCTATTCCAAGGGTTAGAGGCTACAAGTCAGAACCATCGTGGATCGTTGAAGTATGACTTTATGGCTGTGAATGATCTCTTTTCATCATTCTTGTCTGCCGGATTTTATTATAAAACCTTCATGTGGCCGAAAGCTTTCTGGGAAAAGTTTTATGAGCCTGTTATCCGGGCTGCGGCGGGGCTAGGTCGTTTATCCGGTGAAGATGACCCGGATATTTATGACAAAGGCTTTTTACATTGCGATGTCCTTGTTGTTGGTGCTGGGCCTTCTGGTTTGTCTGCAGCACTCTCTGCTGGCCGGGCAGGGGCGCGTGTTATCCTGATGGATGAAGATTTCCGTATGGGCGGACGTCTTAATGCGGAAACCTTGTCGGTAAATGATCAGAGCGGTCATGAATGGGCAACACAGGCAATTGCCGAGTTGTCGGCGATGGATAACGTTCGCTTTATGACGCGTACAACAGCCTATGGCGCTTATGATCATGGTGTGATCGGTGCCTTGGAACGTGTCACGGATCACTTGATATCTTCTCATAATAAACCGCGTCAAATCCTGTGGCGAATTTATACGAAACGCACTATCTTGTGTGCTGGATCTACAGAGCGTCCAATTGCCTTTGGTAACAATGATCGGCCAGGCATTATGCTTGCTGGGGCTGTTCGGGCTTATGTTAATCGTTGGGGCGCGCTTCCGGGCAAAAAAGTAGCTGTCTTCACCAACAATGACGATGGTTGGCGGACCGCAACAGACTTGGCTGCCAAAGGTGTTGAAATTACAGCCGTCATTGATAGTCGTGATGGACAACCACCTGTTGATGTACCAAAGGGTGCTGCTGTGGTTATGGGCGGTCGTATCGTCGATACTCAGGGAAGACATTGTATCCGTTCAATTACGCTATCAAATGGCCAGAAAATTTCGGCAGATTGCCTTGCTGTTTCTGGAGGATGGAGTCCGAATGTACAGCTGACCTGTCATCAGCGTGGTCGTCCGACGTGGCGGGAAGATATTGCTGCTTTTGTACCCGGTGTTGAATTGCCTCAGGGAATGATGGTTGCGGGGGCTGCGTCTGGTAACCTGTCACTGTCATCTGTTTTGCAGGATGGGCATTATCTGGGCAATAAGGCAGTAAAAGACCTTGGCTTTAACCCGACAAAAGAAATTGCTGCCAAATCAGAAGAAGAGACTGTTGGAATATCCGCTTTTTGGCATGTGAAAGAGAGCAAGGCACGGGCTTGGCTGGATTTACAGAATGATGTGACGGTAAAAGACGTCAAGCTATCGCACCAGGAAGGCTTCCATTCCGTAGAGCATCTTAAGCGCTACACGACACTTGGCATGGCAACTGATCAGGGGAAAACCGCCAATATTCCAGCTTTGGCGGTTATGGCTGAATGTACAGGTAAGTCGATCCCTGAAACAGGCACAACAATTTTCCGTCCTCCCTATACGCCAGTGGCAATTGGCGCCTTGGCAGGACGTGCCAGAGGAAAAGACTTTCGTCCTTCAAGATTAACACCTAGTCATGCTTGGGCTGAAGAGCAGGGGGCTGTTTTTGTTGAAGCTGGAATGTGGTATCGCGCACAGTGGTTCCCGAAATCAGGTGAATCCCATTGGCGGCAATCGGTTGATCGTGAAGTCACTCAAACCAGAGCCTCTGTTGGTATTTGCGATGTTACGACGCTTGGAAAGATTGATATCCAGGGCAAAGACGCTGCTGAGTTTCTGAACAAGGTTTATGCGAATGCGTTTGCCAAATTACCTGTTGGCAAGGTCCGTTATGGCATCATGTTACGCGAAGACGGCATCATGATGGATGATGGAACATCGGCGCGTTTTGCAGACAATCACTTTGTTATGACAACGACAACAGCCAATGCTGTTGGCGTGTTCAGGCATATGGAATTTTGTCGCCAGTGCTTATGGCCGGAAATGGATGTACATCTGATTTCAAGCACGGAACAGTATGCACAGTTTGCTGTGGCAGGACCAAATGCCCGTAAGCTGTTACAGAAAGTTGTCGATAGCGATCACGATATTTCCAACGAGGCTTTTCCCTTTATGGCTTGTGGTGAAATTAGGGTTTGCGGCGGCATTCCAGCACGCTTGTTCAGAATATCGTTCTCAGGTGAGTTGGCCTATGAAATAGCTGTGCCGACCCGATATGGAGATTCTTTGGTGCGTATCTTAATGGCGGCGGGCGAAGAGTTTGATGTAACGCCCTATGGTACCGAGGCTCTTGGTGTCATGCGTATTGAAAAAGGCCATGCAGCGGGGAATGAACTTAATGGTCAGACAACAGCGCAAGATCTGGGTATGGGGCGTATGGTTTCCAAGAAAAAAGATTGTATTGGTAATACGCTTTCTGAACGTGAAAGCCTTAATAAAGAAGATGGCTTAAGCCTTGTTGGGTTCCGCCCTGTTAACCGAAGTGATGAACTCAAAGCCGGTGCACATTTCATTGCAAAAGGTAAAACAGCCAATATGGCAAATGATGAGGGGTGGATGTCCTCGGTTGCCTATTCTCCGAACCTGGGACATTCCATTGGCCTTGGCTTTATAAAACAGGGAAGTGAACGTATGGGAGAAATCGTACGTGCAACAGATCCTCTTCGTGGGGGTGAGATCGAAGTCGAAATTGTTTCCGCACACTTTATTGATCCAGAGGGGGAGCGTCTCCGTGCCTGATTACACACTTACTGCCAATTCGCCTTTGGATGGATTTAGCCGAGATTTCGTGGGCGTTTCTATTAACGAAGTCAATGATCGCGCTATAGTGTCACTTGCTGTTCCCAAAGATGGAGGAAAGGAACTGACCAAAGCACTGGCAAGCTCTTATCAAATTGAGTTGCCAAAAACAGGGATGTTATCTGTTTCATCTCGGGATCATGCCGTCCTCTTCAGCATGGCACAGGATCAATATTTCCTTGTATTTTATTATGCAGGAAATACTGCAACTTCAGTCGTATACAGTCATTTGAATGAAGCTGCTTACTTGACGGATCAGTCGGATAGTTATGTCATAGTGCGGGTATCAGGAACCGACAGTCGGCGTTTGTTAGAGCGTATTTGCCCTCTGGATATCCATCCATCCGTTTTCCCGATAGGCTCTGTTGCGAGAACCGTTATGGAGCATTTGGGCACAACAATCATACATGACGCAGAAGATAGTTTTCTTCTGTTATCTGCCCGTTCTTCAGCTCGTTCGTTTCTGGAAGCAATCGAAACATCGGCTGTAAATATTGAACCTGTTATCTAGATATCTTTTCCAGGCATCGGACTTCTTTATGCTCAATCCAGTCTGAGACAAGTTGGTCAAAAGCAAGGAAATGATCGAATTTTAAGTGTGCGTCAAATGCAAGGACATCTGTGTAACACTCATAAAGGAAGATGCTTAAAGAGACTTCAGCAAAACTCTGACCTTTTTATATTTTGATTGATTTAGTATTTTTTGTGACCCGTCCTGAAATACGTTGACGTTTTTTTAGGTTATAGCCAGCTGCATTTTGCAGCTGGCTTTTTTATGCACTT
>NZ_MTSZ01000013.1 GCF_002118315.1 Kiloniella majae
AAGTGCATAAAAAAGCCAGCTGCAAAATGCAGCTGGCTATAACCTAAAAAAACGTCAACGTATTTCAGGACGGGTCACACTTCAGAAAAACTTATACCGACAAATCTTCACCGGCCAAAGCTCTTTCAATCAACTTAATACTCTCGCCCAATCCATAAAGCGCAAAGAAGGTTCCCATCCGAGGTCCTTGGGATTGACCAAGCAGAACTTCATATAGGCACTTGAACCAGTCACGCAGGTTATCGAACTCATACTTTTTGCCAATGGTATATACTTCAGTCTGAATGTCTTCTGCACTTGTGCCCGCAGGCAACCCCTTCAAAACAGAGAGCAGATCTTCCAGTGCAGTGACTTCTTTACCTTCCGGTGCGCGATACTGCAGCTTTGGTTTAACAAAACCCTGATAATAGCGAACAGCAAAGCCAACCAACTTATCAAGGAAAGGCGTACTTTCCGGCGAAGCTTCGGGTGCGTACTGCTTGATAAAGCCCCATAGACGATCCGCATCATTCGCGTTGCAAACACTTGCAAGATTCAGCAAAATTCCAAAGGAAAGCGACGTCTGTTCAGACGGCACATTCCCTGTATGAATATGCCAGGCAGGATTTTCAAAAAGCTTACTCTCGTCCTGCTCGCCAACTTTTCCTTTAAACGTAATGTAATCATCAACAGTACGTGGAATAACATCAAAATAAAGCTTCTTAGCCGTCCTTGGCTTGTTATACATAAACAAGGCCAGACTTTCCTGCGGCGCATACGTCAGCCACTCTTCCATGGAAAGCCCGTTTCCTTTGGATTTGGAGATTTTTTGCCCCTGCTCGTCCAGGAAAAGTTCGTAGGTAAAAGTCTCAGGTCCTTTGCATCCCAAAACTTTTTGAATCTTTTTACCCAACTTGACTGAATCAATCAGATCTTTGCCTGACATTTCATAATCAACATCCAGCGCATACTGACGCATCGCCCAATCTGGCTTCCACTGAAGCTTACAATGTCCGCCTGTTACAGGCACTTCGACCAGCTCTCCATCTTCATCACGGTAAGAGATCGTTCCCGCATCCACATTGGTTTCCTCGACAGGAACTTGAAGGACTTTTCCTGTCTTGGGACAAATTGGCATAAAGGGGCTGTAAGTCGCCTGACGTTCTTTACCCAGGGTCGGCAGCATTACATCCATGATTTTGTCGTAATTGGCGAGAATTTCCAATAATGCCTCATCGAATTGACCTGACTGATAGACCTCGGTAGCAGAGAGAAAATCATACTGAAAACCGAAACTGTCGAGGAACTGTCGAAGACGAGCGTTATTATGATGCCCAAGGCTTTCATGCTCACCAAATGGATCTGGCACCTTTGACAAAGGTTGCCCGATGTTTGCAGTTAACATCTCTTTATTGGGCAAGTTATCCGGTACTTTGCGGAAACCATCTAGATCGTCAGAGAAACAGAAAAGTTTGGTTGGAATGTCACACAGCTGCTCAAAAGCATTTCGCACCATCGTCGTACGAGCTACTTCACCAAAAGTTCCAATATGAGGCAAGCCTGATGGCCCATACCCTGTTTGGAAAAGAACGTACCCCTTCTCGGGCGTCTTCCCACCGATACGAGCCAATACTTTGCGCGCTTCTTCAAACGGCCATGCTTTTGCCTGCATAGCGAGTTCCTGGTGGTTAGACATCGTTTTAATCCCTCAAGGGTATGTTAGTTTAATGAAAGTCGTTCTGACTCTATTCAATGACAGGTCAGTGATGGGGAAATTAGGCGCAGGAAAGCCGCGCGTCAACTATAGTCGTTTAACTTAATTTTTGTTCTAAGCGTAAAGAGAGAAGTGTAGATAGCCTACACGAACAATGAAACAGCAACGGACAAGAATTAAGTTAAACAACTATAAGAGCCGTAACAGAGGCTGATACTTCATAAGATCACAACAAATGTTCGCCGCTTGTTCTTTTTCAATAGCCATTACCGACGCCCGCTTTTATAAGAAGACTAAGAAAGCCGTCTGTAGCCAATGAGATTGGTCGAATAAATTTTAGGTCGAGCATAAATTTTACGAGACACCACACTAGAAATATGACACTCAAAATATGACACCGGAAACGCCAACAGCAAAACAAACCACGACGAGCCAAGCCGACGCTATTATGATGCCCAAGGCTCCCCTGTTGCTGTCCGGGTTACGGTTTTCTGTTTGGATAAGCCCCGACGGCGAAGTTGAAAGATTACCCAATAGTGAAGCTGCTCGCCGTGTAACCCTTGAACCGCCAATGGTTTGCCACGCAAAATCGACAGCACAAAGACTGGGCATAGATCCTTTTCAATCCTACGATGTGTTAGAATTAATCGCGTTTGTGCGTCCCGCTGCCGCCTGCACACCGACCCCACGAGGTCTCGCGGCCTTTATAGGTGCGCCTGAACCCACATCAATAGAAGCCGCGGCAATACTTCTTCATCAAACGTCCGAGCTTCTTTTACGCGAACAGGCATCAAAAGGCAGGCAATACGATCCTTATGCGGCAGATATTGCAAGAACAATGATGATGGCGGGCTGGCTATGGGGCCCCGCAATCCTATCAGCAATGCAAGAGGAAAATTTACATTCCCCTGCTTTAAAACCCGGTCGCGGGATGCGCGTTTGGGAACGCCTTGAAGAATGGAGCGATCACGCCCCCGAAGATCCACCGAGACACCAATCTGTTAAGCCAGAAGAAGCAAGACGCCGCCTCTCGGAACTACTCGGTGAAGATGCAGAAGTTCGCCCGCAACAAGTTGATTATTCCGCCGCGGTCTCCAGCGCTTTTGCCCCCAGAGATGTATCAGGCGAGCCAAATATTGTTTTGGCTGAGGCCGGAACTGGTGTTGGCAAAACATTGGGATACATTGCGCCTGCCAGTCTTTGGTCAGAAAAAAATGGGGCGCCGATCTGGATATCGACCTTTACCAGAAACCTGCAAACCCAAATCGACAGTGAGTTAAACAGGCTTTTCCCCGAACGACGGGAAAAATCAAAACGCGTGGTCATACGCAAAGGTCGCGAAAATTATCTTTGTCTTCTAAATCTCGAAGAAGCTTCACAAGCCCTCATGACAAAACCCCATGATGCCATTGCCATTGGTTTGATGGTCAGATGGGCATCACGCAGCAGAAATGGCGATATGGTTGGGGGTGATTTCCCTGGCTGGCTGGCTGATTTGGTAGGAAAAAACAGAACCCTCGGCCTTACTGACAGACGTGGAGAATGTATATATTCCGGCTGCCCTCACTACAGTCGTTGCTATATCGAACGCAATATCCGTAAAGCCAAACGAGCAAATATCGTTGTCGCAAACCATGCCCTCGTCATGATTCAAGCTGCGATGGGCGGTGGACGAGACGAAGGATCACTCCCCAGTCATTATGTTTTTGACGAAGGACATCATCTTTTTGACGCAGCAGATAGCGCCTTTTCTGCACATCTGACTGCACAGGAAAGTCAAGAACTACGCAGATGGATTTCCGGGGTAGAAACGGGTTCATCCCGTTCTGCCAGCCGGGCGCGAGGTCTAAAGAAGCGGCTAGAAGATTTGATCGCAACGGATGACAGAACCCGTGATTTGGTAAACGAAACGGTACAAGCGGCAAGGCATCTCACCGGGGACGGTTGGGTAAACCGCATGGAAGATAACTTGCCCGCCGGTCCCATGGAGACCTTTCTTTGTCGTCTAAGAGAACAGGTTTATGCGCGCACTGATCATGAAAATTCTCCCTACAGCTTGGAAGCAGAGACGAAACCAGCTATTCCCGGCCTCATAGAATCTGCAGTTGAACTCCGTTCTGCACTGGAAGAGCTTCTGGACCCCATTAAAAATCTGCGCCGTCGCTTAGAACAACGCCTTGATAATGAAGCGGATGAGCTAGATAGCGACACCCGGCGACGGATCGAAGCCGCCTGTAAAAGCCTTGAACAGCGCGGCAGCAATCAGGTTCAGGCCTGGATTGCAATGCTCAGCGCACTGGAAGAAGAAATCCCGGAAGACTTCACCGACTGGCTTTCTGTTGAACGCGCAGGAGGCAAAGATCTGGACGTTGGCCTACACAGACATTGGATTGATCCCACAAAGCCACTGGCAAATACCTTGCTATCTCAGGCCCACGGCACTGTCATAACATCAGCAACCCTGACCGAGGGAAGCGGTAATGAAGAAGGCGACTGGATTGGCGCAGAACGACGTAGTGGCGCATCCTTCGTTCCCGGTATACCGACGAGGGCCCGCTTCAAATCACCTTATGATTATATAAACCAAACCCGCGTCTTTATCATCAATGACGTTCGTAAGGATGATATGGATCAGGTTTCAGCCGCCTATCGAGAGCTTTTCCTGGCATCACAAGGCGGTGCCTTGGGCCTTTTTACCGCCATATCTCGCCTCAAAGCTGTTCATCAGAAAATGGGACCTGAACTCGATAGAGCAGGTTTGACGCTTTACAGTCAACATGTCGATA
Organism: Kiloniella majae; assembly: GCF_002118315.1. Classification (GTDB taxonomy): domain Bacteria; phylum Pseudomonadota; class Alphaproteobacteria; order Kiloniellales; family Kiloniellaceae; genus Kiloniella; species Kiloniella majae. Next base: position 4,480 of record NZ_MTSZ01000013.1, read on the forward strand.
ACCTCGACACCTCGACACTCATTGATATTTTCAGGGCAGAAAGAAACTCATCTCTGTTAGGCACCGATGCTGTTCGTGACGGCGTAGACGTACCCGGCGATTCGCTACGGCTAATCGTATTTGATCGTGTTCCCTGGCCACGACCTACGATTCAACACCGTGCCCGCAAAGAGCATTTTGGCGGTAACCGCTACAATGACAGCCAGACCAGATTAAAGCTCAAGCAAGCATATGGCCGCCTCATCAGACGCGAAAATGATCGTGGGATATTCGTCCTTCTGGATCCGATGATGCCAACGAGACTCCAAAATGCCTTCCCCGAAGGTGTATCGATACAAAAAACAGGATTGGCAGACACCGTTTCCCAAGTCCGAGAATTCTTTGATATCTCTACTAAATAACCAGAAAACATACCATCTCGACCTGTAAAGATTGTGACCAACCCCTTCATTTTAATCCGGTTAGGAAATTTCTTATTTTTTTACTTGCAAAAGCAAAAGAGGAAGAATAAACCTCACTCCGGATCGGGGAGTAGCGCAGCCTGGTAGCGCATCTGGTTTGGGACCAGAGGGTCGGAGGTTCGAATCCTCTCTCCCCGACCAATTATTCCGAAAGGAATGATTGACCACAAAGACCGCCTTAGAGCGGTCTTTTGTCATTTTTAGCCACAATACTTTTCTCTATAAGACCTGTGTAGTCCCCCACAAAACCATTGTAACATGACAATGTTGAGCGTCTCATTCTTTTGCTATACGTCGTGCTTGATCCCGATTAGGCTTTTAATCAGTTCATAAATACTCTCTTGGAGCCTGATATGTCGCTGGATCTATTGCTGTTGTTTATTCCTGCAGCCTTCGCAATCAATGTGTTGCCTGGCCCAAATAACATGCTTGCCATGACAAATGGCCTTCGTTACGGCCTGTTTGATGCAATGAAAGGCGGGTTAGGCCGTCTGGTAGCTTTTATTATCCTTATTGTCCTCACGGCTACAGGCTTGGGGGCCATTCTCGCTGCATCAACAACGGCCTTTTACGCTCTGAAAATCGGCGGTGCTATCTATCTGGTTTATCTTGGTATTCGCTTGTGGCGCTCAAAAACAGAAGGTGTTGAAGACATTGGAGAGCCACAGAAATCTAAAATCTCAACCTATGCCATTATTCGACAGGAGTTTCTGGTTGCAATCAGTAACCCCAAGGCAATTCTGGTCTTTACCGCATTCTTTCCTCAATTCATTGATCCTGCCCTTCCGATGTTGCCCCAGTTTGCAACAATGGGTGTAACCTTCGTTTTCCTCGAGATTATCGCTCTCTTTCTCTATGCCATTTCGGGTAAGCAACTTGCTTTCCTGACCAGAACGCAAAAGGGACAAAGGATGATGAACCGGACCAGCGGGTCGTTTCTCATTGCAGCTGGGGGCCTTCTCGCCACCTCCAGCAGATAAAATATCGGTGCTCCACCTTAAAAATGCCGAGCTATCTCGGCATTTTTCTTATTCGGAACAATTTATTTTCACATTCGGGGAATAAAATCGGCGCTGAAGTGTCTTCTATCTACACGGATACTCTTGAATCTTTGAATTAAGGAAATAAAGACAATGAAGACAGCGTTGAAAATGATCGTCGTAACAGCTGCCCTTATAACCGCCGCACCCTTTGCAGCATCTGCAGAAAACCTGGACGGTATCGTCACTACAAGTGAAACATCTCTTGGAAAAATCCTCGTCAACACCTCAGGAATGACTCTCTACTCTTTTGATAAGGATTCAGGTGGAAAATCAGCCTGTAATGGTGGTTGCGCAAAAGCTTGGCCACCCCTTTTGGCTTCATCGTCTGCTTCAGAAAAGGGAAATTACACAAAAATCACACGTGATGATGGCGCGCAACAATGGGCATATAAAGGGATGCCGCTTTACGGTTGGGTCAAAGACAAAAAGCCCGGCGATGTGACCGGGGATAAATTCAAAGGTGTCTGGCACGTTGTAAAACCTTAATGCCACAACTCTGAGGACAACAAACCTAAGGTCTAAGCCATTATGGACGAGTTTCTTGATCAACTGACAAAGTCTATCCCTGTTCTCAGGCGATATGCTTATGCATTGGTCAAAGACTCGTCCAAGGCTGATGATCTGGTTCAGGACTGCCTCGAAAGAAGTTTGACAAAACGGCATCAGTGGAAAGGCAAAGGGAACTTAAAGCCTTGGCTATACAGGATCTTAAGTAATATTCACCTAAATCACTATCGGCAAAGCAAAACCAATCCTATTCATTCACCAGCTGAATTGACTGAGAAAACACCAATGGGTATGGAAACAGATACGACGTCGCATCAACTGGATCATCTCTATTTACGAGATTTAGATAAAGCGATCACCAAACTGCCTGATGAACAGAAACAGGTTCTTTTACTCGTTGCCTTGGAAGGTCTCAGCTATTCGGAGGTCGCAAGTATTACACAAGTACCTCTTGGCACCGTAATGTCACGCCTTTCCCGAGCAAGAGAAACATTGCGAAAATCCACGACAACTCCTCCCCCAACAAAAGAGCCGACTATCAACACTGATGTTAGATCAAGTCTCACGCCGACAATCAGGAGAGTAAAATGAGCAAAAATAGATTTAAAGGCTCAGAACTCCTCCACGCCTATGTTGATAGACAACTAAGCCCAGAAGAAAAATCACGTGTCGAACAGTGGCTAGAAACTCACCCGGAAGACGCTCGACTGGTTGCAGAATGGCAAAAGCAGAACCTCGGTCTGAACGATCTTTTTGCCGCAAAAATCAATGAACCGATCCCCGAACATATTGCGCCCTCGTCTCTCCACCATCAAACACCGCCTGAAAATCGCGCCTCGCTATCACTCTTGTCTCAAATCGCAGCCTCTTTCTTGATATTGTCCATCGGCATCGCAGGTGGCTGGTTTGGGCGAGATCACCTGAACACTATAACAGCGGATAGTACGATCACCGTCGCCACACAGCAAAACTTTACCCAACCTGCTATGGAAGCGCATTGGGTATATACGCCGGAAGTCCGCCACCCTGTAGAAGTAGAGAAAAACGAACAAGATCACCTTGCCAAGTGGCTCTCTTACAGGCTTGAAGCACCTCTAACGATCCCGAACCTCACCGCCCAAGGATTTGATCTTATGGGCGGCCGCCTCTTACCTTCTGGGACGGGTCCCGCCGCACAGTTTATGTATGAAAGCAAGGAAGGTAGCCGTATTACCCTCTACCTCAGCAAATCCCTCAACGATGAACAGACAGAAACCGCATTTCAATTCAGCCAAACCGGATCAACACGAGCATTCTACTGGTACAACGGGGCTCTCGGTTATGCCGTCATTGGGGATATTGAGCGGAATGAACTATTAAAAATTGTAAATAATGTCTATCAGCAGCTTTGAGCAAAAAATAACGTCTCTTTTAGAGAGTTCTCTAGGGACTTATCCATCAAGGCTGTTATAGTAATGGAAAAGCTATTGAAATTTGTGGCCCTTCGTCTCAAATAAGGGGCTTAGTATTTCAGATATTACGTACAATGTTTACACACGTTCATAAGGAAGTGTCTCAATGACCGATTATCGTTCTGCCTTGGTCTATGTAATGGTTCTTACATCTGCAGCTGACAGCGACATGACTGATTCAGAGCTAACAACGATTGGTGAAATCGTAAAATTCCTGCCTGTATTCAAAGGCTACAATCCGGAAGACCTTCCTATGGATTCTCGTGAGTGTGCCAATCTTCTTGAAGGTGAAGACGGCATCGACCGTGTCCTGGATAAAGTCGTCGCTGCTCTGCCAGAACACCTCAGAGAAACAGCCTATGCGCTGGCACTCGAAGTTGTTGCTGCGGATGGTATTGCCAGCCAGGAAGAATTACGCCTGTTGGAAATTCTACGTCATACGCTTGATATCGAACGTCTTGCAGCCGCTGCAATCGAGCGCGGCGCACGCGCCCGTTACATGCACGCCTAAATTTAATTTTCAGCGTTGATGAAAAAGAGAGGTCAAAAACCTCTCTTTTTTGTCTCCGGAAAAAGACACCTATGGCCATAGTAGAGATAGATCACCTTTTTATCTTTGTAGATACTCCAAAAGAAGGGGACACACCTGCTGAGGCACATCTTCTCCAAAGCGCTGGTTTTGTGGAAAGCTACAGACGTAACCATCCCGGTCAAGGTACAACAAACATCTGCTATTGCTTTGATCATGCCTACATAGAATTACTATGGGTAAACAACACCGCAGACATCACAAGTCCCTTGATTCGCGAAACAAAACTATTTGAACGTTCACAGTGGAAAGAAACTGCGACCTCTCCATTTGGTATTGCTCTTCGCCCGGAAATGCCCTTTGATACATGGGATTATCGCCCCCCCTATTTGCCTCAAGGCATGTCTATTCCGGTCACGACAACAAGCCTTGATGCCCGCCAGCCATTTATTTTCACCTCGCCCGGTGGTCAGCGACCTGATCATTGGCGCGAACCCAGGCCCTTGCAGCAAAAAGCCCCCATTGGCTGCCACACTATCACGTCGATATCACTCAGTGTTCCAGAAAGCTACCCATCAAACAACGACCTGGACACGCTAGAGGAACAGGGGGTACTTCGACAAAACCGCGACACTACTACGCATAAAATGGTCCTAGAACTCGCTGACAAAAATGGCCAGGTAATCCATTATCTCGACCTCCCGAGTTGCCGTGTAACGAACGCCCTTTAACAGACAATCAACTATCCTGTTATTTCTGCTATTGATACCCGACAAAATCCTTATATAAGACCTATATAGAGCTATCGTTTTTGGCAGGCACAGCATGATATCCGACACACGACAACAAGATCGCCCCATTGCCCTTTGGCTTTTGCTTTGCTGTGGAATGATTCTGGCGATGGCAGTGATTGGTGCCATCACCCGCTTAACAGAATCAGGTCTGTCAATCATGGTGTGGGAACCCTTCAAAGGCGTCCTCCCCCCTATGAATCAAGGCGAATGGGAACGCATGTTTGATATCTACAAACAGATTCCCGAATACCAGCAAGAAAATCTGGGTATGAGCCTGGAAGAGTTTAAAAGTATTTTCTGGTGGGAATTCATTCATCGCCTTTGGGGACGCGCCATTGGCGTTGTTTTCCTGCTACCTTTTTTGTGGTTTCTGATCAGAGGGACAATCAGAAAGCCACTCATTCCCCATTTAATTCTAATGTTTATCCTTGGCGGGCTACAGGGTGGACTGGGATGGTATATGGTTGCCAGCGGCTTTGCCGATAGAACTGACGTCAGCCAATACCGATTAACCGCACACCTGTTAATGGCCTTTGCCATTTACGCCTACATCTTCTGGATAGCTATCGGCTTATTACTTCCGCTTCCAAGCAGGAACTCTGCCCTATCAAGCGCAAAGTTACACAGACCGCTTTGTCTTATTCCTATACTTGTCACCATAACGATTGCTTCCGGAGGTCTTGTTGCCGGCCTCAATGCAGGCATGGTTTACAACACCTTTCCACTGATGGACGGCGAAATTATCCCCGACGCCTATCATGCACTTGAGCCATGGTATCTAAATATTTTTGAAAATATTGCGGCCATACAGTTTAATCACCGCGTATTGGCCATCACCACCTTTATCATTACCCTGATTATATGGGGATGGTCGATTATTTTACAGCGATCTTCAGACTTGGCACTTGCCCTGAACCTCTTGCTTTTAAGTGCTGTTGTTCAGGTTATATTGGGCATAAGCACTCTTCTGCTTGTGGTTCCCATCTCATTAGCAGCCATGCATCAGGCCGGTGGCCTCTTGTATCTTACCGCAAGCCTCTATGCTCTCTATGTTGTGCGCCGGGATAAAAACCCTGCTCTCTTTTAAGGTTTACAGGATATGTCAGATTATAAATTTCAGGTTCATGATATGGACATTCCCGATGAACCGCTTGCCATCTCTGTTCTTACGGGCTTTCTGGGTAGCGGAAAAACCACCCTGTTAAAAGAGTTGCTGCAGCATCCTGATATGGACGAGACAGCCGTCATTGTGAACGAGTTTGGTGAAATCGGGTTAGATCATCTATTGGTCGAAAACTCTACAGAAGACATCGTTCTGATGAACAGTGGTTGCCTTTGCTGCACCGTACGTGGAGACCTGGTCGAAACAATTAGAAAACTTTATAAGCAACGCTTGATGCAGGAAGTGCCCGCATTCAAACGCATTGTGATTGAAACGACTGGCCTCGCAGATCCTGCACCAATACTGCAGACATTAATGTCCGATCCCTTTTTGAGCGATCGCTTCAGGCTGGACGGTGTTATTGTCACCGTTGATGCGATCAATGGTGCAGAAACACTGAATAATCACCAAGAATCAATCAAGCAAGCGGCCGTTGCTGATCGCCTGCTTCTGACCAAAACAGACCTTTCCGAAAATGGTGATTTTGACAATCTTCTCGCTCGGATCAAAGAATTGAATCCCACTGCAAGCGTCTTCAAAACAGCAAAAGGTCAAATTGATCCAGCCCAACTTTTCAACGCAGGCCTTTATAATCCGGAAACCAAATCACTGGATGTGCAGAACTGGCTTAAAGCAGAAGCTTTTGATGATAACCATCAGCATTCTCACGAGCATCATCATGCTCACGGGCACGATCACCACCATCATGATCATAGCCATGATGTCAACAGACACGATGACAAGGTACATGCTTTCTGCCTGACACATGACAAACCACTCGATTGGGATCAGCTTAATTCCTGGGTAGACATGCTCATCACGCTATACGGCAGTAATTTGCTCCGTATAAAGGGCATACTTAATATTGAAGGTGATAAGAACCCCATCGTTATCCACGGAGTTCAGCATATTTTCCACCCGCCTGTACTTCTTGAAGGCTGGCCAGATGATGATCACCGATCCAAAATTGTTTTTATCGTCAAGGATCTGAAACAAGAAATGTTCGAAGACACCTTCAAAGCCTTCATGGAACAGAATGAAGACCTAGTATAGACGACAATTTGGGGTATAGACGACACTTCGGGCTTAACTTGCCACGGTTTTAAGACGATCTGTTCCCTCACGGGTACACCATTTGAGGAAATCTTCGGCAGGCATCGGCTTCGCAAAGAAATATCCCTGTGCTTCTTCGCAACCACGTTCTTTGAGAAACAGCATATGGGATTTTTCTTCAACACCTTCGGCTAGAACTTTGGTGCCCATCGCGTGTGCCATGGATATAATCGCCGCCGTAATCGCGGCGTCATCCTGATTTTGGTCCAGCTTTAGCACAAACGACTTATCAATCTTCAATTTATCAACGGGGAACCGCTTCAAATAAGAAAGTGAAGAATAACCAGTTCCGAAATCATCAATGGCCAAATGTACCCCAAGCTCGGCAAGACTGTTCAAGATACGATCAGCTTCCCTAAAGTCGGCCATAATCGCGGTCTCGGTAATTTCCAGTTCAAGACAGTCCGGGCTGACCTGCGTGAATTCCAGAACTTCGGCCACTTTGTGGACGAAGTCAGCCTGTCTAAAGGAAATGGCAGATAAATTAATCGCAACGCGAATACCCGGCAAAAGACTTTGCCATTCTCTCGCCTGAGTACAGGCTGTTGTCATAACCCAGTCCGTAATCGGATCAATCAAGCCGGTTTTTTCCGCAATAGGAATAAAGCGATCCGGGCTGACCATACCTTCACTACTATGCCAGCGGATCAAAGCCTCAGCCCCGATCAAACGCCCCGTCTGAAGTTCAATTTGGGGTTGGTAATAAAGCTCGAATTCATCCTTGTCCAACGCAGCACGTAACAAGTGTTCTATACGGCTGCTTTCTTCAAGATTCTTCTTTAACCCGCTATCAAAGAATGTGTAGGTCGAACGCCCCTTGTGCTTGGCCTGATAGAGTGCCATCTCTGCATGCCCCAGCAATTCGGTCGCGGTCGTCCCATGCTCGGGAGCAATCGCAATACCAACACTGCATCCAGAATAAACCTCTTTATCACTCAGGAAAAATGCTTTGCCCATCCGCATTAGAAGTCGCTGCGCGCAATACTCTGCGTCGACTTTCTCTTCGATAGGCAGCATAAGAGCAAATTCATCCCCGCCCAAGCGGGCCAATTGCGCACCAGGCACCAATTCTTCTTTGAGCAGACCAGCAATCTGGCGCAAGAGTTGGTCACCGGTTTCATGCCCAAAGATGTCGTTGAGATCTTTAAAGTGATCCAGATCCATGACAAGCACAGCACAGTGTTTGTGTGGCGCGCGTGTTTCTGTGCTATTCTCTGTTCCATTATCGCGTTGGAGTGACGGGTCCTGATCAACGTAGTGAACAAACTGCATACGATTACCAAGGCCCGTCAAGGCATCGTGATAAGTCATATGCTCCACAGTTTCCTGCGCTTTGATACGTGCTTTGATCTCCTGCGAAAGTTCCTGGGTTCGTTCCGCAACCTTGCGCTTCAAGACCCCCTGAATACGAAGAAGTTCTTCTTGCCTGAGCAAGAGATCGTTGATGTCCTTGGCTTCAATTAAATAGCCACTACGCCCGCCGTGGCGGAACTTGGACACAAACATTTCAACACGAAGTTCTCCCCCTTTCAGGCCAATGAGCTTTAAGGGAAAAGCCTGTGTTTCCGCAGATAGAAGATTGAAATCCTTTTTAAAAACAGACTTGTAGTCAGGATGCACAAATTCAGAAAAAACCTTGCCGAGAACTTGCTCTTCCTTCTCGCCTTCAAGCAACTTCAAGCCCGCAGGGTTCATGTAGTTGATGCCATTGTCATCGCAGATACAAAGAAAAGAGAGCGCCGCATCCTTCAAGATACGTTGAGACATCTCGCTTTCAACCAAAGCTGCGGCATTTCTTTTGGCGAGCGAGAAGTCTTTCCCATAGAGGATGATGGTATCCTGCGCTGCTTCAACAACAGAATCGGCATAAAACATGATTTCATGTTGGCTTTTGTTCAAGCCAACGATTTTCAGGGGAAAGTCCGTTTTCCCACTTTCAAGCAATCCTTGCCAGATATCATTGAACACATCGTGATATTCGATATCGACAAGATCAATTACCGGTAAAACAGTGTCTTTAGCTGCCGCATCATAGCCAAGCATGCGGCTTCCCGCAGTATTGCAGAAGACAACTTTCTTATCCCGCACCAAAAGGGCCAGGTCGGGTAGTGCATTAAGGATTTGTCTGATATCTGTATTCAAACTCTACTTATGGCTATCACAGAAAAAGCCATCCATTCCATTAAACTTTCAACTGCCATTAGGGGCAGGTTTCAAAACTCAGAGAAGTCGCTACCCAATCTTCTTCTCTAAGCTACCAAAATGACTCTTACTGGAATGTAAACATTCAGGATTATTTCCTGATTTTTTTAACAATAAAAATTACTTTATCGTTATTCGGTATGATTGTTCGGTCCACGATCCCTGAAATACTTGATCAGGAAATTGATCGCAACAATTGGCAAGACCAGCCCGGCACCCAAAAGAATATAGTGCCCGCCCCAATCAACAAGCTCAGCGGCTGAATCCACAACCTTTTGAAAATTCTCGACAATCCAATTCAAAAGCCCCAATGCATCTGTGTTAAAAGCGGCAAGAACAACCCCAACAACAAAACAAAGAAGAACAATCTGAATAATGCGGCCAACCATGCTATTCCCCATACAATTCTTCAACCCTTTCAGAGCTTCGAATTGTAAACAAGTTTCATAGAATACAATAAATCAATTATTTTCTAGAATCCGAAGACACACAGAGCAAGCATAATCAACAAGACCATTATCCGTTTAAATCAGAAATGATTGTTGTGGTTTTGGCCATCGAACAAAAAAGAGCGTTGTTCTCATAAAGAAAACAACGCTCTTGAAATCTAGTCCAAAGCTGGAAATCTATTATTTATGATTTCCCAATAGCTTCCATGCAGTCGGAAGTAAAAGAGAAGCCAAGACCAATTTAACCGCATCACCAATCAGGAAAGGGAACATTCCCCATTCCAACACAGGTTTATCCCAACCAACGATAGACCCGAGCCATAAAAGACCAAAAGTATAGATCACAGCATTGCCAAGGATCATTGCAACAGCAGTTGAAACATAGCTACGATCCCATCCCTTTTCAGCCAGCCAACCAAGCAGAACAGCGGCAAAGAAGAAGCCAAGCAAATATCCCCCAGTTGTTCCCATCATATAGACAAGACCAAGCCCTTTTTCAGGTGTGCCTGAAAAAACGGGAAGCCCCATTGCACCTTCAAAAAGATAAAGCATTATCGTCAGGCCGCCAAGACGCCATCCATAAGCCATACCAATTATAAAGACCACAGTAGTCTGCATAGTCATAGGTACGGGATAAAAGGGGATATGAATCTTAGCTGATGCCCAAAGAGCAAGGGATCCCACAAGTACCATCAACATCTTTGTCAAAAGACTGGAATAAGAACCAACAAGTTGCTGACCCAGCGTCGGGTGAGCGGTTTGTACCGAGAGCATCAATATGCCTCCTGCAAAATAATCATCTATTTATCGAATAACACAAATCAAAGAATCGATAATCTCTTTAGGACTTTAACAAGCTCTCCCCTCATAAGAAAGACGCAATTCTGCAGGTACGGTTTGGGCATCTACCCACGTAAACTCCCGCTCCAGGGGATACACTTGTCAGAAAAATACAATCCTACCTTTGCTAAGGTATAGATCTTAGGGAAAGTTCAAATCAGGATAGTCCGTAATAATACCATCAACGCCCATTTTGATTAACCGTGTAAAATCTTCCGGATCATTGACCGTCCAGGGAATGACTTTCAGGCCTTCTTGATGCGCTTCGCTCAGTAACTCAGGCGTCAGCTCCCGATAAAAAGGTGACCAGACACTGCCACCAGCAGATTTGACCATCTTGGGGATACTGCCCTTATAATCATCAACATCAAAACCAGCTGTCCAGCCACTGGTTCCGTCTTGTCCTGTCGCGATATTATCCAACCACTTTTGTTGAGCAGTCAGATAAACCGTCGGGATTTCAGGAGCCTCTTTTTGCACGATTTGTAGTGTCCGCCAATCAAATGACTGGATCGAGACACGGTCCTGCATATTGTGCTGTTCAATAACCTCAAGAAGAGCCTTCGCAAAATCATCCAGCCCAACAGTTGCCTTTGGTGATGTGGGATTTATCTTTGTTTCAATGTTAAAGCGAACAGTCTCGTTGCCCGATTTTCGCACCAAGTCAAAGAGGTCAACCAGCTTTGGAATTGCCTGAAACTCTTCGGGTTTTTGCTGAGCGAATCTTTCCGCATACTTTGTGCCCGGCTTTAATTCTCCGACATTAAACTGTGCGAGTTCGTCATAGTTCATTGTCTTTAAAACAAGGAACTTATCCCGAACCCATTTACCACCTGAATCTCGGGCGATATTCGGGTTTAGATAAGCATCGTGATGAATAACAACGATACCGTCTTTGGTGACCCCCGTATCAAGCTCTAGCGTTGTAACGCCAAGTTCCAGTGCCTTGGAAAAACCAGCCAAAGTATTCTCTGGTGCCAAACCACGTGCACCACGATGCCCTTGAAGATCGAAGTTTTCTTTAACACCCAGGTCGGTAAGATTTAGAGAACGGGTCTCAGCCTCAGCATTCACCCCAAGGGCAGCCACCATAAATACGATAGCAGCCCCGATTGTTGTTTTGCCCAACACCATTAGTTACCACCTACTGGTTGCCCGATGGGCTTGTTGTCGTCAAAATTAAGGACAAGTACCTGCCGTGTCAGGGGCGCAACCTTCATTGACCCCAGATTTCGTGGATCAATCCAGATCGCCTGTTCAATTTCTGCCTGTGGACCGACAGAAATATCACTTTTGATATAAAAAACATCAGCTTCAACAGCTGCATGCTCTTCATTAGCAGCCGGTGCTGTAAATTTACCCAGAAAACGGCATTCAGCTCGATCGAATGTAAAACCAAGCTCTTCATTGAGCTCACGCTCCAAAGCAACCAGAGGCTCTTCCCCCTGCTTGATCTTCCCGCCAGCCTGCATGAAAAAGGACGTACCCCGCTTTCGGACCAAAAGCATTTTCCCATGACTGTTACCGATTACCGCAGCTGCAATTTTGATTACTTCTGACGTTTCATTGTTATTTTCTTGGAAACTCATCAAAGAACTTTCTTTTGAATAAAAATTAAGCTGCAAGTAGTGATTTCAGACTTAAGCACAGAAAAACAATCGTGGAGCGGGTGAAGGGAATCGAACCCTCGTATGCAGCTTGGGAAGCTGCCGTTCTACCATTGAACTACACCCGCAATAGTAAGCCATTGGAATGGCATATATCAGTCCATTAGTCCTATCGCTTACCCAAGAACATGACAAGGTATATGTACTCTTTTTGTTTCATTCTAACCGCAAAAAGGTGCTATTTTTTCAACTCTAAAATTTTATTCTCACAACTATTGACGTCGGAAAAACCTTTCCTAAATGTTGTGTAGCGGGGGCTGCAAATCAGACCCGCAACACAGGCTAAAATGGCCGTTTGTTATGATCACATTGCTTTTAGGAGGATGTCGTTATGACACGTTACGATCTATCACCACTTTTCCGTTCAACTGTCGGTTTTGACCGCCTTGCACGGATGCTGGACGAAATCCCAGACTACAAAGACAACAATCTCGCCTATCCGCCCTATAACATAGAAAGCGTTGGCGAAGATCAATACAGAATCACGATGGCAGTGGCCGGTTTCACCCAGGAAATGCTTGATATCAGCTTCCATGAGAACATGCTCGTCGTATCTGGTAAAATTCCTCAAACCAAGGAAGAACGTAAATTCCTGCATCATGGTTTAAGTACGCAAAAGTTCGAACAAAAATTCCAACTTGATGACTATGTCAAAGTTGAGGATGCTTTTTTGAAAGATGGTTTACTTACCATTGATCTCGTCCGTGAAATTCCAGAAGAAATGAAACCGCGCACAATTGAGATCACACAGGGAAAACCCGCAAACTTGCTTGGTAAAGCAAAAAAAATAATCGAAGGAACAAAGGGCAAAGCCGCCTAATTATCCCTCAAATAAAACTGCATGCGCCGGGAAATACCTCCCGGCGCGTCCTTTCTGCCCCAAAAGCACGGGTCCGCGACAGATAAAACCCTCGTGATCAACGCGGCTTGAGGCTGACAAAGCCGTTTTTGATCTATACCTTTGCGATAAATTAACAAAACAAGAAGCAATCAGCTTTCTGCTGGTTTCATCGAAGAGGTATCTATGGGGATCAAACAGACTTTCACTTCTGCCATTCTTTTTATTGGGCTTGCTCTCAACTTGGCGACACCACAAAGTGTTATCGCTCAAGATCAGAATACTGCAAGTCAAAGTTGGTCAAAAATTGAGAGCAAAGCTCAAGGACAGACCGTTTACTGGAATGCCTGGGGCGGCAGTGAACTTATCAACGAATATATCGCCTGGGTTGGTAAACGGGTATGGGAAGACAATCAAATCACTCTCAAGCACGTCAAGGTTACCGACACCGCAGATGTTGTCAGTCGGGTTCTTGCTGAAAAAACCGCAGGGAAAAATGCCGAAGGTTCTGTCGATCTCGTCTGGATTAACGGCGAAAATTTTGCCTCAATGAAAAAGAATGGACTGCTCTTTGGTCCCTTCTCAGAGAATCTGCCCAATTATCACTTTGTTGATATCGAAAACAAAGCCACGACAACAACAGACTTCACAATTCCGGTTGATGGTCTGGAAGCACCCTGGGGGATGGCGAAGTTTAACTTCATCTATGACAGCGCACGCGTAGAACAAACCCCGAATTCAGGTGCAGAATTCTTGACTTGGGCCAAGAAAAACCCCGGACGTTTCACCTATCCATCGCCACCAGACTACCTGGGGTCTACTTTTCTAAAGCAGGTGCTTGTTGAAACAGTTGACGATCCGAAAATCCTGCGAAAAGAAGTCTCCGACGAAACTGCATTCAACCAATCCACATTAGCTTTATGGAATTATCTTGATCAGTTGCACCCTGTTCTCTGGCGTGGGGGTCGACAATTTCCAGCAAGCAGTTCAGCACAACAACAGCTGCTGGATGACGGTGAAGTCGATATTCATCTTTCCTTCAATCCGGGCGCAGCCTCTTCGCTGATTAAATCCGGGGAACTTGCGCCAAGTGTTAGAACCTTTGTCTTTGACAAGGGAACCATTGGTAACACCCACTTTGTTGCTATTCCCTATAATTCATCCAGTAAAGAAGCCGCGATGGTTATTGCAAACTTCTTGATGAGCCCGGAAGCACAGGCCCGCAAGCAAGATCCACAATACTGGGGCGATGATACTGTATTATCTATCGCCAAGTTATCGCCAGAAGATCAGAAAGTATTTTCAAAAATTGAATTGGGTGTAGCAACGCTGCCTCCGCAAGATTTGGGACCAACATTGCTGGAACCACACCCAAGCTGGATGGAACGTATCGAAAAAGAATGGCTGACACGCTACGGACAATAAAACAGTATCATCCGAAAAAGAATACGATACCATCAAGCCATGATGAAACACTTCAGCTCTAATCTCAGCGTGCTTTTCAGTTTGCGCACTGTACCCGTGCTGACACTCATGGTTTTTCTGTTACCTGTGCTTGCTGGCTTACTCAGTACTATTCTGCCAGCCTTTGGATACTTGCCCGTCATCGGGCAGGTATCTTTCAGCACAACCGCCTGGACAGAGCTTTTTGCTCACCCGGCGTTACCCAGTGCTCTTTTCGCGTCTGTAAGCAGTGGAATAATTGCAACATTCCTGTCCCTGATATTGTCGCTATCTTTTGTTGCTGCGTGGCAGGGAACAAACTCCTTTAAAAAAGTGCGCCAGCTCTTGGCACCAATTCTGGCCATTCCACATTCAGCACTTGCCATTGGTCTTGCTTTTTTGATCGCCCCAAGCGGCTGGATTACAAGATCAATCTCTCCTTGGGCCACAGGATGGGATCGCCCACCTGACGTTGCAATTATTCATGATGAATGGGGCTTGTCTCTCATTCTTGGCTTGATGATCAAAGAAACACCCTATCTCTTATTGATGATATTGGCTGCACTGGATCAATCACAAGCAAAACAACGCCTCAAGCTAGCCAAAACCTTGGGATACCATCCTGTTGCAGCATGGATTAAGAGCGTACTCCCGGTTATCTATAAACAAATTCGCCTTCCCATCTATGCAGTTCTCGCCTTTTCTCTCTCCGTTGTGGACATCGCCCTTATCCTTGGCCCCACGACACCGCCAACCTTGTCTGTACTAGTCCTTCGATGGTTCAATGATCCAGATTTGAGCTATAGAACAATCGCCGCAGCCGGCGCTTTGCTTCAACTCCTTGTTGTTATCGGTATAATTTTCATCTGGTGGATCACAGAAAAAATAATCGCCGGGTTGAGTAAAACCTGGCTAACAAATGGTACGCGATCCTTGGCTGAAACGCCTGTGCGAATACTTTCCAAGGTATCACTAAATAGTATTTACACTTTGTTTTTTGGCAGTTTACTCGTCATCCTGCTTTGGTCTTTCACACGTCGATGGCGATACCCGGATTTTTTACCGTCAGTGTGGAGTTCGCAAAGTTGGGACCGCAATATACATAACCTGATGTGGAGTAGTTCCTCGACGCTGACAATCGGCCTAATCAGTTCATTCATTGCTGTTATTCTTGTTGTTGCCTGTTTGGAGAATGAAAAGCGGCGGGGGAAATCCGCTGGGGCAGGCGCTTTATGGCTCGTGTATTTTCCCCTTATGATTCCACAGGTTTCATTCCTCTTTGGTGTGCAGGTCCTGACAATAAAAGCAGGCATTGATGCCAGTTGGCTTGCCATGATCTGGTGTCACTTGCTTTTTGTTTTGCCCTACGTGTTTTTATCTCTGACAGATCCTTATCGACAACAGGATGATCGTTATATCAAGGTTGCTCTTTCTATGGGCGTAAGCCCAACCCGCGCTTTTTGGCGCATAAGGCTGCCGATGTTACTCAGACCACTGCTTTTTGCTCTCGCAATCGGGTTTGCCGTTTCTGTTGCTCAATATCTTCCCACTCTCTTTGTTGGTGGCGGCAGGTTCTCCACACTGACAACAGAGGCCGTTAATCTCTCGGCGAGTGGCAACAGGCGTATTATCGCTGTTTACGCCTTGCTTCAGGCCCTATTACCCCTGTTATGCTTTGCGACAGCGCTCGCTTTGCCGAACGTTATTTTTCGTAATCGCCGTGCCCTGAAAGGACACTAAGCTATGGTCATGAACAATAGAACCTTTCAGCAGAATTCAACCTCCTCGGCCCCCTCTTCCCTGCATTTACAGGATCTCAAGCTATCTTTACGGGGAGAACAGCTATTTACACAGCTATCCTTAAGTGTCCGCCCCGGAGAAATTGTAACGTTAATGGGGCCAAGCGGCTGTGGAAAATCAAGTTTGCTTGCCGCAATCAGCGGAACATTGGAAAAGGATTTCTCTCTCGAAGGTCAGGTGCTGCTGGATGAATTCAACCTCACAAACTTGCCTCCCGAAGAACGACACATTGGTATGCTTTTTCAAGAAGATCTCCTTTTCCCTCATATGTCCGTCAACGAAAACCTGGGCTTCGGAATCCCTGCTCATGTAAAAGGAAAAAAAGAACGAACAGCTTTGATCTCTCAAGCGCTGAATGATGCCGGACTGTCTGAGTTCGGAAGCCGTGACCCAGCAACCTTATCGGGTGGGCAACGTGCCCGAATAGCGGTTTTGAGAACGTTACTCTCTCAACCTCGCGCCCTCTTGCTTGATGAACCCTTTTCCAAGCTCGATGCTGAATTACGCGCCCGGTTCCGTGATTTTGTCTTCAGGCACGCACAAGCAAACAACCTGCCAACGCTTTTGGTAACTCACGATCCTGATGATGCCCAATCAACAGGTGGGAAAATTATTCAAATGTCCGATTTTTAGAACCAATTTTCCGAGGATTTTTTAGCGTTATTTCGATGAATAGTGCACAGAAGGGATTGCTTTCTGTAAATATATTTATATTAACAGTCGTCTCACAAAGTGATATTAGATTTTTTTAATAAGAGAATATCGCCTTGATTTTTGCTCTCGTGGCAGAAACGAGATAAAAGCTGTCACGTTTTGGGATAGCTTAGGAGCCAGCGTTCATGTATAGCCAGACAACCCGGTCTATAACGGTAACAGTAACACCGACTTTTCTTGAAGATCAGTCGTCACCTACTGATGACCATTATGTCTGGGCGTATCAGGTGCAGATAGAGAATACAGGCGATGAAGCCGTCACCCTGAAGAATCGCTATTGGCGTATTACTGATTCCATGGGACGTATTCAAGAAGTCAGAGGCGCAGGTGTGGTTGGCGAACAACCTCTCTTGCAACCTGGTGAAAGTTTTGAATACACAAGTGGGACACCCCTTTCTACTGCCTCAGGGATAATGTGTGGTAGTTATGAAATGGAAGACCCAAGTGGGGAACTATATGACGTATTGGTTCCTCCCTTTTCACTGGACAGCCCTTACGAGATCGCGCGTCCAAACTAGAACAACACTTCTTGCGGAATATGTGCCCGGAAGAAGCTTTAAGGATTACAGTCCGTGAGCGACAAAGATAGCAAAGTCATCCGCCCTTCACGCGATGAAGCACTGGCAGCTGTTGAAACCCTTCTACGCTGGGCCGGTGACGATCCGACCCGCGAGGGTCTGCTGGGCACACCAGATCGTGTGGTACGCAGTTATGAAGAATTCTTTGCTGGTTATAATGTAGAACCAAGAGAACTTCTGGAACGCACCTTTGAGGAAGTCGAAGGATACGACGAAATTGTTTTACTCAGGGACATCCGTTTTGAATCTCACTGTGAACATCACATGGCCCCGATTATTGGTAAAGCTCACGTAGCTTATCTGCCCAATAATCGCGTCGTTGGTATCAGTAAGCTTGCACGTGTTATTGAGGCCTATGCAAAACGCTTGCAGATTCAAGAAAAGATGACCGCACAGGTTGCGAACGCTATTAACGAAGTACTTCAGCCCAAGGGTGTAGCTGTTGTTATCGAAGCGGCACACCAGTGCATGACCACACGTGGTGTCCATAAATCAGGTGTAACAATGGTAACCAGCCGCATGCTCGGCCTGTTCCGAACAAACCCATCTACAAGGCGTGAATTCCTATCTTTGATTGGAAATCCTTCTTCTTCAGCATCATAAGCTAGACAAAAACACAAAGCCCCCATTTATCCGCAATGCGGATAGGGGGCTTTTGCATACCAATAAGCTAAATTTTCTGATACGCTCCCCGAACTTTCGTCCTTACTTCTGCTCATTACTTTGATCAGAAGTAAGATCTTTTAGGCACCATTCAGGCGCCTCGATGGATTTCCCCGAGAAAATTTCCGGCGGTCTTTCATTGGTTACAATAAACGCTACTCGGCCAAAAGGTTTGAAGATGATCAAGTTCCGTCCCGTCGTCTTCGTTACAGGAATACTGCTTTCGATTATGGCAATCGCCATGATCATACCTGCCATTGTCGATGCCGCGGCTGGACATCCTGACTGGCGCGTTTTCGCGACATCTTCTGCTCTCAGCCTTTCTATTGGCATATCCATGGTTCTCGCAACCAACGCAACCTGGACTGCTTTTAGCCTTCGGGAAGCCTTTGTCATTACCAATCTTGCCTGGTTGACCATTGCCATAGCCGGGGCCATTCCATTGGCATTTTCCGAACTGGAACTCAGCATCACCGATGCCTTTTTTGAATCTATGTCTGGAATCACAACGACAGGATCCACTATTATTGTCGGACTGGATGAGACACCTCCGGGTATTCTTCTTTGGCGTGGCATTCTTCAATGGCTTGGCGGTATCGGTATTATTGTGATGGCCGTTGCCATTCTTCCGATACTACAGGTCGGTGGTATGCAGATGTTCCGGGTTGAAGCCTTCGAAGCTGACAAAGTGCTGCCCAAAGCCGCCCAGATTGCTGCCGCTATCGCAATATTTTACGTCTTCATCACAATCGGCGCCGCCATCGTTTTATCTCTGTTGGGCATGAGTGGCTTTGACGCCGTCGTTCACGCAATGACTTCAATTGCAACAGGCGGCTTCTCTACCTACGACGCATCGATAGGCCACTTTCAAGATCCTAAGATTCACTGGGCCATCAGTGCTTTCATGGTGTTGGGTTCCATCCCCTTTATTCTTTATCTTCGTGTTATTCGTGGGGATTTCAAATCCTTGATCCAAGACAGTCAGGTAAAAACATTTCTAATCATTCTCGGACTTTCAATTGCTTTAATTACCTATTGGCTCATTGCTGATAATGGCTATTCTTTCGCGACAGCGTTACGACTTTCTGCTTTTAACGTCATCTCCTTGATGACCGGCAGTGGCTTTACGACCGCAAACTATGGCTTGTGGGGTGGTTTTGCCCTCGCCTTGCTTTTTATACTGATGTTTGTTGGTGGTTGTGCAGGATCAACAACCTGCGGCATCAAAATATTCCGCCTGCAAGTTCTCTACTCGACAGCAGAAGCACAGCTCAATCGCTTGATACAACCCAACGGCATTTTCTTTCCGACCTATAACGGCAACCCTATACCGGAAAATGTATCAGACTCAGTTATGAGCTTCTTCTTCCTCTTTGCTGTTAGCTTTGTCTTACTTGCTGTTGGACTAGGGTTCTCCGGACTAGACTTTATTACCGCCGTATCTGGCGCAGCAACCGCCATCGCGAATGTTGGCCCCGGACTTGGGGAAACGATTGGTCCAGCCGGAAACTTTCAGCCTTTACCAGATAGCGCCAAATGGCTCATGTCTGCCGGGATGCTTCTTGGACGACTGGAACTCTTTACCATTATGGTAATGATACTCCCACGTTTCTGGCGCGGTTAGGTCAAAGTCCCTAAGAGTTTTCTAGAAAACAGTCGCTTTAGCTTGAAAGCAGCCCGTTCTCGATCGCGTAACGTGTTAACCCTGCTGTAGAGCTGATATCCAGCTTTCGTTTGATATTCTTACGATGTGTTTCAACAGTACGCACACTGATATCCAGTTCCAAAGCAACGTGTTTGTTACTCTTGCCTTCTGCCAATAACAATAGAATGGTTTGCTCGCGTGTCGTTAAAGGCCCTTCTGCATCGCTATCCTGATATGACATCAAAATTTTTGATACACCCGAGCTGAAGTAAGTTCCCCCGAGATGAACCGCTTCAATTGCGGCCACCACCTCTTGCGACGGTACATCCTTCAACACATATCCGCGGGCACCATAGCGTAAAGCGCTTGATATATATTCGCGATTATTATGCATACTCAGGATCAGAAGTTTTATCTCAGGATACTTTTCGGCAAACATTTCTGTTGCATCCAGCCCGTTCAATTCCGGCATATTGATGTCCATCAGAACAACATCGGGTCTTAACTCTTCGGCCTTTGCCAAAGCTTCAGCCCCTGTCGTGGCTTCACCGATCACTTCAATATTGTCATAAAGCTCCAAGCAGGACCTTAAACCATCCCTCACCAAAGGATGATCATCGCAAAGCAGTACAGATATTACTGTTTTTTCATGTGTCATTATTTGACCTCGGCCTCTGTCCGCAAAATACCTTTTGGAAGCGTTGCAAGAATTTTTGTCCCCGATGAAGAAGATGTAATTTCCAGCTCTCCGCCATGATGTTCCATACGTTCTTGCATATTTCGCAGTCCAATTCCTGCAAGTGGATCTTTCTTTGTATGAAGTCCCTGAATATCAAAACCGGAACCATTATCTGAAATTTCAAGGGTTACGATGCCCTGGTGCGCAGCTAAGGTAATACTTACATGATCAGCATTTGCATGGCGCTCAATATTCGTCAACGCTTCCTGAGCAACCCGGAACAACGTCGTCTTGGCATCTTTCGGTAGCAAATTTCGAAAGGTAACAGTACTGATTTTAATTTTGATGTCGGTACGCTCGGAAAACTCATGGCCTAAGCTCTCCAATGCTGGAGACAGTCCTAGATCATCAAGAAGGCTCGGTCTGAGATCCCGTGAAATCCGCCGAACCTCATTAATCGCAATATTTAGAGCATTCGCCCCTTTTTCAATGGCACCGGCAACACCTTCGGTATCTTCTGTTATCCGCTGAGCTTTTTTCAGGGCAATTTCATGCGCATATTTTATTGAAACCAAGATTTGACTGATACCATCGTGAAGTTCACGGGCAACACGTCCCCGTTCTTCTTCTTGCGTTTCAATAATACGCTGCGTCAGGTCTTTTAATTTCCCATCGGCAACCCTGCGTTCGTGCAGATTAATGGCAATCCCGGTGATAAAAACACCGCCAAGTGCTGTAAAGGTAATCACCAGAATAATTAAAGACGTTTGTCTGATACGTTCTTCAACTTCCAACTCAAACTCAGCCACCTGCGCGATCACATCGTCAATATATAGTCCCGTTCCAAGCATCCAGTTCCATTTATCAAGCGCAACGGCATAACTGATTTTATCTCTGATCTCCCCACTGGAAGGCTTCGCCCAGAGATAACGATGAAACCCGCCCCCCTCTTGTGCTCTGAAGATCAAGTTCTGAATAACTAAATTACCTGTCGTATCCTCAAGACCCCACCAGTTCTTTCCAATCAACTCGGATTGTTTGGGATGGACCAGGTTCGTTCCTTCAAAATCATAGACGAAGAAATAACCGTCCTCTCCATAGGTTAGAGTCTTCAGGATTTCCTTTACTTGCACCTTGGCTTCTTGATCGCCTGCTGCTGCAGGTTCGTAGATATGCCTTATGGATGTTTGTGCCAGACTAAGGTAATTCAGCAACTCCAATTTCTTGGCGTTGAGCATATTCCGCTCAAATGCCGCAATCTCTTCATTAGACAGACTCTGTGTTTGATAGGTCACCAGAATGGATATGGCAGAGATCGCCAATATTAAGGGAACGGTTGCAAGCAAGAGCACTTTCTGCTTTAAATTCATTAACTTATTTTCCGTTCACCCAGAGATATTTACGGGATATTTGCATTAGAATCAGACTATAGCATGCTACTTTTTGCTTTTCTCTCAGTATTAGTTGGTATTTCCGTCCCCCCATAAAACGTGATTAACTACCAACTGCTGCGAATTTAAATCCCGGACTGTTGCTGATAAACAGTCCTCAACATTCTAGGCATAGAACTAAGCCGCCATAGAAGCGGTGTCATAATAAAAATGAGAGATCTTGAAAAATTTGAGATTATTCATTCCAACTGGAGGCAATTTTAATGAATCGTAGAAAGTTTCTAACGGGTGCGGCTACGGGTGTAGCAGCAGGTGCAGCAGCGGCCACACTGAGCGCGCCAGCGATTGCACAGGGCAAACGCGACCTGAAAATGGTAACCACCTGGCCAAAGAATTTTCCTGGCCTGGGTACAGGTGCCCAGCGTGTTGCTGATCGCATCACGGCTGCTTCTGACGGCAA
>NZ_MTSZ01000014.1 GCF_002118315.1 Kiloniella majae
AGTGCATAAAAAAGCCAGCTGCAAAATGCAGCTGGCTATAACCTAAAAAAACGTCAACGTATTTCAGGACGGGTCAAATATTAGATCTTCACCTAAGCACTCCGCACCTCAGCAACTAATCTTTCTGCTTCTTCATTAAGGGCCTGTACTTTTTTATCCAGATTGTTGATGGTCTCAACAACTGAATTTGCGGCCGTATCTGTTTGGACTGAAACCTCATTTACCCCCGAGATACTTTCCAGAATTGATCCGACACCAGACGCGACCAGTTGAATTTTGGACGAGATATCTTGTGTTGCCGAGCCTTGTTCCTCGACAGCGCCAGCAATCACAGTACTGATTTCGTCGATTTGACCAATCACCGTACTGATGTGACCAATAGATTCTACTGCATTCTTGGTTTCATTTTGAATAGCGATAACCTGCTGTTCAATTTCACCTGTTGCATTTGAGGTCTGTGTTGCGAGTGATTTCACTTCACTAGCGACGACAGCAAATCCCTTGCCGGCTTCCCCTGCGCGTGCAGCCTCAATTGTTGCGTTCAGGGCAAGCAAGTTTGTCTGTTCAGCAATGTCTGAAATCAATTTCAATACTTCGCCAATGCGTTGGGCCGCTTGGGCAAGTGATTGCACATTTTCATTTGACCTGCTGGCCTCAGCAACGGCTTCGCCTGTGATTGATGTTGCTTGTCCGACTTGACGTCCAATTTCGCCGACAGAGGCAGCTAACTGCTCAGATGCACTTGCAACAGCTTGCGCGCTCTGGTTTGCAGTGTCAGACGATGATGATGCCTCTGAAGCACGTGATCTTGTTTGCTGTGACATTACATTCATGTTGTCGGCAAAGGACTTCATGTCTGTAACGGACAGCTCAATGTCATTAATCAGAGTACTCACACCCTGTTGGAAGCGAGAGGCAATTTGATCAAGAGTTGCTTTCTTTTCCGTTGCAGCGGTTTCCTGGAGCTGTAGTTGTTCTGCCTCCAGACGTTGTTTGTCCAATGCATTTGTTCTGAAAATTTCAACGGTTCGTGCTATTGCCCCAATTTCGTCGCTTCTTTTTCTGGCCGGGATTTTAATGTCTGTTTCACCATCGGCAAGACGCTGCATGCTATCCGTTACCCGCCGTAGCAAGGACATGGCTTTGGTACCGATAAAGCCGTTGATGCCGATAACAGCAATAACAACAAGCAAGGACAGAAGTATCGTCAAATTACGGGAATCATTCGCTGCGGCCATGATTTCGCTTTCGGGGGCAGACACAATAACCCCCCAGATGGCATCACTCTTGCCAAAGGTAACAGGTTGTACCGCGAGATAGCGGTCTCCACCGACAACGGGGTCGTTGATGTTTCCATAAAAGCTTTTCCCGGCAGCAAGCTCTTTCAACACAGATGCGAGGGCTTTGCTTTCTTCAATTGTGGCCAGCTTTTTATCGTCAGGATGTGAAATCCACATGCCTGTGGACGTGATCAGAGAAACAGTACCGTTCTCAAACAGTTTTAGTTCTGAAAGGCGAACCTGAATGTCTTTGAGTGCCATATCAGTTGTGGCCACGCCAACAGCACGATCCTTTGCGTCAAAAATAGGAACAGTGGCTGTGGTCATAACAACGTCTTCTCCATTAACCGGATAGACGTAGGGTTCGGTTACCACTTCCTGTTTTTTATTCTTGGGCAGGTCATACCAAAGCTCTGATCCGCTATCTCCGCCAAGGGCTAATGGTTCCCATGCAACACCGCCGTTACCATCTTGATAAAAATATGGAAGTAAGCGACCAGCTTTATCATTATAGCCTTTACCCGCAAAATCGGTATCTTTGCCACCGACATCACTGTCAAAACCTACGGCTCCACCAACCAGATTGGGATAACGTCTGATCGTGTTTTCTACGATTTGTGCAAAACCGTCCCGATCGGTTGATCCGCTTCTTAAGGGGCCTTCTATGGCATGGGCCATACCGCGTGCAGCCACAAGGGCTTCTTCAATGTCGAGTTCGACATCCAGCGCATATTGTGCTGATAGGCTGGATAGATAACTTTTGGCGTTTTCCTGTGCATTTTGATGCTGGCTGATTGTTGAGTAGGAAATTACAGCAGCAAATCCGAGGATCACCATAATAGCTGTTAATCCCACAAGTCTGAAGCTCAGACTCTGGAAGGCGTTTTTCATATTCTTTTACCCGTGTTTGGTGATGGTCATCATCTCTTTGGTGTTTGTGATGATCCATTTATTTGGAAAGTTTAGGAACGGGTAGTGTTGTGTGAAAAGACTAAGAAAGAGTTTAATTTTAACGTAATAATTGTAATTAAACTTTTAGATCAGACATGACAGTCTCATCCTTCATGTCACGGTCAAACATTTCGCCTTGCTTTTTCTGTGCCAAAAGTAGCCTGGCCTTTTCATAAATGGGATCGTGCCAGAAGATCGCGCAACCGTTGCAACCGCGACCACAACAACCTTCCGTACCAATCCGGGGCGTTTTGGGAATCCGTTCGCCACTTTCCTCAAAGATAGAAGTTTGTAGCTTATCACGCTGTTTTTGGTAGAGGATTTCGCTACCTCTACCGAGTTCTATTCTTTGCGCTGTGGCGTCGAGTTTTAATCGATCCCATTCTGCCTGTGTTAGGGATTTCTCTTTTCTGATTATCGTCTGTTCGCAAAGTTTTTGTTGTAGTGACAAGATGTTTTCCTGATCAAAAAGCGACCAGGAAATAAGGATTATTGGTTTTTGCCCGGCATTTATGACGTCGTGAGTTTGTTTGGATTTTGCATCAATAAACTCATAAAGACGGATCAAAATTGTATCCAGGCTCCCAGGGGGAAGTAATTCCAGAACATCGCCCGCTTGCAATCGGTTTTTAACGGCGATGTGAAGACCTTTATCTGTTACTTTCTCTATGTATCCGGCGTATTCATAATCAGCGAAGGTTTTTGTATGTTCGTAGTTATGGGCATGATTTTCCAGGCGACCATTATGGAATGCGAGAGTATATCCCCGGTTGGGAACTGTTGAGAGTTCTTCCATATATATTTCCGGCGACCAGTTGTCCGGATCTTGGTACCAGTCATCAATGGCTTGCCGATAAGCTCTGGCTGTTACAGCGAGGTAGTATGCACTTTTGTTTCGTCCTTCTACCTTGAGAGAATCAACTCCAATTCTGAGATAGTCGTCGAGCTTGGGCATAAGACACAGGTCTTTGGAATTGAGTATATAGGACCCGCGCTCATCCTCTTCGATGGGCATTAGTTCTCCCTGACGGCATTCTTCTTCCATCATAAACTCGAAAAGTTCCAGATTTTCTTCAGACAGGTTGAGCTCTTTTACTGTTTCGTCTTTGAGCTTCATGTGTACTTTGTAGTGCCACCTGCAACTGTTGGCACAGTTTCCCTGATTTGCACCGCGTTCTGCCATGAAATTGGACAACAAGCATCGACCCGAATATGTCATGCACATTGCGCCGTGGACAAAGGCTTCCAACTTTATATTCGGACATTTCTCGCGGATTTCGCAAAGTTCTTGATAATTGACTTCGCGGGCAAGAACACAAAGGCTTGCGCCCTGTTTCTGCCAGAAATCAACAGAAATCCAGGAACAAATATTAGCTTGCGTTGAGATATGGAGTTCAAGCTCCGGGGCGTTGTCTTTGACATATTGAAAAATACCCGGGTCAGCAATGATAACGCCATCTGGTTTGATTGCTTTGATTGTCTCGATAAAGAGGGGAAGCTTGGGAATGTCTTTATTGTGAGAAAAAAGATTGAGTGTCAGGTAAACACGTTTTCCATGAGCATGGGCAAATTTTACGCCCTCGACAACTTCTTCCAATGTGAAGGAGGATTTCGTCCGTAGCGACATATCCGGCGTGCCCAGATAAACGGCGTCTGCACCGTAGAGGACGGCTATTTTTAGCTTTTCTAGCGATCCGGCAGGCATAAGCAATTCGGATCGTTGGGGATGGGATGCAATTTTGACCATTAGAAAACCAGTGTTTGCGTATTAACTGGCCTAGGTTATGGCGATACTTTAGGAAAGAATAATTGATCTAGGGCAATTCGAATGGATTAATTTGATAGAAACAAGCCAGAAACAAGCCAGAAACAAGGGTTACAACACTCGAATTACGCTAAGTGGTTTAGTATTCGAAAAAGTCCTCTATGATTTGATTAATACTTCCATCTGCCTTCATTGCACGAATAATTTTATTAACTTTTTTGATGAAATCGTCCTTGAAAGGAAAGGCGCCGTTGTCTGTGTTTGTATAGCCGATATATCCCCATTCGGCGTCAATTACGGCACCAAAGCGTAGTTGATCTAAACCGGGATCGTACAGCCCGGCTTGTCTCAAGCGTAATAGCCCCCACCTGATGGACATTTCCGCGTTTACATAACAATCTGTTCGACGCGCCAAGAGCATTCTTAAGCCGCTTCGGGTATTGGTGCTTCGATTAACGATAATCTCCCTTGTTCTGCGGCAGAAAAGAAGTCTGGACCTGGCGATAAAAAACCATCGTTTGTACCTATTTTGAGGCCATAATAATCTTCGGGCCATTTTTTTCTTTCGTTCTTGAGGACCTTGTTGTGGCATATGGCAATGACTTGCTCCAATAATATTGGCTCAGAATATGGGGCCATATAGGGGCGCTCTTTGGGGAAATGATACGGTGGGAAAACAGCAAACCCTGTGCCTCTTTTAATTTCATTTAAACTTCGTTTCCAAGGCAGCATCTGGAAAGAGACGTCATAACCCTCGAGCTTCTTAAAAACCTCGTTGAGGATGTTAACGTAAATGCCTTGAGGCTGATTATTTTTGATAAAGGAAAAGGGGGCATATCCATCGTCTCCAAGTATTATGACTTTTTGTTCTGCAATACTTGCAAAGGATGTGAATTCTATAATTACCGCAACTACAACCCCGGCCAAATAACGAATGGTTCTCACGGGTCTTCTCCTGACGGTGTAAAGATGCCTTTATTATAGCTCTGAACTGCAAAGTAACGGTTAACAGAGCCTGATAAATAGGATCAGGCTCTGTCTGTATGTTGAGAGAGAAATCACCAGTTCAAAATGATACGCCCGCGTTTACCGCTTTTTTGTAAGTGCGTGAGAGCCTCATTGTACCTGCCGAAGCTATAAACTTCTTCAACAACGGGGATAAGAGTCTTATTTTCTAATAGAGGTCTGACTGATTGGAGACGGTCTGTTTCACCGTGCATTACCATCAGGTATGCAACGTGTTGATCTTCCGATGTGCCTCCATTTTGATCATCTGGCAGTGCAGGAATAAATTTGCCTGAAGCGCTCAGGAGAGAGCGGCAATCATCCAGGGTGAAGCGGGTTGAAAAGTCAAGAATGAGGTCGTAATCACCCTCAAGATCGCTCAGGGATTTTTCTGTGTATTCATATGCTTTATCAGCACCAAGCTCCATTAGGAAATCCCTATGTCCTTTTCCAACAAGCGCTGTGATGTGGTGGTTTTTTTGTTTTGCCAGTTGAGTTGCGTATACACCAACACCACCAGAAGCCCCTATAATTAGAATGTTGAGGTTAGAGGACTTGGGGGCTAGATCTTCGTATATTGATAAAGATGTCAGTATGCCAATGGGTAGGGCGGCAGCTTCCTCAAAACTCAGGCCTGTGGGGATTGTCGATATATATTCCTCGGGCAGGGCGATATATTCAGCATGGGTTTTGCATCCCGTTATCAGATGGGCATAGCCATAGACGTGGTCGCCGATATTGAATTTGCTGCCTTGCGTCTGGACGGTACCAGAAAATTCAAGCCCGGTTTGTACTGCTTGGTCAAAACCATATTCTTTAAAATAGCTGTCATAGATCCCGGCAGCACTTTCCAAGTCATATGGATTAAGTGACGCACTGTGGACTTTGATCAGAACCTCATCTTTACCGGGTTCTGGTTTTTCAAGATCACTATTATGTACAATGGTTTTTTCCTTGACGATTAAGCCTTTCATGACTTCCCTCGTAGTATATGTTGTATGGAGAATATTATTTAGGTCAAGCGACCTAAATTTCAAGAAAGCTTTTTAAATTAATTTGGGTAAGGTGAGGTAAGTGCCGAAATCGAGAGAAGAGCAAAATAATTTAAAACGCGCAGCGATTGCGGCGGCCACCCTAACGCTGCTTGAAGAATGTGGTGGTGAAGGTTTGTCGATGCGACGTGTCGCTGATAAATCAGGAATAAGCCTTGGTAATTTACAATATCATTATAAAAACAAAGAAGAACTCTTAAACGCCATTCTTAATAGCTTTCTCAAGCAGTATCTTGACGAGAACTGGGGAGGACGAGAGAGTAGTTCTCTGGAACAAATTTTTTTACAAATTCTGACGCACAGTAGTTTTGATAGCTGCGCAATTGTTTTCAAAGAACTCTGGTCTCTATCGACGCGGAATGACGAGATTGACGGCATGCTTGATAGCTTTTATCGGCAAACTCATGAGCTTTTTTGTCAGCTTCTCACCTCGTCTTCTGGTTCGACTTTCGATCAACAAAGAGTAGCCCGGACTGTAAATATCCTGTTGCCGTTTTTTGAAGGGTATTGCGTTACCAAAAAAGCTTTGAGATCAGATCCGAAAATTCTAGCGCGGGATCTGGCGTCTCTTGCTGAGAATTTTATGAAGAGCGGGTAAGTAATTTCGACTAAACTAAACCTTTTGGTTTAGGCAACCATACCGGTTCGTCGCTGGTTGATTGATTCCAGAAGATCCTGTTTTTCATCTCCTGTCATAATTACCCAATCTCTGATCTCATCAATGGTCCTGTGGCAGCCAATACATAGCTGTGTGAGGTCATCCATCTGGCAAACAGAAGTGCAGGGGGATGGAATAGAGGAATCAAGCTCTTGAAGAAGCTTTTCACGCCGTTTTTTACGACGTGCCGTTCTTTCTTCCCGGGATAATCTCGATGTCACGATACTTGTTTCCTGCACTGGATATCATTCCTATTCCCTATTATCCTACTCAGCTATTAATTAATTACTCGTTCTTTTCGCGACAAGAATTTATAACTAGAACGACAAAAAGCCCTGATGTTTAAGGCTACGAACACGTTTTTGTTGCAAGATTGTCTGCATCTAAGGGATAAAATGATAAAGTCAGGGTATAGAGAAGGATAAAACTATATGGTTCGGACAATCCGTCTCTACGGTGGGCTTGTACTTTTTGTGTATATTCTCACGCATTTATTGAACCATGTTCTGGGCCTTCATTCTATTGAAGCAATGGATGGAGGCCGTAAAGCCTTTTTGGCTCTGTGGCGAAATCCGGTCGGGACTTTACTTCTATATCTTTCCCTGTCCTCTCACATGGCCCTTTCTTTGTGGGGTGTTTATCAGCGTCAGCATCTTCATATGAAATTCTGGGAAATGGCCCAGCTGTTATCTGGCTTGATCATACCTTTCCTATTAATCTTGCATATTCTTGGAACGCGATTTGCGCACGAGATTTACGGTGTGGAAGATAACTATGTCTATGTGCTCTATGCCTTGGTTGTCTACAATATCGATACGGGGTATCGACAGGCTATACTAATGATCTTGGGGTGGGTACATGGCTGTGTCGGTATTCACTATTGGCTAAGGTATAAACCCGCTTATGACAACTACAAATCGTTGGCGCTTTCGTTTGCAGTTGTCATTCCTGTGCTTTCCATGGCGGGGTTCTATGTTGCTGGGCTTGATATCCTTAAGCTTGCTGCTGATCCTCAATGGCTAAAATCATTCTTTAGTGGTTACAATTTGCCAACGGCAGATGAAGCACGAGATATCTATCGTCTGGAAACGGTCATTCAGTTTGTCTTTGCCGGGGTAATTTCTGTGGTGATTATCGGGCGTTGGGTCCGGTATGCAATTCAGCGGTGGCAGGGAACATTTAAGGTTACATATCCTAATGGCAAATCATTTCGAGCGATAAAGGGGACAAGCCTGCTTGATGTCAGTCATCTGAATAACATGCCACATGCTGCCGTTTGTGGGGGCAAGGGACGATGTTCGACTTGTCGTGTACGTGTTGGCAAGGGGCTGGATCATTTGCCTGAAAGTGAAACTGGTGAACTTAAAGTTCTCACCCGGATCGGGGCGTCAAATAATATGCGGCTGGCGTGTCAGACCTATCCTATTGCAGATGTTGAAATGACGCCTTTGTTGCCAGCCCAAAGCGGCTTGAAAACAGCACATCGCAAACACAGTTCAATTGCACAGGGACAAGAAAGGGAAATTGCTATTCTCTTTGCTGATATAAGAGGTTTTACGACCCTGTCTGAAAAGAAGCTCCCTTATGACGTTGTCTTTATTCTTAACCGCTATTTTGAAGCAATGGGAACAGCGGTTGAAGAATCTGGGGGGCGTTTGGATAAGTTTATTGGCGATGGTGTTATGGCGCTTTTTGGTATCGATCGTGGTGTTGAAACGGGGTGTAAAAATGCTTTACGGGCCGCGCGACGAATGGCCGAAAAACTGGATGAACTCAATGCACATCTTGCCCATGAACTACCGGAACCTCTTCGTATTGGTATCGGCGTTCATACGGGGGCCGTTATCGTGGGTGAACTTGGTTGGGGGCAGGCGACGTCTATTACCGCAATTGGTGATGCCGTGAATACAGCCAGTCGTCTGGAGGGGATGACCAAGGATTTGAAATCACAACTTGTGGTGTCTCAGCCTCTCGCAAAAATTGCCGGGGTAGATCTCGGTGATTTTCCCCGGCAACATATTCAAGTCAGAGGACGGCAGGACGGTATGGATATCTGGTCACTTGAGAGTGCCAAGGACCTACCTCTCATTTAATAGGACATAGGGCGTATAAACGCGATCCAACGTCTGAACTTATGTGTCTTTCAGGGAGCTATTGCGCTTTTTCGTAAGCTTCAATGGCTTCTTTCAACGTTGTGTATTCGTCACATCCAAAAGTACAGCTTTTATCCAGAACGTCCAAGCGCTCTTTCGCTTTTCCAGGCTTGTCCAGTTCCAGATAAAGCTGACCGAGGTACTCATTGGCACCACGATGACGTGGGTTTAGATCCAGTGCTTTGTTGTAATAACCAAGCGCAACATCTTTGTTCCCCAGTTTACGTTGGCTATAACCAAGCATGTTATATGCATCAGCATTATCAGGATCAGCTTTTATTGTTTTCTGTAAAAGAGGTTGGGCATCGCTGTATTTCTCGTCTTGGATTAGCTCGATAGCGGTCTTGAGATCGGAGTTCGAGTTGTCTCCCCAGCCATTATCTCCTCCGCTACCTGCAGCAAAACTTGAACCAGCAGAGCTCAAGAGAAACCCGGTCATGGACAGAGCGATGGTGAATGATCTTATCTTCATGTAATTTGTTCCCCGTAATAATATAATCGCATTGGTTTTAAGGTTCTGTTGTCCTATAATAATGATTGTAGTTTTTGAGCAGGTTTTCAATGATCTCTTGATCACATTATTCTGACATAAAAATAATGAATAAATTTCTGCTTCAAGTGTTTAGGTCTTCTTATGGCCTTATAACAGGGTCCTAATTGGGCGCTGCCAAGATCAAATTTGCCATTCTGGCGAGTTCGAGTTTTCAAAACATATAATTTATAGAAGAGAATGATGCGAGAAATCGGAAAAGTAAATTCTGACGGAATAGATTTTGGAAAAACCGCACAAGATTACGCAAAGCACAGGGCCGGTTTTCCTCCACTTATTTTTGATTTGTTGAAAGATAGGGGCATTGGTGTTGCCGGACAATCTCTTGTTGATCTGGGAACGGGAACAGGAACACTTGCCCGCGGGTTTGCTGCACAGGGTGTCGAGGTTATCGGGGTTGATCCTGCCGAAGCTATTTTGGAGCAGGCGCGATTAATTGCAGAGGAGGAAGGCGTTCGGGCCACGTTTCAACAGGGCAATTCAGAAGCAACGGGCCTTGCAAGTGGTTGCTTTGATGTTGTGACCGCGGGCCAGTGCTGGCACTGGTTTGAGGCTGCAAAGGCAACAGAAGAGTGCCAACGGATACTTAAGCCTGGGGGGCATCTCGTCATTTGTCACTTTGATTGGCTTCCTTTGCCGGGAAATGTTGTCTCAGCAACAGAAAGCCTTATTTCCAAACATAATCCAGCGTGGGAAATGTCAGGGGGAACAGGTATCTATCCACAGTGGACTATAGATTTGGCAACAGGCGGCTTTGAAGAGATTGAAACTTTTAGCCAAGATTTAAGCGTTCGCTATAGCCATGAAGACTGGCGAGGACGTATTCGGGCATCTGCAGGCGTCTCAGCTTCACTATCCCCAGAAGCGGTTGCCGCTTTTGATACAGAGCACGGTGATCTACTACGTCGGGATTTTTCTGATGATCCGCTGCTTATTCCGCACCGATTGTGGTGTGCGGTTGCAAAAAAACTCATGAATAAGGCCCCAAGTATAAAGCTGTAAGGATAAAACTGGGCAGGCTACTCAAACCAACCGGGATTATAGTCCTGCTTCGTCTTCCAGTTCTTCAATGCCATCGGCAAGAATAACGCGTTCTGCGATGGCAAAAGAAAAGCCTTTGCGGCCCAGAGCGGCGAGATCTTTGTCCCGGCGTTCTTCGCGTTTGTCATCAGTTCGATAAGGACCAAGGCGACGCCTACGAGCGTAGGAGATGGCGGCTTCCAAGTCGGGATTGTTGCTCTCTTCCTGGATAAGATCAATGGCTTTGTTGACAAATTCTTCAGGGACACCCTTGAGGGACAGATCTTGTCGAATGGCGCGTAGTGACATGCCTTTGCGATGGAGACTACCGCTTCGTCCTTCAGCGTAGCGTTCGTCGTTGAGGAAATTTAAATCACGGAATTTAGAGATCAGACCTTCAATGATCTCTGCCCCTTCCTGTGGGATGGTGCCGTGTTCTTTGGCTGAGAGATTTACCTTACGCATAAGATAGCGGCGCAGACCAGCCTCTGTCGTTGCATAGCGTTCCAGATAAAATCGAGCAACGTTTCCAAGATATTTTGCTGTCGCTTTCCGCGGTACTTTACGTTTGGGCTGTTCGCGGTTGTTTTTTTCTGACCGTTCCATCATGTTCATATACATGCCACGGCGATGTTGCGGGGCCAATTCTTTTTGTTGAATAAATTATTTTAAAATGACACTGATCCAGAGTTTAAAATGAGAACTGATCCAAAAGAAGAGCTTCTTGCGCTAAAAAATCTGGGTCCGAAATCTGTTGCTCAGTTGGTTGATATCGGGATTACATCGTCAGATCACTTAATCGAATTGGGTACGGAAGAAGTGTTTCGGCGACTATATTTTCGCTTTTGTGATGAACACCGACTTTCAGTGAATTATCTCTATGCTCTGGAAGGCGCGATAACAGGGCATGATTGGCGCCTGATACCAGTGGGTAGAAAACAAGAACTCAAAGATCTGTTGAAAGCTTTAAAATCTTAAGAGATTTCTTTTAGGTGCTTTTCTTTATCGTCGGGGCAATAAAAATGGCAAAAATAAGAAGTAATTAGGATCTTCCCCTTGAAGCCAATGGAATGGTTGCGTAAATGTGTCGCATGGCTTTGATCGATCAAAAACTCACCCAAATAGCTCCCCGTACCATAGGTCGTGTGAACACCCTTGGTCTTTGGACCCTTTACAGTCGTGAAGTGAAGCGCTTCTTAAACGTTTTCACACAGACACTTATGGCGCCTGTCATTACAACTCTGTTGTTTTTGGCCGTTTTCGCACTGGCTCTTGGCGGCCTCAGTAGAACGGTGGGTGGTGTTGATTACATTACCTTTCTTGCGCCGGGTCTGATGATGATGACCATGACGCAAAATTCCTTTGCCAATACATCGTCCTCCATTCTTATTGCAAAGGTTCAGGGAAATATCGTTGATATCCTCATGCCACCTTTGGCGCCGTGGGAAATGGCCCTGGGGATTGCGGCGGGAGGGATTACCCGTGGCTTGATGGTCGGGCTGACCGTGTTTTTTGCTATGATGCTATTCCTGCCAATTTCACTGGCGCACCCTTTGTCGGCGCTATGGTTTGCCATTAATGCCTGTATGATGCTGGCTCTTTTGGGAATGCTTGGCGGAATCTGGGCACAGAAGTATGATCATATTGCCGCCGTGACTAACTTCATCATTACGCCGCTCTCTTTCCTTTCCGGGACGTTCTATTCAATTGACCGACTGCCTGATGCCTGGGTTGCTGTGGCCCATTTTAACCCCTTCTTTTATATGATCGATGGTTTCCGTTATGGCTTTAT
Organism: Kiloniella majae; assembly: GCF_002118315.1. Classification (GTDB taxonomy): domain Bacteria; phylum Pseudomonadota; class Alphaproteobacteria; order Kiloniellales; family Kiloniellaceae; genus Kiloniella; species Kiloniella majae. The sequence goes on from NZ_MTSZ01000014.1 coordinate 12,227, forward strand.
CGGTCATGCTGATGGAAATATTATAATCGGGGCTATTCTGCTTCCTGTGGTCAACCTTATTCTTTGGTTTGTTACGCACCGACTGATTGCCACCGGGTATCGTTTGAAGGCCTGATGATATGAGCGACGCGACGCCAGATCAGAGCGACAAGATTGTGCACAGTGAAGGCGTGCGTATTATCGCTGTTTTGCGTATATGGACTTTGTTCTATCGTCGGGGCGTTATTCGATTTATGAGGTTTTGGGTCGAAAGTCTTCTGGGGCCGATGGTGTCGACCATGTTGTTTATGACCGTTTTTACCCTTGCGTTGGGCCCTAGTGACGAAATGGTTCCCGGACTTTCTGCCTTACAGTTTATAGCTCCGGGGCTTACGATTTTTGTTCTGTCGCAAACGGCTTTTCAAAATGTTTGTTTCATGTTGATTATTGACAAGCAAGAAGGGGTCATAACAGACGTACTTATGGCGCCTTTATCACCAATAGAGCTGCTATTTGGTTATAGCTTGGCTGGTATCGCGAATGCATTACTTGTTGCAATATTACTTCTTGGGGCGATGACGGTTTTTACCGGCCCGATGCTCTATGATTTCTGGGTAACGGCTTTTTTTGCCATCTCTGCTGCGCTGTTTTTTTCTATGATAGGCATTGTTGTGGGGCTCTGGTCTGACAAGTGGGATCAATTCTCCCTTGTGGATAATTTCCTTGTTCTCCCGCTTGGTCTATTGTCCGGGACATTCTTTACTCTCAATCGCATCCCGGAAAGCTGGCAGTGGCTTTTCGAAGCCAATCCCATGTTCTGGATCATTAGTGGTTTCCGCTATGGCATTACGGGTTATGGATCTACCGAAAGCTTAATCTGGCAAGGTGGTATGCTCATTGTTCTAACCCTTGTTGCTGTTACATGTGGTTGGGCGTTGTTGAAGCGTGGTTATAAGATCAAAGCTTGACAATATTGATGTCGTGGCTGTCTCGGCTAACATTTTAAAACGTATTTGATCTACTTTTCATCCTTTATAAGGAAGTAATTTTTAGACTGTTTTCGAACAATGTTTATGCGATCCGGGCAAAGTTTGAGAGCATCCGATGATTTTTCGTTGTTATAAAATTTTAGTACTTTTTATTTTTACCAGCTATTTCCTGCTTTCTGGCGAAGCCTGGAGTGAAGCAACTATCCCTTACGGGAAGGGCTTATTTTGGAAAATTGAAAAGAATAATCGTGCGCCAAGCTATCTGCTGGGAACAATGCACGTTGCTGATCCAAGGGTTCTAAAGATTAAAGATCGGGTTGAGCCATACATTAAAAATGCCGATGTCTTGAACTTGGAAATAGATCTTACGCCGCGTGAAGTTCGCGAATCATACAATGTACGCATTAGAGACGATGGTAAAACATTGGATGAAATCCTACCGGAAGATCTGTACGAGAAAATAGTCAGGATTGCTGAAAAACAAGATGTAAAAGAAGAGGTTTTGCAGAACTTCGAACTGTGGGCTGTTTATCCTATCTTGAAAGCGTTGCCAAATGATCCTGACCGGGAAAAACAGGAAAATAATGGAGCTGCATTGGATTTTCAGCTAGGTGCTTTTGCAGTTGGTCAAGGCGTTGAGGTTAATGGTCTGGAAACAGTGCGAGAGCAGCTTTCTGTTTTTAGAGATCGTGATCGTGAAATTTATCTGGATGCGATTATACGGGCACTTGAAAAGCCCGAAGCCGAAAAAAAACATGAAGATTTAATGGAACAGTACGTTCAGATGTATCTTACAGAAGATACAAATAGCTTTTATCAGACTCTCTTGGATGATTTAAAAGAAGAGCCGCCTGAAATGTATGATATCTGGATAACGCGTCTTTTAGACAAACGAAACCTCAATATGATAAATGGAATGACGAAGGGGCTGATCAAAGGTAACTCTTTTACAGCTGTTGGGGCGCTTCATTTGCCCGGTGAAAAGGGAATTCTCAATATGCTCGTGCAGCGGGGGTATCAAGTTTCCCGTGTACCATGTAAAAATGGTGAAAAAAGTAGTTTTTGCCCCAATCAAGACATGTAATTTGCATAGATATCTGTAACAATAGTCATATTCAGCGTAGTTTATTTAACTCATTCCCTCAGGAATTAAGATGGCTTTGATGCAGATTAGCCGATTTCAAAGATTGGTTAAGAATATGGTTTTTGCGCTCTCTCTCTTCAGTGCTTTGTTTTTATTTGTGGTGGCTTTACCTCTTCAGACCAGTGTCGCACAACCATTGATCAATGGAGATGCAGTGCTGTGGAAAGTCGAAGGACAGGGCACAGAGCCAAGCTATATATACGGGACACTTAATAGCAGTGATCGCCGTGTTGTTGATGCTGGGGCCTATGCACTTAGTCTCTTGAGAGATGCTGATTATCTCATGGTGGATATTCTTGATGATGATGCGATTAAACAAAAGCTATTTAGTGTAATGCTGTATAATGATAATCGCCGATTAAGGGATTTAGTCTCGCCAGAGACATTCGAAAAAATCAAAGTTATTGGCTATGAATATGGATATTTGGCCCGGCAGATGAATGTGCTTAAGCCTTGGGCTGCACGGGTTGTTTTTTCATCGCCTCCATCCGAAGCATCGCGTATTTCATTGGGTATCAGAACTCTTAATCAAACTTTTCAGGATGTTGCGAAAAGCCAAGGAATAGAGGTTATCCAGCTTCAGACTATTGAAGAGCAGCTACAAATTGCGGATGCACTAAATGAAGCCGATCAAATAACATTACTGGATACGCTACCGGCTGAAATTCAAATTGTGGAAGCCATCTATCAGACCCGGATTAACAACTTTCTCTCTCAATCCTCAGGGGCTCTTTATCAAGAAGTTCTTGACGAGGTATCTGTTCTGTTGCCAGAGGCACAGACAAGCTATCTGGAAAACCTCGTTTTCGAACGTAATCGTCAGATGGTTTCCCGAATGGTTGAAATCCTTCAGAACGGAAATAGTTTGACTGTGGTTGATGCGACCCATCTGCCCGGACAGCAAGGGGTTTTGAAACTTTTACAGGCTAAAGGCTTCGCCATTACGCCAGTGAAATAGTTTTTCTGTTAAAAACCTAGTGAATCCTGCTTGTTCCGGTTGACAGCGGGCAGTGATATTGGGTTAATACGTTGCTCCGGGGTGACTGACTGTCGCCCCGGGCTTTGTTTTTTCAGCAGATATAAAAGAGAGATACCATGAGTGACGCAGTAATGCCCACCTACGCACGTATCGACCTCGCATTTGAGCGGGGCGAAGGTCCTTATTTATATACTGCTGAAAACCGACGATATCTTGATTTTGCTGGTGGTATTGCCGTTAATTCTCTGGGACACAGTCACCCAAAGCTAGTTGCAGCACTGGAAGAGCAAGGCCGTAAATTATGGCACGTCTCTAATCTATACAGAATTACAGGTGGCGAGACGCTTGCAGAACGCCTTGTTGCCAATTCCTTTGCAGATAAGGTTTTCTTTACCAACTCTGGAACAGAGGCTTTGGAAGGTGCCATTAAGCTGGCGCGCAAGTATCACAGTCATAATGGGCAGCCACAGAAATATCGCATCATTACCTGTGACAGTGCGTTCCATGGTCGAACGATGACAGCTTTGTCTGCAGCGGGGAACGCTAAGCATCTGGATGGCTTTGGTCCTCAGACGCCTGGCTTTGACCATGTCGCTTTTGAAAATCTGAACGAATTACGCGCTGCTATCGGTGACGAGACCGCAGCGATCATGGTTGAGCCGATCCAGGGTGAAGGTGGTATCCGTGCCGCTTCTATGGATTTCCTCAAAGGCCTGCGGACGGTTTGTGATGAGTTTGGACTGCTCTTGATCTTTGATGAGGTTCAGTGTGGAAATGGTCGTACAGGTAAGCTTTTTGCTCATGAATGGGCAGATATAGAGCCGGATGTGCTGGCAACGGCTAAGGGGCTTGGCGGGGGTTTCCCAATGGGTGCGTTCATGGCAACAAATAACGCTGCCGCTGGCATGGTGCCTGGTACTCATGGTAGTACGTACGGCGGCAACCCCTTGGCAATGGCTATTGGGAATGCTGTTCTGGATGTTTTGTTGGAAGACGGCTTTATGGAAAGTGTTATTTCCATTGCTGACTATACTCGTGAAAAGCTTGATGGCCTTGTTGCCCGGAACCCGAATATTTTCGAAGAAGTTCGCGGTGCTGGATTGATGCTTGGTCTTAAATGTCGGGTTCCCAATAGTGATGTGATTACAGCAATGCGTGATGGCGGCCTTTTGAGCGTTGGTGCTGCGGATAATGTTATCCGATTGCTACCGCCGCTTGTTATCGAACGATCACACGTCGATGAAGCAATTTCAATATTGGAAGACGTCTGCAAAGGATTAACCCTGGCTGCCTGATACATTGGCGCCGGGCCTATAAGGTATAATACAATGACCCATACAAAACATTTTCTGGATTTAAACCAGTTTGAAACTCCAAAATTAAGAGAAATACTGGGTTATGGTTCCCAGTTGAAATCAGGGACAATTTCCGGCCGCCCGCTGGAAGGCAAGTCTCTTGCAATGATTTTTGAAAAACCGTCAACCAGAACACGGGTTTCTTTTGAAGTTGGTATTAACCAACTCGGCGGGAACGCTGTTTTGCTTGATCCCAGTAGTTCACAGATGGGGCACGGTGAAACTATTGCGGATACAGCGCGTGTTTTATCGCGTTTTGTGGACGCAATTATGATCCGGACGTCGTCCGAAGAAATCCTTCATGAGCTGGCGGAATATGCAACGGTTCCTGTTATCAACGGTTTGACGGATGAGTCTCATCCGTGCCAGTTGATGGCAGATGTTATGACTTATGAAGAACATCGTGGTGCCATTGCAGGTAAAACGGTGACCTGGTGTGGTGATGGCAATAATGTTGCGACCTCATGGATACATGCGGCAACACGCTTTGATTTTGAGTTGAAATTGGCAACACCATCTGAATTGGCACCGGATCAGAAAGCTCTTGATTGGGCAAGCTCTCTGGGCGGGAAAATTTCAGTTACCCGGTCAATGGATGAGGCAGTGCAGGATAGTGATTGTATTGTCGCTGATACATGGGTATCCATGGGCGATAAGGATGCGGCAAACCGTCATAACCTGTTAAAGCCTTATCAGGTAGATGAACGGGTTATGTCCTTGGCTAAAAGTGACGCGCTGTTCATGCATTGCTTGCCTGCACATCGCGGCGAAGAAGTTGTTGCAGAAGTTATTGATGGCCCGCAATCCGTTGTATTTGATGAAGCTGAAAATAGACTACATGCCCAAAAAGGCATCCTTTATTGGTGTATGAGTAACCTTTAAAGGCGTTGGAGAAGAAAGATGAATGACACAGTTGGGGAAAATGTTGCACCTGAGTTTTTGAAGGATGATGTGATTCAACCCTTCTTGCTCGAATCAACAGGAATCAGAGGACGCATCGTCCGAATGGGACCAGCCATTGATGAGATCCTCAAACGTCACGATTATCCACAGATTGTGAATGAATTGTTGGGCGAGGTTCTGGCCCTGACGAGTGTCCTTTCTTCGTTAATGAAGTTTTCAGGCTGTTTTACCTTGCAGAGCAAGAGTGATGGCCCGGTTAAAATGCTCGTCAGTGATATGACATCCGAAGGTGTCCTACGAGGCTGCGCCGGGATTGATGAAGCTGCCCTCAAGGAACTTTTGGATAAAACAGAGGATCACTCTACACTCTCTCTTACTGATCTGACAGGTAAAGGCTATATCGCTTTTACCGTTGATCAAGGTGAGCATATGGAACGCTACCAGGGAATTGTTGAGCTTGAAGGTAATAATCTGTCAGAGTGTATTCAGGGGTACTTCAAGAAATCTGACCAGATTAATACTGGCGTTCTGGTTAATGTTGCCCAGATTGACGGGCGTTGGCACGCTGGTGGCATGATATTGCAATATGTTCCCGGCGACGGTGGTGTTAACCAGCAAACAGACAAAGATGATGACGAGATCAAAGAAGACTGGCAGCGATCCATGATCTTGATGTCGAGCTGTACTGAAGATGAAATCTTGGATCGCGATCTTGCTGTGACAGATTTACTCTACCGGTTGTTCCATGAAGAACAGGTGAGGGTATATGATCAACGTCCTGTAAAAGAAGGATGCCGCTGTTCACGGGAAAAGCTGGCCAATGTGATCAAGACTGTTTCACCTGATGAGGTTGAATCCTACAAGGTTGATGGCGTTATTGATGCAAAATGCGAGTTTTGTGGGCGTTCGTATGTCTTTGATGATGCAGCTATTGCCGAGCTTCAAAAAGAAACTGATCAAGGCTAAGCGCTTCTTTTGGGGGCCAAGGCCTTTGTCGTGCCATAATGTTTCGGTACCAAAGGGTGTTTGATAATGAGAATCTCTGTTTAAAAAGATACTCAAAAAGCGATTACGTTTATTCAAAGGTGAGATTATAGAATGTTAAGTCGACGTTCATTCGTTCTAAGTGGTTTAGCCCTCAGTGGTGCAGCTTTGGCCGGGTGTAAAACAGCTCCCTCTACCTATGAGTATGCTGAGCTTACCTATTCACATCTGCCACCTTATAATCTATTGGTGCGGGACGTTGTCGTCGATCAGGCCTATGTCAGCCCCGCGAAGTCTCCTCATGTTGAACATTTGTTTGATGTTTCTCCTGCGCAGGCGTCTGAACGCTGGGCAAGAGACCGACTGTATCCGCAAGGCAATAATAACATCCTGAATTTTGTTATTAAAAATGCAGCTGTGACCGAAAGTAAACTGGAACAGCAAAAAGGTCTTACGGGATTATTCACTTATGACCAGTCTGAGCGGTATTCTGGTGTCCTTGAAGTTGAATTACAGATCTTGAACGATCAAGGATTTAACGAGGCTTCTGTGGTGGCAAAGGCTGAACGCTCTGTCACCGTAGCTGAAAATATCAAACTGCGCGAGAGAGAGAAGGTTTGGTACAAGCTTACCGAAGATCTGATGACTGAAATTGATCGTCAGCTTCAACAAGGCATCGCAAAACATCTAAGTCAGTACGTACTGTAATTCATTCATTGATAAAGTCCTGTTGGCCTTATTGTAAGAACAAATAAAAAAAACCGCTGAAGTTTTATCTTCAGCGGCTTTTTTGATGGATCTTTAGGCTGTTGTGTTAGCCAAAGATGACCTTTGGTAACCAAGTTGCGAGTTCTGGAAAGAGTGCCAGAATAAGCAGAGCAA
>NZ_MTSZ01000015.1 GCF_002118315.1 Kiloniella majae
TGTGCTGCCGAGAACAACGTCATGCTGTCAGAGTACAATGCCAAAAACGGTGACTCTCTGGATGTTCTGTTGAACAAACACAACGTTGAACTTCGTACTTTCACTCAGGACATTATGGATGCTCTGGGCGCCAAGTCCGAAGAAGTTGTGAAAGAAGTTGGTCAGACAGACGATATCTCCAAAGAGATTTACGACAGCTACATTGAATTCCGTCGCAAGGTTTCTCGTTGGACCACACTGTCTGAGTCTGATTACACAGCGGCACGTGGCGCTGCACTGAAGATCTAATCATTGTTTCATCAGTGATAACCGACATAAAAGAGGCCAGCCCCTGCTGGCCTCTTTTTGGATAAAATAATAAAAATAAATCGATAGGGAGACTACTGTGGCAGGGTTTCTTTCCCTCGCAAAGACCATCGATGCTTTGAACGAACGCGTGGGCCGGACTGTTTCCTGGCTGGCGCTCTTTATGGTTCTCGTTCAGTTTGCCGTGGTTCTGTTGCGATATGTTTTCGGGATTGGTTCCATCTTCATGCAGGAATCAATTATCTATATGCATGGCTTTCTCTTTATGCTCGGCGCAGGGTACACCCTGTTGCACGGCGGGCATGTCCGGGTAGATATCTTCTACGGGGCAGCCAGTGAACGCAAACAGGCCTTTGTCGACTTCTTCGGGGTGATCTTTTTCCTGCTCCCGGTTCTGGCCCTCATCCTGATTTACGGCTGGCCCTATGTAGCAAATTCCTGGTCCATTCTGGAATCATCCAAAGAAACCAGTGGGATCCCTGCTGTCTATATTCTCAAAAGCTCGATCATTGCCTTTTGTGCTCTGATGGCACTACAAGGTATTTCCATGGCCATTCACTCACTCGCCATCATCAGAGGTGTTGAACACAAAGCCGCAGAAGACGGCCCGGGGGGAATGTAACAATGGCTGAAACTCTTGATCTCTTGATGTTCGCTGCCGCTTGCTTCTTTCTTATGGCAGGTTTTCCCGTCGCCTTTACTCTTGCGGGCGTTGCTATCGCCTTTGCCCTGCTTGGCTATGCCACAGGGGTGTTTGATCTCTCCTTCTTCGGGGCACTACCATCGCGTATTTATGGTAATGCCATGACCAATGAGATCCTCATTGCCGTGCCGCTCTTTGTCTTTATGGGCGTCATGCTTGAAAAGTCCAAGGTGGCTGAGGAACTGCTCGATACCATGGGACAGCTCTTTGGCTCTGTGCGCGGTGGCTTGGGTATTTCCGTGACCATCGTCGGGGCTTTGCTCGCTGCCTCAACCGGTATTGTCGGGGCCACGGTTGTCACCATGGGGCTGTTGTCCCTGCCAACCATGTTGCGCCGGGGCTATGATCCGTCCCTCGCCTGTGGCTCGATCTGTGCTGCAGGAACACTGGGCCAGATTATTCCACCATCAATCGTCCTGGTTATTCTGGGCGACCAGATCTCCAACGCCTATTCCGACGCTCAACGGGCCATCGGCAACTGGTCACCGGATCCTGTATCCGTTGGGGATCTCTTTGCGGGTGCCTTGATCCCCGGTCTGATGCTTGTGGGTATGTACATCGCCTATCAGATGATCGTCGCCATCATTCGCCCGGAAAGCTCACCGCCCATTCCGCGAGATGAAAACCATATCGAACCCGGTGCGTTCTTCAACAAGATCCTTCATGCCTTGGTCCCACCTGTGGCCCTGATCGTTTCTGTTCTCGGGTCCATCCTGAGCGGGATTGCAACTCCGACAGAAGCGGCGGCTGTAGGAGCCATCGGCTCTCTCTTGCTGGCGGGAATGCGAACACAGGAACTCGGGCTGTTAGAACATGCTGATCGGACCTCTCCATTTGATTTCATGGATTTTGGCAGTCGGCGTCCGACCATCATCGCAACTCTCTGCCTGCTCTTTATGCTGGTGTTGATTTCTTTCTTTGACCTGCGGGTTTCCAGAAATGAAATCCCGACAGTGGATATGATTGCCATTGTCGCTGCATGTCTTGCTTCTATTGGCCTCTTTTGGGGGATACTGGTTTCTCTTGGTCGAGTTTGGCGTACCAACATCCTGCGTCCGATCATGCGTTCCACCATGGAAATCTCATCTATGGTCTTTGTTATCCTGATCGGGGCTTCTGTCTTTTCGCTGGTCTTTAGAGGACTTGGCGGTGATGACATGGTCCATGAGTTCCTCAG
>NZ_MTSZ01000016.1 GCF_002118315.1 Kiloniella majae
CGTCCTGAAATACGTTGACGTTTTTTTAGGTTATAGCCAGCTGCATTTTGCAGCTGGCTTTTTTATGCACTTGTTCTGGTGTTTTCATGTCCAGGCTCAAGTGCGGTCTGAGTTGATTGTATATGGTAATGGATTGAGCAACCAGCTTCTTCAGTTCAGCCAAGGTTTTGCATTTATAGAGCAGGAACTCTTGTTTGAGGATCCCGTTCACTCTCTCAGCCATCGCATTCTGATAGCAATCATATCCATCTGTCATAGAGGGTGATATTTGTTGTTCTGCGAGAAGCTTTTGATACTCGGCAGAACAATATTGTAATCCCCGATCAGAATGATGAATGGCGGGTTTATCTGTTTTTCTCTGTCTAAGTGCCATCTTCAAAGCCTTGATTACATCACTTGTCTTCATCTCATCACTGACTTCATAGCCCATGATCTTTCGGGAATAAGCATCTGTGACCAGAGACAAATAGTGTGTTCCCTCATCACTCTGCAAATAAGTGATGTCACTCACAAAGACCTGCTCTGTCTGATCTACATGACGATCCTTTAAAAGGTTCGGATGTTTCCTGAGCCAGTGCTTACTCTGTGTCGTTTTCTGGTAACTCCTGCGAACAGGAACCAATAAACGCTCGCTCTTCAAATAAGAGAACAGTCCATCACGCCCCAGCTTGATCCCCTGAGTATCAAGTTCAGACTTGATCAGGTGATAGAGCTTACGCGTCCCAATTCGAGGCATAAAACGACGCCAGTAAAGAACCAGATCTTTGACCGGGGATAAAACACGATGACGTTCTGCAATCCGACCTCTCCAGTGATAAACCGACTGACGGCTTGTCTCAAACAAAGGGCACACCCTTGCGAGCTGGATCAGTCCTTTTTCTTTACTGACCCAGAGAGTGTGCTTAAGTACTTTTTTCGCAGATCAATCCCGTATTCTTCGTGAATAACATTCATCATTTCCCCATAAACAATGTTCTTGAGCTGTTCATCCTCAAGAGCCCGTTCAAGGCGTTTGATCTTCTGGGCGGGAGTTTCTTTGTTCTTTGGCATGGCTAAATGGTTCAAAGGTTTCGACCAATCAAGTTTACCATGCTTGCGAAGCCACGTTAAGCAAGTACTCCGCCCTTGAATGCCATAAAGATCTTGAGCTTGCTTATAAGTCAGATCGCCTTTTTCTATCTCATCAACAACTGACAATTTAAAGCCTAAAGGATAATCACGCTGACTACGCTTTACTCGCTCTTTCTTTGAAGGTCCCATCATAAGTCTCCAATATGTAAACTTATTTCAGGACGCGACA
>NZ_MTSZ01000017.1 GCF_002118315.1 Kiloniella majae
ATCTTACGAAGTAAGTGGTGGAGGCAGAGGGGATCGAACCCACGACCTGAAGCTTGCAAAGCTACCGCTCTCCCAACTGAGCTATGCCCCCATGTTAGTCATGCTTCGCACTCCGTGCTCGCTATCCTCGCTACGCTGCGGGCGACCGGTTGGTCTTGCCTCACTGCGTTCGGAAAACTCAGCTCAAGAGTACTAAACTCAGCTAATCAACAGACACATGATAAGACGCCTGTCGTTGCTAACGACTGGTGGGCCTGGGAAGACTTGAACTTCCGACCTCACGCTTATCAAGCGCGCGCTCTAACCAACTGAGCTACAAGCCCGAAAACTTCGATCTCATGCTTCGTGCTCCGCACTCGCTGCCTCGTATAAACTCGGGCGGCCAGTCGGCCTTGCTTCACTGTGTTCAGTAAAACAAAACACGATCACGATGATCTAAACTATATTATTTGGAAAGGATGCGAGGACGGCAATTTGCCATCAACGACATTTTAGTATTTTTAAGTAATTTCAAAAAG
>NZ_MTSZ01000018.1 GCF_002118315.1 Kiloniella majae
GCGAGTTCTGGAAAGAGTGCCAGAATAAGCAGAGCAATGATCTGAATAATCACAAAGGGAATAACACCCTTGTAGATCTGCATAGTCGTGACTTCCTTAGGTGCCACACCTCTGAGATAGAAGAGGGCAAAGCCAAAGGGTGGTGTCAGGAAGGAGGTTTGCAGGTTCATGGCCATCATCACACCCAGCCACACCGGACTGATATCACTCATCAGCAGGATCGGGGCGACAATGGGAACCACCACAAAGGTGATCTCGATAAAGTCCAGAAAGAAGCCCAGGACAAACATCACCAGCATGACGATCACAAGTGCACCATAGGTTCCCCCGGGCATGTGACTGAGGAACTCATGGACCATGTCATCACCGCCAAGTCCTCTAAAGACCAGCGAAAAGACAGAAGCCCCGATCAGGAT
>NZ_MTSZ01000002.1 GCF_002118315.1 Kiloniella majae
GACTACGCTTTACTCGCTCTTTCTTTGAAGGTCCCATCATAAGTCTCCAATATGTAAACTTATTTCAGGACGCGACAATTAGAATACAAAAAAAGCCGCTCGAATGAGCGGCTTTCTTATAAACCTATCAAACGCAATAAATGTTGCTTCTAGAGATTGGCAATCCGCGCCAGAGCTTCATCCAGTTTTGTTTTGACTGACATGAACTCTTCCCGGCGGGCTTTCTTTTCCTCAACAACATGTTCAGGTGCCCTGGAAACAAAATTTTCGTTTGAGAGTTGCTTGTCAATTTTAGCAATCTCTTCGAGCGTTTTTTCCATTTCTTTATTCAGGCGAGCTGTTTCCTGCTCAGCGTCAATAATACCTTCCAAGGGCAATGCAAAAGTCGCATCATCAAGAACAATTTGAATAGCCCCTTGCGGCAGATCTTCATCTGTAAAATCAACAGAGGAAAGACCAGCAAGCCACTTCACAACATCTTTGTATTGATCAACTTTGGCTTTAACTACATCAGAACCATCTTTGAGCAGAAGCGGCGCCTTTAGTTTTGGCGGTGTATTCAACTCAGCACGTGTCGCCCGGATATCAGAGATAAGCTTGATAACCCAATCCATCTCTTTATCAACGTTAGCATCCGTATGACGCTCGTCGAACTTTGGCCACGACGAAGAAATAAGCGGTGTTGCACCTTCGTTGCCAAGGTTTTCCCATAATTCCTCGGTAATATAAGGCATGATTGGATGTAAAAGATGAAGTGTCTGTGCCAAGACCCATGCAATTGTTGCTTTGGTCTCACTATTCGTTGCTTCATTCCCTGCTGCCAGTACGGGCTTTGTGAATTCTACATACCAGTCACAATATTCATTCCAAAAGAAACGATAAAGCGCATTAGCAGCATCGTTAAAACGGTAGTCATCCAGCGCTTTGTCAACGGCAGCCGTCGCTGCTGCAACACGTCCGACAATCCATTTATTAATCGGCTCGTTACAGCTCAGAGGGTCAAAACCTGGATCATACACAGCACCGTTCATCTGACTATAGATCGACGCATTCCAAAGCTTGGTTCCGAAGTTGCGATAGCCTTCAACACGAGAAGATGCCAACTTGATATCGCGCCCCGGTGCCGCCATCGCCGCCAGAGTGAAACGCAAAGCATCACAGCTGTATTCAGAGATAACTTCAAGCGGATCAATAACATTGCCCTTCGACTTGGACATTTTCTGACCATTTTCATCGCGGACAAGAGCATGGATATAGACGGTTTTGAACGGCACTTCTTTCATAAAGTGCATGCCCATCATCATCATTCTGGCAACCCAGAAGAAGATAATGTCAAAACCGGTAACCAACACATCGCCAGGATAATACCGTTCCAGCTCTTTCGTTGTTTCTGGCCATCCAATGGTAGAGAAAGGCCAAAGAGCAGATGAGAACCATGTATCCAGAACATCCGGGTCACGTATTAGCTCAACTTCTTTGCCGAAATGTGCAAGGGCAGCAGCTTTAGCTTCTTCTTCTGTCTCTTCAACAAAGATTTCGCCATCAGGACCATACCATGCCGGGATCTGATGTCCCCACCACAGCTGACGAGAAACACACCATGGCTGGATATTACGCATCCAATCGTAGTAAGTATTTTCCCACTGTTTCGGAACAATTTCAGTCTTGCCAGTTTCAACAGCTTCCAAAGCTGGTTTGGCAAGTGTCGCCGCGTCAACATACCATTGATCAGTCAACCAAGGTTCAACTGGAACATTCGATCTGTCGCCATAAGGAACAGAATTCAGGTGATCGTCGATCTTATCCAAAAGACCAAGTTCTTCAAACTTGGCAACAATCTTCTTACGGGCAACAAAACGATCCAGCCCTTGATAGTCATCCGGCGCATTTTCATTAATATGCGCGAACTTATCAAAAACATTAATCATTTCCAGATTACAGCGACGCCCGACTTCAAAGTCATTGAAATCGTGAGCCGGGGTAATCTTAACGGCACCAGAGCCCGTTTCAGGATCAGCATACTCATCAGCAACAATAGGGATAAGACGCCCGACGATTGGCAGTTTTACATTTTTGCCAATAAGATCTTTGTAGCGATCATCATCCGGATGTACTGCAACACCCGTATCACCCAGCATTGTCTCCGGACGCGTGGTGGCAACAACAATGTATTTACCGTCTTCACCATCAATCGGATAGCGGAAATGCCAGAGCTTGCCGTTACTTTCTTTTTGAACAACTTCAAGATCAGAAATCGCGGTCAGAAGCTTTGGATCCCAGTTTACAAGACGCTTGTCTTTATAGATCAAACCTTCTTTATGAAGCTGAACAAAAACCTTACGAACCGCTTCTGAAAGCCCTTCATCCATTGTAAAGCGTTCACGGGGCCAATCAGCAGACGCACCGAGATGACGAAGCTGTTTAACAATCGCCCCACCGGACTCTTCTTTCCATTCCCAAACAGAATTCAGGAACTTTTCACGACCAAGATCATGTCTGGAAATTCCCTTTTCAGCCAATTGACGCTCAACAACCATCTGGGTCGCAATACCCGCATGGTCGGTTCCCGGCTGCCAGAGGACATCATGCCCCTTCATGCGTTTATACCGAACAAGAACGTCTTGCAGAGTAAAGGTCAAAGCATGTCCCATGTGCAGATTCCCCGTGACATTCGGCGGGGGCATCATAATGGTATAAGGGTCAGACGGGGAATTAGGATCTGCGGAGAAAGCTCCGGATTTTTCCCAACGCTCGTAATGCTTTGCCTCAACTTTTTCAGGGCAATAGGTTTTGTCCAGCATTACTGGGTTCCTCTTAACTAAAATATTCTATGTGAAATAATGCTAGCATTTGCTAGCAGTTTCGGAAGAAAAAAGAAAGTCCGGGCCTTATAAATCTTCGGCCCGGCGCACCATCTTTTTAATTTCCTCGCGAACGATTCGTTCAACCATAGGGCCCAAGCGGACATCAAGCCATGCTTTAAGCTCAGGAACCAGTGCTTCACGAACGATATCTTCCAGTGTTTTCCCTGTACCAATGGCCAGGGAACGTTGGACAACAGCAGCACGTGCTATTTCAGACAGCGCCGAAGAAGTTGAATCCTGCGTCTCTTCTTGAAGAATGCTCTCTGCATCAGGCGCATCCAGGTCAATATCATCACCGACATTAATATCGTCATCAGGAATATCGTCTTCAGGCGTTTCAGCAACTGCAGCAATTTCTATTTCATCTTCATCAAATGAAATATCACCAATGTCATCTTCTTCAACGGCTTCTAAATCAGCCTCAGGTTCTTCGGCCGGTTCTTCTATTTCAATCTCGTCTTCTTCAGGCTCACCCATTGATGATCTGAAGTCATCTTCAATCGAATCCTCATCAGAATCCGCCTCAACAGGCTCCTCTTCCGCGTCAGGTTCTTCAGCGACAACCTCTTCCTCTTCGGCAACCTCTTCGGTTAGCTCGAGAACGTCATCATCGTCTGCTTCAGGTTCTTCCGCAGCAGGCTCCTCTGCCTGTGCCTCCGCCCCTTCTGGCGTCTCACCTTCTGGATCGTCTTCAGAAATAATCCGGCGAATTGACGCCAGAATTTCTTCCATTGATGGTTCACCCTGGGCTTCTTGATCACTCATTGAAATGCTGTCCCACCGCTTCCTTAACTGCGAACATTACCTGTTACCAATACAATTTCGGTAATATAAGTTAGATATTATTGAAAAAGAAGGGCTTTTGCACGTCTAATTTTCAATACCCAACCCAAACCACTTATCTCTCACATTATTATAGTCTTCTGCCGGATCAAAGACATTAACAGGTAACCCGATGTACTGCGCTGTCATCTGGCCCATTGTGCTCAGTACCTGATAAGTCGCAACAACTTCATCTCTTTGCGCTCGCACAAGGTTCACCTGTGCATCGAGTAATTCCTGTTCGGCATCAAGTACATCCAACACTGTTCTCTCACCAACTTCTTCTTCTTGACGTACGCCGTCTAGGGCTATTTCTGCGGCATTTACAGAAGAGGTAAAGGATTTGATCTGTGCCTGAGAGCTGACAAGGTTTTCCCAAGATGATGTTCCTTGCTGCTCAACAGCACGCATCTGTTCAACAATTTGGATTCTACGCTGGTTAGCAACCTGTTTTGCCTGGCGAACGCGGCTACTCACCAATCCCTGTTGATAGAGAGGCACAACAAGTTGCGCAATAATTTCACCGGATGTGCTGTCGATATCTTCACCTGATGTTTCATCAGAACGACTGACGCGCCCCACCAGCGACAAATCCGGGTATAGTTCACCTGTTATTTCTCTGACTTCGTTCTTGGAAGCCATTTCGTTGTACTTGGCAGCAAGAAGAGCCGGATTATTTTCCAGTGCAACGCCCAACAACTCATCTTCACTGCTTGGTAAAACCGCAAAGGGAGCAGGACGCGCCAATACTTCATCAGGATATTCACCAACGACTTCTTCAAACACGGCTTTTGATGAATTCAGCGTTCCTTCCGAAGCAATGCGCTGGGCTGTCGATGTTGAATATCTGGATTCTGCCTGTGCAACATCCGTTCTTGTTAACTCACCAACATCAAAACGATCACGCGTTGCTTCAAACTGTCTGGTCAAAACTTTTTCATTGTTGATGTTAAGATCCAGAATAGCCTGATCCCGCCAAACATCAGCATAGGCCGTTACGGCCCGCAACAGAACATCCTGCTCAACAGACGTCACGGATGCACGTTCTGCCAGGACCAGATTTTCAGCCTGCTCCGTCGCGGCCTCTGTCTGTCCCCCCTGATAAAGAGATTGCGTCACCTGCAACGTTGCATTCAAAGGCTGCGTTGTATCTGTTGAATCCCCCGTGGGCGTATCTGTATCGGTTCGGCGAACACCTGCCGAGGACGTAATACGAACATCCGGACGCCACTCAGACAGCGCCTGAGGAACACCTTCGTTAACTGATTTCAAGCCTGTTTGAGCACTGGATAGTGATGGATTGGTTTCATAGGCTTTAACCAAAGACTCATTCAGCGTCTGGGCCATTACACCACCAGAAAAACCAGTGTAAACTGCAACACTGACAATGGCACATCGACTTAAAAGCGCTTTTTTCGTGTTTCCGATAGATTTGATCATCACGTTGTCCAAAATTAATCCAATGCCAAACTTAATTTGATAACGGTCCCGCATTGCGCGGTTACCTATAGAATGAAATGAAACCGTAAATGTGGTTTATATCTGTGTCTTTTAAAGAGCATACAAAAAGTTCTTAAACAGGTCACAGGCTATTTACAACTTTTTGTATATAAAAAAGAACTGGCACAAACTGCGCCAGTCTTCATACAAACTTTGACGTTCTATCCTAGCCCGATCTGTCGCTAATATTTTAAGATCCAATATTAAATCGAAAGCACACTTAAAGATAGCGTATCAAAATGAAAATGTTTCTTTGGCTTCAAAGCCGGGTAGCAAAGGTGTATTAGCGTCAAAAACCACACGACCGGAACAGTTGCCTGCGTGCTTTTCAATCAATGTCGCATGCCCCAATGTCTGTTTATCCTTGGCATTTGCATCCTGAACAACGGCGATCAATCGGCCCTTCTCTGCCAACTGCTCTAAAAGCGCGTCAGGTACTTCAGAAACAGCACCGCCAAATACGATCAAATCATAAGGGGCCTGTTTTGGATACCCCTCAGTTAAGTCAGCCTTAACAGCGACCGCGTTTTCTGTACCATGAGATGTAAAGCGCTCGTTCATCGAGTCAACCAGATCATCTGTATCTTCGATTGCCACAACGACACTAACAAGCTTGGCCAATACAGACGCCGTATAACCGGTGCCTGCGCCAACAACCAACGCCGTATCATCTTCTTGTGGGTCGATGGTCTGAAGCATACGCGCAAGAACCATTGGCTCCATCAAATAGCGGCCATGGTCCAGCGCCAAATCTTCATCCACATAGGCAATAGCTTTTGAAGATTCCGGTACGTATTCTTCCCGTGCCACATTTTCAAACGCGGACAATACACCATCATGCGTCACCTTATTGGTACGCAACTGGCAATTAATCATGTTCATGCGGGCTTGTTCAAAGTTGTTCATCGTTAGAAACGCCGATTATCTGTAAAAATTTTGTGGGATAATAACCAAGTGACCCCAACCTTTCCAGACAAAGTATCCGTTTTTATTATTTTTATCTGGTTAATAAAGACTCTGGCAGGTCATCAATTTAACAACAAGATCCCCTTCCCCACCTTATTATACTTAAACTATTTGGTAAACTTTCCTGTAAATTATCCGACCAAAACAAGACCCGTCACATAAATGAAACTGGAATCGAGATTGATCTCTTGACCTAATCGATAACCACTACTATACACTGCGGCACTGCCAACGAATGAATGTTCGTCAGGATGGCCCGGTGGCAGAGTGGTGATGCAGAGGACTGCAAATCCTTGTACGTCGGTTCGATTCCGGCCCGGGCCTCCAAAATCCTCATTTCTATGATTTCCCCGATCCTCAAAAAGATCCGGATAGATAATCTAGTCTAGCCTATACTCGGTTTCTTCAATAAATATCAATAATATCCCGACAGCATTAAAGACTAACACCGAATCAATTATACAAGCTTTCAATCAAAACATTTTGTGTAAAAAGATTCTTACCGAATCAGAGTACTGTCTTGATTCGCCCTCAATTCTCTTTCTGATATAATTACAAATATCTCGCCAGCTTAACCTCGCGCTTTTTGTTAAAAGCAAGAAAACAGGATTGAGAATCTATTTTTCGCTCACCACAAAACCAAAGGAGTCATAAGCACCACAAGCCTTTGATTTAAAAGGAACAAAAAAAATTAAAAAAAATGCATAAAAGTTATTGCCAGCATGTAACACCACTGTTATAACCCAACCCGTCGCCAACGAGGCGGCACAAACATTGATCCGCGATAGCTCAGTTGGTAGAGCAGGTGACTGTTAATCACCCTGTCGCAGGTTCGAGTCCTGCTCGCGGAGCCATTACAAAAACCCTAGATCATTGAATATCAATGACCTAGGGTTTTTTGTTGAGAATTTACTGCGATTTTTCTTGAAATACGGGGCACAAAACGGGGCACAATTCCCGCTTTTAATCAAAACACATCCGGCATATCAGCCCAATCTGATCGTGTATTTTGGTGACACCATTCTCTGGCGCATCTTCCAATCGGCATCGACACCAAACTTGGCGAATCTCACAACATCGCGTCATGGTCTTTGTTGAATTTATCCATAACAGACATCAACTTTATCAAGCCTGTAATGTAGAAAAAAGGTATGATACTCTCATATGAGCAGTTTGTGATACTCTTGAATACAGAGCTAATGTGTCCACCCGACAACATCACAAACCAAGAAGTTCAAAACATTATTGTACAAGAATTCCAAAAAAACACACACACCCGATACAAGGCATCAATTGTGCTAATGATAACAATGCTCATAGATATACAGGATTGAGGCAAAGTATCCTTAGCTTTTTATCTTAAATAAGATCGCATTCCAGCCCTGACAAAAAAGAGACAGAAAAATAATAAAAAATCTTTCTGTCTCTCATTGAATAAGAACTCTGAGAATAAGACCCGGGAGAGCCTTCTATCACAAAAGGAAACTAGCCTCTATTTCTCAGCGGTTACATTATCATTTATCGCGTACAACACACACTTATTATCAGAAGATTTGGCCTTACAAATTTCTAGGACTGTTAACTTCAAATTGTTGTAAGGGGCCACTTCTTGCGATCTGGCTCTTGCCGTTGTTCCGTCTTTGCCAATTGCAAAGGCAAGATTAACATCATCATTCTTAATACTAACCAAGTCTAGATATCTTCCGAATGCAGTTTTTTGCCCAGAAGTAATTTCAAACTTTTTGGGATCATATAGATCTACCTTGATTTCTTTTTCTGGTTTGGTCTTTTTTTTCCAAACGATTTTTCCACCAACGTCATAAATCTTACAAGGCTTACCTTTTGAATAGTCCTCACAGATTTTAATTGCTTTCGGCATAGATTGGAGCTTAGATCCGCGACATTGAATATCACGGCAATAGTACCACCCCCAACTCGTGTTTCCGTCTTTTGTCACAGCAAAAGCTCGCGGGTTAGATCTAAGGTATTTTTCATACGATTTTTGCGCGCTTGCACTCAAAGTAATTGGTCCGGAACCAACGAGTTCAGATGTAGTAGCCCCCTTACACCCGACAGTAAACAGCACCAAACACAATACAATTAATCTTTTCACAGATTATTCCCCTTAAATTCACCGATAAATATCATACCAAAAGTCAATAAACCAAAGTAAGAAAACTTCTCGTTTTAGCTCCCCATTCCACTACACGTAAGCCACAGATCAAACAACCTAAAAGAGAATAATTGGTTTTTAAAATACCTTTGTTGATATAATAATTACCCGCCAAACGATATTTAACGCTGATTACAACAATTTCAATTTTGCAATCTTCCTATAGAGTTATATAAAGATAAAAATTTATTAACTATATTTTCAGGGGCTATGATCAGCGACAGACACATGATGCCTAAACTCTTCAAAAGTTCTGCCTTGGTATTATCCATTATTACTGCCCTCGCCCCTGTGGTGACGTTTGCTGACGGCATCCTCTTTGCCAGGGCTGCGCAGGAAGCACAGGATAATGGTAACCTTGAACTCGCAATAGAATATTATACAGACGCCCTGAACGAAGGCGATTTATCAAAAAAGCATCAGGCTTACGTACTCAACAATCGCGGTACGCTCTTTTTGGATTTGAATATCCCGCAAAAGGCCGAGCAAGACTTCATACAGTCTGTTGAACTGCTTCCGACCTATGGAGATGCTTATTTTAACCTGACTTCGCTCTATGTTGAACAGGACAGAAATGACACGGCGTTGTCGTGGTTGAACAAGGCACTAATTGAAATCCCTGAAGATGCCGAGCTTTTGCTTAAAAGAGGCGTTCTCTACCGAGAGCAAAACGAAATTGAGGCCGCCCTTCAGGATGTATCACAAGCTATTTTGATAAAGCCTGAACTGGGTAAAATCCTGATCAATGAAAGTAACCCCTACCTGGGCAATTACATCGAATATGCGACCATTGATCATTTTATCACTATCTTGTCCGAAGAGCCGCCGTCACTTGATGCCTATATAAAACGGGCAAAAGCCTATCTCAGCACAGGTTTTATCGACCAAGCTTTGGTTGATGCGGAATATGTAATCGAATTAGAGCCTAAATCTTTTGATGCTTACGAAGCCAAGGCGATCATTCTCTTTTCCCAAGGCGCCTACGACAAAGCCATTCGCGCCTTTGATCTCGCTTTGCATTACGCGCCTAATAACCCGGAAATTTTTTATAATCGGGGACAGCTATACAAAAGTCTTGGTGACAACAACAACGCCTCATTTGATTTTCAAATGGCGTACAGCATCAACAGGCAAGAGAAAAAGTATCGGAAAGAATTGAAAGAACTGGGCCTCGTCAGATAGTTCTCTTATTTGAAAACTGTTCGGCCAGATTCAGTTAGCGGCTATTGTTCTGATCGAAAAGTTTGGCAATACGTCTTTGTTGCGTCACGCTGAGTGACGGCCAAATTTTGTCCATATTTTCCTTGGCCTCTTTGGCCCCTGCCAAATAGGCACGTCCGTACCAGATATAAGCGGCTTCATTTGGATCAAGATCTTTATTGGTTTTTGGCATCATGCCCTGAACATACATCCAGGCCAGTAATTCCATGGCTTCTTTATCGCCCGTCTTGGCTTGTTTGCTGATAGTGATCAAATCTTGTTTATAGAGCTTCCCGCTTTGAACATTCCTTGCAGCACCTACCCTACTTTCAAGTATTTTAGCTGCCTTCAGCATTCTTTCAGCTTCGGCTTTTTTATTATTTGCTAGCGTATCTCGATAGTTGGTATAGGACTTATCCAGGTCAATTTCTTCCGGCAATTCGGAACACCATTCCGGTGGCGTATAGTCTGCACCGCATTGATCCCAGTTCTGTAACAGGGATGATTTTTCCCAGTTCTGAGAATTAGATGGTTCAGACGCACTGACACCCCCTGCAAACGCCGAGAAGACAAGCGCGAAGGACATCGAGCACAAAGTACTGGTAAGAAATTTCATCACATCTAACATAATTGTTAATACTATCAGAACCAAAGCTAAGATATTGTAAACGAGAAAACTGTTTATACCCAAGCGATAATGGAACAAAAAAAACAATAAGTCTTCATCCCGGTTCTATGATACTTCTTGATGATAGACAGCTTTTGATAAGATCCACTCTGATCTTCTGAGGTTTATTATAGTTTGTAAGGATGTGGAAGCTTGAATGAAAGAAGATAACAATCACAAGCTGGACCGTGTAAATCAGATTTGGGTTGATGAAGCTGCGGTTTCTCATCGCAATTATCTGGATGGACGTGTTGGTGGTGCACGATTGTTCCTTTCTTTCAAAGATGCCCGAAAACTCAAATTTTCTGACCTTGTGCTCGATGCTGCTGAAATGGTTGGGGCAGACCTTGTTGACAGTGATTTCAATAAATCCAAGCTAGAACGGGTCAACCTTTTTGGGGCCGATTTGTCCGGGGCAGATATGAAAGGTTGCTCCCTACGGAAAAGTGATCTGCGGGGTGTCTGCCTTGAAAATGCAGACTTGGAAAACGCAACACTATCCGGGGCAGATATTCGGAATGGCTTTATCCTTATCAGAAAACCGGATGGCACTTACGTTCCCGTAAAGCATGATGAAGAATCCAATTTTGATGGCATTAACCTGAAAGATGCAGACCTAAGCGATGCCAAGCTTGGGCGTGTCATTGGGCGCAGAACAAACCTGACCAATGTAAATTTCAAGAACGCAGATTTGTCCGGGGCCGTAATGGCCAATTCTGACGTCAGTGGATCTATCTTTACCGGCGCAGATTTAACCGATGCAGATTTTAGCGGTTGCGTATTCCACGGTGCAAATTTAAGCGGTGCCCTATTGAATAACACTAATATGGAAGGTGCAGACCTGACTGCTGCGCATTTCAGTAACAGTGATATGACCTATGCCAATACGAATCAGGCCAGTTTGCCAAGAAGCATAGAAGATCTGGATCGATCAATACGAGATATCCTCGAAGATCATCTCGCATGGATTAATTCACTCGGCAGAAAAGGAAAACAAGCCGTCTTGACTGAATACGATCTACAGGCCAACGATCTGGCAGGGATCAATCTTCAAGCCGCTGAGTTATCCTTAACAAACCTGTCTAACTGTACTTTCCTCGCCAGTCGTCTCAACATGGCAAATATGTCTGGTGTCATGGCCTTGAACTCTGATTTTAGTGATGCCGACCTGCGCGGAGTAAAGCTGGAGAAAGCAAACCTTACCGGAGCAAGCCTGCGGCACTGTCGCCTCTCTCCCATGATGATTTTAGGGACACAAGGCAGTTCCGTTTCTGCCAACCTTAAAAGCTGCTGTTTTGACCAAACTGACCTAGAGAGTGCCGACCTACGTCATGCAGATTTAACAGGTGCCCGGGTTCGCTTTGCCAATCTGGCCAATGCAGATCTTTCACATGCAACATGTGTCGATGTTGATTTTACCGGGGCGGATCTACGAAGTGCTAATTTGGATAATGCCGACTTACGTGGTTGCAAAGGCTTAATATTGGAATAAATACACTTAATTTTTGTATTATAAAATAAACCACATTTTCTATTGTAATTTATAAATAAGGCCCCTAATTTCTGATCATGAATAGAGCATTACAAAAAATCGGCGAATTAAACGAAACCGGTCATGTTGAAGTGATTGAAAAAACGACCGCATTTAAAGGTTATTTTCAAGTTGATTCCTACCGCTTTCGCCACACCCTGTTCGCAGGAGGACTCTCACAGGTAGTTCCGCGTGAAATTTTTGAACGTGGTCACGCCGCAGCTGTGCTTCCCTTTGATCATAAGACTGGTGAGATTATTCTGATCGAACAATTTCGCCCCGGGGCCTACGCTGCATCACAAGACCCGTGGCTTTTAGAAGTTGTTGCTGGCATTATTGAAGAAAATGAGAACCCGGAAGAACTAAGCCACCGGGAAGCCATGGAAGAAGCCGGCTGCACATTAGGACGATTGAAAAAAATCGGGACCTTCCTGATGACACCCGGGGGAAGTTCAGAAACAATTACTTTATTCTGCGGTGAAATTCTGGATCACAAGAAGCAGGATTCTTATGGGCTGGATCATGAAGGCGAAGATATTCGCACCCATACAATGAAAGCCGAGCAAGGCTTTAAGCTTATGTCTGAAGGAAAAATTACCAATGCCATCACAGCAATTGCACTTCAATGGTTGGAATTAAACCAGACAGCGCTTACATCAGTATGGTCTAATGAAACGAAAAATGACTAACCTCTGAAGTAAACAACAGAAATATACGAATTCAACCTATACCTACGGACGACACAAATGGATATTCGCGACGGATTTATTGACAGCATTGGAAACACGCCTCTCATTCGCCTGAAACGGGCATCAGAGGAAACAGGTTGTGAAATCCTTGGAAAGGCCGAGTTCCTGAACCCCGGCGGATCAATCAAGGACAGAGCCGCGTGGGCCATTGTTAAAGATGCCGAAGAAAAAGGCATCCTGAAACCCGGTGGTGTAATTGTTGAAGGCACAGCCGGGAATACGGGTATTGGCCTTGCCCTTGTTGCCCGTGCTCGCGGATATCGCTGTGCTATTGTCATTCCTGAAACCCAGTCACAAGAAAAGAAAGACATGCTCCGCCTCAGCGGTGCAGAGCTTTATGAAGTGCCTGCGGCACCTTACAAAGACCCGAACAACTACGTTCACTACTCGCAAAGACTTGCACAGGAACTCGCTGGACAGGAACCAAACGGTGTAATCTGGGCAAATCAGTTTGATAATGTGGCCAACCGTCAGGGACATATCGAAACCACTGCCCAGGAAATCTGGAAGCAAACCGATGGTAAAGTCGATGGTTATGTCAGCGCAGTTGGTACCGGCGGCACACTCGCTGGTGTTTCAATGGGACTAAAAGAGCACAATAAAAATATTCAAATCGCTTTGGCTGACCCTCATGGTGCAGCCCTCTATAGCTACTACAAACATGGCGAGCTGAAATCCGAAGGATCTTCCATTACAGAAGGTATCGGCCAAGGACGTATTACTGCCAACCTGAAAGGCGCCGTGATTGACGAAGCCTTCCGTATCAGTGATGAAACGGCTATTCCTTTAGTCTTCAACCTTTTTGAAGAAGAAGCTCTTTGCCTTGGCGGTTCCAGCGGCGTAAACATTGCCGGCGCAATAGAACTCGCCAAGAAAATGGGCCCGGGCCATACCATCGTCACCATGCTTTGTGATCTAGGAACACGTTATACCAGCAAACTCTATAATGCAGAATTTCTGAAAGAACGCGGTCTCCCAGTACCAAAGTGGGTTGCATAAAGTTTTCAAAGTTTCCACGATTAAAGGCCGCTCCTAGAAGCGGCCTTTAATGTATCGGGACAATATTTTCCTAAAAATAGCCGCTTAAAGCTACACCTTCGCGTAAGCGCATGATAACTTTGTACGAAATAAAGAAGACAACCTGCCAAATTCCTTCGAGGTACCCCAATGGACTTGCTCTTTTACAAAGATTCCTATCAGAAATCCTGCGATGCAACAGTAACCTATTCTGAAAATGGTCAAGTCCGTTTAGATCAAACATTGTTTTATCCAACGGGCGGTGGACAGCCTGGGGACAGTGGTTGGCTAGAGCTTTCTGACGGCACAAAAAGCAACGTGATCGAAGCCAGAAAAGGCGAAAATCACGAAGATGTCGTTCTGCATCTTGAAGAAGGTGCCGATGTTCCACAGATTGGCGATAAGGTAACCGCCTTTTTGGATTGGGATCGCCGTTATGCTCACATGAAAATACATTCCTGCCTGCATCTACTCTGTGCCTCTGTCATTGGTGACGTGACAGGCGGACAAATCAGTGATGTTAAAGGTCGCTTGGATTTTAATCTCCCGGACACGGCAATTGACAAAATCGCACTTGAAGAGAAAATCAATCAACTAATTGCGGAAAACCATCCCATAACGCAGGACTGGATTTCAGACGAAGAACTGGATAACAATCCTTCTATGGTTCGGACAATGTCCGTCAAACCACCGCGTGGATCAGGCAAAATACGCTTGGTGAAAATTGGTGAAGATGTTGACCTGCAGCCTTGTGGTGGAACACATGTTAAGTCAACAGGTGAAATTGGCCCAATAAAAATTGGCAAGGTAGAAAACAAAGGTAAACAAAACCGTCGTATCAACCTAACATTTGCATCATAATACAGAGGGAATACTACTTTGGGGAGATACCACCTTGTCTGAAAAATTTAATTCTGTCGTATCAACCGAATGGCTTGCTGATCATCTTGACGCCCCTGACGTAAGGATTGTTGATGGCACCTATTACCTGCCCAATGAAAATAAAGATGCGCGCGCTTTATACCAAGAAGCACACATTCGTAACGCAATTTTCTTTGATATTGATGATATTTCAGACACTGATAATCCCCTCCCCCATATGATTCCCAGCGATATTAAATTCGCGTCCAAAGTCAGGAAACTTGGCCTGGGTGATGGCAACCGAATAGTTGTATACGATCAACGAGGGTTGTTTTCAGCTGCCCGTGTCTGGTGGATGTTCCGACTGTTTGGGCACAAAGATGTCGCTGTATTGGATGGCGGCCTTCCGAAGTGGCTCTCAGAACATCGTCCGGTTGACGACAACACGGTTCATCCCGGGGAACGACACTTTACGCCGCGCTTCAACAGCTTTCTCATTCGCGATAAGGAACAACTCCTGCGTAATGTAGAAACTGGAAAAGAACAGATTCTTGATGCACGGGCAAGTGGGCGATTCAAGGGGGAAGTACCAGAGCCGCGCACAGGTATTCGCTCGGGTCATATCCCAGATTCGTACAATCTCCCCTTCACAGATCTCTTTAAAGAAGACGGCACCCTGAAAGAAACTCAAGATCTTAAAAACGCATTTGAGAAATCGGGAATTGATTACAACAAACCTGTCGTTACATCTTGTGGTTCCGGAGTTACCGCCGCTGTATTGAGCCTTGGCCTGGAACTAATAGGGCACAAAAAAACATCGCTTTACGATGGATCCTGGTCGGAATGGGGACAGGAAGGTGACACGCCTGTTGTAACCGGATAACTATTCTTATTTTTGAAACACTTATCACCTATATCTTATTCTTGGAATATAGGTGCCCTAACCATTGAGCATTACGAGTATTCGACAATAAAACCATAATCAGTACAAAACTATAAAATGAACTCAAGCACCCCAGAAAAACAAATCGATTCTGAAAAGCAGGAAACAATTAATGCCCGCTTTGTAACAGGAAGTATTCTTCGGCATGTCATAAATATGACAGCAACAACCTCTGTTGGTTTGATGTCGATCTTTTTTGTTGAACTGGTTGATATGTATTTCATCAGTCTTCTCGGTGAAGAGTCTCTGGCAGCTGCTATTGGGTTTTCCGGCGCGATAACATTTTTTATTTTTTCAATCAGTATTGGACTGTCGATTGGACTAGCCGCCGTTGTCGCCAGAGTAATCGGTGCAGGCCAAGGTGATCAGGCAAAAAGGGTTATCTTCAACGGCCTTCTCACCTCATTCGTTATGATGTCCTTTATTGCGATCCCGGTATATCTCTACACCGAACAGCTACTCTCGCTTGTTGGTGCCGAAGGAAAAACGCTAGAATTCGCAGTAAAGTATATGAAGATCACCGTGATCTCGTTGCCTGTTATATCCATTGGTATGTCGATGGGCGCCGTACTGCGTGCCGTCGGGGCTGCCAAAGCATCTATGATCTCAACTGTATTGGCTGGTATTGTTAACATTGTACTTGATCCCCTCTTCATTTTTACGCTGGATCTCCATATCGAAGGCGCGGCCTATGCAACCTTGGTTGCCCGTCTCACGATGGCAATCGTCGCCGCATGGGTATTGGCACGTCAGCTTGGTCTATCTGTGTTCAAGTTCCAGGGCGGATTAAGCGGCGATATCACCTCAATTTCAAAAATCGCCATCCCAGCAGCCCTGACAAGCTTGGCAACCCCTTTTGCCAACTCTTATGTCACAACATCTGTTGCTGGATTTGGTGCAGATGCGGTTGCTGGTTTGGCAATTATCGGACGTATCACTCCCTTTGCGTTTGCCGCCGTCTTTGCTCTATCAGCTGCGATTGGCCCCATAGTTGGCCAAAACATTGGCGCCGCACAAACAGCACGGGTTAAATCTGCACTTAACAGTTCACTTCTTGTCATTTTTGTCGTCGTTTGCGCTACGTCGCTCATCATGTCAATCTTTGCAGACACCATTGCAGCTATCTTTAATGCCTCTGGTCTAAGCGCAGAGTTGGTGGTCTTCTTTTGTATATTTACATCGTGGAGCTTTGTCTTTAGTGGCGCACAATTCATTGCAAATGCCGCTTTTAACAACATGAACAAAGCAACCTGGTCAACCTTTGCCAACTGGGCGAAAGCAACAGTTGGAACCATTCCATTCATCTGGATTGGTGGTGAGCTCGCAGGTGCAAAAGGTATAATTGCAGGACAGGCTACAGGCTCTGTTATTTTTGGTATCATCACCATTATCGTTGCCTATAAAATTGTAAACAGCCCAATCAAACCGACAGAAAAACGCGATGATAGAACACGTTATTTCGGAGCGTGGTTACCAGCAATTTTACCTCAGTTTGGTTGGCAAAGATTTATGGAAGAAAGATGGAACGCAGATCAGCGTGACGAGAAAAGGCGTGATTAATTTCCTGTGATCGCCTTATATATGGCCATCCCAACATAGACAAAAGCCCAGCTAGCAAAAAATAGTGTACGAGAAAGTTTAAAGAAATGACGACAGTTCCACAGATGGAGGTCACGATCTCTTATCTAGAAATGCTTGAGAGACCGAACAACTTACTTCTTCATTCTCCACAGGGTAAAAAAACGTCACTCATTCGTGCTTATAAACCAACCGTGTCATTCTATCGCTATCTCTATAATACAATTGGTGAACCCTGGTTATGGTGGGAAAGACGTACTTTATCTGATGATGAATTATCTCAAATAATTCAAGATGAGAATGTCGAAATTTACGTGCTCTATTATGACGGTGTACCCGCCGGTTATGCAGAGCTTGATCGCCGCAAACAGAGTGAGATCGATCTTGCCTACATGGGATTGATACCGGATTTTATCGGCCAAAAATTAGGGCCTTATCTTCTATCATCCATCATCGATATTGCGTGGTCATACGAACCCACACGTTTAACGGTTAACACCTGTAGTCTTGATCACCCAAAAGCACTAAGCGTATATCAAAAATGTGGATTTAATATATATGACAGAAACGTAAAAATGATCGACGATCCAAAACACAACGACCTATAGCGTAGAAAGTCTAAAGCGTAGCTAACGCAAATCATTAACGACCAAAGCTCCACCTTTTGCCGTCAATTGATTGGGGCCTCTTTCCAGCGTAATTTTACGATTGTTAAAATGACGGCTATAGATTTCCTGATAGTTGCCATGGTTCTGTAACACGCGATAAAACCAATTATGATCAAGTCCCAGATTTTGACCAAAAGAGCTTTTCACACCCAGTAATTTCTGAAGCTCAGGGTTTATTGTCGATGAAGCAACATAATCAACATTTTGAGAGGAAACCTCTCTACGCTCACTTTCCAGCAAGGCCCGACGATACAGCCCTACAATCGCTTTCCATTCTTCATCTTTCGATGAAACAAGCATCCCCAAACTATTTTTAAATGACGATGAACTCAAAATTAGTGGCGCAGGAAAAATGCCCGATACCTGTTTCAGAAAAATAGCCTGCTCAACTCTGGGCAAGGCCACTGCTCTGCATCCATGGCTTTTCACAGCGTTCAAGAGCTCTTCTTCGGTCCGATAACTCAAGACACCAAAGCTGATTTGGTGCTTTTGGCCAAATATCGCAAGAGCCGTTTTATCAACCCAATCCAGAGAGCAGATTTTCTTACCCCCCAGATCTCGAACTTTGTAGCCCTTGAACAAAATAGCAATATCGAGATTATTTACAAAAAGAGGGCCAGTGTTAGCGTGATTTGCCTGATGCGATAGCCGTTTTTGATTAGCCAAGGCAATGACATCCACGCGACCGTCTACCAGAGCCTGACCAGCCTCTTGCTCTGTCAAAGAAACGAGTTTAACAGCACTCGGGTCAGGGAATAGCGCTAGTGCTAGACCTCGACAGAGATCCTCGCTCATCTCCTTGATGGGTGACTTCTTAAGAAAAGCGGTTTGAAAAACACCGCACCGGAGATACCCTCGATCCTCAATATTATCCCGAACCTCACCTGCATTTGCATAGCTAATAAAGCCGAGAAATCCGCTAAATGCCAGTATAACAGTCCTGATATATTCAAAAAATTTCCGGGGCATGTTAGTTAACAACTCATCATGAGTTTGCTGGAAGGCGCGTTAGAAGTTATCGCCCAAACTATTTCTTCTCAATCAACTCAATTTTATATCCATCGGGATCTTCGATAAAGGCGATAACGGTTGAGCCGTGTGCCATTGGACCGGGCTTGCGAGGAATATTTACACCTTCTTTTTCAAGCAATCCACACGTTTTATAGATGTCAGGTACGCCAAGGGCTAAATGTCCAAACCCACTCCCAAGTTCATAAGCATCCGATTGGTCCCAATTATGGGTCAGTTCAATAACAGTATTATTGTCTTCATCGCCGTACCCCAAAAATGCGAGGGTAAACTTTCCAGATGGATAATCGTTTTTCCGGAGAAGTTTCATTCCGAGATGGCGGGTATAAAAATCAATAGACTTTTCAAGGTCCAAAACTCTGATCATCGTATGCAAGAAACGAAAAGACGTATTTTCTGACATTTTGCTTCCTCAAAAATAAAGGCAATAAACTTAAATAACTAATGATTAGCTTTCGCTATAATGGATAAAACAGTCTTTGCTGCTTTGGTACTCGGCATATCATCCCCTGCTTTTAACATAGTAACCGCCTCTAAGTAGCCATTAATTTGTTCTTCCCTTTTCCCCTTATCATGAAAGAGAGAAGACAGATGCGCCACCAGATTAGGGACATTACATTTTTCCTGTATCAATTCAGGTTGGACTTCTCGATCCAACAGAATATTAGCAAGACTGGCATATTTTATTTTCAAAAGAAACTTCGCCAGAAAAGCCGTAACCGGGGCAACTTTGTAAGCAACGACCGTAGGTACATGATCAACCGCCAGTTCCAAGGCGACTGTTCCTGAAGCAGCCAAAGCAACATCAGAACATTTAAATGCCTTGTGTTTACCTGCTACTCCTTCAATGACACGAACAGGTGTTGGCCAGCTTTCCGTCAATTCATCAATGACAGGGCGAACATTTTTAACCGTGGGGATAACACACTGTAAATTTGGGAGTGTCTTCACTAACTCAGTAACAGTGTCTTTAAAAACAGGTCCGAGCCTTGAGACCTCTCCCCGGCGACTACCAGGCAATACAGTCATAATCGGTGCAGATGCATCAAGGGAAAGCTCTGCACATATTTGATCTCTATGTACCTCGGCCAACTGCTGCCCTTCAAGAACAGGATGCCCAACAAAAGTTGTTTCTAGCCCATGTTTCTCAAAATACAGAGGTTCAAAAGGAAGCAGTGTCAGCAAATGATCCAGGTATTTGGAGATTTTCTCCGCCCTTTTCGGTTTCCAGGCCCATACTGATGGCGCGACATAGTGGACAAGAGGAATTGATTTCCCTTTAAGACCTTTGCTTACTTTCAAGCTAAAGCCCGGCGCATCAATTGTGACAAGTGCGGACGGCTTTGTTTTTAGAACATGGTCTTTTGTCTGCTTGATACGCTTAAGGATATTAGGAATATGTGGCAGCACTTCTGCCAAGCCCATCACAGATATCTCAGAAATAGGAAACAGACTTTCCAGCCCTTCAGCGGACATACGCTCCCCGCCAATGCCGGCAAACCTTATATTACCATCTGTTTCTGCTTTTAAGGCAGCCATAAGACGCGCCCCCAGTTGATCGCCCGAAGGTTCTCCGGCAATCAGGTAGATTAAAGGAACGTCTCTTTTAATCTCAGTCATAATCAGCTGGTTCAATACCAATAAGGAAGAGCCCGGATTCATCGGCGAGCTCAACAACAGCATCCCGGTCAACAACCAGTGCGCCGCCAGCTTCAATCGCAATACCTCTTAATCCCGCTTTGATGGCTCTCTTTACCGTTTCAACACCAATCGTTGGAAGGTCAGCGCGTCTTTCCTGTTGTGGCTTTTTTAATTTAACCAATACACCACCTGCCGCATCTCGTTTAAGATCAGCACAACGATCTATAAGAGCGTCTGTTCCCTCAATTGCTTCCACCCCAAGAACAAGCCCCTGTTGTACAACAACCGACTGTCCAACATCGGCCAAGCCCATCATACGACCAACTTCAACCCCACGCATTATATCTGCCTGAGCCTGATCATCAGGAGAAAACTTGCCATAGGTTTCTTTTGTAGCCAAAAGGTCATGCAAAATATCGTCCACTCCCAGAAGGTTAAAACCTTCAGTTTCAAGGGCAGATACAACGGACGTTAAGAGGCTATCATCCCCAAGACTTTTCGCGCCGATCTTTGCAAAGAATTGCAAGGCACGCCAGTCAGGGCGTAGTTCTGCCATCGATGGCCTTTTGACGGGACCAATCATGACAAGATCTGTAACCTGTTCTTCTTTTAACCTGGAAATGATTTCACCTGCAGCACCCAATCTGGACCAAAGGTGATCAACGCCTGCTATCGTTTTAGAATCTGTCTGCCCCTTAAAGGCAATGACATAAAAATCTCGTCCCGTATCTTGGCATAGTTTAATCAGACGCCGAGGAAGTTCTCCTCCCCCGGCTAGAATTCCAAGCTTCCCGGACATTTATTTTGGTTGGCAAATAGCACGCGAAGAGTCAGTACCAATAAAGTCTAGAACTTCTTTCGCTGTTGGATTGTCAGAATAGGTTTCTTTTGCCTTTTTAAGGCGTTCGGAAAGTGTTCCCTCATCAGAGAAAAGCATTTTGAAAACAGATTGTAAGCTGGAAATGTCATCCCGTGGTAATCCGTGGCGTTTCATACCAACCAGATTAAGACCGCTTAATCTCGCCCGCTCCCCCATTACCATGCCAAAGGGAATAACATCATTTTCTACGCCAGACATACCGCCAATCATAGCGTTACGTCCGATACGCACAAACTGATGCACAGCCGAAAGTCCACCGATGATGGCAAAGTCATCAACTTCAACATGCCCACCTAATGTCGCATTGTTTACCAAGATCACGTTGTCACCAATGATACAGTCATGTGCAACATGGGCAGACATCATAAGAAGACAGTTATCACCAATCTTCGTAACCAATCCACCACCAGTCGTGCCGGGGTTAATTGTTACGTGCTCACGAATGCGATTATTTTTTCCAATAACCAGTTCTGATTTTTCACCATCAAATTTAAGATCTTGAGGTTGATGCCCAATTGAAGCAAAAGGAAAAATAACGGTTCCCTCGCCAATAGAGGTATTCCCCGCAATAACAACATGGCTGTGCAAGACAACATTTGCATCAAGTTTTACATTTGAACCAACAATACAATATGGTCCGATTTCAGCTGTCTCATGAACTGTTGCACCATCTTCAATAATAGCGGTGGAATGAATAGTCACAATCAGTCGTCCATAATCATTGCTGCAAATTTGGCTTCGGCGACAAGTTTCCCATCAACCATCGCCTTACCTTCAAACTTCCAAACCGCGCCGCGGCTACGTGTTTTGGTTACATGGATTTTAAGTTGATCACCAGGCGTAACCGGCTTACGGAAGCGTGCTTCATCAACCGTCATAAAATAGACCAGTTTACCAGCAGCTTCTCCGTCAAGAGTTTCGACAACAAGTACTGCTGCGGTTTGGGCCATGGCTTCAACGATAAGAACACCAGGCATAATAGGTTGACGCGGAAAGTGCCCTTCGAAAAAAGGCTCATTAATGGTCACATTTTTTAAGCCTACAGCACCCTCGTCCTTGATAATATTATCAACACGATCAATGAGTAGGAAAGGGTAACGATGGGGAATCATTTCCTTGATTTCAAGGATGCCTACTGAGCGTCCCTCACCCGTTGTTACAGCTTCTTCACTCATTTAACTACCTTTCTTCGTATTCAACTGTTTTTTCCACATTGCAACCAAACGGAAAAATTCTTTAATTGGCATCGCGGGCGTACCAGCAACAGCCTGCCCGGCTTCAACATCTTTAATAACAGCAGCACGTCCAGCAATCTGAACACCTGTGCCCATCGTAATGTGCCCGCTAACACCCGATTGTGCGCCCATTACAACATAATCACCAAGAACACTACTGCCAGCAACACCCGATTGTGCAACGATTACACACTGTTTGCCAATTTGAACGTTATGACCAATTTGTACAAGATTATCAATTTTAGTACCATCGCCAATAACAGTATCTGGCCCAGCCCCTCTATCGATTGTCGAGTTCGCACCAATTTCGACATTGTCACCAATGATAACGCGCCCGAGCTGGGGAACGTTAACATAGCCATCCGGTTCCATAGCAAAACCAAATCCGCGATTACCTATGCGAACTCCAGAATGGATTTCACAGCTGTTCCCCATAAAGGAATATTCAACAGTCGCATTTGCCCCAATACTAGTATTCTCACCAATCTTACAACCATCATGAATTACAACGTTAGGAGCCAACTGGCACCCACTACCGATCTCAACATTCTCACCAACAACAACACCAGCGGAAATAACGCAATTGTCACCGACAGATGCTGTTTCAGCAATAACAGCTGTTGAATGGATAGAATTTGATGAAACAGAAAGCGATAGATAGAACCTTTGAGCAATCAAAGCATAAGCTTTATAAGGCTTGTTCGTCAGGATAAGCGAAACTCCTTCAGGAGCCTTGCCGGCAAACTTTTTATCTAAAATACAGGCTCCGGCTGATGTATCTGTCAAGGCAGGAACATATTTTTTATTATCTAAGAAGCTGATTTCATCACTTTTTGCATCTTCAAGAGACCCGACATCTTTGATAACCAGGTCTGGATTTGAACCATCAGAAAGCTCTGCCCCAACATGGTCGCAAAGTTCTCGCAAAGTAAAAGGACCCGCATTAAGAAAAAACCGAGAATCAGCCATAGTGCTATCTACTCAAATATTATTTCAAAGTTAATGCTGGTAGAGAAGCATTCAGCTTTTTGATTACTTCATCAGTGATATCCAATGTACTTTCCGTGTACACAAGAGAAGATTTTGCAAAAATCAAATTCAATCCTCGTGCATCTACAATTTGCTTAATGATAGCATCAAGGTGCTTTTTAATTTCATTCAATCCAGAATTTCTAAGCTGAGTAAGACTTTTATTACGCTCTTTGGCTTCACTACGAATCATTGCAGCTTGCTTATCCAAATCAGCCTTCTGTTGAGCGAAAACTTCAGGCGCAAGAATAGATTTTTGCCTAACCAATTCCTGATGCTTTGCTAATAGTCCCTGTTCTTTTTGGCGGAACTCTTGTTGGAACTGATTTTTACGCCCTACTATTGTTTGATTTACTTGTTGCATTGCCTGAGAAGCTTGAAAAACCCTCTTTGTATCAACGACGGCTATCTTGAGAGACAAATCTTGCGCGTTAGCAATAACTTGTCCTCCCGCACCACCAGTAATAACAAACAAGAAAGTAAGGAGAGTTACTATTTTTTTCATATAATTCATCACTTAAAAATTAGCACCAAAGCTAAAGCTGAAAATTTCAGTCTCATCATAATCTTCTTTTAATGCGGCGAAACCAAGATCCATAGCCAAAGGACCAAATGGGGAAGACCATGTCAAACCAGTACCAAAACTAACACGTGGATTGGAGGCATCATCAACACTAGAATCATTACCATCAATATCCCAAGTAGCACCAAAATCAGAGAAAACACGTCCCTTGACACCAAATTCTTCAGGCAAGCCAAGTGGGAAGGTTAATTCAACACTTCCGTTATAAAAATGTTTCCCGCCAAGTGCATCATCACTTGCCTGATCTCGAGGTCCAACACCGCCAGTCTTAAAGCCACGCAGTTTATCTCCGCCAAGGAAGAACCTATCAACAATGCGAGTATCTTCCCCAAGCCCGATAATATTACCGACTTCAGCACGAGACTTTAGAATCCAATCATCAGTGAAGGAATAATAATTCGTCCCGCCGAGCGTTACTTTAAGATGTTGAACATCACCACCCAACCCTGCAACCTCATTTTCAAGTGTCAACAGGTATCCATCCGACGGGCTAATACGAGAATCGAGTTTATCATATGTCAAAGTTGAAGAAATAGCCGACTTGATCGAAGTACCTTCTTGCTCTTTAACAAGAGCAGCAGCATCAGAATCAATATTCTCGATCTCAATATGTTCAAAGCGATATCGCAAAACCTGACGTAGCTCTTCAGAAAGATCGTACCCAATTCTTAGAGCGCCACCTGTTTTCTTTTCATCAAAAGCAAGACTGTCTTCTTCTCTGGTAATTCTGAAGATATCAAAACCTGCGGCTATTTCTTTATCTAAGAAATAAGGTTCAGTGAAACTAACATCAGCCTCAGAACCCGACCCAGCCAACGCGATATTAAATCGAAGATCCTGCCCTTTACCAAGAAGGTTACGTTCACGAATACCAATTGATCCCAAAGGACCTGAAGAAGAGGAAAATCCAGCGCCAAAAACCAATTCACCAGTCGATTGTTCTTCAACATCGACTTTAATAACGGTCCTGTCTGGCGTACTACCAGGTTCATTATCTACGTTGACGGATTGGAAAAATCCCAATTGCTGTATTCTGGATCTAGATCTACGTAGCTTAGAGCTATTAAACGCATCACCTTCAACCAACCTGAATTCACGCCGAATAACTTTATCAAGAGTTCTGCTATTACCCTGAATATCAATACGTTCGACATAAACTTTAGCACCTTCAGAAATACTAAAGACCAAGTCGATTATCTTATTTTCCGTATCTTTTTCCGGCAAAGGTCTAACATCAACAAAAGCGTATCCAAGATCACCAACAGCATCTGTTAGATTATCAACCGTTTTATCGATGAGATCGGCATTATACCAATCGCCTTCTTCTGGTAAAATTTTATCAACGACAGTTGTTGGATCGAAATCTTTTAATCCACTTTCTACATCGACAGTACCAAAAGTGTAACGTTCACCTTCGGAAATAGTAAATGTAACAACAAAAGATTCTCTATTAGATGTTAACTCTGCAACAACAGATTGAACTTCAAAATCAGCATAACCTTCTTTTAAATAAAACCGTCTCAATAACTCCCTATCGAACGTTAATCGGTCAGGATCGTAGGTGTCACTGTCGGTAAGGAAGTTCCAAAAAACTGTTTCAGAAGTTGAAACAATCCCTTTTAAAGATCCATCTGAAAATTCTCTATTACCAATGAAGTTGACAGTTGTCACATAACTGCGATCGCCTTCACTGATTTCAAAGGCTAAATCAACCCTGTTTTGAGGTAGTTGAATAACTTTAGGTTCAACAGTTGCTGCAAAACGACCAGATCTACGATAAAGCTCTAGTATTTTTTGCGCGTCAGCCTGCGCTTTTGTACGTGTAAACACCACTCTTTCGCGCAGAGACGTTTCAGATGAAAGTATGTCATCTTTGATACGTTGATTTCCCTCAAAAGCGATCCTGTTGATAATAGGATTCTCAACAACGACGACAATAAGATCCCCGCCTTGACGTTTCAAAGATACATCAGCAAAGAGTCCTGTCGCAAAGATACTTTTTAGGGATCTGTTTAAAAGGATTGGGTCGAAAGTATCGCCGGGGTTAACTTCCATATAAGAACGGACAGATTCAGGCTCGATACGCTGTGTTCCCTCGACAATAATGTTGTCGATAGTACCACCAGACATAAGCGCCTGAGCAAAAACTCTTTGGCTATTTCCAGCTTCTACGGCCAGAAATAGTCCCCCAATTAATAGCGAAAAAAGCGTCTTACGAAACACATTTACCCCCGGGTAACCCGCATGAACTTGATTTCACAAGCAGATTTAGAACGATTTATATAATCCATAAATCGTTCCAGGTCACAAATAACATTAAGCTCAATACCAGAGCCAGTCCAATTCGGAAACAATATTCTTGAGCACGTTCATTTAACGGCTTTCCAGAAACTGCTTCAATCATATAAAAAAGGAGATGCCCGCCATCCAACATCGGAACTGGTAGTAAGTTTAAGAGCCCCAAATTAATAGACAACATTGCCATCAAACCAATGTAGTACTCTATTCCCGCTTCAGCGGCCATACCTGACATTTTTGCGATTTGAATCGGCCCTCCAAGCTCTTCAACAGAGCGATGGCCACTGAACATTTGCCCGATAGCTTTAAACGTTCCAACAGAAACATCGTAGGTTTCAACTACGGCGGCACCAACTGCAGATATAAACCCATGGGTCTTCAACGAAGATCGATCACTTAAGATCCCAATCAACCAGCGCTTAGCTTCCCGACCATTGTGATCTGTATAGATATCAACCTTTGGCTGAACAGTCAGATGAACGAGTTCATTATGTCTCTCAACAACAACATTGATTGGATCCCCAGACCCTAATTGTACAAGTCGCTGTAGCTGTTCGAAACGATCTATCTCTGTGCCCGCAGCTTCTACAATCTTATCATTCGCCTGAAAACCAGCAGCTTCAGCAGCACTATTTTCCATAACCTTTGCAACAATTGCTGCGGAATAAGGTTGTCCGACAAAACTGTATAATCCTGTCAAAAGAACAATCGCCAGAATGAAATTAGCTATTGGCCCTGCAGCAACAATCGCAGCGCGCTGACCAACAGATTTAGCTTTGAAAGTTGTTGCAAGTTCTTCAGGCGATAAATCGGAATTTCCGGCAGATGTTGAGCTGCTAACATCCGCATCCCCATACATCTTCACGTATCCGCCCAAGGGAATAATGCTGAATTTCCAGCGTGTCTGGTTTTTATCATAAAACCCGAACAGTTCGGGGCCAAAACCAACAGAAAAAACGTCAACCTTTACACCGTTCTTTCGCGCGACCCAGTAATGCCCGAGCTCATGAAAGAAAACAAGGATGGTTAGAAGCACTAAAAATGCGAGAAGCGGTGTAATAAATCCCATTAGATAAATCTTGTAACCATTGTCATTATAATCATATTGCTCAAGAAGCACGGCATATTAGCCGTTTGTTCTCCTATTCAAAAGCTTTTTTGCAGAACAAATCACGCAAAAGAATTAATTTATCTGTGCCTTACTCCAATTACGAACTTCTTTGTCCAGCATTTTAACAGTTTCCAGCGTGATAGTGTTGATTGGATCAAAAGTATGAACAGCTTTTTCGACAAGCTCTGAGATACCCAAGAATGGTATTCTTGTCTGCAAGAAAGCTTCTACAGCAACTTCATTTGCAGCATTGAAAACAATTGTTTTATGTTCGCGCAATGCTTCTCTGGCAATTTCAAGGGCTGGAAATCTATCGTTATCTGGCGCTTCAAATGTAAGTTCGGATATCTCTGCCAGATCAAGTTGCTTAACCGGTGCCTCCATTCTTTCGGGCCAGGAAAGCGCATAAGCAATGGGAGTTCTCATATCTGGATCCCCCAACTGTGCAAGAACCGACCCATCAATATAGCTTACTGTAGAATGAATAATTGATTGAGGATGAATAAGAACTTTTATCTTATCCTCAGGCAAACCAAACAAATAAGCTGCTTCAATCAGCTCCAACCCCTTGTTCATCATCGTCGCTGAGTCAATTGAGATTTTCGATCCCATATCCCAGTTCGGATGAGCAAGAGCTTGCTGTGGTGTAACCCTTTCCATCTCCTGCTTTGAAAAGCATCGAAAAGGTCCACCAGAAGCCGTCAGGGTTATGTGATCAATACCAGATTTATTTTTAAAATCAAAAACTTGAAATATGGCGCTATGTTCTGAATCCACAGGTAAAAGTGTTGCGTTATTTTTGCGAACCTCCTCAACCATCAAGTCCCCGGCACAAACAAGTGCCTCCTTGTTTGCCAGTAAAACGGTCGCCCCGCGTTTAATTGCTTCTAAAGTCGGCGCCAGCCCGGCAAAGCCAACAATTGCAGCCATCACTTGATCAGCAGGGCGTGTTGCTGCTTCCAACAAAGCATCTTCACCGGCAGCAACTTCTATATTTTTACCAGATAAGGCAGACTTGAGATCCTTATATGCTTTCTCATCTGCAACTACAGCCATTTTGGCATTCAGTTCAATAGCTTGCTGCGCAAGTAAATCAACGTTTCTATTTGCTGTTAAAGCCTCAACAGCAAACCGTTCTGGTGATCGCTTTAATAAATCAATCGTACTAGTTCCAACCGACCCTGTAGAGCCCATAACAGTTATGGATTTTTTCACTGTAGCACCCTTACTTTACGACGGCTTGTGTTTGATGAACGTACATAATCACAGCTGCTTTAATACACAACGTGAATAAGAAAGACCAAAAGCGAGCATGCCAAAAGTCCATCTACCCGATCAAACAAACCACCATGCCCCGGTATAAGATTACTTGAATCTTTTGCGTCAAATCTACGCTTGATATGAGATTCGAAAAAATCACCCATTTGAGAAACAACAGCCAAACCAGCCCCGGAAACACCAAGAACAAGAGGATCATAAAGCTCTGTAAATTCTGCAAATATATAACTGATAACAGCCGCGGCAATCATCCCGCCAATTAAACCTGCCCATGTTTTTTTAGGGCTTATACTTGGCGCAATCTTGGGGCCACCAATCGACTTACCAGAAAAATAGGCCCCTATATCCGTAGACCAAACAACAAGTAAGATCCAAAGAACAATCTCAAAACCATTCTCATAGCTATTGCGAAGCCACAGCAAAGAATATGTTGTGATCGATAAATACCCTAACCCTAACGTTAGCCAAAGAGCCAAATCAGAGTTCTTATCAACATACCGGGTATACAAATAGAGAACAACTGCGCAAGACAAAAGCACTGGAACAAAAAAGCCCGTGTACCCAAAAGCACTGAACGTCAGCAACCCCGTAATAGCGACGACAAGAAACCATCCAGGTACTTTAATCTTGCGTCGATAGCACAGAGAAGCCCATTCCCACGCTAAAATAAGACCGGACAAAACAATAAGTTCATCGCTATAGGGAGAACCCAGATAAACCGCAGCAAGAACAGGCGGGCCAAGAACAATAGACGAAAGCGACCGTACAAGTAGGTCGCTTTTTTTAGGCCGTTTCTGCTGCGGATCCATAACGTCGTTCACGTTTCTGGTACTCCTCAATAGCCAGTATCAAATCTTCTTCAGAAAAGTCCGGCCAGTATTTTTCAATAAAAACCATCTCGCTATAAGCAAGCTGCCAAAGCAAGAAGTTACTTATACGCATTTCACCGCTGGTACGAATAAGAAGATCAGGGTCAGGAATGTCCGATGTATACAGCTCCTGACTGAAGCAGGTTTCTGTAATTTCGTCGCTATTTAAATCGCCATCTTTAACTTTACGAGCAATAGCCTTAGTCGCCTCAACAATCTCTTGACGCCCGCCATAACTCAAAGCCATGACGACAGTCATTTTTGTATTATCACGAGTTTGCATCTCAGCATCTTCAATCAGCCGGACGATATCGGCGGCGAGTTTAGAGCGATCTCCAATGACCTTTAGACGAATACCAGCTTTATGAAATGTTGCCAGCTCACTTTGCAGGTACCTGCGCAACAATCCCATAATATCATTGATTTCACTTTCAGGACGATTCCAGTTCTCTGACGAGAAGCTGTAAAAAGTCATGTAAGGAATACCAATCTTTATTGCCGACTTAAGTAACTCCCGCAAGGCTTCTGCGCCTTTACGGTGCCCGAATGCTCTGGGTAAATGTCTCGCATTAGCCCAGCGTCCATTCCCATCCATTATGACGGCAATATGCTTTGGTATTCCTTGTGTCATCGCGAAATCAGAACAATCATGCAGACTTAAACCTGCATGATTTCCTCTTCTTTTTGCGCAGTTGCTTCATCAATCTTCTTGATATGAGCATCTGTTACTTTCTGGATTTCATCGCCCCAGTTATGCATTTCGTCCTGAGAGATTTCACCATCTTTTTCCATCTTCTTCAGGGCTTCCATACCATCACGACGAACATTCCGTACAGCAACTTTACCCTGTTCGGAATACTTGCCTGCGATTTTCGTCAGCTCTTTACGACGCTCTTCAGAAAGTGGCGGGATTGGAACACGAACAAGCTGTCCATCAGGGGATGGGTTCAAGCCTAGACCAGATTCTCTAATCGCCTTTTCAACAGCACCAACCATTGATTTGTCCCATACCTGCACAGCAAGCATACGGGATTCAGGTACAGTTACAGTACCAACCTGATTAAGAGGCATAGAAGCGCCATAGGCATCAACCATAATCGGGTCAAGAAGTGCAATAGAGGCACGTCCAGTCCGCAATCCGGTGAATTCCTTGTTCAGTGCTTCTAAAGCACCATCCATACGACGTGATAAATCTTTAATGAGGGCATCTTGCGACACAGCCTATCCCCTTCTTATTTAATAATAGTAAAACAGCCTTCGCCGCCAACAGCTTTGGCGAAAGAACCGGTTTCATAAATAGAAAACACAATAATCGGTATATTATTTTCCCGCGTCAGTGCAATAGCAGAATGATCCATAACACCTAAATCATCTGTAAAGACACGTTTATAGGAAAGAGTTTCAAAGCGCTCGGCAGTTGGATCTTTCACTGGATCAGCAGAATAAACACCATCAACCTTTGTACCTTTGAGCAAAACCTCACACCCCATTTCCGAGGCGCGCAACGCGGCAGCCGTATCGGTCGTGAAATAGGGGTTACCTGTACCAGCACCAAAAATAACAACACGCCCCTTGTCCAAGTGGCGTTCAGCACGTCTGCGAATATAAGGTTCAGCAACGGTATCCATCGGAATGGCAGTTTGAACGCGGGTTTCAACCCCGATCTGTTCAAGAGCATTCTGCATCGCCAAGGAGTTCATGACAGTCGCTAGCATCCCCATATAGTCAGCCGTTGAGCGCTCCATACCAGCAGCAGCCCCGGAAAGGCCACGGAAGATATTTCCGCCGCCAACAACAACACAGACCTCAACGCCCATCTTCACGACTTCTTTAATATCGTGCGCGATCTGATTTACTGTTTCAGGATCCAGCCCAAACTGGCCATTCCCCATAAGTGCTTCACCAGAAAGCTTCAAAAGAACACGTTTATATTTGGGTGCGTCTGTCACAGAGATCTCCTTTGTCCACTGCGATACCAAATCATCCTGTTATCTGAGCATTCTTTTTATCGTAAAAATGTGCTCGAAAAAAGACAATCCTGGTGGAAGCAAGTGATTTTGAATACAAAAATGGCCCCGACCTCTCTCCCAATGGGCAGAAAGATCGCGGCCAAATTCGTGATTTACTTAGTTACCGAGTGTCGCAGCAACTTCAGCAGCAAAGTCTTCTTCTTTTTTCTCGATGCCTTCACCAAGCTGGAAACGTACGAAGCCAGTTAGTTTTACAGGTGCACCAAGTTCTTTAGCGAAAAGCTCAACAGCTTTACCGACAGAATTCTCACCATCGATAACATAGCCCTGCTCTAGCAAGCATACTTCTTCGTAGTACTTGCGAAGGCGACCAACGAGCATTTTCTCGATGATTTCTTCAGGCTTACCAGAAGCACGCGCCTGATCAGAAAGAACCTCTTTCTCACGCTCAAGAGCAGTAACATCAACAGAATCACGATCAAGTGCCTGTGGGTTAGCAGCAGCAACATGCATTGCAACTTGCTTACCAAATGCTTCAAGCTTTGCAACATCGCCAGATGATTCAAGCGCAACCAACACACCAATTTTACCAAGACCAGGAGCAGTCTGGTTGTGGATGTAAGAAGCAACAACACCTTCACTAACTTCCAAAGAAGCGGTGCGACGCAAGCTCATATTCTCACCGATAGTCGCGATGTTTTTCGTCAATACGTCAGCAACTGTACCTTCACCACCTGGATAAGCAGAGTTTGCAAGAGCATCGACATCACCGTTAGCAGTCAGAGCTTGCTGAGCAACAGCTTTAACAAAAGACTGGAACTGTTCGTTACGAGAAACAAAGTCTGTTTCAGCGTTAACTTCTACAACAGCGCCTTTGGCACCATCAGTAGAAACAGCAACAAGACCTTCTGAAGCTACGCGACCAGCTTTTTTAGCAGCAGCAGCAAGACCTTTTTTACGAAGCCAATCAACAGCTCCTTCTAAGTTACCA
Organism: Kiloniella majae; assembly: GCF_002118315.1. Classification (GTDB taxonomy): domain Bacteria; phylum Pseudomonadota; class Alphaproteobacteria; order Kiloniellales; family Kiloniellaceae; genus Kiloniella; species Kiloniella majae. Next base: position 32,454 of record NZ_MTSZ01000002.1, read on the forward strand.
TCAGTTTCGGCAAGGGCTTTTTTACAATCCATCATGCCGGCACCGGACTGATCCCGGAGTTCTTTAACCAGAGCAGCAGTAATCTGGGCCATTTTCTATCTCTTTTCAGAAATTAAATATCAACATAGACACAAGTACGAGAACGGCGGCATAGGAGCCGCCGTTCCAATCGTTCATTTGCGAACAGCTTAAGCTTCGGCAGCAGCAGCTTCAGCAGCAGGCTTCTCTTCAGAAGCAGCTTCAGCAACAGGCGCTTCTTCAGCAGCTTTTTCTTCAGGCAGCTGCTCAGCAGGAGCTTCTTCAGAAGCACCAACATCGACACCAGAAGCAGTCAGCTCTTGCTGCAGACCATCGATAACCGCATCGGCGAAGAGATCACAGTAAAGGCTGATCGCACGGATCGCATCGTCGTTACCAGGAATTGGGAACGTGATGTCAGCTGGATCAGAATTTGAATCAAGGATACCAACAACAGGAATTTTCAATTTCGCTGCTTCAGCAATTGCAAGATGTTCCTTGTTTGTGTCGATAACAACGATCACATCAGGAATGCCACCCATTTCCTTAATTCCGCCAAGAGCGCGCTCTAGCTTATCGCGCTGACGTGTAAGATTAAGAAGTTCTTTTTTAGTCAGGCCACCCTGATCGTTCTCAAGACGCTCATCAAGCTCTTTCAGACGACGGATAGAGTTAGAAACTGTTTTCCAGTTAGTGAGCATTCCGCCCAACCAACGGTGGTTAACATAGTACTGACCACAGCGTTTTGCTGCTTCAGCCATTTTCTCACTTGCCTGACGCTTTGTTCCAACGAACAGAACGCGACCGCCACCGGCAACAACTTCACGTGTAAAGGCAAGACCTTTGTGGAGCATTGGTACGCTCTGCTCAAGATCAAGAATGTGGATGCCGTTACGTGCACCAAAAATGTACTGAGACATTTTCGGATTCCAACGACGAGTTGTGTGACCGAAGTGAACACCAGCTTCTAGAAGCTGACGCATTGTAAATGTAGGAAGCGCCATAGAATAAACCTTTTCTCTTCCGGTTAAACTTCCGCAGGCCGTAATCTCCATCCAGAATGGAAACACCAGAAACGACGAACAAATTGCTCTCGTTAGACCTACGTGTTGTCTTAGTGATGTTGCGGGTGATACTCCCCTAGAGCACAGGATGCAAGTCTTTTCTCACCCATAAATGTATTCATCATACTTATATCATGAAAAGCAACTGATTTCAGGAATTAAACCTCTTCCAGATCGATGCCTTCAATTGCTTTGATTGCCTGACGAATTGAAGGGGATACCGTGTAGCCTTTTGGGAGTTCCAACTCCAGTTCTTGACCATCTTTTAGACCCAAAACAACCGAAATACGCCCACGTCCCTTTACGGCGTGATTATCCAGTATCGTTTTCAATGGTTCCAACGGTTTATCAGAATTAATATAAAGCTTAAGGCCTGTATCAGTTAACGAAGCAGCATCATCGAGAGGTGTAACCGCCTGAAGAAGAAAACGAGGCTCGTCATCATCGGGCTTAACTTCTCCTGTAAGGGTTGCCAAAATAGGAACGTTGCTCTCCAAGACTTCGCGACTGGCTAACAACACATTCGAAAAGACCATGGCCTCAATCGTACCATGCGCATCAGAAATCTGCACAAAGGCAAATTTAGAACCCTTTTTGGAAATGCGCTCCTGTTTTCCAACGACAATGGCACCAATCTTAAGGGGGCCACCCTGCCCTTTATACTTCTTGGTTTGCTCAATAGCGTCGGCAACATTGACGGCACGCAAGCGCTTTAAAATCTGAGTGTAGGTATCAATTGGATGCGCAGAGAGATAAAAGCCAATCGCGTCAAACTCATGCTTCAACTTTTCCAGTTCAGGCCAGTCCGGCACCTTTGGTAAAGCCAAGTCAATCATAGTTGTATTATCATCACCACCAAAGAGGTTAACCTGGTCGCTCTCTCGCTCCTGTGCCGCTGCAGAAATATTCCGAACAATGTTCTCCGCACCCAAAAAGACCTTCTGCCTGTTGGGTGACAGACTATCAAAAGCTCCTGCCTTGGAGAGATTCTCCACCAGGCGTTTGTTAATTGTTTTCGAATCAACCCGCCCGACAAAATCAGTCAAATCCTTGAAGGGGCCATTTTCATTGCGCTCGTTCGTGATGTTTTCAATAGCTTGCTCACCAACATTTTTAACAGCAGCCATTGCGTATCGAACCGCCTTGTTGCCGTCCTCCATGGTTTCAACCATGAACTCCGCATATGACTTGTTGATATCCGGCACGAGCAAAGGGATCTCAAGACGAGATAACTCTTGTCTGAAAATATTTAACTTATCAGTATTTGAAATATCATAAGTCATGGTCGCTGCCATGAACTCCACTGGATAATTCGCTTTCAGATAAGCGGTATGATAGGCAACCAATGCATAGGCTGCCGCGTGACTTTTGTTAAAGCCATAACCGGCGAACTTATTGACCTGATCAAAAATCTCATCCGCCTTCGCGGCTTTAACGTCGTTTTTAACAGCGCCCTCAACAAAGATCTTACGCTGCGCATCCATCTCGGCCTGAATTTTTTTACCCATAGCACGACGGAGCAGATCCGCACCTCCCAATGAGTAACCGGAAAGTTGCTGCGCGATCTGCATCACCTGTTCCTGATAGATCATAATCCCGTAGGTTTCTTTCAGGATATCTTCGATCAAAGGATGCATATAATCAGGTGTCTCTTCGCCTTTTTTACGAAGAATATAACTTGGAATATTCTCCATAGGTCCAGGTCGATAAAGCGCCACGACCGCGATAATATCTTCGAATCTATCGGGTTTCATACGCTTGAGAACATCGCGCATACCGGTAGATTCCAACTGGAAAACACCGACGGTATCTCCACGTCCGAGCAAATCAAACGAAGCTTTGTCATCCAGCGGAACTTCGCTCAGGTTAATCGATGTTCCCGCAGATCGAATAAATTCGCAAGCTCTCTCGAGAACAGTCAGTGTTTTCAAACCAAGAAAGTCGAACTTTACCAAACCAGCCTGCTCAACAAACTTCATGTTGAACTGGGTAACCGGCATATCTGAACGCGGATCACGGTAAAGCGGTACCAACTGATCAAGCGGCCGATCACCAATCACAACACCGGCAGCATGGGTTGACGCGTGACGGAACAACCCTTCGATCTTTTGCGCAATATTCAAAAGATTATCGACGGTTTCATCCGTTCTGGCCATTTCCCTCAGCTGAGGCTCCTGTGCAATGGCTTCCGGTAATGATGTTGGTTTGGCCGGGTTATTAGGCACAAGCTTGCATAAGCGATCTACTTGTGGGTAAGGCATCTGCAAAACACGCCCGACATCACGCAACGCTGCCCGTGCTTGTAACTTACCAAAGGTGATAATCTGCGCGACCTTATCCCGTCCGTATTTATCCTGTACGTAGGTAATCACCTTATCGCGCTTGTCCTGACAGAAATCCACATCAAAATCAGGCATGGAAACACGTTCCGGGTTCAAGAACCTCTCGAACAGCAAGCCCCAGCGCAAGGGATCAAGATCGGTAATAGTCAAAACCCAGGCGACCACAGACCCCGCACCAGATCCACGCCCAGGTCCAACCGGAATATTTTGCTCCTTTGCCCACATAATAAAATCGGCAACAATCAGGAAGTAACCGGGGAAACCCATCTGTTTGATGATCCCCAGTTCATAATCAAGGCGTTCGCGATAAGGCTTGGCAACCTCTTCACGCTCTGCTTCGTCCATATCCGCCGTAAAAACGTGCTTTTCCAGACGATCTTCCAACCCTACTTCGGATTGATGGCGCAATTCTTCGGTTTCAGATCGACCATCTCCGGTGTCAAATGGCGGCAAGATCGGCGCAATTGGCTCTACAAACCAAGAGCAACGTTGCGCGATGACCAAGGTATTCTGAATAGCTTCTGGTATATCAGCAAAAAGCCGCTTCATCTCATCGGCAGATTTGAAGCGATGCTCAGATGTTAAGCGACGACGCTCACTTTGAGAAACATATGCGCCTTCCGCAATACAAATCAGAGCATCGTGCGGGAGGTACATATCATCTGCAGCAAAAAAGGCTTCGTTTGTCGCGACCAGCGGCACGTTATGTTTATAGGCAAGATCAATCAAACGATCTTCAATTTCTTGCTCTTCGGCTAAACCGTGGCGCATCAACTCGGCATAAAACCGATCCTGAAAAATACCCGCCAGTTGTGTAAAAATAGCTTCGGCGTCAGCAGTTCTGTTTTCAAGTAATAAACGCCCAACAGCTCCCTTTGGTCCAGCACTCAGAGCGATCAAACCTTCATTGCTACGCTTGAGATCGGCAAGTGTTACCTGTGGCGTCAGTCCTGTTTCCGTCTCCATAAAGGCATGAGAAATCAGGTGCATCAAATTCATATAGCCCTTTTGATTTTGGGCTATGAGAACCAACTGATCTGGTTCAGGAACAATGGCGCCGGTTCGTTTATCAGCATCGGGACGCGCAATCATTAACTGCGTTCCCAAAATTGGCTGAACACCAGCCCCTTTGGCCGTCAGCGAAAATTCAAGAGCCCCGAACATGTTACTGCTGTCCGTAATTGCAGCAGCGGGCATATCATGTTTTTTGCACAGCTCGACAAGTTCTTTGGCCTTAATAGCCCCTTCAGACAAGGAATAAGCTGTATGAACTCGAAGGTGAACAAAATCGGCATACGCCATAAAGAAACTCTCAAACTAAATAAAACTGTAACGTAGAAATTCCAGAACCAGCTATACTCTAAATAGCTTGGAAAAGGCAAAATAAAAACCCGACACCATTAAGCATCGAGTTTCTACATTTTTTCTAAAACTACCGTTTTAAAACAGGATACTAAGCCGTAGACTTACAGTATAACATCAAAAAATTAACTTAACGAACCTTACCATTCTCAAAATGAAGAACCCGATCCATACGACCAGCCAATTCGTGATTGTGGGTTGCGATCAAAGCTGTAAGCCCTACAGAGCGAACAAGCTTTAGTAACAGTTCAAAAACTCTATTAGCTGTTTCCGGATCAAGATTACCCGTCGGTTCATCAGCCAAAAGGACAGATGGTGCATTTGCAAGCGCCCGCGCGATGGCAACACGCTGTTGCTCTCCACCAGATAATTCCGCAGGACGATGAGAAATACGTTCCGAAAGTCCGACGGTATCCAGAAGTTCACTCGCTCGTTTATGTGCCTTTTTACGAGATAGTCCTGTGATCATCTGCGGCAAGATAACATTTTCTACAGCCGAAAATTCAGGAAGGAGATGATGATACTGATAGACAAAGCCAATCGTATCGCGGCGCAACGCGGTTCTGTTTTTGTCATTCAAGGAAGCAGATGGCGTTCCATTAACCAGAATGTCACCACTATCAGGCTTTTCCAAAAGCCCTGCGCTGTGCAACAGAGTTGACTTCCCCGCCCCGGAAGGGCCGATCAGCGCAACCAGTTCGCCCGGCTTAATATCAAAGCTGACATCATTGAGAACATGAAGTTCTTTCGCGCCTTGCTTATAGGTCTTATTTACACCCGCAAGAGATAGGCCTTTCATTTCCTTATTCATAGCGAATTGCCTCCACAGGGTCTAACCGCGCGGCACGCCATGCCGGAAAAATCGGGGCGAGAAATGAAAAGAACAAAGCCATACCAACGACCTGCAGGACTTCCGACGTTTCAACAACTGCTGGCAACTTGGAAAGGAAATAGATCTCGGCATCAAAGAGATTGGTTCCGGACAAACCTTCCAGCCACTGCCGGATCGTTTCGATATTTTCAGCGAACGACAGACCAAGAACAAAGCCGGCCAGCGTCCCGATAACGCCAATGGATGCCCCGCTAAGGAAGAAGACCCTGAGGATCATTCCACGGGTTGCCCCCATCGTTCTCAGAATTGCGATATCGCGACCCTTGTCTTTAACCAGCATAATCTGGCCAGAAACAATATTGAAAACCGCAACCAGAATAATAAGCGACAGGATCAGGAACATAACATTACGTTCTACCTGAATGGCATTAAAGAAGCTGGCGTTACTTTGCTGCCAATCCCTCGTGACAATCCCTGTACCTATAGCGTTGTGAATATCCCGACGCACTACATTGGTCAGATCTGGATTATCCACAAAGACCTCAATCGTATTTACCATCTCAGGCAATTCAAAGAAGATTTGCGCGGCATCAAGTGTCATGTAGATAAAACTACTGTCGTATTCATACATGCCAATATCAAAAAGCGCAGCAATGGTGTAGGCTTTAAGACGGGGGATAGAACCGAATACAGTGACGGAGCTATTCGGCGACACCAGGGTAATTTTATCACCGACACCAAGACGCAAGCTTCTCGCCAGACGTTCGCCAATAACAACATTATCACCAGTGAAATCATCCAATGATCCGGCGACAATCTTTTCCGCGATCAACTTACGTGCTTTGAGGTCTTCAGGTGCCATGCCGCGAACCAAGCCGCCTGTGGCTGTACCACTGGCCGTCACCATGACCTGTCCCTGTACCTGTGGGGTCGCACTTGTCACACCGGATAGGGCGCTAACACGTTCGGCGATCGTTTTATAATCAACCAGATCACCCTGTACCCCGACAACGGCCAAATGACCATTAACCCCGAGTATCCGGCCAAGAAGCTCTTGGCGGAACCCGTTCATGACGGACATCACAATGATCAAGGTCGCAACGCCCAAGGCAATACCAACAAGGGAAAAGCCTGCAATGACAGAAATAAACCCTTCTTTACGACGGGAACGGAGGTAGCGTAAGGCCACCATGCGCTCAAAAGCACCAAAAACCATCAACTATCTCTCTTCCCGCTAAATCCTATAGGCCTAATTTAGAAAGCGCAGCTTCCAATGTTAGTTCTTCTTTCTCACCAGTCTTGCGATTTTTCAACTCAACTACGCCATTTTTAAGGCCGCGTGGTCCGATAACCATCTGCCATGGCAAACCGATCAGATCCATGTCTTTGAATTTAGCCCCAGCAGAAGTATCGCGATCATCATAAAGACAATCAACACCAGCAGCATTGAACTTCTGGTAGAGATCATCACAAGCCTTGGCACAGGCTTCATCTTTGGCTTTCAGATTAATCAATCCAACCTGATAAGGCGCCACTGCTTCTGGCCAGATAATACCGTTTTCATCATGACTGGCTTCGATGATTGCGCCCAAGAGACGAGAAACACCGATACCGTAAGACCCCATAAAGACAGGAACGTTTTCACCTTCGCTGTTAAGAACATAAGCGCCCATTGGCTCAGAGTATTTTGTACCGAAGTGGAAGATATGGCCGACTTCAATACCGCGGCACTGCATTCTCTTATCTTCAGGAACTGATCCTTCGAAGTCTTCTTTAACATACATTTCATCCGTTGCCGCATAGATGCTGGTCCAGTCATCAACAATCGGCTGAAGATCTCCGCTGTAATCAACATCAGCAGAAGGAGATGCTTTTTCCAAGAAGTCAGAGTGACAGAACACTTCGGACTCACCCGTATCAGCAAGAATAATAAACTCATGGCTGAGGTCACCACCAATCGGCCCTGTATCAGCAGCCATTGGGATCGCCCGTAGCCCCAAACGCTCAAAGGTGCGCAGGTAGGACACAAACATACGATTGTACGCGGCTTTGGATGCTTCGAAATCAATATCGAAAGAATAGGCATCTTTCATAAAGAATTCACGACCACGCATCACACCAAAACGCGGGCGAACTTCATCCCGGAATTTCCATTGGATGTGATACAGGTTTTTCGGAAGATCTTTATAGCTCTTTACCGCATTGGCAAAGATTTCTGTAACCATCTCTTCGTTGGTTGGCCCATAAAGCATATCCCGACCATGACGATCTTCGATGCGCAGCATTTCTTTGCCGTAATCATCATAACGACCAGACTTGCGCCACAAATCAGCAGGCTGAATAGTCGGCATCAGAATTTCCTGTGCCCCTGCCCGGTTTTGCTCTTCACGGATAATCTGCTCTACCTTACGAAGGACTTTCAAACCCATCGGCAGCCAAGAATAGATTCCAGATGTTGCCTGACGGATCATGCCCGCACGCAGCATATAACGGTGAGAGACAATCTGTGCCTCGGTTGGGTTTTCCTTCAGTGTTGGAAGGAAATAAGCAGAAAGGCGCATCTGGATATCCTGGAATGCTATGAGATCAATAATAAATAAGGAACAATTCAGTTATAGGACTGAAAAGTATGCGGTCATATATATGGGATGAAATGACACTTGTCCATGACAGAAAAACAAGCTTTTCCTAAGAAATTTTAGCCTGTTTAGGATATAAGGTCATAACCACGAAACTACTCGCGGTCTAATATTTTCTGACACTTCAGAGATAACTCTCTCTGTTCTTCACTTTGAAGCCGCTGGCCATTGAAAAAGGCGTCGCCATTTTTGTGTACTTCAACGACACCAATCTCGGCATTCGCTTCAAAATTGGCTTTATTCGCGGGAATATTATAGCGCTCAAACATATCGACAGTAATTGGAATCCGAATAATTTCCGGCAGAACGATTGGCTGTGCGTTCAAATCCGCTGGCACAACTTTTTTCCCTCTTTTGGTGACCCCCGGCGTATAAGCGACATCATCACTTGGATGATGTACCATCAAACGGCGGCAATCTTCTTCCTCAATCGTTACAATCCCATCTTCCGTTGACTTAACTTCCGCATGTACACCAGCAGCCATGCCCAAGGAAAACATTGACATTATTACGAATAAACAGAAAAATTTCCGCAGAGAAAAATAATGATAACAAAGCATTATCACACCATATTAAGAAAATAAGTCAAAAAAACGGCTTGCCAATAATAATATCAACAGGCCGTTTATAAATCTATAACGCTTATCACTTACTAGTAATATAGTTGTTTAACTTAATTTTTCTCAAGGCGTGAAGAGAGACGTGTAGATGTCTCTACATGAACGATGAAACAACGAAGAGAAAGAATTAAGATAAGCGACTATAACTAGTAGGCGAGTTCACCAATTGAGATTAATTTATTGGTAATGACGTAATAGGCGACGCCCCACAAAACACCCGCGATAGCGCTGGTGATCAGTGCCTTACGCAAAAGCATCGGATTTTTTGGAGCTGAAGGTTCGTGACCAACTTCAGGGTTCTCTTCGGCCCGGACACCAAAGGGAAGCGCCATGAAAAATATCAGCCACCAAATAATAACGTAAACAAGAATACCTGTAACCCAGTTCATCTTTACTACTCTCTCGACCTAAGCCTGTTCCAGCTCAACAAGGGTTCCACAAAAATCTTTTGGATGCAGGAAGAGCACTGGCTTGTTATGTGCGCCGATTTTCGGTTCACCATCCCCAAGCACTCTTGCGCCTTCTGCTTTAAGCTTATCCCGTGCAACAATAATGTCATCAACCTCATAACAGATATGATGAATGCCACCCGCAGGGTTCTTTTCCAGAAAATTACCAATCGGTGAGTTCTCACCCAAGGGATAAAGGAACTCAATTTTGGTGTTGGGAAGATTGACAAAGACCACTGTTACACCGTGATCGGGTTGATCAACGGCTTCTGTGACTTCCGCCCCCAATATATCACGGTATTGAGCAACCGCTGCATTCAAATCGGGTACCGCAATCGCAACATGATTTAAACGACCAATCATTATAAAATCCCTTTTAATTCAGATAGGAAGCTAGTCGGACAATATGTACATCCGTGACAGGCTTTTTGCTGTAGAGCTTGTTAAAATGACGTCGGACAGCGCGAATGGCAACTTCGCGTACGATCACATCATTCTTCATCTCAGATTTTTTGAGCGTACCTATGATATCTTTCAGATAGTCAATTGCGTCTTCAAAATCCTCAAACTCTTCATCAAGATCAAGAACGCCTTGAACGGTCAGCTGAGGCGTATCTGCCAGCTTGTTTGCTTCATCAATAACCAGCGAAACAACCGCAGATCCGTTATACATCATTTTCTGACGCGCTTTGATAATCGGGCTATCAATTGGAATAAGACGACGGTCTTCTATCGCCAAGAGGCCAGAGGTTATTTCAGCAATCTTCTCTGCCTTACCCGGTGCCAAACGAATGAGATCGCCATTCTTTGCCACGATCTGGGTTTTAACACCACACTCTGCCGCTAATTTAGCATGGGCACGCAAGTGTCGCGCTTCACCATGAACAGGCACAGAAACTTTGGGTTGCACCCATTCATAAAGCTTGCGGACCTCTTCTTTCCCGGGGTGACCGGATACATGGACATGTTCGTCCCGATCAGTAATCACCCGAACACCCAGTTCAGCCAGATTGTTTTGCAATCTGAAAATTGATGTCTCATTTCCCGGAATTATTCTGGACGAGAAGATAATCGTATCGTCCTCTTCCAGATATACATGTTTGAAGCCATCCTTTGATAAACGTGACAGCGCAGAGCGAGGTTCGCCCTGACTACCCGTACAAAGAACAAGAACCTCGCTCTTTGGCATATAGGAAAACTCGTCCTCTGAAAGCAAAGGAGCAACTGTTTTTAGATAGCCATTTTCACGGGCCGCAGCATATATCCGGTGCATGGAGCGCCCAAGCAAAACAACACGACGACCACAAATCTCTGCCGCCTTCATAACGGATTCAACCCTTGCAACGTTACTCGCAAAACACGTTACAGCAACCCGGCCTGTACATTTTGCAATAACATCGACAAGCCCGTTGCGAACAGACGCTTCAGATCCGGATTCACTGTTAGACATGACATTGGTCGAATCACTGATCATCGCCAGAATATCTTCGTCAGCCAACGCCTGAAGACGTTTCTTGTCATAGTGCGGCCCAACCAGAGGTTCAGGGTCAAACTTCCAGTCACCGGAATGGAAAACCGTACCACATGCCGTTCTGATCAACAGAGAAGCCGGTTCCGGAATAGAGTGGGTCATGGAAACCAATTCAATTTCAAATGGCCCCGCCGTAAACGTACCTGCAACTGGAATAACCGTAATCTCGGCTTCGTCTTCGATACCTGCTTCAACCAACTTGGAATAAACCATCGACTTGGTAAAAGGCGTACAATAGATCGGGCAGCGCAGTTCAGACCATAAATGTGGAACGGCGCCAATGTGATCTTCGTGCGCATGGGTTAGAACCAAACCGACGAGGTTTTCCCTCTGCTCCTCGATAAAAGTCGGATCCGGCATGATGACATCAATACCCGGGTAGCGAGCCCCATCGGCAAAGGAAATTCCTAAATCCACCATCAGCCATTTACCATTATGGCCATAGAGGTTCAGGTTCATTCCAATTTCACCTGTACCACCAAGGGGCAGGAAAAAGAGTTCGTCTTTTTTAGCGACAACCGCTTTACGCATTTCTTACCTAACTTAAGTCTTTTGACTATTTAATTCATAGATGGCGATCAAGCCACGTAGCGTTACATCTTTATCAATATGATCAATGACATCTGTCGCCGTATCAAACAACTGCGCCAAGCCACCGGTTGCAATAACCTTCATCGGGGAGCCATACTCGTCTCGGATGCGTTGTACCATGCCTTCGACCATAGATATATAGCCCCAGAAGATACCGGATTCCATGGCAGGGACTGTTGCTTTACCGATTACCTGCGAAGGGGCTTTGATATCTATTCGGGGTAATTTTGCAGATGCCATATAAAGCGCCTCAATAGATAGATTAACGCCGGGCGCAATAACGCCCCCTTCATAGGCACCATCGGCACCAACAATATCAAAGGTCGTGGCTGTCCCAAAGTCAATCAGGATCAGGTTGCCACCATAACGTTGGTACCCGGCCACAGCATTCACAAGGCGGTCGGCCCCCGCTTGTTCCGGTTGATCAATATTTACTTTCAACCCCAGGTCAATTTTACCTAACTCGACCATTAGGGGCGTACAGGAAAAATAACTCTGGCACAGTGTCTTGAGGTTGTAGTTTGACGCAGGAACGACATTAGCAAGGATCGCGCCCGTTATGTCTTTTGGCTCCAGGCCTTTCAACGCCATTAGCTGCGTTAACCAGACGGCGTATTCATCAGCCGTTTTTTTACTGTCGCTGGTCGCGCGCCAATAGCCCTTTTGATCATGCCCGTCATAAACGGCAAAAACCACATTTGTATTACCTGAATCAATAACAAGCAGCATTGTCTGTCTCGGTTTCAAGAAGCAAAGAAGACGTCCCCTGCAGTAACCAAACGCTGTTTGCCATTTTCCAGATCCAAATCCAGGGCACCATCTCTGTCGATGGTCACAAAGCGTCCGGAAAGTGTTTCGCCGGGAAGCCTGACGTAAATTTTTTCACCTAAACCATGTGCCTGATCCAGCCAAGCTGACCGCACACTATCGAAGCCTTCTTTTTTCCATAGTTTGTATCTGGCGTCAAAACTATTGATAAAGCTTTCCAATAATTTATCAGCTTTAACATCAGCTGAAAGCCCCTGCTCACGCAAACTGCTCGCAGGATAGCGGGCGTCATCCGGATAGTGCTCCAGATTAACCCCGACCCCCATGATCAGATAATCAAGTTTACCTGCACGATCCGCCTTACTCTCGAGCAGGACACCAGACACCTTTTTCCCGGAAAGCAAAACATCGTTTGGCCACTTTAACCCGGGGACAAGTTTTATATCTAATTTGCGAATGGCATCTGACAAAGCCAAAGAGGCGACAAAACTCAGATTGGCAGCTTCGGCAATAGATTTTTCGGGACGCAAAAGTGTCGAAAAATAGAGATTACCGACAGGACTAACCCATGTGCGCCCTTGTCGTCCCCGCCCTGCAGATTGACGAAGGGCCCAGACGATTGTTCCGTCTTGGGCCCCTTGTTCAGCAAGAAGGCGAACCTCATCATTTGTACTGCCAACCTCTTCTTTACAGATCACTGAAAAAGAAGACGGGATTACAAGGGATGAAGTTCCCTCTGTCATATCGTTACCCGGCAAAGAGAGCCGAAGCAGCAACTGCTGCACCATCCATAATTGGTGATGAGAACAGAATAAAGAACACGACAAAGGCAGTTGTCACTGTCAGTACCAGTGTCATTTCGGCACCAATGGGCTTGTCGAAAGATCCGCTTGGCTCATCAAAGTACATGACTTTAATAATACGGAGATAATAAAACGCCCCGATTACAGACGTCAGAATACCAATCACAGCCAAGGTTGTCAGTCCGGCATCCACAGCAGCAGCAAAGACCACATACTTGGCAAAGAAGCCAGCCAATGGCGGAATACCTGCCATAGAGAACATGAAGATGGTCAAGGCCAGTGCCATCGCCGGACTTGTTTTACTTAAGCCTTTGAGATCATCGATGCCTTCGACCATATTGCCTTTCTGGCGCATGCTCAGAATGCAGGCGAAAGTCCCCATATTCATAAAGATGTAAATGGTCATGTAGATAACAAGACCTTCAACACCCGCCTGCGTTCCAGCAGCCAACCCAACCAAGGCATACCCAATATTACCAATGGAACTATAGGCCATAAGACGTTTGATATTGGTCTGCTTGATTGCAGCAAGAGAACCCAAAATCATGGACGCAAGCGCCACAAACACAATAATCTGTTGCCATTCGGCAACCAACGATCCAAATGGATCGCTTAGCAATCTGGCAAACAGAGCGATGGCCGCAACTTTTGGGGCTGATGCGAAAAAGGCTGTCACAGGTGTTGGTGCACCTTCGTAAACATCCGGTGTCCACATGTGGAATGGTACTGCAGAAATCTTGAACGCGATAGCAGCACAAACAAAGACCAAGCCAACAACAAGACCAACCTGTGGAGATTGATCGCCAGCCACAAGACCGGAAATAACAGTTCCCAGCGTGTCAAAGTCTGTAGTACCGGTAAAGCCATAGATCATGGAACAACCGTAGAGCAACATACCGGAAGACAAGGCACCAAGTACAAAGTACTTCAAGCCTGCTTCTGAAGATCGCAAATTCTCACGACGAATGGCAGCAATGACATAAAGTGCCAAGCTCTGAAGTTCCAGACCAACATACAGTGACATCAAGTCATTTGATGAAATCATCATCATCATGCCAAGCGTCGCCAGTACCATCAGCACAGGAATTTCAAATCTGGCCATGCCTTCGCGTTCAACAAAACGCTGGGTCATCAAAATACCAAAGCCGGATGCAGTCAAAGCAACAAGCTTCATATAATTTGCATAGGCATCAACAACAAAGAGACCGCCAAATGCCAGCCCTTGCTTTTGATCTCCGAAGAAAATCAACCCAAAAGCGACGGCAATGACAGCAACTGACAAAGCGGAAACAAAACCAGCCGTTTTATTGCCAGCATAAGCACCGTACATCAGCAGCACCGTTGCAGAACATGCCAGGAAAATCTCGGGCAATGCCATTGATAGATCTGTTGTGATCATCTTGATAGCCCCTCTATTGACCAAAGACCTGCGCAAACATCGGCGCGGCATTCGAGGCTGCGATTGCAGTCTCATAGTTAGTGATAAGATTACTTACTGATGCAGACATGATATCCAGGAAGCTTGGTGGATAAATACCCATCCATAGTGTCAGAATAATCAAAGGTGCAAAGACTGCCTTCTCTCTCCAGTTCAGATCCAGAAGCGCTTTCACATCGTCCTTTTCCAGTTTCCCGAAAATAACCTTGCGATAGAGATACAACATGTAAGCAGCGCCCAACACCATCCCTGTCGCAGCCAGAGCAGCAACCCAGGTATTCGCCTTGAAAGCACCAACAAGAACAAGGAACTCACCGACAAAACCACCTGTTCCCGGCAAGCCGACTGACGCCAGCATAAAGACCATGAACATCAGGGCATAGACAGGCATCTTATCCACTACGCCACCATAGGCCGCGATCATACGTGTATGCATGCGGTCATAGACAACGCCAACACAAAGGAAGAGTGCAGCAGAGACAACACCGTGTGACAGCATCTGATAGATAGCGCCTTCGATACCTTGCTGGTTCGCCGCAAAAATACCAATGGTCACATAGCCCATATGTGCAACAGAAGAATAAGCGATCAGCTTTTTCATATCTTCCTGTGCCAAGGCGACAAGTGATGTATAGATCACCGCAATAATAGAAAGCGTATAGACCAACGGTGTAAAGTACACAGAGGCTTCAGGCATCATAGGAAGCGAGAAACGCAGGAAGCCATAAGCCCCCATTTTCAAGAGAACGCCCGCAAGGATCACTGAGCCAGCTGTTGGTGCTTCCACGTGTGCATCAGGCAACCACGTATGAACAGGCCACATCGGAACTTTCACCGCGAAGGATGCAAAGAAAGCAATCCATAACCACTTTTGCATTTCAGACGGAAAAGTCGTTGTCATCAACGTCGTGATATCGGTTGTACCTGCAAAGGAATACATTGCCAGAATGGCAACCAGCATAAGTACAGATCCAGCCAGCGTGTAGAGGAACAGTTTGAAAGCCGCATAAACACGACGCGCCCCGCCCCAGACACCAATGATCAGGAACATCGGGATCAACACACCTTCGAAGAAGATGTAGAAGACAACAATATCAAGCGCACAGAACATGCCGACCATCATGGTTTCAAGGATAAGGAAAGAAACCATGTATTCCTTCACACGCTTGTTCACAGCAGCCCATGAAGAGATAATGCAAATAGGCGTCAGAAGTGTTGAAAGCAGAACAAACAGAACAGAGATACCATCGACACCCATCCGATAGGACAGGCCAAGTGATGGCATCCATTCAACTTCTTCTACAAACTGGAATTCGGCAGTCCCGCGTTCAAAATTAGTCCAGAGAAGAAGAGAGACTGCAAAAGTCACCCCGGATACCCAGAGAGCAACCCAGCGTGAGTTTTTGGCAACAGCCTCTTCACTATCCCCCCGGATAAGAAGAATAATCAGCGCACCCAGCAAGGGAGCAAAGGTCACAATTGAGAGAATATGATCTTGCATAGCCCTTAACCTGCGTTGGAAACGATGTACCAGGTAACCAGGGCAACGACCCCGATCAACATGGCAAATGCGTAGTGATAGACATATCCGCTTTGCAGACGGCTCGCTTTACCCGCAAGTATGCGTGTAAGAGAACTCACCCCATCAGGTCCGTAAGCATCAATTACAGCACCATCCCCAGATTTCCAGAGGAAGCGACCAATCTTGATGGCGGGACGAACAAAGAGGAAGTCATAGAGTTCGTCAAACATCCATTTTCTGTAAACAAAAGTATGGATTGGTTTGATGATCGACACGAAAGTCGCCGGAAGGCTTGGCACAAACATATAGAACACATATGCCAGTACAATTCCACTGATCGCAGCGACAAGTGGTACGAGCTTAACCCATGTCGGAACATGATGTGCCGCTTCAACCGTATCATTACCGGCGAGAACAAAGATAGCATCGCCCCAGAACTCAGCTTTCACATCGCCGACGAAATAATTGTACCCCAACCATCCTGCAAAGAGAGCACCAACACCGAGAACAAGAAGCGGGATCATCATCACCATTGGTGATTCGTGAACGCCCTTCATGGTGTGTTCGTCAGCCCGTGGATTGCCATGGAAAGTCATGATCAGCAAACGCCAGGAATAGAACGCTGTCATAAAGGCAGCAGCTGTCCCCGCCCAGAAGGCAAACATGCCCTGCGGTGAATGATCAGCATAAGCAGCTTCAAGGATAAGATCTTTCGAGAAGTATCCTGAAAGCGGTGGAATACCCGCCAAGGCAATTGACCCGATCCACATCAGAAGATAGGTCGCCGGGATCATTTTCCAGATACCACCCATCTTGCGCATGTCCTGTTCGTGATGCATGGCGTGAATGACAGAGCCAGCACCTAAGAACAACAGCGCTTTAAAGAAAGCGTGTGTCATCAGGTGGAAAATCGCACCACCGTAAGCCGATACACCAATCGCAAAGAACATATAGCCAAGCTGAGAACAGGTTGAATAGGCAATTACCCGCTTGATATCAAATTGTGTCAGGCCAATTGTCGCCGCAAAGAAGGCTGTTCCCGCACCAACATAGGTCACAACTTCAAGCGCAGCAGGTGCATATTCAAACACAGGCGAGAAACGGCAAAGCATGAAGATGCCCGCTGTCACCATCGTCGCCGCATGAATAAGCGCAGAAACAGGTGTTGGACCTTCCATCGCATCTGGCAACCATGTGTGAAGACCAAGCTGAGCTGATTTCCCCATCGCGCCAACAAAGAGCAACAGACAAATAATCGTCAGGGCATGTCCTTCATAACCAAGGAATGTGAACTGAGCTGTTGATAGTCCCTCCGCCTGAGGAAAGATTTCAGCAAAATTGACAGAACCAAAGAGGACAAAAACACCCATAATGCCAAGGGCAAAGCCAATGTCAGCAACACGGTTAACCAAAAACGCTTTCATCGCTGCCGAACAAGCCGAAGCCTTTTCATACCAGAAACCGATCAACAGGTATGATGCCAGACCAACACCTTCCCAACCAAAGAACATCTGAACCAGATTATCAGAGGTAACCAGCATCAGCATGAAGAAGGTGAAAAGGGACAGGTACGAGAAGAAACGCGTAATTGACTTGTCTTCGGACATATAGCCGATTGAATAAAGATGCACCATTGACGAAACAACAGTAACAACAATCAACATTACGGCAGTAAGAGTGTCAACTTTCAACGCCCAGGATAGCTGGAAATCACCAGAATTAATCCATGTAAACAAAAGCGTTGTTCTCGCGTTTCCATCGATGGCGACATCAAAGAAAACAACGAATGATAAAACAGCTGATACAAGCAATAGACCAGTGGTTACCACTTGTGCTCCGCGATCGCCAATCCACTTACCAAAAAGGCCAGCAATAAACGAACCTAACAGAGGGAGAAAGACTATAAAGTTTTCCATCGTCGGATTAGCCCTTCATCATGTTGATATCTTCAACCGCGATTGACCCGCGATTACGGAAGTAGATAACCAGGATCGCCAGACCGATCGCCGCTTCAGCAGCAGCAACCGTCAAAATAAATACGGCGAAGACCTGACCAACCAGATCACCCATATGGGTAGAGAAAGCCACAAAATTGATGTTCACGGCCAAGAGCATAAGCTCAATGGACATCATAATAACAATGACGTTTTTTCTGTTCAGAAAGATACCAAAGATGCCCAGGGTAAACAGAACAGCCGCGACAACCAGGTAATGGGCTAGACCAATTTCTAACATGGTTAGATTCCACTCCCGCTGGATACTTTTTTGATTTCAACGGACTCTTCACGGCTACGATTGATTTGATCAGAAATAACCTGTTTACGAACACCGTCTCGCTGACGGAGTGTCAGAACAATAGCTCCGACCATCGCAACCAACAGGATCAAACCACACGCCTGGAAGAGATATGCGTATTTAGTATAAAGCACCTGCCCCAAAGCCCGCGTATTATGGACGCTGTCCATATCCGGAATTGGCACAGCCGCCGTAGCAACAACATCAGGTGCTGTGAATGATGAAGACAGGATCAGGACAAGTTCCAAAAAGAGAACCAGACCAATAGAACCGCCAATCAGCAGATATTGCTTAAAGCCCTGTCGTGCGCGTTCGATATTGATATCGAGCATCATAACAACAAACAGGAAGAGAACGGCTACAGCCCCGACATAGACAACCACCAGGATCATCGCGAGGAACTCAGCCCCCATCAGGACAAAAAGACCAGCCGCATTAAAGAAGCAGAGAATAAGGAACAGAACCGAATGAACCGGGTTCTTCGAAGAAATCACCATAACTGCCGAAGCAATGGCAACTGCTGCAAATAGATAGAAGACGAGAGCCTGAATAATCATTTGGCTACCCTTTCTTTATAGGCCTGGTGTTGGCATATGATTTTTTTCATAAACACTTTTTTATCCCAAGCTCTTAGCGGTAAGGAGTATCCAACGCGATGTTCTGCGCAATTTCGGTTTCCCAACGGTCGCCATTCTCGAGCAGCTTGTCTTTGTTATAGAAAAGCTCCTCACGTGTCTCAGTCGCAAACTCAAAGTTTGGTCCCTCGACAATAGCGTCCACCGGGCAAGCCTCTTGGCAAAATCCGCAATAGATACACTTCGTCATATCAATGTCATAGCGTGTTGTACGGCGGCTGCCGTCATCACGCGGCTCAGCTTCGATTGTAATCGCCTGTGCCGGGCAAATAGCTTCACACAGTTTACAAGCGATACAACGCTCTTCCCCATTCGGGTAGCGGCGCAAAGCATGCTCTCCACGAAAACGCGGGCTAATCGGCCCTTTTTCGTAGGGGTAGTTAAGGGTAACCTTTGGCTTAAAGAAGTACTTAAGCGTCAAGGCCATACCGGAAAGCAGTTCGGTCAAAAGAAGACTGCGGACTGGGTTTTTCATAAAAGCCATCGTCCTCTATCTCTCCATATTTCTTTTTATTATTTTCTTTTCCATCACCAGATCCCCTATTGAGCAACTGGTAAAAGATCAAAGCTAATCAGTACACCAGCCGTCAGGAATACCCATAACAGGGAGAACGGCAGGAAGACTTTCCACCCCAAACGCATCAGTTGGTCATAACGGAAGCGCGGGAATGTGGCTCGAACCCAAAGGAAACAGAAAAGAACCATTGCAATCTTTAATGAGAACCACACCGGACCAGGTATCCAGTTCAGCGGCGCAATATCCAACGGCGGCAACCAGCCTCCAAGGAATAGAATTGCAGCCATCGCACTCATCAGGATCATGTTTGCGTATTCCCCAAGGAAGAACAGCGCGAAGCTCATGGAAGAATACTCAACCATGAAACCAGCCACGATTTCAGACTCACCTTCCGGCAAATCGAATGGGGAACGGTTTGTTTCAGCCAGAATGGAAATGAAGAAGATCACAAACATCGGCAGCAACGGGAATGCATACCAATTCAGAAGACCGTAATCGCCCTTTTGCGCCATCACGATATCCGACAGATTCAATGATCCTACGCATAAAAGAACGGTAATGATCACCAAGCCCATGGAAACTTCGTATGACACCATCTGAGCTGCAGAACGAAGGGCACCAATAAAAGGGTACTTCGAGTTAGAAGCCCAGCCCGCCATGATCACACCGTAAACACCCAGTGATGAAATCGCGAAAAGGTAGAGTATACCGACGTTGATATCACTAACCACCAGACCTTCACCAAAAGGAATAACGGCCCAGGCAACAAGGCTAAGGATAAAGGTTAGCATTGGTGCCATGATGAAGATGATCTTGTTCGATCCCGAAGGAAGAATGGTTTCCTTCATCATCAATTTGACTGCATCCGCAAAAGGTTGCAATGCACCGAAAGGTCCGACAACGTTTGGCCCTTTACGGAGTTGCATCGCACCGATTACTTTACGTTCCGCCAGCGTAAGATAGGCAACGGCGATCAGCAAAGGACCGACGATTACCATAATTTGCGCAACGATCATGATCGTTGGCAGAGCGTATCCTTCCCAGAATTCAACCATTTGTTCCAGTAGCTCCCTGCTCTTTACCCAGTACAAATTGCTCTGTACAGGCAGACATCGTTTCAGATGAACGGCTGATCGGATCAGTCATATAGAAATTCTTGATGTTACTTGTGAAAGGATCGGAAGACAGCTTTTTCTTACTCTTCGCAACGTCACCCAAACCAGTTGTTGAGACCTGATCAATTGCCGCAAAGACAGGATTAACGTCAATCATTCTCTGACGAAGTTGCCCGAGGTTATCATAAGGCAAAGCCTCACCAACCTGTTCTGACAATGCACGAAGAATTGTCCAGTCTTCCCTTGCTTCACCCGGCGGGAAAGTCGCTAAGCGCCCCAATTGAACACGGCCTTCGGTATTTACATAGGTACCGTTCTTCTCGGTATAGGCCGCACCCGGTAGAATCACATCCGCAGCAGATGCACCGGCATCGCCATGGTGCCCCTGATAAATCACGAAAGCATTCTTTAGTCTGGAAGTATCAATCTCGTCTGCACCCAAGAGGTAAACAGCTTTGATCGATCCTTTTTCAGCACCATCCAGAATACCTGCAACATCCACACCCTTCTTACCCGGTACTAAGCCAAGGTCCAGGCCAGCAACTCGAGAAGCCGCTGCGTGCAGAATGTTGAAACCATTCCAGTCGTCCTGAACAAGACCGTATTTATCAGCAATCGCTTTTGCTTCAGCCAGAACCGCAGCACCGTCATCACGGGTCAACGCCCCCATGCCAACAATAATCATTGGCTTTTTGGCATCCTTCAGCACATCAGCAAAAGAGTTTTTACCAGATGTAACTTCTTTTAAGGTATCTGGGCCTGCGCCCAAATACTCATACTCATAGGTCAGGTCAGCAGCTTCACCAATCATGCCGACTTTAAAGCCACCTTCCAGGAAGCGTTTACGAAGACGTGCATTGATAAGCGCAGCTTCCCAACGTGGATTTGTTCCTACAAGAAGAACAGCGTCAGCGTCTTCGATCCCGGCAATAGAACTGTTAAAGAGGTACGTCGAGCGATCATCAGCACTCAGCTTGGCGCCGTCTTGACGACAATCGATGTTTTCAGACCCCAAGTTAGCCATGAAATCTTTCAGAGCCAACATTGATTCAGCGTCGTTCAAGTCACCGGAAATCGCCGCAATTTCACTCCCTTTAAGAGAAGACAACTGCCCTTTGATTGCGGCAAAAGCTTCATCCCAGGATGCTACTTTCAACTTGCCATCAACACGGACATAGGGGCGATCAATACGCTGACGGCTCAATCCATCAGTAATGTAACGGGTTTTATCTGTGATCCATTCTTCGTTCACATCTTCATGGATACGTGGAAGAACACGAAGAACTTCACGACCACGAACATCGATACGAATGTTGGATCCAACAGCATCCATCACATCAATGGAATTTACCTTTTTCAATTCCCATGGACGGGCATTGAACGCATAAGGCTTGGATGTCAGTGCACCGACAGGACACACATCAACCAGATTACCCGACAGTTCAGTGTTAACTGCCTTTTCCAATGTCGTGATCTCAACATGACCACCACGATTTAAAAGGCCAACTTCTTCAATACCCGCAACTTCGGTCGAGAAACGCACGCAACGTGTACACTGAATACAGCGGGTCATGATCGTCTTGATCAACGGTCCCATGTATTTTTCAGTAACCGCGCGTTTGCTTTCTTTATAACGTCCATGATCAAGACCAAAAGCCATGGCCTGATCCTGAAGATCACATTCACCACCCTGATCGCAAATAGGGCAATCAAGCGGATGGTTGATCAAAAGGAATTCCATCACCCCTTTTCGGGCTTTTTGAACAACCTCGGTATCGGTCTTGATAACCATGCCCTCACCCACCGGCATCGCACAGGATGCAATCGGTTTTGGCGCACGTTCCATTTCGACCAGACACATCCGGCAATTACCGGCAACGGAAAGACGTTCGTGGTAACAGAAACGTGGAATTTCTGCCCCCGCAAGTTCACAAGCCTGAAGAACTGTCAGGCCGTCTGCGACTTCAATCTCTTTACCGTCAATCGTCAACTTTGGCATCAGTCTCTCCTACTCCGCTGCCTGGCGCGATTGCTTGTATTCGTTAATCCGACGCTCGAGTTCCGGACGGAAATTCCGGATCAAGCCCTGGATCGGCCAAGCTGCAGCATCGCCAAGCGCACAAATCGTGTGACCTTCTACCTGCTTGGTAACATCCCAAAGCATATCGATTTCTTCAACATCAGCTTCGCCGCGAACCATGCGCTGCATAAGACGGAACATCCAGCCCGTTCCTTCGCGACATGGCGTACACTGACCACAGCTTTCGTGTTGATAAAAATGTGAAAGTCGGCAGATCGCTTCGACAACATCGGTAGATTTATCCATGACGATAACCGCCGCGGTTCCCAAACCGGATCCCGCTTCGCGTAAAGCGTCAAAATCCATGGTCATGGTATCGCATACATGCTTTGGCAGCATAGGAACCGATGATCCACCGGGAATAACTGCAAGTAGATTATCCCAACCACCACGAACACCACCAGCATGCTTTTCAATAAGCTCACGCAAAGGAATGCTCATCGCTTCCTCGACGTTACACGGCTTGTTCACATGACCAGAGATAGAGAAAATCTTTGTACCCGTATTATTTTCACGGCCAAACTGCTTCCACCAATCAGGACCTCTGCGCAAAATGGTCGGCGACACAGCAACTGTTTCCACATTGGTCACAGTCGTTGGACATCCATACAGACCACAGGCCGCCGGGAATGGAGGCTTAAGACGAGGTTGGCCTTTTTTACCTTCCAGACTTTCCAGAAGGGCTGTTTCCTCGCCACAGATATACGCACCAGCACCGCGGTGAACATGAACATCAAATGCCCATCCTGAACCACAGGCATCGTCACCCAGCAATCCATCAGTTCTAGCCTGCTCAATAGCAGCTTCGAGCCGTGTGGATTCCAAGTAGTACTCACCGCGAATATAAATGTAGGCCGTATGTGCACCCATTGCGAAGCCAGCAATCAAACAGCCTTCGATAAGTGTATGTGGATCATTACGCATGATCTCACGGTCTTTACAGGACCCCGGTTCGGATTCATCGGCATTAACGACCAGATAGCTTGGACGACTTGGATCTTCTTTCGGCATGAAAGACCATTTAATGCCAGCCGGGAAACCCGCGCCACCACGACCACGCAGGCCAGAGTCTTTCATACGATTGACAATCTCTTCGCGCCCAAGAGCAACCAGATCCTTAGTATCTATCCAAATGCCACGTTTCTTGGCACCTTCAAGGCCCCAATCATCCTGTCCGTAAAGGTTTTGGAAAATACGATCTTTATCTTCTAGAAGTGGCATCATTCACCCCCTTTTAGGGTTGTACGCTCACCCTCTGGTGCAGAAGTAAGACGGCCAATTTGAGATCCGATCGGAACGTCTTTACCTGCGCGAAGTTCTTCAACGATTTCCATCATGCGTTCTGGCGAAAGATCTTCATAATACCAATCATTGATCTGAACCATTGGCGCATTACAACAAGCGCCCATACATTCAACTTCAACAACCGAGAAAAGACCATCTTCACTGACGTCACCAACTTTACTAACGCCAATTTTATCCATTGCCGCTTTCAGAATGTTGTCTGATCCGTTCAACCAGCACGGTGTTGTCCGGCAAACCTGGATAAAGTACTTACCAACAGGCTTGAGGTTAAACATCGTATAGAAGGTTGCAACTTCATGTGCTCGAATTGGCGCTATTTCAAGATATTCAGCAACGTATTCAATTGCTTCGGGCGGTAGCCAGCCGTCGTTCTGTTTTTGCGCGATATAGAATAGACTGATGATCGCACTGGCCTGACGGCCTTCAGGGTACTTGGCAACAATCTTTTCTGCTTCACGAAGGTTTTCTTCGGTAAACTTAAAGTCGCCTGTTTTGGCTTTTGGAAAACTACTGGTTTTCATCGGTCAACCTCGCCGAAGACGATATCCATTGAACCCAGAATAGCGACACTATCAGCCAACATGTGCCCGCGGCACATATAATCCATGGCAGCTAGATGCGCAAATCCCGGTGCTTTGATTTTACAGCGGTATGGTTTGTTTGATCCGTCTGCGACAAGATAAACACCGAACTCTCCCTTGGGAGCTTCGACCGCGATGTAAGTTTCACCAGCAGGAACGTGGAAACCTTCTGTATAAAGTTTGAAGTGATGGATCAACGCTTCCATAGAGCGTTTCATATCATCACGACGCGGAGGGGTTACTTTATGATTTGGCGCAAGAACAGGCCCTTCAGGCATCTTCTCAATACACTGCTTCATAATATGCAGGGACTGACGCATCTCTTCGACACGAACAAGATATCTGTCGAAACAATCACCGTTTTTCCCAACTGGAATATCAAAATCCAGTTCATCATAACAATCGTAAGGTTGTGATTTACGCAGATCCCATGCGATACCGGAACCACGGATCATAGGACCGGAAAGACCCCAATCCATCGCTTCGTCAAAATTCATAACACCGATATCAACTGTTCTTTGACGGAAAATTCTGTTTTCAGTCAGCAAACCTTCGAGGTCATCAATAAAGGCCGGGAAGTTATCACAGAATTCTGAAATATCTGGCAGCAATCCGGCCGGAAGATCCTGATGCACACCACCCGGACGGAAGTAGGCAGCGTGTAGTCTGGCACCACAAGCACGCTCGTAGAATTCCATCAGGATTTCACGTTGCTCAAAGCCCCAAAGGATCGGTGTCATCGCACCAACGTCAATCGCAAAGGTCGTGATATTCAATAGGTGATTTAGAATACGTCCGATTTCGCAATAGAGAACACGGATATACTGACCACGCTTTGGCACTTCGATATCAAGCAGCTTTTCAACAGCAAGAGCAAAAACATGCTCCTGGTTCATCGGCGCAACATAATCAAGGCGGTCAAAATAAGGAATTGCCTGTAAGTAGGTCTTATATTCAATCAACTTTTCTGTGCCACGGTGCAGCAGACCAATATGCGGATCTGCCCGTTCGATAATCTCGCCATCCATTTCCATAACGAGACGAAGAACACCGTGCGCAGCCGGATGCTGAGGACCAAAGTTCAGCGTAAGCGGCTTAATCGTTGCTTCAGCCATTAAGCAGCCCCCTCTTCATTTTCCTGTTCGGCTTTCTCATCACCCGGCAGGTTCACAATACCTTCCCACGGGCTAGAGAAATCGAAGTTCCGGAATTCCTGCGTCAGTTTCACAGGTTCATAGACAACACGCTTTTGCGTTTCGTCGTACCTGACTTCAACATAACCAGTAAGCGGGAAGTCTTTGCGCAGCGGATGACCTTCGAAACCATAATCGGTAAGCATGCGGCGCAAATCCGGATGGTTGGCAAAGAAGATACCGTACATATCCCATACTTCACGCTCGTACCAAATCGCAGAACTGAACAGCCCTGTTACAGATTCAACAGGCGTTTCATCGCTTGTTGAAAACTTAATCTTAATACGCTGATTGTGAGTAAGAGATAAAAGACAGTAAACAAGCTCAAAACGGTCTTCTCTGCTAGGGTAATCGACTGCCGTCAATTCTACCAGCTGTCTGAACTGACAGTTTTGATTGTCTCTTAGGAACTTTATAACCTCAAGAAGGGTATCTGACTTTGCCCAAATGACAAGTTCGTCATTTATAAGCTCAGATCCAGTTACCGCCTCTCCCAAGGTAGTGGCGATATAATCGCCCAAGTCCAGTAAAGCCTGATTCATATAGTTCACCAGTATTTAGGAATGCCTGAAATAGGCTACCTGCGGAATTTCGCGGTTCGTTTGATTTTCTTCTGAAGCTGAAGAATACCGTAAATAAGTGCCTCAGCAGTCGGCGGGCACCCCGGTACGTAGATATCTACTGGAACAACCCGGTCACAACCGCGAACAACAGAATAGGAATAGTGATAATAGCCACCACCATTAGCACAAGACCCCATCGAGATAACCCAACGAGGTTCTGGCATCTGGTCATAAACCTTACGCAAGGCTGGCGCCATTTTGTTGGTAAGCGTGCCTGCAACGATCATCACATCGGACTGACGGGGGGATGGACGGAAAACCATTCCAAAACGGTCCATGTCATAACGGCTACATGCCGCATGCATCATTTCAACCGCACAACAGGCCAGACCAAAAGTCATAGGCCATAGTGACCCTGACTGCGCCCAACCTGTCAGTTGATCCATACGCGCCAACACAAAGCCACGTTCGGCGAGTTCTTCGCCTACGTTTTGCAGAACAAGATCTTGTTCCGGACCTGGCGGCAGCGGTGCCCCTTGCTTGAGAGCTGGATTAGAGATTACTCCCATTCCAATGCCCCTTTCTTCCATTCGTATGCAAAGCCAATCGTCAAAATGACCAGAAAGATCACCATCGACCAGAAACCAAAAAGACCGATATCACCAAGTGATACAGCCCAAGGGAACAGGAAGGCTACTTCAAGGTCGAAAATAATGAAGAGGATTGCCACTAGGTAGAAGCGCACATCAAAACGGCCACGCGCATCATCAAACGCTTCGAAGCCACACTCATAAGTACTGATTTTCTCTGAATCAGGGTGCTGTTTAGCCATGATCACAGAAGCTAGCATCATTGCGATAGCCAGACCCACTGCAATTCCGAGAAAGATCAGAATTGGCAGGTATTCCGCCAACATCCCATCTAAGCCCATCTCTCCATACAATCTGCACGAGGGTTACCGCACAAATCGCCTTTCATGTCGAATATGACAAGAGGCCTTTTATGGCCCTATTTTTTAAGTATGTACTAAATATCGCCCAAAGGCGACATAAGCAAACATAGAATCGCCACAATCTAGAAAAAAATCATGATGTCCTAGTAGCAGAATCAAGTATTAACCGAAGAACAAAAGAAAACACATTCCGTTCTACAGGATAAATATTTGCAATGTATTAAAGGTGTGAGGGTATTGAAGGATACGAGGAGTATCATAAAAAATGATGGCGAGGATGACGAGACTTGAACTCGCGACCTCTGGCGTGACAGGCCAGCGCTCTAACCAACTGAGCTACACCCCCACATAACCATCCCTGCGGACGAGGGTTTATTTAGTGTAGTACCCTCCCCCTGTCAAGCGACGGAATAGATTTTTGACAGTTTTTTTTTAGTTTTTTGAATAAAGGCTGAAATAAGAAGAAAATCCTTTAGCTTCAATGATCTAACGAATCGATTTTCGCCCGGTTATAGTTGAAAATCTAGCTCTATCTTCACGACAGAATCATATAAAGCAGCAATCTATTTTGCAGGGAATCTAAAAGAAGTCCTTATTAAATATGAAATAAGACTATCTTTTGCACTCAAAGTCCAAATTAACGAATCAAAATATAAGGTATACAACTTGGCCTTCATGGCTTTTGCCCGTATTAGCGGCAAACATTTCTACAAATAAGAAATAAAGCTCCATAAAAAAATGGCCAGAGTATCTCTCTGGCCATTTGTAACTTCGATTTTAACCACCGAAATCATCTAACATAATATCTTCTCGGTCGACTCCGAGCTCAAGGAGCATGTTAATCACCGAAGAATTCATAATCGGCGGCCCACACATATAATATTCGCAATCTTCTGGTGCTGTATGGTTCTTAAGGTATTCATCATAAAGAACATTATGGATAAAGCCCGTATAACCATCCCAGTCATCTTCAGGCAAGGCATCAGACAGCGCTACATGCCAGGTAAAGTTCGGGAACTCGGCAGCCAGCTGGTCAAAGTCCTCAACAAAGAACATTTCCCGCTTTGAACGCGCGCCGTACCAGAATGTAATCTTGCGATCTTTATTCTTTAGGCGCTTAAGTTGATCAAAAATATGACTGCGCATTGGTGCCATACCAGCACCACCACCGATAAAGACCATTTCCTTATCTGTATCACGGGCAAAGAACTCACCGAAAGGTCCTGAGATCGTCACCTTATCACCTGGCTTCAGGTTAAAGATATAAGATGACATCTGCCCCGGAGGAATACCTTGTGTGCCCGGTGGCGGCGATGCCACACGCACATTAAGCATGATCATTCCGCGTTCTTCCGGGTAATTCGCCATTGAATAAGCGCGCTCAACCGGCTCAACAACAGTTGACTCGAACTGCCAAAGATTGAACTTATCCCAATCTTCCCGATACTCTTCCTCAACATCGAAATCTTTATATGTCAGTTGGTGCGCAGGGGCTTCAATCTGAATATAACCACCAGCGCGGAAATTCACATCCTCGCCTTCGGGTAAATCAAGTATCAAAGACTTAATAAAGGTCGCCACGTTCTCGTTTGAACGAACGGTACACTCCCACTTCTTGACACCAAAGACTTCTTCAGGAACTTCGATTTCCATATCCTGCTTGACCGCGACCTGACATGACAGTCGGTCGCCACAAGAGGCTTCACGTTTTGTGATATGGCTTTCCTCGGTAGGTAGAATAGAGCCACCACCTGAAAAAATCTTCACCCGGCATTGTGCACAGGTACCACCACCACCACAGGCGGAAGGAACAAACAACTTCTGCTCAGCCAGTGTTTGCAACAGCTTTCCGCCAGCGGGTACAGAAATCGTTTTCTCACCGTTAATGGTAATATCAACGTTTCCGGTAGAAACCAGTTTAGAGCGTGCAGCGAGAATGATCGTGACAAGTGCCAGAACGATCAATGTAAAAAGCAGGATGCCTAATCCAAATGTGATCAATTGAGCCTCCCCTTTACAGTTTCACGCCACTAAAGGACATGAAGGCCATCGCCATAAGGCCGGCAGTGATGAAGGTAATACCAAGGCCCTGAAGACCGTCAGGTATATCTGAATATTTTAGTTTTTCCCGAACACCAGCCATCGCCGTGATTGCCAAAGCCCAGCCAAAACCGGAAGAAATGCCGTAGGTTGTCGCCTCTGCAAAATTATAGTCACGTTCGACCATAAAGAGCGAACCACCAAGAATGGCACAGTTCACCGTAATCAGCGGCAGAAATACCCCCAAAGCGTTGTAGAGCGGTGGGAAATATTTATCCAAAACCATTTCAAGGATCTGAACCAGCGCAGCAATAACGCCGATGTAGGAAATCAGACCAAGGAAAGTCAGATCAACATTATCGAACCCCGCCCAGGAAAGAGCGCCCGGCGCCAGCAGATAAGTCAGGATCAGATTGTTTGCCGGCACAGTAATGGCCTGCACAATCATCACGGAAATACCGAGACCGATAGCAGTCGCGATCTTTTTCGACACGGCAATAAAGGTGCACATACCCAGGAAAAATGAAAGCGCCAGATTTTCAACGAAAATCGCCTTTACGGCTAGAGAGATCAGCTCTTCCATTAGTGTTCCTCAACCACTTGAATTTTATAATCACGCTCTTCAACCTGCTCTGGCTTCCAGGCACGGAACGCCCAGATAAGCAAACCAATGACAAAGAAGGCAGAAGGCGGCAGTAACAAGAGACCGTTCGGTACATACCAACCACCGTTATTCACAGTCTCAAGTATAGTCACACCAAAGAGCGAGCCGGAACCAAACAGTTCACGGATCACACCGACAAGCATCAAAATCAAGCCATAGCCCAAACCATTACCAATCCCATCGATAAAAGATGCAACTGGTGGGTTCTTCATCGCAAAGGCTTCTGCGCGGCCCATAACAATACAGTTGGTGATGATCAAACCAACAAAAACAGACAGCGTTTTGGAAATCTCGAAAGCATAGGCTTTAAGAACCTGATCAACGACAATTACCAGTGACGCAATAATGACCATCTGAACAATAATCCGGATGGAACCGGGAATCTGATTTCGGATCATGGAAATGAACATCGATGCAAATGCTGTAACCGCCGTCACGGCAAGGGCCATGACAAACGCCACCTGCAAAGAAGATGTTACCGCAAGCGCCGAACAGATACCAAGAACCTGTAGCGTAATCGGATTATTATCGACCATCGGGTCAAGAATAAGTTCTTTAGGAGTCTGCGCCATTAGATCTCTCCCGCTTTAACGGATTCTAGGAAGGGAGCATATCCCGCCTTGCCCATCCAGAAACGTACCAGATTATCCACACCATTGGACGTCAGTGTTGCACCTGCCAATGCGTCGACATGGAATTCCTGTCCTGCAGGCGGCGCCGTTTTGGCAACTGTAATCTGCAATACGTCATTCTCATCATAAAGCTTTTTACCACGCCACAGTGACTTCCAACGCGGGTTATCAACCTCAGCCCCCAGACCCGGTGTTTCCGCGTGACTGTAAAACTGTAGCCCAAAGATATCATTAGCGTTTTCTTCTACGGCGATAAAACCATAGAGCGTCGACCAAAGTCCATACCCATGCAGAGGCAGGATTACCTTGTCGAGGCTACCGTCTTCATTACGGAGAAGATAAACAGTGACAAACTTGGCTTGTCGACCAATAGACGCAGGATCGTCCGTTAACTCAACTGACAGCTCTGGGTCATCCGCAGCTGCGCGATCATCAAACGTGCTTGCATCGAATTGCTCCGTAAATTCACCTGTTTCGATCTCGAGCACATGCGGTTCGAAAACCTTGAACGCCTCGGTCACATCCGTGTCAGGGCTATAAAGTCCAGCTACCTGCAGGATATTGATTTGCTTATCTTTAAGTTTATTGATCTCCTGTACAGGTCTTAAAGACACCGCAACAGCCGACACAATCATCGAAGCCACAAGGCAGAGTGTTACAGCAACAAATACCGTCTTGCCCACAGAATCCGGTGGTGTATCAAGAAAACGGCGTAACAATCCAGGTTTTTTATTTTCGTCAGGCATTACGCTTTGCCCTCCGCTTAATATTAGCCTGCACCACGAAATAATCGATCAGCGGCGCAAAGACATTTCCGAATAGTATGGCGAGCATCATGCCCTCGGGGAAAGCAGGATTTATCACACGGATCATCACCACCATAAAGCCAATCAATGCACCATAGATATAGCGTCCGACATTGGTATGACTGGCAGAAACAGGCTCCGTAACCATAAAGGCCAGGCCAAAAGCAAAACCACCCGTTACAAGATGCCAGTACCAAGGCATAGCAAACATCGGGTTACTGTCAGATCCAACCCAGTTGAGAAGCAAAGAAAAGCCTATCATCCCGCCCAAGCAACCGACAACCAAGCGCCAATTAGCAATCTTGGTGATCAGTAAAAAGCTCAACCCGATTAAACAAGCCAGTGTAGAGGTCTCACCAATAGATCCCTGGATCGTACCGATAAAGGCACTAGTCCAATCGATCCCGCGTGCTGCTAACTCCGAAAAACCATCAGAAGCACTTACAGAAAGTGCGGTCGCACCAGAGAAACCATCAACAGGCGTCCAGATGGTTTCACCTGACATTTGCGCGGGATAGGCAAAATAGAGGAAGGCACGCCCGGTAAGCGCAGGATTAAGAAAGTTCTTACCCGTTCCACCAAATACCTCTTTACCAATGACCACACCAAAAGAGATACCGAGAGCCACCTGCCACAAGGGAGCACTTGGTGGTAAGATCAACGCATAAAGCATTGAGGTAACGAGGAAACCTTCGTTAACTTCGTGCCCTCGTACCGTCGCAAAGATAACTTCCCAAATACCGCCAACAACGAGTGTTACAATGTAGATCGGAAGGAAATAAAGCAGCCCATGCAGGAAATTGGCTATGGGATTATCCGGGTTAAAACCAACCCCCAACAAATCGAGAAGCCATATCCGCCAACCGGACGAGCTGTGAACTTCCATTGCCGTATTAGTCTGAAACCCAACATTATACAGGCCGATCAAAATGCAAGGGATCGTCGCAATGACCACATAGGTCATGATGCGCTTCATATCCACATAAGATCTTGCATGCGGCGCGACTTTAGTTACCGTTTTTGGTGTATAGAGAAAACTCTCAACCATTTCATAGATTGGGAAGAACTTCTCGTATTTACCACCATTGATGAAATGAGGCTCTATGCGATCGAAAAAGTTGCGAATACCCACGTGATCAGCCCTCCTTTTCGATCTTGTTAAGGCAGTCGCGCAGCGCCATGCCATATTCGTATTTGGCCGGACAAGCAAAGCCGACTAGGCCCAGGTCTTCTTCGTCCAGTTCCATCGCGCCAAGCGCCTGTGCCTGATCTGTATCCATCACCAAAAGCGCACGTAATAGCTGCGTCGGTAAATAATCCTGCGGCATCAGTTCTTCAAAAGTACCAAGCGGCACCATGGCCCTACGTCCACCGTTAAGGTTTGACGTCAAAGCGTAAAGCTTCTTTGAAAAAGCAGATCCTAACACTGGCTGTACAGAATATTTCGACGGCATTGGTAGGATCCAGCCCATCGTAATTTGTTTCTGATCTTCTTCGATCAATGTGATCTGACGCGCATAGCGACCAAGATAGCCATCTTCGCCCTCGCCCATACGACCACTAAGGATTGATCCAGATATCATGCGAACAGGTGTGTCCCCCGGAATATCTTGGGCGACCAGATCTGTCATCGATGCACCAGCTACCGTACGAACCAAACGAGGCTTGGCACAAAGCGGGCCGGTCAAAGCAACAACGCGGCTAGCATCATAACGGCCAGTGGATAGAAGCTTGCCAATAGAGATCACATCAGAATATCCGATTGTCCAGACAGCCTGATCACCTTTTGGCGGCGCGAGAAAATGCACATGCGTGCCAGCCAGACCTGCCGGATGCGGACCAGAGAAATTTGCAACCGTTACTGCAGAATTATCTGAACCGGGAATATCAGCATCGGGCGCTTGGCAGAGGTAGGTCTTACCTTCTGTAAGCGAGCTAACTGCCTCAAGCCCTTTGCGGAAAGCATCCGCTTCATCAGCGATAATTTCTGCCGGATCAGCCGAGAGCGGTTCTGAATCCATAGCGGTGACGAAAATAGCAGATGGTTTGCTTTCAGGCGCAGGCACCTTGGAATAAGGTCTGGTGCGAAACGATGTCCAGAGCCCTGACGCGCACAGACGCTTGGTTAAGCCCTCTGCAGTAGAGACATCACCGACATTTGAAAAATCAACCGGCTCAGCAGCTTTCTCGTCAATGTCAATAACGACACTAACCAACACACGCCGCGCGCCGCGATTAATTGCCAGAACCCGACCAGAAACTGGTGAAGTAACCATAACTTCGGGTGTATCTTTATGAGAAAGAATGGGGGTACCTGCCCCAACAACGTCCCCTTCCTGAACCGCAAGTCGCGGCTTCAGGCCGATATAGTCCGCGCCTAATATAGCAACGGAGCCAACAGTAGCAGGATCTTTGATTCCAGGCTCGGGTGCCCCCAGCACAGGAACATCAAGACCTTTTCGTAACGAGAATTTCGGCACGTTCATGCAGTCCTGTAAAAATTTTTAGCCCTTATGCGACAATTATGCTGCCTCTTAAAGTACTTTTTTGACCACAAAGACTTAATTTTTTGTTGAATCTGCTATAAAACTCGCCCATAAGCCAATGAAACTCGCTTTTATATTAGCACGGAGGCCATAATAGTGCCGGATAATTTCCTCATTTCGCGCCGGAATTTCATGATAATGCCAGCTTGCCTAGCCGCTCTAAGCGCTTGCAAATTGGGATCATCAGCGTCGGTGTTAAAAGTCGCCGGTTTCACCATGGGCACCAACTACTCTATTGTAGCGGTCGATCACACACAGTCTTTATCAGAAGAAGAACTGCGTACAGATATTGATAAGGCTTTGTTGCAGGTAAATGCACAGCTATCAAACTGGGATGCGACATCAGAAATTTCACGCTTCAATGCATCGACATCAACCGACTCGATTGCCGTTTCCCCTGCTCTGGCAGAGGTTATGAATGCAGCTGATACGGTACATGCCGCCAGTGACGGTCAATTCGATGTGACAGTTGGTCCCCTCATTGATCTTTGGGGGTTCGGCGCGGCAGACAACACCGCGCAAACACCAACAGCCGAAGCAATCGAAGCAACTCTGCGTACATCAGGCCAAAACAGAACGTTGCGCGTTTCTGAGCAATCTCTCCAGAAACAGACACCTGGAACAGAGATTTATCTCTCTGCTATCGGTAAAGGCTATGGTGTTGATGTCATCGCCCGCAAACTCGAAAGCTATGGAATTAAGGATTTCATGGTCGAGATCGGCGGCGATCTTTACACAGCCGGCCTCAACCCGGATGGTACACCATGGCAGATAGGTATAGAAACACCCGATGCACACGACCGCACAATGCACGAAGTTGTCGGCCTCTCAAATATGGGTATGGCGACATCTGGTGATTACCGTAACTACTTTGAGCAAGACGGTGTACGTTACTCGCATATCATTGACACCAAAACAGGTCGTCCAATCACGCACACAACGGCATCCGTTACTGTGCTGACAGAAAATGCCATGCTGGCTGATGCCTGGGCGACTGCAATGCTGGTGCTCGGTAAAGAACGCGGTCTGGAAATTGCAAATAATCGTGAGATGGCTGTATTGTTCATTGAACGTGACAGCAATGCTACCCATACTAAGTTTATCACAACGCCAAGCGCGCGTTTTAGTGAAATGCAAGCTTAGAGATCGGATAACAGACCAGTGGCTACCTTCTTTTTAGCATTCGGCATCTTAGCCCTACTCGTCCTCGGCATGGCAATTGGCGTCATTATGCAAGGCAAGACGATCAAAGGTAGCTGTGGTGGCTTGAATGCTATCAGTGATGCTGATCATTGCTTGGTATGTAATAAGGAAGTCGATCCGAACAGCCCGCTACGGGACAGGCTGAATTGTCCACGCGCGAAGGTAAAACAAAGTTAAGGCCAGCTCAATAAAGAGCAATTCATTCATTGAAAAATCCTCTCTAGCCAAAGAGTTAGAGAGGTTTTTTTTATTCTATAAAAATTAGGAACAGCTAGCTTAACAAAATATCCAGCTACTCAGGGTTTCCTCTTATAAAAATCGAATGAGTTAAGATCCGGTCGACAGAGGTACAAAGCCCAATACTAACAGGCAACTTGCTGCTATAAGGCCGGAAATCCATAATTGCCATGTTGGTCCCTCCGCCTTCCAGACCCGGCGATATTTATAGCCAGCCAGACAGGCGATTACGAAAATTAACGTCGCGCTCCAGGGAGCCAGAGTTATCGTGATCAAAAAGCAAGACTTCCCTAAGTAAATGATTTGTCTTATAGTTATTAAGCACAGTCCATTATGACAATCAAGTCAGGATGCTTCTTATGCCTACAACCTATCAAGCACCACGAAAAAGCGATAACCAGCAGAAAAAAACCGTTAGTCAGTCAACACAATCTAACTTTGCTGCCGGCACAGCCACAGTGCAAAATATTATCGCAAATAAAGGCGATGATGTTTTTTCTATTAGTCCTCTAGACAACTTGGGAAAAGCAGTTGAACTGCTCAGCGAAAAACGGATCGGGGCTTTAGTCGTCACAGACTCCGACAATACCTTACTCGGTATCCTCTCTGAGCGCGATATAGTCCGTAAACTAGCCGAAACACCGGGGCGCACCCTGCCTCATAAAGTCGAACAAGTCATGACAAGCAATGTTGAGGTTTGTACTCGGGACGAAGCGCTTGTATCCGTTCTTCGGCGTATGACGGATGGTCGCTTTCGG
The DNA here is from genome assembly GCF_002118315.1 of Kiloniella majae. Lineage (GTDB taxonomy): Bacteria > Pseudomonadota > Alphaproteobacteria > Kiloniellales > Kiloniellaceae > Kiloniella > Kiloniella majae. Next base: position 68,555 of record NZ_MTSZ01000002.1, read on the forward strand.
CATATGCCCGTTATGGAGGGCAAAAAGCTTGTTGGTGTCGTTACCATCGGGGATGTTGTGAACTACCGCCTCAATGAGCTTGAGTACGAGACATTACAACTAAAACAGCTTGTAGTGGGTTAGCATATTCAAGATTCATTGCGGGATAGTTTTTAAGATCAGCATCTGTAGCGTTCTCTCAGGCTATCCTTATACTCTTCTCTTAACTGACGTTAAGACTAAAACGACAGACCTTGCCCACGCTATATGCCATTTAAAAACGCTTACAAGCATCATAGAGATTGATCGAAAAAAACGGTACCTGACAGCGTAAGCAGATTCTTATTCTTAAATTACTGTTCCAGAATAGAATCGTAACATATTGATTTATAGAAACAAAAACGGCGCTTCAAAAAATGAAGCGCCGTTTTTATTAAGACGTCTGGTGGGCGATGACAGGCTCGAACTGCCGACCCTCTCGGTGTAAACGAGATGCTCTACCAACTGAGCTAATCGCCCACCAGACGTCTCGTCTGATGAAGGAGCTTTTAAGGTGATTCGCCGCCCTTGGCAAGAGTAAAATTACACAAAATTGACAATAAACAAAAAAAAACCGGCTAGCCAAAGGCTAACCGGTTTTTCATTAACAACTACAAACAGTTATTACTTGTTTACAGCGTCTTTCAAGCCTTTACCGGCTTTAAACTTAGGCTGCTTAGAAGCAGGAATCTGGATAACCTCACCAGTACGTGGGTTACGACCCTGAGAAGCAGCACGTGCAGCTACGCTGAAAGTACCGAAACCAACGAGACGAACTTCGTCACCACCGGTTAGAGCATCTGTTACAGCTTCGAACACACCGTCGATAGCTTTACCTGCATCGGCCTTGGATAGACCAGTTTTGTCAGCTACAGCTGCGACCAAATCATTTTTATTCATGGTTGACCCCCCCTCTAATTATACGGGTAAGATTGAAAAAAGTGTCTAACGACTTCTTGATTGTGGGGTGATTGTAGATCGCTAATGGCAGCGACGTCAATGCAAGAAACGACCGAATCCCAAGGGTTTTGGTAGCATTTTATCTATCTTGCCCCACAAATAGCACAACTAGTGCGTAATTACCCCCTCACGATCACTTTCATGATGCTTTTCTGCATCACTTCCTTCGTTCCAATCCTCAATAGGCGTCAGATTCTCTGAAAGCGCCTCTTTAAGGACCTCATCGACCGTAGAGCAAGGTATTACCTTGAGTCCCTGAAGAACATTATCAGGAATATCAGCTAAATCTTTTTCGTTTTCCTTCGGAATAATGACCGTTTTTATGTTTCCACGAAGCGCAGCCATCATTTTTTCTTTTAAACCGCCAATCGGAAGCACCCGACCACGCAAAGTGACCTCACCAGTCATTGCTACGTCATGTCGAATCGGTGTTCCTGTCAAAACAGAGACAATAGAGGTCACCATTGCCACACCAGCCGAAGGTCCATCTTTAGGAGTCGCTCCCTCTGGTACGTGTACGTGAATGTCTTTTTTATCGAACAGGGACGGCTTGATACCAAATTCCAGGCTACGGCTCTTCACAAAATATTCTGCAGCCTGGATGGATTCTTTCATCACATCCCCAAGTTTACCTGTCGCAGAAACTTTGCCTTTCCCAGAAACGGTAACTGATTCGATTGTCAGCAACTCACCACCAACCTCTGTCCAGGCTAGACCGGTAACGACACCAACCAGATCTTTCTGCTCAGCTTCGCCATAACGGTAACGCTGAATGCCAGCAAATTCGCCAAGATTATCGATGGTCACATGAACGGTATCCGTTGTGCCCATCTCAATCTCTTTCACAGCCTTACGCAATAGCTTTGCAACTTCACGTTCCAGACTACGAACACCTGCTTCACGCGTATAGTGCTGTATCAGTTTACGAAGGGCTTCATCATCAATAGACCACTCTTCTTTTTTGACACCATGATCTTTCATCTGCTTTGGCAACAAATGACGTATCGCAATCTGGAGTTTCTCATCTTCGGTATAACCCGGGATTCGAATGATCTCCATACGATCAAGCAAAGGTTGCGGCATACGTAATGAGTTTGCAGTGGTCACAAACATCACATCAGAAAGATCATAATCAACTTCGAGATAGTGATCGTTAAATGTGTTGTTCTGCTCTGGATCCAGCACTTCTAGCAACGCCGAAGATGGATCACCACGCCAGTCATTACCAAGCTTATCAATCTCATCCAACAGGAATAGCGGGTTAGAAGATTTGGCTTTCTTCATTCCCTGAATAACTTTACCCGGCATAGATCCGATATAGGTACGACGATGGCCGCGTACTTCGGATTCATCGCGTACGCCACCCAGGCTCATGCGGACAAAATTACGCCCCGTCGCTCGTGCAATCGACTTACCCAAAGATGTTTTACCAACCCCCGGAGGACCAACGAGACAAAGAATCGGGCCTTTGACTTTACGCATCCGCTGCTGAACAGCCAAATATTCCAAAATACGTTCTTTGACCTTCTCCAGACCGAAATGTTCTTCATCAAGAACTTTTCCGGCATTGGGAATATCTTTTTTGATTTTGCTGCGCTTCTTCCAGGGAATAGAAAGCATCCAATCGAGATAGTTGCGAACAACTGTTGCTTCGGCAGACATGGGGCTCATGTTGCGCAGCTTTTTCAGTTCCGTCGTGGACTTTTCTCTGGCTTCTTTGGTCAGCTTGGTTTTTGCGATCTTGTCTTCAAGTTCGGCAAGCTCATCCCTACCATCTTCCCCTTCGCCAAGTTCTTTTTGGATAGCTTTTAACTGCTCATTCAAATAGTACTCGCGCTGAGTTTTTTCCATTTGGCGCTTAACGCGATTCCGAATTCTTTTTTCGACTTGAAGAACGCCAATTTCGCCTTCCATAAAGCCGTAAATTTTTTCCAGACGCTCCGCAATTGTCTCACACTCCAGAAGCTCTTGCTTCTCGGAAATTTTCAACGACAGATGCGACGCAACAGTGTCTGCAAGTTTACTAGATTCGTCGATCTGGTTAATAGAAACCAGAACTTCCGGTGGAATCTTTTTGTTCAGCTTAATATATTGCTCGAACTGGGAAACAACGCTTCTTGAAAGAGCATCAAGTTCTCTTTCATCTCCGTCATCATCGTCCAGTGGCTCCGCTTCAGCCTGGAAGAAATCTTCGTTATCAGAAAACTTCGTAATCTTCGCACGACGTGCACCTTCAACCAGAACCTTAACGGTACCGTCAGGTAACTTCAGCAACTGAAGAACCGTACCGATAGTACCTACAGTGTAGATATCAGAAGGACTCGGATCATCCTGGGACGCATTTTTCTGTGTCACAAGCAGGATCTGCTTGTCTTCCTTCATCACATCTTCAAGCGCACGAACAGATTTATCACGTCCGACGAATAGGGGAACAATCATATGCGGGAAGACAACTATGTCACGTAAAGGGAGTACGGGATAAACATCACCGTGAGAAATTTCCAACATATATCCTCACAAGCTCGCTGGCTTAAAAACAGAGTCTAGGGGGTGATCGCTCACCCCCCATAAAATAAACAACTATATAGATAAGAACAGGTACGTAACCTTCAAGCCATTAACAAACGAATGGCCCTCAAAAGTTACGCGTCCGTGCCGGTCTCTTCCTTGCTATCACCATAGATATAGAGAGGTTGTGCCTTACCATTTACAACTTCACTATTAATAACAATCTCTTCGACACCTTTAAGACCTGGCAGTTCATACATTGTATCAAGAAGAATACCTTCCATGATAGAACGCAAACCACGTGCACCGGTTTTCCGTTCAATTGCCTTTTCAGCAATTCCCAAAAGAGCACCATCAGTAAAGGTCAGCGAAACATCTTCCATATCGAACAGACGTCTATACTGCTTTACCAAGGCATTCTTTGGCTGGGACAGAATTTCTACCAATGCATCAGCATCGAGATCTTCCAGAGTAGCAACAACTGGCAGACGACCAACAAATTCAGGGATCAAACCGAATTTCAACAGATCTTCCGGCTCAACTTCACGCAGAATGTCACCCATTCTTCGCTCGTCAGGCCCGACAACATCTGCCCCAAACCCAATGGACGATCCTTTGCCTCGACCAGAGATAATTTTATCCAGTCCCGCAAAAGCCCCACCGACGATGAAGAGAATGTTCGTCGTGTCGACCTGAAGGAATTCCTGTTGCGGATGTTTCCGTCCACCTTGTGGCGGAACAGAAGCAACAGTGCCTTCCATAATTTTCAACAGCGCCTGCTGAACCCCCTCACCAGACACATCGCGTGTGATGGATGGGTTATCAGACTTCCGGCTGATTTTATCGACCTCGTCAATATAGACGATACCACGTTGAGCGCGTTCAACATTGTAATCAGCAGACTGCAGAAGCTTGAGAATGATATTCTCAACATCTTCACCAACATACCCTGCTTCAGTCAGTGTCGTCGCATCAGCCATGGTAAAGGGAACATCCAGAATTCTCGCCAGAGTTTGCGCCAGAAGTGTTTTACCACAACCGGTTGGCCCAACGAGCATAATGTTGGATTTGGCAAGTTCTACATCGCCAGATTTGTTCCCATGTGCCAGACGTTTGTAATGATTATGCACAGCCACAGAGAGAACTTTTTTAGCGTGTCCCTGTCCGATGACATAATCGTTTAACACATCACAGATATCCTGAGGCGAAGGTACCCCGTCACCAGATTTTACCAATGATGATTTATGTTCTTCACGAATGATATCCATACATAGTTCGACACACTCGTCACAAATAAAGACGGTGGGTCCCGCAATCAGCTTGCGAACTTCATGCTGGCTCTTGCCACAGAAGGAACAGTAGAGAGTATTTTTCGAGTCGTTATCGCTCGATTTTGACATTACGTATGAGCCTCGAAATCAATTCCCAATATAGGTCATGTTGACAGACAGACCCGACCCGCACAATGGGAAAAATCCATGTAATAAGCAAAATACCTCGACAATTACCAATAAAGTACCTGCCATTTATGATGAGGATAACAAAGCTTCGTTAATGAACTCTTCCCAGTGCTGATCAAATTACTAATTATTTAGATGCATCGTCCTTATCGCCTGCATCCGCTTCACGATGAGAAATCACCTCATCAATCAAACCAAATTTCTTGGCTTCATCAGGCGTCATAAAGTTATCACGCTCCATTCCCTGCTCGATAACCTCAATCGGCTGACCACAATGGTCGGCATAGAGGCCGTTCAGGCGAGATCTGGTATCGATGATATCTTTTGCGTGAATTTCAATATCTGTGACCTGCCCCTGGAATCCGCCAGAAGGCTGATGGATCATGACCTTTGAATTCGGGAGAGCAAAGCGTTTACCCTTTGCGCCGGACATCAACAATAAAGATCCTGCAGACATAGCCTGTCCCACACACACGGTGGAAACTTCCGGTTTTATGTATTGCATGGTGTCATACATTGCCAAACCAGACGTCACCACACCGCCAGGTGAGTTGATGTAGAAAGAAATATCTTTCTTTGGATTATCAGATTCAAGGAACAGCAATTGAGCGCATATAAGGCTAGCTACCTGATCGTTAACCTGACCAGTTAGAAAGATAATTCGCTCTTTTAGAAGCCTTGAGTAGATATCATAAGATCGTTCACCGCGGCTTGTTTGCTCAACAACCATAGGAACGAGAGTATTCATATATATATCGCGTGGATCACTCATAGCTTCCCCTCAACGTAATTCGCGTGTCGCATATTAATTAACAAATTAAGCTCGTTAACTATATCTCACTAGAAAGTAATATGGGTTGCGCGAGAGATTCGCACAACCCATACAACACGTTTAGTTTTATTAAGGTGATCAGACCTTAAGCATCTGCCTTTTTAGCAGCAGCTTTTTTAGCTGGCTTCTTGGCCGGTGCCTTCTTTGCAGCAGCCTTTTTAGCTGGTTTCTTTTTAGAAACAGCAGCATTTTCAGCTTCAATCTGCTTGCGCAGGTCATCAGGAGAAATTGATTTCTCTGTAACCTTTGCAAGATCAACGATGAAATCAACAACTTTATCTTCAAACACTGGCGCACGAAGGTTAGCAAGGGCTTGCGGGTTCTTTTGATAGAACTCGAAAACAGCCTGTTCTTGACCAGGATAGTTACGTGCTTCTTGAAGAAGAGCAGCGTTCAATTCTTCTTGAGTAACATCAATCTCGTTCTTTCCACCAACTTCGGAAAGAAGCAGACCAAGACGAACACGACGTACAGCGATATCCTGATACTCGGCTTTTAGCTCGTCTTCTGACTTAGCAGCATCTTCTTCATCAAGCTTGCCTTGCTCTTTGTCGGCTTCGATCTGTTTCCAGATACCGTCAAATTCAGCTTCAACCATTGCTTCTGGAACATCAAAGTCATGGTTATCAGCAAGCTGATCAAGAACTTCACGTTTCAGGTGAGAATGTGCAATGCGGTCATATTCAGCTTTAACTTGCTCAGCAACGCGCTCTTTAAGCTTTTCGAGGCTCTCTTCACCAAGCTTCTCAGCAAGAGCGTCATCAATTTCAGCAGCAACAGTCTCTTCGATGTCTTTTACTTTTACTTCAAAGACAGCATCTTGACCGGACAGCTTTTCGTTGCCGTAACCTTCAGGGAAAGTAACGTTTACAGTTACATCATCATCAATGTTCGCACCAACAACCTGCTCTTCAAAGCCCGGGATGAACTGACCAGAACCAAGTTCCAGTTTGAAATCATCACCAGCCATACCAGGAAGCGCTTCACCACCAACAGTACCTTTGAAGTCGATTGTTACAACATCGCCTTCTTTAGCTTTACGCTTACGTTTCAGCGGCTGAGTTGTTTTGTGGTTTTCAGCAATACGACCAAGTGAATCGTCAACTTCTTCTGCAGGAACATCAACAGAAAGCTTTTCAAGATTCAGTTTAGCGAAATCCATTGGCTCGATATCAGGGATGATTTCGAAAGCGATGGAATATTCGAGGTCTTTACCGTCATCAAAAGAAGTAACTTCGATTTTAGGCTGCATCGCAGGACGGAGACTACGCTCTGAAATCACTTCCTGAGAAGTTTCGTTCACCAATGCTTCAAGAACTTCACCCATCACGGATTTACCGTAACGTTGCTTCATCAATTTCATTGGAACTTTGCCAGGACGGAAGCCTGGGAGCTTGACTTGAGAACTCAGCTCAACCAGACGACTATCGATTTTTGCGTCGATGTCATTGGCGGGAACGACCACCGTAAATTCGCGTTTCAGATTGTCCGCGTTTGTCTCAGTTACCTGCATTTGCCGGCGACGCCTTTCATTTTCACGTAAAAAAGACCTGGGAGGACAAAAGCAAGCTGCCCGGGCAGCGCTGGCCTTCCAGGGTCAAACAAATTAGTTTCGAAATGGTGCGGGTGAGAGGACTTGAACCTCCACGCCTCTCGGCGCCAGAACCTAAATCTGGTGCGTCTACCAATTCCGCCACACCCGCATTTCGTCTCGATTTGGAGGGGTTTAATACATCATTACGGAGTACGCAACTAAGACTTTTCAATTTTGTTATTTTTTTTTGATTTTCTCATCACGTTTTTCACTAATCCGTCAAAAAACCCCGGAATACTGCCAATCACGATTTTTCCATCAGGAACCAAAAACATTTTTTAGAATCTCTGTTGTTCGAGCTACCGGATTCTGACGAATCTGCTCTTCTTCCTTTGCCAGATAGTAAAACAGCCCTTCCAGCGCCTTTGAAACAGTATAATCGGTCAAATCAGCCTTTACGTCAGGTACAAAAGGAATCGCATTGTAGCTGGAAATCATTTCTTCGTAACTGTTCACTGCACCAACCTCTGAAAGCGTACGATCAATAATCGGTTTAAATCTCTCTTTTAATTCAGGGCTCATTTTTTCCTGAAAATACCTTGTCGCCTCGTCATTGCGTCCGTCATAAATTCGGCGTGCATCTTCCAGCGTCATTTTTGAAATCGTATCAAGGAAAAGTTCACGCGCTTCAACAGATGCTTTTTCCGCACCGCGATTGAGCTTAAGCTCCAGATCATCTGCCATGGAAGACAAGCCAACACGACGCAATGCCCCCTGAACTCGCTTCAGGTTTTCAGGCAGGGGAATATGGATGTTGTTATCCCCATTGAAACCATCTCTCAAACTGACCTGATCAACCACACGAGACGACCCGACCCGCAAAGCTTCTTTCAAGCCCGTTGAGATTTCTCCTACGCTCAAATCCCCTTGGCTTTGCCCTTCCTGCGTGGCTTCCCCGCCATTGAGTATTTTAAGACCCTCACTAAACAAATCTGCCTGTGCTGGTACGGTGAGAAGCGTAAATGATAAAACAGCAGAAACTGTAATGGACTTTTTGAACATAGAGATATTCCGAACCTGATGTAAAAATTACCTAACCGAAGCTAGCTCTTATCGTTGTTTAGCATAATTCTTGCTCTAGACGTGAAGAGAGAAGTATAGGCTTCCCTACACGAACGATAAAACAACCACGAAGAAGAGCTGGGCTAAACATCTACACATATAACAGATTCGGAAAGCGCGTATATATACGTAAATCATTGAACGCAAAGAAATCACACGCACCAAAAGATTCACAAAAACACAAAAGGCCCTGAACATTTAGCCCAAGGCCCTATAGAGGATTTTTATTTTATTTGGTGCTTAAACAGCTTGGCAATAACGCTCGGAAAAGCTTGAAAGACCTAGCGTTCTAAAGTCTTCAAACCCGGTACTTGTGTCGCCATCAACAGAGATAGAAAAATGTACATGCGGGATGCCAAAGGTATCCTTCTTTACATTAATAACCTTAGCCGTCTCTACAACCCGATGGGGGTTCACATAACGATATTTGTGACCAACTTTGACTTCATCAGAGTCGCGCTTGAACTTATATAGACTATCAACGAATGACATAATTAAACCCTAAATACGAACACTTGCTTTACATGACAGTACCAATAATCGCCGATAGCTATTAAATAAAAGTAAATAAATAGATCAAAAACCATATATTTTTTTGTAACTCTAAGGGGTTACAGATTTACGCCAATCCACCTTCGCCTCTGAAAGGAACCATGGCCCCACCAATAGCAGTTAGAAGATCATCAGCAATCATGCTACTTCCAGCCCCTTGCGCAGCATCACCATGTAACCAAGCTCCCGCACAGGCCGCCTCAAATACAGATACCCCTTGCGCAAGTAATCCCGTAATAATACCCGCAAGAACATCACCTGTCCCACCACGCGCCAACCAATAAGGCGCGTTTGTATTGATAACAGTCCGCCCATCAGGTGCTGCTATGATCGTATCAGCCCCCTTCAAGACAACGATGCACCCCGCCTGTACCGCAGCTAGACGCGCCCTCTCCAGCCGACTTCCATAAAGTCTGGGGAAAAGCCTCTTAAACTCCCCCTCATGCGGCGTGATAATTACTTGATCACTTAATAAAGAGAGTAACTGTTCCGGTTGCCCATCAAAAACACTAATAGCATCAGCATCAAGCACCGTAGGTATTGGACAGGCCCTCAAAACAGTAGAAACAAAAGATCTGAAGGCATCATCTCGCCCTCCTCCCGGCCCCAGAACAAAGGAACTAACTTTTCTATCTCTCAGAAATGCGGCTAACGCCAAGGGATCTTTGTGTTCTTCCACAATGAGACTCGGAGATGTTAGCTCATAAACCAATCTGTCAGCATCAGAACAAAGAACCGTTACAAGGCCAGAACCAACCCGGAGTGTAGACATGGCGACCAAACGGCCTGCACCTGTCATTTCGCCACCCCATACAAGACTATGCCCAAAATGATATTTGTGCTGATCATACCTGTAACGAGGAATTTTCTCAGACCAGAGATCAGGATGGTTTTCTTTAGATTTTAGGAATAACTTTGCTGTGACCTTTTTTGGAATACCAATATCAGCAACAACAACATCACCGCACAAATCAGCACCGGGATAGAGACAATGTCCGGTCTTTTTTATAAAAAAAGTCACTGTTTTTTCTGCGCGAAAGGCAACATCCCCGACAATCTCCCCCGTGTCACCAGATACGCCGCTTGGCATATCGACGGACACAACACGCTTTTCTCGCGACCATTCAGCATAATTACAGCAAGTACGATCTAGAGATCGTGTCAGACCAGCCCCAAAAAGCGCATCAATAACAACATCAGCCTGCTCAAAGTCTGCCTCTCTCAATTCATGAAGAACACCTCCCTGCCATTTCTTCGCAAAATGAAGTGCATCTCCTTTCAGCTCAGATATCGGTATCATAGAATAGAGCTGAACTTCGTAGGCCAACTCACTCAACACTGCAGCCGCAACAAAACCATCCCCACCATTATTCCCGGGACCACAGAGTATAAGCACTCTCCCCTCTGGCACGATATCGTATACAGCCTTTGCGACGGCCTGTCCGGCCTTATCCATCAGTGAAATTCCGGTCACACCAGATTTCACCGCCAGACTATCAGCTCGATACATGTCGCGCACACTAAGAAGAGAATGATCAATCTCAGACATGAGTAGAAACCAAAATAGTTAGAAAAACACTTCCAACTATTATTATATCACGAGAGCACCTCTTAGCATTGACATAGATGCGCAAAGAAGCGTTGCTGGCAGAGCAGCTTCCAACATCAAAACCAGTCTGAAATACTATCTTCTCGGATTAGATTTAGGCTTTGGCACCAACAAACTACCCACCCCAGCATAGCCCCTGGGGTTTTTCTTAGGCCTAAAGTTACGGTCATCCTTAAGGGGACCAACTAACGCCACCACTTCAGCCGAAGATTCAACAGCTTCCATCGGCTCTGGTTTTAACACTGGCTTTGGCATGGGTTTCGGGACCGTAACTTCTACATTAGCAACTGACATATCCTCAGAGGGTCCAGTTCCGGTTTCACTGGTACTCTCAACTTTCGGGGCAATCGCCGTATCTGTTTTTTCATCTGTTTTTTCTGGTGCAAGCTCCTCAGTAACAAGCTTTTTCACCTCTGCTTCAGTTTTCGCCCGAGCAAGTTCGGCAAGCCTATCCGATGCAGAGGGGTTACCATTTTTTGCGGCTGCCTGATACCATTTTTCAGCCACTTGATTATCAACCGGAACAGACAGGCCCAGACGATAGACTTCACCAAGGGCGTATTGGGCACCTGATACATTGTTATTTGCTGATTGGTGGAACCAGAAAACGGCTCGTTCAAAGTTTTGCGCAACGCCTTCACCCCGAAAAAGAGCAAGGCCCAGATTATACTGTGCCATTGGATGGTTTGATTCCGAAGCCATGCGCCAATAGCCAACAGCCTTTGTCCTATCTGCCTTAACGCCCTTCCCCTGTGCATACAAGCGTCCAAGGTTGTTTTGAGCAGCCGCAACACCTTGATTCGCAGCAGATTCATACCACTTTATGGCTTCAAGATATTTAGGTTCATCACCATACTCTGGCGTTTCGTAAAGTTTCCCCAGACTGTACTGGGCTTTTCCGTGTCCATTCTCAGCTAACGGCAACCAGAACGACAAGGCAAGCGCATGATCCCCCTGTTCGAAAGCAGTAACACCGTTCAAATAATCATCTGCCTTTACAATCTGCAAAGGTGAGAGTGTCACGGCACTGGCAAGAAGGACACAACAAAGGGTCTTACGCATACTATTGAAACCTACGAATCTAAACTACAGGTGTGAACCTACATATTAGATCAATATGGCTCAACAATGACCTTCATATAATGAACATTTATTTATGTAGATATTTATTCAGGACCTTATTTGCTCTGGAACGTCCTTATCCGGATACAGCGCTAAACAGGTGTATTGAAGCAGTTTTTCACGATTCCCGGAAGACATTATAACGCGAACACCTATCTGGTTTTCCCGCTGCCACATAACTTCGCCTTGGAACTCGCCAGCAATGGAATGCGTTAGCGTAACTTCCTCGCCAACATCAGCCCCAAGATTCCCTTTGAGACAAAAGCCGCCAAATGACAAATCAGCAATGGTTGTCATAACCGCCTGACCATCTCTATCAACAACTTTTAGGGAAATCGGTTCAGAAGCCGGAAATCTGGGAGCCTGGCGTCTATCTTCACCAGCGATCGCGTTATTTTCCATTACACATGCCTTCATTAATGAAACAATTATGTCAAATTAATGATAAATCAAAACAACCTAATCAGTCGTTAAGAAAATAAAGACTGGCGATAACTTAACTGTGATCAAAATGAATACAAAAAAAGCGGTTAACCAACCGGTTACCGCATTACTAAAATATTCAACATTGACATGGGGTGGCTGAGGGGACTTGAACCCCCGACCCCCGGTACCACAAACCGGTGCTCTAACCAACTGAGCTACAGCCACCACAAGGTCAACGAGGTAACGTATATTCGTTACCGATGAGCGAGCTTTTATACACATAGATCGAAGCCGTCAAGCGCAACTATACACACAAATAAAATTGTTTTCACTCACCACCCTATAACGTTGATCGCAACCAAGCAAAAAGATATGCGAAAACCTAACAAAATGGTTTTATTTTTATACTCCCATAAGGACATCAAGAGCATTGAAGTTACCAGCTATAGAATAAAACCAAATCAGACTTTAGATTCGACATGCAAAGAAGAAGTACTAGAGCATATAAACCGATACGAGGCTTGACCTCCATTCATTTCGGATAAAGCTAACTCTCTGTCCGTGACGCGAATATAATCAAACAACAAGCCACCAGCTAAATATTGGGCACGCTGTGATTAAAAATTAGGCAACACCATATAAATCAGATGCTGAATATCGCTAAATTATGCCGTTACAGAGTTGGCACGCATCATGCAAATCAGGGGCATAACAATATGGACGAAAGAGCCGCCCCCTACTGATGCTGGAGCATTCGGACAAATGAAAAAGATCGAAGCGATCATTAAACCTTTTAAACTCGACGAAGTGAAAGAAGCCCTTCATGAAGTCGGTATCAATGGCATCACCGTTACTGAAGCAAAAGGTTTTGGCCGTCAGAAAGGCCATACAGAGCTTTATCGCGGTGCTGAATATGTTGTCGATTTTCTACCCAAAGTGAAGGTTGAGATCGTTCTAGAAGACGAGTTGGCAGAACGCGCCACAGAAGCAATACAACAAGCAGCCCAAACTGGGCGCATCGGCGATGGCAAAATCTTTGTCAGCCACATCGAAGAAGTTATTCGAATCAGAACAGGCGAACGCGGCGGCGACGCTATCTAATCAAAACAAGACCCAATTCCATAAAGAATACTTTAGTACAAAGGAAAGAGCTTATGGCTGACGTACAGAGCGTCCTTGATATGATCAAGGAAAATGAAGTTGAATTCGTTGATTACCGCTTCACTGATCCACGCGGAAAATGGCACCACATGACAATGTGTGCTTCTGCTGTTGGCGAAGATGAACTGGAAGACGGTATCCTGTTTGATGGTTCCTCTATCGAAGGCTGGAGAGCAATCAACGAATCAGACATGATCATCAAACCAGATCTTACATCTGCTGTTATGGACCCATTCTCTGCGCAAGCACAAATGATCCTTACCTGCACAGTGTACGAGCCAGATTCAGGCCAGCTTTACAATCGCGACCCACGTGCAACTGCTGAACGTGCAGAAGCTTATCTTCAATCCACGGGCATCGGTGATACCGTTTATTTCGGCCCTGAAGCTGAATTCTTCGTGTTTGATAATGTTCAGTTCGACACAAACAGCCACAGCACATTCTTCCAGCTGGATGATGAAGAATCTCCGCACATGACACGCGCTGAGATTGATGGCGGTAACTCTGGTCACCGTCCTCGCGTTAAAGGTGGTTATGTTCCTGTTGGCCCTGTTGATACTGGTATCAACCTTCGCGCTGAAATGACCACTGTCCTTAAAGCAATGGGCGTTGAAGCTGAAAAGCATCACCACGAAGTTGCCCCGTCACAGCATGAGCTTGGCGTGAAGTTCAATACACTCGTACGTGCTGCTGACGAACTGCAGATTTATAAATACGTCGTACAAAACGTTGCACATGCTTACGGTAAAACAGCAACCTTTATGCCAAAGCCTGTTGCTGGCGATAATGGTTCCGGCATGCACTGCCACCAGTCAATCTGGAAAGATGGCAAGGCAACGTTTGCTGGCGAAAACTATGCAGGCCTTTCCGAAACCTGCCTGCATTACATCGGCGGCGTTATCAAACACGCAAAAGCCCTTAACGCCTTCACAAATCCATCAACAAACAGCTACAAGCGTCTTGTTCCTGGTTTTGAAGCACCTGTACTGCTTGCATACTCTGCACGTAACCGTTCTGCATCTTGCCGTATCCCACACGGCTCAAACCCGAAAGCAAAACGCGTAGAAGTTCGTTTCCCGGATCCTGTTGCAAACCCGTACCTGGCCTTCTCAGCCCTTCTGATGGCTGGCCTTGACGGTATTCGTAATAAAATCCACCCTGGTGATGCGATGGACAAAGATCTTTACGATCTACCAGCAGAAGAGCTCAAAGACATCCCAACAGTTTGTGGATCTCTGAGAGAAGCACTGGAAGCACTGGAAGCAGACAACGAGTTCCTGCTTGCTGGTGATGTGTTCTCTAAAGATCAGATTGAAGCATACATCAACCTGAAATGGGAAGAAGTACAGCGCTTTGAAATGACACCTCACCCTGTTGAGTTCGATATGTATTACAGCGCTTAAGACTGTTATCAGAAGTGACTATCCCGATGCCCCCCTTCACCGGGGGCGTCCCTGCAAACAGGGATAGCACCTCAAACTAAAAGAGCCCCCATTTTTGGGGGCTTTTCTTCTTTTATAGGTAGTTTTATCTACGTAAATCACTCAATTACAAGAGAGCCCCGTTCTTCTTATTTCTTAAAGAGCTAGGTATACTCTTGCCGCACATCACTGTGCACGATCACTTCACATCCCCCGAAGTGACACCCCCTTGCACAGGGATATCCGGGCACGGGGTATATCTAGCACCCCAAGAAAACGAGACGATGGAAACGAGACGATGGATATCAAAGCTTACGTTGCTGCAAGAGCGTTATCTTTTCCATCAGCCAACAGACAAAGGCGTACCATTTCAGGCAAACTTCTCACATCCAGCTTTTCCATAATTCTGGCGCGATGTACCTCAACAGTTCTGGTGCTGATACCCAGTTCATAGGCAATAACCTTGTTCAACAACCCCAGAACAAGCTTATCGAGAACCTCTTTCTCTCGTGGTGTTAACTTTTCGATGGCAGCTATTGCATGGGTTCTGAGTTCAGCTTCTTCCTGCTGCGCTTCACTTTGCTGAAGGGCCGAGGTCACAACCTCAGTAATTGCAGTGTCAGAAAAAGGTTTTTCGACGAAACTAAAAGCCCCGGCCTTCATTGTCTCCACAGCTTTTGGAATATCCCCATGCCCAGAGATCATGACAACAACAAGATTGCTATCTGACGCCGTGATTTTCTTAAGCGCCTCAACGCCATCCATTCCCGGCATTCTGATATCCAGCAATACGCAGCCGGAATGCCCGAGCAGGTCTTCAGAAAAAAAGTCTTCAGCCGATGCGAAGGTTTGAATAGAAGCATCAAAAGAAGATGTGCTTAACAGTAATTCAGTAGATTCACGTACAGCATCGTCGTCATCAATAATGTATATATACATATCGTCTCTCAGCAAAACCCTTTGAACCTGTGAACTCAACAACGACCCACATAAAAGGTATCTAAATATTACAAAGCCTTCGGACATTATTTACAACAAATAGAAAGACAACAAGTTCTAGTTTGCTTTCCTGACCACAAGCAGAATAGATTTGATCTCAACAAACTCCTTACAGCTCGCCCTAAATTCTACTAATATGGTTATCGATCACACCAAATGCTGACATTTGCGACCAAGGCCTTTTCAAAAACAACCACAATACTCGTGGCTGTTTTGTTTTGTGTGATCATCTTGAAAATATCAGATCCCTGGGCTGTAAGGATTCTGCGCCACAACACTTTTGATACCTTTCAAAAGATAAGTCCGAACCAGAAAGAAACACAGCAAATTGTTCTGGTTGAAATTGATGAGAAGAGCCTCAAAGCAAAAGGACAATGGCCTTGGCAAAGGAATATTCTCGCGGATTTAGCCGACAAAATTTTACGACAATCCCCTCGTGCACTGGCAATTGATATCGTTTTCCCGGAACCAGATAGAACATCCCCCAGCCTTATTCTCGAAAATAATCCTACCCTGGCTCAACAGCTGAAAACCCATGAGCATGATTTCCCTTCATACGATGATACGCTCGCAAATGTACTCAACGGCCATCCGGTTATCTTAGGTATGGCCACTGGTTACGGCACAGATCAACGCGCCCCGATTGAGACAACAACGAGCATAAGAATGTACGGAGGCGATGTCAGACCAACCTTGCCACGGTTTAACTATGTCCTCAGAAACATAGAACAGCTTGAAAGGGTAACAACACAAGGCGTCAACAATCTCGCAGCAGAACGGGATGGTATTATTCGCCAACTTCCTCTGTTGTATAATGTAAATGGCGCTATCATTCCGTCTTTTGAGATCGAAACACTGCGTATTGCCAATAATGCAAATGAAATTGAATTAACCACAGAAAATAATAAACTCGAAAGTATCCGGTTAAATTCTTTTGATTTGACCATGAGCAATCGTGGCAAGCCCTGGATCTATTTCAGTAAAAGCTCTGACTACACAAAAGTATCCGCAAACGATACCCTTACAGGCGCCATAGACGATACTCTCTTTAAGGACAAAATTGTCATCCTGGGTGTAACTGCTCTTGGTATCGCCGACTACACACTGACACCGGTTGGATCAAGTTTGTCCGGCTTGGCAATACACGCCCAAGCGCTGGATAATATGCTAACAGATACCCTTCTAACGCGCCCCTCTTCCTTTTTCTGGCTGGAACTAGGCTATCTGCTCTTGATCGGCATTCTTTTTCTTGTTGTTCACAAGCGGCACGGCGCTTTGGAGGTCACAGTTACATTTGCGATCCTGTGCTGGACAACTGTGCTTTTATCATCCGGTATATTCGCCTTTAGAACAGAACTGTTTGATCCCTCTCTTCCACTAATCCTCACATTAATCATGTTTATGATTTCTGTCTCTACCGGTTTTGTCATGGAACAGGCACGAAGACGGGAAGAAGCCCGCATTGCGGCACAAAAAGAACGTGAAAAAGAAGCACGAATCAGAAAACTACAAAATGAGCTACTGCACACCATTGGCAAAAGCTCGGTACAAAAACTATCCTCATCCATCGCACACGAGCTAAATCAACCTCTTGCCGCCATATATAACTTTACAAACGCGGCCAAGAAAATTTTGGACAGAGACAACATAGATCTGGAAACGGTTAAACCCGTTTTAGAAAAAATCCTGAAACAAGCCGATC
Organism: Kiloniella majae; assembly: GCF_002118315.1. Classification (GTDB taxonomy): domain Bacteria; phylum Pseudomonadota; class Alphaproteobacteria; order Kiloniellales; family Kiloniellaceae; genus Kiloniella; species Kiloniella majae. The sequence continues at coordinate 85,981 of NZ_MTSZ01000002.1, forward strand.
GCGGAAATGAAATTCTACGCACAATCAGGGATGCAGCAGAAACGGGTAAAACCAACCTCACGCCACTCGACATCAACAAAATAATTATTGAAGAAATCGAGTTGCTTAATGATTCCGGCTTAGGAAAAGAGGTTCGCATTAATACAAATCTCTCCCCAGAGATCACAGACGGCACAGCAAACGAAATTCAGCTGCACCAAGTCCTCCTTAATCTCATTCGCAACGCCAAGCAGGCTACCGAGGAAATCGATAGAACGGATCACGAAATACTCATTTCTACCTGCGAAAACCCCAAAGGAATGATTGAAGTCGCTGTAAGTGATACAGGCCCAGGACTAACAGAAGATCAGAAAAAAGACCTCTTCAAGCCCTTCTTTACCACAAAAGAACAGGGCACTGGGCTGGGTCTCGCAATTAGCCGCTCCATCATTGAAGCATGGGGTGGGAACTTATGGGTAGAGGATAATAATAAAGGGGGAGCAACCTTTAAGTTCACTCTCCCCCTTAATAACTAAAACGTATGAGTGCGCTTGTTAACGCAACACCATATCAACTCGACGGTTAAAGGCATTGGTACCCTGCCCCTCGTCTCCGCCCAATGGATTTTCTTCGCCAAGAGATTTGATATCAATTGAGCTCGCATTGATCCCGCTCTCAATAAGCTTGTCGCGCAAGTTGCCCGCTCTACGAAGGCCCAGCTCTTTATTATAGTCAGATGCACCGATGGTGTCTGTATGACCGATGAGACTGATATCCACTGTTTCTCTGGTTTGAATTTCAGTCAGGACAGCTTCAAAAATAGTGTTGGATTCTTCTGTTAGCTCAGCGCTATCAAAGCCAAAGAAAAAGAAAAATGAAAGAGGCTTGGGCGGTTGAGCTGCTTCTGTTTCCGCAACCAGTTTAGCCACGAGATCATCCGACAGTTCCCTTGGTTTTTTAGGCGCCTTGTCACTCGGAATTTCAACAACCGTATTAACGGATGAAATTGTCTGGACACCGGCATCATTTCGCACGCTAACTTCACCGACACTACCATCGTCTTCGGGCAAAAGAATAACATAGTTACCACGTGGTGCCGAACAGCCAGCCAGAACCAAGAAAAGTAATGAAAGTAGGATTTTAGACGTAAATTTAGGCATTAAACTATCCCCCTTGTTCACTGATATTATTCAGCACGGACAAACATCTTGGTGCCACGAACAGAAATTGTTCCAGCAGGTGTTGTTATTTGCAGATCTTCATCAGGGTTCTTTGTCAGCTTTGCAATGATGCCCGAAATATACAAAAGCGTCCCTTCAAAAAGCTGAACCGCAAATGCCAGCTTCTTGTTATCAGGATCAAATTCAAAATTATTCAGTTTCAGGGACGAATTACTTCCCAAAGAAACCAACGTATTATCCCTAAACGACACCCCAAGAGAAGACTCATTACGAGTTTTAACAATATCATCTTTGTAAAGAGGATCCCCGATTTGAAGAATACGCTCAGCCCCACCACTTTCCACGTAACAAGCGCCGTTCAGCACCTTCACATAAGCAATTGCATTTTCATCTGCCTGCGTGACAGAACTAAACGCCAAAAGAAGTGACAAAAAAGTCAGCTTAAAAAGAGACGTGCTCAATTTTCTGATCAGAAACATAGTTTCACAACCTTTAATCTACAGAGAGTATGCGTATGTGTTATTGCAATTTGGTGCCGATCTATGACCACAAATATCAGCACAACAGCCTCGCCATAACCATACCGCTTAGCCCAACTTACATCAGTAACAATTATCAATCTAGTAGTATAAAAACACTCTGTTGTTTTCGAACAACAAAACACCCTTAAAAATAAACAATAATTTACATAAATATATTAAAAGACGCTCAGCTCAAAAACAGTATTTAGAGAAAATACGAAAACAATACTCTCAAATTTCTTTATAAAAGCTATCATCAAATTCCTCAGAATTAAGTCAATTTACAAAGAAGCTAATAAAACAAATATCCACAAAAATTATCTGGTTTTAATGATTTATTATGAAATAAGCAGCTAGTTTTTCAACAAAGAATGGCAAATCTGCAATTGGGTTCAGGTATGTATTTGGGTCATCTTAAGGCTTTTAGTTAAATACGTATCATTAACAACCAGACCGTATAATCTCATGAATACATATACTGAAGATTCCGATACAGAGCTTACCCTTAATCCAGAATTTTCAAGCCCCGCCATCACAGAACCTCCTCCATCCCAATCATCGAATGAAGTTCCCTTCTCATTCGATGAATTGTTTTTTTCCAGAACGGATGAAAAAGGCATCATTCTGTCTGGTAATAGCGTGTTTCAACGTGTCAGCATTTATGCGTGGGACGAGCTGCTCAATAAACCGCACAAAATTATTCGCCATCCAGACATGCCAAAAGCCGTGTTCTGGTTGTTATGGGATACAATCAAAAGCGGGCATCCCGTTGGTGCCTATGTAAAAAACAGAGCAAAAGACGGACGCCACTATTGGGTTTTTGCAATCGTCACCCCGATTGACGGGGGCTTTCTTTCCGTTCGCTTAAAACCTAGCAGTTCTCTTTTCAGAACAGTAAAAAATGAATACATTGCACTTCGGAAAATAGAAAATAGTGACCATCCCACCCCCGAAAAAAGCGCAAAGATTTTACTCTCACGTCTCCAGAATCTCGGCTATCGGGATTATAACGCCTTCATGGCATCTGCACTGAGCCATGAAATAATCGCAAGAGACAGACAGTTAAAGAAACCAGAAGATCCTTCAGTGGCCAATTTCAACAAACTGGTAGAATCAGCCCAACATCTTCTGGACCATACAAAACAGATATTTAGTGCCTATGAAGGGCACAGACACGTTCCCCTTAATTTACGTGTCCATGCTGCACAACTTGGAGAAACCGGTGCTGCGATCGGTGTTATTTCAAGCAACTATACAACAATCGCTGCAGAACTTCAGGACAAAATGACACAATTCATGGAATCAGGAACTCATGTAGCGCAAACTATTGATAATGGCCTTTTTCTAGCCTCAACTGCGCGAATACAGGGGGAAGTCGCGTCTATTTTCAAACAGGAAGCACCCAATAAAGGCGCTTCTCAAGAAAAGGAAATGATCAATCTCGAACAGCAACAGCAAGCCTATTCTCATAAAGCTGCTCAGGGCCTAAAGGAAATTTCCGTTAAAATATCTCAGTTCAAAGAAACTTGCCTGGAAATGCGCAAACTGACAGCAAGCCTGGAAGTGACCAGGGTTATGGGAAAAATACAGTGCGCATCACTCGATGCTTCCAATTCCAGCTTACCAAACCTAATCAATGATTTAGGACAATTTCAAGACGCGATCGCTGATGGCTTGAAGCTGATTGATCAGGCGAACAAAGCGATAGAATACAATATAGATTACATACTTGAATGCTCATAACGACCAAATTTTTTAAAGGAGTAACCTGCTTTAAAAAATGGACATTCATATAGAATGGTGGATTTAGCAAACACAAAAAAACAACCATTAGTATAAAAACATCGACTTTATTAAAGACATTAGAAAAATTACATGGTATTTTAATTAAAATTTAATAACTAAAATTTTGTTCGCAGGTTTCAATGTATATTCCGCCTCTCTACACACGGACGGGAACAATCATTACCCCTGAACCTCAAGCTAACCGAGGCCCAGCCTTTAAGCCTGCAACACAGTCCACTGATGAAGTGACGACGATCAAAACTATAAATTCAGAGGATACGACAGGAAAAAAATTACTCGCTCCTCCTACCGATGGGCGAGGTAGTCGTGTTGATATTTTGGTTTAAGAAGAATAATTGAATTTAACGATATCCTGATTTGATAAGCTATTTAGGATATTGAATGCAGAAAGTATAAGAAATTCTGGTACATACTCGAAAAAAAGCTGATCCCACATACAACAAAAGCGCGATCAACTGAACGCGCTTTTGTTGTATGTCATCTTTTGCAATACCTTAGGCTGCAATGCCTTCCCGCCAAGCGGTAGAAGACTTGCATGTCTTGCAAATACGTTCACCAGGCCATTCGCTTACGAATTTTTCCCGGCACTTCAGACAATTACGTTTTTTCTTTTCATACACCCGGTCAGAAACCGGCTTTGTATTGGACTGATCGCTCATTAATCCCTCCGTAGGATCCGGCAACTTAATAACCTCAAGAACCGAAGTCCTAGGTAAATAGATAATTATTTAACTTCTTCCGCAGAAAAAAGCAGAAGAAAAAGGTCTCCAAAGCTCGTCAAGAGCCATCACAACCTGACACCCTTTGTGGGCAAATGCATAAGAAGCAGCTCTATTTTAAATCATAAAATAGCTCAGTATCTAAACATTTTTTAAAGCGTCTCAAATTGTGGCGATTCCGACAGTCGACTACATAGAGACTTATGTAGTAAGAAACGGAAACGGAGACTCAACAAAGGCACTTTGTGCATTGCACAAGTATTAAATAATGTAAGTGAGAAAAAAAATCAACTGCCGTTGTGTGAAATTTGGCAATGTCAACGTATTTTTCCGTCGTTTTTCTGTAATATATTATTCCACAACGAAAGGTTTTACCTGACCTCCATAGCCATGGACACTATCATGAGCACGTATAAAAACTTTTTTTACGCCCTTGGGAATATCGACGCCGGATAACGATCTGGTAAAGGGTTGCTCATTTTCATGGGGGTGATGAAGCACCCGCGTAGCCAAAATCGTCTCGTCTTCCGTAATAATCTCCCAGCGGTTAGCATAATGATCCCACCCTGTGTCATCATGACGCACTGTCACATTAAAACGCCAGCCGCGATCTCCGTCTTTATAGCCCTCGACTTTAATGACATCCGCCTCGCCTGCAACCACAGGATTCAAAAAAGAAAAAAGCAAGGCCAGTGTTAACAACGCACAACGCATAGCGGTCGCCAATATTTGCATAATTTTTCCTTCAGAAGATTCTCTATAATCTAAAACAATCAGCTATCTATAACAGAGACAATCTAACATTACTGCTCACAACCCGGTGAAGTACCTACTGAGCAAGTACACAAATTTACTTATGAGCAACGGTGCTAACTGCGGAGAAATAAGAATCCAAACGCAACACTAAGTAATTTCAGCTAAATCTTTAATCTCTATTAAGTCAGACAAATATCCCTCAGGAATAAAAAACACTCCTGGGGGAAACAAAAGGTGAATTTAGCTTCATCTGGAACTTGCCTTAGCCCAATCATCAACACATAATGTTCCCATGTCAGATCTATTTCACTCAGCCCCCACAAATGAAACCACGGTTGATTATTCAGCCAAGGACATTCAAGTTCTCGAAGGCTTAGAACCTGTTCGCCATCGCCCCGGAATGTATATTGGCGGTAACGATGAACGCGCCATGCATCACCTTGTTGCGGAGGTTCTTGATAATGCCATGGATGAGGCTGTTGCAGGACATGCAACACGAATCGATATTGAGCTTGGTCTGGATAACCAGATAACAATCAAAGACAATGGGCGCGGCATTCCCGTCGATGCACACCCGAAATATACAGACAAGTCTGCGCTGGAAGTTATCCTGACGACCCTGCACTCAGGCGCAAAGTTTACACAAGATGCCTATGCAACATCCGGAGGTCTTCATGGTGTTGGTGTTTCTGTTGTAAATGCTCTGTCTGATTCTATGTACGTTGAAGTAGCAAGGGATAGACAACTATACAGACAGGAATACAGTAAAGGTCATCCTCAGACCAAACTGGAACTGATCGGCAAAACCAATAACAGACGTGGAACGACAATTTCCTTCCATCCGGACGCCGAAATTTTTGAGCCCGGCTGTAAATTCCAACCCGCTCGTCTCTATAAGATGACGCGCTCAAAGGCTTATCTTTACAAAGGTGTCCAGATCCGGTGGACGTGTGAGCCTTCTCTTGTCGAGGGGAGCAATATCCCTTCAAGCGAAATCATCCACTTCCCAAACGGCTTGAAGGACTTTATTGACTCGCAGCTCGGCGAACGCCCTGCCCTAACATCTGAATCCTTCGCTGGTGAAGCCGAATTCTCCGATGGCCAAGGACGCGCTGAGTGGGCGATCTGTTGGCCTCGTGACGAACAGGGATTCGTCAATTCTTATTGTAATACAATCCCGACACCTGATGGCGGCAGCCATGAAAGTGGTATGCGAGCAGGCCTTTTAAAAGGTCTCAAAGCCTACGGTGAACTCACGGGCATAAAAAAAGCCGCCCAGATTACGGGCGATGATCTTTTGAACGGGAGCATTTCTGTCCTTTCTGTCTTTATCAGAGATCCACAATTTCAGGGCCAAACCAAGGATAGACTTGCCACTCCGCTTGCTGCAAAATTAACAGAAGCAACAATTAAAGATCATTTTGATCTCTGGTTGGCCAGTAATCCTGAAAGTTCCAGACTTTTGCTGGAGCGTATTATCGAGCGCAGTGAAGACCGCTTAAGAAGACGACAAGATAAAGAAACCAGCCGTAAAACAGCGACCCGTAAAGTTCGCTTACCCGGAAAACTTGCCGACTGCAGCAGTAACAAATCAAACGATACTGAAATCTTTCTGGTAGAAGGCGATTCAGCTGGTGGCTCTGCCAAGCAAGCACGCGACAGAAAAACACAAGCGATCCTTCCTCTTCGCGGAAAAATTCTGAACGTTGCCTCGGCAACGGCGGATAAAATTAAAGCAAACCAAGAGATCGCAGATATCAGCTTGGCGCTTGGCTGTGGCACCAAAGGACAGTTCGATAAAGACAAGCTTCGTTACGAACGCATCATTATCATGACTGATGCTGATGTTGACGGTGCCCATATCGCCTCTTTGCTAATGACTTTCTTTTATCAGGAAATGCCAGGTCTCATCGAAAGCGGCCACCTCTATCTTGCCATGCCACCGCTTTATCGACTGACGCAAGGCAGTAAAACGGTCTATGCCATGGATGATGAACATCGTCTTGAGTTGGAAAAGACAGAACTGACCGGGCGCGCGAAAATTGAAGTCAGCCGCTTTAAAGGTCTGGGTGAAATGCCCCCTCGACAGCTTAAAGAAACAACAATGGACCCGTCCAAGAGAGTACTTTTGCGCGTTACCGTTCACCACAACGACGATTTTGATCCTGCCGAAAGCCAACGGGCCGCAGCGGACAGAGTGAATTGCCTGATGGGAAAAAAACCAGAACTACGGTTTAACTTTATTCAGGACAACGCAAAGTTTGTTTCAGACATAGATATCTAAATAAAACAAATATTCTTTGATACAGAGTACTGCCATTCCATTAGATGGCAGTACTCTTTTCATTTGAATTATGGTCGGTTGAATGAACCATAACCTCAACTTTGCCCCTTTTTAGTCACAAAGCCTCTCCCTTTCGGCATAAAGCCACGAGATAAGAATACAAAGAAACAAACAACTCTATTCTTAGATGGCAGGGCAGCGGCATGCTGAAAACAATCACAACCAAACAATTCAACTTTTCTATCAAAACACTATTTATTGCAGTCCTATTGATCTCTTTTATCATTGTTGTGGGTGGGAGTCCCTCGGTGGCAAACGGGTTGGTCAGCCCTAACGATATGAAAAGAGGCTCGTTGTTATTGAAAACAACAGAAGCCGGTAAAATGGTCGAAGCCATACAACTGGCGACAAATGTAGAAATTGATATCAACGGACCAATCGCCCGGACGAAAGTGACCCAACGCTTTAGAAACCCTTCGAATGGTTGGGTTGAAGGAACTTACGTTTTCCCCCTGCCAGAAACGTCCGCCGTCGATACCCTAAAAATGCAAATTGGTGATCGTTTTATAGAAGGTGTTATCAAACCGAAAGAAGAAGCCCGCAAAATATATGATGACGCCAAAAGAGAAGGCAAAAAAGCCAGCTTGGTCGAACAGTTACGCCCTAATCTCTTTACCAACTCAGTCGCAAATATAGGACCGCAAGAGATCGTGGTTGTGCAGATTGAATATCAAGAGACCGTCAGGCAATCCAATGGCCTTTTCTCGCTCCGTTTTCCAATGGTCGCGGCCCCACGCTACAATCCCAAGCCACGCATAGTCGAAAGTGTAAACTTTGAGAATGATGAACAGTGGGGAACTGTAAAAGATCCCGTTCCGGATCGTGAAGAAATAACCTCGCCAGTTATAAATCCGGCAAAACAGGCTAAAAGTAATCCCGTATCCCTGAATGTCAGTTTGGCTTCCGGCTTTCCCATTGGTGAAATCAAAAGCCCGTTCCACGAGATTATTACAGACTACAAATCCAAGGATCAGGTTCAAGTATCTCTCAGTGATCAAGTCGTACCTGCGGATCGTGATTTTGAACTCAACTGGAAAGCAGAACCAAAGAAATCTCCGCGCGTAGCCTTGTTTAAGGAAACGATTGGTCAGGATGATTATTTCCTTGCCTTTGTTACTCCACCCAAACTGGCTCAACTTGCTCAGGATGAAATAACAACACCAAACAGGGAAGTCATCTTTGTTATTGATAACTCTGGCTCTATGGCTGGCCCATCCATGAGACAGGCAAAAGAAAGTTTGCTTTTGGCACTGGCAAAGCTACGCAGCCGGGACCGCTTTAACGTTATAAGGTTCGACGATACCTACGAAGTCCTTTTCCCTTCTGCTCTTGAAGCCAATACCGGCAACCTTGATATCGCCAAAAGATTTGTCTCGTCACTCGAAGCTGATGGCGGAACAGAAATGTTACCTGCGCTGGAAGCTGCACTGGAAGATCAGACACCAAATGACAAGTCAAGTTTGCGTCAGATTGTTTTCTTGACGGATGGTGCCATTGGTAATGAAAAACAGATGTTTGATGCCATTGTTAAAAAACGTGGTCGATCCAGAATTTTTACCGTCGGTATTGGTTCTGCCCCCAACAGTCACTTTATGAACCGTGCATCCAGCTACGGCAAAGGAACTTTTACCCACATCGGATCAGAACAACAAGTCAGATCCCGTATGAACGAACTTTTTACAAAGCTTGAAACCCCGGTACTCACCAATCTTCAAGCAATCTGGCCAGAGAGCAACCAGCCAGAAAAAACCAATGTTGAAATGAGCCCTCGTCAGCTCCCTGATCTCTATAGCGGTGAACCCGTCGTTATCCTCGCCAAAGCTAAAAACACAATTCGATCAACCAAAGAAACGCTGGATGTTTCCGGTCAATTCTCTAACCAACCCTGGACAATCAAACTGCCCCTTCACAAAGCGCAATCGGGGACAGGCATTGGCAAACTCTGGGGAAGAAGGAAAATTTCAGAAATAGAAGGACAGTATTTCCAGGCCGACAACTGGAATGTACTTGATCAGGACATACTCAATACAGCTATGAAATATGGCCTAATCAGTAAAATGACCAGCCTTGTCGCTGTTGATATCACCCCGACAAGGCCAACTGGTAAAGATTATAACAGTCAGGAAATCGCTTTAAACCTCCCTGCGGGATGGGATTTTGAGAAGGTTTTTGGAGCAGATTATTCCTCTGCGCCAGCCCCGCTCGAAGATGCCAGCATTTCGTCTCTGCATCGCTTGGCAGCAACTGACGCCCCCCTCATAAGATCAGTATCAGCTAAAGCAAAGTCCATTCCCTTACCTGCAACAGCAACCACTGCGGAATTAAAAATAATTCTTGGAATGCTTCTCCTGCTCGCCACGATATTATTCATGTTGGTATCGCGTAAAATGCTTCCAAATGGGCAGCGTCCATAGCCATGAAAATCCTAAGTAGAATAAAGCCTGCTTTACAAATTCAATTGCTCGTTCAATTCATGGCAAGAGGAGCTAGAAAGTTCCTCTTGCTGGCTTTGTTTATGGCAAGCTTTGCATTAGTCGGAGATGGTCTCTACATCAAACTGAAAGCAGTTCTGGCGCAACATCTGTTACAACAGGCCTGGCAAGAGACTTTAACCACCCAAAAACCACAAAAAGCATGGTCATGGGCCGATACCTACCCAGTTGCAGAGATCAGCCTACCTAATCTGGCTATCGAACCCGTTATCGCCTTACGCGGCAGCAGTGGAGAAGCCTTGGCATTTGCGCCGGGACATCTGGAAAACACAGCCCTCCCCGGACAACAAGGGACAGCCGTCTATGCCGCACACAGAGATACTCATTTTGCTTTTTTAGAAAACATAAAAGCGACTGACATTGTCAAAGTAAAAGATCCCAAAGGACAGGATCATCTATATAAGGTGGACAACATCCGAATTACCAAATGGGATCAATCGGGCATTACCAACCAAAATACTTCTAAACGCATAGCACTCGTAACTTGTTGGCCCTTCGATGCTCAGACGCCTGGCCCCCTACGATATATTGTAGAAGGTCATCTGATTGAAGATTTCTCCGTAGATTGAAAAACTCGTTCACAAGAAAACGAAACTAACCTTTTGGTCCTATGTTTCGTTCCAACCATCCCTGTAGAGATTCATTCACCTTATCCGGCAACTCAATATTAGATAGGTGACCACAGTCTTCCAGAACCAATAGTTCGGCGTTTGGCGTCAAAGAGGCAATTTCTTCAGAACAGTCCAAGGGAGTAATCAGGTCATCCTGACCACAGATTACTTGGACCGGACATTTTATGTTCGGTAAAATATCCAAGTGACTTTCACGATCCAGGATCGCAGTTTGCTGTCGCACAAAAGCTTCCTGCCCAACCTCTTCCGCCATTTTGTATATTTCAGACGTCAAGGAGGTATCTTCCATTCGGTCAGGATGAATAAGAAGTGGCATCAAGTGTGGCGTCACCCCTTTAAACTTTCCTCGTCCAGCCAAAGAAAGTAGACCACGTCTACGTCGTTTTTGTTCAGGACTATCCGCACGCGCTTTTGTGTCAATTAATGCCAAACGCTTCACGCGTTCGGGTGCAATCCGCATAATCTCGAGTGCGACATACCCACCCATCGATAATCCAACGAGATTGAATTTCCCGCGTACCTGTTTCAAAGCCTGTAAAGCCAGTTCATTTATGGAACTGGCCCGGGTAAGATCTGACACTTCACAGAGATACGTGTCTTTAAAAAGATCCAGTTGTGGTGCCCACAATCGTTCATTACACAAAAGGCCCGGCAAAAAAACCAGACGTTCTTTTTCGTTCATAAAATTAATCGTTTTCTTTAAGTAGGTTCGATAGCTTTTTAAATTCTGGCGTCCCTGCCTTTTTCAACATTTCAAACATAACCATCTCGCTTGAAACCACCTCGGCACCAGACCTGATCATGCGTTCCAGCGCCAGTTTTCTGTTTTCGTCAGCGCGCGACCCAATCGCATCAGCCACGACAAAAACATCAAATCTGTCAGACAGTAGTTCTAAAACAGTTTGTTGAACACAAACATGCGCCTCAATACCCATCACAATAACCTGGCGCCGCCCTGTTTCTTTTAACGCAGACATAAACGGCTTACAGCCAGCTGAACTGAAGGAAATTTTTTCGAACACATCTTTTTCAGCATACAAGCCGTGTAGTTGCTCGACAGTATGTCCAAGTCCCTTGGGATATTGTTCGGTTACCAAAACGGGTACAGATAGCTCGGCCGCAGTTTTCAAAACCAGTTCATTGGCTTTCAGAATTGAGTCGAGTTCCGGGATCGCAGGTGCAAGTCTCTCTTGTATATCTATGACAACAACGACCGAATCTTCCGCAGACATCAACATCTTAAAAACGCCTCTAGCAAGTTAACTGACCTGTATTGACTTAAACATCACAGGATTAAAATTAAACAATAATATCACGTTATGACGTAATTTATCGATTTTTGGCACCTAAAACACAGTACAAATTGACTTTTTCAAAGCTTTCCGTATTATGCGCACGTCTCTTCTGGAAAGCACGCGTAAGTTTTTACGCATTTCTGCTTTTTTTTGACTAACGCTCAAGCGTAACTAAGGAATACATGAGCTTTTCTGATCTTGGATTAAATCCAAAACTCCTGCAGGCTGTCGAGGATGTTGGCTATACAACACCTACGCCTATTCAGGAACAAGCAATCCCCTACGTGTTAATGGGTCGTGATGTAATGGGCTGTGCTCAAACCGGGACAGGTAAAACTGCCTCGTTTACGCTGCCTATGATCGAAATGCTGTCCAGTGGTCGGGCGCGTGCAAGAATGCCGCGTTCTTTGATCCTGACACCAACACGTGAACTTGCCCATCAGATTTCGGAGAACTTCGAAAGCTATGGAAAATACAGCAAGCTTAGCAAAGCTCTCCTCATCGGAGGCTCTTCCTTTGCGGAGCAAATAAAGCTCCTCGAACGTGGCGTTGATGTTCTAATTGCAACACCTGGTCGCCTTCTCGATCTATTCGAGAGAGGCAAGATCATGCTTGTTGATACCAAGCTTTTGGTTATCGATGAAGCTGACCGGATGTTGGATATGGGTTTCATCCCGGATGTAGAAAAGATTGTCTCTTTGCTTCCACCGCTCAGACAGACGCTCTTTTTCTCTGCGACAATGGCCCCGGAAATCAGGAAACTTTCTGATAAATTCCTGAGCAACCCAAAAGAAATCTCTGTAACCAAGCAGGCATCTACTGCTGAAACGGTCGAACAGACGATTATCAAAATTGATGGTGGCCCGAAAGAAAAACGCGAAGCCCTACGCCAGGTCATGACCGGCGAAGGTGAAATTCAATCCGCGATTTTGTTCTGCAATAGAAAAAAAGACGTCGACATTCTAAATAAATCCTTGAATGTACATGGCTTCTCTGCTGCTGCGCTCCATGGTGATATGGCTCAATCGTCCCGTATGGAAACACTGAGCGACTTTAAAGAAGGCAAAGTTAAGCTTTTAGTCTGTTCGGATGTTGCCGCACGTGGCTTGGATATTCCGGCTGTATCACATGTCTTTAACTTTGACGTTCCCGTTAACCCCGAAGACTATGTTCACCGTATTGGTCGAACCGGGCGTGCCGGACGTGAAGGCAAGGCATTCACAATCGCGACAATTGAAGATTACAAGGGCTTACGCAACGTGCTAACAACAATCAATAGCGGCATACCTGTTGTTTCTCTTGAAGGCTTTGAAACCTGGACAGATGAAGAAGCTGCGTCACTTAAAGGACGCAGACGTCGTCGCCCAGCAAAAGCAACGGCGAAAAGCAGTGATGCTAAAGAAGCAAAACCTAGCCGTCGTCGCAAGAAATCCGATGACGTAGCAGAGGATGATTCAACGGACACTGCAGCATCTAGTGATGCAGGTAACGGCGCGGACGAAAAACGTAGTGCTAAGAAACCAACAAGAACAGCCCGCCGCAAAACCAAGCCGACAGCTGTTATTGGCGAAAGAGAACCATCATCAGAGCCGAGTAACCCAACCAGCTCTTTTGGTGATCACACACCCGCTTTTATTCTTCGTGAAGCAAAAGTCGCGTAAAATACACTCACTCTGGTGATACGAAAAAGGCGTTCATAATGAACGCCTTTTTTATTTTCACATACAACGACGAAACTAACACCATCAAACATAATGATTGATGCCTAACCATAAAATGGTATTTATAAATCTAAATCCCGCCTGCATCGCTTATAATTCCTCATAAAGCGATTCTAAGTTAGAGCATCAATATGAACAAAGATTCCACCACCCGTTTAGGTGTACCCTACTCCCTCTTTTATATCTTTGTCTTCATGACGATGGGCATCATTCTTGTATTCTGGCCCCTCTGGCTATCTGAAAGAGGCCTGAGTAAATCCGAAATTGGAAATATACTTTCAATCCCGCCGTTCCTCATGGTGCTTGTTTCTCCGGCCATCGCTCTCATATCGGAAAAGAGCGGCTATAGCAGGACAGTTCTCTTTACGACGGCATTGGTATCCTGCGGTTTCTTTCTTGCTTTTTATTTCGCAGAAGATTTTTACCTTTATCTCCTGCTTCAAGCGGGGGCATCCTGCTGTTTCCTCTCACTCATTCCTTTAGGTGACAATCAGACACTTAAGGCAGTTCGACTGTATGATTTAAATTACGGGCGGATAAGGCTTTGGGGCTCGCTCTCATTTATTGTAACAAGCTTTGGTGTCGGGTATCTGCTTGATATGATTGATATCAACTGGACGCTTTGGCTCATTCTATGCGCTCTTATTATAGTTGCTTTTTTCAGTTTAACTCTGCCCCAGCTTCCAAATGAGCAGGAAAAAACAACGGGTAATCCGAGAATATTTCTCAGAAAACCAAGTTTCCTGTTTTTTATTCTTGGGGCTGGTATGATTATCGGTAGTCACGCCGCTTACTACGCCTTTGGTTCTCTCTATCTGACATCGCTGGGCTACAGCAAAAGCCTGGTTGGCTTCATCTGGGCATTCGGGGTTATGGCCGAAGTCATTTTATTTGCATTCAGTAACAGACTGTTTAAAAGTGCGCGCTCATTACATCTGATCATCATCGGTAGTATTGCTGGCATCATCAGATGGGGAACACTCGGCTTTAGTGACAGCATGGTTTTAATTATTGGCATACAGATATTGCACGCCCTGACATTCGGCCTAACTCATTTGGGTTCCATGTCATTCATAACAAAGCATGCGCCCAAAGACGTCTCTGCCTCGGCACAAAGCCTTTATTCCAGTATAGCTAACGGCTTAATGATGGGGTTAGCCATTTTCGTATCTGGCATATTATTTGATATTGATCCATCTTATGCTTTTCTTGCCATGGTCGGAATGGCCTTTACGGGCGGCTTGATAATATGGGTACTCACAAAAGTAGTACCGCCGAGCAGCGCGCCCCCTGCAAAAGAGTATACACATCAGGAATTACCTTAGACGGTAAAGAATTATTAGCATTTAGATAGTTTAAATAAGAGACATTCATCCCTTCAACATTAAAATACTTGATTGCGATGTTTTGTTATTAAATTTGATCAGTGTTAATAATGCGTAACGTGTAAGGACAATAAAGTTTGAAGATGCACCCTAAACATATCCTAGGTATAGTGCCCTTCTTACTTACTCTGTTTCCAGCAGAGAATGTTATTGCAGACACTGATAGGCCCATCACAATGGCTTGCAGTTCTTTCCCGCCATATAAGATAGAAAACCCGGGGTCGGGTCCCAAAGGCATTGATGTTGATATCATGCTGGAGGTTTTTGCCCTTACAGAACGAAAAGTTGATTATAAATTTTACCCTTGGAAACGGGCGGTAAAGCTCGTAGAGCAGGGAAAAGTCGACGGACTTTGTGGCTGCTCTTATCACCCAGATCGAGATCAGAATTTCATTTTCTCTGATATCCTAGGGCAGTTAAGCCAAGGTGTCTTTTTATCAGACAAGGTAAGCCTCAATGAGTTTAACTCTGTTGCCGACCTGAAAGACCTCTCTGTCGCCAGCGTCAGAGGCTATGCAGTTCATAAAGAGCTCATTGAACATGGCATCAATGCTTATGAAGCCACAAATGACGATGAACTCTTGACCTTGCTTGAAAACGATCGCGTTGATGCCGTTTATTCCTATCGGGATACGGTCCTCTTTGCCTTGGCCAATCGCGGTAAAAGTGGCCACGTCACCTACAGGGAACTCGTCAGCAATCCCTATTATTTCTGCTTTTCCAAAAAATCTGATCAGGCCCAGAGTATCCTGAGTGACATAAACCATGCCCTTCGTACTCTTAGACATAATGGCACCTACGAAAAGATCAGAAAAAAATACCAATAAAAAAGGCCCCAATAACGGAGCCTTTTTTCATTCTGACGAAAATGAAGAGATTATTTCGTACCGTAAATACGGTCGCCTGCATCCCCTAAGCCAGGAACAATATAACCGTGCTCGTTTAGCTTCTGATCAACAGATGCCGTGTAGACGGGAACATCAGGATGTCCTTTTTGGAATTCTTCAATTCCTTCAGGTGCCGCAAGCAGGCAAAGGAACTTAATGTTCTTGGCGCCATCTTTTTTCAACCGATCAATTGCAGCAACAGCCGTATGCCCGGTCGCCAACATTGGATCCACGACGATAACTTCACGATCAGCCATATCCGTGGGTACTTTATAATAATATTCAATTGCTTCTAGCGTTTCATGATCACGGTACAATCCAACATGACCAACACGTGCTGAGGGTAATAGATCCATCATGCCATCCAGAATACCATTTCCGGCACGCAGGATTGAAATGAAGCATGGTTCCAGATCCCGAAGAACAGGACACATTGCTCGTTCAACCGGTGTCTCAACTTCACGCTCGGTAAGCACAAGATCCCGTGTTACCTCGTACGCCAGCAAATGAGAAATCTCTTTTAACAACCGACGAAAATCAGGGGTCGCGGTTTCTTTCGAACGCATCTGAGTAAGTTTCACTTGAACCAAAGGGTGCTCAACGATGGTTACATTTGCGCTCATGTTTATAGCCTTTATTTCTGATGTTTCATTTTCAACAAATTACCCCGTTATTTACCCTTTTAAGCCGTTTCTGTCGACCCCCTGTATCTGGGACACAGCAAGACGAAAAACGAAGAGCTATCTTATGACCATTTTTCAAAAGATGCATTTCAAAGGTGACATTTAGTCGCGACCAGACAGACATCCTTTTCCTAACAGTCTGGCTTTATTATATTTTCTGGGTATTAAAACGTAAATTCAGTAATTACTGCATCTTACAACATAAATTGGAACTGTAAAAAACTGTTAAAAAGAGGTTGCAATTTCGTTTTTTTGAGCTATTTAAAAAATCGGACTGTTTTAGTCCGGTATGGAGAAAAGCTATGTTCCGCCTAACAAGGTTAACAGATTACGCAGTTGTCGTTCTTGGACAGATGTCTTCGCAAAAAGAGCAGGTTATTACAGCCCCTCAGATTGCGGAAGAAACAGGTCTGCCCTTACCAACTGTTGCCAAGATCCTTGGACTGTTATCCCGGCAAGGCTTAATCACATCCCTGCGCGGCGCTGGTGGCGGCTACATAAGTCATCAAGATGCCTCCTCTATTACAGTCGCAGATATCATTCAATCCATCGAAGGCCCTATTGCCTTAACGGCCTGTGTCGAAGGTGCTGTTGATAACTGTTCAGTAGAAACCATGTGCCCCATGCGCGGGAACTGGAACAAAGTAAATCAAGTCGTCGCAAATGCCCTGAAAACGGTAACACTCGCCGACATGATTGATTTTCAAGACAGTTTCATTATAGACAAACAAAAATCGGACACGAGCTCGGCAGAGCTTACCTGATCAATTCAAATAAAGTCCGATAGGAGAGTAAGAGAATGGCTGCCACACAAGAAACAGTCGAACAGGTCCAATCCCTTGAGATGGACAAATATAAATATGGTTTTGTTACAGAGATAGAATCTGAAAAGGCCCCTAAAGGTTTAAGTGAAGATACTGTCCGTTTTATTTCAGCCAAGAAAAATGAGCCTGAGTGGCTTCTGGAATGGCGCCTGAAGGCCTATCGCCTTTGGCTGACGATGCCAGAGCCCAAATGGGGCAAGTTGGAGATTCCTGAAATTGATTATCAGGATTCATATTACTATTCTTCCCCTAAAAGCATGGAAGATCGTCCACAGAGCTTGGACGAAGTCGATCCTGAGCTACTTCGGACGTATGAAAAGCTGGGTATTCCAATCAAGGAGCAGGAAGTATTAGCGGGTGTGGCCGTTGATTATGTTTTTGACTCTGTATCTGTTGCCACCACTTTCCGCGAACAGCTTAAAGAAGTCGGTGTTATCTTCTGCCCGATTTCCGAAGCGATTCAGGAATACCCGGAGTTGGTCAAAAAATACCTTGGTTCCGTTGTTCCCGCCGGTGACAACAAGCATGCCTGTTTGAATTCAGCTGTCTTTACCGACGGTTCATTTGTATACATCCCCAAGGGCGTTCGCTGCCCGATGGAACTATCTACCTATTTCAGAATTAATGAACTGAACACGGGACAGTTTGAACGCACATTGATCGTGGCGGATGAAGGTTCTTATGTAAGTTATCTGGAAGGCTGTACAGCGCCTCAACGCGATGAGAACCAGCTTCATGCTGCTGTTGTCGAGCTGGTGACAATGGATGATGCTGAAATCAAATACTCCACTGTTCAAAATTGGTATCCCGGTGATGAAGACGGCAAAGGCGGTATTTATAACTTCGTGACCAAACGCGGCATCTGTAAGGGTAAAAACTCCAAGATCAGCTGGACGCAGGTTGAAACCGGTTCAGCAATCACTTGGAAGTATCCAAGCTGCATCTTGCAAGGTGATAATTCGGTTGGAGAATTCTACTCCGTTGCTATTACCAATGGCCGCCAACAGGCCGATACCGGCACCAAGATGATCCACCTGGGTAAAAATACGACCTCACGTATTATTTCCAAGGGTATTTCAGCTGGTAAATCCCAAAACACCTATCGTGGATTGGTAAGAGTTGCCGCCAAAGCCGAAGGTGCACGTAACTTTACACAGTGTGATTCGCTTCTGGTGGGTGAGACTTGTGGTGCACACACGGTTCCTTACATCGAAAGTAAAAACAGGTCGGCAAGACTGGAACACGAAGCGACAACATCCAAGATCAGTGAAGATCAACTCTTTTACTGTCGTCAGCGCGGCATATCCGAAGAAGATGCCGTCGGCCTTGTTGTAAACGGCTTCTGCCGCGAAGTGCTTCAGGAATTGCCAATGGAATTTGCTGTTGAAGCGCAGCAGCTTGTCAAAATCAGTCTGGAAGGCAGCGTCGGATAACGAAGCGCCCTATTCCAATTAGACACATAGATAAAGAGAACAGAGTAAAAAGATGTTAGAAATTAAAAACCTTCACGCAGAAGTCGATGGAAAAGCCATTCTTAAGGGCATAGACCTGAATATCAACAAAGGCGAAGTACACGCAATCATGGGCCCGAACGGTTCAGGTAAATCAACGCTTGCGAACGTACTTGCCGGTCGTGATGACTATGAAGTAACCGAAGGCGGCATTCTTTTCGACGGGAAAGATATTTCAGAACTGGAGCCTGAAGAACGTGCCGGCGAAGGCATCTTTCTGGCATTTCAGTATCCTGTGGAAATTCCGGGTGTTACCAATACAACATTCCTGAAAGAAGCTCTTAATGCCCAGCGTCGTTATCGCGGAGAAGAAGAGTTAGATGGCATGGAATTCGTCAAAATGATCCGTGGAAAAACCAAAGAACTTGGCATTAAGGACGACATGTTAAAACGTGCCGTTAATGTTGGCTTCTCTGGCGGTGAGAAAAAACGTAACGACATTCTACAAATGGCTGTTCTCAATCCAAAGCTAGCTGTTTTGGATGAAACAGATTCCGGTCTGGATATTGATGCACTTAAAGTCGTTGCCGAAGGTGTGAACAAACTACGTGCCGAAAACAATGCCATTTTGGTTATTACGCACTATCAGCGCCTCCTTAACTACATTGTGCCAGATCAGGTTCATGTGCTGTCCAATGGTAAAATACGCCGTTCCGGTGGTAAAGAGCTGGCACTTGAGTTGGAAGAAAAGGGTTATGCAGACTATTCAGGTGAGGCAGCCTAATGGTAACGCTTCCATCAGATAAAGAGGCGTTCATCGCCCACTACGACCAAAGTAAAGACCATCTACCCGGTTATAATCTTGCATGGCTTAATGAAACCAGAGCGAAAAACATCGCGCTGTTCAATGACATCGGATTACCGTCGGCAAAAACAGAGCTTTGGAAGTTCACCAGCCTTAACCCGCTAAAAAAGCAAGCTTTCTCTGCACCAGAAACATCTGAATTGGCAGCAAACGACGAGCTACCAAGACTTTTTGATGCAGCAATCTCCATTCGCCTTGTTTTCATTGACGGTAAATATTCCGAGACTCTCTCAGATAGCTCTCTGCCAACTGGCGTGACCATGGCAAGCCTGGCGGCAGTACTTGATAGTGGGAACTGTGATCTCGATCAAACACGCTTGTCACGCCCAAGAGCTGAAGAGCAACCACTTGTTGCTTTGAATACAGCCCTTATGGCTGACGGATATATTCTGTCCATCGCCAAGGATGTTTCTGTAGAAAAGACAATCGAAATACTTCATCTCGGGAGTGGGAAAGCCGAAAGTACGCACCACACGAGAAATATCATCTCTGTTGGATCAGGTAGTAAGGCTACTATTGTCGAGCACAATACAGAGCATGGTGAGAACGTATATTTCTCTAATGCTGCCACAGATATCAGCATTAATGAAAATGCCACCTTGCACCACTACCGTGTTCAGGAAAGCAATAAGTCTGCATTTCTGATATCTTCAACAGAAGTAGAAGTTGGCAAAGGCGCAACATACGACAGCTTCTTGTTGAATACAGGGGCGCGGCTTGCCCGTTCGGACATTAATGTCAGCCTCGCAGCAGAGAATTCTGCCTGTCATTTGAACGGCACCTATATGGGCACCGACGATCAACACTGTGATATCACAACACGCGTTGATCACAAGACCCCTCATACAACTTGTGACGAAGTGATCAAAGGTGTTTTGAGCGGTAATGCCAGAGGTGTTTTTCAGGGCAAGATTATTGTTCATGAACAGGCACAGAAGACAGTGGGTAACCAATCTCACCGCGCCATGCTTCTTTCTGATCGTGCCGAAGTTGACGCAAAACCTGAATTGGAAATCTTTGCTGACGACGTTATTTGTAGCCACGGTTGCACATCGGGTCAGATAGACGAAGATGCCCTGTTCTACCTACGTTCACGCGGTCTCTCGCAGGAACAGGCACAAGCTCTTCTCGTAAACGCTTTTCTGGCTGATGCTGTTGAAGCGGTTCAAAATGAAGATCTAAAGGATCTCTTTCTGGTTAGAATATCTGACTGGCTTGAAAACAATCCAAACAAACCAGCCTGATTTGAAGTAAGGGCATAAGGACAACACAATGAGCATAGGTACAGCAAAGAACGTTGATATGGGAACCATCAAAGCTGGTGATAACTCACTACAGGCATTTGATGTTCATCGCATTCGCGATGATTTCCCTATCCTTCAACGTGAGATCTATGGCCGTCCCCTCGTCTATCTGGACAGTGCTGCGTCGGCACAAAAACCCCGTCAGGTTTTGGATCGGATGCAAGAGGCCTATGAAACTTACTATTCCAATGTTCATCGTGGTGTCCATAGCCTGAGCCAAGCTTGTACCGAAGCTTTTGAATCCGGTCGCAATGCTGCGGCAAGGTTTATTAATGCAGAAAGCCCGGATCAATGTATCCTGACTAAAGGCGCTACAGAGGCGATCAATCTGGTCGCACAAAGTTATGGCCGAAATTTCCTGAAAGCGGGTGATGAGATCATCATTTCCCATATGGAACATCATTCCAATATTGTTCCCTGGCAAATACTCAGAGATCAAATTGGCATTGAAATAAAAGTCGTGCCAATTGATGGTGATGCAAACTTCTTGTTTGAGGAATATGAAAGCCTTTTCAGTTCAAAAACCAAGCTGGTTGCCATTACCCATATCTCAAATGCTGTTGGAACGATAACGCCGATTAAAGACATCATCCGCGTTGCTCACGCCCACGGCGCCAAGGTTCTGGTTGATGGCTGTCAGGCGGCACCGCATGCTCATATTGATGTGCAGGATCTCAATCCGGATTTTTACTGTTTTTCAGGCCACAAGGTTTATGGTCCAAGCGGCGTTGGTATCCTTTATGGTAAAGCCGACCTTTTGAATTCAATGCCGCCCTATCAAGGTGGCGGTGAAATGATAGATCTCGTTACCTTTGAGAAAACAACCTACAAAGAAATCCCCCATCGCTTTGAAGCCGGAACCCCCGCAATTGTCGAGGCCATTGGCCTTGGTGCTGCTATTGAATATATCGAAGCATTAGGCAAAGATAATATTGCTGCTCATGAAAACGGCATTCTAGCCTATGCAACTGAACGCCTGAGCAGGATACCCGGATTGAATATTATCGGTCGAGCTAAGGAAAAGGCGAGTATTCTCTCCTTTACCATGGAAGAAGCTCATGCCCATGACATCGGCACGATCCTTGATCGTAGGGGGGTTGCCGTCAGGGCTGGTCATCACTGTGCTCAACCTCTGATGCAACGCTTTGACCTACCAGCAACAGCACGCGCTTCCTTTGGCATCTACAACACCCGCGAAGAAGTTGATGCGCTCGCTGACGCTCTCGAGAAAGTACGGGAACTCTTTAGCTAATGTTTGATGATGGAAAAAGCTTAAGCGATTTTCTTCCCAAGGCAGAAGAAGGCTTTAAAGCGACAGCAGGCAAGTCACTGGCCGAGGGAACAGCCTTTGCAGGCAAAGATGACATTATTGATGCCTTCCAAAGCGTTCATGACCCTGAGATCCCGGTAAACATTTATGACCTGGGCCTCATCTATGGTCATGAAATGAATGAAAAAGGCGATGTTAATGTCAGCATGACGCTAACGGCCCCAAATTGTCCCGTCGCAGGGGAACTCCCTATGCAGGTGGCTGAAGCCGTTGCCGCTGTGGAAGGTGTTGGGGAAGTAACTGTTATTCTGACCTGGTCACCGCCCTGGAATCAGAACATGATGAGCGAAGATGCACAACTGGCGCTTGGCCTGTTTATGTAAGCTTTTCTCATATAACCTTTTTATCTGGGGCATAGCCCCCATATAGTGATATAGTACGATCAGAAACTGGAAATTAAGAGACATGATCCGATGATGCCAAAACTCATCACCCTTACAGATGCTGCCGCAAATCGCGTCAAAACGCTTATGGACCAAAGCCAGGACGAAGCTGTTCTTGGCCTGCGTGTCGGCATCAGTACCAAGGGCTGTTCCGGTCTCAGTTATGTCGTGGAGTATGCAAAAGAACAAAAGAAGTTTGAAGATATTGTCGAAGACAAAGGCGTCAAAATCTTTATCGAACCAACTGCCGTCATGTACTTGATTGGTAGCGAAATGGACTTTGTTCAGGATAAATTCCAAAGCTCTTTTGTTTTCAACAATCCAAATGAAGAAGGACGTTGTGGTTGCGGTGAAAGTTTTCACGTTGCGCCCGAAAGCAACAAAGCTGAATTAATCACCTAGAACTATTTCTATAGACACAGCAAAAAGCACTCCAATCTCCGTCAGAGCGATAACAAGAAAAAATGCGTTATACATTTGATCCTGCTCCTGTCGTAACTCTTCCTGTTGTGGGATCAGAGCTATTGTTTCCTGTCCGGCGTATATTCTGTGTTGGCAGAAATTATGCCGAACACACAAAAGAAATGGGCGGCGATCCTGAAGTTGAAACCCCGATGTTCTTTATGAAGCCCACTGAAGCTTTAGTCCCAAAAGGTGGACCAATCCCCTACCCAAACGCAACAACAGATCTCCATCATGAAGTAGAACTTGTCGTCACATTAAAAAGCGGGGGCAGTAACATTTCCCCAGAGCAAGCTGGTACTCATATTTTTGGTTACGCAACAGGCGTCGACTTAACCAGAAGGGATTTACAGAAAATCTGCAAAGATAAACGTCACCCTTGGGATGTCGCAAAAGGTTTTGATAACTCTGCCCCCTGTAGTGCGATCACGCCACAGACAAAAAATTTACTTACAGGATCTTCCTCTATCTCGCTTAGTGTTGATAAAGAAGTCAGACAACAGGCAACGCTTGGGGATATGATCTGGTCGGTTGAACACATTATTTATCACCTGAGCCGCCTGTTTGACCTACGTGCAGGTGATATTATCATGACAGGTACACCCGCGGGCGTCGGCGCGATAAAATCCGGTGATGAAATTACCTGTTCAATAGAAGGTCTCTCGGATCTCTCTTTCCAACTGACCTAAGATCAGTTGCTTACCCCCACTGAGCCTTTATTTATACCCCGCGATCAATAACAATTTATCCAAATTGACATTCTCTTCCATATGCTGTGCTAAGGCATCAAGGGTTACATCAACCTCTTTTTCAAACGACAAAGCACTGGCTTCTCTTTTTTTAATCCGATTTAAAAAGGCTGCCCTGTAGTTATCAGATACAAAAAGACCGTGTAGGTAACAGCCAGATACCTGCCCTGTACTAAGTTGAACACCCTCTTCCCTCTGACCGATAGAGAGCATCGGTGAAATATCATTAGCTTGAGTTTCATCAACTTCGGTCACGCCAACATGCATTTCATAGCCCGTTATTGTTTCACCGCTTGTGATGTCATGCCCCTTAACTTCCGTAAGTTTCTTGTTTCCGGTTAAAACAGTTGTCACAGGCAATAGTCCCAAACCTGATATCGATGCGACTTCCCCTTCGATACCTTGCGGGTCAGAGATTAAAGTTCCCAGCATTTGATACCCCCCGCAGATGCCGAGAACCTGACCACCTCTTCTCACATGCGCGAGCAGATCAATGTCCCATCCTTGCGCTCTGAAGAACTCCAAATCACCGATTGTTGCTTTTGATCCCGGTAATATAACCAGATCCGTCTCAGCAGGAATAACATCACCGGGATGAATAAACGTCAGCTCAACATCCTCTTCTGCAATTAAAGGATCAAAATCATCAAAGTTAGAGATACGCGAAATCAAGGGAACCGCAACACGAATGGTATCTTTTTCACCAGCACTATTACCAATCGAAACACCAGACTGCACAGAAACCGCATCTTCATCGGGTAATTTACGCGCGTCCTTAAAATAAGGCACAACACCCAGAGAAGAAAAACCACTCTTTTCTTCTATAATACTTACGCCGGATTTAAAAAGACTGAGATCACCACGGAACTTATTAATAATAACGCCTCTAACCAGATCTTTTTCTTCCTGTTGTAAAAGCTCACCTGTTCCGACAATAGATGCAATCACCCCTCCCCGGTCAATATCGCCAATAAGAATTACCGGTACCTGTGCAGCAATCGCAAAACCCATATTTGCGATATCACCAGATCTCAGATTAACTTCCGCAGGACTGCCCGCGCCCTCCACGAGGACAATATCCGCCTCATCAGCCAAGCGATGAAAGCTTTCAAACACAGTTGGCATCAGTTCATGCCTCCGCGTCCAATAATTGCCCGTGTTGGTATTTCCCCAAATTTTCCCCTGCACAATAACCTGAGAGCCCATGTCCGTTTGTGGCTTGAGTAAAACCGGGTTCATATCAGTGGACGTTTCGACACGACAAGCTTTGGCCTGAAGCGCCTGAGCGCGACCTATCTCTCCACCACAGGGGGTAACAGCAGCATTGTTTGACATGTTCTGTGGCTTAAAGGGGCGGACTTTAAGGCCGCGATTAGATAAAGCCCTGGCAATCCCTGCAACCAAAAGGGACTTGCCAACATCAGATCCCGTACCCTGAAACATGATTGCGACAGTCATAAAGCTTCCTGCTCGTCATAAATGTGTGTAGAAGAATTCAATATTTTTTTACAGAGAAACCCTGAGACAACCAAGTTTAAAATGGCCACAAAAATTTCAAGTAAAAATTATATAAAATTTTAAATTTATTAAAGAAAAATAAAATATCAATTCATCATTACTTTAAAACTAAACAGTATAAATTAAATAAAAAAAATCTATTCTTATCTTTTCTATAATTAATATTTTTATTTACTTTTTATTAATAGATGAGTGGCATTATCGTACCAAGTTTTCGAGGAATAGGAGCCCTGAGCAATGACAAACTTTGTAAAAACTTTTCTAACTGATGAATCCGGTGCAACAGCGATTGAGTACGGCCTTATCGCCGCACTGGTTTCTGTTGCCGCTATTGGCACACTAACAACACTTGGTACCTCACTAGATACCATTTTTGGTGTTGCAAACACATCTTTGAAAAAAGCAGCCGACGCAGCAAAAACACCTTAATACATGAATATATATGTATTAATGAAGCTGGTTCTAAATGGACCAGCTTTTTTTTGGGGGAAACCCGAAAGAAATTTATTATTTTAACAACACTTCATCCAACTCCAGTTTTATTATTATTTTTACAAAGCGTTTACCATATCCACATAGAATGTTCCTATGATGGTACGTAAAATAATATTGATCCTTATCGCCTTACTATTAAGTGGCGGAACAGCATTCTTAACCAAATCATGGTTAGATGCCAATAAGAGACCTCTCCAATCAACTCAAAACATCGCTATTGAACCAGAGCAAGCGGTTGAAATATTAATCGCCAAAAAAAATATCCCACTTGGTAAGTTTGTTGAAGAAAATGATTTTGCCTGGCAGGGGTGGCCGGAAGATTACGTATCAGATCACCATTTAGTTAAGGATCAATTCAACTCAGACGACTTAACCGGACAAGTTTCAAGAACAGGGATTTCTGCTGGCGAACCTATTAATAAAGCTAAATTTATTCGCCCCGGAGAACGTGGTTTTCTTTCTGCGGTTCTAAAGCCTGGACACCGCGCACTCTCTATACCCATTTCGGGAGAAACTGGTGTTAGTGGTCTTGTGTTCCCTGGAGACAGGGTCGATTTAATTGTATCTATGACCCTTAAAAGTAATGAAGAAGAAGGTACTACAAGAAAAGCCAGTGAAACAGTAATGACAAATGTAAGAGTTCTTGCACTGGGTACTGCTTTAAACACTCCACAAGGAGCAACAAATGCTGGTGCAAAAACTGTCACTGTTGAATTAAAGCCTGAGCAGGTTGAGATCGTAGCCGTTGCTAAAATTGTTGGCAAAATATCTCTTTCACTTCGTCCTTTAGCTAAAGATGAAGAAGAACTACAAGAGCTCTTAGAAACAGGAAACATTTCTGCCGATCATAGTCCATTAGAAGGTGATAGCTATACTTGGGATTATGAAGCGACTAAAGCCTTACTCCCTAGAAGCGGACCATCTGGCAACTCTTTAACCATATCCCGAGGGAATACTGATGTGAAAACGGGCGGAAATTGATGTTATTTTACAAAAAATTTTTATACCTATTATGCGGGACAATATTTTTTCTGAATAATAATCTTGCATACTCTCAATCATTTCAAACTATTTCTCCAGAATCAGCCCCTGTTGAAATAGAAATTGGGGAAGGTAAATTATTAAAGCTTCCACGTTCCGCATCAAATATATTTATTGCAAACCCAGAGATCGCTGATCTGAACGTTAAATCAGCTAGATTAGTTTATGTTTTTGGAAAGAAATCAGGCACAACAAGTGTTTTTGCCATAGATACAAACGAACAGGTAATGGCAAGTATTCCTGTAAAAGTTATACACAACTTGAAGCAGTTAAAAGAAACATTTGATACAGCCTTACCTGGACATGAAATACAAGCAAGCTCTATCAACAATGGTATTCTTTTAACAGGAGCAGTCAGTCATCTCACAGATGCCGATAACGCAAGAAGAATTGCAGAACGCTTTATTGATCCAGCTGTAGAACAGGTCATATCTCAACTATCTGTAGCTGCATCAGATCAAATACATCTACGTGTCCGCATTGCAGAAGTTCGTAACGATGTTATTGAACAGTTTGGCTTTAACTGGACAGGATCATCATTTAATGATGGACAAACAAATATTGGCTTAGGAACCACAACCTCAACAATACTGGCAACAAGTCCACCTAATTTACTTGGCTTGACATCATCAGTTGGGAGATATTTCAATCTTAATGTGTTGCTTGACGCTTTAGCTCAGGATGAATTGGTTACTATTCTTGCAGAGCCAAACTTAACTGCTGTATCCGGAGAAACAGCATTCTTTCTCGCTGGCGGAGAATTCCCTGTACCTGTTGGGTCAGGGTTAGTTGATGGTACCCGCACTATTAAAATAGAGTTTAAACAGTTCGGTGTCAGTCTGGCTTTTACCCCCACAATTATATCTGAAAATAGAATTTCTTTGCGAGTAAGACCGGAAGTCAGCCAACTTTCGGCCGAAGGTGCTGTCATCCTATCAGGTATTGAAATCCCTGCTCTGTCAACTCGGCGCGTAGAAACAACTGTAGATTTAGGTTCGGGACAAAGCTTTGCTATTGCGGGCTTAATCTTAAATAACCAGACACAAGTCGCAAGCCAAGTTCCTGGCCTGGGGGACATCCCAATACTTGGCAGACTTTTTAAAAGTGAACGGTTTCAAAACAATGAAAGTGAGCTGGTTATTGTTGTTACTCCTTACCTTGTAACACCTTCAAACGCTCCTGTTGTTCTTCCAACAGATCCATATCTCAACAGAACAAACAATATTACAGCTCCAAAAATCCCTTCTACGACTAATGAAGACACCACGAGCGTTCTTCATTCCAATAGTGAGCCAACTTTTATTGTGGAATAAATAATGAAAGCTTTATCAAAATTCATAAAAAAATTCATGACAGGAATACTCGTCGCCTCAGCAGTTTTAATAGGAGCATGCGCGCAACAAAAAGGGCATCAAACATCCGATCCCATACAACAAACAACACAAGCTGTGCATAATTTTCTTGATACAGGAAGATGGCAACAGATACCATCAAGTAAAAGAACAAAAACAGTCAGCTACATAGCATCCGAAGGTTTCTTTATTCCAGTAAATCTAGCTGAAATAAACTCACTAGGATCCGAGTTACAAGATTTCATAAAAAGTTACAACATAACTTCTACCGATGTTTTGCTAATCGATGGCTTAAGAAATTCACAAGGGAATACAACCGAGATCTCGTCACAAGCCATTCGTCACCTGCAATTCACACTTCGTGATCTTGGTTATAAAAGCAAAAAATCAACTCAAGCTATCGCTATTTTAGACCCATCAAAACACAATGCCGCATTGTTAATTCATCGAAAAATAATCATCGCTCCAGAATGTATTATAAAACCTTACCCGAGAGGAGCAAGACCACACAAAAGAACCTTTGGATGCGTTCAGGAGGTCAACCTTGCGAACATGGTTGCTTCTCCAGAAAAACTTGATGGAAGCCAGCCAATGACTTCTGCAGACTCAACAACTTTAGCTTCAGGCGTTGACCGCTATCGAAGAGGTGAAATCACCCCTTTAATTACTAATTTAAGCACTAGTGGTATTTAATTATTATGGCTGTAAGTGATATTGACGATATCTTTGGTGATTTAGAAAACAATCATGATACAATGCCTGAAGTTGTTGCATTTGTTAGTGATGGCCAAACTCACGATGTCGCGCTTTCTGTCTCAAAACAACTGGGATATAGCGCAGAGGTACGTGACGGGCAAAGCCAAGACGTAATGAACTATCTAAACGACAATCCTGCACCTAAATATTTGATAATTGATCTTGGAAATGATGAAGTATCAGCGGTAACCTCTATATTTTCCTTAATCACAATATTACCAGAAAACACTAAAACTATCGCAGTTGGATCTGTTAATGATATAAGTTTTTACAGAGAAATGCTGGAAGTAGGTGTTTCTGATTACGTACTCAAGCCTTTAACAGAGAAAGCGCTGTTGACTGCAATCCACAACGCAGACAAAGAAGATATTATATACGCTAATCATCAAGAAGATATACCCCATTCAGATAATAACAAATCTGTTGTTATGGGGGTTCGAGGTGGAATTGGCGCCAGCACTATTGCTGTAAATCTATCCTGGTATTTATCAGAAGAATTAAAAACTAAAACAGCTTTACTCGATATGGATATCGAGTTTGGAACGGTAGCCCTTGCGCTTGACGTTGAACCAACTCGCGGCCTTAGAGAAGCTCTTGAAAATCCAGAGCGGTTGGATAGTTTATTTATCTCAAGCACAACAGCCAAATTATCAGAAAATTTAGCTGTAATGGCAACAGAAGAAAACTTAACAGAAGATGTCACTTTCACTCACGATGGAATTGCTATTTTAATGGAAGCTTTATCCCGTGAATACGGGCAGTTAATTATAGATACCCCTCGTTCCGCAGTAAAACTCAGAAAAAGTATTATATCAGAGGCTGGCACAGTAATATTGGTAACAGATTACAGTTTAACCAGTTTGAGAGATACAATCAGAACACAAAGTACTATCAAGTCGATTAATCATGAATGTAAAATAATTCTAGTCGCGAACAAAACAAATACCAATCATCCAGCTATGCCCGTAACAGAATTTGAAAAAGCTCTCGGAGTAAAGGTTGACATTGAAATACCTGAAGACATTAAATTATGTATAAAAGCTGCAAACAATGGCAAGCCGGCAATTGCAATTGAACCCCAATCAAAGGTATCAAAAGCAATTAAATTACTCGCGAATAAGATAGCTCCTCAGCAATCAACTCAAGCTTCAAAAGCGTCTTGGTTTAAATTTATTGGTCTTAAATAAATGCAGCAAAATCAAATAGGCAACAAAGCTGATGTAAGCGAAAGCGATAAATTCAAGACACTACTAAAGTCCAATCTAATAGATAGGCCGGCTTCAATGATGTCACGCCCTGAACTTAGCCTTAAGATTGGTCAGATAGTCACAGAAGAATTAGAACGTCAAAATAGCCCGCTAAACTTGTTACAACGACGAACACTTATAACAGACTTAATAAACTGGTACGTAGAAGATACTATTAAACAAACATCAAGTGAAGTACCTGCTGTACCAGTACCTTCTTTGGAAAAATTCGAAAGCAGACCTTACCCACATCCCAAAGCTTCACAAAAGCCATCAACAATTGAAAAATTAGCTAGTTCAGCCTCCGGAACAATTGAAGAAGCTAAATCATTAATTCAACCAAAAGTAATGGATCGTCTTGATATCTCAGCAGCCTCAAAACTTCCGAAAGAGGAACTTTCAAGTCAATTGGGTGAAATTGTTGGGGAAATTCTTTTTGAGGACAAACTACGCTTAAACGCCCCAGAAAAAGCGGCCGTCATCGAATTAATCTTGGCAGATATGCTTGGTCTTGGTCCCTTAGAACCTTTACTAGCAGATGAAGCCGTAACTGACATTATGGTTAATGGACCTAATCAAGTTTATATAGAAAAAGGAGGAAAATTACAACTCACTGAAGTTATTTTCAGGGACAATGAACATGTTATGAACGTAGCAAGGAGAATTGTTGCTCACGTTGGCAGAAGAGTAGATGAAACCACACCACTTTGTGACGCTCGTCTTGCAGATGGTAGCCGTGTAAACATAATTATTCCACCTCTTGCAATCGATGGGTCTTCGATTTCAATAAGGAAATTTGCAAAACAAAGCATTACCCTCGATATAATGAAAAAACAAAAGAATATATCCCCTGAAATGGCAACAGTCATGAAAATTGCCTCGAGAAGTCGACTAAACATATTGATTTCAGGTGGAACAGGCTCGGGGAAAACAACCCTTCTCAACGCACTATCTCAAATGATCGACCATGGCGAACGCATTGTAACAATTGAAGACGCAGCAGAATTGCAATTACAACAGCCCCATGTTGTTCGGCTGGAAACACGACCTCCCAACCTTGAAGGCGAAGGAGCAATTACAATGAGAGATTTGGTAAAAAACTCTCTTCGTATGCGCCCTGATCGAATCATATTAGGAGAAATTCGAGGTTCAGAAGCTGTTGATATGCTTCAGGCGATGAATACAGGGCACGATGGATCATTAGGTACTGTACACGCCAACAGACCAAGAGAAGCACTTACTCGCCTGGAAAACATGGTCGGCATGGCGGGGATTAATCTACCGGCAAAAGCTGTTCGCACTCAAATAGCTGACGCATTGGATATGATTATTCAGGTTTCTCGTATGCGTGATGGAATGAGACGTATTACACATATTACCGAAATAATTGGAATGGAAGATGATATTGTAACAACTCAAGATCTTTTTACCTTCAACTTTAAAGGCGAAGACGAACAAGGCAACTTAACAGGAGAGTTTAAATCTTCTGGCCTCAGGCCTTTCTTCCTTCCTAAAGCAGAATATTTTAGCTTAGGAAAACATTTGATGGATGCAATGGGATGATATCTCTCATTCAGGATATATCAAACGGAAGAGCGACAGATATACAAATTATGACTGTTGCAGCCATCATTTTATTCTCATTCCTGATATTACTCTATTTCATTATAAAGCCCGATAACAAAAAGGCTAAAGAAAGAATTAATCGTATTGTTTACAAAGCAAGAGGTACATCACAAACAAACACGGAACGTGTCAGTATCAGGCGGCAATCAGAAGGAAGCGGTAATGTTAAGCTAGATAGTCTTGTCAAAAAGCTAACACCAAAACCTGATTTATTAAGAGATAAGATGCAAAAAGCAGGCTTACACCCTAACCTTGGTCGACTTTTTATTATATCAATAATTGTTGGAATTCTCTCTTTTGTTGGCTTCCATTTTTCAACAAATTACCCCCCCTTACTTGGCGTATTATATGGAATCGCTTCTGGTTTGGCTTCGCCACACATTGGCCTATTTATTTTAAAAAAAAGACGCCAGAAAAAATTCATATCTCTTTTCCCCGATGCAATTGACCTTATGGTCCGAGCACTTAAAGCTGGCTTACCCATTACCGAAGCAATTAAAAATGCAGGAGAAGAAATTGCAGACCCTGTTGGAACAGAGCTCGCGAAAGTTACAAACGGTGTAAAGATCGGTGGAAAGCTTCCTGATGAACTAGCAAAAGCACAAGATAGGTTAGGGCTTCAAGAATTCCAATTTTTTACCGTTGCTCTATCCATACAAACAGAAACAGGTGGGAATCTGGCGGAAACTCTCGCCAATCTTTCAGACATTTTGAGAAAACGGAAACAAATGAAACTGAAAATAAAAGCCATGTCTTCAGAAGCTAAAGCTTCCGCTTATATTATCGGTTCACTTCCTTTTATTATGTATATGCTAATTTATCTCGTTAACCCAAATTATGCAACACAGCTCTTCACTGATCCGAGAGGACAGTTTGCTGTTGGAGTTGGTTTATTCATGATCGCATTAGGATGTGGCGTGATGTATAAAATGGTTAAATTTGAAATATGAACCTTTCGGATATATTACCATCAGGCTTTTCTGAAGAGTCTTTTCTAATACTAAGCGCCAGTTTAACCATATTGGCGATATTCTTTGCCATTTGGTATTCATTATTAGCTAAAGATCCAAGTTCAAGAAAAGCTTTGGAGATGGCAAAGCTTAGAGAAGGTATGCGAGAAAGTTACCTGTCTCCTAAACAACGCAGAAGTTTAACTCCAAACTCTGAAAATTTGATGCGTCAAGTTGTTGATTATTTTAAATTAATGAAAAATGATCAAGCTGAGAAGTATGCATTTCTCCTATCTAAAGCAGGAAAACGTACTCCAGATGCTCTTTATAGGTATCTTTTTTTCAAGCTGATTTCTCCGATTACCGGAGCTACAATTGCATACATTTATATATATACCCTAAAGGCAATTGAGTTACCGCCTTTGGGACAAGCATTCGCAACAATTGGAACAACATTACTGAGCGCAAAACTCCCCGATATACTTTTGAAGAATTCGATTTTAAAACGGCACGAATTAATTAATAAATCTCTACCTGATGGGCTTGATTTAATGGTTATTTGTACCGAAGCTGGGCTTAGTTTAGACGCAGCCTTTTCAAGAGTATCAAAAGAAATGCTTTACGCGGCACCTGAACTTTCTGATGAATTGTCATTGACGTCATTGGAGCTTGGTTATTTACCAGATCGTAAAAAAGCACTTATGAATCTGGCAAAAAGAGTCGATATACCCATGATGAGAAGCTTGGTGAATGCACTCATTCAATCTGAAAAATTTGGTACCCCACTATCACAATCATTAAGGGTCATGAGTTCTGAGCTTAGGCATGAACGCTTAATGAAAGCAGAAGAAAAAGCTGCAAAATTACCCGCAATTATGACAGTTCCAATGATTATATTTATCCTGCCTCCACTTTTTATTGTGCTACTTGGTCCAGCAGTAATACGAGTGATCGATAACTTCATAAACAGGTAGATAAATTAATTGCTGAGTTTTTTTATTGCTCAGTCTAGAGGATAAATATCTACCTTTTCAACTGGGCTACTAGAGATTATTTCGCCATTTCCATTCGCTTTTTGGGAAGTTCCCCCAGTCGATTTGGCTTGTACAAGAGAATTAAAATATCTCATTCTCTTTGCCACATCTGCATCATCCATATCTATGCGGGACGTTTGTTCTGCCGCATCTAGATCTCCGGAAAGAGTATAGGCCATAGCCAATATTTGACGATGCTGAACTGTCGCTTTTGGATTTTTCGACAAGGGGTACAAAACAGCTAGAGCTTGGTCATGTCGTCCTTCATAGGACATTGATAAGCCATAATTACTTTGAAGAGTAAGATTGCTCTTATCAATCTTAAGCCCTTCTTTATAGTATTTCTGCGCAGTTTGTCGTTCACCTTTTTTATCGTAGGCAACCCCCATTGCATTTAGTAACTTGGGAGTCTTCTCAATTGCCAAGCCTTCAGAAAACTGCTCAATTGCAAGATCTATTTGGCCTCTGGCCAGAAAAGAAAGCCCCAATCCGCGTTTTCCTTCAAGATTAGCCGGGTTCACAGCTAACACTTGACGATAGGCTTGTCCTGCAGCCAAAGGCTCACCCTTTTTATTGAGTATAGCCCCAATTCGAAGCATTGGTTCCGGATTATCAGGATTAAGCTCAAAGACACGCTGATAAAGTCCAATAGCGGTTCGATAATCGCCTCTGTTATACGTTGCTTCAGCAATATCAAAAACCTGTTGAGTTTCGTCATTAAACCCCTGATTTTTATTTGGTTCTACACTACCTTGTGCAACTTCTTTTTTGGGTAATTTGATACCAACTGCAGATGAAATGTTATGCATGACAGAGCAGCCAGACAATACAAAAGATATCCCCCCAAGGATCACAATCCTTTTGGCAAACAATAAGGACATATCAATTCTCCGTTCAGAAGCACAAAACCAGACTCGTGCTAAAATAGCGGAGATCTACTTAAACTTTCGTTAAGTATTCCCCTTAAGACATTAATCACAGTCGTAAAGTTGAATAGAATTTAATAAGAAATATCAAAAGATTCTTCAGGTTTCAGATACACAGAGCCAACAAGGTGTTTCAGGTTATAGTTTTTATCTATTTCCGGACTTGGCGCGATATTCCAAATCCAGGTCTTATCAAGTTTATTGAATTCCAGGCCATAAAGTGCGTTATCTCTGACACCCTTTTCTTCCGGGTCTTTAACTGCACTTAGCTGGCGTTCAAGATCTGTAATCAAAAGCACAGGGACGTTACTACATTCCAACCACTTGAGGTGGTCAATAATGATTGTGCGGCAACAGCTTTTCAGCTCATCATCGTCTTCATGAACACCTGCCTTTATCAGCCAGTTCTGAATATTTATCGGTAGCTGAGATAGAACATTACAGGAAATAACAAGATCGGCGTCTTTGAGCAGATTAACAGGCAGGATTGATTGGATTTTTTTGACATCAAAATCGGGCTTTAAGTGTTCTAAAGAAGCAACAAGACCAGTTAAATCCAACTCAACCAAAGATATACTGGAGCTACGTTCCGCCTTTTTTCGTATCGATTTTAAAAATACAACATCGACTAAAACAACGGTTTCAAACAAACGCTCCAGATCATCCAGAGGAATATCGTACCCGGCCCCGGCCCCAAGAATGATTACCTTCTTGCGTTCAGAGACCTTATTGATTGCGGAAGAGATCTCAGAGCGGGTATTTTCAAGATGAGAGCCCCATGAAGGCCCGCACCTCTTAAACCTTGCATCTATTGCAATGGCTTCATGTAAATATCCGAAGCGTCTGAATTTACTCTCGCACTTAGCAAAAAGAAAACTGAACGCTTCGGATAGCATTTATAAACTCTTACAACTGAGCAAATCAGGGGTAGTCACAACGGTCACCAATGACCTGTACAAAACCCTTTGCCCCAGTTTTCAGGGTAAACTTATATTCTGAGCCGTTTACAACAATGGATTTGTGCAATGGTAACTTACCTGAAAGCTTGACAGCTTTTCCACCAAGCGCCGTAAAGACGAAATCCAACGGCTTGGCCGGGTCATACCATGCTTCAATTTTATTTTCAGCATTGTATGCAGACTCACCTTTGGCCGTAATTGTCACACTACCACGCGCAAAACTGACATTGTCATTAACACCGGTATAGATCGGCGTGTTCACATAGAATCGTTTTTCAACAGGACTGTTATCACAAACACGCTTGTTTTCAGCACTCGCAATCAAGAATTTTAGACGATCAAGAGAAACACCGTTCTCAATCTTTTCTTGTAGATCCGTGACAATAACCTTCAACTCCCCAGTCGGGACATCTTTTTGATAACGATTTTCCCAACCTGCAGCGGTTTCTTTCGTCGCCTCCAGATTACTATTAAGCTCGTCTCTTAATTCCATAAGTTCCTGAACAGTTTGTTCCAACTCTTTATTTTTATCGTTCAGGGTTATGACCTTGCGATTGGCCAGTTCAAGTCCAGCCCGATAAGAATACCAGCCTGCTGCACCAATAAGAATTAACGCTATTGCCCATTTAAAAATCGCCCAACGAAAATTGTTTGAACGACGGCGACGGGTTTCACGAAGACCGAGAGACATCGAAATTTTTATCCATACTTAATTGTGTTAAGGTCAAGCTGCGCCTCTACTACGCGCCTAACCGTTGATATACAACAAACTTACTGAATGGCAACTCTAAATTACAGCTTTTGCCTTGTTGAGCAAAGTAAAAGGCGACAATCGAGAATACCAACAGAATAAGACTGTGATTTACCTACCATAATAGATATTTCGAAAAATATACCCTAGTTGTGTCCATTCCATGGCAAAATGGTGTAGTATGAGATTAAACCCATAACCGCAGTTTAAGGGAACCGCCAATGGCAGAAGATGATATCAAGGAAAAAGTCCTCAATGATTTAAGGTCTCTCCGTGGCAAACTTGACCCCGAAATTTTACGCGAAGTCGAGCTTCGAATGAACGGACAGGTCCCCTACGACAAGGAATCTGCGCGGAAAACTGTAGAGCTTTTCCTACACGCTCGTCACGATCAGGGAGCTTTTGCAGAAAAGGTTCTCAAGGCCCTTAAAGATAAAGATCAAGAAAAAGACAGTAAATAGTCCGAATTTCTGAACTCCTTTATCAATTTACCAAACAGCAATTTATCCAGAAACGGATGACAGGCCTTTGCCAATTGCCTATATAACTCTTTCTTCAGGAGAGTTATGTGAACGATACATCAAAATTTATTGCTATTATTGGGGGCGGCCCTGCTGGCCTTATGGCTGCGCATAAACTGCTGGAAATGGGGTATAGAGTCCATTTGTACGATGCAAAGCCCTCTGTTGCCAGAAAGTTTCAACTTGCGGGCCGTGGCGGCCTTAACCTGACGCACAGCGAACCTATCGATGTATTTGCCACTCGTTATTACGAAAATGAAGCCCGCTTTGCCCCTCTTCTAAAAAAATTTAGCCCAAATGACTTAAGAGATTTCTGTCATGCTCTTGGACAGGAAACATTTATCGGATCCAGTGGGCGAATTTTCCCAACCAAGTTTAAAGCTACTGAACTTTTACGGGCATGGTTATCCAACTTATCTCTTAAAGGATTAAAGCTCTTTACGCGTCATAAATGGGTCGGCTTTGATGGAGAGAAAAATCTACTCATCAAAGGAAATGACAACCGTATTACAAGCATATCACCGCAGGCCGCTATTCTGGCACTTGGGGGCGCAAGTTGGGGGAAACTGGGCTCGGATGCTGCATGGGTTCCGATCCTAACCCAACAAGCAATCGAAATAGAACCTTTGGAAGCCGCAAATTGCGGATACGAAACACATTGGCCGCAATCTTTACCCGAAAGCTGTTTTGGACACCCCCTCAAGAATATCTCCCTCTCTCATGCAGACAAAACAACAAAGGGGGAAATCATGCTTTCCTCATATGGTCTGGAGGGAGGTGCGGTCTATGCCCTCAGTAAATCAATCCGTGAAACAATAAACAAAGATCACTCAACAACCGTCCTGATTGATTTGAAACCCAAACACAGCAAAGAAAAGTTGGCAAAAATTCTTGAAGAAAGAGGAACGCATCTGCCACTTGGGAAGTTCCTCAAACAACAACTGCGCTTATCATCGGTCAGCCTAAGCCTTCTCAAAGCCCTTACCAGTAAAGAAGAATTTAACTGCCCACAAACTCTTTCCCAAAAGATAAAGTCTCTGCCTGTTACTCTTCATAAAGCAAGACCCATTGATCGGGCTATTTCTACAGCAGGCGGCATTAAATTTGACGCTTGCACCGACGACTTAATGTTAAAGCGTCTGCCTGGAATTTTTGTTGCCGGGGAAATGCTGGACTGGGAAGCACCGACTGGTGGATATTTACTTCAGGGGTGTTTTTCCATGGCAGTGCATGTCGCCCAAGGTGTTGATCATTATCTCCGAGAACAGTCGTAAGAAATCAAAGATCAGCCCTTCTGCAACAAAAAACCGGGAATGCGTTACATCCCCGGTTTCCAATACCGCTAAATCTTTGGGTACCTTTTCTCTCAGGCCTTATCCAAGATCACCCCGGATAGCCTTTAGAAGAATGGCCGAATATTCTTCAGGTGAGAACTGAATAGGGTTCCCGCCAGCAGATGGATCCTGTGTCGCAAGAACACCAATCTCATCGACTTTGTCTTCATCGATACCAATCGCAGACAGAGCATTTGGAATATCCAGTGTTGTGCGAAGGTCCATCACCCACTGCAGTAATCCGTCAAAAGACGCGTCTTTCAGATCGAGACAACGCGCCAGATAAGCTGTACGGTCTTCGATAACAGAACGGTTGGCAATCAACACATATGGCATCAGGATAGCGTTCAGCATACCGTGGTGCGCATCATAGATCCCCCCAAGCGGGTGAGCCAATGCATGCATGCCTCCAAGACCTTTTTGGAAGGCAGTCGCCCCCATGCTTGACGCAATCATCATATCAGAACGCGCAACCAGATCAGTACCATCTTCAACAGTTTTGACCAAAGATTTCTGGATCAGGCGAATACCTTCAACAGCAATACCATCAGCCATTGGGTGATAGCCTGGCGCACAAAATGCTTCCAGATTATGTGAAAGAGCGTCCATACCTGTCGCTGCCGTCAACTTTGCAGGAAGACCAACGGTCAACTCTGGATCGTCAATGACAACAGATGGCATCATCTTCGCGTGGAAAATGATTTTTTTAACGTGTGTTTCTTCATGTGTAATTACAGAAGCACGACCAACTTCTGAACCAGTGCCAGATGTGGTTGGTACAGCAACGATTGGTGCAATCTTATCTGCATTGGCGCGTGTCCAGTTATCACCAACATCTTCAAAGTCCCAAAGCGGACGATCCTGTCCAACCATCAGGGCCACAGCTTTGGCCGCATCCAGACCTGAACCACCGCCAAAAGCAATAACACCGTCGTGTTTGCCTTTATGATAGAAAGCAACACCGTCCATGATGTTTTGACCAATCGGATTGGGCTTGATGTCACTGAAAACATCACATCCAAGACCCGCTGCTTTACAAGTTGCCACAACATCAGCAACCATTGGCAAGGCAGCAAGGCCAGCATCTGTAATAAGAAGCGGGTTGTTCATTCCAAGACCACTGCAGACATCTGCAATTTCCTTGATGCGACCAACACCAAAACGAACAGTCGTCGGGTAATTCCAATTACCCTGCATATTTTCAATTTTATCGTTCACGGTTTTTTCTCCGTATGAAGTGGAAGGCGTTACGTTTTTCACGTATTTGCTTATTTACCGAACCCAAAGGGTTCGAACGAAGATATCTAAGACAAAAATTGAAGAATTACCAATAAATAAATCTTCAAGCATTTTCTCTCATCACAATG
The DNA here is from genome assembly GCF_002118315.1 of Kiloniella majae. Classification (GTDB taxonomy): domain Bacteria; phylum Pseudomonadota; class Alphaproteobacteria; order Kiloniellales; family Kiloniellaceae; genus Kiloniella; species Kiloniella majae. Next base: position 125,627 of record NZ_MTSZ01000002.1, read on the forward strand.
GACACATCATGATGAGAGAAAACACTTGAAGATCACAAAATAACGCACGGTTATTACTTTATTTTTTTCATCTTGGGATCAAACAATGCACCAAAGTGAATTTCGCATTTGTGGCGCACTGTCCCCACTTCCAATTCATACGCACCAGATTCTAGATAAGCCCGATCTACACCATCCTGATTACGTACATAACCGTAACCAATGTTCTTGTTAACGCTAAAACCAAAGCCCGCAGATGTTAACCAACCGACCCGTTCACCATTACGATAGATCGTTTCACGCCCCAAGAGGATGACATCAGCATCGTCAATTGTGAAACAACACAAACTCTTTTTGATACCCTCTTCCTGTTGTACCTCCAAAGCTTTTCGACCTTTAAAATCAATATCCTTTTTGAGCTTACAGGCCCAGGCCATACCCGCTTCTAGCGGCGTATGATCGGGACCAATATCAGAAGCCCAGGCACGATATCCTTTTTCAAGACGCAAGCTCTCAATTGCCCGATAACCAGCATTGCCAATGCCGTACTCCTCCCCGGCGGTCATCAAGGCTTGGTAAACATTGATGGCAAATTCTGTTGGAATATGAAGCTCCCAGCCTAGTTCACCAACATAAGTGACCCTGAGCGCCATAACCGGCGCACCAGAAACACCGATTGTTTGCATAGTGCCAAAGGCAAAGCTTTCATTTGACAACTCATCAGAAGAAATCTTCTGCAATACTTTTCTTGCATCAGGTCCCATCACAGAAAGAACGGAATAACCAGACGTTACATCAACAAGCTGAGCATTTAATCCTGAGGGTATATTTTTCCTGATCCAGTCAAAATCATGCGTGGCATAACCTGTGCCCGTCACAATATAAAACTCGTTTTCGGACACACGTGCCACCGTCAAATCACACTCGATACCACCGCGATCATTCAACATTTGCGTATAGATCAAAGCGCCTGTTTCTTTAGAAACATCATTGGCGCATATCCAACTCAGGGCTTTTTCAGCATCCGGGCCAATCAATTTAAATTTTGCAAATGAAGATTGATCAAAAACAGTTACATTAGAACGAGTTAAATGATGTTCCTGACCAACGTTCTCAAACCAGTTTTGACGCTCAAACGAATAAATATCCTTGGCTTCCTGTCCTTCTTTGGCAAACCAGTTTGGTCTTTCCCATCCCAGCTTCTCGCCAAAACAAGCCCCTTGTTTTTTCAGAACATCATAAAGCGGCGACCTACGATTTGGACGTCCAGATGAATGCTCTTCAAAAGGCCATGCCATTGTATAGTGCTTGCCATAAGCTTCCAACGTACGTTTACGCACCCAGTCGGTATCAAAATGAGCACGACCAAACCTTCTGATATCCACAGGCCACAAATCGTATGGTGGTTCGCCATTGACGACCCATTCGGCCAAAGCCATGCCTGCACCACCACCACCAGCAATACCAAAGGCGTTAAAGCCGGCGCCGACAAAGTAGTTCTTTAGCTCTGGCGCCTCCCCCAGAATGAAGTTTCCATCCGGCGTAAAGCTTTCAGGCCCATTGATAAGCTCGCGAACACCTGCGGTTTCCAAAGCAGGAACACGCCCCAAAGCAAGCTCAATGAGCTGTTCGAAATGATCCCAATTTGAATCCAGCAAGGAGAAATGAAATTTTTCAGGGAAGCCTTTTGTTGCCCAAGGGATACCATTGGGCTCATAACCTCCCATAACCAAACCACCAACATCTTCTTTGTAGTAAGTCAGGCGATCCGGGTCCCGTAATGTCGGTAAATCCGGGGTAATTCCCTCGATTTTCTCAGTAATCATAAACTGATGTTCAACTGATACCAGCGGGACATTCACACCAACTTTCTTGGCTTCCTGACGCGCCCATTGTCCGCAGCAGTTTACAACCTTGTCACAAGCAATACGCCCCTTTGAGGTCACAACGGCAACAACCTTGCCATCTTCCACCTCAACATCAAGAACTTCGGTATCCTCGAAAATTGAGACGCCGTTCATCCGTGCGCCCTTAGCCAAGGAAAGCGTAATATCTGAAGGATTGGCCTGACCGTCTGTCGGTAAAAAGGCAGCACCAACCACATCATCAGTTGTCATCATAGGCCACAGTTCCTGTGCCTCTTTGGGCGTAAGCAACTGCATATCCAAACCAAAGGAATGTGCTGTTGTCGCCTGTCGCTTTACTTCGGTCCAGCGCTCTTGATTACAAGCCAGACGCAACCCGCCATTCATTTTCCAACCGGTTGCCTGCTCCGTTTCTTTTTCCAGATTTTTGTAGAGATCAACAGAATACCCCAATAACTGGGTAATATTGGCATTGGAACGCAACTGTCCCACCAGTCCAGCGGCATGAAAGGTCGTGCCAGATGTTAGCTTGCCGCGCTCGATAAGAACCGTGTCACTATACCCCATCTTTCCCAGATGGTAGGCTGTGGATGTCCCGACTATCCCCCCACCAATGATCACGATACGTGCATCTTTAGGCAAGGCATCAGAGTTTAAATCGGTCATTTTAATATCTCACTTTTTTGGAAGGCCTGAAGCTGTGCTTTAAACTTGTCGAGGTTTTCCTCGGTGTATTTTTGATAATCAAAATCAATGTCGGAATGTATTTCCGACACCATACTCCACATGGTTTCTCGCAAGAGAGAGGCACATTTCATTGCCTCGTATCTATAGAGAAGTTCATCGGTAACTGGACTGTCGAAATAGCTTTCGAGCACCCACTGTTCAGACGGCTTATCCAGTGCTGAATTTGAAACAAGCCCCCCAAGATCAAAGAGCGGGGAATTAAAACCGGCATAGTCCCAATCGAAAAGCCAGATACGGTTACCATCATCGATGAAATTCGCTGCCAGAAGGTCATTGTGCCCAAAAACCAGATCCACCTTACCGACGGCACCCTCCAAGTGCTCAGCGCTATCCAACAACCAGGATAACTCATTGATCATTCGGCTCCGCCCCTCTTTGAGAGTTGCTGCATAGTCCCGAATGACATGGAAAACCCAGAACACGAGGGAAGGCCCACGCAGATATTTCGGTATTTCAGTATGTGCCCGTCGGATCAACGGAATGATCTTTTTCAAGTTATCTGAATCACGAACCATACTCTCATCGAAACAGATCCCTTCGATAAAGCGTAAAACCATGATCCCGTTTTCAGCAAAAACCACTTCCGGTGAAATACCAGCCTGATAAGCCGCCTGGCTCGCGGCCAGCTCGTTAAAGCGCATAACATGGTGCACAGGAATATCTTCCCCAAAACGAACGACGTATTTACCCCGGTTATCCTTTACCGTGTAGTTATGATTGGTGATTCCACCATCCAATGGTTTAAGGCTAATCTTACCGTCCCAACAGGGAAGCTGCCTTATAATATCTTCTTTGTTTGTCATCGGGTTTCCTATCCCAATTCCTAGTTCAATCCCAGGCGTTGCTTTGCTTTACGAGAGCCTGCGGCAATCATGCGATCCGCAATAATGGCTATGAAGGCAATGGAAAGGCCTGCAACAAGTCCACGCCCGGTATCTGCCTTGGTCAGCGCGATATAAACTTCCTGTCCCAGGTCTCGTGTTCCAACCAATGCGGTAATAACCAACATGGAAAGGGCCAGCATTATCGTTTGATTAAGTCCTAATAGAATTTCAGGAAGAGCCAGTGGTAGCTTAACCTTCCAAAGTAGTTGGCGACGTGTGCACCCAGATGTTATCCCAGCCTCTATCAAAGCCGACGGAATATGTTGTATCCCATGGATCGTGTAGCGAATAGCTGGCGCAATTGCATAGAGAACAACCGCCACCATCGCCGAAAAATCACCAACACGAAAAAGCATCACAACAGGGATCAAATAAACAAAACTTGGTAATGTTTGAAGCGTATCAATCATCACCTGCACAACACGCCCCAAGCGATGATTTTCTGCTGCAGCAATTCCGATTGGAATACCTATCAAACAGGCGATCACGACCGACACACCGCACAGGTACACAGTGATCATCGCTTTTTCCCACATACCTGTCGCGACAATAAACAAACTTAGCAGTAGTGTGAGAAGAAACAGTTTCTTGCCCCCTAATTGCCAGGCACCAACACATAGCAAAAGTATCGTCCAAGCCCAGGGCATTTTTAACAAAACAAGCTTCACAGGCACCATAAAGTAAACCAGAACAAAGGTTTTATATGTTTCCAGCGCATCAAAGAAGTTGATATTAATCCATGCGACCAATTCGGCAAGCGATGTACCTACCCCTAATTCTAAAGATTGCGGATAACTTTGAATAGCCGGAACAAAGAGGCCCAAGACCAGTGATAACAAGACGATAAGCGAAACAGATATAAACCACGGATGCCGTTTAACAATATTTAGGTGACCATCCAGATGAATTGGTTCAGATCTGGCGGCAAAAGCTTGGCTTAAACGATCAAGTGCAATAGCGAGAACAACAATACCAACCCCAGCTTCCAGTCCGCCCCCGATGTCCAGTCGGCGTAGTGATGACAACACATCATAACCAAGTCCCCCTGCCCCGATCATTGATGCAATAATCACCATATTCAGTGACAGCATAATCACCTGATTAACACCGACCATAAGCCCGGGAGCAGCAGAAGGAACAAGAACTTTCCACATTAACTGGCGCTTGGTACATCCCGCCATATTTCCAAAATCAACAATTTCGCTCGGCACGCCTTTTAATGACATAATAGCGATACGTGTCATTGGCGGCATGGCATAAATGATCGTTGCAATCATGGCCGCCACAGGACCAAACCCAAACAAAAACAATATGGGTACCAGATAAGCAAAAACAGGTATTGTTTGCATCAAGTCCAGAACGGGCGAGATCGTTTTCTCAAACCAAGGGGAGCGATAAGCTCCGATAGCCAATAACAAACCGCCGACGACACCAAAAGGAACAGCAATGACGATGGATGCCAAAGTCACCATCGCACTATCCCACTGACCGAACATAGCCAAATAAAGGAAGCACCCCCCGATAAACCCTGCGAGCTTCCAATCGCGGGCATAGTGCCCCATTGCAACAACGGCTGCGATCACGGCAATCCAGGATAAAGGAGGAAGAATTTGAAGGGCCTGAGATCCCTGACCTTCCATAAATCCGGTTGAAAAAAGACTTGTGGCAAAAGACAGGGGGATATCCAGCAAACCCGATATCCCACGGGTCAATTCTTTGAAAGTAAAGAAGCCAAAGTTAGCCTCTTCAACCAACCAATCCATAAAGTTGGAAATATATTTTTTAACAGGTATCTGTGATTTTCGCGGAACTTTAAACATCCACTTGGGAAATAACCCTTTGCCTTCAAGATACAAAAAGACAGTGACAAAGAGTGCTATCAACCAAAACAACTTTGCAGAGTTAAGAGGCTGGATATCCAGAATTCTGTTCTTCATTGAGGCAATCACAACGATACCTCGCGCCCCACAAGAACATCCATAACTCTTTTCCGGCTCAAAAGTCCAACAGGTGTGCCCTCAGCCGATATAACAGCAAAAGGCTTATCAGCCTGCTCGATATCATCCGCAATATCGGCAATTACAGTATCTTGAAAAACGGATCCGGCTGTGGCGATTGATGCATCAAAGTCATCTTTCAGCAAACCGGCCGTCAGGACTTTGGCACGCGGTATATGCTGTGTAAATTCGGCAACATAATCTGTCGCCGGGTTCATAACCAAATCCTCAGGCGTCCCAATTTGTATCACCTTGCCGTCTTTCATAATCGCAATTCTGTCGGCGAGACGAATAGCTTCATCAAAATCGTGCGTTATGAAAACAATTGTCTTTTTAAGTACATTTTGTAAGCGGATAAATTCATCCTGCATTTCCCGGCGAATAAGAGGATCCAACGCAGAAAAGGGTTCATCCAAAAACCATATTTCGGGCTCAACGGCCAAAGAGCGCGCAATACCAACACGCTGTTGCTGTCCACCCGACAATTCGCGCGGGTAATAGTTTTCCCGCCCCGACAAGCCAACGAGTTCAATAATTTCTCTAGCAACTTTCTCTCGCTTCTCTCTGGACACTCCCTGTATTTCCAATGGAAAAGCGACGTTCCTCAAAACAGTCAAATGCGGCAGCAGAGCGAAGTGTTGAAACACCATTCCCATCTTGTGACGGCGGATCTCAATCATCTCCTCATCGCTGGCTTTTAATAGATCCTCTCCGTCGAACAGTATCTCACCATCTGTTGGTTCAATAAGGCGGGACAGACATCGCACAAGTGTCGATTTACCAGATCCGGACAACCCCATAATGACGAAGATTTCACCTGAATGAATATCTATATTCACATCCCGGGCACCACCAACAAGGTTGGCTGCCTTCAAATCACGTGATTTCGGCTTATGATTATGTTTGGCAAGAAAGTTCTTTGCATCGGGGCCAAAAATCTTCCAGACACCACGGCACGACAATTTAACTGATGAGTTCATACCCACAGGACCTACACTTAAATAGTTTCACGTTCGGATCTTAAGATCGCAAGTTTACAGATTAAACTGTTAAAGATTACTCAGGGCAGAGTAGTGCAGGAAAGAACCACCTACTCCCCCCGAGTAATTGACATCTTACTTAACCCAAGATGCCCAACGATCTTTATTTGCATCAACCCAGTTACTCACGACAGCATCCATATCTTTACCGTCAAGGTCGACCTCAATAATCATCTGTGACATTTCATCGTTGGAAATGTTAAAGCCTTCAATGGCCTTATGAGCACCAGGCCATTTGTCCTTTACGCCAGACCATGCAACTTTCCAGATTGGTCCTGTTGGCTTGCCACAGTCATAAGCAGCATCTTCGTTAGATCCCCAAGACGGATCACTATAGCATTCAGCAGTATATTTAGGGAACTCAACCCACTCGCCTTCGAACTTAGCAGGTGCCCAGTGAGGGGCATAAACCCACAACAAAACAGGTGCTTTTCTTTGATAAGCAGATTCAAGCTCAGCAAAGAGAGCAGCATCTGTCCCTGCGTGAATAACCTCGAAATCCATTTCAAGTGCTTCAACACGTTCATCATCAAAGCCGCCCCACGTTACAGGCGCACCGAGATAACGTCCTTTCGGGGCCGTTTCAGGTGTGGCGAAAGCTTCTGCACATTCATTCAAAGCTTCCCAATTCGGCAGACCGGGACATACTTCTTTCATATATGAAGGATACCACCACTCTTCGATAGCCTGCATACCTGTTTCACCCAGATTTTCGACTTTGCCAGTCCCGACAGCATCGTCCATTGCCTCGCGACCTGTGGTTTCCCATATCTCCATGGCCACATGAAGATCGCCTTCTTTAAGGCCTGCAAACTGCGCGATATAATCAGCCTGAACATATTCAATATTATAACCAGCTTTTTGAAGCACCGACCCCATGATTTTGGTGGTCAGGAGCTGCCCCGTCCAATCATGCAATGTCAGTTTAATAGGGTCATTTGACTCAACATCAGCAAAAGAAGCTGTTGTTGACATGTTTGATAGCGCCAGACTTCCCAATAAAGCCAATGCAAACCGTGATGTTTTAATCATAAACCTACTCCCTGTAAGGATTTCGAGTTCTTTTTTATTGATTTTTATGTATCAAGATTTTTAATATCCAAAAATATCAACATATATCATCAAAAGTCAACACAAAAACAACATCACGAGCAGGAACATTCGTTCTTGTAGGCTCTCTTGTGGATTTTAAGCGGCTGAATCAACGTCATACAAAAAAAGGCCGCTCGAAAAAATCCAAGCTGCCTTTAAATATAAAATTGATAATTTCCTTAAGTAACCTGAACACTTTCGCTCAGATACTATTTAACCTCATTACCGAGTTACAATGACTTCGACCTCAGCATCCCTGAGGCAAGCAGCTAATTCCGGATCAGGTTCTCCATCAGTAATCAGGATATCAATAACCTTTAGTGGCGCAACTTTGACCAGACGAGATCGATTAAACTTGCTCTGATCGACCACAACAATCGTTTTTTGTGCCTGTTCCATTACGGTACGTGAAAACTCTGCTTCTTCCAAATGGTCAACCATCAATCCCTTGACCGGGTCCAACCCACCCAGCGATAGAACAGCATATTTCACATCAAACTGCTTAATAAAGGCAATGGCCGAAGGACCAAAGGCAGCGGCATCATCGGCGCGCAACTCTCCCCCGGCAATATAAACCCTGTTCCCGTTACGGGTTGCCAGCGCTCTGGCCGTTTCCACAGAATTAGTGACAACAAGCAGGTTTGAATGCTCCTGCAGCGCGTGCGCCGCAATAGCCGTCGTACTTCCGGTATCCAGTATTAATGAATCACTGCTCTGAATTATTTTAGAGAGCTCAAAACCAATGCGCTGTTTAGCCTCGTGGTTCTCAACCATCCTGTATTGAAAAGGAGGTTCATGTCCTTCATCAGGAACAATAATGCCGCCATGCACCTTTTCAACTAACCCAGCACTAACCATCGGCTTTACATCCCGTCGAATGGTCTCGTCAGATACTGAAAATTGATCGGCAAGCTCGAGGATTGTACAAAGCCCCTTGTGCCGAACCGCCCTCAAGATCTCTTTTTGTCTTGTTGTTGAATGCATGAAACTGATTACCCTCTCTCAACTATCTAAGAGATAAGGTAATTCACATCAAAAATCAAATTTTTGAACCGCGAGACATTCAGCGCAACAAGCCACTTAATTCTAGAACAATGCCAGTTAACGCCGAGCCTTATTCATATTCTTTTTCGTTTTGGATGTTGGTTCAGCAATCAAGGGATCATCAGGCCAATAATGACGGGGATATCGCCCCTTCATATCTTTTTTTACTTCATGATAGGTATTCGCCCAGAAACCAGCTAAATCACTGGTTACTTGTAGTGGACGCCGCGCGGGTGATAGTAAATGAAGACGTAGAGGAATACGCCCCCCAAAAATTGACGGCGTTACCGATAACCCAAAAAGTTCCTGAAGCCTGACTTCAAGAATGGGCAGCTTGGGATCAACATAATTAATCCTTGCTGTATTTCCGGTCGGAAGCTCAATCCGGCTTGGAAAATTTTCATCCAAAAATTGACGCTTATCCCATCCCAGAAATGAAAGCAAAATGCTCTTAAAATCCAACGCCTGCAATGCTTTAAATGTCGTGACACTATCCAGATAAGGCAATAACCAGCTCTCAAGGCTTGAAATTAACCCAGCTTCAGAAAAATCAAGCCAATCAGTCTTCTGTGCAAGCGCGCCAGCAGAAATAACCCGATGGCACAAATGTTCAAAGTCAGCATCCGGCTCAAGAATTGTTAGGCCTCTGCCCCTTACTAACGTCAGGATTTCCTGTTTGATTGCCTCCTGATCAGGCTCTTTAACGCGCGTCGCTTTGAGAATGACTTCGCCGCAACGTTCAACCTCTTCCCCCAGAAAAACACCCTTCAAGTCGTCCAGTCGTACTCGATCTTCCAATACGATGCTTTCAGCATGAAACTTGCGGATTTGACTTTCAGACACCTCAATAGCCTGGTACACGCGCGCTGAAGCCCCTGCGCCACCTATATTTGTCATCACAAGATAAGGCCTTGATGCCAAGGGGTCCAACTCATCCAGCTCTGCCCCTTTACCGCCAGATAGTTTAAAGCGTCCCACGGCATTTTTGCGGAGCTTTCCAATGCGATCAGGATAGGCAAGAGACGCCAAACCACCAACATGCTCTGTATTAAAAGTTGTATCCGGCCTTACACCCAACGCTCTGGCATATTGCTCTGCTGTGCGTTTGACCTGTTTCAAACGATAGGAATCAAATTTGAACCCTCTTTCCTTCGACTTACTTGTAAAAGCATCAATCCGGACCAGAAGATTGGTCTGTGTCTTCGCCGATCCCTCTTGTAGGATATCTCTTTCGGTTAGCAACGCCGCAATCAAACAGGCAAGCCAACCTGCGTTCTCCTCCCTTCCCCGAACAAGCATATGAGCAAGCCTGGGATGAACAGGAAGTCGGGACATGTTTTTACCGTGATCTGTAATGTGATCACTTTGATCAATAGCCCCCAAAGACCTGAGCAACTCTATTGCCTGTTTCCAGGATGACTTGGGGGGAACGGTGCACCAACTGAGCTCTTCAGGACCTGTTGCCCCCCAATTTAAAAGCTCAAGCACAAGGGAACAAAGATCAGCCTCCTGAATCTCTGGTCGATCCTGTAATGCCAACGCCCCATTCTGGGATTCCGGCCACAAACGATAACAGATCCCGGGTTCCAGACGGCCGGCCCGACCAGCTCTTTGATCTGCTGACGCCCGTGAGACACGAATAGTTTCCAGCCTTGTCAAACCTGACGAAGGATCAAATCGCGGGCTACGCCGAAAGCCACAGTCAATAATTATTCTGATGCCATCAATAGTCAAACTTGTCTCGGCAATAGAGGTCGCCAAAACAACTTTGCGTCTACCATCCCCGACAGGCTCAATTGCTTTTCGTTGTTTTGCCATAGGCAAATCACCATAGAGAGGATAAACCTCAATGTCTGTCGTCGTTTTCTTAGACAATAAGAGATTCTCTACTCGCTTTATTTCTCCAACGCCCGGCAAGAAAGCAAGGATACTTCCACCCTCTTCCGCAAGAGCCTCTTCTATCTTATCAGCCATATCAAAAGGAATATTCCGACGTTCAGTTTCTTTCCCGTATTTTATCTCAACAGGAAAGCTGCGTCCTTCGCTTGTAATAACGGGTGCATCATCCATCAAACGAGAAACTGCCTGCCCATCCAAGGTCGCCGACATAACCAAAATTCGAAGATCATCTCGAAGTGCGGCCTGAACCTCTAAACAAAGAGCAAGTCCCAAGTCTGCCTGTAAACTGCGTTCGTGAAACTCATCAAAAATAACCAATCCGACACCGGATAATTCAGGATCGTTTTGCAGCATTCGGGTTAAAATACCCTCAGTAACAACCTCAACCCTTGTTCGGGCACTCACCTTCTTTTCCAGACGGATACGATAACCGACGGTTTCACCAAGATCTTCGCCTAAAAGCTCAGCCATTCGTGTGGCTGCAGCTCGCGCGGCGAGACGTCTTGGCTCAAGCATGATTATTTTATTATCGCCAAGCCAATCTGATTGTAGAAGATGTAAAGGCACACCGGTTGTCTTACCCGCACCCGGCGGAGCCTGAAGCACTAACGAGGTATTTTCTACAAGTTTTTGTGCGATTTGCGGAAGAACGGAATCTATAGGTAAGCCAGTCATAACAGGCTTATATCATTACTAACTCTGAGATATCTAGGATTTAGAAGCGAAAAGAAACACGTGATTATTCTTTAGCCAGAATTCTCTAAGCAATTGCTCGTTCCATTGACCTTACAATTAAAGAGCTTTATAGCCTCATCGCCCTTTAACCGAGCCTCATCAGCAATACATTTCGACCAGATATCCAGGCTTTCAAGAAAGTAAGTCACTTCTTTTTTACAACGCTCAAAATCCTTGGCATCCAAAAACTGAATTTCGATATACTGGTTCGTACATTGAGGTGGCTCATAATTTGGCTTTTGACACTCAGCCAGAACTGGCCCTGTCCATATTATTCCCCCAACAATCAAAGGAATAGAAGCTCGTTTTATAGTACTCGGCATATCAATATTTCCGTGACGTAAAGATGACAGGCACCCCACAAGGTTCGTACGACTATCCTCTTCTTGATATCTCAGAATGGTAAAGGAAGCTATAATGCCTTATTCAACAAATCAGCTTACACTTTAATCAAAAACAAAAGGGCACCCAAATGGATGCCCTTTAAAATCGTCAGTGCTGATCTTAACCAGCTTTTTTCTCAGCTTCCTGCCCACCAGGGTTCGGGCTAAAAAATTTCTCATATTTGCCAGACACCCCATTGAATTCATCGGCATCAGCAGGAGGTTGCCCTTGCTCTGTAATATTGGGCCAGATCTCTGCATACTTAGTGTTCATTTCCAGCCACTTTTCTGCTTCCGGATCAGTATCCGGCAAGATCGCTTCCGCAGGACATTCCGGTTCACAAACACCACAGTCAATACATTCATCAGGATGGATAACGAGAGTGTTTTCCCCTTCATAGAAGCAATCTACGGGGCAAACCTCAACACAATCCATGTACTTGCATTTAATGCAATTATCCGCAACGACATAAGTCATAACGCACTCCAGTGATCAGCCAACCATCAAAATGACTGACAAATAAAATCAAGACGCTTTGTTATAGCCGAGTTCTTTATGGCTTTCGATCAAACGCTTACGCAAAGAAGATGCCGTAGCCTCACCATCACCTGTAGGCTGGTAAAACACATTCACATCCGCAGATTTATTCCGGTTCAAGGAACGAAGCGTTGCATCACTTTCTATTTCAAGCGTATCAAAGCCACAGCGTTGCATAAGCTGAATCTGATCATATAAGACATCACCTACAGCCCTGACTTCCCCCTCAAACTCATAGCGCTCTTTTAGAATACGCGCATAGGAATAGGCTCTGCCATCACCAAACGCCGGAAAATTCAAGGCGATCAAAGAGAGTTTATTTAAATCATCTTCGATCAATTCAGGCGACTCATTACTCTCGAGCAAAACACCAAGTTCCAGACCAAGACCAGTCAAAGTCTCTTTTTCACTGTTCCAGCGATCAAGCGATACAATGATCGAAGCCCCGGTAGAAACCTCGGCTTCATTATCCAGTTTGGTCCATTTATCAGCAATCTGACGTCCATCTTTTATGAGCGGCATTTTACTTCTCTTTTCTCTTCTATCTGCCTGACTAGCACGTCCTAAAAAGTTCCACCGGACATATGCTAGCTTTGGCTAGGTTAAACTTTCATCAAACAAAAAGCCCGACGGCTTATGCTGTTTTGTTTCTTGCGGCACCTGTATCAAGAAAGTGAATACCGCACTCAGTCTTGTCTTGATTTTTCCAGCGTCCACTACGTGGATCGTCACCCGGTTCAACCCTGTCTGTACAAGGCATACATCCCACAGATGGGTACCCTTCTGCTTCTAACGGATGACGCGGCAGGTTGTGCTTATTGAAATAAGCCGCGATCTCATCGCGCTCCCAATAGGCAAGCGGATTGATTTTGATCCGGGAACCCTCTGCCTCAACAAGCTCTAATTTGGCACGTGTTACAGACTGAAATCTTTTACGTCCTGAAATCCAGGCATCAAGATCATCAAGCGCACGGTTCATAGGCTCAACCTTACGCACCCAACAACACATATCGGTGTCTTGGTTCCAGAGGATACCTTTGGGATCTTTCTCGGAAAGCTTTGCTTCCTCGGGCAGGATCTGACGCACATCAGTAAGCCCCAAAAACTCCGTCAACTGACGTCGATACCGATGGGTTTCACCAAATAACTTACCCGTATCCATAAAGATGACAGGTGTGTTTGGATTAACCTGAGCAACGAGATGCAAAAGGATTGCTGACTCTGTCCCAAAAGAAGAGACAAGAGCAACCCGTCCTTTAAATTCATCTTCAATTAGCCGGACAAGAGCATCATGGGTCGACAAATTCCGTACACTGTTCAGCAATTCTGCGGCACGGGATTTTGTCGTTTCCAAGCGCTCTCGTGCGCTTCCTTCTTTTGGTAACAAGGTCGATGCCTTAAGCATAAAGTCTTTCCTTGAACGGAGCCATGCCAACCCGGTTATAAGCATCAAGGAAACTTTCCTCGGCACCGTCGCGGATCTCTAGGTAGGTGTTCACCACAGTTTCAACCGCATCGACAATTTTATCATAGGCAAATGAAGGCCCGATAATCTTGCCGATCGCAGCATTTTCGTTGGCATTTCCACCCAATGTAATCTGGTAATATTCTTCACCTTTACGGTCCACACCCAAAATACCGATATGACCCACATGGTGATGACCACACGCATTGATACACCCTGAAATCTTTAGCTTCAGCTCACCGATATCATATTGACGCTCAATATCAGCAAAACGCTTGCTAATGGCCTGAGCAACCGGGATCGAACGCGCATTTGCAAGAGCACAATAATCCAGCCCCGGGCAGACGATCATATCCGAAATCAAGCCAAGATTTCCAGTTGCCAATCCTGCTTCCTGTAAACCAAGGAAAACATCATACAGATCATCAAGCTTCACATGTGGCAAAACGAGATTTTGTTCATGTGTCGCCCGAATTTCATCAAAACTGTATTTCTCAGCCAGATCCGCAACAACTTCCATCTGATCATCAGTGATATCACCCGGCGCCTCGCCTTCGGGCTTCAAAGAGATATTCGCAATGGCGTAGCCTGGCTTTTTATGCGCAACAACGTTCGCACGCACCCAGGTTGCAAAACCACGATCTTCGAAGCGTTTTACTTCGAACGACCGGGATGTTGCATCAAGTGTTTCAAAAGTTGGCGGCGCAAAGTAATCGTTAATGCGATCAACTTCTTCCAACGGCAGATTCAACGCTGTATCTTTGATCCGGTTCCATTCTTCCTCGACCAGACGACGGATTTCATCAATGCCTGTTTCATGCACCAGAATTTTGATACGCGCTTTGTATTTGTTATCACGACGACCGATCTGGTTATACACACGCAGAATGGCTTCAAGGTAAGATAACAGGTGTTCCTTAGGCAGGAATTCACGAACGACTTTACCAATCATAGGTGTACGTCCCTGACCACCACCAACGTGAACTTCAAAGCCAACTTCACCATCATCATTTTTAACAATTGCCAAGCCAATATCGTGGACACGAATGGCAGCACGGTCAGTTGTCGCCCCGGTCACAGCAACCTTGAACTTACGAGGCAAGAAAGTGAATTCCGGGTGCAGAGAAGACCACTGGCGAATGATTTCGCAATAAACGCGCGGATCTTCAATCTCGTCAGCAGCAGCACCTGCATACTGATCAGATGTGGTGTTTCTTATGCAGTTACCACTGGTCTGAATCGCATGCATCTCAACTTCTGCAAGTTCCTTGAGAATAGCGGGAACATCCTTCAGCACAGGCCAGTTGTATTGAATATTCTGACGCGTCGTAAAGTGACCATAGCCCCGGTCATATTTGCGGGCAATATGGGCCAGTTTACGCATCTGCACTGAATTGAAAGTCCCATAGGGAATAGCAACACGGAGCATATAGGCATGCAATTGCAGATAAAGACCGTTCATCAAACGCAATGGTTTAAATTGATCTTCGGTCAAATCGCCTTCAATACGGCGCTCTACCTGATCCCCGAATTGTGCAACACGTTGTTGAACAAAATCATAGTCAAATTCGTCATAGCGATACATTGCGTTATTCCTTAACTAGCCCAGATGAAACCGACCCCGATGAATTGGCCGGAGTACCGTGACCGTAGTGTACGGTTGGGCCTTTCGCCCGAATGCCTTCCTTGACTGAAAGCGGCTGCAGACCAGCTTCATTACGCTCTACTTTAATCAGGTAAGGACCAACAATAAGCTGGTTCGCTTCGGCCTTTTCGGCTTCAGCCAACAACGCTGCTGCGCCATCGTTATCTTCAACAGCCTTTGCTGAGGCAAAATGATCTGTCCATTCTTCATTTTCACCGAAATAGACAACACCACCACCAAGCAGCCTGTTCGCAGTCATAATTTGCAATGACATGTTCTTTACTCTCTCCAAACCGTGCCGGTTATAGACCGGCAACTGCGACTTCATTCAAAAAGGAAGCCGTATTTTTATTTTCCAACGCAGCAGAAGTAATCTGCTGTAGATCAGATGTACTGGCATAGGCTGCGACTGATCCAACAACGATCAGTGAAGGGCCTGTTACCTGATGTCGCTTAACCATCTCAGCAGCATCAAAAAGCTGTCCGGGAAGAACTCTCTGATCAATACGCGTACCATTCTCAATGATCGCAATTGGTGTCTTTGGATCCTGGCCGTGTTCGATCAACCGATCGGATATCTGTCCGGCATTCTTAAGTCCCATGTAAAAGACCAATGTTTGGCGACTGTTAATCAAGCTCGACCAATCAGCTGCGGTCATATCATCACCCGTCTGCCCGGTAACAAAAGTGACCATCGATGCGTGTTCGCGATGAGTTAACGGTATGCCAGATGCCGCCGCACAACCAACCGCAGCCGTAATCCCTGGAACGATATCAACTTCAATCCCGGCAGATTGCAGTACATCCATTTCTTCACCACCACGGCCAAAGACAAATGGATCACCACCTTTGAGGCGAACAACACGCAGTCCCTTACGTGCTTCACGAACAAGGATGTCATTAATCTCGTCTTGAGTATGACTATGATGTCCCGGTGCTTTACCAACATAAATACGATCCGCATCACGGCGCACATAATCCAGAATTTCATCACTGATCAATCGGTCATATACAACGACATCAGCTTGCTGCATAAATCTCATGGCGCGAAAAGTAAGAAGATCAGGATCACCCGGGCCTGCACCAACGATGGCAACATGACCGTCTGCATTTTCCTGCTTCCAGTTCCGGTTAATCAGCCCTAACATACTCTCGCGGGCAGAAACTTCACGCCCGGAAAGAACAGACTCTGCAATGGGACCATCAAAGAAATTTTCCCAAAACTTTCTACGGTCGTTACCGTTAGAAATGGTTCCCTTCACCGCGCCACGAAAACTGTCCGCGAACGAAGCAAGACGTCCGAGCGCAGGGGGTAACATCCCTTCAATTTTCTCGCGAAGATTACGCGCAAGAATTGGTGCAGAACCACCACTGGAAATACCAATAACAATCGGTGATCGATCAACAATCGCAGGCATAATGAAGTCTGACAGTTCAGGGCGATCAACCGCATTAACCTTGATCCCCTGTGTTCGCGCAGCTTTCGCAACCGAGGCATCAATCTCTTCAATATCAGTTGCCGCAAAAACAAGACTTGCGCCTGTAACGTCTTCATTCAGGAATTTACGACCTAAGTGATCAACTTCAGCCTGCGCAACCAGTTCTTCAATCTCGGTACAGAGTGAAGGTGCGATCACAGTTACCGCGGCATCAGCTTTACGAAGCAAACGCAGTTTCCTTGCAGCTAAGTCGCCGCCGCCAACCAAAACAACTTTCTGCCCCTTAAGAGACAGGAAAATCGGAAAGTGATCCATGACACCCTCACACCTATTTCACACATAATTATGAGAAATTATTTTCTCAATTACATTAACTCACAGTGAATAGATGACATGTTTTGAAAAAATTACAAGTAAAAATGAAATTTTTTAGAATTTAACACCAAAAACATGTTTAATTTAATTACAACAATAAACACCAACTATTAAATATAAAATCCACTTTAAAAGATATTTAAATTTTTACAACAAATACAAAGAACTAGAAAGAATAAATAATTTCAAAAAAGAATAAATCTACCATACAAAAAAAGAATTTTTCACATTTTTCGCCAAGAAAAATATAAATACAGGAGAAAAATAAATTTTATATCTACATTTTATTTTGTGTAATTATTCGCGTTGAATCAATAATACACTCTTGGTGTGTGATTATATCTAGCTCTCTTAGATTAGATGTCACAGTGTGCTTTATTATGGAATATACAGCATTCAAAGATGAGTCAGCGGCCTCCATTTCATCTTGCCCCATGAGTATTCTTGCTATGAACATCCCTGTAAACAGATCACCCGTTCCCGAAGGGCCATTTTGTAAAAATGGTGTGGTGTATAACGTTGCATCTTCTCGACGAACGACAAGTGTATGTGTTGTTTCTTTCTCACCAAAATCGGCAGACGTAATCACCACACAACGTAAATTGAAATCCCCCATGAGCTTGCGTGCAGCGGCAACCATATCATTATGGCTTTGACAAATCGAGCTTTGGCAACTTGTTGCAGTAAGTGCATCAAACTCAAATTTATTGGGAGTGATAATATCAGCAAGAGGCAACAATTTTTGTGCAATTAATTCTGGTATTCCCGCCTGGACAAAAAAACCTTTTCCGACATCCCCCATAACAGGGTCAAGGCAATATATTCCCTGAGGATTACAAGCTTTAAAACGCTTTACAGCTTTCTCAATAACATGCCCATTGTCCAGTGTTGCAAGATAACCGCTCTGAAATCCTGCACTTTCATGAAAAGCGCCACGTTCTTCCAGTCCGGAGAATAGATCCCGCAAAAGGTCACTCTCTATCGCCTGCCCATAAAAGCTAGAGTGCGCAGGATGATTGGATAAAATTGTCGTTGGAACTGAATGCACAGAAACCCCAAGTTTCTGCATCGGAAATGCCGCCGCAGAATTCCCAACATGCCCATAACAAACATGGGATTGGGCAGAGATAATTGATGGCATAACTTTTTCCTTACACGAATTCCTCAGGCATGACATGCCTCGCCAAAAGATCTTCTCCAAAAGTTCTTAAGACAAAAATTATTCAAGATAGCGAAACAGGAAAGTCTTCCGTTAGAATAGCTAATTTCATAACCTTTTGTTCATCAATAGTTTCAGCCTCTAACTCAACGACATAATCCGGAAAGTATTTATCGAACCAGCTCTTTACAGGCCCCAAAATACTATTCTGCAAAGAAATGCTCATTAAACCACTAACACGCTTTACATGCTTTAGATAAGCATCCTTTTGATCTCGCGAATAGAGACGCGTAAACAATCCAAGTACCTTGGCATGGCGCTGCGCAGAAAGAGCGTAGTACCACGACATAAAAGCCTCTCCCGCGTCACTATCCCGGTCAATTTCCATCGACTTGAGATAACGATTGATCATCCTTGTTCTTAACCCGTCATCAATATCACGGCGGGCATCTTCAACCAGAGACATCAGATCATATGGTGCAACACCTAGCACAGCAGTCTGAAAATCCAACAAACCGCATGATGCAATACCTTCACGTCCATCCAAAATCATAAGATTATCGATATGGAAATCCCGTAAAACCAAAGTCGTTGGTAGCAAGGGAAGCGACTGAAAAACCTGGCACCAAGCCGACACATAGGCTTGTCGCGCCCCAGCTGGCAAAGCTGCTCCCGTTATGCTCGGCATATACCAATCCGCCATGATAAGTGCTTCTTTTATCAAAAAGGCCAGGTCATAAGGCGGCATATCAATTTGGGCCAACTTGTCAGATGAATGCATTGTAACCAAAACATCAACAGCAAGTTTATAGAGTTTTTCTTCATCCCAGCCAGCATTCAAGAGTTTTGCGTAGGTATTATCGCCAAAATCTTCCAGCAACAGAAAACCGTTTTCAATATCTTCATGATGGATAACAGGGGTCGAAACACCACAGGATAATAAATGTCGCCCAACCTTTGCGAACACGGCGACAGGTTCGGCAATACCCGGCGGCGCATCCATAACGATCTTTGTCTCACGTCCCTTTGTCAGCCTGAAATAACACCGGGCCGAGGCATCAACAGGTAAAGCTTCAACAACAGCGTCTTCCCAACCTGCATTATTTATAAAAGCGATTCTCTGCTGTTCTCTTTGATCGGGGGTAATGCTCACCAATGGCTCCACTTAACAAAACACACGTATTCTCAATAGCTTTTCACCTTATATCCGAAAGAGAAAAGGAAAAACAGCAGATGTCATATTCAAGATATTGACAAGATGTATAGACAAGTTATTTTGTATATACATATTCCTGAGTTGGAAAGTTGAACAAATGAAAAAGAACACACGCACAATCCGCGCGCCACATGGCCCAGAACTTTCATGCGAAAGCTGGTTGAGTGAAGCCCCGCTTAGAATGTTGATGAATAACCTGGATCCGGATGTCGCCGAACATCCGGAAGAACTGGTCGTTTATGGCGGGATTGGCCGCGCGGCCCGAAACTGGGAATGTTACGATAAAATTGTCGAGAGCTTAAAGAAGCTCAAAGACGATCAAACACTTCTCGTACAATCAGGAAAGCCCGTTGGCATTTTCCCAACGCATTCAGATGCCCCTCGTGTTCTCATTGCCAACTCCAACCTTGTTCCAAACTGGGCTAACTGGGAACATTTCAACAAGCTCGATAAAGCTGGGCTGATGATGTATGGCCAGATGACCGCAGGATCATGGATCTATATCGGCAGCCAGGGTATTGTTCAAGGCACCTACGAAACCTTTGTTGAAGCAGGGCGTCAGCATTATAACGGCGACCTTTCTGGCCGTTGGATCTTAACAGGTGGCCTCGGTGGCATGGGCGGTGCTCAACCTCTTTCAGCAACGATGGCCGGTGCTTCTATGTTGGCGATTGAATGTCAGGAAGACCGCATTGATATGCGTATCCGCACAGGTTATCTGGACAAAAAATGCAATGATCTTGATGACGCACTCAACATTATCAATGATGCTGTTGCCAACAAAAAAGCAATCTCTGTCGGTTTACTTGGCAATGCTGCAGATATCTTCCCAGAACTCGTCAAACGTGGTGTACGCCCTGATATCGTAACGGACCAAACCTCGGCACATGATCCCCTTAACGGATACCTTCCACAAGGTTGGACCTGGGGTGAATATGTTGAACGATCTGAAAAAGATCCAAAAGGCACAACAACTGCGGCAAAAAAATCCATGGCTGTCCAAGTACAGGCCATGCTCGATTTCCATGCACAGGGCATACCAACAGTTGACTACGGTAATAATATCCGTCAGATGGCTTTGGAAGAAGGTGTTGAAAATGCCTTTGATTTTCCGGGTTTTGTTCCAGCCTATATTCGCCCCCTCTTTTGCCGAGGTATTGGCCCCTTCCGTTGGGCTGCACTTTCCGGTGATCCAGAAGATATTTATAAAACGGATCAAAAGGTCAAAGAACTTATTCCAGATGATCCACATCTGCACAACTGGCTGGACATGGCGCGTGAACGTATTCACTTCCAAGGCCTTCCATCCCGCATTTGCTGGGTTGGACTGGGACAACGCCATAAGCTTGGCCTTGCCTTTAACGAAATGGTTCGCAATGGCGAGCTTAAAGCACCAGTTGTCATTGGCCGTGACCACCTGGATTCAGGGTCAGTTGCCAGTCCGAACCGCGAAACCGAGAGCATGATGGACGGTTCTGATGCTGTGTCAGACTGGCCTTTGCTGAATGCACTATTGAACACAGCCGGTGGCGCAACCTGGGTATCCCTTCACCACGGTGGTGGTGTCGGCATGGGCTTCTCGCAACATTCTGGCGTCGTTATTTGCGCTGACGGTACAGAAGCTGCTGATAAACGATTAGGGCGTGTTCTCTGGAATGATCCCGCAACAGGTGTTATGCGTCATGCAGATGCCGGATACGAAATTGCTAAAAAATGTGCTCGGGATAACAATCTCGACCTTCCTATGGAGTCAGATAAATGAAATCACTAGTCCTGACACCTCGTCAATTAACACTCTCAACACTTCGCGCTCTTACATTTGATGATGTAAAGATCGAACTGGATCCAGCATGCAAAGCGCAAATCGCAGCTTCGACTGAAACAGTTCGCGATGTACTTAGAGATGGCAGAACCGTTTATGGTATCAATACCGGTTTCGGGCGCCTTGCCTCTACACGTATTGATGATGAACAGCTAGAAGAGTTACAGAGCAACCTAGTATTGTCCCACGCAACAGGTATGGGGCCGCTACTTGATGATGAAGTTGTTCGCCTTATTCTTGCTCTTAAGGTTACGTCGCTAGCCCAAGGCTTCTCTGGCATCAGACAGGAAGTTCTTGATTACCTGATCACCTTCTACAATGAAGGTCTTTACCCTTGTATTCCATCAAAAGGATCCGTAGGTGCCTCTGGCGATCTGGCTCCCCTCGCCCATATGTCCGCTTTGATAATAGGTGCTGGAAAAGCCCGTTATAAAGGCGAGATTATGCCCGCCAAGGAAGGTTTGGAGCGCATTGGATTAAAGCCTATGGTTCTTGGTCCAAAAGAAGGCCTAGCTCTGTTAAATGGAACTCAGGTCTCTACAGCCCTGGCACTTGTTGGGCTGTTCAGGGCTGAAAACCTGATGAATGCCAGCACACTTGTAGGCGCCATGAGTGTTGAAGCCGCCAAAGGGTCACATGTTCCCTTTGACCCCCGCATTCAAGAAGCCCGGGGTCAAATTGGACAAGCTGATATCGCATCTGTTTTCAGAACCGTTTTGGATGGCAGTCCGATCAATGAAAGCCACACAGACTGCTCAAAAGTTCAGGACCCCTATTCCCTTCGTTGCCAACCTCAAGTTCTCGGTGCCTGTCTGGATCATATGCGTTTTGCAGCAAGCATCTTCGAACGTGAAGCCAATGCCGTATCTGATAATCCATTGGTTTTCACAAAAGAAGGGGACATTCTATCAGGCGGCAACTTCCATGCAGAGCCGGTGGCGATGGCGTCTGACGTCCTCGCCCTTGCCATTTCGGAAATGGGCGCTCTTGCTGAACGTCGCATTGCACTCCTGATGGATAGCTCAATGTCAGGTCTGCCACCCTTCCTTGTTGCCGGAAGTGGCCTTAACTCTGGCTTCATGATCGCACAGGTTACCGCCGCAGCTTTGGCATCCGAAAACAAATCTCTTGCACACCCTGCCTGTGTTGATAGCTTGCCAACATCTGCTAATCAGGAAGACCATGTTTCCATGGCAACCTTTGCGGCAAGGCGTCTTTCTGACATGGCAAAAAATACAGCTGGCGTTTTAGCTGTAGAGCTTTTATCCGCAGCTCAAGGTATTGACTTCCTCAAACCGTTGAAGACATCACCAACACTGGAAACAGTTATGGAAAGATTGCGCAAAGATGTCGCCTTTTTCGAACAGGATCGATATTTTGCCGACGATTTGGAAGCTGCAGAAGATTTGGTTTGGGAGGGAACTTTCAATGCGATTTCCATCCCTGATTTCTTGCCAAGTTTTGACGAAACAGCCAGCTAAGCAACTTACAGGTCTTTCGTAATAAAGCTCGTTTCAAGATTTCATTGACACAAATACAGTGTATTTCCAAGTGATTTATAAATTTCCACTGGAAATACACTGTAAAACCATGCATCTATTAGTCCATTACAAATAATAACAAGAAACGATAAAGCGCCTTGGGCGTGTGGGGATTTATAATGGATGCTGGGAGCTTCGATAAAAAAGTACCTCTTTACCAAAAGGTAAAAGAGCACATTATTGGTCACATTCAATCTGGCCAATGGAAACCCGGGTTTCAAATTCCGTCAGAAAATGAACTAACCCAAAGTCAGAATATGTCACGCATGACTATTCATAGAGCCTTGCGAGAACTAACCGCCGACGGATGGTTGATGCGTGTTCAAGGTGCCGGAACTTTTGTCGCGGAACCGCGTCCTCAATCTGCCGTACTTTCAATTAAAAGTATTGCCGAAGAAGTCAGATCCCGAAATAGCCAATATAGTAACGACGTTATACTTCTCGAAGAAGAACAAGCGTCAGCCTATATCGCAGGCGTTATGGAGCTTGAATTAAACGCACCTGTTTACCATTCGATTATCGTTCACAAGGAAAACGGTACGCCAATTCAACTTGAGGATCGTTTTATAAACCCCGCCTCTGCCCCAGATTATCTCAAGCAGGATTTTAGGGATATCACCCCTTATGATTACCTGGTGAAAGTCGCCCCATTAGATAATGCAGAACATACCATCTTTGCTATTGCGCCAGAAGAAAATCAGGCTGAGTTACTGCAAATCCCAGAAATAACGCCTTGCCTCTTATTAAGGCGGCGTACGTGGTCGGAAGGACAAACGGTTACCTATGCCAAGCTTATCCATCCCGGTGATCGATATAGTTTGGGTGGAACATTTCAGGGCTAAGAAGCACTATGAAATAATCATTTCGAAGTGGCGATAAGTTACAAACCCTTTTTGAGATCTCTCATCAAAAATCGGGCAGGATGTATTGCGTCTCTTATTTGGTCCGGAATTGGCAAAGCATCACAACCGCTTATCAATTTGACGAGGTAGTTTGCCATCAGAGGTGCTGTCAAAAATCCGCGAGAACCAAAGCCTACAGCACAAAACAAATTTTCGTAATACTCTCCCGGTGGCCATGAAGGCTTACTTTTCAATCCATTTTTCAGGCCAGCATAATCATGACGATATTGCTGTTCCTGGTAGACAGGACCGACAAGAGGAAGACGATCAAAAGTTGTTCCCCGAACAGATGTCCGTCCATCCAAATCATCCGGATTTATTTGCCCAGAAATATTCGGCACAATTTCATTTAAAAGTGACAAATTATGATCATGACGTTCTGCTGTAACAGATCTGTTTTCAGCTTCATCATAGCAATAAAGCCGCTCAAAAGTAGCTCCAAAGACGTGTTGTCCATTGATAGCAGGCGTTATATATCCGCTGCCATTAACAATGGTTTTTAGACTTCTGCTGATCTTGTTAGATGGGCAAGTACTGACCTGTCCCCTGTTCATAATCACAGATAAGTTTTCAGATTGAGTAAACTTCCTGACATTAAATGCATTCGCAAGAACCACGCTATCAAATTTCAGGTCCTCACTGGTTCCTGAAATTGAGAGTTTCCATTTACGCAGTCCTTGATCTGTAAACTGCTCTAGCGATGCAACCTCGCAATTGAGCCGAACATCAATTTCACGGGTCAAGGCCACAGCAAGAGCCGTCGTATTAAGACACCCGGCGTTCGGATACCAAACACCCTGTGAGGTCAAATCAATACCTGCGATTTCAGAAGCCCGATTAGCATCAACAATAGAGAAATGATCTTGCGGGAGAACATTAGAAGCCACAAAGGACTGCCGACGCTGAAGTTCTTTGTCATCACCAATAAGATCCAAAGATCCGCACTGATGATGCCAAATTTCCTGCCCCGTTTGTTCTTCTAGTTTCCCGTAGAACCTCAAAGCAAAGAGATAACAAGATGCCAAATACTGTCCCAGTATCGTAGCATTACGCATCAACTTTGGTTCAAATACCGCAGCCGGATTTCCTGACGCCCCTTCGGCAACAGAAGGAGCCTTATCAATCAAAGTAACATCGACACCTGCACGTGACAGGCTATAGGCCAGGCAATTCCCGACAATTCCAGCGCCAACAACGGCTACTTTTTTAGGTTTGTTTTGTACTTTTGGGATATCAAACCAAGGTAGAGATCCCGGATAAAATTTTCTTTTATCTTCATTAGCTTTATCAGGAGAAAACACCCCAACAATGCGTTCACGTTTAAAAGCGTAACCTTTGCACCTTTCAATCTTAAAGCCAGCATCTTCTAGTCCACGACGAACATGTCCAGCCGCTGTAAAGCTGGCCAACTTTGTACCGGATTTGGATTTCGTCGCCAGCAGTTCATAAATCTCTGCATTCCACATGTCGGGATTTTTCTTAGGAGCAAAGCCATCTAAAAACCAGGCATCAGCCTGTCCCGAAAAACGCGTTAGAACTTCCTTAACGTCGCCAAAGAGAAGAATAAGCGTCACATTATCCTGCTCAAACTCTAGCGTGTGAAAACCTGAACTTAGATCTGGATAAGCCTTAATGAGCGCATCACGGATTTCTCCAAGCTCATCCCAAGGCTTCAACGATTTTTGCAGCTGAGTACGGCTGAGAGGAAAACCTTCAACGGAAACAAAGGTTAACTGTTGACCTGGCCGAGATGTTTTTTTCCACTCTTGCCAAGTAACTAAGAAATTTAATCCCGTTCCGAACCCTGTTTCACCGATAACTGTACTCTGTTGATCTTTCCAAAGTTCACTGCCTCCAACAGCGTTTAGAAAAACAAACGCGCTTTCCGCTAATCCATTAGAAAGGGAATAATACACATCATCATATTTGCGAGATACCGGAACAAGATTATCCCGCCATTCAAGCTCGGCTTTATGAAATTCAGTCATACAAAAACTCATCAAAGGAGATTATGACTTTTAACTTTTTGAGATATTAAAGAAAAGCGTTGTGAACAGAAAATAAAAAAGCCAGCTACCCTTAAGGTAGCTGGCTTTCAAAAATAAATGTTATCCTAGTTACCAAAGAGTTTTTGCAAAGCCTCTTTTGGCTTTTCAATTACTTCTTCAACCCCACCGGCATCATCACCATCGCCAAGAGGTAACTTTACGCCACCTTCGCCACTGGTAACTCCCTCGATAAGAGCTGATGGATCTTTCAGCTGATCAGTCAAGGCTCCGGCTAGATCAGGAGCAACTTTAGGATCACTCCAAGAGCCCGTAATCAGTAATGGCACTGCAAGCCCCTTGGCACCACTATCTCCACCTTGGCCTTCAAGATCACCGACAAGCTTTGGCTCTAAACGGTAATCCAAGGTTTTAGGTGGCATTGGAACAGTTCCTTTGCCAGACAGTCTGAACAAAGGTGCAATCATGCTCAAATCCTGATTATTCACAACGCCCTGCTGGATTGTATAGGTACCAGATAGCTCTGCAAAATCAGTAGATTGAGCTTCATCAAAAGAATTCTGCAAAGCATCCAAAGACACATTGCGGATCAAACCAGGGATATTGACGCCTTTGACAGCACCGTCCTGAAAAATGAAATCTCCGGTTCCGTTTAGATTAGAAACCATAGCTTTCTGAGAAGCCCCTTGTGTCGTCAGGTTTGCTTTGGAGCTGAGAGTTCCCAAAAGTTTTTCAAAGTCCGCGCTATCTGACAGCAATGGTTCAGCCTGAACACCGGAAAGGTCAAAATTAATCGCAGTTGTCGGAGTTGCTTTTGAACTATCCAGAACCACTTTACCACGGGCTTGACCGTCATATAAGGCAAGCTGTTTCAAATCTGCAGTTAACTTTCCACCCTGGAGTAGAATACCAAGCTCACTAACACCAATCGTAATCTTGCGAATTTTGACGCCTTCTGATTTCAGAGCCAAATCCGCATTCACAGATTTCAGTCCAGAAAAATCAATTGCCTCATCGCTCCAACCTTGATCAGCGCCAGCATTCTGTACCGCGCCTCCCCCATCTGATGTACTTTCAGAGGATGCGTCTTGACCACCAGATGTTTCGGGCGGCAAGTATGGCGTAATATCAAGAACACCTGTAGAAAGTGCCGCAACGATATTTGGAACACTTCCTGAGCTATCAATCTTTAAAGCGCCCTGAGCAGTCAAAGCGTCAAATGCAAGAGATACATCATCAAACGCAACCACAGAACCGTTGAGATCAAGTTGCCCTTTCACGGACAATGGACCAAAGGTCTCTTCACTTTGGCGCTCAATCGGAGCTCCAACCCAATCGGTCAAACCTTTTACAGATGGAACATCAAGATCGAGAGCGCCGGCAAGAGCAAAAGCACTTGCCTGTTGAGCAGTGCCATTGAAACTAAAGTTTACAGGTGATGAATTAACAGATGCTTCAAGCGCTGTGCTGCCGCCATTCATCAAGCTTTCAAGATTAGCAACATCCGCTTTCAGGTTAATCGTCTCTGCCTTCCAGTCCAATCGACCATCTAAAGACAAAGGCTCATTCAGAGCTTCGAGAGAGATTTCAAGGTTAAGTGCTTCAATATCTTCTTTTGCACCAGAGGCCAAATCAATGAAATGAAGCTCTCCATTTTCAATACGAACATCCCCTAGGGATAGCCCACTAAGACCGGCACCGCTTCCGCCATCAGAAGATTCAGAGTTTTCAGTAGTAGCCGTTTCATTTGCTGGCGCTTGCGTTCCCTCAAGCTCCCAGTTTGGCTTGCCTGTTTTATCAATCTCAAGATTAATAATTGGCTTCACGAGAACAAAACGATCAATAACAACTTCACTTGATAACAAAGGCATAACCTGTAACTCCAGCGCCATCTGCTCAAGAGTTACCATGTCTTTATTTTGTCCCTGCTCATAGTTTGCTAAAGCAACGTCATTGACCTCAATAGCAACAGTCGGAAATAGACTGAGAGAAATTTTCCCTCCAATTTCCAAATCGCGTCCCGTCGCCTCTTTCGCTTTTGCCGCGATTTCAGGCTTGTAATCTTCAAGAGAAATAAAGAGGGGAGCAACCAATAGAACAGCAATGACCAGAAGAACTAAGCCGCCGATTGATAAGAGTATTTTTTTCATTTTTAAGTCTCCATTACACGATTTGATGAAAATCATGCAAATGACACGATTATTGAAGGTTTAGACGAATAACAATAAGGCGGTACTCGCGTGAAGCCAGTACCGCCTTTTCATTCTGGCATTGATTAGCCAGACATGTGAATTACTTCACGAGTGTCACAATAACGCGACGGTTTCTGAATTCAGAGATACCATCACCTGTGTCAACCGCAGGAGCATTCTCACCAACGCCCTGACTTTGAACGATAGAAGCGGAAACCCCGTGACTTTCGAGCGCAGTTACAACTGCAGCAGCACGTCTGTTAGCCAAGTTCTGGTTGTATGCAGATGAACCCGCTGTATCAGTATGGCCAGCAACAATCACTTTAGATGGTGAGTGTTTCTTCACAGCCGCAACAATCACAGAAACTTCTGCCTGTGCATCAACAGTCAACACATCGGAATCGAAGTCGAAGTAGATCGCATATGGCGCTGGTGCAGCAGCAGGAGCTGGTGCAGGAGCTGGTGCTTTTGCCTTCGGTGCCATCGCAGCATCAACCTTGGCCATCGCAGCAAGGAAACCATCACGACATGCAGCGATGTCATCTGGTTGAATATTTTCTTCCTGTTCCTGGATCCAGCAGTCAAACATGACCTGTGCATTCGCAGCAGATGTCGGCGCAATGTCCGCAGCGCCATTTGCAAGAGCGGCAGCAAGACGATCGTGAGCAGAAGACAGATCATTTACGAACTCTGCGTCCAGATCCCAATTCGCGACGTCCTCAGGAGCAACAACTTTACCATCAGCAGAGGCCAATGCTTTGTCCGCGAACAGATCAGAATCACCCCAGTCCTGTTCAGATTTTTCATCGCCAGACAGACCGACATAACCTTTATAGAGTTCTCTTGTGAATGAAGAGCCTGTTGGTTCTGCATCACTGGCCATCTGATAACGATCAGCACAAGCAGACAAAGTTATAGCCGCAACACCGGCTACCAAAGCAAATTTTAAACCCCGCATGATATTCTCCCTTGAAGGTTTAGATATTCATTGAAAACGAGACAAACTACAAACAGATCCAGGTCCTAAATAATTAAGATCAATTCACACTCAATTGTAAAATATAACCACAAATAAGAATGAACAGACTACTGGTTCTTTCTCTAAAATACTAGGGACCACATTCCCAGCCCTATTATTTACACAGAGAAAATAACACAAAATCAGATAGATACCAAAAGGAATCAATACTTGTTGCTGTCAGATGTTCTCCCAAAGTTTGGTTGACACTAGAATATAACAAACAAAATATCAACCTGAAGTAATTAAAGCCTTTGTTTGTTTAACGTCTTGTTAAGAAGAATATAGATTTAGCTTAAAAACACATCTTGGTAAAATTACGTACCTGTATAACATTGTTTTAATTATATCTTTCCAAACCAGATATAGCCAAAGCTCTAAAGAGATTTTTTCGCAAAAAAGTCGCCTAAATCACAGGCAAGATGATGATAACTCTGGTTTCTGTAGGTATCTTCAGTAATTCGGATTACTAAACCGATAAGAGATAAAGGTGACAACAAAAACAATCAAATATGATAATATAAAGAAAAAAAGGTGAGGAGAAAATAAATGGAAACCCCTGAAATTGCAGATACTACCCCTGCAATAATAGAGCTTGAAGAAGGAAAAACATATTTTTGGTGTGCTTGTGGAAGATCGAAGAAGCAGCCCTTTTGCGATGGTAGTCACAAGGGAACCGGCTTTCAGCCTCTATCATTCTCAGCAGAAAAATCTAAGAAGTACTTTCTGTGCCAATGTAAACACAGCTCAAAAAAGCCCTTTTGCGATGGCAATCACAAGCACTTGCTGTAAAGATTAATTCTCTGAGTATCCAAACTCTTTAATATATCAGGACTGTTTCAGGCTATAACATTCATACTTTTGCCAATCGGCCTTCCCGATACCTGACAAGAGTTGCTCCTGTGTAAGCAGGCCTGATTGCGTATCCATGACCGAAACCACAGAAGCTGAGTTGATAGAGGCGGCTTTCAGTGCTAGCTCTTCCCCCTTACCAAGACCGATAAATGATGCAAATGTAGAGGCAAAAGAATCTCCGGCACCTGCAGTTCCCATAACTTTTGCTTTTTGTGCCGGGCAAAAGATAATTTGTTCATTAGTCCCCAAATAAGCACCTTCTTTGCCGTTAGTTACCAACAAACGTTGCGGTCCCAGGCTGCTAATTATTTGAGTAAACTCACGCAGCCCCATCATGGTACCAGAAACGCCAACGCCTTTTTTCAAGAGCTCCGGGAGCTTTTTGTTATCTGAATAGGCACAAGGTTGGACCGCATCGATTTCCGACTTTGCCGAGACAAAAGGCACCAGTTGCCCGGCCTCAACCTCGTTCATCACCAAAACGTCAATATACTGAAGAGAATTCCAGAAAGATTGTGTTCGAGAAGAAAGCTGGCGGATTCCAGGGTTAGCAACAACAAGACTACCCGCAGCCTTCGCCAGCTTCACGATCTTTGGAAAACAATCCGCGGATGCACCACTCAACCCGGTGACGTATGTAAGCTCAACGCCTTCGAACATCTCTGGCTTGATTTCATCCGGGGTAAGAAGGGTGTTCGCCCCACGGGCAACAAAGATAGTCGGGTTTCTGACATGTGATGAAACCATAACTGCACAGCCTGTGGGCAAATCTGCATTTGATAAAACCCATTGTTTACCAATGGACTTTTCGTCCAAACGCTTCAGAACCATCTGGCCTTCTATATCCTCCGCCAGCTTCACAACACAGGAAACATTTATCCCCAATTGTGCCATAGATACAGATGCGTTGATGGCACCGCCACCAGTGTGAGTTTCAATGTTTTCTGCCTCCACTTTTTTACCTTCTTCCAAAAGAAGAAAGTTTGTGATTGCATTATGCATTGTCATACGTTCGATCTCATCGTCAGATACTGAAGCGATAATATCGACAGTAGCCCCACCCAGTGTCAGTGCCTTCATCATACCGTCCTATTTATTAGTCTTGCGCCAGAGATTTGCCTACAGAACCGAGGACAGAGAAAATTTCGTCCAGTTTAGTTCCCAAACCTTGCTCAGCCTGACGCACCCATTTACGTGGGTCGTATTTGCTCTTTAGTGGCTTACCTGTTTCAGGATCAATCTGCGCCACAAATGCATTCTGGTTTGCATTAACATAGGCCCCAACAGGCTCGGAATAAGCGTACTGAAGGTCAGTATCGACGTTCATTTTAAAGACACCGTATGATACAGCCTCTTTAATATCTGATTCTGAAGAACCGGACCCACCATGGAAGACAAGATCAAGTGACTTTTCTTCCAGACCATAACGCTCTGCCATTAGTTTTTGAGAGTCTTTAAGAATTACAGGACGCAGTTTAACGTTTCCAGGCTTGTAAACACCGTGAACATTACCAAATGATGCAGCGACAGAAAAATCACCCAAAGGATTTAGCTGCTCATAAGCATAAGCGACATCTTCTGGTTGGGTATAAAGTTTTGGGTTATCCGCCCCTGTGTGCTCGGACCCGACGCCATCTTCTTCCCCACCAGTAACACCCAGCTCGATTTCCAGACTCATATCAAGGGGTGCCATTTTCTTGAGATAGTCAGCACATGTACCAACGTTATCTTCCAAAGACTCTTCTGAAAGATCGATCATATGGGATGTGTAGAGAGGTTTTCCGTTCTTTTCACGGAACTTTGCACCCTCTGCCAACAGGCCATCAATCCAAGGCAGGAGGCCGCGATTGGCATGATCCGTGTGCAAAACAACACAAACGCCATAGCCTTCAGCCAAAAGATGGACGTGTTGTGCCAAAGCAACCGCGCCCTTTACTTTACCTTCTAGGCCATCCGGGTAAGCTGCACCAGCGTAGAAGCCAGCGCCACCGTTTGATACCTGAACAATCACATCCGATTTGTTACGCGCTGCGGCTTCCAAAACGGCGTTAACTGTACTGCTGCTGGTAACGTTGACCGCTGGCAGTGCATAGTTTCCAGCCTTACATGCTTTTACGAGTTTCTCATAGTCCTTACCGGTAACAACACCCGGGCGAAGTTTTTCAGACACCGCCGATCCTCCCTGTTTTTCTATGTCACAAAACGCATCTTAGCGTTTCAAATGTACAACTTGACCACTTCGAACCGATTCATCCGCAGCCAAAACAATTTTCATACTGTTCACAGCATCCTGCATGTGAGATGTCAAATCTAAATCGTCCATAATGGCTTTTAACAGAAACTCCTGTTCTCTTTGACAGAGAGCATCATGATCTGGTTCATCATCCATTCGAATTAAATTATCTTTATGTGTGAAAGACTTATCGTCATTTAATTTTGATGAATGACACAATAAGGCCGATGTTTTGGTATGCGCATCAATATCATCAGATTCCATTGCCTTGTCTTCTGCCTTGTTTTGATCTTCAGCAACAATAGACACACATCCGTTAGGCCCAATGACATCCTTAACAAAAAATGCCGTTTCACTCATCATGGGCCCCCACCCCGCTTCATACCACCCCACAGATCCATCATCATATGTAACCTGTAGCTGACCGTAGTTATACATGTCAGGGTCGACTTCATCACTTAGACGAACACCGATAGCATGAACTTTAACTGGTTCAGCCTGTGTCATCAGACACATCATATCTACATAATGAACACCGCAGTCTACGATCGGGGAAATGCTTTTCATAAGCTGTTTATGAACTTGCCAAGTTTCGCCACTGCTTTGTTGATTGAGGTTCATCCGCATCACCAAAGGCTTTCCCAATTTTTGTGCTTGAGCAACAAATTCCTGCCATGAAGGATGATGACGAAGAATATAGCCTATAACGAGCTTAAGACCCTTTTTTTGCGCTGCTTCAATTACCCGTTCGGCTCCCGCAACCGTATCTGCAATTGGCTTTTCCAGAAAAACATGTGCACCTACCTCAAAGGCCTTCAAAGCATAGGCCTCATGAGTATCTGGCCAGGTGTTAATCGAGACAACATCAGGTTTTAACTGTTTAAGAGCTGCATCATAATCTGAAAATCGGTCATAACCGGAAAGTTCAACAGGTAACGGCGTGTTGTTATTCAGACTTCGGCTACAAAGTCCGACAATCTCAAACCCATCAAGATGGTGGTAGGCTTTGGCATGAGATTGCCCCATGTTCCCCAAACCAACAACAAGAACCTTTTGTTTATTACCCATTACCAATTCCCTCTGCCGATACCTCTAGGTTTTCAGACCATCCATTTCTGTATCTCGTCCATCGATCCAGGTCTCAAGGACAAGTCCAGAATCATCCAATGAAGCCATGGATGCTCTATAGCCCTTTTCAATACGCCCGAGTTCATTCCCCAAGCCAAGGAATTCAGCAGGATACAAAGATGCCATACGCAAAGCTTCGTCATGGGAAAGATTTAACATCTCAACGGAATTGCGAACTGCCGTTGCCATATCTAGATGTGCGCCCGCCAAAACACCTTCGGCCGTAGTACAACGCCCCTCTCGGCTATAGATTTTTTGCCCATAGAGTTCGAAGAAACCCTGATCACTGCCCACCGTTGCCATAGCATCTGTGACCAACATCATCTTCCCGTGTTTTTTGGCCTTAATGGCATTTCGTAACGTAGCAGGGTGAACATGATACCCATCAACAATCAAGCCACACCAACTGTCGTCATGATCCAGAGCGGCACCAACCGCACCCGGTTCACGACTGTCCATTGGTGTCATGGCATTAAATAAATGTGTAAAGCAGCTAAGTCCTTCGGAAAAAGCAGCTTGGTAATCATCGTAAACGCCTGCGGTATGCCCAGCGGCCACCAAGACACCACGTTCAACCAATTGTTGAATAGTTCCTGGTGTATTTTTTTCCGGGGCAAGCGTGACCAATGTTTTACCCCCCGTAAGACCAGATAGAAGATCCAATGCATCAGATTCCATAGGTCTTATTTTATCTTCCTGATGCACCCCTTTTCTAACTTGATTTAGATAAGGACCTTCCAAATGGATACCCAGTATGCCGGGCTCATTGTTATCAACAGTTTCCTGGACGGCAGAAATAGCAGATTCCATGATTGGCCGATCATCGGTAATCAAGGTTGGTAGCATACCCGTTGTACCATAGCGTCTATGTGCCTGAGCAATACATCGCAAACCGACTGGTGATGTATCCTGATTAAACATGACACCGCCACCGCCATTGACCTGCACATCAATAAATCCGGGGACCAATTTTGCGCCATTTAAATCCTGAATACGATCCACATCATCAGGAATTTTGATAGAAACCCCAACAGCATCAATAACTGCACCGTCTATAATGACTGTAGCACCATCTAACCACTCTTCCCCAGTGAAGACATGCGCATTGGTCAAGGCAGTTTTCATCAAACAGTCTCCGTTACTTTTTTCAAATGACGGGGATTATCAGGATCAAGACCACGCATCTGTGTAATTTTCTCAGCCAACACATAGAAACTCTGAATCATCACAGGCAACTGGCAAAAGGGATGAATATTCGTTTCAATTGGCAGAATACCTTTACTCAGGCTTCCTTCCTGAACAGTAAAGACCGCTCCACCCTTTTCGCGGAAATTCTCGGCAAGTTCACCAACCGAATCCCAAGACTGATCACGCTGCCTGAACAACAGGACGGGATAGCCATCTGCAACAAGTGACATTGGCCCGTGCTTGACCTCAGCGGCGCTGAAAGCTTCGGCATGAATATAGGATGTTTCCTTGAACTTCAGCGCAGATTCCAATGCGATACCAAATCCGGGTCCACGCCCGACTGTAAACAGATTGGACGATGCCGCCAACAACTCAACAGGTTCAGACCAATCTGCTGACAAGCCCCGATCCAGTTGATCAGGAAGCTTATCTAAAGCGGGTAACAAACCACTGTCAAAATTCCAGATTGCACTAAGTTGAAGTAGGGCTGTCAGAGACGCGATATAGCTTTTTGTCGCCGCAACAGAGTTTTCAGGTCCTGCATGAAGAGGCAAGAAACAATCAGCCAAAGCCACTAATGGGGATGTTGCATCATTACAGATACAAAGAACAAAAGCGCCTTGGTCTTTCGCCTGTTGCGTCGCCTGTACCAAATCGGGACTACGTCCGGATTGAGACACGGCAATAAACAAACTGTCTTGAAGCTTTAGGGTTCCCCCGTAAAGAGTGGACACAGACGGTGCGAAAGAAACCACCGGAAGACCCGTACCAATTTCCAATACATACTTTGCAAAGGCGCACGCATGGTCTGAACTGCCCCGTGCACAGGTGGCGATAAAACGGAACTTCTTCTCTCGTATTCGTCGAGAGAGATCCTCAAGAACGTCTCTGTTGGCTCTGAGTTGTCTTGATATAACAGCCGGAGTTTCGGCTGTTTCTTTTGCCATAAGGCTCACTGTATTAATCATTCTTCATTTCATTCGTATTAATCACGGCTATCCAAATAGAGTTCAGCGATGAAATCATAGCTGTCTCCACGATAATGAGAGCGGGTAAATTCAATGGGACGCATGTCGGGCAGGAAAGAACGTCTTTCGATATAAAGAGTTGGCCCGCCGACAGGAACGCCTAACAGATCGGCTTGTGTCGGTTGGAGCAATTCAGCCCTTAGCCTCTGCAAAGCTCTTAGAGGGCGCAATCCGGATTTATCCAACACGCTGTAAAGAGAGTCATCAACGACCAACGGGTCTGGCAAAAATTCCTGCGGAACCGTGGCCAATTCAATTGCAAGCGCTTTACCATCTGCACACCGTATTCTGTGCAAACGAGATACTCCAACGCCTGGTGAGAGATTAAGTGCCATGGCCTCTTCGGGTGTCGCAAGTCCAGTTGCGCGTTCAACCCAAACCACGGAAGGTTGCATTCCTCTGGCTGTAATATCTTCGGTAAAGCTGGTCAATTTAGAAAGCGGCTGTTCCATTCGAGAAGCAACAAAAGTCCCTGCCCCGTGCCGCTGGACAAGCAAGCCATCCCGAACCAGCCCCTGTACAGCTTTGCGCACAGTCACACGGGATACCTCTAGCTCTGAAGCGATATCACGTTCACTGGGTAAAGCGTCTTCAACTTTAAACGCCCCGCTTTCGATTGCCTGTCTGATTAAGGTCTGCAGTTGTTTATAGAGCGGCGTCGGATTACTACCGTCCAGTCGTGATTTTACTTTAAGAGCGCGAAAGGTACTTACTTTCATTTTGAAGCCTCCTGACCACCAGAGGCCGACTTCCTGACCATTCTTATGGCACCATCCATCGCATCGCCGCGCGGTTTACTTAGAATTTTCTGATATTTTTCTGGTAGCTTAGGGGAGATACGTCTTGAAACACCCCCCATAAGACAGACAGCCTCAACACCTCTATCAAGCAAGGCCTGTATCATACAACCTGCTTCATGAACCGATTTGGCGACGATCCGGCCCGCCAGTTCATCACCGTCATCCGCATGATCAAAAATAAGCGGGGCAAAAGAGCCGTAGTGATGAGGCTCTGCCTCTTCTGCCCATTTAACCATCACTTGGCGATCATTTTTAAAGTGTGCCATAATTGCTTTGGTTAATGGCGTTTCCGGTCGACATCCTTCAGCAGCAAAAAGCGCACTGCGAACAGCCGTTAGACCGAGAACAGCTCCACTGGCATGATCCGAAATTTCAAATCCCCAACCGCCGACATTAATAACATCGTCCTTAACAATACCAAGCCCGCACGAACCCGTTCCCAAAATGAGGATGCCTCCATCCTCACCAGCGTGAGCACCTAAACATGCTGTATAGGCATCAGTCGCCCCAGAAACAGATGCAAAAGAATGCGGGAAAGAAAGCATCGCCTGAAGCTCACTTTCCAATCCAAGACCCGCGAGCCCTAAACCAACATGAAGGGAAGCAAAGTCTTCCCGACCTCTACCGGATTGATGAAGTGCTTCAAGACAGGCTTTCTCAATTTCGTAGTAAACACGAACAGCCCCAAGCCTAGAATTTGATGGTCCGGCAAATCCCTCGCCAAGAATGTCACGATTCGCATTCTCTATTCGAACACGACAGCTCGTTCCACCACCATCAACACCTGCATAGAGCATCTCGTTTGCCACTTGCCACTCCAGAACCAATAAAAGACCAATACATAAAACCAATTAAATACCAATTTAAAGTATTTTTGCGAAAAGGTAAATTCAAAAGATTTTATTTTTTTATAAATTGTAGCTTAAATTTAATTTTACATAATAAATTCAACATATTAACTTAAAATAAAAATAAACATTTTATTAATTTATCAATTTACAAATTAGAAAAATAGAAAAAATTGATTTCAAATTGGTTTCTTTTTGGTATTATGAAATCAATTATTCACAAATTTATGGATTCAGAAGCTTGTCGAAAGAGATGCAGGGTACAGAAAAACACAGCCCCCGTTACCATAGCCTGGATACTTGGCCTGCCGATGATATCCTTGAAACACTATGGGCGTCTCAATTGCGTGCTATTTCCTGCATACAACACGCCATTCCAGAAATCTCGGCAA
The DNA here is from genome assembly GCF_002118315.1 of Kiloniella majae. GTDB lineage: Bacteria > Pseudomonadota > Alphaproteobacteria > Kiloniellales > Kiloniellaceae > Kiloniella > Kiloniella majae. Next base: position 163,082 of record NZ_MTSZ01000002.1, read on the forward strand.
GCGCCGAGGCAATTGCCAAGCGCTTAACGGACGGCGGACGTCTTTTCTATATTGGCGCAGGATCTTCCGGGCACCTTGCCATCCAAGACTGTGTTGAACTCAATCCGACTTACGGCTGGCCCCTGGATAAAATGGTTCCGTTGATCGCAGGCGGCAAAGACGCTCTTCTCGCCCCTATGGGTGGCGCAGAAGACAATGAACACATTGCCACTGATGCTCTGAACAAACATGCGATAAATGCACAGGATGTGATCATCGCCGTCGCAGCAAGCGGCTCTACCCCATACACACTGGCCGCTGTAAAGCATGCACGATCACAGGGCTGTCTGGTTATAAGTATCGCCAATAATCGACATGCCCCCACCTTTGAACATGCAGATCATTCTATCTTTCTGGATAGTGGCAGTGAAGTCATTGCCGGGTCGACCAGAATGGCCGCCGGCACAGCCCAAAAAGCAGCTTTGAACATGCTATCCACCTTGACGATGACAAAGCTTGGTCACGTTCATGATGGCTTGATGGTCTCTATGGTGATCAACAATGAAAAGCTGGAAAAGCGCGGTGCCGCGATCATTCAGGAAATCACCGGAACTGACAGCGAGACATCAAAAAATTGTCTCAAAGCTGCTGACAAAAACATAAAGCTCGCCGTTCTTCTGGCGATGAAATACACCAAATCTGATGCAGAAAAAGCCCTCGCCAATAATCAGGGGCATCTGCGTCAGGCAATGGAACAACTAAAGTAGCCAATTAATAATTTAAACAAAAACCGGGAAAAACCCGGATACTTTCTTAACTCGGAGGATAAGATGAAAAAAAGTAATCTAACATTAGGCACCAGTGTTGCTGCGATAGCTTTGGCAGCTGCCTCACTAACGCCAACGGCATCTGCTTTTGCAGACGAACTGGTTATTGAAAGCTGGCGTACAGATGATTTGGACATTTGGGAGAGTCAGATCATTCCGGCATTCAACAAATCACACCCAGACATCAAAGTTCGCTTTGCCCCATCACCGCCCACAGAATACAACGCCAACATGAATGCCAAGCTAACGGCTGGCACAGCTGGTGATTTGATTACCTGTAAGCCATTTGACGCATCACTTGATCTATACAACAAAGGTCATCTGACAAAAGTTGATGATATTCCTGGCATGGAAAACTTCTCTGGCGTTGCAAAATCAGCATGGCAAACAGATGATGGCTCGACAACATTCTGCTTACCAATGGCATCTGTAATCCACGGCTTCATCTATAATAAAGAAGCCTTTAAAGAGCTTGGTCTGGAAATTCCAAAAACCATTCCCGAGTTCATGGCAACACTAGAAAAGATCAAGGAAGACGGCACCTATATTCCTATGTCAATGGGGACCTCTGATCAGTGGGAAGCTGCGACCATGGGTTTCCAGAATGTTGGTCCTAACTTCTGGGCTGGCGAAAAAGGACGTAAAGGCCTGATCGACGGCACAGAAAAACTAACCGATCCCCAATATGTAAAAGTATACGAGCATCTTGCTGAATGGGGACCATATCTGGGTAAAGGCTACAAAGGTCAGTCTTATCCTGATAGCCAGAACCTCTTTAGCCTGGGTCGTGCAGCAATCTATCCTGCAGGATCATGGGATATTTCGACCTTTAATGGTCAGGCTGATTTCGAATTTGGCGCATTCCCGCCACCCGTTCCGGCTGGACAAGACACTTGCTATATTTCTGATCACACAGACATTGGCCTTGGTATCAATGCCGCATCCAAGAATGTGAAAGCAGCCGAGACCTTCCTCAGCTGGATGGCATCCGCTGAAGCTGGATCCATTTTCTCAAATGCGCTGCCTGGTTTCTATGCTCTGTCAAAGCACGAACTCACCATCAGCGACCCTGTTGCACAGGAATTCGTGAGCTGGCGCGGCAAGTGTGAGTCATCAATTCGTAATTCCTATCAGATCCTGTCACGTGGCACACCAAACCTCGAGAACGATCTCTGGAATACTTCTGTTGGCGTTATCAACGGTAGCATGACAGCCGAAGAAGCAGCCAAAAAGGCACAGGACGGACTTGCTAGCTGGTACAAACCACAGCAATAAAGTCTGGTATAATAAAACGCCGGTACCTGATCGGTACCGGCGTTTTGCATATAAATTACGTCCCAATCGAAGTGAGTACCTATCCATATGGCCTTAAAAAACCAAAGGGGATCGTTCTTTCGAACACATATCTTAGTGTTCCTTTTGCCCGCGGCCCTGATCTATACCCTGTTTATGATCATACCGTTGATCGATACAGTCAGATACAGCTTTTATGACGAAACAGCCGAAGGCATTACGTCCTTTGTCGGTTGGGATAATTACATTCTCATTCTCACTGACGAACGTTGGTGGACAGACTTTAGCAATGCGCTAGAGAACAACTTTATCTTCTTTGTCATTCATATGTTTGTTCAAAACCCAATCGGCCTTCTGCTTGCTGCTTTATTAAGCCTGCCAAGATTAAAGATGGCGAACAGTTATCGTACCCTGATCTTTATGCCGACCATGCTATCGGTTGTGATCATTGGCTTTATCTGGAAGCTGATCCTCAGCCCATTATGGGGTGTAGGTGATACTTTGGTTGGTTTTGTCGGAATGACGGATGGGCTCCCCGCTCTGCTCGGGGAAGAGTCCACAGCTCTGATCACCCTATCGTTTATATCCGTATGGCAATTTGTCGGCATCCCAATGATGCTGATCTATGCCGCCCTGCTCAACGTCCCGGACGATTTGGTCGACGCAGCTATTGTTGATGGCGCGAACCAATGGACAGCCTTTTGGCGCATTAAACTACCCTTGATTTTACCAACGATTGCAATGGTTTCCGTTTTAACCTTCGTTGCAAACTTTAATGCCTTTGATTTGATTTATGCGGTCAAAGGGGCACTTGCTGGCCCAAACTTTGAAACAGATATCATGGGCACAATGTTCTATCGCACGTTCTTTGGTTATCAACTTCAACCCGGTAGCGCCACCTTGGGCGCAACAGTTGCCAGCTTGATGTTCCTGGTCATTCTTTGCGGTGTCATGCTCTATCTTTTTGTTATTCAACGCCGCTTACAGCGCTACCAACTTTAGGAGGACGGACAGATGAAACTCTCAAAACGCGTTGGCCCGTTAGGCGTTCATGCCGTCCTTATGTGCTATACAGTTATCGCGCTGTTCCCGATCTATCTTGTGATCATGAATTCCTTCAAAAGTAAAAAAGGAATATTCAGAGATCCGCTTGCCTTCCCGACAGGGACGACTTTTGACCTCGTTGGCTTCGAAAAGGTTATCGCCAGATCATCCTTTGACGTCTATTTCACCAATTCCATCTCGGTCACAGTCATCAGCCTTGTTTTTGTCTTGTTGCTGGGTGCGATGGCCGCATGGGCCTTGGCCGAATACGACTTCCCCGGCAGTGACATGATGGCGCTTTACCTAGCCATCGGCATTATGATCCCTATCCGCTTGGGCAGTGTCAGCCTGTTGAAGATGATTGTCGGTATGGGCCTTGTGAACACACTCACCGCTCTTGTCCTTGTCTATACGGCCCAAGGGTTACCCTTGGCGATATTCATACTCAGGGAATTTATCGCGCAAATACCCAATGATCTAAAAGAAGCCGCGCGTTGCGATGGCGTCTCTGAATACAGGATTTTCTGGTCTATTATACTGCCGCTTATCCGTCCAGCTCTGGCAACGGTTGCAGTCTTTACAATGATACCAATCTGGAATGATCTCTGGTTCCCGCTTATTCTTGCACCTAGTCAGGAAACAGCAACCGTAACACTCGGTATCCAGCAATTCATCGGACAGTATGTTACAGACTGGAATGCAGTATTGGCATCACTGACACTTGCAATTGTGCCTATTCTGATCCTCTACGTGATCTTCTCTCGACAGTTGATACGTGGACTGACATCGGGGGCTGTCAAATGACCTTGCATAAACAACAAACAAAAATCTTAAAAATACTCATGACGACATGCACAGCTGTGCATCAGGAGAGGTAGATTCATGGCTGATATCAAGCTTTCAGGTATCAAGAAATCCTATGGCAAAGCCGAAGTGCTGCACGGAATAGATATCGACATCAAAGATGGTGAATTCGTGGTTTTTGTCGGCCCGTCAGGGTGCGGAAAATCAACGCTTTTGCGGTTAATCGCTGGCCTTGAAACCATTTCAGATGGCGACCTCCAGATTGACGGCGAAACCGTCAACGACATGACGCCATCCCAGCGAAAGATCGCCATGGTTTTTCAGTCCTATGCGCTTTACCCCCATATGACTGTGTACAAAAATATGGCCTTTGGTTTGACCCTCGGCAAAAAAGGGCCTCTTGGTGGACTGCTCGGTGGTGGGGAAAACAAAAAGCTGATTGATGAAAAAGTTCAAAAAGCAGCTAAAAGCCTGAAGCTGGAAGATTATCTTCATAGATACCCTCGCGAACTTTCCGGCGGCCAACGCCAACGGGTTGCCATTGGTCGCGCGATTGTTCGTGATCCAAATGTTTTCCTTTTTGATGAACCACTAAGTAACCTTGATGCCGCATTACGGGTAAACACACGGTTGGAAATAGCCAAACTTCATCAAGATCTGGAGGCAACAATTATTTATGTTACCCATGATCAGGTTGAAGCCATGACATTGGCCGATAAAATCGTTGTCGTAAATGGTGGTCACGTTGCTCAATGCGGTTCCCCACTAGAACTGTACCACCATCCAGCTAATAAATTTGTGGCTGGCTTTATCGGCTCGCCATCTATGAACTTCCTGGAAGGCACCACTACAGCCGTTCATGCCGGAAGTCTTGATGTGCTTCTTGATTATGACAACAGTACAGCCAGCATTCCCGTTCACCCTGATGAAACCCAAATTGGTGACAAAGTCACCATAGGTATTCGCCCAGAGCATATGAAGGAAGGTAATGACCAGTCCTTCAAACTCTCGGCCAAGGTAAACGTTGTTGAAAGGCTTGGTGAAGCCAGCTATCTCTACCTCGAAAATGGAGAGAACGATCCTCTTTGCGTGAAAACCGATGGGCACAGTATAACGAAAGCAGGAGACAAAGTAGAACTTTGCGCTGACTTTTCTGCTGTCCACGTTTTTAATGCCGAAGGCAATGCGTTGGCACGCACCACGAGCGATCAGAAATATATTGCGCCCAAGCTAAGCGCATAAACGCACAACTAAAAGAGTATATTTTTTTCAGCCCTGAAACTCATACGAGTTTCAGGGCTATTTTTGTGGTATCATCACAAGAATAACAAGCACGCCAGATGCTTCTTCATTGATCCATATCAAAGATAGTTTTTGCCCGATCTATAAGATGTACAAAAATAATATCTATAGAGACGACGAGAGAGATGAGACAGTTAACTGAAAACCACCCAAAAACCGGACAAGATCCGGCGATACACGCGACAGTTAACAACGGCCTTGGGAAGTACGATAACATGACAGATGATGCTCAGTTATTTATTTCAAGCCACATCGCACAGACACCGCCAGAACACCTTGAAGAAACTCTTCGCGCAATCATGGAACATCCTCATGCAGATGTCCCCATGGTCGATGACAAGGGAAAACTGGTTGTTCTGATAGACGCCCCCACAAGCAAGGATGCCATTAAAACGATTGAAAGCATTCAGTCTTTGGCAAACGTCTATTCTTTTACCCCCGTCTACCAACACGAAGAAGTTTGAAAATTAAATCTGAAGTTTAACAGATTAACTGAGGAACCTATGTCATGAAGTTATCAAGACGTGACTATATCAAGGCTAATGCCGTCGCAGTTGCAGCAGGTGTTGCGGGAATGACCGCACCAAGTACCGCAAGCAATCTGCTTACTGAAAGCTCAAAAACGGCCCTAACCTGGTCCAAAGCTCCCTGCCGTTTCTGCGGCACAGGCTGTAGTGTTATGGTTGGCACAAAAGAAGGTAAGGTTGTTGCCACGCATGGCGATGTCAAGGCTGAAGTCAACCGCGGTTTGAACTGTGTAAAAGGATACTTCCTGTCCAAAATCATGTACGGGAAAGATCGCCTGAAGACACCGCTGCTGCGGATGAAAGATGGCAAATACCACAAAGAAGGTGAATTCACACCCGTATCCTGGGATGTTGCTTTTGATACAATGGCTGACAAGTTCAAATCAGCGATAAAAGCAAAAGGACCAACCTCTGTTGGTATGTTCGGATCTGGCCAATGGACAGTTTGGGAAGGCTATGCCGCATCCAAATTGATGAAAGCTGGTTTTGCATCAAACAACATCGATCCAAACGCGCGCCACTGTATGGCCTCTGCGGTTGGCGGCTTCATGCGTACCTTTGGTATTGATGAGCCAATGGGTTGCTATGATGATATCGAAGCAACAGATGCTTTTGTACTTTGGGGCTCCAACATGGCAGAGATGCACCCCATCCTCTGGACACGCGTTGCTGATCGTCGCCTGAGCGCACCGAACACCAAGGTCGCGGTTCTTTCTACCTATGAACACCGCTGTTTTGATCTTGCAGATATCCCTATGGTCTTCACACCACAGACAGATCTGGCCATTCTCAACTTCATCGCGAACTACATCATACAAAACGATAAAGTAAATCAGGATTTTGTCTCAAAGCATGTGAATTTCCGCCGCGGCAATGATGATATTGGGTATGGCTTGCGCCCAGAACATGAACTTCAGAAAAAAGCGAAAAACGTCGATAAAGCGGGCGGCTCTTCTGAAATGAGCTTTGAAGAATTCAAAGCATTTGTTGCAGATTACACAGTAGAAAAGGTATCAAAACTTTCTGGCGTTCCTGAAAATCGCTTGATCGAGTTGGCTGAACTTTACGCCGATCCTAACCGTAAAGTCGTATCCTTCTGGACAATGGGTTTCAATCAACACACTCGCGGTGTTTGGTGTAACAATCTGATTTACAATATCCACTTGCTTGTTGGAAAAATCTCTACCCCAGGCAACTCCCCCTTCTCTCTTACCGGACAGCCATCCGCTTGTGGTACAGCGCGTGAAGTCGGAACATTCTCACATCGTCTTCCTGCTGATATGGTTGTAAAAAACCCAAAACACCGGGCCATAGCCGAGAAGATCTGGAAAATTCCTGCTGGCGTTATTCCACCAAAACCCGGTTTTCATGCTGTATTGCAAAACCGTATGCTCAAAGATGGTAAACTCAACGCCTATTGGGTGATGTGTAACAACAACATGCAAGCCGCACCAAACTTCAATGAAGAAGGCTATCCCGGCTACCGTAACCCGGAAAACTTCATTGTTGTTTCTGACCCTTATCCAACAGTAACTGCCGAAGCTGCTGATCTTATTTTACCAACAGCCATGTGGGTTGAAAAAGAAGGTGCTTATGGTAATGCAGAGCGTAGAACTCAATTTTGGCACCAGCTTGTTGATGCGCCCGGCGAGGCTCGTTCTGATTTGTGGCAGCTAATGGAATTCTCCAAACGCTTCACAACGGACGAAGTATGGCCTGCTGACGTTCTAAAAGAGAACCCTGAATACAAAGGTAAAACTCTCTTTGAGGTGCTTTATCAAAACGGTAATGTAGATAAGTTCCCATTAGAGCAAACTCATAAAGACTATGCCAATCAAGAATCAAATGATTTTGGTTTCTATGTGCAAAAAGGTCTCTTCGAGGAATACGCAACATTTGGCCGAGGTCATGCACATGATCTCGCACCATTTGAAACTTATCATAAAGAACGTGGCCTAAGATGGCCTGTTGTTGACGGTAAAGAAACCAAATGGCGCTTCAAAGAAGGATCTGATCCTTACGCGAAACCCGGTAGCGACTATGACTTTTATGGCAAGCCGGATGGGCGTGCCGTTATCTTCGCCCTTCCTTACGAGCCTGCAGCTGAAAGCCCTGATGAAGAGTATGATCTATGGTTATCAACCGGTCGTGTTCTTGAGCACTGGCATTCAGGGTCTATGACACAACGTGTGCCTGAGCTTTATAAAGCATTCCCGGATGCCGTTGTCTTTATGCACCCGGATGATGCAAATCAGCGTGGTCTGAGGCGCGGTCAAGAGGTAAAAGTTGTTTCCCGACGTGGTGAAATAGTTACTCGTGTGGAAACGCGTGGCCGTAATAAACCACCAAAAGGACTAGTGTTTGTCCCTTGGTTCGATGCAAGCCAATTGATCAACAAGGTTACATTGGATGCAACCGATCCACTGTCCAAACAAACAGACTTTAAAAAATGTGCCATTAAAGTAGTTGCAACGGGGAGAGCATAAAATGAAACGCTTTCTTGTACATATCACGACAGCTGTCGGCCTTTTAGCGCTAGCAAGCACAACTGCACTTTCAGACGGTGCAGCAACCTTAAGACAGGGCGAACCTATTGCTTCAGAAGCAGAGGCCCCGAAAATGAACAAGGTAGAGAACAACGATGTGAAGCGCGTTCGGAACTATCCAGAGCAGCCGCCGACCATCCCGCACCAAACCCGGGATTATGAAATTTCTCTCAATGCAAACAAGTGCCTGTCTTGCCACGCGAGAACACGTACAGGAGAATCCCAAGCACCTATGGTAAGCGTTACTCACTATATGGACAGAGATAATCAAGTACTGGCAACTGTTTCACCACGCAGATATTTCTGTAATCAATGTCACGTCACTCAGGTTACAGCACCACCGCTTGTAGAGAACGAGTTCATTGACGTTGAACACATCATAAAAGGTGAATAGGCAAAGCCATGTTGACACCTTTCAAAAAAATATGGGAATTGGTTTGCCGGATCTGGTCCAGCGCCAATCGCCCAGCCAAGCATCTTTCTATTGGTTTTCTGACAATTGGCGGCTTTGTTGCCGGTGTCATGTTCTGGGGTGGTTTTAACACCGCCCTTGAATATACCAATACGGAAGAATTCTGTGTCAGCTGTCACGAGATGGGTGACAACGTTTTTGTTGAACTGAAACCAACCATTCACTACAGCAATAGATCTGGCGTGAGGGCAACGTGCCCGGACTGTCACGTGCCGCATAACTGGACGGACAAAATTTCTCGCAAAATGCAGGCATCCAAAGAAGTCTGGGGCAAGCTGTTTGGGACAATCAACACCCGTGAAAAGTTCCAGGCAGAACGAAGACGCCTTGCCGGGCACGAATGGGATCGCCTAAAGGCGAACAATTCATTGGAATGTCGGAACTGTCACTCTACGGAATCAATGGATATAACCGTTCAGTCCACCCGGGCAGCCGAAGCACACCAGGCCTTCCTCTTTACCGGCGAAAAAACCTGTATTGATTGCCACAAAGGTATCGCACACGAGCTACCGGACATGACAGGTGTTGAAGGTTGGGAATAGGAAATAACTTTCTTGTACATACCTTATGATAAAACGGGCCTTTTATGGGCCCGTTTTTTTGAGCAAATTAGCCACAAAAAAACTCAGATGTTTCCATCTGAGTTTTTTTACTTACACAAACCAGTTTGTCTTTATTGTGTTGGTGGGCCTGAGATAAAAATCTGATACATCCAGATTGAAAAGCCATAGGCACCTACCAAGGCAATTGTTAGCGCAGGAATGAGACCTGCAGCCAGGAACATGAACAATGACACTTCTTGTGTCTTGGTTCTCTCATGTGTTGCAGTTGGAGCTTCTTGCACGTTACATCCCTCTGGTTAACATCGTTTGAGAAAACGTCTTTGCAGACGCATGAAAACTTTAAATCAGTCTCCGATAATACACTCACAGGTAAAAACTGTTTTGATTCATATCAATTATGAACCAATAAATCTATTTTGGGTAAAGTTTTGCTCCAAGAATAGTGTTTCTTTTATATCGACCTTTCGTATATCAGATACCACCTTATAAAATATCTTGAGTCCAACCGTTAGTTACTTGTCTCTTGAAGCTCTATATTTTATAAACTTAAGTTTCCTAGGGGTGCCGCATAAATGCGGCTGAGATTGTAATCATAAGTACAGGACCCTTCGAACCTGATCCGGGTAATGCCGGCGAAGGGATTGGAACATAGACAATTTCTACTCTCGAATTAGGGCAGTATGAACTTGTCAAAACCTCCCCAAGCTTCCCCGGATCTCCATTGTGGCTTAAACACAGGAGATCTATATAATATGTCGAAACAAAACGTTATACATGAAATTACAACCGGACCTCTAACAGCTTCGCGTAAAGTATTTACGGTACCACAGCATGATACCGATTTACGCGTTCCATTTCGTGAAATACAGACAAACGATCAAAAAGAACCCTTTGTACGAGTGTATGATGCTTCTGGCCCCTACACAGATCCTACCCAAATAATTGATCTAAATAAAGGTTTGCCCCGCCATCGAACACCTTGGATTAAAGAGCGTTCTGTTGAACAATATTCAGGCCGAAATCTACGACCAGAAGACAATGGCCAGGCACAGGGTGCCTATCTTGCAGATGCTTTCCCCCTCAAACATGCCCCTTATCGTGGCACCGGCGAACACCCCCTAACCCAATATGAAATGGCTCGTGCGGGTATCATTAGCAAAGAAATGATTTATGTTGCCGAGCGCGAGAACCTTGGCAGGAAAAAAGCACACCAAACAGCTCGGCAATCTCTCAATCAAGGGGAGAGTTTTGGCGCAGCGCTCCCCAAGTTTGTGACACCAGAATTTGTCCGTTGTGAAATTGCACAAGGCAGAGCAATCATCCCTGCCAATATCAACCATCCCGAATTAGAACCCATGATTATAGGGCGAAATTTTCTTGTCAAAATTAACGCCAATATCGGTAATTCTGCTGTTAGCTCTTCCATAGAAGAAGAGATTGAGAAGATGGTCTGGGCCACGCGTTGGGGGGCAGATACCGTGATGGACCTTTCTACAGGCAAGAACATTCATCACACTCGTGAATGTATTATTCGAAATAGCCCGGTACCCATCGGCACAGTTCCAATGTACCAGGCATTGGAAAAGGTGAACGGGATTGCGGAAAACCTTAGCTGGGAAGTATTTAAAGACACATTGATTGAACAGTGTGAACAGGGTGTAGATTACTTCACCATTCATGCCGGAGTTCGACTTGCTTATATTCATCTTACAGTAGATCGGGTAACAGGCATCGTATCTCGCGGTGGATCGATTATGGCCAAGTGGTGCTTACACCATCACAAGGAAAGTTTCATTTATGAAAATTTCGAAGAGATTTGCAACATCATGCGTCAATACGATGTATCATTTTCTCTCGGCGACGGATTTCGGCCAGGGTCCATCGCTGATGCAAATGATCGCGCACAATTTGCCGAACTCGAAACCCTTGGCGAACTTACCCAAGTAGCCTGGACAAAAGGATGTCAGGTCATCATAGAGGGGCCAGGACATGTTCCGATGCACAAAATCAAAGAAAACATGGATAAACAGCTTGAAGTGTGTAAAGAAGCACCTTTCTATACGTTGGGTCCATTGACCACAGATATCGCTCCGGGTTACGACCACATAACCTCTGGCATTGGGGCCGCAATGATTGGTTGGTATGGAACATCAATGCTCTGCTATGTAACACCGAAAGAGCATCTAGGCTTACCAAACAGAGATGATGTAAAAACAGGTGTTATAACCTATAAAATTGCCGCACATGCTGCCGATTTGGCAAAGGGACATCCCGCAGCACAAATCAGGGATAATGCCCTGTCAAAAGCACGATTTGATTTTCGTTGGGAAGATCAGTTCAATCTTTCTCTTGATCCTGACACGGCGCGCTCGTTTCACGATGAAACACTTCCCAAAGAAGCACATAAAGTTGCACACTTCTGTTCTATGTGTGGCCCGAAATTTTGTTCTATGAAAATCTCTCAAGAAGTCAAAGACTATGCAAATAAGCTCAATGACAAAAGTCAGGGCATGGCGCAAATGAGTGAAAAATATAAAGAGATGGGTAGTCAACTCTATGTTGATATAAATCAACAAAGTGAAAATACCAAGGAGCCTGTTTCATAATGAAAATTGAAATTATCGGCTCAGGTATTGTCGGCCTTTCCTGTGCATCATTTTTCGCAGAGAAAAATTGTGGTGTTACCATTATTTCATCAAGTAACGGACCCGACGAAAATTGTTGCTCCTGGTGGGCCGGTGGCATGCTGGCCCCTTGGTGTGAGATGGAAAGTGCAGAACCACTTATCGGTGAGCTTGGTCAGGAATCCATGAGGTTTTGGCAGAAATTCACATCTTCATATCAAAATAAAGGGACACTCGTTGTCGCCACATCCCGCGATTTACCAGATCTGAAACGCTTTGGACGTAGGACAAAAAACTGGCAACAGGTCAAACAGGATCAAATAGCAACCTTGGAACCTGATCTTGCAGACCGCTTTACCACAGGTCTTTATTACCCCGAAGAAGCGCATTTTGATCCCAGACAAGTATTGCCCGAGCTGGTAAACCACCTCAAAAATAAAGGCGTTAAATTCTGCCCTAATACCTCATTTTCAAAACAAGTACTTGATGCCCCGACAAAAGCAGATCATAGAATTGACTGTCGCGGGTTGGCCGCACAAGATCACTTGAAAGAACTACGTGGCGTAAAGGGCGAAATGCTGCTGATCAAGAGCAATGAAATAAACCTCTCTCGGCCTGTTCGCCTGTTGCATCCCAGAATTCCTCTCTATATCGTCCCTCGGGACAACGGTCTTTTTATGGTAGGCGCAACAATGATCGAAAATGAAAGCCGGTCCGGTGCAACTGTTCGTTCAGTTCTGGAACTTCTATCAGCCGCCTATGCCCTGCATCCGGCCTTCGGCGAAGCAGAAATTATAGAAATCGGCGTTGATGCCCGCCCCGCCTTTCCCGACAATCTGCCACGCATTATTCACAAAGAAAAAACCACTTATCTAAATGGCATGTATAGACACGGATATCTGGCAGCACCAGCAATGGCAAAGCGTCTGGTAGAACAAGTCCTCGGCCTTAGCACCACCACCAAACAATCTAATGAACCTGCTGTATCTACAGGAAATATTTGATGAATATTCTACTAAACGGGCAATCTCTAGAAACACAGGCTGGTTCGCTTTCCGAGCTTCTGACAGAACAGGGATATGGATCGGCAAAAGTAGCGACAGCCGTTAACGGCACTCTAGCTCCGGCAAGTATGCGTAATGAGCATAAAATTACAGACGGTGATCAAATTGAAATCGTCGCACCAATGCAAGGTGGCTAAGAATGACTATTAAACTTTATGACGACGAAATAACTTCACGATTTCTGATCGGCACTGCTCTCTACCCGTCACCAGCAATTATGCTCGAAGCCATCAAGGCTTCCCGCGCTGAAATCGTTACGGTGTCATTGCGTAGAGAGTCTGGATCAGAACAGGCCGGACAAAACTTCTGGTCCTTTATCAAGGATAGCGGGGCAAAGGTACTGCCCAATACAGCCGGATGCAAAAGTGTAAAAGAAGCAGTTACCACTGCACACATGGCGCGTGAGATTTTTGAAACACCCTGGGTTAAGCTAGAGGTTATCGGCGAAGACGACAGCCTGCAACCCGATGTTTTTGGCTTGGTCGAAGCGGCGCGAATTTTGACCGAAGATGGCTTTCAGGTTTTCCCCTATACAACAGAAGATCTTGTTGTCGCTGAAAAACTGATCACTGCCGGTTGTGAGATCTTAATGCCATGGGGAGCCCCAATCGGCAGCGGGCGGGGCCTCAACAATATCTATGGTCTTCGATCGTTACGGGCACACTTTCCTGACATTCCTCTAATTGTTGATGCCGGGATTGGCTTGCCATCACACGCTGCTGCAGCAATGGAGCTTGGGTATGATGCTGTCCTGTTAAATACAGCTGTGGCAAAAGCGGGCGATCCTGTTCTCATGGCCAAGGCTTTTGCCCTCGCAATTCAAAGTGGCCAGCAGTGCTATCAGGCTGACCCAATTGAAAAACGAGATATGGCAGCTCCCTCAACCCCCGTTGCAGGACTACCTTTTTGGAATCAAGATCATGCTTAATCCTTTTTATCAAATCGTTGACGATGCTAATTGGTTACCAAGATTTTTACCTTTGGGACTTAAGCTCGTCCAACTCCGTATAAAAGATACTTCAGAGGATCAACTCAGAGAACAAATCACCTATGCTCAGGAACAGTGCCATGAATATGGCGCACAGCTGATTATCAATGACTATTGGGAGCTGGCGATTGAACTTGGCTGTGATTTCATCCACTTGGGTCAGGAAGATTTGGATGATGCAGATATCGGCGCTATTCGAAACGCAGGGCTAAAACTGGGCATCAGTACTCATGACGAGGGTGAACTGGAACGCGCACTGGATCTGGAGCCTGAATATGTTGCCCTCGGCCCTGTCTACCCGACCATTTTAAAAAAAATGCATTGGGCACCCCAGGGCGTTGAAAATGTTCGTCGTTGGAAAGAGATGGTTGACGATACACCTCTTGTTGCAATCGGTGGCCTATCCGTCGAACGGGCGCCCGACATTTATGCCGCAGGTGCCGACATTATCTGTGTGGTAACAGATGTTCTCTATAACGACAGTCCCGAAGAACGTATTCAGGAATGGCTTGAACTTGGCGCATCACAACTCGGAATAGATTAGCTTTGTAAAATAGCCTCACTCACAAACATGAGTGAGGCTATGCTTTTAATCTTCTATAATTGCCAATAAATCTTTGGTTTCGACTTTTGATCCCGGTGCAACAAGGATCTTGCTGACCGTACCCGATTTTTCCGCAAGTACAGAGGTTTGCATTTTCATCGCCTCAATGGACATAAGAACATCCCCCTGCTCAACCTGATCACCCTCACCAACTGATACCGTCACAATCAAACCGGGCATTGGCGCGCCAAGGTGATCCGGATTACCTGAATCTGCCTTTGGATGAGCCTCTTTTGCAGAAGCTCTGCTACGGTCCAGAACCTTCACGTTCCTGGGCTGGCCATTAAGCTCGAAGAAAACAGTACGAACACCCTCATCATCGGGATCACTGATAGCTCGGAACCGTATGATTAATGTTTTCCCCTGATCAATATGAACAGAGAGCTCTTCACCAACGTCCATCCCATAGAAAAATACAGGTGTCGGCAAAACAGAAACCCGTCCGAAGTTCCGTTGATGCATGGCAAAATCTATAAAGACCTGGGGATACATCAAATAGGACGCGAACTCATTATCGCTAATTGCACGTTCTACTTTTTTCTCAACCTCAGCCCTTTCAACATCAAGATCAGCTTCAGGCATCAAAGACCCCGGGCGTGCTGTAATCGGGGTATCACCTTTGAGCACTTTGCCTTGTAATGAAGCCGGGAAACCACCAACTGGCTGTCCCAGATCCCCTCTGAAGAAAGAAACAACTGATTCAGGAAAAGCAATTTCCTTATCCGGGTTCTCGACATCCGCACGGGAAAGATCGCTTGTTACCATCATCAATGCCATATCGCCCACGACCTTTGAGGATGGTGTTACTTTGACAATATCCCCAAACATATCATTGACATTGGCATAGGCTTTGGACACTTCCGGCCACCGCTCTTCAATGCCAAGAGATCGGGCTTGCTGGCGAAGGTTGGTATATTGTCCACCCGGCATTTCGTGATGATAAACATCCGACGTACCGCTTTTGATATCGCTTTCAAAGCCAATATAATTTGCCCGCACCTGTTCCCAATAGCTGGAAAGTTCCTGCAGGGAAGCATCGTCCAAACCAGTATCCCGCTCTGTATTACGAAGCGCAGCAGCAATAGACCCCAGACTTGGCTGAGATGTCAGGCCACTCATCGAATCAATACAGGCATCAACCGCATCTACCCCTGCTTCGGCAGCCGCAATCACAGTGGCAGCAGAAATACCGCTGGTATCATGCGTGTGAAAATGGATAGGTAAGCCAACTTCGTCCTTAAGGGCTTTGATCAGAATTTTGGCTGCTGCTGGTTTCAATAACCCCGCCATATCCTTGATGCACAGAATATGCGCACCAGCAGATTCCAGCTCTTTAGCCATATTTACATAGTATTTCAGGTCGTATTTCGGTCTCGTAGGGTCCAAAATATCCCCTGTATAACAGATCGCAGCTTCACAGATCTTCCCTGTTTCACAAACGGCATCCATAGCGACACGCATATTCTCAACCCAGTTCAGGCTGTCAAAAACACGGAATACATCCATTCCCGCATCTGCGGATTGCTTTACGAAATACTTAACGACATTATCAGGGTAGTTGGTATAGCCAACACCATTAGAGGCCCGGAGCAACATTTGTGTCAGCAGATTAGGCATCGTCGCCCTCAACTTCTCCAAACGTTCCCAAGGGCATTCCTTCAAGAACCGCATTGATACATCAAAGGTCGCACCACCCCAGCATTCCATGGAAAAGAGATTGCTGAGATTTTCGGCGTAATAGGGTGCAATAGAAGTTAAATCGCTGGTCCGCACTCTGGTTGCGAGTAAAGATTGGTGCGCATCCCGGAAAGTTGTATCGGTTACCAGTAAACGCTTTTCTTCCTTCATCCATTTAGCAACAGCCTCTGGCCCTTGTTGATCCAAGATCTGCTTTGCGCCATTGGGCAAATCACTACCTGACATGGTGGGAAGACGCGCAACATGCGGGTTTTCTGGACGAACACGTCCGGCAACCTCATCGTTACCGTTCACCATCACATCACCAACAAACCGCAACAATCTAGATGCCCTGTCCCGTCGTTTTGGCATATGGAAAAGTTCGGGAGTGTCATCAATAAACTTAGTCGTATACTCCCCACCCCGGAACTTTGGATGAGACAAAACATTCTCCAGGAACGTCAGGTTAGTCGAAACACCCCTAATCCGGAATTCCCGAAGCGCTCGGTCCATACGCGAAATAGCCTCATCAGGTGTCCCGCCCCAGGCTGTGACCTTTTCAAGCAAGGAGTCATAGTGGCGGGTGACAACTGCGCCGGAAAAGGCTGTGCCCCCATCCAAACGAATGCCGAACCCTGTTGCCCCTCTGTAAGCCAGGATTTTACCATAGTCGGGGATAAAGTTATTTTCTGGATCTTCCGTAGTCACACGACATTGAATAGCATTGCCATTAAGCTTGATGTCTTGTTGTGCAGGAACCCCGGAAGAGACATCTCCGATTTTGCCCCCAGCCGCAATTTTTATCTGCGATTGGACAATATCAATACCTGTGACAGTTTCTGTTACCGTGTGTTCAACCTGAACCCTTGGATTGACCTCTATGAAATAGAATTTATCCGTATCCATATCCATCAAGAATTCAACGGTTCCCGCATTGCCATAATCTGCCGTTCTGGCAATGGCCAATGCCGCGTCACAAAACGCTTTACGCTGTTCATCACTCAAATAGGGCGCAGGCGCACGTTCAACGACTTTTTGATTGCGGCGTTGTACAGAGCAATCCCGTTCAAAAAGATGAACAGCATTTCCATGACTATCGCCGATAATCTGAACCTCAACGTGACGCGCGCGCCGCACCAGCTTCTCAAGATAAACTTCGTCACTGCCAAAAGCAGCCAGAGACTCTCTTCGCGCTGCACCAACTTGCTCTAACAGTTCTTCTGCCGTTTCAATAACCCGCATGCCACGGCCACCACCACCCCAGCTTGCCTTGGTCATCAGGGGGTACCCAACAGCAGCGGCCATTTTTGTTATTTCATCATCATCGAGAGGAAGAGCATCTGTGGCAGGCATCACAGGCGCCCCCGCCTTCACAGCGAGGTTTCGCGCCGATACCTTATTTCCCAGACTGCGCATTGTATCACCGGTAGGACCGACAAAAATAATGCCTGCAGCTTTACAAGCATCAGCAAATTCAGGATTTTCAGATAAGAACCCATACCCAGGGTGAATAGCATCAACACCGGCTTCTTTGGCAACTCTCAAAATATCGTCAATGCCCAGATAGGCCTGAACAGGCCCCTGCCCTTCGCCGACAAGATAGCTTTCATCTGCTTTGAACCGATGCAGGGCAAAGCGATCTTCATTTGAATAGATCGCAACCGTTTCAATACCAAGTTCAGTTGCAGCCCTGAATATGCGAATAGCAATCTCACTGCGGTTTGCGACCAGCAATTTCTTAATTTTTTTGTTTTCAAGATCACGCACAACTTTTCCCCTTGATTGGTTACTTTTCATTCAAGCTATTTATCTTTTTTTTTGTCATCAATGATTTTCAGAAACGGTTCATATCTGCTGTCTCGGATGCGACACTGTTGCAGGCAATTTCAAGCACAACAGTCGCCATTAAAATCAATCACAAATATTTAATTACAGAAACGCTCTGTTGTTAATATTTGCGATGTACATAACACAATAAAAGAAAGGTATCATTTAGAATTAATGACTTTTCAGATAACAAGAAGTTGTACCAATACAATACAAATTGTACAGACAACCAAGAAAAACATACTTTATACAATATAGAAAAAGTACTTCGAAAAAAAATAACTTTTACAGTGATTTATTTTCTACTCAAAGAACATATCTTGAGAGAGAGGACGGTTCTATAACAAGGTCGACTTCTACAATTGACCCAAGGATCATATTTACATTCTTGCCGTCAGCAGCCAGAGGCAAAAGTAAGCGCTTGTATCTTCGATAGTCCCTGTCTTCTATTCCCCAGGTTACCTCGCTAAAGTGTGGGCTTTTCGCCTCGACCACAGCTTCAAACGCCTGCTGAACAATTTCCAACTGTTTATCTTTGAAGAGATCATGAATGAATTTTCCGGTACAATCCTTGCCGATTATTTCAGTCATAATGGACCCCCATAACCTGTATTGGAATTGTTTTTCGCCTCCAACTGAGTGGACATCAACTAAGGCAATCCGTCCCAAAAGGTCCGTTATATCAGCAGGGTTAATATGCTGACGACCGGGGAGCAATCTGTTGCTGGGGGTAACAGAATGCCAATAATCATAAAGACGGCAAAAGCTTTCTTCCACCGCCGCTTTTTGGGGGAGTTTTTTTCCCCTGATTATATCTATCAACTATCTCATCCAATAAGACAGAAGTAACCCCGCCACCTATATAGCATAATAAACACTAATAATAACTTACTTTTTATATGGACTTGTTAGGCCACACAGATTTGTGATTTTGAATAGCCAAAATTTAGAAGAAGAAATCTAAGTTATCTATGTACTCCAGAATGGTAGCTGGTCAAAAATGATCAAAACCCCAGCGCCAATAGAAACACCATAAGGTACGCCGCCGTTTCGTTGCAGCCATTCCGGTAAAATAATGTTAAATTTTGCCAACAAGAATTCTATTTGAGGCGCAATTTTCCGGAGCCCCAAAATAAGCAAAACCTGCAGCCCGCCAACCAAAGACATGGTCAAGACAAAAGCAGGCAAGAGATCCAGCCCCGTCCAAAGTGCCAGACTGGCCATAAACTTCACATCCCCGCCCCCTAAAATTCTAAAGGCAAAAAGAAGTATTCCTGCAGCAAGAACCACCCCGAAAGAAATGAGATGATCAAAAAATGGGGTCGGCATGTTACTGCCGAGATATGCAACAGGGAAAAGCAAAATTACTGCTAAAGACAAAATATTAGGGATCCGCATTTGAATAAGATCCATCAAAATTGCCAAAGCAACAAATGCCACAAACACAAGCTTGGTTATAAACAGTGGATCCATAAATGCCCCAAAAAAAAATACATAAACTTGTTGGATCAATAAAAAACTGTTCCGCCAATAAGCCTTATATAATCAACACAGGAGAGTAAAATCATAGTTAAGATTACAATATTTCCCTAGCTCACAAGGATTTATTTTTATTGATTGAACGTCCAATTAAAATAAAATAGACTTATCGGAGAAATTTAACAAAGCGAGATCCAAAACAATGCCCAAAGTGGGAATGGAAGCCATACGAAAAAAGCAACTTATCGAGGCAACCATCTCCTCTATCCATGAGCGTGGTTACTCGGATACTACCATAAGATTGATTAGCCAAAAAGCTGGTGTTTCAACAGGCATTGTTCATCACTACTTCAAAGATAAAGACGACCTGCTCAGAGCAACCATGCAAAGCATGCTGTCTGACCTGAGATTTTCCGTATTACAATATTTGGAACGGGCAAATACCCCGAAAGAGAAAATTGAAGCCCTCATCTCTGCTTATCTTGATCCTCATTTATTTGAACCAGAGACTGTTTCAGCCTGGCTTGCATTCTGGGCGCATGTACCTCATTCAGAAGATCTATCTCGCCTACAAAACATCTATGAAAAGCGCCAGATCAGTACCTTCACACATATTTTCAAGAAGCTTCTTCGCCCCGAAAATGCTGAAAGTGCATCACTGGGACTGGTTGCATTAATTGACGGCCTGTGGGTCAGAACTTCTTTGCAAGATAATACGACGGGACGAGAAACAGCCCGAACAGTTGCGCTCGATTACGTTGAAATGCTGCTGCAAAAAGAAAACAAATAACGATCCTTTTGGGGATAAAACCCATTGGATAGAAAACGACAACAGAAGGGGAGCAAAAATCCCCTTGATTGACTGGAGTTACTTACAATGTCGAACGATATCTTTGACTATATCATTGTTGGCGCAGGATCAGCAGGTTGCGTCCTTGCCAACCGTTTAAGCATAGATCCCGACAACTCTGTGTTGCTGATTGAAGCTGGTGGAAGTGATAGCTCTATCTTCATTCAAATGCCTACGGCACTGTCTATCCCAATGAATATGCAAAGGTATAACTGGGATTTTGAGTCCGAACCAGAACCCTACATGGATAACAGGCGCCTTCACTGCCCACGGGGTAAAGTGCTTGGCGGTTCATCCTCAATTAACGGCATGGTATATGTTCGTGGTCATGCCTGTGATTTTGATGAATGGGAAGAGCAAGGCGCAACAGGTTGGGGATATAAAAACTGCCTCCCCTACTTCCAACGCGCTGAGACATGGAAGGGTAATAGAGACGAATATCGGGGCAACGACGGTCCGCTAGCTACCTGTAATGGTAACGAAATGCAAAATCCGCTTTACGAAGCCTTTACTAAAGCGGGTGAAGAGGCAGGTTACGGTCCGACGGAAGATTATAACGGCTACCGCCAAGAAGGTTTCGGCCCTATGCATATGACAGTGAAAGATGGCGTACGCTGGTCAACCGCAAACGCCTATCTCAAGCCTGTCATAAAACGTCCTAACCTGAAGGTAATATCAAACGCGCTCACTAAACGCATTATTATGGATGGCAAAAAAGCGACTGGTATTGAAATAGAAGTCGGCGGTGTCACCCAAACGGTTAAAGCTTCGACCGAAGTTATTCTCTCATCAGGTTCTGTTGGCACCCCTCAGCTTCTACAGGTTTCAGGCATTGGACCATCAGATGTCCTGAAGAAAGCGGGTGTTGATGTTGTTCATGATCTACCCGGTGTTGGTGAAAACCTGCAAGACCATCTGGAAGTATATTTCCAGTTCCGGTGTAAAGAGCCCATCACCCTGAATGGGAAACTGGATCTTTGGAACAAGTTTTTGATCGGTGCCCGTTGGATGCTGTTCAAAGACGGGTTAGGAGCAACAAACCACTTTGAATCCTGTGCTTTTATCCGATCAAAGGCTGGTTTAAAATGGCCTGATATCCAGTATCATTTTTTGCCTGCAGCAATGAGATATGACGGACAGGCTGCTTTTGAAGGACATGGCATCCAAGTTCATGTCGGCCCGAACAAACCCAAAAGCCGAGGACACATTCGCATTAAGTCAGGCGATGTAAACGATAAACCTGAAATTCTGTTCAATTACAACGAACACGCAGATGATCGCGAAGCTTTCAGAGCATGTATCCGCCTGAGCCGTGAAATCATGGAACAGCCGTCAATGGCACCTTATTGCGAAGATGAAATCCAGCCCGGTGCAGCAATACAATCGGATGAAGATCTCGACGCCTGGATCAGACAGAATGCAGAGAGCGCCTATCACCCTTCCTGTACGTGTAAAATTGGGGCCGATAACGATCCAATGGCTGTTCTGGATAACGAGTGTAAAGTACGCGGCATTGAAAATCTACGCGTTGTGGATAGCTCTGTCTTCCCGACGATTACCAACGGAAACCTCAATGCGCCAACCATCATGGTCGCAGAGAAAGCAGCTGACATAATTTTAGGTAACAACCCTCTGCCAGCATCAAATGCGCCGACTTGGATTCATCCAGAGTGGGAAACAAAACAGAGATAAGTATCCCACAAAACCAAATAAAAAGGCGGCACGTGCCGCCTTTTTCATACGCTATTCATTTAGGGTTATTTAACTGGACTATTTTGATGCTTTAAACACAGCCACAATCAGGTGAGCCACAGCCTCGCGGTGCTTCGTGATTGCGCTCAACAACAGCACCCTTTTGCTCAGTTTCCAAACCTAACCGGGCAAACAAAGCCATGTCTTCGTTTTCTTCCGGATTGGCAGTGGTCAAAAGCTTGTCACCATAAAAGATTGAGTTCGCGCCAGCCATAAAGCACATAGCTTGCCCTTCGTCCCCTAGCGAGCGACGTCCAGCAGACAAACGTACGTAGGATTTTGGCATCATAAGACGTGCAACTGCAACCGTCCGGATCATCTCAAAGCTATCAATACGCTGCATGTCACCAAACGGTGTTCCCTTCACAGGCACCAGCATGTTAATCGGCACAGATCCCGGGTGTTTTGGTAAATTGGCCAAGGCCATCAACAAACCAACGCGATCTTTTCGCTCTTCCCCCATGCCAATAATCCCACCGGAACAAACGTTCAGCCCGGCATCACGTACATTACCCAGAGTTTCAATACGATCTTCAAAAGACCGTGTCGTAATAACTTCGGGATAATATTCCGGGGACGTATCAATGTTATGGTTGTAGTAATCCAGACCTGCTTCTTTCAGATTGTCTGCCTGATCTTTATTCAGCATACCCAGCGTCATACAGGTTTCCATACCCAGGTCTTTAACAGCCGTTACAATCTCGGATATCTTATCAATATCGCGGTCTTTTACATTGCGCCAAGCAGCGCCCATGCAAAACCGCCCAGATCCATTTGCTTTGGCTTTTTTTGCATATTCAACAACTGTATCTTTATCCATCAGCTTGCTGGCGCCGACATCAGTTTTGTAGCGCGAGGATTGCGAACAGTATTTACAATCTTCTGCACAGCCCCCTTCTTTGATATTCAAAAGCGTCGAGAGCTGTACTTTGTTTGGATCAAAATACTTCCGATGCATAGTCTGCGAACGGAATAACAAATCCATCATCGGCAAATCATAAAGCGCTTCGATTTCTTCACGTGTCCAATTGTATCGAACATCGGTAGATTTCATATCAGCATCATTACTTGTTTTTGCTTCATCAGAAGAGACCTCAACTGAAGAAATCGTCACTGAATGTGGCGTCGCTTCGGAGGTCATAATATCAACTTCGTTTTCCATGATGGATTTCACTTCCATATTTTTCTCTGACGCTGTTCTAGCCTGAGCCCGTCGTCTCGGCAAGTATCCAAGTCTTTTGTTCACATATTTTATCGTATAATCAGTTTTAGAGTATTGTCGAAAAGCGCCAACAAGATCTGCAAAAATCTCTATAAAGCTTATTCACCTCTACATACTGACTATCAAGATAATGAGTTAAGCTCTTCCATTGCCAAGGCCATGGCTTTCCATGCATCATCAATCTGCTGATCGGAAATGACATAAGGTGGTAAAAGATAAAGCACATTACCAAGCGGGCGAATTAACATATTGCGATCCCAGAACCATTTCTTTAATTCCCCACCAAGGGAAGAAGTATACCCACCATCATCCACAATCGCGTCAAAGGCAGCGATCGTGCCCATTATTCGATGATGGCGTGTTTGAGGTAACGCACGAATATAGTCCATACCCTTTTGATGAGCCGCTTCAATACGTTTAAAGTTATTTTGGGTTTCTGTACTTTGTAAAAGTTCAATCGATGCCAAAGCTGCCGCACATCCCAGGGGATTAGCGGTGAAAGAGTGTCCATGGCAAAAAGCCTTATCAAAGGTTTCGCCTAAAAAAGAGTCATAAAGATGATCCGTGGCTACGGTCACGGATAATGGCAAGAACCCACCTGTTAACCCTTTTGAGATACAAATAAGGTCCGGCGTTACACCAACTTTCTCACAGGCAAAATTAGCCCCTGTACGGCCAAATCCGGTCATGACCTCATCAAAGATCACCAGTATCCCTTGGGATTGGAGCTTTTCGACAACAGTCTTGATAAGCTTGGGACGTACCATACGCATCCCCCCTGCCCCTTGGACCAAGGGCTCAAGGATCATTGCGCAAATTTCCTTGCCATACTTTTCCAGATGAAGATCAATAGCCTCAAGTGCCGTCGCTTCTTTAGCCTCGATAGCATCATCATTTTCCCATGTGTGCGGATAGGGCATGATATCTACGGAAAACAGTAAATCTTTCCACGCATCAAACATCTGCGAAGAAATACCAGCTGACATAGCCCCGACGGTATCCCCGTGGTAAGCACCATCAAACGTCATAAAGCGTGTGCGCTGTTCCTGCCCTGTATTACGACAATGCTGGTAAGCAATTTTCATCGCCACTTCGACTGCTGTCGATCCATTATCTGAAAAGAAAACCCTATTCAGATCGCCAGGTAAAAGAGTGCTGAGTTGTTGTGCTAGCTTAACCGCTGGTTCATGTGTAAAGCCGGCAAAAATAACTTGCTCCAGCTTGTTAGCCTGCTCTGAAATCGCATTGGCAATCTTGGGATTTGCGTGCCCAAAAACATTCACCCACCAAGACGAGATATAATCAACAATCTCCCGCCCGTCTTTTGTTCGTAAAAGAACACCGTTGGCAGAGTCAATAACTACAGGATCAGGCGCAGTTTGAGCTTGTGTGAAAGGATGCCAGACATGACGCTTATCCAGTTCAAGAAAGTTGTCAGTCATTATTTTTACCCTTCACACTATTTTTATTATCATTTTTCATTACAGATGATCTTAGCTACGGCCCAAACTCGCTGAAAAACGCTCCAATCGAGGCATTAGCCCGATGATGGTTTCAGGTGTTACAAGCTCACATCTGGGCAACTCAGCAACGACAGGTATTTTGCCGTACTCCTCAATTGCTTCTCGATTGCCCTTGTTTTCAGGCCCGTTCATAATAACACCCGCCAAGGTAACTCCTCGACGTTGTAGGGCCTCAATTGTCAATAAAGTATGGTTGATTGTTCCCAATCCCGAACGCGCCACAATGACCACAGGCAAATTAACTTTCACCATCAAATCAGTCATCATAAACTGATCATTCAGAGGAACCAAAGCTCCCCCCGCTCCTTCGACAATCAGAAATTCATTCTCGGAAATCGAAGGCAACTCGATCTTATCCAGATCAATTGTCTCTCTTACACGTCGAGCCGCTTCATGAGGAGATAAAGGGTCTGGAAAGCTGTAGGAACAAGGGTAGATTTTGCGATCCGTTCCGCCGGTTAATCGCAGAATTTCAGGTGTATCATGATCCAGATCAGGTCCGGTTTGTACAGGCTTCCAATAGGATGCTCTTAAACTTTCAACCAAAGCTGCAGAAACAAAAGTCTTACCAACTTCGGTATCCGTACCAGTGACAAATAAACCATTTATACTAGATTTTTTAATCGGACTATCCTGCATGTCTCACCCGGTAAATAAACACCTGTCGCAATAGATGTTATATCAGTTCTCGATATTTTTGCTGCACAGCACAAAAACTACACCATAATCAGCTTCAATGTCGGCGTCTGTAAAGTAACTTTCATATTTTTTTAGTAGAGTACGTAACTGTCTCACACTAAGAGGAGACCTTCCAACGCGACTTGAGTGTGCCCCGATCTCACGTAGTGTTCTCAGGAAATCCAACCCATCCTTATGGCACTGCACAAATTTTTGTTGTCGCATATCAACATGTAAGCCGCCCAGACAGTCGTGATAAAAAGCTGCGTCGGGGAACTCAGGAGCAAGTCTTTCAATACCCAATTCACTTTGGCACTTGTGCCACAATCCAAACGTTTCTTGCGAAAGCGTGCTAAAAGCAAGCGTCCCATCAGCAGCCAAAAGATCACTTAGCTTTCCTAAAGTTCCTTCGAGATCATGAAACCATTGAAAAGCCATATTAGAACAAATCAAATCAAACGGACCCTCCAAATCAACAGCTTCCCCATCCATGGTATGGAAATGAATTTTAGAAAGATCAACCGCGTGTGTAGTTTCAGGGGAACTTAAATTTGGATTACATTCAGGATTTGTAATTTTATCTGATAAAGAGCTCTGACATTTGGTCAACATGTCAGCAGAGATATCGGTAACCCACCAATGCGCATCAGGGTAGAGCTTGAGAAGTTCGCGAGTTAAATACCCTGTCCCACAGCCAATTTCCAATATACGCAAAGGTTTCTTGTTTTGAATTTTAGCTGCAATATGACCCGCTAAAACTTTCGCGGATGTTTGTTGCACTTCAGATTGCATTTCATAACTTTGAGCCGCCGCACCAAAACGTCTGGCTAAATCTTTTTTCCAGGTAACTTCTATCATAGATCTGTAATTGCCCGCTTAATAACAGAACAACATGCCCCGGTATCAGTCAAAGGCAATAGATGTCCTTTGCCTTCAGTCCACTCTGAATTACCTTTAAACAATTTAACCGTCATTGCCTCTGTAACAACCTGATCATCTTTATCCGCCAAGATATATGAACTCTTCTCGGCACAATTCAAGCGTTGATCCTGATCACGCAGAAAATTAAGCCCCCAGGTAAGTTTGGATAGATCTGGCGTTTCCATTACTGGATAGTCCGTTATAGCCTGCGGATCACATAGCTTATGGAAAGATCTCAAAACATCCGCAGGTGCCTTGGGCAATTTGCGCAGCATACGTTCAATAACTCTGGGATGCACACCTTCTGGAAAATCATCACAAGCAGAAAAACGGCTAAAGCCATTTATAAAGACGGACTTTTCCCACGTTATTTTATCCTGAGACAACAGCCACTGACAGCCCATAGAATGTCCGACAGCAACATCATAATGCCCCAGAGGAATACGCACATTTCCAGAAAAGCCCAAGTCAACCTGATCACATGTAATATTAGATCCCAGTAATTTTATAACGGACTGCCATATATCAGGGCCATAGCCCCACCCATGCACGAATATAACCCGCATTATACTGTGCCCTTTGCGTCAATAATCTTTGCTATGCTTTTAATGATTACGCTGGCCAAATCCTCTATCTGCTTTTCCGTATGGACAGCGCTTAGTGTAACTCGTAATCGCCCAGAACCCTCGGGTACTGTCGGTGGGCGAATAGCACCCACCAAAAAACCCTCTTCTTCTAGTTCATGAGCAACTGCAAGAGTTTCTTTGTCATTGCCAATGATTACAGGAATAATTTGTGTCGATGACAGGGCCGTGTCTATGCCCTTATCGTTAAGCATGTTCCGAAAATTATAGCTACAATGTGCCAAATGCCTGCGTTCAGAATCCATTGCCGGGACAAGATCTAGGGCCGCATCAATGGCCCCCAACACTTGCGGGGGAAGTGCTGTCGCATAAATGAGACCACTACAGCAATTTACCAGATACTTTTTCATACTTTGCGAACAGGCGATATAAGCTCCATAGCTTCCCAAAGCTTTGCCACAGGTCCCCATAATCAGTTCATTATCAGAAATACCGCCAGCGCAAAGTCCCATGCCCTTCGCGCCTAAAACACCTGTAGCATGCGCTTCATCTATATACAGAAAAGCATCATAGCGTTTTGCAAGCGACCTTATTTCAGGAACATCCAGTTGATCACCATCCATGGAAAACACACTCTCCGTGACAATGATTTTGGCCTGTTCACTATTCTTGTGTTTTTCCAACAGTTGCGCGAGATGCCCAAGGTCATTGTGGCGGAAACGTATTTGTTTTGCATTTGCAGCCTGAACACCAAAATGGAGACTGGCATGATTAAGTTTATCGCAGAAGAGTAATACTTCCGGCTTCCCCACCCCACCATGCAACCGTGTATTTAACAAAGCAGCTAAAACAGAAGAATTTGCCTGAAACCCGGAATTCAAAAGCAAGGCAGCTTCTGCTCCCTTCAGTTCCGCGAGCTTTTTTTCGATGAGCTCATAGGTAAAATGATTACCCGTAATCAACCGAGATGCACCAGCTCCAGAGCCATAGGCCTTTGCCCACTCTGCAGCACGCTCTCGAACAACTCTACTTTGTGTTAATCCAAGATAATCGTTAGATGCGAAGTTAAGAAGTTTACGTCCGGTATGTTCGACATACCCCCCTTCCAAAAGATTAGAGTATTTAAGCTTCCGTAACCTCTCGTCAGGCATGGCCTGAAGATATGTATCAATTCTTTTGGAAAGGTTTGTCACCTTGAGTTACCTCAACAGGGAATACTCTACCTGGAGGACGACAATCAAAGTGACAATCCAACCAGCAATGCTTTAGTGCTGGTTTTAATATCAAACGCCTTCAAGAGCAACTCTTGTCTTACTATAGCGTTGCCTAACTTTGTCTTTTCTGGCCCTGAAATCACAAGCTGTTATCAATTTGATATCAACGTATTCTCAGGGCCAGATTAAAAGTCAAAGCAAGGCGATTAAACGCCTTGTTGTGGTCGCATATCGTCCGGATCAATACCCGCGACTTCAACTGGTTTAGTCATGGCATCGCGGCGGAAAGGTTCTCCGAGTTCTTGGTTGAGGATGACCTCAACAAAAGTTGTCACCCCATCCTTCTGTGCTTCGGTGGCTTCTTTCAATGTCGCGGTAAGTTCACTTTGCGTGCGAACAGTAACACCTTTCAAACCACAGCCTTCCGCCACTTTTGCATAACTTAGGTGCGGATCCAGTTCCGTACCAACAAAGTTGTTGTCATACCAAAGGGTCGTATTCCGCTTCTCAGCGCCCCATTGATAATTGCGGAAAATGACCATTGTAATCGCGGGCCATTCTTCGCGACCGACAGAGGTCATTTCATTCATGCTGATCCCAAAGGCACCATCCCCGGCAAAACCAACAACAGGTGTATCAGGACAGCCGATTTTAGCACCGATAATTGACGGAAAACCGTAGCCACAAGGACCGAAGAGACCCGGGGCCAAATATTTACGTCCCTGTTCAAAAGTCGGATAAGCATTACCGATTGCACAGTTATTTCCGATATCACTGGAAATAATAGCATCCTGTGGCAACCCTTCTTGAATAGCACGCCACGCCATACGTGGAGACATCCGATCCGCATCACGGCGACGAGAATCTTCGTTCCATGTCGTTCCCGGATCATCATCTTCGTGATCCATGCTGCTAAGAGCCTGTAGCCATGATGATTTTGTGTGATGGATAAGCGCTTTGCGTTCTTCCCGCCCATTATCACCAGCAGCGGGACTCAGCTGAGACAGAATTTGCTGTGCAACCTGTTTCGCATCACCGCAAATACCAACTGTTACCTTCTTGGTTAGGCCAATACGATCAGAGTTGATATCTACCTGAATGATACTCGCATCTTTTGGCCAGTAATCAATGCCATAGCCCGGTAGTGTAGAAAACGGATTAAGGCGTGTTCCCAGAGCCAAAACAACATCCGCTTTTGCAATGAGTTCCATTGCAGCTTTGGAGCCATTATATCCAAGAGGCCCAGCGGCCAAAGGATGACTGCCCGGGAAGCTATCGTTGTGCTGATAACCACTACATACAGGCGCATCAAGACGCTCAGCAAGAGCCTGACAATCAGAAATAGCATTCCCGATAACAACGCCAGCACCTGATAGAATAACAGGGAACTTGGCACTTGATAAAAGCTCTGCTGCTTTGCTGATTGCTGTCGCACCCCCAGATGGGAGCTCAATGTCAACCATCTGTGGTAGTTCGATATCAATAACCTGTGTCCAGAGATCACGTGGCACATTGATCTGTGCCGGCGCGGAGCCCCGTTTAGCTTTCTGAATAACGCGGTTAAGAACTTCTGCCATACGGGATGCGTCACGCACTTCTTCCTGATAGCAAACCATATCTTTGAAAAGCGCCATCTGCTCAACTTCCTGGAAACCACCCTGCCCGATTGTTTTATTGGCAGCCTGCGGTGTAACCAGAAGCATTGGTGTATGGTTCCAGTAGGCAGTTTTGATTGGTGTTACAAACCCCGTAATACCCGGGCCGTTCTGCGCAATACACATACCGATTTTCCCGGTTGTACGTGTATAGCCATCACAGATCATACCGCCATTCGTTTCATGAGCAACATCCCAAAACTTGATGCCCGCCTTCGGGAACAAGTCAGAGATTGGCATAAAAGCAGAGCCGATGATTCCAAAACCATGTTCAATACCGTGCATTTGCAAAACTTTTACAAAGGCTTCTTCTGTCGTCATCTTCATTGTTATCTATTCCTTATTTCAAAAATTTTTCTCATCATTTAAGAGAAAATTCTCAAAGGTACTGACCAAAGTTTTGATCAATTCCAGCCGTTTATTTGTTTCGACTTTTGCTTTTAAAGTTCTGCCTTATCTTCAAGTCCAGCAAACTGAAGTCGCGG
This sequence comes from Kiloniella majae, assembly GCF_002118315.1. GTDB lineage: Bacteria > Pseudomonadota > Alphaproteobacteria > Kiloniellales > Kiloniellaceae > Kiloniella > Kiloniella majae. Next base: position 193,586 of record NZ_MTSZ01000002.1, read on the forward strand.
GCAAAACGCAGGCTCGTCCTGACATCAGAAAAGCAACTATTTTCTGTTTCACATAGGTCCAGATTTACCCATCAATGATACCAGATTTGAACGAATCTTTTTACAACAAAACAACGCAGGAAAAATATAAGGAAAACCCCTGCAATCTTGTAATCAAAGTTCAACGGCCAAAGGCAATTATTTCTAAAACATCCCGGAGAAGTTAATAACGAAGCCACAAGAGCTATAAACAAAAAAAGGGACTGATCCAAAGATCAGCCCCGATACAGTTTCATTTAGGAGACGTGTTAAATCTATCCACAGATTTTGGATAAAGCATAATCAATTGCTGTGACAATTTCATCCAATTCTTCTGTTGTACAAATCAGCGCAGGACTTAGACAAAGCGTATTGTTAAACTCTCTAAAGCTGCGATTGGTTGCCCCAATGATAACCCCTTGAGCCATACACTCACCAACAACAGCTTGGGTAATACTTTCATCAACGGGTTGTTTTGTCTCACGATCAACGACCAGTTCCAGACCACAGAAAAGTCCCTTTCCGCGAACATCTCCGATAACTTCATGCTTGTCCTTAAGCTCATGAAGCTTTCCAAGAAGGTAATCCCCCATATTCGTGACATTATCGAGCAGGTTTTCTTCTTCGATGATCCGCATGTTTTCAAGTGCAGCCGCAGGACCAGCAGTACATCCACCAAAGGTGGAGATATCTCTGAAAAAGCTCATGGGGTCAGAAGGGTTGTTCTTGAATTGATCAAAGACCTCTTCTGTTGTCACCGTACAGGAAATCGCAGCATAGCCAGAGGCAACACCTTTTGCCATGGTAACAATATCCGGTTTGATACCATAATGCTGATAACCAAACCACTTACCTGTCCGTCCCAGACCACAGACAACTTCATCAATATGAAGCAGGATATCGTACTTCTTACAGATTTCCTGTACCTTTTCCCAATAGCCCTCTGGTGGCGTAATCACGCCGCCCCCAGCTGTAATTGGTTCCAGAACCAGGGCACCGACCGTATCAGGGCCTTCGCGCAAAATGACTTCTTCAATGGCAAGAGCTGCCTTTACGCCATAATTGCCATCACCCCCGTATTGGGAACGATATTCGCAACAATGAGGAACCTCGACAAACCCGGGTGTAAAAGGACCATATTGGTCTTTTCTCTGTAACTGACCAGTAGAGCTTAAAGCTGTAATGGTTGTGCCATGGTAATCACGATCCCGGTAAAGGATTTTATGTTTCTTCCCACCGTATTTGTTATGCGCGATCTGTCGAACGATCTTATAGGCTTTTTCGTTTGCTTCAGACCCAGAGTTTGAAAAGTAAACTCGACTCATACCCGGCATCTTATCAATAAGGGCCTTGGCAAAATTTGCTCCGGGAATAGAACCAGCAGAGTTTGCAAAATAATTAAGTTTCACAAGCTGTTCACGCACAGCATCCGCAATCGTTTCCCGGCCATAACCAACGTTTACAGTCCATACACCACCAGAGACAGCATCAAGATACTTTTTACCCTTCGCATCCCAAACGTTCATCCCCTTACCTTCGATGATCACAAGGGGATCAACAGTTTCATAGCGTTTGTGCTGGCTGATATGATGCCATACATGAGCCCGGTCATTTTCAATGACCTCGCTAAAATCGTTCATTTGTTCTGTTAATGTCATGGTTCACTTCCAACACTAAAAGGCCTTAGCTGTTCCGACAGATTGAGCCAACCCGATTAATCTGGTTGGGCCACTATGTAGATGCTTTTCTTAATGGAAGTGTCACACGCGTTTTCATCAAGGCGATAGCTCCAGTTGAGCCAAATTGATAAAACCACTTGAACCAGAAATGACAATTTGGTGAGTCCAGATTCTACGATCCATAGAGCCTTAAGTGGTAACATGATAGGATGTGGCATAAATCGCTGTGATTCTTCCACGGCTTACCTTAGAATTTTAAGCCATAGAATTTAAAGATAGTTCACAAGCATAAAATTCTTGATATGAATGACTGCAGGGGAAAGGCCGATGATGCCAACAACCGTACATAGCATTTCGAAATATACAGTGCAGATTCTGAACACCAAATCTACTGCTGACAAACCCAAGTCTCAGATAATTATCAGACTATTGAACGAAAAAGGTAAAGACTGCGGACTTGCTGTATTCAAAGACTATGGCGATCAAAACGCCCAAAACCCCTATGGTGACCATAAAAAAGGAACAGCCACAGCCTATTTCGATATCAAGCATTATCAGGCATTCATTGAAATTCTCAGAATGGAAAAAGAACTCTATTGGAAAATTGCCTGGCAGCAAACAGGGCCAACCAAGTCTGTATCAGATGTTTCACTCGATACAAAAGAAGAAATTATCGGCGAACACTTTGGGAATGGTGGCGCATAGATAGCTATAAAATCTAATTCTGTTCAAGATTAAATATGACACCAGAAATGGCGGTAAAGTTTAAACTTTACCGCCATTAATTTTTGCTGAATTTTCTAATTAAGGCTGACTACACAGGCGCCATACCTTTATCAGCTATATCAGCCGCCCTTTTTGCGGCTTCTGCAGCAAGAGCTTCGCGCCTCATTTCTCTACGGCGGTAGATTTCATGCATAACAGCCCCCACCAGCGTAATACCAACAATCACCACAGCCAAAGCACTTAACGACGGGTTGGTCCCCAGTCTTACTTTACCAGCAAGAACAGTTGTCAAAGTACTTTCTGCCTGAATAGTAAACAGGGTTGTATTGTAGTTTTCGAAACTGGTCAGGAAAGCCAGAAAGGCAGCCGAGCCAATCGCAGGTCTCAGGAAGGGAATAAGGATCTTCCAGAACACCTGAACATTTGTCGCCCCGAGATCAAGCGCAGCTTCTTCTTGGGTGCGATCAAAGCGTTGCAGTCTGGACAGGAAAATCAACATGCAATAAGCAGAAATAAACGTTGATTGACCAATAACCGACAGGAAAATACCGCTGTAAAAAACAGAGTTATAATCCGCATCGACCCAAACACCCAGACGATCCCAGAAAACCAGCGTTGAAATCCCCAAAATAACACCAGGTGTCAGTAGCGGAGACACAACAATCATGTAATAGATAGACTGAGCTTTCTTGTGAACCTGTGACATCAACAAAGCTGCTGCCAAACCGATCGGAACAGCCAAGCAAACAACACCCAAACCAATCCAAAGCGAGTTTTTGATTCCCTTTATCATGTCCTTGTCATTGGCGAGAACCGAGAACCATTTCATGGTTAATTCATCTATCGGTATCGCTGTCGGGAAGGTCGGCGTGTTAAAAGCAGTTACCCCCATCAAGATCAACGGGCCAAAAAGATATAGGAAGAACATCGCGATATAAAAACGCACCATGTACTTCTGAATAAGATCAGAGGTCATTTCGCAAGCTCCCCTAAATTAACTTTGAAGAACTTCATCACTGCCAATACAAAGATAATACAGGAGAAGAGCAAAACAAATGCATAGGCAGAACCACGAGACCAGTCACCGCCGGTAAAGAACCAGTCATAAATGATCTGTGTAAACCAGAGACTGCTTGGTCCTCCCAAAATTTGGGGAACAGCCAACGCACCTGCCGAAAGCATGAAAACCATCGTACAGCCAGAAGCGATACCCGGTTTTGCATAGGGAATAACCACACGATAGTGAATACGCCACCACGGTGACCCTAAATCTCTGGCTGCTTCAATCTGGTTGTGATCCAGACTTTCAATCGCATTGTAAATCGGGAAGACCATGAGCAGGATATAGGCATAGCTCAAGCCCGCATACATCGCGACATCGGCCTTGATGAAATCAATAGGTTCGTCCAGAATTCCCATCCCCATCAAAGTGACGTTGATCACACCGCTTGATCCAAAAAGAATTCGGAAGGCAAAGGCCCTTAGAATTTCATTAACCCAAAACGGCAAAATCAAAGCGATCAGAAACAAACGAGTTGTCCCGCCTTTTGTGCTTTGAGCAAGGTAATAAGCAATTGGGTAACAGAGCAAGAATGCCAATAAGGTTACACCAACAGATGCCAGAATGGTTTTCAGGAAGATTTGCAAATGGAGCAAATTAAAGAGATTTTCATCACTATCGCGCCCAAAAATCAAATAGGAATAATTTTTGAGTGTATAGGCATCGGGATTCCCCCCAATCGCACCATCTCTAAATGAAAAATCCACCATATAAAGTTGGGGGGCAACAATCATTAAGCCAACCCAAATAAATACAGCACCAAGTAGATAGGTAGAAACCAACACGCCGTTCTTTTTGACGAAAGTGATCTGTCGCAAATTTGCCCAAACTGTATCGGTATTCTTTTGCAGCATTGGCGCGACAAGAAGAGCCAGAACAACGGCGAGAAATACGGACAGGAAATCACTCATCAGCTAAATCTCCTTCTGGTAACACAATAGCTCGGTCGACATTAAAGCAAATTTTTGCTGTATCGCCGACCTTCAAGTGCGTTCCCTTGCCTTCATTACTCACAGAGAAGGATATGCGTTTTTCCGTGTCCCCTTCCATATGAATATGGATCGATGGTCCTTCGAACTCTTCGGCAAGAATTGTGCTTTCGATAATATTTTCAGCAGGTGTTGTATCGTTACCTTCGACAAGAGAAAGTGCTTCTGGTCGAACAAAGAGAATGGCCGCATCCCCCACATTCATATCTTGTGTATTACGCCCTCTGAGCAAACCAAACTTATTTTGGATTTGCGCATACTCACCTTCAACCTTAACAACTTTCCCATAGAAAGGGTTATTTTCGCCGACAAATGAAGCAACAAATGCTGTTTCAGGCTCATTATAAATTGTACTGCCATCACCAACCTGCTCGATAACACCCGCAGACATCACAGCAATACGATCCGACATGGTCAGGGCTTCGCCTTGATCATGTGTAATATAAATAAAGGTAATACCGACACGCTGCTGAATATTTCTCAATTCACTGCGCATATGCTGACGCAGCTTCAAATCCAGTGCTGATAACGGCTCATCAAGAAGCAAAACTTCTGGTTCAACAGCTAACGCACGGGCAATAGCAACACGTTGTTTTTGCCCCCCCGACAGTTCAGAGACCATTTTGTCTCCCTGTCCAGAAAGAGCAATAAGGTCGAGAAGTTCCTCGGCTCGCCGGCGACGTTCAACGTACTTTACACCTTCGACTTCCAGGCCAAAGGCAATGTTATCTGCCACTGACATCAATGGGAAAAGGGCCAAATTTTGAAAGATTAATGCTGTCGGACGCTTGTTCGGTCCAATACCTCGCATATCGCTTCCGTTAATGCGAATCGTTCCTTCAGTCGGCTCGTTAAATCCTGACACTGCCCGCAGGATCGTTGTTTTCCCGCAACCGGATGGGCCAAGAAAACTGAAAAACTCACCCTTTCGAATTGCTAAATTAGCATCGTCTACGGCTGTAAAATCACCGAAACGAATTGTTACATGTTCTAAATCTACACCTGAGCTCATGAGGACCCCACGACCACTCTCTCGGAAAAGATAAAATCCCGAAATTTATTATTTTAAGGATGAAGGGGAGCACAGAGAATTCTGTGCTCCCTTACCGAACTCAATTACAGATTAAGCTGCGACGAATTTATCGCGGAATTCTGTACGAAGCTGTGCATACCAAGTTGGCTCTGCAGGCCAAGCAAAGAGATTATCCAAAGCATCGCCTGGATAAGCTTCCGCAAAATTCTTCTTGGATGCATCAGACAGATGAGCATCAGCACCGATCACAGCAGAATTATACCCTGTCAGGTTCGCGGTAAGTCCGCCATTTTCAGGGCGATATGAGAATTCCAGGAAGGCATAGATTTGGTCAATATTCTTGGCGCCTTTAGGCATTGCAAGACCATCAACCCAAGCCAAAGCTCCTTCTTTCGGTGCCTGATACTGAACAGGGTTTCCTTCACCTTTCAGCGCAAGGATTGGACCATCCCAAGTTTGCCCCATAATAACGTCTTCCTGCATCAGACCGTTTTTCTGACCATCAGCATCATTCCAGAATTTTTTGACGTTTGCTTTGCGATCAATACAGAATTTGGTGATTTTGGACCACACATCCTTCATGTCGTCTTCGCTATTGTAAGCGCGTTTCACATCGCCCGGCGCAAGCTCACCGATGGTTTCCATGTAAAGGCCAGCCCCCAACATCATTGAATGCGGACGACCCATCATGGTGTTTTCGCCACCATCTTTCCAAAGATCACCATAGCTAGGAACACCGCCTTCAGGTGTCCATTTATCGGTACGCCACGCAACAGCTTCTGTTCCCCAGAGCTGCGGTAGCCAATGAGATCCCTTACCTGCAAAATTCCAGTCCGTTTCACCAACTTTGGCCATTGCTGCGTTAACACGATCAATTTTAACTTTGTTCATGTCAAAAGGCTGAAGCAGGTTTAAAGGCTCCCACTGTTGCGCACGCATATTTGTCGGCGAGATGACATCAAAGCCACGACCACGTGTCGCACGAAGCTTGTTGATAATCTCTTCATTGGAACCAATGCCAGTGTGATTGATTGTGATCCCGGTTTCTTTTTTGAACGCTTCCTTGAATTCTTCAGGAAGATAATCAGACCACATCATCACATTTAGCTCTCCGGAAGAGGAAAGCGCGTTTTTGATGAATGCGGGCGCAGCCAATGTTGAAGCACCAGCAATCGCAGCACCTTTTAGAACTTTACGACGGCTTACTGTAGTTTTCTTAAGTATTGTCATTTTTTTCTCCCATACTCCTTCATTTTATCAACGAGGAGGGTCCCTGTTCACAGACCAGAACTTGCGATATTAGGCAATTCATGGCTGCTCTTAATGTTTATGACTTTGACTTCAGTTAAGATTGATTTTAAAGGACAAGCTTTCCTCGGCACCTCCCTGATATAGAATGTGTAAATGTGCAAATAATCGGCTTTTTACAAAGCCATAAAAATTGACCATATATTTGGGAAGGCAAGCGCCGCATAGACGCTGAGAAGAAGCGGGTAAACCTTAAATCAGGATAACTATTTTTCTTGATTAAAGCGACTGCCTTCATCAAGAACGTCCCCGAATGATATTTTGCGCTTGGGCAAAACCCATTTTTCGCTCCCCATACATAATCATTCACTTAAAACCGGAATGATTAGTTGTACTTATCAATCAAAGAATTGATTTCAGAAATATTATCAAAATCAATTCAAACGTTGACCATTATTATTATCATTCTACGAGCCAGCATTCCGTATTTAAGTTTAGAGATCCTGGCATCAACAACGACAAAACAGTTAAAGTACTCATTCTATTTCCGTTCACAGAAGAAACAGAAATAAAACATAAAAAGAAGTAATCTTATTCAGAGCCACGAGAACTAAAATACACTATTATGGTGATTATTCCTAAATTTATTTACAAAACAGATATATTTTTACGTAAACAAATTTTGGAAACTACTTGATAATTATATCTAAAATTGTTTTTTAGATTAAATACTTCACCAATTCTTTTGTACTTCGTTCCTCCGTCCTAAACCAAAATCACGCTTCGATATTTCCTGATAATACGGTAAATGAATTAGCCGTGGTTTATAGTACCAACAGGAAAAACTATATGAGTCCAACTTTTAGAGTTTCGGACATAGCCAAATAATAACAAGGCCCCTGAATCTACTTCCGGATCTCAAGCATAAAATCATCAACTTCTTTGGACAGTGACAAAAGTTCTGCCGTTAATTGCTCGGAAGAATTAAGAACAACACCAGCTGCCTGCCCGGTTTCTTCTGAAGCCCGCATAACATCACCAATGTTTTTAGAAACTTTGCTGGTTCCATCCGCTGCCAATCTCACATTGCGAGACATTTCACCTGTGGCCGAAGTTTGTTCGGTCACAGCAGCCGCAATGCCAGCCGTAATTTCATCAACATTACCAACGGCCTTGGTAACCTTCGTTATTGCGTTCGCGGCAACACTCACTGTGTCTCTGATTGTCGTAACCTGAGAAGAAATATCGTCTGTGGCAGTTCCCGTTTGTGTCGCAAGATTTTTAACTTCTGATGCAACAACTGCAAAGCCTTTACCCGCATCCCCTGCGCGTGCTGCTTCAATCGTTGCGTTCAAGGCCAATAAATTAGTTTGATCGGCAATTTCACTGATCAAATCAACAACCGCACCAATTTTTTCTGCCGCTTCAGAAAGGCTGTCTACTGCTCGGTTCGTTGCCTGTGCGTCTGTGCTCACCTCTCTGGAAGCTGTTGCAGCCATTGATGTCTGACGGCTAATTTCTTCGATAGAAGCCGTTAATTCTTCGGAAGCTGCTGCCACAGATTCCACATTTACAGAAACATCCGAAGATGCTTCAGAAGCTTGAGAGGATTGCTGTTGCGCCTGACTAGCTGTTGCATTCATTTCCTGTGCTGTCTGGCCAAGTTGGGAAACGGATGTTTGAACGCTGGAAACAATTCCTTTAACCCGGATATTAAACTGATCAGCAAGCGCATCCATTTCTTCTTTGCGTTTTTGTTCTGCAATCGCTTTTGCTTCTTCACGTTCTTTTCGTAAGCGCTCAACATGTTGCGCGTTTTCTTTAAAAACATTCAACGCACTAGCCATTTCACCAATTTCGTCGTGCTGACCTGTCGGAACTTCTATGGATAGATCCCCTTCGGAAATTTCTTTCATAGCCTCTGACAAGGAGACCAAGCGAGAAATAATCATTTTGCTGACAACAAAATACATAACTGCAGCAGCAAGCGCGATTGAGATACCCAAAATGACCAGAAGCCATATCTTTCCGTCCGTAATCGCATTGTTAGACAAAGAAACAGAGCCAATCGCCCCTTCTTCCGCAGAACTCGCAATTTTGTCCACGAGATCTTTCAATTTTTGGGAAAGCTCGGCATTGTTCCCTAACAGTTGGCTCGAATTATTATTTTCAGCTATTTGAGCAATTCTAAGGGAAAAAACATTTTCTTCACCCAACAAAAGGGCGTCCAGCTTCTTGGTTAATTCTCTGATCTTAATTGCTTCTTGAGAAATATCATCATTGATAAGAGAAATATTATCTTTGTTACGTCTGGCGGCCTCTTTGACTTTCTTTTGTGCCGCTTCAATAAGTTCTTGTTCTTGATACGTAGCAACTTCAGCCAAGAGAGAAAAAATCTGGTTCGTATCAACCTGCAACGAAGAAGAAACCTGACTTCTCGTGACCGATATCAAAATTTCAATAAGTTGGTTGGTAACATCTGTACTTCCAAAGGAAGCATCAATTGTATCTTCGACAGTTTTTCGTGCCGCCTCTTGATAGGGTCCAACAAGACCATCGAACTCTCGCTTGGTAGCCAGAAGTTCAGTCATTAAGGCCAAGCTTCGGGAGTTAAGATCTAGTTGTTGAGCAACTGAAGAATTCAACCCGGACAAATTATTCTTCAATTCTTTTGATGTTTTTTCTAGAAGTTTACTCGTTTCCTGGTCAAATCCACTTTCATTCAGGGCAATAATTAAACTATCAAGGGATGCTTCTTTTTGCTGTAGAGACGTAAAAACATCGTTTTTTTCCTGTTGTGATTTGACTGTGATCAGTGCAGGTGCAGAGGAAGCGATGTTGGTTGCTGTTTCTGACAGTTCCAGTGCAATCGACATTTGCGGAATACTTTTCCTGGATATTTGATCAAAAGCACTACTTACACCATCAAAAGACAGCCATCCCACCAAGCTGGCTAGCAACGTGGTGGAAACGATACTGCCAACGGCCAGCATCAGTTTGGTTTTTACTTTTAATGCCCGTTTGTCGTCTGATCTTTGCTCATTATCGCCTGACGCTTCTTCTGACGTTTCTTCGACAATATCGTCCTCTTCGATCTGCGTATTAACATCCGTATCAGACACATCTCTCTCCTGTCAGGCTTTATAAACCACTAAAGGGCAACATTATTTGGGGACGACCACACTCTAAATAGGACCAATTCAATATATTAATGAGTCCAGTCCAGAAGCATGCTATGCTTTAGGAAAAGATAGCCTAGATTAGCACCCAATAATTTAAAGATGTTTAATTCGATGTGAAACCACGGGGGAATAAGAATTGGCGAGCGATATCCTTTTCCATTTAGAAAAGAAGAGCAGAGAGTCTCTTCAAAGTCAGCTTCGCCGCGCTATTCTAAACGCTATCCTGAATAGCACTTTGCCTGCAGGGTTCAAGTTACCTTCCAGTAGAAAGCTAGCCAATGATTTAGGGGTTTCTCGCAACACAGCCATTCTGGTTTATCAAGGATTGACAGATGATGGCTATCTCGTCACCCGAGAACGCAGTGGCATCTTTGTAAACGAAGAGTTTGTAGAAAGTTTAGAACAGTCCAAACTCTCACAAAAAGAAACCAGAGTCACAGAACAGGTCGAACAGGAAAAGCCGGATTGGACCAATCGCTTTTTCATGCGCCCCTCAGAACGTCATTACCTCAACCTCCCAAAGGATTGGCGGGATAAACCTTTTCCCTTTGTCTATGGACAGCCGGACAAACGCCTCTTTCCCCTAACAGCATGGCGTGAATGTAGCAGGCTAGCCCTGAGCACACGGGACATGGCTGACTGGATCCATGACGATAAAATTTATGACGATCCTCAACTTATCGAACAAATAAGAACCCGATTGCTCCCCGCCCGAGGCATCCATGTTTCTAGCGACCAGATCCTTGTCACACTTGGGGGGCAGAACGCGCTCTACCTTTTGGCGGGACTGTTGGTTCGACAACACACACGCGTTGGCATAGAAAACCCGGGATATCCCGATGCAAAAAATATCATGCAGCTATTCACCAACAATATTGCCCCGATCCCCGTAGATGAAAAAGGAATGGTCGTCGATGATCATTTAAATGACTGTAATTATGTTTTTGTAACCCCAAGTCATCAATGCCCGACGACGATCACAATGCCTCTTTCCAGACGAAACCGCCTTTTGGAAAAGGCCACCGAACAGGACTTTCTTATCATCGAAGACGATTATGAGAACGAGATCAACTATTTCAAATCGGCAAGCCCGGCTCTAAAGGCTTTGGATACAAGTGATCGGGTTATCTATACCAGTAGTCTCTCCAAAACACTTTTTCCAGGCTTGCGTATTGGGTACATCGTCGCAGCACCTGAGCTTATTGAAGAACTAAAGTTTTACCGTAGACTGGTTGTCCGTTATACCCCGAGTAACAATCAGCGCACCGTAGCACTTTTCTTATCGCTTGGATATTACGATAGCCTTATCTATAGCCTGCGTCGGAAATGGCATAACAGATGGAATTCTGTTCACAAAGCATTGAAAACCTATATCCCGGAATGTAGCTATTCCCATTCTTCCGGAGGGACATCATACTGGATTAAAATCCCCGAAGGCATAAGTGCAAATCAACTCGTAAAAGAAGCTTATAAAGATGGGGTGTTAATAGAATCAGGCATGCCATTCTTTCTGGAATCACCTGCGCCGGATACTCATATTCGCATAGGTTTTACCTCTATCGAAAACGCAAAAATCGAACCCGGGATCAAGCGACTGGGTAAAACCATTGACCGAATGCTCAGAGAGAAAAATACATCCCTCGGCAATACAACTAGATAACAGATAAAAGAAACCAGATTCTTGGACTCCTGCTGGACTCATCGAATGGGTCCAAATGGAGCTATCCCCAACCTCTAAGACTGGAAAGAATTACCTCGGAACCTATTCCGTTCAATTACCCAAATCCAGCCCTGAAAATCAATTAGGGAATTCTTTGGTTAATTAACTGGAATTATTTAACAAACGAGGAACAGTTCATGTTGAGTCAGCAACCAATAGAATGCCCCAATGCATTGCTACATAATGCTGCTCAATATGCACCCGCACGAACAGCTATTGTTAATGCGACCAGCGCCATAGCCATGGAAAGTGCTTACCTTGCTCAAAAAGCAGGGCTGGTAGAGCCTGTACTTGTTGGTGATAAATCGATTATCTCCCGCTTATCAAAAGATATGGGGTGGGATCTGTCAAAAGTCGAAATTCACCACACAGCTAATGAAGAAGAAGCTGCGAAAATATCTGTCCTGCTCGCCCGATCAGGAAAAGTAAACGCGATCATGAAAGGGCAAATTCACACAGACATCTTCATGAAGGCCATTGTAAACCGTGAAACTGGGCTTAGGACCGGTCGGCGTCTATCGCATGCTTTTTACATGTCAGTTCCGGGTTCTGACCGAACCATGATTATTACAGATGCGGCCGTTAACATTGCGCCGGACCTCGAAACAAAAAAAGCGATCATTCAGAACTCGGTTGAGATGATGCATGCACTTGGCAACAGCAAGCCAAAAGTCGCGATCCTATCCGCAACAGAAGAAGTAAATCCGCAGATGCCGTCCAGTACAGACGCTGCAACATTGACAGAATGGGCCAGAGAAGAAGTTCTTGATGCTTTTGTTTTTGGCCCTATGGCATTGGATAATGCGATCTCTCCTGAAGCAGCACATATTAAGGGGATCAAAAATCCTGTCGCCGGAAAAGCCGACATTTTGGTGGTACCAAACATTGAAACCGGAAACGCCATGTTCAAGCAACTAGTTTACTGTGACAGTGCCTGCGCTGCCGGAATTGTATTAGGCGCAAGCGTTCCGATTGTATTGACCAGTCGCGCCGATCCCCCCGCAGCACGCCTTGCTTCTATGGCACTCGCAGCAATTGTTGCTCATATTACTTAAAAAAATTGTAGATTTAATAAAATATAACAATCTATAGTAAGCCTTAAAAAACTCAAAAAAACAAAAATCACAACAGGATAGCGTCAAATTGGAGATGATTTATGGGTTTCTTTCCCACGTCCAAACAAGAGGAAGTTGATACTTCCCCGCACGTATCGGACGAAGTTAAGACCACGACATGTTACATGTGTGCGTGCCGCTGTGGCATCAAGGTACACCTGCGTGGCGATCAGATCCGCTATATCGAAGGCAACCCAGATCATCCGGTAAACAAAGGCGTGCTCTGTGCAAAGGGCTCAGCCGGGATTATGCAGCATAATTCCCCTGCCCGTTTGCAAAAACCGCTTCTCAGAACAGGAGAACGTGGATCTGGTGAATTCAAAGAAATTGAATGGGATGAAGCCCTTGAACTCGCTAGAGGATGGCTTGGCGAGATCAGAGCAAAAGACCCGTCAAAACTTGCTTTCTTTACAGGTCGCGATCAGTCGCAAAGCTTGACCGGATGGTGGGCAGGGAAATTTGGCACAAGAAATTTTGCCGCCCATGGTGGATTTTGTTCCGTCAACATGGCCGCTGCTGGTTTATATAGCGCTGGCGGATCTTTCTGGGAATTTGGAGAACCCGATTGGGATCATACGAAGTACCTCCTGATGTTCGGGGTCGCCGAAGACCATGATTCTAACCCGATTAAAATTGGGCTGGGTAAATTAAAGTCCCGCAAGGGAACCAAGTTTGTGTCTGTAAATCCTGTTCGCACAGGTTATTCCGGTATTGCCGATGAATGGATTGGCATCCGCCCCGGGACAGATGGTCTCTTTGTCTTTGCCCTCATTCACGAGCTTCTCAAGGCCGAGAAGATCGACTGGACTTACATAACCCGCTACACAAATGCCCCCTGGCTTGTCATACAAGACCCCGGCGCGGCAGATGACGGTCTTTTTGCCCGCGATGCCGAGGGAAATCCGCTTTGTTATGATGCTGAGGCAAAAAAACTCGTCTCATCAACTAACCTCGAAGCCAAACCAGCATTGGCAGGTGAATTCACCCTTCCGGATGGGCGTAAGGCTGTTCCGGCATTTCATTTGATGGCTGATCGTTATCTTGATCCTCAATATGCACCAGAAGCCGTTGCCGATCAGATTGGCTATAGCGCAGCAAATATTCGCCGTATTGCAGCAGAAATTGCCCATGTTGCCTTCGAAGAAACAATCGAACTGGATGTAGCCTGGACAGACTGGGCTGGGCGTAAGCAGGATAAAATGATCGGGCGACCGGTTTCCATGCACGCGATGCGCGGGATCTCTGCCCATTCAAATGGTTTTCATACCTGCCGTGCCATTCACGTCTTGCAAATGCTATTGGGTTCTATTGATGTTCCCGGTGGTTTTAGGCACAAGCCACCCTTCCCACGCCCCTGTCCTCCGGGTCCAAAACCTGCGGGACATGAATCCATCGCCAACACGCCGCTACCCGGCATGCCGCTTGGCTTCCCTACTGGTCCTGAAGACTTGCTGGTTGAACCGGATGGCACACCCAAACGCATAGACAAAGCCTACAGCTGGGAATACCCACTGGCCTCTCACGGCTTGATGCACATGGTCATTCACAATGCCTGGAAAGGTGATCCCTATCCAGTAGATTTGCTTTTCATGTATATGGCGAATATGAGCTGGAACAGCTCTATGAATGTTCCCGGTACAATTAAATATCTCACCGATAAAAATGAAGACGGTAGCTACAAGATCCCCAAGATCATCTATTCAGATGCATATCATTCTGAAATGGTTCCCTATGCCGATCTTGTGCTGCCGGATACAACCTATCTTGAACGATGGGATGCGATTTCTCTGCTTGATCGCCCGATCTGCAGCGCACATGGCCCTGCTGATTCGATCAGGCAGCCCGTCATAAAACCAGACAGAGATGTACGCCCCTTTCAGGATGTTCTGTTGGATCTGGGTGCACGGGTTGGCTTGCCCGGCATGACCAAGGAAGATGGCAGTGCCATGTACCCTGGCGGCTATTCTGATTACATTACAAACCACGAACGAACACCGGGCGTTGGACCACTCGCGGGCTGGCGAGGACAAGACGGAGACAGTCACGGCAAAGGAGATCCCAACCCGGATCAGTTGCAAAAGTACATCGATAACGGATGCTTCTGGTCAGATGAGTTCACCCCGGAACAGTCTTACTATAAATTTGCCAACCGCTCTTATCTTGATCGATCTCATGAAATGGGATGGATACCCAATGCAGAACGTATTGTGATGCACATCTATTCTGAACACATGCAAAAGTTCCGCCTAGCAGCTCAGGGACATGGCGACATACAACCACCTGATGATCTCCGCAGTCGAATAGACGAGACATTTGATCCTCTTCCGATCTGGTACATGCCTTTGGAAGAAAAAGCTGTGGATGGCAAAGAGTATCCTCTGCACGCGGTGACCCAACGGCCAATGCATATGTATCACAGCTGGGGCTCTCAAAATGCCTGGTTGAGGCAGATCACAGCTCAAAACCGTCTGTTCATCAACGAAGAAACTGCCCGAAAACACGGCATTGACAACGAAGACTGGATTTGGGTTATCTCACCACATGGACGGGTAAAGACCCAAGTCAAGTTGATGAGCGGTGTTAATCCCCACACAATCTGGACGTGGAATGCTATCGGCAAACGTAAAGGCGCCTGGGGTCTGGATGATAAAGCGCCGGAATCTAACCGTGGCTTTTTGCTAAACCATATTATCTCGGAACTGCTACCGCCAAGAAAAGACGGCTATCGTTATTCCAATTCTGATCCCGTCACAGGTCAGGCAGCCTGGTATGATCTCAGGGTGCGGATAGAAAAGTGCGACGCGCTGGAAGAAGGTGCGACAGAGCCAATGTTTGAGGCTTTTGCCCCTCTCCCCAATGCACCGGAACAAATGGCTGTATTGCGTTATGGTGCCGATTTTGGCGAAGAAAAGCCAAGGTCAAAAAGTTCAACGCCTAAAGTACAAGAAGCACCATTATCTGATGATACCCTGGCAGGAGAGAAACCATGACCTGTCTTCCGCAAAACGGTCCACAAAAAAAGCTGGGGCTGGTTATTGACTTGGATATCTGTGTTGGCTGTCATGCTTGTGCCGTGAACTGTAAAGAATGGAATACTGGCGGCCACTCTGCGCCGCTAACAGATATGGATCCTTACGGTGCCGATCCCAACGGTGTCTGGTTTAACCGCATTCACAGCTTCGAAGTCGTTGATGACGATAGCGACAGCCGCACCGTTCACTTTCCCAAAAGCTGCCTTCATTGTGATGATGCGCCCTGCGTTACCGTTTGTCCGACAGGTGCATCCTATAAACGCGAAGAAGACGGTATCGTTCTTGTAGATGCGGATAAATGCATCGGCTGTAAATTATGTTCATGGGCCTGCGCCTATGGCGCTAGAGAATATGATGAAGACGCAGGCATCATGAAAAAATGTACCCTCTGCGTTGATCGGATTTACAACGAAAACTTGCCCGAAGCATCCAGAGTACCGGCCTGTGTTTCCACCTGTCCAGTTGGCGCAAGATCCTTTGGTGATTTGGGAGACCCAAACTCTGATGTTAGCAAGCTTGTTGCGGAGCGTGAAGGTTTTGATCTAATGGCAGAGCTTGATTACAAACCGACAAATAAATATTTGCCGCCTCGCCCCAAACAAAATGAGAATGCTGTTTCGGATAAACCCGTTAGCCTCTCCCCAGTTGAAACTGAAAAAGCTGGCCTGTTAGCGCGATGGGCTGACAAAGTCTTATCGCTCTAGAAAGAAAGGAGTTTTCACATGCATCCAGCAAAGTCAGTTATTCTTTTCACAACCGCTTCAGGCGTAGGTTACGGACTTCTTTTCCTTCTTATCCTAGGGCATATGCTTGGCGTTATTCCAACGGATCAAACGCTAGCTCTCAGTGGGTTTTGCACAGCCTTCATCCTTATTGTTTTGGGGCTTCTGTCTTCGACATTTCACCTTGGCCGGCCAGAACGGGCCTGGCGCGCCCTGACACAATGGCGGTCATCCTGGTTAAGTCGCGAAGGTATTCTGGCGATTGTTACTTTCCTGCCTACTGGTATCTATGGGCTCTGGTGGGCTTTTTTCTCAAGTAACCACTTCGCTTTTCTACCAGTAATCGGCATCGCTGCGTTATTGCTGTGCTGTGCAACTGTCTATTGCACATCAATGATTTACGCCTGTCTGAAGCCTGTTGCAGCGTGGCATAACAAGTTTGTGCCCGCTGGCTACCTGATCTTATCCTTGTCGACGGGTGCCTTGTTGCTGAATGCGATTTTGCATTTACAGGGCAAAAACGATCAGCTGTTTGATATGATCACCATCGTATTGATTATTATCGCTGTTGTGCACAAGTTCTATTACTGGCAATACATCAATGAAAATGCGGGTCAAAGCACTGTTGGAAGTGCAACGGGCCTTGGATCAATGGGTAAGGTTCGCCTTTTGGAAGCAGCTCATACCGAAGCAAACTATTTGATGAAAGAAATGGGGTTTAAAATTGCCAGAAAGCACAGACAAAAGCTGAGAAATATCACCTTTATCTTTGGCTTTATTTTCCCAATCTTTCTGATTTCACTTTCAGGCATGATTTCAAATGCCACCCTAAGTAACCTTGCAATCATACTCTCAATATTGTCTGGCGCATTGGGCATTATCACCGAAAGATGGCTGTTTTTTGCAGAGGCCAAACATACTGTAAGCCTCTATTACGGTGCAGAGAAAGTATAGAACGCATTAACCCTGGATCGTGTTAAAGATCCAGGGTTAATTGCCTTATCAATTAGGTCTATTTTTTTAAGCAACGATATCTTTTTTCGAACCAGCACTTCCTGATCGACCTATTTTCGATGCCTCTGCAATTTTCATGGCTATTTTCTCTTGGGCAATTAGATCAGAGATCGCGCTTGTTGCGCCCTGTTCCTGATCCGCACGCTTAAAGATATCCAACAAAACGTCGTAGATAGCAGCGACTTTTTCATCGACCCATTTACGATCATACTTTCCGTCAATTTCTGCAGCCACATTGATGATACCACCAGCATTAATGACATAGTCCGGTGCGTAGAGAATATTATGCTCTCGTAACAACATACCATCTATATCTTTGGCAAGTTGATTATTCGCAGCACCTGCAATGATCTTCGTTTTCAGCTTGGGAATAGATGTTTCATTCAAGACTGCGCCCAATGCACATGGGGCAACCACATCAACATCAGCAAAGAGTATTTCATCACAAGATACTGCTGTGGCACCGAATTCTTTAACTGCATGTTTAACTGCATCTTCGTTGATGTCTGCTACGATTAACTTGGCCCCGGCAGTATGTAGTTCCTTACACAAATGCCATCCGACATGGCCGAGCCCCTGCACAGCGACAGTTAAGTCGGCAACATTGTCTTTACCCAGTTTGTGTTTAACCGCAGCTCTAATGCCGTTAAAAGTACCGCGAGCAGTGAAGGGAGAAGGATCACCACTCGCGGCAAGTCCAGAATTTAAACCCGCAACATATGGGGTTTCCTGGGAGACAACTTCCATATCTGAAACAGATATTCCAACATCTTCGGCTGTAATGTATTGACCACCGAGACCATTAACAAAACGCCCAAACGAACGAAAAAGCTCTTCGGATTTATCGGTCTTGGCATCCCCGATAATAACGGCTTTCCCTCCGCCCAAATTTAATCCTGCCATTGCGTTTTTATAGCTCATACCCTTGGAAAGTCTGAGAGCATCGTTTAACGCCGAACCGTTGTCCCGATAATGCCACATGCGACATCCACCAGCCGCTGGCCCCAGCGCTGTTGAATGGATGGCGATAATCGCCTTGAGACCTGTGGTTTCATCCTGACAGAACACCACCTGTTCATGGCCAGAAAAGGCCTCATGATTAAAGACATCCATGTTAGATGCATCAGACATATTCAGTTCCCCAATTCGTCTTTTCTGGTGCGTTCTACCGCGCCTAAAATCTGTAAGCTCACGTAAAATGGGGCGGTAATGCATATCAGATAATCACGTCTTTTATTGGATCAAAGCCAATAGAATGACGGTTGAAGACCAAATCATTAATCAGTGCCAATCATCACCTGAAACTCAATTAACCAGCTTCCCGTAACCAGTTTGGCAGTATCAAAGTGATCAAAAACACAAACTAATATGCAGCTCTCTCCCAGAAAACATATACTTAAACATATGCTTAAACATGTTCTTGAAGCATGTTTCTCAAGCTCTGTTTATTTCTGCCAATTATTATTATCTTTTTGGCTTCTATTATTCTGCTTCAAGAAGAAAGAAATGTTCTTTCTATTTTCGTAATTAATTCGCTACAATAGCAATCTGATTTCGCTTATTCGAAAATATGAGAAATATTTATGCTGCCAAAGATCGATAATACGGATAAAAAAATCCTAAAAGTTCTTCAGAAGGATTCTGATATCAGTAATGCAGAACTTGCGAATAAAGTTGGCCTTTCCCCCGCGCCCTGCTGGCGACGGATAAAACGCCTGGAAGAAAAAGGAATCATAAAACGCCGTGTGGCCATTATTGATTCAGATAGCCTTGGTTTAGAGATCGTGGTCTTTACCACTGTAAAAATCTCAGCACAGGCGCAACACGGCCTTGAGGACTTCGAACGTCGGGTTAGCCGCTTTGACGAGATTACCGAATGCTATACTGTCAGCGGTGGCATGGATTATATTCTACGCGTTGTCACAACCGACATGCGTGCTTACGAACGTTTCCTTCGGGATCATCTGTTACAACTCCCTAACATAGCCGAAGTACATTCCAGATTTGCCGTATCACAGGTTAAATATACCACAGGCCTTCCCCTTGATTTGGTTGAAACCAAAGCGTCATGAGCACCATGTCTCTTGCACTCAAGGCTATTGCCATATCGTTATTTTTATTTTAGTGTCCGGCGCAAGGTACACAGGGGTGCCTCACCGCCAAAAGTCAAAACACCCTGTTATTGTCGATGAATACGATGAGTAATCACCCAAAGAATTCTCTGGATCGCGAGGAGCGGATAGATCCGGTACAAGGAGAAACTCTATGGCTGATAGTATCCATGAGCTAAAACATAACGCCCGCATTCTTCACCGTAATATCACAACGGGGAAACAAACGAGCCTTGATTTCATAAAAAAGAACCCGGATTTAAAAAATCTGTCTGATCTTGATATTATCGAGACAGTTAAGCGCAAACATTGTTTATCTCAAATAGCAAAAGCGCTTGGGTTTAAGGGTTGGTCACATCTATCTCAAATTATCCAGATGGAAACGGCCCCCGTCCCGACCAGAGAAAGATCAGAACTTGATTATGGCAAACTTCTCTGTCCATCCAGATGTATGCCCTATACAAATTTTTGGACCGTATTCTACCCTGAAGCCAAAGAACACAGGAACCAGACCAACGGGTATCTGCTAGTCTATGGCACCCAGTTTTTGGTCACGGAACAAGATTTTATCAAGACTCTGGGACTGGATCCTAAAGATTCAGATTGGGATCTCATAGAACAGGATTGGGCTAATCCTAAGAGTATTAAGGCAAGAGACCGCCTCTATCAAAAGCTGATTACCCATAACCTGAAAGATCAGACTTGGTTGTAAATTAATGTGCCGCATTGCCTTGACTTTCTTTTCAAGGCAATGCGTTTAATACGGGTTATATTCGATATGAATTTACCCGATGCAAAATATTAGCACTGAATTACTTCGCCGTGCTTTCGATGCCATTCTTCATTTTCATGATAAATGCCTTTTTCATTAATGCGGCAACACCACTTTACATAGGGAAAGAATTCCCCGCTGTTTTTTTCAACAACACCACTAGCGATTAAATTACATTTGATCCAAAGATCACCACGAGAAATACAATCTACTTCAAATACAATAACTTCCATACCTTCATATAAGGTAATCAAGTTTCCAGAAAAATTTTCTCGAACATCTGTTTTTGATAACAGTATAAAGTCACTCTCAATCAGTTCGTTAAAATCTACCACTAGGCGAGGAACGTCCATTACCAAGAACCTTAAATCATTTCCTGAAAACCGAGATAAGATAAAATAACATTTTGTTCAGTTTACAGAAAGTAGCATTCTTGCAGTAAATAATATGATTGAGGTTCACCCCAACTCTCTTAATTCACGCCGAATAATCTTACCCGTTGTCGTCATGGGCAATGCATCGACAAAAGCAACTTCGCGCGGGTATTCATGCGCCGCGAGCTGTTTTTTAACAAAGAGTTGGATTTCTGATGCCAGATTATCATCCCCAAGAAAATTATCATTGAGCACGATAAAGGCTTTTACAATTTCGGTTCGTTGAGGATCTGGCTTGCCAATCACCCCTGCCATGCGCACAGCCGGATGCCCCATCAGGCAGTCTTCGATCTCGCCAGGACCAATGCGATAACCGGATGACGTAATAACGTCATCATCCCGACCGACAAACTGTATCCAACCCTGCGTATCAAGAATGCCTGTGTCACCTGTTAACAACCAGTCACCCGCAAACTTGGCCTTAGTTGCATCCGGATTGTTCCAGTACTTTAGGAACATGACAGGATCAGGCGATTTAACAGCGATATTACCCAAGGTACCCTGTGGGAGAACCTCTCCCTTGTCATCAACAATTGCCAGATTGTGCCCGGGAACGGCGCGGCCCATTACGCCCGGCCTTGCATCCATAATTTTGGCGCAGGACGACACAATCATATTGCATTCTGTTTGTCCGTAAAATTCATTGATTGTTAAGCCGAATGTTTTCTGTCCCCAGTCCAGAAGCTCTGTCCCCAAAGACTCCCCGCCTGAAGCAATAGAGCGCATGTTTAAATCCCAGCGAATTTCAGGGTCAGCAACTGACCGCATCATTTTCAGGGCCGTTGGCGGAATAAAAGCATTCCTGATCCCCTGTTCCGCGAGCAGATCAAACGCTGCTTCGGCTGTGAACTTTTCAAACCGTCGGGCAACAACAGTTACGCCGTGATGTAACGCAGGTAACAAGACATCCAGAAGCCCGCCGATCCAAGCCCAATCTGCGGGTGTCCAGATTTTATCGCCCGGTTGCGGAAAGAAATCATGTGACATCTCAACACCCGGCAGATGCCCAAGCAGGACACGGTGCGCGTGAAGTGCGCCCTTAGGCTGCCCCGTTGTTCCAGAAGTATAGATAATCAAAGCCGGATCATCCGGCTTTGTCTGCACAGGTATGAAATCAGGAGATTGCGACAACAGATCCCGATGTAAATCCTTTGCTCCAGCAGAAGCACCGTCAATGGAATAAACGTGTTTCAGATCAGGCAGTCGACCTTTGATTTCATTAATCTTCTCAACACCGGCCTGATTGGTAATAACCGCGCGTGCACCCGAGTTTGACAGTCGATATTCCAGCGCCTCCACACCAAAGAGCATGAAAAGAGGCACAGCAATACAGCCCATTTTATAGGCTGCAATATGAGAGAATGCCGTCTCCAATGATTGCGGTAGTAAAATAGCAACTCTGTCACCCCGGTTGATCCCTGATGACGACAGAAGATTAGCCATACGATTAGAGTAATCTTTCAGATCACCAAAGCTGTAGTCAGCGACATTTCCATCTATATCAACAAAGCTAAGCGCCAAACGAACCGGTGCTCGTTGAGCCCATTTATCACAGACATCAACACCGATATTATAGTTATCCGGTATATCCCACTCAAAGGCCTCTTTAACCGCGTGATAATCAGACCCGTGGCTTAACATGGTTACCCCTAATTTGTATCGTCGCCGGAAGATTACCGACCGAAACCGAATGTTATTTATCGCTCTTTAAATGATTGATAATACCGGAAAAATCAATCCCGCTTCCACCTGCATCATTAAAACTTTGATAAAGTTCTTCTGCATGAGATCCCAGCGGTGTTGGCACACCCGCTGATTTGGCAGCATCCTGAGAGAGCTTTAGATCCTTTAGCATCAAAGCGGCGGCAAAGCCCGGCGCATAGTCATTGTTTGCAGGACTGGTCGGCACTGGCCCGGGAACAGGGCAATAGGTGTTGATTGACCAACACTGGCCCGAAGACGTGGAAGCAACATCAAACAGTGCCTGATGATCAAGTCCAAGTTTTTCAGCCAAATTAAAAGCTTCTGACGAAGCAATCATCGAAATACCAAGGATCATGTTGTTACAGATCTTAGCTGCTTGTCCGTTCCCTGCACCACCACAGTGAACAATCTTTCCGCCCATAACATCCAGAAGCTCATGCGCTTTATCAAAGGCTTCTTTCGTGCCACCAGCCATAAAGGTCAAGGTACCAGCTGTTGCCCCACCAACACCCCCGGAGACCGGAGCATCGAGGGATAACATACCCGCTTTTTCAGCCGCGTCATGGGCCGTGCGTGAGCTATCAACATCTACGGTTGAACAGTCAATAAAAAGTGATCCTCGCTTGGCAACTTTTAGCGTGACTTCATAGACACTGAGAAGGTGTTTTCCCGCTGGAAGCATCGTGATAATTGCATCAGAAGCCGCAACCGCTTTGTCAACATTCTCCACAATTTCAATACCACCTTTTCTGGCCTGATCTTTTGCTTCTTCGGACAGGTCGAAACCTTTAACCACATAATTGGCTTTCACCAGGTTAGCCGCCATCGGGCCGCCCATGTTACCCAACCCGATAAATGCTATAGTTTTCATGTTCTTTTCCTCTTCCGATTTACCGGATTATCCCAGATGACAGACCAAGTTCATTTGATCCCAGACTTGCAAAACAATCGCTCACCATTGCCTCTGGCACAGATTCCAATGTCGCAGGGGACCACTTGGGATTTCCGGTTTTATCGATAACAACCGCGCGAACGCCTTCGAAAAAATCTTTCTGTTCAAACATCCGACACGCGAGACGGTATTCCATATCCAGATCTTCTTCGATCCCGCCCAATGTGCTTGCTTTACGAATAGCTGCCAGTGTTACCTTCATTGAATGCGGCGCGCGACCAGCAAGATCTTTGACTATTTTCTGTCCCAAATCGCTATCTGCTTTTTCAGCAGCAGTCACAATTTCCTCGACAGCATCATGAGAGAAGATTTGATCTATTTGACCTCGAATTTCAGCAAGTTGAGATTGTCCGGAACTCACAGTGAAACTTCTGAGCAAACTATCAACATCTGCCCGCGCATCAGAACCGTAATCGGCCTGAGACAGGACTTCGATCAAATTGGGTAGCTTGTCACTCTGGATTTCAATATCTGCCAATCCCGCATAAATAGCATCTTGCGCCCCGATACGATGTCCGGTTAATCCCAGGAATGTACCAACTTCGCCCGGCGCATTTGCCAAAAGCCACGTACCGCCGACATCAGGGAAAAGACCAATCGCCGTTTCAGGCATGGCAATCATGGAACGTTCCGTCACCAGACGATTGCTGCCGTGTGCAGAAATACCAACGCCACCGCCCATGACAATGCCATCCATAATAGCAACATAGGGCTTGGGATAATTGGCAATAAGCGCATTGAGCTTGTACTCATCTGCCCAGAATTTTTGGGCAACACCGTCCTGTTCCTGTCCGGATTTATAAAGGGCGCGAATATCGCCCCCGGCACACAAACCGCGCTCACCAGCACCATCGACGATAACAACCCGAACCGTTTCATCTGTTTGCCAGCTTTCCAAAGCAGCCAGCATTCCATGAACCATATCCAGCGACAAAGCATTCAAGGCTTTTGGACGGTTAAGCGTAATACGTCCGGCACTACCTTCCTGTCGAACGATCAACTCATCTGTCATGCTCTGTCTCCTTTCAACAGGTCACGAGATATAATCAGTCGCATAATCTCGTTGGTTCCTTCCAGAATTTGATGAACTCTGAGGTCTCTGACAATCTTTTCGATGCCGTAATCCGCCAAGTATCCATACCCGCCATGAATTTGTAGGGCTTCGTTTGCCACCGTAAAACCGGTATCTGTCGCAAAACGTTTTGCCATCGCACACCAGCGCGTTGCATCATGAGTTTTCGCATCCAGCTTGGTTGCCGCTGTATATAACAGTGTGCGGGCCGCTGTCAGTTCTGTTTCCATATCGGCAACCTTGAACTGCAATCCCTGAAACTGGGCAAGCGATTTTCCAAAGGCTTTACGTTCGCCCATATAGCCAATGGCTTTATCCAACGCAGATTGTGCGCCACCAAGGGAACAGGCACCGATATTCAAACGACCACCATCAAGCCCCATCATGGCGATCTTGAACCCCTGCCCTTCTTCACCGATCATATTCGCAGCAGGAATGCGTACATCTTCCATCACGACCGTTCTTGTCGGCTGTGCTTTCCATCCCATTTTCTTTTCATTGGCCCCAAAAGAAACGCCCTCGGCATCTTTCGGTACCAGGAAACAGGAAACACCACCCGCGCCATCCCCGCCTGAACGGGCCATAACCAAATAAAGATCAGATGTCCCCGCGCCAGAAATAAACTGTTTCGCACCATTGAGAATAAAATCATCCCCATCACGAACTGCTTTGGTTTTCAAAGCCGCGGCGTCTGATCCTGCGGATGGTTCGGTCAGACAATAGCTGGCAATCAAATCCATCGTCATCATTTGCGGCAACCACTTTTGGCGCTGTTCTTCTGTGCCAAAGCGATCAATCATCCACGATGCCATATTGTGAATAGAAATAAAGGCAGATACAGCCGGACATCCAGCAGAAAGCGCTTCAAAAATCAACGCAGCATCCAAACGTCCCAAGCCAGAGCCACCGACATCATCCCGAACATAGATCCCCCCCATACCAAGAGCGGCCGCTTCACGCATTACATCAACAGGAAAATGTTCTTTTTCATCCCACTCCAACGCGAAAGGTGCAATTTTGTCACGGGCGAAATCCTGTGCCATTTCTTGAATAGCACACTGTTCTTCATTCAGTTCAAATTGGCTCATCAGCTTATCTTTTATTCAGAAAAAAGAGAGCGGGATGCTTCCTCTAATTACCGTTACAGCGATTATCGAAACAGCAATCTGGAAACATCCCGTATTCTAAACTCAATCCATTGTTGGAATTGAGAACTCGGCACCTTCTTTTACACCGGAAGGCCAACGCTGGGTCACAGTTTTAGTCTTGGTGTAGAAACGAATAGCATCTGGTCCGTGCTGGTTCAGATCACCAAAACCGGAACGCTTCCAACCACCAAATGTGTAGTAGGCAAGCGGCACAGGAATAGGAACATTCACACCAACCATACCAACATTCACCTTGGTCATGAAGTCACGGGCTGTATCACCGTCACGGGTATAGATCGCAACGCCATTACCATATTCATGCTCACTAGGAAGACGCAGTGCTTCTTCATAGTCCTTGGCACGTACAACTGAAAGAACCGGGCCAAAAATCTCTTCTTTGTAGATGCGCATATCAGGTGTCACGTTATCAAACAGACACCCGCCCATGTAAAAACCTTCTTCATAGCCCTGCATGACAAAGTCACGGCCATCAACAACGAGCTTTGCGCCTTCTTCAATACCAAGGCCAACATATCCCTTGGTGCGTTCGACCGCTTCTGCGGTGACCATCGGACCGAAATCTGCATCCGGATCAGTCGACAGACCAATTTTCAACGCCTCAACACGTGGCGTCAATTTTTCAACCAGACGATCCGCAGTCTCTTCACCAACAGGAACAGCCACAGAAATTGCCATACAGCGTTCCCCGGCAGATCCATAACCAGCACCGATCAAGGCATCAGCAACCTGATCCAGATCCGCATCCGGCATAATGATCATGTGGTTCTTAGCACCACCAAAACACTGTGCTCGCTTGCCCTGCGCTGTTGCACGTGTATAGACATACTCTGCAATAGGCGTTGAGCCAACAAAACCAACGGCTTTGATATCCGGGTCATCCAAAATGGCATCCACAGAGACTTTATCGCCGTTTACAACATTCAAGATGCCTGCCGGAAGGCCAGCCTCTAGCATCAGCTCACCCAAGCGTAAGGGTAATGAAGGATCACGCTCGGAAGGTTTAAGAATAAAGGCATTACCGGAAACGATTGCAGGTGCAAATTTCCACATCGGGATCATGGCAGGGAAGTTAAAAGGTGTAATGCCCGCAACAACGCCCAAGGGTTGGCGCATAGAGAACATATCAATGCCCGGACCTGCACCTTCGGTAAACTCACCCTTTTGCAAATGCGGAATACCACACGCAAACTCAACAACCTCTAACCCGCGCTGGATGTCACCTTTGGCATCCGGGATAGTTTTGCCATGTTCGCGCGAAAGCATATCAGCAAGTTCATCATAGTTTTCCTGGCAAAGATGAAGGAACTTGAGCATCACACGTGCACGTTTTTGCGGATTGGTCGCCGCCCATGCTGGTTGAGCCGCCTTGGCATTTTCTACGGCAGCTCTCAATTCATCTTCAGAAGCCAGAGGCACCTTCGCGGCAATCTCTCCGGTCATTGGCCAGAAAACATCGCTAAAACGTCCCGAAGTACCTTTTACTTTTTCGCCACCAATCAGGTGATAGAGTTCAGCGGTCATACCGCATCTCCTTCAAATAGTGATCGCGCCTGAGCGTATGTCAAAACAACACAGGACACAGAACGCGGCAAATTGTTTAAAAGAGCATCTGCCTGTAAATCCAGAAACCCAATAAGAATCGTCTGAACAAAAGATGCCAGCTTTTCGATCTTGTCACATAGACTTGCATTGTTTTTTTTGCACAGCTATAGGTAATAGTAACAAACCAGTGTGCGAAAATACATCATGAACCCTACTTTTGACTGGAATGACCTCCGCCCATTCCTCGCCGTTGCGAGAACAGGAAAACTGACAATTGCAGCAAAACGCCTGAAAGTGGATCATACCACAGTCAGTCGACGCATTCAGGCCCTTGAAACCGCGTTGAACGCGACCTTGTTCGAACGCGGTCCCCAAGGCTATGCCCTGACAGAAATCGGACAGCGACTGCTTGGCGCGGCAGAGTCCATGGAAACCATGGCAATGGGCGTTCAAAACGAGATTGCCGGGGCCGATCTGGATTTGACCGGAGCGGTCAGAATTGGCGCGCCGGATGGTTTTGGCAGTTACTTTCTAGCTCCAAGAATTTGTGATCTTTGTCGATCACACCCCGGGTTGGAAATTGATCTCGTCGCAATGCCGCGCATGTTTAGCCTTTCAAAGCGCGAGGCAGACATCGCGATTGGCCTAAGCCGCCCCACAGAAGGCCGCTTGAGATCCCGCAAGCTCACCGATTACCGCTTGGGACTTTACGCATCGCCGGAATACCTGGAACGCCGAGGACCAATAACCCATAAAGATCAACTTAAAGAACATCGTTTGGTAGGTTATATCGAAGATCTGATCTTCTCACCCGAATTAAATTACGTCCCTCAAATCGGGAAGGAGCTACGCCCTCAACTCCGCAGCACAAACCTGATCGCCCAGATGCACGCGACATCAACAGGGGCCGGTATCTGTATACTGCCCTGCTTTATGGCGGATAATCAGGAAAATCTGGTCCCGGTACTGCGTGAAGAAGTTAACTTTATGCGTACCTTCTGGCTTATCTATCATGCAGATCTTCAGGGATTTGCCCGAATAAGAGCCGCTGTTGATTTTATTGTTGAAAAAGTCACCCGAGAAAGAAAAGTATTTTTACCAGAAACTTAAGAGACTTTACTAACAAACTAATCCATTGTTATTTAATATTCACTCACCTCATAACTAAACAACAACATATCCAAGTAATATAATACCTTAGGAAATTCCGTCACTACTTCCCAAACAGGCTTCAATTAGCAAGGTATTAACTTGTAAGTGCTTAGTATAGCATCATTACTTATGAACTACGAACCCTTACAGTTGAGCTATTTAGAAAAAACACAGAGCTAAGGTTGTCGCAAGCAATCAGTCTAATGGGAACATCTTATGGAGTTAGAGGATAATTTTTCTCTTAAAAATCTGGCGCCAGCACTATTACTGATTTTATTCAGCAGTATCTATTTAGCGTATATGTATTTTCGCCCAGCAGAAAACGCCCAACAGATTGCCGTATTGTTTCCCCCTACCCAAACTTTCCAAGAAAACATTAACTCACTCGATAGCATGAATGCCAGATTAGTCAGAATAGGCTATTGGGATAACTTGTTGATTGTTGATTTTGGAAAAAACATTCCCGTCGCCGATATCAAGATTCCCTCAGCATTCCTGCTGCTTGATGCAATCGCAACAGGAAGCTGCTTTTTCACCAAAACATGACATACCTGAATTGATCCGCTTAAACATAAACATAAGAGTTTAAAGCCATGAATGACCTACAAACAATAAGAACACGTGCAGCGAAAATGTTCATTCTATTCATATTTGCTCACATAGTTTTAACGCCAGTTATTGCACTAATTCTGGGCGTAGCGTTTATAGATGTAACAATCATGGCAATAGCCGTATCAATTGCTGTTGGCTTAACCTGGAAAACTACAGGCATAAACTCTGCAGCAACACATTATGTGATCGCTGTTGGCTTGAGCTTAATGCCAGCTATTATCACCTACCTCTTCAAAGGCCATCCGTGGCAAATTGACATACATATGTACTTTTTTGCCAGCCTCGCAATGGTAACGGCCCTATGTAACTGGCGGGCAATTGTTATCGCAGCAGCTACAGTTGCGGTTCACCATTTAGTTTTAAATTTCTTACTACCAGTAGCTATCTTCCCCTCAGGAGCTGATCTTTTCCGAGTAATATTACATGCCGTAATTGTCATTGCCGAAACTGTTGTCCTTTTATGGCTCGCCATTAAACTTGAAGCTGCATTCAGCCAAGCATCCAAGGCCCTATCCGAAGCAACTTTCGCTCAAGAAGAAATTGAGAGAGCCAGACAAGAGCAGTTAAAAACCGAGCACAATGCAAAAGAAAAAAACAATGAAGCTCGCTTGCAAATGGCAAATGATTTTGAGGCTTCAATTGGTCGAATTATTTCGTCTCTTTCCGGGTCTGCAGATGGAATGAAAACGGTTGCCCAAGATATGTCCAGCGCCGCAACTCAATCATCCAGTCAAACATCTGTTGTAGCGAATGCAGCGGAAGAAGCATCCACGAATGTCCAATCTGTTGCTGCTGCTACAGAGGAACTCTCCGCTTCAATTAACGAAATTTCATCACAAGTACAACGGTCCGCAGATATTGCAAATAGTGCTGTAGAAGAAGCTTCACATACCAATAATAAAGTAGAAGGCTTAGCCATTGCAGCTGATAAAATTGGTGAAGTTGTAAAGCTTATCAATGATATTGCGGAGCAAACCAACCTTTTAGCGCTCAATGCAACTATCGAGGCCGCAAGAGCAGGTGAGGCTGGCAAAGGTTTTGCGGTTGTTGCATCCGAGGTTAAATCACTCGCAAACCAGACAGCTAAAGCCACGGAAGATATCTCATCACAGATAAACGCAATACAATCAGAAACAAAAGATGCCGTTTCTGCGATTAAAAGTATATCGGGAACGATAAAATCAATTCATGAAGTCGCGACCGCTATCGCTTCCGCAGTTGAAGAGCAAGGTGCCGCAACGTCTGAGATAACAATGTCGGTACAACAAGCTGCGAACGGTACAGACCAGGTAACGTCGAATATCCGCCAAGTAAGAGAAACAGCAAACTCAACAGGCGACGCAGCTCATCAAGTGCACAGTTCAGCATCAAGCCTTGCGGATGAAGCGGGACAACTTGAACAACAAGTAAAAGAATTCATAGGACAGCTCAGAAGAGCTGATGCCTAAAAAAGCAAAAAGCCCCGCCCTAAAAAAGGGACGGGGCTTTTTATGAAGTGTTTACCGCGAAACTACTGGCTCGCAAGAACCTTATCAATTGGTCCCAGATTCAAGAACAGAGTTTCACCCGTTGAATCATCAACACCGTCGTTATCTGTCACAGCATAAACGGTACCATCTGCAGCAACAGTCAAGCCTTCAAGCTTGTCAGGAGTCCAACCGTTTGCACGATTCAGATCAACAAGAACATCTCTGATCAGGGTTTTACGTAAAACCGGAACTTCCTTTGCCCCAAGCTCGGCAGCGGCCGTGTGCTTCACAGATACGCGATAGATCCGCTTGATTGCCGCATCCGGACCGCCCTTGTTATCCCGCTCAACAATCGCGAGATCACCATTGCCCAGGCTTGTGATTTCGCTCAAACCAACCCAACCGCCAGCAGGGCTTTCAGGTTCATCCAAACGATAGGCATTTACACCCCAGGTTCCGGCTTTCAGATCGTGAGAAATGATTTTCGTATAGCCTTTTGCATCATCTTTCCAGGCTCTTTGTACCGCAATATAAAGTGTATCGTTGTAAAGCGTCACCCCTTCGAGACCATGCTTCTTCATCTGGCTTTCAAGTGCTACTGGCAAGGCAACTTCACGGGCAACCTGCCCCGTTGGCAATACATGTAAAAGCTTGCTCTCACGCTTTTCCGGCTTTCCTTCGGAAACAACCCAGAAGCTACCATCCGGTGCAGCAACGATACCCTCAAGATCAAGGTTCTCGACAGGCTTCCCGGCTTTGGTAATACGGCGCGAAGAAACGATACGGGCCGGACGAGACGCCACATCAATTGTGAAAATATCCGCTGTGGAATAGAAGCTGTCATTCACAGCATAGAGGATTGATGGATCTGTCGCATTTGCGGTCAGGCCTGATAGTGCCCCCCAACCGATCGGCGAACCATTGGCCCCATCAACAGACACAATCTGCGGCAGACTTACACCCTCATTACCCTGTTTGTAGATCGCCAGGTTTGAACGATATCCGTCTTTGATATCATCTTTTTCGTTAGCGATAACAACAAGCCCACGGGATGGAATGGTAACAATTCCCTCGGGACCAACACCACCAGATGGCAGAGCTTGCACAAAATCAAAGCGATTGTTCAGGCCGTCGCCTGTTTTCACGTCTTGATAGACGCCGATCAGATTGGCACGTTCCAGTCCGACAAAGACAAGGCGATCATCACCATAAGTTCCAACAGTCACACCTTCTGGCTCTGTTCCCTTTTTGTGAGATCTTTTTTCCGGATAGTGCCCCATTGAAACCGCAAGACGTTCTGTCTGAGAACCACTGTCAAACAACACAGAACCTGACTTGGAGAAAACGGTAAAGCCACGTGATCCACCTTCGTAATCACCTTCGTTTGCAGTTACAAAACGATTGTCATCAATCCAGGAAACCGCATCTGGCTCCCGCTTAAGATCAGCCAGGCTTTCCGTTAGTGATATTGCTTTATCTTTTGTGTTATCAACGCCTGTAATTGACGATGTTCCTGCAGAATAGTGATTGACGACTTTGTTATTTTCCAGATCAACAATAACGATATGATTGTTTTCCTGAAGCGTCACAACAGCCTGATTAAGCGCGTTAATAGAAACGAACTCGGGCTCGGGATCAGTTGGCGCAATGTCCGCCAGGCCTGTTAAGTCGGTGACAACAGCATTATCACAGTTTGAAAGCAACCCCTTATCATTCAAACGGAATGTTGCAAGATGCCCAGCCGGGTTTTGCGGAATGACACCATCATTCAAGTCTTCATCCCGCTCATTCTCAATGGCAATCGCAAGATATTTTCCGTTTGGACTAAGCGCAACACTATCAGGCTGTCCAGACACATCACATTTTGCGATAACCTTATTCGCTTTCAGATCAACAATCGCCATATAACCGGAAGGCTTTACATAACTCTTAGAGGTATTAACCCCAACATAAGCGTAGTTATCTTTAACTGTCACAGATGTCGGCTCACCACCAACATTTACAACCCCAGCAGGTTTGGGATTGGCAGGATCAAAGATATCAACTTTACCAATCGCTTCCAATTCAGAGTCCGTGTAAACAAGCATCGTCCCCTTCATCGCCGACGCAACAATCTCAGCTACAGTCTCAGTTGCTTTCTCTTTGCCTTTGGGCAGATTTTCATAAATTGGAAAAGAAGACAGGCGGCTAAAAGGTTCAACGGCAAACGCCGATGTTGCAAGACACATAGCCACAACGGCCAGACTTGCGGACTTACCAATATTTTTCATTACGTGGACTCCCGATGGGTGGTATTTATTCTCCCCCTGCTATGCAGTGTTCTGATTTCAAAGGCATGACAAATTCATGTCAGTTTTTGGAAGTTCCAGTATTTTTGATACTTAAACTTTCATCCTGTCAGATCATATTTCAGCCCATTCCGAATGACGTATGGCAAAAACAAACTCGCTGGTCCATTCACCTTTTGCCCATACGTTTTCGACAAAATGTGCTTCCTGATTCATACCAAGTTTACGTAATAATCCTGCTGATGCTTTGTTTCTGGGATCACAGCGCCCGATAATCCGGTGTAAACCTATATGATCAAAACCAAACTGGATCAGTTTTCGTGTGGCTTCATAACCATAGCCTTTACCGTGGTGATGAGGATTAAACACAAAACCGACTTCCCCCTGACACGAAGCTTTATCCTTTAGAATAAGAACAAGGTCCCCAACAAAAGACCCCGTTGCTTTTTCTTCAACCGCCAGAATAATTTTGTCGCCATCCTGCTCAAAGCTTTTCATAGCCAAACGTTGATCAAGTTCAGTCTGTGTCATCTCAGGCGTATGAGCTCCGCCATATAAATACTTCACGACCTCGCTCTGACTACGCATATCATAAAGCGCTTGATAATCATCAGAGGTAAAGCGGCGTAATATTAACCGCTCAGTCTCAAAGCTCACCCGAACGACATCTACCGCCGATAACTTTGGCGGTGCCCCCGCTGAGGATACGTTCTTGGCCTTAGATAAGATCTTTTCCCCTGAAGGTGTCATTTGAATTTTCCAAGTATATAGAATGAAAGTGCAGTCTTACGACAAGCCTAAAGGATCTCATTATGAATAGTACAGGAAAACCATTAGATTCTTGACATCACTAATAATATTCAATTGTTTTAATTGATAAAATTAAACAATGTTGACGTTTACGTAAAATGCGTAAATACTATCACAATGACAAAAAGACGCTACTACACCATTACGGAACTCACTGCAGAATTTGGGATTACAACCCGTACGCTCAGGTTTTATGAGGATGAGAAGCTTCTTAATCCTGAACGGCAAGCTCGTAAGCGTCTGTACACACCAAGGGACAGAACCCGACTAAAACTTATTTTAAGGGGAAAGCGGCTGGGGTTCAGTCTGGCAGAAGTCAGGGAGATCATTGAAATGTATGATCACGCCCCGGGAGAACGCGGGCAACTTGAAAAGCTACAAGATCGCATTGCTGAACGACAGGCAGAGCTGGAACAAAAACAAAAAGACATTCTGGAAACTCTGGAAGAACTTAATCAGGTAAATAGCTCCGTTCAACAACGCCTTAATGAACTAAAATAAAGATATAAAACACAGGGAACAACCGATGGCCAAAACACACTTTGAACCCCGAAATCCTGCCTACGCAGATCTTATTCGCGATAGCTATAACAATACAGGTTTCGGGAAAACACTGGGTGCAGAGTTAACCGTCATTGAACCTGGGTATGTGGAAATGGAGCTACCATTTCGCCCAGAACTATCCCAACATCATGGTTTTTTTCAAGGTGGGGTTATCGGTGCCCTTGCTGATTATGTGGGGGGCTATGCCACCTACACATTGATTGAAGAAAATGATTCAATTCTGACGGTTGAATACAAAATCAATATGATGGCACCGGGCGCAGGGAAAAAATTAATCGGCAAAGGCACCGTCCTGAGAGCAGGTAGACGTGTTACAATCGCCCGCATGGATGTTTACGCCCTGCAAAACGATAATTCAGAAGTTCATATTGCCGCGGCTCAAGGCACCTTTATGCGGATGGAAAACAAACCTGACGTCGCCGCGACAATCGCAAAGATTCAAAAAACAAGAATAGAAAACTAAGTTTCCTCACTGGAGATAAAAATCATGAGTACAGGCCATAACTTCCCTAGCTTAAACTTCAACCTCGGTGAAGAAATCGACATGCTGCGAGACAGCGTCAAAGCCTTTGCCGATGCAGAAATCGCTCCTCGTGCTGCTGAGATTGATGAAACCAACGAATTTCCGATGGATCTGTGGCGCAAAATGGGGGACATGGGACTACTGGGAATCACAGCTGATGAAAGCTATGGCGGCAGCGGTATGGGATATCTCGCCCATATTGTCACAATGGAAGAACTCAGCCGGGCTTCCGCATCTGTTGCTCTCTCCTATGGCGCCCATTCCAATCTCTGCGTTAATCAGATTAAGCGCAACGGAACGGATGCACAAAAATCCAAGTACCTGCCAAAGCTAATCACCGGAGAACACGTTGGTGCCTTGGCTATGTCGGAACCCGGGGCTGGTTCCGACGTTGTTTCCATGCGTCTTAAGGCAGAAAAAAAGGGTGATCACTATGTTCTGAACGGAAACAAAATGTGGATCACCAACGGACCAGATGCCGATACCTTAGTTGTTTATGCAAAAACAGATCCTGAAGCAGGCCCCAAAGGTATCACCGCATTTATTATCGAAAAAGATTTCCCCGGTTTTTCAGTAGCACAAAAACTGGATAAGCTTGGGATGCGCGGCTCAAACACTGGCGAGCTCGTCTTTCAGGACTGTGAAGTTCCGGAAGAAAATATTCTTGGCGACCTAAATGGTGGTGTCCGTGTTCTCATGTCTGGTCTGGACTATGAGCGTGCTGTTCTGTCTGGTGGCCCCTTGGGCATTATGTCATCCTGTCTGGACATCATTGTCCCTTACATTCACGAGCGTAAGCAGTTTGGCAAAGCCATTGGTGAGTTCCAATTGATGCAGGGAAAAATGGCGGATATCTATGCAACCTGGAACGCCTGCCGATCCTATGTATATGCCGTTGGGCAAGCCTGTGATCGCGGCGAAACGACCCGAAAAGATGCTGCCGGTGCGATCCTCTATTCCGCGGAAAAAGCCACATGGATGGCTGGCGAATCAATTCAGGTTCTGGGCGGAAATGGATATATCAACGAATTCCCGACAGGTCGGTTATGGCGCGATGCCAAGCTCTATGAAATTGGCGCAGGTACCAGCGAAATCCGTAGATACCTCATCGGTCGGGAACTCTTTGGGGAGACAGCATAATGTCTGTCATACGTTCTAAAATCTCTCCTCGATCAGATGAATTCAAGGCCAATGCAGCTCATATGCAAGGGCTGGTAGATAACCTGAACAACATTCTGGCGGAAACGGCAAAAGGTGGCCCGGAAAAGGCACGTGAAAAGCACCTTTCTCGCGGAAAGATGCTCCCAAGAGAACGCGTTGAGGCTTTGCTAGATCCCGGATCTCCTTTCCTAGAGATATCTCCGATAGCTGCCCACAATATGTATGATGCCAACATTGCCGCCGCCGGCGTTATAGCAGGTATCGGCTTGGTATCCGGCGTCGAGTGCATGATTTTGGCAAACGATGCAACGGTCAAAGGCGGTACTTACTACCCAATGACGGTTAAAAAGCATCTCCGGGCACAGGAAATTGCACAGGAGAACAGGCTCCCTTGTATTTATTTGGTCGATTCAGGTGGCGCAAACCTTCCGAACCAAGACGAAGTTTTCCCTGATAGAGATCACTTTGGCCGGATATTCTATAATCAGGCCCAGATGTCTTCCATGGGCATTCCCCAAATCGCGGTGGTCATGGGGTCTTGTACTGCTGGCGGCGCTTATGTACCGGCCATGTCTGACGAGACTATTATCGTCAAGGAACAAGGCACAATTTTCTTGGGCGGCCCTCCCCTTGTAAAAGCAGCAACGGGTGAAATTGTCTCTGCTGAAGATTTGGGTGGGGCAGATGTTCATACCCGCCTGTCCGGTGTCGCGGACCATTTAGCAGAAAATGATGCCCATGCCCTAACCATCGCCCGTCATGTGGTTGACAATTTGAATTGGCAAAAACCCAATCAACTCAATCTGTCCAAACCAGAGGAACCGCTCTATGATCCCAAGGAAATTTATGGTGTTGTCCCCAGTGACCTAAAAACACCCTATGATGTGCGCGAAGTCATTGCCCGCATTGTTGATGGATCTCGCTTTGATGAATTCAAAGCCCGTTACGGTACCAGTATCGTCTGTGGCTTTTCGCGCATATGGGGCTATCCTGTCGGTATTGTTGCAAACAACGGTATTCTCTTTTCAGAAAGCGCCCAAAAAGCAGCACACTTTATCGAACTTTGTGCGCAACGAGGCATTCCGCTTGTTTTCCTACAAAACATTTCAGGCTTTATGATTGGTCGTAAATACGAAACAGGCGGTATCGCAAAAGATGGTGCCAAGATGGTCACCGCGGTAGCGACAGCGAATGTCCCTAAGTTCACCGTTCTGATTGGGGGAAGTTTTGGGGCTGGTAACTACGGCATGTGCGGCAGAGCCTATCAACCTCGCTTCTTGTGGATGTGGCCGAATTCACGCATTTCGGTCATGGGCGGCGAACAGGCTGCCTCTGTTATGTCCACACTTCGCCGGGATAATATCGAAGCAAAAGGTGGTACCTGGTCAGCAGAGGAAGAAAAAGAATTCAAACAACCAATGCTGGATATGTTCGAAGAACAGAGCTCGCCTTATTACGCCTCAGCACGTCTTTGGGACGATGGCGTATTTGATCCCGCTCGAACGCGACGGGTGCTGGCCCTAGGCTTATCTGCCTCTCTTAATGCACCAATAGAAGACACCAGGTTCGGTGTCTTCAGGATGTAATGATATGACTTATCAAACGCTTGAAATAGAAATTAGATCATCGAATGCATGGGTTTGGATGAACCGCCCGGAAGTTCACAATGCCCTTGATGAAGTGATGATCGCGGAATTAACCCAGGCCTTTAACGAACTGGGTAAAAATTCTGACATCCGGACAATTGTGCTCGGCGGCAGAGGCAAAAGTTTCAGTGCGGGTGCAGACCTCGGCTGGATGAAACGCGCAGCAAGTTTTACCGAAGAAGAGAACCGGGTCGACGCGCTCAAACTCGCCCATATGCTCAATACCATAGCTGAATGCCCTAAACCTGTTATCGCACGTGTACAGGGGGCCGCCTTTGGGGGCGGCGTTGGTCTGACAGCAGTGGCAGACATCGCAATTGCTGGAGAATACGCCAAGTTCTGCCTGTCTGAAGTAAAACTTGGTTTGGTTCCTGCGACCATTGCACCTTATGTGGTTGCCGCGATGGGCGAAAGGCAAGCCCGACGGTACTTCCTGACTGCTGAGATATTCCGATCAGAAAAAGCAGCCGATATCGGCTTTGTTCATGAAAGCTGTCTTGATGAACAACTGGATCAGACAATAGAAGATCTTTTGTCTTCCTTAAATCTTGCTGCCCCTGATGCCCTTCATGTGGCAAAGGAACTTATTAAAACAGTTAGTCATCGACAACTCGATGATAACTTGATGAATGAGACCGCTGAGCTCATCGCTCAACAACGGTTAAAGCCTGAAGGTCGCGAAGGTCTCAGCGCCTTCTTCGAAAAACGCAAAGCTTATTGGGTCGCCTAAATCGGACTTGGATCAGGAAGAATTGAATGTTTAATAAAATCCTTATTGCAAACCGTGGTGAAATCGCCAGACGCATAATCAGGACCGCCCATTTAATGGGTGTGAAAACCGTTGCCGTCTATTCAGACGCCGATCGGGATGCGCCTTTTGTGCAAGAAGCCGATGAAGCCATCCATATAGGCCCACCACCTCCTGCGGAAAGCTATCTCCTCGCAGATCGAATACTCGATGTTGCTAAAGCAACAGGGGCTCAGGCGATTCACCCCGGCTACGGGTTTCTTTCTGAGAATGCCAACTTTGCAAACAACTGCGCCCAGAATGATATTGTCTTTATCGGCCCACCAGCCTCGTCAATTATCGACATGGGGGATAAATCAGCCTCTAAACGTCTAATGCGTGAAGCAGGAGTGCCCCTATCACCGGGATACGAAGAAGAAAACCAGGATACCGCTCATCTTGTGGAACAAGCCAATAAAATTGGCTATCCCGTGATGATCAAAGCCTCTGCCGGTGGTGGAGGCAAAGGCATGCGGATCGTGCAAAAAGCCGAGCAATTTGAAGAAGCGCTTGCGTCCTGTCAGCGAGAATCAAAAGCAGCTTTCGGCGATGACCGTGTTCTTATAGAGAAGTTCATCGAAAACCCTCGTCATGTAGAAATACAAGTTTTTGCTGATAACCATGGCAACACAATACATCTGTTCGAGCGTGATTGTTCCTCGCAACGTCGCCATCAAAAGGTTATCGAAGAGGCGCCTGCCCCCGGATTAAGTGATGAAACCCGCGATGCCATGCACAAAGCTGCGATCGCAGCCGCTGAGGCTGTTGGATATCGCGGCGCGGGTACCGTCGAATTCCTTCTTGCCCCAAATGGCGAATTCTATTTCATGGAAATGAATACACGCCTTCAGGTCGAACACCCTGTAACCGAGCTTATTACAGGTCTCGACCTTGTTGAATGGCAACTACGTATCGCAGCCGGAGAGCCTCTTCCCGCACAACAAAATGAGATTTCTCTCTCTGGCCATGCTTTTGAAGCCCGGATCTATGCAGAAGATCCTGACAATGGTTTCCTACCCGCCACAGGAAAGTTGGTTCGCCTGACATTTCCTACTGCTTCCGAGCATATCCGTATTGATGCTGGCGTCGAACAAGGCGGCGTTGTCTCCCCACATTATGACCCCATGATTGCCAAGTTGATTACCTGGGATGAAACACGGGAAAAAGCACTGGACAGACTAAGTTCAGCTCTTAACGACACGCATATCGTCGGGCTTGAAACCAACGTTGCTTTCCTTAATCGACTTGCCAATGTTCCACCCTTTAAAGCTGCACAACTGGATACCGGCTTGATAGAAAGAGAACAGGAAAGTCTGTTCTCCGAGAAATCAACAGCTTCAGATCTCGCCTTAATCCTCGCATCTCTAGTAGAGCTACAAGGACATACACCAAACATTCCACAATCAGAGCCTCACTCACCTTGGGGTTCCCAAGACGGGTGGCGTTTGGGGGGCAGAGCACAAAAAAGATTACTCTTCACCGAGAACGATCAGGAACATAACGTCGTTGCAATATATCACGCAGATGGTTACAGCCTCTTGATCAACAAAAAGGAATACACCGTTTCCGGTCAGGTTAAAGATGACCACGTGACCGTTACAGTGGATGGGAAAATAACCAAGGCGTCCGTTATCTGCCACGGATTGGAACGCCACATATTCCTTGATAATCAGCACCACCAGATCCACCTTTTTGATCCTCTAATTGCCGCCGAAAATCTGGAAGAAGACACAGGTGGCCTTCGTGCACCAATGCCAGGAAAAATTATCAAGATATTTGCATCCATCAACAACAAGGTTTCAGCAGGAGATCCCTTGATGGTGCTAGAAGCTATGAAAATGGAACACACCATTGTGGCCCCGACCAAGGGCATCGTGAAAGCTTTTCTGGGCCAGGTAAATGATCAGGTCAACGAAGGTGATGTCCTTGTTGAATTGGATAGCGAGGAATAAAATGCACTCTACTCCTCCCCAGAAAGTAAAGCTCGTCGAAGTCGGTCCTCGCGATGGACTGCAGAATGAAAAAACACTTGTACCTGCCGCTGAAAAAATCGAGCTCATAAATAGATTATCAGACACAGGTTTAACTGCTATTGAAGCATCAGCTTTTGTATCGCCCAAATGGGTACCGCAGATGGCTGATGCCAATGAAGTGCTCTCTGGGATTACGCGCAAGCCCGGTCTTAGCTATCCAGTATTAACGCCAAACCTCAAGGGGTTTGAGCGGGCAGTTGAAGCAGGTGTGGAAGAAGTCGCTATATTTGGCGCTGCTTCCGAGAGCTTCTCTCAGAAAAACATCAACTGCTCTATTCGGGAAAGTCTAGAGAGATTCCAGCCCGTTGTTCAGGCAGCCCAGGAAAAGAATATCAAAGTACGCGGATATGTATCCTGTGTATTGGGCTGTCCCTACGAAGGTAAAATTGCGCCACAAAAAGTAGCCGAGGTTGCAAAAGCCCTTCTAGATATGGGCTGCTATGAAATCAGCCTTGGCGATACCATTGGCACCGGAACACCCCTTGCAACTCAAGAACTGATCCGGACGGTTTCAAAGTCTGTTCCCATAGAAAACCTTGCCGGACACTTTCATGATACCTATGGGCAGGCGTTAGCGAACATTTTTGCTGCCTGGCAGTGCGGTGTTTCAGTTTTTGACACCTCTATTGCTGGCCTTGGTGGATGTCCCTATGCCCGTGGTGCGTCCGGCAACGTCGCGACTGAAGATGTCGTTTATATGTTTAATGGCATGTCCGTAGAGACCGGTATCAACATCGGTAAGCTGGTCGAAACGGCGTGGTTTATTGCCGGTAAATTACAACGTAACCCAAATTCCAAAATATCTTTAGCGATGAGAAATGAATAATCTCCCCCCCTGCCCTACATAATAAGTATTACATAATAAAATTTGATCTTTGATAAGAGGAAACAAGTTATGAAATTATCTGGTCTTACAGCGCTGATCACAGGCGCAGGTTCCGGATTAGGCGAAGCTGTTGCAAGACATTTAGCCTCTCAAGGTGTGCGGTGTGGCCTCATGGACCTGAACGACGAAGGGGTAAACCGCGTTGCAGCTGACATGGATGCCCAAAACCTTGATGTTGCGGCTGTCACAGCCGATGTCACTGCCCCAGACGCCGTTAAATCAGCAATCAAAATTATAGAAGACACACTTGGCCCTATACGTATTGTTGTGAACTGTGCAGGCATTGCCCCCGGCGCAAAGCTTGTAGGCCGAGACGGAGCCCATGATCTGGATCTTTTTCGCAAGACCATCGACATCAATCTGGTTGGTGCATTCAATGTAATGCGACTGGCTGCTGAACGCATGGTGCAATACGAAGAAATTGACGGCGAACGCGGTGTTATTATCAACACGGCGTCTATTGCAGCTTGGGAAGGCCAGATTGGTCAGGCAGCATATGCCGCTTCCAAAGGTGGAGTTGCCTCTTTGACCTTGCCTCTATCAAGAGAACTCGCCCGAAGCGCAATACGCGTCATGGCAATCGCACCGGGTATCATGGAAACGCCAATGATCGCTGGTATGTCCGACAAGGTAAAAGATGCTCTGGTCGAAAAAAGCCTTCATCCGAAAAGACTAGGGCAGCCGGAAGAATTTGCAGGTCTAGTAGCACACATTTGTAAAAATGCTTTCCTCAATGGCTCTACAATTCGCCTTGATGGTGCTGTCCGCCTTTCCTAAATCAAGAACACCAACAACTTTAGCTGGGTAATACCCAGATCACAGTACTGGGAACAAAATCATGTCTGATCCAATCGTTATCGTTTCTGCAGCTCGCACCCCGATGGGGTCCTTTCAGGGCGCCTTATCCCCGCTCTCAACCACAGATCTGGGTGCAGAGGCAATTAAAGCCGCTGTGTCCAGATCCGGTATTTCCGCTGAAGACATTCAGGAAGTAATGATGGGGTGTGTTCTTCCAGCTGGTCTGGGCCAAGCCCCGGCAAGGCAGGCTGCAATCAAAGGCGGTCTTCCCCTGTCCGCTGGCTGTACAACCATCAATAAAGTCTGTGGGTCTGGCATGAAGA
Source organism: Kiloniella majae (assembly GCF_002118315.1). Taxonomy (GTDB): domain Bacteria; phylum Pseudomonadota; class Alphaproteobacteria; order Kiloniellales; family Kiloniellaceae; genus Kiloniella; species Kiloniella majae. The sequence goes on from NZ_MTSZ01000002.1 coordinate 235,932, forward strand.
CCGTTATGCTGGCACACGATGCCATTGCATCCTCTAGCGTCGATATTGTCCTTGCTGGCGGTATGGAAAGCATGACAAATGCACCTTATATACTTCCCAAAGCACGCAGCGGTATGCGGATGGGTCATGGTACTGTTCTTGACCATATGTTCATGGATGGTCTGGAAGATGCTTATTTTGACAAAGGTGGACTGATGGGCACCTTTGCAGAAGCAACTGCAGATAAATACAAAGCTACGCGTGAAGAGCAGGATGCTTTTGCCATAGAAAGCCTTAATCGCGCCAAACAGGCAACCGAAGCTGGTTACTTCAAAGACGAAATCGAACCGCTAACCGTCAAAAATCGTAAAAGCGAAACGCTTGTTGAGAGTGACGAACAACCTTTTAAAGTTGATACCAACAAGATTCCAAATCTTCGCCCCGCATTCCGCCCTGATGGTACAGTTACAGCCGCATCTTCATCTTCTATTTCCGATGGCGCAGCAGCCTTGATACTAATGCGTAAATCCGAGGCCAATAAAAGAGGTTTAAAACCTCTGGCGTCAATAAAAGCTCATGCCACCCATTCTCAGGAACCTTGCTGGTTTACCACAGCACCAGTTGGCGCAATTGAAAAGGTACAGGACAAAGCAGGCTGGTCTACGAATGACGTGGATCTGTATGAAATTAACGAAGCTTTTGCCATTGTAACCCTCGCTGCGATTAAAGATCTAAATCTCGACCCCGCAAAGGTAAATGTTAACGGTGGTGCCTGTGCTTTGGGGCACCCTATTGGTGCTTCGGGAACCAGATTAATTGTTACCTTACTACATGCCCTGAAACGCACAGGTGGATCAAAAGGCATCGCAAGCCTTTGTATTGGTGGTGGTGAAGCCACTGCCTTGGCTGTTGAGCTATATTAAGCCAGCAAAGGTTTAGTTTGCGCAGGTAAAAGAAAAAACATCTGATGCACCAGATAACAGAACCCGGTACTGATAAGGCAATTAATCAGTACCGGACTTCTTATATTTGCCAAAGTTCCAAAGCAGAATTCCAACGACTCTTAAACGCTTTACGAATAATTAAATTTTATCCACGACCATAGATAGCATCATGTCATAATTACTACCTCATGAGTTAATATGGCCCGCTGTCTAAATACACATAAATACTTTGCAGGACTTCTGTATAAAAAACCTGCAGGTAAATGCTTCCCTCTCTCACCAAAGAATGAGGGCAAAAATGGGTAAGGCACTTCTTAAAACCATCGCCATTATATTCGGGCTAAGCCTCTGCACTGTTTTAATTTTTACCTACATTGAGACACAAAGAAAACATCCTGTTCACATGCAACAGTTAAGTTTGATGTTGCAGGAGCTAAAAACCAATGAAACCAATATTAATGAAGAAATTTTAAAGCAACGTCTTGGCACCAGGTTAAACTACGAAGCATATGATCAAGCTGATGCAACGATCGACCAAATCCTTGTAAATTTAGAGACGAACCTTGATGACAATGAAATAAGCAGTCCTGAATTTCAAACGCTTTATAAAGCCTATAAGCGTAATCACATTAAACGAAAAAACCTTATCAAAACTTTTAAAAATCAAAATGCCTTATACAAAGATATTGAAATCTTTTTCCCGCAGGCATTGATTACTTTTTCAGAAAATTATCGAAGTAATGAAACAACTCAGGCCGTTCTCAAAAACCTCATCAACTTGATAGCATTAGTGAATAATGACAGGTCTTTTAATCCTGTAGAAATTAGGGTCGGTCTCTCTACGCTCGTGGATAATCTAAAAGCTTTATCAAAAAGCTCTGATAACGTTGAAAACAACGAACTCAAAACAATTATAGACTATTCAGAGCAGCTTATTTCGTTGGATCGTGAGCTTTCAATACTCACCAGAGAACTCATAGATTCAGAAAGCTTATCTATTTTAAACATCCTGATCGAAACACAGGATAATCAGTTCAAAATTTATTATCAGGAAGCAGAAAACAATACCCGTATCATGCTTGCGGGAACATGTATCCTTGCATTGGGTATTGCAATCGCCTTTATGGTTCTTTTCAAAACAACAAAGTCCCTTAATAAAGCCAAAGAAAACCTGGAAGCCAGAGTAAAAGAGCGCACGACAGAACTGGAAAACGCCAAACATCAAGCCGAAGCAGCAAACCTCGCCAAATCCAGATTTCTTGCATCCATGAGCCACGAAATTCGCACCCCCATGAACGGGGTTCTTGGTATGGTAAGTTCCTTGCTTGGTAGTAATTTGACCAACGAACAACACAGTAGTGTCTTCACCATTAAAGAATCTGGGGAAGCCCTCCTGTCGCTCCTCAATGACATCCTCGATTTGTCTAAAATTGAAGCGGAGAAAATCGAACTTGAGAATATTGATTTCTCACTGAAAAGATTACTTGAAACAACCGAAGCCCTATGGGAATCAAGAGCCAGAGCCAAGAATTTGAGGTTTCAAGTTCTTAACTCTCCTAAAAATACAGACATTATCAAAGGCGACCCCGGCAGGATTAGACAAATACTGTATAACCTTATCGGAAATGCCCTCAAGTTCACCCAAACAGGCAAGATCTCAATTATCATTGAACAGCTTGAAACCACGGATAATAAAATCAGGTTTCGGTTTGAAATTGAGGACACTGGGTCAGGCATTTCACTGGACAAGCAAGACAACCTATTCAAAGCTTTTTCCCAAGCAGACTCTTCAACAACCCGAAGATATGGCGGCACAGGGCTCGGACTTGCAATATGTAAACAGCTTACACATCTGATGGGTGGTGATATTGGCGTCGAGAGTGTTGACGGTATGGGCTCCACGTTCTGGTTTACCATTCTTGTCGAAAAGGGCGACGAAAAGAAAGTTCGTGCAGAAGAAGAGGCTGAACGCACCAGAGATCAGATACCTGACTATATAGGCAAAACCATCAAAATACTGGTGGCCGAAGATAACCTTATAAACCAGAAAGTTATTCAATCTCTCTTAAGACCACTGAACTGCAAACTTCATATCGTGAACAATGGTCTCGAAGCCTATATGATTGCTCAAAAGCAAGAGTTCGATATCGTTCTGATGGATGTCCAGATGCCCCAAATGGATGGTCCAACAGCAACTAAACGTATTCGCAGCCTTCCTCCGCCCACCTCAGACATTCCGATCATTGCTTTGACGGCCAATGCGATGAAGGGTGATCGTGAATTTTATCTCGCTTCGGGTATGGATGACTATGTCTCGAAACCAATCGATCAAAAAGCTCTTATTGGTGCAATATCCAGATGGATAAGTGCTTCGCATATCGATAAACCAAGCCCTTCGGGCTCACCGGATTTGAAAGTTGTCAAAAAACCCGACGCCCTTAGCAAAGAAGCCGAAGAGGAAATGAAAAAACTACAAAGTGATTTGGGCGATATATTACCCTAAGGACATCTATGAACCAACTACCGGGCGAGTATCATGAATAACCTTGCCATCGTTAGGTAGTGTTCCAATTTCAACAAAGGCAACTTCCCCGCGTAAACGGCATTCTGATCGTATCGTCTCTTCCAGCCGCTCTTCCAATTCATCCCGACTACAGTCAGCGATAATTTCGCACTGTAACGACATGTTATCGCGTCCGGCATTCTCACTTACTTCGAGACGAGCTTTGACAACTTCCTCATGCTTCTCGACAATGCGAGCGATCTGTTCGGGGTGTATAAACATGCCACGTACTTTTGTTGTTTGATCTGCACGGCCCATCCATCCTTTAATTCGGCGGTTTGTTCGACCACAAGAACTCTGCCCGGGCATAAATGCAGACAGATCACCCGTTGCAAAACGTATCAACGGATAGTTGGGATTAAAAGAAGTCACCACAATTTCTCCGACCTCACCCTCGGCTACAAGATCGCCAGTCCCGGGGCGTACGATCTCAACAATAACATCTTCGTCCAGAATCATCCCCTCAAGGCTTTCACTTTCATAAGCTATTAGCCCAACATCTGCCGTTGCATAACATTGCCTGACATGAATATCCCGATCTTGATAATACCGCCTTAGATCCGGAAATAAGGGTCCACCAGTTACCAGAGCACGCTTAATAGAGGTTATCGGCGTTTCCAATGCATCAGCTTTTTCAAGTATGATTTTCAAAAAATCAGGCGTCCCCATATAGGTATCGGCTTGGAAACGATTTATTGCCTGAACCTGACTTTCGGTCTGTCCGACACCGCCTGGGAAAACTGCGCACTCTAATGTACGTGCCGCAAAATCAAACATGATTCCTGCTGGCGTAAAATGATACGCAAAACAATTATGCGCAACACCGCCTTTTCGCAAACCAACCGCATGTAAAGCACGTGCAACACGCCAGATATCACCGTCAATTCCCTGTGGCTCGACAATTGGCCCCGGCGAAAGGAACAAACGCGCCATTTCGCCTGTTGATACCTGTCCCAATCCACCAAAGGGAGAACTTGAACTTTGCATCTCTATCAAATTAGATTTCCGCACCACAGGTAGCGCAGCAAGATCTGTTATAGAGGTAATTTTTGTGGGATCGATATTAGCAAGAGTTTCGCTATAAAAAGGTGCTTTTTCCTTGGCATCAGAAAGGCAACTTTGAAGTTTTTGCAACTGATCATTCTCTCGTTCGTACTGACTACGAGTTTCCTTATGATCAAAATAATCAGTCATAAAAAGCAATCCAATTCAAAATTCGGTTAATCAAATTAGCGAAAAAAAGTAATAATTCTAGAGCCAGCGCTTGCGTCTTTTAAACGACTTAATATTTTTAAACGACTTGCGCTCATTCCCCCCGCCGCCGAGATAAAACTCTTTGACGTCTTCGTTATTCATCAGTTCTTCTGCGGTTCCATCGAGAACAATTTTACCATTTTCCATTATATAACCGTAATCTGCGGCACGAAGGGCCATATTAGCATTCTGCTCAACAAGAAGAACACTAATGCCAAGCTCTTCGTTCATACGCTTGATAATCCCAAAAACTTCTTTTACCAGAAGTGGCGAAAGTCCCATTGACGGCTCATCCATCATGATAAGATTCGGACGGGCCATAAGCGCACGACCAATCGCCAACATTTGCTGCTCACCACCAGAAAGATATCCGGCCAACCCTGTTCTTTCTCTCAACCGTGGGAAATAATTGAAGACCTTTTCCATATCTTCAGCGACATTTTTCTGTGGCTGAGTAAAAGCACCAAGTCGAAGATTTTCAATTACCGTCATATCCTGAACAATGCCGCGACCTTCCATAACCAGAAAGGTGCCGTTACGAACACGTTGTTCAGGCGACATCTGCGTAATATTCATCCCATTATAGACGATATCACCACGGCTGACCTCTCCGTCCTCGGATCCCAACAAACCAGCAATAGCCTTAAGCGTTGTTGACTTTCCTGCACCATTTGCCCCCAACAAGGCAGTAATTTTTCCACGTTCAGCCGTCAGGTTCAAACCTCTGAGGACGAGAATAACGTCATTAAAGACCACTTCAATGTTATTGACGGCCAGAATAGTTCCATCCTGCGTTGGGTTTTGAAGTTGAGATACAGAACTCATATTGGAGATCCTTAGATTAAGGCCAAATTTTAATATTTATGTTTGTACTGAAAAACCAGGCCTGCCCTGAGACAGGCCTGACAAACTTACGATTAGTAACCAACCCAATCGTCACGACGTGGAAGCGTCATTTCAGCAATACGCTCAATATTCACGGCGCCATCTTCGAAAGATCCTTTGTTAATAGAAACAACAGTACTTCCGCGATGATCCTCTGGTGACCAGCTTGACGGCAGACACACACCTTCAAGGCCCTTAGGCGTCCAGTTCTGGTTCACATACATCCCTTTTTTGATGTTTTCCCCAGTAATGCCACCATTGGCTTTTGCCCACTCCATCGCCTCTTTCATGTAGTATGCTGAGCAAACTCCACGAATATAATGATGTGTTGGCTTTGCGTCTTTTGAGAAGCCACTATCGTCTGCAATTTTATAAACCAGTGCCATACCATCCGCAGCCGCATCCCAGAAAGGCGTTGCTGTCGGGAAGACATAGTCTTTTGCTTCTGCGGCTTGAATAGTTAGATAATCACCAGCCCAGACATTGCCCATATAGGTAACATCAGCGCCAACCGTGTTACAGGATTTCAAAAGAGAGATCACAGAACCACCCAAGTTTCCAACATACGCATAGTTTGCACCGGACTCTTTAATGGTCAGGCACTGCGCTTTGAAATCACCGGGGCCAAGCGGCACAACAACCGGAGGCAGAACCTCTAGACCAAGTTCAGTCGCATACTCAGCACACCCTTCCTTAGGGGCGTTCGGGAAAGGATGATTATCCCCAGTGTGCACAAACTTAGGGTTGGAAAGCCCCTTTTCCTTGGCATCACCCGCTGCCCACTGAACTAAAGCACGGCAAGCATCTGTATAGGATGGGCCATAAAAGAAATTGTATGGAGCAGGCTTCTTGGTTTTAGGGTTCTTACCTGTTGGATCGGTCAGGTGTCCTGAATAGGATGCAGACCAAACAGGAACCTGATCTTTTGCTACGAACGAAATCAAGGCTTCCGTATCACCAGTTCCCCAACCTTGCAGCGCAATCATTCCTTTTGATTTCCACTTTTTATAGTTCGCAATCGCTTGCGGCACTTTGTAAGCGTAATCAATTGTCTCCATTTCGATTTTAGTACCATCAATTCCCCCAGTCGAATTGATGTAATCAACGGCATCACGAACACCTGGACCGTAGAATTTACTAACAAACGATGTCGGACCTGTGTAATCAACAAGATGGCCAACAAATACAGAATCTTCTGCCAAGGCTGGGCTACTAGCTGCCGCCAGGGCAAGTGTTGCGGCGAGAATACGCTGCTTCATATCTTCCTCCCTTTTGGCGGCATCATTATTATACCTCCATCCCGGCCGCCACGGAATGGACTGCTCTCTCTTAATGAGAGAATGGATAGAGTTTCCAACTTGCCCGGATAAGACGCCAGCGATGAATAAGACCTTCTGGTTCAAAAATAAGGAACAGAATAATCACGGCACCAACGGACATTTCTTTGATATAGGCTTTGCTTTGCTCAATACCTTCAAAAACCACGGCTGCACTACTCGCGATCTCTTCCATGAATTGCGGTAGCAGCAGAATGAAAATCGCCCCCAGCAAAGAGCCGGAAACAGACCCCAAACCACCAATAATGATCATCGCCAAAAATTGGATGGACAACAGGATAGTAAAGCCTTCGACCGAAACATATTGCAGATAGTGTGCATAAAGAGCACCACCAAGACCAGCAAAGAAACTGGAAACACCAAAAGACATAATACGGTAGCGGGTCAGGTTGATCCCCATAATTTCAGCTGAAAGATAGTGATCACGAACAGCAACCAGTGCCCGTCCATCTCTGGAACGACGCAGATTGCTTACCGCCAGAAAAGAAACCACAACCCAAAACAGAACTAGGTAGAAATACTTTTGATCCGTGTCCAGATCTATCCCCAAAAAGTTCACGACTTCTGCAGCAGAGCCATAGGCACCACCAGAAAACCAGTCAGCACGGGAAAAGAAATCCTGCAAAATAAACTGGGATGCCAGTGTTGCAATCGCAAGATAAAGTCCCTTGAGACGCGCTGCCGGAATACCAAAGATCATACCAATCGCTGTGGTCATCAAACCGGCAAGTGGTATGCAGATAAAGACAGGTATGCCGGTCGTATTGTTTAACCAAGCGGATGCAAAGGCACCAAAACCAAAAAAGGCAGAATGCCCAAGTGAAATTTGCCCGGTAAAGCCGACCAGAACATTCAAACCAAGAGCAGCAATCGCGTAAATTCCGATGAGGATCATCTGACTAATATAAAAATCGTTGAAAACCAGCGGCGCAAACAACAATGCAAAAATACCTAGGTATACAGTCCAGCCTTCAACTTTTGTGCGAAACAACGACGTATCTGCGTTGTAACTGGTTCTAAAGTCGCCACAAGGGCGCGGATGAGGAACATGAGACATAACTTAACCGCTCCCTTTCTTAGATGCGTTCAATATCTTTGGTGCCAAAAAGACCATAGGGCCTTATCATCAGAATAATGATCAGCACATAAAACGGAGCAACGGTATACATGTTGCCGATGTGGAAGAACTGGCCATCAAAGAATTCCGCCAGATTTTCCAGTAGTCCGATAATGACACCGCCGATCACCGCGCCAACGATTGAATCAAGTCCGCCAACAATAACAGCAGGGAAAACTTTAATTCCGATAATCGCTAACGAGTTAGAAACAGCGTTCACAAGCCCCAGCACAACGCCCGCGATACAAGACACCAGCGCGGAAATAGCCCAAGCCATTGCAAAGACCTGCTTCACCGAAATTCCAAGTGACTGCGCGACCTGCTGGTTAAAGGCTGTCGCACGCATCGCAAGACCATAGCGCGAGAACTTGAAGAAGTAATAGAAAAGCCCCATCACGACCAGAGAAAGTACCAGCGACATCAGGTAAGCGGTTTCGACCTGAAGCCCTCCGATAGATATAGTCTCATCGCCGAAAACCGATGGAAATCTCTCTGCCGAGTTTCCAAAAACCCAGTTCATCAGAGCTTGCATAAAGATCGAAAGCCCAATGGTCACCATAATAACAGAAATAATAGGTTCACCGATCAATGGTCTTAAGATAACCATCTGAACCAAAATGCCAAAAATGGTCATAAAGGCCATGGCAAATATAAAGGCCAGAACAAAGGGTAATTGCCATTTCATGACAAAAAACCAGCACACCCAAGCTCCGAGGACAAGAAACTCACCCTGTGCAAAGTTAACCACCTGCGTTGATTTATAAATCAACACAAAGCACATGGCGACAACACCATAGAGCAAACCAACAATGATACCATTGATCATAAGTTGGAACAGAAGATCCCAGTTCATCTTAACGTCCCCCAGCCAGCTGTTTTTCCGGGCGTGGGCTTGCACCATCAGACCCTAGGTTTTCGATGTTAAGCGTGGTAACAATTCGTTGTTTTGACCCATCCTGAAAATGAATAACAGTATCAATATCAACATGATCATCATCTGAATAAAGTCGGTCGATAATATCCCCGTATTTATCAGCGATGACACCACGACGTACTTTTCTTGTCCGTGTCAGCTCACCATCGTCAGCATCCAGTTCTTTGTACAACAACAAGAATTTTTTAATTTGTTGCGCTGGTGGCAAGGTCGCATTAACAGTTTCAACCTCACTGCGGATCTGCTCATAAACAGCAGACTGCGCCGATAAATCAGTATAGGTTGTAAAACGAAGTCGACGCTTTTCCGCCCACTTGGAGACGATTGGATAGCGAATACATATCATTGCTGTCAGATAAGGTTTATCTGCCCCCAAGATAACGGCTTCAGCAACATAGGTTGAAAACTTTAGTTTATTTTCAATATATTGCGGAGAAAACTTCACACCAGAAGTCGTACTTGCCAAGTCTTTGATACGATCAATAACAACCAAATGCCCGTCATCATTAAAATAACCAGCATCCCCGGTCAGGAACCAACCATCATCCCCAAAAGTTTCTTTGCTGGCCTCTTCATTTTTGTAATACCCGCGCATCATGTTGCCGTGATTAACGCAGATTTCCCCTAACCCTTCTTTGTCAGGGTTATCTATCCGTAGCTCTACCCCTGGCATAGGGGAACCAACCGTTTCATGATTAACGTCATCGGCTTTGTGGATTGTATGCGCCCCCAATGCTTCGGTTTGACCGTAGAGTTGGCGCAACGGAATCCCCATGGAGAGGAAAAACTTAAAAGTATCCGGCCCCATAGCGGCACCGCCAGTGGCAGCCGATTTCAGGTTTTTAAAGCCCAGTCGATCGCGTAGTGCGCGCATCAACAACCATTCCGCTGCAGAGGAATCTTGGCCATTGTCCAGTGCTTCCAGTGCTTTTTTAGCTCCCCAGTCGTACATTTTTTGCTTCCAGGGGCTTGAGTCCATCATTCGGGCTCTGACATCAGCGGCAATTGTCTCCCACACCCTAGGAGCCAAAAGCACAAAACTTGGACCGATTTCCCGCAGATCAGCCATAACAGTCGACTGTTCTTCCGGAAAATTGACCTTCATGCGTGCGATTAAATTCCACGCCACTGAATACATCTGCTCCATCACCCAGCTCAGCGGTAAAACAGCAAGGTATTCATCATCCGGGGTCTTTGGGTCCGCACGAAGGTAAGACGCTGCATGCCCCAGAAATGCCCGATGTGGCCACATGGAAAGTTTTGGGTTTGATGTCGTTCCCGATGTTGTACAAAGCACAGCAACATCATCAGTGTCTGTTGCACTAATCAAAAGATCATAGGCATTCGCATCTTTATCCAGAGCAGCCTGACCAACTTTCTCGAGGTCTTCCAGAGACATTAACCGGGGATCGTCATACTTACGCATTCCCCTGGGATCAGTATAAATAATGTGTTTGATAGAAGGAATTCGATCTTCGAGATTGAGGAATTTATCAACCTGTTCCTCATCTTCAGCGATAACAACCTTTGGTTCCGTATAGTCGGTCAAATAGGCAATTTCATCTTCCAGCGCATCTCGGTAAATGCCCATGCTCATCGCACGACAGGCATGAGCAGCCACTTCACCCCAGACCCACTCGACCCGATTGTCGCCAATCAAGACAACGGTGTCTCCTTGACCAACCCCCAACGAAGCCATGCCAAGCGCCATCCGGCCGACATGATCGTTAAAGTCTTTCCAGGTAAAGCGATTCCAGATCCCGAATTCTTTTTCGCGTTGCGCAACAGTGTCCGGAAAATGCGCCGCATTATACGCCAGAATTTTGGGTAATGTATCATATAGCTCAACATCAACCTGATCATTCGCCTTCGTATCCCAGGCGATGTTATCTCCGGCAATGATATGAGCATTTTCAACAACGCTTAGATTTGGTTTCTTATCAACATCACTCATAGCGCAATCGCCTCTGCTTCTTCATCGTGAAGTAAGTCATCCTCTTCCCCAAGGTAAGCATGCTTAACGTGTTCGTTCTCCATGACCTCATCGGGCAGACCCTCTGCGATTTTTTTACCAAAATCCAAAACCATGACACGGTTTGAAATATCCATAACAACACCCATGTCATGCTCAATCATGACAACAGTCACACCCAATTCTTCATTAAGATCAAGAATATAGCGTGCCATATCCTCTTTCTCTTCCAGGTTCATGCCAGCCATTGGCTCATCAAGCAAAATGAGATCCGGATTAATAGCAATTGCACGTGCTAACTCGACACGTTTACGCAAGCCATAAGACAATGTACCCGCAGGCTCATTCCGAACATGCTGAATTTCAAGGAAATCAATAATGTCTTCGACGTCGCGTCGATGTTTCAGTTCTTCTTTTCGTGCGCCACCAACCCAATAGAGCATTCCGGTAAAGAAGTTGTTTTTAAGCAGGTGATGACGTCCAACCATAATATTGTCCAAAACGGACATATGGCTAAAAAGTGCCAAATTCTGAAAGGTTCTACCAATTCCCATGGCCGCACGATCATTGATTGATCGTCCGATCAAGTTTTTACCATTATAGACAATTTCACCTTCCTGCGGCTTGTACCGACCGGAAATGCAATTGAGCATAGAGGTTTTACCGGCCCCGTTAGGCCCAATAATAGAGAAAACTTCACCTTTACGGACGGAAAAACTCACATCCGTTAAGGCTCTAATTCCGCCAAAGCGAAGGTTGATACCTTTCGCCTCGAGCAACATGTCGCCCGATTGAACCAAACAACTTCTCCCTGTCCGCGACAAACCTTGCCACTATCCTGTTGGTGTTGGACAAATCTTATCATCAAAACTATAGAATATCGATTTGTTACACACCGCTAATTGATCTCAAAGATCATGTCTCATCCGATTGAACAGTTTTATTTTTTATTTCGTCCAAACGTTGCGATGCCACAGCTGTTACCCGTGCCATTTCTGAAAGGATTTCATCAATATCCTCTCTTTTCTCTACAAGCTTGGAACGATGTCTAGCAATACATTCGAGCAAACGTTGAATTTGACCACTCTCCCCCGGTTCCAAATCATACATTTCGATGATTTCTCGGATCTCTGCCAAAGAAAAACCCAAACGTTTCCCACGCAAGATCAAAACCAATCTCGCGCGATCTCGTGATGAGTACAGTCTCTTACGGCCTTCCCGATGCGGGTTGAGTAGCTTTTCGCCCTCATAAAACCTCAAGGTTCGGGTTGTAATCCCAAACTCATGTGTAAGTTCTGTGATGCTATACAAGCCCTGTCCATTCATACTTTATCTTTGTAACATCTTACGTAAAGGTCAATTAAATTATTTATCTATCAAGCAAAGCTTCGAAGAGAGAAATGAAAAAACTAACTGTTTCATTTCTTAGAAACTCAATCTAACTACATGACAATAAACAATACTTAAATCGACAAGCTACAATTTCGTGTTACTGTAACAGGATAATGACATCTGCTTATTTGCAGATAAACACATAATTTCGCATCCAAGATCTGCAAAATAGCAGATCAAATTATCGATTACGTATCAAAATTCGGCATAAACCTATTAAATTCAACGAAAAACCACCCCAATCAGCTTCGCAAATTTAATCATATTTGTAATTTTATTACCTGAAATTCCGTATTGAAATATCCCATTCAAGCAAAATGGACAGAAGGCAGATTACAGATGCAATCTACTTTCTATCCACTCCCAATCGTCTAGGGTTCTATTTTTTCAACTCAAAGCTTCTACCAAAAATGCTCTTGCCGAAATGGCCATTTTGGTGGATCGGGGTCTGCTGGTAATCCGATGTCTTCACGAATTGACTCAGGAATATCCTTAATATCTACAGCAGTAATTTCCGCCTTGAAGCGAGAAAAAATAAGATTGAACAGCTTGATAAATCTAGCCATGACTTACTCCATAATTGTAAGCACGACTGTCTGTTGTTAATAGTTACTCGCGTAACACTCAAAATTTGAACGTGACTCTACTAGCAAAAGGGCACCCTGAAATCATCACTATTCATATCTTCACCAAAAATTGGAAAAGCTATGAAAAGCAGTCAGGCAAACAGCACAAAGATCATGGCTGTGAAAACACAAATCCCAAGCCCGAAAGTCCAGACATCAATAAATATAAAATTATGAGTGAATAGGTGAAATACTATTTTCAGACAGTCAGTGCCGAAAAGGTGAGGCACTTAGTGGAGTTTTATTTAGTTACATCCACGAAATGCTGATCCGAAAACACGAGTAACATAAGCTCGGAGAGAACGATTCCCGAACACGCTCGTGCGGACATATGCAGAGACGAAATTACGGGTCATAAAACGTTCCTTGTTAAAGCTTAAAGTAGTTCACAAAAGACAAATACCCGCTTTGGTTTTTTTTGCCAAGTACCAAAATTGTACGCAAAAACAATTCCCTGACACGCGTGACATAAAAGCAACACCTACTGTTGCCGTAATTACACACGACAGGAATTCGCCCTATACACCTCTGATCCCTTAACCAACCATAAAGCTTAAGGCCTGTATCGAACGTCTGGATATTCTTGTCTCCAGTCTTTAGGGCTTTGCCCTGTAACCCTTTTAAACTCACGATTAAAATTCGACTTTGTCTGGAACCCGGCTTCGAACATAATACTTGTTATGGTCTCATCTGTTTCTACGAGACGGCGACAGACCTCCGCAACTCTATACTCATTAACAAATTGAGACACATTTTGTCCCTTTAATCGGTTAATCGCTCCGGATATTCGCCGAGAAGTAATGCCGCTTTTCCGGGCAAGTCGGTTCAAGCTTAAATCACAGTCCTGATAGATAGATTTTTCTTCAATCAACTTTTCTATTCTAGCCAAAACTTCACGATCTTCAGGTTCCATATTGTGCTCAGAATTAATATCTTCAAGCTCACTGCCCTGTTCCGTAACAGTCTGCCCGATTACAGAAGCAGCAATGCCCAGAATTAACAAGGCAGGTACATTCGCCAACGAAACAACCATTCCCGAGAGCTCGCCATCCATAAAGCGAAAGTCATAAGAGATAAAAATATCAACACCGGCAAAGGCAATCAGGATAATAGCAGTCACCCACAGAGCCAGATGAGTACGCGGTGCTTCAGACAATCGAACCGCATTCAGGCGATCAGGCCCGGATAACGCCAACCGCAAAAGGGCAAGACCGTAAAATAAATAGATTGCAATTAAAGTGATATCAATCGGGTCAGGCCATACTTCAACCAAGGCAACAACGAGAACTGTTGGAGAAAGGTGATACCAATCTTTTGAGAATGAAATGCTCCCCCCTTCACGAACAAAGCTCCGAAAGCTCAACCAAGCCAAAGATGCCCAACTGGCAGCTAAAATTGACTGTAGCGGGAGAAAGGCAAGTACGCCGTATCCCCACCGTATCCCTATCAACACGGAAAGAACCGCGTAGAGAATTATCAGAATTTGAAAAAGACGACTTTTCTGTAAAGCGCCACCGCTCAGAATTCCTTGAGCAAGGAAAACGAGTAATAACAAAGCCACAACAAAAGAGAGAGGAATGAAAAGCATAAAGGCCTGATGAAAAGGATTTACCGGACAGGAAAAACATAAACATGAATGAAAGGAAAGTCATACCGATTATAACTAAATCGCGATTAAGAACGACCTAAATCACGTTTCAGGTCTTAATATTCAGCACAGTCAGTCAAAAAAGAGCAACTCTTCATTCCCCTTAACCAAGTTGATAAAAGGTATAAAACATTGAAAGCTCTTATAGTCCTGACAAGCATTCTATTGATATTGATCACACAGCACACACACGCAGCAGGTTTTCAACGAATATTTGTCACTGACCCAGATGATAAAACCATAGAGGTTGGTGTTTGGTACCCAAGTGACAGCGCTCCTCCCAATGAAGCCAACACCCCCTTTCGCCAGGCCCTCGCACTAGATAGCCCTATAAAACCCGGCTCCCACCCTCTTATCCTGCTCTCTCACGGTTATGGCGGCTGGATGGGTGGTCACGCCAACACGGCAAAGGCTCTTGCTGAAGCAGGTTATGTTGCCGCAGCACCAACTCATACCGGAAATAACTATGAGGACGAGAGCTATCCTCCGCAACGCTGGATGCTGGATCGCCCACGCCATATAAAACTTACAATTGATCACCTCCTTAACAACTGGATCGGCAAGACCAATATCGATCCAGTAAGAATTGGCATTTTCGGTTTTTCTGCCGGGGGCTACACAGCACTGGTTTCAAGTGGCGGCGTACCAAACATTGATAAGCTTCTCACTCATTGTGAAAAAAGTCCGTCAGAGATTGCCTGTAAACTTGGTAATCACAACGAAGCTGCGATTTCTGACCTTTCACAACGGCCCGAGACTGGCTGGAGCCATGATCCCAGAATATCAGCAGCCGTTGTAATCGCTCCGGGGTTTGGCTTTGCCTTTGACCAATCCGCATTGAAAAAGGTCACGCTTCCCATACAACTATGGTCCGGGACAAATGATTTAAATGTTCCAACAAAAACCAATGCGGATCAGATATTTAAATCCCTTCCCAAAGCGGCAGAGTATCATCTGGTTGAAGATGCCGGGCATTTTGCATTTCTCTCCCCCTGTAATCCTTTACTGGAAAAACATAACCCAAGAGTTTGGAATATGGTATGTGTCGATGCTCCCACCTTTAATAGAGAAGAGTTTCAAGAAAAGTTTAATGAAAAAGTGATCAAATTTTTCAACAAAAACCTGCCCGCAAGATAAAGGTGTCATTGCATTTTACAAGAAATGCCTCTTATCTAGACGACCATCCGTTCAAGACGAATTAAAAATAAGAGTAAGAGCAAATGCAGTCCAAAACCTTATCCGGATTCACTCAGTCCTTTGTACAAGTAAATGGAGTAACGTTAAGCGTTCACACCGCGGGTACAGGTAAGCCTTTGCTCTTACTCCACGGTTATCCGCAAACCCATGCAACTTGGGGGAAAGTCGCCCCGGTCTTTGCACAAAAATTCCAGTGCATCATACCCGATATGCGAGGCTATGGAGAGAGCAGTACTCCCGTTACTGATAGCGAGCACGCTCCCTATTCAAAACGCACTATGGCCCATGATATGATCGAACTCATGAACCATTTTGGCCACAAACGCTTTTCAGTCATTGGGCACGACAGAGGAGCAAGGGTTTCATATCGCATGGCCTTGGATCATCCTGAGAAGATTGAAAAGATGGCAATTATCGAAGTGGTCCCGACAGCCGAGATGTGGGATCGTTTCAGTGCTGAAATAGCGATTAAGGCTTACCATTGGACTTTCCTGGCGCAACCGACACCGCTGCCAGAAAACATGATAAAAGCAGATCCTATCAGCTATCTCGAGTGGACCCTCAAAAGCTGGACCCGGGAAAAGTCGCTCGATGTGTTCACCCCGGAAGCTCTGGAGAGCTACAGGGAACAATTCAAAGATCCTGAGCACGTACATGCTCTCTGTGAGGATTACCGCGCAGGCGCTACTCTCGACCGACAACACGACGACGCGGATAGGGAAAAAGGCAACAAGATAAAGGCCCCTCTCTTCTTCCTTTGGGCACACAAGGGCTTTCCTGCTAAAACGGGTAACCCTCTTGGTTTGTGGCAAAGCTGGGCTGAGAATGTCCAGGGTCACGCTATCGATTGCGGGCATTTTGCCCAAGAAGAAAACCCAAAATCAGTTACAGAACACCTCATTCCTTTTTTCAGCTAAACATTCCTCAAGCCTTTAAATTTAAATCATTATGAGTGAGGTTTTATTGATAATTCTATCAACTACCTATTAATAGGTAAAATAATTGATTGACAAAGTATTCAATCTCTCCATCTTATAGAAACAAGATACCTACCTACTGATAGATTGGATAAATTGATGACTGATACTGTTGCTATAATTATTGGCGGTTCAAGCGGCATGGGAAAAGAGACGGCACAGTCTCTGCGAAACAGAGGGCAAAACCTGGTTCTTGTTGGTCGAGACCATACAAAACTTGAAGCCGTGAAATCCGAATTACATAAAAGAGGATCTGGCCAAATCGAAATACATGCCATTGATCTTCAAAATAACGACCAAGTAAAACAGTTCATTTCAGCAATCGAAACAGAGAAGCGCCATATTTCCAAGCTAGTCAATGCTGCAGGAACGTTCAAACCTGTCGCTTTTCTGGATCATAATCATGATGATTTCGATAGCTATCACGACTTAAACAAAAGTCTGTTTTTCATAACACAAGCCGTTGCAAACAACATGAAAAAACATAAAGGCGGTTCTATTGTAAACATCGGATCAATGTGGGCAAAACAGGCTATCAAAGCCACACCTTCGTCAGCTTATTCTATGGCAAAGGCAGGACTACATTCTTTAACACAGCATCTGGCCATGGAGCTTGCCGAGTTCAATATCCGGGTAAATGCTGTTTCGCCAGCTGTTGTTGTGACCCCGATCTTTGGCTCTTTCATCGAACCAGATCAAATTGAAAATACACTCACCGGCGGTTTTAACGATTTTCATCCTATTGGCCGTGTAGGCAGACCAAACGATATTGCTGAAGTAATCAGTTTTTTACTCTCGGATGCTGCATCCTGGGTTACTGGTGCCATCTGGGATACTGACGGTGGCGTGATGGCAGGCCGCAATTAATCTACGAAGCAGTTGTACTGGAACAGGTTTTAATTAATCCTTCAGATGATACCTAAAGCCTGTTCCACACATCTGATCTATATTTTGAATATCGACATACATTTTTTATCCTAAAAAAAGTCAAAGCCGAAAGCTGCTCATGAATAAAATTCCCCTTATAATTATTGGTGGAGGTTTAAGCGGGTTATACCTTGCCTATCGCTTGGCACAGGAGGGGAAAGATTTTTTGCTTCTTGAAGCACGTAATCGTTTGGGAGGGCGTATCAAAACAGCAAGCGCTCACGATCTTGGGCCAACATGGTTCTGGCCCGGGCAACAGCACATGATAAAGCTTGTTCAAGAATTGGATCTACAGATATTCGAGCAACAAAATACTGATGCTATAGGCGATATACTCTACGAAGATCCAAACACGCTATCACAACGCTTGCCCGGAAATCAGTATCACATGACGTCATATCGAATTCAGGGGGGCATATCCAGCTTGATCGATAAACTAGAAGCTCTGCTTCCTTCCTCTAATATTCTCTTAAATCACAAGGTAACCTCTGTTGAAAATCAGGCCGATGCTATCAAAATAACAACACAAGATAACGACATAGTCAGAAACTTTATCTGTGAAAATGTTATTTTTGCACTGCCGCCCCGTCTAATTGAAAGCACAATCCAGTTTGTACCAAACCTGAATGATGGTATCCGCAACGACATGCGCGCCATTCCAACATGGATGGCAGGTCATGCCAAAGTCCTCATTCGTTTCCAGCGCCCATTTTGGAAGGATTATAATCTCTCTGGACAGGCTTTTAGCCGCATCGGTCCCATGATGGAAATCCACGACGCTTCTTCCCCAGACCAGAACTACGCGCTTTTTGGTTTTCTTGGCGGATCAGGATTACAAAGAAAAAACGTGGGCAAAGCACAGCTAAAACGCCTGATAGAGGAACAAATCCAGCGTCTGTTTGGTCCCGAAGCACCAACGCCTCTTGAAATTATTATCAAAGACTGGTCGCAAGATCCCTTAACCGCGACAGAAAAAGACTTGGAACCGCTTCAGACTCATCCCCGTTACCGGCATCCAGAAAGCATGAAGAATATTTGGCAGGGACAGATGAGATTCATAGGAAGTGAGTTGGCATCATCCGAGGGCGGATACCTTGAAGGTGCTTTAATTGCCGCCGCGGAAACCATGGAGGAAATTTCGTAAAAATGAATAGAGCCAGTAAGAATTTAGGCGAGATGAAAATTCACCTCGCCTAAATATTCAAATCCAATAATCGGTAGCCGATAACAGAGTCACTCTTGACCTAGAGTAATCTTCTTCTGTTGCTCTCTGACCTGTTGTTTCTCTTCACGACGCTTTTCAATAATGGAAGCAACCTCACCACCGATATGATCAATACCACGTTGTTCCGAAAGTTCGATCTGCTTCTCGCGCTCTTCGAAACGCTTTAACTGTTCGTCAGTCAAATTCTCATAACAATGATGACAGGAAACACCTTTGCGATAGTGCTCACTTTGTTTATCTTCTTCCGTAATCGGCATACGACAGGCAAAACACTGATCGTATACACCCTTTTCCAAGTTGTGTTTCACCGCAACACGGCTATCGAAGACAAAGCACTCACCTTCCCACAAAGACTCTTCTTCCGGCACTTCTTCCAGATATTTCAGAATGCCGCCTTCAAGATGGTAAACATCCTTAAACCCTTGTTCTTTCAGGTAGGCCGTTGATTTTTCACACCGAATACCACCCGTACAGAACATAGCAACTTTTTTGTCTTTTGCATCGGCGAGATTTTCTTCAACGTAGGCCGGAAACTCTCTAAAAGTTGCCGTATTGGGATCGATGGCGTTTTTGAAAGTCCCGATACCAACCTCATAATCATTGCGAGTATCGACCAAAACCACATCAGAATCTGAAATCAACGCATTCCAATCCTGTGGTTTGACATAGGTTCCCACGATCTGATTGGGATCAATCCCCTCTACACCCATGGTAACAATCTCTTTCTTGAGCTTTACCTTGGTACGGTGAAACGGCATCTCATCGTGATAAGACTCTTTGGTCACCACATTCTTTAAACGCTCATCAGCGCGAATATAAGCATGAAGGGCATCAATTCCTTCTTGGGATGACGCGACAGTGCCGTTAATACCTTCGCGTGCAAGCAACAATGTCCCTTTGACATCGTGTTGCACCATAAAGTTATGAAGTGGTTCGCGAAGACTCTCAAAGTCTTCTAAAACGGCAAAGTGATACAGTGCCGAAACAACAATCTTTGACATTCTCTTTCCTTGTGCGGGCTGGAACGTAAAACCAGAGCTACAATATGTGGCGGCTATATATCAAAGGTATAAAAAAACATCAAGAACATGAGACATCATAGCAGAGTTGCATCTCTCCGCGAATTTCCTCTTTAGCAAGACATATCAGGGTACATGTTGGTCAGACTGTATTGAGTTTATATTTCTTGAAAACAGCGCCCTCAAATTCAATCTCTTCAATGAATTCGGCGCCAAGCCTCTTAAGGCCAGCCGTTTTTGTTCGCGATAATGGCAGTAGAAACGTTACAAAGGGGATGCGGCTGTCAGCTTTTGCAAACGCAAGCGCTTTTCTGGTTATTCTTTGCCCAAGCCCAAAACATTCAGGCTTTAAAACCAATCCGAAATCCCACTCATTGCCTTCTTTTTGGAATCCACCCCATCCGACGTAGGTTCCTTCATACAGTATTGCCCAATGACCAAGTCCATCCCGATGCCAACACTCTTCTTTGGCCTCAATGAACTTAACAAGAGCATCTTGATCCCATTTGAACGTCAGTAAGGGCATATGCTCAGCTACACGCGGATCAGACATGTGAGATATAATTTCGCCTTCAGACACATCACGTAGTTGCCCAAAGCTAATTTGATTCTGGGGCCGATTTTCTGGCTGATCTTCGAATTTTCGATACATTACAGTCTGAACTACTCCTTGAATTCGAACGCAAATTCAAACAATTAATATTTAAAAGATCAAGTAATCAGCAACGTGCATTTCTCACAATTTAGTGAAAATTTTGATTTCAGAAACAACGCCTATTTAAGGAAGCCACCGAAACTCTCATTTGTTTCGAAAACAACCGCAGTTCCAGAAGGCTGCGTACAATTCACAGCTATCTTCGTGATACTATCAACTTGATAGTTAAACTGGCGTTTTGTCGAGGTGAAAAAACGGGATAAGACAAAGGAACGACTCTGCCCCTTTTTAAAAGCTACGCGTTCAGGTTCATACCAAAAACCGCCGGCCCCGTTAATAAGAACAACACAATCAGAGAGTAATGCATTATTCGTGCTTTTAATAACAACGTTCGTACGACTAAGTGATACCAGTTCCATATCAAAATCATCTGACCCATCATCGCACCCTACAAGCGAAAACAAAGCCAAGGTAAAACCACATAATAATTGAAACGAAGACATCTTCATTCTTCAATACCACAAGCATACAAAACGCTTACAGTATAAGACAACAAAGCTAATCTTCGATTAACTTCAAAGGCAGCTTATATGTTCCCGAGAATCATTCCAGAAAACCTAACGAACCTTGGTTTGTTTCAAAAACCAATGCAGTGCCTTGCGGTTTCTTACAGTTCACTGAAATACGAGAAATAGAATCAACACTGTAGTCAAACTGACGTTTACTGACACTGTAGAACCGGGCAAGAGAAAAGATACGGCTTTCTCCTTTGTTAAATTCGGATCGCTCTGGCTCATGCCAAAAACCACCCGCACCATTCAAAAGAACAACACAGCCTTCAAGCTTTCGGGTATCAAGATTTTTCACCCCCACACTTGTTTTGCTCAAGCGCGTCATCTTCATATCAAAAGCATCACCATTTTCCTCGCACCCCCAAAGAAACAAAAAGACAAACAACGTTGCTCCTATTTTTACAACTCCCCTCAATTTACTCCCCCACCTACGCAACCAATACTCGACAAACTAAATATAGAAAAAACCTAAAAAGTGTCTATTCTAATAAGATTAATAAAATGAAAACTCTTAAAGATTTTCTATAACTTTTTGAAATAAAAAGAATTGCTATGAATTTACGCCCAATGTTACCTACGGATCACACTGACCTCATAAGGCTTTTCAAAACAACCCCAGGCGTTGCCTTACGCGATGCAGACTCTTATGAAGCAACAGTACGATATATTGAGCGTAACCCCGGGCTTAATTTTATCATAGAAGATGAAAAAGAGATTATTGCCTGCGTTATGTGTGGACACGATGGCCGCAGAGGATATCTGCAACATCTCATTGTGAAGCCGGATTATAGAAAGAAAGGACTTGGCGAAAAGCTTTTTGCCGTATGCCTTTCAAGCCTTCGTCAACTAGGAATTGATAAAACCCATATTTTTGTGTTCAAGGACAATGGGATTGCCAATTCGTTCTGGCAATCAAAAGGCTGGGCATTAAGAGACGACGTAAACCTCTATTCCTACACCTCATCAAACTCTGCAAATGCCTAACTTCATTCGACTTCATAAAATCGGCTCATAATTCAGTGCCATGCTGCCAAATAACTGGTGAGAAGTCTCATCTTCCAATAAAATTTTAATCTGTTCATTAACTTGGTCAATAAAAGCAGGCTCAATTGTTTTTTTGCTAAACATAAAATGAACAGGCTCTCTATGAATAATTATAGGATGTTCTTCGAGAAGATCACGAACCCCTAGCTGTCTGGCTTCCCTGAAAACCGTCGCGGGCATTTCCACATAGATATCAATCCTGTTACCGAGTAACATTCTGATCCCCTGTTTCGTGTGGTTCACATTTAAAAAGTAATTTTTAGTACCTTCATCCCTGACGAGTTCCTCAAAAGCCTCTCCCCTGTAAGTACCTCTAATATTACCAATACGTATTTTCTGTCCGGAATAATCGGGGGCTTCCATATCGCGGATCAAATCTGTAAGGCTTTTAAAACGAAATCTATCGAGCTCACCCTTTCGAACCACCAGTCCAACGGTTTCATTGCGATAAGGAATTGAAAATCGCGCAAATCTTTTCCGCTCTTTTAAGACAGACGCAATTGGAATCATATCAAGACGCCCTTCCTCTAGCTCAATTAACGCGCGCTTCCAAGGCAAGTAAATAAATTCATATCCACAGCCAATGCCGTCGAAAACCTTACGCATAAACTGAACGTCTAGTCCGGATAATTGGCCATCACTCTCTTTGTATATAAATGGAAAAAATTCCTCGACGACCAAAATCTTTACATCGTCTCGGCAAAAGCTTTTTGCATATGACGGGGAAACCATCAGATTAAATACGACCACAAGATAAACAATGGCACAGAAACGCATCTTGAAACCTCCGGTACATCATTCAGAGTTTAAGAACGATGTGCCGGGCAACACTCTCATCATCTATCTTTTAAATCTCTGAGCTCATCTACGTAACCCCTTCAAGCCATTTACTGTACCACAGCACCTAAACTCCACCTAATGACACCTAAATTGAAGATTAAGAGTCCAAAGGTTCTCGTTAGATTTTTGAATAATCTATAGGCAGGTTTTTATCCAAGGTGCGGGAAATGGGGGGCATTGGATATTTTAACCCTGTAGCACAGTTATATAAGACAGCTCGATCGCTTTCCTTGATGCGACCATCTGCCAACGATTGTTTATAGGCCGCATAGGTTGCTGCTCCTTCGGGACAAAGCAAAACACCTTCCTTTTGAGCAACCTCTGCCTGGGATTCAGTAATCGCCTCGTCTGTAACAGCAATGGCAAACCCGCCACTTGCACGTACCGCTCTTAAGATTAGAAAATCTCCTACGGCCACGGGCACACGTATGCCAGATGCATGAGTATAGGCACCTTCCCACAGAGGCGCATGCTCCTCCCCCTCTTCATAAGCTTTGACAATCGGAGCACAGCCGGTGGATTGAACTGCCACCATCTTTGGACGCTTAGATCCAATCCAGCCAATTGCTTCCAACTCATCAAAAGCTTTCCACATACCAATAAGACCAGTACCGCCGCCAGTGGGATAAAAGATAACATCAGGAACATCCCAACCGAGCTGTTCAGCAAGCTCCAGTCCCATCGTCTTTTTGCCTTCAATACGGTAAGGTTCTTTCAAGGTTGAGCAGTCAAACCAGCCGCTCGCCTCCTTACCTTCACCAACAATTTTACCACAGTCATTGATCAACCCATTAACACGATAAACTTTACCGCCTTGATACTCGATCTCGGACACATTTACTTCCGGGGTATCATCCGGGCAAAAAATTGTCGTTTCCATCCCGGCCCGGGTCGCATAGGCCGCCATGGCTGCACCTGCATTTCCATTTGTGGGCATTGCAAGTCGGCTTACCCCAAGCTCCTTTGCCATTGAAACAGCCAGCGCCAATCCCCGAGCTTTGAAAGATCCCGTCGGCAAACGTCCTTCATCCTTAACGATAAGCTCCCCGCCCTTGCCTGCCAAACTTGGTAAAGAAAGTAAGGGAGTCGTAACTTCGCCAAGACTGACAATATTTCGCGCCTGACGCACAGGCAAGAATTCACGGTAACGCCAAAATCCACCAGGCCTCTGTGCCAAATCCCTTTTGGAGAGAGCGTTACTCAAAGCCTTGAGGTCATAACGGACCAGAATAGGTTTTCCTGCCGGTGAAAGCCCATGCAACTTACCTGCTTCGAGCTTCCCCCCCGTATAAGAGCACTCAAGGTGTGTTACAAAATTTGGGAACTCATCGGTAATAGCGGGATCGAAAGACGGTTTTGGCTGCATCAAATTTCTCCTGGCAGAAAGTAAGCGGATGAAATCAAAGACATGAAATCATGGAAGGCGTCTGCTAGACTATACTAAGACTGTGACTGATCATACTGAGGGATAAAGAAAAAATTCTCGGACATTTAAAGGTCTATTTTCTATAGCAACGTCCAAGGAAAGAATATTAACGAAAGAAGCTCTATAAATTTTGCTTTATCAACAAATAATTAGAAAAAATTACACACTAAAATTAAGTGAATATCTGATATTCACATTTCGAAGTGTTAAATAACTTGAAACACACTTTCGCATAGTACATATCAACATCAAACGAACCCTATTAGTCAAAAATAAGCGAATCATCATGAGCTATATAAACATTAAAAAAATTCTTTCTGCCGCGACTTTTGCTGCAACGGCCTTTGGCCTCTCCATGACTTCTGCTAATGCAGAAAGTGACGAAAAACTGTTATCCGTAATCAAAGATCGTGGAACAATCCTGATCGGTTTGGAAGCCACTTACCCCCCTTTCAACTATCAAGATGAAAATGGTGAACTTGTTGGTTTTGAAGTTGATGTTGCAAAAGCTGTCGCAGAACGTATTGGCGTAAATGCCGAGTTTGTCCCGACCAAATGGGATGGTATGCTTACAGGGCTAGAAACCAAGCGCTTTGATATCATCACCAATCAGGTGACAATCACCGAAGAACGCCAAAAGAAATATGACTTCACACATCCTTATACCGTGTCAGGCATTCAGGTTATCACTCGTGAAGACAAAGAAGCCGATTTCAACAGCCCGGCAGATCTTTCAGGTAAAGCCGTTGGGGTAGGTTTGGGCAGTAACTACGAAGAGTGGTTAACCCAAAATGTACCAGAGGCAGATGTTTCCACCTATGACGATAACGCAACAAAACTGCAGGATCTTCTTGTCGGACGTCTGGATGCGTTCCTGAATGATCGTTTGGCAGCAACCTACCTTCTTGAAAACTCTGGTGGTCGAATTGTTGCCGCAGGTGAGCCATTTGACAAACAACGCATGGGTATTGCGCTTCGCAAAGGCAACACCGATCTTCTTGATGCTTTGAATAAAGCATTAGATGAATTGCGTGCAGATGGTACACTCGCAAAAATTTCCCAGAAATGGTTCAAACTAGACGCGACTAAATAAACTCAAAAGTTACCCCGGACTTAACCCGATACCGCTGACACATCAGCTCAATAACGCTGAATAAATAACAATGGTAAATTCATGGATGCAATAATCGACCTTATCCTGAAATCAGTGCCCTTCTTGATGAAAGGAACTGCCTTTACCGTTGGCCTCAGCGCTGGGTCGATGATCCTCGGGTTAAGTCTGGGATTTCTTATCGCGTTTATGCACCTCTCCCCAACGCGGTTAATTCGTTGGCCAGCAATGTTTTTTGTTTCCTTTATCCGGGGAACGCCGCTTATCGTACAGCTGTTTCTCATCTATTACGGGCTACCAGAGTTTGGGATCAGACTGGACCCAATTCCCGCTGCTCTCCTTGGCCTTAGCCTGAACGTTGGCGGTTACACCGGTGAGATTTTACGGGGTGCAATTCAGTCCGTGGATAAAAGCCACTGGGAAGCAGCCTATTCCATTGGCATGACCCCGGCACAGGCAATGAGGCGGTCCATCTTGCCGCAAGCTATCCGTGTTGCTTTACCAGCCCTCGGGAATACTTTCCTTAGCCTCATAAAAGATACCGCAATTGCGGCAACAATTCAGGTACCAGAACTCTTCCGTCAGGCGCAGCTCATTTCAGCAAGGACCTATGAAGTGTTTGCTATGTACCTAAGTGCGGCTGCCATCTACTGGATCCTCTGCATCATACTCTCCAGACTGCAAAGCAAAATGGAACAACGATCAAACCGTCATATGAGAGCAAACTAAGATGGATAGTAATACCAAAGAGACAATGATCAATGTCAAAGGCCTCAAGAAATCCTTTGATAACAACCATGTCCTCTCTGACATTGATCTGAATGTGCATAAGGGAGAAGTTCTGGCCATTATTGGACCTAGTGGTTCAGGCAAAACAACTTTGTTACGCTGCCTCAATTTTCTGGAGGCTCCAAATGGTGGTAACATCCGGGTTGCGAACACTACAGTTGATGCATCACAGGATTTGAAGAAACAAAAAAAGGCCATCCGAGCACTAAGGAAATCGGCTGGTTTTGTCTTTCAGAATTTTAATCTTTTTCCTCACAGAACAGTTCTGGAAAACATTACCGAAGGTCCCGTCATTGTGAAGGGAGAAGAACCAACTTCTGCAGCAAAAAAAGCCCGTAAGCTTCTGAAAAAAGTTGGTCTGGCAAATAAAGAAGACGCCTATCCTTCTGCGCTATCTGGCGGACAACAACAGAGAGTCGCCATTGCCCGTGCGCTTGCCATGGAACCTGACGTAATCCTTTTCGATGAACCAACATCAGCTTTGGATCCCGAACTAGTTGGAGAGGTTCTAAACGTCATGAAAGAACTCGCGAGCGAAGAGAGAACAATGGTCATCGTTACTCATGAAATGGCCTTTGCCCGTGATGTTGCAGACCGCGTCATCTTCATGGCCGATGGCCAAATTGTAGAAGAGGCCCCAGCTGAAGAGCTTTTTTCAGCACCAAAGCGTGAAAGAACCAAGAAATTCCTTAAAAAGATACTCGAAAAACAGTAGCTCCTGCGTTTATTGATATTTCGCTTGAGCTTTGTACTCACTGGCTAGAATGGCATAGGAAACACCATCCCACCAAGTTCCATCATCTTTTGGAGTACTCTGTAAATAAGTGCCTTCTTTGCGCATTCCAATTTTTTCCATCACGCGCCAAGATGCTGAATTTTCCGGGTGAGCCATTGCAACAATCCTGTGAAGTCGCATTTTTTCAAATCCGATTTTCAACAGTGCTTTTGCAGCTTCACTCGCATACCCCTTCCCCTGAAACTCAGGCAAAATTAACCATCCCATCTCCCAGGTTTTCTTAACTTCCCAGAGATGAAAGGTCATTTCTCCCACAACCCGCTTCGTCGTTTTTTCCTCAACGACAAAGTCTTTTGTATCTGCAGCAGAGCTAACCCGCACATACTCTTCATGTTCTTTATCACTATATACACCAGATAGAAGCCATTTTCTCAGTTCAGGATCCTGGCTCATCTGTCTCGTTGATTCCAGATCTGTACTGCAATACTGACGAATACGTAACCTTGGTGTTTCAAGGGGTAAAAAATCTAAAAAACAAGAAGCCATGAAATCTGTTACTTAAACAGTTGAGAAGAAAAAGAAGGTATTACATAACAAACTCTTACATCCTTCTCCAGAACATTCCAGTTAGGCCTCTTGCGGAAAATTTTGTGAAACAGCATTTTGCTGTAATCCCGTGCGATAGGACCACCAAGCGATGCAGTGAGACAGAAGCTGAAAAGCACACAAAGTCCCAATCCCAGCATGAGGCCCCCAGTTATTAACAACCCAGACAACAATACCAATTAAGGCAGCTTTCATTCCTAAAAACAGGCTCGGAATTGTTGTCATCATCCGCCCAAACACAAAAGGATCAACAACAGCCATAAGCCAGTTATTACGGGCAATACGAATAGAACTATTTGCTACTCCAAGAAATAGCGCCAACCAAACCACTGTAAACAGGTTGGGTGAAAAGGTTTGAGCCACGAGAACGACTGAAAAAATACACATATTGAACAGGATAACCTGTATCGGCGATCGCGTGCTAAAAAGAATAGAATAGACAAGCCCAGCGACAACAGCACCCAGACCAAAGATTATTTCATAAAGAGCAAGCGTTTCAGCGCCTTCGGACAAGAGAACAATTAAAATAATCGGGATCAGGTAGTTGCCTGTTTGTACACAATTATAAGGGGTTGCACTACTAATTACAAAAATCGTCAACCTTGGATACTTAAGCAAGTATCTCAATCCAACCATAAACTCGGTAATAAATGACGTCTCATTGTTACAGGCATCTGGTTTTCTTTGATGTGATACGACAGAAATTGCAACAAGAGAGACAAAAATCGTTACCAGATTAAGCAAGATAATCTCTTGAAGTGACCAATGGCGCAACATAACCGCAGCAATAGCCCCAGTCACCACAGCAGCAGCCTGTCCCTCTACCTCCATAATCGCGTTGACCTTGGTATAGTCCACCGGTTCAAAAGCCTCCTGAATAAAGGCAGAACGAGCAGACTGGTTTAAAATAAAAAATAAACTCCCCAATGCAAAATACCCCGCCATCAGAAAAGATTTATTTTGCTCAAGTTCTGACAATCCGAACAAAACCAGTAGCAGAAAAACCAGTATGATACGTATTGTAATCATCATACCTTTTCGCGAATGACGATCGATAAAGACCCCAAACCATGGTGCCGTAAAAAAGATAAAAAGGTTTACGACAAAAGCGACGCCTCCAAATACCGCCGAGCCATTATCAGCATTGATCAAAAACCAGGGCGTGGCGATTAACGCAACCCCCTGACCAATTGATGTCATAAAGTTTGACAGAACCAATAGATATAAATTTCGTGAGCGGGAAAGAGACTGCATCTCAAGATATTCCTGTTGTGCTTTTCTATAAACACCGCCAAGAATATAATTTCCATTAAAGCTTGATAAACACCCCAAAACTTGACTTAATAGTTCTTTTAAGGAACCAATAATGCGGCGTCCTTCTGACAAATTTCATCTAATGTCAGTTTTCCATACTGTTGTGCAAACCGGTGCCTTTAATAAAGCAGCGGAGCAAATGGATATGAAGCCCTCGTCTGTCAGCAAAGCAATTTCACAACTGGAACAATTACTTGATGCAAAGCTTTTATATCGAACAACACGAAACCTGAGTCTGACAGATATTGGTAATTACTACTACGATCAGTGCAGTCACATCTTAAAAGATGTTGTGACACTTGAAGATACAATCGGCGCCCTTCAGAACGAACCTTCGGGCACACTGCGAATTACCGCCCCCACCGCATTTGGACAGTATTTTTTGGGTCCGCGCCTGTCTATTTTTTTAGAGAAATATCCAAACATAAACATCGATCTGGATTTAACAGAAAAGCTGAGGGATATCACTAAAGAAGGATACGATCTTGCTATACGATCCAGCGAGAGTTTACCGGACTCTTCGCTTTTTGCTATGAAACTGATTGCCCAAAAACGCGTTCTCGTAGCCTCCCCTCACTACCTAGAGCAATACGGACAGCCAAGAACACCAGATGATCTTTCCAAGCACCTAACACTTGTGTATTCCGCGATGACACAGTCGCAACGATGGTCGATGAGCAATAAAACAGATCAGCATCATGTCAGCATCACACCGAGGCTCAAAACGAATAGCTACTATACACTCCGTGACGCAGCAAGATCGGGACTTGGCATCGCCAACCTGAACGATTACATGGTGGTTGACGACATTAAATCCGGCAGACTGGTTCCGATACTACCCGGCTATGCACAAAGCCAGCGCGACCGCTTTGCTGTCTACCAACAAAAACGGGATCTATCCCCAAAGCTGGATGCCTTTCTTACCTTTCTGGCAAAAGCACTACGCCAATGACCAAAAGCAAGTTCAGTCTAAATGTCTCTCCCATTACAGAACAGAACACTGCGGAAGAGATACTCGCGAAATAAATATGGCTAATGGCTGTCATCATAAATTTTCATTTAAAAAATCACACCTCTTGATTATATGATTGTATAGTATGAATTCTGGATAGACACATTCCCCATTACTGTCCTCGGCAGCTATCCAAGAAAAGGAAGAAAAAATGGCCTATGTAGCAGAGCAAGCTGAAACAACGGATCTCATCTGGTCTTATATTCGAAAAGAAGCCAATGAAATGCTTGTCAAAGAGCCTGTATTAGCTGGGTTTCTGCAATCTTCCATGCTCAATCATAAAAGTCTGGAAGCAGCAATAGGTTACATGTTGTCTGAAAAGTTAGGCAATAACGCTGTTCCGGCTCGGCTTCTTGGGCAAGTATTTGAAGACGCTTTTTCAGCAGATCCAAGTATCGCTCAATCTATTCGATCAGACATCATTGCCGTTTTTGAAAGAGACCCTGCCTGCACATCACATCTGGAACCGTTACTTTATTTCAAAGGTTTTCACGCCCTGCAATGTTATCGACTAAGCCATTGGCTATGGAACAATGACCGACAGGCACTCGCGCTCTTTTTGCAAAACCGGATCTCTGAAGTGTTCGGGCTGGATATCCACCCCGCCGCCAAAATTGGCAAAGGCATCATGATTGACCACGGGACAGGCGTTGTTATTGGCGAAACCACTGTCGTAGAAGATAACGTTTCTCTGCTGCAAAATGTAACACTTGGCGGCACAGGAAAGGGTACAGGCGATCGCCATCCAAAAATTCGTCAGGGCGCGCTTATTTGTGCCGGAGCCAAGATTTTAGGTAACATTGAAATCGGCGAATGCGCAAAAGTCGGTGCAACATCTGTTGTTCTGGAAGATGTCCCCGCGCACTGCACAGCTGTTGGAGTTCCAGCAAAAATCGTAGGAAGTTGTTGTCCACAGCCTGCCCGAGAAATGGACCAGAGCTTACCAAAAATTGATTGATATTTTCCGGGATTAAAACTTTCCGGGATTGAAACTTTAGCAGGTCAGATAAACTTCTTAAACATCTTGGTTTGATCAAAAAGCTCTTCCAAGGTTTTCATTCTGCTCTTTGTTTCATTCCAGGTTTGGGTTTGCACCCCTGCAATTACAGCTTCCACCAGAAAAAGCGTAACCACGAGCGAATCCCAAGCCGATGGTACTTCAATGCGCGAATTCAAGCTATAGGTCGCCAGCTTCGCCGCCGGAGATCCCCATTGATCGGTAAAGAGTATCAACGTCACACCGCGAGATTTTGCAACCTCGGCCAAACGTAGAATATCGTGCTCGTAACGCCTGATATCAAAGGCAACCAACACGTCACCTTTGTTCATATTCAGGACATAGTGTGCCCAAGTATTAGAATTCGGGGCAACAAGGGTAACGCCAGAGCGCATCACCTGCATATGGGTAAAGAAGTTATCCGCCATAGAGCGCGTAATCCGCCCGCCGACCACATGGATTTCACGTTTTAGATCTGACAGCAAATCGACAACGGCGTTAAACTCTTCCGGATCGATCTGCTTTAATGTTTGCCGCATATTCTCGGAAACAGCATCCGCAAAGCGGTTAAGAATATGAGTATCCGGCGCGCTTTCAGACCACAGATCATGCTTTGCAATCGGACTGGATATTGTGGCTTTTAGTTCCGTATGCAATTGCGCCTGCATTTGCGGGAAGCCACCAAAGCCAAGCTTCTTTGCCATTCGGGCCACTGTCGGTGTTGAAACACCAGAATTTTCAGAAACTGTGGTAATACTACCCAGACCTGTAACAGGATAGTCTTCCAATATGGCGTTAGCCAACTGTCTTTCTGCGCGGGTCAAATGATCGAACTTTTGCTTAATTCGTTCCGCAACGGTCAGATTCTGATTTGTACCCATTTGTCGTTTCTATTCCACCCGTAACTTTTATCAGTACCCTATTAATTATACCAATAGATTGATAATCAATACCTACTTTAAACACAAATGAAGAAAATTCTCCACATGTAAATTTTCTGAAACAATATTTTCAGAAAATATCTTGACTTATTTCTCAATTCTGAAAATATAATTTCAAAAATAAGCATTAAAAATAAAACAATAAAAAATACCTGGGGTAAGGTTCTTGTCGAACGAGTTATTAAATTCCGTTGATAATTCTTCACCTGAAAGCGTGGTTAAAACGACCAACCTTTCAGGCCGTGGAGAGTATGTAATTATCTGCGAGCACGCCTCTAACCATATACCTGCTGAATACAACAAGCTTGGCCTTAGCGATGATGCAATAAACCAACATATTGCATGGGATCCTGGTGCACTCGCTGTTGCACAACAGCTTTCAAAACAACTGGATGCCCCTCTGGTCGAACAATGTGTGTCCAGATTGGTATACGACTGTAATCGCCCGCCTGATGCATGGAATGCGATGCCCTTTCAAAGTGAAATCTTTGAGATTCCTGGTAACGTAAACCTTAGTCAGGAAGAGCGCGACAACAGAATAAACAAAGTTTACATCCCCTTTAAAGACGCTGTAACAGCATGTCTCGATCACAAAACGACTGATACACATAAACCTGTTGTCATAACCGTTCATTCGTTCACGCCTGTTTACAAGGGGCAAAAAAGAGACGTTGAAATTGGTTTTTTACATGACAAAGACGATCGTTTTGCGGGCCAGCTTATAAAATCCTTCGCGTCGGAAACAACAGAGTATGACTTAAGGCTGAATGAACCTTATGCACCTATTGATGGCGTCACGCACACCTTGACAGAGCATGCGCTCCCAAGGGGCTTGATGAATGTCATGCTGGAAATCAGAAATGATCTGATTTCTGATTTCGATGCACAAAAAAATATGGCATCCCTGCTGGTTAAAGCCATCGGGAAAGCAAAAGAAGCTTTGGATAAACAACAAAACCAACCAGCTTCAGCAACCAAACAAACGAGCCTGGGAAACTGAAATGCCCAATATAATAAAATCCTACGTCAAAGGGGTCGATACATTGAACCGGTTTACAGGGCTGGTTACGATGCATCTCATCTTCGTCATGATCGGGTTACTTCTCTATTCCTCTATTTCTCGAACACTGTTTGACACACCAATCAATTCGGTGGTGACGATTTCTCAGTTCCTTATGTCCGCCTATTACCTTCTAGGTGGTGGGTTTTCCATGCAGGAAGATGCTCACGTACGGATGGACCTCTTCTACAGCAGCTGGTCAAAAAAGGGAAAAGCGAGGGCAGATGCCTTTACCTCTATCTTCCTGATTTTTTATCTCGTCGTTCTTCTAATTGGTGCCATATCCAGTACGATGTACACAATCGAAGTTGGGCAAAAGACCCGAACACTGATTCAATACCCTCTCGCGCCAATTAAAATCCTCATGACCTTGGGCGTTTTTCTTATGCTTTTACAAGCAACTGCAACTTTCTTTAAAGATCTGGCCAAGGCCAGAGGAGTGACACTGTAATGAGTTATGAAATGATCGCATTACTGATGTTCTCAACCATGATGGTCATGATGTTAACTGGCCAGCGTGTTTTTGGAGCTATCGGTTTTGTTGCCGCAGTTGCAGCGCTTTTCCTATGGGGCGAAGGCGGCGTGGAAATGCCGTTTACAGCTGCCTCAAAACTAATGAGTTGGTATCCGCTTCTCACACTCCCTCTCTTTGTATTCATGGGCTATATGCTCTCTGAGTCAGGGATCGCGAGTGATCTTTATAAAATGTTCCATGTCTGGATGGGGCCACTTCATGGTGGTCTCGCTATTGGTACGATCTGCCTTATGGTCCTCATTTCAGCAATGAACGGCCTGTCTGTTGCGGGTATGGCAATTGGGGCAACCATTGCCCTGCCAGAAATGCTACGGCGCGGTTATGACAAGGTAATGGTGACAGGCGTCATTCAGGCAGGAAGTTCACTTGGTATTCTGGTGCCACCAAGTGTTGTTCTTGTTCTTTATGGTATGATTGCCCGTCAACCTGTCAGCGATCTGTGGCTTGCGGGTGCTATTCCGGGCCTGATGCTGGCGACTATGTTTGTTATCTACATCGTTGTCAGATGTCGCTTACAGCCTGAACTTGGTCCTGTGTTACCCAAAGAAGAACGTCAGATGCCGTTGGGCGAAAAGATTGCATTGCTGAAAGCTGGTATTTTACCGCTCTTGATCTTTGTATTTATGACAGGCTTCTTTGTCGCAGGTATCACCAGTCTTGTTGAAAGTTCTGCAGTTGGCGCAACAGCAGCAATGCTTGCGGCGCTATTTAGAAAGCGACTGACATTTAAAGTTCTGGAAACCACAATAAGACAAACGCTGGGTATCAGCTGTATGTTTATGTGGATCATTCTTGCAGCGCTTGCTTTTGGTGCAGTCTTTGACGGACTTGGCGCAGTAAAGGCAATCGAAAGCCTCTTCCTTGAAAAATGGGGCCTAAGCCCTTGGGAAATTCTTATCCTGATGCAACTTTCCTACATCGTTATGGGAATGTTCCTGGATGATACCGCCATGTTGGTGATTGTAGCGCCACTTTATATTCCGCTCGTTATCAGCCTTGGCTTTAACCCGATTTGGTATGGCGTACTCTATACCATCACAGTTCAGGTTGCCTATATGACACCGCCTTTCGGTTACAACCTCTTCTTGATGAAGGCCATGGCGCCACCTGAAATTTCACTAGTCGATATCTATCGCTCGGTGATCCCTTTTGTCCTGATCATGATTTTCGCATTAGTGATTGTTATGTCATTCCCTGAAATCGCTCTTTGGCTACCTCAGTACTTCAAAGGCTAACAACACGGGATGATGGATGTATGATTTTTGACAGGAGGTTAAATAAGTAAAAAGTGAAGACTAAACTACACGAATATAAGTGAAAGAGCTTAAACCGCCCGAGCCTTTCTCGGGATATTAATAAGTTTAAACAGGGAGTATCTATACGATGACGAATAGACGCGATTTTCTTAAAAAAGCTGGTATGGCAACCGTTGGTGCCGCTGGCGCATCCGCTTTGGCAGCACCAGCTGTTCACGCTCAATCCACAATCAAATGGCGCCTGCAAACCTATGCTGGCCCTGCATTGGGTGAGCACGTAATCAAACCAGCCATTGATGCTTTTAACAAAGCAGCAAACGGCGAAATGGTTATTGAACTGTTCTATGCGGATCAGTTGGTTCCAACTGGTGAGCTGTTCCGTGCCATGCAAAAAGGTACAATTGATGCCGTTCAAAGTGATGACGATTCAATTGCAGCCCCTGTAGATGTATCTGTCTTTGGTGGATACTTCCCATTCGGCACACGTTACAGCCTTGATGTACCAGTTCTCTTCAACCAGTACGGTTTGAATGAGATTTGGGAAGAAGCTTATAACGAAGTTGACGGCGTTAAGTGGTTGTCTGCTGGTGCATGGGATCCATGTCACTTCGCAACCAAAGACCCAATCCGTAGTCTTGCAGACCTGAAAGGCAAGCGTGTCTTTACATTCCCGACAGCTGGTCGCTTCCTCTCCCGTTTTGGTGTTGTTCCTGTAACTCTGCCTTGGGAAGATATCGAAGTTGCCATGCAGACTGGTGAGCTGGATGGTATTGCTTGGTCCGGTATTACCGAAGATTACACTGTTGGTTGGGCAGACGTAACAAACTACTTCCTCACCAATAATATCTCTGGCGCATGGTGTGGTTCTTTCTTTGCGAACGAAGACCGTTGGAATGAAGTGCCTGAGCACCTCAAAACACTCTTCAAACTTTGCATGGATAGCTCACACTACTATCGCCAGCACTGGTATTGGGGTGGCGAAGCGCAGCTACGTACTGAAGGTACGAAGCTTGAGCTTACAACTATTCCTGACGAAGAGTGGGCAACTGTTGAAGCAGAAGCTTACAAGTTCTGGGACGAAATTGCAGAACAGAGCGACCGTTCAAAGCGTGTTGTTGACATTCTCAAGAAGTACGCAAAAACAATGGAAAAAGCTGGCAAACCTTACCGTTACGGCTAATTCTATATTTAGTATGTCACAGCCCGACAATCGGGCTGTGACACCTTTATACAACATCTAAAAATAAGAGTGTAACTATGTCCGGCAATCTTTCCTTTGAAGATCTAAAAAAAGCCGTCTCCAGCGGCGAGATTGATACCGTCCTTGTCTGTCAGGTCGACATGCAGGGCCGCCTTATGGGCAAAAGGTTCCATGCTGATTACTTCGTCAATGGTGGTCACAAAGAAACCCATAGCTGTAACTATCTTCTGGCAACAGATATGGAGATGGAAACGGTAGAGGGTTATAAATCCACCAGCTGGGAATCAGGTTATGGCGACTACACCATGAAACCGGATCTGAGCACTCTACGTCGCGTACCATGGCTCGAAGGCACTGCCTTTGTCATGTGCGATATGCTAGATCATCACACTCATGAAGAAGTTCCTCATTCTCCGCGCGCCGTTCTCAAAAAACAGGTCGCCCGCTTGGAAACGATGGGGATGAAGGCCTATATGGCCTCTGAACTTGAATTTTTCCTCTTTGAAAACTCTTTCGAAGACGCCCATAAAAGTGGTTACCACTCTTTGGAAACTCTTGGAAAATATAATGAAGATTATCATATCTTCCAAACCACCAAAGAAGAAGACGTCATGCGCGCCATTCGTAACGGATTGCATGATGCCGGTATCGTCGTTGAATGTTCCAAAGGTGAAGCTTCTGCCGGTCAGGAAGAGATCAACGTTAAGTATGATGATGCCCTGATTTCAGCAGATAATCATGTTTTCATCAAAAATGGTTGTAAGGAAATTGCCTGGCAAAAAGGCAAGGCCCTCACCTTCCTCGCCAAATGGCATAACGATGCCGCTGGAAGCTCTTCCCACGTTCACCAGTCACTCTGGTCTGCGGACGGGAAGGAAGCACTGTTCCACGATCCTAACGGTGAATACGGTATGTCAGAACTGATGCGCCAGTACGTTGCAGGTCTTCTGCACAACGCCAGCGACCTGACCTACTTCCTTGCCCCTTACATAAACTCCTATAAACGTTTTGCCGAAGGCACCTTCGCGCCGACCAAAGCCATCTGGAGTAAAGACAACCGTACCGCAGGTTATCGCCTATGCGGTGAAGCGACCAAAGCCATTCGTATTGAATGTCGTGTCGGCGGTTCTGACCTAAATCCGTACCTCGCCATGGCAGCCCTTTTAGCCGCAGGCATTGATGGTATTGAAAACAAGCGTGAACTTGAAGCTGAATTCAAAGGCGATGCCTACGCATCCGAAAGCGCACGGTCTATCCCCAACACTCTTCGTGGTGCCGCTGTCGCCCTGAAAGAATCAAAGATGCTCCGCGCTGCAATGGGTGATGATGTCATTGACCATTACACCCGTGCCGCAGAATGGGAACAGGAAGAGTTTGATCGCCGCGTCACCGACTGGGAAGTCGCCCGCGGTTTCGAACGCGCATAAGAAAATAAAACACGAACACCTTTTAAGCGTCTGAGTAAGCCGTCTTCCCAAACAAATAAGCAAACCAGACGCAAAGCCCTCACTTTAATGGTGAGGGCTTTTTTTTAGGTAATTAATATCAATTTCCTAAATCCAATTATCAGTTTGAGCATATTTCTTTGTCGGTAATACTCGGAAAGAAATATAAAAATTAATCAGAAACAGCTTCGACTGGGTATAAAGATTTAAATGTTAACTCCACGGCTTTTCTGGCGCGTTGTTCCCAGTCTTCGCGCCTTGTCCATTGGTCTTGAATGGTGATACCCGGTTTTCTTTTGTCCCCATGGACAATCCGGTTCCTGAGTTTATTCATCCAGGAAAGTTCTTTGGGATCAATCCACGACAACTGTGTACCGTGCTCTTTGACTTGAGCCTGAATAATTGAAGAGCAGAGGATAATTGTCGCCGCCCAGGCCCCAACGCAGAAAGTAGCCTGCAGATCAATCATCAGCGCACAAGCTTGCTCGCTTGGGGCTTGTGAACCTGATTGACTGTATTCAGCCTCAAGATCTTCAAACCAAAATCGGCGGTCTGACCAAATCACATCCTTGGGAAGATCAAGTTGATCCATGTCTCATTCCTAATAAATACCAAGCACAAAATTATTCTATCTAACAGCAGCTTATCATCAATACGCCGATATCAACACAACAAGATAACACCCAATAAAAAGGGCCGTATAAAACGGCCCTTTTCTGTTCTAAAATCGAGAAGACGTTTTACTCGAATTCAATAATGACCTGATCAACGACAAGGCTTTCACCAGCCGAAGCAGAAACCTTGCTCACAACGAGATCTTTTTCGGCCCGAAGGATGTTTTCCATTTTCATGGCCTCGATGACTGCAAGCTCTTCACCAGCCTTTACGCTCTGCCCTTCTTCAACCGCAACAGAGACCAGAAGTCCCGGCATTGGCGACATAAGGAACTTGGACATATCAGGTGGAAGCTTTTCTGGCATCAGTTCGTTATAGGCAGCCAGACGGCTTTCAACGACCATGGCCTCAACAGTCAAGCCCGATAGAGTTAACTTAAGCGCAGGCCCTCTGCGATCAATCTGGATAACTGTCTCTTTACCATTCACTTCCCCTACGAAAACTGGTTCATGCGCAAGCCAATCACCACGGATTAAGGTTTCAAAACCATCCCCTGAGACCAAATATCCGTCATCCTGTAAATCAATAAGCACAGGATGTGCTTTACGATCAATAAAGACCGTAAGCTCAACCGGGATATCAACGCCGGCGATACCGTTCAGATGCGCGGCAAGTGCAGTTTGTTCCGTCAGATTGGTTTGTAAAACTGCTGCAACAGAAACCAGCGTTTTGGTCTGCTCATCCGTTGCTTCAAGACCCAGGAAACCATCCGGGAATTCTTCGACAATGTAATTTGTTGTCAACCGACCTTCGACAAAGCGATCTTGAGACATAACGGCAGACAGGAAACCCATGTTATGGTTGATACCACGGATATAGTATGAATCCAGCGCTGTTCGCATTGACTCAATAGCTGATAACCTGTCTGGGCCGTAAGTACACAGCTTGGCGATCATCGGATCATAGAACATAGAGATCTCTGATCCTTCTTCAACACCTGTATCCACACGGATCACTGGGCGGCCATTGTACTCTTCGTCTGATTCCGGTGCTTCATAACGCACAAGACGTCCGATAGAAGGCAGGAAATTCCTCAGCGGATCTTCGGCATAAACGCGGGATTCAACCGCCCAACCTTCCAGTTTGACTTCATCCTGTTTCAGGCCAAGCTTCTCACCCGCAGCAACCCTGATCATCCACTCAACAATATCAATCCCGGTGATCAACTCTGTAACAGGATGCTCAACCTGAATACGTGTGTTCATTTCCAGGAAATAAAAATTCTTGTCTTTATCAACAATGAATTCCACCGTACCGGCAGAGTGATAATTCACGGCGTGGCCAAGGGCGACGGCTTCAGATCCCATCGCCGCACGTGTTGTTTCATCCAAAAACGGGGATGGCGCTTCTTCAATAACCTTTTGGTGACGACGTTGAATAGAACATTCCCGCTCACCAAGGTGGATGATGTTGCCGTGCTTATCGCCGATCACTTGAATTTCAATATGACGTGGCTCTTCGATGAACTTTTCAATGAAGATTCTATCGTCCCCAAAGCTGGAACGCGCTTCGTT
Source organism: Kiloniella majae (assembly GCF_002118315.1). Taxonomy (GTDB): domain Bacteria; phylum Pseudomonadota; class Alphaproteobacteria; order Kiloniellales; family Kiloniellaceae; genus Kiloniella; species Kiloniella majae. Next base: position 275,657 of record NZ_MTSZ01000002.1, read on the forward strand.
CTGTGCAGAACGATAGCCTTCACGCGCTTCTTCGTCATTATAGGCAACACGCATTCCCTTACCACCACCACCGGCAGAGGCTTTGATCATAACGGGATAACCGATATCACTGGAAATCTTGACGGCTTCGTCAGCGTCTTCAATCAAATCCATGTGCCCGGGAACGGTGCTCACGTTTGACTTCTTTGCGAGATGCTTGGACTCGATCTTGTCACCCATAGCACCAATTGCATTGGTTGGCGGGCCGATAAAGACAATATCAGCATCATCCAAAGCTTTCACAAATGACGCATTTTCAGACAGAAACCCAAAGCCGGGATGAACAGCCTGCGCACCTGTTTGTTTACAAGCAGCGATGATTTTCTCAATAACGAGATAACTTTCAGCAGATGCAGCAGGACCAATGTGAACAGCTTCATCGGCCATTTCCACATGGAGGGACGCCGCATCAGCATCGGAATAGACAGCAACCGTTTTGATACCCATTCTTTGGGCTGTACGGATGACGCGGCAAGCGATTTCGCCACGGTTTGCAATAAGTATTTTTTCAAACAAGGCCACGATTTCAAGCCCCCTGATTTATGATGACACTATAAAGTCGAGATCTGTTCTTCATTGGAAACAGCTCCATCATTTACAGCGGCAGATTGCTGTGTTTTTTCCAAGGATTCTGCTGCTGCTTGTTTTTAAGCATTCGCAGGGCTTTTGAAACACGACGTCTTGTGCCGTGCGGCATAATCACATCGTCAATAAAACCACGAGACGCAGCGACAAAGGGGTTCGCAAATTTTTCGCGATACTCTTCTGTACGCTCTTCGATTTTTTCTGCGTCGCCAATATCCTGCCGGAAGATAATCTCAACAGCGCCTTTCGGCCCCATCACAGCAATTTCCGAAGTCGGCCATGCATAGTTCACATCACCGCGTAGATGTTTAGATGACATCACATCATAAGCACCACCATAAGCTTTACGGGTAATAACCGTTACCTTAGGTACCGTTGCTTCAGCATAGGCATAAAGAAGCTTCGCGCCGTGCTTGATAATACCGTTGTATTCCTGTGATGTACCGGGCAAGAAACCGGGAACGTCAACCAGCGTCACAAGCGGAATATTAAAACAATCACAGAAACGTACAAAGCGGGCAGCCTTGATTGACGATGCGATATCCAGACACCCGGCAAGAACCATCGGCTGGTTCGCAACGACGCCGACAGTCTCACCATCAACGCGTGCCAAACCGACCAGAATATTTCCGGCATAGTCAGGTTGAATTTCAAAAAATTCACCGTCATCGACAATTTTGCTAATAAGTTCCTGCATATCATAAGGCTTATTAGGATTATCCGGGATCAGCGTATCCAGAGAAAACTCATCGCGATCCGCAGGATCTGCTGATGGTTTCGCCGGTGCTTTTTCTCTGTTGGATGATGGCAGAAAGCTCATAAATCGACGAAGCTCTAACAAGGCTTCGACATCGTTTTCAAATGCGAGATCTGCAACGCCTGATTTACTGCTATGAGTGATGGCACCGCCCAGTTCTTCTGCAGTGACTTCTTCGTGGGTCACTGTTTTAACAACGTCAGGCCCCGTCACAAACATATAAGAGCTGTCTTTCACCATAAAGATGAAATCAGTCAAAGCCGGAGAATAAACTGCCCCACCTGCGCAAGGTCCCATGATCATGGAAATCTGGGGAATAACACCGGAAGCCATCGCATTGCGTTGGAAGATTTCTGCGTAGCCCGCAAGGGAATCAACGCCTTCCTGAATTCGTGCGCCACCTGAATCATTGAGACCAATAACCGGGGCCCCAACCTCCATGGCTTTATCCATGATTTTTATGATCTTTTGCGCATGAGAAGCAGAGAGCGATCCTCCAAAAACGGTAAAATCCTGGCTGTAAACAAAAACGAGACGTCCGTTAATTGTTCCACTGCCAGTGACGACACCGTCACCAGGGACACTTTGTTGTTCCATACCGAAGTCGACGCAACGGTGTTCTACAAACATATCCCATTCTTCAAAAGAACCTTCGTCGAGTAAGACGTCAATGCGTTCACGCGCAGTAAGTTTACCCTTACCATGCTGCGCATCAACCCGACGCTCTCCTCCACCGCTTCTGGCCGCCTGTCGCTTTGCTTCCAGCTTTTGTATGATATCCTGCACGTGTTCCCCCACGTTGTTATGTCATCAATTTCGAGGCGCAGTTTTGCACTGCGATATTTAACAGGACGTAATTGATAGCACGTAGGGTTTAACGATACTAGTACTCTGTAACTAGTCAGTCATGAATTAGACTTAAAAATTTCATTGCAGTGCGAAATTCAGTTAAAATATTTACATGACGCTGCTCGGCTTCTTCATCAGCCCCCCAGCGTTCGATTTGAAATTTTTCATGTAAAAGTACGGCTTCTATAGCCTTTTCAACATCTATATGATTTTTCAACAACGCCAAACCAACAATCAAAGAACCGCCCGTTCTGACTATGGTTGATAAGGCTGCCAACTCCATATTGGGAAAACTGCACACAGCTTTTTTAAGCGCAGATACGGCACTTTCGGGCTGTTCAACACTCAAAAGACCACTGGTCGTTGCTAAAGGCGCATCAAATGTCAGTGCGGCCCAATCGAGTAACGGTTGCCATACCTCTTTTTGTCGATCCTGAAGTTCAGGCATGCTGTCATCCCAATAACAAAGCAAATCGTGCCCGGCATACTCACCAATGCCTTCTTCAGCCTGTAATCTTTCCTTACCAACCCAATCAATGGCCGTACAGGCAAGCGTCATCATCGGCATTGTCGCCGCATCAATTTCCTTTTCCTGCGCGTCCCATTCCGCAGCAACGGCTTCGGCTAGCTGTAAAGTTGGAAATAATAACGGAAGCTGTTCTGGCGTTTTAACAACACGTCCATCAAGAAGAACAACAAAGCCCTCGTCCGAAGCTTCGGCTGTCGCCTGTTTATAAAATCGTTTTAAAGCAAGTGTAGAAGACATCAGTTCAGTCTATTCATTAGTTAAGATTAAACAGCTGGTTTTCACAATTTCTATTGTACCAGATCAACAAAGCGTTCGGGAAGTTCTTCGCAGGAATTCACAACGATATGGGCGCCCGCATCAAACAATGCCTGTGTTTCATGATACCCCCAGGAAACGCCAACAGCAGATACACCCGCCGCACGTGCCATTTCAATATCATACGTTGTATCACCAATCATGACTGTATCTTTTGGATCAACACCATTTTCCGCCATAGCCTGATAGAGAATTTCTGGATGTGGTTTACTTGGCCCATCATCCGCCGTTTTCAAAGTCACAAAGTGATCCTGAAATCCGTGATGATCGAGACTCTTTTTAAGTCCCCGCAAATTTTTACCCGTCGCGATAGCCAATAGCGTTTCTGGTTGATCCAGACGTTGCAACATTTCACGCACACCGTCAAAAACTGGCTCTTCAAAACAGGGCTTTTGCCGGGCCTCAACAAAAGATTCCCGATAGGAATCCGAAACCTTGCAAGCCAACTCCCAGCTAGCATCCCTGGGCAACATCTCGGCCACTGCATATTCCAACTTCAGTCCAACAATACGGCGAACATCTTCCAGAGTAGGTTCAGAAAGACCATTTACTGTGAAAGCTTCGATCATGTTTTTATGAATATTGAACTGACTATCAACAAGCGTGCCGTCAAAATCAAAAATAACCAGTTTAAAAGGTTGCCTTGGCACCTCTACCTCACTTTAAATTCGCCACGAACTAATCAGGATTAACACTGTTGGGGTTAGTGTTCTTTGGATTTATAAAAATCTCTCAATTCACGTGGTGGGCAGTGGGCAAGATCCCCGGCATAGCCTTCGAGCAAATCAACGGCATCATCACCATGTCCTTGTTTGAAGCCCAATGTCTTCCAAGCATCAACCATATGCGGGGAAAGGTCTGCTTTTACCCTCAACGTTGTACCATCTTCAGGATGAGGAACAGCAATTTCCCGGGCATGGAGCATCATGTCTTTTGAAATTTTGTTTCCCAATGGATAAGCATCTTTGCCTCCGTACTTGCCATCCCCTAGGATTGGGGCCTCAAGTGCGCCACAATGCGCACGCAGTTGGTGTGTACGACCAGTCAAAGGCATCAGCGCAACCCAGGCTGCTTTACGTCCGACCTTATCAATCATGCTATAAAGAGTCAGTGCTTCTTTCCCGGTATCATAATCGATCACCATCTTTTCGCCCTGCGCGCCAGCCTGTTTTTCCAATGGCAGATAAATCCACCCCTTCTTCTGCGGCGGGACAGCAGCAACAAGCGCCCAATAGACTTTCTTAGCTGTTTTGCCTTTAAACGATTTGGTCAGAATACGGGCAGAATTTGCATTACGCGCAAGGAGTAGAACACCACTGGTATCTTTATCCAGCCGATGCACCAAACGCGGCTTTTCCTGTTTGTCATAACAGAGAGCTTCGAGCATGCCATCCAGGTGTTTGCTTTGTCCCGTTCCACCTTGTACAGCCAAACCAGCAGGCTTATTCAATGCAATAACAGAATCATCTCTGTAGATCACCATATCCCTGACATACTGAATTTCTTCGGGGCTCATGGTCGGTTCATTTCTGCGTGGGCGATTATCAGTGGAACGATCTGGAACTGGTGGAACCCGAATTTCCTGCCCCGGTTCTAGCCGAGATGAGGCTTTTGCACGCTTGCCATCAATACGGATCTGGCCTTTACGCAACATTTTCTCGACCTGGATATAACTAAAAGCCGGGTAGTGCTTTTTGAACCAACGATCAAGACGTACGCCGCCATCATCTGTTCCAACTTTAACCATGGTAACGGCACTCATACGACAAAAGACCTCATTAGATAATATCCAGCAACAAAGGCTGCTATAGAGAGAAAGACAGATAAAGACAAGTACAAGGCTGCCAATCCAATGGCATCACGCTGGAAAAGAACAACAACATCCATCGAAAAGGTCGAAAAAGTTGTAAATGCGCCCAACAGGCCAACGGTCAAAAAAGCCCTCAGTTCCTGCGATACAAGATCACCAACACCAATCAAGGGAACAAGTATGCCCATCGCAAACGAGCCAACGATATTCACTGTCAAAGTACCAACAGGGATCATGGTTCCCACCATAGTACCCATCGTAATAATGACCAGATATCGTCCCATTGCCCCGATCGCACCACCAAGGGCAACTGCTGCCAGCATTTTCATTACGTACCTGCCAAAATGATCAAATAGGAATAATCAAACCAGAATGACCCAAGAACAAATCTTTGCAAAAGTGACTGCTCAATCCAGCCGCACCTGTGCATCCAGTTCTAACTAACAAATATGAGGCAGCTTGGCAAAATAAGAGAAATGGCTTTTCTATTTGTGTAACAGCCTAGGCTGCCTTTTCACTTTCGCCATTTTCGCGGGGATCACGCAACCAGGACAACAGTTCGTCTGTTTCCATCATGTATACGCCCATACGCCCGAGTTCGTGAAGACCTTGTTCCGTCGCATTACACAAAGCGTCCGGAACAACAATAACCCGGAAATCACGTGCACTTGCTTCGTAAATCGTTGCCCGTGTTGCAGTGGTAAATGAGAACCCGCAAAGAACCAGTGTGTTTACACCACGCGCTTTAAGCTCATTTTCCAATGGCGTGTCATGAAACGCTCCCCAACGCGGACGATAGAAAATTGATTCGTTCTCGCCAATTTCCTGGAACTTGCCATCAAAAAGGAGATCCGGGTTAATGCGAACTTCTTTGCCTTCAGGCTGGATTTCATCAACCAGTTCCGCACCAAGGCTTCCCGGCATAAAGATACGCAACCCTTCTTCTACTGCCGTACGACGACAGAGATCAACATTTGACCCATCCGTTTTATAAAGACGGATAGAATGATAAACCGGGGCTAGACGGTCACGAAAGCCCTGAACCAATTTTTCCATTGCAGGAATGGCGCGGGAAAGACCGGATGCTCGGATAGGAGAACTTGGGAGGATATAATCTCGCTGCGCAGATAGAGAAATGAGTGCCACATGATCTTTTTGCGGACGAATATAATCTGGCATTGCTGGCTTTACCCTCTTGGAACGCGGTCTGTGTTTTTCGACACAAGAACTAGTTTTAGGATTTCTGCCTACAAATAACACCAAAATGTCGCACCTTTGCAATCATCAGATATACATGGCAGGCACGCAGTTTTTGCATTCCTTGGTTAATTCTCAGGGTTTCTGCCGCTCTTGGCGCAACTTGTCCCAGTAAAGAAGCCGTTTTTTTACGTCTCGTTCAAAGCCTCTTTCCACGGGTTGGTAGAAATTATGACGGGGCATATTATCCGGAAAGTAGTTTTGCCCGGAAAAACCATCCTGTGCATCATGATCATAAGCATAGTTTTTTCCGTAACCGAGATCTTTCATCATTTTGGTCGGTGCATTTAGAATATGCATCGGCGGAGAAAGAGATCCGGTTTCTTTTGCAGATCGAACACTACTTTTATAAGCAGCATAAGCCGCATTGGATTTCGGCGCTGTACCAAGATAGATTACGGCTTGAGCCAGAGCCAATTCTCCCTCTGGAGATCCTAAACGCTCGAAAGATTGCCATGCATGCAGCGCCTGCGACATTGCATTGGGATCTGCAAGACCGATATCTTCAACAGCAAACCTTAAAAGTCTTCGCGCGATATAATTGGGATCTTCTCCGCCTGCCAGCATTCGTGCCAACCAATAAAGCGCTGCGTCACAATCAGATCCACGAAGCGATTTATGCAGGGCTGATATTAGATTATAATGCCCTTCCTGGCCTTTATCATAAATCGGCGCACGTTTTTGAATAACCGTTGCCAGATCTCCGGTATCCAAAGCATCACCCGGTGGCAGTGTAAAGAGTTCTTCTGCCATGTTCAAAAGGTAACGGCCGTCACCATCTGCCATGGCAATAACCGATTGCCGAGCTTCACCTGTAAGGGGTAATTCAAACCCCATTTCCTGTTCTGCTCGTATTAAAAGACCATCCATCCCCTCCTCATCTATGCGCTTGAGCACCATGACTTGAGAGCGAGATAAGAGCGCCGCATTTAGCTCAAAAGAAGGATTTTCAGTCGTCGCCCCAACGAGAACAATGGTGCCATCTTCCATGTAGGGAAGGAAACTATCCTGCTGCGCCCTGTTAAAGCGATGGATTTCATCAATAAATAGCAGCGTGCCTTGCCCCATCGCCTTTCGTTCGCGTGCTTTTTCAAAGATCTTGCGCAGGTCAGCAACGCCGGAAAAAATGGCCGATAGTGGCTCAAAGTGAAGATCAGTAACATCAGCCAGCAATCGCGCAATTGTGGTTTTTCCACACCCCGGCGTTCCCCATAAAATCATGGAGGCCAAACGTTGTGCCCGAACCATACGCCCAATTGGACCGTTTTCACCAACAAGGTGATCTTGCCCGACAACCTGATCCAGTGTCTGCGGACGCAAGCGGTCCGCCAGTGGCCTTGATGTTGGATCTTCGAATAAACCAACCACTTAATATGTTCCTTGTGGCATCATCATTCCCATAACGTTAGGAATAGACACTAGCGTTTTAATTCGAGCGTTCTCTTACGCCCTTCTCGACTGATAACCAACGTCCAGCTCTTTGTTTTTTTATTTAAAGCCTTTTTAACGTCGGCAACTCTGTTGATTTGAACACCGTTTACATTCAGCAGAATATCTTGTGGCTGCAGACTTATTTGATGAGCGGGGCTTCTTCGCGCAACATTTTTCACCATGACCCCTTCCCACAAGCTTCCAAGATGTAACTCTTCTGCAACTGCAGGCGAGAGATTGGTAAGAATAGAACCAGCCAAGGGGTTTGAACCTCGAATTTCTTGTTCATTCCTTTTTGGCGTTTCAGGGGCCGGACTTGCCAGATAAGTAACCGTTTTTGCTTTACGCCCTCTCCAAAGCTCTAGTTCAACTTTTTCACCGACAGGGATTGTCGCAATGCGGAACCGAAGAGATTCAACATTGATCACTTCTTTCCCCCCAACAGATAAAATAACATCCCCCCCACGAATACCTGCCTTGTCAGCGGGTCCGCCGGGGTAAACATTACTCACAACAACACCACCGGGGCGATTCAGACCAAAACCAAGAGCCAGATCAGCATTCAAATCCTGCCCTGCAATACCGGGCCAGGCACGAACCAGCTCTCTCCCCTGTTCTGCAGAATGTATAACGGTGCGAACCATATTAGCCGGAATGGCAAAACCAATACCAATCGAACCGCCATTCCTTGAGGAAGAGAAGATCGCCGTGTTAATTCCCAAAAGCTTACCATCCAATGTAACCAAGGCACCCCCAGAGTTCCCGGGATTAATGGCTGCATCTGTCTGGATAAAGAACTGAAAGTCCGCCACCCCGACCTGTGTCCGTGCCAGTGCAGAAACAATCCCGCTGGTGACGGTTTGGCCCACACCAAAAGGATTACCAATCGCGAGGACAAGATCACCAACATCAATTGTGTCAGAATCCATCAACTCCAGAGTTGGTAGCTTTTCGCCCTGAGTATCAATTTTCAGTATTGCCAGATCTGTATCTTTATCACTAAGAACCAATTCAGCAGAGAACTCCCGGCGATCTGCCAGAACAACCTGAATTTCAGTTGCAGAGTCGATGACATGGTGATTCGTAACAATCAACCCATTTTCGCGAACGATCACACCCGATCCCAAGGATTTCCCCATCCGCTTTCTTTCACGACCCGGTAAGTTGTTACCAAAGAACTTACGAAAAAAAGGATCGTTGAATAGTGATGGAACTGCACGTTCTTTGACCAACGTTTTGGTGAAGATATTGACCACGGCTGGTGACGTCTGTTTCACAACGGGTGAGAAGCTCAAATTTATCTGCGCCTGACTAGTTGGCACCGTTTGTGCGGAAACAGAAGAAACAGACAGGTTATTCTGAATCAAAAATAACGCCATGATTGACAGGAAAACTGGCAATAGATTTGTAGGCAGAATACGCATCAGTATTTCGTTCCTTATGAAATAAACAGTTCGCAGTTTGTTCACCCTCAGATTTAACACAGTTATCCCTGTGTCAAAATATCTCTTTGTAAAAATCTTTATGCCCTCATCCACTGCCAAAACAAAAGGGACAAAAACAAAAGGCAGCCCCAAGGACTGCCTTTTGATAGTACTTAAATGTGAAGAAAAAGAGGCTTACTCTTCTCCTTCATCCTCATCACCAACTACAGGACCAGAATCCTGGCCTTTGGCATCAAGGTCGCGATCAACGAATTCGATGAACGCCATTGGCGCCATATCACCATGACGGAAGCCAGCTTTAAGAACGCGAGTGTATCCACCCTGACGGTCTTTGTAACGCTCGGCAAGTACGTCAAAAAGTTTAGCAGTTAGTTTTGTATCACGAAGAACAGCTAGAGCCTGACGACGAGCGTGCAGGTCACCGCGCTTACCAAGTGTAACCAATTTCTCAACGATTGGACGAAGGTCTTTGGCTTTTGGAAGCGTTGTTTTGATCTGTTCGTGTTTGATCAACGCGTGAGCCATGTTTGCAAACATAGCCTTACGGTGGCTGGAAGTACGGTTTAGTTTACGACCACTCATTCCGTGACGCATATCTGTTCTCCTAATATCTAGTGTCTCGCGCACGAGACGGATTAAATTCCCTAACGCCGCCTGATTTAAAAATCAGATGAAATCGCCAGGGTTTGGGGATGCATTCCCCTTTGGTAACTCAGAACCTTCTTAGAAAGGTTCGTCGAGACGCTTTGCCAACTCTTCGATGTTCTCTGGCGGCCATTCGGCAATTTCCATACCGAGGTGTAGGCCCATACCGGAAAGAACTTCTTTGATCTCATTAAGAGATTTACGACCGAAGTTAGGTGTACGTAGCATCTCTGCTTCGGTTTTCTGAACCAGATCACCGATGTAAACGATGTTATCGTTTTTGAGGCAGTTAGCTGAACGAACAGACAGTTCAAGCTCATCAACCTTGCGAAGAAGGTTACGGTTGAACGGAGGTTCACTTGGACGATCGTCAACTTCTTCAACTTTCGGCTCATCGAAGTTAACGAAGAGAGAAAGCTGATCCTGAAGAATACGAGACGCAACAGCGATCGCATCTTCTGGTGTGATAGAACCATCAGTTTCGATTTCAAGTGTCAGCTTGTCATAGTCAGTTACCTGACCAACACGAGTGTTGTCGACTTTGTAGGACACCTTACGAACTGGCGAGAAGATTGAATCAACAGGTACAAGACCGATTGGCGCATCTTCAACACGGTTCTGAGAAGCAGCAACATAGCCTTTACCGGTATCAACGGTAAGTTCCATGTCCAGATGAGCACCATCATCCAGAGTACAGATCACAAGATCCGGGTTCATCACTTCGATGTCACCAGTTGTTTCGATTTGACCGGCAGTAACAGAACCAGGACCTTCTGCGCGAAGACGCATGCGCTTTGGCTCTTCACCTTCCATACGCAGAGCGATGGTTTTGATGTTAAGAATAACGTCAGTAACGTCTTCACGAACACCAGGAATAGATGAGAACTCGTGCAGTACACCATCAATGTGGATGGATGTAACAGCAGCACCTTGCAAAGATGACAGAAGAACGCGACGCAGCGCGTTACCAAGTGTAAGACCGAAACCACGCTCTAGCGGCTCAGCAACAACTTTAGCAATACGATTGCTATCAATGCCTGGCTCAACAACGAGACTTTCAGGCTTAATCAAAGCATTCCAGTTAGTCTGAATCACAGTAAAACCTCTTTTTTGACGTGCAAGCTATCGATCACGAACGGGACGTAACAATGGTTCTTGCAGTGTCATGTATATGCCAAAAGCCGGAAACAAAATCCGGCTTTAGACGAGTTAGATACAGGCAGGCTACCCGTTAAACAGCCTGCCCTAAATCCACTTATACGCGACGGCGTTTAGGTGGACGACATCCGTTGTGCGGAATTGGTGTTACATCACGGATACCAGTGATGGTAAAACCAACTGCCTGCAGAGCACGAAGAGCGGACTCACGTCCTGACCCTGGGCCCTTAACGTTGACTTCGAGAGTCTTCATTCCATGATCCTGAGCTTTTTTGCCTGCATCTTCTGCAGCAAGCTGAGCAGCATATGGAGTGGACTTACGAGAACCTTTAAAACCTAGACCACCAGCTGATGCCCAAGAAATAGCATTTCCCTGTACGTCAGTGATCGTGATGATCGTGTTGTTAAAAGTTGCACTGATGTGAGCGATACCAGAAGAAATATTCTTCCGCTCGCGACGCTTAACGCGCCCCTGCTGAGCTTTAGCCATTTTCTACTGCCCTCTTATTTCTTCTTACCAGCGATAGCAACAGCAGGACCTTTACGCGTACGTGCGTTAGTCCGAGTACGCTGCCCGCGAACTGGAAGGCGTTTACGATGACGAAGGCCGCGCAGGCAACCTAGATCCATCAGACGTTTGATGTTCATAGCAACTTCACGGCGAAGGTCACCTTCAACAGTGCAGTTGTTATCAATTGTTTCACGAATGCGAAGTACTTCATCTTCTGTCAATTCGTTAACACGGCGTTCAGCCGGAATGCCAACTTCTTCACAGATTTTCTTAGAAATCGCAGGACCAATACCATGGATATAGGTCAATGCGATCAGTACCCGCTTTTGCGTCGGGATGTTGACGCCAGCAATACGAGCCACTACGCTCTCCTCACAAACACAGATCGGGCTCCAACTATTTGGAAACCCTGGTTAAATTAATCCGCGACATTCTCTAGAGGTGAAATGAGAGACGTCGTGTAGTTCTTGTTTTCAGGCCGAAACCCGAAATTGTATTGGGTGGTAGATAAAGTCACCCGAAATACGTTTTATTGAAAATCGGCAAAAAAGCTTAGATTCCCAACAAAAATGTCCATTCGGCGGCGGATTATATGCCAATCCGTCCGCCTGTCAATGGGTAAGTCTTACTTAAGGAAATTAGCGATCTGACTCGCCACTTCCTCAATTGATTGCATACCGTCCACTTTGTGCAAATTGCCTTTCTTTTCATAGTAAGGCAGCACAGGGGCAGTTTGCTCGTGATAAACCGCGAGGCGCTTTTTAAGCGTTTCAGCATTGTCATCCGCGCGACGCTCTGCTTCAGGTGTCTCGCTGGCACGTTGTTCGATACGGCTGAAAAGAATTTGCTCATCAACAACAATCTCGATTGTGCTGTCGAGCTTCAGACCTTTTTCTTCCAACATCGCATCCAGGCCTTCGGCCTGCGCAACTGTCCGGGGGAAGCCGTCCAGAATAAAACCGTTTTTACAATCAGCTTCATCAATACGGTCAGAGATGATGCCAATGATCAAATCATCAGCAACCAACTGTCCGGCATCCATAACAGACTTGGCTTGTTTACCAAGCTCTGTCCCCGCAGCAACAGCTGCTCTTAACATGTCACCTGTTGAAAGTTGCACAATGTTGTGCTGTTCAACCAGAATTGCTGCCTGTGTACCCTTCCCCGCTCCCGGAGGGCCAAACAATACTATGTTCATCCACGCCTACCCTTTAATTTTGATTTTTTAATTAGGCCTTCATACTGATGAGCCACCAGATGAGAATGGATCTGTCCAACCGTATCCATTGTTACGGAAACGACAATCAACAAACTTGTCCCGCCAAAATAGAATGGAACAGCATATTGAGAGATCAAAATCTCAGGTAGCAAACATACAGCTACAAGATATGCAGCCCCAGCAATTGTTAGCCGATTGATGATATAGTCAAGATGTGCAGCTGTGTTTTTTCCAGGGCGAATGCCAGGAACAAAACCGCCATTTTTCTTAAGGTTGTCAGCCGTCTCTTCTGTATTGAAGACAATTGTCTTATAGAAGAAGGCAAAGAAAGCGATCAGCGTACTGAAAAGAAGCATGTATCCAACAGTGCCACGACCAAGGTTTGCAGTAACCCATGTCAGCCACTCGGAACTACCGGCAGAGAATTGAGCCGCGGTAATTGGCATCAGCAGCAAAGAAGATGCAAAAATCGGTGGGATCACACCAGATACGTTCAGCTTGATTGGCAGGTGAGAAGAATCACCACCGAACATTTTGTTACCAACCTGACGCTTTGGATACTGTACAATAACTTTGCGGTGTGCACGTTCGAAGCAAACGATACCTGCAATAACAAGTGGAACCAACAGAATGATCAAGGCAACAAAACCATTGCTTTGACTTAGCTGGAATGTTTGCGCAAGCGCAGAAGGCAAGCCTGCAACGATACCAGAGAAGATAATAAGAGAGATACCGTTACCGATACCGCGCTGCGTAATCTGCTCACCCAACCACATCAGGAAGATTGTACCACCTGTCAGGGTAATGACTGTTGTTAGTTCAAAGAAAAGTCCCGGATTAATCACGGCAGCCCCAAAATCCTGAGCCCCCTGTAAACCACGAGCAATACCATAAGCCTGAACAGCAGCTAAGACCACTGTACCGTAGCGTGTGTATTGGTTGATTTTTTTACGACCGGCTTCACCTTCTTTTTTGAGAGCTTCAATCTGAGGAGAGATTGCGGTCATCAACTGCATGATAATAGATGCAGAAATATATGGCATGATGTTCAAGGCGAGAATTGTCATTCTCTCAAGAGCACCACCGGAAAAGAGGTTAAACATTCCAAGCACACCACCCGCCTGCGCGTTGAAGGCTTGCTGGAATACAATAGGATCAATTCCGGGAAGAGGAATATAAGTTCCTAGACGATACACAATAAGCGCACCCAGAGTGAACCAGATACGCTTTTTCAAATCTGTGGCTTTAGAAAACGCACTAAGATTAATATTCGCGGCTAATTGCTCAGCAGCAGATGCCATATGCCTATTCCCGGTAATATAAAAATTGACTAAAAAATACTAAAGGCAGAAACCCCCATCAAAAGAAAGGGATTTCTGCCTTTACAAAATTACTTGCTCGCAGGAACGGTGACAGAGCCACCTGATTTCTCTACGGCTGCAATAGCAGCGGCGGAAGCGCCAGCAACAGTGATTTCCACTTTTGCTTTCAATTCGCCGTTCGCCAACAGGCGAATGCCGTCACGAGCATTGGTAATGATACCAGAAGTAACAAGAACTTCTTGATCGATCGGCTTTTTAGCATCGATTTTCTTAGCGTCAATCGCTGCCTGAAGACGACCAATGTTCAAAGGAACATAGTTCTTCCGGAAGATGTTGTTAAATCCACGTTTCGGCAGACGACGATGCAATGGCATCTGACCGCCTTCGAAGCCTTTAATGCTTACGCCGGAACGAGACTTTTGACCCTTGTGTCCGCCACCGGCATTTTTGCCGTAGCCGGAACCAGTACCACGACCGACGCGTTTGCGATCTTTCGTAGCACCTGGGTTATCGGAAAGCTGATTTAGCTTCATCGTAATGGTCCCAGTTTCTCCTTCTTGTCAGGATAGTGAAAGCCCTTAGGCTTCCACCACCTTAACAAGATGGCTAACCTTGTTGATCATGCCACGTACGGAAGGTGTATCTTCCAATGTACGACGGCGGTTCATTTTATTGAGGCCCAGACCAACAAGTGTTGCGCGCTGATCTTTAGTCCGTCCGATTGGACTTCCTACCTGTACCACAGTAATCGTTTTTTTAGCTGCCATGGTATTTATCCTTGAGCTTCTGTGCCTGCAGCACGGTTGCCTAGAATATCAGAAACCTTCTTACCGCGACGCTGAGCAACCATACGAGGGCTACGCGAACGCGTCAGGCCATCGATAGCAGCTTTAATCAGGTTATGCGGGTTCGAAGTACCTGTGGACTTAGAGACCACATCCTGAACACCAAGAGCTTCAAAAACGGCACGGAGAGGACCACCGGCGATAATACCGGTACCCACTGGTGCGCTGCGCATTACAACATGGCCTGCACCGTAATGACCTTTGATGTCATGGTGCAAAGTACGGCCCTCACGAAGAGGAACACGAACCATGTTCTGTTTTGCAGCTTCCGTAGCCTTACGAATTGCTTCAGGAACTTCACGGGCTTTACCAGTGCCATGACCTACGCGACCACGACCGTCACCAACGACGACAATAGCAGCGAAGCCAAAACGACGGCCACCTTTGACCACCTTGGCAACACGGTTAATACCAACCAGTTTTTCGATCAGTTCCGGTTCATCGCGGTTGCGATCGTCTCTACGACCGCGATTTTCTTTTTGAGAACGTGCCATAAAACTAGTCCCCTTAGAACTTTAAGCCAGCTTCACGAGCCGCATCAGCCAAAGCTTTGACACGACCATGATAAATGTATCCACCACGGTCGAAAACGACGTCCGTGATACCGGCGGCGACGGCGCGCTCTGCAACGAGTTTTCCAACTTTAACGGCAGCATCTTTATCTGCACCAGTTTTCAAATCGCTCTTCAGAGCTCCGTCCAGGGTTGACGCAGCGGCAACAGTGACACCCTGCTTGTCATCAATCACTTGAGCATAGATATTCTTGCTCGAACGAAATACTGACAGGCGAGGACGACCATTACCCGTGCGCCGTAGCTGTGTACGAACGCGACTTTTGCGGCGATCGTGCAATGAGATAAGCTTACGCATGGGTTACTTCTTCTTGCCTTCTTTGCGCAGAATGACTTCATCGGAGTACTTAACACCTTTGCCTTTGTAAGGCTCTGGTGGGCGGTACCCACGGATGACAGCAGCCACCTGGCCGACTTTCTGCTTGTCGATCCCCGAAACGGCAACAGCCGTTGGCTTTTCACATTTGATAGTAATGCCTTCCGGAATTGGGAAGAGAACATCATGTGAATAACCAAGCTGCAGGTTCAAAGTATTACCTTGAACAGCCGCGCGATAACCAACACCGTTAATCTCAAGGTTCTTGGTGTAACCTTCGGAAACACCAGTAACCAGATTCTGGACACGACTGCGAGCAGTACCCCACATAGAGCGAGCACGCTTGCTGTCATTAGCTGGAGTTACTGTAACTTTTCCATCATCGAGAGAGAAAGTTACATCATCCGTAGCTGCGAAGCTGAGTTCACCCAGCTTCCCTTTTGCAGAGACGACATTGCCGTCAATCTTTAGTTCGACCCCACTTGGTACTTCTACGGGGTTCTTGCCTACACGAGACATATCAAACTCCCTTAGAATACCTGGCAGAGAACCTCACCACCAACATTGGCGGTACGGGCTTCTTGATCGGACATTACGCCGCTAGGCGTAGAAAGAATGGTGACACCAAGTCCGTTGTAGTAACGTGGTAGCTCTTTAATTTTAGAGTACACGCGACGACCAGGACGTGACACACGGCTGATTTCAGAAATCGCCGGATCACCATCTGCATATTTCAGTTCGATAGCTAGTTCACTAATACCAGCACGAACGTCAACTTTACTAAAGCCGCGAATAAAACCTTCGCGTTTTAGAACTTCGAGTACATTGGCGCGCAGCTTAGAAGCTGGCGCGCGAACGACGCTTTTACCAACCCGTTGTCCGTTACGGATGCGGGTTAGCATATCCCCTAAAGGATCGCTCATCGCCATATCGTCGGTCCTTCCTTACCAGCTCGACTTAACGACACCAGGTGCCTGGCCAACAGAGGCCAGATCACGAAGCGCGATACGAGAGAGCTTGAACTTACGATAGAATCCACGAGGACGTCCTGTGACGCCACAACGGTTACGTACGCGGATCTTTGCACCGTCACGAGGCAACTGAGCCAATTTCATGCTAGCCTGGAAGACTTCTTCCGGGGAAGCAGAACGGTCTGTTGCAATCGCCTTAAGCGCAGCACGCTTTTCAGCTTGCTTTGCTACCATACGGCGGCGTTTTTCGTTCTTAGCAATGGCACTTTTCTTAGCCATTTTACTATTCCTTTCTGCCCGTTCAGTTAGCGAACGGCATGTCGAACCTGGCAAGGAGAGCTTTCGCTTCCTCATCGGTTTTCGCCGTGGTGCAGATGGTAATATTCATCCCGCGGATTTCGTCTACGCGATCGTATTCGATTTCCGGGAAAACAATCTGCTCCTTGAGTCCCATGTTATAGTTTCCAAGGCCGTCAAATGCATTGCCTTTCACGCCGCGAAAATCACGAACACGTGGAAGAGCAATCGTCACAAGACGATCAAGGAATTCATACATGCGATCGCCGCGCAGTGTCACCTTACAGCCTAGTGGCATATCTTCACGAACTTTGAAACCCGCAATGGATTTCTTGGCACGTGTGATAACAGGTTTTTGCGCTGCAATTGCTTCTAGTTCAGAAGCTGCATGCTTAACCTTTTTGGTGTCCTGTACGGCTTTACCAACACCGATATTAAGCACGATTTTCTCAAGCTTAGGAATCTGCATCGGGTTAGTGTAGTTAAATTCGCCTTTAAGAGCGTCTCTAACTTCACTGTTATAATGTGCCTTCAAGCGTGGCTGTGTCATGGTCAACCTCGCCCTATACATCAACTACTTCGCCAGATTTCTTGGCGAAGCGCACTTTGCGATCCCCTTCTGTACGGAAACCAACGCGTGTGGCATCCCCAGATTTAGGGTCAACTAGTGCAATATTAGAAATATGAACGGAAGCTTCTTGCTCGATGATTCCGCCCTGTGATGTCTGGGAAGCAGACTGATGCTTCTTCACGACGTTTACGCCTTGTACAACAACGCGATCTTCGTCGCGAAGTACTCGAAGCACTTCGCCTTTTTTACCCTTGTCACGACCGGTTGTAAGAACAACCTGGTCGCCTTTTTTGATCTTAAACTTTTTGCTCATTACAGCACCTCAGGCGCCAATGACACGATTTTCATGAAGCTGCGCGCACGCAGTTCACGGGTAACCGGGCCGAAAATACGAGTACCAATAGGCTCATTTGATTTGTTAATCAAAACAGCCGCATTAGTATCAAAGCGGATCGAGGTGCCGTCTTGACGACGGATTTCTTTTGCCGTGCGTACAATCACGGCACGGTGTACATCACCTTTTTTGACTTTGCCACGTGGAATTGCTTCCTTGACAGAGACTTTGATGACGTCACCGATACTGGCGGTTTTACGTTTGGAACCACCAAGCACCTTGATGCACTGTACTCTACGAGCACCGGAGTTGTCAGCTACTTCAAGCTGAGACTGCATCTGGATCATGGCTATATCCTAAATACTATGCTTCGGTAGAAGCGTCACTGACCACTTCCCAAGACTTGGTCTTGGAAATTGGACTGCATTCACGAATCTTGACGACATCTCCCGCTTTTACTGCGTTGGTCTCGTCATGAGCGTGATACTTCTTCGAACGCTTAATGAACTTCTTGTAGATCGGGTGCATAACGCGACGTTCTACAAGAACAGTAATAGTCTTGTCGGTCTTATCGCTAACTACGACACCCTGCAACACACGCCGTGGCATTGTGTAAACTCCTTAAGAAGCTGCCTGCAGAGACTGCAGGACAGTTTTAACTCGTGCAATGTCGCGGCGAACCTGACGACAACGAGCCGTGTTTTCAAGCTGACCGCTGGCTTGTTGGAAGCGGAGGTTAAACTGCTCTTTACGCAACTTTACCATCTCTTCTTTAAGCTCATCAGCCGTTTTAGTACGGAGATCACTTGATTTCATTAGTTCACTCCCTCACCCGGACGAACAATAAATTTCGTCTGAATTGGTAATTTAGCAGCTGCCAACGAGAAAGCCTCGCGAGCAACGTCCAAAGGAACACCATCGAGTTCAAAGATGACACGACCAGGTTTAACCCTAGCTGCCCACCATTCGATGTTACCTTTACCTTTACCCTGACGCACTTCTGCAGGTTTAGATGTAACCGGCACGTCTGGGAAGATGCGGATCCACAACTTACCGACACGTTTCATATGACGTGTAACGGTACGACGGGCCGCTTCGATTTGTCGGGCAGATACACGACCAGGGGTTACGGCTTTAAGACCGTAGGCACCAAAATTCAATTGGGTACCACCCTTAGCATTACCGTGGATCCGGCCTTTATGTGCTTTGCGGAACTTAGTCCGCTTTGGCTGCAACATATTACTATTTCCTCAAGCTAAGCCCGTTACGAACGAGCGGCCTGTGAATCCTGAGATCGCTTATCCATGGCCATTGGGTCATGTTCCAAGATCTCGCCTTTAAAGATCCATACCTTCACACCACAAATACCGAAAGTGGTGGATGCACGGGACTCAGCGTAATCAACTTCCGCACGAAGAGTGTGGAGTGGAACACGTCCTTCACGATACCATTCAGTACGAGCAATCTCAGCACCACCCAAACGGCCGGCGCAGTTAATACGAATGCCCTGTGCGCCGAGACGCATAGCTGACTGAACAGATCGTTTCATAGCACGACGGAAAGCCACACGACGTTCTAACTGACTACAGATGTTGTCTGCAACCAATTTCGCATCAATTTCTGGTTTCCGGATTTCTACGATATTCAGATGTACTTCGCTAGAAGTAAGTTTCTGAAGCTCACGACGCAGTTTTTCAATATCCGATCCCTTTTTACCGATCACAACACCCGGACGGGCAGTGTAAATGGTAACACGGGCTTTCTTCGCTGGACGCTCGATGATGATCCGAGAAACACCAGCTTGTTTCAAGCGCTCGCGCAGAAACTCACGGATGCCAAGATCTTCATGAAGCAGATCAGCATAGTCACCATCTGCAAACCAACGAGAATCCCAGGTCCGGATGATACCGACACGAAGGCCGATAGGATTAATCTTCTGACCCATTACGCTGTCTCCTCGCGTTCACGGACAACAACTGTCAATTGGCTCCAAGGCTTGAGCAAACGGCCAACACGACCGCGAGCACGTGCCCGGAAACGCTTCATGACAAAGCTTTTACCGACGAAAGCCTCAGATACAAAGAGACGATCTACATCAAGCTGATGGTTGTTTTCAGCATTAGCAATTGCAGACTGAAGTGCTTTTTTCACTTCAATAGCAATACGACGCTTGGAGAAAGTCAGTTCTGCCAAAGCAGACTCTGCAGATTTCCCACGAATGCTTGCCGCAACCAGGTTTAGTTTGCGCGGTGAAGTGCGAAGGTTAACAGCAATAGCACGAGCTTCGTTGTCAGCTAACGCACGATCACGTTTTGACTTACTCATTTTCTGCCTTTCTTCGCTTTCTTATCCACAGCGTGACCCCAATAGGTACGCGATGGAGCGAATTCACCGAATTTATGGCCAACCATATTCTCAGTTACAAGAACCGGGATGTGCTTACGGCCGTTGTACACACCAAAAGTCAAACCAACAAACTGTGGCATGATGGTGGAACGACGGGACCATGTCTTAATAATTTCGTTACGACCCGCGCTACGCACGGTCTCAGCCTTCTTTAACAGACAGGCATCAACAAACGGGCCTTTCCAAACGGAACGAGCCATATGGCCATCCCCTCACTTAGCGTTTCTGATGACGACGACGGATAATCAACCCATCGGTCTTCTTGTTGGAGCGAGTACGAGCACCCTTTGTAGGTTTCCCCCAAGGAGTGACCGGGTGACGACCACCCGATGTACGACCTTCACCACCACCGTGCGGGTGGTCCACCGGGTTCATAGCAACACCACGAACAGACGGACGCTTGCCAAGCCAGCGATTACGGCCAGCTTTACCAAGCTTCTGGTTCGAATTGTCCGGGTTGGACACGGATCCAACCGTCGCCATGCATTCGGCGCGTACCATACGTAACTCGCCTGAGTTCAAGCGAATTTGGGCATATCCTGCATCGCGACCAACCAACTGTACATACGTACCGGCTGAACGAGCAATCTGCCCACCCTTGCCAGCCTTTAGCTCGACATTGTGGACAATAGTACCCACAGGAATCGCGCTAAGTGGCATAGCATTACCAGGTTTAACATCGGTTTTAGCACCAGAGATGACACTATCACCGACCTGCAGGCGCTGAGGAGCCAAGATATAGGCTTGCTCACCATCTGCATATTCGATTAAGGCGATAAACGCCGTACGGTTCGGATCGTACTCAATGCGTTGTACAGTAGCAGCAACATCAAACTTTGTACGCTTGAAGTCGATGATACGGTAAGAACGCTTATGACCACCGCCACGACGGCGCATGGTGATCCGACCATTATTATTACGTCCACCTGACTTTGTAAGGCCTTCAGTTAATTTCTTAACTGGCTTGCCTTTGTAAAGATCAGAGCGATCGATCAACACCAGGTTTCTTTGACTTGGTGTGACTGGATTAAAAGTTTTCAACGCCATCGGATTAAATTCCCGTCGTCACGTCGATGCTTTCCCCGTCTGGCAGGGAAATAATTGCCTTTTTAACGTCTGAACGACGACCAGGACGACCTTTGAAACGTTTTGTTTTACCTTTAACGCGAAGGGTATTAACCGCTTCAACCTTAACGCCAAACAAACCTTCAATAGCCAAACTGATTTCAGGCTTAGAAGCATCAAGCGGAACTTGGAAGGTAACCTGGTTGTTTTCTGAACCAAGAGTAGCCTTCTCGGTGATGACCGGACGACGGATGATTTCATACATCCGTTCTTTAGAAATGGTCACCGGCTTGGTGTTACGTGCGCGTGCTCTGCTCATTTTAGACGCGCCTCCAGCGCTTCAACAGCATCCTTGGTCAAAACCAATGTGTCGCGACGCAGAATATCAAATACGTTTGCGCCCTGCTGTGGCAGAACATCAACGCATGGGATATTGCGAGAAGCACGAGCAAAACCTTCGTTCACTGATGCGCCGTCGATAACAAGAGCTGAAGACCAGCCCAATGCTGCCAACTGCTTAACCAATGCAGAGGTTTTTGGTTCTTTGACTTCGGTGTTATCAAGAACAACCAACTTACCTTCAGCAGCTTTTGCTGAAAGTGCAGTTTTAAGAGCAAGAAGGCGAACTTTCTTCGGAAGATCGTGTGAATGATCCTGAACGCGAGGTCCATGAACAATACCACCACCACGGAAGAGGTTTGCACGAATAGAACCGTGACGAGCGCCGCCACCTTTCTGATTCTTGATCTTACGGGTTGAACCGCGAACTTCGCCGCGTTCTTTAACCTTGTGTGTGCCAGCACGACGCTTGGCAAGCTGATAGTTGACCATACGCGCGAGTAAATCAGCACGAACCGGAAGACCGAACACAGATTCGTTCAGTTCAACTTCACCAGCTTTTTTATTTTCGAGGGATGTAACCGCGATCTTCATGGTTATTGATCCTTCTCTTCAGCAGCAGGAGCTTCAGCAGCAGCAGCTTTTAGACCAGCAGGGAACGGAACACCTTCAGGAAGTGCACGCTTCACAGCATCGCTAATGTAAACCCAACCGCCTTTTGAGCCAGGAATAGCACCCTTAACAAGGATCAAGCCATTGTCACCATCGGTAGCAACGATTTCCAGATTCTGGGTAGTCACACGACGATCACCCATGTGACCAGCCATCTTCTTACCCTTGAACACCTTACCAGGATCCTGACTGTTACCAGTAGAACCGTGACTACGGTGAGAAACGGAAACACCGTGCGACGCACGTAGACCACCAAAATTATGACGCTTCATCGCACCAGCGAAACCTTTACCGATAGAAGTACCGGTAACGTCTACATACTGACCTGCAACAAAGTGACCCGCATCCAGCTCAACACCGACGTCCAATAGGGCGTCTGCTGATACACGAAATTCTGCTGTATGTTTCTTCGGAGCAACCTTAGCTTTGGCATAATGACCACGCTCAGCTTTACTCACATTTTTCACCTTGGCTACACCAGAGCCAAGCTGAATCGCATTATAGCCGTCCGTCTCTTGATTACGGACCGCAACAACCTGACAGCTCTCTAGCTTCAAAACAGTTACTGGAACATGATTCCCAGCTTCTGTGAAGACGCGAGACATACCAAGTTTCTGCGCAATAAGACCCGTACGCATTGCTTAGCCTTTCAGTTTAATCTCAACATCAACACCAGCCGCAAGATCAAGCTTCATAAGCGCGTCTACGGTTTGTGGTGTTGGCTCAACGATGTCAATAAGACGCTTGTGAGTTCTGATTTCGAACTGCTCACGACTCTTCTTATCGATGTGAGGACCACGAAGGACTGTAAATTTCTCAATGCGAGTCGGTAGTGGAATAGGACCTTGAACCTGCGCACCTGTGCGCTTGGCAGTCCCAACGATCTCAGATGTAGATTGGTCTAGGACCCTGTGATCGTACGCCTTTAGGCGAATTCTAATATTCTGGCTGGACATTCTCAGCCACCCTTGATTAACCCGTTCGTACCATTCGCGGCATTGGAACGCAGTTAACCCCTTTCAGAGTTAATATAAACAATTTCGTCACAAAAAGAAGCGACGGTGCGTTCTTTACCAAAACGCACCGTCGCTATCAACAACTATTTTACTTTTTTTATTTTGAGATGCTTGAAACGACACCAGCACCAACGGTACGGCCGCCTTCACGGATCGCAAAACGCAGACCATCAGTCATCGCGATTGGTGCGATAAGCTCAACGTCCATAGCAATGTTATCACCAGGCATTACCATCTCTGTACCTTCTGGCAGAGAAACAACACCCGTAACATCTGTTGTACGGAAGTAGAACTGTGGACGATAGTTAGAGAAGAATGGTGTGTGACGACCACCCTCTTCTTTCGTCAGAATGTAAGCTTCTGCTTTGAAGTTTGTGTGAGGCGTAATGGAACCTGGCTTCGCAAGAACCTGACCACGCTCAACATCTTCACGGCCAACGCCACGTAGAAGTGCACCAACGTTATCACCAGCTTCACCCTGATCGAGAAGCTTGCGGAACATTTCAACACCAGTACAAGTCGTTTTCTGAGTATCGCGGATACCAACGATCTCGATCTCTTCACCAACCTTAAGAACACCTGTCTCAATACGGCCAGTTACAACTGTACCACGACCTGAGATAGAGAACACGTCTTCGATAGGCATCAGGAAGTCTTGATCAACCGGACGATCTGGCTGTGGAATGTAGTCATCAACAGCTTTCATCAGCTCAAGAATCTTCTCGGAACCGATATTCGCATCACGACCTTCTAGTGCTGCCAAAGCAGAACCGGATACGATCGGAATATCGTCGCCCGGGAAGTCGTAAGAAGATAGAAGCTCACGGATTTCCATTTCAACGAGCTCTAGAAGCTCTTCATCGTCAACCTGGTCAACTTTGTTCATGAAAACAACAAGAGCAGGAACACCAACCTGACGCGCAAGAAGGATGTGCTCACGTGTCTGTGGCATTGGACCATCAGCTGCGTTAACAACCAGGATAGCACCATCCATCTGAGCAGCACCAGTGATCATGTTCTTCACATAGTCAGCGTGACCCGGGCAGTCAACGTGAGCATAGTGACGACCTTCTGTCTCATACTCAACGTGTGCTGTAGAAATGGTGATACCACGTGCACGCTCTTCTGGTGCCTTATCGATATCTGCAAAATCTGTAGCTTCACCGCCACTTGCTTCTGCCAATACTTTCGTGATCGCAGCAGTAAGAGTTGTCTTACCATGGTCAACGTGACCAATTGTACCTACGTTACAGTGCGGTTTCGTCCGCTCAAACTTTTCCTTAGCCATCGGCTATAACTCCTATTAAGTCTTTATTAGAGGCTGTTAAGCCAGTTTCGCAACCACTTCGTCAGCAACTGCCTTAGGCACCTGCTCGTAGTGATCAAAGACCATTGAATATTGTGCACGACCCTGACTCATAGAGCGCAGGTTGTTTACGTAACCAAACATGTTTGCCAAAGGCACCATTGCATTAATGACCTGAGCGTTACCGCGTGCATCCATGCCCTGAACCTGACCGCGACGGCTGTTCAGATCACCAATGATATCACCCATGTATTCGTCAGGCGTTACAACTTCGACCTTCATGACAGGTTCTAGAAGAACGGAACCGCCCTTCGGAATACCTTCACGGAATGCTGCTTTAGCAGCGATCTCAAAGGCAAGCACAGAAGAATCGACATCATGGCTAGCACCATCAATCAGCGTAGCCTTGTAGTCGATCATCGGGAAGCCCGCGACAACACCGGCGTCATTGGACTGCGTAAGTCCTTTTTCAACACCAGGGATGTATTCACGAGGAACAGAACCACCGACAATCTTGCTTTCAAATTCAAACCCTGAGCCTGGCTCCAATGGTTCAAATTCAACTTTGATACGCGCGAACTGACCTGAACCACCAGACTGTTTCTTATGCGTGTAATCAATTTCACACTTACGTGTGATTGTTTCACGATAAGCAACCTGTGGCGCACCAACGTTCGCATCAACTTTAAATTCACGACGCATACGGTCAACAAGGATATCAAGGTGAAGCTCACCCATACCTTTGATGACAGTCTGACCGCTTTCGTTATCAGAAGATACGCGGAAAGAAGGATCTTCCTGAGCCAAACGATTCAGAGCGATACCCATTTTTTCCTGGTCAGCTTTAGTCTTAGGCTCAACAGCAACCTCGATAACAGGCTCTGGGAATTCCATACGCTCAAGAATAATTGGCTTGAGGTTATCGCAGAGTGTATCACCAGTTGTTGTATCTTTAAGACCCGCAATAGCAACAATGTCACCAGCGCGTGCCTGTTTAACATCTTCACGACTGTTCGCGTGCATCTGAAGCATACGGCCAATACGCTCGCGCTTACCCTTAACGGAGTTCGTGATCTGTGTACCAGTTTCAAGAACACCAGAATAAACACGTACGAATGTCAACGAACCTACAAATGGGTCAGTCATGATCTTGAAAGCAAGACCAGAAGCTGGCGCATCATCAGAAGTTGGACGTGAATCTTCAGCTTCCGTATCAGGGTGAACACCCTGAACATCGTCGATGTCTAGCGGAGACGGCATATAATCGATAACAGCATCAAGCAAAGGCTGAACACCTTTGTTCTTAAATGCTGTACCGTTCAGAACAGGAACAAAAGAAAGGTTCATTGTACCAGTACGGATACAACGCTTAAGCGTTTCCATATCTGGCTCTTGACCTTCAAGATAAGCTTCCATAACGGCTTCGTCTTGCTCAACAGCAAGTTCGATAAGCTGCTCACGATATTCGTTCGCTTTATCTACGAGATCCGCAGGAATTTCTTCTTCGTCGTAGTTCGCACCCATGCTTTCGTCATTCCAGACGATCGCCTTCATTTTCAGAAGATCTACAACACCTTTATACTCGGCTTCTGCGCCGATTGGAATTTGTAGAACGAGAGGAACAGCGCTCAGACGCTTAACCATCATATCGACGCAGCGATAGAAATCAGCACCCGTACGATCCATCTTGTTGACGAAACACATACGAGGAACACTGTATTTATCAGCCTGACGCCAAACTGTTTCAGATTGAGGCTCAACACCAGCAACCGAATCAAAGACAGCTACCGCACCATCGAGAACACGCAAGGAACGCTCAACTTCAATCGTGAAGTCAACGTGGCCTGGTGTATCAATGATGTTAATACGGTGATCATTCCAGAAACAGGTTGTTGCAGCAGAGGTAATGGTAATACCTCGCTCTTGCTCCTGCTCCATCCAGTCCATAGTCGCATTACCGTCGTGTACTTCACCAATTTTGTGAGACACGCCAGTATAATACAGAATACGTTCTGTGGTTGTTGTTTTACCAGCATCAATGTGTGCCATGATACCGATGTTACGATACCGCTCAAGCGGGGTCGTCCGTGACATAACGATGACCTCTTTAAATTACCAGCGGTAGTGTGAGAAGGCTTTGTTAGCCTCTGCCATTTTATGCGTGTCTTCACGCTTCTTAACAGCAGCACCGCGGTTGTTAGCAGCATCCATCAGCTCATTAGCTAGACGGTCAACCATTGTATTTTCAGAACGCTTACGCGCAGCACCAATCAACCAACGAATGGCGAGGGCTTGGGCACGTGTAGAGCGAACTTCAACTGGAACCTGGTAAGTTGCACCACCAACACGGCGGGAGCGAACTTCCAAATCCGGACGAACATTACCTAGTGCTTCATGAAAAACAGAAACTGTATCTTCTGTTTTATTACGCTCTTCGATACGCTCAAGCGCACCGTAAACGATCTTTTCAGCAACTGCTTTTTTACCGTCAAGCATCAGGCAGTTCATAAATTTACTTAGCGTGATATCACCAAACTTTGGGTCTGGCAGGATTTCACGCTTCTCAGCTCTATGGCGACGAGACATGGTAGATCCTTTGCCTTACTTCGGACGCTTCGCGCCGTATTTTGAACGACGTTGGCGACGATCTTTGACACCCTGAGTATCCAGAGTACCACGAATTACATGATAACGAACACCAGGCAAATCCTTCACACGACCGCCGCGAATCATCACGACAGAGTGTTCTTGAAGGTTATGACCTTCGCCTGGAATATAGCTAGTAACTTCAAACCCGTTCGTCAGACGCACACGTGCAACTTTACGAAGAGCAGAGTTAGGTTTTTTCGGCGTCGTGGTATAAACACGAGTACATACACCACGTTTTTGTGGGCATGATTCTAGCGCCGGTACTTTGGTCCGCTGAAACGGCGCTTTACGCGGTTTACGGATCAATTGGTTAATTGTAGGCATCAGGCAATCCTTAAAGCCAGTATTACAGTACTAATTGTCACGCGTTCGGATAACAACGTCCGCGGACATCTCAATCCTGTGTAACAGTTAGAAAGCTTGGGTATCGAGTCCACACCCCACGCCTCACGGCAGGAGATGACTTCCCGAAAGTGGGCGCATACTATTGTTGCGTCCCTCACCCGTCAAGTCTTGCAAGCAATTTTTGACGGTTCCAACAAAATCTTTAACCAGAAGCGCAGTTTCCTGCGCTTCTGGCCAAGATTAAACTTTTTTACCTAACAGAATAATTTCTTACTCAGCAGGAGTCTGTTCACCAGGGAGGCTAGAGTCGATAGCCTCAATCGCTGCGGCATCCTGAGATGCTGCGATGATCTGATCCTGTTCTTCAGCAAGTTTCTTAACCCGCTTCATAACAGCACCAGTACCCGCAGGTATCAGGCGACCAACAATAACGTTTTCTTTCAGCCCGATCAGCGTATCCATTTTACCATGGGTCGCAGCCTCGGTCAGAACGCGTGTCGTTTCCTGGAACGAAGCAGCAGAGATAAATGAACGGGTTTGCAAGCTGGCTTTCGTAATCCCTTGCAGGATTGGACGACCAGTCGCAACTCGACCACCTTCTTTAATTGCTTTTTCGTTTTCTTCAACAAACTCTTCGCGGTCCGCAGTTTCACCAACCAAGAAGGTTGTGTCACCACCGTCAAGAATTTCAATTTTCTGCAGCATTTGGCGAATGATGACTTCGATATGCTTATCGTTAATCTTCACGCCTTGCAGACGGTAAACACTCTGGATTTCGTTAACGAGATAATCAGCCAAAGCCTCAACCCCAAGAACATCCAGAATATCGTGTAGAACCAAGCTACCATCCATAAGCAGATCACCAATTTCAACGAGGTCACCCTCTTGAACAGCTAGGTGTCTACCTTTTGGAAGTAGATATTCGCGTGGCTCGATGCTCTCGTCTTCGGAACGAACAACAATCCGACGCTTGGCTTTGTAATCTTTACCATACTCAACACGACCAGCGATTTCGGACATAACTGCGAAATCTTTAGGTTTACGTGCTTCGAAAAGCTCAGCAACACGTGGCAGACCACCGGTAATATCACGTGTTTTCGACCCTTCGCGCGGGATACGCGCAAGAACGTCACCAGCTTTAATTTCAGTACCAGGTTCAACAGAAAGGATCGCACCAACTGATAAGAAGTAACGAGCTTCCATATCATTATCAAGCAAGATAACTTCACCGTTTTCATCACGTAGAGTAATACGTGGCTTCAGATCAGAACCTTTTGATGCTGTTTTCCATTCCACGACTTCGCGGTTGGAAATACCAGTTGTCTCGTCAGTTACTTCACGCATAGAAACGCCGTCAACCAAGTCAACAAAATTGGCAATACCTTCTCTTTCAGAGATGATCGGGGTCGTATACGGATCCCATTCAGCCAGTTTTTGACCTTTTTTACAGGCAACGCCTTCGTCAACAAGCAACTTGGCACCATACTGCAAACGGTGACGTGCACGTTCACGGTTATTTTCGTCACGGATAATCAATTCCTGACTACGGCCCATCACAATTGGCAAGCCGTCGGAATTAACAACCACGTTACGGTTTTTAATGTGAACAGTACCATCAAGAGACGCTTCGATAGATGATTGTTCTGAACCACCCTGCGCAGCACCACCAATGTGGAAAGTACGCATTGTTAGCTGCGTACCCGGCTCACCAATGGACTGAGCTGCGATAACACCAACAGCTTCACCAGAATAAACCTTCGTACCACGAGACAAGTCACGTCCATAACACTGTGCACAAACACCGCTTTTGGATTCACACATCAGCGGCGAACGTACAATAACAGAATCCAGACCAGAACGGTCGATTTCGTCCAGGTGTTCCTCTGAAATGATCTGTCCAGCAGGAACAATGACCTCTTTGGTTAACGGGCTAACCATATCTGACATTGTCGTACGCCCAAGCAAGCGCTCACTCAAGGAAGCGATCACCTCACCACCGTCAATAACAGCGGCAATGTTCATACCAGTCTCTGTGCCACAATCTTCTTCGGTGATAATTGCATCCTGTGCAACATCAACAAGACGACGTGTCAAATAACCAGAGTTCGCAGTTTTAAGCGCTGTATCCGCAAGACCTTTACGTGCACCGTGCGTTGAGTTGAAGTACTCAAGAACGGTTAGGCCTTCTTTAAAGTTTGAAATAATCGGCGTCTCAATAATAGAGCCATCCGGTTTAGCCATCAAACCACGCATACCCGCAAGCTGCTTAATCTGAGCTGCAGAACCACGCGCACCAGAGTGCGCCATCATGTAAACAGAGTTTACCTTATCGCCTTTACCTGATCCGATAACTTCCATCATCTCATCAGCAACACGATCAGAACACTGAGCCCAGATATCAACGACCTTGTTGTACTTCTCACCACGTGTGATCAGACCATCAAGATACTGCTGTTCAAACTCTTTCACCTGTGCCTGAGCTTCTTCGATCAATGCTTCTTTCGCAGCAGGAATCTGCATATCGTCCTTACCGAACGAGATACCAGCCTTACAAGCATGGCTGAAACCAAGTTTCATGATCTGGTCACAGAAAATCACTGTCTCTTTCTGACCACAGTGACGATAAACCATATCAATCACATCAGATACTTCACGCTTTGGAAGTAAACGGTTCAGCATAGAGAACGGCAACTTAGGGTGACGCGGATAAAGCTCAGCAAGCTTCATACGACCAGCAGTAGTCTCTTCGATCGTTGACGTCGGATTACCTTCTGCATCAACAGAATGGTAACGCGCTTTGATTTTGGTATGAAGAGTGATCACTTTGTTGTTCAAAGCATGATCAATCTCTGCCATATCACCAAAGGCCATCCCTTCGCCAGGAGCACCTTCGTTCATCATGGAAAGATAATAGATACCAAGAACAATATCCTGTGAAGGAACGATAATCGGCTTACCATTCGCAGGGGACAAGATGTTATTCGTGGACATCATCAGAACACGTGCTTCCAACTGCGCTTCCAGAGAAAGCGGCACGTGGACAGCCATTTGGTCACCGTCAAAGTCAGCGTTAAACGCAGTACAGACCAATGGATGGAGCTGGATAGCCTTACCTTCGATCAATGTAGGCTCAAACGCCTGGATACCGAGTCTGTGAAGTGTTGGCGCACGGTTAAGCATAACCGGGTGCTCACGGATAACTTCTTCTAGGATATCCCAAACTTCCGGGCGCGCTTTTTCAACCATACGCTTTGCAGCCTTAATGGTTGTCGCCAAACCGTAAAGTTCAAGTTTGGAGTAAATAAACGGCTTGAAGAGTTCAAGCGCCATTTTCTTCGGCAAGCCACACTGATGGAGTTTCAGTTCTGGACCAACAACGATAACCGAACGACCGGAATAGTCGACACGTTTACCAAGAAGGTTTTGACGGAAACGACCCTGTTTACCTTTCAGCATATCTGAAAGTGATTTCAGAGGACGCTTGTTGGCACCCGTAATCACACGACCACGACGACCGTTATCGAAGAGCGCATCAACAGATTCCTGAAGCATACGTTTTTCGTTACGTACGATGATATCAGGCGCACGAAGTTCAATCAGACGCTTCAGACGGTTGTTACGGTTAATAACACGACGGTAAAGATCGTTTAGATCTGATGTCGCGAAACGACCACCATCCAAAGGAACAAGCGGGCGAAGTTCGGGCGGAATTACGGGAACAACATCCAGAATCATCCACTCTGGACGAGAACCTGATTCCAAGAAAGCTTCGACGATTTTAAGACGCTTAACAAGCTTCTTACGCTTCGCTTCGGAATTGGTGTCACGAAGTTCCTGGCGGATATCATCTTTTTCTTCTTCAAGATCAAGATTACTCAGGATGTCTTTGATCGCTTCAGCACCGATTTTCGCCGTAAAAGCATCATCGCCGTATTCGTCCTGCGCATCCATGAACTCTTCTTCAGAAAGCAGCTGGTGCTGCTTCATCGGTGTCAATCCAGGCTCAACAACAACGAAGTTCTCAAAATAGAGAATACGTTCGAGATCTTTCAGCGGCATATCAACCAAAAGGCCAATACGGCTAGGAAGGGATTTCAAGAACCAGATATGTGCAACCGGACTCGCCAGTTCAATATGGCCCATGCGCTCGCGACGTACCTTAGAAAGTGTGACTTCAACACCACATTTTTCACAGATAATACCACGATATTTCATACGCTTGTATTTACCACACAAGCATTCGTAGTCTTTAATAGGACCAAAAATTCGCGCACAGAAAAGGCCGTCGCGTTCTGGTTTAAAAGTACGATAGTTGATGGTTTCTGGCTTTTTGATTTCGCCAAATGACCATGAACGGATCCGTTCAGGGCTCGCAATAGAGATCCTGATCTGATCGAACGTCGCTGGCCCAGAAGTTTGGCCGAAAATATTCATCAACTCATTGGACATCGGTGTCTCCCGACAAAATTTTATTCACTAAATCTTTAACGTTAATTACAGGGGCCCGAAGGCCCCTGTTATCAAGCATCACTTTGTGTCAATTCCACATTCAGACCAAGAGAACGAAGCTCTTTGACCAAAACGTTAAAGGACTCAGGAATACCTGCTTCGAAGTTCTCATCACCTTTGACGATAGCTTCGTAAACTTTGGTACGTCCGGACACGTCATCAGATTTAACTGTCAACATTTCCTGCAAGGTATAGGCAGCACCATAAGCTTCGAGTGCCCAAACCTCCATCTCACCGAAACGCTGTCCACCAAACTGAGCTTTACCGCCCAATGGCTGCTGCGTAACAAGAGAGTAAGGTCCGATAGAACGCGCATGGATCTTGTCGTCAACAAGGTGATGCAGTTTCAGCATGTAGATATAACCAACGGTTACACTACGATCGAACTGTTCACCTGTACGACCGTCGATGAGACGAACCTGACCAGAACTATCAAGCCCGGCTTTTTCAAGCATCTCAACAACGTCTTTTTCCTTGGCACCATCGAATACAGGGGTCGCGATCGGAACACCGTTACGTAGGTTGTAACCCAGTTCGTCAAGCTCATCAGTATTCATATCTATGATGTCGTCGTTATAGTCTTTTTCACCATAAACATCGAGCAACTTAGATTTAAGATCATCGTAATCGCCTGTGCGACGTGCATCCACAGCCATATCACCAATCTGGTGACCAAGACCGCGACATGCCCAACCCAAGTGAGTTTCAAGAATCTGACCAACGTTCATACGTGATGGAACACCAAGCGGGTTCAACACGATATCAACAGGTGTGCCATCTTCGGTATAAGGCATATCTTCCACAGGCATAATGCGAGAGATAACACCTTTGTTTCCGTGACGACCAGCCATCTTATCACCAGGCTGAAGCTTACGCTTCACAGCAACAAAGACCTTAACCATCTTCATTACACCAGGAAGAAGTTCATCACCACGCTGTAGCTTCTGGACTTTGTCGTCAAAGCGTTTCGTCAGTTCGTCAATTGACTCTTCAAACTGCTTGTTAAGCGCTTCGATTTCAGTCTGAGCAGCATCGTCTTCAACAGCAATCTGGCGCCACTGCCCAGGCGTGTAGTCAGCAAGAAGAGCTTCGTCAACCTTAATACCGGTAGACATACCCTTTGGACCGCTAACAACAACATTACCAAGAACGAATTCTTTCAGACGGTCATAGAAGGAGCGTTCCAGAATACCACGTTCATCATCACGGTCTTTTGCGAGATGTTCGATTTCCAGACGCTCAATAGCAAGTTCACGCTCATCTTTCTCAACACCACGGCGAGAGAAGACACGTACGTCAACAACAGTACCAACGCCCCCAGGAGGAACGCGCAGAGATGTATCTCGAACGTCAGATGCTTTTTCACCAAAGATTGCACGAAGAAGTTTTTCTTCCGGCGTCATTGGGGATTCACCTTTTGGTGTCACCTTACCAACAAGAATATCACCAGGCTGTACTTCAGCACCGATGTAAACCATACCAGCTTCATCAAGGTTGCGAAGTGCGTCTTCACCAACGTTTGGAATATCACGTGTGATTTCTTCCTGACCAAGCTTTGTGTCACGTGCCATCACTTCATAAGCTTCGATATGAATTGAAGTAAAGACATCGTCACGTACAATACGCTCAGAGATCAGGATTGAATCCTCGTAGTTGTAACCATTCCAAGGCATAAATGCCACGAGAACGTTACGACCAAGAGCCAACTCGCCAAGATCAGTAGAAGGACCATCGGCCATGATGTCGCCGCGAGAAACACGGTCACCAACCTTAACCAATGGACGTTGGTTAATACACGTGCCTTGGTTAGAGCGCTGGAACTTCGACAGGTTATAAATGTCTACCGCACCCTCGCCTGTGGACATGTCATCACGAACACGAACAACAATACGCGTCGCATCCACCTGATCTACGATACCACCACGACGAGCGGAAATAGATACACCTGAATCCTGTGCAACACGCGGCTCCATACCTGTTCCAACAAACGGCGCCTCTGCTTTGAGCAGTGGAACCGCCTGACGCTGCATGTTCGAGCCCATAAGAGCACGGTTCGCATCATCGTTTTCAAGGAACGGGATCAAAGCAGCAGCAACAGAAACGAGCTGCTTCGGAGACACATCAATCAGATTGATATCTTCACTACGTGAAACGAAGTAGTCACCACTCTTACGGCAAGAAATCAATTCTTCCACAAAAGTATTGTCTTCATTCAGCGCTGCGTTTGCTTCCGCAATTGTGTAACGTCCCTCTTCAATCGCACTCAGGTAAATAACATCATCTGTTACTTTACCATCAACGATTTTACGATACGGGCTTTCGATGAAACCATAAGGGTTCACACGCGCAAAAGTCGCAAGGGAGTTGATCAAACCAATGTTTGGTCCCTCAGGCGTTTCAATCGGGCAAATACGTCCGTAGTGCGTTGCATGCACGTCACGAACCTCAAAACCAGCACGCTCACGTGTCAGACCGCCAGGGCCCAACGCAGAAACACGGCGCTTGTGCGTAATTTCTGAAAGTGGGTTTGTTTGGTCCATAAACTGTGAAAGCTGAGAAGATCCGAAGAATTCGCGGATAGCAGCAGCAACAGGTTTCGCGTTGATCAGGTCATGCGGCATAACCGTATCGATCTCAACAGAACTCATACGCTCCTTGATCGCACGTTCCATACGCAGGAGACCTACGCGGAACTGGTTTTCCATCAACTCACCAACGGAACGAACACGACGGTTACCGAGGTGATCGATATCATCAATCTCACCTTTACCATCTTTCAACTCACAGAGAATCTTGACGATCTCCATAATGTCTTCGCGACGTAAGGTACGAAGCTGATCATCCGTCTCAAAATCAAGACGTGCGTTCATTTTCACACGACCAACAGAAGAAAGATCATAACGCTCTGAATCAAAGAACAGACCGTTGAACATTTTCTCAGCAGCTTCAAGGGTCGGTGGCTCACCCGGGCGCATCACACGATAGATGTCCAGAAGAGCATCTTCACGTGTCGCATTCTTATCCGCAGCAAGTGTATTACGGATATACGGGCCAACCTTCACATTATCAATACCGAGAACTTCAATTTCAGAAAGTCCTGTACCGGCGAGTTCTTCCAGAAGCTCTTCGGTGATTTCCTCACCAGCTTCACAAATAACTTCACCAGTGGATGCATTGATGTGATCGTTCGCAATGTAAGACCCGAAAAGGTCATCACCAGGAACAAAGATATCAGTCAGGCCACCATCAACAAGCTTACGAATTTGACGAGGAGTCAGTTTTGTGCCTGCTTCCGCAGCAACATCACCTGTCTTTGCATCAATAAGATCGTTGTTAAGCTTAACACCCTTCAAGGCTTCAGCATCAAAAGGACGCTTCCAACCGTTGCCGGATTTTTCATAAGTCACAGTGTCATAGAAGAAGTTCAACAGATCTTCTGGAGACATTCCCTGTGCTTCTTGAGGATCAAGAACTTCGTTTGCTTCTTCAAGCTCAGCGCGACGAAGTGCAGTCTCTGCATTGTCAAGCGCGAGCAATAGCGTTGTCGCAGGAAGCTTACGGCGGCGATCGATACGAACATAGACAAGGTCTTTCGCATCAAATTCAAGGTCAAGCCAAGAACCACGGTAAGGGATAACGCGAGCAGCAAACAGGAATTTACCTGATGAATGGGTTTTGCCACGATCATGGTCAAAGAACACACCAGGGCTACGGTGCATCTGAGAAACGATTACACGCTCAGTACCATTAACAACAAATGTACCGTAACGTGTCATCATCGGCAGATCACCCATGTAAACATCTTGCTCTTTGATGTCACGGATTGATCTTGCGCCGGTATCTTCGTCTACGTCCCAAACGACCAGTCTCAAGGTAACCTTGAGAGGTGCAGCATAGGTAATGCCACGCTGTTGGCATTCTTCTACGTCAAACTTAGGTTGTTCCAGCTCGTAACGCAGAAACTGCAGTTCAGACTTTTCAGCAAAATCCTTGATCGAAAAAATCGATTCAAATACTTCTTGAAGTCCGGTAGTTTTGCGCTCAGCAGCAGGAACGCCTACCTGTAGGAACTGATCGTAAGATGCCTTCTGAACTTCAATCAAATTAGGCATAGTGCTCACTTCCGTGATACGCCCGAAGTCCTTGCGAATGCGCTTGCGACCCGTAAACGATCTCGCCATGTCAGTAACGTCCTCGTCCCATTGGGTGTTGACGAAAGGAAGGTTCCCCAACGTCAATAAATTTCTAAACAATCGCCGGCTACTGTGCCTGTGTTAACCCAGACAAAAAGCACCAGCTTCAGGGTAATTTTACGCCTTACCCCTGAAAGGCGCAGAAAACCGGCGCGACACACAGCTATCGCTGTGTACCGGCCGGGTTTTCTATACTGGTAGTGACGCGAGAGCCAAGATTACTTGACTTCTACAGTTGCGCCAGCTGCTTCCAGTTTACCTTTGATGTCTTCAGCTTCCGCTTTATCAACACCTTCTTTGATCGCTTTTGGAGCAGATTCAACTAGCTCTTTAGCTTCTTTCAGACCGAGACCTGTAATGCCGCGAACTTCTTTAATCACGTTGATTTTCTTTTCACCAACAGACGCAAGAACAACATCAAACTCAGTTTGTTCAGCAGCAGCACCACCAGCGTCACCGCCAGCAGCAGCAGCAACAGCTACAGGAGCAGCAGCAGATACGCCCCAGTGCTCTTCCAATTTCTTGGAAAGTTCAGCAGCTTCAAGAACTGTCAGTTTAGACAGTTCGTCAACCAATTTATCAAGATCAGCCATAATAATTCATATCCTCTAAAGGCTTGAACAGAGAAAATTTAACAAAACCGTTAAGCAGTTTCGCCTTGAGACCCGTAGGCACCAAATACGCGTGCTAGCTGACCAGCTGGGGCTTGCGTAACACCTGCAACTTTTGTAGCAGGCGCCTGCAATAGGCCAACCAGTTTGCCGCGCAATTCGTCGAGTGAAGGTAGGCTAGCAAGAGCCTTAACGCCATCAGCATCAAGGATTGTGTTACCCATCGCACCACCGACAACAGTCAGCTTCTCGTTCTTCTTGGCGAACTCGACGCAGACTTTAGCCGCTGCAATTGGGTCAACAGATGTCGTAACAGCTGTTGGACCAGAAAACAGTGGCTTCAGTGCCTCAAATTTCGTGCCGTCAAGAGCAATCTTCGCCAGCCGGTTTTTCGCAACTTTGTAGCTAGCGCCGTTATCCCTTGCGTCTGAACGCAATTCGGAAACTTCTGAAACTGTCAGACCAGATTGTTGAGTAACAACAACAAGGCCGGAGTCGTCGAAGACTTCCTTAAGGAAAGCGACGAGCTGTTCTTTCTGTGTACGATCCACGGTAGCTCCGCTCGTTTTTTTGACCTAACTCAAATGGACTCAACCAAATGAATTCAGATCGATTTGCACGAGAACCCCTCATCACTAGAAGGATTCGGTTCGCCTGTCCTGGAAGTTCAAGCCTTACACAACCGGAGGACCCGGCGTGCTATAACTCGCTTCCCGTCTATGTAGGCCCCACAAGGACTTAAGCTCCGCCGAAGCGCAACACCCACAGTCTCGGACAGGTCGCAACAGAATTAAAAATTCTGCTGCAGGAACAGCGGAAGAACGAATTCTCCCGCTGAGTGATGCCCTAATACACCAAAAATTTCTCTACGTACAGAGATTACTCTGCAGAAAGTGAAGAAACTTCCAGTTTAACGCCTGGACCCATCGTGGATGAGATCGCAACGCGCTTTACATATGTACCTTTAGCGCCAGCTGGCTTCGCTTTGTTGATCGCGGCTACGAACGCGCGAACGTTCTCAACCAGCTGATCTTCACCAAAGCTCATCTTGCCAATACCAGCGTGAACAATACCGGCTTTCTCGGCACGGAATTCAACCTGACCGGATTTAGCAGCTTCAACAGCGCCCTTCACGTCAGGAGTAACAGTACCAAGTTTCGGGTTTGGCATAAGACCGCGAGGACCAAGAACCTTACCAAGACGACCAACGATAGCCATCATGTCAGGAGTCGCAATCACACGATCAAAATCCATTTCGCCGCCCTGGATCTTTTCCATAAGATCTTCAGCACCAACGATTTCCGCACCAGCTTCTTTCGCTTCTTCAGCTTTAGCATCACGAGCAAAAACAGCAACACGAACAGATTTACCAGTACCGTGCGGCAATGGAACAACGCCACGAACGTTCTGATCAGCGTGACGCGGGTCAACACCCAGGTTCATCGCGATTTCCAGAGTTTCGTCGAACTTTGTTTTTGCATGAGCTTTGATGTGCTTTACAGCGTCACCAAGATCATAATGCTTTTCGCGGTCAAGACCTTCATAGGCGCTTGCAATACGCTTACCTTTTTTCGCCATGATCTTATCCCTTCACTTCCAAGCCCATGGAACGCGCTGTGCCCATGATGATTTGGCTAGCGGCATCCAGATCGTTTGCGTTCAGATCTACAAGTTTAGTCTGAGCAATTTCACGAACCTGATCCATTGATACAGAACCAACATACCCCTTACCGGTTTCAGAAGAACCCTTAGCAAGGCCAGCAGCTTTTTTCAGATAGAAACTGGCTGGTGGTGTTTTTGTAACAAATGTGAAAGAACGGTCACTGTAAGCCGTAATGATAACAGGAACAGGAGTATTTTTCTCCATGTCGCCTGTAGCAGCATTAAACGCTTTACAGAATTCCATGATGTTAAGACCACGCTGACCAAGCGCAGGACCCACAGGTGGTGATGGATTAGCAGCACCAGCAGGGATCTCAAGCTTGATATAGCCTTCGATTTTCTTTGCCATTGATTTACCCTCATTTAGTTTGGGTGCGCGGTATGGCTATGGCAGGCCCACCGCACTAAGAGCAATCACACATGTGATCGCTTAACGAAAAACTTGAAACGATTTTACTGCTTCTCGACCTGATCGTATTCCAGCTCAACCGGCGTTGAACGACCAAAGATAGAGACAGCAACCTTGAGACGGGCTTTTTCTTCGTCGACCTCTTCAACAACACCGTTGAACGAAGCAAACGGACCATCGCTAACACGAATAGTTTCACCGACTTCAAATGTAACAGATGGACGTGGACGATCGACACCTTCCTGGACTTGCTGCAGCATTGCCTGCGCTTCCCGCTCGGATATCGGTAAAGGACGCCCTTTTCCACCAAGAAAACCTGTAACTTTTGGCGTATCTTTCACCAAGTGCCAGCTCTCATCCGTCAGGTCCATCTTGACCATCACATAACCCGGAAAGAACTTACGCTCAGCATTAATACGTTGACCGCGGCGCATCTCAACTACTTCTTCAGTAGGAACCAGCACTTCTTCAAAACGATCTTCCATACCTTTTTTGGCAGCCTGCTCACGAATAGATTCAGCTACCTTCTTTTCAAATCCGGAATAGACATGGATTACATACCAACGTGCAGCCATGATTTTACCCTCCCAGACCTAAGACAAGTTTCACACCCTGATTAAGAACCAAGTCGACGAGAAAAAAGAATGTTGCCGTCAGAGTAACCATCACGAATACCATACCAGTGGTAACGAGAGTCTCTTTACGGGTTGGCCAGGTAACTTTACTCAGTTCCTGACGGAATTCCTTCATGAGCTGACCGGGGTTGGTCTTTGCCATTCTCAAACGCCTTTGACTTAATGCTCATACAGAGCGGATCGATACAAACTTATTTAGTTATACACCGTTTATTTACAAGAAATAAGATCTGGTGCCAACTATGCCAAAACCCAGCACATGCTGGGTTCTAAGTGGCAGGAGAGGAGGGACTCGAACCCACAACCCCCGGTTTTGGAGACCGGTGCTCTACCAATTGAGCTACTCTCCTACATTTTGTCGTTGTATCCAAGTGAATCGGAGAAGATCAACTTGGCGACGGGGCGTTCTAGCAGGACGCCCCGTCCCTATCAACGTTTTTTTATTTTATTTTGAGATGCTTGAAACGACACCAGCACCAACGGTACGGCCGCCTTCACGGATCGCAAAACGCAGACCATCAGTCATCGCGATTGGTGCGATAAGCTCAACGTCCATAGCAATGTTATCACCAGGCATTACCATCTCTGTACCTTCTGGCAGAGAAACAACACCCGTAACATCTGTTGTACGGAAGTAGAACTGTGGACGATAGTTAGAGAAGAATGGTGTGTGACGACCACCCTCTTCTTTCGTCAGAATGTAAGCTTCTGCTTTGAAGTTTGTGTGAGGCGTAATGGAACCTGGCTTCGCAAGAACCTGACCACGCTCAACATCTTCACGGCCAACGCCACGTAGAAGTGCACCAACGTTATCACCAGCTTCACCCTGATCGAGAAGCTTGCGGAACATTTCAACACCAGTACAAGTCGTTTTCTGAGTATCGCGGATACCAACGATCTCGATCTCTTCACCAACCTTAAGAACACCTGTCTCAATACGGCCAGTTACAACTGTACCACGACCTGAGATAGAGAACACGTCTTCGATAGGCATCAGGAAGTCTTGATCAACCGGACGATCTGGCTGTGGAATGTAGTCATCAACAGCTTTCATCAGCTCAAGAATCTTCTCGGAACCGATATTCGCATCACGACCTTCTAGTGCTGCCAAAGCAGAACCGGATACGATCGGAATATCGTCGCCCGGGAAGTCGTAAGAAGATAGAAGCTCACGGATTTCCATTTCAACGAGCTCTAGAAGCTCTTCATCGTCAACCTGGTCAACTTTGTTCATGAAAACAACAAGAGCAGGAACACCAACCTGACGCGCAAGAAGGATGTGCTCACGTGTCTGTGGCATTGGACCATCAGCTGCGTTAACAACCAGGATAGCACCATCCATCTGAGCAGCACCAGTGATCATGTTCTTCACATAGTCAGCGTGACCCGGGCAGTCAACGTGAGCATAGTGACGACCTTCTGTCTCATACTCAACGTGTGCTGTAGAAATGGTGATACCACGTGCACGCTCTTCTGGTGCCTTATCGATATCTGCAAAATCTGTAGCTTCACCGCCACTTGCTTCTGCCAATACTTTCGTGATCGCAGCAGTAAGAGTTGTCTTACCATGGTCAACGTGACCAATTGTACCTACGTTACAGTGCGGTTTCGTCCGCTCAAACTTTTCCTTAGCCATCTCGCCTAATTCCAGTTCTGATGGACGACCACGCGTCCTCAAGCTCAAATACATTAAAAGCCCGCACTTGAAAGCATGCGAGCTTCAGGGATAAATTTTGGAGCGGGTGGGGGGAATCGAACCCCCATAACTAGCTTGGAAGGCTAGGGCTTTACCACTAAGCTACACCCGCATACATCACACGACCTAACTTGATTAACTGAAATGTGGATGGTGGAGGGAGTTGGATTCGAACCAACGTAGGCAGACGCCAGCGGATTTACAGTCCGCCCCCTTTAGCCACTCGGGCATCCCTCCATGTTATCCACGCAACCTCTAGGGAGAGGCTTCAGCTACCGAGCATTTCGGTGTGCGTTGATGATGCGAAATATGTTCATTTCCAGACGCATGTCAACTGGAAGATCCATAAAAATATCATCATTCCTGTTTTTTTCTTCGCGACGAACTGTCATATAGACCATGAAACTAAAACTCCGGAGCAAACGACTGTCATGGCAAAGCCCAAAAAACTGCGAAAAAAGAACTCTTCACAACGCTCAGGTAAAAAAGAAAATCCCGGAGCAGGAAATTTATGGCTCTATGGTATTCATGCCGTCCTTGCAGCACTTGGGAATCCAAATCGACAGATAAAACGATTCGCAATCACGCCGGACACGAAGTCCAAACTAGAATCGGAACTGGCTGAAATCGAATACGAAACGGAACGCAAACTTGTTCCCGATCATGTTGCCAATACTGATCTGAACGAACTACTTCCCCCCGGCGCAGTTCACCAGGGAATTGCCTGTCTCGCATCGGCTTTGGAAGAGACCTATATAGAAGACGTCCTGACCGAAGTTAAATTGGCGGAACGTGCCGCCGGCAAAAAAGGTGATGAAGATTGGGAGTTTCAGGCAGAAGGCCGAACAGTTCTCTTAATCCTCGACCAAGTCACAGACCCACAGAACGTCGGGGCGATTTTACGTTCTGCCGCTGCATTTGGTGCCAAGGCCGTTATTACTACCGACAGGAATTCAGCACAGCCAACCGGATCACTTGCCAAAGCTGCTTCGGGGGCACTTGAACACATCCCTTATGTTGGCGTCACCAATCTGGTTCGTGCTGTAGAACAAATTAAAGAAGCTGGTTTCTGGTGTTACGGGCTTGCCGGCGAAGGAGAGAAGGTACTGTCAGACGCTCTGCCAGCAAACGGCAAAATCGCTCTTATTATGGGAGCAGAAGGCACAGGCCTTAGACGCCTCACTCGCGAACACTGTGATATGCTGGTCAATCTGCCAACCTCTGATGCCTTTGGCGTGCTGAATGTTTCCAGCGCTGCCGCGGTTGCTCTTTATGAAACAGCTCGAAGTAAATAAGGGACGAAGGAAGCGCCATCTGTATTCAGTTTTACCTGACGACATCACCTACTTATGTCGTTAGGTAAAATTGTTGCGATTTGCCTATTTGTTTTTTTTCGCCTAAGACTGCCTACCGCAAATTGATTACGTAAACATTTGTCCAGTTTGCAAAATACACCTAACTAAGTTAGGGTGAAATAATAACGAGCGAAAAATATCGCCAATAAAAACAATAAAAATGCACCATAAATTAAGTGCACAAAACAATACGACTTTCGATAATAGCGCCAGCAGAATCAGACAATGCCTCCACCAAAGCGTAATAAATACCTCTCCAGCTCTTTAAGTACACGTGACCTGATTGTCGATGTCGCAGAGCAACTCATCGCCCAACACGGGGTTGAAGGCCTAAAGCTTAAAGATATTACAAAAGAAATCGGTATTCAGCTCCCTTCCCTTTATGCACACTTTGCGGGCCGAAGTGCAGTGCTTATTGAGATTGGCAAGCGCATACT
Source organism: Kiloniella majae (assembly GCF_002118315.1). Classification (GTDB taxonomy): domain Bacteria; phylum Pseudomonadota; class Alphaproteobacteria; order Kiloniellales; family Kiloniellaceae; genus Kiloniella; species Kiloniella majae. The sequence goes on from NZ_MTSZ01000002.1 coordinate 318,740, forward strand.
CGAAGGCATTGTACAAGATTTTGACGAAATCGAAAATCTTCCGCCACGTGAAGCTCTGAGAGAACATACACGTTTAATGGTGCGTCGCTGTACAACAAATAGAGCCCATGTTCTTGTCTTGCTTGCTGATTTTGCAGCCCCTCAAGGTATTGATGCCCTTAATGCAAACGAAGCTATTCTTTATCCCTATTACGAACGTCTCACCGCCGTTCTGGAAAAGGGACGGGAAGAAGGTCTGTTCAACAAGGTCGAAACAGAAGAGTTCATCGCTAATCGCCTCGGCATTATTTTGGTCAACATCGCCTTTGCTTCGCTTAAAACAGGTGTTTTCACAGAAAAACAAGCTGCCCGCCTGGAAATCAACGCCCTTGCCCAGATTGATTCGATGCTAACGGATGGCGACAATAGACCAAATACATAAAGCCCAATACATAAAATTAAGAAGCCGTGATGCCAAAAGATATCATTTCCAATAGCTTTTGGGCATCACGCAACCTGTAATATGTATGAAGAAAGATTGTAGAGATCGTAAGATAGAAGCTATCAAAACTTCGAAGTTTCCTCCTAAGATTGCTTCACGTCGGCCAGATGCCATAGCTTGGCAACAATGCGCCACCCTTCCCTGCCCCTGACAAAACACAAATGATCGACGAATATATTTTCATGTATCCGCAGGCGAACCTTCACTGTCGCACATTTACTTGAGAGCCAATCAATCATAATGATTTCATCTTCTCTGTCCTGCCCTTTACTCGCGGGCGAAACACGTTTTGAGATAACATCACGATAATCGGCAATAGGATCAACTGTTGTATCTCCTTCGTCTGCGTCAAATAGACTGGATGCAGGGTGAAACACCTGATCAAAAAGATGAAGGTCACAATAGTAGAGAGCTTTGAAATAAACCTCGATCGCATCAAGTAAATCGGTATTAGATAATAGCGTTTTATTATTTGGCATAACGTACCCTTTTGAAAAAAGAAATGATCTTCAAAAGAATATTGCCTGATAAAATCCCTGCCAGATCCAATACTGCCAAATACCGTAAAGGTCGTGCCAAAGGCGTTCAGGATTAATGAGAAAGAGAATTTATTCTGCTTTTATATGTTCCAAAAACTTCAAAACAGATATTCAAAACAGATAAATGTCAGAACGAGCTCAAGCATATCTGTTAAAAGATTGATGATGGTGTATAATTCTGATGATATCACTCTTTCCCTGAAAGTTTTTCATGAACATCAAGCTTCTGAAAGGGTTGTCTGAAGTTGTTGACGACTACGACCTTTTCATCTTCGACCTTTGGGGCGTCATACATAACGGCATTACACCATATTCCGATGCAGTTGAATGCCTGATACTTCTTCGCGCGCAAAAGAGCTGTGAGATTATTTTTTTGTCTAATGCCGCGAGGCTTAGTCGTTCCATCTCTGCACACCTAACCAGCCTTGGTATTAAAGAGAACATATATGACAAACTGCTGACCTCTGGCGATGTAACCGCCAATATAATTTCCAGTAGAGCAAAAGAAGAAAATCCCCTCACCAGACCAAAGTACTTTCATATCGGCCCGGAGCGTGCGCAACCAACACTGGATGCCTGTGGTGGTAAAGAGGTTGCATTGGAAGATGCCGAACTGGTTATTTGCACCGGCTTCTTTCGGGAAGAAGAAGAAAAGGTCGACGATTATACGGAACTGCTAAAGACCGTATTGGCCCATAAGTTGCCAATGATCTGTGCCAACCCGGATATCATTATAAATCGCGGAGGCAAAACTATCCCTTGCCCGGGGGGCATAGCCGCTCTTTATGAAAAAATGGGCGGAACCGTTGAACGATTTGGCAAGCCCTATCCAGCTATTTATGACTGCGTGTTCGCCCAACATACAACAATCGCCAGATCCCGCGCTGTTATGATTGGCGACAGCCTGAGTACAGATATCCGTGGCGCCAGACAGGCAAACATTGACAGCATATGGATTGGCGGCGGCATTCATGCCAAAGACTTAAATATGGGACAGAATGGTCAGTTAGATCCCGATAAAGTACAGGAAGTTGCAAAGCAAGCCGGCGAATGCCCGAAAGCCATTTTACCCTGGTTACACTGGTAGGTGCTCACTATAGAAGCAGGTTCCCCTTCTCCTCTCCGCATTCCCCCCAGAATAATTAGCACCCCGGACTAATTAGTTTCTTTTTCCAATTTATCCCAACTGTAACCTTTTGAGTGTTAGTCGTTAAAAGCTTAGGGGTTAAAATGTGGGTGGCGTACAGGCCGAAATAATAACCGCCTCTTCAGTACCCGGATTACGCCAACGATGCGGGATACGGCTATCAAAATAAAAAGCATCCCCTGCCTTGAGAATCTTCCGCTGATCACCAACTGTCAATTCAATCTCGCCACTGACAATAATTCCGGATTCTTCAGATTCATGGCGCAAGAGTGTCTCGCCGGTGTCGGCACCCGGTTGAAGTTTTTCATGCAGAATCTGTAATGCTCTGTCACTAAGATCACGCCCGACCTGTCGATAAGAAATATTACCACTTCCGATTTCGGTCAAATCCTCTGCCCGGTAAAAAACCTTTTGCCTAGGCGTCAGATCTTCTGAGAAAAAAGCAGAAACCGAGATCGGAATGCCTGCCAGCACTTTCTTCAGAACTCCGACTGAAGGGCTGCTCTTATTTTGCTCGATCAACGAAATTACCGCGTTAGAGACTCCGGCCCTTTTTGCCAACTCACGCTGCGATAAACCATTCAGCTGTCGTAATGCCCGCAAGCGCAGACCAAGGTCAAAATCATCATCTTCCATCAATTTCACCCATATGCTTATTATTTTTAACACTATTAACAAAAAAACTACTATATGGGTATAAAAAAGGGGGTGTTGCCTATTTTTTTAATCATGTATGGTTATTTCAAAAGCGATGCCAAAAACGATTACGCGTCAAAAAGAATTACGTAACGACAGAGCATCAAACAGAAAGACTGAACCCGAAACACTGAACATGGGAGGCAGGTAAATGAGCAACCTACCTTTGAATAACGAATTCGATAGATCACCAAACAATCTCGACGCATTCTGGATGCCCTACACATGGAACCGTAAGTTCAAGAAAGAACCTTTGCTCCTAACAAGTGCCAAGGGCATGCACTACACAACAATTGAAGGCAATCAAGTTCTTGATGGTACGGCCGGTCTTTGGTGCTGCAACGCTGGGCACGGCTGTGATCGTATTACTCGCGCGGTACAAGAAACTGTTGCCAAACTGGACTTTGCACCAACCTTTCAACTTGGTCACCCGCTAGCCTTCGAGCTTGCATCCCGCGTGACATCCATGCTGGACGGCTATGATCACATGTTCTTTACCAACTCTGGTTCTGAAGCTGTGGATTCCGCCCTTAAAATAGCCCTCGCCTATCACAGAGCGCGCGGCGAAGGTCATCGTACACGACTAATTGGTCGTGAACGTGGCTATCACGGCACAGGTTTTGGGGGGATTTCCGTCGGTGGTATTGTCAAAAACCGTAATGTTTTTGGCACAATGTTGGCTGGTGTCGATCATATGCGGCACACCCACGATTTGGAGAAACAGGCTTATACCGTTGGACAGCCCGAATGGGGTGCCCACCTTGCTGAAGATTTAGAACGCATTTGTGCTCTGCATGATCCGTCAACGATTGCTGCTGTTATTGTCGAACCAATGGCAGGATCTACGGGTGTGCTAATGCCACCAAAAGGCTACCTGGAAAAACTGAGAGAAATCAGTGAAAAGCACGGTATTTTGCTAATCTTTGATGAAGTCATCACAGGTTTCGGTCGCCTCGGAACGCCATTTGCCGTTGATAAGTTCGGTGTAAAACCTGACTTGATCACCTGCGCCAAAGGCTTGACCAACGGTACGATTCCTATGGGCGGTGTCATTTGCCGCGAAGGTATCTACGAAGCCTTTGAAGCAGCTGCAGATAACGACCCAAGCAGCTCAATAGAACTGTTCCACGGATATACTTACTCTGGCCACCCTGTAGCAGCAGCAGCCGGCCTTGCGACCCTTGAGACCTACAAAGAAGAAGGGCTGTTTGAACGTGCACAAGGGCTAGAAGATTATTGGGGCAATGCTGCGCATAATCTCAAAGGCACGCGCCATGTTATTGATATTCGTAACATGGGCCTTATTGGTGCCATTGAATTGGAATCACGCCCCGGGGAAGTCGGAAAGCGTGCTTACGAAGCCTTTAGAAAGTGCTTTGAAAAAGGTGTCCTTATTCGTGTCACAGGCGACATTATTGCCCTGTCACCACCGTTGATTATCGAAAAAGGACAGATTGATCAGATATTTGAAACAATCCAAACCGTTCTGAATGATTTGGACTAAACCGTCTGTAAAAACAGGACGGGTTAACCGGTGTGGACCCATCAAAAAGATTGGTCTGCACCTATTAAGAACCTGCTGCTAAAATAAACTAAGAGCATAATTAGAAAAATAGCAGTTTGTGCGACATATTAAGGAAAGAGAAAAACATGTTGATTGGTGTTCCAAAGGAAATCAAGAACCACGAGTATCGTGTTGGCTTGGTTCCAAGCTCTGTCAGAGAGCTCGTTCACAACGGTCATCAAGTTATTGTAGAAACCAGTGCCGGGGGTGGTATTGGCTTTACAGATGCTGATTATGAAACTGCGGGTGCATCAATCGTTGCAACAGCCGCAGAAGTTTTCGCAAAAGCTGAAATGGTTGTGAAGGTGAAAGAACCTCAGGAAGTTGAATACAAACAACTTCGTGAAGGACAATTGCTTTTCACTTACCTGCACCTGGCACCGGATGCACCACAAACACATGGCTTGCTCGAATCAGGCTGTGTTGCTGTCGCCTACGAAACTGTTACCGACAAAAAGGGTACTCTCCCTCTATTGCGCCCAATGTCAGAAGTAGCAGGTCGCATGTCAGTTCACGTTGGCGCCAATTGCCTGCACAAAGCAGCAAATGGTTCCGGCGTTCTCCTTGGCGGCGTTCCCGGTGTTGCACCCGGTAAAGTGGTTATCATCGGCGGTGGTGTTTCCGGAACACATGCTGCGCGTATGGCAATGGGTCTTGAAGCAGAAGTCACAATTCTCGACCGCTCTTTGCCACGCATTGACGAACTGAACAGTCTCTATGGCAACAAACTCAAAGTTGTTTACTCCACAGTTGATGCTATTGAGAAATATGTATCCGAAGCTGATCTGGTTATCGGCGCTGTTCTTGTTCCCGGTGCTTCAGCACCGAAACTTGTCAGCCGCGAATTGCTGGGCAAAATGCGACCGGGCTCCGTTCTTGTTGATATCGCGATTGATCAAGGCGGTTGCTTTGAAACATCACACGCAACAACGCATCAGGATCCAACTTACGAAGTTGATGGCATTATCCACTACTGTGTTGCCAACATGCCTGGCGCTGTTGCCCGCACATCAACCATTGCCCTGAACAACGCTACACTGCCGTTTGCACTCGCACTGGCAAACAAAGGCTACAAAAAAGCACTGGCCGACGATCCGCACCTGATGGAAGGTCTGAACGTTGCCTTTGGTAAAGTGACCTGTGAGCCAGTTGCTGAAGCACACGGTCTGGAATATGTGTCCGGCGCAAAAGTCCTGGGTCTATAAAAGGCTGTTCTTTAAAGATCACATAGCTTGATCCCCGAATAAGGATCAAATGAGGTAAGGCGAGCTCTCATTATGAGGCCCGCCTTATTATTTGGGAAATTGCCCAATAAAAAGCCTTCTCGGTCCTGAACCGAGAAGGCTTTTTATAAAACAGATGCGGTTATGTCAGCGACTGTTAATCAGATGTCATTATATCGCTTAGATCAGGATGCCAGAAGCGAGAGATCTCCACTCAGCATATCGCATAAACCTGTCGCATCCAGAACGGGAACAGAACATAGATCATTATCCAACAGATCTCCGGGAGCCAAACGAGCAAGATCCGCCTGATCAGATGATACTCGTCGTGCTGCCGTTGACAGATCTACCCCCTCAGAGGAAATCACAGCTTCGAAGTCAGCAACCTTGAAGTCAAAGTTTCGAGTATCATAATCCATTGCAAGCATCCTTAACTATCGCACCATTTGTTAAAGACAGTATAGAAGGCCATAAGTAATAGTGGTGTAGCATGATGGGGGCAAAGCTAGGGCATTCCTGTGACGGAAAACTTTACAAAAAATTAACCATATCTTAGCGATACCAAATTTCTCAATGTAACCAATTGCATAGGTTCAATATCAAGAAATCAGACAAAGGTTAACACGGGATCTCTATCCCTTTTGAAACTCAGTACAGCAAAAATGAATCACAACGCTCTATCTTCCCAATATAAATCACCATAAAATAGTGAAAAAATCAGAGTCCTTCATCATCTCGGGTAACCAGCGTAGCGAAGAAAAAACAAGCATCAAAAATAGCCTTTTAACTTCAATACCTTATGCACGATTCAAAAAAAATATTTTTTTTGTCATTTTCCGCTTGAGTAATTTAAGCGAATCACCTAAATTCCGCCTCGTCGCCACGATGACTTCCCAACGAAGTCGCAAAGAATAAGTGGCTGACCACTGTGCCTCTATAGCTCAACTGGTAGAGCACCTGATTTGTAATCAGGGGGTTCCGGGTTCAAGTCCTGGTGGAGGCACCACTTCTTTCCTTTATATTTCAATACCTTAATAGACATTTTACGGCCTCCTATTTTTAAAAATCAGTGGGTTGTGTGCCAGAGTTATAGTTCGTTAAACGTTATCCTGTTAATAACAATCAATCCCTCCTCTTAGTGCCAAGGTAAAATATTTAATTTTGCCCCTCAGAAAGCACATTTAAAAAAGAGATATACTGCTCAAAACAAACTCTTATTAATCTTAATGAAACTATGCGTTAAACACATGTCCACAGATCCAAACGATATTAAACGAGGAAATTTTGGCGATTTTTCTCGCTCACTCATTAAGAATGACGATGGTTATCAGATACTTAATGACTCGAAATTACCCGACCGACGAATATTTACTCAAAAAGGTAATTCTCCCGTCGTAGAATACTTTGAAATTAATCCAGGCGATTGCGGTAAAGTTGATGGGTGGGATGATTGTAAAGAAGGTAGAGAAAGAGCCGAAATAAAAGAGAAAGAAAGTGATATCAAATTATCAAAAGAATACTGGTACAGTTGGGATTTTTTTATCCCTAAAGACATTGATCTAAAAGTATGGCCAACCAAAGTATGTATTGGTCAATTTCACCAAGACAAATCCAACGACTTTCCTTGTCGAAAAGCATCAGTAATTTGGATGTTTCAAATAGCAGAGCATGGCGGTCTTTATCTAGATGAGCAAATCACTGGTAAAACCAGAGGTTATACACAATTAATTACTCACGAAAATCTTCAAAAAGAATGGCATAACATTATTGTTCATGCCAAATGGTCCACAGAAAATACCGGGAAATTTAGTGTCTGGGTAAACGGCATTCCTAAAGCTAACTACGAAGGCATCACCACAACCACAGGCAAGCCATACTTCAAATACGGCCTCTACAGAACAAAGGTGAATCAATATGCAGATGAAAACGGAATAAAGGGTGGAACACCAAAGCAAAGTATTTATTATGCAAACGTTATCAGAAGCAGTAACTTAGATGGAATTTTAAGCTTCAACAAAAATTTAGAAGGTTATAAAGAACTTAAAGTCTTTCCTTAGCAACAGTAAAGACATAACAATTTTTTGAAGAAAGAGTATATATCACTCTACATCCTTTTCCTTCAAACTCTTCTCGTATTCTTCCCAGTAATGCGGCACACTTTTCAGACGCTCTTTTTTGTTCGAGCCTTCGACATGTTTATCAAGATAAACTTTAAGCTCAGCATAACTTGAAATTTCAGGTACATTAAGGTCAGCAAGGAAGTGATCAATCCACCCTATAGCGTCCTTTGGCAAAACTGTTTTTTCTTTCAAGAACGTCTTGAAGTCACATGTACTCATACCGAATTCTCCTAACTCATATCACAGTTTACCAAATCCGGTCGCGCATTACTCATGAATTATTCTCTACCGCCTAAGCGTTGGAAACAAGAATTTACAAACTGGATTTTTAACTGTCTCACTCCCTCTTCTAACCGAACTTCTTTTACATTAGCTTAAGCACCAGACTCTGTGCCTGCTTTTGCGTTAAATCGGCCAAAGACTGTGGCATTTCAAACCCCATCGCCTTTGCTTGAGCAGAAAGAGCAGCAGGCCCAATCTGCCTTAGATACTCCATAGGATATTCAAGCATATCCTTGACCTTGGCTTCTTCGACCTGCTTGGCCACATCAGAACTGCTATCAACGGTCGCCGACTTGGCAGCGTCCATCCAGTTAAGCCCTCCTGTCATGGATTGAACACTACTTGGCATTAACTTAACAAGGTTAGCGGCCCTTTGCCGATCGGTCCGTGGATTATCCAGTTGTTGTTGGTAAATCAACTTTTGTGCCTCGGGAGAGATGGAAATTTGATCCTGATTTTTAGCTGTGTCAGACTGGGTATCAGCTGCATTGCCTTTGGCCTTACTTGCCAAAAGCGTCTGCTCACGCGATTGCTGAACATAAGGATTATTCGAAGAATTCGCCGCGGAGCTGCGATCAAACCAGGAAGAGTTCAGAAGATTGATCATGTTTTCTTTTCCATCATTAGTTTAGAAAACATGAAGCAAGATAAGTGCCAGTTTAACTTTCGCAGAATTAGGTAAATTCAGCCCTTAACAAACGATAAAACAAGCAAAAATACCGCATAAAAATTCCACCTCGGCAAACTTTACCCTAAGAGATCAATCTAAACAGGAAGCTTTTACACCCTTTGTAATTTTACCCCATAGCGTGTGAACAGGAACAAAGATAAATCTATATTCACTTCACAACAGGTAAATCACCCCACCGCGTGGTATAACGTGGGGAAATCATCTTTTGCCTCATCTTCCAGTCATCATTCATACCCGATGCGGCAAAACGAACAGTATCACGACCATGGGAACGATTGAGATCATCCAGAAGATTCATCAGAGCCTTTGATTTCTTTACATCATTTTTAGCAAAGATATTCTGTTGTACCCCTTGAGCACCAACCAATCCACCGAGAAAAATTCCGACCTTCTGGTACAGTAACCCTTCTCGGTACACTTTTTTAAGGCAATGTTCCGCCGCCTTGATCAACAAGGGCGTTTCATCCGTTGCCTCGGCAAAGGTAATGCTAAAGGAGTTTTTATAATAGGTCTGATCTTTACCATGCGGACTGGTGCGCAGGGAAACACTCAGCTTATTTGCGGCAAGCTTTTGCCCCCGCAGTTTTTCTCCGGCTCGGGTAGCATGTGCTGCAACAGCCTGCTGGATTAGAGAAAGGTCACTTAGATATCGACCAAATCCACGAGAAACAATAATACTTTTCCGGGGTGGCACCACTTCCTCCACAGTAAGGCATGAAATACCGTTAAGCTCATGCACCATACGTTCAAGTACGACATTAAAACCGGATCGAATACGCTTGGGATCGGCAGACGCGAGATCGAGTGCACTATAAATACCCAGCGCCTGTAGCTTTGGCGTTAACCGACGTGAAATCCCCCAAACATCTCCAATAGATATTTGTTGAAGTTGAGCTTTATTATCTGGTGCAAATACAAATACACCATCATATTGGCCATTCTTCTTGGCAACGCGGTTCGCTACTTTAGCCAAGGTTTTTGTTGTCGAAATCCCAACACAGACTGGTAACCCCGTATACTTGCGCACCGTTTTTCGAATATGGTGACCCAGTTCAGTCAAAGCCTCCAAATTATCAACAGCACCGCCCCCCGCGAAACGCAGAAAGCTCTCATCAATCGAATAAACTTCTATACTTGGCGTAAAGCGCTGATAGATCTCATTGACCCTGTCAGACATATTTCCATAAAGCGCATAATTTGACGAGAAAACCCGTGTGCCTGTCTGACGTAACTTTGGCTTAATAACGTGAAACAGATCCCCAATTTTATAGCCAAGCTTTTTGGCTTCTTCCGAGCGGGCAATCACGCAACCATCATTATTGGACAGAACAACAATGGGAACACCTTCCAGATCAGGGCGAAAAACCCGTTCGCAAGAGGCGTAAAAGTTATTCACGTCAACCAGCGCAATCCATTGACTATTACGAGAGGAGTTAGCATGAGAAAGAAGATTATCAGGGCTGTTATTCGTCACGACCGGTCAATCCAATCTGGTGATCACATTTGTCACAACGCCCCAAATCTGTAGATCCTGCTCTTTTGAAATTTTGATTGGCTGATATTTAGGGTTTTCCGGACGCAACTGAATGTGCCCACCACGATCAAACAGACGTTTCACCGTCAACTGACCATCAAGAACAGCAATAACAATTTGACCGTGTCGTGCCTCTAAAGATCGATCAACAACAAGCATTCCCCCTGGCATAATGCCAGCATCAATCATGGAATCCCCTGACACCTTCATAAAGAAAGTCGCCTCGGCACAATCGACCAACTCTTCGTTTAAATCGAGTTCTCCTTCCATATAGTCTTCAGCCGGAGAGGGAAAGCCTGCGGGAATTCTGAAAGCATAGAGAGGAAGCGGGAGAAACATTCCCTTCTTCGCCTGCCCTATATACGTAAGAGCTTCATTTTTCATGGGTGTGTTCTCATGTGCTACTTTTAACATCGCAACCAAGAACAAATAGAGAACAAAATGCTATTTAAGTCAAGAAATACTCGGCTTCTAAAACTGCCGATGATCAATAAGCAACTTATAGGCACAAAAGATATGTAATCTATTCGCAAACACATCACATACTGGTTCCCTATATTACGTAACAATACAAACAACTTCACAAAAACATCTTCAACAGGAATAAACGATGGCAACACAGGATATCCCCTTCCAAACAATCGATTGGGCACAGATAGCAGTAACAGAGCATCCTGGTGATGAGGGCACGGCCTACTGGCAAACTTTACAATATGAAGGTTTACGTATTCGAATTGTTCAATATTCCGCCGGTTATATTGCAGATCATTGGTGTGAAAAAGGGCATATTGTGCAGTGCCTAGAGGGTAATTTCACTAGTGAGTTAAGTGATGGAACAAACTTTTCACTTTCAGTAGGCATGACCTATGTTGTCTCGGATGATCTAAGCTCACACAGATCCGTAACAAAAAATGGCGTAAAACTACTCATAATTGACGGAGATTTTCTCAAATCCCAAAAAGAGCTTAATTGAACAAGCCTTTTTCTCTTCTATCGGCAAGGAAAGAGGTACAGAGGATATTATGCAAAAAAACAATACAAAATCCAAAGACTAGCTTAAAACTCGCACAGATGTTTCTGTATCAAAATGATGTGTCGTCTTGGGTTTTGCTGAAAAATACAACATTTCACCGATAGAAGTACTCGGAGGAACTTCCATCTTTACCGTAAATTCAGTTCCCGTATCGGAAATCAAATAAGCCAGAGCATATTCACCCAGCTGCTCTATCAATTCCAGTTTTCCAGATACAACGGCTTTGTCTTCTGCCGAAAGGATCAAATGTTCAGGACGGATGCCTGTAATATGTACCGTAGGCACATTTGTTAATAAATCATCAGGCGTAAAAAAATTCATCTTTGGGCTTCCAATAAAAGATGCAACAAACTGGTTCGCTGGATTGGTGTAGAGTTCAATCGGCGATCCAACCTGCTCAATAACCCCTGCCCGTAAAACGACAATCTTATCAGCTAGGGTCATCGCCTCTACCTGATCGTGTGTCACGTAAATCATTGTCGTGCCAAGACGTTCATGTAAACGCGCGATTTCTAATCGTGTTTGTACCCGTAACGAGGCATCAAGATTAGATAAAGGTTCATCAAACAAAAATACTTCCGGGTCGCGAACAATTGCACGGCCTATGGCAACACGCTGACGTTGACCGCCAGAGAGATTTTTAGGGCTACGATCTAAATAATCTGTAATTTGTAAAATCTCTGCAGCTGCACGAACCCGTTCATCAATTTCAGCCTTAGGCGTCTTTTGTTGCTTTAACCCAAAGCCCATATTTTTATAAACGCTCATGTGTGGGTATAAGGCGTATGTTTGAAATACCATCGCCACCCCTCTCTTTGAGGGGGCAACATGATTTACGACTTGCTCTCCAATAGAAACAGTTCCAGAAGTAACCTCTTCCAGACCAGCAATCATACGTAATAACGTAGATTTACCACAACCCGATGGACCAACAAAGACAACAAACTCACCATCGTTTATTTGTAAATCTATACCGTGCATAACCTCAACATCGGTATATGATTTACGTACACTATTAATCGTTACGCCAGCCATGCTCGCTCCATCTCATGTATTTTATTTTTAAGTGTTACTACAAACTCAGGATGATCACTTGGAATATCCCCCCAGAGTATGCGGGATGTTGCAAAATCATCGATTGCACCGGGTTTGATAAGCGACTCAAGCTTATGCCAATTAGGTTCATTGTAATTAAGGCAAAGCTTACCTTCTAAGTTCAGACGACAAAAAATGTACCAACTCGCAATTGAGGCAATTCCAAAGTGAGGTAATCGACGAGCAGCCAACGTCCCTTGCAAAGTAGGGTGTATAAAAATTGGAAACTTCAAAAACCCATCAGCACATATTCGTTCAATCGTATCACTAATAGATGCGTTTCTAAAACGTGCGATAATCTCTTGCAGATATTCATCTTTATCGAAAGGTGTATTTACTTTCAACGCAGGTAAAACTTCATGTTGTTCATATCCATCAAAATGGGCGAAAATTTCTGGATCAGCCATCGCTTGATCAAAAGTTTTAAGCCCCTTCAAGGCAGCAAAATAAGCGATACAGGTATGCCCTCCGTTCAGAATACGTATTTTTGTTTCTTCAAAATGGTCAATGTCAGATTCCAGTTGAACACCTACACGAGCAAGATCAGGCACTGTGTTCGCAAAACGATCTTCCAAAGCCCACTGCATGAACTCTTCTGCCATAACAGGCACATTAGATTGTTCTCCAAATAAAGAGATGGTTTCAGAGATCAGGTCTTCCGTGTTACGCGGAGTAATCCGATCGACCATTGAACATGGGAACGTTACATTTTTCTGAACCCATCGCGCTAGATCAAGTCGGTCCATAAAATGCAAATAGCTCAAAAAATTACGTTCTAATACTTTACCATTTTGTCGTATATTATCGCAGCACAGAATGCTCAAGCCGCCCAAGTCTGCATAACGGCGGCGTTCCAATGCGTTCATCAAATAATTATATACTGATGAACCACCGGACTGATTTTCTATTTCCCCCGCAATAACAGGATCTGCAAGATTTAAATGACCTTCGTCATCCAAATAATAGCCACTTTCGGTCACTGTAATCGTAATCATTGTCACGCTTGGCTGGGTCAGTAATTGTTCAGCCTCTTCAACGGATCGTGCCCAGTCGCAAAACTTGATATGAGACCGCACGCGGCGGAACTTAACATCACCAGCAGGAGATATAGATTTAAGAATGTACCCTGATCCATCAAAACTGTACTTAGCAAAGCTTTCACTGTCTTCACTTCGAATATTTATTGCAGCAATTCCCCAGCGCAAATCATCCGTCGCCTGCATGTAGTCATCAATGTATTGCGCTTGGTGTGATCGATGAAAGGCCCCAAATCCAAGATGCACAATACCCACATCGCAAAATTTTGGGTTATAAGTCGTTTCATAAAGAGATTGAGAGGGAAATGCGTTCATTGCATTTCCTTTGATTGAGGTGCCAGTTCTGTTTGCGCTATTTGACGATATTCAGAAGGTGTCATGTTCTTCATTCTAAGAAAATGTCGATTGAAGTTTGCAAGGTTCTGAAAACCAACGTCAAAACATATACTTGAAACCTGATCGTTGGTTGCGTAAAGCATGCTGCAAGCTTGGCCAATACGAATACGATTTACAAATTCGACAAACGTATGTCCTGTGACAGATTGAAAATTACGGGAGAATGTCGTTGGCGACATCGACGTCATAGCTGCCGCTTTTTTCACAGAAATTTCGTCGGCAAAATTATTAACAATATAATCAATGACCTTGCCAATACGCGCTTTCTTACCTCCTTCCGGTTGCATCAACTTAGAAACAGATAATGTGGTTTTCGTACTATTTTTGTTAATCAAAACCAGAAAGTGCAGCAAAGCCACGACACGCTCGACACCTCGGAGCTCCCGTATCTTTTCCATTTGCAGAACCGCTGTCTTTGGGTCAAAACCGACAAATTCAATACCGGATTGTGCAAGATCTAACATGGGCTTCAGTTCTGTGAACTCGGGAAAGGCAGTCATGATCGCATCCATACTTGACTGCCTGAACTGGACCAGCATATCCCGGATTGGGACTTCTTGTGCCCACACTTCATCTGTAATCCAGTTATGCGGCAAATTCGGACCCGTGAGATACAATGCCCCAGGTTTGAAGTCGCCAATATAATCGCCAACAAACGCTTTGCCCCGGGTTTCTATAATGAGATGTAGTTCGTATTCACGATGGCTGTGCCAACGACACAATTCGCTGGGCCATCCATGCTGCAAGTAGCGAATACTTTCGCGGCTACGATCAACAATTTCGATTTCAGGCTGGATAATAGACATAGACGTTACTTCACCGCCCCAAAAGTTAGCCCTTGGACTAATTGTTTCTGGCAAAGCCATCCAAAGGCAACAATCGGCGCGCATGCCAATGTGGCAACAGCTGAAAGTTTCGACCAGAACAAGCCTTCCGGACTAGAAAAACTTGCAACTAATGCCGCCAGAGTTCCCGCTTCTGATGAGGTGAGATTGATTGCCCAAAACGCTTCGTTCCAGCACAACACAACGGATAAAAGCGCCGTAGAAGCAATCCCCCCCCATGCCAAAGGCATCACAATCTGGGTGATTTCATTCCAGGTGGATGTACCATCCATCCTCGAAGCCTCTAATATTTCCTTTGGAATTTCTCGGAAATAATTAAACAAGATCATCATAATAATCGGCAGATTTATCAGAGCATAAATAACAACCAAAACGATCTTTGTATCAAGTAACCCCAGTTTTTGTGACAGCAGATAAATTGGCAGGAGAACGCCAACCGCAGGTAACATTTTAGTGGAAAGCATCCACAATAAAATATCCTTGGTACGTCTGGTTGGACTAAAGGCCATTGCGTAAGCTGAGGGGATCGCAATCAACATAGCCAAAGCTGTTCCACCGAGACTGGTCACAACACTCGACCAAGCATATTGCGTATAATCCGTTCGCTCTTGGATCAAAGTATAGTTATCCAATGTTGGTTCAAAAACCAATAATGGCGGAATTGCAATCGCCTGAAGTTCTGTTTTAAAGCTCGTCAAAACCATCCAGAAAATTGGAAAAAAGAACAAGATTGCAACCAACCATGCCCCTATTACTGCAAAGCGGTTTTTCCATTCAAGAATTTGTTTATCTGTCATCACTACACCATCAAATTCTTGCCAACAGCACGGATCAAAAAGATCGCGACAATATTGGCTAATATCACGGCGAAAACACCCCCGGCTGATGCAACGCCGACATCAAATTGCAATAGAGCTTGTGCGTATATCAAATAGGCAATGTTTGTACTTGCCGTACCTGGGCCACCAGATGTGGTTACAAAAATCTCTGCAAAAATCGATAAATGAAAAATCATCTGTATCATCAGGACAATCGCAATCGGGCGCGCGAGGTGTGGTAAAGTCAAATTCCAAAATTGTGCCCAAAAACCTGCCCCATCTAATGTTGCAGCTTCTTTTTGCTCTTGATCCTGAGATTGCAAGGAAGTCATGAAAATCAGAATGGCAAAAGGTGTCCATTGCCAACTCACAATGATAATGACAGATAGCAACGGATATACGGTCAACCAGTCAATAGGTTCTGCCCCTATGGCATGTGCGACAACGGCAAACAAACCATAAATCGGGTTCATCATCATATTTTTCCACACCAAAGCGTTGACCGTTGGCATGATGAAAAAAGGAGAGATAAGCATGACCCGGACAATGCCACGTCCTAGAAATGGACGATCAATCAAAATTGCAATCGCAAGTCCCAAAACAACGGAAATACACAGGACAGAGCCAACCAATATTAATGTATTCCAAACAGCTGGTGGAAAAGCTGCATCGGTAACAAAGAACTCGTAATTTGAAAGTCCAACAAATCCGGTACGCTCAGGGTATAAAAGATTATAGCGAATGAGCGAAAAATAGATCGTCATCGACAGCGGCACGATCATCCACATTAAAAGAACTATAATGCTCGGTGCCTGTAGTAATCGTACCAGAGTTCTATTCATGGAAATGATCCTGAAGAAGGGTTAAAAAAAGGGTAGATTTCTCTACCCCGATTTAATGCGGATACCTTGGTACTAGTAGTAACCCGCTTTTCTCATTTCACGGTCTGCCGCCGCTTGCGCATTCTCCAAAGCCTCTTCCACAGAGATGTCGCCAGCTAATGCAGCAGTCATTTGTTGGCCAACGGCTGTACCAATTGCCTGAAACTCTGGAATAGCAGCAAACTGAACACCGATATATGGTGTTTTGTCTTGCGTAGAATTCGATGGATCTGCAGATAAAATCGCTTTTAATTCTGCTTCATCAAAGGTTGCTGCTTCTTTGAATTTAGGATTGTCATAGGTTGATTGGCGCGTCCCCGTTGGGACAGCGGCCCATCCGTTAGTTTCCGCAACCAGTTCAATGTATTCTTTAGATGTCGCCCATTCCATAAACTTCATAGCATCAGCCTTTTTCTGCGTTCCTGACGGAACAGCCAAAGCCCATGCCCATAACCAATTCGCACCACGCGTGGTGATCGCTTGTGGTGACTGCGCGAATGCCATTTTATCCGCAACTTTAGACTGACTTGGGTTTGTCACGAAAGACGCCGCAATTGTTGCATCAATCCACATCCCGCATTTGCCTTCGTTCATCAACGCAAGAATTTCATTAAACGAATTACCCGCGGATCCCGGAGGTCCGTATTTTGTCAGCAAATCTACATAAAAATTAACCGCGTGGTTCCATGCCGGACTATCCAGATCAGGTGTCCAATCTTCGTTGAACCACTTTCCACCAAAACTATTTGCCATGGTTGTCAGGAACGCCATGTTATCACCCCAACCTGGCTTGCCGCGCAAACAAATACCGTATTGACCCGCATCACGATCCGTCATTGCTGCCGCAGCGTCTTTGACATGCCCCCACGAAGGATTATCAGGCATCGTCATACCCGCAGCATCTAAAAGATCCTTACGGTACATAATCATTGATGACTCACCATAAAATGGTGCAGCATATAAATTACCGTCATGTGATAGGCCGTCACGCATTGCTGGCAAAATATCATCGACATCATACTCAGCGCCAAATTCCAATGCTTCCAGCCAGCCACGGGAACCCCAGATTGGGGCTTCGTACATACCGATTGTCATCACATCAAACTGGCCGCCCTTTGTCGTGATATCTGTCGTAACACGCGACCGAAGAGTACCTTCGTCCAATGTGACCCATTTCACAGTGATACCAGGATTGGCTTCTTCAAACTTAGGGGTTAGTTTTTGCATTTCGATCATGTGACCATTATTTACCGTTGCGATAGTAATCTCATCTGCAACGGTAAAAGAGATCGCTGACATACTAAGCATCATACCCAATGCCGTAGTGCGTAAATACTTCATGTGTTCCTCCCAGAAATCACGCTTGAAGATAAAAGCTGTAATTTCATACTGCAAAGGATGCGCTAAAGCCGCCAATAGCATTTTACCAAGAAAAGATACTATTAATACATATTTTACTATAAAATTTGATTTTACAGTCTTAAAAGTACATTCGAAAAGCTCTATCTAACCATGAATAGTATAAAATGAAGATTTCCGAATTCTAATCTCCCTGTATCAGCAGATTATATTTCTGACCATTGTAGTCGTAATAACATATTGTTCATGAGAGGAGAGTTTTTCTTAAAACAAACGCAACCTAATCAAATTAGGTATTTCAATTCGCAGCCCAAATATCTATTCTAAGTGACGCACATCATCCACCAACCAGTTGAGCCTCAATAATGTCAGAGATTTTTGTAAACTGCCGGATTGAAACAGAGCGGATGATTCTACGTCCTTACACAATGGAAGACGCCCCTGCTCTTCAAAGAATCGCATCGGATCCACAAGTACTACAATATTTGCCTGATGATCCACTCTCTCTGGAAGAGGTAAAAGATATTATCGCTTGGTCAATTGGTTGCCACAAGAAAAATACCAAAGAAAAGTTGTATAAACTCAACTTAACTATGCTCGATAAAAAGACAAACGAACTCATCGGCTGGTGTGGACTTGGCCCTGCAGATTGGGACTTAGAACAAATTGAAATTTACTACGCGGTCGCTCCTGAACGCTGGAGACAAGGTCTGACAAGCGAGGCTACATTAGCACTTCGGGATTATGCATTCGACATCATAGAATTAAAGAACCTTGTCGGCATTACCATGTCAAACAACATTGCCTCAAACAAAGTTTTGCAAAAGCTTGGTATGAGCTATCAGGGAACACTTGACCGCGCACCAAAAGATTGCGACCCCTATTTTTTGGGGCAAAACCTTTATGTCTTGGCCAATACAGGCAATCGACAAGACGTCCTCTACAGAGAGGAGAATGAATCCCCTCTCTGATCACGACACCGTAATGACCTACCCACGTAAAGAAGGCTTAATCCACTCTTTGTGACTTGCTTCTTTATCCAGAGGCGTCTGAGCAATGGCATTAGTGAAATTACTCATGGTCTTAACACTTATCCCCAAAATTACTTCCAGCGCCTGTCGTTCCGTATAACCACTTTCAAGAAAGCTTTTCAAGGCATGAGGGGCAATGCTCCCATTGGTACGAACCAAATCTTGTGTGAAAAGGCGCAGGGCTTCATGCTTCCTATTCGAAAGCGCCCCCCCTAGACGCAAGGCTTCGACATCTTCAACATCCATTTTCGCCATTTCAGATAAGATCGTGTGCCAAGGCATACAATATTGGCAGTTGTTTTCGAAGTTCACTGTTTGATAAACAATCTGCCGCTCAACTTCAGACAAAGAACTTTCATTAAACTCGCCCCAAGCAGTCATATAAGATGCCAATAAACTCGGGGCTTGCGACATAACCTTCTCGACATTGGGGATCAGGCCAAAAGCAGCTTTTGCCTGAGCAAGAAATGGAACAGACTTAGCTGGTGCAGTTTCTTCATCTAACAAGGAAAATGGCGTTGGATTTCCGTTACTCATATCAATTAACCTTTGCATTAACTTTAATATTTCAGGGTATTGAAAGCTTTCGGATGGAAAGGTAGTATTGCAGAAACCAGATTAACAGTACGCACCTTTTGGTAACTATAAGATTTTTTTAAGATGTATGAAATTCCCCAGGACTTAAACAAAGTAAAACCCAACGTTTTCCACAAATCTTGCCCCGCTCGCTACCTACTCAACAAAGTCGCTGGGAAGTGGAGCCTACTCATCATCGATGCCCTCAAAAATGATAATCTACGGAATGGAGAACTCATGAGGCGCGTGGGGGGAATTTCCCAAAAAATGCTCACTCAAACACTACGAGAACTTGAAGAAATTAAAATTGTCCAGCGGCACGATATGGAAACCATTCCACCCCATGTCGAATACTCCCTCACACACCTTGGGATTTCCCTTCAGGAAAAAGTTTGCGCCATGGACCGCTGGATAGAGGAAAATATGATCGAACTTATTTCGGACAATCCTTCAATAGAGTTGAAAGTTATCTGAAGAAAAGATACTCAGCTCATTAACTCTTGCGCTTTATATAGAGCTCACCATGAGAAGCAGGAAACAAGATACATAACAAAGATAACACATATAGTTATCTTCCTAAAAAGGAACCGACCAGTGCCCACAAAAAAAAATCCGTTAAAGCTGAACAAGTTACAGCTACGCACACTTGTTCTGGCCCAAGTAATTGGTCGCGATGAAAGGCAAGCTGTACATCACCCCAACGGAGACGTCACTCTGTCTCAACTCCCCCACGCACACGGAGATCATGTGCACGTCGGTGAGTTTGTCGTATCCGCCAAGGATGCCAGCGGCTTCAATAACCCAGCCGTCTGGATTGCCTTGGCACGCAAAGGGCTTGTGAAAGAAGGCGGACAGCCAATCACTTTGACTGCAGAAGGTGTTACCTATGAAACCGGTCTTGGAGATAAGTTCCTGGAAAAATCAGACCACTAATCTTAACCTGATCTCGATCTTCTAATTTTATAGGATAAAACTCAGCTGCTGGCCTTATTCCCGATTGGCAGCCGTGCCACGAACATGGCTACAGCCGAGACATACATGTAACGTCAGATCAACAGAGACGTGGCCGGCTTCAACGTCTTTTACGTCCTCGGGCTGGTATTTGTTCATATCATTGTCCAGATACCAGCTACCGGATGCTTCAACATCCTTGCGACTGAGTTCATAACGGACAACGCGTTCGGAAAAGCATTTGTTACATTTTTTCATACCATCCCCTCCCATAACTTTATCAAACAGTAAATGATCTCATGACTAAAGCATAGCCTGTAAAATATGGATCATATGTTAACACATTTAGAACATTACAAAAAATCTTAATGCGCTATAATCCTAACATCCATCATCTAATGAAAAGATGATAAATCCAATTCCAGCATTTCGCCCATCCATATCGCATGTTCTTGATGATCTTTTAAATCATCGCCAGTATTCGGATGAATGAAAACGGTCAACCCGGTACGATTCAGGGCAACCCAACTAACTACCTCGCCAAATTTTTCAGGGCTAACTGTCAACTGACAACTCCACTTGGGATGTGGCCCCACATTCTTTTCATGAACCCGCCCCATAGAAATAGAAAATCCATCCCGGACCTGTTCACAAATTTGCCGTGCCAAATCAAGCGTATTTTGATCGAAATAAAAATGAACGTGGTAATCACGCGGGGAAATCATCGGCGTATCTTTCTGTTTTACTGTTATCAGAAAGCTTAACCATTCAGCGAGAAAAGAGTAAAGCGTCTTACAAAAATGATTTAGTGATCCGATATCGTTGAAGTACAAATCCGCTAGCGATATTTACATGTCGTTCATATATCACCTTTTGCTATTTGCCCCTCTATTCGTCGAAAAGCCCATCGCTTAAAGATTTGTTATAGGATATAAGGCTATTGAGAAATTGAAATCATTATAACAAACACCGAAAATTTGAGACTATTCTATGCTGACACCCGCTATCTTTGACATTGCACTCACCGCTTTTGTTTCCCTGTTTGTCATCATAGATCCCCTTGGTCTATTACCGATTTTTATCGGCTTAACCCAAGGCGCAAGTGCTGCCCACAAAAAGAAGATGGCTTTTAAAGGTGTTCTGATTGGCGGCGTTATTCTTGTATTTTTCGCCCTTCTTGGCGACCATTTTCTTGAACTGCTTGGTGTTGGTCTTCCCGCGTTCAGAATTGCGGGCGGCGTTATGTTATTCCTGATCGCACTGGAAATGGTGTTCGATAAACGCGCCAAACGACGGGAAGTTAACGCAGAAGAAGTCAAAGGATCAGATTTCCATGAAGATATCGCCGTCTTTCCACTTGCGATTCCGCTGATTTCCGGCCCTGGTGCCATTGCTTCTATCATGCTGCTAATGAGTGCTAACAAAGAAAATATTGTTGCCCAATCCGCCGTGTTAATGGTTCTGGCCGGGGTTTTGCTTCTTTGTCTTACGCTTTTTTTATTGGCAGAGAAGCTGGAACGATTTGTTGGAGATACAATAACGCACATTATCTCTCGCGTTCTTGGCATTGTTCTGGCCGCTCTCGCCATTCAATACATACTTGATGGCCTGAAAAGAGGCCTTCTAAGCTAACAGCTAAATCCGGAAGAGCCCCCCCCCCCAACAAAAACACAGTATCTTATCATGCTGATTGCCCAGATTACCGATTTTCACATAGGCCGCATTATTGAAACCGACACCGGGCCGATTGATCTGTTTGATCGCCTCAAGGAAACGGTAGAACATCTAACCACCCTCAATCCTCAACCAGATCTTGTCGTTGTATCCGGGGATATTTCAAACCATGGCAACATGGAAGATTACGAACGCGCAAAAAACCTTCTGGATACGATGCAGCTTCCCTATTTTGTAATGCCGGGAAATCATGACAGTCGAGAACGTTTACGTACGCTCTTTCAAGCTGATGGATACCTGCCCAATGACGGAGAGTTCTTGCAATACACCATTGAGCAATATCCCTTACGCCTGATAATGCTGGACTCTCTCGAAGTGGGAAAACATCACGGCATGATTTGTGATGAACGGCTACATTGGCTCAATGAAAAACTAACCCAAGCTCCTGAACGCCCAACGTTAATCGTCATGCACCACCCACCCTCAAAACTACAGCTACCTTATCAAGATAGCATGCGCTGTTTTAATGGTGAAAAATTGGCCAAAGTCATCTCAAGCCATGATCAGGTACTTGGTATTGCCTGTGGTCATACGCATCGGGATAGCGTTGCCAACTGGGCCAAGACCGTCTTATTTGTTACACCAAGTGCTACTTTTTCTTATGGGCTGGAGATGCATCCTGCTGATGACATTAACCCCAGATTTGAGCCCACTTGTGTTCGGCTGTTTCACTGGAGTGATGACACAGGACTGGTATCTCACCTCAGTTTTGTCGGGACCTATCCAACCGGTTTGACCGAAGGCGTTCCCACACCCGCCGCTAATTAGTTTTCGTCAGTATGATGACCAAGCTTTTTGGAGTTTCCTTCAAAACATTCATCTTCTACTTTCTTTATGGATTGTGATGATTGCCCAACTGATTGATCCTCACCTTCTTCAACATCGGCCTTCCCGAATATAAATCGAAAAACTTTACGAATACCACGAAAGATCTTTGGTACAATCCAGATTGCCAAAATCAAGAACAGAGCAAGAAACGCAGCAAAAACTGTGGGACTTAACAATGCCATCGCCAAACCGGCAATAACCAAAACATCTTCGCCCAAAGATGCTGCTATATTGGTAAAGGGTTCAGGCGAAGTATTAATAAAAGCACGAGTCCCCGCCTTCATTGAATGGCTTATAGTCGCAAGTCCGCCACCACCGACAAAAGCCAAGGCCTGTGCTTCCGTACTAACATCCCCCATGATACCAGCAGCCATCAATGCGCCAGCAGGAATACGTATAAAGGTATGTAGGCCATCCCAGACGGAATCTACGGCCGGAATTTTATCGGCAATAAATTCAATAACATAAAAGGCCACAGCAATTACAATAACCGCCGGATGTTCAACGAACATCATCCCATCAGGCAAATCGAGCTGCCCACTTGCTCCAAGGATTCCCAAAATAGCTGAAGTCGCATAAAGATTAATTCCCCCTGCCCACGCCACGCCCATTGCAAGGATTGCTATTTCAAAAAGCGACATTGTAACTCCGGTAGTAAAATTAAATTCAGATTGTTGTTATTTTCCTGAACATCTTAACGAACTATATTTATATTAGGTCATATTATATAGCGGCACAGTCAGTGAATTTACCAAGAGATTTCTGACCCGAAATATTTTATAATCACTGTTAGTATCCAGGAATATCTATTTCTGACCTCAATTCCGCCACAGTACAAAATTAAAAATATAAGAGTACAAAAAGTGTCGATAAATCGATAGGAGAGAGTTTAACGGAACAAAATGTTCCAACCCTAATTACAGAATTCTATGGGGCGTATTTCAACTTGTTGGGTAATGTAAAGAAAACATGCACCACAGGATGAATAGATACTCCAAAGATTTCGATCCAGTCCGAGTAATCGGCCACGCTATGGGAGTTTTCAGCGTTGGATGATGGTGTTACAGATAGCCTAAGCGCTCAGCAACAGGCAGATTTGATGGCTCTGGTAGCCCATTCCAGAGACCGTGAGGCCTTTGTCAAACTTTTCAGACATTTTGCACCCCGCCTCATGTCCTACATGCGGAAACTGGGTACAGATAATAACATTACAGAAGGCTTGGTTCAGGACGTCATGCTCACCCTGTGGCGTCAGGCAGAATCCTACGATCCCGAAAAAAGCTACGTCTCAAGTTGGGTCTTTGCCATTGCACGCAATCGGCGCATTGATCGCTATCGCAGACAGAGATTGGTTCCTGTTGATCAAGACTATTTACAAGGACAATTGCATCTGCACAGCCAGATAGATGAATCTCCTAGCCAAGACCAAGACATTGAGCATCAAGAAGTAGAATCCCTCCTTAAAGAAGCGATCGAAAGCCTTCCCCATGATCAGGCAAGTTTACTTGAGCTCGCCTTCTATCAAGACATGACGCACATGGAGATCGCAAAACATGAGGGCCTGCCTTTGGGAACTGTGAAGTCCAGGTTGAGATTAGCGATTAGTAAATTAAGGCGTATACTGGGATCCAGTATCTAACAGAAGCAAAGCAGACTTTAATCTGAGAGGAATAGAATTAGTTTTTAGGGAAACACTCTATTCTGTTTCTTTGGTCAGTAACAAAAGGCAATAGGTCAGCGATAGGTCGTCAACAGCATAATGTTTTCCGCGAACCTGATCCAACCCTGTTATGTCACCAACAGAAAGATCTCCTTCGTCACATAAGAAACCACCATCAAGAACAAGCAAATAACCAAACTCGGCGACTTCACCATTTACAAAAATGCGCTCCCCAGCTGGTATTCTGAGTAAAAATAAATAGCTCGCGCCAGTCGTATCCTCGTTTTCAGCGACAGATCCAAGACACAAAGCCTCGCCCCCGGCCAGAACATCGTTGTCCCATGAAAGCTTCGTCGGATCACTTGGCAAAAACGCTGTCACAGTTTCAGGTAAATCAGGCAACACGGTGTGTTTGGGTCCGGGAAAGCTTGTAATTTCAGCAGAGTCCAGAAGATCAAGAACCCTCTCTTCCATTCCCTCAGGAAGATCATCATGGGGTATTTTCTCTAACAAAGCGCCCCCCAATGCTCGCAACTTTGCAACCTGATCTCGACACTCCGCACAAAGAGAAAGGTGTGCATCAATAAAGAGTTCCCAACTATAGCTGCTACTACCAGCGACATAGTCCACCAAATGTGCTTCAGAGGGATGATTCTGCGGCTTATGTACTGCCGTTATATCATCCCTGGATACTGATCCGGAATTGATGCCTGTCATTGTTCTTATTCTCTATGCTTAAAATCAACCAAGCCATTTATATATTGTTTTAAGGCTTGAGTTATTATTACGCCGCGTCCATGCTTTTGGATCACAATAATGTGTCTGTATTTGAAAGAGACAGTAAATATTATGCCACAAAGGCAGATTATGGCAAATCTGCCGCCCTTTGATACGCATCGTCACGTGGTATCAGTCGTTAATCTGTCTCACAGCAACCAGTCTTAACGCCGCAGAGGCCCTTTCCTTTCAAATGAATATTTCATCAAAGCTCTTCAGCAAACATATTATCTCTCTACCT
This sequence comes from Kiloniella majae, assembly GCF_002118315.1. Taxonomy (GTDB): domain Bacteria; phylum Pseudomonadota; class Alphaproteobacteria; order Kiloniellales; family Kiloniellaceae; genus Kiloniella; species Kiloniella majae. The sequence continues at coordinate 344,279 of NZ_MTSZ01000002.1, forward strand.
CTAATATTACTGCTTTCCAGCTGTGGTGGCGATTACACTTGGGGCTGGCATGTCGTTGACCCGACAAAACTTGCCGGACAAAATAATATTCAGTTCCTCATAGGCGGCCTTTTGGGCACGATCGAGATGTCGATTGTTGCAATCTTGCTTTCTATGACAGCGGGCTTGCTTGTTAGTCTTCCAGGTATTTCCAACAATAAATATCTACGAGCAATCAACCTGTTTTACGTCGCAGTCTTCCGGTCAATACCCGTACTGGTTATGATTTTGTGGACCTACTACGGTTTGCCCGTTGTTCTGGGAATAGACCTAGGGTTATTTGCGGCGGGTGTATTGGCTCTCGCAATTTGCGATAGTCCTTTTCAAGCAGAAATATTCCGGGCAGGTATTCAATCTATTGATGTTGGTCAGCACGAGGCGGCAGAAAGTATGGGGTTAACATACTTTCAAAAAATGCGGCTGATCATACTACCCCAGGCAATAAGAAAAATTATTCCTCCGCTGGGAAACCAGTTTGTTTACATGCTGAAAATGTCCTCACTTGCCTCTGTCATTGGCTACAGCGAGCTCACCCGACGTGCGACAGAACTCGTTGTTAACGAATACCGTCCGCTTGAAATATATACATTTCTTATTTTGGAGTATCTGGCTCTGATATTGGTCGTGACCTACTTCGTGCGTAAGCTGGAAAATTACCTAAAAAGAAACGAACGTATCCAAAACCCGAAAGCTGCTCGTGTTTAAGAACAGATTCTAAAAACAGGTATCAACCAGATATTCAGAAGAAAAATAAATTTTTGATACTTATACTTAACTACTCTGTTGAGTATAAGCTGTGTGTGCTGTGTCACAGCGCGTTAACAAGCGCCCCACACCTGGCCCTAATTCCAAACCGATTTCTTGGGGCGAATTCCATTTCACTGTACCCAAAACCTGACCACAGTGACTATGAGATAAAATAACTTCACTACCTATGGGTAACTTTGTATCAAACAAGAGGCGCGCACCACAAAAAGAAAGATCCAGGACTTCGCAATCATAGCTATTATCAAAGGCCGTTAACCGTACTTTTGTACCGGGAGAAATCATATGGCGAGGTGCGTGACGCCTGTTCATTAACCTCTGCAAAGAAAGGGACGGAACTTCTTGATACAACTTACAAAACCTTAAAATAAAACGCTATTCAAGCGCGACCAAACTTACTTTCTTTATCAGACCTGTCAACACAGGCCGTCATAATATGATGTTTAACTAAATCAGCGGTAACCGGTTTAGGCATATAGCCTGAAATTTCGTTCGATAGCGACGTGTCAGCTTTTTCGTAACCGCTCATCATCAAAAAGGGAAGAGCCCGCGTGAGCTCTTCGGTTGATTGACGCAGACGTTTAAGCAAATCAAGCCCTGTTTCCGGCACCATATAGTAGTCGGAAATCACAAGATCAGGCTTTTTCTTTTCAATGCCATCCATCGCTTCACTAACGTTTTCATAGAGTAAAACTTCACCAACACCCAATGATAAAAGCATAAGCCTCATCATTGACCGTACAGCCTTACTATCATCAACGACGGCCACACTTAATTTCGTCCAATCGTCCGCTGTCCAAGACAAAACCTGACCTCCAATATGCTGAACAGGGGAACGTAAAAATGAAAGAATCCAAATGTTCCCATCGAGACTTAAACTTATGCCCCGAGAATATTAAAAATGTCCTACCGAATAGCTCACATTCCAGATAAATTGTATCCAAACCCAGAAAAACAACTCAAGATAAAATTAGCTTATATTTATGTTTTTCAATATATTAGAAAGCATGAATTGAAAAATAATATCGATTAAAAATAATTTTCTTTACCGAAAATCATTTCACAAAACCTTCATCTCAAAACCAGAATCCAATAACTTAATTTAAGACTTTTTTATTCTGTCCATAATTTGTTTAGGAAATTGTCGTAAGTTCATTCCGTTTCCGATAAGATCTTAAAAATAAAATTCGCAGGGAGTGGTAAATGAGCCTAAGAAGATATACTTACCAGATTCAAGCTGACCCTATGTCACGTGTTGAAACTGGTGAAATTGAGGCCAAAGATCTTGAAGACGCCAAGCGTCAACTCAGAGTCCAATTCATGATGGCTCAATTGCCAGATGATACAAGTATCATTGATCAATCCGAAGTCGATGAAAACATGGCACGAGAAAAGTCAGCGAAGGCCAGAGATCTCTTAAGAGTCCTTGCAGACCATCACGCCTGGATTCAAGATTCAAATCAAGGTGCCAGGGCTAATCTTAACAATTTGAATCTTTCTGACATGGTTATGCCCGGGTCAAAACTGCAAAATGCTGATATGGCTGGAGCAGATTTTTCAGGGGCTGATCTCAGCGGTTCTGACCTTACAAATGCGAACCTTGTGCGAGCCAGTTTACACGGCACAAACCTTAGGGATGCAGATTTATCCGGAGCAGATTTAAGCGACGCAGATTTACGCGGTGCCATCCTAACGGGCGCAAAGCTTGATGGTGCAGACCTATGGAGAGCAAATCTGATGGGGTGCGTCATTTCGCCATCTGCCCTTCATAAGGCACTTTCTTGTAAATCTAAATAGTCTGCGCCCGCTGATGCGGGCGTTTTATAGTTTACAACGGTTGTAATGAGCGAAAACAATAAAGACCTTGGGGAATTCGCCGCACAAGAACCGGAGGAAAGATCTGTATTCCAAGCTTTAAAGCGTGGATTGCGGAAAAAGTGCCCCCATTGTGGCACCGGAAAAGTCTTTCGGAAATATGTGACTGTTATTGATGAGTGCGCGCACTGTCATGAAGAACTTAGTCACATTCGGGCTGATGATATTCCCCCCTATTTCACCATCACAATCGTGGGGCATATTGTTGTGCCCGGTGTCATGTGGACCGAACAGCTTTATTCGCCTTCCCTTCTTACACATGTTGCAATCTGGCCCGCGCTGACCCTTGCCCTGACAATGGCTATCCTCCCCTTTATAAAAGGCGGAGTTCTTGGGGTGTTATGGGCTTTACGCATGTTTGAAGATGAAAAGCGCTTTCCCTCTGCGGCAGAATAATCATCATCACCCCATAGATACGCACATTTCAGGTCGCCATTTAGCTGCCTGAAATGTGCCGTATTAAAATTATGTACCTTCTACTCAACTGTAATCTCGGGCCTACTCAACTGTGATCTGGGGCATGTTTTTTTCAATCATTTCGGTATAGGTGACAAAACCAAAAGGATCAAAGAACTGAAGGGCTCCTCGCGCACGATCTGCGGCCTCTTCTTTTAGGAGAATAATACCAGCGTTTTCCTCATAACGCCCTTCAGCAGCAACCGCTAACTTTAAAGCCAGCTCATTATCACCACCATCGATGATCGCTCGCAACGCCCCCTCAACGTCATCAACAGATAGCCCTAAATAAAGCTCTAAAAGCCTGCCGTACTCAATTGATGTCAAATTATCTAAACCGCTTGGCTCTTTCCCTGTAATGCCTTCTTGCCAGATCCCAAGCATATGATCCCCGAGGCGGGCGATAATGTGATTACGCGGGGCTTGAAAACCAATAATTGCTTCAGGATTGTTTCTCAAACTTGGCGGTATTAGATTTAATCGAACAATGTCTTTAACGGAATACCCCGCTTCTAGATGCCGGGTAGCCTCTTCTACCAACCAACTATATGCATTTCGATAAGCAATAATAACTTCAGCGCTATTATAGAGAACATTAATTCCATAATGACCATGGAGAATATGTTTTGGCTTAACGGCAATGATGGCATCCATCGTATCAATTGCTTCAGGAATGAAGCCTTCTTCTACCCATGGCTCACCGTAAAAAGGCATTAAGACATCGCCAACAAACACAACCTGTTCGGCAGGCATGTTTATTAACATTGCGTCTTCTGTTTCCCCACCAGTAACCGGTATCAACTCAAATTCTGTTCCACCAATTTGCACACTCGTTCTTTCGGATATTGCACGATCAGGATGATAGCTGTTTATCCAATCGTGTGAATAACTTTCGGAACGAAATTGTTCATAGGTGTGGTTCCTTAAAGCACGATCCACTGTGCCATGATAATTTTCACGCCCATAGAAGGTAATTTCAGAGTTCAGAGTTTTTAGAAAGCTGTGACCACCGATATGATCCCAATGAGCATGTGTAAAAAAAGCTGTCGTTAAAGGAGGAAGGTTTGGGAAATTCTCCAGTAAATACTCATACCCAGCTTCCATGCTAAAGGGCTGTGTACCTGCATCAATAGAAATCAGTTCTTGTCCATCCTCACTTACGATAAAATGCAATTCTGAAAACCCAAAACCGCGAACCGCAAATACCTTCCCGGGAACAACCTCTTCTATCCAGGGCGTAGGAGAGAATAAAAGCCCCGTCTCCTTTGATGAAGAAAACCACCCCATGATAAGCGTTTGAGGTACATAATCTTTATACCCACTTTTAATCAGAAAGTTACGCGCCTTTTCTTCATCTCCACTATTCTCATAGATTTTTGCCAGGTGATGATAGACTTCCCGATAGAAACCTGGCTCAGGCTCTGTCTTAGGATGATCCGCCAACCAGGTCAGCTCTCTTAACGCCTCTTCTTCCTTGCCAAAGAACCAAGGAACTTGAGCATAAATCAGCCCTGATGCCCATTTCACCAAAGGGTTAGCCCCGCCAGAAAGAACCGATGCTTCTTCCAAAATATCAAAAGTATCGTTAACCCAGCCAATTCTGTTCAATAAAAAAACATTATCCGCATACGTTGCTCTTAAAATAGCATATGCAGCCAAGTAGTTAGCCTTCACGTCTGCTGAAAAATGGTTCTCATATCGCTTTAACAACTTCTCAAAAAAAGCAATCCCGTATTTTTGTTGATTAGATACGATATAAGAATTAGCCAACAAAAATACCGGTCGCGGATCTTCAACAGGTCCATAAGACAGTACAATCTCTCCGTACAGCATGTCAGAATGAAAGCTTCTATCCCCTTCTGCCTTACCAAATTCCTCAAAACCTTCTGCTGGGCTCAAGCTCTGAGACAAACCTGCTTTTATTAAATTTGCCTTAGCTATTGAACCATCTGATGCTGTTATGATGTTGTTAGAGCTGGAAACAGGTGCTTTTACAACCGTAATAGCCCCCATACCTATAAATGTCAGAACCGCACCAGCCCCTATGATCTTTGTAAGATATTTCATTGCTTTCTCCATTACGTGCATATACACTCTTTTTATTAAAAAAATTTACTCTTCTTCAGACGAAATTTTATTAATTACGAGCATTAACGAATTCCAGTTTTTCTGCCCCAAAACTTCAATCGCCCTATTTTGAGCAACTTGCCAAAGTGGTGTCGCCTCATGCAGAGCGCGGGCCCCTTCTTTTGTTATACGCACCAACCTAATCCTTTGATCTGTATCCGCCTCATTCTGAATAAAACCTTTATGAATCATTGGCTTCAGATTACGAGTTAAGGTCGTACGATCCATCCCAAGAACAGATGCAAGTTGCTTCATTGGTAAAGCACCAGTTTTATGTACTGTTGCCAATAAAGTGTACTGTGTCGCCTTTAAACCTGACGGTTTTAAAGTCGCATCATAGTTTTGGCTTATCAAACGCGTTGCCTTGCGTAAACCAGCACAAGTACAGGATGTTACATCAGTCGGATTTAAAGGCATTTAAGTACTCCCCTCACATTAAGTGTATATACACTTTAAATATAAAATATCAAGTCCTCCCTATTCTGAATTTATTAAAATCAAAAAATTCTTTATAAACAATATGCTTTACCACAACGAACAAAGTTGTATATACAATATGCTATAAATTTCAAAACTTCGGAGCTGGTTATGTGGGATAGTCTTTGGATCAACTGCAATCTGTGTACTTTGAATGACGCCGGGTTGGGAATAATCAATAACGGAGCTATCGCGAGCACTGCCGGAAATATTGCCTGGGTGGGTGAAATCTCAAAGTTGCCAGATGCACCGGAAAAATTAGCCAAAGAAATTAATGACCTCAATGGATCGTGGATCACACCCGGCCTGATAGATTGTCACACTCACATCGTACACGGTGGTGAACGTATCAATGAATTTAACATGCGCCTAGAAGGTGCCAGCTATGAAGAGATTGCTCGTGCAGGCGGTGGTATAAGATCCACAGTAAAAGCAACCAGAGCAGCTAGCGAGCAAGAGCTTTTTAATAAGGCAATCAAACGGGCACAGTCTCTCCAGTCTGAAGGCGTCACAACGCTCGAGATAAAATCCGGCTATGGTCTGGACTGGGAAAATGAAACAAAACAACTATGTGTCGCTCGGAAAATTGGTGAAACGTTACCACTCAATGTTGTCACAACTTATCTCGCAGCTCACACCGTCCCCGAAGAATACCAGAATAATGGTGATGGTTATATTGACAGCATAATTGAGAAACTACCCGAGCTAAAAAAATCTGGACTAGCCGATGCCATTGACGGTTTCTGTGAAGGCATTGCCTTCTCCCCACCTCAAATAGAGAAGCTGTTTAAAGCAGCAAAAGATCTTGGCTTTAACCTGAAGCTTCACGCAGAACAGCTAAGCGATCTAGGTGGTGCAGCACTTGCTGCAAAATACGGCGCAAAATCTGCAGATCATTTAGAATACGTATCGGAAAAATCTGCAAAAGCAATGGCTGAAGTAAACTCGGTAGCCGTTATCCTTCCCTGTGCTTTTTACTTTCTCAATGAAACAAAGAAACCGCCAATTGATCTTTTTAGAGAACATGCGGTCCCTATGGCCGTTGCGACAGACATGAACCCCGGATCATCCCCCTGTTGCTCGCTTTTGCTCGCAATGAATATGGCCTGTACATTTTTTAAAATGACACCAACGGAAACCATGCGCGGCGTCACCTTGCATGCAGCACAAGCCCTTGGCCTGGAAAAGACACATGGTAGTTTGGAGGTCGGAAAGGTCGCTGATCTGGCGATATGGGATATTACCCATCCTGCCGAGCTTTCCTATCATATGGGGTTCAATCCTTTGCAAGAATTGATTAAAAATGGAAAACAGGTTATTCAAAACTAATAGCAATGGAACATATAGAAATCTGCTACTCTTGCTATGTGCTAAATACCCTAAGAGGTCATAATGAGGACAGAAAATATAATAATCAGTGCAGCACTCTTGTTCTTCTTATTGTCAGTAATTAGTACAGCACAAGCACAAGAAAAAGTCATTTTCCCCTCTGCGCCAATACCTCCTTCAGCCTTTAAGATAAAGCAGGCCAAGGCTAAAGGGATAACTTTGCAACCAACCCCAGGGATAGATATCACCGGATACATGTTTCGTCCGGATCATAAATCACCTCGACCAGCAATTATTACTCTTGTCAGCAGCGAAGGTCTGCAAAATTCGCACAGGCTATGGGGGCAAAAACTTGCCGATTGGGGCTATGTCAATTTACTGATCGATAGTTATGGTTCCAGAGGTGGAACAAGCTTACGAGATACCCCAAATGCAAATTTATTTAACGATGCCTATAACGCTTATCATTTTTTACAAACTCAAAAGTATGTAAAAAATGATCAAATTGCCCTTCTAGGTTTTTCAATTGGTGGCAGTAGTTTGTTCTCGATCTTGAATGCGGCTAATCCTCGCCGTCCCGAAGGTATTACTTTCAAAGCAGGTATTGCACTCTATCCCAATTGCGATACCAGCATAAAATTAATAGCCCCAATGCTAATCTTACAAGGCGACAAGGACCCCATAAATTCTTCGCATTCTTGTAAGGCTGTAGCAAAAGAGGCAAATCAATGGGAAAACGATATTACCTATCACTTGTATTCTGGTGTCACACATTTCTACGACGATAAAAATTACAGTAAAATTGAAGGAGATAGAAGTAAAGCACAGTCTCTCCCCTATCAATTTGAGAAAAACCATTATGACGAGAAAGCCCATGAACATAGCTTAATATTAATCAAAAGCTTCTTGGGCCAACATTTAAATTAATCTTCCATACCCGCAAGACGACTTTGTAAATCTCCAACGTGTAGTTCCATTTTGTGATGGTCTGGATCGAGAAAATAAAAAGAAGCACCTTCACTTTTATTCTCTTTCCAGATTTCAACACCAAATTCATTGAGTTGCTCGCAAAAAGAGGCGAAAGCTTCTTCCTCAACACTAAAGGCTATATGTGTGTAATCCGGGTGCGGTATATCCCTTACAGCAGGGTCGGGCGAGAGACAAATCCAGAAAGATCCAGCTTCAAGATAGGCCCCTCCGGGCCAAACTTTTCTTAAATCAAGCCCGAGAACATCCCGATAGAACGTAACTGATCGGTCCAAATCCTTAACCGCCAGTGTGATGTGGTTTAGTCCGGTTACTTTTTGCATTTCTTGTCTGATCTGATTTATTCGTTAATCACTAACAACAGCAAACCGCCATGTCACAGATGCTTCCTTCAGCATGATTTCCTGGGTTTGAATTTCTCCCCAGCGCTTGGCAAAATCCGGATCATCTTTACTTTTGGCATCGACAACAATTTCCTTAATACCGCTTTGGATAATTGCTCTGGAACAATCAGAACAAGGAAAATGAGTCACATAAATAGAGGCACCACTTAATCTGACACCGACACGCGCCGCATGAAAAATGGCATTGCGTTCCGCATGCTCTGTCCAATCATACTTTAATGGACGCACATGACGTTCATCAGCGTCATCATCTACGGCGCGAGGAAAACCATTAAACCCATACGGTCCAGGTGTATTATCCTCAAGAATAATAACAGCACCAACCTGCGTTGAACGATCTTTCGACCAGGTCGCGACTTCCCGCGCCAATTTTAAGTAACGCGTATCCCACTTTTCTGACATACCCCCTCCTAAGATTTTTCACCAGAATGTGAAACAAAAATTTACTTTATAAACTCACAATACATGAAGTAATCGTAATTTATTCTAAATTAACTAAATAGATCTAATAACAAAACCCTATGATCATCATACAAATAGGATAATTGTGTTTTTCCAATACCCTCTAACTCAAGATTTTAAAAAAAGAGCACTTGGATACAGTATAATTATGGCTGTTTTGACAATTTCTTTGTATCTTTTGAATCTTATAATGGGAACTGGCCTTGAGTCATATTTCGGTGTTCCCCTGGGGGTTGATTTTCTTGCCTTTTATACTGGAGGCAGTTTTTATTTAAATGACACATTAAGCATCATATATAACCATGTTTTTATAGAACAACCCGATGCTAACGTCTCCCAAATATTCTTTACAGATCAATTAGAATTTCAAAAAAACATTATCGGCCCAGAATTCACAAAACTTAGCCCTTTTATAAACCCTCCATTTGCTGCGCTTCTATATGCTCCATTTGCAAATTTTGACTATGCAACGGCCTATATATTCTGGACGCTATTGAACCTAGCTCTTCTTTTGGTATCCGTCTTGATCATGAGGAAAGAGTTACCAAAACTAAGAGAGGTATCTCCTTACAAACTATATTTTTGCTGCTTTCTCTTTTTCCCAACAATTGCTTGCTTTATGTACGGTCAGGCCGCGTCTATAATTCTTCTTATTTACTGTTTGTGTTTTAAAGCATTACGTAACGACAGAGACTTTAGTGCAGGTTTTTATCTAGGCCTACTTTTATTAAAACCTCAACTCGCAGTCGGCGTTGCGTTTATAATTATCATTAAGTGGCGTTGGCAAGCTATACTGGGGGGGATAACATCAGTCATTCTGATCGGCCTCTTTTCGATCATATTCATGCCCAATGAACTACTGGCATATCTCGAGATAACGCCTCATCTACTTGATTTATTAAGAGCCGATTACTACCCGACTTGGGGTATTAATTCTTTCTTCGGGTTTGCCGCACTTTTGTTCGATCACACAAACGTTGCATTAACAAATGCTTTAACGCTCACACTCACAGTAAGCACGCTATTTCTTTTAATTCTTTTATGGCGAGAACAAATTTGGCTAAATGAGCGAACTAAGTGGGACTTAAGTATGGCTGTCACATTCTGTTGGGGGCTGCTCATCAGTCCTCATCTCTATTATTATGACTTAATGCTTTTGCTACTCCCTACAGCTATTATCATACAGTACCTACCTTGGCTTTACGCAAGAAATTCAAGAATAATATTATGGATCACAATTGCATGGATTTCCTGTTATCTAGGAAGCCAACTGTCAGTACTACAACTCGGTATTTTCAATACATTGGGTTTCCCCGAAATAAGCTTTCAATTTATTACACCTATCCTTTTTTATTTAGGCTATACTTTATATAAATCCGTGAGGTCTGCATAAAGACTGGTCCTTTTAAATTCTAGAATTCGCCTCAACCTTTCGCATCACAAGACCTTCAACTCCAACAAACTAGAGACCAGGATAATGTTTTGCTTTCCTATCCAAGACAAATATATCAAAGCACATGCCCTTTGGTGCGCAATTACCATGCTTTCTTTAACAAGTGGCTATTATCTCTATACGCACTTAAATCTAACAGGATTAATTACAAGTTCAGGCAGTGTCCTTGGGGGTGATTTTCTTGCTTTCTATACTGGCGGAAATTTCTTCAACCAAGGAATTCTTCAACAAATATATATAATGGATTCCAGCTCATTATTCCCAAAACAAATAGAATTTCAAACTTCCCTCATAAGTAAAAACCTAACAAGCTATGCCCCTTTTATAAACCCACCGTTCATGGCACTAGTTTATAGCCCCTTTGCCAAACTGCCCTATATACACGCTCTTATTACCTGGCAAATTTTTAACTTTGTTATTTTGATATATTCAATACATTTATTACGCCAGGAATTAGAAACATTACAGTATTTTCCTCTGTATAAACTTATTGCCTGTTGCTTCTTGTTCTATCCAACGCTTGGATGGTTCCTACACGCACAAGCCACCCCAATAATTCTATTACTTTACACTCTTTGTTATAAATCTTTACGGACGAATAATGATTTTAAAGCAGGGATTTATTTAGGATTACTTGCCTTTAAACCTCAGTTAGCAATTGCACTTGCATTAATACTAATTTTTAATCGGCGTTGGCGAGCTTTGCTTGGCGGCACTCTATCACTCGCCTGTTGCATAGGTATTGGCTTTATATTCGTACCAGATGCCATGATAGCATACATAAAAATCAGCCCACAATTACCGGACCTTCTAAGGTCATCAAATTACCCGACTTGGGGTATTCATTCTTTTTTTGGGTTTTCCGTGCTTTTGTTTGACCATGAGAATTCTCAGATCGCAAACACATTAATCTACCTTTGTTCTTGTATTACTATATTTCTATTATACAAGCTTTGGCGCAATCTTGATTGGAAACAAGATCTCAAAAAATGGGATCTAGCTATTGCCTTAACCCTTATATGGGGAATACTCATTAGCCCCCATCTTTATTATTATGACCTGATGCTTCTTTTACTGCCCGCAACAATTATCATAAATAGTATAGATGCATTCAAAACAGAAAACTCAAAAGAATTATCTTGGGTTGCTATAACCTGGTTAGTCTGCTTTTTAAGTGGCTTCATCTCAATTATCCAAATTTTATTGTTTGAAAAGTATAGAATTTCTGCACCGATAATACAACTTTCAACACCTGTTATCTTCTTCTGGGGACTGTCAATTTTCAATTCTATTGTCAAGCAACCTTCATCTAATTAAAGCTTGCATATAATGCAATTCTATCGATTTTACTGATATCGAGATAACTTAAGTAGTAAAATATATGACAACAGATCAAATCTTTCTTTTCGCCCTTTTTGGATCAGTATTCATTCTCTTGATTTGGGGAAAAATCAGATATGATCTCGTCGCCTTTGGTGCACTTGTTATTTCTGTTGTCGCGGGCTTTGTAACACCCGATCAAGCATTTTCAGGATTTGGCCATCCTGCCGTGGTCATCATCGCGCTTGTGCTTATCGTCTCACGCGGATTAATAAACTCCGGTGCTGTGGAATTAATCTCAGGCGCCGTTTTATCCTCAAACCGTCCTCTTCCCCTTCACATCGGGATCATGTCGGTTATAGGAGCTGCCTTGTCTGCTATCATCAATAATGTTGCCGCTCTCGCTCTTTTGATGTCATTGGATATGGAAGCCGCTCAAAAAGCCAAGCGGGCAGTTGCTCTTAGCCTCATGCCTTTATCTTTTGCGACAATTTTAGGCGGCATGATCACCTTAATAGGAACACCACCGAATATTGTCATTGCACAGTACCGGGAAAGAGTCCTTGGCGAAGGCTATGGTATGTTCGACTTTGCGCCCGTTGGTCTATGCGTTGCCTTTGCCGGTATTATTTTCGTTGCATTAATAGGCTGGCGTCTGATCCCTCGAAGAGAACCCCTCGGAAGTATCCGCAGCGACGAAGACACAGATTTATTTGTTGCCGAAGCTCAAGTTCCCGAAGAGTCAAAATCTATCGGCATCCCGATGAACCAACTCTATCCCCTGGCCAACGAGCACGACATTACTGTGTTAGGATTGGTAAGACGCGGAAGACGTTTACCGGGATTTGCCCGTTACGAAGAAATTCGAAAAGATGATCATCTCGTGCTTGAAGGCGACCCAAAATCTATCGAAGCATTTTTGGGGAGTGCGCAACTAGACTTCGCAGGAAAAGAAAAGCACGAACAAGGTTTGACGAGTTCTTCATTAAAACTTGCTGAAGCCATTGTTCCCGAAGGAGCAAGAATAGAAGGAAGATCCAGTAACAGCCTGAGGCTTCTTTCCCGACACGGCGTCACACTTTTAGGGGTTTCCAGGCAAGGTAAGCGCTTTCGCGAACGTGTTCGAAAGTTAAGGGTAGAAAGTGGTGATATGCTCCTTCTACTTGGCCCCGAAGATCGACTGACAGAAGTCATGAGCTGGCTAGGCGTCCTCCCGCTAGCCGAAAAACAGCACTCCGTCATTCAACGCAAGAAAGCTTCTCTGGCGATTGGCCTGTTTCTCGGAGCTATTGCTCTATCGGTCGCTGGCTTGGTTTACCTTCCTGTTGCATTGGCTGGCTGTGTCATTGCCTTTGCAGCGCTGGGTGTTATCTCTGGGCGAGAAGTTTATGAAAGTGTCGAATGGAAAGTTATTGTACTTCTTGCCTCGCTTATTCCCCTTGGCATCGCCCTTGAGAATTCTGGTGGCACAAAACTTATTGCAGAATTAATCGTCGCCCAAACAGCAGGTTGGCCGCATTGGGCTATTCTGACCGTTTTGATTGTTGTCACGATGACACTGTCTGATTTTCTCAACAATGTCGCAACGGCTCTGATTGCAGCCCCTATAGGATTGGATGTTGCCAACGCAATCGGTGCTTCACCAGATCCTTTTCTGATGGGTGTCGCCGTCGCAGCTTCTTGCGCCTTTCTGACACCTATCGGACACAAGAACAATACAATCATCATGGGACCTGGCGGGTACCGTTTCGGTGACTACTGGCGGATGGGATTACCACTGGAAATACTTGTCGTCACGATCTCTGTCCCGGCAATTCTATTCTTCTGGCCATTGTAAGGTATTAATCTTTAGAAGCTGATTTGATATAATCCTGAAATGGCGGAAAACATTGTACAAGCCCCTTCACACCTAGCTTCTTCATCAAATCTATGTTTCTTTCAGGAATTTCATCCGGTGATTTATAGCTATCAAGCACACGCCCCATTTGCCCCTCCCGAATGATGTGAAGAACCGGAAAAGGAGATCTGTTTGTCCAGTTCGTAATATCATCCCGGGAAAGGCCAGTAAACTGGTAGTCAGGATGAAAACTTGCGAGCTGGAATAAACCTTCAACACCTGATTGAACCAAGGCATCCTCAGCTACTTCCAGTAAGTCTAGAAAGATTTCAAAATCCTCAAAACCTTCAGGAAAAATCACAAGCGATGTAGAAACCTCATCCTCAGAGCTTTGCTGTAAAAATAAAAGCTCGTTTAGAAACCCGCCCATTGCGGTTGAGACCTCTTGCGCGTCAACAATGACATAACGAATAGCCCCACGGTTTCGCTCTGATGCCGCAAAGGGGCACAGGTTCTGCCCGATCACCATTGCATCGACCCACAACTTGGTAAGATCCGATGCATTAACAACAGTATAAGATGGATATAGCTGAGACATATCGGAAGTTATAGAACCAATTCTATACGTTGCCCAGCGAGATCTGAAAACATTCTGACCAGAAACGAACGACAGCAACAAAAAAGGCGACCATAAAGGCCGCCTTTTTCAATGGATATTTCAGATACCTTAGAACAGACCTTCGATCTGTCCGTCATCATTCAGATAGATGTTGTTCGCAGCAGGCTGACGTGGCAGCCCCGGCATTGTCATGATCGCACCAGTGACAACGACGATGAAGCCAGCACCTGCAGAAAGACGAACTTCACGTACAGGAACAGCATGACCTGATGGCGCACCAAGAAGTGCAGGGTCAGTCGAGAAGCTGTACTGCGTTTTAGCCATACAAACTGGATAATGACCGTAGTTTTCCTGAAGCTCTGCGATTTGTTTACGTACAGTCGCATCAGCAATAACTTCACTTGCACCATAGATTTCTGTCGCAATGGTTTCGATTTTTTCCCATAGCGGCATTTCATCAGGGTAAAGCGGTGTAAAGTCAGCAACACCAGAATCTGCAAGCTCAACAACGTGATGAGCCAATTCTTCCGTGCCTGCACCACCGTTTGCCCAGTGACTGGCTACGATTGCTTTTGCACCCAGAGCTTCACAAGCGGCAGAAACAGCCGCAATTTCAGCATCTGTATCTGTGATGAACTGGTTGATTGCAACAACAGCCGGAACGTTGAATTTTTTGATGTTGGCAATATGACGAGCAAGGTTCTCAGAACCTTTAGTTACCGCATCAACATTTTCATTGCCCAAGTCAGCCTTCGCAACACCACCGTGCATTTTCAATGCACGAACAGTTGCAACGATAACAACAGCATCAGGTTTCAGACCAGCTTTACGACACTTGATGTCGAAGAACTTCTCAGCACCAAGGTCAGCACCAAAACCGGCTTCGGTAACAACATAATCAGCAAGTTTAAGAGCTGTTTTTGTTGCGATTACAGAGTTACAACCATGCGCGATGTTCGCGAAAGGACCACCGTGAATAAAGGCAGCATTGTTTTCCAGTGTCTGAACCAAGTTCGGTGAAATCGCGTCTTTCAACAGAACAGCCATAGCACCTGGACCTTTAAGATCGCGTGCGTAGATTGGCTTTTTCTCACGTGTGTAAGCAACGATGATATCACCGAGACGGTTGGAAAGGTCATTCAGATCTTTGGAAAGACAGAAGATCGCCATGATCTCGGAAGCAACCACGATGTCATAACCATCCTGACGTGGATAGCCATTGGCAACGCCGCCCATGGAGTTGGTAATCGCACGCAGTGCACGGTCGTTCATGTCAACAACACGTTTCCACTGTACGCGGCGGGAATCAATACCCAGCTCGTTACCCCAATAGATGTGATTGTCCAAAAGAGCAGACAGGAGGTTGTGAGCTACGCCAATTGCGTGGAAATCACCTGTGAAGTGAAGATTAATATCTTCCATTGGAACAACCTGGGCGTAACCACCACCAGCAGCACCACCTTTAACACCAAAACACGGACCCAGCGATGGCTCACGAAGTGCCATAATTGCTTTTTTACCAATGCGGTTCAGGCCATCACCCAGACCAACAGTTGTTGTCGTCTTACCTTCGCCAGCTGGTGTCGGGTTGATCGCTGTCACCAGGATCAACTTACCATCTTTGTTGCCTTGGATGGAGTTAATGAAATCAAAAGACAGTTTTGCTTTATTTGGACCATACTGAAGCAACTGGTCAGCAGGAATTCCAATTTTCTCAGCAACCTGAGTAATTGGTTGCATTTTTGCCTCGCGGGCAATTTCAATATCACTCTTGGCCATGGGGCTTAGCCCTCCCTACGTATCGGTAACAAAATTTCAAGAGACATTAACTGGGGTTTTCTTTTGGGGATATCGTAAGAGCGTCACTCCGTCACCAAGAAACACCGAAATTAGGCCGTTTTAGCATTCGTAATATACTATCATAGCATATGGATTTCAAATCACGTCTGTGATCTCAACATCAACCTCTATTCCAAAAACCAATATAAGAAACTGAAATAAAACAACTATTTCTATTACTGAACAGATTGATTTCAATAGACAATGCCTAAATTTCGCCCATAAGCTTTCGTGCGTTGATAAACGCAGACATATGAAACTCGGCATGCTCTGAATTAAGCACATATTCTAGCCCAACCGGGCAAGCTCTGCGTGCCAAACACCCCTTTGAGGCACATGATATTCCAGCATCTGATGCGACATAGCGAGCACAAGCCAGATAGTCATACTCCTGCTCAACACCAAAAGCATCAACGGGACAAATTTTCAAGCAGGGCTGATCTTCACAACTCAAACAAGGATTGGAAACTTCTGATACGGTATTAGATATCTCTATTTTGACAGGAAGCAAAATAGCCGCACGAAGCGCGTGCCACGTACCCCACTCTGAACTGATAAAGAGGCCGATCGGGCTTGGGAATAAGGTTTCAGCACGGGAAGCCCACCTTTGAAAAGGATGGTAAGGCGGACCATCAGAAGGAAAAAGCGCCTCCCCGCCAGCTTTTCCGGCTATTGGCTCAACAATTCGCTTCGTCCAACGGTCCATGGGATCTGGATCAGAGTTCAAATATTCATGAGATCGTTTAAAAGATTCCCAAAAATCACCGGAACCAACATTCCCAACCATAATAACAGATAAAACAGACTGTCCTGATGATAGATCTGGTACATTATCTTCCCAGTCGGGATGAAACACCCCCCTGAGCGCAAACCCATTCTTCGAAAGATTGTCCGTAAGATCATCAAGTTTCAGCGTACTATTCCTCGTGTTAACTCTTTGAATATCGTACCCACGGTTCAGGTGGGCTGGGATCTTGAGGCCACTTTACAATATGATCTTCCAGATCCGCATCCTCTACGTCTGTTTCGGATACGACTTTATCCAAAGCTGATATCCCTGCATCGTGAACCGAGTTAGGATTTCCAGTAATCAAAGGGTGCCACCAAGGAAGGTCCCCCCCTTCGTGTAATAAGCGATAAGCGCACGTTGGCGGCATGAAGCTTAATGTTTCAATATTATCTGCGGTAACTTTGATACAGTCCGGCACATACTGATGACGTGTTTCGTATAAACTGCATTGGCACGTTCCAAGATCCAGTAATTTACATACGACGTCTGTATCGACAATCTCTTCCGTATCAGCATCTTCCAGCTTCACAAGACAGCACTTGCCACACCCATCACAGAGGCTTTCCCACTCTGCAGGTGTCATCTCGTGCAGCTTTTTTGTTTTCCAAAAAGGCTGCTCTTCTTTTTCTCTCACCATCGGACGCAACATGCTTTTTATAATTATCGAATGTTACTATCTTATACCCCACTTAAGGCATAGACTTTTTTGCATACTTAGATAATTAAATTTAAAGTAACAAATCTTATATAAATTAAAAATGTTTTGGGCCTGCCCCCCATGACACTAGCTTATGTTTGT
Organism: Kiloniella majae; assembly: GCF_002118315.1. Lineage (GTDB taxonomy): Bacteria > Pseudomonadota > Alphaproteobacteria > Kiloniellales > Kiloniellaceae > Kiloniella > Kiloniella majae. The sequence goes on from NZ_MTSZ01000002.1 coordinate 361,857, forward strand.
TTCATGCTCGCATATAAGGATCTCAGATAAGATGAGACAATTGATTGCGTTGCGCTTGATATTCAAAACCCTATTCTTCTTTGGCTTTTTTCTTCTCATTTCACCTCTAACAGCCAATGCGGACACCTTTGCTCTTAGGATGAATGATCGACAAGAAGGGACATCCAAATACTACCACGAACTCCTGACCTCAGCTTTGGCCCTAAACGGTCATACCCTAAAAATTATCAATAAGGGTGATCTTCCTCCAAAGCGATTGGTTATCATGTTTGAAAAAGGCGGCCTCGATATTGTCTGGCTCCTGAAGTCCAAAGAACGAAATAAGAAATATATAGATATCAATGTTGATTTAACAAACGGGCTCATGGGAAAAAGGGTCTTGTTTATTCCTCCTGATTCCACAGAGGATTACGCTCATATAAAAACCGTCGACGATTTCAGACAATCTCAAAAAGTTGGCGCTTTTGGCGCAAACTGGTTTGATGAAGAAGTTTGGAGGGCAAATAACCTGCCATATCGCGTCATAGATGGACACTGGCGGTCAATTTATGATCGGTTACTTCTCAGCAGGCCAGAAACAACTGATCGCCCATTCCATTATTTTTCCCGTAGCGTCACAGAAATAGTCCAAGAAGCAAAACATTACCCTAAATTGGCAATAGAGCCTAACCTGCTATTTAAATACGACAGAGATTTTCACTTTTATATTAACGAGGAAAATCGACATCTGAAGTTTATTTTGGAACAAGCACTCCGCAAGGCAAAAAAAACAGGGTTAATGGATAAGCTCATCCAGAAACATTTTGCCGAACAGCTCAAGTCTTTAAAGCTTGAAAGTAGAATACTCTTGCAGCTAACCACACCACAATAACATCAGTTCCACTCATAATAAACTACAGTGGTGCCACGTTACTAAAACTAGAAATTTAACCAATAAGTTAAATACAACTTGACGACAAAAAATTAATTTCTAATAATTAACCAATAAGTTAAATAGCAATTCAGGAACAAATCCATGTTACATAACAAAATTGTTTCAAGAGAAGATTGGTTGGTTGAGCGTAAGAAACTTCTCAAAGAAGAAAAAGCGCTTACACAGGCAAGAGACCGATTAAACGAAAAGCGCAGGGAACTCCCCTGGGTCGAGGTCCCCCAAAACTACACTTTCACCTCTGAAAACGGCCCCGTGAGCCTCTCAGAGCTTTTTGGCAATTCAACTCAGCTAATCGTCTACCACTTTATGTTTGACCCGGAATGGGAAAATGGTTGCGTAAGCTGCTCCCTATGGGCCGATAACTTTGAAGGTATTGATTGCCACCTAGAAGCCAGAGATATCGCCTTCGTATCCATTGCAAGGGCACCAATAGAGAAGCTCACAAAATTCAAATCCCGACTGAACTGGTCTTTCAATTTCGTATCCTCCTATGGAAATTCCTTTAGCGAAGACTTTGGTGTCAGCTTTGGAGATAATCACAAACCTGATGACGAAATTACCTACAACTACCGACAAACAACCTTTCCCATTAACGACGCCCCTGGAATTAGCGTGTTTGTCAAAGGGGAAAACGGAAAGGTATACCACAGCTATTCGACCTACAGCCGTGGACTGGACATGCTCAATGGCACTTACCATTACATTGATCTAACACCCTACGGACGTAATGAAACACCAGAAGGTGGAAGCATGTCGTGGGTCCGGCACCATGATCGCTATGAGCAATAAAAATGGAACACGGATTCAGAGCTCCCTCAGGATCCGTGCAATTCCTGCTCAGACATCATGTTCAACCATTCGATAACCTTTGAAATAGCAATCGACTTCTTCTTCCCCTTTGGGTGAAGCAGCCAATAAGCTTGGGAAAGCATTGCTTCTTTTCCTTCAAACGGTTTTATCAGCAAGCCTGTCGCCAAATCATCCTCGACCAGACGTCCCCGAGCCAACGCAACACCCAGACCTTGTACTGCCGCCCGCAACACCAGATCAGAAGAGGCAAATCGCGGACCTGATCGCGTATCAAAATCCAAACCATTCTGCTCAGAAATCCAGCGCTGCCAACTTGCTTGAGGATCACGATCATGTAGCAAAGGCAACTCCTTCAAAGCAGCCAACTCGGTAGGGCGACCAACCTTCAGCCAAAACGATGTACTCATAACCGGGAAAAGCTGTTCATCCATTAACGGCGAACAGTCCAATCCTTCCCATGGCCCCTGCCCCATTCGAATGGCGAGGTCAGCCCCGTGGTCTGCAGCAAAGTTCAACTTCTGATCAACAACAATAGACAATTCTATCCACGGGAAGGTGGCATTAAGATCCTGCAATCTAGGGAGTAGCCACCGCGCTGCAAAAGATGGCGTCGTTGAAATCGTAACTGCATTTCCCTGTTTGCTTTCTCGAACGGCTTCTACTGCGCTTGCTATATCGTTCAGATTTTCGAGCGCAACACGCCCAATATCTTCACCCTGAGGACTAAACTTAATCGTCCTTACCCCTTGCTCACGATCAATCAAGGGAACACCAATCCAGGCCTCCAATTCCTGAACATGTTTGCTGATTGACGAATGTGTAATTTCAAGTAACCGCGCGGCTGGTCTGATACCACCTGTTTCATACACAGCAGCAAAAGCCCGTAAAGCATTTAAAGGTAAATTTTTCATGGATTATTTTATAGACCAAAACAAGATATTTTGTGAACAGTAAAAATTTCAAAACTCCGATAAAAGAATAACATCGAAATAAACACGCGACATCATAATCAGAAATATACTCATTAATATCAAATAGATAAAACAAACTCTTTAGAAAAAAGACAAATCATATGGGCATGCTATATAAAGGCCAATGGACAGACAAAGATGACATCATTCATGACGGAGCATATATTCGCCCCACTAGTAAATATAATGGCGAAATTCCAGTTCATGTCATTGACAATATAGCCACTTCACCAGGTCGTTACTGGCTTATTGGATCAAACAGTTGCCAGTGGTCCCAAAGACCGATGCTTATGCGGCGTTTGAAAAAACTGGACGATCTTATTCCCCTTCATATCGCCCATGGTCCTCGCCTGGAAGGTTATGCAATAAACGGGGGAAAGACATGGAAGGTTCCAGGCTCAAACCATTCAATAATTCATCTGCATCAACTCTATACGTTAAGTAATCCTAACTATACAGGCCGATCAACGGTTCCTGTTTTATGGGATAGTCAAACTCAACAAATCATTTCTAACGAATCATCCCAAATCATGCTCGCGCTCGATAAGGTTCAAACAGAAGAGCAGCTTCCGCTAACTTACTACCCGCCCACTCTTAATGAAGAAATGTCCGACATAGATGGTTTGATATATAGCGGGCTGAGTAATGGCGTTTACAAAGCAGGCTTTGCTCAAAGCCAAAATGCTTATGACCAAGCTGTCTCACTTGTTTTTGACACTTTGGACAGCCTGGAACAGAGATTAAGAGAAAAACGGTATCTTTTTGGCACCAAACAAACTGCATCGGACTGGAAACTATTCACAACCCTACTCAGATTTGATTTGGTATATTATACCCTGCACAGATGTTTAAAAAAAAGGTTGGTCGACTACCCCAATCTATGGGCCTATACGAGGGATCTCTACCAAACTAAATCAATCGCGGGTACAGTTGACATTCCAACAATCGTTGCAGCCAGTTTTCAAAATGATACAGGAAATAATCCGCATAACATCATTCCAGTGACGCCCGACCTCGATTGGGAAGCCCCCCATAACAGAGATATTTTGGACCCAAGTCATAGCTAACGAATCACGGATCAACCCAAATGACCACACAAGTGCTACGATTTACCGCACCAAATATCCACAAAATAACATTAAATACACTGTTGTTTTATTTTTAATATATATCAATGACTTAAAATAATATATTGAAATATAACACAAATTTTTAGGATATTACTCTTGATATTACTGTCAGCTATGTTAAATCAAACTTAAATGTAATATGCAAAACACTATATGTATGGTACATACTCGTCCAAAATTACATGACACCTCAGGCGAGATTATAGGTTGTGATCGGTAACACATTGTCGACACACCAATAAGCACCAAATAAATGCCTCAATTATATGGCAATTATTAAAATGCTTGTTCACGGATGGACATAAGTCGTCCAACCACTGATGAATGAATTTGTAGCAAAGGCTTTCAGAAGCCATGCTGTCATAGTAAGGAAGCAGGAGCAGTTAATGACTGTTGAGCAATTGGCAATCGCGGATCCAACACCGGGCGATATCATGGCGACCACTGAAAAGCCATTACCAAAATCGGTAACTGGCGAAACTGTACTGTCCGTTACCCACCACACAGACTCGCTGTTTTCTTTCAGGATCACACGTCCTGCTGCATTCCGCTTTCGTACAGGTGAATTTGTAATGATCGGCCTCATGGTAGATGGCAAACCACTTTTACGTGCCTATTCTATTGCCAGCCCCGCCTGGGACGAAACGATTGAACTTTATTCTATTAAAGTTCCCAACGGCCCCCTCACATCTCGCCTACAGAATATCAAACCTGGTGATATGGTGCTCTTGGGCAAAAAACCAACAGGAACGCTGGTCCTTGACGCGCTGGTTCCCGGTAAACGTCTCTACATGATGTCAACCGGCACAGGGCTTGCTCCCTTTGCCAGCGTCATCCGTGATCCGGAAACTTACGAGAAATTTGAAGAAGTCATTCTGATCCACAGCTGTCGTTACAAAGAAGAATTGAAATACGGCGAGGAACTCGTTTCCAGCCTGTATCAGCACGAATTCCTCGGCGAAATGGTTTCTGAAAAACTCAGATACTATAACTCTGTGACGCGCGAAGATTTCATTCGCCGTGGCAGAATACCAGAACTCTTCCGCTCTGGTAAAATCACAACAGATCTGGAAACCCCGGCTCTTAACCCTGAAACAGATCGCGTTATGATCTGCGGCTCTATGGAAATGCTAAAATCTTGTGCCGAGCTTTGTGAAGAAGCAGGCCTAAGCGAAGGAGCCAACAGCAAACCTGGCGAATACGTTGTTGAGAAAGCTTTTGTAGGCTAGTCAAAATCATCAAGATAGCATAAAAAAACGGCGCCCAAGTGGCGCCGTCTTTGTTTCTTATATCTATATTAAATGTTGTTGTACCCTACCATACCAAGTGGTAAATTTACCCTTAATCATTGATATAAAGACGTTCCTATGCCTACCAACGTTAAATTCAAAAATATTTCTAAACGCTCAAATCAAGTCTTACTGGCAAGCTACATTGCAATTGCATCTCTTGTAGCAGTGCAAATAGCTACACTTTTTGAGTTATCCTTATTAGAAGACATAAACCTTGGTAATTACAATTCACCAGAACAGCTCGATTCACGTATAGCTAATAATGAGTTATGGGTTGAAATCATAAATCTTGCATCTGCCTTAGCATTCATTTCTTACATAATTTTATTTTTCATGTGGATCTATCGCACCAATTCTAATAGTCACACTTTCACCCAAGGAAAAATTAAACATACCCCAGGTTGGTCTGTTGGTTGGTTTTTTATTCCAATCGCAAATCTCTGGAAGTCTTATCAAATTCCAGCAGAGATTTGGAAGGCCAGTAAATCAGGACCAGATTACAATCACACACACACAACCCCTTTAATTTTGAAATTATGGTGGGTCGCTTGGATTGTAGATAATTTATTCTCCCAAATCAGCCTAAGAATAACCGACTCAGCAGTTGAAACACACGAATTGATTAACGCAGACCGCATACTCTTTTCCAGCAATGTCGTTTCGATTATCTCTATCATACTTACCATTAAAATGGTTAAAGAGATCAATCTTTTACAGGAAAATCAAAGTAGCCACATAAGCGAAGTGTTCGCCTAGCTAAAACATTACTTTTCAGAAAAAATACTCGCACTTTCAACTCTTGGCCACTTGAGATACCAACCACTTTTTAAGTAAGGACACATGCGGATTTCCCAAGGCACCTGCCCCCTCATAAATATAATACCCCACGCCTCTATTGATCACAACATCAATTGGACAAACTAATCTTCCTGAATACATTGCATCCATAACCATTGGCCAATGTCCTATTGCAACACCCACCCACGTGGTTGGAGATTACCTATAGAAGCTTCTATACACCATTTTTGCCAGTCCTGATCTCTCGGAACCTCATCCACCTTTATTAAAAAATGCTGATCAAGATCATCCACAGACAAAATCGGTTTTCGTTTTTGGAGTTCAGGCGACATAACAATTTGCGCTTCATCCCCCATTAGAAAGAGAGCCGTTTTTGAAGCTAAACCTCTTTGCTCCGGCTTAATTATAAGATCCACACCACCCTTATCCAAATCTTCCAATTTAGATCTAGTCTGCCCCTGTGACATCGCTGCTTCCATACCATCGCGCATAATCCCAAATGCGGTATGCAACGAAAGGGCAAGCTTTTCTCCTTCGGGCGATAACCTAATCGTATTGGAAACTCTCTCGATCAATCTTACTCTCAAGTGAGCTTCAAGCTTCTTCACCTGCTGACTAATAGCTGGTTGCGTTACACCGAGATCTATTGCCGCCGAAGAAATACTTCGTAACCGAGCGACAGCTTCAAAGGCACGTACTGCAGAAAGGGGGTGCAATAAATCACGCGTTTTCATATTAGATATTCTTATGTTGGTAAAATTATTTTGAAATTGATTTTATGAAATTAAAGGTGTTTTTTTAAAGTATTAAACCAATACTCATAAGTATTCTTACTCAAGATCGAAATTTATGGAACTCTGGATCCCGATCACTGTCGCCGCAGCGCTCTTTCAAAATATTCGAACGGCCCTGCAAAAACATCTTAAAGGACGCCTAGATACAACAGGCGCGACCTATGCACGCTTTCTTTATGCCGTTCCTTTTACATGGGTATATTTGGCAATTTTATTGCAACTTCAAAGCACAGACACAACTAACACCAATGCACTCCCAGCAATCAACACAGTTTTTTTAAGCTACGGTGCGGTGGGCGGCATTGCACAAATACTGGCAACCTTTGTTCTTGTCTGGTTATTTGGGCAAAGGAATTTTGCCGTAGGTACCAGCCTAACCAAAACGGAAGCTATCCAGACTGCCCTGTTTGGTTTCGTCCTCTTGGGCGACAGCCTAACCATTCAAGCTATTGCTGGTATCATAATAAGTTTGGTTGGCGTACTCGCACTCTACAAGAAAAAACAAGCAAATTCCGGCACAAATTTAACCACAAGTCTTACCCAAAACTCGATACAAGCAACACTGGCAAGCAGGATAATCCAAACGATTACAACTGACAGAAGTATTTTGCCCGGGCTTGTTGCCGGTGGCCTGTTTGCGATATCCGCCGTTTCTTATCGCGCTGCGTCCCTCTCCTTGGAAGAGAGTGGATTTGCCATCCAATCTGCCTACACTCTGGTTTGGGTCACAGGATTTCAAACACTGATAATGGGTGCCTATATACTGGGTACAGTTCCGAAAGTATTTCTCAGAGTTCTTCAAAGTTGGAAAGCAGCTATTTGGATCGGCTTAACCGGTATGCTTGGTTCAGCAGGATGGTTTGCTGCAATGACGTTAGAAAATGCAGCTCACGTCAGAACCCTTGGGCAGGTAGAACTTATATTCACCCTTTTGATCGGCTATCTTTTTTTCAAAGAACGCCTTACCCGTCAAGAGCTTGCGGGGATTGCCCTAATAACAACGGGCATCATCACACTGGTACTAGAATAATAAGTGTAAGACTTACGCAGTTAATCTCTGTGCTTCAATGGGGAAAACCAGGGTCACAGACGTGCCCACGTTAGGTTCACTTTCGATCAAAAACTGGGCTCCGTGCAATTCTGTCAATCGCTTGGATAGAGGCAACCCCAAACCAGTCCCCTCATGTTTGCGACTTAGACTGGAATCAACCTGCCCAAAGGGCGCCAAAGCTTTTGGAATTTCACTTGATGACATGCCAATCCCAGTATCTATGACCGATAGCTCTAACCCACGGTCAGAGATATGAGTTGCAATGGTAATACTCCCACCCGGCAGGGTAAACTTGATCGCGTTGGATATTAGATTAATCAACACCTGCTTGATACGACGTTCGTCCCCACAAAGACTGGGAAGTCCTGCCTCAAGCTGCAACAGAACGCTCAAGCTTGCTTGCTCGGCACGACCTGACAGCATTTTATTACAGCGCTGAACAACGTTGTTGATTTCAAAGTGTTCTTCGTGAAGCTCAATCTTGCCCGCTTCTGCCTTCGATAGATCCAGAATGTCATTAATAAGCTCAAGCAAATGCGTGCCTGACTCATTCACATCCCGCGCATAATCTTTATATCGCGGACTACCAAGTGGCCCGAACATCTCATCTGCCAAAATTTCAGAGAAACCCAAAATCGCATTCAACGGCGTACGCAGCTCATGGCTCATCAAGGCCATGAATTCCGATTTGGCCCTATTGGCTAATTCAGCACTTTCCTTGAGAACCGTGAGCTCTTTTTCGACTTCCTTTTGCTCGGTAATGTCTTGCATCACACAAACGAAATACTGAATATTTCCCTCGTCATCAAAAATAGGACTAAGGTCAATTTGGTTCCAAAGTGTATGCCCATCCCGATGATAGTTCAGCATATCAACACGGGCATGACGATTTTCAATCAAACTCTTTTCCAGAACATCCCGGACATGAGGATCAGTACCATCGCCCTGTAAAAAGCCTGAATGCAAATACGGTATTTCTTTATTTGTATAACCCGTTAGCTTTGTAAAAGCTGGGTTTGCGTAGATAATAGGACGACTTTCTTCCTGTGCATCTGCGATAATTACCCCGGCATCCGTGGAACTTACCGCCGCAGCCAAACGATGATTCTCACGGCTAAGGTCCATGAGTTCTGCTTCGCGGGCTTTATAGTCACTTATATCAGTATAAACGGTAAAAAGGTCATTTTCCGGCGTTTTATGATCGGTAATTTTCAACCAGGAATCTTCAGCAAACTGAAATTCTCTATTTCTTTTTCCACGACGCAACATCATGGCTTTAATATAACTCTCGCGCTTTTCAACACTCAGCGGATCTTGCCCGGTATTCACATAGGAAATGGACACATCTTCATAGGTCATGCCTACACGAATTGCCATGGGGCGTCCGGGGAAGAAAATTTCCTGGAAACGGCGATTAAATGCAACCAACTTGTCATTCTCATCATAGAGAGTGACAGCCCCGGAAAAGCTTTCAAACGCACGGAATAAACGTGCATGAGCCGTTGCCATCTTTTGCTGCTCTTTTCTGCGTTCGGTAATATCGCTTCCTGCTCCCCTGTAACCTCTGAATTCCCCCTTCTTATCAAAGACCGGCACACCACTTAACCGCAGTATGCGGGATACCCCGGCAAGATCAGGCACCACAAGCTCCAGATCCCGAAAAGAAGAACGAGACTTGAGAACCTTCAGAAAACTTTCATCGGTTAGACCATCGCCCTTCACATCGCTAAAAGATTTCCCCAACAGGTTCCACTCCTGAAGCTGAGACACAAAGGTAAAACGCAGATCAGGCCCCATTTCCCAAAACCAGTCTGTCGCAGCACCTGCGATATCACGAAATCTGCGCTCGCTATCTTTCAACGCCAACACAGCACCATCCCGACGCTGCGCTGTGGTGACAAAAATTCGCCCACCTAAATACAAAGCAATAATCAAGACCAAACTAGCCCCGAGTGCAAAGCCAACTGATGCAGAATAACGGTCACGCCAGACAACCTCGATATAGTCCGCAGGAATGCCAATCACGACAGACAGGCCAAAATGGCCGATCTCTTGCCCCATCACAATCCGTTTGACCCCGTCAAGATCCCAAACCGAAACATTTCCTTGCTCTGCAAGGCTGGACAGTAAATAGGGTGTTTCCCGTCCGATTAAATCTTCGGAAAAATTATCATCCAACCATAGCCGACCATCATCTACCTGGATTGAGACCATAGATCTTTTGGGTAATCCCAGCACCGCCCATCGCGTCATAAAATCATGCACACGGAATGTCGATGCCACATAAGATGTCCCATCAGCACCAGAACTCTTAATTGAGCGCAGAACCGTTGCGTACCATTCATCCTGCGCCAAAAAGGGTAAACTTATTGACGACGCATTCTGTGCTTCAACCTTCTCAATCAATTTCTTTAGATTATATGCTGGCGGCAAAGGAATAGCCTGATCCCCAAGAATAACCTCCCCATTTGCATCCAGAACAGACAAAAGCTGCACATTGTTAAATCCCGAACGCCTACTGTGCAGAGGGATTTCATCATCAATATTTTTGAGGAAAAGCGTTAAAGGCGAAGCAATTCGATTTAAAGCTGTATGAACCTGCTCATCAATTTCGTCCGAAACATCCTGATAGGTACTGTTTACCCATAAACCAATTAAAAGGGCCGAGAAGATACAGGCGGCAACGTTCAGCTGAATTGCCCGAATACGCAACCTGCGGACAGAAAGAGTTCTGGAAAGCCCCTGATGCTTTGCGCCTCCAAGATCATCTCCCCTTCCGGACAGCCCCCTGTCGCCCTTTATCACAATAAATCCCTCACTCTAATCTGCAACCATCCTATGACGACCGCTTGAAAACGGCACGTGTGACATCGATGATTGTACTGCGATATACGCACGCATTTAGCACTTCTAAATACGCGGTCTTTTTTCGGCTGGACCACATGTACAGATCAAGGCTTATTAAATAGTTAAAAATGTAATGATTTGAGTTACAATATCATGACGTTTCAAACAATTGTTTGTCATTATTTCGTCAAAGGAAAAATGAGCGTCGCATATCGAACATGCAAAGCGGAATTTTTACCGTTATATAAATGTTATACATGGGGTCCTGCGAATGAAATATGTGGCGTCGCATAATCGCTCCCCAATAAATATAACCTTGGTATGAGAGTATACGGACATGTCTGAAGAAGATGATCTAGATCTGCGCACGCTTGATGATGACGAACTTGTCTTGCAAATGCATGATGACCTCTATGATGGTCTGAAAGACGAAATTCTGGAAGCTGTTAATATTCTTCTGGAACGCGGCTGGGCCCCATATGATGTTTTGACCAAAGCTTTGGTTGAAGGCATGCGTATTGTCGGCGTTGACTTCCGTGATGGTATCCTTTTCGTACCAGAAGTTCTGCTTGCTGCTGGCGCCATGAAAGGCGGCATGGGCATTCTGCGTCCTCTTCTGGCTGAAACAGGCGCACCAAAACTTGGCAAGATGGTTATTGGTACTGTTAAAGGCGACATCCATGACATCGGGAAAAATCTTGTTTCCATGATGATGGAAGGTGCTGGTTTCGAAGTTATTGATCTGGGCATTAACAACCCGGTCGAAAACTATCTGGAAGCACTTGAAGAGCACAAGCCAGACATTCTGGGTATGTCCGCGCTTTTGACAACCACAATGCCTTACATGAAGGTCGTTATCGACACCATGAAAGAAAAAGGTATTCGTGACGACTATGTTGTTATGGTTGGTGGCGCCCCTCTTAACGAAGCGTTTGGTGAAGCCATTGGTGCAGACCACTACTGCCGAGACGCTGCTGTCGCCGTTGAAATGGCAAAAGAAGCCATGCAACGCCGCCACAACCAAGCTTAAGAAGCTGAATAGTTCAGGACAATGTCCGATATAAACGCCCACATCAACGATAAGGAGAGCAAGACTCTCCTTATCGCCTGTGGTGCGGTTGCCAGAGAAATCATCGCCCTTAATAAACTAAATAGCTGGAATCATCTCGATATCACATGCCTTCCAGCAATCTGGCACAACACGCCAGATAAAATCCCACAGGGCGTCCGCAGTAAAATCCAAGAAAACAAAGATGTTTATGGAAACATTGTTGTCGTTTATGGCGACTGCGGTACTGGTGGAGAACTGGACAGAGTTCTGGAAGAAGAAGGCGTCAAACGCATTGATGGCGTTCACTGTTATGCTTTTTTTACTGGCCTTAGTGCCTTTGATCAGATGCATGAAGATGACATCACATGCTTTTACCTAACAGATTATCTCGTTAGACATTTTGATACCTTGATCATGGAAGGAATGGGCATTGCAAAGCACCCTGAACTTCTTCCAATGTATTTCGGCAACTACACAAAACTTGTGTATCTGGCTCAGACAGAAGATCGGGAACTTCAAGATCTAGCACAACAAGCAGCCGAAAAGATTGGCTTGGAATATCACTACAAATTCACGGGATACGGCGAGTTGAGCAGCTTTATGTCTGCCATCAACTAGGAGATTTACATTGGCCAAGTTAACACTTGTTTATTGGCGGGACATTCCTGCCCAGGTTATCGTTAAAGCAGGTCGTAAGAATGCAAAGATTCAACTGCACGAACGCTTTGAAAAAGCAATCGACCGCGCTGCGATGAAAGCCAAGCTAAAAGACAGTGATTCTTATCTGGAACACTGGCGCAGAAGCGATCCTACAGACTGTGGGGATGATCTGGAGGCCGAAGCTCAAGCTATGGCAACAAAGATCGAAAATGAATACACCGACGAAAAATTAAATGCCCTCGTTCAAAACGGTGGCCTTTCCAACGATAGTTAAGTCGCCAGTTAAGCTAAAGACTAACGCCCATTTAGGTTTAATGAGATGAGTACAGAGTTCAATCCAGAAGTCGTAAAACAACAAATCATCGACTTCATGACTGGTTTTACAATTGAAACAACACCGGGATCGGCGTTGAAGACACCCGATTATCGTGTGCACCTTCGCCCAGGAACAGAAATTGCTGTGACCTTCCTGCCCGGCTCTGATTTTGCTGATACGGTTTCAACATCGAAACGCCTCAAAGACGAAGGTTTTATTCCCCTTCCACACTTTGCCGCACGCTCAATTCGCTCTCATAATGATTTTGAAGAATACCTAAAATCCCTGCAGGGCGAAGTTGGCATTGAACACGCTGTTGCCCTTGGCGGTGCCGTTGACAAACCACTTGGCGAGTTCGAAAGCTCCATGCAGTTAATGGAAACGGGCCTATTTGACAAATACGGCATCAAGTCTATTGGTGTTGCTGGTCATCCTGAAGGAAGTCCCGACATCAACGAAGCTGGTCTACGCGAAGCCATTGCATGGAAAAATGCCTTCAAAGAGCAAACCGATGCTTACATGTACATCGCAACACAGTTCTGCTTTGAAGCAGAACCTATTATTGCCTGGGACAAAAAAATTCAAGCCGAAGGCAACAAGCTTCCAATACATCTTGGCGTCCCCGGCTTAGCGACCCTGAAAACACTTATGAACCATGCGAAAGCTTGTGGTATTGGCTCTTCAATGCGTGTTCTGACCCGGCAAGCCAAAAACATAGCAAAGCTGATGACAGTCAATGCCCCGGACAAACTGGTTATGGATCTTGCCCGCTATCACGCAGAAGACCCTAATTGCGGCATTAAAAAAGTTCATATGTATCCATTGGGTGGTATGAAAAAATCCGCAGCCTGGAGTTACGCTGTTACTGACGGAGACTTCACTGTTGATCCAAAGGGCAAAGGCTTCAAAGTAAACCGTGATATCGGGTAATATTGTCAAAATTTGTCATTTTGTCGCTTCTATAGCCGAATAGTTACCTGAAAGGACTATTCGGCAGAGGCAATTCTGATATAAGTCCTATACATAATTAAGAACATATGGCTTAGCTCATAAGCCCCTACTTTACCGGAGACGCACCGATATGACCCGTACGATCGTTAGTTCAGCGACCAAAGAGATCGCAATTGGTTTTGATGATCCCTTCTGTATTATTGGTGAGCGGATCAACCCGACAGGCCGTAAGAAGCTTGCGGAAGAAATGGCCAATGGCGATTACAGCCGTGTTGAAGCCGATTGTCTGGCACAGGTTGCAGCAGGCGCACACATGCTGGACGTCAACGCAGGCATTCCCCTGGCGGATGAGCCGAAAATCCTTGCAGAAACCATTCAACTGGTTCAGGGCCTGACAGATCTTCCCCTTTGCATTGACTCTTCCATCATTGATGCGCTGGAAGCTGGTCTGAAAGTATATAAAGGTCGTGCGCTTGTTAATTCGGTAACTGGTGAAGATGAATCTCTTGAGCGCGTTCTACCGCTTGTTAAAAAGTATGACGCTGCTGTAGTTGCTATTTCCAACGATGAGACCGGTATCTCTGAAGATCCGAACGTACGGTACGAAGTAGCCAAGAAAATTGTTGAGCGTGCTGCTGATCACGGTATTTCTCACGATCGCGTTGTTGTTGATCCCCTCGTGATGCCAATTGGTGCCATGGGCACAGCCGGGAAACAGGTCTTTGCCCTGCTCCACCGTCTAAAAACAGAACTTGGTGTCAACACCACCTGTGGCGCATCCAACATTTCATTCGGCCTACCGAACCGTCACGCCATGAACGCACACTTCCTCGCCATGGCAGCTGCTGCTGGTATGACATCTGCAATCATGAACCCATTGCACGAAGAAGAACTGGCCGGTATCCGTGCCTCTGACGTTCTACTTGCAAAAGATCAGGATTGCCTGAAGTGGATTGCAAAATACCGTGAGCCTGTACCTGAAGGTCAGGTCAGCGCACGTGGCGAGCGTCGCAACAGACGTAAACGAGCCTAAGTAGCTCCACCGAATAGTTGGTAGTTATACAAAGGCTCTCTTCTTGTGATTTACGAAGAGGGCCTTTTTTATCTTAGTAAGACAATTCTCTTTGATAACGGATATAGTTTTATCCCAAACAAAGATCCTAAAAGCAAAAGCATAGCCCCACGTGTCATATGCCAACACGTATAATAACGCTAACAAGGGGCAAAGGTACAAGGAGAGATCCGTGGCTAAGAATGCACATATCGTATTTACCCCTTCTGGTCGTCGTGGCGATTTTCCAGTCGGAACGTCTGTCTTAACAGCTGCCCGTAGCCTAGGTGTTGATATTGATTCAGTCTGTGGTGGTCGCGGCATTTGTGGACGTTGTCAGGTTGAAGCCGGCGAAGGTGAGTTCGCGAAACACAAAATTGTCAGCTCTTGCTCTAACATGACTGGCTTTTCCAGTGTAGAAGAGCGCTATGCCAGTAAAAAGGGCATGAAAGAAGGACGGCGTTTATCCTGCCAAGCCATGATCGAAGGCGATCTTCTGATTGATGTTCCTGCCGAGAGTCAGGTCCACAAACAAGTTGTGCGCAAGCGTGCTGATGTTCGTGAAATCGAAATCGACCCACCTATTCGACTGCATTATGTCGAAGTTGCTGAACCAGATATGCATCATCCCTCCGGTGACTTGGAGCGACTGGAAGATGCCCTTGAAGCACAATGGGGTCTCAAGAACTTACATTGTGATCTGAGGACGTTACAGACGCTACAACCCGTTCTGAGAAAAGGAAAATGGCAGGTAACGGTTGCAGTTGAAAATGAGAAAACTATTATCGCCGTTTGGCCCGGTTATAAAGAAAACGCTTTTGGTATTGCCGTCGATTTGGGCTCAACCACAGTTGCTGCACATCTGTGTGACCTTCAAACAGGTGAAGTCACCGCATCATCCGGGATCATGAACCCCCAAATTCGTTTTGGCGAAGACCTTATGAGCCGTGTTTCATATGTCATGATGAACCCAGGTGGCGATAAGGAAATGACCGTAGCCGTTCGGGAAGCGCTGGATATCGTCATCGGGGTGGTCGCAGACGAAGGCAATATTGAACGCACAGATATTCTGAGCATGACCTTTGTTGGTAACCCTGTTATGCATCATCTCTTGCTAGGTATTGACCCCACAGAGCTTGGCGGCGCACCTTTTGCCCTTACACTGAATTCATCCATCGATCTCTATGCCAGCGAGCTTGGTCTCAACATAAGTCCGGATGGGCGCGTTTATATTCTTCCCTGTATCGCAGGTCATGTTGGTGCGGATACAGCTGGTGTCATTCTCTCCGAAGGTCCTCATCTTCAGGACGAAGTAACGCTTATCTGTGATGTCGGCACCAATGCAGAGATTGTTCTTGGCAACAAAGACAGATTGCTAGCCTGTTCATCCCCGACAGGACCAGCTTTTGAAGGCGCGCAAATTACAAGCGGACAACGGGCTGCACCCGGTGCCATCGAGCGTATTAGAATTGACCCGGAAACGCTGGAGCCAAGATATAGAGTGATCGGTTGTGATCTCTGGTCAGATGAAGACGGCTTTGCTGAGCAAACCAAATCTACTGGTGTTACTGGTATTTGTGGCTCGGGCATCATTGAAGCTATCGGCGAAATGTTCCTGGCGGGCATTATTCAAACAGATGGCATCATTGATGGTTCTCTCTCAGAAAAATCACCCCGTGTTAAGTTTAACGGGAAAACCTACGACTATGTAATCAGTGAGAACGAACCCTTGATCACTGTAACTCAAACAGATGTCAGAGCCATTCAATTGGCAAAGGCTGCTCTTTATGCCGGGGTAAAATTACTCATGGAAAAGCTGGGTGTGGAAACTATCGACCGCATTCAACTTGCCGGCGCTTTTGGCAGCCATATTGACGTTAAGTACGCCATGGTAATTGGCCTGATACCTGATTGTGATCTAGAGCGTGTAAAGTCAGCCGGGAATGCAGCTGGCACAGGGGCGCGTATCGCCCTGCTTAACAAGGCTGCCCGCAAAGAGATTGAAGATGTCGTTGGCCGTGTTGAAAAAATTGAAACGGCCGTTGAACCAAAATTCCAGGAACACTTTGTCAATGCTATGGGCATGCCCAATACCGTTGACGAATTTGTTAATCTGGCAAAGGTGGTCAACCTTCCCGAGCGCAAAGTAGGTGCGCCTGCAGCGGAAGGATCAGCCGAAGGTGGTCGTAGACGTCGTCGCAGACGTTAAGGCCAAACCACCTAAAAACGACAAGTAAAACATGTAAGGGGCGGATTTAATTCGCCCCTTTTTTATTCACACCATCATGTTTCAAAAAACCATCACCAAAAATCAATCTTACTTTAAAATTAATCCTTCAGATTGATTTTTCAGACACATTTCAAACATAAACATTAACAAAAGTTAATAAATTAACTTTTCATTAACTATTTGGTACTGTATAATCCCAATATGAACAGAAAAATGTCACAGGCAAGGCATCAATGTTTTCGTCTCGAACTACAAGAGACGAAGTAAAGGAGGCAAAAGGAAATGCCGACAACAGAACAACTGGAAACCCGTCTTGCTGAGGATAACATCACGCACCAAACTTTTGGTATAAGCAAAAGAGCCTATGGTGGTGTTGTTGCCTACCAGCTTGAGAAGCACGGTTTTAACGGCGCCCTAAAGGTAATTAAACAGCAAGTACAAGCTCTACAGACAACACACTGAGTCCCACGGATCAAAGAACTATGTTAGCTTCGGCTAAAACGACAGATCTTTAAGCTTTGCCGTGCTCACGGGTAAATACAAACTCTGATGCATTTGAAAGATCAGATCGGTAAGAATACCCCCCGGCAGTAAAATCTTTTAGCCCCACAGCCTTATCAATTCGCCCTTGAATAATAAATCGTGCCATCATACCGCGTGCGCGTTTTGCTGGGAAACTGATGATTTTAGCGACCCCATCTTTAACTTCCTTAAAGACAGGTGTAATGACCGTGGCCTCTAATTTATCTTTCTTCACAGCTTTAAAATACTCATTCGAAGCCACATTGACCAATATTCTATCACGATGACCTGCAAGCTGAGTGTTCAATTCTTTGCTGATTTGATCGCCCCAGAAATCATAAAGATCTTCGCCATGGGGATTTCGAAGCTTTGTTCCCATCTCCAAACGGTATGGCTGCATTAAATCAAGAGGACGAAGCACCCCGTAAAGCCCAGAGAGAATACGAAGATGGTCTTGAGCATATCTTAATTCATCTTCACTCAGGCTTTCAGCATCAAGACCGACATATGTATCTCCCTTGAAGGTATCAACAGCGACCTTGGCGTTATCCTGAGTAAAAGGGAAAGAAAAATTCCGATA
Source organism: Kiloniella majae (assembly GCF_002118315.1). Taxonomy (GTDB): domain Bacteria; phylum Pseudomonadota; class Alphaproteobacteria; order Kiloniellales; family Kiloniellaceae; genus Kiloniella; species Kiloniella majae. Next base: position 379,845 of record NZ_MTSZ01000002.1, read on the forward strand.
ACGCTGATAATTTAAATCAGCCAGGTTTTCACTGATACTCATCAAATTACGAAGATCTGCACGGGTTAGATCTTTCGCTACAGAAAGAAGGTCCTGTATTTGGTTCTCGAACACGGGTTGAGACGTCAGGAAATCAATTTTAGCAGCACTCTCATCTAGTTTTTTTGCAGGAGAAACGACAGCTAACATAAGGACCTCAAAATTTTAGATTTAAAGAATTTCTATTTCCTCCATAAGGTAAGAACTAAAACCTGATCAAACAAGAACCATAATAACGTTACAGATGTTTTTTCGGTTATTACAACAATCACACCATCAATCACAGGCGATCACTAAAACCTTACATCCCAAATTTCTTTACACGTGCTAGTATTCACCTCCCAACCCCCGTCTCCACACAATCCAGCGGATACATTCATGCAGCGCATCAAGCTTACTTTTGAAAATACTCAAGGAAATGAACTCTCAGGGGCCCTAGAACTGCCCAACCAGAAACCTTTGGGATATGCCCTTTTTGCCCACTGTTTTTCCTGCGGTAAAGATATCCCCGCAGCAACACGGATCAGCCGTAGTCTCGTGGAAAAGGGATTTGCAGTATTGCGCTTTGACTTTACCGGACTTGGGGGAAGTAACGGTGATTTTGGTAACACTAACTTCTCATCCAATGTTGCAGACTTAGTCGCGGCATCAAAATTACTTAAAGAACAGTATCAAGCACCCAGCCTGCTAATTGGTCATAGCCTTGGCGGTGCCGCAGTCCTCGCCGCTGCAAAGGACATTCCCGAAGCCGAAGCCGTAATCACGATTGGCGCACCAAGTGATCCAGAACATGTAAGTCATCTTTTCTCAGATCAGGTAGAAACAATTGAGAACGAAGGCGTCGCCCCTGTTCAACTGGGCAGCAGAACTTTTAATATAACCAAACAATTCCTGACCGATATCTCTAACCACAATATGAAAGAACACATCGGTAATCTGAGAAAAGCATTGTTAGTGTTTCACTCACCACGCGATACCACTGTCAGCATTGACGAAGCGAGCAAGATTTTTACAGCTGCCAAACATCCCAGAAGTTTCATCTCGTTGGATCAGGCTGATCACCTACTAACTAATGCAGCCGATGCAGCCTATGTTGGACATACAATTGCAGCTTGGGTAGAACGCTATCTATCGTCCTCCTCTTCTCCTCATGAAAGTACGCCCGAACCAGAAAAAGGGCATGTCATCGTCAAGGAAGAGAACAAAGCCTTCTTAAGACATATAAAAACAGATCATCACAACTGGCTTGCGGATGAACCCTTGACGATGGGTGGCGGCAATCAGGGACCAGATCCTTACGAAATGTTACTGGCGGCACTGGGTGCTTGTACATCAATGACAATCCGAATGTACGCCAATCATAAACAATGGCCGCTTGAAGATCTGGATGTTGAATTAGCCCACACAAGAGAACATTGTCAGGATAGCGCAGATTGCGAACAATCAGGACGACAAATCGACGTCATTTCCCGCAACATCACCCTCGTCGGTGAAAAGCTTACAGACGAACAACGCCAACGCTTGCTAGAAATTGCCGGAAAATGTCCAGTTCATAAGACGCTGGAAAACAAAATTGTTGTGCAGGACAAATTGGTAGATAATTCTTAGCCTATCTTTTCCCCTTCAACAAAGAGTAGCTTTTTATGACAAAAACCCCAGTGGTTCCTAAAGACTTGCAAGAAAATTACACCTCTTGGCACTTTTCTCCCGCAATAATCAGCGGAGACTTCCTTTTTTGTGCTGGCTGTACCGGACGTCGTCTTGATGGGACGATCTCTCCAGATATTGCAGGCCAAGCCGAGCAATCTTTTCTCACCATAGAAAAATCGCTTAAAGAGGCAGGACTTACCTTTGATAATATTGTGGAGATGACCACCTATCATGTAGGCTTACAAGAACATCTGTCTGATTTCATGACTGTTAAAGATAAATTTATTAGACAACCTTATCCGGCTTGGACAGCAATAGGTGTATCTGAACTCGCTGTATCAGGGGCAATTATCGAAATAAAGGTAATCGCAAACCGTAACTAATAAATATAAGCTTGAACCTCCATCAATCAAATTATATATAATCCATATACAAAACATATACGGATTCGTTAAATGGGAATTGTAAAGGTATCCAGCGAAACACATGAAAATATTCGTATCGCAAGCAAAGCCATGACCAGATCAATTAATGCCCAGGCAGAACATTGGATGAAGGTTGGTATGCTTGCGGAAAGAAACCCGGGGTTTAATTATGGCGAGATCCTCTCTCTACTTCTAAAAGAAGCAGAACAATCCAGCCAACCGGAAAATCAAAATACGCGAGTGAATAAAACCCCCAAGAACCAAGTCAATACAAACACTGGCAACTAATGCAACAACCCGTCATTAAAACAGTCGCAGAGATTGAGAAGATGCGTCTTGCTGGCGCACTTACCGCCCAAGTTCTCGATCAGGTCAAAGGTATTATTACGCCCGGGATCTCAACAATGGAGATCAATGATTTTTGCGATGACTTCATTCAATACCAGTTGAGTGCTGTACCGGGAAGCAAAGGCCAGTACAACTATCCCTTTGCAGTCAATACATCAGTTAATCATGTTATATGCCACGGCATACCATCGAAATCTGCAAAACTTAAAAAAGGCGATATCATCAATGTCGATTTAACCGTTTTAAAAGATGGCTATTACGGTGATAGCAGCAAGATGTTTACAGTTGGCAAAACCCAACCACATGCACTAAAGCTAATCGACATCACACGGGAATGTTTGTATCAGGCTATAAAAATCGTAAAACCCGGCAATACCTTTGGGGATATTGGTTTTACCATCCAATCTCTCGCTGAAAAAAACGGGTACTCCGTTGTTCGGGAGTTTTGTGGCCATGGTATTGGCTCAAAAATGCATGAGCCCCCAGAGGTCAGACACTACGGAAAGCCTGGAGAAGGCATCGTTCTCAAAGAAGGTATGACCTTTACAATTGAGCCCATGATCAATCAGGGAAAGGCAGCAATAAGGCAGCATCCTGATGGTTGGACAGTATCAACAAAAGACAGACGCTTATCAGCCCAATGTGAGCACACAATACTGGTAACAGCCACAGGATATGAAATCTTGACCTATCGCGATGAAGAGAAAGAGTTTATACCGAGGACAACGTCGTAAATTGTGACAATGGCATAAGTGGCAATTTAGCCACCTAACCGCTTGCCCATACTAACGCGAGGTTCAACGCAGTAGCCAAGGCTTTCATATAGCTTCACAGCCCCTTCATTGCCATCGCGTACTTGTAAATTCAATTTCGTACAGCCAAGAGAAACAAGCTCCTTTTCGGCAAGAGCAAGTAGCTTACTGGCAATTCCTTTGCGTCTATGTGTCGGTGTAACAACAACACTATATATCCAGCCACGACGACCATCATAGCCCGCCATGACGGTTCCCACAATTGCCCCGCTGTCCTCAACAACAAAGATTAGCCCCGGTTGATAACTCTGCTTGTTATCCAGAATATCAGCCGCTTTATTCCAAGGTGCTGGATTGGGATCATCTTCTTGCCATAAACGAATTACACCTCCCCTGTCTTCTGGTTTATAAGACCTGATATCCATCATTTCCTCTTTATCACACTATCGTTGCCTGATGCTTCCTTGAACAAGTCGCATATTTTGTCAAAATTGGCGGTTTCCGACTTGCCTAGCTCAAAGATATTGGTCTAGGGTTAGCACACTTGAAAGAAGTTTCTTTTGAGTATGTGCAATTAGGCGCTTGTTCTCAGGGCAGGGTGAAATTCCCGACCGGCGGTAACTTTTAGATACAGTATGTAGAAAAAAGAAGCCCGCGAGCGCCCTTGGTTTTAAGATCTTTCAAGATCGAAGAATCAAGGGGTCAGCAGATCTGGTGAAACTCCAGAGCCGACGGTAACAGTCCGGATGGGAGAGGATAGGCAGGAATAAGCATCGCGATAAGCCTGTTTGTTCTGCGTGTGCGGATGAGCTGTATCTTTGACAGATGTCGTCATTCGCCCTTTCTGAACACGCCCTGATTCTGGTTACGCCGCTTATTAGGAGTGACAACCATGAATCAGATCGCAAACGATCATAGTAATACTCACCAGTCTCTGCTGGCGCAGTTCGGCACGCCATACGAAAGAGTAGAAAAAGCTCTTTCTTCTATGCGTGCAGGCAAGGGAGTCCTCGTCGTTGATGACGAAGACCGTGAAAATGAAGGCGATCTTATTTTCGCTGCAGAGACTCTCACCAATGAACAAATGGCAATGCTCATCCGCGAATGCAGCGGCATTGTCTGTCTCTGCATGACGGATGAAAAACTTCGCAGTCTAGATTTGCCGCAGATGGTGCAGGACAACAACTCATCAATGGGAACAGGTTTTACCGTCACCATCGAAGCTAAGGTTGGCGTCACCACCGGCGTATCTGCAGCAGACCGCGTGACAACAGTTAAAACTGCAATTGCTGATGACTGTAAACCCGATGATTTGGCTCGCCCGGGTCATGTATTCCCTTTACGGGCCATGGCTGGCGGGGTTCTAACCCGTCAAGGACACACAGAAGCAACCTGTGATCTGTCAGCAATGGCTGGATGGAAACCTGCTGGTGTTTTATGCGAAGTGACCAACCCGGATGGCACAATGGCTCGTCTGCCCGAAATCATTGAATTCGGACAAAAACACGATCTGCCTGTTGTATCCATTGACGATATTATCTTGTACCGCAAGAAAACAGAAACGGCTGCAATCGCCGTGTAAAATAGACGGTAATTTCTTTGCTCACTATCCTAAAAAGGCCTCTTACACCTAAGGGGCCTTTTTCTTTTTGCCCCTTTTTTTGAATTTCCCCTTTTTTGAATTACAGGGCAAGAATCAGATGTTCTAGAAAATTATTCTTTGGTTATCTCTTATAAACATTAAGTATGGAGGTATCTATGTCAGCACAAAAACCCAATGTAAAATTTATTGCAATTCCGACAGAGCATGCACGTCACATTCAAGCCGGTGGTAAAGATGAGAACGGCTTAGTTCCTGAGAAGTTAATCTCTGACGGGAATGGTTTTCCCTGTCGCCATTGCCTGAAAGGAATTGAAAAGGATGAAGAAGTGCTGGTAATTTCCTATCGCCCTTTTCCACAGAAGCAACCCTATGCTGAATCCGGCCCTATTTTCCTCCACAGCAAAACTTGTGAAGTTCACCACAGTAACGGAAATATTCCAGATAACATTCAATCCCAGGGAATAACGCTAATCCGCGGCTACAATAGTGATAACAAGATCGTTTACGGCACCGGTAAAACGATCAAATCATCTGATATTAAGGCAGAAGCTCTAAAAATGTTCGAAGCAGATAACATTGCCTATGTACACGCAAGATCCGCTACGAATAATTGCTTTACCTGCCGTATTGAACGTGCTTGATTTTAGACTAACTAGATCGTAGCAAAATATAAAAGCCCTGTGTTTAAACAGGGCTTTTGTTTCTTTAACGAACGCTCCTAGTTACTGAACAAGAACCCATCCGCCATTCGTTTTCTTGGGTAACATAGAAGCAATATCTGCATCTTTTTCAATTCGAAAATCTGTGGCTGAGAGAATGCGGCCATCCCCAGCGCGGAGTAGGCGCAGATTAACAAAAACACTATGCTCACTGATAGAATAGGTTCCAGTTAAAACAGCCTGAGCATTCTGTCGTCCCGCCAAAAAGGCAAGATCTCTGGAAAGCATCAATTCGCCTTGCCTTGGGCGAACAGCGAGTGAATCACGCATTTTAACCTCTGAAACACTGTATCCCAGTTGAGCAATACGACCTGAAAGCTGTTCACTGACTGTACGTCCAAATGTCGAGCTGGTCTCCAGCGCATCGATATCAACAATCGAAGCAACAAGAACGGATGCATTTTGATCCAAGACTTGGTTAGAAGTCATCACAAGGGTATCAGCAGCACGATAAACTTCCGGTAATAGCTCTACAGTTACTTCTGATTTTTCAACAGGCTCACTATAGATGTTAAGAGATTCAGGCGAACAGCCGGCTAATCCGATGAACAACACAGTTGAAAGAAAAAGACGTTTCATTATCGTAACTCCCTACTGCGTCACAATGGCGATGGTTTGAACAGGTAGCTTCTCTTCCGTCCCTGTCGCAGTTGCGCGTACAGGGCGGTCAGCAGGTAAACTGGTCATATAAAGAGAAAGCTCTTCAGGGCGTACGTAAAGGACTTCTGATTTTTGATGAACGAGCTCTGCACCATGAGCGATTGATGTCGTCAAAACCATTTCAGCGTCTGTCACAGCGCCAAAATCAATAAGTCCTCTGACAAGTTCTGTTGCCACCAGTCCAGCACCAATTGTGCTTAACGTCCCCCAGTTACCGTACTCTTTAATACCGATAGCCGTTGCCAAGCCAAAAACTGATTCAGGTGACGCTGGTAAGCGATACCCCTCATCATCATAAAAAAAGCTTTGCACTTGATAGTTCACAATAATCGCCCCTTTGGGCGATGAAACAACCGGTACTCCCGTTGCCAGGAGTTCGTTTTCTAAAATGCGTTTAAAGGCCCTGCTAAAAGGCATATCAAACGGACCAGGTTGAACATAAAAGGGTTTGGGGGAAGAATAGCTAACAATCTCTTTCGTTTTGCTGTCAGTGGAAGAAGCCTCGACAACAGGCGAAACCCCAAAGTCCGGCATAGCTGCCAAATCAGAAACGATACGGGCAGAAGATCGCTGTCCGAGAAGATTCCAATCATTCCATGTGAGAACTTTATATTGGCTATGAGTCGTTTGTGGTTGCTGATCTCGTTTTACCCAAGGCTTTCCACAAGCAGAAAGGGTAAAACTGGCAACGGCCAGAAGTATCACGGCTGGCTTCAACATGAAGCATCTCCAATACAGATTCAACACACAGTAAACTTTGGCACTAGCATTAATGCCTAATACCTGTTTACTGATAAACTCTTTCTGTACCGTTAATTTTTGGCTGTACCGCTATTTTTTCAAATGACGCTTAACTCAAACGTCGGTCAATTTGAACAACCAGTATGAATTAATTCACGCCACCTTCAGGAACCCAGCCTGTCTGCCACTGATCAAGAGGAGACACCGTGGCATTTTCACCGTTCTTGAAGAAAGAGCTGTCAACTGACCACATAGAAGTCTTGTTATTCTCTTTTCCGGAAACCTGTTCTAAAACTGCTGTTGCATGCAGAATATTGCCACTAACCCAACTTCTTAGCTGTGGTTCTTGCAATGCATGATGTTTCAGCAAACCGTCTCTTTCCATAAGTGAGATAAAGTTAGACGCATTTACTGCTTCATCGATGCAATCAAGCTGTCGATCGCCAACATCCCCCAGGAAGGTACCCGCCTTATCTTTATCTGTTCCATTTTGTTGGCCCGCAATCCGTTCAATATACCCGATAGCAACCGTTATTGCCTGACGTTCTTCTGCAGCGGAAAGATCTCTGGCTTTAAATAGTTTTTGAATTTCATGCCACTGCCCCTCATTCAATGAAACCTGGCCTTTGTGCTGACAACCATGACCATAACAGTAGCCAATTTCATCAACAGCATAAGACGTAGATAAATGAGACAAAGCTTTCTCTGATGGTTTTGTAACATTGCAGCCAGAAACAGCCAGTGACAAGAACACGCCAGAAATTAATAAGCCTTTGGACACAAGCCAACTCCATACCAATAGAAAATAATCAACAGCACAAATGCCATTAGGCAACATCCATTGCAATAAGATATCGCCACCTCAACATTGAAAGAGATAACATTTCTGTGTTTATACCGTCAGAGATGAACGGTTATGCATGTAAAATTCTAGACAGCACAAGATAGATAAGCTACCAGCTTCATCCTGGAGATACTGATAACAACATATCAGAGCTATGATAGACAGCTCACCCAAGGAGACATCAATGAGCCATCTGCAAATTCCAACAGAAATTCCTGTTCACGATGACAACCGTGATTTGATGAATGCGCTGCTCATGATTGCTCAACGGGCAGGTGACATCATCATGGAAATCTACAACAGACCTTCCGGTATTGAGGTAGAGAAAAAAGATGACTCATCTCCTGTAACAGAAGCCGATAAAGCAGCAGAAGCATTCATACTTGGAGCACTAAATACTGTTACGCCCGATATTCCCGTGGTTTCAGAAGAAGCCGCTTCAGCAGGCGAAACGCCTGAAATTGATAATGGATTATTCTGGCTGGTTGATCCTGTTGATGGCACAAAAGAATTTATCAACAAAAATGGAGAATTCACCGTTAACATTGGCCTGATTGAAAATGGTATTCCCGTCGCAGGCGTTGTCCATGCTCCCGCAAAAGGATTAACCTGGGTTTCTGCAGATATCTGTGTTTTCTTTGAAGAAGGTTACGAACCAATTGTTGCTCAAGTTCGACCTATTCCCGCCGAAGGCGCTACAGTTGTTGCCAGCCGACGCCACGGCGATAACGACGACTTAAACGCTTTTCTAAAAACCCGTAAAATCAATGAACAAATCGGGGCAGGTTCTTCCCTGAAGATTTGCCTGATCGCGGCAGGTAGAGCAGATCTTTACCCGCGCTTTGGCCCAACCATGGAATGGGATACAGCGGCAGCCCACGCAGTTCTTCTTGCTGCCGGAGGACATCTTAGCGATGCGGATGGAGATCCTTTGACTTATGGGAAGTTTAATTTCCGAAATCCATATTTTGTTGCCGAAGGCGAACATCTGGATGCCGGATTTGATTTGTCAGATGAAGACCTTCCCGCAGAAGAGAAATAAACCGAAATTATCCGATGGTATCAGCCCCCAAAAACAGATATCCAAATATCTTTGATGCAAATCAAGCAGGATTGGAACATGCTTGTAACTTGCTACGTTCAGGCAAGCTGGTCGCATTTCCAACGGAAACCGTTTATGGGCTTGGCGCTAATGCAACAAATGCAAAAGCCTGTGCATCAATCTATGAAGCGAAAGGAAGACCTAGCTTCAACCCCTTGATCGTGCACTTCCCAGATATTACAGAAGCTGAGAAACGGGTAAGCTTCAATGCAAAAGCTCAAAAGCTAGCCCATGCCTTCTGGCCTGGCCCTTTAACGTTAGTACTTCCGCGAACTGAAAACTGTGATATTGCCGAGCTTTGTTCTGCTGGTCTTCCAAGTCTCGCAGTACGTGTTCCAGGGCACCCGATCGCCCATGCTTTACTCCAACAGTCCGGCCTTCCACTCGCAGCCCCCAGCGCCAATGCTTCAGGAAAAATAAGCCCAACTAAATCAGAGCACGTCGCCTACTCGCTTGGAGGAAAAGTATCCTGTATCCTCGACGGCAAGGATAAAGCCTGCACAGTTGGCCTTGAATCAACAGTCATTGACTTAACAGGGGAAGTTCCCGTCTTGCTTCGGCCGGGAAATATCACCAGGGAAGAGATAGAAGACGTTATTGGTTCCATCCAACTTGGCAAGTCGTTGATGGAACGCAAAGCAGAATCTTCATCCGGGGATGAAACAACAGAAGATACATTACAGCCCTCTGATCCGCTTAAATCTCCGGGATTATTGAAAAGCCATTATGCTCCCACACTGCCACTGCGGTTGAACGCAGTAGACGTTGCAGCAGATGAAGCACTACTCGCCTTTGGCAATAAACCACTTACAGGATCAGGGTACTACCTCAATCTAAGTGAAAAAGGTGACCTGTTGGAGGCAGCAGCAAATCTTTTTGCAGCACTTCACGCACTGGATCAAAAACCGAATGTCCGGGGCATTGCCGTTATGCCAATCCCGGACACTGGTTTGGGCCTTGCAATTAATGATCGACTAAAACGCGCTGCTGCCCCCAGATAAAAACAGCATTTCAATCTAGTCTTTTAGCATTCCAAACTCTAGCAACGCTTTGTTCATGAGTACCGGATCCGTGAAATGGATAACTTTGAAACCCAAATCCTTGGCGACCATAATATTATCTTCACGATCATCAATAAAAACGCACTCTTGTGCTTCCAAAGAGAAATCAGATAACAGGCGATGATAAATTCTCGGGTCCGGCTTTGCCAGCTTCACCGTGCCGGAAACAGTTATACCCTTGAAATACTGTAAAAATGGAAAGCGTGCTTCCGCGTGAGGAAATGTCTCTTCCGACCAATTTGTTAAGCCATAAAGTGGTGTCTGTTGGGCATGGAGCTTTTCAAGCGTTTCAACCGTTCCCGTGATTTCATCCCCAAGTGTATCAGGCCATCTTGTCAATAACAGAGCGAGCACCTCTTTATATTCCGGAAACTTTTCCTGAAGCTCACCAATAACACTGGAAAAGCTTTCCCCGGCATCCAGTCTGTGATTGGCGTCAAAGGTAAAGACGTCCCGTAAGAAACGCTCCATCTCTTCTGTCGTGGAAAATTCTGATTGATAAAGATATCGCAAATTCCAATCAATCAGCACGCCACCAAAATCAAAAACAACATTTTTTATCATGAATCTCTCAAGAAAAATCTGTTAGAACAAATGGGTAATAGAATAATTCTGGCCCCCCAGAGAAAAGAGATTTAGGCTAAGAGCATCCCTTTACCAATCAACCTTGCAAGAAATCCTGTCAAAATAATGACCGACAAAAATATTTCTCCAAAGCTGCCGCAAAAGTTCTTGTCTGATTTGGAAACAGCTATTGGCATCAAGGCAATAATTACCAACCATGATGACATCGCGCCTTATATGGTTGAGCAACGGGGGCGTTTTGTCGGGGAAACATCTTTGGTTGTTACCCCCCAAACAACGCAAGAAGTATCAGATGTTGTCAAACTATGTGCAGAACATAGTATCGGAATAGTTCCTCAAGGCGGCCATACCGGACTTGTAAGCGGCGGAATTCCCTTTGCTGGTGATAATGCAATTGTACTTAATACAAGCCGGTTGAACAAAATACGGGCTATTGATCCCGTAAATAACACCATGATTGTGGAAGCGGGGTGTATTCTACAGACAATACAAGAGCATGCTGATAACCACGATCGTTTATTCCCTCTGTCACTGGGCGCAGAAGGCAGTTGTCAGATCGGCGGCAATATTGCGACGAATGCCGGTGGTATTAATGTCATCCGCTATGGAAACACACGACAATTGGTATTGGGATTGGAAGTCGTGACACCTACGGGGGAAATATGGAATGGCCTTAGAGCTTTGCAAAAAGACAATACAGGTTACGACCTGAAGCAACTCTACATTGGGTCAGAGGGAACACTCGGGATTATTACCGCAGCAGTTCTTCAACTGTTTCCCAAACCGAAAGAACAGCAAACTGCCATATTGGCTCTTACAGATCTCGATGCCGCCCTACCCTTACTTAATCAGGCGCAAGAGATGCTCGGTGATGCTCTCACATCTTTTGAACTTTTACCACGGATCGGTGTAGATTTTTCTTTAAAACATGGCCAGGGTGTGGTTGATCCGATTGAGGGACGATACGACTGGTACATCCTGATGGAAGCTTCAGTTTCTCTTACAGATTCTAACCTTAAAGCTCTTTTTCAGAACTACCTGGAAACAGCCTTTGAAAAAAACTGGGTACAGGACGGCGTTTTGGCACAAAGCAAGGCACAGTCAGATAGCTTTTGGTTACTCCGGGAAAACATAACGCTGTGCCAAAAAGCAGAGGGCGGTTCTATAAAACATGATATTTCAGTGCCAGTCTCGTCGGTACCCGCTTTTATCAAGGCAGCGAATGAAGCCGTTCGGAAAATGATCCCCGGCATCAGACCTCACCCCTTTGGGCATTTAGGGGATGGCAACATTCACTACAACCTCTCCCAACCTCTGGATATGGATAAACAGGATTACCTGGATCGCTGGGAAGAAGTAAATAGAGTTGTGCACGACATCGTACATAACTTTAACGGATCAATTTCAGCGGAACATGGCATAGGTCGTGTAAAACGAGATGAAAACCAACATTACAAATCGCCTGTGGAAATGCAGCTAATGAAAAACATAAAAAAATCTTTGGACCCCAAAGGCATCATGAACCCCGGCAAGCTCATCAGACCAAACTAATAGCGGTAAACACCTCCTGCTAATGAATCCCGCACCAAAACAAGTGTTACAGTTATGATTATCAGACCCCATAAACCAGAAGACGCCGCTACTCTGTTTCAACTGTTCTATGATACTATTCACAAAGTAAATATTCAGGATTACTCTCAAGAACAGGTAAATGCCTGGGCGCCGGAAAACTTCGATATAAAGCGATGGCAGGAAAGAACAAAGAGTTATTTTATTTTCGTTGCCGAGGATGCGAGTGGCATTTCAGGATTTGCCGAACTTGAACAAAATGGACACATCGATTGTTTTTATGTTCATCATGAGAAACAGGGACTTGGTATCGGACATAAGTTAATGTCAGAGCTCGAGCAAAAAGCACACACCCTCAAACTGGATGAAATCTATGCCGAAGTAAGTATTACTGCGCGACCATTCTTTGAAAGGAAAGGGTTTCAAGTTCGGCAAAAGCAGGATGTTTTATTGCGCGGACAGTATTTAACAAACTATAAAATGGGTAAATCATTAAATAATATTTCATAGGATTTTATACCCAATTCATCATTCGATGACAAAAAGTTGATCATTAAAACTGATTTGTTGGTACAACGTTAATCACTTCATTCTAACTTATAGAAAAGTCGCAAGACAGCTCGCTATAAGGGTAGTGCAATGCTACCAAAATTTCCTGGATGTGAAGTATGCTACGTTACATAAGTGATCAAAAAATTAGAACACGGATACTTTTTTGTCTCCTTCTCCCTATTTTAGCCCTACTTACTCTTTCCAGTTATAATCTGGTCAAAGAACAAAAAGCTTTGGGCACATCTCAAAAACTTGAAGATCTTGCTATTCTGGCACCGAGTTTGGGCAACTTCGTCCATGAATTACAGACTGAACGTGATCTCTCAGCAAGCTTTTTGAGCAATAGTGGAAAGACTTTCAGTTCTGCATTAAAAAAACAAATCAAGAAGACTGATACTGTTTTATCTGCATATACAAAAAACTTAGCAGCATTCGACGTAAACGCTTACGAAACTTCTTTCATGAAGAAAATTGATCGTGTTCAGGAATCATTGAACGAGCTCAAAAACAACCGACAATCTGTCTTGAACCAAACCCTGAAAAGGGGCCATGCTATACGTTACTATCAGCGTACAATTGCTCGGCTTTTATCAACAATCGAAGTTATGGCCGTCATCAGTGATGACGCAAATATTACCCGAGTGATTGCCGCGTACACTTCTTTCTTACAGGGTAAAGAACGCGCAAGCAGAGAACGACACATTGGAGCACAAGGCTTTCAAAGTGGTAGCTTTTCCCCCAGCTCCTACAGAAGTTTTTCTCAGATGATTGCATCACAATCAGCCTATTTGAATGATGCTGGTAAATTCGCAAGTCCGGATGAATTCGCATACTTCAACAAAACAATTAGCGGGCCAGTCATTAAAGATGTCAACCAAATGCGACAAGCTGCATTCAAAAGTTTCTCATCTGGTGATACCGGTGGCATACAAGAATCTCGATGGATAGAACAAGCTACTGCCCGGTTAGAGCTTTTCAAATTGATGGAGGATTATTTTGCACGTGATCTCATAGATTTAGCGAGCGCCACCAAAACAGATCAACAGACACGTTTTCTGATTGTATCTATATCGCTTGTCGTCCTTCTCTCACTCACAGCTTTTATTGTCCTTACAACCGTGCGCAGCATTGTAAGACCTGTTGCCCACCTGACCGAAGTTATGCAAAAGCTCGCAAAGGGAGATAACGGCGTTGAGGTTTCCGGGCTAGAAAAACAACGCTGTGAAATTTCCGATATGTCCAGAGCCGTGCTGGTGTTCAAGGAAAACGCAATCAGGAATACAGAGCTGGAAAAGGCTGATCGTATCAGCCGTGAAAAGCGCGAAAAAAGAACCGCTGAAATCGAAACGCTGGTTGGCGTTTTTGATAATACGATCAATGAAACGCTTAAGGACCTTTCTAGCCTATCAGGCGAGCTGGAGGGATCTGCCAAGACTATGTCTTCAACGGCCAACACAGCGCGAGATGAGTCAACCTCAGCAGAGGTATCCACTGAAAATGCTGCTTCCAATGTAGAGACCATGTCATCAGCAGCTCAAGAACTTGTAAGCTCCATAAATGAAATTTCGAACCAGGTATCCCAGGCCAAACAGTCTGCGCTAGATGCCGTTGGTGCCGCCGAAAAATCTACAACCACTTTAAGAGGACTATCCGACTCAGCCCAAAGTATTGGCGAAGTCATTCAACTCATTCAAGAGATCGCAGAACAGACCAATCTGTTGGCCTTGAACGCAACTATCGAGGCCGCAAGAGCCGGAGAAGCAGGTAAAGGTTTCGCTGTGGTTGCTAATGAAGTGAAAAATCTGGCCAACCAAACGGCAAAAGCTACAGAAGATATTTCAACACAGATCAATGCCATTCAAAGTACCACGGAAACTGCGGTTCAAACCAATGAATCAGTTTCTCAACAAATCGATCAAATATCCGAAGTATCCACAGCCATTGCCGCTGCTGTAGAACAGCAATCAGCAGCTACGACCGAGATTACACGCAATGCCCAACTTGCCGCCGATGGCACATCCGTCGTCAGTGACAACATAAAACGTGTGAAGAATTCTACAGAAGAAACCGGAAGTGCTGCCGAGAAGGTTTTGGAACTTGCAAGCATTTTGCAATCTAAAGCCGACAATCTGGAAAAAGACGTTGATCAATTCCTCGACGGTGTACGCTCCGCCTAATTTAGAGAGTCTCCTATAACAAAAAAGCCTCAGAGTTAAGAAAACTCCGAGGCTTTTTTAATGACAATAATCAATGTTATTTCATAGTCGGCATCATAAATTCAGCACCACTACGAATGCCCGTTGGCCAACGGGTCGTTACAGTCTTCAGACGGGTGTAGAAACGAATACCTTCCGGGCCATGCATGGAATGATCACCAAACAGAGATCTTTTCCAACCACCAAAAGAATGGAAGGCCATCGGTACAGGAATTGGCACATTTACACCAACCATGCCGATTTGAATCTTGTGCGAGAATTCACGCGCAGAATCTCCGTCGCGGGTAAAAATCGCAGTACCATTTCCATATTCGTGATCGTTAATCAGCTTAACAGCCTCATCAAAGGTATTTACACGAACAACGGCGAGTACCGGGCCGAAAATTTCTTCTTTGTAGATCGTCATATCCGACGTTACGTTATCAAACAGACATCCGCCGATGAAATAACCGTTTTCAAGGCCTTCCGGTTTTTTACCACGACCATCAACAACCAGCTTTGCGCCTTCATTCACACCAGCATCGACAAAGCCAGTAACCTTAGCTAGATGCTCTGCAGAGATCAAAGCACCCATTTCTGCATCAGAAACTTCATAGTGCGCAATTTTAAGGGCTTCAACTTTTGGTGCGAGCTTCTCAATAAGAGTATCAGCAGCTTCATCACCAACAGCAACCGCAACAGAAATCGCCATGCAACGCTCACCAGCCGACCCATAGGCTGCACCCATCAGGGCATCTACAGCCTGATCCATATCAGCATCCGGCATCACAACCATATGGTTCTTTGCACCGCCAAGTGCCTGAACACGCTTCCCGTTTGCTGTACCCGTTTTATATACATACTCGGCAATCGGAGTTGACCCAACAAAGCTGACGGCTTTGACGCGCTCATCTTCCAACAAGGTATCAACCGCTTCTTTATCACCGTTTACAACGTTAAGTACGCCATCCGGTAATCCTGCCTCTTTCAAAAGTTCAGCGAGACGCAAAGGGCAAGACGGATCTTTTTCAGAAGGCTTCAGGATAAAGGTATTACCGCAGGCAATTGCGATAGGGAACATCCACATGGGAACCATCGCCGGAAAGTTGAACGGTGTAATCCCTGCGCAAACACCAACAGGCTGACGCGCAGAGTGACTATCGACGCCTGTGCCAACATTTTCGCTATGTTCGCCTTTCAGAAGGTGCGGGATACCACAAGCAAACTCGACAACTTCCAAACCACGGGTAATTGACCCAATGGCATCGCTGATAACTTTACCATGTTCGGCACTGACCATTGCCGCCAACTCATCCATGTTCTGTTCGATAAGCTCTTTGAACTTGAACATAACCCGTGCACGTCTTAGAGGCGGAGTTGCTGCCCAACCTGGTAACGCAGCTTCAGCGACAGCAATCGCGTCACGAACTTCGTCAGCAGAAGCCAATGCCACTTCACCAGAAACCTGCCCCAAAGCAGGATTGTGAATCTTGGCAGACCGACCGCTGTTTCCAACAACTTTTTGCCCGTTAATAAAATGTCCGATTTGTTGGCTCATTAGCCTGCTCCCACATTGCTAGTTGCAGCTGTTTTCTGGCTGTAACAAGGTTTTTAGTTTCATATTTGTCATTTTGAGTTTTTGGCATTTCCGCTTTATAGCTTTCGCAAAAATGACTTTTATTCTTCGAGAGCATTTAAGAGTTTGAGCTCTCTTGTTCATATATCCAGTTTTATCTATTCTCTATATCCAGATATATCTTTACTCCCTAAATCGTATATATTTCTGTGAATGATTATTACACCTGCGCACGAAAAGATGACTTAGAGATCAGTAGTAAACACAAATGCAACATCATTTATTCTACAAAATAATTATTTGGAATAAATATTCTAAATTAAACAAATGTCAAGCTGAATCCAAGAGACGGACAAAGGACTCCATGTAATGTCAGAAAGTCTTTTTATTCTGGACAAAGGAAGTACTGAATCTCTTCAACTTCAAATCAGGAGACAGTTTGTCTCTGCTATACTCGGCGGGAGCTTACCAGCCGGGAAACCCGTTCCTTCCAGCAGAAAGTTGGCTGAACAGCTTGGCGTATCCCGTATTACAGTTACTCAAGCATACAACTCTCTAATCGACGATGGATACCTGACCTCTAAAGAACGGAGTGGTATCTACGTCAGTGATCGCCTGACGCTTCCTTTAATACCGGAACAGCCCCCCAAGCGAAAAAAAACGTCTCCACCGGATCCTGTTTTTCGACAAATGAAGCACCGGCCCAGTCACCAGCAAAATATTGAGAAGCCACAAAACTGGCGTGATTACCCCTACCCCTTTGTGACAGCACAGGTCGATAAATCTCTTTTCCCGATAGCCGCCTGGAGAGAATGTTCCCGACAAGCATTAAGCGTAAATGCGATGGCAGATTGGACCGAGGATCGTTTGGGAATAGATGACCCATTTCTAATCGAACAAATAAGAACCAGACTACTACCCACACGGGGTATTCATGCAAGTGAAGAGGAAATTCTGGTAACAGCAGGTGCTCAAAACAGCCTCTATATCCTTTCCCGACTTTTCCTTAACAACAACACCCTGTTTGGTATGGAGAACCCGGGTTATCCGGATCTACGGAACATTATTCAATTAATCGGTTCACGTATTCAGTACCTGAAACTCGACAATCATGGCTTAATTCCTGATCAGCAAATAGATAATTGTAACGTCCTTGCGGTCACGCCAAGCCACCAGTTCCCCACAACCGTCACAATGCCTTTGCTAAGAAGAAAGGAACTACTCGAACGTGCTGCGACCAACAATACGCTGATCATTGAAGATGATTATGAGCCTGAATTGAATTTTGAAAGTTCTCCAACCCCTGCCCTGAAATCACTGGATAACACTGGACGTGTTGTTTATGTCGGAAGTCTCTCGAAGTCTTTCTTTCCGGGATTACGGCTTGGCTATCTCGTCGCCTCAAAAGAAATTATTCATGAAGCAAGAGCACTTGGTCGTCTCATGCATCGGCACACTCCGACCAACAATCAGCGAACCATGGCGTTGTTCCTCGCACTTGGACACCATGATGCCTTGCGGAAAAAATTAAGACGAATATATAAAAATAGATGGCTAGAAATGAAAAACGGGCTGGAAAAAATTGGGCTCAATTTCCAGAAATCATCAGGTGGATCCAGTTTTTGGGTAGAGGGCTCTCAAGATTTGGACAGTAAAGAGCTTTTGCAGAGGGCACTCAAAAAAGGAGTGGTGCTGGAACCTGGTGCAATTTACTACTTTGACGCTATTCCCCCAAAACATTATTTTCGCCTTGGTTACACAGCAATTGAACGCGCTTCAATTGATCATGGCTTGAAGCAGCTTTGCTCATCTCTGAATGAGCTTAATTAAACTTAATGAAGTGTCAGCCCTACTGTTGGAACCAAATCATACTCTTCATCTTCAACCAATTCCGGCATCGGGATCATATCTTCATCCTGTGCTGTTTCAACAGAATGCATATAAAAAGAAAGCATTCCCTGATTAAGAAATGGCGTTGGACGATAAGCATCACTTTCAGTCGATGTCACGTCAATCTCGGCAAGACCATCATTAGCATCGTCCAGAAAAAGGTCAGACATTTTCGATGAAGCAGTTTCAATTGATCGTAGAGACTGGTTCAAATCATCTGAACCGGGCTGTACTGTATTTTCAAAAGCAACAGAATTAGCTAGCATTTCCTGCAAAGCATGAACTCCTTGCCCGGACCCAGCCGGTATACTCAAAAGACCATCATTAGCCTTTACCAAACTTTCTTCCCTGAACGTCTCAGAGAAGCTTTCCCCCAATTGTGCGACAGCAACCATAAAAGCCTCCTACAAGCAGGCCTATTTTAGAAAATTAAATCTAAAATTTACGTTAAATATTTCTTGACAAAAATTAACCATAAATTGCGAATGAAATTATTTTGTTGTTGAGATACAATAAGTTTAAAGTTTTTTTAATCACAATCAGTTACCCATGATTAAAAATTATTTGCTGTAAGGGAGATCCAGCCAATGAGTGAATCAGTTGAAGATCGCAGGATATTTCCTAGAGCAGAGGTAGTTCTGGCTGGGCGAGTTGACGGTAATCTACGCAAAAAAGACTGTGCCGTTATGGATATCTCTTTAACAGGGGCAAAGCTTGAGTTTGATAACCCGATAACAGGCGAAATAATCGAAACCCTCCGCTTCTCACAATCAGCAGCCCTCAATGTTTCCGTTGCCTGGGATCACGGCACAAGTGTCGGGATAAACTTCACCGATGCGCCCCATGACATTGCTAATGTTCTTGAACCTCTGTTACCAAAAAGTTGTTTTGAGCCTTTTGATAATAAAAGTTAAGTGCGCAAATATTAATGAAATGAATGCATAAAAAAATCCTGCGAAAAACTTCGCAGGATTTTTTTATGCATGTTTTTTACAGAACTAAACGTCCTCTTCTTCACCGGGAAGTCCAGGCAATCCACGTTCTTTCCTTGGTGTTCGGCCAAAGAAATCCCTATAACATTTTGAAAAGTGGGACGCCGATACAAAGCCACATGCCAAGGCCACATCGATAACAGACATATTTGTCTGCAATAGAAGAAGGCGTGCTTTGTTTAATCTCAGTTCAAGATAATAGCGTGCAGGAGAGCGGCTCAGATATTTACGAAATAGTCTTTCGAGCTGTCGGGTTGAAAGCCCTGCATCTTTGGCAAGCTGAATACGTGTCAGAGGCTCTTCCAAGTTCTCTTCCATCAGCTTGATAACCGCCAATAGCTTCGGATGCCTAACACCTAATCGAACCGGCATCGACATACGTTGTTGATCATGCTCATCACGAATACGATCATGCATAAACTGGTTCGCAACCACCCCAGCCAATTCGTGTCCATGTTGCGCAGAGATAACATTGAGCATCATGTCCAGCGACGCGGTTCCACCAGCACAGGTAAAACGGTTGCGATCAATCTCGAACAATTCAGGCGTGACCTCAATTTCCGGGAAATCTTCTAGAAATCCAGCCAAGTTTTCCCAGTGGATCGTGCAGCTATAGTCATCAAGCAATCCAGCTTTTGCCAGAATATGCGCCCCAGTACAAAGCGCACCGATATCAACGCCTTTGCGTTCTATACGGCGTAACCAAGAATGAATGCGCCTGTCTTCAATCTTGTGCGCGTCTTCACCACTGCAAATGACAGCAGCATGAAAACTATCGAGTTCATCAAGATTAATGTCGGGTGAAATCGGGATACCACAGGACGATATAACGGGTTGATCATCAACGCTGACGAGGTTCCAACTATAAAGCTTTTTCCCTGCCTGCCTATTCGCAAGTCTTAACGGCTCTATCGCAGACGTAAAAGCAATAAGAGAGAATTTTGGCACAAGGAAAAAAACAATGCGCTGCGGCAATTCTTGCGGGGCTTTTCTAATCATCTCTAAACTTTCACCTGACACGCATGTTCGCAATATGGAGATACAATTTATTAGTTAGTGCGTTTAAGTACCACCAGAACGCAGAATACCATTATTCATAACATTATTCTCTTGCGCGAACCTTAAAATGTACACCCATTTCATTCTGAGCTTATTTTACTCTTTAAAACGCCAATTATCAGAAAGTTTTGAAGTAAACAAGAACCTAATATTACTTTTGTCTTCCAAACAAAGGAAAAGGCGGCAAAAGCCGCCTTTTCATAACAGATAAGATCTATTCAGATTTCTTACGTAAAGGCATCCGGCATAGAATCTTTTTTCTTAATGATGAACTCATTCAGGGCTTCATCAATTGATACATCAAGATCCGGTGCTACATATTGCTCTAATGTCTTCTTCACAACAGCATTCGCACGTTGATAGGCATCAAGAGAACCTTCGGATTCCCACTGCTCAAAAGAATTGTTATCAGCAATGTTTGAACGATAGAACGCAGTCTCAAAATTTGCCTGAGTATGGGCACATCCAAGGAAGTGGTTACCTGGACCTACTTCGCGTAGAGCATCCATTGCCTGGCCGTTCTCGGTCATATCATAACCTTCAAGCATACGCTGCATCATGCCAAGCTGGTCAGCATCCATCACAAGCTTCTCGTAGGATGAAATCAAACCACCCTCGAGCCAACCTGCGGCATGAAGGGTAAAGTTCACACCAGCCAGAGAGGTAGGAATAATTGTATTCGCAGACTCGTAAGCAGCCTGTGCATCGGGAACTTTGGATCCACAAAGCGATCCACCAGAACGGAACGGCACCCCAAGACGGCGTGCAAGCTGTGCCATACCATAAAGAACCAATGCAGGCTCAGGTGTTCCAAATGTCGGGGCACCGGACTGCATTGAAATGGAGCTGGCGAATGAGCCCATAACAACGGGGGCACCTTTGCGAACCATCTGCGCGAAAGCAATTCCGGCCATTCCTTCGGCAAGGGATTGTGCCATCACACCAGCTGCGGTTACAGGCGCCATCGCACCAGCAAGAATGAAAGGTGTGATAATACAGGCCTGCATATGGCGGGCATAAACTTTCAACGCCCCCAGCATCGTATCATCAAAGGTCATCGGTGAGTTCGCGTTGATCAAGCTGATCATAACTGTATTATTTTCAACGAAATCATCGCCAAAAACCAGTTTAGACATCGCAATAGAGTCTTCCGCGCGTTCCGGTGCTGTTACAGACCCCATATAAGGTTTGTCTGAAAAACGCATGTGGGTATACAACATATCCAGATGACGTTTATTTACAGGGATATCAACTGGCTCACAGACTGTCCCACCAGAATGGTGCAGAGCAGGCATAGAATATGTCAGCTTCACAAAGTTCCGGAAATCTTCGATCGTTGCATACCGACGACCACCGTCGAGATCACGGACAAAGGGAGGACCATATACAGGAGCAAAAACAGTATTCTTACCACCAATAACCACAGATCTTTCTGTGTTACGGGCGTGCTGGGTAAACTCGCTTGGTGCATGTGCACACCATTGGCGGGCCAGACCACGAGGGAAACGTACACGTTCGCCCTGAACATCACAGCCATTGTCTTTCAGAATTTGAAGGGCTTCGGGATCATCCCGGAATTCAATCCCGATTTCTTCCAGAACTGTTTCCGCATTGTATTCGATTATTTCAAGCGCTTCTTCATTCAGCGTCTCAAAATAAGGAATGTTGCGTGTAATATATTTCAGCTGCTCTGAAGAACCACCTGATCTGGCGGCACGTCGTGAAGCGGCACCACCGCCACTACGACCTCGACCGGCGCGCCCGGCGCGACCTGATCTTTTTTCTGTATCACTCATTAATTGCCCTCCCATAGAGACCTCGAATATTCCCTTCTGGCTTATCTGGCTCTGTCTAGATTGCGACAGACAAAAAACCAAATGCGGCAAGGAGGGGTAACAAGCTTATTTCCCTAATAAAAACCTTGAGAACAGACTTAAGTTTTCCCCCTATTAAATCACACTTTTGAAAAATAACTAAACAGAGTGCCTCTATTAAGATGTCAAGACAGGCGAGTCGGATTTATCGACCTTGAGACAAAACGACTTTCTTTGTCCCAAAAGGGTCAAGTTCTGTTAAAGTTAAAAGTGTCGTAAAAGATCATTAATGTCGTAAACTGCGAGTGTGGTGACGCAAACCGATAGGACGTTTAACGGACTGTTCCTCATCATCATGTTCAGATGTAATCGGTCGCTTTTACGCTACATGAAGTAATAAAGCACTTTGCCATATCGCAAAGAAATGCCGAGACATAACAAACAACTTTGACCCTGTGCATAAGCACATTTAGTCGCATTAATTTGGAGTCAGGCGATGAAATCTCACTACAAAGCCGTCGTTATCGGTGGTGGTGCTGTTGGTGTTGGTACACTTTACCACTTGGCAAAAAAAGGTTGGTCAGATGTTGCGCTGCTAGAGCGTCACGATCTGACATCTGGTTCCACTTGGCACGCTGCCGGTCTGCTGCCTCTGTTCAACATGAGTTACTCGGTCGGTAAGATCCACCAGTACTCTGTAGATCTCTATTCGCGCCTGGAAGAAGAAACCGGCCTGAACTCTGGCCTAAAACAGGTTTCAAACATTCGTCTGGCCCGTACACAGGATCGTATGGACGAATACAGATACTACGTTGGTGTGGCTAAAACTCTTGGTGTTGATGTTAAATGGCTTTCCATTGAAGAACTCAAGGAAATTTGGCCTCTTTGTAACACCGACGGTGTTCTTGGTGCGATACAGCACGTAGAAGACGGATACGTACAGCCAGCTGAACTGACACAGGCTCTTGCAAAGGGTGCCCGTAACAACGGCGCTGAAATTCACCAGCACACAACCGTTCTGGGCATGGAACAGCAAGATGATGACAGCTGGATTGTTCAAACTGACAAGGGCGATATCTCTTGTGAACACGTGATTTCATGTACCGGTAACTTTGCCCGCAAGACAGGTGAAATGGTTGGACTGGACATTCCGGTCATTCCAGTTGAACACCAGTTTATCGTGACTGAGCCTCACCCGGATATTAAAGCACGTCACGCTGCTGGCCTTCCAGAAATGGGTGTTCTTCGTGAATCAGATTCTTCATGGTACATGCGTGAAGAAGCTGGTGGTCTGTTGCTTGGCCCATACGAAGTTGGCGCACCTTGCTGCTACGTTGATGGTCCAGCGCCTGATGCCAAGTACGAACTGTTCAACGGTGAGCTCGAGCGTCTGATGCCATACATCGAGACCGCTTTTGAGCGTGTACCTGCCTTTGCTGAAGTTGGCATAAAAGAAGTTTACAACGGCGCGATTGCTTACACACCTGACGGATCTCCAATTATTGGTCCGGCATGGGGCCTAAAGAACTTCTGGCTTAACGAAGGTCACTCCTTCGGTATTACAGCAACCGGTGGTGCTGGCTGGCAGTTGGCAGAATGGATCGTAGACGGCGAGCCAACAATTGATATGTCAGGCGTTGACCCACGTCGTTTCGGCCCTTACGCGGGTCGTGGTTTCTTGAAAGAGAAAAACGAAGAAGCCTACGCAAATGTTTTCACTGTTCACTATCCAGACGAATCTCGTCCAGCAGCCCGTGGTTTAAAGCGCTCCCCTTCTTATGACCGCATGAAAGAACACGGCGCCGTTATGGGAACAATCTTTGGCTGGGAACGTCCAAACTGGTTCGCACCAGAAGGTTATGGCCTGACCGAAGAAGACCTGAACCAGGATGACACAATCACACGTGAAAACCACGCTCCTGCTGATGAAGGAAAACTTCCCGTAGAGAAATGGTCTTTCCGTCGCTCCAACTACTTCGAGCACGTTGGAAACGAATGTAAAAACGTTATGGAAAACGTTGGCCTTCTTGACATGTCAGCTTTCTCCAAGTTCATCGTTAAAGGTCGTGGTGCGGAAGCTTGGTTAAGCAGCCTGGTTGCCAACAAAATCCCTAAAAAGATCGGCCGTATGGCGTTAACACACATGTTGACCCTCCACGGCGGTGTTCGCGCTGAGTTCACGATCCTGAAAACAGGCAAGCAGAGCTACTACCTCGTATCTGCAGGTGCTCAGGAGCGTCACGATTGGGATTATCTAACTAAACTTAAGCCAACTGATGGTTCTGTTGAACTAGAGAAGATCACAACTCAGCAAGGTGTTTTCATTATTGCCGGACCAAAATCCCGCCTCTTGATGGAAAAACTATCTGACGCAGACTTCTCTAACAAAGCTTTCCCATGGCTGACCGCTCAGCAGATCTCAGTTGGCATTGCGCCAGTGACTGCTGCACGTGTTAACTTTGTTGGGGAGTACGGCTGGGAGCTTCACCACCCAATTGAAATGCAGAACTATCTCTTTGATGTTCTCATGGAAGCTGGTGCAGAATTTGGCCTGAAACCATTTGGTATCCGTGCAATGGATTCCATGCGTCTGGAAAAATCCTACCGCTTGATCCCGACAGAAATGTCCATCGAATACTCAGCGCTTGAGACCGGTCTTGATCGTTTTGTTCGTCTAGACAAAGAAGATGATTTCATCGGTAAACAGGCACTGGCAGATTGGAAAGAGCGCGGTTTTGAAAACCAGTTCGTCACCATGGAAGTTCATGGTGTAACTGACTGTGATGCCCGCGGTTCTGAACCAATTTACCTCAACGATGAAATGGTTGGTCGTGTGACATCTGGTGGTTTTGGTTTCCGTACAGGCAAATCAATTGCTCTAGCAATGGTTCGTCCAGACCTGGCTGAAATTGGCACCGAACTGGAAGTCTATATTCTCGGTAACCTCTTCAAAGCGACTGTTGTTGAAGAATCACCATACGATCCAGAAAACAAAATCTTGCGTAATGTCGAATAGTACCGGCTGACGCTTAAATAAAAAAAGCCGCAGAGATATCTCAACTCTGCGGCTTTTTTGTGCCTTGCCATAAACACAGATTAAAAGATCATCTTCAAAATGGATTAATAATAATCCAACTGATGCTCAACTCCTAAAATTAGTAATAATTTAACATGAGCAACCTAAGATTGTTACACCTTATCAAGTAGTGCTGTTCCTCCCAAATGAGTGGAATTTCAATATTGCTTCAACTGAAAATCTTAATTTTATGCTGCGTCTTATTGATCTCTTTTCCGAGTGCCGCAGAGAATATCACATTAGCTCAGGACCCCTGGCCACCGATTACATCTGAAAACCTTGAAGGTGAAGCCCTAGCCACGGTCATCGTCAGTACGGCACTCCGCAACGCAAACTACAATCCTGTTGTTAAGACAATTCCCTGGAAAAGGGCCTTATTCGAGGTCGAAACAGTCAAAAGCGATGCAATCGTTGCAGCTTATTACAATGACAAACGCGCCCAAATATACGACTACAGTACACCTTATCTCATTACCCCTGTCTTGTTCTTGAAGCGCAAAGATGCGGATATAAACTTTCAATCCCTAAAGGATCTTGAGGGCTATCGCATTGGTTATGTACGCGGGACATCAAGCGGGAATGAATTTGATAACGCTGACTACTTGAATAAAGTTGAACTCAACAATCCAAGTACTGTTATCCGGATGCTTTATAACAAGCGCATTGATATCGCGCCCTTTACCAGTATTGTTGGCACACATCTTATCAATACCGAATTTCCTGCTTGGCGACAGGAGCTGGAGTATTTTGGTCCGCCGATCCAGACTCTGCATTACTATTTAATGGTTGGGAAAAAACACCCTAAAGGATTGGAAATTCTCACCAGGTTTAATACCGAAGTCACCAAGATGATAAAAGCAGGAACAATCAGGAGGATTATTGAACAGAACAATCTTCAAGATGCCTTCCCTGAAAAGGGAGCAAGATCCCGAACAGAACCAGAACTAGACGTTCCTCCGGGACCTGCTGGCGATTCATCCTGAAATAAATCAGCCGTCCTTTATCAAAATTAATTACCGCCCGGCGGCATAACCTTGCATAAACCGGGGGTTAGCCGCAGCTTTTAACAACCCTTTTTCTTTCGAAGCCGCAGCCATACGTCCCAAGGACCAGTCCGGTTCGATGACAACCTTGTGTCCTCGACGTTTCAATTCATCGATTGTTTCAGCCGGAAAGCGCCCCTCAAGAGCTAAGTTTCCGGGATCACACTCACGTGGGTAGAAGGAACTTGGGAAATGTGCCGTCTGAAAAGCAGGCGCATCAATCGCTTCTTGCAGATTCAACCCGAAATGAACATGACGCAGAAAAAAATGTAGAGACCATTGATCCTGCTGATCTCCCCCTGGTGTCCCAAAGGCCATGTAGGGCACACCATCTTTCAAAGCGAGAGATGGCGTTAAAGTTGTTCTCGGTAGCTTTCCTGGTGCGATACAGGCCGGAGATCTTTCATCCAGCCAGAACATCTGTGCCCGGTTTGTCAGGCAGAATCCCAACCCCGGAACGATAGGAGAAGATTGTAACCAGCCACCACTTGGTGTCGCAGAAACCATATTCCCCCAGCGATCAATAATATCAAGATGGCAGGTATCCCCCTTTGCGCCACCTTTATCATCCGGTGTCGGTTCGTCATCAAAACGTGCGACAGTCGGTTCGCCAATATCTTTATTGTCTTTGCCTTCGTCTGTGGTTCCCTTGATCCGGACAACCACATTTCCTCCCTTGCCCGGAATAGCTCCCGGCCTGATTTCTAGAGAGGCCTGATCCGTGATAAGTTTTCGACGCTCATCGTTATAAACATCCGAAAGCAGGACATCCATAGGAACATCAACAAAATCAGGATCACCATAAAAAGCTTCCCGATCTGCAAAAGCCAGTTTTGCACTCTCTGTAACCAGATGCACAAACTCTGGTGATTTTTCATCCAGAGCATCCAAATCAAAGCCTTTTAACAAAGCCAGTTGTTGCAAGAAAACTGGCCCCTGTCCCCACGCTGCAGTCTTACAGACCGTATAACCCTGATAATCAAACGTGAGCGGCTCTTCATAAGAGGCTGCCCAACCTGTCAAATCATCTTTGCTCAGCAAAGCTTTGTGACGACGTCCCGTTGTATCCATAACCTCTGCCGTCTCACAGAAATCCGAAATTGCCTGTGCAACAAAACCCTCTGACCAGATTTTTCGAGCCGCCTCGATTTGTCCTTCCCGGTTATCCGAAACTGTTTCAGCCTCAGAAACAATACGGTCATACATATCAGCCATTTCAGGGTTCTTAAAAAGCTTCCCTGCTTCCGGCACTTTTCCATCTTTAAGATAGATATCAGCCGACGATGTCCATTCGTCCTCAAAAAGCGTTTTCACTCGATTTATTGTATGAGCAATATTTGGAACGATGGAATAGCCATCACGTGCATAATTGATTGCGTAGGACAGAACATCACGCAACGACATGGTTCCGTAATCGAGCAACATCAGCATCCAGGCATCAAAAGCCCCTGGCACAACCGCAGAAAGCATCCCCGACCCGGGCACAATAGATAAATCCAAGGCTTTGTATGCTTCCAATGTTGCCTTTTGAGGTGCAGGTCCCTGACCGTTTATCACTTTCACTGGCCCATTTTCCGGGGCGACAATAATCGGAACTTCCCCCCCCGGCCCGTTCAAATGTGGCTCAACCACTTGTAAAGCAAAGCCTGTCGCAACGGCAGCATCATAAGCGTTCCCACCTCGTTCCAGTATTCCCATACCCGCCGCGGTTGCCAGCCAATGGGTAGATGTAACAACACCAAAGGTTCCCACAATTTCAGGGCGCGTGGTGAATTCGCTCATAACCTAATCTCCTAAATCAAATAGATTCCCCTAATACAGATATCTAGCAAAAACAAATCACTAGATCCCGCACCAAGGTATCAAAACAACATAACTTGACAGTGAACATAGATCATGCCGATAATTGGTACAACCAATATAATTTGGTTAAACCAGTTAATTTTACTCAGGTATCAAAAATTTTCTTATCTAAAATCTTTCTCTGGGGAGGGAACTTCATGTTCAAGATTTCATTAAAATCAGGGGCTGCCGCTTTGTTGGCAACCGCGGCAATAGGGTTGGCATCACAATCTCTTACAGCATCAGCAAATGCGGCCGAGATTTCCTGCGACACAGCGAAGCTTATTGTACCGTGGAAAGCCGGCGGTGGCACAGATGTTGTTTTTCGTAAATTTGCCGAAGCTGCCAACAAATCCGGAGCCAAACCACAGCTACAAGTAATCAACATTCCGGGTCAGGGCGGCAACAAGGGTACCAAAGAAGCTCACCGTGCCAAAGCAGACGGTTGTACTTTGATTGCCATCCATCAATCCGCAATTACCAGCTACTTCACAGGTCGCATAGACTTCACGTGGGATGCTTTTGAACCTGTTAGCTTGTTGACCAGAACGGCTTCCTTCGTCGGTGCGGCTTCAGACACGTCTTATAACAACCTTGAAGAGCTGATTGCCGATGCAAAAAAACGCCCGGAAGAAATCACTGCGGGCGGTACCTTTGGATCAGTCAGTCAATTTCTTTTCCTTCTGATCGAAGATGCGGCAGGGGTAAAGTTCAGACACGTTTCTTATGATGGTACAAAAGAACGTATCACCGCCCTTTTAGCAAAGAATATCGAAATTGGTGAAATCAACCTGACAGCGGCGACTAAATATCTTGAAGCAGGTGATATGAAAGCTCTGGCTGTCATGGGTGATAAGGAAATGACAGAGACCCCCGGCGTAAAAACAGCCAAGGATCAAGGCATCAATGTTGTCTTTGGCGTAGAGCGTGGTGTTATGCTCCCAAAAGGCACATCACCTGACATCATTGCCCATTACCAAGCTATTTTTGAGAAAGCGGCACAAGATCCTTCCTTGAATGAGTCACTGAACAAAACAGGGACCGATATTGTGTACAAAAACGCAGCTACTTACACCGATCATATGCAAACGACGTATGACAAATGGTTGGATATTGCCAAGAAAATTGGTGCTTACAAACGTTAAGTCTTGTTGTTTTAAGACCATTTGAGCTTCCGGTCTTAATCAACTTACTCGCGCTGACCTTCTCCCGTTTCGTAAAATGTCAGAGGTCAGCGCGCTTTTTATTCTGGAGTTTCCGATGATCAGAGCCAGACAAGATCTCTGTGTAGCTATCTTTTTGCTCATGTTCTGTAGTGTTATGTTATGGGCCAGCTATGATATTCGAGACCTGGGATATCCTGGCTTGAAGCCTGAAACCTGGCCTCGCTTTTTACTTATTCTTCTCAGTGGATTAAGTGCACTTTACTTAATCAGGTCTCTGAAATCCCTGAAAAATCCAGAAGCACCTTCTGAAGATGCAGCTGCTCACTTAGGTTTCTGGTCAAAGTATAAAAATGCAGTTTGGTGCTTTGCGCTCTTTTTCCTGTTTCTATTCAGCCTTGATTACATTGGGATGCTCATTGGCGGCATGCTTTTTGTGTTTTCACAGCTAACAGTTCTTGGCGAGTTCACCAGAAAAAACATCATTCTGCATTCAATTGTCGCCATTATTTCGGTTGGCCTGATGTGGTTGATCTTTACCTACAGTCTTCGGGTTCATCTGCCCGCAGGTGAAATTTTTGCGGCATGGCAGGTGTAAACTATGTGGGACATTATTCTTCAAGCCAGTAACAATATTTTATTCGACCCCAACACTCTTCTTCTCATGGGCATCGGCGTCATTGCAGGCCTGTTAACGGGCGCAATACCAGGCTTCACCATTGCGATGGGCGTTGTACTCACCCTTCCCTTTACCTTTGGCATGTCTGCTACTCAGGGTGTCGCGACAATGATCGGCGTTTTTGTCGGTGGGCTCTCTGGTGGCTTGATGTCCGGTATGTTAACGGGCATTCCTGGAACACCGTCATCTGTTGCCACGACCTTTGATGGTTTTCCCATGGCACGCAACGGAAAACCCGGTCTCGCCCTTGGCCTTGGTGTCTGGTCTTCCTTTTTTGGAGGCATCATCAGCGCCATATTGCTCGTTGCCCTAGCCCCACAGCTTGCTGTTCTTGGGTTGGAATTTGGTCCCTGGGATTATTTCTCACTCATTCTCTTCTCGCTGACAATCACTGCCAGCCTCTCGGGCAAAGCGCTTTTAAAAGGTATGATTGCAGGCATTCTCGGTCTGTTTTTTGCCACCGCGGGCGAAGACCCCATCAATGGCATGGCACGTTTTGATTTCGGATGGGATCCTTTGTTACAGGGTTTTGCCTTTCTTCCTGTCCTCATCGGCCTTTTTGCCTTTAGCCAACTACTCAGTGATATCGAAGACAGCAAACAAGCCCGGCGTCCGCTGCTAGAAAAATCCATGTCCGCAGCCCGCATAGAACATCGACAAGCCATCAAAATGATTTTTGCCCGTTGGGGAAACCTTATTCGATCCAGCTTAATCGGTGTATTTACCGGGGTCTTACCCGCAGCTGGCAGCTCAATTTCAAACATTCTTGCCTATGATCAAGCCAAGAAAGCAGCCCCGGATGACAATACATTTGGCAGTGGTGATCCCGACGGGATTATTGCCCCCGAAGCCGCAAACAATGCAACCGCTGGGGGATCACTTATTACTATGATGGCCCTCGGGATACCCGGAGATGTCGTGACTGCTGTCATGATTGGGGCCTTGATGATCCATGATATTGTTCCCGGACCTTCTTTTATCTCAGACCAACCGGTTCTCGCCTACTCTGTTTTCATCGCTTTTTTCCTCGCCCATTTCATGATGGTTGGCACTCAGGCCCTGACCTTACGATTATTTTTATTCGCGACAAGATCACCCATGTACATTCTGGCCGCCATTATTTTGGCCTATTGCTCCATCGGTGTTTTTTCTCTTCATAATGTACAGTTTGATATGTGGGTTATGCTTGGTTTTGGTGTTGTCGGATATACGCTTCGTAAACTCGGCTTTCCACTTGCCCCGATGATCCTTGGTGTTGTCCTTGGGCAAATTGCCGAACTCAATCTGTCCAGAGCCCTTTCCATCAGCGATGATATGACCCTGTTCCTCAGCAGACCATGGTCCCTCTTCTTTCTAATTCTGGCTATATTTTCCTTCAGCTTTCCCTGGTATCAAGAGGCGATCAAATTAAAACGACAATGGGCATCTTATTTCATACCTTTTGCGATGACTGGTTTGGCTTTACCTTTGTTCCTGATGCAAGGTTCTATTCGCCCCATCCTTGCCGTGGGATTGATATTCGCAGCATTATTCATTTTTTGGAAAACCTGGAAGAAAAATAAGCTGGAAAAAATAAGGTCAAAAAAAGATAAAAACCTTAATGAAAAGAAAACCTAAGCTGAGATAACACTCATTCACTAACTTTTACCAAATCTTTGTAGTCAGGCTTTATATAAATGGATGCACTCCTATCAACAGATCTGCTTGTATTGGCAGTTGTCTTATTGGCAACAGGTGTCGTTGCCGGGCTTATCGCCGGTCTGTTAGGCGTTGGCGGCGGAATTGTTATTGTCCCGGTCCTATATCACCTCTTCAGCCTTATTGGCGTTGATGAATCTGTCCGAATGCATACCGCAGTTGGAACGTCCTTAGCGACTATTCTTATTACGGGCTTTGCCTCTGCCCGATCTCACTATAATAAAGGTGCTGTTGATACAGACTTGCTTAAAAGCTGGGGCCCCGCCATCGCAATCGGTGTTTTGATTGGCGTTGTCGTTGGTGGAAATATCGGGTCCGAAGCCTTGATCGCTGTCTTTGCGGTTATCGCCTTAATCGTAGCCTTGAATATGGCTTTCCGTCCTGATGGTACACATATTTCTGATCAACTACCCGGCTCTCCCTTTAAACAGCTTATAGGGGTTTTCATCGGCGGTATTTCTGTCCTGATGGGTATTGGCGGCGGAACCTTGTCAGTGCCTATTCTCACCCTTTTCAATTACCCCATTCGCAAAGCTGTTGCGACGGCTTCTGCTATCGGACTTATCATCGCGGTTCCAGGTTTTCTTGGGTATATCTACTTCGGTTTGGGACTACCAGGCAGACCGGATTTCTCTCTTGGTTATGTCAACCTGATTGGTTTCGCCCTGATCATTCCAACGTCTGGTTTCTTCGCCCCTATCGGCGCAAAAATTGCCCATGCAATTCCGCCAAAGTTACTTCGCCTGTCCTTTGCTTTTTTCCTCTTCATCACAAGCTTGCGCATGATACATGACTTGCTAACATAAGAAGGCTGCCTTAGAAGGCAGTAATGGGAGAGCAAGCATGATAGACCAAAGTCAGTCCGCGACGTTAGAGCAAGAAACTGAAACGAACGATAATTCAGCTTCAACGGTACGGGCCTATGAAGATGTTATTGCCAAGATCAAAAAACTGATCAACGATGAAGACATGGGCCCCGGTGATGCTCTTCCTTCCGAACGACGTCTATCTGACTTGTTTGCAGTCTCACGCCATTCCGTCCGTGAAGCCATCCGTGTCCTACAGGAACAAGGTGTCCTGGCCCCAAAGCGTGGAAGCGGCAACTACATAAGATCTTCCTCACGAGAAGAGTTAACCCGCGCACTATCTTCACTGGTATCTGGCGACGCCCGTCGTCTATTCGAAGTCTTTCAGCTTCGCGAGTTAATGGAACCTCAGATAGCTGCTCTTGCAGCAGAGATGATCCTGCCGGAACAATTAGAGGAAATGGATCAGCTTCTCCGGACGCAGATGACAACAGAAGATCTAAGTGAACTGCAAAAAATTGATCGAAATTTTCATGCGCTCATCGCCAAGGCAACGGGCAATGCACTGCTATCTGATTTGATGGACAAGATCAGTGCATCAATGGACCCATCCCGAACCGAAGGTCATCAAAGCGATGAGCGACGCGTTGCCTCCATCACTGGCCATTGCCGCATCCTAAAGGCTTTGCAAGCACACGATCCCGTTGCAGCAGCAGAAGCAATGCGAGATCATATCAACGATATAAAACACGCTGTTTCCCCCGATACTCCATAGACTTTTATTCTGCAGCTTCTTTTTGTGGATCAGGATAAAGCTCGTCCATTGATACACTTCGACCTGTATCAAGAACAATACGGGCATGATAGCGTTTTAATGCACGCGCATCTGCCGCACCACAGCTATGGGCGATAGTTCCGACTTCTTTGCGCATGTTCTTTGCATAACTGGCAACACGAACTGATTTCGTTTCCGGGTCCAGGCCAAACTGTAGTTTCTTGTTATGGGTGGTCACACCGGTCGGACAGGTGTTCTTGTTGCACTGCAACGCCTGAATACACCCAAGCGCAAACATAAACCCACGTGCTGAATTTACAAAATCGGCCCCGGCACAATAGGCCCATGCCACATCAGACGGGTTAATCATCTTGCCACTGGCACAGACTTTAATACGATCACGCAGCCCATGCTTGATCAGGGTATCGACCACATGAGGTAAGCTTTCCCGCAGAGGAACACCCATATTGTCGATCAAACTCATTGGGGCTGCGCCTGTTCCCCCATCAGCACTATCAATTGTGATAAAATCAGGGGCGCTTTCAATGCCTCGTTTTTTAATTTCTTCACACAGGTTATCAAAAAACCCATAAGCGCCGACGACCATCTTGAAACCAACCGGTTTGCCCGTGGTATCGCGGATATAGGCAAGCATATCCAAAAGATCACTCTCGCATTTAACCTCTGGATGACGATTTGGACTGATGGCAGATTGACCGATTGGAATACCACGAATTTTGGAAATTTCTTCGGTAACCTTTTCCCCCGGCAAAATACCTCCCTTACCTGGTTTGGCCCCTTGAGAAAGTTTTAGCTCAAACATTTTAACCTGATCATGCGCCGCAATTTCCCGGAGTTTGTCTTCATCAAAACCGCCTTCGGGTTTGCGAACACCGAACTTGGCGGTTCCAATCTGAAAGACAATATCGGCCCCACCTTCCAGGTGATAAGGCGACAAGCCGCCCTCACCTGTATTCAACCAGATACCAGCCTTCTTGGCCCCTTTTGATAAAGCCTGCACAGCCGGAATAGAAATCGCCCCATAGCTCATCCCAGAAATGTTAAAAATACTATCTGTTTCATATGGTTGCTGACAGTAAGGGCCAATGATCACGTTACCGGGTTCGATAGCGTCCTCTTCCTGGGTTGGGAAAGGGCAATTCACAAAGAAAACCGTTCCCGCAGGTCTGAGATCACGGGTAGATCCAAACGCCACGGTGGAATCAACATTTTTAGCCGCGCGATAGACCCAGGATCTTTCAGCACGGTTAAAGGGCATTTCTTCACGGTCCAAGGCAAAGAAATACTGGCGAAAGAATTCCCCCAAATGCTCAAAGAAATAGCGAAAACGTGCAATAACCGGATAGTTTCGGCGCAGCGTACTCTCAGTCTGCGTTACATCAGTGATGTAGGCGTAAATCAGCCACAGAAACCCGGCCCCGACAGCCGTTATAAAAAGAAAAGAGAGAAGTTCCAGAAAAGTAACAACAAAATCAGGTATCTGTTCCATTAAAATCTCTCCCCATTATCATTTTCATTTAACAAACTATAATAGGAAAACTCTCTTAAAAGCCAGTCACAAGAAAAGTAGCTGTTTGTGACTGTATAGATTTTGTCTTCATCCTTCCCCCTGCTCGACGGGTTCTGACAAAAAATAAAAGCGCTGGAAAACCAACGCTTTTATTTCGAGTATTTCTTATAACTCCTCTTTTAACATAGAGATGTTCAAATCATGACTAAATATGCAATGCATGCCCCAAGGTTTTAAGGGCAGCCTCTTGAAAGGCTTCGCTTTGTGTTGGATGGGCGTGGATTGTTCCGGCGATGTCTTCCAGACGCGCCCCCATTTCAAGGGCGAGCGCAAAACCTGCGGACATTTCGGATACACCGGCGCCAACCGCCTGAATACCAAGGACCAGATGATTATCGGCCCGGGCAACAATACGTACAAATCCTTCTTCACGTTCCGCAGACATGGCACGACCATTGGCCTGAAACGGGAAGAGGTCCGTTTTAATCTCATGCCCCAATTTTTTGGCTTCTGTCGGGGAAAGCCCAGCCGTTACGATTTCCGGATCGGTAAAGCAAACCGCAGGAATACAAACTTTATCCCAAACGCGCTTTTCCCCGGCAATGATTTCAGCAACCATTTCCCCCTGTGCCATGGCACGGTGGGCAAGCATTGGTTCTCCCGTAACATCACCTATCGCATAGGTTCGCCGCATAGAGGTTTCGCATTTATCGTTGATATGAATGAAAGGTCCATCCATACGCAAATCGATCTCTTCCAGACCCCAACCTTCAGTTACAGGTTTACGACCGACAGTAACCAGAATTTTATCTGCTGTAACCTTTACGTCTGTGCCCGCACTATTCTCAACAAGCAAGGAATTGCCTTTTGTCGAAAGCCCTTTGGCTTTGGCATTGGTCATGACCTTGATACCAAGACTGCTTAACCGCTTGACAACCGGACGTACCAGATCCTTGTCATACTGTGGCAAAATAGATTTTGCGGCCTCAACAACTGTAACTTTCGCCCCAAGTTTTGCATAGGCAATCCCGAGCTCCAACCCGATATACCCGCCGCCAACAACAGCCAGTTTTTCAGGTACTTCGGTTAGCGACAGGGCCTCCGTCGATGAAATAACCTTATCG
This sequence comes from Kiloniella majae, assembly GCF_002118315.1. GTDB lineage: Bacteria > Pseudomonadota > Alphaproteobacteria > Kiloniellales > Kiloniellaceae > Kiloniella > Kiloniella majae. The sequence continues at coordinate 415,758 of NZ_MTSZ01000002.1, forward strand.
CCGAAAGGCAAGAAAGGCAGTTCTACTGGCTTGGAACCTGTTGCAATTACGACGTATTCAGCGCGAATGATCTGTGGACCAGTCGGTGTGGCGACCTCAACAGTTTTCCCATCCCGAAATTTGGCCCAACCTTCAACAGTCTTAACCCCGTGCTTTTTCAGAAGCCCGGCAACGCCTGAATTCAGACGGCTAACAATGCCATCTTTCCATTCCATTGTCTGAGCAAGATCAATAGAGGGTTTTGTCGTCGAAATTCCGAGCGCATTCTCCCCGGACAAATGAGCAACTTTATCGAACTCTTCGGCTGCATGGATCAGAGCTTTTGACGGAATACAGCCCACATTCAAACAGGTTCCACCGGGTTTTCCCGCTTCAATAACAACAGTATCTATCCCCAGTTGTCCCGCACGAATGGCACAGATATATCCACCAGGACCAGCGCCGATAACCAGAAGCTTTGTTTTAATTTCCTTCACGGCTTAGCCCTCCATAAAAATCATTGCCGGGGTTTCAAGAAGGGATTTAATCCGCTGTACAAAAACGGCAGCATCCCAACCATCAATTACCCTGTGGTCAAAGCTGGAAGAAATATTCATCATTTTACGTGGCACAAAATCAGTCCCATCCCACATCGGACGTATAGCCATTTTATTGACCCCAAGAATGGCGACTTCCGGGTGATTAATAACTGGCGTCGTTGCAATCGCCCCCAACGGCCCAAGCGATGTAATGGTAATGGTAGAACCACTCAACTCTTCGCGTGTTGCGGTCCCCGCTTTGGATGCAGCTGCTAGACGATTGACTTCTGCCGCACAGCCCCAGACATCCCTTGCTTCCGCATGTTTTATAACTGGCACCACCAATCCGTTCGGTGTTTGTGCAGCCATGCCAATATGGACACCACCGTATTGATGAACAACACCCGCCTCGTCATCGAAAATTGCATTGAGGTTGGGTTGTTCAGCTACAGCCTTAACCAATGCCCGCATCAAGAACGGCAACAGAGTCAGTTTAGGATGATCTTCGGATCTGTTCTTATTCAACGACGCGCGCAGCTCTTCCAAGGCTGTCATATCGACTTCTTCAACGATCGTGATATGCGGGATACGCGATTTGGAAATCGACATCTTTTCCGCGATTTTACGCCTCAAGCCAACAATCTTAACCTCGGAAACCGAGGTATTGGGGACGAGCCCCCCTTTTGGATGAACAGCAACACTGCTGCCATCAAAATAGGCATCCAGATCTTCGTGAGTAATGCGTCCTGCTGGACCTGTTCCCGTGACTTGTCGAAGATCAACACCACCATCCTGTGCACGTTTACGAACGGCAGGAGATGCAATGGGCTTTTCTCCTTCTGCCCTGGCCGGGCCAATCGGCTGTTTACGAACTTGAGATGCTGATGGCTTTTCTATCTCCACCTTTGTCTTTGGTGGTTCAACAACAAAAGTTTGCTCTTGCTTTTGAGTTGCCTTTTTTTCTGATTTTCCCGCCTCAGGCTCAGCTACCTGAGGTTTTGATGTGCTTTCCTCTGTACTGTTCCCCTCACCATCAACTTCGAGTTTGATGATGGGGGCACCGACAGACATCACGTCCCCAGGCTCGGCCCCAAGCCAGATAATGCGCCCCTCTACAGGGGATGGAATTTCAACTGTTGCCTTGTCTGTCATCACAGCAGCAAGGACAGCATCTTCCTGAACCACATCACCAACAGATACTTCCCATTCAACGATTTCGGCTTCGGCAACACCTTCGCCCACATCCGGAAGCTTGATTACATATTCACCCATTGATCAGGCCTCCATCACTTGTTCTAACGCACGACTAACTCTTTCCGGTCCGGGAAAATATGCCCATTCCTGTGCATGAGGATAGGGCGTATCCCATCCCGTCACCCGTTGAATTGGTGCTTCGAGATGATAGAAACAGGTTTCCTGAACGCGAGAGAGGAGTTCGCCGCCAAAACCAGATGTCAAAGTTGCTTCGTGAACCACAACACAACGCCCCGTCTTTTTAACCGACGCGATGATTGTTTCTTCATCCAGAGGCAACAAACACCGAAGGTCAATGATCTCGGCATCAATCCCGGTTTCTTTAACCGCAGCTTCCGCAACATAAACCATCGTGCCATAGGCAATAATCGTAACATCAGCCCCCTCGCGGGTCACTTTGGCTTTGCCCAATGGAACGTTATAGTAACCGTCAGGCACCTCACCCAACTCATGTTTTGACCAAGGTGTTACAGGTTGGTCGTGATGACCATCAAACGGCCCATTATAAAGACGTTTTGGTTCCAGATAGATCACGGGATCATCATCTTCAATCGCAGAGATCAACAACCCTTTGGCATCTGCAGGATTGGATGGCACAACGACTTTCAGGCCGGAAACCTGGGTAAAGACCGCTTCGGGGCTTTGACTGTGTGTTTGCCCACCAAAGATACCACCGCCTGTCGGCATTCTGATGGTTATCGGTGCGGTAAAATCCCCCGCAGAGCGATACCGCAACCGTGCAGCTTCTGAAACGATCTGGTCATAAGCAGGGTAAACATAATCAGCAAACTGGACTTCGACACAAGGTCGTAAACCATAGGCCGCCATACCAATCGCCGCACCTACAATCCCGGATTCATTAATCGGTGCATCAAAGCAGCGATTCTTGCCGTATTTCTCTTGCAAGCCATGGGTACAGCGGAAGACACCCCCGAAATAACCGACGTCCTCCCCAAAGACAACTACGTCATCATTTTTCCCCATCATGACATCCATTGCATCACGGATGGCTTCAATCATCGTCATTCTGCTCATGAATTAAATCCCCGCTTCCTGACGTTGACGCCGTAAGTGTGGCGGCATTTCTTTATAGACATCTTCAAACATATCACGCGTTGATGGTGATCCCCCGGAGTGGAGCGTGCCATGACTTTCAGCTTCTTTCTGTGCGGCAAGCACTGTGTCTTTAATTTCAGCTTCCGTCTGCAATTGACGTTCTTCCGACCAGATCCCTTTGCTAATCAGATGAAGCTTAAGACGCTCAATAGGATCACCTAATGGCCAAGCATCAGACTCCTCTTTGGGACGATAGGCAGCAGGGTCATCGGAAGTTGAATGCCCACCAGCACGATAGGTCACGTACTCGATCATAGTCGGACCAAGGTTCAAGCGGGCTCGCTCAGCAGCCCACTTTGCAACCGCATAAACAGCAAGGTAATCATTACCATCAACCCGAAGCGCTGGAATGCCAAAACCATGGCCCCGCGCGGCAAAAGTTCCCGATCCACCTTTTGCAATTCCCTGAAAGGTAGAGATCGCCCACTGGTTATTTACCACATTGAGAATAACAGGCGCTTTGTAAGTCGATGCAAAAACCAATGCTGCATGAAAATCTGATTCTGCGGTTGATCCATCACCGATCCAGCCAGCAGCAATCTTGGTATCGTTTTTAATGGCCGAGGCCATCGCCCAGCCAACAGCCTGAATATATTGCGTACCCAAGTTACCGGAAATAGAGAAGAAACCGTACTCTTTTTCAGAGTACATAATCGGGAGCTGACGCCCCTTAAGCGGATCTTCTTCGTTGGAATAGATCTGGTTCATCATCTTGACCATTGGGTAATCTTGCGCCAGCAAGAGACCAGCCTGACGATAGGTCGGGAAATTCATATCCCCTTTTTCCAGCGCACACTGGAAAGCAGTCGAGACAGCTTCTTCACCTAGATGTTGCATATAGAAGGATGTTTTTCCCTGTCTTTGTGCCATCATCATACGCGCATCAAAGGCCCGTAACGTCATCATATGACGCAAGCCTCTGATCAATTCATCATCACTCAACAGATCAGCCCAAGGACCAACGGCATCCCCGTCTCTGTTCAGGACACGAATAATAGAATAGGCGAGATCTCTGATCTCTTCTGGCGAAACATCAACATCAGGACGCCTTACTGAACCTGCTTTGGGTATCGTTACATTGGAGAAATCCGGTGTATCTCCGGGACGAAACTCTGGCTCTGGTACATGAAGATGAAGCCGTTTCTTTTCACTCATCTATTTTTCTCCACCAAGATATTTTTCTCTGGCACTTGTCGCTCCCTAGGTTCAGCCCCTTTTGCCGATTTCGGTTTGTTTTTAAGTACACTTTTAATCTCAAGTGTAATCCGGGACATAATCTCTGACAGTAATTATGACATATTATCGCTGGTGATTATTCCCAAAATGGTTACTATAAAGAACAAATTGAGCTATTTTTCTCTAACAAATACACCATGAGTAGTGATTTATGGAACTTGATGCGATTGATATAAAGATTTTGCGAATCCTTCAAACCGAAGGGCGTATTCGCTCCATTGAGCTGGCCGAACGTGTGGGCTTGTCGCCCACCCCCTGTGCCCGTCGCGTAAAAATGCTTGAAGATGAAGGTGTTATCACCGGCTATGCCGCACGGGTAGATCAAACCAAGCTTGGATATATGATCAATATCTTTGTCTCGGTTGAACTGGAAAAACAGGCGTCGGAGAACCTGAAGCAGTTTGAAGAGGAAATAGATAAGTTTGAAGAAGTTGTGGAATGTTACCTGATGACAGGTAGCCAAGATTTCTTGCTTAAGGTTGTTGCGACAGATCTTATGGCCTTCGAAAAATTTCTTCAGGAAAAGCTGACCCGCATTCCTACAATCCGGGCCGTAAGATCCCGTTTTGCCCTGCGCAGCATTGTAGAAAGAAATGCGCTGCCCAGTCCACAAAGACCATCCTAGTAATGCAAGAACCCAATTAAAGCTAAGCACCCTGAACATTATTGCTCCTGTTGCGTTGCCCCAAGAACCTACCGATCAACTACGACACATCATTACCGCATAAGTTGAACATAATATTTATAGTACCATCGCCCAAGCAAAAGAGATACGAAAATGGCCACCACAATAATGTGATGACCATTTTCATAAAACTATTCGACTATTTTTAGTGGTGTTTTTTATTCGGCAGCTTCCGGTAAAGCATTACGATGGCGGATTAACAAATCGCCAATACTATTGGCTTTGTGCTCTACCAATGTGTCAGGACCACCCCAGATCGGAACGGCACGGCCAAGTCTAGCCATAATGTCATAGATAATAAACTTGGCGACACCATTCCCCCCACGTGTGCCTTCATACAATAGCTGTAGAGGATAAGCTGCATTCCCGAGAACCGGGACGAAACCCAAAAGCAATGCAAACCAAGGGCGGCTTGTTCCCCGAGCGGTAGAGGCAATAATACGACAGCTCGTATAGATCGTACGCACGATTACACCACCACTGAAATAACCAATAATACCGCCTAAAAGGCCGATAACATCAAAAGCCCCCAACCCAAAGACAATAGCCAGAGTTGCAACCTTCACAAATGGTTTCAGCGCCATCAGCACGCCAAAGTCTGTAATATAAAGGCTGCTTTCGCTGTTTTCCATTTCATGCTTCAAAACATCGGCTTCACGCTCGGTAAGCTGACGACGTTTTTGCCAGTCTTCGATACTGCGCCCAACCAATAGCCTGCTCAACTGCGTTCTATAAGAAGGCAGGAACATAAAGGCTTTAATTTTTGGCATCAGGTTGCCAAGTTGCTTGATCAGTTTGCTCTCAGTTAGCAAAGATTTGGCTTTCCCGATAACTTTGCCCAAACCTTCTTTGACTTGCCGCCCATACCAGCGCAACGGATGTTTTTTATAATAATGCGTTTCTTCTTCTGAAATTTTACCACGAGCAAACTTCGACTGAATACTCCGCTGCAGACGCGACATGAAACGCCAGTCATCAGGCTTATGAATAAGACCGGATACATCAACACAAAGTGCCTCGTATTCCTGTTCACTCATCACCCCAAGAAGCGCATTTTTGTTTACCGCGATATAATCCCGAAGTTTTGCAACATCCACATCATCATAAAGGGGACGGCCATTAACAACAGTACGCTGTAGGTAGTACGTAAATAGAAGTTTAGGGTTCGCCGGGAATAGCGCAGGTACACCGGATTCCAGATCAACCCAGACCCAACGTTTTTCACCAGCATCTGTCGTTTCCAGCAAGAAGTTACTGGTCGCGACGGGATTACCATATCCGGCTTGCCAGGCAAGACCGTCAAACCCTGCGTCAAGAAGCAATCCCTGTAAGGGCTTCATGACATTCTCAACGAGATCCTGAATTTCAGTTTCTTTCAAAAAAGAATAAGGATGGTGCAATGATGGTGCCCGGCCATCAATGAATTCCATAGTAATTTCATTGGCACGGAATTCTTCATTCCAGGATACGGAAATAATCTCTGCTATACGAAGTTTACCGGGAAGCCAAAGCTTCATAAGAGCGGAAAGAACACGACGGCGACAGGCTGCTTCCAGGATTGATCCCTGATGCCAGATATAAGGGTTGTTCGCGCCAAAGATCACATTGTGAACCAGGCCAGCCAACGTGGAGCCTACAAATATCTTACGCGCTGTCGCACGGCCATCAGGAAGATGATCCAGATAAACAGTAGCCGATCGGCCGGCGCCAATCTTACGATCTTTTAAAGTCGACATTTAGTTATTTTCCAACCCTTGTACGGTGCCCGTATTCGCCCCTTCGATGAGTAAAACACCGAAAATAGAAATCAAAGCTGCGGGGAAATTTTTCGCGAGCAGCATATATCTATACTTTTTTTGTGGAAAAAACCACCCATAGCGAAATAAAAATGTCACTTTTATGCCTCAAATGCTTCACGAGCCTGTATCTCCTTGTGAAAACATCATGAAAACACAAAAATCTATATAAAGAAATCCTGATATAGCTTGCGTTGCACAAAAAAAGAGCATAGTTTCCTCAATAGATACTAATATCAATTTTGTGCGGCGAGTAACCATGGCCAATAAATTTCTAGACCTCTTAAAAACACGCGACTGGCTTCTTGCCGATGGCGCAACAGGCACCAACCTTTTCGAAGTAGGTCTGGAAACTGGCGATGCACCCGAACTTTGGAACGTTGATGAGCCAGAAAAAATCTACAATCTGCAAAAATCGTTTGTTGATGCTGGCTCGGACATTATTCTCACCAACACCTTTGGTGGCACACGAAACCGTATGAAGCTTCACAAAGCAGAAAATCGCGTCGCAGAAATAAACGCAGCTGCAGTTAAAATTACTAAACGAGTCGCTGATGAAGCGGGCCGACCAGTGGTTGTAGCCGGGTCAATGGGCCCCACAGGCGATATCTTTGAACCCGTTGGATCACTGACACGCGAAGAAGGAATAGCTGCATTTCGCGAACAAGCAGTGGCCCTTGCCGAGGCCGGCGCAGATGTTCTTTGGCTGGAAACAATCTCTGCACCGGAAGAGTTGGAAGCAGCCGTGACCGCATGTAGCGAAACCGGCTTACCGATTGTCACCACACTAAGCTTTGATACCAACGGCCGCACAATGATGGGCCTCACCCCCGGTGACTTTGCCGGACGCGTCAAGGAACTCTCAACTGTGCCTGTCGCCTATGGTGCCAACTGTGGCGTTGGGGCCTCCGAAATGGTGACAGCACTCCAAAATATGGCAATGTGCGCCCAGGAAGGCGATGTTCTGGTCTCAAAAAGCAACTGTGGTATCCCTGAATACGTTGATGGTGCTATTCGTTACACAGGCACTCCTGAACTGATGGCTGACTATGCCAGAATTGCCGTGGATTCTGGTATCAAGATTATCGGTGGTTGCTGTGGCACATCCCCAAATCACGTCAGACACATGCGTGAAGCTTTGGATAATCATACGCGAGGCCCCAAACCAAGTCTGGACGAAATCGTCGCCCGACTTGGTGAAATTTCAAATGGCGCACGCGAGATGAATGAAGCTGGCCCCTTAGGCGCAAAACCAACGGAACAAACCGGTGGTGGACGTCGACGTCGCGGTCGCGATCCTAAACGCAAAGCAGCAGATAATGGTAAGTTCCCGGGCCAAGAGTAACCAAGTTCATTCAAGAACTTCTTGAACACACACATCATACAGAACAAGGGGCCTCAATTTGAGGCCCCCTTTCTTATTCTCACGACAAGGTCGCGCAAAGTCTTTAATTAGAAAAGCGAGGTAACTAGTATTACAACAGGCTCTCTAACTCTTCGATCGACGTCAGCACGTGATCAGCAAGTGTTGACAACTCTTCCCGTCCGGTTGTGCCAGTCAGAACACCGACCTTCAAACCAACCCCGGCGTTCGTCCCCATTTCCATGTCATGTAAATTGTCACCAACAACAATAACATTTTCCGGGGTCACATCCATTGCCTTGCAAAAGCCTAAGACCATACCGGCAGTTGGCTTCAGACCATGACCAGAATCATAGCCGGCGATAAAGTCGAGTTTATCGATACAATCAAACCGCGATAAAGAACGTCTCGCCCCTTGCTCACTATCGCTTGTGGCTACGCCAAGTTTAAGACCACGTCCTTTCAAGCGGACAAATAACGCTGATAGATCCGTTACCGCTACAGCGGCAGATTCCCCATCTTCCTGAAAAATCGTTTCAACCTTGCGAATTAAGACATCATAATCTGCATGGGGTAGAAATTCGCACCACTTCGCAACAATTTCACCATTGCTACTCGCTGCCAACATGGAACCCGGTAAAACCCGACCTTGTTCCGCATCGTACCCAGTCGCAGTTAAAAGCTGCGCAGCAAGCTCTTCATCTCCCTCAGCAGCCACCAAAGCCGCTTTTTTGTTGAGGGGCATCCAGCTTTGTTCGTAATCAAGAAGGGTTCCATCCTTGTCGAACAAGATTGCCTTAATCGCCATAAGATCAGAGCCCTTTATTCAGCCGCATCGGCAATCGAACTTTGACGAAGAATTCCTTGATAGATTTCTTCATCGCCAACAACACCTACAAGCACGCCCTCTTCTGACAGTAAGACAGGATTACCTGTTGATTGACGAAGTTCAATCGCGCGCTTCATCGTTATTTCCGGGGAAGCGGTCACGATATTGCAATCGGGAATATCATCCAGTGAATGATCCGCTCCAAAACTAAAGACAGGGAGTTCTTCTTTGTCTTCAAAAGTTACTTTCTGCACTGCACCTTTGCTATCCAGAGCCACTTTAAAGGCATCGTATTTATCCAGGATAATACGCTCTCCGTCTTTGCGAAGATCACTAACAGGTGTCATCAATGACGCACAACGCAGAACATTCAATGGGTTCATATGTGCAACAAACTCGGCAACATATTCGTTGGCAGGGTTCAGAACAATTTCTTCTGGCTCACCATATTGAACAATACGGCCCCCTTCCATGATTGCGATATGCGTGCCAATTTTCAACGCTTCATCCAAATCATGGCTTACAAAGACAATCGTCTTTTTGAGGTTTCTCTGTAGTTCAAGCAGTTCATCCTGCAGATGATCGCGGATCAAAGGATCCAAGGCCGAAAAAGGCTCATCCATCAGCAGAATATCTGCATCCGTTGCGAATGCACGTGCAAGTCCCACACGCTGTTGCATCCCGCCAGACAGTTCATGAGCGTACTTGTCTTTCCACTGATCAAGACTAACCATCTTGAGCTTTTGTTCGACGATGGCTTCTCGTTCGGCTTTGGGCATACCTTTAAGCTCCAACCCCAAACCAACGTTCTCGGACACAGTCCGCCATGGCAACAGAGCAAACTGTTGAAAGACCATGGAAACTCGTTCCATACGCATATGACGTAGTGTTTTGGCATCACACGATGCAACATCAACGAGGTCATCACCATCACGAACAAGAACTTCACCACGTGTAACTTTGTTCAGACCGTTAACGGCGCGTAGTAGTGTTGATTTACCTGAGCCGGAAAGCCCCATCAGAACACAGATTTCGCCTTCTTCAATTTTAATAGACCCATCAGCGACACCAAGAACACATCCGGTTTTCTCAAGAATTTCTTCTCGTGTTTTGCCTGCATCAACCATTGGGATGGCTTCTTGCTGATTATCGCCAAAAACAATATCGACGTTTTTAAATTCTACAGCTGTCATTTTATTGTTCCATCCCTACCTTAAGCACCATCAACCGGCGCATTACGCTGTTTACACAGACGATCTAACAAAATCGCAACAACAACAATCGCAAGACCTGCTTCAATCCCCATGTCAATCTGACGGGAATTCAACGCGCGAACAACAGGTTTACCAAGACCACTTGCCCCTACGAGAGCACCAATCACGACCATAGAGAGCGAGAGCATAATACACTGTGTTACACCAGCCATAATCGTGGGCAGAGCGTATGGGATCTCGACCTTCCACAGTAGTTGCTTCTTAGTGGCGCCGAACGATTCAGCAGCCTCAATCAAAGGCTTAGGCACAGAAGAGACACCAAGGTGCGTCAAACGCACGGGCGCGGCAACCGCAAAAATCACCGTCGCAACAAGCGCAGGCACCATCCCGAGGCCAAAGAGTGTCATTGCAGGAATGAGATAAACAAACGTTGGAATTGTCTGTAAAAGATCAAGAACAGGTCGCAAGAGAGAATACAACCAAGGGCGATGAGCTGCTGCGATACCAATTGGAACGCCCGTAATCATACAGACAACGGTGGCATAAACGACAAGAACAAGAGATTCAATTGTCTCTGTCCAGTAACCGAGGTTTACAATGAACAGTAATGACAAGAAGACAAACAGGGAAAGTTTCCATGTCCGCTGTAGGTACTGCGCAAGCCCAGTAATCATGATAATCAACACAATCGATGGTACGAACAAAAGCATGTCCACTGTGCCATCAATCAGGAAAGTACCGCCATCAGTTATTGCGTCAAAAAATCCCGCAAAGTTATCGATAAGAAAGTCAAAAAAGCTTTCACCCCATTTTCCTACAGGAATTTTATGGTCAACTAACCACTGCTCGATGCCGGACATTGCTAATCCCTCTGCTCCAAAGCGAACCCATAAATGATTTCTTATGTGTTCTTTTTTCGTTATTACCAGCTTTCAAGGTAAAAAAGCTTTATCTATTTACCTACATTTCCATCACTGGTTTTATTTTTATATAACATACAAGAGGGCCGACAGAATGCCAGCCCTCAGTAAAACTTATTTGGCGTAAAGCTTAAAGGCCAAGGTGACCTTTTACTGCGGCAAGACCGTCGCCACCATCAAATGTGGTAACACCATCAAGCCATGCATCCAATGCACCTGGATTTTCTTTTAGCCATTCTGTCGCGGCAACAGGACCTTCTTTACCATCGTCAAGAATGGCACCCATGATTTCATTTTCCATGGCAAGTGTGAAGCCCAGGTTACCCAGAAGCTTACCCATGTTCGGGCAGTCACTTGCGTAACCTTTTCTAACGTTTGTATGAACATTTGCGCCACCAAAGTTAGGACCGAAAACGTCATCGCCACCCGTAAGATAGGTCAACTCGAAGTTTGCGTTCATTGGGTGTGGAGCCCAACCGAGAAAAACAACGCCTTTTTCACGACGTGTTGAACGCGCAACCTGCGACAACATACCGGCTTCGGATGATTCAACAACTTCAAAATCTTTGAGACCAAAGGTATCTTTGTCAATCATCCCCTGAATAAGGCGGTTACCATCATTACCAGGCTCGATACCATAGATTTTGCCATCAAGGTCATCTTTGAACTTTGCAATGTCAGCAAAATCTTTCAAACCTTTGTCAGCAAGATACGTTGGAACGGCAAGTGTATATTTGGCCCCTTCGAGATTAACACGAACGGTCTCAACAGAACCTTCATCACGATAAGGTGCGATATCGGCTTCCATCGTTGGCATCCAGTTACCTAGGAAAACATCAACGTCACCGTTCTTTAGACCAGCATATGTCACAGGAACAGAAAGAATTTGAGTTTCCGGCTGATAGCCAAGGCCTTCCAGAACAACAGATGCTACTGCAGTTGTTGCTGTGATATCAGTCCATCCAACATCGGAAAAAGTAACAGATTGACAGCTAGCTGGGTCAGCAGCATGCGCCCCAGTTGTAAAACCAGCTGCAGCGATGGCCAGTGTACTAGCCGAAATCAAGTGTTTGAGGTTCATTCACTTGTCTCCATTTTTTATGCCACAAGAGGACCCCGTGGCTCTAATTGATTTTAGCAAGATACCCGCAAGTTCATTATTATTCTAGCAGGATCTTTGCCTGATTAACTCCCTAGTACGATCGAAACTATCGTCGTAACTCCACTATCAATAATTTATTTTGATTGAACGTTCAATCAAAATAAATTATTGATAGATATAACGCAGTCACCAAGCCATGAGCAAATGCTGTGATTTTATAAATCAAATCAAAAGCTAAGTTCAAAAAAATGCGTAACAAAAACAGGAAATAAACACACAAATTTTTTGTTTCAATGTCTCCCCAAGAACTGAAACATTGGATAAAAGGATACAAGATCTTGCCAAAAGTCGGAATGGAAGAGATTCGGAAAACCCAGTTGATCGAAGCAACAATTGCGATGATCCACGAGGAAGGGTTTACCAATGCCAGCATTTCGAAAATAAGCAAACGTGCAGGGCTGTCTTCCGGAATTGTTGCTCATTACTTTGATGATAAATCAGGCTTGTTAACGGCAACACTCCAATATCTAATGCGCAAGTTAGGCGAAGAAACAAAAAAGCAACTGGAACACGCCAATACACCAATTGAACGGCTACTTGCTGTTGTGAATTCAAACTTCTCAGATGAGCAGTTCAAGTCAGGCGTAGTTGATGTCTGGCTGGCATTTTGGGCTTTGGTCCCAACTTCGGAAAAATTGGGACGCCTGCACAAAATCAATGAACGACGCATGCAAAGCAATTTTCAACACGCGTTAAAACCTTTGCTTCCCGAACATATGGTTGCCAGCACTGCAACGGGCTTAGCCGCCATGGTCGAAGGGCTTTGGATACGCTGTGCCCTGACAGAAGGCGGGGTCACCCCAAAAGAGGCCATCACGATTATGGAAAGTTACATCAGCAGTCAGATATTGGCTCATCAGAAGTAACTCAAGGCACTAAATTTAAACAATTCAGATACATTAGAACAATACGTTACGATTTCGAGGATTAAAACAATGGCAAAGCTTCCTACTCAACAGCTTTACATAAACGGTAAGTATACAGACGCCACATCCGGTGAAACATTTGAGACCATAAACCCAGCGACTGGTGATGTAATTTGTAACGTCCAGATTGCTTCAGCAGCAGATGTTGATAAAGCTGTTGAAGCCGCCAAGGCCGGTTTCAAGATTTGGTCCAAAATGAGCGGCACCGAAAGAAGCCGTATTCTCTTAAAAGCCGTTGCTCTACTCCGTGAACGCAATGACGAGCTTGCGGCTCTTGAAGTTGCTGACACAGGGAAACCAATGCAGGAAGCAAACTGCGTCGATGTTGAATCAGGTGCAGAATGTATCGAATACTTTGCTGGCCTCGCTGCCTCAATCAATGGTGAACATATCCAACTCGCGAACGGCAACTTTGCCTATACTCGTAAAGAACCATTGGGTGTCTGTGCTGCCATCGGCGCATGGAACTATCCAATCCAGATCGCATGCTGGAAATCCGCCCCTGCCCTCGCATGCGGCAATACAGTTATTTACAAGGCATCTGAGGTTACCCCGCTTACTGCACTGAAATTAGCAGAAATCTATACAGAAGCGGGCCTGCCTGACGGAGTTTTCAATGTTGTGTCCGGTTTGGGCCCCGTTGGTCAAATGCTGTCCGAGCATGAAGGCATCGAGAAAATTTCCCTGACCGGTTCAGTTCCGACCGGGAAGCGCGTGATGGAATCAGCCTCAAAAACCCTCAAGCATGTGACGCTTGAACTTGGTGGAAAATCACCTCTTATCGTGTTTGATGATGCAAATCTGGACAACGCCGTGTCAGCCGCCATGCTTGCAAACTTTTATACTCAGGGGGAGATCTGTTCCAACGGAACTCGTGTATATGTCCACAAAGACATCAAAGAAGCCTTTTTGAAGAAGCTCATTGAGCGCACATCCAAGATGATTATTGGCGATCCCATGGATCTGGAAACACATGTCGGTTCGCTCATCCATAAAGAACATATGGAAAAGGTGCTAAACTACATCGAAATCGGCAAAAAAGAAGGCGCAACCCTGGCCTATGGCGGAAACCAAATCACCGTCGAAGGTTTCGGAAAAGGCAGCTTTGTCGAACCAGCCATCTTCACAGATGTAAAGGCTGACATGCGTATCGCAAAGGAAGAAATCTTTGGTGCAGTTATGTCCGTTATAACTTTCGATACAGAAGATGAAGTCGTCGCTGCTGCCAACGATACACAATTTGGCTTGGCTGCTGGTGTCTTTACACAGGATATCAATCGTGCACATCGCGTGATTGAAAACCTGGAAGCCGGAACTTGCTGGATCAACAATTATAACATAACGCCAATCGAAATGCCTTTTGGCGGATACAAACAATCTGGTATTGGTCGTGAAAATGGCACCGCAGCAATCAATCACTTTACTCAACTGAAATCAGTTTATGTTGAGATGGGGGATGTGGATTGCCCTTACTAGAATACTCTTCTGCGATACCCTTCTGGGATAAAGGCTAAATCATCATGGAATTTGCACTTCACGAACGCCTTCAAGCCGATACGGTGACCATAACAGAACTCGCACATTGTCGGGTTCTGCTTATGAATGACAGCCAATATCCTTGGCTGATCCTCGTACCTCGCTACAACGACCTTCGTGATTTGCATGACCTGCCAAAAGATCTCTTTTCTGCCGTAATGAAAGAAATCAGGTATGTCTCAGAAGTACTTACTGAAGAATGCAATGCCTTTAAGATCAATGTTGCGGCACTGGGAAATATGGTTCCACAGCTCCACATCCATGTCATTGCGCGCTTTGAAAGTGACGCGGCCTGGCCCGGTCCGGTCTGGGGCATAAAAGAACCACGCCCTTATACACCAGATGATCTAAAGGATATCAAAGTTAAACTTGAAACCGCAATCGAAGGTGGGCGCAAATCACCTGAGTAAAACTGCCTCCCTGAGCTCAGCTCAAGTTGTTTTCCTCAGGCTTCCTGCCTTACCATACCCACCAACCGATTGCGGTTTCCTTTTTCGAACTAAACAACTGCATCCAAATGAGCTCCCATCAGATGCACATTGTTAGCTGAGGCTTTGAGCTAACAAATAAACGCGCTTACTTCTTAGCCAAACAAGACACCAAATTGTCCCCTAGGCTCGACATCAAGTTTTTATAAGCTTCCGGTCCTGCTTCCAGTTTGGCTCCTAACGGATCTAACTCACCAATTTTGACCTCTAGATTCTCAGCAAGAACCTCGACCACAACAGGCTTAAATTGAGGCTCTTGATAAATGCATTCTGCTTTTCTGTCCCGGATAACATCCCTGAGTTCAGAAATACGCTTTGCCCCTGGTTTACGCTCTGCATCAATCGTCACCGACCCCACAGCTGACAGAGAGAATTCATTTTCAAAATACTGATAAGCGTCATGAAAAACCAAATAAGGCTTTTTCTCATACCCGGAAATCTGTCCCTTAAGATCTTGTTTCAAAACATCCAGATCAGCGAGCGTCTTTTCGACGTTGCTTTGATAAGTAGATGCATTATCAGGGTCAATTTCCGTTAGCTCGCCCCCAACACGACTTACAATGGCCTTGGCATTCTCAATTGAAAGCCAAATATGCGGATCGAACTTTCCATGATCATGTTCGTGATCATCGTGATGAACATGCTCTTCCCCATGTTCATGCTCTTCTTCGTGTTCATGTTCACCTTCGTGCTCGTGCTCATCTTTGTGTTCATGTTCATTATCATGCGCATGATCATCATGGCCTTCGTCGTGGTCACTATGTTCCTCATGCTCTTCATGTTCACCGTCATGATGCTCATCATGATCGTGAGCGCCTTCGGACCATTGTCCGGAATGACGGTTTTCCAAAAGGGTAACCCCTTTAATCTCCATCAATTCCAGCGCTTTCGCGTTTTCTTTTCTTGCTGCAATCGGCTTCTCAAGAAAAGTTTCCAATCCTTCCCCAACCCAAACAATAAGATCAGCATTATTCAGCGCCTTGACTTGCGACGGACGCAAACTGTAGCCGTGTGGGGAAGATCCTTGATCCATCAAGAGTTCAGCTTCTCCCACACCTTCCATTACGGATTGAACCAGTGAATGAACCGGTAAGATAGACACCGCAACCTTGGGCGGCTCGCCAGCAAAACTAGAAAGCGCAGTACCGCAAGTGATCGATCCGACAACAGTCCCAAAGATGGCACCATTTCGCAATTTGTTATGAAGTCTCGACATAGAGAATAATATTCCTCAGGTATTGCTTGCGATTAAAAAACCACAAGTCAAAGAAAGTTTAGGTGATAAATTTTAATTTTGTTATGTTATAACATTTACAACATTGTCAAGACAAGATAAGAAAAGAGTATGGAAAACTTTGATACAGTCTCACTTTCGTTTTGTGGTGGAACCCACGACCACAAGAACTGTGTAACCACGGCTCTGGATGAAGCGGAACAACTCTGCATTTCGCGTGGAGTACGCCTGACAGACGCAAGAAAGCGTGTACTAGAACTTGTTTGGGAAAGTCACCACCCTATCGGGGCTTATGACGTTCTCTCAAAGCTATCGCAAGAAAGCGGGAAGACAGCCCCCCCGACAGTATATAGAGCACTCGATTTTTTGTTAGAACAAGGTCTTATCCATAGAATAGAATCTCTAAACGCTTTTGTTGGTTGTTCTCACCCCGCAGAAGAGCATTCAGGTCTGTTTCTTATTTGCAAAGATTGCGGCTGCGCTGCAGAAGTGCATGACGCAACGATTGATAAAGCAATTCTGGAAAAAACGGACACGCTCGGCTTTAAAGCAGAGCAACGAATGCTTGAAGTTCGAGGTCTGTGCCCCGATTGCACAGCGTAACAGAGAAAATTAAACACCCTTTTAAAGCACCAACAATTTTCCACGAACACATGAGATCATGCTTAAGACCCAAAACGATAACACCCCAAAAATAACACCATGACATCCAGTATCGCGAAACCAGCAAGTGAAAGTGATCTGAACTGTGGCTGTGGGCACGACCACCTAGCCCCTTCGCCCAGTGGAGAACCTCTAATTCATGCTGAAAACCTGACCATTAAATTTGGTGGGAAAACGGCTATCCATGATGTCAGTTTAACAGTTCACAAAAACGAAATCGTTACCCTGATCGGACCAAACGGTGCTGGAAAATCCACACTACTCCGCGCTTTATTAAAGGCAATAAAACCTACAGATGGTGAAATTTGGCGTAAACACGGCCTTGTAATCGGCTATGTTCCCCAGAAGCTTAATATTGATCCAATTATGCCCATGACTGTGGAACGTTTTTTGTCCATACCAGATAAACGCCCCCTTTCCGAGCGTGAGGCAGCCTTGAAAGATGTCGGAGCTCATCACACCCTGAAACAAGCCGTGCAAAGCCTATCAGGCGGAGAATTTCAACGTGTTCTGCTTGCGCGCGCAATTCTTAGGAAACCCGATCTTCTGGTTTTGGATGAACCCGTTCAAGGTGTCGATTTTCAAGGCCAGACAGAACTCTACAAGCTCATCTCTCGACTGAAAGAACAATCAGGCTTTGGCATTTTAATGGTTTCTCACGATCTGCATATCGTTATGGCGGAAACCGATCGTGTGGTTTGCATTAACGGCCATGTCTGTTGCTCTGGCGCACCGACCCAGGTTAGTGACAGCCCGGAATATCTGGCCCTGTTCGGTGGACAGACAAAACCTGGCCTCGCGGTTTACCATCACCTTCATGATCATTCTCATGAGTGTAACCATGACCACTCCTCTACAATGTCGGACGAAGCATGATATTGGAAGATTTTTTTCTACGCGCACTTGTTGCGGGTATTGGTGTTGCCTTGATTTCCGGGCCTCTGGGATGCTTTGTAGTCTGGCGCAGAATGGCTTATTTTGGGGACACGCTTGCGCACTCTGCCCTGCTAGGTGTCGCGCTTGGGTTGTTACTCGGCTTTAACCTAACTGTTGGTATTATTGGCACAGCTATCGTAATTGCCTTAACCGTTACGCTTTTCCAACATCAAAAAAGAATTGCAAGCGATACATTACTAGGAATCATGGCTCATTCCAGCCTTGCGATCAGCCTCGTCGTTCTTGGCCTTTTACAAGGATATCGGGTTGATTTGCTATCCTATCTTTTTGGGGATGTTCTCGCCGTAAATTATGAAGATATTTATTGGATTTATGGTGGGGGTGTTGTTGCCCTGTCTCTCCTTGCCTATATCTGGAAAGATCTCCTTGCCCTGACACTTCATGAAGAACTCGCACGGGCTGAGGGTATAAATGTCACTCTTATTCAGACACTCTTTATGATAACAGTCGCAATCGTCATCGCCATTGCGATGAAGGTAGTTGGCGTTCTTCTCATCACCTCTTTACTTATTATTCCTGCCGCTGCAGCAAGGCGCTTTGCCAAAACGCCTGAACAGATGGCAGTTATTGCATCACTGATCGGCAGTCTCTCAATTATCATAGGTCTCTTTGGCTCTTTGGAATGGGATACACCATCAGGTCCATCCATTGTTGTTGCCGAAGTTATACTTTTTCTGAGCAGTTTAATTTTTGGTGGTTTAATCCTAAGCCAAACATCAAAAGCTAGAGGGAAATAAGCTGCCCGGAGTCACGCATTTCCTGAATAATAACTTCTTCACGTGCATTAAACTCTTTGATTTCAGCTAATAGCCACTCGCGGAATTTTTTTATCTTAGGGACATTTCTACGAGCTTTAGGATAGGCTAGCCAATAGCCATAACCCTCATCACGACAAAGTTTATCAAAGGGTTGCATCAACGTACCGCGCTTTAAAGAATCACGAAAGAATGCGGGCGTTAAAATCGCCACACCCTGGCCAGCTTCAGCAGCCCTTGCCTCTAGCAATTGCAACATCATACCACTTTTTTGACGACACTTTAGATCATCAGTAGGTAGGCCAACCGCCTCAAACCAACTTCTCCACCAAGGATCTGAAATACCAACAAGCGGTAGTTTCAAAAGATCGGATGGCTGATGGATACCACCAATAGATTCAGCAAGTTCCGGGTTCACTAGAGGCGTAAAATCACATGGGATCAAAAAATGAGATTCCAAACCATCCCAGCTACCACCACCCGAACGTATCCCAACATCAAATTCCTCACGGGTAAAATCAACAAGAGGTAAAGAAGTATCAAGACGGACAGCAAGGTCGTCGTGCTTTATTTGAAAGCTCCCCATTCGCTCAGCCAAAAAGCTCGCGGCAAAAGTTGTCACAGCAGTAATGGATAATAGTCTTTGGCTACTATCCTCAGCCATAACAAATGCGCTACGCAGAAGCTCAAAAGCTTCGGTTATAACCGGGGCAATCCGACGGCCAGTTTCGGTTAAACTTACCTGTCTTGGCTTACGTAAAAAGAGGGCGGTTCCAACCCTCTCCTCAAGAATTTTCATCTGATAACTGACAGCAGCCTGCGTCATCCCAAGTTCTTCGGATGCTCGGGTAAAACTTCCATGACGCGCCGCAGCTTCAAAAACACGTAACGATGAAAGCGGGGGTAATTTTGAAGTCATAATGCATAAAATCTCCTTATGTATAGTAATCAGAATTTAGTTGGATATTCAAGCAGACATTACGCACATTAGAAACAAGAGGAAATGAAGCCACAAGGAGATATGACAAAATGGCTATCGCAAATAATCCATGCAATTCACATTACGTTGCAACACCAATCAAAAATAGAACCAGCTTATGGACTATCCGTAACCTATTAAAAAAAATATTTAAATTTAATAAGAAGAGAAACATCACAACTCTTAAAGACATGCATGACCTTCCAATGCATATCAAAAAAGATATCGGTTTTTGGGACGTAAAACCTGAAGAACGCCCCCGTTTACCAACCTACCATTAAGAGTTTATCTAGATTGAGCGCAATGAACTTGACAGTACATTGCACTCAATCACCTTATCAATTGCCTGACTAAGCAGTGATCGACTTTCAGGGGCTGTCAAGCAGATACGAATGTGATGTGTTGGCTGAGGTGTCGTCGCAAACAACTCCCCCGAAACCACATCGATTCCAGCGTCATGAAGCTTATTAGCAGCATCATTAGCCGTACCAGAAACCGCGAGCCAAAGATGGGGGCAAGGTGTTTTCTCCCAGTTCACAGCTCCCATTTTTTTAAATCGCGATTTCGCGAGGCTCCAACGAGCCTCAACCTCGTGCCTTTGCCAGTCAGCCCTGGCGAAGGCACGCCCTTCTAATATCCATAAGTTTGCCAGTTCAACAATAAAAGGGCTCATGGCCCAATTCGTTGCATGAACCTCTGCATCAATAGGCCCAATAAGACGCTGACACCCGCTAACAAACCCATATCTCAGTCCGGGAGCAACCGACTTTGAAAGGCTTGAAATCAAAACTGCGTGGTCGGGTAAATGAACAGACAATGGTCTATTCCCACTCAAAGGCCCGTAGACATCATCCTCAATAACAACAATGTCGTGACGCTTGATGATTTTAACAATATCAGAGCACCTTTGCTCTGAAGTTGTAAAGCCTGTGGGGTTGTTCAAATTAGGGTTAAGGACAAGAATTTTCGCACCACTTGTTATCAGGGCTTTTTCCAATCCTTCTGGATTGATGCCATCTTCATCACATTCAATTCCAACGAGCTTAAGCCTTAACTGACGAGCAACGGCTTTCATCCCCGGAAAGGTAAATTTTTCAACGAGGACTTTATCTCCAGGCTCGCACAGAGCGAGTAATGACGCCAAGAGTGCCTGCTGTCCCCCGGCACAGGGAACAATGTCGCTCGGTTTCACTTCATAACCACGCCAAGATAACCACTGACTCGCCGCAAATCTGGTCCGCATAAGTAAATCAGATGAATGGTATGAAAAAGCCTGAGTTCCGGCTCCTCTCTCAAGTGCTTCAAACAGTAAATTTTGCGCGTTCCTATCGTCTGGATGTACCGCAGGAATATTGGTAGATAGGTCAAAACTCCCGTTCGCAACTGAATCTTTCCCAGAATCCTTAAGGGCAAAAAGCTCTGCTTCCCGGCTTGTCGCCAGGACATAGGTTCCCCGACCAACTTCCCCCCCAATCAGATGTCGTTTTGTTGCTTCTTTATAGGCCTGACTAACGGTACTAACGTTTAGCTTCAGCTCCCAAGCTAGATCACGATGGGTTGGCAAGCGTTCTCCGGCCAAAAGATCACCTTTTTGGATTGCCTTTGAAATGGCGTCAACAATTGCCAGGTACTTGGTTTTTGTTTCCGGATTTAATTCAGGTTTCCACATAGCTTCCATTTTATTGTATGCCATACAATATTAATATTGAACCACACAATCAAGTTGCTACTCTTTTAAAAGCCGTAATGACAGACAATCAGTTCTCATCACCGACCACAGAAACTCGATTGCTGACCCAATATTAAGAAAGAGATGATCATGTTTACAAAGCAACAGCTTGAAAGCGCTGCACAATACATCTACCAGCATATGTCTGCGACCCCGCAGTACAGCTGGCCACAGATAAACACTAAAGCAGGCTGTACAGTCGTTGTTAAGCATGAAAATCACACGCCAATCGGTGCCTTCAAAGCACGTGGTGGACTGACATTTATGAGCTGGTTACGTACCAACCACCCTGATATCCAGGGTATCATTACAGCAACACGCGGTAATCACGGCCAGGCCCAGTCTTTTGCCGCCTCAATGGCAGGGATCAAACCTGTGATCGTCGTTCCCCACGGGAACTCTCGAGAAAAAAATAATGCTATGCGCGCTTTTGGGGCAGAACTCATCGAACACGGGGCCGACTTTAACGAAGCACTTCTTGAAGTGACACGATTGGCAAAAGAGAGAAATCTTTTTGTTGTTCCCCCTTTCCATGAACAGATCATGCTCGGCGTTGCCACTTATGGATTAGAGCTAATGACAGCCCATCCGGATCTGGATAGCATCTATGTTCCCATTGGCTGTGGATCAGGTATATGTGGCACCATAACAGCACGGAATGCTCTGGGGACCAAAACCAAAATTATCGGTGTGGTTTCTGACCAATTTCCTGCGGCAAAGAAATCTTTTGAAAGTGGCAAAATCATCAATACAGGAGCAGCTAGTTCATTTGCTGACGGCATGGCAGTGCGCACGCCGATACCAGATGCCTATAGCATCTATTCTAAGGGTGCCGAGCGAATTGTTGAGGTTAGCGATAATGAAATCGCCGAAGCAACCAGAATATATTTCAGCGATACACATAACGCGGTAGAAGGCGCAGGAGCAGCTTCACTTGCTGCTGTATTAAAAGAAAGAGATCAGTTAAAAAACAAAAAAGTTGGTGTCGTTCTGACTGGTGGCAACATCGATACAAGTATGTTCAAAACTATATTAGAAGGAAACACACCAGTCGGCTGATTGACACGACACAATCTAGGCTAGTTAACAAACTCTCCGTCCATGGGAATTTCCAGCTCAGAAAACGAAGAATGTGCCGAAATAAACATGGAGAAGCGCTTCATAAAGGGGGAAAATTCAGCCCCCAGATAGTGATAGAGGGAGGCGGTGTTAATTTTTTCAAATCTTACAGGTGTAATCTGAAACCCTTTTTCCGCTTGATAAGAAGCAACTGAAAAATCAGTTGATAGAAATGCACCGACCTCTCCATGATCAAAGGCGAGAAAAACATCTTCAACACTGTTAAATATCTTGCCACGGCGCCCATCCATATACTTTTCCTGCCATAAAATCCCTCGCACGTAACCAATTGGTAATTGAGCGGCTAGATCTTTATTTGGGTGAGCCCATAACGAGTTGTTAATTGTAAAAATCGGGATTTCTGAGCGCACAAACGACCGCTTGTATTTACTCTCTGCTATCCGCAGTCTGTAAAGTTCACCATCAACAGAAGAATTGTTAAAAGCAGCAAGAGCTCTCCGACCAGGTAAAGCTTGAACAACGATCTCACAACCAAGCGCTTTATAGACACTCTTGAGAATACGCTCCCCGGTATCCGCCAAGACACTTTCCCCGATACTGGCAATCTTCCGAGGGCAATCGTCTTTTTTCTCTTCAGCAAACGTCACTGAAGAAATAGAAAGCATTGAGATAACGAATACCCAGCGCATCATGAAAAACATCACCGTAATCAATTGCCACCAACGCGGTGCCACCACTTTACTGCAAGGATCTTAATTTTAGATTACTCGCCGCTAAGCCATTATAAATAAATATAAAATACATCTAAGTATAAAAAAAAAGACCGAGAGAAAATCATCTAAAAGAAAAATGGGCTGTAGCAAATGCCACAGCCCAAGTTTAGCTAACCTGACACAAACACCTAAAATGTCAAGCCGCCTTCCAATTCCTGTAATACCTCAATTTATAGCCTTATGGCAACGGGTATGTTGTTTTATTATATGAAGAAATAATGGATGGTTTGTTCTTGGAAATAAAAGCTGTTCGCGCTTCGAATGATTACATTCCCCAACATCGATGCATAAAACATACGACTTTCTTTGCCAGCATTATGTCTAATTCTCTCATACCAAACAGCTACAAACTTAGGCTTTCAACACTTTCTTCTCTTCTGCTGGGCGATGTATCTCTTCACCCATTACATGGTTGATCGCCTCGACAAGCTCACCTCGATTAATCGGCTTGGCAACACACGCATCCATGCCTGCATCCCGATATTCTTCTTGGTGTTCTTTCATTGCATCAGCGGTCAAGGCCACAATAGGTATTGCTGATTTCTCTGTATCAAATTTTCGAATTTCCCGGGTCGCATCCGGACCGCTCATTTCCGGCATACGTACATCCATGAGAATAAGATCAAAATCATTTTCCTTAACAGCATCCAAAGCTTCAAGACCGTTTACAGCCAGCTCTGAAGTGTGCCCCAATGCCTCGATAGTAAATTCAATAATACGTTGGTTGATCCTGTTATCTTCAACAATAAGAAGATGTAGCGATCTCACCGTTTCAAAATCATCCGTATTCTTTTTAATTTGATCTGTACGAACAGACGATGTCGCGGCAATGTTTGGCAAAGTAAACCAAAAAGTACTCCCTTGCCCAAACGTACTTTCGACACCAATTTCCCCACCCATAAGTTTAGCCAGACGCTTACAGATAACGAGTCCGAGGCCAGTTCCCTCATACTTCCTAGAAATAGAAGCATCAGCCTGCTTGAATTCTGAAAATAGCTCGGGCAACACATCTTCACGAATGCCAATGCCAGTATCTATAACAGAGATTTTAAACATTTCTTGCCCTGTTGCAGATTGATATCTCTCGCCAACAACAGTCAAAGTACCTTTGTGGGTAAACTTGAAAGCATTACCAATTAAATTCAACAGAATTTGTCTTATTCGAGTAGGGTCCGAATTAACTTCATTTGGGAAGTCATCGGAAAGCCGCAGCTCAAGCTTAAGTTCATCACCTTCTCTTTTACCACGATTAAAAAGTGAAAAAACATCCCTTATAAGCTCTGGCAAAGAGAAATCAACACGCTCTATTTCCAGTTTTCCAGCGTCCAGCTTAGAAATATCCAAAATATCATTAATCACCCTGAGCAAAGAATTTGTACAATCTTTAATGCGTTCAACTTTATCCAGGCTCTCAGGTTTCAGCCTGTCTTCCAACAACATATCCGCAAAACCAATGACGCCTGTCATCGGGGTTCTTATTTCATGGCTCATTGTTGCCAAGAACTCTGATTTCGCCAGGTTAGCACTTTCCGCTTCCTTCCTGGCAGCGATCAATGCTTTCTCAGCAATTTTCCGCTCTGCAATTTCACCACGAAGCTCTTTAGTTCTTTCCTCAACATTCGTTTCCAGCTCCAAATGCCTGCCTGTTCCCAAAAGCGCCAGAAACCCGATAAGAGAAGTAATGAGTAATCCGGGAATAAGGATTTCCCAGCCACTTTTTTGTAACCTCTCTTTAAAATAGCTATCAAGAATTCTGAGGTTCACCTCCCAATTACGACCAGGCATATTAACAGCATAGGTCCAGCTTTGAGCAGTTTGCTCATTTTTTACTCCGGTATCATCTAATAACGAAGAGTATAAAATGCTTGCTTCTTCACTTTTCGCAGATCGATCAAACAGAGAAAGGTGGAAACCACTTGTTTCCATATTGGGAAAGAGTGTTTTTATAATATCCCCCACACGAAAAACACCTGTGTGATACCCCAACAGGGCTTGTTGTCGATCATCTACGGTATCAAGTACACTATTTTTTCGATAGTGCGGTCGAAAAACCAATACACCAGCCTGACTTGCCCCTTCCTGTACTAACGTAATTTTCCCCGTTGTAACCGGCTCGCCCGTATCTCTCGCCAGATCCAAGGCCTCTCGGCGAACAGGATTGGAAAGAACGTTAAAGCCAAGTGCCTTTCTGTTAGCCTCTAAAGGTTCAATCATCAATACAGGAACATATTCATCACGGGGCAATGCTGAAATAAGATTTCCCTGGTCATCACGCTCTTTAATACCTGCCCCTTCCCCGTAATATGTCTCAAACCTGTTTTCTGTTCTTGCACGTTGGATATCCGTAATACGCGGGTTCCATGAAACGGCTTGTAAAGCAGGAAAATCAGTTAAAGTAGAGTTAGAAAAAATTTGGAACTGTTCAGGGGTGACATCTTGAACGGCATGAAACACCCCTTCTTGTACATGTAAAATATTTATATGGCCTTTGAGTGTCAGGTTTAACTCCTTTGCCATATCTGCAGCACTTTGTTCCAGCTCAAACATGACATTGGATTTATCGATAGATCTTACATAACCATAGGACACAATCGTTAAAGCAAAGGTTGAAAGCAAAATTCCGGAAACGATTGCCCGGCGCTTGTATCCAGCCTTTTCATGATCAAGGCGCCAGACCAAAATCAAAGGCGTAAAAATCAATACACCTAATGTATCCCCACCCCACCACGTAAGGGTCGTAGCAAACCAATCACCCGCACCGATAATCCCGCTTAACACTAAAACAGTGACACCAATCATCGCACTGACAATACAGCTCAGAGGGCCAGCAAAAACAAAAAAGCGGATAATCTTATCAAAGGAAATCAGTCTATTGGGATACTCGCCAAAACGATAAACAAGATACCGTCCCGCCAAAGCTTGAAGCGTTGCCCCGACAGCAATACCGATCGCAACTAAAAATGAGCCCAAAGAAACGTTGGCAAGTAATTCGAGTGAATTTACTGATAAAATATTAGCGCAAAAGCTTCCCAGAAAAATACCGGGCCACACCCTGTTTCCAAAAAGCAAAACCGCAGCTAAAGCAATTCCTGAAGGAGGCCATATAGCCGTAGCATACCCGGTTTCAATCGCCCAGCTTAGTCCCAGCCACCCAGTGCCACCATACGCAACGGCCAACAAGAGTATTATAATTAAACCGGGTATCATGGGCGTATCACCTGTCCCATCGGGGAAATCACCGGAAACAGGATTGTCTGTATTCACGCCATACGTTTCACTCATTTTAAGCGAGAAATTTCCCAAGCAAGGGTTTAAGAATGAACCACACTATCTACCTTGGATGGTAACCCTCTAAAACTTAAGAAATACTTAGTCGTGAATTCGCCTCTAAATTTTTGATGAATCTGAAAAAAAGATATACGCGAGTACAATGGAAGACTTAAAAAAGGGAGAGCTATTGCTCTCCCCGTCAGTGATTTTATCAGGCTTTTATCAAACCTCCCATTACTTTTATAATGGACCGCAAGTAAACCAACCAAGGACTTACGGGATAGCCTTTCAGCAAGGTCTCTTATTTAAACAGTCGAGCGATGACTGGTTTAAAGCCAAGGCAACGAGTAAGTTTTAACATTTGTATAGCTCTTCATCGCTTCGATAACGCCTTCTTTATAACCAAGTCCGGAATCTTTAATGCCGCCAAATGGTGACATTTCAATGCGATACCCAGGTACTTCCCAAACATTTACCGTTCCGGTACGTAGCTCTTTGATGAAGCGCTGAATGTATTTGAAGTTATCCGTACAAACACCAGATGAAAGACCAAAGGCTGTAGAGTTCGACACACGGATCGCATCATCAATATCCTTAACGCGGATAATCGGAATAGCGGGTCCAAAGGTCTCTTCACGTACCAATTCACAATCGAATGGAACATGATCAACAACGGTAGGCGGATAAAGCGCGCCATCGCGATTATTACCATAAAGCAGCTTTGCTCCAACTTCGACGGCATCATTCACACGACGTTCAAACATTGACGCAGATTCAGCATCAATAACACAACCAAGATCTGTTTCCGGATCCATCGGGTCGCCGTATTTGATTTTCTGTGCTTTTTCGAGAACCAGTTTTGAAAATTCATCGGCAATTTCTTCAACCACAAGAATACGCTTCACAGCAGTACAGCGCTGTCCCGAATTCTTTGTTGCCCCAGAAACAGCAAGTTCCGCAGCTTTATCAAGATCGGCATCTTCCATCACGATAAGCGGAGCATTACCACCAAGTTCCAAAACAGTACGACGATATCCTGCGTTTTCGGCAATGTATTTGCCCACAGGAACGCCACCCGTGAAAGTCACAAGCTCAATATTCTCATTTCGGATGAACTCGTTACCAAGATCTTCTGGAAGACCTGTGATAATGGTCAGCATTTCTTTTGGCAAGCCAGCTTCATAAATGATGTCAGCCAAGATCAATGCCGTAAGGGGTGTTTTTTCGGTTGGCTTACAAACGATACAGTTGTTTGTTGCAATCGCGGGTGCAATCTTGTGCGAAATCATGTTCAAAGGATGATTGAACGGGGTGATCGCAGAAATTGCTTTCAACGGTTCACGCTCGGTGAAGATTTTACGTGACTTACCCTGAGGGGTGATATCACAAGAGAAAATCTCGCCATCATCCAAAATACACATCTGGCCAGCCAGCGTATAAACATCATAGGCGCGACCAACTTCATACAGAGAATCTTTCTTACAAAGGCCTGATTCAGCCGTGATGATATCAGAAATCTCTTCTTTACGATCGTTCAAAATCTCTGCCACACGGAAGAGAATTTGCTGACGCTCGTATCGCGTCAGCTTTGATTCGTAGTTTGCCGCGATTTCAAAAGCTTCTTTTGCATGCACGGCTGTTCCGCGAGGAACTGTCCCGATCACTTCGTTTGTGTAGGGATAATATACATCAATACGGCCTTCGGTATCGACTTTCTTACCGGCGATACGCATTGGTTCATGACCAACAATCTTTACAGACATTTTACTATCCTTATTTCCTGCCCTTATTTAAGGCCAATTACTCAGCGTAGTTTACAGAGCAATAGAACGCGTCGAAATTACGAAGACGCATATCTGATGGAATACCCGGCATTGGGCGGTTACTGATAAACGGTACTTTCTGCTCGGTGATACCACCGTGGGTCCGCAAGGGGCGATCCAACGCTGAAAGATCATGACGCTCTTCAGAGGTTCCCAAAGCCAAATGACGTTCGGAAATAATGATAATGTCACCCATGCGATCTTCAGGTAGTTCCAACATAGCACAACCAGCAGGGCCAGATATCGCCAGTTCAACGCCATCAACATCTGACAGGCGTTTGATTGCTTCATCCACACTCTGCCCCTTCGGCAAATAAGCGGTAGCAAACGATCCTAGTGCACCATGGTGAACAACATATGGATCTGTAATTGGCAGAATAACGCGGGCTTCATTTTTGCCGTACCATTCATCAAACAAATCCTGAAGGTACAGAACATTCGGTTTGCCGTCAGCATCATGCTTAGGATTCATACCATGATCAGCTGTCAGGGTCAGGACAGCACCCAACTCATCAAGCTGCGCCCAGTATTTATCCATCATTTCATAAAACGCTAATGCGCCCTCTTCTTCAGGGGCATATTTGTGTTGGATGAAATCAGTTGTGGAAAGATACATGATTTCCGGGCGAACAGTTGCCAACAACTTGACGCCAGCGGCAAAAACAAATTCTGAAAGATCTGCACTATATACAGAAGGCACAGGCATTCCCACAAAATCATTAACATTCTCAATGCCATTATCCGCCATGTTGGCGAGATCAGATTTTTCCGCAGAGAAGCAAATTGCATTGCCTTTACTGTAATCCAGACCATGCCCGAGAAGTAAACGAAGCTTGTCTTTCGCGGTAACAACAGCAACCTTTGCACCAGCATCCTGATAAGAAGAGAAGATTGTTTTTGCGCGGTAATAGCTTGGCGCATTCATCAATTCTTCTTCACCAGTTTCCTGATTGTAGAAGTAGTTACCACAAATACCATGATAGCGAGGCGGACAACCACTCACGATGGAAAGGTTATTCGGGTTCGTAAATGAAGGCACAACAGATTCTGCAATACGGTTTGTATTCACACCACTATCAAGCAGACTTTTCAGCCATGGCATACGCCCGGCCTTCATCGCAACTTCCATATAATCCGGTTCGCTGCCATCAACACAGACCACCACAATCGGGCGATCAGATCTTTTATACAAACGGCCATTGGCCTGAACGAGTTTACCAGTACTCATAGGGTATCTCCCACTATAACAAATGCCCAATCAAGGAACGAATATCGGGTTAGGCAGCAGCCGGTGCGCAGTTTTCCACGCCCATTTCATTTAACGTTTCTTCGATGACAATCAATGCATTGCGAATATCATCATTGCCCATGCGACCAATACAGCCAACACGGAACGAGTCTGCAACAGTCAATTTGCCCGGATAGATTAAATAGCCACGCTCCGCAAGGCGATCATAAAAGCTCTGGAAATCAAACTTCGGATCTGTCGGCTTGTGGAAAGTGACAATAATCGGCGCCTGCAGGTGATCAGGCAACAGAGTTTCAAAGCCCAGTGCACGCATACCATCGACAAGAATTTTGCAGTTGGAGGCATAGCGCCCACCGCGACCATCGACACCACCTTCGGCTTCGTATTCACGGATAGCCTGCTCAAATGCAACAATGCAGTGTGTCGGCGGCGTAAACCGCCATTGATCGGTTTTTTCCATCTGCACCCACTGATCATAAAGATCGAGAACCAGTGAAGGCGCATTGCCTTTTGCTTTTTCCAAAACAGTTCTGCGGATGAGAACAAAGCCCATCCCGGGAACCCCCTCAAGGCATTTGTTTGAAGAAGCAGCAACTGCATCATATCTAATTTTTGACGCATCAACAGGAAGCGCCCCAAAAGCAGACATAGAATCAATCAGAAGTGAACGGCTATGTTTTTCAACAACTTCAGCAACACCTGCAATCGGATTGAGGACACCAGAAGTTGTCTCACAATGGATAACAGCGACATGAGTAATGGCTTTATCTTCACTCAAGCGAGTATCAAGGTCTGAAATACTTACGGGTTGATCTTCAGGATATTCCATAACGTCGTGCGCACGTCCGTAGTAACTACAGATCTTCGCCATACGATGACCGTAAGCGCCGTTCACAAGAATAAGCAGCTTTCCGTCCTGAGGTACAAGTGTTCCCAACATGGCTTCGACGGAAAAAGTTCCACTACCTTGCAAGGGAACACAGACAAAATCGTCCTGCCCATTAATTATGCTCAAGAGACTACTGCGAACACGTCGGTTAATTTCGATAAATTTCTTATCCCGGGAACCGAAATCATGAAGCATTGCTTCCTTAGTAGCGACAGAAGTAGTCAGGGGACCTGGCGTTAGAAGCCAAGGATCGCCAGACGGGGAAGCAGCAACTTCAGATGTCTTATCAGACATATGGGATCTCCTCATTTGATCCAAGAACAAGAGCAATGGATTAACACCACATCACCCGGTTAATTTCCGTTGTTTATTCACTTAATTGAATGCTTTTCATTTTAAATGTTTTCAACGTCTTGCTCTATATGCATCGAATCTTTATCATAAATCAAATCGATACTTTTTATATTACAGATTGATTTTATCTATGAACCATGCCCAAATCCGCGCATTCCATGCTGTTGCCAGCGAAGGAAGCTTTACCAAGGCTGCTGATGTTCTCAACGTAACCCAGCCTACCCTGTCCGGTCAGGTCGCAGCTTTGGAAGAAATTTACGGGGTGAAACTGTTTGAACGCCGGGGGCGTGGTA
Organism: Kiloniella majae; assembly: GCF_002118315.1. Taxonomy (GTDB): domain Bacteria; phylum Pseudomonadota; class Alphaproteobacteria; order Kiloniellales; family Kiloniellaceae; genus Kiloniella; species Kiloniella majae. The sequence goes on from NZ_MTSZ01000002.1 coordinate 446,849, forward strand.
TCGAAATCACAGAAATTGGACGGCGTCTTCATGCCGTGACACTCAGGCAATTTGCGGTTGAGCTAGAAGCTGAACAAGTCTTACTTTCTGCCCGCGGGTTAATGTCTGGTCAGCTTCGTGTAGCAGCAGATGCCCCCTATCATGTTGTACCTTTGCTCGCAACTTTCAGCCGATTATATCCTGGGATCAACTTCTCAATGAGCTTCGGAAACTCGCAACAAGTCTTGCAAGGACTTTTCGAGCGGAAATCCGACGTCGTTGTTATGCCCAATATTCACGAGGATCGGCGACTACATGCCGCGCCACTGAAACGCGAACCCTTGATTGTCTTTGTAGACCGTAACCACCCGTGGTCAGCCAGACGTAGCATTAGCATTACAGAGCTTCCTCATCACCGTATTATTCTCAGGGAAAAAGGGTCCGTAACCCGTAAAATCTTTGAAACAGCCCTTGAAAGTGCTGGCGTAAAATTAACCGATGTTCTTGAAATAGGAAGCCGGGAAGCCGTCAGAGAAGCTGTCGCTTCCGGCCTGGGGATTGGTGTGGTTTTTGAAAGTGAATTTGGTAATGACACCCGCCTTCACGGATTGACCGTCAAGGATGTCCAGCTCGAGGGCCTTGAGTATGTTGCCTGCTTAAAAGAGCAAAAAGATTCTCCAGTAATACGGGCATTCTTTGACCAAATTCAGAGTTCAACCTCTAGCAACCTGACTTAAATATCAGTCATGGTAAAAATACATTAACCAATTTGCGAACCTGTTTGTGATATAATCATACCAACCTTTTCTTATTCACACATAGAGAGGCCAAGTGATGCTGATCAGAATATCTATTATATTTCTAGCTCTTGTCGGTTTCTTTATTGTTAGTTTCACCACCCCCTCCCAAGTAAAAGCATCTGATAACTGCACGTCATTCAGCGGCAATGGCATTAATAATTGGTATCCTTTTGTCTATCGAAAAGACGATGGGCAATTGACAGGCATCGTTGTTGATGGAACCCATGAAGCCCTCAAAAGAATTGGGCTCAAACTTAATATCGTCAACGATAAACCATGGAAACGTATCCTCTATGACCTGGAACAGGGAAATGTTGATATGGTTCTGGGGGCCTATTGGAATAAGGAACGAGCTGCGCAATACCTTTATTCGGAGCAACTCGGTACCGATGAATTAAGAGTATTTGTGAAAGATGGCAACCAATTCTCTCTAACCTCTCCTCAGGACCTGATAGGTCGTTCAGGCATGCGCCTTCTGGGCGGTTCATTAGGTGACGAATTTGATAATTTTGCAAACAGACATTTGGATTTTATCGAAGTTCCTAAAAGCGACAGCATTGTTATTATGCTTCAAAACAACAGGGCCGATTATGGCATTCTTGGGTATGTCGAAGGCCTGCAACACACACATGCTCTCGACCTTGAAGAAACGGTTGTTCCCCTCGAGATGCCTATTTTATCAAACGCCATGCATGTCATGATCAATAAAAATGCCAATTGCGCCCATCGCGTTGACGAGATGAACAGGGCAATTCAGGACATGAGGGATGACGGCACCCTGCAAAAAATTATTGATGATCATCTTAGCCTAATCAAACAATAAATAGGCTAACTGTTTATAATTGTGCGCCTATAGTCCTATGATAATACACCTAAGAAAATGTCTGCCGTCTGCGTATTCTAATTTACTCACCGCGTCTGCACATCTATAAGATTTCTAGGTAAATACTCTGATTGTCCTTTGCGCCGATTTGATCACAATAATCAGCAAAGGCATTATCTAATAGTTTGAAGGTACAGCGCGCATGACAGATGATATTAAAGCAAAGCTTGGTGAATATCGGGATAGTATCGATAATATTGATGCCGCTTTAATTTATATGTTATCTGAACGCTTTAAAATTACAGAGAAAGTCGGCCTGTTCAAAAAAGAGTACGACTTGCCCCCTGCTGATCCTTCAAGAGAACAAAAGCAAATTGAGCGCCTGCGCGAGCTTGCAAAATCAGCCAAGCTTGATCCTGATTTCTCAGAAAAATTTATCAATTTTGTTATTGAAGAAGTTATTCGTAATCATAAAAAAATCCGTAAAGGATAATCTCAGACGATATCTTCTTCTTTTTAATCTCCTACAGTATTTGATTATCACGATGTCAAATCAGCACAATACAGGAAGATCAAAGCTAGATTTGTCACAAAACAGTTCTGCGATGTAGTTGTCGTTTGGCTTTCTGAATTTACCTGTCTCTCAAAAACCTTACTTTCCGTGAGGCATTATGTCGTATTGCCAACTTAGCCTCACCTCTAAAGGATCAATCATCTGTAAAAGAGACCCAAGGCAATTCCATGCGTCCACCAGACAAAGATAGTGACTTCTATGAGGCATACTTAAGGGAAACTGCATCAGATTCAAATCCGAATGATGAAGGACAACCAGCACCCATTAATTGTAACCAAGCCATTGGCACTATCGATACAAATCAAAATGCTTGGGGACCTTTAGATGCACTTCCAGGCAATCCAATGATGTGGATACTGATCATCAGTGAGCTGATGGTCTTTGGTCTCTTACTTGCCGGGTATTGTGTAAAACTTCTTGATAACCCGGATCTCTTTATCAATTCCCAAGCCAAACTCAACCGCCTGATTGGCGGTCTCAATACACTTGTTCTTATAACCAGCGGTTTATTTGCTGCTCTTGCAAACAAAGCAAGTAAGAAAAACAAAATATCTTTGGCCCGGGCTTTCCTATCAGTAACAGCGGCTTTTGGATTACTTTTTTTAGTATTGAAGTTTTACGAGTACAGTGAGAAGAGCGCGATTGGAATTTCGATAGAAACCAATAGTTTTTTTACCCTGTTCTATCTCATGACAGGCTTTCATGCCGCACATGTAATATTTGGCTTATTACTCTTGGGATTGGTCAGTTGTTACAAAAAACATGAAAACATTCAAACAGCCTGTGCCTTTTGGCACATGGTGGACCTTATCTGGCTAATCCTATATCCAATTCTCTATTTGGTGAGATAACGAATGCCCCATACATCTTATATAAGACCAACAGCCATATCGCGTCTTTTGATTACATGGCTTCTCATGTCCGGATTAACAATAATCAGTATGCTCAGTGGTGACGTATTTGAAACAGACGAAATAGCCGCACCCATTGGTTTGATTTCTGTCGTCATATTAATGCTCACAACCCTATTTAAATGCAGATTGCTTTTGCTTGATTTCCTGGAACTCCGTCACGAAGCACCTCAATGGAGACGTGGATTTTTTTTCGCGATCTTCATGATAATCACGATGGTTATAGCAACTTATTCTTTAGCATTCGGTATTTAAATACATTTCCAGATAATGCCCCAAGAAACAAGCTTACGATTATAAATTTAGCTTAACCTGGAATTATGCCTCTAATTAAGATAGGGCTTTGACGTAAAACCAACGCACGCCCTTCTTACGGAAAAGGCTTTTTTCACGTTGTTGATCAGCAACACCACTTACAACAGATCGCGCGATAAACTCAACGGATCCCTCTTTATCAGTTGGCTGCCCTTTGAAGGTGTCAATAATCTCCAAACCAAGCCATCGGCTGTCCTGTGCTCTGAGTAATGTACCGATTTCATTGAACGACTTTTGATACTGCGGCCACAGAGTTTCTTTTAGGTAACTGACATTCTGTTTAACATAAGCTGAATAGCGAGACCTCATTAGCTGTTCTGCGGTTTCCGGCAACGCCAAACCAGAATGAAAACTGCCACAACAGCTTTCATATATTTCTTCCGAGCCACAGGGACACATTTCATTATCAGTCATATACGTCTAAGCGCCTTAGAATTTACGCGAGCTGACGGCTTAACTGACTCAGGCTCTGTTCCTGTGCTTCACTCATTTGGCCACCTTCAATCGTTGAAATATGGGTAACCATTGTTAAGAGTTGCTTTTTTTCTTCAACATCCAAAGCCCGTCTTAGAACTCTGCTTAACCGTCTGATGGCTTCATCAACGTTTGCAGTCTGTTCCATCAGCCAACGGCTTTGTCCTGTAATTTCTACCGCCTCTGCTTCCGATGTATTAAAGACCCGTTTGCATTCTTCCTTGATTGCAACCAGTTGCTCTCGGGTATAGTCGCCATCCATTCGGGCAAAAGCCGCAAGGATTGTCGCCGCGGCAACGCGATTGTCTTCTATATTCTCAAGTGGATTGGCCTTGGTTTTGCGACTGTGATTATAGCGACGCGCCGTCGCCCTGATATCATCGACAGCTTCAACAACATCTTTGGCCGCTTGCGCGGTCGAACGCACACGCCAAATGAAAAAGGCAATTCCGCCCAGAACAGCAACAACAGCTAATAGAATATGCATAGTTTATATCCGAACCCCCATGATCATAGATTAAACTATTTCAAATAATAACGTATTACCTTTCTTTTAATATAGCGTTACCACACTACACAAGAACGATTAAATTGCATTTATCATAAAACCATGGGGTGTGGGATCGACAATATCTATTACCCCTCAGCCCGTTCAAAGCGAACCTTACTAATAAGCCCGTGCTCGATTTCGTAAATAGCCAAGACATGTAAAGACGAGCCATTGCCCAGTCCCGTTACCTCTTCTTCATCGATAACAACACGCCCCACGGCAATACGGTTGAGCAGCCTTGCATGTAACTTGGGATGACTGAAGCGTTCCGCATAGGTCACCCTCAAAGCTGATTTTCCTCGAAAAAGGACCTCATCATCCAGAAGAAGCTGAACCTCCACATCTTCGCTAAAACAATCGCAGAAGCTCTCAAGGTCATGATTGTTGTAGGCTACAAGTTGTTTTTCGGCGATTTCAACAGCTGACGAAGTCATGAGGTATTCCTCTTACTCAACGGAGTTAGATCAGACACAAAGAGGGGCGGATATTTCCGCCCCTCTTTCTACTAAACATTTGTTATGGATTAAAGACAACTCTTATCGCTGTCGCCAAGCTTGGGTTTTCTTTTCCATATACTTCGATACCACGGCGTGAAGAAGTCGCGCAGCTGCATTGGTATAGAAAATCATCATTCCCATAGCCGCCGCCGGGGCAATATCCCCCGCATCATCCATATTCAAAACAGCAACTGATGCCAGTTGTGTGTGATAGGAATAGATAAAGACCACAGCCGATACCGTCGTCATTGCATTCACAAAGAGGTAGATTGCAATTTCCAAAATAGCCGGAGAACAAACTGGTACCGTCACCTTCAGGAACATTTTATAAAAAGGTTGCTGGAGAGACTGCGAGACGGACTCAAACTCTTTATCCATCTGCTTCAATGCTGTCATCGCCGTCAGATGAGCCACCGTATAAAAGTGAGTCACCGTCGAAACAACAAGAATTGCCATTGTGCCATAGATAAAGTTGAAAGGATTATCCGGATTGTTGAAGAAGAAGATATAGGACAAGCCCAAAACCATCCCCGGCACAGCCATCGGCATCATAGCAAGGAACTGAAACAGTGTTCTTCCCTGTTGAAAGCCACGTCCTTTTTCCACCATGTATGCACCAGTGAACACAACTGTTGTCCCCACAGCCGCTGTCCAAAGAGCCATTTTGATGGAATTATAATAGGCATCCCAACCGCCGCCATCCATCAGATCAAAGTTATAGTGCTGCAATCCCAGAGTAAGATTATAGGGCCAGAACTTAACCAAAGCCGCAAACTGACAGGTTGCCAGAATTGTGACAATAATCACCACGATCAAGCTGGAATAGCTCATCATAATGGCATCAAAAGATTTATTAGGTTTTGGTTCGAAAGGAACCGCACGGGCCGACAACTGTGCAACCTGTTTCTTTTGTACCTGACGATCAATGAAGAAAGCAAAAATAGCAGGAACAAGAAGAACAACAGAAACCACAGCACCCATGGAAAAATTTTGCTGTCCGATAACCTGTTTATAAATATCTACGGCAAGAACATTATATTGCCCCCCGATCACTTTTGGCACACCAAAGTCAGTAATCACCAAAGTGAATACAACAAAAGCGGCTGAAATCAAGCCATACCGTGCACTAGGCAGTGTAACTGTCCAGAAAATTTTCCACTTTGGCGCTCGTAAAACTGTTGCCGCTTCATATAGACGCGCATCAGAAATAGACAAAGCGGTCATTATGATCAGTAGTGCATGAGGGAAGGTAAAGAAAACTTCGGCAATCACGATCCCCAACGGGCCATAAATTGATTCACCAAACAAAAGCCATTTCATGTAGCCCTGTTTTCCAAACATATAGATAAGCCCAATTCCCGGCAACAAAGATGGAACCAGGATAGGGATCATCGCCATGATCTTGAAAAAACCCTTGAACCGCATACAGGATCGGGTCAAAGCATAGGCATATATAAACGCCAGTGTGACTGTAATCACCATCGTGATGATCGAAATCGTCACTGAGTTTTCAATGGAATTGAAAAGTGCTGGCGTCGAGAAATATTTCAGATAGTTGTCAATGCCGATGAAAACGCCATCTTTATTCTCAAAAGACTTGGAAAGCATCGTGTATAGCGGAAAGGCCAGTGCGATAAGCAGATAGGCCCCGATCATCACCATAAAGGCACGCATGGTCCAATCATCACGGCTTGCCTTTGGTTTTACCATTTTTAATGGCGTAGAATTTGTTATCTCCGCCATATCAATTTACTCCGGGAAATACCGTCAAACGGTCCTGAGGAATAGAAACGGTAATAGTATCGCCTTCTTTAACACCAGTACGTCGGACCATGTTAATAGAGAAATCACCTTTGATGTGCGCTTCACTATTGGTCTGCTTGCTTAACAGGTCAACGCGGAAAAAAGACCCCATAAATTCCATATATTTGACTTCAGCTTCAAAGGCGTTTGGAAGTTTGTCTCCGCCTTCTTGAACCAAAAGATTCTCGGGACGGAATGCAACAGTAACGTTGCCCTGCTCTGTAATATTCTCAGGATTGCACTTGAGCTCAACATTACCCATTTTAAGAATATTCCCGCCATTCGCTTGACCTGGAACAAAGTTCATTGTGCCAATAAAATCGGCGACGAAAGCAGAAGCCGGGTGACGATAGATTTCAAGTGGCGTTCCCACCTGCTCAATAACACCGTCATTCATCACCACAATACGATCAGCCATTGTCAGCGCTTCTTCCTGATCGTGGGTAACCATTACGGTTGTCACGCCAAGTGTGCGTTGCAATTCTTTGATTTCATGACGAAGATGTGCGCGTACCTTTGCATCCAACGCGGATAGAGGCTCATCAAGCAATAGTAACCCTGGATTGGTCGCAATCGCCCTGGCCAACGCAATACGTTGCTGCTGTCCGCCGGATAACTGTGCCGGATACTTGTCTGCTTGCGATGTGAGGCCAACAAGTTCGAGAAGTTCGTTCACCCGATTATTAATATCAGCTTTTGGCAATTTTCTATTTTCCAAGCCAAAAGCAATATTCTTATGGATCGTCAAGTTTGGAAACAGTGCATAGGACTGAAATACAATTCCAAAATCGCGTTCACTCGGAGGTAAGGATGAAACATCATTCCCCGCCTGTGTTACGGTACCAAAAGTCTGAATGTCCAACCCGGCAATAGCTCGTAACAGTGTTGTTTTCCCACAACCGGATGGGCCTAGGAAGCAAACAAATTCACCTTCGTAAATCTCCAGCGAAATATCAGATAGCGCCGTAAAGTTACCAAACTGTTTTGTTAAATTAGATGTTGTCAGATAGGGCTTTTGCCCATTCCCTGTCTCGGCCCGGGTATCAGCAGTATTTGCGCTCATTGCCATTCCTCTCAAGCGGCAAAACGGCACAGTTTGCTCTGTGCTCTTTTGCAACAGCTTAATTGCATCAGTGTCGACAATTCCATTGTGTTACCGTCGGGTAAAATTCGGGTTCTAACCAGAACATATAATACCCAGATAACATTTTTGATTATCGTATTATATTCTTATCACTGATGGTTCTTTTTAACTGTAAATCATCGTGCGAGTTTCAGATCCCAAAGTATCGTAACTCAAAACACTTATTTGATTGTTGAAACCCCGCCCTTTGGTCTACCAAAGGGCGGAATTGTCATCTTACTTTATAACTATAATCTGATTAGTTCTTAGGCTCAGATTTAGAGTCATAACGATCAGTCCATTCAGCAAGGATTGCATCGCGGTTATTAGCTGACCATTCAAAGTCCATTGCAATCATGCTGTCTGTAATATTCGCAGGATAGTTTTCAATTGGCTGAGAAATGCCTGGCATCGCAACAACAGCATAACCTTGGTTGTAGTGCTCCATAGCTGGCTTTGAAACAATGAAATCCATTAGTTTCTTAGCTGAATCCAGCTTGTCAGTACCTTTGACAATTGCCGCTGCTTCCATTTCCCAACCAACGCCTTCGGATGGAATTACGATTTCCAAAGGAGCTCCCTGGTTTTTGGATTTAGCAGCACGGAAGGCAAAAGAGATGCCAATTGGCACTTCACCCGCAGCTGCTTGCTTACATGGCTTAGAGCCAGAGTGCGTGTAGTGGCTGATATTTTCATGAAGATCATCCATGAATGCCCAACCATCTTCTTCGCCAAACATCTGAAGCCAGCTAGCAACATCCAGGAAGCCAGTACCTGATGATCCAGGGTTTGGCATCGCAATATGGCCCTTGTACTCAGGCTTTGTCAGATCCGCCCAAGATGTTGGCATCGGAAGGTTATTAGCTTCCGCTTCATATGTATTTACACAAACAGCAGCAACCCAAGCATCCATGCCAGCCCAAACCGGGTTGTCGGAATTATCGCGGAAACGGCTATCTAATTGATCAACACCAGCAGGAGCATAAGTTTCAAACATACCCTCTTTTTTCATCAAAAGAAGGCTAGAACCAGCAAGACCCCAAACAATATCAGCTTGCGGATTGTCTTTTTCAGCTAAAAGCTTGGCAGTAACAACACCGGTAGAATCACGCACCCAATTGACCGTAATGTCAGGGTGAACTTCGTTAAATGCCGCTGCATAGCGTTTTAGATCTTCAGCTTCTACAGCAGTATAAACTGTCAACTCTTCAGCAGATACACTGCCTGTTAAAAAGCCAATAGCGGCCAAAGTAGTGGCAACGCCACCCAGCAATTTTGTTGAAAATGCTTTTTTCATTACTTTCATGCTCCTCAATGTGATCGTCAAAAGGCTTTTCCCTTCGACATCCCTATTCAGTTTTATGTACCGCGCCGTCTATAGCGACACTTTGTTACATTTTTGCTAAGTCTTTGTTACTCAAAAACTTTAAATTGAACATCCGTCCAAACTCAATTTCCCTGGCAGAGAAATCAAGGCTCTTTCAAACAGAGGACATCCAGCTAATAGTGCCCTCAGTTCACCGGCTACGCCGGATTACTTACTCACCTTTGTAGAGCGCCTCTCGGAATGAGGCCGCACACGAAGACGACTTTCGTGTAGTTCACCACTGGCATCCAAAATCGGATAAGCAACGGATGTCAGGTGTGAATTTATACGTTTTAAATCTCTGATCATATCGATATGCAGTGCAGAGGATTCGATAGATTCAACACGACCTTCCCTAAGTCGGTCGAGATGCTTATCCCCCCCGCTTTGTTCCATATCCCGGAATTTTTCTTTATCTGCAATAAGTTGACGTGCAATATCGACATCGCCGGATACAAACGCAGTCATCGCCAGTTGCATCTGGTCTAACGCCATGCGATGTAATTCGACGAGTTCAGCCCAGCCCTGTTCAGAGAATTCAATTCTCTTTTTGATTTTCTTGTTAGCGATTTCCAAGAGATTTTTGTCGATGATATCACCGATATGCTCGAGATTGGTTGTGAATGAAATCAATTCGACACACCTTGCACTCGTGTCTTCATCCAATTCACTTATACTCACTTGGGTAAGGTATAACTTGATCGCCTCGTGAAGCTCATCAACCTGATCATCTGCTTTGCTTACTTCTTGCAAAAGAACCGGATCATTTGTTTCGAAAACATCGATACATTTACGAAGCATTTCTTCGACAACGTCAGCCAGCCGCAACACTTCACGTGTTGCACAAGCCACAGCCACCGTTGGGGTGTTAATGACACTCTCATCAAGATATTTTGGCTTGAGGTCATCTTCTGTACCAGCACCTTCAGGCAAAGCACGCTCCATCAAACGTGACATCACCCCCACAAGCGGAAGAAAAACAATGGCAAGTCCAATATTAAATATTGTATGGAAATTAGCGACTTGGCGCCCAGCATCAGCCCCACTCAACTCCGCAATATAAGGCGTTATTATTTCCATCAATGGTAACAGAATCAATACACCTATAAATCGGAACAACATGTTCCCCATAGGAATGCGTCTGGCAGTCGGCGTCTCTGACATCGTCAAAGCCATAGGCACAATACCTGCGCCGACATTAGCACCTAACACCAAGATCAATGCCAAATCAGTGGATACAACGCCCGCCACACTCAATGACATAATTAACAAAACCATCGCAACTGACGAATGAGTGATCCAGGTAATCAATGCGGCTAAAATGACGGCAAACAAAGGTGCTTCTGACAAAGCAGCCAGGATATTTTGCAGAACGAGACTATCTCTCATAGGTTCAGAAGCTGCGACAACAAGCTTAAGAGATAGCAACATTAATCCAAGACCAATAAAGACACGCCCTAAATGCCGTAATGTCATCGTTGGTCTGGTCGTAAAACAAAAAAAGCCTGTTAAGATCAATACTGGTGAAAGCCACGAAATATCCAGAGAAAGTATTTGCACAACCAGCGTTGATCCAACATCAGCACCTAGCATCACAGCCAAGGCAGGTGCAATTGCAATAAGGCCCTTACCTGCAAAAGCTACTGCAAGCAAAGCCGTTGCCGTAGAACTTTGCAGGATACCGGCCATGCCGATCCCCATGCCGAATGAAGACAGCGTGTTTTTTGTCGCCGATCCCAAGAAGCGGCGTAGCTGACTACCATATGCACGCAACACACCTGTGCGCACCATTCTTGTCGCCCACAACAAAAGGGCAACACCACCAGCTATTTTTAACAAAAGGTCAAAACCAGACACGCTTATACTTACCTCATTCAATGAATTATATTTCGTTTACAGAATGCTAATCGCCAATACGATCCTGCCCATATACAGGTATCGACAGATATTTTATTCCGGAACTAGCACTTGTAACTTTAAGCCCCTCCATCAGACAAGTTCAATTTCATAAAAGTGTCATATTAAAGAAATATTTTCATAACAAAGATTTGTGGTATTCACAACAAAATAACAACACACTTTGACAATTATACTGCATTTTTCTAACATAAATACATCTATAATCGTAACAACATCCTTAATGACACCAAAATTCAAATTCGTTTACTATTGTGGCGCGTCCAATGATATTCATCAAATCGATATTACAAATGATTGATATTATTTTTATCTATGAATATACTATTTAATAGTCCAAATCATTCCTTAAGACTTACTAAGCCCACATAACAAACAAAAACGAGCCTCCTGCGTAACAAGAGGCTCGTGATTATAATGAAATGCTATTTGCAACAAACCTAAAGCATCGGTCCAGGTGATTCCAATGCGTGCTCCAATAGGCCTTTGGTTACATACTCAAAGGCCTCATCCATAGAATCCGTCACCAGATAAAGATCCAGATCTTCCTCGCTAATTGTTCCAAATTCGCAAAGAGCTTCAAAATTAACCACTTTGTTCCAATAGTCAGATCCATAGAGAACAATCGGCATTTTCTTTTTGATTTTTTGCGTCTGAATAAGCGTCAACAACTCACAGAACTCGTCAAGTGTACCAAAGCCACCAGGCATCACCAGCACAGCTTTCGCCAGATAGATGAACCAGAATTTCCGCATAAAGAAGTAATGAAACTCCAGAGCTAACTCACGTGTAATATATGGATTTTCGCTCTGTTCAAAGGGTAGGGAAATATTCAACCCAACATTAATCCCCTTCCCTTCAGAAGCTCCCCGGTTTGCAGCCTCCATAATACCAGGACCACCACCAGTACAGACAACAAAGCGACGTTCGTCGTCGGTCAAGGTTTTGGACCATTCAGTAAACCGCCGCGCAAGCTCCCGAGTTTCCTCGTAATAGCGAGACACCTTCATCATCTGTTCGGCCTTACGCAAACCATCTCCCGTGCGCTTGGCCTCTACCATTGCAGCTTCTGCTTCTTCCTTTGATTTAATGCGAGCGGATCCAAAAAAGACAATTGTGTCCTCGACATTAAATTTCTCAAATCGGTTCTGGGGACCAAAATATTCGGATAAAATTCTTAGGGGTCTTGCATCCCCTGAGTCCATAAAGTCGTCGTCGTGATAAAACTTTGGAATATCATACGGATTATCGTCCATGTAGTACCTTTCAATAACACTGATAAATATAAATCTTCCTCATAAATACATGAGAACAAAGTCATTTTTATATAAACAACATCACTATTTTATAGATCAGCTTATTAAGTAAAAATTTAAATTCAGAATATTTTACGAAAGAAATTGTAATTTAAGCGCTTACAGCTGATCTTTTTCCCACGCAGCATACAGCTTGCGCCCCAGTTTTCGCAGCGCACTGTTAACCTGTACTTGATGGCTATCATTAACAGAGCTATATAACCCTCCACCGCGCCACAACTCAACACGACCAGAAAGCTCTTGCTGAGTCGCCGGATTATAATAACGCGTGTTGGCGTAAAGAGTGACCTCGACATTACTGACGCAATTTGTCTCCTCGAACACAACAGTGGTTACACGTGTATGTAACCAATAGGACGAAGAGTTACTCAAGCGAATATCGCCCTCGGGAATACTCCCCAATAACGCGCGCTCAAAGGCCTCTCTCGTCAAACCACACTGCTTGCTATAGTGTCCCAAAGGGGAAACATTCAGCTTTATTTCCTGAACACCCGTTAAAGGCCTCGCAGAGGCCGATACAATCAAAGTGGACAAACATAATCCCAAAAACAAAACAGCTTTGCACACTGACTTTATCATCCTTACCCCCTACTCGTAATTCACTTGATACCAAACATATCACACTAAACAGGATATACTGACTGTATCATTTTACTATCGTTGGCAAATATGTCCCCATCAAGACAAATTCCGTATGGAAACATTCAGGCGTTCACAAAAACATCACGGTAATTCAGAAATTTAATGTATTTTTCCCTTATGAACACAATTACTTACCTGTCATTAACCATTTATCTTTACCTTGAAATACACACACAGATCTATATTAGGCCTATCTATGATAGAAGGCCGTATATCGACAATATCAGATGAGGGTCGTGATTATCACTCACCCACAGGAGAATTTATGCCATACGTATCACGATCAGATGATGGAAAAATTGCAGGTATCCATCAGGAACAAACCGACACCGCAAACGAGTTTTTAGAATCAGATAATCCCGAACTTGTTTCCTTTCTCACGCAAATCGGACAACAACAAGACGGCAAACAGGGAGAGATACATCAAGAGCTCGCAGCCTCTGACCTCGAGATGATACGCGTACTTGAAGATCTGATTACGACTCTGATTGACAAAAGAGTCCTCATGATGACTGATTTGCCAAAAGCAGCCCAAAGAAAACTATCAAAGCGCTATGCATTGCGAAGTAAATTAACCGACCTCGGTGGCATTGTCGGGCAAAATGAAGAAATCATGCTACCATAGGCTTACTCCAACCAACTATTCGCTCGGATCAAATACGACGCACTATACTAGCAACCACTTGGCTTCCTCTTATTGAGGTTTACGAAAGACTAATATAATAAGAGAAATATGCCTAAACCCATTTTTCCAGTGAACTTTGCAGACCAAGCCCCTAAAGCTCGGATCGTGCAGTACAACAAAAAGCGCTATTCCATACGATTAGAGCCTGTTTTCTGGCGTGCCCTGGAAATGGTTGCAAGCGATCATGACCTAAAGGTTGGAAAGTTTATTGGCAAACTGGAAACGATCTATCAAGGTCCAAATTTCTCTTCGTTCCTGCGAGTTTTTTGCATGATATCTGCAGAGCGTCATTTAGCGGCAGCAGAAGCAGATACAAACAAAGACACACTCTTATCCATCATCAATGCAAGCCCCAGCCCTGCCGCCCTCATCGCACAGGATATGACGATAATATCAAGCAACAATGCTTTTTATAATTGGATTGGCGAAGACAAATACGCCCTGGAAGGCTCAAGCATCAACAAACTTTTTCAGTTACGAACAAGAGGGCTGCTTCAGGACAATCTGAAAGAACTCCTAACGGCACAGATAGAACACATCGATGCGCGCATAATAAGAATGATACCCGGAAAAGTAATCACCGCCCAAGCCAGAATGGTGCGCGCAAATCTTTTTAATCAAAAAAAGCAACATCTCGTTATCTGGATTGCAAGCGCCCCACGCGTAGCCTCACCCAGACCAAGCTAGACCATGTGCTCGATAATCTTCAGTATTAATTTAAGAGTAAAAAAATTGGCGCCCGTATTTAGAGCTCAATCATTCCGCAACAGAAAATTACATTCCCGTCTGGATCGTAACTTCACCTTCGCTATATAGCGTCAATCCGCTGGCGAAGTTGTATACATTCAGCCCCGTCACATCCACACCAGAAGCGGTTACGTGAGAACTTGCAACACCACTGGAAATTAACAATTCCCCAGCTTCCAGATGTACTTGGTTCCCCTCACCCGCAAATAGAACAACAGCTCCAGATTCATCAGGTAGAAGGTCGTCAAGATGAAGAGAAACAACTTCTATTTGATCATCATAAGCTGCCTCAAATGCAGAATAGAAGTAATCGTCTGAAACCAAAGGCTCCAGATTATTCTTCACGGCACCAACAGCCGTATGATCTTTAATGTTGGTACTCATTTCTACTCGCAAGCTAATATAGATACAAATTCGTATCTCTCATTCTGCTATATATAGCATTTATTTAAAATAACAACTTACTTTTGCCACACAAAGAACAAAATCTAAGACATCAAGATTAACACACAGACTTTATGATTGACCCACACAAAGGAAAAGGCGACATGGCCGTTTTTCCATTAAAAGATTCAATCACAAAAAAGGGCGCCAAAGGCGCCCTTTTGAATTCATATCTCAAGAGAGATTAATCAATTAGGCCATCTGCCCAAGATTCGTGCTCAACATTTGCCTGCTCTGGTGCTTGAACACCAAGGCTAGCCATCAGTTGACCACTAAGAGCAAGAATACGGTATGAAGCAAGCTGCTCATTCGTCATCGCAGAAATCAGCTGACCGCGTGAAGTAAACAGTTCATTTTCGGCATCTAGAACATCAAGCAATGTACGCTGTGCAACATCGAACTGATCACGATAAGAGTCACGTGTTTCTGTGTTATACTGAACGGAAGTTGCCAAGTCAGTAACAGATTGACGATTTGCTTCCAGTGCGAACCATGACTGACGCATTTCGCGCTGCGCATCAACAACAGAACTATAACGCTGGTTCTTACTTTCTGACAGACGCGCCAGAGCTTCTTGTCTTGCGGCACGATCAATACCACCACGGAAAAGGTTCCAGCGCAGACGAAGCATTACAGAATTATTTTGCTCATATGAACCTGGTGTCGCATCAAACTCATCGCGATGCTCGCTTGAAGCTTCCAAGTTTACTGTTGGATAGAAAGGAACTTCAGAAAGTTCAACATCCGCCTCGGCAGTACGAACATCAGCTTCGAAAATACGAATTGTTGGGTTGCTGTTTACAGCCAAATCAACGGCCTCATCCAAGCCACCTGGCAACTCAGTCGCAAATGCTTCTGGAGTATTCAGATCTTCAGGGAAGTGACCAACGATACGTGTGTAGTTAGCTTCCGCATCACGCAAATCATTATAAGTCGTGGTCAAAGTGTTTCTGGCACGTGCAGCACGAGCTTCTGATTGAGAAACATCTGCACGGCTTCCGCCACCACCAGCAAGACGTTCTTGCAAGTTACCAACGATATCAATGTGAATTTGTAGGTTATTTTTAGCCAGTTCAAGCAATTCACGCTGTCTCAGAACCTCTAGATACGCGCCAATAGCATCAAGAGCAAGGAACTCGGCGTTTTCACGAACACGGTTAGCAGCAGATTCAACTCGCGCTTTTTCACGTTCAACTGTCGCGCCAGCTTCAAAGCCGTCAAAAATGCGTTGCTGAACTGTGAGAGAAACATCTGTTGGGTTAATGACATCATGCTTACCAGTACCACCAGCTGCACGTGACGTAGAGTCATCGTTACTTTCGATACCTGCACCAGCAGACAAATCAATCTGAGGAAGGTAGAGGCCACGAGCCTGACGCAGCTCTTCGTCAACAGCTTCACGATTATGAGCGACAACCCCGATATCCGGGTTTGTGGCAAGAGCCTGAGTAATAGCTTCCTGCAATGTAACTGCGTGAGCAGAAGACATGGCTGGCACAGCAAGCGCACTCGCAAGAAGTACGGTTTTAAAGCTTACTGCCAAAGTTTTACCAAACTGGCGCATTGGTATTTTTCCCCCGATGCTTCCCTGTGTTCATTGTCGAATCACAGGCAAAATAAAATGACTATTCAGAACCAACAAATAGAATACTGTGCTCCTTTTACAATTCACTGGTCTTGAATGTCAAGAATCCAATAGCGAATACGGCTATTTAAGTAAGCCTGTTGCAAAAAAACCACATACGCATTTTTTACTCATAAAACATCTGCGGATCAGACCTAACCTGAAGCACAAAAGATATAAGCAAAAAACCTTTGTTCGGGGCAGAACTTATCTTAAAAGCCAAACACCTTCAAGTTTCAATTGTGGATTTTCATTTATTTTTCACATCTTATCCGTGCTTTTTATGCGCAAAGGACTCTTTCGATAAATACATTTGGCCAAAACAGAGCAAAAGGATCTAGCTTCAAAGCATAAACGCCCCCTTTCTAATCTATTAAAAAACTTCTTCAGACAATACCTATGCTAAATAGCATTAGATGTTGAAGAAATCAGAATTCATAAGATTAGAGTAACAAGCCGAACGTACCAACCCACAGACGTGGATATTCGTTCTCTTAATTAAGTTAATACTTGTATTACAATGGGAAATTTTAAAATGGTGCCCAGAGGTGGATTTGAACCACCGACACGCGGATTTTCAGTCCGCTGCTCTACCAACTGAGCTATCTGGGCACCGTGGGCTTGCCAAACTCGTTGGCCGCCGATGAAGGGCTTATAGAAAATGATTGAGGTTCTGTCCAGCCCTATTACAAAGAAAATGTAAAAAAAGAGTTTTTTGTTATATTTTCAAACTCTTAATCACACAATTTCGTCATCATCAACACTTCCGACAGGGCGCTCGTCGGTCGGAATCCGATAGCCACCATCAAGCCATCGATTCAAATCAACATCAGCACAGCGCTTTGAGCAAAATGGTTTGTAATTCTCGGCCATCTCTCCGCGACATACAGGGCATATTAATTTGCTAATTTTTTTCTCGGTACTCACGTTTTTCTTAGACATTTTCTTTCACATACAATTTTTATTCAAACACAACGACATCATCAGAAGTCCAAACAGAACTTTCATGTAAGCTAATTTTTGTCCCCGTCTTCTCCTCAACATACGGTAATGCAGTACAAGAGCCCAGAAACTCTACAACACGGTGCGAGGCAACAATCCGTGTTTTCGGTTTTGATTGATGAATACTATCCGACCAAAGTTGCCTTAAGACGCCCATTCCATTCATAAAGGGGGCTTTCTCGTGCCCCAGCCCGCCAATACCAACAGGCGAAAGCAACAGATCTTGCAAACTTAATCCCGCTCTCTTTCTCGTCAACTCCTGTATGCCTGTCATATAAAGCGGCAGCAATTTGTGTCCGACACAATCTTCTTTGAGGATTACCTTAAACCTTGCCTGCAGATTCTTTCGATGATCAGCAGACTTCATATAGGGAAAATCAATGATAATTCGGCCAGCGACATTCCTTAACTTGATTTGCCGACAAATTTCTTCTGCAGCTTCAAGATTAAGTTGATAATGCAGCATCTCAGATCCACCATTATGCTGCATAGTTCCTTTATTTACATCAATAGCCGTAAGCGTTCTTCCCTGCTCAAAGAGCAAGCTACCACCAGAAGGCAGGCTAACCTCCACCTGAATTAACTGCTCAATCTGCTCTTCAATACCTGCATACTCGAAAAGATCAGGCCTTTCCGCTAAGTGCTTAACAGTGGGTCTTCCTTCTTTCCATTCAGACAAATAGCTTTTGATCTCTTGTGCAATTCGGGCATCTGTTACATGAATACAGTCAATTTCACGTTTCTGCCTTAAAATCCATTCGCGTAATCGGTCTGCCGTTTTCAACGCCTTTACACTCGCGGGAAGGTCATCCTTTATTCTCGCCTTTACCCGAACCCCTTTGTCATCAAAAGCCTCTCTTACAGCTTCGACACAGAGATAATTTCCTTCGCTAATTTTATCACCAAGAGTCTTGGGAACATCCTGCAAAGGCAGAAATCCATGTTGCGCTAATCCTATATCAACAAAAGCGGCCCCTAATCCTCGGTCAATTGCCGTAATGCGACCAACATATTGATTCCCCACTATTTGGGGTTTATCAGCACGAATAATCAAAAGATCTTCCAGACGATCCTCTTCCAGACGTGCCGCACGGATCAAACCCGGTAAAAAATCTATATAAATCTCATTGCTCATGAAGCGTCAGAACCCATTTCCAACCAGCATGTTCGTGACCTCAGGCAAAGATAACCCAACAACATTTGTGTAAGAACCGCTTATCCAGGGGATTAATGCCGATGCCCCCCCCTGAATAGCATAGCCCCCTGCTTTCCCCTGCCAATCTCCAGAAGCAATATATGCATCAATTTCACTTTGGTGCAGGCGTTTGAATTTTACAGCAGTTGTTACAACCTTTTTTCTAACCTCTCCATTCGGAAGTACGAGAACATGCCCGGTCAAAACCCGATGTCGTCGGCCAGAGAGTAACGACAGACAATCTCGCGCATCAATCTCGTCCTCTGCCTTGGGTAAAATGCGTCGGCCAACAGCAACAACCGTATCTGCGGCCAAAACAAAGGCATCTTCATGTCTGGTTGAAACCAACGCAGCTTTTTCAAAAGAAATCCGCTTGGCGTAATCAATTGGCAGTTCACGGTTTTTGGGCGTTTCATCAATATCCGCAGGCTCAATGACATCAGGTTTCAAACCTAATTGTTCAAGTAAATCACGTCGGCGAGGCGACCCGGATGCAAGCACAAAAGGAGCTGAAGACTGTCGTATGATAAGATTCATCAATTAACCATTTCATTCAAAAAAACACAGAACAAAGCTCTACCACTCCAAAACACAGTGGGAGGATTGTTCTTGTGAACTACACCTTTGCTAGATAGCAAAATTCCTGACCGCAAACAACGACCTTCCCCAAACATGGGTAATGACGTAGCCCCCCAAAAAAACTTTACTGATGAAAGGGAAATGTTAAGCTTTCTTATAAATGATCTGTCATTAGTTTTGTTTGTTATTCCAAGGGGGGAAGGAAGCGACAAGTATGGTCGTTCGCTTTGCATCCATTTTACTCATTATACTGACACTTGGCTTCCCGGCAAAAGCTGAGAAGCTTGTTCTCGCCTGTAACGAATGGAAGCCGTTGGTCGATGCAACGAAAACAAACCAAGGCCTTTTTGTCGATATCTTGAAGACAGCGGGAAAGCGCGTTGGCTATGATATAGAACATCAAATACTTCCCTGGAATCGCTTAATTACCCTCACCAAAATCGGTGAAATAGACGGTATTTCCTGCTCTACCTTCGTTGCAGAGCACCAAAGCTGGATTACATATACCCAGCAGGCATTCTGGGTTACAGAAGTTGGATTATTTGTTCGCAAAGATAGCAACATAGAACTCAG
Source organism: Kiloniella majae (assembly GCF_002118315.1). Classification (GTDB taxonomy): domain Bacteria; phylum Pseudomonadota; class Alphaproteobacteria; order Kiloniellales; family Kiloniellaceae; genus Kiloniella; species Kiloniella majae. Next base: position 466,788 of record NZ_MTSZ01000002.1, read on the forward strand.
TCAACTGATTGACTTAAAGCAATATACTTTTGGCGCACTCAAAGGTGGCTCTTACACAAAAGTGTTACAAGGCCTGATCGACGATGACATCAAGCTCATTCCCTATCCCCGTGAAGTTAACGGTATGAAGATGCTGATTGAGGAACGTTTTGATATCCTGTTCACCGGAAACGTTCTCGGAAACTACATCTTGCAAACCAAAAATCTCGATCACGCTGACAAGATCGTTTATCTGGAAACCTTATTTTTGGAAGATATTCACCCCGCAATCAGCACAACTCGTTTGGATGCGTCTCTTATCACAGAACGCCTGAGCGAAGGCTATAAGCTCATAAAAGCCGATGGAACACTCGAAAAACTATTTAAGAAACATAACCTCTATCCCACATCTTACAATGTGAAACTAACAAACTAATGCTATAGATTAGGCTTAAGATCGAGCGTAAATCTTGTTTCTATTTTCTTTTTTAAAAAATCTCTCACCTGACGATAAGATTCCAATCTTGTTTCCCGGCTGCCCTCTATTAATGTTGGGTCAAACGTGTGCCAGAATTCAACATCACAAGCCATCGTTCGCGTCATTTCAACAGCAGAGTGCTGTGCCTCTGGCGAAAGACTGATTATCAGGTCGAAGGAACTATCTTCCAGATCAGTAAAGTTTTTGGCGCGATGCTTTGAAATATCAATGCCAATTTCATCCATCACCTCAATAACGAAGCCATCAATTTCCTGAGACCGCACTCCAACAGAGTCCACAAAGACCTTGTGTCCAAGCAAGTGCTTTAAAATTCCTTCTGCCATTGGCGATCGCACAGCATTATGTGTACAGGCAATAAGAACGGCGTCGGGTAGATCGCTCAACTCAACGCCCCCTGACGTGGTGCAAAGCACAAATCAGTGTAAAGAGACGACGGGCAGTATTGAAATCCATTTCAATTTTGCCCTCCAATCTCTGCTGTAAAATTTCAGACCCTTCGTTATGTAACCCACGACGCCCCATATCAATGGCCTCAATCTTCATGGGGCTGGCCATTTTGATAGCCTCAAAGTATGTCTGACAGACCGAAAAATAATCCTTGATGACCCGCCGTAATGGCGTCAGAGAGAGAATATGCTCACACAAAAACGCTCCCCCTTCTCTATCAATCCTGAATCTTAGGCGATTTTCAACGATGGCCAAATCCAGAATATAAGGCCCGGCTTCAGACCCGAAAGGTAAAAAGTGGTTCTGTTCCAAAATGTCATAGATCGCAATGGCGCGCTCTTTTTCCACATCAGGTGAGCTTCTCGCCAATGATGTCTCATCTAAATTGATATGGGAAAGATAGTGACATGACTTCTGCCCGTCCTGTTCCATCTTCAGCCCCCAAAACATCTAAAAATCAAATGACATTGTCACCGGCAATAATGACATCCAGTGACCTACATACTATGCAAGCGTAATAGGAAACCAACGGAAGAGTAAAGAGGTAAAGCCCCGATCTGAAACAGAATAACCCGATTTGCACTTTATCTTTTAATGCAAATCGGGTTAGGTCTTTTCGAGTCAGGTTAAAAAGAAGATTTAATCTTCTAGGCGCAGAGACACAGATAAAGCGTGCGCTGTAAGCCCCTCTTCCTTCGCAAGGGTTACAGCCGCAGGGCCAATTGCTTTTAAGCTCTGTGCATCACAAGAAATCAAAGATGTCCGCTTCATAAAATCAAGTACAGACAATCCTGATGAGAAACGTGCAGACCTCGCTGTCGGCAGAACATGATTAGGTCCCGCCACATAATCACCAATTACCTCTGCTGTATGACGACCAAGGAACATCGCACCGGCATTTCTGATCTTGTCCGCTAACACCTGTGGTTCATCAACCGCAATCTCAAGATGTTCCGGGGCAATTCTATCCGTCAAGACAACAGACTCTTCAAGATCATCAACAAGAATAATCGCCCCATGATCTTGCCAGCTTTTTCCAGCAATTTCACTTCTGGATAGCGCCTGCAAGTGGATATCTACAGCTTGTTTTACAGCTTCCGCAAAGCTGACATCATCTGTAATCAGAATGGATTGCGCTGCTGTATCATGTTCAGCCTGAGCCAGAAGATCTGCCGCAATCCAACGAGGGTCATTTTTACCGTCAGCAATAATCAGAATTTCTGACGGGCCAGCGATCATATCTATACCAACAGTACCAAACACCTGCTTTTTAGCTGCAGCTACGTAAGCATTGCCAGGACCAACAATAATATCAACCGGATTTATCGTATCTGTACCATAGGCCAAAGCCCCAACGGCCTGTGCACCTCCGATGCGATATATTTCATCAACCCCAGCAATAGAAGCCGCTGCAAGAACCAATGGGTTCAAAACACCATCAGGTGAAGGAACAACCATTACCAATCGTTCAACACCGGCCACCTTGGCTGGAAGAGCATTCATCAATACAGATGACGGATAACTCGCCAATCCACCGGGAACATAAAGCCCCGCAGCTTGAACCGCAGTCCAACGGTGACCCAGCTGAACACCAACTTCATCCGTATATTGTAAATCTTCTGGTTTCTGGCGAGCATGATAGTCCGTAATCCGGTTCGCCGCCAGCTCAAGTGCTTTGATAGATTCAGGAGCACATGCCGCGACGGCTTCTTCGATTTCAGCACCAGAAACACGCATTGAATCTACATCTAACTCAAGGCGGTCAAACCGTTTGGTGTAATCAAAAAGAGCCTGATCTCCCCGACGCTTCACATCAGCTAAAATTTCGGCAACAGCATCATTTACATCAGATGAAACTTCACGCTTAGAAGACAAAAGATCAACAAATTGGCCTTCAAAGTCGGTAGAGTTAGCCTTGAGTTCACTTGGCATTGACTGCCTCCTGAAAGCTGCGAACCCAGTGATTAATTTCATCAGGTCGAGTTTTAAGAGCAGCGCGATTTACAATAAACCGGGATGAGACATCGGAAATCTGTTCGATTTCAGCCAAGCCATTTGCCTTCAGCGTAGCTCCGGAAGAAACCAGATCAACAATACGACGACACAGGCCAAGGTTTGGTGCCAGTTCCATAGCGCCATTTAACTTGATGCACTCCGCCTGTACACCACGGGCAGAAAAGTGCTTTTTGGTTATATTTGGATATTTCGTTGCAACGCGAATGTGGCTCCACTGCGAAGGATCCTCGTTTTCCAACAACGTCGTCGGCGCAGCCACAGACATGCGGCAGTGCCCGATATCCAGATCAACAGGTGCGTATATTTCAGGATAGTCAAACTCCATAATAACATCGCTACCTGCCACCCCGAGATGAGCCGCACCAAAAGCAACAAATGTCGGCACATCAAAGCTGCGTACTCTGATGAGTTCCAAATAGTCAACATTGGTTGCAAAACGTAATTGGCGGCACTTGTCATCAAAAAATGACTCTTCGGGGACAACCCCTGCACTTTTCATCAGGGGGAGTAGTTCTTTAAGAATACGTCCCTTAGGGACAGCCAGGACCATCGGTTCGATCTTGGGCATAATATTAATCCGTTTTCTTTTAAGGCCAGAGGATAAAACTCTCTATAGGCCTGAATAATCTTTTACTTGTTCTCTATCACGCTTCTTCCGGGGAGCGCGTACCCTCTGAATGCTCTTGTTCGTGCCCAGTTTTCGGCCCAGTATTTGATCCAGCATTCGTATCCTGCTCTTTGGCTTCATCATCAACGCCATGACGAGGCTGATAGAGCGTTGGCCATGGCTCACTAATATCGTCCATATGGCAACGAATTTGAGACACCACCAAACGAATTGCGGCACCACCAGAAAAATGGAGCGTAATGTAACCGGGTATCGCTGCAACTGTCAGCAGGTTGAGAATTTCATCTTTGTTTTTTAGATCAACACCTTTGGTTTGAACAGATTTTACCTTGTCAAAACAAAGTCCCGTGTTAACCCGATGAAAAGTTGGCAAATCCTCAACGTCTTCAAAGGGCACATCGTCCTGCTCCGCCTGTCCTGCCGGTGTATCAGGTGCAGATAAAGCACGCTCGCGCAACTCTTGCGGCAACATTTCCCAACAAAAGCGGTTAACGACCAACACAAACCGTTTCTCTTCGCGCAAATAGGCTACATCACACAGAGGAGCCAGGGAATCCTGAAGTAAGCCCGAGAGTGTACGAATGTCCTCGGCGTCACGCGCTCTGATCTTCAGTCTTTTTCCCTCAGTCATATCTTCAAATTCCCAACTGATTCCTATTCAGGCGTCACTCGCCCTTGATACGTTCGATATCGGCACCACAGGCAGCGAGCTTATCTTCAACACGCTCATAACCTCTATCGAGATGATAAACACGGTTTAACACAGTTTCACCATCAGCAACCAGTCCTGCCATAATCAGAGAAAAACTTGCTCTCAGATCAGTTGCCATTACCTCAGCTCCGGTCAATTTCGCTTGACCTCTGACCAATGCAGAAGAACCGTGCACCGTGATATTCGCACCCATTCGGCATAATTCTGGTACATGCATAAAACGATTTTCAAAAATCGTCTCGGTAATCATCGATGCCCCATCCGCAGTGGACATCAAGGCCATTGTCTGCGCCTGTAAATCTGTTGGATACCCCGGGTAAGGCTCTGTCATAATATCAGCACCCGTGACGCGCTCCCCTGAACAGCGCGCAACCATACCGTTATCAAGCTCTTCGATACTTACACCCGCATGGGCAAGTTGATCGATCATGGAACGAAGGTGTTCAGGCCTCGCACCAACGAGTTCCAGTTCCCCCCCTGTCATCGCCGCAGCCATAGCATAGGTGCCGGTCTCAATACGGTCTGGCACAACAGTATGCGTATAGCCATGCAGACGATCAACACCTTCAATCGTTATCGTATCGGTTCCAGCACCCTGAATTTTAGCGCCCATTCCCATCAGGCACTCTGCAAGATCAACAACTTCCGGCTCGCGCGCTGCATTAATCATACGCGTTGTGCCTTTTGCCAACACCGCAGCCATCATGATGTTTTCTGTCGCACCGACAGATACTTTCGGGAACATCACTTCACCACCAATCAAACCTTTTGGTGCTTTGGCGTGGACATACCCTTCTTTAAGTTCAATTTCTGCGCCCAATTGCTCCATGCCCTGAAGATGCAAATCAACAGGACGAGAGCCAATTGCACAGCCCCCAGGCAATGAGACTTCCGCATGACCTTCACGGGCAAGCAAGGGACCAAGAACAAGGATAGACGCTCGCATTTTACGAACCAGTTCATAAGGAGCTTTCGTCGTCTCAATCGTCTTGGCATGCATTTCAAGAACACGCCCGGCACAGCCCTGACTTCCGGCGGAACCGTTCATGTGCAGTTCAACACCATGTTGCGCCAACAGGTTTGCAAGGGTCGTAATATCCGCCAGATGGGGAAGGTTTTTGAGTGTCAGAACTTCATCAGTCAACAAAGAAGCCGTCATCAACGGCAAGGCCGCGTTTTTGGCTCCTGAGATCCAGATTTTGCCTTTAAGCGGGTTACCACCGCGAATTTTTATCTTATCCATCGTACTTTACCGTTTCTGCCTGGTTATCAACTGTCAGACAGGACTATCCAAAGGCTTTGTTCAAATCGTGGCGCTGATTTGTTTAAAGGATCTCAATTCCCAAAATAAATCGTCTTGTTTCAGTTCGCTGCTCAGGCCGAAATATGCAAATGCCTAAGCTAATTTTCCTGCCCTTAAAGGCGAGCTCTATCACAAACGTGGCAGAGTAACGCCACGCTGCTTCATGTATTTACCTGCGCGATCTGCATAGGAAACATCGCAATCACCTTCGCCCTTCAAGAAGAGAAACTGACAAACCCCTTCGTTGGCATAGATTTTAGCAGGGAGCGGCGTTGTGTTTGAAAACTCCAATGTCACATGGCCTTCCCACTCTGGCTCCAGCGGTGTTACGTTGACGATGATACCGCAACGGGCGTAGGTCGATTTACCAAGGCATATAACCAGAACATCGCGTGGAATCCGGAAATATTCGACCGTGCGGGCCAGAGCAAAAGAGTTCGGTGGAATAATGCAGACATCATCATCTTTTTCTACAAAACTCTGATCAGAGAACTCTTTAGGATCGACAATGGCATTATGTACATTGGTAAAGATTTTGAACTCATTGGAAACCCGCGCATCATATCCATAAGAACTGACGCCGTAAGAGATAACTCCCTCACGTCTTTGTGCCTCAACATAAGGCTCAATCATGCCATGGTTTTCGGCCTGTTCTCGAATCCAAGTATCCGGCATAATTCCCACGGCATATCCTCCCAATGTTCACCGATTCCATTCTCTTGCGCGTCACTATCGCGCAAGGTCATAAGCCTTCTACTGTCTTCCGCCCCAAAGCTCAAGATTGAAGATAAGAAGAACAAAAGATTTGTCGTGATAATTCATCTAAAGATGTATAGGCAAATTCCGAAAGATCGCCCGTGTAAAGATCACTTGCATAAATTGACGATCTTAAAAACCAGCGCCAAATTATTTACGCTCTCGAAGCTGACCTTTCCTCTTTTTGAGGTTATCTCTCAGAGCCTTTGCTTCTCGTTCCAGTCTGATTTTGGTCCGTTGCGCCATTTCTTTTTCGGCATTTATGGACTTCTGGCTACGCTGCTTATTATCTGTAAGGCTCTCGCCTGCCGAATTTTCGGTCTTGTCTTGATCTGTCATGGCCGCAGATTGCAAAGTCTTGCCCCACAGGTCAAGCCTCAAGCCAGCAAAACGGCCAATTATCATTCCTGCTGACATTTGTTGTGCATTTAAGGGGATGACAAAATTTTATAAAAAGATAAAAATAGGGCTTGCATTAAAATGCGGGCAGAGGCATATAACGCCCGTCCAAGCGAGGCCGTGGTAGCTCAGTGGTAGAGCACGTCATTGGTAATGACGGGGTCGGCAGTTCAATTCTGCCTCACGGCACCATTTCAAAAAATATTCAGAACTTTTGTAAAAAGGTGTGTTTACCCATCGCACAAAATTTCTGAACAATTACATCGAAATACTAAAACCAAACCTCAGCATCAGATCAACACCTGATACCACACGCCATTCTTTAGGAAATTTAACTGGTTTGGTTAATTAGATCGCGCCGCCCCACGCCGTGCACCACCGAAGTTACCGTGATCGGCATTCATACTCGGACCTTTAATTGAACTAGCTTTACGGTCAAAATGGCTATCTTGCTTTTGCTCTTCAGTTTGATCTGACAAATCAGCATTATGAACTTTCTTTACTGATTTAGCCGCCCTTGCTTTCGCTCGTTCACGCGCTCTAGCTTTCGTCATAAAATCTCACTCTCTGATAAGTATTTTTGAAGTATCAGTAGTTCAAACATCCATAAACAAAAATTTTAAGTGGAATAATTTTGATAAAAATATCTGAAAAATAAATATCAAAACAACATTCATACCATAATTTCTTATAAAAATATTTAAATCAACGACACCATTGGGCGCTTTATTCAATTAATTGTAAAGATAATATTTGATCAAATCAATTAAATACAATCAAAATAATATAATTACTTTAAAGTAATTCTAAATTTATCTCAAACATCGGGACTATGTTTGACACTGCCTGCACATGATTAACAATTGCCCAATACTCTTATTAATGGCATTGTACATATCTCGCTCGTAGTGTGTTCCTTGCCGTGTAAGTTCCGATGACAAAAGATGTTATCACATTAGCCCCCATAACCTTGCCGTCGGATAAAGCCGATATCCTGTTAACGCAAGGCTTGGAGTGGTGGCAAAATTCTGGCGGCATTATAGGCCGCGATCAGGCAACCACACGCATACTGGAAAACTTGCAGATATCGGTTATCCAGCGGGAAGACCGTATCCCCCCGCTTATTCATGCCGGAAATACATCGGTAACAGCTCAGGTATTTGGCCATAACTGGGCGGAAACTTGTACAGGGTCGACCCTTCCCGATGCTGAATTTGATTTGGCTGTCACAGAATCCTATATCAAGGTTCTTGAAGACAACAAACCTGTTGCCCATGAAGTCGTTGCACCACTGGTTCACCCTGTGAAGGGAAATTGTTTGGTCAGCTACCAGCGTCTGCTTTTACCTTGTCGGTTCAAGAGTGGCGGAAATGTTATCGGGAGTATAACAAGCCTGAAATCATTTTATGTTGAGCAAGATATTCCAGGTCATGGCGCCCCATCCACACCAGCCAATCGCTAGGATCGATCTCGCGTGGTTGCTCCACCCAATGGGATCCAATAGGTTCACAATGAAAGTACCCTTCTTTCAGCGCAAAGCCAGATAAACAAAGCTTTTCTCGCATAAACCCATAAACAAAATCCGGCGCCCATTTCAGTAACGCAACTGACAGGGCGAGATGGGACATAATCCCTCCCAAATTCAATCGGGCACAAGAACGATCAACCCAAACATCACCATGATAGACAACTCTTCCGTTAATACGTTGTGCGCCGGGGCTTGATGTCGTCATAAGTTTTCCACCATGCAAGCGCTTGAGCTGCTGCTGCCATAGAGTTGCCAAATTGGTCTCCCCCAGCTCAGAAAGACGCATGACCTGTGTACTGACAGTCCTCCCGTCTTGATCGAAACCTCTGATCCAAAAACCATCTCGAGGCAGAATATCGAAGTATTTGGTACTAAATGGCTCGGAAAGGCGTTTTCTATCTTCAATAGAATTACAAATCCTTTCCAGTTCCTGAAAGTCTTCGCACATTTCTATCGCGATCCCCCTATCAGATAATGTCGTTTCTATATCTGACATCTTCTTTGTTACAGCTTGTATTATTCTTACTTTTTGCATTCGAACACCCTCACTCCCCAGCAGTTAAGAACAGCATCTCAATCAATAACAGATAGTGATTTTCCTAAAGACAGCGAGAATGGCTGCCCAGAATCTGAAAGAACACACCATACAGGAAACAAGATTTTGCGGGGGAAAATGACGCCAGAAAGATCACAATTCCGTGGGTTAATAACTTTATCCTGCTAAGCGAACTGGAAATAGATTACCGTAACGCTTTCGAGCAAATGATCTGTCGAGATTTTATGATAAAGCAAATAATTCCTGCGTTATTTCTTTTCCCCGTTTTCACATCGGGCGCTTCTCACGTTGCGCTCTCTGAAACAGAAAATAATCTTTGCGGACAGATTGGTGACCCGTGCCAAGTTAAGCTTGGTTCATACAATATCTCTCTCCCCAATGTTGCAGGCTCAGGTTCAGGCTCAGCTTCTGGCACAAAAACACATACCAGTATTCCCGCGATTATTTTTTATCACGGGGCCGGAAGGTCTGGGGCTGACACACTAAAGAACACGGCCATGATCAAGACCATGAATGATCGTGGTTATGCCGTTATTGCACCTAGTGGTCTTAAGCGACCCAACTCTCGTTTCGGACCGGGATGGTCTTTTATTCCTCAACGTAAAAAAATGCGCGATGAGCTCGCCTTTACGTATGAAGTTTTAGATGATGCATCTGTCAGGTTTAACATTGATAGAGACAGAGTGTTGATAAGCGGCTTTTCCATCGGCGGGTCTCTCGTTTGGTATTTGGCTTGTCAGGACAATAGAGTTGCCGCCGCCTATGCGCCCATTGCGGGGGCATTTTGGTCACCGGAACCAACTGCAAAAGAGTGCAGCGGCCCTATAAAGCTGATGCAAACACATGGGTGGCGCGATAAAACCGTTCCCCTGGAAGGCCGCCCTCTCGGTGGAGGCACGATCCAACAAGGCGATGTATTCCATAGTCTTAAAGTTATCCGGGAAGTCAATCAATGCGAAGGACTACGGGCAGATGAATTTGACACCAGTTCCACGACACCTGGCTCGGCCCTCTTTTGGCAGCGTTGGTGGACCCGGTGCAATCCGGCAAGCAACTTACGATTAGCCCTTCATACCGGGGGGCATTCCATTCCAAAAGGCTGGGCAAAAATGGCCCTGGACTGGTTTGAGAAAGTCACCACACCAACCAGTAAAACGAATTAATTCTTCTTGTTTTCAGTCAGACAAGAACAAGATTTCCGGACATTTCCAAAGCTGTTTCATCCATCAGATCTGCCTGATAGACAAACGTTGCTATTTCAACAAAATCCTGCCCTGATCCATTAACATCGACAGACAAGATAGAACTTACACCGTCATCTGTAATACGAACAAAGTCTTCGACGTTACTATCAAGTGGATCATAATCAATCAGAAGATCAGAGATATCCAGAATATCGCCCTCTTCTACCGAGAAATCGTATATTTTATCAACTCCGCTGAACGCACTCGCAGCTTCAAATACAAAAACATCTGCGCCGCATTGACCATGCAGAGAATCATTTCCGTCGCCGCCATAAATGATGTCATTCCCCATGCCGCCCAGTATCGTATCATCACCGGCCAATCCGTGAAGGATATCATCACCCTCGTTACCATCAAGCTGATTGCGGCCCTCATCACCCGTTAACTTATCGTCGTGTGAAGATCCGGAAAGGTTTTCTATGTTGATAAGAACATCGCCCTCGGCATCGCCGCCAATTTGTGTTTCACGTGTCAGCGCGACATCCACACCTGTTTCAGAATATCGGTATTTGGCATAGTCCTCTTGATCTCCTCCATCAATAATATCAGCGCCTTTTCCGCCTTCAATATTATCGCGACCAGCAAGGCCCTGAATATGATTGCTTTCATCATTACCAAACAGATGATCTGTATAAGCTTCAGAGTTGCCCCCAATTATATTCTCCACCGATGTATATTGATCTCCTTCGGCAACACCCTGCTCCCCACTGCCCCAATAAAGATCAACAGTAATACCAGTCGTCGCCTCACTATAATCAACCGTATCAATGCCGTCACCACCATTAATGGTATCAGCACCTAAGCCACCGATTATAACGTCATCACCACCCTTGCCATCAATGGTGTCATTACCGGCAAGACCATCAATAATATCATCTTGTTCAGTACCGATCAGAATATCATCCTGATTGGTACCTACAATATCACCGCTCAAGACCAGCTCAGGGATATCATAATCCTTGAGCTCAACCATGTAGGTATCAATATCAGTACTGCTACCGTTACCCCAATTACTGTTAAACAGAATTTTGGTAAAATCCTTGTTCACCGTAGCCTGTGGTTCTGTCCAGTAACCACCTTCCGTAGAATGATGGTTCGCAATATTGAATATCCTTGGGTTTTCAGTTAGCTCAACAGCAAATATTTTCTGATGAAGCCATTCTGAAGCCTCACTCTCATCATAGGTTGAAATGAGTACCCACCCGGGTTTGTCAAAGGCACGTCCGGAAAAGTGCATCGCTGTGACAGAGCCATTCAAATAACTGGGAAACAAGTCAACTTTTTCACCTGTTTGAATATCTATGTAAAAAACACTGCCCCCATTGGCTTGATAATCAATGGAAACAAAGGCGTCATGACCATTTGCGAGCTTCACAAGATCTGAATGTTCTGACCCGTGATGTAGCTGGACAAAGCTAGAGAAATCTTTTGTGTACGCCCGGGTTCCCAATCCTGATTCATGTGACCAGGATGCAATAACGTATTCGCCAGACGGGCTCATTGATACATAGTCAGGTCCTTCAGCTATACCATGTTCTGCAAAATCAAATGTACTGAGGATTTTATCCGTACTCTTGTCCCAAACAAAAATTCCTAATGTATTCCAACTATCATCTTGAGCCATAAAAGCCCATTTCTCCCCATCTTCTGACGGAGATCCCTCGTAACGAGATCGAGAGGCGAATAGATTATCCCAAGGCACACGACCATCAAAGTCGGCTAACTTAACCATTTCGTCGGTCACAACATTCATTTGATAAAACTCGTTATCAACACCATTCGTACCAACAAAATAGATGATATCTGGATTATCCACATCCCACTGTACTTCTGCCGCCCCCGCAGGACCTTGTAACTTTTTGATGTGTGTGCTTGTTTCCGGATCATAAAGGTGCCAATAGCCATCTTCAGCATGCGTCATGACCCTGCTTTCATCCGCGTTAAACGCTTGAATTCGTGAATAGTAACTACGGGCAAAACCAGAAGACGGGTCATTTTCATGATCTGTAATCCGGGTAACAGCCGTCCCATAAACCGGATCGATTATTGTTTGCCCCTGAGCTGGCTCGGAAACATCAGGAACTGGTTCAAAATTTTTCCCTTCTATCAAAGAGCTTTCTGCCAAAGAGCTTTCTGCTTGAACGGTTCCGCTTCTCTCAGGCACATTTTCATCACTGGTTGCGTCATCGTCCACTAGAGTAGATGTTTTGTGACGCAATAAAGAGCTGATAAAATTCCAGTCTCGGTTAACTTCGACATCAGGCAAAGTCTCAACTTCGACTTTGCCATCTTGATCCTGTTCTTGCGACATTTGTCTCCCCTTTTCAAAAAGAATGAAGTTAAATAATCACCATAAATATGCATATAAAATACATGTTATTAGATATAATAACGGCGTCCTAATGTAATTTTTGTGACATAGCACAAACCCTAAAAATCCAGGTTACATCAAGGCGATGGAACCGGAATCCTCAAACCGCTAATTCAGTACTCGCTAATCTCAAAGAGGAAATATTTTTAAAATTTTGACTAATATACAAAAAAATTAACACTCAATTTTTCAACACAAATTATAGCTAACACCTTGTCCTTCAAGTTGCACCATGCCCGACTGATGTCCTTGCTCTCTATATTGCAACAGCAGCTTTTGAGAAACATCAAGAGCAACCGAAATTGACTTAACCCACGGTAACTCACGCGTCAAAACCAGCATTCCTTCTGGGCCATACAAGGTAACGATAAAAGGTTTTGTCATCATTCTATCCTCTTAAATAAATTAAGAACAAAATAAGAACAAATTACTAAAATAATATTAACAAGGCACACTACTCAGCATTATAGCTCACTAATTTGAGATCCTCTTTCCAGGACAAAAAAGAAAAGCACCATATTTCCCTATACCTCTAGAGAGATATCACGTTAAGCTCTTTCTAACGTCGTTCCTTGAAACTATCTCAACGCATTCTCAGGATATGAGACAGGAAAACATATGATACTGCGCCCACTCTTAGCTATAATTCTTATCGTTGGGTTGTCAGCCTGTGCACAAACAAGACCATCAGCCTCTTTGAATAAGCACGAAAAATCTGTTGAGTTTGTCAAAATGATTTTCACAGATAAATTCATCAAAGATGCCTTGTTGGAATCATTTCTAGAATACAAAGCAGAAAATGAAGTAGCCGCAGTCCGTTTGCCTGATAAAGCGCTGGAAGAGATGAATACACTCATAACAGAGGAAATGATCAAAAACAGAGCCAGCCTTATCAACAAAATCGCAATAATTTTCACAGAAGAATTTACCAACGATGAAATCATTGCCCTCCACAGCATAAAGGATTTAGAGTTACTGCAAAATGCGCACGCAAAGTTATTAAAGAACAAAGGCACTGCAGGACTCACCCGACAGGAAATTGATGCCTTGGCAAATATAAAAAATCCTGAATCTTTTATTACCGCCCTCCCAAAACTAGAAAAGCTGGAAAGTCGAATAGAAGCAACCGGAGAAGAATTTGCCGCTGAAATTCTTCCAAATATTCTACCTCAACTTCTGATCATTCTGGAAGAGAACGAGCCACTTCTTGGTGCGTTCTTGTTTACAACAATGCCAAACTTCAACAGAAATATATAACTCTCCCCCCCCAAATATATCTTCTTAGGTTCGATAAATGCTTCTTGATCAGAAAACTCTCGATAAGCTCGCTTCATTTCGGCATGAATTACACCGTTACCCCGAAATTTCAGGCGAGGAGAGAGAAACGAGCGACCGGATCGCTTCTTTTCTTGAACAGTATGATCCTGATAAAATTATCCGCAACCTCGGTGGGTATGGATTAGCCGCCATATATAATGGCAGAGAAGCAGGACCTACAGTCCTCATCAGATGTGAGCTTGATGGGCTGCCGATCACTGAAACTGGCAACTTACCTTACCAATCAACACATCAGGGCAAAGGGCATCTGTGTGGTCATGATGGTCATATGACAATAATCGCAGGTCTTGCTACTTTGTTAGATCGAACACGTCCAGCCAAAGGACGTGTCGTTCTTTTGTTCCAACCGGCGGAAGAAACAGGTGCGGGCGCGAAGGCCGTTATCAATGATCCCGAATTTTCCAGACTAACCCCTGATTATTCCTTTTCTCTCCACAATCTTCCTGGCCAGGCATTACACAAGGTCGGGATCAAAGAAGGTCCTTTTAACTGCGCATCCCAAGGCCTTTGGATTACCTTGGAAGGCAAGACATCACATGCGTCTCACCCCGAAGACGGCATCAGCCCAGCCACAGCAATGTGTGATTTGATTACAGCGTTTAAAGAGCTGCCAAATGCATCTGAATTTGCAGATAATTTTGCCCTTGTGACCATTGTTCATGCTCGTTTGGGCGAAGAAGCCTTTGGCATTACCCCGGGCTTTGCCAAAGTAATGGTTACACTGAGAAGTCAGACAGACAAAGTCATGTCTTTGTTGCAGGAAAAATCAGACGCTCTGATCAATGATGTGGCAAAAAAATACCGTCTGAATGCAGCCTATGGCTATGAGGATGTATTCGCAGCTTCGGTTAATGCCCCGGAAGCAACAGAACTACTTGAGACCGCATTCGCAGATGAGAATATCACACGTGATGAAATGCCTGCTCCAATGCGCTGGTCAGAAGATTTTGGACAGTTTGGTAAAATTAGCAACAGCGCAATGTTCACCCTGGGATCCGGCTTGAACCAACCACAACTCCACAATCCTGATTTTGACTTCCCTGATGAATTAATCGAAACAGGAACTAAAATCTTTCACAGAGTTATCAGAAATATCTTAGGCCCAAGAAATTAATAGAGCTCAGCAGCTAAAAGAAAAACAATTCTTTTAATTGATGTCCACCTTAGATATTCTCCTTTTAGCTTTAAAAAACTTCCTGCCTATATTTTTTTACCAATTAAATTACAAAATGTAATTAGATGGATCATTATGCACAGACATTACGGCGTTATTATTAAATGTTTCCTCTCAGCACTAATTATTGGAACCGTCACGCAATTAACTTCTACCGCAGGCTTTGTTCGATGGGCAGCCGCACAGGGAAATAATTTTAGCTCTAGTTATTGGACTATCGTTAAAGATCGATGGCACACCGATGGTTTAACAACATTTTTAATTTGCATGGCATCAAGCCTGATTATTTATTTAATAATCAGAAAATTCACAACTCAGCAAGAAACTGCAGAGAAGATTATCACCTGGTCCCTCATACCAATCACACTGATCTATAGCGTGATCATGTATCCCAACTTCTCCGACTATTTGTTATAAGCTTAAACTTACGGTCTAAAGGACAAGAACATTATCAGGCTATCCCCGGATAGCCTGCTCCAGATCCTCGATCAGATCCAGAACATTTTCGATGCCGATGGAAAAGCGCAGCAAGTCATCAGGCACAAGTGTTCCCTCGCCTTCTACTAGCGCTCTGTGTTCAACCAGACTTTCCACCCCACCCAATGATGTAGCTCTGACAAAGCGTTTCAAGCGGCCCATAATTGCTGCCGTTTTTTCTTTTCCACCTTCAAAGCGGATGGAAAGCATTCCACCAAAACCATCTGTCATTTGTTTCGCGGCTACTTCGTGATTGGCATGCGATGCAAGCCCTGGGTAAATCACTTCCTTCACACCAGAAAATCCATCAAAATATTGCGCCAGTTTCATCGCGTTCTCGCATGCTCGTTCTACACGCACATGCATGGTTCTCATCCCACGAAGTAAAAGCCAACTTTCAAATGGTCCTAAAATCCCGCCTTGTTGAGCACGGAGCTTACACAGACGTTCCCACCGTGCATCTTCTTGCGCAGTAATCAAAGCACCAGCAACAACATCACTATGCCCATTGATGTATTTTGTCGCGGAATGAAAGACAAAATCAGCCCCGTATTCTATCGGCTTTGTGATCAACGGTGTTGATACAGTGGAATCAGCAACCAACTGCGCACCAACAGAATGTGCAAGATCAGCTGCTTTCTGAATATCAACGACTTCCCAAGTTGGGTTGGCAGGTGTTTCAATCCATAAAATTTCGGTTGGTGCGGCCTTAACAACCGTCACCATATCTGCTTCGTTCCGAGGATCATAAAAGGCAAGTTTGATGTTCCAGTCTTCACAAAAAGAAATGAGCCAGGCACGAAGAGACCAATACATCACCGTCGGTGCGACAATACGATCCCCTGGGCGAAGCGTTTGCACCAATGCTGTTGCAGCTGCCATTCCTGAAGCAAAGAGCTTGCATGATGCGCCATCTTCTAACTCACAAAGAATGGCTTCTGCCATTTCAGCATTTACGCTCTGGTCTCGTGCGTAAATGCGATTACTGTCATAGAGATCGCCCTGTTCATTCCGGGCAAAAGTTGTTGAGGGTTGGATCGGCGGAACAACTGAACCGCTGTCTTTATCCAGATAATGCCCAGCTTGAGCCAGAAGCGTCTCAACGTTACTTTTTTTACCCATAACCAACTCCCATGAAGATTTTGCAAAAGAATAGGGAGAAGAAAAGAGAATGAAAACTCTTTGTTTGATATCTCTCGGATTATTTCCCCATACAGAAAAAATATCGTGAGCGATCAACGGAACTTCATCAGATTAATTTCGTAAAGTTCAAAACCGCATACATTGATATAGGCTAACCAACTACAGGGAACTGTTGAAAGAAAGAGGCATCAACAAAACCAATCAAGTACGCCCTGTTGGCTCTCCGTTTGCGAACAAGCGCTTTCCCTGCTCATCAATAATCTGCCGCCCTTTTCGGTATATAAACGTCACGGCTTCCTCACGTGTGGGAAAAGTATCGGCCCTTAGAAAGAAACGCTCCATATCTGGCTCATCCGGGTTATCACTCACCTTTTTAATGTATCCAGACAAACGCCATTGCCCACTATCAGCCTTATCCGGTGCAGCAACAATCGCGAACCCTTCATAAAGTACAGGCTCTTCCTTTGGTTCAACCTCTTTTTTATCCGAAGAGGAAAATCCAAACAGCTTAGAAAAAAATGACATTTAAACCTGACCTCACATAAACATACAAAATTAATGTATGTACTAATTATTTTACATTATCTCAAAGTTTCATTCGTGAAACATTTGCTAACGAAACTTCTCTGACATGACTTTAGCGTTGGTTACACACAAAATCCACAGTTCCAGGCACCATCCAAGAAATTCAAATGAAGGAAACATTCTGTTTGGATTTCACAGTAAAGTTAAGGATTTCATTACACCCCCTATTTATACTCTAGTGAAACTTATCATTGAAAGCACCCAAGAGTGACAGAAAGCAGATACGAAGTACTCAGATACTATTCAGTAACATCCAAAGAAGAACTCATTGGGTTAAGTAATCGCGCACTTATGGAATGGTGGCTTTCTTTTGCCCCAAAAACGCCTCTTAAAAGTGACTTTGATATTCTGGAACATATTGATCTGGTACCCGATATTTTTCTCGTTAAAAGACTTAATGAGACTGATTTTGAATTTCGTGTTCACGGTGAAAGTGCAAATAACATTTTCGATGAAGACATCGGTAAAATTATTAGTACTCAAGGCCCGCAAAACAATGATAGAGAACGTAAAGATGTCCAGTTAGCTCAGTACTATGTGGAAATTTTAAACCAACCATCATGTGTACGAAACGAGGGTATCCTCTCTTTTCTAAAAAAGAAAAACGTCAAATTTGAATCCCTTGACTGCCCCCTGTTAGATGAACAAGGAAACCTCGCATATATAATTGGAACAATTACCATTTTGGGTCAAAATAAAGGACATTCTTAGCCAATTTATACTTACATTTTTTTTAAATAGGCGTTCCCTTTACAGTACTTGCTAAACCAAGTCCCTCCAGCACTCTCTTCTATAAATTTGATATCAGCCCCACCTGCTGATACACCCAGCAGACCAATGTTAGCATCAAGTTTTCCATCGAGATTAATTTTGCCCCAGAAATCAGCCATGGAGCTTCCTTTTTGGTATATCTTACCAACAATTTGGCCATATTTGACTTGAAATTCAGTAGTCACGCCAGCACAGTCTGCCCCTTTTGCCTCAAGTGTTCCACTCCACATGCCATCAAACACGGTAGGTGTTCCCGAAGTTGGCAATTTCGGTCCAGCACAGGCAGAAAGAAAAATATTAACAAGAATAACTAAACCTAAATACACAACGTTAGCGTTCTTCATAAAACACCCCAAATAACCAATAAAAACAACATTTTAAAATAAAAGGAGCACTTTCAAGTACTTGAAAGCGCTCCGATAAACATTACTGATGCTTTGTTATACTACCCGGCAAGCTTCTTTTTAAGCAACTGGTTCACCATACCGGGGTTGGCTTTACCGCCTGTTGCTTTCATTGTTTGACCAACAAACCAGCCAATCAGCTTTTCATTACCACCACGGAAAGCTTCGACCTGATTAGGATTAGCTGCCATGATTTCATCAATTGCGGCTTCAATCGGTCCTGTATCCGTGATTTGTTTCAGGCCTTTTTCTTCAACGATGGTATCGGCATCTTTGCTGGTTTCCCACATCACCTCAAAGACTTCCTTGGCGATACGTCCTGAAATTGTGTTGTCTTTGATCAAACCTATCAGACCACCAAGTTGTTTGGCTGAAACAGGGGACGCATCCAAAGAAAGGCCACTTTTGTTCAGCGCACCAAAAAAATCACCCATCACCCAATTCGCTGCCAGTTTTGGATCACGGCCTTCAGCAACTTCCTCGTAGAACATCGCTTTTTCACGATCAGCTACCAGAATACCCGCATCGTACGCAGACAGACCAAAGTCGTTGATGAACCGCTCTTTCTTTTCATCAGGAAGTTCCGGGATCGTCGCTTTGATATCTTCAACCCATGCCGGATCAAGAACCAATGGCAACAGATCAGGATCAGGGAAGTAACGATAATCGTGCGCTTCTTCCTTGCTTCTCATTGAACGTGTCGTACCGTTACTCGCATCAAACAGGCGAGTTTCCTGAACGATTTCGCCGCCCTCTTCCAGGATTTTCACCTGACGTTTGGCCTCATGTTCAATGGCTTGCTGAACATAACGAATAGAATTCACGTTCTTCGTTTCTGTACGCGTGCCCAATTCATCTCCTGGTTTACGTACGGATACGTTTACATCAGCACGCATAGAACCTTCGTCCATGTTGCCATCACAAGTGCCGAGGTAACGCAAGATAGATCGAAGCTTGCGCAAATAGGCCCCAGCTTCTTCAGGAGAACGCAAATCCGGCTTGGAAACGATTTCCATCAAGGCCACACCAGAACGGTTCAGGTCGATGTATGATTGTGTTGGGTGTTGATCGTGAACGGATTTACCAGCATCTTGTTCCAGATGCATACGTTCAACACCAACCTCACGAACATCACCACCTTCTAGATCCAGCGTAATCGTGCCTTCACCAACAATTGGTTCAAGGAACTGAGAAATCTGGTAGCCTTGGGGCAGATCAGCGTAAAAGTAGTTTTTACGCTCGAACACAGATTTCATATTGATCTGTGCTCGAAGACCAAGGCCGGTACGAACGCCTTGCTCAACAACTTCTTTGTTCAACACAGGCAACATACCAGGCATCGCAGCATCAACCAATGACACGTGATGGTTAGGATCAGCCCCAAATGCCGTTGCTGCACCAGAGAAGAGTTTGGACTTTGAAATGACCTGAGCATGAACCTCTAGCCCGATAACAACTTCCCACTCGCCTGTATTTCCTTTGATACGATAGCTCATGTTACTTACCTCCCGCCATTAGCTGCGGTAGGGCAGAGAAACCAGCAGCTTCTTCGACAACGCCTGCAACTTTCAAGACAGTCTCTTCATCAAAAGCTTTACCAAGCAATTGCAGACCAAGAGGCGTCCCCTCACTGGAAAGACCTGTTGGCACGGATATACCCGGTAACCCGGCCAAGCTGGCAGGAACGGTAAAGACATCGTTCAAGTACATGGCAATAGGGTCATCCATCTTTTCACCAATACCAAATGCAGGGCTTGGTGCTGTTGGTGTCAGGATTACATCTACACTTTCATAAGCTTTTTTGAAATCATTCGCGATCAAGGTACGAACACGACGCGCTTTGTTGTAATAGGCATCGTAATAACCTGCAGACAGAACATAGGTTCCGATCAGGATACGACGTTTAACTTCATCGCCAAAACCTTCACCACGGGTACGTTCGTACATATCATCAAGGCTTTCACCATCAACGCGCAGGCCATAACGCACGCCGTCATACCGTGCCAGATTTGATGAACATTCTGCTGGTGCGATAATATAATAGGCAGGCAGCGCATATTTGGTATGCGGAAGGCTGATCTCGACAGGCTCTGCGCCCGCAGACTTGAGCCACTCGATCCCCTGTTCCCAGGCTTCATCAATTTCTTTTGGTGTGCCGTCCATGCGATATTCTTTTGGAATACCCACTTTCAACCCGCGAATATCGCCTGTCAGTGCTTTTTGATAGCTCGGCACATCAAGCTTAACGGATGTGGAGTCTTTGGCGTCATAGCCAGCCATCGCTTCCAGCATGATTGCCGCATCGCGCACAGAACGTGTCATTGGGCCAGCCTGATCAAGAGACGAAGCAAAGGCAACAACGCCCCAACGAGAACAACGACCATACGTTGGCTTTAGACCTACAATACCAGAAAACGCAGCGGGCTGACGGATCGAACCACCTGTATCAGTCCCCGTTGCCGCCATTGCTGAACGTGCCGCTACAGACGCAGCAGAACCACCGGATGATCCTCCAGGTGTGAGCTGTGCATCACTATCTTTACGCTGCCACGGATTGATGACATTACCGTAGTAGGACGTAATGTTTGCAGAGCCCATGGCAAACTGATCAAGGTTGGATTTACCCAACATCACGGCACCGGCATTCCATAGATTACCGGATACTGTTGATTCATACGTCGGGACAAAACCGTCAAGAATACGTGACGCCGCTGTTGTTTGCGTCCCTTCGGTACAGAAGAGATCCTTCATTGCAATCGGAATTCCCTCCATCAAACCGGCGTCGCCAGCGGCGCGCTTCTTATCAGAAGCATCGGCCATTTCGAGCGCGATTTCAGGGGTCTCAACGATATAGGCATTAAGCTCGCGGGTTTCTTCCATCGCACTGATATGCGCTTCTGTTAGTTCACGCGCAGAAAAATCGCCTTTTTCCATGCCATCAAGAGCATCAGAAATTGTCAGATTATTAAGGTTACTCATTATTCGACCACCTTAGGAACAGCATAGAAACCATGGGCAGACTCAGGGGCATTTTTTGTCACCCGGTCAACATAGTACCCGTCATTGATCACGTCCTCACGTAAAGGCTGGGTCATTTCGACAACAGATGTCATTGGCTCAACACCATCTGTGTCCAGTTCAGAAAGTTGTTCAATCCAGCCAAGGATTTGGTTCAATTCTCCGGTCAGCTCTTCTTGCTGCTTTTCATCAACCCGGATGCGCGCCAGTCTGGCAATTTTCGCTACCGTATTTTTGTCGACAGACATACTCGGTTCCAATCTTCTATGGATATCGAAGGTATCACGTATTAAATTCGAGCGGAAAATAGCACTCACCCGCCCAAGCTGCAACGCCTGCAGAGCGCTTTTTATCAAGTAAAATTGCTTTTCTATTATTCTACAACGGATGTTGTCGAAAAGGGCCCCAAAATGGCAAAAAAAATGACCCAAGAAAACGTGTCCGGAAATGGGTCCAAGAAATAGACAGTCCTAGACTGCTCAATTAACCGAAAGACATTTGTTTTGTCTCAACCAAATTACCACAGACAAACAAATTTCAGATTGGTAACTTAGAGATCTCATCTTGGCGATTGATCTGAGATTATGGACGGAGGCTGACTTGGACACCTGAGAATAAAAATCGCAACACAAAGCAAACATAAACCGATAAGACCAAGCCCCCATAATGGAACGACTTCTTTATAAGCCACGTAGCCCAAGCTGGCACTCATCATCGTAATTGCCAAAGCCTTCGCTTTAACAGGGATCACCCGGTAACAATCCCAATTCCGAACCATCGGTCCAAAGAGATGATGTTGATAGAGCCAGTTATGAAACCGTTCGGAAGAGTGTGAAAAAGCCCACAAGGCAACAAGTAGGAAAGGTGTTGTCGGCAATAAAGGCAAGACCATCCCGATAAGACCAAGCGCAACGCATAACCAACCCAAGCCAATCAAGCACACACGTCGAATACCCGTTTTTTTAGGTTTCGTATTCTCTGCCAAATCAGGTTTCGACATAAATTCCAGAAAGCCTTTAAGTGTTATTAAGTACAAGTAGGAGATTATTTAGATAAGCAAGGTCATTAAAACAAGGAAGCCAGCAACCCTAACAAACTATAATTAAAAGTTCTTTATCGTGATGTACGTGCTCCAGATAACAATCTCAATCCTTAGAGCGATAGATACCAAAAGCTTTACAAAAAAGCTCAAAGGAACCCGGACAGAGGAGATACATTAAACAAAATCGGATGTAACAACAAAGCAAGCCCCAAACTCAAAATAGCAAAAATAACCCCGAGAAGATCTTTCCATGTTGGTCGGCAGTTTCCACCCTTTATGAGACCAACAAAAGGTATGTTTGATGTTCCGCTGGATATTTCAATCCAGTTTTCTTCTCCCAGCAAACGTCTTTTCCGACGATCGACAATAAACATACCGCCGACAGAAAGGAGAAATAAACCGATAAAGAACAGAACTTCAGCCAAACCACCGTTTGCAAAAAGATGCGCCCCGGCCCACAGCGCAAAGCCCCATAGGATCGGATGCCGAACAATTCCAACTATTCCCATACACGCTTTGTCGTACCCATTGCTCGGCCCAATAGAAAGTGGGTTGGGGCGTAAAAAGCCGACCACAAAGAACAGAAGTGAAAATGGCATAATGTGGGCAGTCGTTCTAGCGGCCCAAGGTTCAAACGGCCACACCTCAATATAAGGAGCTGCCCAAACTTCATGGATAAGCCAAATCAAAACGCCCGTAGAGATAAGAGAATAGAGAATATAATACCCCGCTTTCCCCAACAGACTAATAAGGGCTTGCTTTACCCGACGCATGGGTGGAATTGAATGCAACAGTAAAAAAACGAGAAAAGAGCCGATTAGCCCCCCAAATCCACCAAACATATGCTTTCCGTTTCACATCAACTAGGGTAAATACAAGACACTTATGACCCCGTTATGACAAAGCAACTATCTCTAATCCATAGGACACGCTGTCGCGCATCAAAACTAAGCCACGTGTGGTATATTTGAATTGTTATTTTCCTACAAACAAGTCAAAAATCAGGATGAATAGATCGTCGCTCCTGAGATAACCTTTGCGAGATTATCTCAAAATCATGTGACAAACCGGAACAGATAGGCCAATCAAAGTGCAAGAATTAGATATATACGATCTCCCTGACCTCGTTGACCGCAACAAACGCTTGCTTGGCCTGGATCCAGGTACAAAAACCATCGGCATTGCAGTCTCGGATCGTGATTTCAAGGTTGCTTCACCGGTAAAGACAATTAAGCGCACAAAATTCAAAAATGATGCCCAAGAGCTTAAAGAAATTTGTGATGACAAAAACATTGGTGGGATCGTAATCGGATTACCCGTTAACATGGACGGATCAGAAGGCCCTCGTTGCCAATCCGTCAGAACACTCGCGGACAACCTGCGGACAATTGCCGGCTTTGAAATACCCATCGTCTTTTGGGATGAAAGAATGTCAACATCTGCTGTAGAACGTTTCTTGATCGGGGAAGCCGATATGACTCGCAAACGCCGCGCTGAGGTTGTCGATAAAGCTGCTGCGGCCTATATTCTTCAAGGAGCATTGGATGCAATCCAACGCCAGAATAACATTAATCATTAAATAACACGAATAATCATAAAACAATTCCCTCATTACGGGTATGCATAAATTGCATAAAAAGTAAGATTAATCCTTAAATGAATTTGAATTTATAATAATACAACGAAAAGAGTTCCCTATTTTACAAGAAAGCTCTTTCCCCTAAAAAATACCTCAAATCCAAATCGATAATTCGTCCCCTCATCTTGCTTCCTGACAGGATATCCGTACTTATACGAATGTTTACATTCTCGCATTGCGGGTACTTTCTCTCCCGCATCCACACAAAAAACGTACTTACATCTGTTTTAGCTCGCTAAAAATTTCTTAAAAGAGAAACCTGTCAAAAAGGAAAGCAAAATGTTTAGCCTGGAAACCGGCAGCGTTATTGTTATACCCATTTTTCTTGTCAGTTTATGGGTCGTAGCAAAAATCTTTCAAAGTGAAGAAAGGTCTGCTGTTAAGGTCCTATGGACAATCACAATTTTTATTTTGCCCGCCCTTGGTTGCGCATTGTGGTATTTCATTGGCCCCCGTAAAGAAAGCTTACATCAGGAAAAACTGGGATTTCGCCGATAAAACCCTATATATTCGTAATCATACGAATATCATTTCTGTAAAATAAGATTTACTTTTCCTGCAAGTGATAACAATGCTTTAAATAGAAAGGCATCAAAATGTTTGGCTTCGAATATGGTGGCATCCTGGGTCTCTTGCTTTTGGTTGCAAATATCTGGGCAATTGTGAAAATTTTCCAAAGCGGCGCAACGACAGGCTCGAAAGTACTCTGGATTGTTCTTATCCTGCTCTTACCAGTAATCGGGCTTATTCTATGGTTCTTGATGGGCCCTAAATAGCCCCCCCACGGCTCAAATCGCCTTTTGCTGCGACAGAGAGCTCTCACTAGATTTTGGCCAGTTCAGGATTAAAAGCGTGCCCTTACCATGCTCGCTTTTAATTTCCATTGATCCGCCGTGCATCTCGCAAAGGTTTTTGGATATATATAATCCAAGGCCTGAGCCTTCGTGCTGTTTGCTGATTGAACTGTCTCCCTGGTAAAAAACCTGGCCAATTCTCTCCATATGCTTTTGTTCTATTCCAACGCCAAAATCCTCTATTAAAATTTTGGCGTTGGCATCATCCCCCATACGTACAGAGAAGTTGACAACCCCGCCTGGGTGAGAGAACTTCACCGCGTTAGCCAACAAATTTAAAAGCACTTGTTTTAACGCCCGTTGATCAGCATGGATGGGCGGAATATCATTATCAAAGTCGTAGTTAAGTGTTATCTTTTTCTCCCCGGCCTTAACAGAAATCAAGCGCCCAACAGCTTTTGCTACGGCACAAATATCCGTAGCCTCTGGATGAATTTTATAACTTCTGGCCTCAATCTTTGAAATATCAAGGATGTCAGAAATCAAGCTCAATAAATGCGTACCACTGCTGTGAATATCAGCGGCGTAATCTCTGTATTCCACCGGAGAAACCGGGCCATTTAGTTCTTTTTGTATGATGTCAGAAAAGCCGATAATTGCATTTAATGGCGTTCGTAATTCATGACTCATATTTGCCAAGAATTCTGATTTCGCTTTATTCGCAGCAACGGCTTCATCTTTGGCCAGCACCAAGTCCTGTTCGATTAAAAGTCTCTCATTTTTCTCCAGAACAAGTGATAGAAGATTACTTACGGACTGGGCAAAGGTAACCTCTTCTACGGCCCATTCGGCTGTGACCCCCTGACGCTTTACAGACAAAAAACCTTTTAGGTAATCATGCTGAAAAATACCAACAGTCAGAATGCACTCACCTTCATAGTTGCCGTAGATTAAATGCCAGAATTTATTCAGATAACTTTTTGCCACATCACTGGATGAAACCAAATGTCTGTCGGTCTCAATGCGAAGAATAAGTTCATTTAATTCGTTATCTCGAAGGGTTGGCAAAACTTCTGCATGTTGATCAGGCGCAAATAGATAACGACTATGGCAATGAGCCTCTTCCCTATTTCCATCAAACAACCAAATCGTAGCTTCATCAGCTTTCAACGTACGACTTAAGATCTCTACCGACAGTTTTAAGCTGCTTTCACCTTGCTCGCTGGAGCGAAGATTTTCATCGACAAGAGATTTTAACCCCTGGGCTTGCTCTTCAAGTTTTTCCCTCTTGAATGCACGTATTGAAGCTTCATCCGTCAAAAGGGTGATGACTGAATGCCCCCTTTTGACAATGAGCCATATAATTAACGCCAGAAAAAGAAGGCCTGGCAATATCCAAGGTAAACTGTCCTCAAAAGAGCTTCCCCCTTTTAAAGTCAAATTCCAATCCATAGAACCAATTGGAATGCCCGATTTCGAAAACAAGAGGAATCCATTAACCGGTTCTTCTTTGGACAAGGGAGAAAACTTTAAATTCTTAATACCAAGATATTGCGCAAAAGAGAGTATTTCTGTGAATTCAACTCTGCGTACGAGTAATAGATATCCCTTGTGAGTTTGCCCTGAATCATCAAATTCATGACTATCCGGGTTAATCGCGCCAACTGAAATTATATAAAGAAGGTTATTGTAAACGATAAAGCTTCCCGAAGTTGCCGTTTCGGGCTGCCGGCGCTTAACATTTTGAATTAAATAGTTAACTTCACTTCTAATAGAATTTTTCAGATCTCGTTTATTAAGTAGGCTGGTATTACCAAGGTTAGGATTTTGATGATGAAAAATCTGATTTAGTTGACGATCAAGGACAACAACTTCTGCCAAGCTATTATTATGAGAGAAGGTATCCCCCAAGTTTTCTTTTGCCCAAGCAATCTCATCATCAACCAAAAGATTAAAATAAATTTCATCCCAATAACTATAATCATTAGCCAGATAGATCTGCTCTTTTAGATCCTTATTCAAAAACTCTTGAATCAGGTTTGCATAGTTCTCTTTGACAACAGTATCCTGTTTGTTGACAGCATACCAAAGTGCTCCGATCATCAAAGATAACGTCAGACCAATAACACAGGCAATCTGTATATAAAGCCCGTATACAATTAAGCGGCGTTTTCTATCCAAAATCGTTGCCTGCTTCAAAACCAATAACGCGAATGATAATCTATCCTAATAACTAACGAAATAATTATCAAACCCTTGTTTTAAAATATATAAAATTCATCTATTCAGGATTACTATCGTCATAATTTGAAAGTTATTGCGATAACGGCCTTATTCCCCAAAGCATCTTATGGGTGAAAAAAATTCTACTAAATGGGACAGTTTGAACAAAAGTAGGTGATCAGCACTTTGCCCGTTGCATCTGCTTCCCCCTCTTTTTAGACTTTCCATCTAACAATTGTTTTTGCCGTACAAAATTGGGTTCCCCCCAACTTAAGCTTTGAGGATATTCTTATGACCAAGCCTACTGGTCCTCTGTCAGGATTACGTGTTTTCGATCTTTCACGTATTATGGCGGGCCCAAGCTGTACACAAATGCTCGGTGATATGGGTGCTGATGTCATAAAAGTAGAACGTCCTGGCCAAGGGGATGATACGCGCAAGTGGGGCCCTCCTTTCCTCAAGGACAAAGAAGGCAATGACACAGACGAAAGCGCTTATTACCTGTCTGCGAATAGAAATAAACGTTCTATCAGTTTGGATATTTCTCAAGCTGAGGGGCAAAAACTGGCAAAACAGCTTATTGCGAAAAGTGATATTCTGGTTGAAAACTTCAAGGTCGGTGGGCTTGCCAAGTACGGCCTTTCCTATGATGACTTAAAGGAAGAATTCCCTAACCTTATATACTGTTCTATCACAGGTTTCGGCCAAACAGGCCCCTACGCTCCTCAGGCCGGGTACGACTTTCTCATTCAAGGCATGGGTGGCATCATGAGCTTGACTGGCGAACCCGATGGACAACCAATGAAAGTTGGCGTCGCCATCGTAGATCTGATGTGCGGGATGTACGCAAGCAATGCGATCCTAGCCGCTCTTCATCACCGAAACCAAACAGGCGAAGGGCAATACATCGACGTCTCGCTGCTAGATACCCAAATTGCCTGGCTTGCCAATCAGGGACTTTATTATCTGACGTCAGGCGAACTCCCGCCCCGTTTAGGTAACGGACACCCCAATATTGTTCCTTATAATGTTGTTCCCTCCGATAATGGTCACTTTATTCTCGCCATTGGAAATGATGGCCAATACGAAAAGTTCTGTCACTTTGCTGATTGCATGAACCTGTTTCATGATGAACGTTTTCATACCAATCAAAACCGCATTAGAAACCGGGACGAACTTTATTCTCTCATTGGTGACATCACATCCCAACACCCTTCAGAATACTGGATAGAAAACCTACCTCCTCTTGGCGTTCCCTGTGGACCGGTCAATGATATGAAAGGTGTTTTTGCACACCCGCAAACACAGGCCAGAGAGATGAAAATTTCGATGCCCCACCCAACAGCAGCACAAGGGTCCGTCGACTTAATCGGCAGCCCGATGAAATTCTCCCAAACCCCCGTTGATTACCGCAAATCACCGCCAAGCATGGGACAAGATACACAAGAGGTTTTGGAAGAACTGTTAAGAACAAAACCATTGGAGCTAAAAAAGCTAAAAAAAGGAGGCGTTATTTAACCTATAACGGCTAATTTTCTTTGACCGTTTTCAAAACCATGGGCTTAAAAACGCTTTAATTTTGGTCAATAAGTTCAAGAATCTGCGCTGCTGTTAACTCCAGCGGCGCGAAAGCATGTTTACCTATACGCCTGAAATATTTATCACTTTTTTCCATACGAACTGAATTTTCAAAACTGTCAGAAGGATTATCTTCTTCCTCTGTTATCTCACCTAACTGTGGGGCCGGTTTCAAAGCGGCTGGAAGCCTGGGTTCAGGATTTATACTCGGCGGGATTCGAATACCTTCAAGAGAAACATCCGATGGAATAAAAAACGTTCTTGGTATTTCATTTAAGAAATTACTGGGCGGTGAAAAATCTGCTCTAATGAGACGATAATTTTCGGGGACATATAAAAACTGGTCCATAATCTCACTTTTAGTATCTTCACTAATATTGCCATTAGATGCCGTTAAAACACTTACAGCCTCGTCACGATCAATTCTCAAAACCTCGCCCGTATTCCTAGCAGGTTCCACATACAACTCTTTATAAGGCTTCTTCCCCAAAAGCATGTTAGATGGTGAGTAAATTTTCCTGGCGTCCAGTCGCGATAGCCCTTGAGAAGGTGCATCTTTGCTTCTAATAACCGCTAGACTCATCGATTCTTCAATAACCATACGATCAGGCTTGCGCCCAAGATAGGCAGACACTTCTTTCTGAAAAACTTCCATCCCGGGTTCATTGTCCGGATACATTCTAAAAATTGGACAAACCGTTCCTTTCCCAACGTCATGAGTAATGACCAACTTGTTCGTTTTGTCGGGACTGTTGGCTATCGCAGACGGGATCATTGACAAAGAAACCACACCTTCAACCTTCACAGAATCAGGTACATTCAAATTCCAAACAACACCAGTATGAGATTGAAGGAATAAGAACACAGGTTTCTTAAATTCCCCAACACTTACATTAATTAAACCAGTTGGAACGCGCGCATCAGTACCGCTATCAATCTGAATTGGAGAGACAAAATCGCTGTACCCAGCCTTAACCCAAACAATAAGGGCATCCCTGGAAGGTCGTGCGATACCGCATAAACTGGATTGGCGAGAAGCACTAAGAAAATGCGGATGTTCTACTTCCGGGATCAGCCCAAGCGAGATACCAATTCCCTCCCAGAAAGATGCTGTTACCGATTTACCTGATTTAGACGGAATATCTTCGACAATCTCAATATGACTATCATTTTCAGTAAAACGAAATAAACCAAAGAAAACAGCAAAGCCGAGAAAAAAAACAAAAACAACAAGCCTCAAATCGCTCATATAAACATACCTAAATACTAATAGCTTATTCCCCTTCACATCACTACAACACAAAGTTGAATGCAATCTTAATTTTCAATCAAATTTCATATATTGCACTCTTCTCACTTCGATGACATATTGCGGTTTTAATGACGACATATGCTGAAACGATCGCTGCTGGCCAGACTGGCCACGGGCACCTGCTAGGAATAGAGGGCCTGAGAGCTGATCAGATTTCCAACTTGCTTGACCTAGCCGATGGCTATGTTGACCAGAATCGCGCCGTGAAAAAGACCATTGATTTGTTAGAGGGTCGCACGGTGATTAATCTCTTTTTCGAGAATTCCACCAGAACACGTACTTCTTTTGAACTGGCAGCCAAACGTCTGGGCGCAGACGTTATCAACATGACTGTTGCCTCTAGCTCTATCAAAAAAGGCGAAACACTGGTTGATACCGCCATGACACTCAATGCAATGCATCCCGATGTCATGGTCGTCCGGCATTCAGATTCAGGGGCGGTAAAGCTCCTTTCAGAAAAAGTAAATGGCTCGGTTATCAATGCCGGTGACGGCAGCCATGAACACCCGACCCAGGCCCTGCTTGATGCCCTGACGATCCGCCGTCGCAAAGGTGATCTTTACGGACTGCGCGTCGCTATTTGCGGCGATGTCGCCCATAGCCGGGTGGCCCGGTCAAACATCCATCTGTTGAATACAATGGGCGCGGAAGTTCGCCTGATTGCGCCGCCAACGCTTCTGCCGTCTTCCGTTGACCGTATGGGCGTCGAGACTTTCCACAACATGAAAGAAGGTCTGGAAGGGTGCGATATTGTCATGATGCTCAGGCTGCAACTTGAACGCATGCAGGGATCCTTTGTTCCTTCCGTCCGCGAGTATTTCAGATACTTCGGTCTGGATCAGGAAAAGTTGGCAATGGCAAAGCCAGATGCCTTGGTCATGCATCCCGGTCCCATGAACCGTGGTGTTGAGATTGATAGTGAACTGGCCGATGATCTGGATCGATCACTGATCAGGACACAGGTAGAAATGGGTGTCGCTGTACGTATGGCCTGTTTACATGCCCTGACACAGGGTACCTTGTCAGACGGAGTGAAATCATGAGCCAGCTCGATAACAAGACAAAACGCGCTTATAAAAACGCCCATCTGATAGATCCAGCAAGTGGCCTTGATACAAAAGGCGCCTTATTAACCGAAGGCATCCATATTGCAGATTTCGGCCCCGACCTATTCAAAGACGGTGTTCCAGAGGGTATTGAGACTATCGATTGCCAAGGACATCACCTTGCGCCAGGTCTTGTTGATATTCGGGTTCACCTTCGCGAACCCGGCGATGAACACAAAGAAACTATCCTCACAGCAGGCCAAGCCGCAGCAGCCGGTGGCATCACCTCTATCGCTGCGTTACCGGATTCTACACCCGTACTGGATGATGTCTCCGGCGTCGAGTACGTCGCCCGTCGGGCCCGTGAAGTAAAAATGGTCAAGATTTTCCCCTATGGCGCATTAACAAAGCGCCTTGAAGGGAAAGAGCTAACAGAATTTGGCTTGCTTTCGGAATTTGGCGCAGTGGCCTTTACGGACAGCACCAAAGCCATCGCTAATGCGCAAACTATGCGCCGTGCGCTGAGCTATGCCAAAACCTTTAATGCTCTCATCGTACAACACCCGGAAGAACCGTCTCTTGCTGGCGGCGTCATGAATGGAGGTGAGATCTCTACACGAATGGGCCTGTCGGGTATTCCGACCCATGCAGAGATCATTATGGTCGAACGGGATATGCGTCTTGTGGAAATGACAGGTGGACGCTATCACGCGGCGCATCTATCAACTGCCGGGGCTGTTGAAATTATTCGTCAGGCCAAGGCCCGTGGTTTGCCAGTTACCTGTGATACTGCCCCACATTATTTCTGTCTGAACGAAAACTCTGTTCTTGATTACAGAACTTTTGCCAAGGTATCCCCGCCCCTTCGTTCTGAAGAAGATCGTGAAGCCATCTTCCAAGGCTTGGCAGACGGTACAATTGATGCAATCGCCAGCGACCACAGCCCACATGATCAGGATTCAAAGCGCCTTCCTTTTGCTCAGGCAGAATTTGGTATTGTCGGATTGGAAACTCTTTTCCCGCTCGCGCTTCAACTCTACCATAAAAAAGCGCTCTCGCTTTTGGATTGCCTCGCACTCGTAACCAATAAACCTGCTGAGATCTTGGGATTACCAGTTGGGAGAATTGCAAAGGGTGCAGCTGCTGATCTTGTACTTTTCAACCCGGACAGCCCATATTTCATTGATCCCGAAAAGTTTAGAAGTAAATCGAAGAACTCTCCTTTCACAGGGTTCCCAGCCCAAGGAAAAGTTTTACGAACCGTGGTTGATGGGCGTACAATCTATGAACGATAAAATTTACCGCCTGAGCCCAATCAAGCTCTAACTCAGCCATACAAGGACCTGTATTTTATGCCAGACCCCATATCATGGAGCCATGTGGCTCCCTTTTATCTGTTAGCATTTGCAGGAAGTTATCTGTTGGGGTCTGTTCCTTTCGGACTTGTCATTACCCGTCTCTTTGGCTTGGGGGACATTCGCCAAATTGGATCAGGAAACATTGGGGCAACCAATGTACTACGGACGGGCCGCAAGGGTCTCGCTCTCCTCACCTTGATATGCGATAGCGGGAAAGGTGCTGCTGCCGTTTTGGTTGCAGCCCTTTGGGGACCAGACCTCGCGTTGATTGCGGCCCTTGGCTCCGTCCTCGGTCATCTTTTTCCTGTTTGGCTCAAATTCAAAGGTGGAAAAGGTGTTGCCACAACTCTGGGTGTGGTCATCGCTCTCTCGTGGATGGTCGGCCTTGTGGCCTGTCTAACATGGCTGCTAACGGCTTTGACCCTGCGCATGTCATCCCTGTCAGCCCTTATGGCAATGCTGGCGACCCCCATTGCGGTCTGGGTTATTCATCACGACCTTCAGATGGTTGAATTGACCGCCTTACTGGCTGTTCTGGTTTGGGTACGACATCACGAAAATATCAAACGCCTGATCAAAGGTGAAGAGCCTAAAATCGGACAAAAGAAATGATCATTTCAGTATTCCAGTACACTTCAATATAGCACTTCAGGGTTGACTCATCCCCCAACAACACCCCAAATAAAGGTATGTTGGACACCGTAAAGCCCCCCACAAATCTGGAAGAAAAGCTTGATTGGCTTCAATTAATCCGATCCAGATCTGTCGGACCAATAACTTTTTACAAACTCTTGGAACGCTTCGGATCAGCGCACGAGGCGCTGAAAGCCTTAACAGCAAAAGCGATAAAGAATAATCAAAAAGACCCGGTTATAAAACGGTCAAATATTGATCATGAACTAGTCAGGATTGAAAATTTCGGGGCAGAACTCATCGCTTATGGTGAAGAGAATTACCCACCTTTGCTTGCGCAAATTCCTGATGCTCCACCTCTCATACAAGTTCTTGGCAATACACAGTTTCTCAAAAAAAGAACCGTTGCAATTGTCGGCGCCAGAAATGCCTCTTCAAACGGGATTACTCTGGCAAAAGAACTTGCACAGAATCTGGGTCAATTTGGTTTTCTCATTGCATCAGGTCTTGCCAGAGGCATTGATACCGCCGCACATCAAGGGGCCATACAAAATGGAACAATCGCCGCCGTAGCTGGTGGACTGGATGTCATTTATCCACCAGAGAACAAGCTTCTTTATGAAGCGATTATCGAAAACGGAGCTCTTATTTCGGAAATGCCCTTGGGCAGTGAGCCGCAAGCCAAACACTTCCCACGCCGCAACCGTCTGGTTTCCGGCTTAAGCCGGGGCGTTGTTGTTATCGAAGCCTCCCTCAAGTCAGGATCGATGATTACAGCCAGATTAGCACAGGAACAGGGCAGAGAGACCATGGCCATCCCGGGCAGTCCTCTTGATCCTAGAAGCAAGGGCGGCAACGCCTTGATCAAACAAGGGGCAATCCTGGTCGAAACAGCACAGGATATCGTCGAAGCTCTTGAACGTCCCTTTGATCCATCGATCAAAAAATCAAAAAGAAAAAAGGCTGGAACAGAATCTTCTACACCCCTTTTAAATATCGTAACTGAGAAAAAAACACCCGTTAATGCGGTTGATGCTCGACTTTCTGTAAAAGAGTTGTTAGGTCCTAGCCCAGTATATGTAGATGACCTGCTCCGACAGAGCCAGCTATCGCCAACAGAATTGAATGGTATCTTGCTGGAATTTGAACTGGCAGGACAGATCGAATGGCAGCCGGGAAACCGTGTTGCCTTGATCCCTTGAGAGATATCTTGAGGAAAATTTATGATATCAGGCGTTATTCCCGATATCAGAATATCAGTATCAGAAGTATTAGGTAACAGAACCGATTTCTGTTAGTAACCGAGAATTTTAGACGTAGGTAGTACCCGAAGCTATGAACATTGTCGTTGTTGAATCACCGGCGAAAGCCAAAACAATCAACAAATATCTGGGTGAAGATTATCATGTCCTCGCCAGTTACGGGCATGTGCGCGACCTTCCCCCAAAGGATGGATCAGTGGACCCTGACGAAGATTTTGCAATGTCATGGCAAGTGGATAGCGGATCTGAAAAACGTCTGAAAGATATTATCGCGGCTCTGAAAGATGCTGATCAACTGATCCTCGCGACCGACCCCGACAGAGAGGGAGAGGCTATTTCCTGGCATCTGGCTGAAGAGCTTGAAAGACGGAAAAAACTCAAGGGCAAAAAAGTTTCCCGGGTTGTTTTTAACGAAGTTACGAAAACCGCAATCCAGCAAGCCTTTTCAGAACCAAGAGAACTGAATATGGAGCTGGTAGAGGCTTACCTCGCCCGCCGCGCGCTTGATTATCTGTTCGGCTTCACCCTGTCCCCTGTTCTTTGGCGCAAACTACCGGGAAGTCGTTCAGCAGGTCGTGTTCAATCTGTGGCTCTTCGTCTGATCTGTGACCGGGAATCCGAAATTGAGATTTTCAAACCACAAGAATATTGGACTGTTGATGCCAAGCTTTCGACAGCAGATGGACAGAAATACGGCGCCCGTTTGACACAACTCAGAGGCAAAAAGCTCGACAAATTCGATCTTGCCAATGCTGCCGCCGCACAAGATGCCGTTCAGCTACTGGAAGATGCCACCAGCTTTACGATTAACACAGTCGAGAAAAAGCAATCTCGCCGGAACCCGCAACCGCCCTTTACGACCTCGACCCTTCAACAAGAAGCGTCTCGTAAGCTCGGGTTCGGTGCGTCACGAACAATGCGCATTGCTCAGAAGCTTTACGAAGGGGTTGATCTTGGCGGCGAGACCGTTGGTCTGATTACCTATATGCGTACTGATGGTGTCAGCCTTTCCGCAGATGCCATTACTTCCGGACGCGATCTTATTGCCAAGCAATATGGCAAAGATTATCTGCCCGCAAATCCGCGGGTTTATAAAAGCAAAGCCAAGAACGCCCAGGAAGCGCACGAAGCGATCCGCCCGACAAATCTTGAGTTGTTGCCACGCGATGTCGTTGCCCATCTTGATGATGAAGGGCGTAAACTCTACGAGTTGATATGGAACAGAACCGTCGCCAGTCAGATGGAAAGTGCCATTCTGGATCAGGTTGCCGTGGACATCGACGTTGCCCAAGGGCAAGCCGTTCTTCGCGCCAACGGGTCAGTTTTGAGATTTGATGGCTTCTTAAAGCTATATAAAGAAGACAAAGACGACGAAAAAGACGGTCAGGATGATGACCGTCGCCTACCAAAACTGACCGAAGGCGACATCGCCAACCGCGAAGAGATTGAAAAAGAACAGCACTTTACCCAGCCTCCGCCGCGTTATTCAGAAGCAAGCCTTGTTAAGAAAATGGAAGAACTGGGCATCGGACGCCCGTCAACCTATGCTTCTATCATACAGGTTCTGCAAGATCGCGATTATGTTGTTCTGGAAAAGAAACGCTTCAAACCTGAGGATCGCGGGCGCATTGTTGTTACCTTCTTACGTAACTTCTTCTCCAAGTACGTTGAGTTCAACTTTACCGCTGATCTGGAAACGCAGCTTGATGATATTTCCGCCGGTTCCGTTGATTGGAAAAAGGTTCTCAGAGGTTTCTGGGATGCTTTTCATTCGGCTGTAGATGAAACCAAAGGCCTGACAATCACAGAGGTGATTGAAGCACTCGACGAAGATCTTAGCGATCACTTCTTCCCGACCCCGGAAGATGCGGATGCAAAACATCCAAGAGAGTGCCCGACCTGTGATGATGGACGCCTGGGGATCAAGCTGGGTAAAACTGGTGGCTTCATTGGTTGTTCGAATTATCCCGATTGCCGATATACACGCCAGCTCTCTCTGCCAGATGGTGAAGGCGGGGAAAACGATCTCAGCCAGCCAAAAGAGCTCGGTATTGATCCCGCAACAGAACTTGCGGTAACCCTGCGCAAAGGCCCTTATGGCGTTTATGTTCAATTGGGTGAAGCCGTTGAGAAGACCAAACCTAAACGTGTTTCCATACCCAAAGGAACCCCGATCAGCGATGTAACCTTTGAGCTTGCTCAAGGATTGCTATCTCTACCTCGTGATATTGGCCCTCACCCGGATGACGGTGCCATGATTATTGCCGGGATTGGACGGTTTGGCCCCTATGTGAAGCATGGATCAACCTTTAAGTCCCTGACCAAAGATGACGATGTTCTGATTGTCGGCCTGAACAGAGCTGTTGCCCTGATTGCAGAGGCTCCAAAGCGAGGTCCAGCAGCTGCCCTTAGAACAATCGGCGCACACCCAGAGGATAGCGTTGATATTACGGTTCACTCCGGCAGATATGGTCCTTATGTGAAATGGAACAAAGTGAACGCCTCTTTGCCTAAAGACAAAGAAGTCGACACCATTACACTGGAAGAAGCGGTAGAGCTTTTGACAAAACAGTTGGAGAAAAAGGGTACGAAGAAAAAAGCACCCGCGAAAAAGAAAGCTCCTGCGAAAAAGTCCACTACCAAGAAAACAACAACAAAGAAACCTGCAGCTAAGAAAACAACCGCAGCGAAGAAACCTGCTGCAAAAAAGGCTCTGGCCAAAAAGACGGCGAAAACTGAAGAATAAAAGTTAGGAAAAGGGCGTGACCTCTGATAGAAAATCCCCGCCCTTTCCCACAAAGGAAGCGGTTTTAGACTTTATTGAGCAATCTCCAACTGCTGTTGGAAAGCGAGAAATTGCGCGTGCTTTTAACTTGCGTGGCAACGACAAAATCCCCTTGAAACAGCTTTTGAAAGAGCTAAAGGACGAAGGACATTTTGGGCGCGGGGCCAAACAACGTAAGAATAATATTGATGGCCGCTTGCCCCCTGTTCAGGTTATTGAGCTAACATGCATCGACAGTGATGGTGAACTCATTGCCGTCCCTGCTGCTTGGGAAGAAGATCACCCTGCACCGATGATTTACGTTTTGCCAGATCGCAAAAGCAAATTCGATCTTGTTGTTGGTGATCGTGTTCTTGCCAAACTCAAACGGCTTGATAACAAAAGTTATCAGGGCATTCCTATCCGAAAGCTTGAAGCTGCTCCCCTTAAAATACTTGGTATTTACCAGATTACAGAAGAAGGTGGCTTCGTTCGTCCCGTTGATAAAAAGGCAAAGAAAGATTTCATTCTAAATCCTGACTATGCCAAAGCCGCAAAACACGGTGAGCTTGTTCTTTGTGAAATTCGCAAAGGGCGTTCACGCAAAGGCCTCAAAGAAGTAAAGGTCGTCGAGGTTCTTGGTGGAATTGACAGTTCACGCGCACTAAGTCTCGTCGCAATTCACGAACGCAATATACCCAACCAGTTCCCAGAAGAAGTTTTAGAAGAAGCAGCCGCAGCAAAACAGACCACACTGGGTAAAAGAACTGACCTGCGCGACCTGGCACTGGTCACCATTGATGGGGCCGATGCCCGTGATTTTGATGATGCTGTCTGGGCCGAACCTGATCCAGATACAGAAGGTGGCTGGCACATCATTGTCGCCATTGCTGATGTTGCCCACTATGTCAGAGCCGGAAGTCAATTGGATGATGAAGCTCAAACACGGGGTAATTCGACCTACTTTGCCGATCGGGTTGTTCCTATGCTTCCTGAAGCGCTTTCCAATGGATGGTGCTCGCTTAAACCTAATGAAGATCGCCCTTCCATGGCGGTTCATATGTGGATTGATGCAGACGGAGAACTCAAAAAGCATAAGTTTGTTCGGGCATTAATTCGCTCACAAGCCCGACTGACCTACGAAGAAGTTCAAGAAGCACTTAACGGTTATCCAAGCGATAAAACAGCTGACCTGCTGGATCCTGTTCTAAAGCCGCTAAAGGGTGCTTATGACACGATGCTCAAAGCCCGTCACAAGCGAGGAACACTGGAACTTGAAATCCCCGAATTCCAAGTCGTTATGGACGAATCCGGTGAAGTCACAGATATCGTCAAAAGACAAAGACTCGATAGCCATAAGCTTATCGAAGAGTTTATGATTACAGCAAATGTTGCCGCGGCAATAGAACTCGAAAGCAAGCAACTTCCGTGTATGTACCGGGTTCACGAAGCTCCTGATCCTGTTAAGATAGAAGGTCTCGCAGACAGCTTGCACGGCATGGGGATAAAATTCGCCAAAGGGCAGGTTATTCGCCCCAAAGTCCTGACACAGGTTTTGGAACGTGCTTCTGACTTACCGGAAGCAAAATTGATTAACGAACTTATACTCAGAGCCCAAAGCCAGGCCAGATACGACGCAACAAACCTTGGCCACTTTGGCTTAGCTCTGACAAGATACGCGCACTTTACATCACCAATACGACGCTATTCCGATCTTATGGTTCACCGTGCCCTCATCAAAGGCCTAAAGCTTGGCGATGATGGTTTGACGAGCGATGAAACAACAAAATTCAATGATATTGCAGAGCATATTTCTGCAACCGAGCGACGTTCTGCGGCCGCTGAACGCGATACTGTCAACCGTTTCACTGCCTCATTTTTCTCTCAAAAAATCGGAACGATCTATCCAGGAAAGATCAACGGTGTACACCGGGCTGGCCTCTTCATTACTCTGGATGAAACAGGTGCAGATGGACTGGTTCCCATGTCTTACCTCCCCGATGACTATTACATTCATGACGAAAAGAATCACAGCCTAACGGGACGTCGTTGGGGGCGAGAGTTCAATCTTGGTGATAGCGTTATGGTTCGGAT
Organism: Kiloniella majae; assembly: GCF_002118315.1. GTDB lineage: Bacteria > Pseudomonadota > Alphaproteobacteria > Kiloniellales > Kiloniellaceae > Kiloniella > Kiloniella majae. The sequence continues at coordinate 505,881 of NZ_MTSZ01000002.1, forward strand.
CTTTGAATCGAATCCTATAACCGGGGGTATCGCATTACGTATTGTCGAAGACGATAGTGATGATGAAAAAACTCAACCAACCTCCAAAAGACAGGGTAAAGGTGATCATCGAGGACGTAGAAGGAATAAGGTCGGTACTTCTTCTAGCAGATCTCCAAAAAGAAAAAACCGCAGATAAACGGTACAAAAATTATATTAAAATAACTTAAATACTGACCTTATCTTTTGATATAGTTAGAAAATATACTGTTAAAATTCTATTTGAGTAGTAAACTCACCAAAATTGACCGGTAAATTTGAACAGTAAATCTTTATGGGAGACAGGGTAGATGCCCTTTAACTCAAGATTGCATCTGCGCTATCTCAACTCCAAAACCATTCATAGGTTTTGGGCATTTTGCCTTGTTGCCATTTTAACAGGCTGTAATGCACCTTACCCAATTCAAGAAACTGAATTTCAACCTAAAAACTCTTCACGCCTTTTTGCCGAAGGTTTTAGTCACGTCACTGATTTTTATATTGAAGAAATTGATGTATCTCGCTTGGCCCTCGCCGGAATGGACAACCTGACGACCCTAGATCCTGAATTCGAAGTCATCGACGTGGGTAATTCGGTTACCGTAAATTATGAAGGGCAACCAATCTCGCGGCATAGCTTTCCTTCAACACTGGATAATAGAGCATGGGCCCTTCTGACCTCCAGAGTTATATCTGAAGCCCGCGGCGTCTCCTCCCCCTTTAGAGAAGCGAGCATTGATCAAATACATCAGGCAGTCTTTGACGGTATCTTGGGCGAACTTGATCGGTTCTCCAGATATTCGAGGCCCGATCAGGCAAAAAGCAACAGAGACAACCGCAACGGTTTTGGTGGCCTGGGCATTCGCTACATAAAAGATCCTAAAGGCGCTCATATAATCTCGGTAATGGAAAATACCCCGGCAGAAAGCGTCGGCTTACAAGCAGGCGATATAATTATACGGGTTGGTACAACTGATATCGGAAACCATTCAGAATCAGCTATAACCAAACTTCTTAAAGGCCCCAAGAACTCTAAAGTAAGGATTACAGTTCTACGCAATCCTAAAGCCCCCCAAACCATTGAATTTGAAATCACTCGCAAAAAAATTGTGGTTCAGACAGTAAACTATTCAGCTCTTGGGAGTATCGCTTATCTACAAGTTTCAGGTTTCAACCGATCCACGACCTCGACAATGCGAAAAAAGGTACGGAAAGCGCAAAAGGAAATCGGTAAGGATATAAAGGGCTACATAATTGATCTGAGAAATAATGGTGGCGGACTGTTAAAAGAGGCCGTTAACACAGCTGATCTCTTTATTTCCAGCGGTGCCATCATCTCGACCAGAGGTCGCCACCCGGATAGCCATCAGTACAGTGCAGCCCATAGCCAGGATATAACCAAAGGTTTGCCGATCATTGTCTTAATCAACTCCTATTCCGCATCTTCATCAGAAATCCTCGCAGCAGGCTTACAGGATTCTGGACGCGCTATCGTCGTTGGCAGTAACTCTTTTGGTAAAGGCACCGTTCAAAAAGTGTTCCAACTACCAAACCGAGCAGAGATTGCCGTTACTTGGGCTCGATTCCATGCCCCTTCTGGATATGCGATTCATAAAAGAGGAATTATCCCAGATGTTTGCACAACATCAGAAGGAACGAAAACTGTTGCAGACATCGTCTCCCTTCTGAAATCGGGAGCTTTGCCTATATCGAGTGAAATAAGAGCTTCGTCACCTGCTTTGGACGATGACATTGCTCTTGATAGTATCAAAGCAACATGTCCGCAAAGTGCCGAACCGTCTGAGCTTGAAAAAGAAATAGCCGAGGCATTACTCGAATCACCTGCTTTACTTGATCTCGCCCGTGGGCAACCTGCCCCCGCAACATCAGAGCTGGTTAACTAAACAAAGCCTTATCAATTTACCCATATTTTTGAATAACTTTGGGATCGATTAGAAAATATTAGATCAGGGCTTGACTTGAGGGCTTAAAACGTTATGTTTCGCCCCTGTTATATTTGTAATTTTAGCGCGATGAGGATTTCGCTATGGCTAAGCCGGCTACTCAACTAATTCGCATGGTAAGCACCGCGGACACAGGCTACTTCTATGTAGCAAAGAAAAACCCGCGCACACTTACTGAAAAACTCGAGCTACGCAAATACGATCCCGTTGCGCGCAAGCACGTTATTTTCAAAGAAGCGAAAATGAAATAAGCTTTTAAAGCTTAAAGAAAAAGGCCGCATTTTGCGGCCTTTTTTGTGTTTGATCATCAAGAATCATCACTAGGTTATTTATTGCTTTAAAACGTGATCAGATCGTCACTGTCTGGCCAGAGTTTCCTTGGCTTGAATGCTCAATACACACACAGTTACGCCCCATAGACTTTGCATCATACAAAGCAGTATCCGCACGTGCGAGAAGACTATCAGCCATCTCCATCGGGTCAGACGTCGTCGCGACACCAACAGATATTGTAATAGTTAGGGCGTCAGGAGATCCAGGAACTTCTATAGGCTTGTCCCCCACGCGCGTTCTAAGACGTTCAGCCACAGTAAAGGCTTGTTCTGAGGATGCGCTAGGCATAATAACAACGAACTCTTCGCCACCGTAACGCGCAAGCATATCAAAATCACGAACAGCATCAGCAACCCGCTTTGCAAGAACCTTGAGAACTTCATCGCCACTGGCATGTCCGTAAGTATCATTAACTTGCTTGAAATGGTCGATGTCAAACATAAGTGCAGAGACCGGTTTCGCCGTTTCTGCGATTTCCATAATCGCACGGTCCAGATGCGCATTCATATAGCGACGGTTATAAACTCCCGTCAGCGGGTCTGTGTAGGCCAAAGCAACGCTTTTCTTCAGCATATCAGTCAGGCGATCATGATAACGACGACGCTTGATCTGTGTTTTACACCTAGCGCGTAATTCATTTGGATCTATTGGTTTAACAAGGTAGTCCGTTACACCAATATCCAACCCTTTTGCCAATTGAGAAAGGTTTTCTTCCTCCAGAACCAAAAGAATGGGAACATGTCTCGTCTCTTCATGGGCTCGTAGCTGGGAACAAAGCCTCAGACCGTCCTCTCCACCAAGATCAAGCGCAACAATAAAGAGATCATATGACTTCTCTTGACCAAGCTCGATGACTTCCCGTGGATCACGGGAATGGTCAACATTATGTTCCAGCTCAGTCAGAAAATTGATAATTTTGCTGGCTGTTAAATCGTTGGTTTCCGCCAACAGGATATTTGCATTGGAAATGGCCTCTTCTTCATCTGCCTCACCAGACCCGAGAGAATCAAAGCGAGAAGAAGCTTCTTGGCGGACGCGCAATTCATCGGTCATCATCTTGAGACGAACAAGAGATCTGACACGTGCAAAAAGAGCAACATCATTAAGTGGCTTGGTAAGGAAATCGTCTGCGCCAACTTCAAGTCCACGAACTCTGTCGCTCACTTCACTCAAAGCAGTGACCATAACAACGGGAATATGGCGCATCTTGGGATCATTTTTTAAACGGCTACAAACTTCATAGCCATCCATGCCCGGCATCATTACATCCAAAAGAATGATATCCGGCATTTCCTTAGCTGCGATTTCTAGTGCAGATTGTCCGTCTGAAGCAGTTATCACCTCGAAATACTCTGCCATCAGCTTTGCTTCTAAAAGCCTGACATTAGCAGGTATATCGTCTACGACCAGAATCCTTGCCGCCATAAATGCTGCACTCTTTCAATATTATAAAATAAAACTGACGCAAAGATTTCTTAGTTCAAGAATCTTTCGACAGTTTCTAAAAACTTTGTCACAGAGATCGGTTTTGGAATATAGGCCTCACATCCCCCTTCTCTGATTTTCTCTTCATCCCCCTTCATGGCAAAAGCCGTCACCGCAATCACGGGAATAGCACGAAGGTTGTCATCCTCCTTAAGCCACTTGGTGACTTCCAGACCAGATACTTCAGGTAGCTGAATATCCATTAGAATCAAATCAGGTTTGTGCGTACGCGCGATTGAAAGCGCTTCCATACCGTCTTTCGATTGAAGGATGTTATAGCCTTGAGCTTCCAGCAAATCGTGGAACAGCTTCATATTCAGTTCGTTATCTTCGACAACAAGAACAGTTTTTTCTTTGTTAGTCTGCATAGATGTTTCCTGCCGATGCCTCCTAAAAACACATGGAGAGCCCAATGCGCTTCATTAAATGTCTCAGGTGGTTAACCATATTCACTGAAACAATACCCTTGAATCTCACACTACTCAACTTTAGTTAACATATGGTAACGGAAATATTGCTAAAATTTTCAATAAAAGCCTTTTTTGACTAGCTAACTCACTAGAATCACAAAAATTTCAACCCAGACCTCGCAGAAGCCTCTCCTCTTGCACGCGTCAATTCGTTAATAACCCGCCTCAGTAATAAGACAAGAACAGGCTCTGGGTAAAATCTTGCCAAATTCAGAACATAAAGGGTATAAAATGAGAACAATAAATAAACGTGATTTCTTATGCCTGACCTTTGCAGAGATTGTTTTCATTGGCGTGAAGAAGCGCCAGCTTCCACAGAAAGACCTGTTCGCTGTATAAGCTGTCATTCACCGCGTATAATCAACCACCCTGAGCTCGGTAACTTGACAATGGCGCACATCGATTGTGATGCCTTTTATGCCAGCGTGGAAAAAAGGGATAATCCCGACCTTCAGGATAAACCGGTTATTATCGGGGGGGGGAAAAGAGGTGTCGTCTCAACAGCCTGTTATCTCGCCCGCCTATATGGCGTCAAATCTGCAATGCCAATGTTCAAGGCCCTCAAAGCGTGCCCGACAGCCGTAGTGGTCAAGCCAAACATGTACAAATACAGAGAAGAAGGTCTGAAAGTGCGTGCCATGATGCAGGCCTTGACCCCTCTTGTGGAACCACTTTCAATTGACGAAGCTTTTTTGGATCTATCTGGCACGGAAAGACTGCATGGTCACTGCCCGGCGATTACCTTGGCAAAGCTTATCAAAAGCATCGAAGATGAAGTTGGCATCACAGCTTCGGTCGGTCTTAGTTACAATAAATCTATGGCCAAAATAGCCTCTGATCTCGACAAACCACGTGGTTTTTCTGTTCTAGGACACAGTAATACGCAGGACTTTTTGAAAGACCAGCCCGTGCGACTTATTTGGGGGGTTGGGAAAAGTCTTGAAAGACAGCTTCACCAAGATGGCTTAAGACAAATCAAAGATCTTCTTCCCTACAGCGAAGAAGAGTTGATGAAAAAATACGGTCAAATGGGCCAGAGAATGTTCCATTTCATCAGAGGGCATGATGGGCGAACGGTAAACCCCAAATCACCGACAAAAAGTATTTCCAATGAAACAACTTTTAACGATGATATAAGTGATTTTGAAGAACTCTCGGTCGTTCTCTGGCGACTTTGTGAAAATGTTTCAAGCAATCTGAAGCGAAAACAGTTCGCTGCAAAGACAATTAATTTGAAACTGAAAACAGCTGATTTTCGCCAAATATCACGCAGTAGAAAAGCATTTGCACCCACACAACTTGCCGAAGAAATTTACCAAACAACCCTCCCCCTATTAAAAGAACAATGTAACGGTCAACGCTTCCGTTTAATCGGTGTTGGCGGCAGCGACCTTGTATCACCTGACTTTGCAGACCCTCAGGATTTACTGGACCCAGAAAAAGAAAAGCGCAAAAAAGTCGAAGCTGCTCTGGATCGAGTTCGAAACAAACTGGGTAAGGACAGCATTCAAAAAGGACGTTCTTATAAAGGCGTTACTAAAGCCGATAACAAAGATAATTCACAATAACGGCCCCAAGCTTAATATAAGCTATCCACACTGCGGAGCGCTATTAACCTCAAATCCTGTTAACTTCCCTTTGACAGAGAAATCACCAAAATCCAGATCAATAGCCGACACAACACCATTTTCATAAAGAGTAAGTGTTTGTTCTTGGATTGGCAGAGTACTTTTTGAATTCACCTCATAAAATGCCAGAAAAACTTTCCACGACATTTTCCCTTTTAATTCAGATGCATTGTCGTCTTCTGTATTAGGCAAAATAATGGCAGACACCTTAAAGGCCTCAAGCTCTGCTGTGCCGTCAAATACAGTGCGATTTAAAGCCGTTTCACCGTCTTGAGCGGCAAGAATTATATCCTTCAAAAAGGCTGATGGATAAATCACATCTTTCAGTTCGACACTTTGTTGCTCTGGTTCTGTAATTTCAGCTAAAACATTTTTCCCAGGCTTTTCATCAGAAGATTTTTCACGAGAAGATTTCCCAATATAGCGGCTTTTACCAGATAGATTACCATCCTGTAAGACCGTAAAGCGATATCGCTGCCCATCCAAAGCTTCCCAAGTATTAATTTTGAGATCCATCTGCATGCTTTGTCCAGTACTGTAGACAACGTTCATTGCAAGCTCGTTCGTCATCAACCATCCACGACAATCACTTGTCAGATCATACTCAATCTGCCCCCCCATACTGCTAATCGCTCCTTGGTAAGAGCTATTTAAACGCAGATCATAAGTAGCTTTATGTAGAAGTAAATCGACAGAGTTCTGCCCTGCGGTACTTGCCTGCGAAAACAAGAGGGCTATAGCAGAGGCTGATAAACAAATTACTTTTTTCTGCCATTTACGCATAAAGGAGATCCATTTCTATAATTTAACAAGCCAACACAGCATGATAGGGTCTATTCTAAATACATATCATTTCAGGCGACATTGAGGCATCTTCTTTTCCAACAGACCAACTAGTCAGTTTTTACCCTGCCCCGATCATTCTGGTAAGTTTACTGGTAAAAATTGCACAACAATAAGAAATAAACTAGCCCTCGAAAAATGATACACACCTAAAAACAAACACTTACCCCACGGAAACCAACTGGCATATTATTTGCGTTGTAAACGTCGTTATCTTTAATAGGAAATGGTGGCGAACGTGACATATACGGATGCATTTAACGGATCTGGCTCTTTATATCCTGCAGCTTTGGATAAAGGCGATGATATAAAGCTCTCAGCTGACCGGGATAACCTTATGTTTCGACTGCGGCGCATTGCTTATACTGAACCCAGTAAAAACAAGCGTATATCGGATAAACAGGTTGTCGAACTACTGGAAGCTGCCGCTTTGGCTGAACAGACCCTATCCGAACAACACGAGCGTATTCGCTATCTGGAAAACCTCTCAATTACAGATGAATTGACAAACCTTTTGAACCGCCGTGGCTTTCAACACGAACTAGATCGTACTCTCAGCCGTGCATCGCGCACCGGTGATAAGGGAGTACTGGTTATCTGTGACATGAACCACTTTAAGTCAATCAATGACAGCTATGGTCACATGGCTGGCGACTGTGTGTTAAAAGAAGTGGCCAAAGCGTTGGTTAAACACTGTCGAAAAAGCGATTACATTTCACGATTAAGCGGGGATGAGTTTGCCATCCTTATGCCGAACACAGCTCCTGACAGGGTCGAAGCAATTATCAGTAAGCTTAATAAAATTTTGAATACGCTTGTCGTTCGTTGGGGACAACACGAAATTCCGGTATCTGTCAGTGTTGGATACGAAAACTACGCAGCCGGTACGAACCCAAATCAATTGCTCCACCTTGCAGATAAATCAATGTATCACAACAAGGGTAATCATATAGCTTGTCACCTCGGCAACCGATATGTCGAAAAAAGAACTCTCTAGTTCCTAAACCTCGATCCCAAAAGAAAAACGCCCTGAAATTTTTCAGGGCGTTTTTCTTTTTTTGGTAAATATGAAAGCTAAAGATTTAGCCGCCAAAGCCAACGGGCTTCAATTCATCCGCAAGATAATCTGCATCGTCAAAGATATCAGCCACCTGATCATCCACAATAATTGTGTTGGCTCTCAAGTGATCTGTCTGTGCGTCAATACCCGCAATTTCTTCTGAATAAGCTGATACTTCAGTTGGATCTGTAGCGCCTAGCTGCGCATCTTCCGCAAAATAGCTAACTGAAGTCTCCAAGTCTGAAACGGCAGCGATCTCAATTTCATCAACAGGTGAAAGAGGTGCTAGCGTCGCTTCAGCGACTTCAAAATCCACATACTCGTCGCAAATATCACCCTCCATCAAGCGGATGAGAGCACAATCCTGTTGAGCAACTGCAGAGATACCGTGATCAGTCAGTGTTTTACCGCTAAAAAAGTAACTCGCGACATCAACTGCTAATGACGCAACGCCAATCGCAGGAGGCAACGCACATCCACTCAACGCGAGTGCAAGTGTCGAAGCAACTAAAATTTTCCGCATGATATTCCCCCCAGGAATAACGATAAGCTTTTGAGAATCATGAGTCATTTCGATTCGAAGCGCAAGAAAAATATCAATAAACATCAAATTTTATCTATTTTTCGACGCTTTTTCGACTCCGGACTGAGAACACCAGTTCCAATTCACAACCTCTGCGAGTCAAAATCGCCCCGCTTCATCAAGCAGGGCGATTCGATATTCCACTTATAAATCCGGACTTAATCTGGGCTTATGAGCAAAGACTTAACTCTCGTCAGAATCTTCCAATGGCAGATCAAGTTTGATGTGCAATTCGCGCAAACGATCCTCATCAACTTCGGCTGGCGCCTGCATAAGTGGATCTTCGGCTTTACCGTTCATCGGGAAAGCTATGACTTCACGAATATTTGGCTCATCAGCCAACATCATTACCATACGGTCAACACCCGGTGCAGAACCACCATGTGGCGGCGCACCAAATTTGAATGCTGACAACATACCGCCAAAGCTCTCTTCCACATCAGTATTACTGTAACCAGCAACTTCGAAAGCTTTATACATGATATCAGGACGGTGATTACGGATCGCACCAGACGATAGCTCGATACCATTACAGACGATATCATACTGGTAAGCATTAATGGTCAAAGGATCTTGTGTTTCCAGTGCTTCCATTCCCCCCTGAGGCATAGAGAACGGGTTATGGCTGAAATCAATTTTGCCTGTATCTTCGTCCAACTCAAACATCGGGAAGTCCACAATCCAACAGAACTTGAAAACACCCTTGTCCAACAGATCAAGATCAGTACCCAGCTTGTTACGAACATGTCCGGCAAATTTAGCCGCAGCCAATTCTTTGTCACAAGCAAAGAACACCGCATCGCCATTCTCTAGACCTGCAATTTCTTTGATCTGCGCCAGACGATCTTCATCAAGATTCTTCGCAATTGGCCCCTTAGGAACACCTTCTTTGTCATAAATGATATAACCAAGGCCAGCGGCACCTTCTTTGCGCGCCCAGTCATTGAACTTGTCAAAGAAGCTACGCGGGTTTCCTGCGGTACCCGGTGCCGGAATTGCGCGAACAACATTACCGCCTTCGATAGCACGGGCAAAAATGCCAAAGCTTGATCCGCGGAAAGCTTCTGTTACATCGTTAATGATGATCGGGTTACGAAGATCCGGTTTATCAGAACCATATTTGGCCATCGCTTCTGCGTAAGGAATACGCACGAACGGATAGGGAGAAACTTCGCGCCCTTCGGCAAATTCTTCGAACACGCCGTGAAGCACAGGTTCGATTGCGTTAAACACGTCGTCCTGTGTCACATAGCTCATTTCAAAATCGAGCTGATAAAACTCGCCCGGTGAACGATCGGCTCGGCTATCTTCATCACGGAAGCAAGGTGCAACCTGGAAATAGCGATCAACACCACCAACCATCAACAGCTGCTTAAACATCTGTGGCGCCTGTGGCAGCGCATAGAATTTACCCGGGTGAATACGACTAGGCACCAAAAAATCACGGGCACCTTCAGGACTGGACGCCGTCAAAATAGGAGTCTGGATTTCCATAAAGTCCTGTTCAATCATCCGACGACGCAGGGAAGAGATAACACCGGAACGAAGCTTCAGCTTCTTCACCATCTTTTCACGACGCAAATCCAGATAACGGTAACGCAGTCTTGTGTCTTCACCAGCGTCTTCATCAGAATTTACCTGTAGTGGTAATACTTCTGCGCGGGATTGAATTTCCAGTTCACGAACACGAACTTCAATTTCACCTGTCGGTAAAGCCCCATTGATTGTCTCGGCAGTACGAGTAACAACTTCACCCGTAACTGTGATCACAGATTCAACACGGGTGTTTTCAAGCTTTTCGAAAAGTGGGCTAGAGACATCAACGACACACTGGGTAATACCAAAGCTATCGCGTAGATCTACGAAAAGAAGCTGACCGTGGTCACGTTTACGGTGGACCCAACCAGAAAGGCGAACCTGCTGGCCTTCATCAGAAAGGCGCAGTTCAGCACAATTATGGGAACGATAAGGATGCATAAGTATTTCCTTTGGTATTATAGCTGTCTCGATCTAGCAACTCTGTGTACAGAGCAATAAAAACCAAAGCCCTTTCAGGCCCAGTAAAAATTGAATCCCAACACTCTGCCAAAATCATAAATTATTCCGTTGGAAAAAGGCATCAGATTGGCAATTTGTCAAGGTTTTGCGCCTCAACTTTGAAGAAAGTGAACAAATAATTTTCGCAAGAAGGAAATTATGCGGATACCCCTCTACTCAGAAAGTCATTTTTGCATCTTAACCATATTCATCTTTCTAAGCAGGGATCAGGCACGTATAGTCGCGTCATGACATTGATTACATCCAGTAAAGAACTATCAGATCTCTGCCAGGAACTGGCAAAATCTGATGTCGTAACCGTTGATACAGAGTTTCTTCGGGACCAGACCTATTGGCCCAAACTCTGTCTTGTTCAACTCGCAGATGCCAACAACTTTGCAGCAATAGACGTGCTGGCTCCTGATATCGACCTGACTCCCCTGTTTGATTTGATGAAAAATCACGCGGTTCTAAAAGTGTTCCACTCTGCCCGACAGGATCTGGAAATCTTTTGCCTTCTCATGGACGAGGTTCCCGCACCCCTTTTTGACACGCAACTGGCTGCTATGGTCTGTGGTTTTGGCGATTCGATTGGCTATGACAATCTCGCTAAAAAACTTTTGAACGTGGATATTGATAAATCTGCACGCTTTGCAGATTGGTCCAAGCGTCCCCTGACGCCCAAACAAATTTCTTATGCCATTTCAGATGTTACCCATCTACGCGACATCTATGCAAAATTACGCTCACAGATTGATAAAAGTGGCCGCGAGCATTGGTTGGCCGAAGAAATGGCCATCCTCGAAGATCCGGAAACCTATCGTCAAGACCCTGATACGGCTTGGCTCAGACTTAAAACAAGATCGAATGATCGTCGTTATCTCGCAATCCTGAAAGAGCTGGGCGCATGGCGGGAACGCGAAGCTCAGCGGCGGAATACACCACGCAGCAGAGTGGTCAAAGACGAACAGCTTTATGATATTGCGTCCAACCGTCCAACAAATGCCAAGGAACTTTCCAAGACCCGCGGCGTCTCGATTGATATGGCAGATGGTCGCCTCGGAAAAGAAATCCTTGCGGCAGTCAAGATTGCCATGGACCTACCCAAAGATGCCTGTCCAAAAGCAAAAGAACGCCACATTCCGAATAATGGACTTGCAGCGATCATTGATCTGCTAAGAGTATTGCTCAAGCAGTGCTGTGATGAATTTGATGTCGCACAAAAGCTCATTGCCAATAGCAGCGATCTGGAAAAAATTGCAGCAGATGATAATGCCAAGGTCCGCGCACTATCCGGTTGGCGACGGGAAGTCTTCGGCGAGAAAGCGCTCCGATTAAAAAAAGGTCTCATTGCTCTTAGCATCAAGGATGGCAAGCTTGTCGTGGAGGATCTCGGCTAAACTGCAGAGAACTGTTTTCAATCTCTGTAATAGTTTTGTTTCTGCCGGTATACTCCGTAGCGGCATTGTGTGTGCTGGCATTTTTTATGCCAGTATAGCTTTTCAATTGAGCTCTCAGTCTTACGCTTCGCCAGCAAAGCCACCCGCACCATTACTTGCTTTTCCAGTTGCTTGCGATACCGATAGTGATTGTTTTATTCAGCATTATTTTGACTACGCACCAGGTCCTGAGGCACTTGATCATACCTGCGGCATCCTTACTTACAACGGGCATCAAGGTATAGACATCAGGGTCAGCTCCCCCGAATGGAAAGAAAGCGGCTTCCCCGTTCTTGCTGCCGCAAAGGGCAAAATAGAAATTATTAAAGACGGAATTCCAGATCGCGCTCTCAATCAGCAGGAAATAAAATCTTCCCGAGGGCTTGCGCCTAAACCCAGCAATTCCGTTGTCATAAACCACGGAAATGGCTGGCGCACACATTACGGACATTTACGCCAAGGAAGTGTCATTGTTAAACCCGGACAGAATGTCGCCCAAGGATCTCTTCTCGGCTTGGTTGGTCTCTCCGGATCAACCAGTTTTCCCCATCTGCACTTTCACCTTTCATACAGAGGGCAGAATATTGATCCCTTTACTGGGATGACGGGTAGTGAAGGCTGTGACCAAGCTGCAACAGGGCGTTCTTTTTGGTCAGCCGAGGCCAATGCCAAACTTGGTTATAAAGATGCCGGTGTTTTCCGCACAGGGTTTTCGGATCACTTTCCTGATTATGAAGAGCTGGATACTCAGAAAGTTGAGATCAGCAACTTCCCTGCAGAAAGCAAAGAGTTCTATTTCTGGGTCAGCTTGTGGGGTATTCGTCAAGGAGACATGGAAGAGCTAAAAATTTTACTGCCCGACGGTGATATATACCAGCGAAGTGACGAGATCGAGAAAAGTTCCGTGCAGGGATTGAGGGGTTTTTTCTATAGCAGAAGCCTTCCCCTACCTGCAGGCACATACCACGTAAACTACAAACTCCGCCGCCTGAAGAACAAGCACAGTCCGGAAACGATTATCAATATTGACCGCTCAATGGAAATTGAATCGCCCAGAGAACTATTCACTTCACCGAACTGACGCTTTGAAGCATCCCCTCAGATTTCAGAATAATAGAGAATAATAGTTTCACTAAACCTGAGCTCGACTTCCTATAGAAGTCGCTTCAACCTTGGTGTCGATCTTTTATCTTTCAGTGAAGTCCCTCGCCCAGACAGGGAAGGATTGTTCATAAAATAATTGTGCGCAGAGAAACTGTCTTCGCATCTCTCTTTACGAATATAGCTGCCATCCGATTGCAGATCCCAGGACTGAGCCGTGTCATTCAGTGTCGCAATCATAACCTGCTCGAGCACTTGCTGATGAACCGTTGGATTTTCAATAGGCACAAAGCTCTCTACCCGACGGTCAAGATTTCTTGGCATCCAGTCTGCAGATGAAATAAAGACTTTGTTTTTTCCGGATGGGATTGTGTGGCCATCCCCAAAGACAACAATACGTCCATGTTCCAGATAGCGTCCGACCATGGATTTCACACGGATATTTTCCGATAGACCGGGAACCCCCGGACGCAAGCAACAGATACCACGGATGACTAGTTCGATAGACACGCCGGCCTGTGAAGCTTTGTAAAGTTGATCAATAACCTGACGATCCACAAGTGCATTCATTTTGGCCCAGATCGTGGCAGGCTTGCCTTCCTTCGCCAATTCAATTTCTCTTTGGATATGCTGCAATAACCTTTCCCGGAAGGTTAGTGGCGCATAGTCAATTTTTTCCATCGGAAGTGGCTTGGCATAGCCTGTAATATAATTAAAGAGCTTTGCTGTATCCCGGCACAGTGCTTGATCAGAACTAAAGAACGACAGATCTGTATAGACCTTGGCTGTGATAGGGTGATAGTTACCTGTTCCATAATGCACGTAGGACTTTAGCTTTTTGCCTTCGCGACGGACGACCAAAGATAACTTCGCATGGGTTTTAAGCTGGATAAATCCGTAAATAACCTGAACGCCTGCGCGTTCCATATTTCTGGCCCAACGGATATTACGTTCTTCATCAAACCGTGCTTTCAATTCAACCAGTGCCGTCACGGTTTTCCCGCGTTCCGCAGCTTCGATCAGCGCTTTAACGATGGGAGAATCTTCACTGGTTCGGTACAAAGTCTGCTTGATAGACACAACAGCAGGATCGTTTGCAGCTTGACGAACAAACTGGACAACGACATCAAAACTTTCATAGGGGTGATGCACCAGCAAATCTTTTTCCCGGATCGCTGCAAAACAATCACCACCAAATTCGCGGATACGTTCAGGAAAGCGCGGCGTATAAGGTTGAAAGACCAAATCCGGACGATCTTTGACAATCAGTCTTTTTGTATCAACAAGCCCCAAAAGCCCCTCAAGAACAAACATTCGGTCAGGATCAACATCTAGCTCTCGGGTAACAAAGGCGCGCAAGTTTTCCGACATATTGGCGTCAATGGAAAGGCGGATACAGCTCCCTCTACGGCGTCGTTTAAGCGCGCTTTCAAAGACCCTAACCAGATCTTCCGCCTCTTCTTCAATCTCAATATCGCTATCACGAAGTAATCTAAAGTGCCCAACACTGATAACATCAAAGCCAGGAAATAACTGAGAAAGATGTAAGCGGATAACTTGTTCCAACCGAATAAAACGATGATGCTCCCCCGGCATGCGAATAAAACGGTTCAGTTGATGAGGCATAGCAATCAAACCATTGATATACTTATCTTCCTGTGCATCCTCTAGCTCCAAAACCATACAAAAGCCATGATTGGGGACGAATGGAAAGGGATGAGCAGGATCAATGGCAATAGGCGTTAGAATGGGAAAAACCTGATCTTGAAAATACTCTGCCAGCCAAATCTTATCCTCATCGGTCAACTCATCAACACTTAAAAGATCGAAATCAGATTGTCGCAATTCCTGTCTAATCGACGACCAGATCAACTGCTGCCGATGCATCAATTTTGCAGCTTGCTCATCAATGGCTTTTAGCTGGCGATCCGGGCTTAAACCATCCTGACTGCGTGAAGTAACACCCGCGTTGACCTGCCCCATCAGCCCAGCGACACGAACCATGTAAAACTCATCCAGGTTGCCCGAAGAAATCGACAGGAATCTTAAACGTTCAAGTAAGGGGTGAGACGGATTATCAGCTTCTTCCAGAACGCGTTCATTAAAGGCAATCCATGAAAGCTCTCTGTTTATAAATCTGCTCGGAGAATCAGCCGCAATAGACAACACTTCACTCTTATGTTGAGAGTTTTTTGCTCTTTTTTCTTCTTGAGCTGCCTTAGCGGTCATAAATGTCTCCTGAACTGTGGGTGAAAAAATTCTACGTAAATACAGTAAAATAATTGTAAAAAGTATATCTGGCTATCTATGTAGTATAGTCAATAGTCTGTAGAAAACTAGCTCGTAATATACTTGAGTTGTCATATGAAAAAAATTTATCTCGCCCGCCACGCTACAACCCATCATGCAAAAAAAGAACAGCAGGATCGGGATCGCCCTCTCACGACAAAAGGGCGGAACGAAGCTTCCTGGCTAGGGCAGAAAATCAAAGACATTTCACCATCAATCATTATCAGCTCATCAGCGGTACGAGCGATGGAAACTTCCGAAATCATCCAAGAAGCACTTGGTTCTGACATTGAATTGAAACTCATCCCTGAACTATATCTTGCACCTCCCCAGATCATCCATAGCGAATTGACCGAAATAGATGATCAACATAAGACAATTCTACTTGTCGGACATAACCCGGGACTGAGCCAATTCCTGTTCGATATAAGTGGACCAAATTCTGATCGTGCTGCACTTCAAAGAGTTTATGGAGGTTTACCTCCTGCAGGCTTTGGCGTACTCGACAGCACAATTACAAAATGGGCTGGCCTCACAAAAGCAAACACAGGACTGGAAAAAATCTATTACCCCGGAGAATAACCGAATAGAAGAATAGGCGAATAGATCAATGAGAGAGTAGAGGAACTGGAGAATAAAACATTTCCAGCTTATTACCCCGGCTTATTACACTGCCTCACGCAGCCGAGATGCGACGCCAAACCAAGTTTAAGATTCGAGAACCGATTTTATAAAAGGTATCGTAATCTCGCGTTGCGAGGCCAAAGATTGTTGATCAAGAACCGAGACAATGTCACGCGCAGCCTGGAATGATCTATCTAGCCTTAGAACCAAGAACCTCAAGACTTCTTTGGAAATTGTTAGCTGGCGGTCATAGAAAAGTTTTACCAGTAATGCTTCGAACAAGAACTCGTCCGGTGCCCCCATCTCAAACGATGGAATTGCAGATAAACGCGATGCTAAATCGGGCAGAGAAACATCCCACCTTGCCGGAGATTCTTGCCCGGTAAAAAGAAGATACCCCGCCTCTTCACGTGCATAGTTATATAGATGGAAAAGCTTGCGCTGAAGCTCCATATCTCTTGTTAAATCATCCTGAATATCATCCAGAATACACCCTCCCTGTTTTTTCAACAGGTCGGTAGGCTCAACCCTTAGCAAGTCTTCGACAGAGACAAAAACAGCCGCACTTTCCGTTCGCCAAACATGGGCGAGATGTGTTTTCCCACACCCGGACGGACCATAAAATGCCAAGGCATGTCCGGGCCATTCAGGCCATTGATCCACCCACGCGACCGCAACCTCATTGCATGGCGCAATAAGGAAATCTTCTCGTCCAAGAGCAGGACGATGTCCAAGATCAAGCGGTAGCTGTGAACTATCCATTTATGATGTAAGCCGTTTATTTACTTCGTTATTCAGGTGAATCTTCTTGAGAATCTTTGCTAGAAAATTCCCTAGGGTGATTGATACCATAATAATAACGACTGTCCATATATTCGCTCAACGCAAAACGAACACCGACCCCAATAACCGCCGCAACAGGTAAAGCCAGAAGCATACCAACAAAGCCAAACAGAGCCCCACCAGCCAACAAACCAAAAATAACCCACACCGGGTGCAGGCCAATTTTTTCGCCAACCAGTTTTGGCGTTAAAATATTACCTTCGAGAATCTGTCCCGCAAAAAAGACCCCGGCAACAAGCGCAATTGGGCCCCAGCTATCAAACTGGAAAAAGGCCAGCCCCACAGATAAAATCAGTCCAATGATAGATCCAACAAAAGGAATAAAGGAAAGCAGACCAGCGATCATCCCCAAAACAAGGCCAAAATTAAGCCCTGACAGGCTGAGGCCGACAGCATAAAACCCACCAAGTACCAGGCAAACCGTGCCTTGACCCCGAATGAAGCCCGCAAGTGTTTCATCAACTTCTTTTGCTAACCGACGAATTGTTTCCAATTGTGGACGTGGCAACCAGCTATCCACTTTTGCGACAATCCTGTCCCAATCTCTCAACAGGTAGAATGTTACCACTGGTGTAATAACCAGCAAGGAAACCAGATTGGCAAATGCCACACCACCATCAATCAAGCTACCGGCAAAGCGGGAAAGCCATTTCGTCACAGATTTCAGACTGTCACCAAAAGCATCTTTAAGACTGGCAACACTTGCTGGATCAACACGATCTTCAATCATTAAAAGCAGCTTACTCATCTGTCCGCGAACGGCCTCTACCAGCTTGGGCAAGCTTTCGATTAAATCGGCAACCTGCCCGATTAAAGCCGGAACAAGCAAAACCAACGCAACAATAAGAATTAACAGGAATGTAATCGTGACTACCGTTGTCGCCAGCATACGCGACAAACCAATAGCTTCCAGCTTGTCACATACGGGATCAAGGAAATATGCAATCGCCATTCCCGCAACGAACGGCAATAAAACAGATCGTAGAACAAAGACTGATAGCAAAAATACAACCAGTCCAATAAGCCAAAATCTAATTTGTCGTTCGGCTGTCATCTGATCCCCCTCAAAATTCTATAGCCCCGGCAAGAAGCCACAATCCCTCTATATGAGCACTTAAAAAGTACTCAGTACAACAAAGTTAGCGAAACTTTATTCGACTGCTTCAGTCTCAGAGCCTAGATCAATTTCTTGCTCGGGAACAATCACCTCATCAACAACCGTTTCTTCCGTTGCAAGAACCTGACTATTCGTTTGCGCAGGTAAGTTCAGTCCCTGTTGGGCCTTGGGTCTGTTCAGAATTTGTAGTTCCCAAATACTGCGCTCGTTCAACACTAACGCCAAATCCTTTTGCGCCAGTGCCAGTGACAACTGTCGTTCATCCCCGGCAAAATAAACGTCCAGATTCACCTGTGTACGATTGATGGATCTTGTTTTGACTTTATTGATCGCGGGAACACCCTGAAGTCTATTATTCACAAGCACCCAGTCTTGTAATCCTGCGATTGGAACTTCGACTTGGATCCAGCGCTCTACACCAAACTGTAATAGATTAGCCTGTTTCCAATCATGTTGAAGCGAATTATCAAGCGACCTTGCCGCCCGGCGTAACATTTTTTGCGTTGTTTCGCCTTCTGCTTTTGTCACATTCAACTGATAACGTCGTCCTTCACCAAAACGTCCGACACGAACGGCTGATAGGTTCGCAGCAGCTCCGTCATTGGTAATTTCTGCCACAGACAGAAAAACATCACTGCTGCCGTACTTCCTCGCCAGCTTCCATAGTCCTTCGTTACCAGCCAAAGCTCCCTTGGCATCCACCAAAGAAAGGTCGTCCAGATCACCCAATGGCATGGTTAACGGAACAAGACCATTACTGGCCCCGACACCGCCCCACGCTGTTCGCCACTGGTTGCGATCTTCCCATAACAAAGAAGAGCCCGCTCTCTTTTCAATGGGAAGAATCAACACAGGTTTGCTCACAGTTTCCGCAATTGCCGCACCAGAGTTGCGCAAAAGTGCCCGAGTCTGCGATTCTTTAAATCGCACGGTCATATTTGCGATATACCGAACAGAAGATGATCTCTCTGCAGATAAAGATATATCCAGCACATAGTTCAACGCATCTTTAGAATTCAATTTTGGAACTTTTGCGTGATCGTGCTCAGGCACAAGTTTACGAACCAATGCTCGAAAAGCCTTTTCATAACCTTGACTTAACGCATTTTTTTTCGCTTCTATGACCGAATTTGCCGTCGCATCAACCGGGATGCCACGAACGGTATAAACCTCGTTAGCTGCCAAAGCAGCCGGATGCAAAAGCCCCGTTGAGAGCGTAAAAAAGGTAGCTAGAAATGCTGTCTTATAGAAAAAGCGGCGAAACCGCATTGCAAACCATCCCGGATTAAGTATCTTCCCAAATTACAGAGCCTAATACCGAATGTATTAGGTAATATCTGGACCTGATAATAACCTCGAACTATGACTATTCTATGGGGCTGTCGCCTTGTCAGAGTTAGCCAAAACAGCTCGGTGTCATTAACCGGCTAGAAATGATCCGGGATTATTATCAGGTTCAGACACTTGAGTACATTAATACTCGAAGTTACAGGAGGATACCATAAGTACCATCCCTAATAATCCTGATTCCTTGAGCTACAAGGATGCCGGAGTTGATATCGACGCAGGAAATGAGCTGGTTGAAGCCATTAAACCCCTTGCAAAATCAACAACTCGTTCTGGCTCTATGGCTGGTTTAGGTGGCTTTGGCGCTTTTTTTGATCCCAAAGCTGCAGGTTTCACTGATCCTCTTCTTATTGCATGTAACGACGGTGTCGGCACAAAATTAAAAGTCGCTATCGAAGCAAACAAACATGATACCGTGGGAATCGACCTCGTCGCCATGTGTGTTAATGACCTAGTTGTTCAGGGTGGCGAGCCTCTCTTTTTCCTCGATTACTATGCAACGGGCAAACTAAGTGTTGAGGCCGGACGTGATATCATTGCCGGTATTGCCGAAGGTTGTGTGCTGTCTAACTGTGCATTAATCGGTGGTGAAACGGCCGAAATGCCCGGTATGTACAGCGATAATGACTATGATCTCGCTGGTTTTTCTGTCGGTGCGGTTGAACGAGGTCAGGCCTTAACTGGCGATCTGGTGAAAGATGGCGATGTCGTTCTTGGCTTGGCATCAAGCGGCCCGCACTCTAACGGCTACTCTCTCATTCGTAAGATTGTCGAGATTTCCGGACTGAAATACAATGATCCCGCTCCGTTCCAGGACGGTGTAACTCTTGGCGAAGCTCTGCTTACACCAACACGTATTTATGTGAAAAGTTGCCTTGAGGCTATCCGTGCCTTTGGCCCACACGGTGAAGGCGTAAAGGCGTTTGCTCATATCACAGGCGGTGGATTTGTCGAAAACCTACCCCGGGTTTTACCTGAAGGACTGGGCGTGACAATCGACGGGATCTCCTGGCCTGTACCACGTGTCTTTAGCTGGCTTGCTAAAGTCGGTGGTATTGATGAACATGAAATGATGCGCACATTCAACTGTGGTATTGGCATGGCCGTTGTGGTTGCAGCAGACAAGGTAGAAGCCGTTACGGGCATTCTTCAGGCTCAAGGGGAAACTGTAGTCTCGCTCGGCACAGTAGAAACGCGCAGCGAAGGCGAAGAAGCCGTTCAAATTGAAAGGCTCGCAGAAACGTGGCCCGCTTAAAAGTTGGCGTTCTGATATCTGGCAGGGGAAGTAATCTGCAAGCTCTTTTAGATGCCGCAGCAGATCCAGCTTTCCCTGCTGAAATTGTATTGGTTGTCTCCAACGTACCAAACGTCGCGGGGCTAGGCCGCGCAAAGAAGGCCGGCGTTGCGACTGCAACCGTAAATCATCGCGACTATAAAAGCCGTGTTGATTTTGATAATGCGGTCACTAAAACCTTGGAACGTTCAGATGTAGAATTCGTCTGTTTAGCTGGTTTTATGCGTCTGGTCACACAAGAATTTGTTGAACATTGGCACAACCGGATGATCAACATTCATCCTGCCCTGTTGCCTCTGTTTCCTGGCTTGGACACACATCAACGTGCTTTGGATGAGGGCTGCAAGCTTCATGGCTGTACCGTTCATTTTGTCCGCCATGAAATGGATAGTGGCCCCATTATTGGTCAGGCAGCAGTACCCGTTCTCCCTGAAGATACGGAAAACAGCCTCGCCTCCCGCGTGCTCACTGCAGAACACAAGCTCTATCCGGAGTGTTTAAAGCTCATCGCTGAAAAAAACATTACAATCACGGGCAATAGCCTCACCTTCAAACAAGCATCACAAACAACAGAAGAGATAATCTGTAATCCCTGAATAGATAGCGATTACACAATAGCTCGTTCCCTATAAACAAAACCCCACAGCCTCTATCAAGGCTGCGGGGTTTTTATATTTCTCAATACTTCTTCTGATAGATTGCCTCTTTTTCTTGAGGCAATATCAAAACTTATCAATCACAACGACACCACTTGGCGATGTCGTCGACATCTTCATGAGAACATCTGCCCCCTCATGGAGATCTACGGTACGATCAATGAGTTTTTCAGGAGCCAAGTCGCCTTTGATAATCATATCAAGCATCTGACCATATTGATGGCCTTGCATCCCGTGACTTCCAAGCAGGTCAAGCTCTCGACCAATAACCAAATTCATCGGGATGTTCATATCCCTGTGATCACCCGCCGCCAAACCAATCTGCACATGCCGACCACGCTTCGCAAGACAGGCAATAGAATTATACGCCGTTACCGGCGATCCCAACGCATCGATTGAAACCTCTGCGCCGCCATTGGTAACAGAAAAGATGGCATCAACAACATTATCGACTTTTGTTGCGTTAATTACCTGCTCTGCACCTAATAACGTTGCCTGCGCCAAAGTCTGATCGTTTACATCAATGGCAATAACCCTTGCCCCCAACGCACGAGCAATCATCAAGGAGCTCAAACCGACGCCCCCGCACCCGTGCACGGCAACCCATTGTTCAGAACCAACCTTCCCCCGCTTAACCACTCCACGAAAAGCCGTCATGAAACGACAGCCCAAACTCGCCGCAACAACATGATCAAGTTGATCAGGCAACGCCACCAGATTAACGTCGGCATATTCGACAGCCATATACTGTGCAAAAGCGCCCCACCCCGTAAATCCGGGTTGAAAGTCATCGTCACAGATATGCTCATTTCCCTTTTTACAGGACGGACAACGGCCACAACCACAGCTAAAGGGTACAATGACCTCATCCCCTTTCTTCCACCGCGTGACCTTGGCACCAACTGCAACAATTGTCCCGGCGCACTCATGCCCGGGAACATGAGGAAAGGTCTTAATCGCGCCGTCATGCCCGACCCAACCGTGCCAATCACTCCGGCATACCCCATTGGCTTTGACCTCAAGCACAACACCCCCAACTGGTGGCGTTGGATCGGCTAGATTGCCAACCTTTATATCGCCGTTAAATTCTTCATAATAAGCAGCACGCATGAATTTTCTTCTTAAAGGCAGGAAAACAGGAACAAGCAAAGAGACCTAAGAATATCCTGAAACATCCGGATTGAAAATCAAAAGACATTTGTGTTTGGATAAAGAGAGATAAAACATTACCAGTACCAGCCATGAAAACCAGTTCAGACTTGAAAATGCGCTAACCTTTGATAAAGTCATCCTGAATTTGGCCTCTGGCCAGATATAGATATTTGTGGAACAGAGGATCACACGACAATGACAAACGAAGAACTAACGGTTGAACGCCAGCGCGGTTGGGAAAGCTTTACAAAGGTTTCCACATATTCCGTTATCGCAATTATGCTCGTACTCGGTCTAATGGCTGTAACACTGGTTTGAATTTACTTGAACTAACTAAAAAGGAGGCTTTTCAGCCTCCTTTTTTATTGCCAATCTCACACGCCAACAAACCGCTCAAGGGCCAAGAAAAGCTGCTTGATATCATCTTCACTATTATAGAGATAAGGCGAGACACGAATACCAGCCCCTCTTTCACTGATAAAAACGTTTTCAGTTGCAAGCTTCTTCGCCAAATCTTCAATCTTTTGATTTGGAAAACTGATGCCGATGATATGGCCTACTCTCTTGTCACCAACCGGAACAGCCCAGCCTCTCTCTTGTGCCATATCAGCAACAAGGTCCGTCAACGGTCTTAGTGTTTTTTGCACCTCATCCGCCCCCCACTTACTAACCTGTTTTGCAGATTCCAGGGCCATGGACAGCAGAATGAAATTATTACGTCCCCCCATGTCAAACCGCAAAGCACCGGATTTGGGCAAGTGCATACCTGAAGAAGGATCAAGATCATCACAGTTGAATTTATTATATTCGATAGCTTCCCCCGCTTGCCATTTAGGCGCAGCATAGAGAAAAGCAGATCCAACAGGACTTAAAAGCCACTTATAAGAAGAACAAATAAGGAAATCAGGCTGGATAGCTTTGACATCAATTGTCATAGCACCTATCGCCTGGGTCGCATCAATAACCAGCGCGGCCCCTTTATCCCGGCAACGTTCTCCAACGGCAACAAGATCTATTTTACTGCCATCAGTCCAGTGACATGGTGGCAAGGTAACAATTGCAGTTTTTTCAGATATGGCCTCGAGCACATGAGGTGTCCAATCGTAATCCACAGGTCGCGCAACAATATTTAAGTCGCCGCCACAAGCATGTGCTTTCTGCTCCCAAGCGATAACATTGGACGGAAATTGACCTTCGAGCAGAACAATATCCTGCCCTCTATCCAATTGAAGGTTTTTTGCCGCCGTGGCAACGCCATAAGCCGTGGAAGGAATAAGAGCAATATCATTCCTTTGGGCTGCAATCATCTGCGCCAAAAGAGATCTCAACTCACCAGAACGATCATCCCAAAAACCCGGATCAAGAGTCCAGGGATTTGACTTAATTGCCAGTCCTGAATCCCCGGCAGTTTTTGCGGATTTCAGCATGGGTGATTGCGCAGCGCAATTCAAATAACAAATATCAGAAGGGATATCAAAAAGGGATTTCGCGTTATCTATCATCGGACCTTACCAAAGAACTATATCGACTTCTGTCATTGAAAATGCATCAAAGCATTCATAACAACCAATCGGTTATACCATGAGATAAGAATGACCCTACTAACGAGAAGAGTACACTTAATTTTTGTTGTCAGAAAAATTGAATGCGGACAAATTGTAAGCAGACAAAGCAAAGAATAAAGAGCAGGTATTTGCCCACAAAAAAAGGGAAGCCGAAGCTTCCCCTTTAAATCTCATATAGTCAGAGAGGCTATTAGCCAACCAACTCAGCGTCTGAGAAGAAGTATTTGATTTCTTCAGCAGCTGTTTCAGGAGCATCAGAACCGTGTACAGAGTTTTCGCCGATTGAAAGTGCGAACTCTTTACGGATTGTACCAGCGTCTGCTTCAGCCGGGTTTGTTGCACCCATAACTTCGCGATTTTTAGCAATTGCGTTTTCGCCTTCAAGAACCTGAACAACAACTGGCTCAGAGATCATGAAATCAACGAGTTCGCCAAAGAAAGGACGCTCTTTGTGAACAGCATAGAAACCTTCAGCCTGTTCGCGGCTCATGTGAATACGCTTGGAAGCAACGATGCGAAGACCAGCTTCTTCAAACTTGGCAATGATTTTGCCAGTCAGGTTACGCTTTGTGGCATCGGGCTTAATGATAGAGAAAGTACGCTCAAGAGCCATGTCAGGCACTCCTACTTTAGATAAAGAATGGAAATCGTTTGGCGGCCTTATACAGCCAGAAATGCTTTGGGGCAACTGTAATTACATGACATCTCTGTGTTAGCAGTTATGCAAGGGGCACATCCCCCTATTCAGCATCATAAAAACAAATTTTCGCCGTGAAAGTGAGCACGTAAAATCGAACCAGCATTATTTTAGAAATATTCCTCAAGAAAACTCTTACCACAGCCGCACTTCAGTGATATTAAGCGCACATGCTACATATTAATAATCTAACATACCGCATCGTAGGCCGCCCGATTTTCGAAGAAGCCTCTGCCACCGTACACAAAAACGATAAAGTTGGTTTTGTCGGCCGTAACGGTACGGGTAAAACGACCCTGCTAAAAATCATCTCTGGTGAAATTCCTTCAGAATCAGGCGATATCAACGTTCCCAATAAAACCAAAATGGGGAAAGTTGCGCAGGAAGCTCCGTCTGGAAATGTCAGTCTTATTGATACCGTTCTTCTATCTGATGTTGAGCGGACAGAACTTCTAAAAGAAGCTGACACGGCAACAGACCCTATGCGTATCGCTGAAATTCACGAGCGCCTTGTGGATATAAAAGCCGATACTGCGCCTAGTAGAGCAGCGCGAATACTTGCAGGCCTGGGTTTTAACGAAGAAGCACAGCAACAGCCCTGTTCTGCTCTTTCTGGCGGTTGGCAAATGCGTGTGGCCTTGGCCAGTCTGCTTTTTGCAGAACCAGACTTCCTGCTTTTGGATGAGCCAACCAACCATTTGGATCTGGAAGCAACCATCTGGCTGGAAAGCTATCTTAAAAATTACCCGGGAACACTGTTACTCATTTCTCATGACCGTGCTCTTTTGAACAATGTTGCCAATAAGATTATTCACCTCGAGAACCTTCAGCTAAACTCCTACACAGGAAATTACGATCAATTCGAACAGGTTCGTCGAGAACGTCTTGAGCATCAAGCGGCACAACACGCAAAACAACAAGAACAACGCAAACACATTCAGAGCTTCATTGATCGCTTTAAAGCCAAAGCGTCAAAAGCCAAGCAAGCCCAATCCCGCGTCAAAATGCTCGAGCGCATGCAGCCTATTGCTGCTGTTGCAGAAGACAGCACTTTGGCTTTTGACTTCCCCTCCCCCGAAGAGCTGGCCCCACCGCTCATCAACCTTGATCGGGTGGATATTGGGTACGAACCGGGCAAACCAATCCTTAAAGGATTGGATCTTCGTTTGGACATGGAAGATCGAATTGCACTTCTTGGTGCAAACGGAAATGGTAAGTCCACCTTGGTGAAGCTCCTTGCAGGGCGTCTGGAACCTCAAGAGGGACAACTCTATAAATCATCCAAGCTCAAAGTTGGATATTTTGCACAGGACCAAGCCGAAGAACTCGATCTTGATGCAACGCCTTATACTTTGATGGCTCGTCTGATGAAACCCGGCACGCCCGAATCAAAAGTGAGAGCACAACTTGGCCGATTTGGCTTTGGTGTAAATCATGTATCAACAAAGGTTGGCAAGCTATCAGGTGGCGAGAAAGCACGTCTGCTCTTTGCTCTGTCAACCAGAGACGCTCCACACATCCTGCTAATGGATGAGCCGACCAACCACTTGGACGTAGATTCCAGAGAAGCCCTTGTTCAAGCAATGAATGCCTTTGAAGGCGCGATTGTGTTGGTTTCACACGATCCCCACTTGATTGAACTTACAGCCGATCGTTTCTGGCTTGTCGCCGATGGTAACGTGCAGGCATACGACGGGGATCTCGAAGACTATAAACGTCTTTTAATGGAACAGCGCCGCAAAGAGCGCCAAAGCTCTCGTAAATCCAACGATGCAAGCCAAGGTAATGATGCGCCTCGTGCAAAAAGCATGAGTAAAAAAGACAAGCGCCGGGCAGCAGCAGAGGCCAGAGCTGCTGGGGGTGACCTCAAAAAAGCAGTTCGCCTAGCAGAACAAAAGATGGAAAAGTTTCAGGCAAAGAAAGACAAGCTTGAAAAAGAAATGGCTGATCCTTCACTCTATGAAGGAGATAATTCCAAGCAACTGGAACTGACAAAAGAGTTGGCCAAAATAGAAAAAGAGCTTACGAAAGCAGAAACCCAATGGCTGGAAGCTCAAGAAAAGCTTGAAGCCCCGTAGGCAAAACTAAATTCTTCTGATCAATTCGTGCCTGGCTGAAATTGATATTCTTCAAGGTAACGTGGCATGAATTGATCGGATAGCTCATCTCTATGTTCAGAAATTTCATCCCAGATTTCATTACGCAAATCAGGTTCTTTCTGAGAAAACTCATGGCTAAAGATTAAAAAATAATCTTTTGTTGCAATTGGTTGAGAAATTTTGACAACATCAGAGAAACTATTTTTATGAATATAGGCGTCTGCAACAATTCCCTGATCGGCAACACCATCAATACGTCCGCTTCTTAACTTGGTGAAATTGTTTTTGGTTGATCTCGCTTCTTCAACCATTACCCCTTTTCTCTTCAAGTCTTTTACAATTGAATACCCAGAATTGGCACCGATTACACCACGTAAATTAACAAACTTCTCACCATCCCAGTCCAACTCAGATCCCGCCCTTTTATAAAGCACGTAAGATAAAACCGTTAAACGCTTATCGCCATCGGGTTTTCCGTCTTTCATAGGGAAGACGCCAAATTCTTCACGTTCAGGTTTGTAAGAAAAAATAAACGCGGCATCCAGTTGGTTTTCTTTAAGCTCGTGCAATATACGACGTCCGGGACGCCGAATATATTCAATTTCAAAATCCAGGTCATTGGCAATTTTGTTTAAAATATCCAGTGAAACACCAGGCGGTGAAGCCGGTTTGGGACCAGTACCCAAGAAATGTGGATAGGATGAATTTTCGTTATAGCCAATACGTAATCTCAATGGATCGGCTACAGATGAAAAAGAGTACAAGCCATGAACTGTCAAGCACACCAATAGAGCCAATATAAATCTGACTATAGTCAAACGAACACACCTGGTCCAAGATAATATCTTACCCAACACAAACTCCCAGATTGTCACTAGCTTAAAATAACATCAACGTCCCCCTAGCAACAATCTACCAACTTAAGCCATAACATCTTTCACTATTATTAAAGTCAGTTTAAAAATGTGGTTTTAAATATACAGCAATGATCAAACGCCCTCGCCAACCTTTCTCAGCAAGGGCGCTGAATGCTCTATTTCTCAAGGGAAAAATCTGATCGGTCTTTAAGCAGCCGCATCCGAAATTTTCTTCACAGCTTCTTTGGTTGTCCAAAGCCCGTTAGCGACATATCTGAAATTAATTAACGCTGCATGGTAACCATCACCTTCAGGAATTTTAGCTGCTGCAGTGGCATCTCGAACGACAGCAACTTCAAAACCTTGTTCCAGAAGATCATAAAGATGAGCTTGCACACAAAGATTTGCAGACATCCCGGCCAGGATTACTTTATTCACGCCATTCTTCCGTAGCTGAAGGGCAAGATCATTATTCTGGGGGCCATAAATCTTATGCGGGCTAGCAATAATCGTTTTTCCATCCATAATTTGTTCTTTATATTCCGGCATAAAATCAGCACCAGAGTTTTCAAAACCGTCAAGGTTCAAGGAACCTTTGCGGTTAAACATCCCAATCTTGTGCATAAGTTTTTCTAGGGGCCCTTCAAACCGCCATCCATGATCTGTTGGATAATAATAATGCGGAGACACTGCCACAGTCATTCCGGCTTTTTTTGCTGTCCCGAGAAGAGCACCAATGTTCTTTACCACATTATGTTCTGTGACGCTTTCGCCAACAACACCCCAGGTAACTCCCTTTTCACTTAAAAAATCGACTTGAGGATCAACAACCACCAATGCTGTGTCAGTCAAGCTGACATCAACATCGACAGACGGCAAAGCAGGCTTATCAGGGTCGGCATAGTTCGGATTAGAGGTTGCAGCTTCAGCGCTTTTCCCCACCGAAGTTGCTGCCATACCTGCTGCAGCTAAAGTAACGGCAGCTCCCCCCAACATTGCACGTCGGGAAAAAGCTTTATCATTATGATCATTGCACTCACACATTGGTCGGTTCCTTAATAATTCTGATCCAAGGACAATTCCTTGATCCCTAACATTTAGAACCTCATGTGTTCTCTATCGTCTGAATTGTGTCTGTTTCATCCCAAGGGTGTGCATTCTCAAACTCTGTTCTTGTTATCCGTCACAAATTGCACAAATTATAATGCATGACTATCGACCACATTCTTGAAGCCATTGACATTAACCTGAAGCCTTTTGCCTTCTGCGAAATTCGCGGGGCGAGCACAACACTTGCTTTACCCGGACAAACTCAAGCTATCCTCCACTACATTACAAGTGGAGCCGGAGAAATTGTTATTGGTAAACGCCCCAGTCAACAAATATCCACTGGTGCAATTATTCTCCTTCCCGCTCACCAACATCACAGTTTGATAAGTGCAACAGAAAGCAGTACCCCTCTCCCTCAATGTCGTCCGATTGATGCCTCTCTAGACCATCTTTTATCAGGAACCGGGGTACAAACATTAACCGCTGTTTGCGGGTTGGTGGATGTTTCTTATCGCGGCATAACCGGATTGTTAAATTTAATTCAAACTCCCCTGATTGCTCAACTGGAGCCTGGTGATCGTGTACGGAATGCAATGGATGAAATGTTACTGGAGCTTGCCAATCCCACAGTTGGCACCCGGGCTTTGGCGCGCTCACTTTTAGAGCAATGCGTGATTATGTTACTACGACGCCACCATTTGGAAGGCCATAAATCAGTCGAATGGTTACGTGGCGCAGAAGACCAACAGATGTGGGATGCCTTACAATATATCCTGAATAAGCCCCAATCACACCACACAGTAGAAAGCCTAGCAGATAAGGTTGGTATGAGCCGTGCCAGCTTCGCCGAGAAATTCAAAAGAATTTACGGGACAAGTCCCATTGAATTACTTCGATCCGTTCGTTTACAGCGCGCAGCAGAGCTTTTAAACTCAACAGATTTTCCCATAAAAGTTATTGCGTCAAAAGTTGGATATCAAAGCCGTAGTTACTTTACTCGAGCTTTTGAGACTGAATTTGGAAAAGCGCCTGATACTTATAGAAAAACCAAAAAAGGAGAACCAAGCTTACTTTAAGACACTAAGCTAGAATTGATTAAGATCAATGCATTCTACCCTACAAAAATGCTAAATTCGTATAGTAATTAAAGGAAGATGCTGAACCAGATATTTCAAGCATCTTCTGTATTCCTAAATGAATGGAGATGCATTTATGTTAAAAGACATCCAGGTTCAGATTGATAACACGGAAGCAGGTCAAACTCGGTTAGAAGCAGCCCTGCAGCTATCTGCAAAATTTGACGGAGCGCATCTTTTGGGTGTTCATGCACTAAGAACACCAGAAGCTATATTACATGGTGCCCCGCATGGTGTAACAGGATACTTTCCCGAAGAAATTATCGAACAGCAACGCAACAATATTAAAGAACAAGCTGCAACGCTCAAAGAAACCTTCGAAGCAAAAGCTAATGCCGTTGGCGCAGATCATGAGTGGCGAGAACATGAAGGCAGAGAAGTGGATATCGTTGCTTTTCATGCACGCTTTTCAGACCTGACAATCATTAGTCAGGTGAAAGGAAAGTTTGCTGATGAACTGGAATTTGCAGGCTCCTTATTAATGGAAAGCAGTCTCCCGATCCTTGCTGTTCCCAACCGGAAGATCCCTAAAGATATCACAAAAAACATTCTCATCGCCTGGGACGGATCAGCTGAATCATCAAGAGCGGTCAGAGGGGCTTTGCCACTCTTAAAAGCGGCACAAAAGGTTATCTTGTTGTCAGTCGGATTGCCTGAAGAAGGCAATATATCTCAAGACGATATATCTGCGCACCTAAAGCGACATGATATCCAGGCAGAAACCAGGGTCGTCGAGAGCCCTTTCCCTGAAGACGTTATTCTTAAAACATCCAAAGAAGAAGAAATCGGCCTTATTGTTGCGGGCGCTTGGGGGCATAGCCGGATCAGAGAAATGATCTTTGGTGGCGTAACAAAATCACTGTTTTCCAACCAGGAAGTTCCAATCCTTTTATCTCACTGATAAAAGCAAACCGGCTTGGGAGAAGAAAGCCTGATCAGGCTTTCTTCTCCCAAGATCCACGGTCTGTTTGTTGCCAATATGTCAACTCGTGATCCGCGGCCTTAAGTTCCTTCCAAAGAACGCGAGAATCTTGAACCACTGTCGGATTGTTTCCATCAAACAAAATTGCGCATAAAGATGTTTTATCACTCTCGAGAGTTCCAGGGTGTGCACCATGCACAACAAAAGCAACATCCCGTTTGCTGATATCATCCTGATCCGTTGTTAACCAAACCGGATGTTCGTCAATTGAACCATCTCTTTTTGTCCCATGAGGAAGAAACGAATCAGGTCGGTAACTCCAAAGATTCTGATCCAACTCACCCAACGCACGCTCATTTGATGACAGGATAACAGCTTGCTGACCTCGCTCTAATACCTTCTCAAGCATTTGAGGAAGTGCGTTTTCCAGTGCTGTTTTAGTCAAATGATAAAAACGTATGTCGGTCATCAAAAGTGTCCACAGAAGAAGGCAGGATACAACATACCCTGCCTTTAATTTCTAATCTTCGTAATTATCGGCAACAAAGCGATCAAGCAAACGAACGCCAAATCCAGTCGCACCCTTCGCTGCAATCGCTTTTTCCTTTGTTGCCCAGGCAACACCAGCAATATCAATATGAACCCAAGGACGATCCTTATCGATAAAACGCTGAAGGAATTGCGCAGCTGTGATTGATCCAGCAGCACGCCCGCCGATGTTTTTCATATCAGCCGCATCACAATCCAACAATTTGTCATAACAATCCGCGAGCGGCAGACGCCAAACACGTTCATCAACACTTAGACCCGCGCTAGAGAGCTGCTCACACAAAGTGTCGTTGTTCGAAAAAATACCCGCAATGTCGTTCCCCAACGCAATAATCATGGCACCTGTTAAGGTCGCCAAATCAATCACAAGACGTGGGTTGTATTTTTCTTGCGTATAGGAGAGAACATCGGCAAGAACCAAACGCCCTTCTGCGTCTGTATTCAGAACCTCAATGGTTTTGCCTGAATACGACTTCACGATATCGCCTGGGCGTTGAGCATTAGCGGATGGCATATTCTCAACCAGACCACAGGCACCAACAACATTCACCTTTGCCTTACGTCCGGCAAGTGCTTTCATCAAGCCAAATACGGTTCCTGCACCGCCCATGTCAAACTTCATGTCTTCCATACCAGCAGCAGGTTTCAGCGAAATACCACCTGTATCAAAGGTCACGCCTTTACCAACAAAAGCCAGCGGCTTTTCGGTCGATTTTTCCGAAGCACCATTCCATTCCATGATGACGACTTTCGACTCACGCTCAGAACCCATACCAACAGCGTAGAGCGCGTTCATCCCCAGCTTGGTAATATCACTTTCATCCAAGACGGTTACTTTAACCCCAAGGGATTCAAGTTCTTTGGCCTGAGCAGCAAATGTAGCAGGGTACAACTCATTAGGGGGCTCGGACACCAGTTGTCTGGTAAAAAATACGCCTTCAGCTACTTTGGATAACTCGGTATAAGCGCTTTCTGTACTTGCAGAATCTGCCGAGAAGACTGAGAACTCATCAAGTGAATTTTTGGTATCATTCTTACTTGTTGTTTTATAGGTATCAAAACGATAGCTACGAAGTAAGGCACCATAAGCGATAAGAGCCCCAGCATTGTCGCCACTCGCTCCCTGAACACTCGCATCATCCGCGCAAAAACAAACAACCTTCTCTCCCTTGGCGGAAAGATCTTTATAAAGCTGTCCACCAAGGTTTTCGAAATCGGTCGCCTTAAGCTCATTCGGATTACCCAGACCAGCCAGAATAATCCGACTATTTTCTATACCGCTGGGCGCCAGAATTTCGAGCAACTCACCCTTTTTGCCCTTGAAAGAGCTACTATTGATTGCGCGGTTTAATGCTCCGCCTGTCTTGTTGTCAAATTGCTGTGCTGTTGTGGAAAGTTGCCCACCATCAGTTACTGTCGCAACGATAGCACCTGTGCTTGGAATTTTGTCCGAGACAAAAGAAAACTTCATGCCGCCCTCTTCGGTAAAACGATTTATTAATTTGCTGCTATAGAACAAGGATTACTTTGTAAAATGCAACTGCAATCATAGAACTTTGCATTCCATGACTCAAATCTCATTATTCTTCTTAAGAAAATCCACGAATTCACTGGACGTGGCAAGGGTGTTCTGGCTATTTCTTCTCTATATATTTTTATAGGTTATTTTACGGACCCTATGCAGATTATTTCGCGCTATATGCTTGTGCAACTGGTTTTGTTTGCTGTTTCAGTCGCAGTGTCTCTTGCTGTGGCTGTATGGCTGGCTCAATCATTACGATTCGTTGACATGATTGTTAACGACGGTCTTCCGGCATCTACATTCTTCTATTTTGTTATTTTGCTGATGCCCTATTTCCTCGTGATCGTCATTCCTGTCGCGACATTTTGCTCAGTCCTCTTTATCTATAACAAACTGAATACTGATAGTGAGCTTGTGGTCTTAAAAGCGGCCGGCTTCTCACAACTACAGTTGGCGCGCCCGGGAATTATGCTCGGCGTCGTATCGATGATAACAGTAGTTGCAATTAACCTCTATTTTTTACCCGCCTCTTACCGTGAATTCAGAGAGCTTCAGCATTATTTCAGAGACAATTTGTCGCCCGTTCTTCTAAAGGCTGGTAAATTCAACACAATCAACTCTGAATATACAATTTACTTTAAAGAAAAGACGCCTGCAGGAGAACTCAAAGGGCTCATCGTTCACGATAGTAGTCTTCCCGGGCAACAAATAACCTATTTGGCTGATACTGGTGCCCTCTTAAAAGAAGAAGACGATTTCAGAGCTGTCCTCTGGAACGCAAGTAGACAGGAAGTAGACCCGGTCACAGGGCAATTATCAATCGCCTATTCTGACAAATATGTCCTCCGATTTGGCGATTTAGCACAAGAAGAAAGAGAACGCTGGTTCAAACCAAGGGAACGCTTTCTACATCAATTGATTTTTCCAGACCTAACAAACCCAAGAGATGTCGACAATTACGACAAGCTTGTCGCTGCAGGCCACTACCGAATTGCAAGTCCACTCTTCACGCTTGCCATGGCCTTTATAGCGCTGGGATGTTTATTGTCAGGCGAATTCAGCCGTCGAGGTTATTTAGGACGCATCATGTTTGCAATTAGCATCATGGGTGTCATGATGTTGACGATGTTCTTGTTTAAAGATATCGCAGAGAAAAACAAAAACCTAATTCCTCTCATGTATGCGTGGCCTGTTTTCGTTGTTTTGTTGTCCCTTTATTTCATAAATAAAAAACCTAAAAAAGTATCCTTAAAAACACCGGATCATCCTGATGGTTCTCCCAAGGAAGAGGCTGCAGCCTGAAAATGACAACAGTTGTTAATAAAAAAGCTGTCAAATCAGCAAACATTTCTTGGACATTATTTTCGTATGCATCCAAGAACTATTTGTTAAGCTTCTTTAGCTTCTTTTTTGTCTTGATGGGCGTCGTATTCCTCATATCACTCATAGAAGTTTCTGACGATCTAGAAGGGGCTGCAGTACCATTTTTACAGGTCGTAAAAATTGTCCTCTATAAAATGCCGCAACTAAGTGAAGAAATCATGCCCTTCATGATTTTGTTTGCAGCAATGGCAACTTTTTGGAAACTAACCAGAGCAAATGAACTTGTAATCATTCGCTCTGCTGGCGTTTCCATCTGGGGCATCATATTTCCTTTCGCGTTTTGCTCATTGATGATTGGGGTTTTAGCTTTTTCAGTTATCAACCCTGTTTCTTCTGCTTTGTTTGCTAAAAACAAAGAACTCTCAAGGCTTTATAAGAAAAAAGATCAAGCTATTTTTAAGGTTTCAGAAACAGGCCTATGGCTGCGCCAACCTGATAATAATGGCCTATCGGTCATTCATGCAGGTTCCGTGAATAAAGACCTATCCTTAAATCAAGTTATTATCTTTAACCTGACAGAGGATGGAGAGTTTCTTTCACGCTATGATGCAACAAAAGCACGTTTAGAAAATGGAAACTGGGCGTTACTACAGACATGGCATTCATACCCAGGGAAAAAGCCTGATTACTTTGAAGAAGTATTAATTCCCACAGAATTAACCATGGAAAAAGTACAGGACAGTTTTGCCAGCGCCAAATCGATTTCTTTTTGGGAGTTACCCTATTTTATAAACCTCCTTGAAAAAGCAGGTTTTTCAGCAGTTAAACTAAAACTACAGTTTCATCGGCTTCTTTCTAAACCATTCCTTTTCTTGGCTATGATCTTGCTTGCTGCAACCTTTTCCATGCAACAACATCGACGCGGCAAGGTAGGACTGATGATACTTTCTGGTGTTCTCACCGGATTTCTGCTTTATTTCTTATCGAATTTTGTTTTTGCTCTGGGGCAATCAACTAAAGTACCTGTTGCGTTAGCAGCCTGGTCACCAGCGGGGGTATCACTATTGTTAGGGGTCACTATGCTTTTACATCTGGAAGACGGGTAAGCTATGTCTTTTAGGGGGGTAAAAACACTACTGAAAAACTCTGTATCTATAGCAGCACTTACCTTTGCTTTGGGAGTATCCATCTCAGCACAAACCAATGCTCAGTCAGTAGATGGAATTAGCGAAGAAATCCCTGCGCTCATTAGTGCCAACGAAGTAACTTATGATGAAAATCTTGGGATTGTTACTGCGTCCGGTAATGTAGAGATCTCGCAAGGTGATCGAACTGTGCTCGCCAACAGCGTTTCTTACAACATGAATACAAATGTTGTAAGTGCGACAGGTAATATAAGCTTGCTGGAGCCTAGTGGTGAGATTGTTTTTGCTGAGCACGTAGAACTTACAGATAATCTTAAAGAAGGTTTTATTCGTGATATACGGATACTTCTGACAGATCGCAGCCGTTTAGCTGCATCAACAGGCCAATTAACTAGTGGAAACATCTCAGTCTTCTCAAACGGCGTTTTTAGCCCATGCGAACTTTGTAAGGATGATCCAAACCGAGCTCCAATTTGGCAATTGAAAGCCAAGAAAATTGTCCATAACAAAGCATCACAGACCATAAAATATGATCACGCCTGGATGGAAATATTCGGCGTGCCCGTTATTTACACACCTTATCTCGCCCACCCAGATCCTACAGTGAAAAGACGAAGTGGTTTTCTATTACCAAGTTACGGTAATTCCAGCCAATTAGGTATTACATTACAAATCCCATACTATTGGGCAATTGACGACTCCTCAGAATTTTTATTTGCTCCTATAGCAACCACCAAACAGGGTATTGTTCTTGCTGGCGAGTATGAAAAAAAATTCAATAAGGGTAATCTCTCTATTGAAGCCAGTGCAACGATAGCCGATAGAGATGAAAATAACGGCAATGTCGAGAGAGATGAGTTTCGCGGGCAGATTATAAGTGAAGGACGCTTTGATTTGGATAAAACTTGGCGATGGGGTTTTAACGCTGAGCATGCATCTGATGATACCTATGGTCGAGTTTACGGCTTCAATAATGAATCAGAATTGGAAACAAGCGCCTTTATAGAAGGCTTCAGAGGCCGTAACTTTGCAAGATTAGACACTTATAAATTTCAGAGTACCCGAAGTGGCGTTGATGATTCTGAAAACCCCTTTGTTTTACCTCGTGGTCAATACAACTTTCAAAGTCAACCAGGCATAACCGGAGCGACCTATCGTTTAGATGCGAATGCCCAAGCTCTTGGACGAAGTGAAGGAAGAGACAGCCGACGGGTGTCTCTTATCGGCGGATGGGATCTTCCCTATACCGGATCTTGGGGAGATCAATATAAATTAACCACACAAGTTCAAACCGACGGATATTGGGTTAATGGCGTTAACGAGAATAACGATGATATAAGAAAGAACGGAGATACCTTTACTGGGTTTACGGGTCGAGTTTTCCCGCAGATGGCTTTGGAATGGAGGTTCCCTTTCGCTAGTCACCGAGGTAATTTCAGTCAAACAATTGAGCCCATTGTTCAAGGAATATTAGCTCCGAATGGTTCCAATCCAAATGAAATTCCGAACGATGATAGCCGGGATTTTGAATTTGATGATACTTCATTATTCTCGTTAAATCGCTTTGCCGGTACTGATCGCGTTGATTCAGGTAGCCGTGTTAGTTACGGATTAAAATGGACGGCCTCTACTGTTTCAGGAAATCAAGCCGATTTCCTAATTGGCCAAAGCTATCGGTTTAGTGGAAACAGTAATCTACACGAGGAAAATTCTGGTTTGAAGGATGCAGCTTCTGATATTGTTGGGCATATTGGCATATATACAATTGATAACTTTGATGCACTTTATCGTTTCAGATTCGATCCTGATGATCTTGGGGCAAACCGTAATGAAGTAGAGCTTAACATTGGTCCAGCAGCTCTTAATTTAGATTTGGACTACGTTTTCCTTAAAGATGATAATATTGATGGTGTATCATCTGATAGAGAGGAAGTTAAAGTTGGTATCAATAGTGAGTTGACTGAATACTGGAGCCTAAATTCCAGCTACACACGTGATATTGATGCCGATGAGTCACGTGAAGCCAGCCTGGGCCTCATTTATCAGGATGAATGTATTATCATTGATAGCCAATATACACGAACATGGTTCCAGGATCGAGAACTAGAGCCAGATGATCGGTTTACACTTGAACTAACATTTAAACACTTGGGTACAATTCAGCCGCTATAATTTATTTCGGCTACTTGAGACAAAAGGTATCGGTATCAAATGAGAACTAATTTTGCTGCTAATTTGTTGGGTTTTGCCCTCCTAGTAACAACAGCAACGACATCCTTTGCCCAAGACGTTTTACGTCCTGCAGCAGTTGTGAACGACGATATTATATCTTTGCTCGATGTGAGCCAACGTACTCAGCTCGCGATTGTTTCAAGCAAGCAAAAAAATACTCCACAAGTTCGACAAAGAATGGTCCGGCAAGTGGTCCGTATCCTCATTGACGAAAGGCTCAAACTTCAAGAAGCCGAACGACTTAATATCACAATATCAGACCAGCAAGTTCAACGTGCCCTGACCGCGGTTGCGAAGCAGAATAAAATGACGGTACAACAGTTGACAGAAGGATTGCGTAAACAAGGCGTACTTCCAACAACCCTTCTAGACCAATTTAAAGCTGATATTGCATGGAGAGCAGTTGTTAATAGACGGCTAAGATCATCTGTTAATATCTCTGAAGCTGAAATAGAGGAAGTCATAACAAAACTTCAATCGGATGGTCCCGCAATCCAGAAAAGAATTTTTGAGATTTTTCTCGGCATAGATACTGCTTCGGATGAAGCAAAAATAAAAGCGCAAGCAAGTGATGCCTTACTAACAATAAAAAATGGCGGAAATTTTTCTGCCTTAGCCCGGCAAATATCGCAATCAAACAGCGCTGGGTTGGGTGGAGATTTGGGATGGTTGCAAACAGGACAACTATCTAACGAACTACAACCCGCGGTAAAATCCGCCTCTGTTGGATCACTACTCGGTCCGATACGAACAAAGAGAGGCTATTACATTCTCTTAGTTCAAGGTCAACGCTCCGCTGAAAGTGAACAGAAAGTCCATCTAAAACAATTCTTTTTCTCTTTGCCTGCTAACCCAAGTTTTGAAGAAACACAGCAAGCTCAATCAAGAGCAGCTGATGCAAGACGAAAGTTCACAAGCTGTAATGAAATGGATGAACTATCCGATGAACTCGGTGACGATGGTTCAGGCGATTTGGGAACCCTTAAAACGAAGGATCTCCCAGCCACAACCAGAGCAGCCATAGAGCAGGTAACTGAAGGTCAAACGACTCCAGCAATAAAAGTTACGGGTGGGTTAGCTGTTATAGCAGTCTGTAACCGTCAGGAAAGTGGTGGTGTTGATCGATTGGCAATTCAAGAAAAGCTGACTAATGATCGATTAGATACACTAGCCAGAAGATATCTTTTAGATCTTCGCAGAAGTTCAAACGTGGATATCCGTCTGTGAGCCAATCGTTACCCTTACCTATAGCTATAACAATGGGAGATCCTGCTGGCATTGGAGGAGAACTAACGCTTAGAGCATGGGAGAAATGTCATCTAAAGGCGAATCTTCCTTTTTTTGTAATCGATTGTCCCAATCGCTTACAAAAGCTAGCCGCAGATCTATCGATGAACATATCTGTTAGAGAAATTTCATCTCCGATAGATGCTGCTTCTTGCTTTGAGCAAGCATTACCTGTTATTCCAGAAGAACTATACGAAGCTGTTGCTCCCGGTGTCGGTGATCCTCGCAATGGTTCTGCTGTAATCAATTCTATAAAACGATCAGTAAGCTTTGTTCAAAATAACGAAGCCTCGGCAGTTGTCACAAATCCGATTAATAAGGCGGTACTTTATCAGGCAGGGTTCAGTCATCCTGGACATACCGAATATCTGGCAGACTTAGCCAATAGTAAAACACCATCTGTTATGATGCTGGCTTCGAAACAATTACGTGTTATTCCTGTTACCATCCACCTCTCATTGGCTGAGGCACTTAACAAACTCAATAGTGACTTGATAGCCCATACAATCAGAACAGCAAATACTGCGCTGAAACAGGATTTTGGCATTAGCGTGCCACGCATTGCCGTCTCTGGGCTAAATCCACACGCCGGAGAAAACGGTTCAATGGGATCTGAGGAAATTGATTTCATTATTCCAACACTTGAATTACTTCAGAATGAAGGTATCGATATCAAAGGCCCCTTGCCGGCTGATACAATGTTTCATGCCAAAGCGCGTGAAGAATATGACGTTGCGGTTTGCATGTACCATGACCAAGCTCTAATCCCCATAAAAACCTTGGACTTTGACAGCGGTGTTAACATTACGCTCGGCCTCCCCTTTATCCGGACTTCGCCGGATCATGGAACCGCCTATAATATAGCAGGCCAAGGTATCGCAAATCCCAGCAGCTTTATTGCAGCTATCGAGATGGCTGCGACAATGGCAAAAGCAAAAAACGAAACACACTAAAAAATGAACAGATCAACGGATAAACTTCCCCCTTTGAGAGATGTCATTGCACGATTTGATCTCGCTGCAAAAAAATCGCTTGGGCAAAACTTTTTACTGGATCTAAACCTGACCTCCAGAATAGCAAGAGGTGGTGGCCCACTTGATCAAGGGACAATATTTGAGATTGGTCCAGGACCCGGTGGCTTAACACGCGGACTGCTCATGGAAGGTGCACAGCAGGTTATTGCCATTGAAAAAGATCAACGTTGCCTTCAAGCATTGAAGGAAGTCTCAGTAGCCTATGACAACAAACTTCTGGTAATTGAAAGCGACGCCCTGAAAGTTGATTTAACCGAACTAGGCAGCGCTCCACGCCGTATTGTCGCCAACCTGCCTTACAATATTTCGACAGTGCTTCTCCTTAGATGGTTGAAACAAGTTGCTCAAGATTCAGCGGCCTTTGCAAGCTTAACTCTCATGTTTCAAAAAGAAGTGGTGGATCGCCTCATTGCAGAGCCTAGAACAAAAAGCTATGGCCGCCTGAGCGTCATGACACAATGGCTCTGCGAAACATCAGCGCTTTTTGATATTCCGCCCAGGGCCTTTATCCCGCCGCCAAAGATAACATCCACAGTGGCAAGGCTGGAACCAAGACAAAAACCATTGGCAGAGG
Organism: Kiloniella majae; assembly: GCF_002118315.1. Lineage (GTDB taxonomy): Bacteria > Pseudomonadota > Alphaproteobacteria > Kiloniellales > Kiloniellaceae > Kiloniella > Kiloniella majae. Next base: position 546,156 of record NZ_MTSZ01000002.1, read on the forward strand.
CCAATGTGTTTACAATGGAGAAGATTACAGAAGCTGCTTTTGGACAAAGGCGGAAAATGTTGCGGCAAAGCCTGAAGAGCTTGGGCACAAATACACCAGAGCTCATATCCATCGCTGGCATTAAAGAAACTGCTCGGGCAGAAGAACTTACAATTGAAGAGTTCTGCTCAATCGCCCGAGCTTATGATCAGCTAAAAGGTTGAAAACACGATTCAATCTCTTACTTAAGCCTGACGTAATCCACGAACAAAAGAATCCAGATCAGGTCTGCGATCTCGCTTTAAGCGTTCGGCCCTGAGAATAGCCTGGACATCAGCAACAGACTTTTCGACATCTGTATTTACAATAATATAATCGTACTCCGCCCAATGGCTCATCTCATCAGCTGCTTTGGCCATCCGTCCTTTGACAACCTCTTCGCTATCTTGAGCACGGGCATAAAGACGCCTCTCTAACTCTTGTAACGAAGGCGGAAGGATAAACACTCGAACAATATCATTAGGTGCTTTTGCAGCAACTTGCTGCGTCCCCTGCCAATCAATATCGAAGAGGACATCCTGACCAGATGACAGCCCCTGTTCTACAGGTTCGCTCGGCGTGCCATATTTGTTATCAAATACAGTTGCATGCTCAAGCATCTCATTATTGTCGACCATAGAGTTAAAATCTTCTGGGCTAACAAAGAAATAATCTTTGCCGTGAATTTCGCCTGGACGCATTTGTCGGGTCGTTGCAGATATCGATAGAGTAAGTTCTTCTTCTCTTTCCAGCAAAATTCTGGAAATTGTTGTTTTACCAGCCCCGGAAGGGGACGAAAGGACCAGCATAAGGCCGCGGCGTTCAAGCGTGGGAGCAACAACAGCATTCATTATTTCTAAAACCTTACTTTTACTCGACGTTTTGTATTTGTTCGCGAAGTTGTTCTATCGTTGCCTTTAACTCAATACCAATCGTCGTCAACGCAACATCAGACGATTTTGAACAAAGTGTATTGGCTTCACGATTAAACTCCTGACAAAGAAAGTCTAGCCGGCGTCCACAGGGGCCTCCGTTTTCCAGAAGCTCACGTGCAGCGGCAACATGCGCAGCCAGACGATCAAGTTCTTCACGGATATCAGCCTTGGTTACCAAAACCGCAATTTCCTGTGCTAAACGCTCTTCGGAAACAGAACTTGTATCTGATAGTAGCTCTGCTAGTTGTTTATTAAACCGATCCTGTATCGCTGCAGGTTGCGTTGCTGCCAGTTTTGCTGCTTCTTTTTGTAGTCGTTCGATATCATCCAATTGACCGGATGCGATTTCTCCAAGCCTTGCGCCCTCTTCGTTGCGCATGCTTTGCATTGCCTCAATCGCATCGTTTAAACTTGTTTCAATCAACCCCAAACGCTTGTCGGCCTCGTCCTGAGATTCCTCTTCTTCGACAAGCTCTAACACGCCCCGTAAGTTCAAGATGCCATCAATAGAAGGAGCAACAGCATCCAGATCATTACCGATCCTTGTCGCCAGTGGGATGACCTGCTGTAAGATATCTTCGTTTACTTGTAACTGTAATTGCTTGTGTTTGTTATCTATCACAAGGTTTATATGGAAATTGCCGCGCTTAAAGCTTTTAGCCAAAGCCGATCTTACTTTTGCATCTAAAACTTCGAATCCATTTGGAACCCGGCATCTGGCATCCAGATTCTTACCATTGACGCTTTTAAGCTCCCAAGACCAGGTTGTCCCTGCGTACTCACCTTCAGCACGGGCAAATCCTGTCATGCTGGCAATTGCTTTTCCCATAATGGTTCCTCGGGGTTTATTGAAGCATTATACTCAACCACATGATCGATTGTTTTACATTCATCACAAGCAGCTTTATTTTCATAAGCCTTATACCCAAAGCATATGAGTTACTGCAAGAATGACAATTCCAAAGACGATATTTATTACCGGGGCTTCTAGCGGCATTGGTGCCGCCCTTGCAGAATACTATGCCAAACCAGGAAACGTTCTCTTCCTCGCGGGCAGAAATAGTGAGCGATTACAGACTATATCAAATCAATGTTTAAACCGTGGTTCAGACGTACATTCGTTACAACTGGACGTCACAGATCAAACGGCCTGCAGCGCGGAAATTTTCAAAGCCAACCAATTGTCAAAGCTTGATCTCGTTATTGCCAACGCAGGTATATCCGGCGGCACAGGCCAACAAGACGAATCTGACCGTCAGACACGGGAAATACTGGATATAAACCTGTACGGTGTGCTCAATACTGTTCTTCCCTCTATTAAGATCATGAAGTCGAATGGACGGGGACAAATCGCGATTATGTCCTCTCTCGCTTCATTCAAAGGACTTCCCAGTGCTCCGGCATATTGCGCAAGTAAAGCTGCCGTTCGGACCTGGGGAGAAAGCCTGCGAGGAACGTTAAAGAAGAGCAACATTAAAGTTTCAGTGATAACACCAGGCTTTGTAAAAAGTGGCATTACGGCTGTTAACAAATTCCCGATGCCATTTTTAATGGAAAGTACAAAGGCAGCAGCCATTATTGGCAAAGGCCTGGAAAGGAACAAAGCAAGGATCTCGTTCCCTAAACCGATGTACTTAACGGTTTTGTTTTTTGCAGCACTTCCCCTTTATCTATCTGAATTTATATCTGACAGATTACCAAACAAGGATAAATAAAGAAAAACACAAGAAGCGCGTTAAGCCTATGGCCGAACGCGCACCTGTATCTGTCAGCTACAAAGTAGAGTGTTCTTATTTGTGACGGAAAGTAATCCGGCCCTTAGTCAAATCATAAGGGGTCATTTCAACGTCAACTTTATCGCCAACCATGGTACGAATGCGGAACTTACGCATCTTACCACCAGTGTGGGCAATAATTTCGTGTCCATTTTCAAGCTCAACCCGGAACATTGCATTCGGGAGCTTTTCAATAACAGTACCACTAAACTCAAGGAGTTCTTCTTTAGCCATTCAACCTTTGCCTTTTTCATACCGCATTTGTGCGTGTCGCAAAACTACTCAACATTTGCAAAAGGTCAAGTAATCATCGTATTTTTGCATAATTATCGTTAAAAATTAATGATATCACATTTAAAATAAATTTTGATACCCCACTTAACCCACTCAAAAACATATACTGTTGCTAAGAATAACGCCTCACAGCATCCCATACTCAGAAGGAAGACTTATGACTAGTTTTTATTAACAGAACGCCAATGACGAACATTTTTATTATGCTCCTTAAGGGTACGAGCAAAAGCATGTCCCCCTGTGCCATCCGCAACAAAGTATAAGTATTTGGTTTTTGCCGGTTGAGTAACGGCTTCCAGAGCAGATAAACCTACATTCGCGATAGGCCCAGGAGGAAGCCGATCAATCGTATAGGTATTATATAATGTCGGTGTCTTCAGGTCCTTACGGGTTAAATTACGTCCCAAAGGCTTAGCTCCAAGAGTAATACCGTAGGTTACCGTTGGATCGGACTGCAAACGCATTTTTAAATTCAAGCGATTGATAAAGACCCCCGCGACAAGTGGCCTTTCCGATGCAATACCGGTTTCTTTTTCGACAATAGACGCCAAAACCAAAGCCTCTTCCTTGGTCTTGAGTGGCAATCCTTCCTGCCTATTATCCCATAACCTATCAAGATTGCGATCTAATGCCTGCTTCATGCGATCAAGAATAAATTGCCGGCTGTCTCCTCTTACAAACAGGTACGTTTCAGGCAAAAGACTTCCTTCTTCGGGAATGTCAGTAATTTCACCGACTAAATCAGGGTTACTTCGCAGGATCTCGACAATCTCGAAAGATGTCTTCCCCTCAGGAATCGTAACCGAGTAACTAACCGTTTTCCCGTTTTCCAGTATTTCTATTACATCCCGCATTGAAACAGCAGCAGGCATCAAGAACTCGCCTGCCTTTAAGTTTCTTGCTTTTTTTGTGTAGCGTGCACCTAGCTGAAAGATAAGCGGCTCACGAATAACACCTTCATCTTTCAGAATATTGGATATTTTCTCTAACCCGGATCCTTTTGGAATCACAATTGTGAGATCTTTTTTAAGAGGTCCAGGTGCCATAAACTCTTGTTGTCCCATGTACAACACGATGGATAAACACAAAATTCCCAAGGAGAAAACAAGCGAGGCCCACTTCAAAAAAGAGGGCCTCTTGGATACTTTTTGCTCTTCACTCACGGCTTAAGTGAATTTATCTGAATGCTTTAAGCACTAGGCTTGCATTGGTTCCGCCAAATCCAAATGAATTGGACAGCGCAACATCGATTTTCCGTTCCTGTGCTTCAAGTGGAACCAAATCAATGCCCTGACACTCGTCAGATGGGTCTTCCAAGTTGAGTGTTGGAGGAATCACACCTTCTTTAAGCGCTTTTACAGAGAAGATTGCTTCAACAGCACCAGCAGCACCCAGTAAATGACCAATCGCTGATTTGGTTGATGACATACAAACGTCTTCGTTATCACCGAATAGGCGTTTTACTGCACCAAATTCGATTTCATCCCCCAAAGGAGTAGAAGTACCATGGGCGTTGATGTAATTCACATCACTTGCATTTATGCCGGCACGTTTTAAGGCTGCAGACATTGCGCGGAAACCACCATTACCATCAGGGGGTGGCGCTGTTATGTGGTGCGCATCCCCGGACAGGCCATAACCAACGACCTCGCCGTAGATTGTAGCGCCACGCGCTTTTGCATGCTCAAGCTCTTCCAGCACAACAACACCAGCGCCCTCGCCCATAACAAAACCATCACGCCCTTTATCCCAAGGACGAGAGCCTTTTTCAGGCGTATCATTATAGCCTGTAGACAACGCACGCGACGCACAGAAACCTGCAATGCCAATTCTGCAAACTGCAGCTTCAGCACCACCAGCAATCATTACATCAGCATCATCCATTTGGATCAAACGAGCTGCATCACCAATAGCGTGAGCACCTGTTGAGCAGGCTGTCACAACCGAATGGTTTGGTCCCTTGTACCCGTAACGGATAGAAACATGACCGGAAATCAAATTGATTAGAGATGAAGGAATGAAGAAGGGTGAAAGCTTGCGCGGTCCCTTTTCTTCAATCATCACGGCTCCATTTGCAATGGTTTGAAGACCACCAATACCAGAACCAATCATCACACCTGTGCGGCACAAACTCTCTTCATCTTCAGGCTTCCAGCCCGCGTCTTCAATAGCTTGTTGAGCAGCTGTAATACCATACACAATGAAAGGATCAAGTTTTCGACGATCCTTTGCTGCGATATGGTCATCCGCATTAAAGTAGCCGTCAGCAGTTTCGCCAACAGGAATTTCACCCGCAATTTGACACGGCAAATCAGACGTCTCAAATTGAGTAATTTTACCTAGACCTGATTCACCATTGGTAATTCGTGACCAAATGTGATCAACACCACATCCAAGCGGGGATACCATACCGAGACCGGTTATAACGACACGACGCATGATTCTATAAAGTCTCTACGCTATTAAAGACGAAAACGCCGGGGAGTTCCCCGGCGTTGTATACTTCTAAAAAACGATTAAACGTTTTCTGAAATGAAATCGACAGCGTTCTGAACTGTTACGATTTTCTCAGCAGCATCGTCTGGGATTTCACAACCGAACTCTTCTTCGAATGCCATAACGAGTTCGACAGTGTCCAGGCTGTCAGCACCAAGATCGTCGATGAAGCTTGCACTTTCCACAACTTTGGCTTCTTCAACACCGAGGTGTTCAACTACAATTTTCTTTACGCGATCAGCGACATCGTTGCTCATAAACTTTAGCCCTTAACTATTTATCGCCTTTCGGCGGTTTTACTAACGACCCTAAGGCCTGAATTTCTATTATTACCCTGCTAAATACAGAGAAGCGCCGCCTCATAACACACTTTAAGTCGGCTTGCCAACGCTCTTAATCGTTTATCTTTCATAAAGATTCAACGCCAGAGGGTCAAATACTGATTATATCATGGCCATTCCGCCGTTAACATGCAAGGTCTGGCCTGTCACATAAGCAGCTTCATTACTTGATAGGTATGCAACCGAAGCTGCAATATCTTCGGGAGAGCCAAGCTTTGCGCAAGGAATACCACTCAGAAGATTTTCTTTGATGTCATCACTAAGTACATCTGTCATTGCCGTCGCAATGAAACCGGGAGCAACACAATTGACCGTAATTCCACGCGATGCAACTTCCTGGGCAAGAGATTTGCTCATGCCAATCAGGCCTGCTTTTGAAGCTGCATAGTTCGTCTGACCAGCATTACCAGTTGTTCCAACCACAGAGGTAATCCCGATAATGCGGCCCCAACGGCGTTTCATCATGCCACGAAGACATGCTTTGGACAGACGAAAGCTTGCTGTAAGATTGACAGCAAGCACAGTATCCCAATCTTCGTCTTTAAGACGCATTGCAAGATTATCGCGGGTCAGCCCCGCATTATTTACCAAGATATCCAGCTGCCCCATTGCTTTATCAGCGCGTTTAACCAAATCAGCTGGCGCATCTGCATCAGATAGATTCGCGGGCAAAACGTGGACCCGATCACCGCCAAGTTCAGCAGCTACCTTTTCAAGTGCTTCTACTCTGGTACCAGAAAGACCAACAACAGCTCCCTGATCGTGCAAAGCCTTGGCAATTGCACTTCCAATACCGCCAGAAGCACCCGTAACAAGTGCTGTCTTACCGGAAAGATCAAACATCCTATACTCCTAAGATCAATATTTGTGCGCAGAAGGGTACTCAATTTCAGGCATGAGACCAAGTACCAGTCCTTCGGCTTTTAAATTTTTAAAGGCTCTTTAACAGGTTTTCTATTTCTTCAGGCGTCCCAGCGTTCGCAGAAGTAAGATCCCGATCAATACGACGATTGAGACCGCTTAGTACTTTTCCTGCCCCCAGTTCGACCAACTGCTCAACTTCATTTGCACGCATGTAAAGTACGGACTCACGCCAACGAACAATACCCGTTACCTGTTGAACCAAGTAATCACGAATCGTTTCTGGATCCATAACCATGTCCGCAGAAACATTACAAACAACCGGTACAGATGGAGCACGAAGAGTGACAGCAGCCAAAGCTTCGGCCATAGCATCCGCAGCAGGCGCCATTAGTGAACAATGGAATGGGGCAGATACAGGTAGCAATACAGCACGTTTCGCGCCTTTGGATTTAGCAATTTCCAAAGAGCGTTCAACCGCAGCTTTGTGACCACTAACAACAACCTGTCCCGGTGCATTATCATTCGCAGCAGAACAAACGTCACCCTGTGCGGCTTCTTCTGCAACAGCTTGTGCGTCTTCAAAATCAAGCCCAAGAAGCGCTGCCATTGCACCTTCCCCGACAGGAACGGCTTGTTGCATTGACTGACCACGCAGTTTCAGCAAGCGCGCGGCATCAGCCAGCTCAACAGTGCCAACCGCCGTCAGGGCTGAATACTCACCAAGAGAGTGTCCAGCGACAAAAGAGGCATGATCACTCAGGGATAAATTGCCCTCGTTCTGCAACACCCGAACAACAGCAGTACTCACAGCCATCAAAGCAGGTTGCGCATTTTCAGTAAGCGTGAGTTCGTCAATCGGCCCTTCAAACATCAGCGTTGATAACTTCTGCCCAAGAGCCTCATCAACTTCTTCAAAAACTTCGCGAGCTACAGAAAAAGCTTCCGCGAGTTCTTTTCCCATACCAACGGCCTGTGATCCCTGTCCGGGAAAAACAAATGCACGCTTCATTATAAACTCCTTATTAAACGCGCTGATGTTGTCGTGTAACGCGCTTGTATTACAATTTTCATTACCCGCTTTTGCTCTACCAATAATGAACAAACAACATTCAGAGTATTGTGTTGCCCCAGAAATAGCCTTCCAGAGATGATTATGCAACGCTCGGCATACCTAATTATTCTCCGAGTTAAAAACACAGCACACTGTCATCAACACAATCTTTTAATTTCAACAGGTTATGCATGCAACACACTATAGAGCTTGACCCCCGCAACAAGATCGCTATATTCCGCACGTTAATCCGCACTAAATCAACTCCTTGCTGGTGACCTCTAGCGGAAAAAAGGACACCAGCTCCGGGTAAAGGTTTTCCTCTACCCACAAAGCCGTGAGGAGTAACTATGGCTTTTTATGAATGTGTATATATCGCACGTCAGGACATCTCGTCCTCGCAGGTCGATGCACTCACTGAGCAGTTTACTGCTATTATCACCGAAAATGGTGGTTCTGTTGCTAAGACCGAATACTGGGGTCTTCGTAACATGGCCTATCGCGTTAAGAAAAATCGCAAAGGTCATTACGTTCTTCTCAACATCGATGCTCCTTCTGCAGCGGTCCAGGAAATGGAACGCGTTATGCGCTTGAACGACGATGTTCTTCGTACACTAACTATCAAAGTTGACGTACTTGAAGAAGAGCCTTCTGTAGTCATGCAAAACCGTGGCAGCCGTGATGAGCGCGGTGGTCGTGGTGGTCGTGGTGGTCGTGATGACCGCGGCGGTGATCGTGGTGGCCGCGGTGGTGATCGTGGTGGTCGTCCTCCTCGTGAGGGTGGCGATCGTGCCCCTCGTGAAGCAACAGCTAGCTAAGGAAGAGAAACCATGGCCGTTCAAATCGTTAGCCAGGGCGTTGGTTCACGTCGCCCGTTTAACCGTCGCCGTAAAAGCTGCCCGTTCGTTGGCGCAAATGCACCAAAGATCGACTACAAAGACACACGTCTTCTGCAGCGTTTCATCTCAGAGCGCGGTAAAATTGTACCAAGTCGTATAACCGCAGTATCAGCAAAAAAACAGCGCGAGCTTGCAAAAGCTATCAAACGTGCTCGCTTCCTTGCTCTATTGCCATACTTGATCGGGTAAGAAGGAGATTTTATCATGCAAGTCGTCCTTCTAGAACGCATCGAAAAACTTGGTCAGATGGGTGATGTTGTCACCGTGAAACCTGGTTATGCTCGTAACTTCCTGCTTCCAAAGCAGAAAGCTATGCGTGCAACAAAATCAAATCTTGAACACTTCGAAAACCAGCGTGCTCAGCTGGAAGCAGACAACCTCAAGCGCCGCGATGAAGCCCAACAGGTTTCTGGTAAGCTTGAAGGTCTGACTGTTTCTCTGATTCGTCAGGCTGGTGATTCCGGGCAGCTTTACGGTTCTGTAAACACTCGTGATATCGCTGAAGCAGTTACTGAAGCTGGCATTACTGTTGCCCGCGCTCAGGTTGTTCTCGACAAAGTTATCAAAACTCTTGGCCTGCACGACGTTAAAGTTGTTCTGCACCCAGAAGTTTCCGTTAACATTGTTGTTAACACTGCACGTTCTGCTGAAGAAGCTGAGCTACAGCTTAGCTCTGGCGGTGCTGTTTCCAATGAGGAAGCTGCTGAAGAGCGTGAAGCTGTTGCAGAAGCAGTTGAAGAAGAAATCACAGAAGAAGAAACAGAAGCATAAGTCTTCTTTTTATACTTCTGAGTATCATGAAACGGCACCTTTCGAGGTGCCGTTTTCATTTCCAACCTGTACTTCTCGTCCCTAAAGGGCTACATTCCTCTGCGCTCTTTTTTTGCCCTAAAACGGGTAAAAGAAACAGATATAATCAGGCGTTTGTTGGTACTAATTTTCTAGATTCGAGGCCATGGAAGATCACGCGATTCCTCCCTTTGATGTTTCAGACATCCCCTTTGATGATGGACAAGAACTCCGCTCTCCCCCTCATAACTACGAGGTAGAGCAAGCTCTGTTAGGAGCTGTTCTGTCAAACAACAAGGCCTTTGAAAGGATCTCGGATTTTCTTCTTCCCGTCCACTTTGCAGATCCGGCCCATGCCGAGATTTATCACGCCTGCAAAACACTGATTGAACGGGGACAACTGGCAAACGCAACAACACTAAAGAACTTTTTTGCCAGCAACGGCAATCTGGAAGAACTTGGTGGTACCAGCTATCTGGCTGAACTTCAGAGCAATGTTGTTACGATCATCAATGCGTCTGAATACGGCAAGATTATTCACGATCTCTATATCCGCAGAGAGCTCATTGACCTAGGCGAAGAAGTCGTTAATCACGCCCACACGCACGAACTCGAACTTTCTGCGACTCAACAAATCGAAGGTGCAGAACAAAAGCTGTACCGTCTTGCTGAAGAAGGCCAGACTGAAGGCGGGTTCACATCTTTTGCTGATGCCCTTGCCGTTTCAATGAACTACATTGATGTCGCCATGAAACAGGGCGACGGTATTTCCGGCGTTTCAAGTGGTCTGCGCGATGTAGATAAACTTCTCGGTGGTTTCCATCATTCAGATTTAATTATCCTTGCCGCCCGTCCGTCCATGGGTAAAACGGCCTTTGTGACAAACATCGCTTTTAATATAGCCCAAGCAACCAAGCCCGGACACAACGCCGAAGGGGATGAAGTCGACATTCCCATGTCTGTTGCTTTCTTCTCTCTGGAGATGTCAGCGGATCAGCTCGCAAGCAGGATTTTGTCTTCTGCGGCAGAAACGCCATCGCATTTGATGCGTAAAGGTGAACTAACAGAAGATCAATTCGAACATGTGTTTCAAATAAGCCGCGCCCTTTCAAACTACAAACTCTTTATTGATGACACACCGAACCTGACAATTCCGGGGCTTCGAAATCGTGTCAGACGCCTTAAAAGGCAGCACGGGCTGGATATTATTATTGTCGATTACCTGCAATTGATGTCCGGTGCACCTGGCGGGAAAAGCGACAGCCGTGTTCAAGAGGTTTCAGAAATTTCCCGTGGCCTGAAAGGAATTGCGAAAGAGATGAATGTACCCGTTATCGCACTTTCGCAGCTTTCCCGTCAGACAGAACAACGGGAAGATAAACGCCCTCAGCTTTCGGATCTACGCGAATCCGGTTCAATCGAGCAGGATGCCGACGTTGTGGTTTTCCTCTATCGTGACGAATACTACATCGCCCGTGAAAAGCCTGGGCAAGGCGCAGATGATTCGACCGATAGATTCCATGAGAAACTTGCCAATCACGAAGCTCGCCTGGATGCAGCCCGCAACAAAGCGGAAATGATTGTCGGAAAACAACGTCACGGTCCAATCGGTTCTGTTGAACTCCACTTTAACGGCGAGTTTACAAAGTTCTCAGACTTGGCAGAAGAAGATCAATTACCAGAAAGTTATTAGTCAATCAGATAAGGCAAATAACCCAATGCTTTGCCGCAACCTTGATTGACGCAAAAGGTCACGTTGGTTATTGTGCCTAACCGAAAGATGATGGGTGTTTCGAGCTTTACAGGGCAAAGTATGGAACTAACGTTATCTCATCGAAATAAAATGGATAGATCCTTAGGGGGAAGGAAAACTCTGTTCTGGCCATCAACGCCTGAGCGAACTGATTTTCATTACATCTCATTCGATCATTCCCCAAAACAACGCGTATAAACGGTAAACTGCATGCCTATTTTACAACCTCTTGGTAATCTTACTCTACGTTTTCTAGAGATTATTGGGCGTCTTTCCGTTTTTGCTGGCACAGCAATATCACATTGCTTTCGCCCTCCTTTCTATCCGAAACTCATTCTAAAACAAATGATCGAGGTCGGGTATTACTCACTGCCTGTTGTTGGTTTGACTGCAATTTTTACCGGCATGGTGCTCGCGTTACAAAGTTACACGGGCTTCGCCCGCTTTTCTGCTGAAAGCGCCATTCCCAATGTTGTTATCGTTTCCATCACCCGTGAACTTGGACCTGTATTGGCTGGCCTGATGGTAGCTGGTCGTGTTGGCGCCGCCATGGCCGCCGAAATCGGTACAATGCGGGTGACGGAACAAATTGATGCTCTCTACACCTTAGCAACAAACCCTTTTAAATACCTTATTGCCCCTCGTGTGATTGCTGGCGTTCTAACACTCCCCCTTCTCGTACTGGTGGCAGATACGATTGGTGTTTTCGGGGGGTATCTGGTTTCCGTACACAAGCTTGGCTTTAACCCTGCGACCTATATCAAGAATACTCTCGATTTCATGGAGAATCTCGATGTGATCTCTGGCTTGGTTAAGGCGGCTGTCTTTGGTTTCCTGATCACTTTGATGGGCTGTTACCACGGCTTCCATTCAAGAGGTGGCGCACAAGGTGTTGGCGCAGCGACAACAAACGCAGTTGTATCCGCTTCTATTCTTATTCTCATCTCCAATTACATCATCACTGAGTTGTTTTTCTCAATATGAGTAATAGAACCAACACAGCAGGCAAAGACATAAGAATAAAGATCAGAGGCCTGACCAAAGCCTTTGGCCCCAAAGTTATTCTGAATGATTTGGATCTGGATGTTTACGCTGGCGAATCTCTCGTTGTTATCGGTGGCTCAGGAACGGGGAAATCAGTTTTATTGAAATGTATGCTCGGTCTTTTACGGCCTGATGCAGGCAGTATAGAGATAAACGGACAAGAAATTGTCGGCCTTGGCAGCGACGATATGGAACAGGTACGCCGAAAATTTGGTATGCTTTTCCAATACGCCGCCTTGTTTGATTCTCTTTCAATTCTCGATAATGTTGCTTTCGGCCTAACACAGGCTCACGGTGTTCCTAAAAAGGAAGCGCACCGTATTGCGCTTGAAAAACTCTCTGCTGTTGGGCTGGGCGAACGTTTCGCCTCGAAATTCCCTGCCGAATTATCGGGCGGCATGAAAAAGAGAGTTGGCCTTGCCCGCGCTATTGCAACAACACCAGAGACCCTTTTCTTTGATGAGCCGACAACGGGTCTTGATCCTGTCATGGGCGATGTGATTGACCAGTTAATTGTAAAATCGGTGAAAGAGCTTGGCGCAACAGGCCTGACAATTACTCACGACATGGATTCAGCCAAACGGATTTCTGATCGAATAGCCATGCTCTATGATGGGAAAATCACATGGGTCGGCCCCACAAATGAGCTGGAAAAAACAGATAACCCTTATGTACACCAGTTTATCAATGGGCTGCTGGATGGTCCGATAAAAATCAGCTTTGCAAATAGTGATCGTGCAGCAGGTTGATACTGTTTCAAGTCTGACAGGACTGAGTTAGATTACCTCAATAACGCTATAATTCAGGAGATTCCCTTTTGGCACGCCCCGTAATTCGTTATGTCTGTCAGTCCTGCGGTGCTGACTATGCTAAATGGTCAGGAAAGTGCGATTCCTGCGGTGAGTGGAACTCCATTACAGAAGAAGCTGGATCGTCCTCCCCTGTCCCCGGAGGGCTTGGCAAAAAAAATGTCCGTAAAGGCAAACAAATTGAGTTTGTAAGCCTTGAAGGAACGAGTAAACCTGTTCCTAGAATGGTGAGTAAAAATCTGGAATTTGATCGCGTTTGTGGCGGCGGATTAGTCCCTGGCTCTGCGGTTTTAATCGGTGGAGATCCGGGAATCGGTAAATCCACGCTTCTAACCCAGATATTGGCTGCGCTAACAACAAACGCCAGTGTTAAGTGTGTCTATATTTCTGGTGAAGAAGCCATCGATCAAGTCCGGTTACGCGCCCGACGTCTTGGATTAAAAGGCGATGACTTTTTACTCGCCTCGGCAACTTCGGTACGTGATATCGCCACAACTCTTGACGAACACGATGCTCCACAAGTTGTTGTCATTGACTCTATACAGACAATGTTTGTCGACAGCCTGGATTCTGCCCCAGGCACAGTGTCACAGGTTCGTGCTTCAGCTCAGGAACTGATCCAACTTGCCAAGGCCAGAGGCTTTAGCGTCTTACTTGTAGGGCACGTTACAAAAGAAGGTGTCATAGCTGGGCCAAAAGTTCTGGAACACATGGTTGATACAGTTCTGACCTTCGAGGGTGAGCGCGGACATCACTTTAGAATCTTACGAGCCGTAAAAAACCGTTTTGGACCCACAGACGAAATTGGCGTTTTTGAGATGTCAGAACAGGGACTCGAGCAAGTATCCAACCCATCCGCGCTCTTTCTGGCTGAACGACGTGGGAATGTAACAGGTGCAGCCGTTTTTGCTGGCTTAGAGGGAACACGCCCTGTTCTTGTGGAAATACAGGCGCTCGTCTCTCCTTCGCAACAAGCAAACCCTAGACGTGCCGTTGTGGGTTGGGACTCTGGCCGTTTAGCAATGATTCTTGCCGTCCTTGAAGCAAGATGTGGTCTCGTTCTCGCCGGAAACGAAGTTTATCTCAATGTCGCGGGTGGATTACGTATAGGAGAACCCGCCGCTGACATGGCTGTAGCTGCAGCATTAATATCAGCGGCAATGGACATTCCGGTCCCGGAAGATACTGTTGTATTTGGAGAAATTGGTCTTTCGGGTGAAATCAGAGCAGTCAACCAATCTGAGAGTCGGCTGAAAGAAGCAACTAAGCTTGGTTTTAAAAATGCAATAATTCCGCCAATCCGTGCAAAGAAGAATTGTAATAAGGTCACTTCGGGGTTAGATACAAGGCAGATTGAACATCTGCAGGATCTGGTTGCGCTGTTTGCAGCTAAATCAGTTAAGAAGGCTGCAGGTGGCTAACCGGCAAAATTGTTAGGTATTGATGGAAAACTTACCCATCTCACTCTTCGATGTCGCTGTAATTGGCATCATTGTCGTCTCAGGTCTCTTTGCTCTGTTTCGGGGATTCGTGCACGAAGTCCTATCAGTCGCATCATGGATTGGGGCAGGCTTTGTTACACTTTGGACTTTCCATCCCCTGCTCCCTTATGTGCAGCAGTTTATCAATATTCCTTTTGTAGCTGAAATTATCACTGGCTTTGCCCTGTTTGTGATTACACTTGGGCTTTTCATGGTGATGATCAGGGCAATTTGCCGTCATGTGAGAGAAAGCACCTTTGGCCCTTTGGACCGATCTCTCGGATTTTTATTCGGATTGTTACGCGGCGGTATTATAGTCAGCATCATGTGGATCGCGCTTTTTGTATTTCTGATGCCTGAAAAAGAAGGATGGCCCGAAGACATTGAACGTGCAAAAACACGCCCCACAATTCAACAGGCCTCAGCTATATTAGTAAAAGCTTTACCTGAAAAATTCCATAATGAGACAATTAAACAGGTCTTAAAACAGGCTGAAGCAGCACGACAAACCTATAACGCAACACAGACCTATCAGCGTTTAATTAGCCCGGAATCAAAGTCATCAACAGATGGCGAAGATTCAACTGGCTATAATGATGAAATGCGCTCACAAATGCAAAAAACCATCGATGCCGTAAGTGGCAGCGAATAACGGATTTATTACTGAGTTCAGGAAAGCGAAAGCCATGACACTCGAAGATTTTCATGATGATGATAAACTCCACGAAGAATGCGGCGTCTATGCGGTGCATGGGCATGAAGGAGCTGCCGCTCTCGTTACTCTTGGTCTGCACGCCCTACAACATCGTGGACAGGAAGCTGCGGGTATCATCAGCTATGATGGTGATGAATTTTATAACCACCGTGCCTTAGGTCTGGTCGGCGACAACTTTTCATCACAAGAAGTTATCGAGCGTCTGAAAGGGCACGTGTCCATCGGACACACCCGTTATTCCACCACAGGCGAAACAGCCTTGAGGAATGTACAGCCTCTTTTTGCCGAGCTACACGATGGTGGTTTTGCCCTTTGTCACAATGGAAACCTTACTAACTCACAGAAAATACGTGATCAACTGGTCATGCGCGGCTCGATTTTCCAATCAACAATGGACACCGAGGTTATTTTACATCTCGTCGCGACCTCTATTCAGGATACCATTGTTGGCAAGGTTACCGACGCCATTCAGCGTATTGAAGGTGCTTACGCGCTTCTTTGCATGACAAAAGAAGGCGTCATTGCCGTTCGTGATCCCCACGGGATCAGACCACTGGTTCTTGGCGAGTTGGATGGCGGTTATGTCGTCGCTTCCGAAACCTGTGCCCTGGATATTATTGGTGCCAACTTCATCAGAGACGTTGATCCCGGAGAAATGATTGTCATTAATGATGATGGCATTCAGTCTCTACGTCCTTTCCCGCCAACCCGTCAGCAGACCTGTATTTTCGAGTACATCTATTTCGCGCGTCCAGATTCCTTTATTGATGGTGTCAGCGTCTATGAAGCCCGTAAAAACATCGGCAAAGAGCTAGCACAGGAAAGTCATGTCGAATCAGACGTAGTCGTTCCGGTACCGGATTCCGGTGTACCAGCGGCAATCGGCTACTCACAAGAATCCGGTGTTCCTTTTGAGCTGGGGATCATACGTAATCACTACGTAGGTCGTACCTTTATCGAACCGGGACAACAAATCCGAAATCTTGGCGTAAAACTTAAGCACAACGCAAACAAAGCTGTTCTCGAAGGCAAACGCGTTATTCTCGTTGATGATTCACTGGTTCGCGGCACAACCTCTATCAAGATCGTAGAGATGGTAAAGGCCGCTGGCGCCAAAGAAGTTCATATGCGTATAGCCTCACCGCCAATCGGCTATCCTTACTTCTACGGCATTGATATCTCTCAATCCAAAGAACTCTTGGCAGCCCAGATGGATCTGGATGAAATGGCCAACCACATTGGTGTTGATAGCCTTGCATTCCTGTCAATTGACGGTATGTACAAGGCTATGGGTCAAGAAGGCCGTAATCCTGATGCACCTCAATACTGTGATGCACCTTTTACAGGGCACTACCCAACACAGATTGATGACTACGAAGATCATGTTGTTGATGTACCGCGTTTTATGAAATCAAAGAAAGCCGGGTAGGACATATTTATGAGTGAAGTAGCTAACGGACGGCTTGAAGGTCGTCTTGCTCTTATTACCGGTGCTTCTCGCGGTATTGGACGCGCAGTCGCCAAACGCTATGCACAGGAAGGCGCACAGCTCCTCCTCATGGCGAGGACGGTTGGCGCTCTTGAAGAAATTGATGACGATATTCGCTCCGAAGGTGGCAAGAATCCTATTCTTATTCCCCATGATCTAAAGAATATGGATGGCTTGGATCAGCTTGGCGCATCACTCTATGATCGCTATGGCAAGCTTGATATTCTTGTTGGAAATGCAGGATCACTAGGGCCTTTGTCCCCCATCGGGCACATCAAACCGAAGATCTGGCAAGAAACTTTCGATATCAATGTTACGGCGAATTATCGCCTAATCAGAAGTCTTGATCCGCTTTTAAAAAAATCAGAGGCAGGTCGTGCAATCTTTGTCACGACGGGATCAACAGCTAAGGCCTATTGGAGTCTCTACAAAGCCTCTAAAGCAGCGCTAAATACATTAGTACAATCCTATGCCTGTGAGATTGAGAAAACCAACGTCAAAGCTAACTTGATTTCTCCCGGACCAATCAGAACCACAATGCGGGAAAAAGCCTTCCCAGGTGAAGATCCCATGACGCTTAGAGCACCAGAAGAAATCACAGACACTTTTGTTGATTTGGCTTCTGTTGATTGCACCTTAAACGGACAATATATCGATCTAAGACAAGAATAGGTATTAATCCTCTGCTGCAAGAAGGCATTATTCTGAAGCAGAGGATACTTATTTTTTCCTGATTTTCATAATCAAAACATCTTTCTGTTCTTGAAAGGAAATCAGTTCGTACCCTGTCGTTTCGCAAAAATTCTTAAAATCAAGTTCTGCACTGGGGTCCGTCGCGTGTATCTCCAGGACATCGCCCAGAGCTAATGGCTTCATTGCCTTGCGCGCGCGCAACACCGGGATAGGGCATTTTAATCCTGTTGCATCAAGAACGTGGTCAGACATTTTCTTTCCCTACAAATTTTGCACCATAAAGTGCAGTCACAAGCCACCCCAAGATATATAAACTCCCCCCCACAGGAATAAAGGGGCCACCAAGAGAAATATCTGCAAGTGCTTTGACATAAAGACCACCCGTGAACAGCAGAATCCCCAGTGAAAAGCAACAACAGGCAATCATGAGAAGTTTTGAAGGACTTCGCTGTAAAGAATTAAACCCGACAAGCACTAAGAGTCCAATGGCGTGAACCAAGCCGTAAAAGCTACCTGTCTCAGCCCACAACATACGCGTTTCATCACCGTTTAAACCATGAGCACTATAGGCACTGATAGACACACAAATCGCACTCCAAAGAGCTGCATAAACTATGAGAAACCGGACAGTATTACGCGCCATATTCGTCAACCTCACCAATATTGTCTTGATGTTCTTGCTGTTGAATTAATGGAATCATAGCCGCAAAGATAAAGAACATAACAAACCAACGATTTTGCCAAATCCCGTACCCAAGTAAAGCAATAATAAAAGTGGAAACCAACATCGCTTGAATTTCGACTCTCCCGGACAACTGTCGAGATTTCAGATATCCAAACACCATCCAGATAATCACAGAAACCAGAACTACCCCAATAAATCCAAGTTCCAGCCACACCTGCAAAGCAAAATTATGAGGGTGCAAAGAAATAATTCGCCCACCAAGAGCCCGCTCATTTCCCTTTGCATCAACATGAACATAATTTTCTATACCATTATTCGGGTAATCCCTGGCAGAATCAAACCCCCATCCCCTAATAGGATTTTCTAATATTTGACTACTAACAAAGTCCCAAATAAAGAAACGATGTTTCGCGGAAAAAGGAATGGATTGCGAAGACTCTGCATCATAAAGCGGTTCCACATAACGCGTCACCAAAGGCATAGAAAGAACGGATATAATCATAAATACCGGAAGCACTCTGAAGCCAACTTTAGGGAACACAAAAAAGACTAGATACCATATTGCAGCAAGCACAACAGCCAAAAGTGAACTTTCACTCGGAGCAAAATAAAGCAATGCTACGGGTAAAATGGGGAATAAAATTTTCCATCCCAAAGACAGTTTCTTCGAATAGATTGCGAAGACAATCCACAGGGATATACCAAGAAATGATGCCCCCCGGTTGAACCGCGATAAATTCATCGTCGCATCAAGCTCTTTTCCTTTTAGCGCTTTTGTAATGGGGGCATTCAAAAGCGATTCAACGAGCAGAAATATGCCTGCAAGAATGACACCGATCAGTAACGCTTTAGCAATGCTGCGTTTTGTTTCCTGCTTCTGTGCTTCAACTGCGTTTAGTAACAACAGACCTGCGATAGTCACCCCCACTAAGCGCAGATCAAGCTTTAATGCTTCAATCGGATTAATCGACCATAGAGATGCAATAGAAATCCATCCAAAAAACGTACCGAGTAAGCATAATTGTTTTCGTGTAAATGATGGAAGTGTCTTACGTTCTGAATAGCTAATAATTGCAGTTAAAACACCAACAAGAACAACCAACGGTACTAAGGCATTCGAGCTAAAAACACTGACGATTGGGACGGCGAAAAAAAACAGTCGCAACAGGTGACTATTCATACACTCAACATTTCTATTAACAGGCAGAAAAACGAGCGTTATCTATAGACAGCTTTTCTTTAGCTGTACAGTCATCAAAATTTTGAAATAGCTGTGATATTACACAGTGTGGTGACGCAATCTGTCGCATCCACAAATCAAAAACATACTATACTGTGTTACAAATTCATTTTCGATTATAGAGCTTTTTTATGTCTGACTTTGCACAACATTTTTTAACCTCGCCCCACTCTCTTGCTCAAGCAATGAATCTTCTCCCCACAGAAGATGTTGCAGCCTTTCCTTTGGTTGATTCTGAAGGTTGCGAGAAGATGCTCGCAGCAGTGAAAGAGTTATCCTTCAGGGCCTGTACACCTGTTGTTGGTCCTAAGGGAAAAGAAGTTGAGCAGGACTTTCAAATCGCAATGAACTTTGACCAACCAAGTGTTCTTGATGAGTATCAAACGGCTTTGGAAGAGCAAATCAATCAAGCTTTTTCCCTGATGCAACCTTCGCCTTACTCTCAGCCCTTCTCCTTTAATGACAAAGCTGCGCTTATCTATAAAGAAGGCTCAAAAGGCATCACACCACATCGCGACCTTCTTTGCTTTGAAGCAGTCATTGCCATTTTAACATTATCAGGAGAAGCAGGTTTTTATATTTGTGATGACCGAGAGAAAAATAATGCGCGAAGGTATACAGCCGAGCCCGGCGTTATGATCCTGATGCGTGGGCGCAATTTCGCTGGCATTGAAGAACGACCTTATCACTATGTTGAAGGTGTTTCCAAAGAACGCGTCGGATACGGTCTGAGATACAATGTAAAAGAGCCAACAGAAAAAGCCCGATAGAAGTTGGACCACTTGGCTTCTCTTAGAATATCATTCCTTTAAATCATAGCAGTTATAACACCTCCGCCCTTTGCGTCTTTGGCTTTCTTCTGCTACCTATCGGCTCGATTTGCTCTGGTATTGTTAAAAATACTCAAAGAGCCTCAGGAATAGATGAATGAAAACCGATCTCTTTGACTTTGAATTACCTCGTGATGTTATTGCACAGCGCCCGGCAACCCCGCGTGACATGGCAAAGCTTCTCTCTGTTGGAAACGACCTGACAGATCACAGAATGATTGAGCTGCCGGATCTTATTCAACCCGGCGACCTGTTGGTATTTAATGACACCAAAGTTATTCCTGCGCGCCTGAAAGGCAAACGTGGTGAAGCAGGTGTTGAAGTTACTCTGCATAAACAAGAACCACCTTCAGCGGAGGGTGGTGCGCGGTGGTGGACCTTTGCCAAACCTGCAAAAAAACTAAAGCCAGAAGATATTGTCCGTTTTGCTGATGGTTTCACAGCAAAGGTAGAAGAAAAGCAGGATGGTGGTGAAGTTCTCTTGAACTTTGATCTCACACCAGAAGAGCTTTACCCTCACTTGGAAGAACATGGCAAGATGCCTCTGCCCCCTTATATACAGCGGGAAACCGGATCAGATAAACAAGATACAGAGGATTACCAAACCCGTTTCGCCAAATATCGTGGTGCTGTAGCTGCCCCAACTGCGAGTTTACATTATACCGATAGATTAATGTCTGCTTTGCATGCCAAAGGCATTGAACACATTACTCTTACCTTGCACGTTGGTGCGGGCACGTTTCTCCCCGTCAAAGTTGACGATCTTCGTGATCATAAAATGCATAGTGAAATCGGTTATCTTGACCAGAAAACAGCAGACCGTATTAACCAGATACGGGAAAAGGGCGGTCGCATTATTGCTGTAGGGACAACTGCCCTGAGATTGTTGGAAAGTGCTGCTGATCAAAACGGGACACTCCACCCCTTTGATGGCGAGACTGACATTTTTATCACCCCAGGCTATAAGTTTAAAATTGTCGATCTTTTGCTCACCAATTTCCATCTACCAAGGTCAACACTTTTTATGCTTGTGTCAGCCTTCGCGGGTCTCGACCGGATGCGCAACGCCTATCAACACGCCATAAATAATGGCTATCGCTTTTATTCCTACGGAGACTGTAGTCTGTTACAGCGTGAGGACCATCTATGAGTAATACCCCAAAATTCGGATACGAACTGCAGGCAAAAGACGGCCTTGCGCGTCGCGGTGAAGTTACCACGGCTCATGGTACATTCCAGACACCGGCATTTATGACTGTCGGAACCGCGGGAACGGTCAAAGGCTTGACCCCGGATCAGTTGAAAACAACTGGTGCAGAAGTTGTGTTGGGAAATACTTATCATCTGATGCTTCGCCCAACTGCTGAGTTGGTTGACCGTCATGGTGGGCTCCATAAATTCATGAACTGGCCGCACCCGATCCTTACTGATTCAGGTGGTTATCAGGTTATGTCCCTTTCCGGCCTTCGGAAGATTACGGAAGAAGGCGTTAAGTTCCAATCACATATCGACGGTAGCAAACATAATCTGACTCCGGAAAGGTCCATGGAGATTCAGCATCTGCTGGATTCCAACATCACGATGGTTTTGGATGAATGTACGCCCTACCCCGCAACGCACGAAGAAGCCGCACATTCCATGCGTCGGTCCATGCGCTGGGCAGAGCGCTGTCGTAAAGCCTTCAAAGACAGAGACGGATACGGCCTTTTTGGAATTGTACAGGGGTCAACCTATGAAGATCTGCGCAAGGAATCAGCCGAAGCCCTTATCGATATCGGGTTCGAAGGTTATGCTGTCGGCGGCCTTGCTGTTGGTGAGGGGCAAAAAATCATGTTCGAAGTGCTCGATCATACCATGCCACACTTACCAGAAGACAAACCACGATATCTCATGGGTGTTGGGAAGCCTTCTGATTTAGTTGGCGCCGTTGCACGCGGTATTGATATGTTTGACTGTGTCCTGCCAACCCGTTCTGGTCGGAATGCACAGGCCTTTACTCGCCGTGGTGCCTTGAATATGCGAAACAAACGGCACCAGGATGATCATCGCCCGGTTGACGATCAATGTAAGTGTGCATGCTGTACGCAATTCAGCCGTGCCTATCTCCGCCACCTCTTCGTTGCAAAAGAAATGCTCGGCCCTATTTTGCTGACCATTCACAACCTTGCTTATTACCAAGAACTTATGGCTGGCATGAGAGACGCCATTGCTGCGGGCACCTTTGAAGCTTTCCAGGAAGAATTCCACAGACTGCAAGATGGGGGCGATATCCCTGAGCTGGATTAAAATAGCAACAGGCATATACTATAGATATTCAAATCACCATCATTGCTGAGACATAAAACGATAGATAGGGAAAGGGAAAGGGAAGGAAGGACATGAGAAAAAAGCCCTCAAAAAATGCGCCTTCCCTACTCGATCCTGCGGTAGCTATTCGTCAAAAGGCCCTTGATCTAAAGTTTGATACTGTTGGGTTTTCGCCAGCTAAAATTAACAAGAAAAACCAACAAAACCTTCGTACTTTTCTGGATATGGGATATCACGGCGATATGGCGTGGATGGAAAACCGGATAGAGTGGCGCGAAGACCCAACGGCAATGTGGGAAGATGCCAAAAGCATTATAGTTTTGGGCGTCAATTATGGTCCGGCAGAACCTGCCCTAGCTAATCTGGATTTTGATGACCGTGGGAACATTTCAGTCTATGCCAGAAACAAAGACTATCACGATTTCATCAAGAAACGTCTAAAAGCCCTTGCCCGCTGGATGGTTGAAAGCCTGGACTGTCAGGTTAAAGTTTTTGTCGATACAGCCCCCGTTCTTGAAAAAGTTGCTGCTGCGCAATCCGGTATTGGTTGGCAAGGCAAAAACACCCATCTGGTTTCCAGAGAATATGGATCGTGGCTTTTCCTTGGCGAGATTTACACTGACCTAGAACTCAAGACAGATCGCCACGAGGAAGATCATTGCGGCAGTTGTAACAAGTGTTTGTCCATCTGCCCAACAGATGCCTTTCCTTCCCCTTACGTTCTGGATGCAAAACGCTGTATCTCATATCTCACAATTGAATATCATGGGCATATCGCCGAAGAGTTTCGCGCCCCAATGGGCAACCGTATTTATGGCTGTGATGACTGTATCGCAATTTGTCCTTGGAATAAGTTTGCTGAAGCAACAAGTGAAGAACACCTTTTCCCAAGGATCGAATTAACAGCTCCTAGACTTGCCGACCTAGCTGAACTTGATAATGCAACATTCCGACAGGTTTTCTCGGGCTCACCGGTAAAACGTATCGGGCGTGACCGTTTTATAAGGAATGTCCTTATCGGAATAGGAAACTGTGGCGATAAATCCATCACAAAACGTATTACACCTCTTTTAAAGGATGCATCTCCCTATGTCAGAGCAATGGCGGTTTGGGCGATGAAACGCTTGTTGGACAAAAAAGAATTCGAAGACTTACGACTTGAGTACAAAAGTAGCGAATTGGATGCTGATGTATTGGGAGAGTGGCAGTAAAACTGCTCCCCCCTTCAACCATCAAGCTATCCGCCAACCGGGCTGGGTTTTGGGCCACGGGGATAGCAAACAAATGAAGCTCGTGCGCCCTGAAACATTGGACAGCCATTCCAAAGTAAATCTTCCCCTCTGAGCTCTATACGTCCGTCGCCGCATGTTTCTTTAGCAAAAGCGAGAACTTCTGCCGGCTCGTTGAGGTTTTTGCCATAACATACCCCAAATCCCCAAGGCGTATATTTGTTCTTTCCGTATATTTGTGCACCTTTGGCCACAGCCTTGGCTACAGGACGGGAAGCATCAACTTTGATAGGTTCATTTGCACATCCAGCCAATAAAACAACGGCAGATAGTATCAAGATTCGACGCAGACCATGTTTTATAATTTTCAAACTTCCTCTCCCGTTTTTTTATTTACGGCAAAACTATTCACTACTCTTTTAGCAGATCTTCGTTTTATCTGCGTAACAACAATTCCCAGAAGTATTACAGCTAAAGCAATAAACGCTTCCTGCTCGTAGCGCTCGGATAAGAACAAAAAACCCCAAATCATGCCAAAAACAGGCACGAGATAATTATTTAAAGCCGTAAAGCTCGCCCCGACTGCACCTAAGAGATAATAAAGAATAATATAGGCTATTGCTGTTGATACGATTGAAAGCATTAACAATGCCCCAACACTTATAAGTGTTGGCTCAAGAGACATGGGCTCTTCAACAATAAAAGCCATTGGCAAAGCCATCAAAGATGCGCAAAGCAAAATTGCAGATCCATTCACAATCGGATCTAATTTAACAAGCCCGACCTTCCTTGCAAAAACAGAGCTTGCACCATAACAAAAACTGGCAAAGGCAACAGCAAGTTGCCCCAAAACAGAATCACCCAACCCATTTAGAGCTTCTGGCCCAACCAACAGTACTACACCACCGAAACCGATAACGGTCCCTATAAACTTTGGTAGAGACATCTTTTCATCGTCAGTCCAAAGATGAGCAATTAATAAAGCCGTCAAAGGAATGACAGCCATTAGAATGGCCGCAAGGCCGGAAGTAATATGTAACTCTCCCCAGGAAATAAGAACGAACGGTAATATATTTCCCGTAATCCCGATTAGTACATAATAGCGCCACGTTCTAAAATCTTTGGGGAACCGCTTGCCTAAAATGAACATTAGGCTTGCCAAAACCAGAAAAGCGAAGAAAAGGCGAAAAGCTGTGAGTGTAACCGGGGTAATACTCTCCAGAGTAACCTTAATCAGGAAAAATGAGCTTCCCCATATAGCCCCGAGCATCACAAGAAGTACATATTGGTGGGGCTGTGGCTTATCTGACAGCATAAAAAGGATTCCATTGGGAGTTTTAATTTACCCCCAATGTTTCAAGAAACTGAGATAAAGGCAATCGCTATCTAATTATGCCTGCCTTCCATCCATATAGAAGAGAAAAGAGTTTTCTTAGCTCTGCGCTTCGGCATCCATATCGGACGAAGCTTCGCTGGAAGGTAATCCATCCCTAGCTTTCGTACTTATTGTTTTGAGCTGATCAACATGTGAAGAGAGTGACTGAACAATACCGCCAATTTCCGTCGTTGCCTGGCTGGTTTGTCCGGCCAGCTGTTTCACTTCACCGGCAACCACCGCAAAACCTTTCCCCGCATCACCAGCACGAGCGGCTTCAATCGTTGCGTTCAAAGCCAAAAGATTTGTCTGACGGGCAATAGCGTCAATCTGTTGGGCAACCTGCCCTACGTTTTCAATTTCAATACTAAGCTGAGCAATTTCATCAAAAATTTTATCTATGCTTTGCTCAATAACACCCGTGTTTGGATTCATTTAACTCGTGCTCCCGTTAGACTTAAGACACACTGATAACAACTTGCCATTAACGTGAGATTAATTCGGCCCTTAAAATATAATTTTTTTTCAAAAGCAATATTCTAGCTAACAACATTCTTAGCAATGCTATAATGACTATATTAACTTTTTATCATTACCACCGAAATAGAGCTTAAAAACATAAAGAAAAACGTGGAATACGGGATAATTTATGACAAATTGTCTCTATTGGTTGAAAAAACTCCCGCAACAATCTTTTGTTATGTATAAGTGATGACCATGAAACATTATCCATTCATTTTTGCTTAAGAGGATAATGCTAGGTTACGGGAAGTTCTTTGCTATAAAAAGCTGGTTGGACTTAATAAAACTGGTTGGCAAAAGCTGTTATTAAAGCATTGATACGTTTGGGTGTGGAGCGCCGTTTGAATCTAAATATACGCAACTCCATTTGCGGAAAGCTGCTATCGATCTATATTCCGCTGATCAGCATCAGCTTGCTGCTTCTTTTTACGGTCCTTGAAAGTCGGAACATTCACAAGCTGAATTCCGAGCTTGGAACGCGTCTGGATAAAATGGTCGACATTCAGGGAACCGCTTTATCAACCCCGGTCTGGAACTATGATCTGGACTCTATTCAGGCTATTTTGCTGGCACTGTCTAGAAACCCAGAATTCCATTCTGCCCAGGTTTATGACACTGACGGTCTCATCCTTGCTGAGTTAACCAGTGAAGACGCACAAACTGTTGATGCCGCGCTTTCGAGAGAGACGGAAATCAAGCACAACTCTTTTGATCGTCTTGAAACAATTGGAACCGTCAAGGTCTTGTTCCACGATGCCCTGATTTCAGCAGAAATCAAAGAAAGACTGATCTTTGACGGCTTGGTTATGGTCGTTACCATACTCGTGCTATCCGCCCTTACTTTTTTGGGCGCAAATTCTTACATTGGTGTCCCGCTCAAACTCTTGCTGGAATCAATCCAAACAGAAAAACAGCATAAAAACCGTGTAGCTGTGAACTGGACCTCAAATGATGAGCTTGGTGCCGTTGTAACCGCCTATAATGATCTTTTACAAAAGCAATCAGCTTATGAAGCCGCCGTAAAGGCCTCTGAACTTCGTGCTAAACGTTCTGAAGCTCAACTGACACAAGCAATCGAAACCATGTCAGAGGGCTTCGCTCTCTATGATCAAGAAGACAAGTTGGTCCTTTGTAACAGTAACTACCGTAATATCTCAGCCAAACGTGCTCGTATCATAACGCTTGGATCGCGCTTTGAAGATCAAGTCCGAGAACTTGTCTATGCTGGCGATTTTGTCGGGACAGAAGGACGAGAAGAAGAATTTATCCAAGAGACCTGTGCAAGTCATGAATCCCTGCAAGAGCGGATGATCTTGCACCTAAGCAATGGTACCTGGTTACAGTTCAACCATCGGCGGACACCCGCAAAGGAAATTGTTGTTCTTGCCACAGACATCACACCTTTGAAAAATCAAGAACGAGAGATTCGCCGCGCCAAAGAAATTGCCGATCAGGCAAATACTGCGAAATCTCAATTCCTTGCGAATATGAGTCACGAACTTAGAACCCCCCTGAATGCAATCCTTGGATTCTCAGAGATTATGAAGGGTGAATTGATGGGGCCTTTGGGCTCGACACACTATAAATCCTATTGTCAGGACATCCATTCATCGGGTACCCACCTACTCGATTTGATTAATGATATTCTCGATCTTTCCAAGATTGAGGCCGGTGCTTTTGAGTTACAGGATGAAACGGTTGATATAACACAAACAGCCCGTGCAGCTCATAAGCTCGTCGTCGGGCAAAGCTCTTCTGAATTTGTTCCTGTCACACTCGACATTCCTGATAACCTCCCCTTTGTACGCGCAGATTTAAGGGCTATTAAACAAATCCTTCTGAACTTGCTTTCAAACGCCGTAAAATTCACACCGCAAGGAGGAGAAGTTATTCTCAAAGCTCTGGAAAATGACGATAGCAGCCTAAGCATTCAAATTAAGGATACCGGCATTGGCATCCCTAAACATGAACTGGAAAGAATTCTAGAGCCCTTTATTCGCGCCGACACACCAATGACACGCGCTTTTGAAGGGACTGGCTTGGGGCTACCACTGGTTAAATCTCTTATGGAGCAACACGACGGTCAGCTTGGCCTGGACAGTGAAATCAACAAAGGCACCGTTGCAACGATCACCTTCCCTGCATCCAGAGTGATACCCCGGGTAGAGGGAGATACTCTTCTAAGCCAATCGATCAGCAACGCTTAAAAACGATATGTATCGTGCCCGATAAAAAAAGCTCCATATTGGAGCCTTTTTTATTCACTAATTTTTCTTTTTCTTGCCCGCATAAGGGTTGTCACCCTTTTTCATATGCATTCGGAGAGGTACACCTGGCATATCAAAGGTTTCACGGAGGTTGTTCTCCAAGAACCTTGTGTATGATGCCGGAAGATCTTCCGGCAACGAGCAAGAGATCGCAAAAGTAGGCGGTCTTGTTCTGGCTTGTGTAATGTATTTCAATTTAATCCGCCGCCCACCAGGAGCAGGTGGCGGATGACGCTCAATCAACTCGGCAAGCCATCTGTTCAACCCTGCAGTAGGCAACCGGATGTTCCACACATCGTAAATTTCAAAGACAGTATCCAGCATCTTATTCAGCTTGTGCCCTTTAAGAGCAGATATTGTCACAACGGGAATACCTTTGACCTGTGGCAGAGATGTTAACAGGCGATCTTTCACCCGCTGCATAACCGCCTCTTTGTCTTTACAGGTATCCCATTTATTCACAACGATAATCAGAGCACGACCTTCGTCAATCACAGTTCTTGCAATTGTTAGATCTTGTTTCTCCAAGACACCATCAGCGTCCAGAACCAACGCAACAACCTGCGCATATTTAAGCGCGCGAATGGTATCAGAAGCGGAAAGTTTTTCTACTTTATCTTCGATTTTCGACCGTCGGCGTAACCCGGCTGTATCCACAAGCTTAAGAGGTTTTCCACGGTATTCCCATTCAATGGCAATCGCATCCCGAGTAATTCCAGCTTCTGGCCCCGTCAGTAACCTGTCTTCGTCAATTAACTTATTGATGAGCGTTGATTTTCCAACATTGGGACGCCCGACGATAGCGAGTTGAAGAGGTCCACGATCCTCCTCATCCTCATCATCTTCAAAGTCGTCGAACTCATCGTCAGGACTTTCATCTTCGTCAAGCTTATCCTGATCTTCGGACGCGGCTTTACTCTCCAAGCCATCTTCTGGTTTCTCAAATGCTTCTGCCGATGCCTTTGCTTCAACAGCACGTGTCATATGCTCTTTGATAACATCGTACAAATCACTGCTGCCCAAACCATGCTCTGCCGAAAATGGAATAGGTTCGCCCAGTCCCAAAGAGTAAGCTTCCATAAGCCCTTCGTCGCCAACTTTTCCTTCACATTTGTTTGCCATTAATGCGATAGGCGTTTTTCCGCGGCGGAGATGCTTCGCAAAATGTTCATCAATTGGCATAACGCCTACACGAGCATCAATAACCATAATAACGAGATCAGCGTCTTCAACGGCACGTTCGGTTTGCCTGCGCATGCGTGCTTCCAGGCTACCATCAAAGGCTTCTTCCAGACCTGCCGTATCAATAATCCGAAATCTACAATCGAAAAGATAGGCATCGCCCTCTCTCCGGTCACGTGTTACCCCTGGCTGATCATCAACAAGAGCGAGCCGTTTTCCAACAAGTCGGTTAAAAAGCGTCGACTTACCAACATTCGGGCGCCCTACAATAGCGACTGTAAAAGTCATTTTTTTGTCTTTCTACTCGCGACATAGCCTCAAAGGGCTTATTGCATTGCGATAATTTCTGCTTCAGCTGTCAGGAAATATAAACTATTCCCCACAACAACTGGCGGCATTGCTGCCCCATCCGGAAGTTCAAGATATCCCAAGATATCGCCTGTGTAAGGCGACAAGGAAATCGCCTCGCCATGTGACCCTGCAATAATCAAACGGTCACTTGCCAACACCGGGCCTTGCCATGCGATTAACCCCTTACGATCTTCCTGATCCATGAAGCGTGGTAAAGATTGTATCCAGCGGATACGCCCATCTTGTCTTCTAATCGCTGCAATCTGTGAGTCATTGGTCAGCACATAGATAAATTCACCAGCCACCCACGGCATCTGAACACCGCCGATATCCGTATCCCAAAGACGCACTCCTTCCTTGAGATCAATAGCAACCATACGGCCAGAGTGACTTATGGCAATCACCCGATCCCGGTCAATAACTGGCATGGCCTTGATATGAGCAAGATCAGTCAAAGGATCAGTCTTCTTGACAGAAGAAAGGTTCATATTCCAGTCTTCTTCGCCTTCAATAACATCAATGGCGACAATTTCACCAGAAGAATAAGGTACGATCAGCTTACGTCCAGCAACTGCAGGACTTGCACCGCCAAGAAGGCTGGTCTCAGATTGTAGCCCGATATGGCTCCATAAACGCCGCCCATCATCAGCCGCCAGAGCAAGGGTCTGGTTATCAAGCGTAACAATGAAAACACGCCCCCCATTGACCGTCGGAGCGGCTCTGATCGGGGCTGGAGCATTTTGGGACCAAATGACATCACCAGAACGAACATCTAAAGCAAAAACTCTGGCGAACCCTGTTGAAACGAAAATTCGACCATCTGCATAGGCTATACCACCGCCGAAGAAACCATCATCTTCATCATTAGGATCCAGATCTTTTTCCCAGTAAACGCGACCAGTCAAACGATCATAAGCTTTTACCGTAGACCTAGAATCCATTGTAAAGAGAACTGATTCCACAACAATAGGCTGCGCTAGAATCAACTCATCCCCATCACTTTCTTCACCAATATCATCACTCCAGCTCTCTCTCGGAATATCACCCAAAGAAAGATGGAACATGGCGTGGGCAGGATTTCCGCCATTATGTGTCCAATAGGTATTTTTAAAAGGCTGGGGCAGAACAATGCGTTGATCACTGATTGAAGGATCAGCTTGCAACCCCTTATCAACAGACTGAATGGAAATACGTGCACCAGGCAAAGGAGGAGCTTCGTCATCCCCCCACCATTCATCGGCTAAACTACAGCCGGAAAGAACAAAGCCAAGCCCCAGTATCAACAGGCCTTTACGCATCCCCATGTAACTTACTCCGCCAAGCTTTCTAGTATTTGACTGGATCTACTTTTAATCCCATTAGGTGTATCTGCCTCATCAACAAGCTGCTGAAAAAGTGTCTTAGCCGCTGTGATATCTCCTTCGCGTAAAGCCACCATTGCCTGTAATTCAATCGCACTATATCGGAACGCACCATTCGCAACAGCCAAGCCTGCCAAACGTTGTTTTACATCAGTGATATCACCGTTCTCGACGAGATGCATCGCAGCTAATAAAGCAGCAACATCTTTCAACGCTGTCAACGGAGGATTGCTTGCAGCAACTTCATCCCAAATTTCAACAGCGGCAGCAGTCTCACCAGATTCTGCAAGTAAACGTGCCCGTTCAAAACGGGCAAGCGTACCATAACCATCATCTTCTTGTGCCAATGACGTCAATTTTTCTGTCGCTTCATCTGCTTTACCAGCTTGGGTTAGTTCCAAAGCCGATGCAAATGTTGCTGATTTTTCAGCTTGAACAGTGCTTTTGTAGCTTTCCCATCCTTGAAAACCAGCGGTTGCAGCAACCACTAGAACAGCAGCACCTATTGCCCACTTACCATACTTTTTCCAAAGAACTTCAACGCGTTCACGTTTCAGATCTTCTTCAACTTCCTGAAAAATATCAGCCACGAATTAGTTATCCCTCGTTTTGGTGAACCACCATTTGAAAATGCAGCGGCCTTATTAAGCTTACGATCAAATGATCATCACTCGAAATTCGTTGAACTTTATATAGAAACTTTACCCCGACAACAATCGCCAATCATCAAATAAGGAGATCCCGCTCAAAAGATGATCGTAAAATTTACTAATAATTTATTTACTAAAATACCTTAAGCTTTATGCAGAGACATTTCACCGATCTAATAATCGGTATTAATCTAGGCAAAATTATGAAGCGTTTTTTAAGTGCATTACTAATAAGTTTTACGGCTTTAACATCTTTGGGTGGATGTAGCTTGACTGACCCTGTGACTGCAGCGGCCAGCGTGGGAACGCTTGTTCATACAGATAAAACCATAACAGACCATTTCGTAAGCTGGGCAATGGCCAAAGACTGCTCTATTGTTTACACGTCAAAAGGTGAAGCCTATTGCCGAGATGAACAGCTGGAAAATGGATTAGCAAATTCAGGCTATGAAAACCTCTATTGTTATCGGAATATAGGTGGTGTGACTTGTTATGAAAGCCCTTACGATGAAGCCAGTTCACAAACCACTATCTACCACAGCACACAATTTCCACCATCAAATGTTGCTTCTGGGAATTAATCACTAAGAACATTGGCTTACAGCAACTATTTTCTAACAAAATTTCAAGAATAAGTGGACCTTTGTCGAAAAATCAGCCACCCTGTATGCATGGATATTCATTGCGTAAAGGTGCTGAATGACCGCTGTTTATTACCTGAATAAGAGGAAGAAAACCTCTCACCAAATAACGTTCAACAAACAAGAACTTGGGCAGTTGCTCTCCGTTTACAGTCAACGGGTCGCCAAAGGAGAGTGGCGAGATTATGCCATTGATATGTTGGGGGACTGTGCGATTTTTTCCATCTTCCGCCATGCCCACGAAAACCCTTTGTTTGCAGTCGTAAAATCAATGGGACACAAAAATCGATACGAAGAATACACCGTTTTTAATGGCCAAAAGAAGCTCAAGCGAACGCGTAATCTATCCGAAGCTCTCGAAGTTTTTAATAATATTCTTCACCCTGTTAGCCACTGATTAACGCCTGGGATTCTATAAATACTACAAGACATAAAAAATAATTCTGTAATCAAGACATGTCACATGAATGAAAAGAAGCTGGATCAGCTATATGTCAGGTCTGTAAATAATATTTAATCAATATCTTAAGCTTTAAGGAAACACCGCAAATGTTGGTTGCCGATAGTTTCACAAATGCTCAGGCTTATGCAGAGCAAGCTATCACTATCATGGGGCAAAGAGGAATCCCCTCGACACCGCCGAATTACACAATCTGGTACGATTACGTCAGCGGGAAAAATACAGATCTCAAAATCGCCATAGATAAAATTATTCAAGACGATAAGCCCTTTACCCTAGAAACCTGTAATGAGCTCTATAAGCAATTTTATTTAACCGACGCCACCCATGGCGATCACTTACAGGAAGCCGGCGCAAGAATCCAAGAAACTCTGCAACAGGTCATTCAACAAATCAGCGAAGCTGGTAGTGACAATGCAAATTATGGCGAGAAGATTACCAGTATTGCAGATGATATGGCCGGAGAAGACAATTCATCATCTCTCCAGCATTTTGTGCAAGAAATTGTGCGGGAAACCGCTGCCATTACAGAAAAGAACAAAGTCCTTCAAAGCAAGTTACAAAAATCATCCAGCGAAATTGATACACTACAGGAAAACCTAGAAAAGGTGAGGACAGAATCTTTAACCGATGCCCTTACTCAGATTGGAAACAGAAAGCTCTTTGATACAAATCTAATCAAAGAAGCAGAAAAGTCCGAAGAAGAAAAAACTGACCTTTGCCTTCTTTTGATGGATATTGATCACTTTAAAAAATTTAACGATACCTACGGCCACAGAGTTGGCGACGAAGTTCTCAGGGTTGTGGCCGGTCAATTAAAAAGAGCTGTAAAAGGTCAGGATACACCAGCACGATATGGCGGAGAGGAATTCACCTGTATCCTGCCCAATACCAGTCTCCACGATGCGACCAGTCTTGCAAATCAGATCCGAGAGAAAATCGCCAAACAGGTATTACGCAATAAAAAGACCGGGCAAGAATTTGGAAGAATTACCCTTTCAATCGGTGTTTCAAGATATGTAAAAGGTGAATCCCTCGAAGGTTTTATTCAACGAGCTGATGAAGCACTCTACAGAGCAAAAGATCAGGGTCGTAACCGTGTAATACAAGAAATTTCTTAGAACGCCATCACACCTGATCACTTAACATAAAAGATATTATGATGACGCTCTCTTTCAAAACAGCGGCCGCTACAGATTTGGAAAAACTAATCTCAATTCGTATCGC
Organism: Kiloniella majae; assembly: GCF_002118315.1. Taxonomy (GTDB): domain Bacteria; phylum Pseudomonadota; class Alphaproteobacteria; order Kiloniellales; family Kiloniellaceae; genus Kiloniella; species Kiloniella majae. The sequence goes on from NZ_MTSZ01000002.1 coordinate 579,929, forward strand.
TGCGATGAAAGAGAGCTTAGAAAACATCGGGCGCTTCAACCCTGAACGCGCCCGAGAACGCTTTGCCAGTAACTTCACCCCGGAAAAAACAACGCTTATTTTGAAAGAGAACGAGATTATAGGTTTTTACGTTCTGTTTGCCAAAGATGATTATCTTTGGCTTGACCACCTCTATATAGATCCCACCGTGCAAAGCTGCGGTGTTGGGGCAAAAGCTATGATGCAAATAGTTGCTAAATCCAGCGAAAAGAAACGACCTGTAAAGCTTTGCGCCCTAAAGGAAAGTAGAGCTAACAATTTTTACAAAAAACACGGGTTTAAGCTTACTCACTCAGAGGAATGGGATAACTACTATACACGCCCCTATTTGGAAGAAAGTTTTCCCTGAGAAATCACACCTAAGATTTTTCACTGAATTAGATTGCTGCCGTCAAGGCAAGTGGATGCTTGCTCCGCCACTGTCATCCTGGCCAATTATAATTTCTTCAAGAACCCGCTCTGAACGCTCAAGCCGCTTGCTAAGCTTTTCGATAATCTGCCATTGATCTGCCAGAACATCGCTAAGCTCTTGGATGGTTTTATCCTGTTCTGCGATATAGCCTTCGAGAACATTGATACGTTCACTTAACTCTTCCATTTTGTTTTCTTTCAACTGCAAACCTCGAGATTTCCCCTTCGCCTCGCCTTTGTAACGGTTTTGTGCACCTACGTACAAATAGAATATAAAAGTTTATTTTGATAATTCTAGAAATACAGTTTAATATATACAAAATTCAATCAAAAAGAGTCCCAAGATGAACGTAGAAACTGCCGCATTACAGATGGAAGCTTTGGGTAAACCTAAAAGGCTGGATATTTACCGGGCGCTCATTCGTGCCGGGAAAGAAGGACTGTCCGTCGGCGCGCTACAAGACAAACTGGAAATACCGGGATCAACCCTATCGCACCACCTGAAAACGCTGATGATTGCAGATTTGATCACACAGGAAAGACAGGCAACAACACTGATTTGTCGCGCTAACTACACATCAGTACAGCAGTTGGTCGATTACCTCGTTTGCGAATGCTGTATCGACGCATCCCAAGATAGTGATGGCTGCGAAATCGATGCTTCACTTACATGCCGTTAAGCAAACTTAATTGCCTAACGACACAATTATTCAACACAAAACCCACGAAGGGAAAAGCACATGAAAAGAAAAAAAGAAACATCAAAAGCAACAACACCTGAAAATCAGCAATGCTGCGGTGGAACACCCACTCACAATACTGACGCCTGTTGCAAAGCCGATGAGATTGCCAAAGAAGAAGGGCAAAAAGGGTGTGGCTGTTCGTGTAGCTCCCCCGAAAGTGCTTAACTCACACCTCGCTGATCATCCCATCATAGATCCTCACGATAAAAACGGACACACAAATGAAAAAGGCGAAACACTTGGTTTCGCCCTTAACATAAACTTGTATCGCAATATTATACTTACAGAATTATTCCCACTCGATGGTTCCTGGTGGCTTTGATGTGCAATCATAGACCACCCGGTTAATTCCACGGACTTCATTGATAATCCGGTTGGAAACACGGCCTAAGAATTCGTGATCAAAGTGATAATAATCAGCGGTCATTCCATCGGTTGAAGTAACAGCACGCAGAGCACAGACAAAATCGTAGGTTCTCGCATCACCCATGACACCAACGGTTCTGACGGGAAGCAGAACGGCAAAAGCCTGCCAGATTTCATCGTAAAGTCCTGCCTTGCGGATTTCATCCAGATAGATTGCATCCGCTTTGCGCAGGATATCGCACTTCTCTGGCGTGAGTGGCTGTCCCGGAATACGGATCGCAAGACCAGGCCCCGGGAAGGGATGACGATCAACAAAGGTATCAGGTAGACCCAGTTCACGTCCGAGATCACGAACCTCATCTTTGAACAGTTCTCTTAATGGCTCAACCAGCTTCATGTTCATGCGCGCTGGCAACCCGCCCACGTTGTGATGCGATTTGATCGTTACACTCGGGCCGCCCGTGAAAGAAACGGATTCAATCACATCAGGATATAGCGTTCCCTGTGCGAGGAAGTCTGCGCCGCCAACTTTGTTTGCTTCTTCTTCGAAGATGTCGATAAAGAGGCCGCCAATCGTTTTACGCTTTTTCTCGGGATCAAACTCATCCCCAAGAGCTCCAAAAAACTTCTCCGCAGCATCAACATGGATCAGTTCGATGTTGTAGTGATCCCGGAATAAAGTAACGACCTGTTCAGCTTCGCCCATACGCATAAAGCCGGTATCAACAAACACGCAAGTGAGCTGTTCGCCGATAGCTTCGTGGAGCAGAACAGCAACAACAGAGCTGTCGACACCACCGGAAAGGCCACAGATTACTTTGCCGTCACCAACCTGTTCACGGATCTTGGCAATTTCCTGATCCTTAAAGGCGGCCATGGTCCAGTCACCGGAACAACCGGCAACACCATGGGTAAAGTTCTTTAACAGCTGGGCGCCGTGCGGTGTGTGCACCACTTCGGGATGGAATTGAACAGCATAGAAACGCTTTTCATCGTTTGCCACAGCCGCATAAGGCGCGCCTTCGGACGTTGCCACCACGCGAAAGCCCGGTGCCAGTTTGCCAACGCGGTCGCCGTGGCTCATCCAGACCTGTTCTTGTGTGCCGACATTCCAAACACCGTGGAACAAAGCACAGTCTTCTTTGATATCGACGATGGCGCGACCAAATTCCTGATGATCAGACGTTTCAACTTTACCGCCGAGCTGTTCCATCATGGTCTGCTGCCCATAGCAAATGCCAAGAACCGGAATACCCATTTCAAACACCTTCTTCGGTGCAGACGGGGCATCATCCCAGGTTACAGAGGCCGGACCGCCAGAGAGGATAATACCTTTTGGTGCATAGCTTTCCAAAAGCGCGTCATCAACGGCGTTAAAGGGATGAATTTCGGAATAGACACCGCTTTCACGCACACGACGTGCAATCAGCTGGGTAACCTGAGACCCGAAATCAATAATGAGAATACGATCAGTCATGGATGGAACTCATGCTCCGCTATAAGCCCGACACCATTTTTGGCAAATCCAACCAACGGTATCCAGGGCGCGTTCAGTTTCACGCCCCTTACCTGCCGTAAAGCGTGACAAATGTCAAAGACAGAAACAGCCCTTTTGCCTGTTTTACACTCTTTTTATAACAAGTCATAAAGATGGCGTTTCTCTTTTTGCCGTCATTTTTTGAGCTACGAAAGAAAAACATCCAAAAACGAAACTATCCAGCGCCCGAGAATATGATCCGGGTTTGAGTAGATCAGTTTTACGGTCATAAGAATCGACGTCACGACCAAAAGCGGCCGAATAATCCGCGCCCCGTGTTTCATGGTCATCTGTGCGCCAAGGTAGCCACCGATCACAGACCCGCAGGCCATGATCAGGCCAACGGACCACACCAGACTGTCGCCAAGGATGAAAAACAGCAGCGAAGCAAAATTACTGGTGAAGTTCAACAGCTTCGCATGAGCCGTGGCTTTCAAGATGTTGTACCCAAGCAAGGTCACAATTGCCAAAGTGAAGAACGACCCTGTTCCGGGACCGAAAAACCCATCGTAAAACCCAATGCCAGTTCCAAAAAAGAACGCAAAGACATTACGGCTGATCCGTTGGTGACGATCTTCATCCCCCAGCTTGCGCTGAAACAGGAAATAGACGGCGATTGCAATCAACAAAAAGGGAATGGCATTGACCAGAAAGCTACTATCAACTGACCGTAAAACAAGTACGCCAGCCCCCGCCCCGACAAAAGTCAGGACAATCGGCAGTATCCATGCCTTGATATCCAAATGACCTTTGCGGATAAAATTTAGCGTTGCTGAAAAAGTTCCAAACGATCCCTGTAGCTTGTTTGTTGCAATTGCCTGAACCGGCGACAGCCCAACAGTCAACAAGACAGGTAGCGTAATCAAGCCCCCGCCCCCGGCGATTGCATCAACAAAACCTGCGAAAAGACCCGCAGCAAACATCAGCGCAAGAAGCTCGGGAGAAAAGAAATCCATTCTGGTGACCTGTCGGAAGAAGAAAGCCGAAAAACAAAATCGGGAAAACAGGATTTAGTCCTAGCAAGCTTTTCTTAGCTTTGCATCAAAAGATATTATCCCATCAGGATTGTCAGCGCACAAATTGTCCCGATTACAATCCCAGAGCAATCTTCATCATAATATCCCAGTGCTATACTTACGACTGTCTTTCCAGTACCGCACAAAAGAAGCCGTCAAGGCCGTGTTGCGCGGGGGATACCTTCATTGTTTCGTCGATAAAGGTACAGGGTTCCATGCCCTGCTCGCCCCAAATCTTACTGGCAGGTACGCGTACATAGTTTGGATGCTTTGCAAGGAAGGTATCAATCTGGCCCGTGTTTTCCTCATCAAGAACCGAGCAGGTCGCATAGATCAGTCGGCCACCAATCTTTACACAGGACGCCCCCTGTTCCAGTACTTTAGTCTGCATTTCCTTGTAGTTTGCGAATTTGTCTGACGTAATCCGCAAACGTGCATCCGGTTGCCGCCGCCAAGTGCCGCTTCCTGAACAGGGGGCATCGATCAAGACGCGGTCGAAGCCTTTGCCAACGTCTTTTGCAGACATCTTCTTCAGATTATCCTTGTTCAGCGTCGCATAGCGGATGTTTTCAATCCCGGCCTTTTCAACCCGGGGCTCGGCCCGTTGAAGTCGGCGGGGATCAATATCCATTGCCACCAATTCACCATCGTTTTGCAGCAACGCGCCCAAGGCAAGAGACTTGCCCCCGGCACCCGCGCAGAGATCAAGCACAGACTGACCCGGTGTCACGCCACACAAGAGAGCGATAAGTTGTGATCCTTCGTCCTGAACTTCGACCAGACCATCGCGAAAGGCTTTGCAGTTTCCGAGGGCTGTGCGCCCCTGAACCCGAATACCCCAAGGCGAAAATTCTGTCACGGCCCCTTCGACATTATCTTTGCTGAGTAGCGCAATTGCCTGATCCCGTTCGCCCTTTAGCAGGTTCGCACGCAGATCAAGACTGGCCTGATGTTGTAAACCAGCAGCTTCCGTCTTGGCACCTTCGATACCAAACTGTTTTTCAAACAAAGCGTAGAGCCAGTCTTGTAGTTCCCCCTGAACCGCTGCGGGCATATCCGGATGATTTAGATCCTGTCCCTGTAGTGTTGCCAAAGCTTCGTTTTCAAACTCGCTGAGGGCACGGGGGCTGTAATCCCCACCGTCGCAAATTTCATCCAGTTCAGAAGCTTTCAAACCCTCGATCAAAGTTGCGTAAGATAGAACCAGTGATCGGCACCCGTCCCCAAGGCCTGATTTGATCGTCCACCAATCAAGTCGACACTTTGATCGGATTACGCCATAGACTCGTGCAGAGATATCCTTGCGATCTTTTGAGCCAATAAAGCGCCGCGCCCGCAGGTAGCTGTTGACCACCCGATCCATGGGCAGGGATGAGTCCATAACTTCGGTCAGAAGTTCGATTGAAGTTTGAATACGTCCAGAAGGTCTCACAACAGATCTCGCGTCTAAAGCTGGGAATAAAAAGGGCGACACCCGTTACAGGGGGCCGCCCTTTCTAAATAGTCGATTAGGAAGCAGAAACCAAACCTTGATTACTTACGATCTAATCTTTTGAGTTCTTAACCACCGCTGCGATAGTTCGGGGCTTCGCGGGTGATTGTCACATCGTGAACGTGACTTTCTCGCAGGCCAGCGTTTGTAATTTTACAGAAAACGCAATTCTCACGCATGTGATCAATTGTCGGAGATCCGGTATATCCCATGGATGCTTTCAGACCGCCAACCAACTGGTGAACGATGGCACTTGCCTGGCCTTTGTATGGCACACGACCTTCGATGCCTTCAGGAACCAGTTTCAGGTTGTCTTTGACATCATCCTGGAAATAACGATCAGCAGATCCGCGCGCCATGGCACCAACAGATCCCATACCGCGATAAGATTTATAGGAACGCCCTTGGTAAAGGAAAACTTCCCCCGGGCTTTCGTCAGTACCGCCAAGAAGCGAGCCAACCATAACCGCACGTGCCCCGGCGGCAATTGCCTTGGCAATATCACCAGAGTTCTTGATACCGCCATCGGCAATAATGCCGACATTGCTTTTGTTCGCAACTTCAACCGCATCCATAATCGCGGTTAACTGTGGGACACCCACACCGGCCACAATACGGGTTGTGCAGATAGATCCTGGCCCGATGCCAACCTTCACCGCATCTGCCCCTGCGCCGATCAGGGCGCGCGTTGCTTCGGCTGTGGCAACGTTACCCGCCACGATCTGTGTTGTCGGATAGGCTTTCTTGATCAGCTCAACTGCGTTAATCACGCCACGGGAATGACCGTGAGCCGTATCAACAACCAAAAGATCTACGCCAGCGTCAATCAGAGCTTCCGCACGGGCGAAACCTTCCTCGCCAACGCCCGTTGCCGCCGCCGCACGCAACCGACCATGTTCATCTTTACAGGCAATCGGGTGTTTGGCCGCTTTATCAATATCTTTAACGGTAATCAGACCGATACAGCGATAGTTATCATCAACAACCAACAGTTTTTCGATGCGGTGTTGATGCAGTAAACGTTTCGCTTCGTCCCCGGTAATGCCCTCTTTAACCGTGATAAGGTTTTCGCTGGTCATCAATTCTGAAATCGGCTGGTTCGGGTCTTGGGCAAAGCGCATGTCACGGTTGGTAATAATACCGACCAGTTTACCCGTTTTATCTTCGACAACCGGGAAGCAGGAAAAGCTGACGCTTTCCTGAAGACGGAGGATATCAGCCAATGTCGCACTGGGCGGGAATGTCAGTGGATCGGCAACCATACCGGATTCAAACTTTTTGACCTTGCGAACTTCACTGGCCTGTTCTTCGATAGAGAGGTTCTTGTGAATAACGCCGATCCCACCAAACTGGGCCATTGCAATCGCCAGACGGCTTTCGGTGACCGTATCCATTGCAGAAGAAAGCAGCGGGATATTCAGTTCGAGAGAGGCAGTCAGCTTTGTGCGCGTATCTGCCTGTGCGGGAAGAACAGATGATTCTGCAGGCTGGAGCAGAACGTCATCAAATGTGAGAGCTTCGCGGATGTGCATGTCAATCTATCCCTTAGACGCGAGGAAACCTGGTTTCCCGTATGGGTGCCACACCATAGTGGCTAAATCCGATTGACGCCGCATTCTACACAGAAGCGACCCAAAGCCAAGTGATTAAAAGATGACGTTTCAATTATTTTATATGCAGGTCAGGTTGCGCATAAAACAGAATGACAAAAAGCCCTGAATTTTCAAATATTCAGGACTTTTTCACACTTTATTTGTGCCGCTATAGCGACCTTAATTTTCCTTGAAACCTGTCGCGACAAGGAACATTTCAGAAGAATCCTTGCGACTGGAATCTGGTTTGAAATGGCGCACGCTTTTAAATTTAGTTTTCACTAACTTCAACAACTCGGCCTGCGCCCCGCCCTGTAGGACCTTGCCGATAAAACTTCCGCCGGGAACCAGAACTTCCTCAGCAAACATCAGGGCGGTTTCCATCAGGCCCATAATCCGCAGGTGATCCGTCTGAGGATGCCCCGTTGCCGCCGCCGCCATATCCGACAGAACAATATCGGCAGGCCCGTTCAGTTCAGCCTTAAGACGCGCAGGAGCATCGTCATCCATAAAGTCGCCCTGCAGCAGAACAACCCCGGCAATCGGTTCGACCTCTTGGAGATCCATGCCCACGATATGCGCTCCGGGTCCACAGCGTTCAACAGCGATCTGACACCAGCCCCCTGGGGCGCATCCTAAATCGACAATGCGGGAATTCTTTTTGAAAATTTTAAACTTGTCGTCGATCTGAGCAATCTTAAAGGCTGCCCGTCCCCGATAGCCGCGCTTTTTGGCCTCCTGGACATAGGGATCGTTGAGTTGACGGTTCAGCCAGCGCGCAGAAGAGTTCGAGCGCCGAGCCGCAGTTTTCACACGGACTTTCAGTCCACGCCCCGAAGGATTACTGCTGGGGCGAGAGCCGCCTTTTTTGGATTTACCTGAAGAGCTCATTCTTCCACTTTCTAACTGCCGCTTTCTGACGCGTGATCACAAGATCAAAGACATAGTATAATATACACCAAGCTTTATTGGCATAGTGTTTCATAGCAGGGCTATACATCAGGATTGATAAAATCTCAAATATCTAAATATCAACCCTAAGCTTATTGCCATAAGAACACAGAACAGAAAGAACAGAAAATTCACAATACGTTCGAGGTCTGTGCAAATATGAAGATAGCCTCAGGAGGTAAAATATAAGCTAAAGAAATATCCCCAATAAAAAAAGCACCCACCCTTTAAACGAAGGTAGGTGCTTTCTAATTAAACAAAGGCAGGTGCTTTCTAACATCTTACGATAACAGTAAAATCGACGTTTTAATCGATAATATTGGGCACCGTTGTTTCCATACCGGCGCTTTCTCGTTTTCCGTCATTGTAAATGGCTTTTACAAGAGCAAAACACTGTAACACCATCACGACAGAGAATGGTAAAGCCCCGATCACCATCGCCGTTTGAATGGCCTTCAAACCACCAACCAGTAACAGTGCAGCGACAACCGCACCTAAAGTTACGCCCCAGAAAATGATATGCGGACGTGCTTTTGGACCTTCGTCGCCTGCGGCATTAATGGTGTTCACGATCAGTACAGCGGAATCTGCGGTTGTAACCAGATAGGTCATCAACAGAACAACAATCATGACTGACATCAACCACCCAAGTGTGGGAGACAGCATGTATTGAACCATCGCAAAGATCTTGTCCCCATCAGGCACGCTAAAGATTGTATCACCAGCATCACCATTGAGTGTCAGATCGATGGCTGTGCCACCCGCCCAGGTAAACCAGACAAAACACATGATCGAGGGAACAATCATGGCCCCCAACACAAATTCTCTGATTGTCCGGCCTTTGGAAATTCGGGCAAGGAACAGACCAACAAAGGGTGCAAAGGCAATCCACCAGGCCCAATAGAACACAGACCAACTGCCCTGCCAGCCTTCTAGTTTGGTTGCCACGCTTCCTTCGACACCATCAGTGGTCCAGACCCGGAAAAGCATATCGGGCAAGGCAATCAAATAGTCCCACATACCGACAAATAAAGCCTGCAAACCAAAGAAGGTTGACCCAAAGATCAAGAAGAAGGCCAATAGGGCAATACTCAGACCCATGTTAATGTTCGACAGCCACTTGATACCTTTGCCAACACCCGAAAGAGCGGATGCCGTTGAGGCAGCCATAATCACAACAATCGCCACAATAATGCCGGCTGTGTTCGCTGTTCCTGCTTCGTTGGTTAACCCGCTAATGCCAATGCGCTCCAGACCTGAAACGAACTGCTCGACACCAAAGCCGAGAGTCTGAGCCACGCCTAAAACCGTTGCGACAACAGCAACAATATCAACAGTATGTCCGATAGCCCCTGAAAGTTTGGATCCAAATAACGGCGTTAAGGATGATCGCATCGTCAACGGCAACCCGCGACGATAACTAAAGAAACCCAGGGCAAGACCCGCTATTGCATAACAAGCCCACGCGCTTATGCCCCAATGCAGGAATGACCATTTATACGCCATTCGAATATTGTCGGCCGACGCACTGTTTGTAATCCCCTGAATGACCTCGGGATTATTGTTAAAGTGGTAGATCGGTTCAGCAACAGCCCAGGTTAACATGCCCACGCCGATCCCCGCACCAAACATCATGGAAAACCACGAGAAGTTTGAGAACTCTGGCATATCATGGCTTTGACCCAACTTTAACCGACCCGCAGCAGGCCAAAGTGCCAAAGCAATACACATGATGATAAAAAGGGCCACAGTCCAAATATACCACATGCCGAATGACGCAAGAATGAAGGTATTAATACTGTTCAGGACTGCACCAGATTGCTCTGGAAAGGCAATTGCCCAAACCACTAATCCACCGATGAGAAACTTGGACGAGATTGTAACCATCTGACTAAAGCCTCGATAGAAGCCGCTTTCAGACGTCTTGATTGGTAGCTCTGTAAGAGCTGGTTGTATCGACATTTTTACTCCCCGCGTTCTAATGCCCGGGAACACTGGCATTAGATTTTTTAATATCATTGAAGTAAAGGCACAGATTAATTTGAAGTGTTGAACCTAGATCAGATTAATATTTGCCTTAACGTTTCTTTGTGTGTGAATATTTTTGTAATAATCGGGCTAAATTTAAAGTGGGTAATTAATAATGGCTGACATAAACCAAGCTTATAGGAAAATTAATCACAACCTTGTCGGACTTTATGCATTTGAGATCGTTGCCCAGCACGGAAACTTCACCAGTGCAGCAGAGGTTTTGGGCCTAACCCAGCCAGCAATTTCCCAACGCATCAAAGGGTTAGAGGCCGAACTCGGGGTTGTTTTATTCAAACGGCAACATCGCGGTGTTGTCCTAACCAATGAGGGTTTTCGCCTTTTAAACGCGATTAGCCCTGCGATGAAGCAAATTGGTAGCTCGGTTACGACCCTGCTGGAACGAAAACTGAAGCCAAGAGTTCGCCTATCCGCTGACTTTGCCTTTTCAACCTTTTGGCTTTTACCCCGGTTACCACATTTACGGTCAGAACTGGGGGATGAAATAGAGATACAGCTTCTGGCATCGCAAATCCCGCCTGAAGAAGACGAAGAAGAATTTGATATCAATATCCATGTCCGTTCATGGGAGAACAGCACCGATACCGAGGCTCTGCTTATTCAGGAAAAAGTCGTTGCCGTTTGCAGCCCGGATTTTCTGGAAGCCAACGGCCCCATATCTTCATCCGAAGAATTGTTGGACAGCCAATTGCTCAGCCTTTCAAAACCACCATCTGCCGAATGGATAACGTGGTGGGGATGGTTTGAAAACCTGGGCATCGAAGGCGAAAGACTTTGTAATTACAACAGCTTTAACAACTACGATATGATTATTCAGGCCGCGGTCTCTGGGCAAGGTATCGCCTTGGGATGGCTCGGGCTAATTGATCACTTAATTCAGGACGGTCAATTGGTACAGGTCACAGAGGATGTTGTAACCAGTAACGCCGGGTACGTTATGTCCAGAAACCCCAATACAATAACAAAAGGGCCGGATCATGTTTTTGATTGGGTCATGAACCAGCTCCCCGACGCGATCAACCCTCGTTGATCAACTTGTAAAGGATACCTTCGCGCAGCCCCCTGTCGGCGACCCGCAGTTGCGCTACAGGCCAGAGCTTGGCCAAGGCTTCGAAGATCGCACAGCCCGCAACGACAAGATCGGCGCGTTGACTGCCGATACAGGGGTTCGCCACCCGTTGGGCATAGGTCATGCCCGCAATCTTGTGACAAAGACCGATGGCGGTATCGCAATTGATCAACGTGCCATCAACCCGGTTGCGATCATAGCGAGGCAGCTTTTTATACACCCCGACCAGCGTCGTTACCGTGCCGGATGTTCCCAACAACTGTAACGTGCCATCGTGAACCCGTTGGGCAAAGCCGTGTTTTTGTTCAAAAATCAGAAAGTCATCATAGATTTCCTGAACCATCTGTTGATAGGTTTCCGGCGTAATATCACGCCCGCCGTATTTCTCGGCCAGGGTCACAACGCCTTTGGAAACGGAATACCAGTCTTCCATAATCGGGTTTGGCATCACGGGCTTGGACATCGTCGTCTTATTGGAAACCGTTTTAGATGCCGTCGTTTCGGATGTCGCCGCTTTCTCATCACCCGATGAAGAATCTTTGTCTCCCAGACGAATCCAGCTTACTTCGGTACTGCCCCCGCCAATATCAAAAATCAGGGCTTCGGGCAGGTCGGGGTTCAGCAAGGGCGCACAGCCCATAATGGCTAGGGATGCTTCTTCCGAGTTGTCGATAATTTCCAGATCCAGCCCGGTTTCCCGCTTAACACGTTTGATAAAATCATCCCCGTTTGCCGCCCGGCGACAAGCCTCGGTCGCGACACAACGCAGTTTTGTCACACCACGGCGTTTGAGTTTGCTAGTACAGATCTTAAGCGCAGAAAGCGTTCGGCGCATGGCCTCTTCCGACAGGTTGCCTGTCTGACTTAACCCCTCGCCCAAACGGACAATACGAGAAAAGGTATCAAGAACGCGAAAGTTTTTGCGGCTGGAACGCGCGACTAACAGGCGACAGTTATTTGTCCCCAAATCTATCGCGGCGTAAACATTGCTATCCGCCCGTTTTGCCGCCTTTTTTGCAAAGGCTTTTTTACGGGCCTGTGAAGTAACCGTCAAAAATTCTGCTCCTGATACACCCGGACAACAATCCGGTACTCCCTTCTTACGAATTCAAAGGGGGAGAAATCAACATCTATTCACCACCAAAGCCCTAAAAGTGCCCCAAAAGCAAAAAAACATCACAGGATGCAAAAATGTGTTGTAAGATCTGAGCCAAGGGACTATATGAAGCCCCGCAAGTCACCGTTATCAGCAAATCTGGCCCGCAGCAAACGCTCAATGATCATCATGATCTTCCAGAATTTTTAAGCGCTGAACCCTGATCCGGGATAGTTTAACGGTAGAACTAAGGACTCTGACTCCTTCAGTCCAGGTTCGAATCCTGGTCCCGGATCCATTAATTTTCTGAAAAGATACAAGAAAATTAGGTCGTTTATTGGCCACTCTCTGTTTCCCCCCATCTTGAAGACCGCTCACACAATAGTTACATCCAGATTTATGGATTGGATGATATGGTTCAATTCACCATTTAATTTAGAAAGAATCTTTTTCACGGGGAATGTTACATGTCTTTCAAACTATCTTTTAAAGCTCTTCCAGCCGGTCTTGCTGCGCTGGCGATGTCGCTGTCTGTTTCAATAGCAAATGCCGCCGAGTACGATATTGACCCAACGCACTCTTTTATCAATTTCAAAACCAAACATCTTGGCTTTAGCTGGCTGTCCGGTACTTTCAACAAGATTTCCGGCACCATGGACTATGATCCCGAAGGTGGCGCAGATCAAAAGGTCAACATCGTGATTGATACGGCCAGTCTTGATACCAATCACGCCGAGCGTGACAAGCATCTGCGCAGCCCGGATTTCTTTGATGTGGAAAAATTCCCGACGGCAACATTTGTCAGCACAGGGTACAGTGGCGATGCCAACGGGGGCACGCTTTCCGGTGATTTGACCCTGCACGGCGTAACTAAAAACGTTTCCTTTGATGTCACCAAGATCGGTGAAGGCGAAGACCCATGGGGCGGGTATCGCGCTGGATTTGAGGGTAGCTACACCCTGAAACGGAGTGATTTCGGCATGGACTTTAACCTTGGCCCTGCGGCGGAAGACGTTCAGGTTGATCTCTTTATCGAAGCCATCAAAAAGAAATAATAAAAGCGTCTATCAGTCATGATACGCAATTCAACAGAAAGCTATGGGCTGGTCAGCAAGTTGCTGCACTCGCTCATAGCCTTTTCCATTATCGGCCTGATCGGTCTTGGCTGGTGGATGGTCGGGCTCAGCTATTATGATGCCTGGTATCACACTGGTCTGGAACTGCACCGCGCCATTGGCATCTGTGTTCTGTTGCTGGCATCTATCTTTGTCATATGGAAAGTGATTTCCCCCTCGCCCGGACTTCAAAAATCGCTCAAGCCGATGGAAAAGGTCGGGGCAAAGGTGGTGCATATCATCTTGCTGCTTTCCATGTTTGTCGTTCCCCTGACCGGGTATGCCATTTCCACCTCATCGGGCAGTGGCTTTACCTTCTTCGGGCTTTTCGACATTCCGTCGATCATGGCAATAACCGATGCAACCCGTGATCTCGCCATCAGCCTGCACTACTACATTGCCTATGGCCTGATCGCCGTGGTTCTGTTGCACGCCGGAGCCGCCTTCAAGCATCAGTTCATCGACAAAAAAGGTACGCTTAAGCGTATGTTTTAAGGATGATGTACTGTCGCTAAGTCTGTGCAGGTAAAATAGTTGAGAGGGAGCGCAAGCTCCCTTTTTCTTTAATCTCAAAGGACGGGATTATATAACAGATCTCATATAATCGGCCTCATGTCACAGGCTTCATGTAACGGGTCGGGCATGATCCCGAATTATCCGTTCAATCTCCGCAAGGGCAAAGCTGGCGATCTTCTTCTGGGCCTCTTTCTGGACGGGTGATGTGGCGTCCAGATCTCCCAGAATAATAATGTTCTCATCATTCAGATGGTTCGCAGGTCCCGTATAGTTAAAAGAACCGCCAATCACCACCTGTTTGTCCAGTACCATCAGCTTGTGATGCAGCTTGCCGAGCTGTCCGCGCTTGTGCACAAAGAACAGATCAGCGCCCTTTGCCTTGAGGTCATCCACAGGCGCCCAGTCCTGACTGCCCTGCCCACCATCAAAAACACCCTGTATCGGCATATTGAGATCAAGCAGGCGCAGCATGGTGTCATCTATCCCCGATGACTTTGAGAAGGTAAAGATCGCAAAATCAATCCGCTCGCGTGCCTTGAGCATCTGTTTCATGATCTCCATTTCCGGGCTGTGATCCGGCGCAAACAGCACGCGGATCGGCACATCGGAAACCACTGTATCCGTTGGGGTTTTATCGTGACCTTCGTTCCGCTTGCCAAAATGTCCACGTTGAATTTCTGCAAACTCACGGCTAAAGATCTTCGCGACCTTTTTATCATGAATAATAATCACATGGTTCAGGTTGTTGTGGGTGCCTGTCGGGGTAAAGTTTGTCGAGCCAGAGAGAACAGAAACCCCGTCGCGAATGATAAATTTCTGATGAAAGATCTTTGAGTTGTAATCAACCTTCACATCTATCTTGGCCCGCAAAATGGCATCGTGAACCCGTCTATTTGCCTCGTGCTTGCCCCCGGAAACCCAAGGATCAACCCGTGCCGTCGCGGCCTTGAGATAACTTTGCTCAATCACCATCCTGACCCTGACTTTGCGTTGTCGGGCGCGAATAATCGCCTTGGCAATGGTTTCGTTTTCCAATTCCTGAACCGCGATATCAAGACGTTTTTGCGCGCCGTCAATAAAGCCAACGATCACAGCCTCCAGCTCATCCGGTGCACCCAAATCTTCCGGCCCCGCATGAAACTCTACATTTCCAACACGAACACCCATTGCTTTTCTCCCCATCACGCTTATGACACACGCAATGTACCACAAAAGTGCAACAGGATCATGACAGATCAACCCAAGCGCGTGATATTACATCTAACACTTCAAGTAATGCCCCTTTCATTTTCCGCTATCCGAAGAATTGAAACCCGTAAAAGATCCCCCATATGAGATAGGAACAGAAAATACGTGATCTGAAGAAAACTCTAATTTCTATGATGGGACAGCATGTTTAACGCATCGAAACTAATCAATGAAGTACTTGGCGCTGCTGGAGGTGCCACTGGGGGTGCCGCTGGGGGAACAGGTAGTAGTTCTGCCATGCAAAAGGGCAAGGAATACCTTTCCAACAATGCTGGTGGTTTGGCTGGTGGTGCGGTCGCGGGTGGCCTCGCGGGCTATATGATGGGGTCCAAGAAGGGTCGCAAAATGGCCAAGAAAACCGTCCAGTACGGTGGCCTCGCCCTTGTTGCCGGTCTCGCGTACAAGGCTTATAGCGATTGGCAAGGCAACAAGAATGCTGCCCCTCAACAAAGTATGGGCCAAGGACAAGTGCCCGGACATACACAAGGTCCTGCCCAGAGTCACACTCAGCCCCACAGTACGCATACGCCCCCACAACAGGCCGCTATTGTACCGCCCGTCCCCGAAGATTCAGCCTTTGCTGTAGAATCTGAAACAGAAACCGCAAACAGCTTTGGAGCCGCGCTGGTCTCAGCCATGATTGCAGCCGCAAAAGCCGATGGTCAGATTGACAGCGCGGAACAGGATGCCATCTTTGCCAAGATTGATGAACTTGGTTTGTCAAATGACGAAAAAGCCTTCCTTATGGATCAGCTCCGCAGACCACTGGACATCGACAGTCTGGTTGCCTTGGCTCAAAACAAAGAACAGGCCGTCGAGCTTTACGTGGCTTCCCTGATGGCAATTGAAGTGGATGATCCCGCCGAACAGGGGTATTTGAGCATGCTCGCTGCACGCCTGAAACTGGAGCCGGAACTTGTTTCACATATCCACAGTTCTGTATCTCAGGCTGTTTACGCTTAGACCCCAGTTTTAGCTTAATCTATTCCCGAAAAGAAAAAGGGCTTTGGAAATATCCAAAGCCCTTTTTTAGATTAGATTTCAGTAAGTTTTAACTTGCTTCGGCTTGGCCTGCATCACGATCCATAAGACCCGAATAACTTGGCATCAAACTGATCAGGTGCTTGCTGTATTCATGCTGTGGCGCTTTAAAAAGCTCTTCCGTATCAGCAATCTCAACCATCTTTCCTTTGGACATGACACCAACACGATCACACATCTGACGGATCACCGGTAGATCGTGACTAATGAACATCATGGTCAGTCCCAGTTCTTCCTGCAGATCTTTCAGCAGATTTAGGATCTGGGCCTGAATAGACACATCCAAGGCGGATGTTGGCTCGTCACAGATCAGGAAGCGCGGACGCGTTGCCAACGCACGGGCGATGGAAATACGCTGTCGCTGCCCACCGGAAAATTCATGCGGGAATTTTACGGCTGCCTTTGCCCCAAGACCAACGTGATCAAGAAGATCATCAACAATTTGA
Source organism: Kiloniella majae (assembly GCF_002118315.1). Lineage (GTDB taxonomy): Bacteria > Pseudomonadota > Alphaproteobacteria > Kiloniellales > Kiloniellaceae > Kiloniella > Kiloniella majae. Next base: position 596,656 of record NZ_MTSZ01000002.1, read on the forward strand.
CGCGTCTCGGCTTCGGAACTTGTCAGCTTATGAAAGCGGATGGGTTCTGCAATAATGTCCCGGACCTTCATCCGCGAATTCACGGATGAAAAGGGATCCTGGAAAATCATCTGCATCTGACGCCGGTGTACATTAAGCTCGCGACGTTTTTTGATTTTGGTCAGATCAGTGCCAGCGAAATTAATAGAACCACCAGCAACCTTGTAAATAGACGTCACCAAACGCGCGATCGTCGATTTACCAGATCCAGACTCCCCGACGATCCCAAAGCACTCACCATCACGGATATCAAAACTGACGTTATCAACGGCGCGGACTTCGCTTTTACCACCACCGAACATACCACCGGATTTAAAAATCATCTCAAGATTATCTACCTTGAGCAATGGTCCGTCGCTTTTGCCAAAGTCGCGCGCTTTACCTAGCCAGTGTGTGTTCAGATCAAGTTCTTTACACTCACCTGCCGCCTCAATGCTTTCAACAACAGGGAAACGATGCAAGCGCACATCTGGACGTGGAACAGCAGAAATCAAACTGCGGGAATAAGGGTGGTCCGGATTACCAAGAATTTTGGCTGTCGGCCCGGTTTCCACCACGACACCACGATACATCACAGCAACACGGTCAGCGACTTCGGCAATCACCCCCATATCGTGGGTAATAATGATCATGCCAACGCCTTTTTCCCGCACCAGCTTCTTAAGCAAGTCAAGAATCTGAGCCTGAATGGAAACATCAAGCGCGGTTGTTGGTTCATCCGCCAGGATAACATCCGGCTCCGCACACAAAGCCAAAGCAATAACAACACGTTGACGCATACCGCCAGAGAACTGATGGGGATAGTGATCAACCCGCGCAGATGGATCAGGAATACCAACTTGATCAAGGAGAGAAATCGCCCGTTCCCTTGCGTCAGCATCAGACAGATCCAGATGGGTTTGAATGGTACCGATCAACTGAGACGCAATGGTTTCGAGCGGGTTCAGAGACGTCAGTGGATCTTGAAAGATCATGCCGATCCGCTTGCCACGGATCTTGCGCAGCTCCGCCTGGGATTTGCCAATGATCTGCTCCCCTTCGAGAAACACTTCCCCGCCGCCAACACGACCGGGGCGTTCCAATAAGCCAACCACAGCATTCCCAATGGTCGACTTACCCGCACCGGACTCGCCGACAACACCAAGGATTTCCCCTGCTGAAACGGTTAAATTTACATCCTTAGCGGCAGTAACATCACCATGGCGAGAGGGAAACTCTACAACGAGATCTTTGATATCCAGTAATTCTTTACTCATGACATCACTCCCAATCAGCGCAGTTTCGGGTTCAAGGCATCACGAAGCCAGTCACCCAGAATATTAACGGAAAGAACAAGAACCACCAGGGCAACACCCGGGAAGATCGTTATCCACCACTCACCAGAGAAGAGATAATCATTCCCGATACGAATAAGCGTTCCCAAAGACGGAGATGTCGGCGGAACCCCCACACCAAGGAAAGAAAGCGTTGCTTCGGTAATAACTGCAAGCGCCAACTGAATAGTTGCAATAACCAGAACAGGACCCATAACATTTGGGAGAATATGACGGATCAGAATAATCCAGTCAGGCAAGCCAATAACCTGCCCTGCCTGAACATATTCCTTGTTGCGTTCAACCATAACAGAGCTACGGACCGTGCGTGCATATTGCACCCAGAAACTCAGGCCAATTGCAACGACCAGAACATAAACCGCGAGTTCATCATGAACGTCACGAGGCATAACACCACGGGCAATACCGTCAATAAGAAGTGCGATCAAAATAGCTGGGAATGAGAGTTGAACATCGGCTACACGCATCAGGAAAGAATCAACTATGCCGCCCGCATAACCGGAGATCAATCCAACAGCAATACCAAGAACAGCCGCGAAACCAACAGACGCAAATCCGACAATAAGAGAGATCCGTGATCCGTAAAGAATGGTAGAGAAAACATCTCTGCCCTGATCATCAGTCCCCAGAAGATAGGTTGCTTTACCGTCAGCTTCCCATGCAGGAGGTAACAGGCCGTCGAAAAGATCAACAGTTGCAAGATCAAAAGGATTATGCGGGGCCACAAAGTTGGCAAAGACCGCGCCAAAGACAATCACAAAAGTCAAAAAGGCGGCGATCATTGCGCCCGGTGATCTCTTGAAATTGTACCAGAGATCACTTTCACGGAAGCGCGTGATAAATGATGGTGCTTCGCTTGAAATATCACTCATTAGCTCTGTACTCGCAAACGGGGATCAACAACAAAATAGAGAATATCGACAATCAAGTTGATCACAACAAAAACAAAGGCAATCAACAGAAGGTATGCCGCCATAACCGGGATATCCACTTCGGATACAGCCTGAATAAACAACAGTCCCATACCCGGCCACTGGAACACGCTCTCGGTAATAATAGCAAAAGCAATGATTGATCCTACCTGTAAACCAATAATCGTAATAACAGGCACAAGGGTATTGCGAAGAGCAATAGAGAAGTTAATCAGTCTAGGGCTTAGGCCGCGAGCATGGGCAAACTTGATATAATCAGTACGCAAAACTTCAAGCATTTCAGCGCGAACCAAACGTACAATCAAAGTCATCTGGAAGACCGCCAGTGTAATAGCTGGCAAGATGATGGACTTCAAACCACTGGACGTCAGGAAGCCTGTGCTCCACCAGCCCAGTTCAACAACTTCGCCACGTCCGAAAGTTGGTAACCATCGCAAGGTCACGCCAAAGAATAGAATTAACAAAATACCAATAAGGAAAGTCGGCAACGATACACCCATTAGGGATATCGTCATAAAACTTCGACTAAAAAATGATTTTGGCTTCAGTGCAGTATAGATCCCCATGGGAACGCCCAATACCAAGGCCAGTACTGCAGAAACGAGGGAAAGTTCCAAGGTTGCAGGAAAACGTTCCGCAATCAATCCGCTCACGGGCTGACGCAGACGATATGACATGCCAAAATCACCCTGGACAGCATTTGCTACAAAACGTCCATACTGAACAATAAACGGGTCATTCAACCCCAGTGATTCAGTCAAGGCTTCCCGCTCTTCGAGCGTTGTATCCTGACCAACCATATTATTAATGGGATCTCCGACAAAACGGAATAGAGCGAAGGCAATCAAGCCAACGACCAACATCACGACAATCGACTGTAACAGTCGCATCGATACAAACTTGAACATAACGTCCCCTGCTTAACTTGGTTCAGAATAATTTGAACCAGTAAAAACGGGGGCCTCTTATTATTGAGGCCCCCTTATACAATTAACCCTGTGGATTATTTGCCGATCACAACATAACGGATATCAAGAACGTTATCCGCACGCTGAGAAAGCGTTACGCCATCACGAACACCCCATGAAAGAGGCTGTTGGTGAAGAGGAAGATAACCAACGTCTTCTTTCAGGATAGAGAAAGCTTCTGCGACCATTTCCTGACGCTTGGCTTGATCTGTCTCTTTTTCTACGTTACTTGCGATTTCATCGATACGCGGATTGGAATAGCGACCGTAGTTGAACTGGCCAGTTTTCTTTTCAGTATCGAAAGAAGACATCAAGTTATAAAGAACGTTATGAACGTCCATTGAACTTGGTGTCCAACCAAGAAGATAGAAGGACGTGTCGTTACCATTTTGCGGGCTTACTTTGGCAAAGTACTTAGACTTTGGCTGAGCATTCAAATCAACCTTGATACCAACACGCGCCAAAAGACCAACAACAGCCTGACAGATTTTTTCGTCATTTACATAACGGTTATTCGGGCAATCCATACCAAGCTCAAAGCCATCCGGGTAACCGGCTTCGGTCAATAGTGATTTGGATTTTTCCGGATCATATTTAAACGGGTTGTTCAAGTCAGAATCATGACCATTGATCTGTGGTGCAATCAAGAGGCCAGATGGAACAGCAGCACCACGCATGATCTTTTTATCAATTGCATTCAAGTCAATCGCATGGGCCATTGCGGCACGAACGCGCTTGTCTTTCAGAGGATTTTTGCCTTTGATGTTGGAATAAAGTAGCTCATCACGCCACTGATCCATCCCCAAAAAGATTGTACGTGCTTCCGGGCCAGTCAGAGGACGAACACCTTCAGCTTCTTCAAGACGATTCCAGTCCTGTACAGGAACTGGATAAACCAAATCAAGCTCGCCAGAAATCAAAGCTGCTACACGTGTAGCACCTTGGGAAATCGGTGTGAAGTTCACTTCTGTAACGTTTGTTGGAATATCTTTCCAATAACCGTCAAAGCGTTTGAATGTTGAACGGACATCCGGTTGGCGTTCGGACAGGATAAACGGACCAGTACCATTAGCGTTCTGAGCAGCATAAGTCGCCGTTGAATCAGCAGCTTTTGGACTTGTCGCTTCCTGTGCTCCATGCTTCTCAGACCACTCTTTGTCCATCATGTAATAGAACACGAGTTCACGAGGAAGAATTGGATTTGGAGCTGGGGTTTCAACTTCGATCGTATAGTCATCAATCTTCTTGATGCCTTTCATACGACCGCCATAGCCCTTCATATCAGACCCATCAGTCAACGTACGCTTCCATGAGAAGATCACATCATCTGCATTGAAATCGCCACCATCATGGAATTTCACACCTTCACGAAGCTTGAAAATCCATGTTGTCGGACCTGTGTTTTCCCAACTTACAGCAAGACCTGGCTGTAGTTCCAGGTTGTTGTCATAGTAGGTCAAACCTTCATAGACATTTCCCAAGAAACCAAGGGTAAAAGTTTCATTCAACCCATGGGGATCAAGAGACTGAACATCACCTTGAAATGACCACTTGAAAGTTTCGGCATTTACTGCCCCCGCACCAAGCGCAAGTGCACATGCACTTGCTGCGAGTATTGCTTTAATCTTCATATTGATACTCCCTGTATTTTTTACTCTACTAGTTTTTATAACTCTACTTCTGATCTTTTTTTATTCTTAACGATTTATCGGCATCGCTGTTTCAACAAGTTTAGCCCAATAAGAACATCCTATGGGAATTATTTCGTCGTTAAAGTTGTATTTTGGATGATGGACCGGGGCCGTATCGCCATTGCCCAGGAAAATAAAGGATCCCGGACGCGCATTGAGCATAAAGGCAAAATCTTCACCACCCATGGTCGGATTTGCATCGGTATCCACTTTGTCTTCACCAGAAATGCCGGATGCAATATCCACAGCAAAAGCAGTTTCCTTTTCGTGGTTCATCACGACAGGATAATTGCGCTTATAATCAAGAACAGCCGTCGCACCATGCGCCTTTGCTGTGTGCTCAACTATTTCCTGAATGCGTTTTTCAGTCAGATCACGGACAGACTCGCTCAAGGTACGAACAGTACCATTCAAACTTGCCGTATCCGGGATAACGTTAAAAGCCGTTCCTGCATTGCAGGTTGTTACTGAAACAACCACGGATTCAATCGGATCAATATTACGCGAAGCAATAGACTGCAAAGCCAGAATGATGTGGCTGGCGATTACAATAGGATCAATGGTTTCGTGAGGTTTCGCCGCATGTCCACCAGATGCCTGAATATCAATGGTAAAGATATCAGTTGCCGCCATTAACGCGCCCGGGCGCGTACCAAAACTGCCCACAGGAACGCCGGGCCAGTTGTGCAGACCATAAACTTCCTGAATATCGAAACGATCCATCATGCCGTCATCAACCATTTCGCGACCACCGCCGCCACCTTCTTCTGCGGGCTGGAAAATCACCGCAACAGATCCATCAAAATTTCTAGTCTCGGAAAGGTATTTAGCAGCCCCCAGTAACATCGCCGTGTGTCCATCATGACCACAGGCATGCATTTTACCATCTACTTTGGACGCATATTCAACGCCAGTTTCTTCATGAATTGGCAAGGCGTCCATATCCGCGCGCAAACCAATAACCTTACCAGAACTCGTCTGATTTCCCTTGATGATACCCACAACACCCGTACGGCCAATACCGGTAACAACTTCATCCAGTCCAAATTCTTTAAGTTTTTCAGTTACAAAACTTGCAGTCTCTTCAACATCAAACAAAAGTTCTGGGTTCGAGTGGATCTCACGACGCCATCCTGTAATTTCATCATGAAGCTCTGCAAACCTGTTTATAATTGGCATTGTTATTCCTTAATTGGGTATATCTACTGTACGTATTTTAAATTATTCTAATTCACTTCAATATCTTAACTGGCTAAACGGTCAATTAAACGACGTTGAAAATCAACCCCGGCATTTAATTGCTCAACGGACAGATATTCATTGGCAGCATGCGCTTGGGCAATATCACCGGGACCACAGACAATCGTTGAATAACCACCATCCTGAAACTGCCCGGCTTCGGTTCCATATGACACAACATGTTCAGCATTATCGCCTGTTATCTGGCGAACCAATCTCTCAGCTGAACCATCCGTTTCACGACGACATCCCGGCACATTACCTGTCACTTCGATCTCGATGCATGCTGATGGAGCAACACGCTTCATCTCTGCTTCCAACTCTTCGGCATAAGCACGATAAGCATCCAGATACCGCATCGGGTCTTCTTGTGGCAAAGTCCTGATATCCGTTGTAAAAGAGCAATCTTTCGCCGTTATATTACTGGCAGTTCCCCCTTCGATTACACCACAGTGCAAAGAGGTATAAGGTGGATCAAATAGAGCGTTCTCGGGTAAATTTTCTGTCCGTGCTTTGTTCTCCAGCATTTGCTTCTCGTGCCAGACCACAAGCTTTGCGGCAACAAGTACAGCCGACACACCCGTGTGGACCAGGCTGGAATGAACTTCAAATCCTCTTACCCGGGTAATCAACCCCAAAGCACCTTTATGGCCTGACACCACCTTCATCATTGTTGGCTCCCCAACAATCACAGCTTCTGCCTTAACCTTTGGTGCCATATCCTCAATCATTGACGGCGCCCCCAGACACCCGACTTCTTCGTCATAAGAAAGAGCAAGATGTATCGGGCGCTTCATTTTGGCTTTGATCATATCGGGAACCAGCGACAGAGCTATGGCAGAAAAAGCTTTCATATCAGCAGTACCACGACCATAGAGAAGGCCGTCAGCTTCAATGACATCAAAAGGATCAGTATCCCAAGGCTGTCCTTCAACAGGGACAACATCTGTATGTCCGGATAAAATCACACCGCCATCTGTATCGGGGCCAATAGTTGCCCATAGATTGGTCTTGGAACCATCACCATTTGGAACACGCTTAGAAGTAACACCGTGAGAGCTTAAATACTCTTCTACAAATTCTATGAGAGGAATATTACTATTTCGCGACACAGTATCGAACGAAACCAACTTGGTAAGCATTTCTTTTGCCGAGTAATATTCAGCCACAGGCAACTCCCTCAAGCCACTTATTCGAATGATTCCAAAATAAGTCGCAAATAAAAAACATATTTATTTCTCTTCCCGGCAATAAGGCTGAGATTGAAATCTCCATTCCGGGGCAATATGACTTGTATGCACAGAAAAATTACTGAGACATCAACGTCGGCACATGACGTCTTCAAGTAACTTGACTGTGCAGATGAATAAGAAGGCCACGATCCAGGAATTGAATCAATGCATAATGATGTATATAGATATACAAAAAAAGCATAATGGATATTTACTCATGCGAATGCGACAACTCGAGGCTTTCCGGGCGACAATTCTGAACGGCACTATCTCTTCTGCCGCAAAAAGTCTAAAGACAACACAGCCGACAATCAGTAGGCTCCTGGCTGATTTGGAATATTCCCTCCAGCTAAATCTATTACACCGTCGGAAAGGGCGTGTTGTTCCTACACCAGAAGGAATGGCTTTTTATCGTAAACTTGATGAAGTATTTGATGCTTTTTCAAAACTCAAAACAGCTGCGGAAGATATTTCGCGGGATAAACAACAGGAAGTGCGAATTATATCGCTTGGCGCTATCTCTATCAGTGTTGTGCCAGAAATCATCGAAGAGTTCACCGCCAATCATCCGGACATCAATGTCACGCTCAACACGACCGATGTTAAAAGTTATTTTAACATGCTTATGGATGAAGACCTCGACATTGCCTTTGGCAACCAGATGGGGGAACAACCCGGTGTGGAACAAGTTATTTTGGCCAAGGTCGATTACATTTGCGCACTCCCCCCCCAACACCCTCTATGTGAAAAGAAGGTTATTCATGAAGAGGATCTAATTGGTGAAAAACTTATCGCTCTGGACAGTGATGATGTTCTCGCATTTCATCAACATACAGATCTCTACAAACGAATAAACCCTGTCACACAGTTCAGCACACAGCACTCTGCCAATGCCTATTCCCTGGTAAACAAAGGCCTGTGCAGTGGCGTCTTGGAACCCTTCTCTGCCCCGATCTGGGCCGCAATGGGGGTAAATATCAGGCCTTTCAAACCGACAATATCCTATAAATATTCCGCTTATTTCAAAGAAGACAAGAAACAAAGCTGGGTTATCAGAGAGCTTCTGGATATCGCCGGACGCAAGTTTAAAAAATACGAAACACCGCCTCAGCAAGGCACGCTTTAGAGTGCACATAACGGATGCTGGTACAAATATACGCCATGTGCATGCCCGCTACTTCATAGATGCTTTCGACTGACTATAGAGTTCGGCATTAAACTCGTAAAAAATGGGAACACTTGCCGCACCATGGGCCGGCGCCGACGGGGCACTTATCCCTAATAACACACGTTGTTCCAATGGTTTTAACTGGGTGGCAACAGACGGTAACAAAGGCATCATTTCATCGAGTAAAGCCTCCGCTATTTTGGGAGGTAATAACCCACCGATAAAAATCACTTCAGGATCAAATGAACTCTCTAGCGCCAAGATCCCCACACGTAGCTTTTCCGCCGCCTTTTTAAGCCAACTCATAAAGATGGGGTCCTGTTGATCTAGAAGATTTTCAAGATGTTCAGGAGCACGATGATCAGTATCCCCTTCGCCCAGAGCCTCATAGGCAGCGCGCAAAGAAACATACCGCTCAAAGCATCCGCTGTTCCCACATTCACATTGTTTCCCACCGGTCTCGACAAGGATGTGACCTATTTCCCCCGCTGCCCCTCTTGCGCCATGATAAACCTGTCCGTTTAAAAACAGACCAGCGCCGAGCCCCATCCCGATAAAGACATAGACAAAATTATCAAATCGCTTCCCTGCTCCATGCAAGCGTTCAGCAATTGCCGCAGCATTCGCATCATTTTCGACAATCACTGGTAATGCCAAACGTGTTGATAACTTCTCTTCCAGTGGAAAGTTCACCCACCCGGGGCCAACACCGGTTGGGCCACTTACATCAAATGGCCCCGGGATAGCCACCCCGACACCAAAGACTCGTTCTTTTTCAATACCTGCCGTTTCGATAACCTGATCAACAAGCTTGGCTAAAATCTCAACCCCCTCCTCTGGAGATGGCCGTGATACTTCCTGTTGTATCTTGGCAATTTCTTCACCGGCTAAATTTACCAGTATTGTCAAAGCAAACTGGTGATCCATCTGGATACCGACGGAAAACCCACCTTGTGAATTCAGTCGATAGGGGCGTGCAGGTTGCCCCCTTTTCGCTTTTTGCGGCTCACCCGCAATCAACAAACCACGTTGTTCCAGTTCGGCAACAAGATTCGAAATTGTCTGTACGGAAAGGGCCGTTGTCCGGGTAATTTCTGCACGTGTTAGTTCCCCATGCCGACGCACAGCATCTATCACTGCCCTAAGATTATGCTCTTTGGCATGTTCCAGATTCGTCCCTAAAACGCCGGACTTAACAGCATGATTTTCACCACTTTTATTTTTTTCCGTTGCCATATGACAATTCCATGCTAGATTAATTAAATCAAATTGAGTTAATAAATAACACTATCCACTCAAACTGCCACAGACAAATAAAAACTACAAACTTTAGCGAACCCGCTTTTGTGGCAACAACCTTGAAACAGGGAGGTTACTATGAAGAAAAGTAAATTACTTATGGCAGCAGCTCTTGGTGCTCTTGTAACGGCATCACCGGCTAATGCAGAAAAAACCCAGCTCAGTGCCCTTTTTATGGCGCAAGCAGCGTATAGCGAACAAGACATTGAAAACATGACGGAAGCCTTTGAAAAGGCAAACCCAAGTGTTGATGTTAAAATGGAATTTGTGCCCTACGAAGCACTCCACGATAAAATTGTTCTCTCTCATAATGCTACCGAAGGCTATGACGTTGTTCTCTTTGATGTCATCTGGCCCGCTGAATTTGCACAATACGGTCTACTGACTGATGTCAGCGATAAAATTGACTCAGCCACAAAAGAAGAAATTCTCGAAGGCGCCTGGACCACGGTTGAATACGGTGGAAAATATTACGGTATGCCTTGGATCGTTGATACCAAGTACCTTTTTTACAATGAAAAAATGCTAAAGGAAGCTGGCATATCAAAACCGCCAGTTAGCTGGTCCGAACTCACTACTCAGGCACAATTGATCAAAGACAAGGGTATCGTGGACTATCCCTTGGTCTGGAGCTGGTCGCAATCAGAAGCAGTAATCTGCGATTACGCAACTTTCCTTTCTGCAATGGGCGGCGAGTTCTTGGATGCAGATGGTAAGCCTGTCTTCCAACAAGGTGGTGGTCTCAAAGCTTTGGAATACATGGTCGATACAATCAAACTTGGCCTGACAAACCCAAACTCACGTGAATATTCAGAAGAAGATGTTCGCCGCACTTTTTCTAGCGGACAAGCGGCCTTCGCGGTGAATTGGACTTATATGTATAACCTTGCAAATGATCCAAAAGAATCATCTGTCGCAGGTCATGTGGGTATTGCGCCAGCACCAGGTGCAAAAGGCATTAGTTCTGCATCTGCGGTGAACGGATCTATGGGCCTCGGTATTACATCAAAGAGTAAACACAAAGAACTGGCATGGAAATATATTCAACACCTGTCATCCAAACCAGTTCAGGAAGACTTTGCAAAATTAAGCCTGCCTGTATGGAAATCTTCCTACGAGAACCCAGCAGTCACAAAAGGGCAGGAAGAACTATTAAAAGCCGCTAAAGTTGGCTTGGCCGCAATGTATCCACGCCCGACAAAAGCGTCCTATCAGGAAATGTCATCTGCCCTGCAGGTTGCAATCCAGGAAGCACTACTTGGTTCCAAAACACCAGCAGATGCTTTGAACGAAGCTGCTGATGTCGCTGCAGATCTCGACTAGAGTAGTTAAGTTCTATGGTGCGTTTTCCCAAAGCCACAACTGCGTGGCTCCTACTGACCCCGATGATGACAATCATCATCGGGGTAGTCGGATACCCCCTGATAAAAACGGTTTATTACAGCTTTACTGCTGCTCATCTTGCATCCCCGGCAACAACGGACAGATGGGTTGGTTTTAAAAATTATCTGAAAGCACTCGGTAATACGAAATTTTTGGATTCAATAGAAAACACCGCTTATTTTGTATCAGTTTCCGTCTCTGCTGAAATTGTCATCGGCGTGCTCGTCGCCTTATTATTAAACCAGACATTCAAAGGGCGAACTCTGTTACGAGCACTTTTGATCCTTCCATTGGCCCTTCCGACTGTGGTCAATGCAATGATGTGGCGACTGATTTACGGACCTGACTTTGGGGCGCTTAACGCCCTTCTCACCCAGATTGGCCTCATGGCAGAATATCAAAGCTGGTTAGGCGATCCCGATCTCGCGCTTTGGATGGTTGCGGTTGCAGATATCTGGAAGAACTTTCCACTGGTCGCGCTCATCACGCTTGCTGCCCTGCAAACAATTTCAAAAGACTTGATCGAAGCCGCTACTCTTGATGGGGCAAATGCTTGGCAGCGCTTTTGGACTGTTGTCTTTCCAGCAATTATCGCCCCCGTCTCTGTTGCGCTCGTCCTACGCACAATCGAAGCATTTAAAGTGTTCGATATCATCTATGTCATGACCCGCGGTGGCCCGGCAAACAGTACCAAAACAGTTAGTTTTCACGTCTATCAAGAAGCCTTCGCTTACATGCGTATTGGTTCCGGTGCCTCCTATGCACTCATCGTTGTTCTGATAAGTGCCGTTCTGATAGCCACCTATCTATGGCTTATCAAAAAACAGGGAAATACAGCATGATCCAACCAAGCAAAACACAAACCATCATCGTTTATAGTTCAGCGATTACGCTCGGACTTATTCTTCTCTGCCCTGTATTATGGCTGTTTATCATGAGCGTCAGCTCCACAAAAGACCTGACCACACTCCCTTTACAATGGATACCCGAAGACATTTCTTTTGAAAACTACATCAAGCTGATTGGTGACGTTGACAGTACTAGCGCAGAATCTTTCCTCTATGCCCTTCGTAACAGTTTGATTGTCGCCCTGTCCGCAACCTTCCTGTCCCTTTGCGTCGCGATTCCAGCAGCATATAGTCTTTCCAGACTTCCCGGTAAACGCAGGAAGAGTCTGTTATTTGTTGCCATCGCGACCTTCATGATGCCGCCTGTCGCCCTTGTCTTACCCCTCTATTCCGCCATGGCATCTCTCGGACTTCTCAATACCCATATTGCCCTGATTGCTGTTTATTGCGGCATTCTGGTTCCTTTCACCACATGGCTGTTGAAAAGTAATTTTGATGCCATCCCAATAGATCTGGATGAAGCCCCTCTCATAGATGGTGCTAACCGCCTTCAGATTATCTGGCATATTACGCTTCCCATTGCGAAGCCGGCACTTGGCGCTGCTGCATTAATGGCTGTTCTGATGGCCTGGGACGAATTTTTCTACGCCCTATTGTTTACAAACGATATCCGGGCCAAGACCCTTCCGGTTGCCATCGCAGACTTTGCTGCCGGACGCGTAGCCGACTATGGCCTTATTTCTGCCGCAGGCATTCTGGCCACTATCCCGCCAGTATCAATGGCATATTTCTTACAAAAATCACTCGTATCCGGGTTGATGAGCGGGAGCGTTAAGGGATGATAGAAGCACCTAACCCCAAAAATAACTTAAAAAACCCAGAGATTGTTACAGTCGGAACAGTAAATGTTGACCTGATCATGGGGCCACAGGCTCCTTGGCCCATACCAGGAACCGAAGTCATACTCCCCGATGCAAACCTTCGTGAAGGTGGTGGCGCAGGCATCACTGCAAAAGCGCTAACGGCATTAGGCATTCGCCATCGCATGGTCGTCAACATCGGTAACGACCTCTTTGGCGATTGGCTTATGAAGCAATACCCTGATCTGGTTGATGACTGGATCATTGATTCTGTCGACACTGCTTTAACTGTTGGCATCACCCATCCGGATGGCGAACGTACCTTTTTTAGTACACCCGGCCATGTCGCCCAGTTTCAGCCGCTAGAGCTACAGAACAAACTCGCCGGAATGGATCTCAATAATGTTATTGTTTTATTTGTTGGTACATCCCTTATGCCAACAATCCGCCCCGCGCTGATTAAAATATTTGAGTTTGTTAAATCCAAGGGCGGGTTAATAGCATTAGATACGGCATGGCCAACAGATGGTTGGACTAAAAGCATGCGGGCAGAAGTTCTAAGCTGGATCCCCTATACAGATATTGTTTTGCTCAATGAAGCAGAAGCCCAGGGTCTTTTATCTGGAGAAAGGTCTCTATCGTCTGAAACAACTTCACTTGATTATCAATTTATCCTGAAAAAAATGTCCCCAAATTCCTTGTTTGTCACCAAACTGGGAAAGGATGGCGCAAGAGTTGACAGACTTGGTTCTCCTCCTCTGATTAAAAAATCAGATGAAACTATCGTCAAGGATACAATCGGAGCCGGGGATTCCTTTAACGCAGGGTTCCTTGCGGCTTATGCAAGATCACAATCAATAGAAACATGCCTCCAAGTCGCTGTTGATACGGCAAGACACGCGATTTCTTCACATCCGAGATGTTATCCCGGCAGTCAGGATGTCGGTTTAAAAGACTATCCCGACCAAAGATCTGCACAAAAGATTTTCAAAAAAAGGAAACAAGCAGTATGACCGCGCTATCTCTTAAAAATATTAATAAAAGTTTCGGTGAGATCCAGGTTATTCGCGATATAAATCTGGACATCAAACCCGGTGAATTTGTTGTTTTTGTCGGACCTTCTGGTTGCGGGAAATCTACCCTGCTACGTATGATCGCAGGCTTGGAAGAAATAAGTTCGGGTGAGTTTTGGATCCAAGATCGGCGTGCAGATCAACTCCCAGCATCCGAACGTGATATCGCAATGGTTTTTCAATCATATGCGCTTTATCCACACATGACACTCGCTGAAAACATTGGCTTTCCTCTTCGGTTGGGAAACCAACCAAAAGAAATAATCGAGAAGAAGGTACAGGAAATTGCTTCAATCCTTCGTCTTGAAAAATTCCTTGATAGGAAGCCCGGTCAAATTTCCGGCGGACAACGTCAACGTGTTGCCATAGGACGTGCACTTGCACGGGATCCAAAGGTTATTTTACTTGATGAACCCCTCTCCAATCTGGATGCAGCTTTACGATTAGAAATGCGCATAGAACTTGCGAAGTTACACAAGCAACTCGAAGCCACAATGATTTATGTCACCCATGATCAGGTCGAAGCAATGACCCTGGCGGACCGAATTGTGATTCTCAATAACGGGGAAATTGCACAAGTTGGTTCACCTCTCGACCTTTACACAAAACCGGCAAATACTTTTGTCGCAGAGTTTATTGGTTCGCCGAAAATGAACCTGTTTCCAGCATCAATTACCGAGGGCCACCCAGGCGAGACCAAGATTAACCTAATCGGCTCATCCAGTAACTTGATGGTCAATAAAGATATTGAACCTAACAACGAATTACATCTTGGCATTCGCCCTGAACATATGACACCGTCTGATGAAGGCGCAATCAAAGGCATTGTCACAAGTACCGAGCAACTTGGGTCAGACACCTATATCTATTTTGATTCAGAAACCAAAGAACAAGCCGTCGCCAGGCTCAATGGGATAACTGCCATTCGAACGGGTGAAAAAATCTCTTTCGACGCCTCGCAAGAACACTATCATCTATTTTCACCGGGAGGGGACCGGATAAATTGAACATAGATGCCTGTGCATTAAGGATTTAATGATCATCCTTAGTAGAAGCATCGTCAGAAAAATTAGGTACGATTGCGACAATCAGGCGTTCTACTTCATCATGTTGATTACTTAGGGGTAAGATCAATCGATCCCACGTCTGCATCTTAAGAGAATGATGAGGTATATGCTGTGTATAAAGAGGCTCTTTTCGCAGGACAACTGCCCGATAAGTGACCGCAAAAAAAGCTCTGAGTGGTGTCCATATGTCTGAAAGCAACAACCCGGTCAGGTCTTTACCCGGTTCATTCATGATGGCAGATCCGTACAAACGATATTTGAAGTCTTCGCCACCATCAATAATATCCAAGACAGCCAGGTAGCCCAATACTGAGCGTAATTCCAAGGGATCAACAGCATCCGGTGAAGCCGCAAAATTCTGCCCCCGAGACTGATGCCACCACTTGAAAAAATATTCTAACTGTTCCCCTGGTAGATTTTCAGGAGATTGATTCCAGATAAGAACAGGCTTGGGGCTACCAAGCTTTTGCATTAGCACACCCAGTTCGAAATAATCTTCCCGGACAACCTCTTCGGCACGTTTCCATAACGATTCTGTCGAACAATAGCTATCTTCAGCGAGCATACTTCACTCCCAACCAAACTCTGTGAGTTAAGCTAGTAGCACAAACAAAGCACTATTTAAACGAAATTCAGTTAATGATTTTCAATCAAAAAGAGAATATATTAATTAAAATATCTAAAATAAGAAGCCAAAATAAAAAAATGCGCCCAACAGAGTTGAGCGCATTTTCTATAACGTGAAGACTTGAGCGATATTTAACTACGCCCCTCCTCCACAGCATGGCAAGATACAAGAGCACTGCTGGTTGATGCCAAAACAGGGCGCTCTGCCTCGCAGCGGTCATTCGCAAGCGGACAGCGCGGGTGGAAAGAACAGCCTGATGGCGGGTTCAAAGGAGAAGGAAGCTCCCCGACCAACTTGATACGGTCTTTCTTTCTGTTCGGATCAGCGACAGGTGTCGCAGACAGCAAGGCCCGTGTATATGGATGTTGAGGATTACTGAAGATTTCATCCCGTGTTCCATGTTCCACAGGTTGCCCAAGATACATCACCAGAACATCATCAGCGATATGCTTAACAACAGACAGATCATGCGAGATGAAGAGATAGGCAAGATCCATTTCTTCCTGCAGATCAGTCAGCAAATTCAACACCTGTGCCTGAATAGAAACATCCAACGCAGAAACGGGCTCATCCAAGATCACAATCTTGGGACGTAGCATCAAGGCACGAGCAACCGCAATACGCTGTCGCTGACCACCAGAGAACATATGGGGATAGCGATCAGCCTGTTCAGGACGAAGACCAACACGTGACATCATTGAAAGCACTTCTTCCCGTCTTTCAGAAGCTGACATCTTGGTATTGATTTTCAAAGGCTCGGCCAGAATATCGCTGATCTTCTGACGCGGGTTCAAAGAACCGTAAGGATCTTGAAAGACAATCTGCACCATCTGGCGCAGCGTAATCATGTCTTCTTTGCTGTGGGCTGAAGCAATGTCCATTCCACCGAGAACCAACTCACCCTGCGTTGGTTTTTCAATCAATGTAACCAAACGCGCCAGTGTGGATTTACCACAACCGGATTCACCAACAACGGCAAGTGTTTTACCGGCCTCAAGCTTAAAGGTTGCTCCATCAAGTGCTTTAACGGTACCGCCCTTGGAGAACATACCACCTTTAACCTCGTAATAACGTTTGAGGTTATCGGCTTTCAATACAGTTTCAGCACCCATTATACAGCTCCCCCTGAAACAGAGACATCCGAAGCAGAAACACCGGGATGATTATTGGTTGGTTTACCATCAACCAATGGATAATGGCACAGAACCTTACTGGCGTGATCAGGTGCTTCTTTTCTGCATTTATCCGTTGCAAACTGACACCGCGGATTGAAAAGACATCCCGTTGGCCTGTCTAATAGACCAGGAACAACGCCTGGAATTGATGGTAAACGCTTACTTGTCGCACGTTCTGGCAAAGCATTAAGCAAAGCATAGGTATAAGGGTGCTGTGGTTTATCAAACAAACCAACGACATCCTGGCGTTCCACCTGTTGGCCTGCATACTGAACATTCACAACTTCAGCAGTTTCAGCGACAACCCCCATATCGTGGGTAATCAGAACCAAGGCCATGCCTTTTTCTTTTTGCAATTCACCCAGTAGCTCAAGGATCTGAGCCTGAATTGTCACATCCAAAGCCGTTGTTGGCTCATCAGCAATCAACAAACGTGGGTTACAGGCAATCATCATTGCGATCATCACACGCTGGTTCATACCACCAGACATCTGATGGGGAAAAGCCCGCAATCTGGTTTCCGGTGCCGGAATACCAACCAAGCCCAAAAGTTCAATAGCTCTTTTTTCCAGCTCTTTCTTGGTACCGCCCAAATGCTCCTTGATCACTTCCATGATCTGATAACCAACGGTAAAACAAGGGTTAAGGCTGGTCATTGGCTCCTGAAAAATCATGGAAATATCTTTTCCAATGATTTGGCGGCGCTCTTTTTTGGAAATTGATAACAAATCAATTCCATCGAAGAGCATGCGATCAGCTGTAATGTTCGCCGTCCACGGCAACAGGCCCATCAAAGCAAGCATGGAAACGGATTTACCCGATCCGGACTCACCAACAATCGCGACCATTTCCCCCTGATCAATTTCAAGATCAACACCATCAACAGCTCGAAACAAACCATGTGCAGTCTGAAATTCGACAGAGAGATTTTTAATATCCAATAAACTCATGGGATCAAGACCTCTTCATCTTAGGATCAAGGGCATCACGCAGACCATCACCCATCAGGTTAATAGCCAGGACGGTCAACAAAATTGCAATACCAGGGAAGGTAACAACCCACCATGCACTGAGAATAAATTCACGCGCTTCGGCAAGCATTGTCCCCCACTCGGATGCAGGTGGTTGCGCACCCATACCCAAGAAGCCTAGTGCTGCCGTATCAAGAATAGCAGTCGAGAAACTCAACGAAGCCTGAACAATCAATGGTGCCATACAGTTTGGCAGAATTGTTACAAGCATCAATCGCATCGTACCTGCACCCGCAACTTTACTTGCGGTCACATAATCCCGAGCAGATTCAGCCACAGCAGAAGCACGCGCGAGACGAACATAATGCGGCAAATAAGTAATCGAAATCGCAATCATCGCATTTCTAAGGCCAGGGCCAAGCATAGCGACAAGAACCAACGCCATCAGCAAGCTTGGGATAGACAAGATCACATCCATAACCCGCATAACAATGACTTCGTAGAAGCCTCTGAAATATCCGGCGGACAAACCAAGCAAAACACCGAATGTCAGGCTGATAACAATCACAATACATCCGGCAAACAGTGAGAAGCGAGATCCGTGCATCAGACGCGAGAGTAGATCACGCCCAACCGCATCCGTTCCCAACAGGAACTCAATACTTCCACCATCCTGCCAAAACGGCGGGATCAGAATGAAATCGCGATTTTGCTGATCCGGCGAATGTGGTGCGATCAGATCAGCGAAAAGAGCAATAAAAACGATAAACAGGAAGAAAAACAGGCCAACAACGGCACCTTTGTTTTCCGAAAAATAGAACCAGAACTCTCTGAACTGTTGACGCAGAGGGCTGATCTGTTCAGGTACCGAGGACTGCTCGGCTGTATTTTGAACTTCGCTCATCATTACCTCCGATGCAGAATTCTTGGATTGATTAGACCATACATGAAGTCAACCAACAGGTTCACCGTCATGACAATCGATGCTATAAGCACAATACCGCCCTGAACCGCGAAATAATCGCGTCGAGAGATAGAATCAATCATCCATTTACCAATTCCAGGCCAAGAGAAAATTGTTTCCGTCAGAATAGCACCAGCCAATAGAACCCCGACCTGCAAGCCGATCACGGTAATAACAGTGATCAATGCATTTCGAAGGGCGTGAACGCCAACAATACGCAATGGCGACAGACCTTTAGCTTTGGCTGTACGCACATAATCTTCGCCCAGAACTTCCAGCATCGCAGACCGTGTTTGACGTGCAATGATCGCCATCGGTATCGTACCCAGAACAATGGTCGGCAAAATAAGATGTGAGACCGCTGACTTAAAGGCCCCCTTTTCATCACTGACAAAGGCATCAATAAGCATGAAACCTGTATCCTGATCAATCCAGAATAATGCTGACAGACGACCTGACACCGGTGTTAATCCCAGCATATCCGGGCTGGAGAACAGAATAATAAGTAAAAGTCCCCACCAGAAAATAGGCATGGAATACCCGGCCAGGGAAATCCCCATCAAGGTATGATCAAAAGCTGATCCACGTTTTACAGCAGCAATGATACCGGCTGGTAGGCCGATCAAAGCAGCAAAGATGATTGCGCACCCAGCGAGCTCAACCGTCGCGGGGAACCGCGTCAGGAACTCTTCGAGAACTGGTGTACGACTGGTAAAGGAGACACCGAAGTCTCCCTGTAGAATTCCCCAAAGGAATGAAAAATACTGTTCCCAAATCGGGCGATCAAATCCGAGATCGGCCATAAGCTGGGCATGCCGTTCTGGCGAAACGCCACGTTCACCGGCAAGGAGCTCGATTGGGTCACCTGGTAACATCCTGATGAAACTGAATGCAATCAGAGTAACACCAAGAAACGTTGGGATAAGAACACCCAACTTTGATATAATAAAGCGTAACATCGCGATCCTGACTTCGCTTATAAGAAAAGCGGGGAAGGTTTACACCCCCCCCGTTTCATATTTAGCTATAAGATTTTTCTCTTATTCTTCTAAATCAACGCCGTAGAATACATGACCACCAAGTGGATCAATACGGAAATCAACAACTTTGTTGCTCATAGCTTTGTGAACAACAGAGTGAGCAACAGTTACCCAAGGAGCTTCTTCTTTGAAGACAGCCTGAGCCTGCTCATAAAGTTGAGTACGTTTTTCCGGGTCAGATACTTTCACAGCTTCCTGGAAAAGATCGTCAAATTCTTTGTGACACCAGCGCGCACGGTTACCACCGGACTTAGCAGATGCACAGTTTAGAAGTGACAGGAAGTTATCCGGATCTGGATAATCCGCAGTCCAACCTAGAAGTACTGTATCGTGATCGCCTTTCTGTGAACGGGAAAGGTACTCACCCCATTCCATGGAAACGATCTCAGCATTGACACCAACATTTGCCCAGTCAGCCTGAATAAGCTCAGCCATACGACGAGCATTCGGGTTGTAAGGACGTTTCACAGGCATAGCCCAGATGTTTGTGCTTAGTTCTGTTACACCAGCTTCAGCCAAGAGAGCTTTCGCTTTTGCAGGATCATAAGGATAATCCTGGATCTCTTCGTTGTAGCCCCAAAGTGTTGGTGGAAGCGGGTTCTTAGCCGCATTACCAGCGCCTTGGAAAACAGCTTTGATGATGGACTCTTTGTTCATGGCATAGTTAAGAGCCTGACGAACACGCTTGTCATCAAATGGTTTTTTCTCAGTATTGAACGCAAGATAACCAACGTTCATGCCTTCCTGGCTATCCACAGTTAGATCTTTGTTTGCTTCGATAGCAGCAAGATCAGCCTGGTTTGGATAAGGAACAAGATGACACTCGCCAGCAGCTAGTTTCTGATACGCAACCTGCGCGTCAGGTGTAATTGCAAATACGAGTTTGTCTAGTGGTGCACGACCTGACCAGTAGTTTTCATTCGCTTGATAGCGGATGAAAGCATCTTTCTGATAAGATACGAACTGGAAAGGACCTGTACCGATTGGCTCTTGGTCAAATTTCTCAGGTGAACCTGCATCCATCATCTGCTGAGCATATTCTGCAGAGTGAATAGAAGCAAAATCGATAGCGATTTTGGAAATGAAAGCAGCATCTGGCTTCTGCAGAGTAAACTTGACAGTTAGATCGTCAACTTTCTCGATTGTTTGCAGAATATCAGGGAAACTTACATATCCAGAGAAATATTCGTAAGTACCACCAGATACTTTGTGATACGGGTGGTCCGCTTTCCACTGACGGTTAAAGCTGAAGAGTACGTCATCAGCATTCAATTCACGTGACGGTGTGAAGTATTTTGTTGTGTGGAACTTTACACCTGGACGTAGTTTAAAGGTGTAAGAAAGACCATCTTCTGAAACTTCCCAGGATTCAGCCAAACCTGGTTGCATGATGGTTGAGCCTCTTTCGAACTCTACAAGGCGATTGTAGATGTTACGAGAGCTGGCATCAAATGAAGTACCTGATGTGTATAGAGCAGGTGTGAAACCTTCCGGGCTACCTTCAGAACAATAGACAAATGTTTTTGCCTCTGCTGTAACAGCACCCATTGTAAGCATACTAGCGAGAGCCGCAGTAGCCAAAAGTCCTCTTTTAATCACGATATCCTCCCAAATGTCGCAAATAAGCGCAGGATGCGCCTCTTTATTATTAATTAGTGTTGTAGTTACCTAATCAAATAAGGATGGTTTTAAGCTATCCATCTGGAGTTGCATAGTCAATTTACAGTTGGTCAGCACAATAAAATTGTATACAAAATCCACACCTTATAAAAGATAAGAATCATACATGAACATTGCAGAATTATGTATTTAAATTCAATTAGATAAAATTATTCCCTTTTTCATTTCAGCACCACTGAAGAAACATTATAAAACACTAAAGCACACAAAAAAGCAATAAAATTTCACAGCTTTTCCCAAAAAGTAATAGCATAAAGCACATGTCCTACCCTTCTAAACAACTCAAAGATGAGAACAATTCAAGATTCGGTCTCCTGAAAATTCAAAAATGAAAACACAAGATAGTCATTAAAGAAGTCAGTTCCCCGATCACTATTGCAGAATTACGCCCGCTTATTCAAAAATGAGACAATAAAAAAGGTGCTCCGAAGTTTAAGCACCTTTGTTGAACTGTTTATGAAGCTGAAATATTATGAGCATTGCCGATGCGGTTCCCCTAAACAAACTCCAGGCATTTTCTGGGGAGAACGCCAGCCATAATGCTCGCTAACTTATCCGGGTTATCATTAAATCGCAGTCCAACAGTTTGGCCTTTGGACCAGACAACTTCTGTCATTAACTGAACGCCGCCAGCAATTTTTAAAACAAATTGTGTGCCAATTGCGAGTGCCTGATCAAACTTCGCCCGGACACCATTGACAGAAATATCAAAAATAACACACTGCTGGTCTGCCCCCTGGTCATCTGCATATTCACCCGACCAAAGTACTGATACCCGTTGGAACCGACGTTTATCATCACTTATCTCGGTCTTATTGGTACGACCACTCTTTGTGTTGTGTTTTTTTACAGACATGGGATTTCAGAGCACTCAATCATCAAACGGAAAAAAAATAAAAATTTCCGTATTTAGTTCATAGAAAACTGGCAACAAATACTAAGAATGAAGAACAAATCTTACTAAATTATAAATAAAATTTGACCGAAACGGCAATCAAAAAACACCTGACTTATTAACGATCTACAATCGTTAGTCTTTTTATGGTTAATTGCTTTAAGACTGATACAGCTTAATAAATTCTCAGTACTACCTTAGTCCTTGATACTATCAAGAAGCGTCTCATCCAGCTCAGAAAAGGTTTTAATTACTGCTACATTTGCCTTGTAAGCAATAGAGGCCAGTTTTTGATCAACCAGTTCTCTCTCTACATTTACGCCGGTAGCAGAAAAAACTTCTGCAAAACCCGCGCTTTGCCCAGGCTCTGACAAAGGGGCATTGGGACCAAGCTGCTGCAAGCTTCCGGAAACACCAGGTGCACGACTAACCGGATCCAGCCTGCTTGGAGCAAAAGGAACACGCTCTGGCAGGCGCGAAGAATCAAGCGATCCCGCGTTAACAATATTATTTGCAGACACAGAAAGACGCTGTGCCTGATATTGTAGTCCCGATAGAGGTATAGAATAGTCCATATACACAAATCCTTTTCTCTATACTACTTCATCTGAAATCCGATTACAATTTCGAGTATTTTAGATAAATCCCACTCAGATCCCTCTAAAGCACTCTTTTTACAGCTCTTCTGTTTCACAGCACATCTATGTCAAAAATAAATAACATATATCAGCTTGATATATGTTGAACTGGAGTATATCTGACCTACATAAGTCAGCGACTCTCTTTAGCTACAAAAGATCGAGTCTTTTTGACCTCTGAAAAGAAAAACAAGTTCAGGTAATTATTCAGTATGGATGTAAGAACACTATGCCTTGCGGTCCTGTATCAAGGGGAAGCAAGTGGATATGAAATCAAGAAAGCGTTTAAAGAAGGAGCCTTCAGCCACTTCCAGGACGCCAGTTTTGGTTCCATCTATCCCGCTCTTGGACGTCTTTCCACAGAGGGCCTCGTGGAGTGTACCCAGATGGCACAGGAAAAAAGACCAGATAAGAAAGTGTATAAACTGACGCAAAGCGGCGAAGACACACTTATTACAAGTCTTTTAGCCCCACCAACACCAGACAGATTTACCTCCGATTTTTTCTTTGTTCTATATTTTGCCGAGCTTCTGCCCTTACCACAGGTCATCAAGCTACTGGATCAAAGAATTTCTTTTTATAAAGAAACCATAGAACGCATGACCCAATGCGACCCGGCATCCTTGCCCACCGGGCGTCGGCTTTGTCACGGTTTAGGTCTAACGGTTTACCAGAACTCACTCACATATTTAGAAGAAAACAAAGAACGTTTCATTACTGAACTCCGGTCTCAACATGAAACACCACGCACTTCGTCTCCCGATACAAAGACCAAAGACATAAATCTCAAGCAGATAGATACTAACAGGCACGCATCATGAAAGTTTCCTATTTACTCGCATTCGTACTCGCCGTCGGAACAGCTGGCTGGGTAATATCTGGACAATTGTCAGATGGCTCTGAAGCAGGTGAGGCAGGAAAGCCAGAGATTAAAAAGCCCCCGGTAAACCTCTCTCGTGAAACCCAAACCCCCTCGGTGCGCGTGCAAACACAAACGGCTGTTCCCTATACGCGCTACCTGACTGTACGGGGCAGAACAGAAGCTTTACGGACCGTGGAAATAAAAAGCGAAGCCAGCGGCAAGATCATTGATCTCGCAATTGACAAAGGCGATACAATTGAAGCGGGTAAGCTCATTGCCAAGCTCGACGTCAATGAGCGTTCTGCCAAAGTACAAGAGTTTAAAGCCCTGAAAGAGCAACGCGCTATTGAATATAAGGCAGCAAAACGCCTTTCGCAAAAAGGCTTTAAAGCTGAAACAAAGCTTGCAGCCAGCAAAGCAGCTCTTGAATCAGCACAAGCTGAATTAAGACGCGCACAAGTTGCCCTCTCGAATACGCTTATCCCTGCCCCCTTTACAGGTGTACTGAACAGTCGCGCTGTTGAAATTGGTGAATATGTTGATGTTGGCGACAAGATCGGCACCATCGTTGATCTGTCGACAATGCTTGTTGTTTCAGACGTAAGTGAAAGGCTGGTTCCCTTCATATCTGTAGGACACACAGCCAAAGTACGTTTAATTACCGGACAAACAGTTGAAGGTAAGGTCAAATATATCGCTTCAATGGCTGATGCAAATACCCGTACCTTCCGTATTGAGGTTGCAGTTCCCAACCCTGATCTGAAAATTTCGGATGGTATTACGGCAGAAACCGTACTTACACTTAACGATATGCAAGCCCATAAAGTGTCCCCCGGAATTCTCACGATTAATGCTAATGGCGCTATCGGGGTGAAGACTTTGGGCGAAAACAACAAGATTGAGTTCAAAGAAGCCAGTATTCTTGAAAACACAACCGACGGCTTGTGGCTTGGTGGTCTGCCGAAAGAGGTAACTTTTGTTGTTATCGGACAAGAGTTGATCAAAGATGGGCAAGAGGTGAAGGCAATTGATGCCGATACCCTTAAAGAATTAAATCCTGAAATACCTTCTGAGCAGACACAAGAAACTGCATCCGGAGCAGCTCAGTCATGACAAATATCATCTCAGGCGCCTTAGGACGGTCACGTACCGTAATACTTGGACTCATCCTTATTCTTATTGCCGGGGCAGTGTCTTACGTCACCATTCCGAAAGAAGATAACCCAGACATCACCATTCCGATCATCTACGTCAGCATGCACCACGAAGGTATTTCGCCTGTTGATGCTGAGCGCCTGTTGCTGAAACCAATGGAAAAAGAGCTTCGCAGTATCGAGGGTGTGAAGGAGATGCGCTCAAGCTCATTTCTGGGTGGTGGAAACGTCGTTATGGAATTCGAGGCTGGCTCCGATATTGACCTCGCATTGACAGATGTCAGGGAAAAAGTCGATATCGCCAAAGCCGAACTGCCTGATGATGCAGATGAACCCACCGTACATGAGGTTAATCTCAGTCTGTTCCCTATTCTTGTAGTTAATCTGTCCGGGGATGTACCTGAAAGAGCTTTGCTTGCCATTGCCAAGGACTTACAAAACAAGTTGGAAGCCATTCCTAATGTACTGGAAGCCAAGTTGGTTGGGGATCGGGATGAATTGATCGAGATTGTCGTCGATCCTCTTATCCTTGAAAGCTACAACCTTGATGCCAACGATATTATCACTGCTGTTGGCAAATCAAACCTTGTTGTTGCCGCCGGATCACTGGATACCGGCCAAGGACGTTTTGCTATTCAGGTTCCCGGTCTGTTTGAAGACACAACAGATATTTTGAATATGCCCGTAAAGGTCAATGGCGATGCCGTTGTCCGGGTAAAAGATATCGGAATTTTGCGTAAAACGTTCAAAGACACAACAGAATATGCCCGCGTAAATAACAAACCCGCTTTGACCATGGAAATATCAAAACGGACGGGTACCAATATTATTGAAACGATCGAGCAGGTACGTGCGGTTGTAAGCCAGCAGCAGGTGCTATGGCCGGATGCAATTGACGTTTCTTACAGCCAGGATCAATCTACTGGCATTCGTACCATGTTACAGGACCTGCAAAATAACGTCTTGTCTGCCATCATCTTGGTGATGATTGTCGTTGTTGCCGCCCTGGGTTTCAGATCTTCCATTCTCGTGGGTATCGCAATACCCGGATCTTTCCTTGCATCTATTATGATCCTGCACGCCGCAGGCTTAACCGTAAACGTTGTTGTTCTCTTTAGCTTGATCCTATCAGTCGGTATGCTCGTGGATGGGGCGATCGTTGTCACTGAGTTTGCCGATAGAAAGATGAGCGAAGGCCTGCACAGAAGAGAAGCTTACAAACAAGCAAGTCTTCGTATGGCATGGCCGATCATAGCCTCTACTGCGACGACACTCGCCGCTTTTGCCCCTCTCATATTCTGGCCCGGCATTATGGGTGAATTTATGAAATTCATGCCTATTACCCTCATTGCAACGCTGAGTGCTTCTTTGGTCATGGCTTTGATTGTAGTTCCAACAATTGGTGGCTTAATCGGCAAAGCTGGTGGTGCTGCTGATAAAAAATCCATGGAAAATTTGGCCGCATCTGAAGCTGGGGACTTAACCGCTGTAACAGGCTTTACCGGTCTTTATATCAAGCTGATGCATCTGGTCTTAAAAATTCCGGGAACTATTGCAACCCTGACTTTTGCGTCTCTTATTGGCGTCATCATGCTTTACAGCAATTTTGGTAAAGGTGTCGAGTTTTTCCCGGACATTGAGCCAGACAATGCCGTTTTGCAGGTACGTGCGCAGGGCAACATGTCGATTGATGAGCGAGACCACCTCGTAAAACAGGTCGAACAAATTGTCCTGGACCTCCAAAATGAAAAGCATGAACTGCATAATATCTATGTCAGCACAAATGCAGAAAGTACGACAAACAAAGATCAGCCTGAAGACGTAATCGGCAACATCCAGATGGAGTTTACCGATTGGTTCAATCGTCGCCCAGCTGATGAAATTCTTGCGGATATTCGCACCAGGACAGCTGTCTTGGGTGGTATTTCTGTTGAGCCCCGAAAAGAAGACAAAGGTCCGTCATCGGGCAAGCCAATTCAAATCGAGATTGCATCCGTTGAACCAAGCCTTGTGTATCCTTGGGCAACAATAGTTGCCAATCATCTAAGAGAAGCAAACGGTTTTGTCGATATTGAAGATGGTTTACCCGTCCCCGGCATTGAATGGCGTATTGACGTTGACCGTGCCCAAGCGGCTAAATTCGGGGCGGACATTGCCCTGATCGGTAGTTACATCCGAATGGTCACCAATGGGATGAAGCTGGGCAGCTACCGCCCAGATGATAGCGATGAAGAAATTGATCTTGTTGTGCGCCTCCCCCGGAACAACCGGAATATTGAGCACTTGGATCAAATCAAAATTCAAACCAATGTTGGCTTGATCCCCATATCCAACTTCATCACGCGTACAGCCGCCCCGAAAGTCGGCGTGATCAACCGCGTAGATGGTCAACGGGTAGCAACAGTAAAATCAGATATCGCACCAGGGATACTCGCGGATGATAAAGTCAAAGAGCTAACAGAATGGATGTTATCTCAGGAACTTGACCCGAGAGTAACGATCCAATTCAAGGGAGAAAACCAAGACCAAAAAGAGTCTCAGGACTTCCTGGTAAAAGCTTTTGGTGTCGCCCTCTTTATGATCGCGATTATCCTTGTTACTCAATTCAACAGTTTTTATAGCGCCTTCCTTATCCTATCCGCTGTAATCATGTCGACCATCGGGGTCTTGATTGGTCTGCTGATTACGGATCAGCCCTTTGGTATTGTTATGTCAGGGATCGGTGTGATTGCGCTGGCGGGTATTGTTGTGAACAACAATATCGTTCTGATTGATACCTTTGATTATGTCTCGACAAAATTCAAAGATCAAAAAGAGGCAATCATTCGTACAGGTGCACAACGCCTAAGGCCGGTGATGCTGACAACAATCACAACCATCCTTGGCTTAATGCCAATGGTTCTGGCAACCAATATTGATCTGATCAACAGAACAATCCAGGTTGGTGCCCCTTCTACCCAATGGTGGACACAGCTTGCCACAGCGATTGCATTTGGCCTTTGCTTTGCGACCATCCTCACACTTGTGATCACCCCCTGCTCTTTGATGGTAAGGGTGAACAGTCGCAATCTTGTAAAGAGGATTAAAGCAAAATTTAAGAAGGATAATGCACCATCTGACCCACCGATATCAGATGATGAAAAGGCTATGCCAGCCGAATAAAATGAATAGCTATTTATCTTAAGAAGAAAGCCGGCACTTATTGCCGGCTTTTTTTCTAATCATCAAAAAGACTTAAGGCTGCGTGTATTCTGAAACTTGTCGTAAGCCAGCACAGACCACCAAAAGTCCATGCCATTAAAGCAAACTTATCCGGCCAAAGACATAGAGCAAGAAAAAGCACAATAGTCTCGGTACCCTCGGTCAAACCTCCAAGGTAGTAAATACTTTTTTTACCGCGTATATCAGTGGATATATTTTTTTTGGCGGCAACAATTGCAAAAGATAAAAAGGACGCCCCTGTCCCCATAAAGGAAAAAATAAGAAAAGCCGCCGCCAGGCTATTTTCTTCAGGCATTGCCAAGGCAAAGCCAAAAACAACTGCAGAATAGAAAATAAAGTCCAGCGTGATATCAAGATACCCCCCCAGATCGGTGATACCCTGTTTTCTTGCAACAGCTCCATCCAAGCCGTCACACAAACGATTAAAAGCAATGGCTGCTATGGCCAAATAATATGATTGGGTGGCGAGTGCGGGAATGACAATCATTCCGCCAATAAACCCTATCCATGTTATTTGATTAGCACCAAGCCCGGAACGCGAAAGAACCTCCCCTACTTTATCAAGGGGAGGATCAATTTTTGCTCTCATCCAGGCATCAAACATAACGTGCCTGAAACTTATTCTTTTTTAGAAGTCGTATCGCCACTTGATGTGTTTGTGTCTTCTGGCTCTTTACCTTCTTGGGCCAGCATCTTCTTGCGTGTTGCCTGATAAGAAAATTGCGCCAGAATGATAGAAACCAAATATCCAACACCAGCAACACTTAGGAACACCCATGGCGTGCTGTATAGGAACATTATGCAAACAGCAAAGCCTAGTAATACAAGACCAACATATCGCCTTGGAATACGAATGCGTTTGGATGAATAGGTCGGAATCGTACTGACAAAAAGTGCGCCCACAGCAACCAAAACCACGCCATTCAAAATAGAAGAACGAAGAATATCGTCGCCCAATTCAAACGACAGAACAACCGGGATAAGCACAAGTCCCGCGCCGCAGGGTGCAGGAATACCAGTGAAAAACTTGGACGCCCACGGTGGCGGATTTTCATCCAGCAAACTGGTATTAAATCGGGCCAACCGCATACCGCAACAAACAGCAAAGAATAGAGATACAGCCCAGGCAAGCCCGCCCGTACCATCCATTGCCCAGAGATAAATAACCAACGAAGGAACAACACCGAAGTTTACAAAGTCGGCAAGTGAATCAAGTTGTGCACCAAACTCACTTGTTCCCTTCATCAAGCGGGCCACAGGACCATCCAAGCCATCAAGGATCATTGCTACAACGATACCGATAACAGCCAGCTTCCAGTTACTT
This sequence comes from Kiloniella majae, assembly GCF_002118315.1. Classification (GTDB taxonomy): domain Bacteria; phylum Pseudomonadota; class Alphaproteobacteria; order Kiloniellales; family Kiloniellaceae; genus Kiloniella; species Kiloniella majae. The sequence continues at coordinate 626,342 of NZ_MTSZ01000002.1, forward strand.
TCAAGCGCCGCACGGATTGCAGATAAACCTGAACAAAGTGCCATCAACGTAATGGCGTTTGGTATCAGACGATTTACAGAAAATCCATGAAGTCGACGACGGCGCTTGAGACCAGACATTTAGCGTACCTCTGTTTCGCGTTGTGCTTCATCGGACAGAAGATCGGCGATCACAGTTTCGCCACCAATCATTTGCTGCCCAACAGAAACAAGAGGAGCAACCCCGTCCGGGAGGTAGATATCGGTACGGCTACCAAAGCGGATAAGACCAAAACGCTCACCAGTTTTTACTTCCTGATCCAACGTCAGATTACAAATAATCCGACGGGCGATCAGGCCTGCGATCTGCACAAAAGCAATCTCTTTGCCATCACTTGTTTCCATTTTGACCGACATCCGCTCGTTCAACTCGGAAGCTTTATCAAGAGCCGCATTTAGAAACGCGCCGTGATGATAAGCCAATTCAGTGATTTTACCCGCTGTAGGAACACGGTTTACGTGAACATCAAAGACACTCAAAAATACGGAAACCCGCATCATAGGCTCTGTTCCCATGTTTAATTCAGCAGGGGGAACAGCGGTCTCAACTGCGCTGACATGCCCATCAGCAGGACTGACAACAAGTCCTTCACGCACAGGTGTTTGTCTTTCCGGATCGCGGAAGAAGTAAGTACAGAATGCTGCAATGATTAGCCCAACAATGGCCAGAGGCTTCCATATCAGAGCAAATCCAACACTCAGCGCAAGAGCGCCACCAACAAAAGGCCAACCAGCTTTATTAATAGGCACTAGAATGTGCTTCAGCACTGCCGTCTCCATTCAATAATTCAACAATTTGTGGCACAAACCTGCACTTAAGACATGCGCCGTATATAACATGTGGGCTGTAATACTGTATTACGAAGACCAATGTAAGGTATTTTCCACAAAACTCTTAATTTTACATCAAACCGTTGCTTAATTATCCTTAGGCAAGACAAAGATTTGCCCGGGATAAATCAGATCCGGGTTTCTGATTTGGTCTTGATTACGATCAAAAATGACCGCATAACGCGCACCTTCACCATAGATAGCACGAGAAATCCGCCACAGACTATTCCCTGGCTGGACAGTTACAACGCGCTCATCAGGTCGGGATTCAACTTTACCAGATCGAGAAAAAGGGATTTCGACACGGGCTATTACTTTTCCTTCACCATCAACCTGATCAATTCTTAACTGGTGAAGACCTTCCTGCACTTTTTTCTCTGCCTCGACAACCCAACGGCCTTCTTCATCAGTTACGCCCTGACCAACAAACTCGTTATTCAAATAGCCAACAACTTTTTGTCCCGGCTGTGATGTGCCCCCAATAACAGTTTGTCCCACATCGTCATAATCCACACTATCCAGCGCCAAGTCTCCATCCTTGATACCTTCATCTTCAACCTTTTCAGGAAGCTGGATCACTTTTGATACGCCTCCCTTTTCCTCGGGAACCAGAACGGCAAGCGCGGATTTATCTCCAACAGGGACATCTACAATTGCGACATCCGAAGATTTTAGTTTAACGCCCTCTTCTTCCTTATTCACCTGCAGGCCGAGTTCATGAGTCCCCGGAGCCAGTGGTGTTTCCAATACGTATGCCCACTGTCCATTCTCATCAGCCTCTACACTTCCCAGTAGCGTTGTGCCATCCACAATACGGACATCACTACCCGCCGGGGCTCTGCCCGCAAGCACAGTATCACCTGTTTTTTCTACCCTGATCACATCAAAAGAAAGAGATGAATCAACAATAACAGCAGCCTTTTGTTCGCCATTGGCGTCTGTCTCTTCAGAAGCCTCTGATTCATTTTCAACAGTTGGTTCTGGAGAGCTTTGACTTTCACTTGAAGCAACAGAAGCAGAAGGATCGACCTCACTAGCTTGCTCTGATTCACTTGACGTTACGGCCTCGCTTGAGGAAGCTTCTGCTTCAGAAGCATCTCCCCCAGTGTCTGGAGTTTTCCCATTAAGCTTTTTTACAACCTTCTTAGGTGCATCTGTCGAAGTGCTTGTATTATCGCTCACAACAGTAGGTTCAGGGTCATCATCCAAGGCATACCAAACCGAGACGCTTCCCCCAATCAGGATGAATGCAGTTACAAGAGAAACAACGAGGGTACGGCTCAAAAATGCCTCCTTAGGGCTTTTATAATAACAACAAAATCTCTACCGCCAAAAGCAGGTGGGAAATAATTCCCGCAGACTAACATTCTTATGACTCTAGGTTAAGTCCTTATGGGAAAAGAACAAGAGTTATGACAAATTTTAGGCGATAAAAATTTCCAAGATTACCAGCATAACTCTGTTTTTCCCTGATCATTGCCATTACTCAAACTAAAGATATAATGAAACCGTCGGCACGTTGGATAGGGATTAAATCTCGCTATCTACGTGCCGTTTTGCAAATTTGCACAAAAATAATAATAAAAGGAATTCAACGATGACTAAAATCAAATCCATTTGTGTTTACTGTGGCTCTTCCAATGCGGTGAGTGAAGAGCATCTGGCAAGCGCGAATCAGCTCGGAAAACTAGCCGCAGAAAACAACATCGAAGTTATCTATGGTGGTGGCCGGGTTGGATCCATGGGTCGTGTAGCCGATGGCGCGTTGGCACATAGCGGAAAGGTAACGGGTATTATACCCGAATATCTGGATAAATTTGAAGTCGGCCATAAAGAAGTGAATGAGCTTATTGTTGTTGGTTCCATGCACACGCGAAAAATGGCGATGTTTGAGCGTTCAGACGCATTCTGCATTCTTCCCGGTGGTCTTGGAACACTGGACGAATTTTTCGAAATCGCGACTTGGAAACAACTGGGCATGCACGACAAACCCATTATCATTATCAATCTTGAAAATTTTTGGACCCCACTTCTAGAGCTGATAAACCATCAAATATCAGCTGGGTACTTAAGGCAAAATCCTGCTGATATATATAGTGTTGTCAACAACATAGACGAAGTTTTCGCGCAAATTCAAAGCATGCCAGAATCCCAAATCAAAGCAGATATCAAACTGCTTTGATATCAATTGTTATACCGAGTTATCTTGCACTGCAGCGAAAGACTGTTATTTTCCTCTGTGAGTTCCCCAAATTATATGAAACAAGCCGACAAACAAGGAGGCGAACATGTCCAAAATTAAGGTTAAAAATCCAATCGTCGAGCTCGATGGCGATGAGATGACACGGATCATCTGGGAAAAAATCAAACAAAAATTCATTCTTCCCTATCTTGATGTTGATCTGAAATATTTCGATCTTTCCATCGAAAGTCGCGATGAAACAGACGATCAGATCACAGTTGATGCCGCCAATGCCATCAAAGAACATCGCGTTGGTGTTAAGTGTGCAACAATCACACCTGATGAAGCACGTGTTGAAGAATTCGACCTGAAAAAAATGTGGCGTTCGCCAAACGGGACTATTCGTAACATTCTTGGTGGTACAGTTTTCCGTCAGCCAATTATCATGGAAAATGTGCCACGTCTTGTTCCTGGCTGGACACAACCAATTGTTATTGGTCGTCACGCTTTTGGTGATCAATATAAAGCGACTGACTTCCTTGTCCCTGGTGCTGGTAAACTAACTATGACTTTCCAACCAGAAGACGGTGGCGAGCCAATTACCCGTGAAATTTTCGAATTCCCAGAAGCTGGTGTCGCAATGGGCATGTACAATCTGGACGAATCAATTCGTGGATTTGCCCGTGCATGCATGAACTACGGCCTTGATCTTGGCTGGCCTGTATACCTGTCTACAAAGAACACTATCCTGAAAGCTTACGATGGCCGCTTTAAAGATCTGTTCGAAGAAGTCTACCAGACAGAGTTCGCCAACAAATTTGCAGCCAAAGGCATTTCATATGAGCACCGTCTGATTGATGACATGGTTGCTGCAGCCATGAAATGGTCAGGTGGTTTTGTATGGGCTTGTAAAAACTATGACGGCGATGTTCAGTCTGATACCGTTGCACAGGGCTTTGGTTCGCTTGGTCTGATGACATCTGTTCTCATGACACCAGATGGACAGACTGTAGAAGCAGAAGCAGCACACGGTACTGTGACACGTCACTATCGCTTACACCAACAAGGCAAAGACACATCAACAAACCCAATCGCTTCTATTTTCGCATGGTCACGCGGCCTCAAATTCCGCGGACAGTTTGACGAAACGCCAGAAGTTGTTGAGTTTGCCGAAACGCTTGAAAAAGTGTGTATTGATACAGTCGAATCCGGAAAGATGACAAAAGATCTGGCGCTTCTGATCAGCCCTAATCAGGACTGGTTGACCACAGATCAATTCCTGGATGCAATTGATGCCAATCTACAGAAAGCAATGAGCTAACAAAGATGCCAAAGATCCTACGTAATTTACTCGCTGGCCTACTTGCCCTGACCTTCGCGTCAACCAGTTCACAGGCTGCTGACCCTGAAAATACACTGGTGATTGAGCTTAAAACCGGTAAAGTCTTCATTGAGATGCTTCCCAATCTTGCCCCTAACCACGTGGCAAGAATCAAAGAGCTGACCCGCGATGGCTTTTATGATGGAATAGTATTTCATCGGGTAATCGCAGGATTTATGGCACAGACCGGTGACCCCAAAGGTCTTGGTACTGGCGGGTCAGGTAAAAAATTAAAGGCTGAGTTCTCTCGCGAACCTTATGTACGCGGTACCGTTGGCATGGCACGTTCCCAGAATGTAAATTCCGGGGACAGCCAGTTTTTTATCATGTTCAAAAGAACCCCGTCGCTTGATGGTCAATACACTGTATGGGGTAAAGTCATACAAGGTATGGAACATGTCGATGCCATTAAAAAGGGGCAACCTGGTAGCGGCAAAGTTAGCGATCCGGATAAAATGATTTCTGTACGTGTTCTTACTGATATTCAGTAAATATCACACAAGAAAAAATACATAGAAAAGCGCTGTACTCTTTATGAGATACAGCGCTTTTTCTTTTTAAACAAAATAACCACGTCGTAAAGCCTACCTAAATTTTCAATCCCATACAGATGTCGCCTTGCAAAAACACACTCCGATACTTATTTTGCTGGTAGTTTATCACACTTACTTAAGGCCGAAGCCATGACAGAAGAAACCACACCCGATCTGGAAAACACCCTCGTTATCGAACTGGAAACCGGAAAAGTAACGATTGAAATGCTACCAGATTTAGCCCCGACTCACGTTGCACGCATCAAAGAACTTGCACGTGAAGGCTTTTACGATGGCATCGTATTCCATCGTGTTATCGACGGCTTCATGGCTCAGACTGGTGACCCAACCGGAACAGGTACAAGTGGCTCGGGTAAAAAACTACGTGCTGAATTCACACAGGAACCATTTGTTCGCGGTGTCGTAGGTATGGCACGCGCTCAGAACCCGCATTCCGGTGATAGTCAGTTCTTCATCATGTTTGAAAGCGCACCATCTCTCAACGGCCAGTATACAGTTTGGGGTCGCGTTACTGATGGCATGGATCTTGTCGATGGCATCAAAAAAGGTGCTCCCGGCAGTGGTGCTGTTGATGATCCTGATCGAATGGTATCAGTCAAAGTTCTCGCTGACGCCGAGTAATTCTTACGATTTAATAAGCTGCCATCCCCAATAAAACAGGTTGGTATTTTTACTAGGTGATTTTTCAAAGCCCTCGCTGTAGTATCTGCAGCGGGGGTTTTGTCCAATGAGGGTTTATCCGGGGGACAGCCTGTAATCTTAAAAAGAGGAACTTTGGTTGTGACAATCACCGAAGAATACAAAGAGCTTGTAGAACAACTAACACAGACAGCACTGGATTTCTCATTAGAAATTCTGGCTGCACTCGCCATTCTTATTGTTGGTATTTTTATCGCAGGGCGTATTGCAAAATATACCGATAAGCTACTTGGTAAATCTGGCAAAATAGATTCAACCCTGAAACCAGTCATCGTCAAGATCGTTCGCTATACGATTATGGTTTTCGTTCTCATCGCCGTTCTGGCACGTTTCGGTGTGGAGACCACAAGTATCATAGCCGTTCTTGGTGCAGCTGGCTTGGCTATTGGTCTAGCATTGCAAGGAACAATGCAAAACATTGCTGCCGGTTTCATGCTTCTGTTTCTCCGCCCCTTGAAAGTCGGCGAGTTTGTTGATGCAGACGGTATTTCAGGAACGGTTGAAGAAATCAGCCTGTTTATCACGCACATGACCACAGTAGATGGCCTTTACCTTTCCGTACCAAACTCCAAGCTTTGGTCAGCAACTGTCACAAACTACAGTAGAAACAGCACACGACGGACAGACCTGGCAATTGGCATTGGCTATGGGGATGACATCGCCAAAGCAGAGAAGGTTGCACTCGCAGTCCTTTCAGGTGACGCACGCATTCATAAAGATCCTGCCGCGCAGGTAATTACAACCGGACTGGGTGAGAGTTCCGTGGACCTGAATGTCCGCTACTGGACAGACAGTGGTGATTACTGGCCTGCCCTGAGTGATAATCGTCGTGCAATTAAAGAAGCCTTTGACAAAGAAGGTATCTCTATCCCGTTCCCACAACGCGATTTGCACATTATCTCTGACGTTAAAGCCAAAGCTTGATATCAGTAAACGCGATACAGCATGAAAGAGGCCGCTAACTGCGGCCTTTTTTTATATCCAGAGATTATTAAAGTACATGAACTCATAAGCAACTAACCTTATCTCTTCCTGATCCATATTTGATCCACACACGAGATCGTGACTTCCCGATCAAATTCTTATTCGACAAATCATGATCTGCTCAATACTTTAAAAGCCTCATTCCTTTATCCTGCCAGAGTAATATGACACCTATTTCTGATAAATGGCTTTCTTTAAGCATATTGGCACTTTGTCAGGTAGCAGCCATGGCTCTCTGGTTCTCTGCATCAGCAGTTCTTCCTTCTCTGATAACAGACTATAATCTTAGTTCTTTCCAACAAGCCCTGTTCACCTCAAGCGTTCAAGTTGGCTTTGTTGCGGGGAGCCTGTCTTCTGCCATGTTTGGATTAGCAGATCGCTTACCGCCGAAATTATTTTTCTTAAGCTCAGCCATAATTGCCGCCATTGCCAATGCCATATTATTAATCGTTGAGCCAACCGATGCCATTGTGCCGTTGCTTCGGTTTATCACCGGGATCTGTATGGCTGGTATTTATCCAGTCGGAATGCGCATGGCTGCAACCTGGGCAAAAGGGGATATGGGGCTTCTTGTTGGTATTCTCGTCGGTGCTTTAACCTTGGGGTCGGCCTCTCCCCACCTTTTTAATGCAATTGGCGGCATTGACTGGCGCTTTACAATTGCAGCAGCATCAGCCTGTGCAATCTTCTCGGCTATTGGTATTCTTTTTTTTAAAATGGGCCCCGCGTACACTAAGGCTCCAAAGTTTCACCCTCTTCACATTCTCTCTGCCTGGAAAATAAAGTCTGTCCGTCTGGCAAACCTTGGTTACCTAGGTCATATGTGGGAATTATACGCAATGTGGGCCTGGATTGGCATATTCCTGACAGCCAGTTTTTCATTGTCGATGAGCAATGACAGAGCAAACGAACTCGCCAAGCTAGCAACCTTCGGAACAATGGCGGCAGGAGCCATCGGCTGTTTTGCTGCTGGCTACATGGCGGATAAACTCGGCCGTACCACGCTAACCATTATCGCTATGTTGATTAGTGGCAGCTGCGCCCTGTCAGTTGGTTTTTTATTCGGGGCATCCCCTCTTTGGCTGACATTACTCTGTATTCTGTGGGGCATCAGTATCATTGCGGACTCAGCTCAATTTTCAGCATCAGTTGCTGAATTATCCCCACCTGAAATCGTAGGGACTATGCTAACGCTCCAAACATCGATAGGCTTCACACTCACCCTGATCACCATTCATTTGATGCCCTACGCTGTTGATCTTCTGAGCTGGCACTATGCCTTTGCCCCCTTAGCCATAGGACCGTTCTTTGGTGTTTGGGCGATGATAAAGTTACGTCAACATCCTGACGCCCAAAAACTCGCCAATGGTAAAAAATAACACTTGGTAGGTTTCCTACTAACAAAAACTTTTAGAGACATAAAAAAAGCTCCGCAGCCTTCATAACTGCGGAGCTTTATATCTTGTGCAACATACTCGCTAGCCAAGTAAAGCTTCGATAGCCTGTATCGCATCTTGGGCCTTTGAAGCGTCAGGGCCGCCAGCTTGTGCCATATCAGGGCGTCCACCCCCGCCTTTACCGCCAAGTGCAGCGGAACCAGCACGAACTAAATCAACCGCAGAAACCTTTTCAGTGAGATCATCCGTCACGGCAACAACGATAGAGGCCTTGCCATCTGTATCAGCGATCAACACAATAACACCGGTCCCAATCTGTTTTTTCAATTCATCGGCCGTTGGTTTCAGATCTTTCGGTAAAACACCTTCCAGAACCCGAGCAGCAACTTTAATACCGTTTACATCCTTAAACTCGGCATCTCCTGATGCACCGCCGCCAGCAGCAAGCTTGCGACGTGCATCAGTCAAGTCACGCTCAAGTCGCTTTCTTTCTTCCAGAAGAGACGTCACACGTGCTTCCAATTCAGCAGGGGATGCTTTCATTGCCGCCGCAGCAGCAGCCAGTTGTGTCTCCTGTGCGGATACATATTCCAGCGCAGCCTGACCTGTGACTGCCTCAATACGGCGAACACCAGACGCAAGCGCTGCTTCGGATACAATTTTGAAGAAACCGATATCTCCGGTTCTTTTGACATGCGTACCGCCACATAACTCTGTGGAGTAATATCCACTTCCTGTAGAGCTATCTGAACCGCCCATTGAAACAACGCGGACTTCTTCACCGTACTTCTCACCAAAGAGCGCCATTGCCCCTTCTTTGATTGCTTCGTCCGGGGTCATCAAACGCGTTGTAACCGGATCATTGCGGCGAATGTAATCATTCACTTCACATTCAACAGCGGCAATATCATCCGCTTCCAACGGCTTTGGTTGGCTGATATCAAAACGAAGACGTTCTTTTGCCACCAAGGAACCTTTCTGGGTTACGTGTGTCCCTAAACGTCGACGTAAAGCTTCGTGCAACAGGTGCGTTGCAGAGTGATGAGCACGCAAAGCAGATCGGCGAGAAACATCTACCTTCATTTCCAGCGCAAGATCCACTGTAATCTCGCCACGGGTAACGTCGCCGATATGAACAAATAGATTGCCCAGCTTTTTCTGAGTGTCTTTGATTGTAACTTCCGCACCCTCAGCCGAGAACAGAAGACCGTGATCACCTTGCTGGCCACCACTTTCTCCATAGAAAGGTGTCTGGTTGGTGATAATCATCACCTGATCACCAGCCTTTGCATCAGAAACTTCACCACCGTCTTTTAAGATTGCCAGAACCTGACCTTCGGCTGTCTCGGTATCGTAGCCAAGGAACTCTGTTCCCCCGACACGCTCTTGTATTTCAAACCAGACTTTTTCTGTTGCAGCATCACCTGAACCGCTCCATGCTTTACGCGCAGCAGCACGCTGCTGCTCCATCGCCGCATTAAAACCTTCGGTATCCACAGACTGTCCCTGCCCCCGCAAAACATCCTGTGTGAGATCAAGTGGGAAGCCATAGGTATCGTAGAGCTTAAAGGCAACTTCACCATTAAGTGTGCCCTTGTCTCCCAACTTGTCCGTTTCAGCTGACAGCAACTTCATGCCGCGATCAAGCGTTTGACCGAACCGATTTTCTTCCAGCTTAAGCGTTTCTGTGATGAGAGATTCTGCACGTGTCAGTTCAGGGAAAGCAGTCCCCATCATCCCAACAAGGGACGGAACCAATTTATAGATCGCTGGATCTTTAACACCAATTTTGTGCACATGGCGCATGGCACGTCGCATAATACGACGCAAAACATATCCACGTCCTTCGTTAGATGGCAAAACACCATCCGCAATCAGGAACGCTGTCGAACGAAGGTGATCAGCAATAACGCGATGAGATACAGCATGATCCCCATCTGCATCAACACCTGTTTCATGCGCTGACGCCTCAATGATGGTGCGAAGCAAATCAACATCGTAGTTATCGTGTTTACCTTGAAGAACTGCAGTAATGCGTTCTAGCCCCATCCCGGTATCAATTGACGGCTTAGGTAGATCAACCCGTGTCTGCGCATCAATCTGCTCATATTGCATAAACACAAGGTTCCAGATTTCAATAAACCTGTCGCCATCTTCATCCGGGCTTCCCGGAGGACCGCCAAAGATGTGATCTCCGTGGTCATAGAATATTTCTGAACATGGTCCACAAGGTCCTGTCGGCCCCATAGACCAAAAGTTATCACTTGTCGAAATACGAATGATACGATCATCGCTAAGGCCAGCAATTTTACGCCAAAGTGCAGCAGCTTCTTCATCTTCGGAATAGACCGTGACCAAAAGTTTTTCTTCGGGCACACCATATTCTTTTGTGATCAGGTTCCAAGCATGTTCAATCGCCACATCCTTGAAGTAATCCCCAAAGGAAAAGTTCCCCATCATTTCAAAGAAGGTGTGGTGTCTTGCGGTATAACCTACGTTTTCAAGGTCGTTGTGTTTACCACCTGCGCGCACACATTTTTGCGAGGTTGCCGCGCGGCTATAGGGACGTGTCTCGTTACCGGTAAAGACATTTTTGAATTGCACCATACCTGCGTTGGTAAACATCAACGTTGGATCATTTCGCGGCACCAACGGCGAAGATTCTACAGTTTGATGACCATGTTTTGCAAAATAGTCGAGAAAGACCCTACGGATCTCATTGCCGGTAATCATTTTAATCACTTACCCTAAAACTTGGACAGGACGCATTCTTTTTACAATAGAATACGGGAAATCTTATCTGCGGTTTTAACGTGCTGCCAAGGCTCTGTCTAGACTTCGCTTACAGCATTACAATTTCCCAGCCTCAACCTTCACACAGTCCTGATAATAACTTGCCTTTAATTTTCCACGATTATTCGATATAGCTAGAACACATATCTTATAAATCTGCGTTTACGAACATTCATTACTTCAATTGATAAGCTTGAAATCATGGCCTTTATAAAATCCATTAATAGTCTTAAATCTGTTGCCTGTTGCTGCCTGTTTCTTATTGCAACATCATCACTTGCCACAGCCCAACAACAGGCTCCACAAAGATCAACTGAGCGATTTGGGAACTGGGCATCTCATTGTACAGTAAACGAGCCCCTCAGTTGCTACATTGTGCATAATGTAACACTCGGTGAGAACCCAACGCCTGTTTTGAATCTCGCTGTCGGGCGACCAGACAATAACACAGCGGGGATCACAACTCTTATCCTGACGCTTCCATTAGGCATTCGTCTACCAGAAGGATTTTCACTGGAGGTTGGACCACAACTCAAGAGGCAATATCCCTTTATCCGTTGTTTAAGAACCGGCTGTCAGTCTGAGATCCAAATAGATAACGAGCTTCTAAGTAATTTAAAAAGCCAGAATGAAGGACGCGTTGTCTTCTTTGATGCTGTTAAAAAGAAAATTGCGATCCCCTTTTCTCTTAAAGGTTTCACAAAAGCTTTTGGACGGGTCACCAATCCGTAAGTTTTTTTTCAGGCCTAGACACAACACGCAAAGAAAAAGGAGCCTTAAGTTGGCTCCTTTTTTTATTGGTAAACGGCAGAACGATTAAGCGTCTTCTGTTTCGCCTTCTTCTTTTCCTTCAAGCATCGCATTCGCAACAATGCCGGCATTTTTACGTACAGCTGTTTCAATCTTTGCCGCAACTTCCGGATTTTCTGTCAGGAACTTCTTAGCGTTTTCACGTCCCTGGCCAATACGTTGTCCATCACAAGAGAACCAGGCTCCCGCTTTTTCAACAACACCAGCCTGAACCCCGAGATCCAGCATTTCACCGGTTTTTGAAATACCTTCACCGTACATGATATCAAACTCTACCACACGAAATGGAGGGGCCATTTTATTTTTAACAACCTTCACCCGGGTTTGGTTACCCGTAATGTTCTCCCGATCTTTAATCGCACCAATACGGCGAATATCAAGACGTACAGAAGAATAGAACTTCAGGGCGTTACCACCCGTTGTTGTTTCCGGGTTACCAAACATCACCCCGATTTTCATACGGATCTGGTTGATAAAGATAACCAATGTGCGGGATTTGGAAATCGAGCTTGTCAACTTACGCATTGCCTGGCTCATCAAACGCGCTTGCAAACCAGGAAGAGAATCACCCATATCGCCTTCGAGTTCTGCTTTAGGAACCAAGGCAGCCACGGAATCCACGACCAGCACATCCAACGCACCGGAACGTACCAATGTGTCCGTAATTTCCAAGGCCTGTTCACCAGCATCAGGCTGAGAAATCAACAACTCGCTTACGTCAACTCCAAGCTTATTTGCATAGGCAGGATCAAGAGCATGTTCCGCATCGATAAAGGCACAGGTACCACCAGCTTTTTGTGCTTCAGCAACAACGTGCAAAGCCAAGGTTGTTTTACCTGATGACTCCGGGCCGTAAACCTCAACAATACGTCCTCGTGGCAAACCACCAATACCCAAGCCGATATCCAGCCCCAAAGACCCCGTGGAAATAACTTCGGTCTCGACCGCTTTACCTTCACCCAATTTCATGATCGAGCCTTTACCAAAAGCGCGTTCAATCTGTCCCAGGGCTGCATCTAATGCCTTTTGTTTGTCCACCGTGCTATTCTCCACTAACTGTAAGACGTTTTGTGCCATCGTTGCCTCCCTTATCCCACAGGCTCACACTTGCTGCAACGAGAACAACGTACCCCCTTTGTTCTCAATAAGCAACAAAAAAGAACATTAAGAGAACAAAGCAACACGAAAGAGTGGCAACTATAAGAGAAAATCACCTTAAAACACTGTTACTAAAAACATTATTTAAGAGGCAAGATTTTAGAATAAACTTACTGAGCAGCAAGAACATCCTTAACTTTGGATGCCAACTGTTTCAAGCTAAAGGGCTTGGGCAAAAACTCAATTGCAGAATCTACATCCAGTGTTTTCCGGAAAGAATCTTCCGTATAGCCCGAAATGAAGATTACCTTCAAATCCGGATGCGTTTGATAGAGTTTCTTGATTAAGGTCGGACCATCCATCTTAGGCATCACAACATCAGTAATGACCAAATCAATCGTTTCCCCGTCCTGCTGAAGAATCTCAAGCGCTGCTTCGCCTGAATTGGCTTCAAGCACCTTATATCCTTTATTCTCCAGTGCCCGCGCACTAAAGGATCGCACAGCATCTTCATCCTCGACCAAAAGAATATTGCCATGCCCCGTTAGATCCTGTGCTTTTGGTATTTCTGCGGCAAGCTCTTCCTGATCTTGTGCATCTTCCTGGAAATGCGGCAACAACAAAGAAAAAACAGTTCCCTGATCTGCTGTTGAATCAACAAAAACAAAACCACCGGACTGCTTCACAATACCATAGACCGTTGATAGGCCTAGACCAGTCCCAGCCCCAACCTCTTTTGTCGAGAAGAAAGGATCAAAAATGCGATCTATAATTTCGGTTGGAATACCATGCCCCGTGTCTTGGACCTTGACCAAGACATAATCGCCCGGGGGTATTTCTTCCCCTTTGACTTTGTATGGTGCATCCACCATCACATTTGAGGTGATAATTTCTAGAACACCACCTTGGTCCATTGCATCACGGGCATTCACAGCAAGGTTAATAATAACCTGTTCCAACTGTCCCTGATCTGCTTTTACATCCCCCAGATCACGCCCATGGGTAATACGTAATTCAATCGTCTCGCCAATAAGGCGGCGAAGAAGATGGGCGAGTTCTGCAATAATATCCGTTACATTCAAACGCCTGGGTTGAAGCGTTTGCTGGCGAGAAAAGGCTAGCAACTGACGAACAAGGTTTGCGGCCCGATTGGCATTTTGTTTAATTTGCATGATATCTGCAAAAGATTGATCGCCCGGACGATGACGCAGAAGCAATAGATCAGAAAAACCAATCATAGCCGTCAACAGATTGTTGAAATCATGAGCGATACCGCCGGCTAACTGTCCAACCGCCTGCATTTTTTGAGATTGTGCAAACTGGGCTTCCAGACTGCGCTGTTCAGTGGTATCCGTAAAATTCAGGATATACCCACTTGGGAGACCGGAATTCTCATCAACATGCGTGACATTCATATTGCAGACGGTGTCTGTATTGCCCGTCAAATGCACTTCCATGGCTTTGCGTTCGTAGGTCGTTGCAGAAACCAAAGCCTCTCGTACACTCTCTCTTTCCTGATCACCAATCAAAGACAGAAGCGGTTTACCCTTCACTTCCTCTGTTGTCGCCAGAAGTTCCTGAAAGGCTCGGTTACTTTCCGTAATAACACCTCGTTCATTCAGCAGAACAATACCGACAGGGGCTTCGTTAAAGAATTTGCGGAACCGCTTTTCAGACTGTTCCAACGCAGTTGCCATCTCACGCTCAAGTGTCAGGTTCCGGACAACAGACCTTGTTCTAAATCCTTTATCCCCACTACCTTCTGCAATGTGCTGGCTAATAACGGCAAGAATACGTTTTTCCCCATCCGCAGTTTTAAGAAAAACTTCTCCTGAACGGCTCTCGACGTCTTCAAACGGATGGTAAGCAGGAACCTCATCCAAAGATGCGTCAGCAACAATATCATGAAGCTTAATCTGTCCACTTTCCAGCTCAGACGATGAATACCCAAGCCAGTCTGTTAATGTTTGATTGGCAAAAAGGAACGCGCCCTCGGCATCTACTGAAAAGAAACCTATCGGCGCGTTTTCCAAAAGATCAACAAAACGTTGTTGCTGGTCATTAATAACCTTCTCCATCTGACGACGCATTGTAATGTCATCAACAAACCAGAACACATAACCCGGACGGTTTGGTAAAGGATAGGCAGCGACGTGACGCCATTGGACATCGTTATATCCCGGCCCGGCCCCTGGTATTTCGATCTCTACATGTCCAGAAACGCCGTTTTTCGCATTTAACTGAAGCGTTGCCAGTTTACGACCGATCTCTTCATTTCCATTACTTTCATCAAGGATCAAGTCAGGAACAGCTCTGAGGTCTCCACCAAAAAAATCTTCAAATGCAGGATTTGCAAACAAGCATTTTCCGTTGGGATCCACTATTTGCCGGGGGCGTGGAACAGCAGCAAAAGCATACTGCCGCAAAGCCAGTGTTTTTCTGTACCGCCAGATAACGAAACCAAGAACAAATATAATCAGCGCTAAAAAACTACAAATAGCGATCCAGATGGTAGGTGACACTTCCCTGCTTCCCCCACAAGATGTCTTCTTTTCCGACCAAACACCTTGGTAAGAGAAAAGAAATAAAAGGCAGTAAATGAAAGATTAACCTGAAAATCGTTTAAAAACAAACTGGATAGCGAAAGAAAGCTTCCCTGTTTCCAATAATTCTAATTATTTTTTGAGTTTCATGATGTACCCAATGATCTCAGCCACTGCTTTGTAGTGTTCTGGCGGGATCTCCTGATCAATTTCAACCCCCGCATAAAGTGCTCTGGCAAGCGGTGGATTTTCGATCACAGGAATTTTGTTTTCTTCAGCAACGTTTCGGATACGAAAAGCAACAGCATCCACCCCTTTTGCTGTCAACTTTGGTGCTTCCATAAGGATACCGTTGTACTCAAGAGCGACAGCAAAGTGTGTTGGGTTTGTTATAACAACATCAGCATTCGGAACGGCAGCCATCATTCGTTGACGCGCTTTTTCCATTCGCAACTGGCGCAAGCGTCCCTTGACCATTGGGTCGCCTTCACTCTGTTTGGACTCATCTTTGACTTCCTGCTTCGTCATTCGAAGCTTTTTCATGTATTCGAAATACTGATACAGATAATCAAGGCCAGCAATAACAGCCATAACAGCAACCACGGCAATGACAATAAGGGTTGCCCAATCCAGCAACATCATTGTCATCTGCGCGACGTTAAGTTCTGAGAGTTGCGGCACAACTGATCGTTTAGGCCAGAGAACAAATCCGATAATGCCACCAACAATAATAAGCTTTGCCAGCCCCTTTACGAGGTTCATTACAGATTGAAGAGAGAAAAGTCGTTTGAACCCAGCCAGAGGAGAAATCTTACTTAATTTTGGCGTTAAAGATTCAGACGATAATAAAAACCCATGCTGCATTAAACCCGATGCAATCGCAAATGCGATCATAATAATGGCCGGGGCAATAAAAAGAATTCCAACATCTTTGATGAGGGAAATCGTTGCTTCATAAATGTGCCCTGTTTCAAACAGTATTGCGTCAGGGCGTTCAAAAAATGCCGCAAGCGTTGCCCCCAGTTCTTGACTAATCCAGACAGCGAAAAAACTCAGAAACAACAAAAAGCCAAAAAATGAAAACCATGAGTTCATTTCCTGAGATTTAGGAACATCACCTTTTTCACGTGCGTCAGCTAATTTCTTGGCTGTTGGTTCTTCTGTTTTCTGGGACTCATCACTCTCATTTGACATGACGTGCGCCCTCTATATTTGTGAAACTATTCAGTATGTCTATCATTTCACAAAAACCATCCAATGCTCTTCGAGGCTAATCATATAGACCTTGATCATAACGGGAACGCAAAGAAACAGCACCGTAATTCCCATAGCAACCTGAAGAGGCATCGCAACAAAAAACACTTGCATCTGGGGCATCAATTTCGCGAGTAGCCCCAGCCCCAGAAAGAAGATCATCCCAACAACAATGAAAGGCGCAGCCATGCGTGTTGCCAAAATAAACGTGTCCCCCACAATACGGGCGATCATGTTTGAGAAATCACCCGTAGGTAATATTTGTCCCGGAACAAAAAGCTCATAACTATCCACCAATCCTAGAATGAAAAGATGATGAATATCCAAAACCATAATCAACACAATCGCGATAGCGGTTAAAAAAGTCCCCATAATAGAAGCTTGCTGTGCGGATACAGGATCCTGAACCAACGCATTTGCCAACGAAGACATTGTCGCCGCGATCATACCCGCCGATGCTGCAGCACTTAGAAACATGCGCGCAACTGTACCCATAAAAAAGCCAATCATGGCTTCACTGAAAACCAAGAACCCAAGCCCAGAAATTTCATCGGGCATAATGGGAATACTGGATGTCAAAATTGGGGCAACCAGAATACTGATTAACATAGATAAGGCTAATCTGGTTCTCGGGGATACATACGACTCACCAAAGCCCGGCAACAATATCATGGCGCTGCCGATACGTGTGAATACGATTAAAACTATGTATACACTGGAAGGAAGTAAATCATAGAGCA
The DNA here is from genome assembly GCF_002118315.1 of Kiloniella majae. GTDB lineage: Bacteria > Pseudomonadota > Alphaproteobacteria > Kiloniellales > Kiloniellaceae > Kiloniella > Kiloniella majae. Next base: position 643,646 of record NZ_MTSZ01000002.1, read on the forward strand.
TGACCTATCCTAAGGCCACAATCCTGTCCATGAGCTCTTCAGTGAACGTGCCTAGAGTTTGTGCCATAAAAGGAGCTGTAGCGACAAGCGTTAAGCTAATAATAATCAGCTTGGGCACAAAGGTGAGGGTCATTTCTTGAAGTTGTGTCAAAGCTTGAAAAAGGGAAATGATCAGACCAACAAGCAAAGCAACGGAAAGAACCGGTGCGCTCATTTTCAACATCACCCACACTGCTTCTTTACCATATTCGATGACGTCGGTTTCGCTCATGCCCCACCTGTAAATTTTAATTCTTGATATATAGCCAGATTAGAACATCACAGAGGTCAGATCAAATAGGCATCCGTAAAATTTCCTGATAGGCCTGAACAACCTTATCCCTAACGGCAACAACAGTTTGCAACGTTACTTCCGCTTCGGACATAGCTGTTACCACATCCGTTACATCTGCTTTGCCTGCAGCGGCCATCAACGTTTTATTTTCAGCAGTTTGCATTGTCGCCAAGGTGTCTGACGCGACATCACGCAGGGTTGATGCGAAATCATCACCAACAGGGTCAGACTTATCTTTATTGCCAGCCAGCCCTTTTTCAGCAGCCTGATTATAAGCGTTTACTGCATCAACAAAATTTACAGCCATAATTTAAATCCTCTCACGCTTATTCTACTGGAGTATTTCCAAGGTACGCTGCAACATACTTTTTGATGCCTGTATCGCTTGTAGATTAGCTTCAAAACTTCTTTGAGCTTCGCGCATATCAGTCATCTCTACCAAAGAATTCACGTTCGGCTGAAGCACATATCCATCTTCATCAGCAGCAGGGTGTCCTGGCAGGTATTCTCTTTTGAATTCTGATTTATCTGTCAGCACATCTTTAACGACGACCTTCTCAACGCCAAGTTCTCGATTCAGTTCAGAACCAAAAGATACCATCTTGCGTCGGTAAGGTGCGCCGCCCGGTTCCTGAGCAACAGAATCAGCATTGGCAATATTCTCGGAAATTATGCGCAATCGGGTTCCCTGGGCTCGCATCCCAGAAGCAGAAACCTGCATCGATTTATATAGATCGGACATCGCGTATTTTCCTAATTTATCGCCAAATATTTACGTATAAACTTCGTTTACGGTCCCTTAAGGGCCATCTTAAACATATCTTGGTGCTTTTTATAAAGACGCACCATACCTTGATAATCCAATTGTGTCTGAGACATCTTGATCATCTGCTCTTCCAGAATAACAGCGTTTCCCGCCGGAGCAGTTTCATAAACATCTTTAGCCTTATTAGCCCTTGCCTGATCCCCTTTAAGAGGATTATTTGATAAGTGCCCCTCGTGACTGGAGCGTTGCGCCATGACAGGTGCAGAACGGCTTACAAGAGATTTGAAATGATTATCTTTCAAATCAAGCGGGACATAGTTCAGAGTATCTGAATTAGCTATATTCTTAGAGATCACAGCCTGACGCTGTGTCAGCCAATCCATTTTTCTGGCTAAAACATCTGTAATTTTCAGCTTATCAGCCAATGCCAGCTCTCCTCACATTACAATAAGGGACACAACCCTCGAAATAATACGCTTACTCACTTAATAACCTGTTAACGAATTCCAAATCTAGTAAAAAATAATCTAAAATTACAAGTTTGGCTCGACCTACGCAAAAAATGCACGTATAAATACGAGGATAGAACAGGTAGTTAGTTTAAAAATCCTTCCAGTCAGCACTTGGCATATAGGGACAGGGAGTCCAAAGTCCACGATGTTATACCTTACCCGAAAAATTGGTGAATCAGTCATCATTAACAATGACATAGAGGTCAAGGTTGTTGATATCCGTGGAAAATCAGTAAAAATTGGCTTCACGTTCCCAGAAGACGCAACCGTTCTACGACAGGAACTTCACGAAAGAATTCAAGAAGAAAATAAAGCCGCTGTCGCCGGATCATTGGACATGCTTGGTATCGACTTGGATCAATCCGCAGAAGAAGACTAGATCCGGCAAGCCGCATCACCGAACAATTTGAATTGCCTTTATACCTTTCGTTAAGCATACTGAGGGCAAACTGTTCGTGAAATTTTCTGATTTCATTAAGAAGAAGACAGAATGAGTGTACCTGACGAAGATACTATAAAAAAATTAGCGCCTTCGTTTTCAGACACGCAAAACGAACCAGTATCTGATGGCGACAAGGAAAAAGACGAGAATGCGCCTCAGCTTTCCATTGCTGTAAAAAGAAATACTGCGGGGCAGACCAAGGTAATCGCTAAAGGAACAGGGGAAATTGCAGAACAAATACTGCAAATTGCCTTTGACCAAGGTGTTAAAGTCAGAACAGATTCAGATTTGGCCCAAATACTTGCAAATGTTGAATTGGAGAGCGAAATCCCTCTGGAAGCATTAACAGCTGTAGCCACAATCCTAAACTATGTTTATGATGAACAAAAACAACCTCTTGATGAAACACTTGAGCAATCATGACGACGTTTGAAGAACTTAAGGCACAAATAACTCATCTTTCCCAACAAATTGCTTTAGCCAATTCGACAATCAAGTCAGACGAGGATTTTGACGTAACTGATTTGCCTAAGGTTACCGATTTTTTATGCCAGGAGCTACAACAGCTACCACCTGCAGAACGGTCTAAATTATCCCCTAAATTATTAGCTTTAATTGAAGAGCTCGATAATCTGACAATTACCATCAACAGCAATTTGGACAAAGTTCGCGTCGAAATAAAAGAAACAACCAGTCACAATAAAGCTGCACGCGCCTATACCAGCGCCAACATACCCGGTAAAAAATAGCCCGATGGATTATGGTAACTATTTTCAGTTTTTCCTGAGTCTGATCTTTATTATCGGTCTTATCTTTGCTTTTTCACTTATCGCCAAAAAACTAGGCTTAGGTAATGGTCCCGCGATAACCGGTAACAGACAAAAACGCCTTCAAATCAAGGAAGTTCGACCGCTCGATGCCAAGAGAAAAGTGGTCATTGTGCAATGTGATAATAAAGAGCACATTATTTTGGTTGGAGGTACAAACGACCTCCTTATTGATACTATTCCTAGCGAGACTTCTTCAAATCAAGCAGATAGCCAAGAAGATGTTATTGACTTCAGGAAAACGGATGAAAGTACAAGGGTATGAAGAAGCATTTTAACCCTAAGTTTGTTACTCTTGCTCTACTCTCTACAGGTTTTTCATTCATTCCAGACCATAGTTGGGCACAGGCCCTTACGCTTGATTTAAATAATGAGGTCCTTGGTTCAGGCAGTGGTCGCATACTACAGATGTTGGCTCTGCTCACCATCCTCAGCTTGGCCCCGGCTATTCTGATGATGGTCACATCCTTTACCAGAATTATCGTTGTCCTGTCCTTCATTCGTACGGCGATGGGTATTCAACAGGCTCCTCCAAATACTGTTTTAATCAGCTTAGCCCTTTTTCTAACTGCTTTTATTATGACCCCGACAATGGAGAAGGTTTATCAAGACGCAATTAAACCCCTTGTCGATGAAGAAATTTCCGAAATAGAAGCATGGGATCGAGGCACCGGACCGATAAGAGACTTTATGTTGCAGCACGTACGGGAAAAAGATCTGCGCCTTTTCCTTGATTTAGCAGAGACCGGCGAAGTAGCTGAACCATCGGCAACCCCTCTCCGAGCCCTTATACCAGCCTTTATGATCAGTGAACTAAGAAGAGCTTTTGAAATAGGGTTTCTTATCTTTTTACCCTTTTTGATTATAGACATGGTGGTTGCTTCCGTTCTCATGTCTATGGGTATGATGATGTTACCACCAATTATGCTTTCGTTGCCCTTTAAGCTAATTTTCTTTGTGATGGTCGACGGTTGGTATTTGATTGCCGGAAGTCTGGTTCGAAGTTTCGGATGACTTAAAAAAACAAAATAACTCATGCAAACAGTTAAATGGAACTTACTCCGGCTGAAGTTGTGGAGAGTTCAAACAAATAGATAAAAGTATGAGTTCGTCAGTTTTTGTCGCCTCACACTATCTTAGTTTGTTTCACTTAGGCGGGCTTAGTTTATTTCACTCAGGGGAGATGACTTAAGCTTGCTACGGTACTGATCCATGAAGGCTTGGACCTGTGAAATTTGCTTTAACTCATCAGCAATCGACGTCACCGAACCTGAATTTAGGCTATTGGTCAAAAGCGTGAATGTATCGCTATGTGTCCCTTTACTCATAATAGAGCTATAGCTGTCTCTCAATAACTTAAGCCCCTCATTATCCCCGGACAGAGTTTGCGCGATAGCTAGGTTAATAACAGCCTGACTTTCTTCATCACTCAAAACACGATCAGCAGGCGGAGAAGCCGGGATCAACTTTCCAAGAATTTTCCCCGCCTCATCCCATTTTCGTTGTTTCCAGAGAATATCAGCCTTCAACCGCAAAGCATCCAGACTTTGATCTTCAGCCAGCAAATCCAGTGCTTCTTTTTCCTGTGAGAGTTCCGCCAGGGCGCGCGCGCGCAAGTGTAAGCGCTGTTGTATCAAATCCGCTGGCAAGTTCTCATCATTTGTTTTATCCAGCGCAACGAGGCTTTCTTCCGCATCTCTTTCAAGCAATCGAATAAGGGCCAGACGACTGCCTACACGGGCTTTTTCTTCACCTTCAAGACGAAAATCAACCTGCTCTTCCAGCAAATTACCTGCCTGCTCAAGCAAATCAACATCAACAAGACGATCAGCGAGTTTGGTAATCATCGTATCCCCCTTGTCACCCAAAGGAGTTAATTCTTTAAACTCTTCATACAGAGCAATAGAAGATAGCGGAGGTATTCTTTCCCCTCCATCTTCAATATACATACCTTCAAAAATTTCCTGCATCCGCTTGGCAATTTTGTCGGCACGCTCAGAATGCGGAAAATAGGATGCTGCCTGTCGCAACGAGTGTAAACTTTTCCTGAAGTCCAAAATATCAGCGTAACGGTTCCCCAACTCACTAAGAATAGCAAACTCGAATTTATCCCCTCGCCAGGCAAATCTTAGCTGTTCGAGTTGTTCTATCCCCTCTTCTTGCGTAATGGTTCCCTCGTCCATTCCCAACTTTGCAAGAGCATGTCTCGCTCTGGCACTTGTCGGACGATGTCTGTTATATTTAAGACCTTTCCATATAGCTCGTGCTTCTTCAGGAAAACCATCTTGGAGCAACCTTTGCCCTTCAAGAAAATCAGCCTGAGCTTTTTCAAATTCAGTTGGGTTCCCCGACAAAACTTTGCCTATAAACAAGCTCGCGCTTCCTGTATCACCCACATTTAGTTTCGAATCAGCTGCCAGCAAATATAATTTGTTTCGGATATTTTGAGGAAAGTCATCTATCAATGTTTCGGTTTCTATAAACCCAATCGCCGCAGGTCCCCAATCCTGCCCCGATGCTGCGAGGGCAGCCTGCCACAGATTAGCTTCCCATTCCCCAGCCAACACAGGACTTGAGAGCGTCTTTTGCGCTTCATCAAATTTATCACTTAAAAACTGAGAAGCGCCCAACAGAAGCTGATAAGAAGGGTCATCACTTAGTCGGCGATTTTCTTGACCAATGAGCTTTAACATACCCGCAGCTTCAGCAACACGGCCGTGTGCAAAAAAGAACCGGGCCAGATCCAACCGCGCCAGGCCCTGCTGCATGCCTGTGGTTTCAACCGTTGCTCGCTGCAAGTCTTGTAAATTACGTAAATAATCGTCATCACTGCCCAACCGATCAACATTCAAGTTAAGCATCCGCGAAGGTACTGAGGGGGTAACCTCACCACTACGAGGGAGTGATCTGGCAGTTTCGTCAGAAACAATCAATTGGTCACGACTACGGACCACAACCGCACGAGGTGTCAGAGCAACGACTAAGCCCTCTGCTGTTGGCTGTAGAACAACCCCTTGATAGGAAGGCAAGGATCTAAACTGTGGAAACTCGTCAATATTAGATGACCCAAGATTGGGTTCTCCAATAGGAGCGACAATCAATCTATCACCAAGTTCAGGATGAGAGAGCGATAATAAACGACTAACTGACTTAACGAGGAACCGAACTTCCGGCCCATCTTCGCCTTTGCCCAAAATATTGGAAATGGACTGTACAGGTAAAGGGGAACGACGACGGATATCGACAATCCAGGTATTATCTTCCTTACTGAGCCTTGGCACTTGTGTAACAGGAGCCGTAAGACGAACCACAGTAGCCCCGGAAACCTTCTGAGTATCAACAGGTGCAAAATGCGGTACCATCGCTCCGATGGCTTCTGCCAAGTTGTCCGGTCCTTCACGGTCAAAAACGAGCCAGAGATGCTCGCCTCGACGAAAAACAACAGCCCCAGTTGGCCCATCCCAATTAAAATTCAAAATTGTTGGCGGCAACAAGTCCGCGGAACGCCCCGGCGGCGGAACAAGATTGGGAATTTCCAACGGCTCAGTCAGAGTAACTAGATCCTGCTCAATTCCAACGGCTCTCCCCTCATCAACAGTATCGTCATCTACCAATTTGAACTCTGATAATCGAACAGGGCCAGTGTTATTTCCCTGTGGCGTGGAAAGTCTTTTTTTATTGCTTGGTTTTATGAGATCGTTTTCCTCATTTGAGGATACAACCTGATCATCACGGCCTTTATCTTTAGCAGCAGAACTATCGGCGACCTTATTATCACGACCCTCAGTCTCTAAAGCCTGGGGAGCCTCTCCTACATCCGTCGCCTCAGAACCGGCTGGCTTTGGCAGTAGAGACAAAGGTCCTGGCCCCGCGAGTTCTTGCAATTCAGGCAAGGTAATTGAAGCTCCGTCGTCTGCACCTTCAATCTTCTTATCGAGAGCCTGAGCTGTTTCTACCTTCCGAGTATTTTCTTCCTTGTTTTGTGCGGTTTCCTTTGAGTTAATTTTATCCGCAGCTGTCGTTTTTTTATCCGGAAGCTTATTTGTATTCGCCACCTCACTTACGCTGGTCTGTTGCTTTGCACGAACAGGCTGAATATCAATAACTGATTTAGGTCCAACATTAAAAAGACGTGCCTCTGCCTGTGGTACAAGTCCAAACTCAACAGTAAGCTTCGGTTGCGTCGCAACAACTCGTCCCCTTTGGACAAAAGGCATTTTCTGTTTATTCAATTTTTGAAGATCAACAGTGGCACCTTCATCAAAACGAACAGTCAGGGTATTCCCTGATTGAGAAAGAGTGCCTTTGACCCTTTCGGACCAATCAAAAACAAGCCTGTTATAGTCGGGGTGCTCAGCAAAACGAAAACCGACACCTTGCACGGAGGGGCTTTTCGTTTGTTGATCTGCTTGATTTTGGGCTTGATTTTGGGGCTGGCTTTGGGGTTGGTTTAAGTCAACCTGCAGATCGACAATAACTTTTGTCCCCGCTTTGAAAGTCTTGAGTGAAAAGTCATCCAGCAAAGGAAAAATCAGGATCTTTTTATTAGGACCAATGGATGGCTTTCCCGTGAAGCCCCTAACTCCCTGAAGAACTCTATTCAGTTGATAGTCCGCAGCCGTATTAAATTCTACTGTTAGCTGACCATTATCAATTTTTGCGCTGTAAGTTACTTGTTGAGGCCAATCAAAAACAATCCGGGCGTAGCCAGGATGAATTCCTGTTCTTACAGGAATTTCCTGAGCATCAGGAGCTGTAGAAAAAAACAACAAAAACGCTCCTGCCAGGATTATTTGGCATAGCGCTTTAATCAACCATTTTCTCCTGCATAGGAATGCACAATAATATCAACACGGCGCGCGAGTTTTTTCCTCTGATCTTCGGGTAAGTTATCGGTTATCTCATCATAACGCGAATCACCGTACCCGCGCGATAGAATTGTACTCTTATATCCAGTTTTTTCCAGTAAACCAGCAACATAGTCAGCTCTGGCAACAGATAGTGGCCAATTTGTTTGAAATTCCTGCTGCCCTGACGGTACAGCAGGATCAGCATGACCTGCAATTTCAATCCGGTTATTAATGTTCTGGAATATCCGGCCCAATCTTCTCAAAACAGGTTTAGCCTCTTCCAACGGTTCGATAGCCCCTGTCGGGAACAGAATATCACCTGGAAGAGAAATCACGACACTGTCCTCTAATCTTGTAAGAATAGCTTGTGACAGGTCTTTATCTTCTTTGAATTTTTCGGATAGCAAGGCCTGTAGATAATCCAGATCTTCTCCTGGAATAAAATCAACCGGCTCCATCGTTAAACTCTTTGCAGGTTTAGGTTCCGCTGTCACTCTTTCAATTTTCAGGTTGCTTGAGAGTGAATCAACCAAATTCCTCCATTGTTTCTCCTCCATAACAGACATTGAGTACAACAGAACAAAAAATGTCAGCATCAGTGCGACAAGATCAGTGAAGGTTACCATCCAATTCGAACCGTAATTTACAGCAACAGACTGTTCATTTTGCCTTCTGTTTATCAACGGTTTGATCTTAGGCACATCCGGCACGCCAGTTTTTCGATCCTTGATCTCCCTCCCCTTGTCCTCCGAAACACCTTGGCTGTTTTCATAAACCTTATCCGCCCGCGCAGAAGCAGGTTTCTCTGTCTCCCGCTTAACGTTCCCACGGTTATTTGTGTTTTTTGGGTCTGACATTACCTTTCCTCTCGATAAGAGCTGAAAGTAATATTTGGCGGGGCCTGATCGTATATCCGAATAACAACAAAAACAGAGCCAGCTCTAGCTGGTTGCAATCCGACAGCAAGCCTGTCACTGGGAATACCTGCTGCAATCACTTCATTTGCGACAACTTCCAAACGCTTTAAGATCAGATCAAATGATGCAATTTTATTTTCAGCCGTAACCTCTGCATCACGCGCAGCGCTCCCATAGAGAAATTCAAATTCATAGTAGCTATCTTCTGCATCAAATTTTTGAAGGAACTGAGCCAATCTTTTCAAAAGAAGTTCTCGCCCAGAGGCAAGCTCGACATCATTCCCAAGAAACATGGCCTCAACAGGCAGCTTTAAACGCAGAAAGTTTTGCGTACTTCCCTGCTCTCTTTCGACAGCCGGAATTGTCGTTTCAAACAATCGTTCGATTTCGGTGACGAGATCAGCTTTATCATCAAGGTTATCGAGAGCCTGATCAAAAGAAGCATAGCGCTCCATATGGCTGGCATCGCCACGAAAAGTATTATTTACCGATTCAAGAACTGCTCTGGCCTTCTCTTCTTCATAAGAAGAAATTGCATTAAGCATAATGAAAAAAGCCAAAAGCAGAAGCTTAAGGCTTAATAAAGCGACATAATTTCGATCGCCATCATCTCGGCGTCTGCGAAATAAAGGGCCAAGCATATCAACTAATCAAATCCCATTAATGCATCGATATCATCTTGGCTAACACCTTCCCCGGGCAACTGAGGACCATTGAGTAGATCTTCATCAGGTCGCTCCACTCCATCAGCTCGCTTTGGTGTTGCCTTGCTGTCTGTATTGTCCGGTAAAAATTCCTCACCGCCAAATGCACCAAGTAATTTATCTACTTTAATTTCAACGTGTTGAAGAGCATTCACAACTCTTGAAATACGTTGCCCTGTTATATCTTGGAAACTACAGGCCTCATACACTTGGGTCACTGCGTCATTCACTTTATCAGTAAGGGCAGCATCCCCAAGCTTTTCAGAAACTTCTTCTAAAGTTTCCATCGCGGACAAGATGTTGTGGGTGGCTTGTTCGGTAGCCCCCACAATAGCATCCAGTTCATCAGCCGCGGTCGGAAGAAAATCACTCTTAATTTCATCAGGCCTCAAAGAAGCCAGTTGCGTTTTCATATCGTGAATATAACTTGCGACAGACCCAATCTCAGCCAAAAGCTTATGATTGGTTTCAACCGCATCATCACCGAAGTTTTGCAACAAGCTATCTACCAATGCTTCAAGATCTGCATCTTGTGCATTACTGTCAAAAGCCTTTAGTTTTTCGAGTAATTCTTCTCTGACCGGATTGGCCATAACATCAATCCCTTAGAAGTTTCCAAGTACCGCGATTAACTTCTTCTTGAGGGTCGCAGCATTAAATGGCTTCACAATATAATTGTTCACGCCTGCCTGTTTTGCAGCGATAACGTTTTCTGTTTTACTCTCAGCAGTGACCATGATGAAAGACAAGTCTTTCAAATGTGCATCAGCACGGCACTCTTTAAGTAACTGAAGACCACTCATTGGCTCCATATTCCAGTCAGAAATAACTAGACTATATTGTTTACCACGCAATTTTTGTAACGCACTGCTGCCGTCTGTCGCTTCATCAACATTGTTGAAGCCTAGCTGCTTGAGCAAATTGCGCACAATACGCAACATGGTTTTATAATCATCCACGATGAGGATTGGCATATTCATGTCGACATCCGACATCAGCAACTCCTTAACTATCTCTCTTGCACACACATTCGCTTAAATTGTGATTTTAAGCTATCAGCATAGAATTAACGCAGTGTAAACAAACCACAGCTTTTCAAGATCTTAGACTTTTATTTTTATAAAAAACTTAACTTAAATAAACAAAAAGCCCCGTATCTCAACGGATACAGGGCTTATTTGAGGATTCGATACGTTCCTAAAGAAAATTAACCATAATTCCCGTTAGGGATTCGATTACTCTTTCGATAGGGGTAATTCTCTTCTTTGCGCCAACTCAAGCGTGATGGCTTTTGCTCTTTTTGGATTCATACTTGCCAGAATAGGAGCAGTCTTTCTTTCTTTCATCCGCTCAACAACATCCAGCAGCACAATCATATCTAGCTCTTCGAAAATCCGGGCAGCATCTTTCGGCTTCATGCTTTCGTATATCTTAACGAGGCTGATCATTTGCTTTTCACCCTGCTCGTCGTGTTTAACAATCAAACCCTCAATTGTATTTTGGAGTTTGCCGAGCTCTGCAATTTTTTCATCTATCCGACGCTCTGCAGCCAGCAAAAGAGTTTCTCTTTGCTCTACATCACGCTCGCGGGTTTCAAGCTGCTCTCTTCTGGCCGATAAAGATTGAAGGAGTTCGATTTCTTCATCCGTCATTGAAAAGGGATCCGCTTCAATTCCCTGAACTTTAGGAATCTCTTTTACATCTTCACCCACAGAAGCTGTCTCAGGCGTGTCTTCCTGAGCAACTCCTTCAGCGGTCTGGTCCTCTTCATTTTGTTTCAGCGCTTCAGTTTCGGCTTTTTCTTCAGTCTTTTCTTCGACTTCCGGTGTAGCTTGCGCAAAAGCCTCACCCGATTGATTAAGCCCTTCCCAGACCCCCCCGGCCTTAACAAGCAAAGTCAATGAAGACACAGCAATTAATACAGGCAGCAAACGCATCGTATATTCTCCTTAACGCATGCCTTTGAGGGTTTTCAAAAGGTCTTCTGCAGCGGGTGACAAATCTTTTTTTGTCGCCCCTTCTTTACTAGATGACGTGGCCTTATTAGATGACTTGGCTTTGTCTTTTTTGACATCCCCAGACTTCACACCTTTGGGAAGCACTGTCTCTGGTGAGTTTTGTCGGGCCAAACCGAGGTCTTCTTCCAAACGATCAGCAACGACTTCGGCCCGATCCACCAAATAACTTAAATCAGATAATATCCCGTCGGCTTTAAGTGTATTTTCCTTCAGGCCAGACCCGGTATTAGAAGCGTGAGTTTTAAATTCGGCAAGGCTTCTTTCTGCCTTTGCCGTGGTCTCAGCAAATGAAACAATTAATCCTTCCATCTCGGCCTTTGCTTCTCGCAAGGCATCCAGCTTCTTGTTTAAAATTACGGCATAAACAATCGTCGCGACCAGTAAAATGGCAACGAGGATATTAAATCCAAGCTCAATATTCGAGATATCTAACATCGTTTATTCGCCATCATCACGAACAATTTTATTGGCAATTTTTACCGCAATATTACCACTTTTACGGCCCATGTTACCTTTAAACATAGAAACATCACCACATCTTAATTCAACCAGCGATTCCGGAGAGACCGTCAAGTCCATAGTATCCCCGACTTTCCAGTTCATTACATCACCAAGAGAAATATTCACCTGCTCTAACACAGCCAAAATAGAAACATCTGTCTGCCATAACTCAGCAGTAAGATGCCCTTCCCAGATAGAATCACGACCAAACTTTTCGCCCATAAACATCTGAAGCAATAGTTCACGCACAGGCTCGAGCGTTGCGTAAGGGATTAGAAGTTCAACACGGCCACCTCGATCTTCCATATCCACACGCAAAGTAATCACGATCGCCGCATTCTCGTGCCGCGCAATCGTGGCAAAGCGCGGGTTCGTTTCCAGTCGATCAAATCTAAACGTAACAGGTGAAAGAGGATCAAACGCACTGGATAGATCAGCCAGAACAACATGCGCAAGTCGTTGGATCAGGTTACGCTCAATTGTTGTATAAGGCCGCCCCTCAATTCTCATGGCCGCCGTACCACGACGCCCGCCAAGCAACACATCAACAATTGAATATATCAATGCTGAATCAACTGTCATCAGGCCGTAGTTATCCCACTCTTCTGCCTTAAAGACCGTCAGCATTGCTGGCAGCGGAATTGAATTGAGATAATCGCCAAATCGTGCGGACGTGATATTATCCAAACTGACTTCTACGTTGTCAGAAGTAAAGTTACGTAGAGACGTGGACATCATTCTGACCAAGCGGTCAAAAACAATATCCAACATAGGAAGACGTTCGTAAGATACCAGAGCAGAGTTGAGAATGGCCTGGATGCCTGAGTTGTCTCCGCCGTCATCATCTCCGGCATCAACACCTAGCAAGCTATCAATTTCACTTTGGTCTAGAACACGCGTGCCGCCCGGACCCTCATCGACTTCGTCGAAAACATCATCCGCTTCATCTGCGTCTTCATCCGCCATGGCCTCCCATTCGGCCATCATGGCTTCCTGATCGACTTCTTCTTCCGTTTCGTCAGCCATTTTTTACCTTACAGGTTACTGTACCAGCATTTCCTGAAACAACACATCTTTCACCTTAATCGGAGCAGCCGCAGCATTGACCCGAAGCAATAACTCTTCTCTCAAACGCTGAATACCCGCCGATCCGCTTAAATCTTCAATTCTGAGTTCGCGTAAATATACCTGAAAGTTATCAACAATCCGTGGCATTACAGCCTCAATCCCCGGAATATCTATTTGCGATTCTAACTCCAGGCTAATCGTAATTTTCAAAAAATGTTTTTTATTGCCAGAAGAGTTTAGATTTACCAACAACTCTGGCACATCATAGAACGCTGCCGGACCATGCGCGGGAATAACTTCTTCTACGACTTCTTCCTCAGCGGCTTCTTCTTTCCCCAGCAATGAATCAAGCATGCCTGTAAAATAAGCCCCTGCACCTGCGATAAGTATCAACAATAAAGGCAGTATGAAAAAAAGAACGAGTTTCTTCCCCGACATCCCACCTTTCGGGCGCGCTTCTACCTCGAGTTCTTCTTCACCAACAGTTTCATCAGTCATACGCTGATATCAGCCTCCAATTAAAATACCCCACTTAATAAGGGGTCAAGATGGTTAAAAAGTCGTTAAGTAGTATAGATGTTAAATCAGATACTTATCAGTAAAAAGATAGGCTTAATAATTTAAACTCTTCATTTAAATAATTTGTATCCGAAAGCAGCTTACTCGAAAAGTGTTAATATCTGCTCTATATCAGATAACATCCCATAAAATTCTATATGACATGAATGTTAAATCTGCCTGCTCTTCTACCGGTAGCGGGTTAAACTGCTCAAATTCGGGACCAACAACTCAAATATAGAATATCATAGTTCTCTCCTCTGGCGGTAAATGTTTCCCTACACCGGAAATTGTTAGCCAGCGAAAGTTACCATTTCACGAAAGATATTTTCCTATATCCCTTGATATTCAAGCCATAACAAAACTGGCATACATCGTGCATTGATGAAGGCGAACACAAGATGGCAAGGAAGTATCCAGGATGGAAAACCCCAGTTATATAGCACTTTCAAGGCAAATGGCCCTCGGCAGAGAGATGGCAATTATTGCGAACAATGTTGCGAATATGAACACCAATGCCTACAAGAACGAAGGCATGATGTTTGTCGAGTATCTAAAAGATACCAAGACTGGTGAAAATCTTAGCTTCACACAAGATCTACGACTGGTCAGAAACCTTGCCGAAGGTCAACTTCACACAACAAACAATCCTTTGGATGTAGCCATCTCTGGAAAAGGCTACTTTACCGTCGAAGTTGATGGTGAAAGCCGTTACACAAGAAATGGATCGTTCAAGCTAAGCCCTGATGGGGAGCTTGTTACATCAGAAGGGCACCTAGTACTTGGTGATGGAGACGCCCCAATTGCAATTCCGGCAACTGCAACAGATATAACTATTACCCGGGATGGAACCATCACATCCAGTGCAGGAACTGCAGGACGCCTTAAGACGGTCGATTTCGAAGATGAGCAACTGCTCGTAAAAGAAGCTGGCAGCGTTTTCAGCCCAGCAGACAATCAAGAACCAATTGATCAGGTAACAGGTGAAATCATCCAAGGAGCCATAGAAGGCTCTAACGTTCAAGGCGTCATTGAAATGACCCGAATGATCGATACCACACGCAGCTATACATCAATGGCTAAATTCATCAAACAAGAACATGACCGCCAGCTTCAAGCTATTCGGACACTGGCCAGTACAAAAGTTTAACGGGAGCCGTAACATGAGATCCTTAAATATCGGTGCAACTGGAATGCTGGCTCAACAGCTTAATGTTGAAGTCATTTCAAACAACATTGCCAACCTCAATACAACTGGTTTTAAACGTCAGCGTGCTGAATTCAGCGACCTGCTTTATCAAAACCTACGACGTGTCGGAACGAACTCATCAGATACAGGCACGGTTGTTCCAACAGGTATTCAACTCGGCCTGGGTGTGAAACCATCCGCGACCTACCGTATTACCAGTCAGGGCGAAATGAACATCACTGATAACTCGCTGGACGTTGCTATTAATGGAGAAGGTTATTTCAACGTTGAACTTCCAAGCGGGGAAACCGGTTATACACGTGCAGGCGCACTTCAATTGTCGCCAACCGGAGACATCGTGACCCCGGATGGTTACACCGTACAACCAGGCATCAATGTACCCACAAATGCAGTATCCATCTCTATCAATTCCGCAGGTGAAGTTTATGTAAAACTTGATGGACAGGTTAATGCTGCCTTAGCCGGACAGTTCGATCTTGCAATTTTCCCAAATGAGGCTGGGCTGGAAGCCATTGGTGACAACTACTTCCTGGAAACACCCGCATCAGGTGCCCCTACAAACGGCGCCCCGAATTCAACGGGCTTCGGTAGTATTCTTCAAGGCGCACTGGAAACATCAAATGTTAACGCCGTTTCCGAGATTACAAACCTAATCACAGCACAACGTGCATACGAGATGAACTCAAAAATCCTCACAGCATCTGACGAAATGATGCGTTCTGTTGCGAACTTGAGATAATTGAGATCAGGCGGAGAAGAACAATGCATCTATTTAAAACATTATTATTTGCTACCGGTCTATCCCTCACCGCTCAAGCTGGTTTTTCTGGGGCAAGTTTTGCCGAGGTGAATGTAAATTCAGTTCCATCAATCATTAACCTGAACAAGGATATCGTGATTGAAGGTGACATTGTTTATCTGGATGATATTTTCTCTGGTATTAATACGGAAGATAGAACAGCAATTGCCAGATCCCCAGCTTTGGGAAAAGATGTTGAACTGTCCGCGAGATGGCTTTGGGCACTCGCGCAGAAGAATGAACTCGACTGGCAACCTAGCTCACATCTAGATACAGCCATGGTAACCCGGGCCAGCCAAACAATCGATGCCATTGACATCCGCAACAGCATCGAAACGGCATTGCTGGAAAGAGGTTTGGTAGATGACAAGAAGATCGAATTTGATCGGAAAGATCGCGACCTCAAAATTCCAGCTGAAATAGAGCCAACTCTGCGTGTGGAGAACATCAGTTACAGACCTGGTCGCAATCGCTTCACAGCACAAATTGTGATCCCCGCAGAAGGTCGACCGCATATCAACAAAACAGTATCTGGCTATTTGATTGAAATGGTTAACGTGCCCGTTCTTAAACGTCGCATTTCAAAAGGCGACATCATTCAGGCACAGGACATCCAATGGATCACCGTCAAAGAGTCCAAACTCAGTAAGAATGCCATAACCGATATCGATAACTTAATCGGGATGACACCAAAGCAAACACTAAAAGATCAAGCGATTATCCGAACCAGTGATGTTGACACGCCAAAAGCCGTTAGCAAAAACGGCCTTGTCACAATGCTTTTACAAAGCGGTTCCTTAAACCTTCGCACTCAAGGTAGAGCCTTGGAAAACGGCGCAATCGGTGAAGTTATTCGCTTGGTCAACACCCAATCCAACACAATCGTCAATGGTACAGTCACTGGTGCAGGACTGGTCACAGTCTCACTCGTCAACAAAACCATCATCGGTACTAACTAAGGAGCTCAGCTATGAACACTTTACTGAAATCCACCATAAGCAGATACTTAATAGCTGGCGTGCTAGGCTTTTCTTTAACAGCCTGTAATGCGATATCCCGTATTTCCGAGATCGGGGAAGTTCCTAAGCTAAGTAAAATTGAGAACCCGGCCCCACCTCAACCAATTGCGTTACCAATGCCTGCGCCGCAAGTAGCGACAAGGCAACCAAATTCTCTGTGGCGTCCTGGCTCAAGAGCATTTCTGAAAGATCAGCGCGCAGATGAGATTGGTGATCTTTTGACAGTCGTTATTCAGATTGATGATAAAGCGGCAGTCTCTAATACAACTGAACGTACAAGAGCCAATGCAGAAGGTGCTGGCCTGACCAACTTCCTAGGCTATGAAACAGAGTTGGGCGGTATCTTTAATGATAACCTTAATCCAGCGACACTTATTGACGGAGAAAGTACCAGCGCCTCAAAGGGCGTAGGCTCTGTCGATCGTGAAGAAGAAATCAATTTGCGTGTCGCGGCACTGGTTACACAGGTTATGCCAAACGGAAACCTTATTATTTCCGGACGCCAGGAAGTTCGTGTTAACTTTGAAGTTCGCGAGTTGCTTGTCTCTGGGATGATCAGACCAGAAGATATTACCTCAACAAACACAATCAGCTATGATCAGATCGCAGAAGCACGGATTGCCTATGGCGGGCGCGGTCAACTTAGTGACGTTCAACAACCACGTTACGGTCAACAGCTTTACGACATAATCTTCCCGTTCTAAGAAACAGTACGTAATCATATAAAAAGGCCCGTGAAATATATTCACGGGCCTTTTTTAGTTAAGCCAGAGAAAAATCAATCGTCTCTGTGAACTTTTTCCATTCGCTCATGCTGTTCTTGAGCTTCCAAGGTCATTGTTGCAATTGGTCGAGCCTCAAGGCGCTTAATGCTTATTGGATCGCCAGTAATTTCACAAAACCCGTATTCATTTTCGTCGATACGACGCAGAGCTTCGTCAATTTTGCCGATGAGCTTGCGCTCACGATCCCTTGTGCGTAACTCCAAAGCACGCTCAGTTTCTGATGAAGCACGATCAGCAAGATCAGGCTCTTGTAAAGTTTCATTCTGGAGCGTCTGCAGTGTCGCAGATGATTCAGCGAGTAGTTCTTCTCTCCAAGCCAAAAGTTTATGCTTAAAGAATTCCAGCATGACTGGATTCATAAACTCTTCGTCTTCTTGCGGACGATAATCAATTGGAAGAGGAATAGTCATGGCAACCCCCATAAATTGGCAATTTGGGCGTGCAGTATAGGCAATTTCACTGCCACGACAAGTTAGTCATGAAGAATTAATGCTATTTTCTATTTATACGATTAAAAACAGAGGATTATCGCCCTAATTTAGCGAGCTCGACAGCCGCACGGACTTCAACTTCGTTCAAAAGATCGAGGAGTCGAGGATCATTGATTTGCTCTTTTCGCTGTGCAACAAGCGATTCGATTCTTTCTAAGCGCCAAACAGGAATAGACCCAAACAACATACCAAGACGTAGTTCTTCAAGCTCATCCAGGATATCTTCAGCTTGTTTTTTGGCCTTCTGCTTACCAGTCAATGCGTCTGGAACTTCTTGAATTGAAAGCAGTCCACCGACACCACCCGCAGCTGACACTCCGCCAGCATCAGAAACAGAATCTCCTGCGCCGGCTTCCAAAGCATCGCTAAAACTACCGCTTACGCCAGAAGCTTTGCGCTTTGACTTTGCCCCGGCAGCAGGTGTGACAGATGATCCCGTTCTAATCTTCATTTCCAGCCTATTACCTAATCTAACTACAGGTGAATGTTAGGGTATCGATAAATTTTGTCATCTTGTGGGCAAGTTTTACCAAATCAGTAGCACCATTGTTACCCAGCTCTCAATTAGAAGCAAAATTATTCCTAATAAATTGGCAGTTTAACGCCAATCGTCAAGACCTGATCATATTGGCACGAAATTCGCATAAGGTACAGGGAACATCGTGTTGGTTTTGAAATAACAAGGCCAACCAAACAATGGATAGAAGAATGAGCCTAGTACAACATATAAACATCTTATACAGAGCAACCATCTTGCTTGGTGCGTTGTTTTTGTCATTTGCTGTTCAAGTATCAGACGCTTCTGCCCAGTCACGAATTAAAGATATCACAAACTTTGAAGGTATTCGTGACAACCTTTTGGTCGGATACGGATTGGTCGTCGGCCTTAACGGAACCGGTGATGACATTGACGATGCCGTGTTTACCCGCGAAAGTCTCATCGGTGTGTTACAGCGTTTAGGTGTCAATGCAAGAGACAACAATCTTGATACTGATAATGTCGCCGCGGTTATGATTACAGCCAACCTTCCCCCCTTCGCGCGCCAAGGAACACGTATCGATTTGACTGTCTCTGCCATTGGGACTGCAGAAAGCCTTCAGGGTGGTACCTTACTTGTCACCCCACTCATGGGGGCTGACGGCGAGGTTTATGCCGTTGGTCAAGGTCCGATCGCCATTAACGGCTTCAGCGCAGCGGGCAATGCAGAAACAATTACCCGTGGCGTACCAACTGTAGGCAGGATTTCAAATGGAGCAATTGTTGAACGCGAAATCGATTTCGATCTGAAAGAACTTCAGAGTGTAAAAATTGCCCTTAAAAACCCAGACCTGACGACAGCAAGACGTATTGCACAAGCAATTAATACTCAACTCGGCGGTAACTCCGCTGTTAGCACCGACCCCTCTACAGTTCAACTTGATGTACCTGAGCGTTACAGAGGCAACACCGTTGCAATGCTGACAGACATCGAGCAATTAGCAGTGCGCGTTGATACACCAGCAAAAGTCGTTATCGATGAGAAGTCAGGAGTCATTGTTATTGGAAATGATGTCCGGATCAGCACCGTCGCAATTGCCCAGGGCAACCTCACAGTCCGGATCACGGAAACACCGCAAGTAAGTCAGCCGAATGCTTTCTCGAACACAGGCACAACAGAGGTTGTTGACCGTACAGAAATCGAGATTGATGACGATAGTGACAAACGTCTTGCCCTTCTTCCCTCAGGCGTAACCCTTCAGGAAGTTGTCAATGGTCTGAACGCATTGGGTGTTGGCCCCAGAGATATGATCGCAATTCTGCAAAGCATCAAAGCGGCTGGTGCACTTCAAGCTGATATTGAGTTGTTATAATGCTGATTGATACACAAACATACGCAGATAGCGTAATCAACGATACAATTGTTAGCAAAGCACAGTCTCTTGCCAGCATGAAACCTAAAAACGAAGCCGAAGCAATGGCAACAGCCAAAGACTTTGAGGCCGTTTTCCTAACACAAATGTTAACCCCGATTTTTGAGAACCTGCCAACCGACGGTCCAATGGGTGGCGGTTCTGGAGAGAAAATTTTTCGCTCTCTCATGGTTCAAGAGTACGGAAAATCTCTTGCCGAATCAGGTGGCATTGGAATCTCCGATGCTGTCTATCGCGAAATCATGAAGCTGCAGGAGGTATAAATGACTACAGCAACACAAAACATACCGGAAACAACTGTTCACAGCGTCATCGCCACTGTTAAAGGCCTGGTTTCAGTCATGAGCCGAGAAATTGAGCTTCTACGTGCAATGAAGATCAAGGAAATGAGTCAATTACAGGAACAAAAACTTGTCCTTGTAAACGCTTACGAGCAAGGCTCTTCTCAGCTCAAGAAAGATCCTTCTTTCATGCAGCATCTGGACCCACTCCTGAAAGAAGAACTCCGCGACGTTATTCAACTACTCAACACCACTGTGACTGAAAACGAAACAGCGCTTCTTGCGGCAAAAACAAGCAATGAACGTTTGATGCAAGCGGTTGTGGAAGCAGTTCAGGAGCAACAGGCAAAAAGTAGTACCAGCTATTCACAAGCAGGTGTACTCGCGGCGCAAAAAGCTCAATCAACACAGACAACAACACCTATGCACTTAAATCAGTGCCTTTAATTTCTGAAATGTTGATTAAATAAGATTTGAGGACATTATGTCGCTAACGATCGCCCTGAATAACGCGCTAACAGGATTGAGAGTGAACCAGAGTGCTCTGGCCGTCACGTCATCTAACCTAGCAAATATCAATAACGCGAACTATTCCCGTAAAGTTCTTTTACAGGAAACGCAGGTTATTGCTGGCGTTGGCGCAGGCGTCACAGCAGATACGATCAGGCGTAATGTTAATACTCTGATTCAAAGAGATTTTAGAGAAGAGACAACAACACTTGCTTCTATCCAAACAGAAAGTAATTACCTGAACCGCATACAACAGATGTTCGGCTCCGTCGCGAATAAAAACTCTGTTGGCGATCTTATCGACAAATTCAATGCATCTCTAGAGAACCTGGGAAGCAGTCCTGAAATTTCTTCAAACTACTTCACATCTGTAAATAATGGCTCCATCTTAGCTCAACGTATCCGAGACATGGCTAACACAGTTCAATCTGAACGTATTCGTGCAGATCAAGAAATAAAACTAGCTGTCGATGATATTGAGCAACAGCTTGCTATTATCGCTGAAATTAACGGAACTATTCCAGGTCAAACGGCTCTTGGCCTCCCAACAGGCGATTTAGAAGATAAACGAGATCAGGCAATTGACAAACTGGCCGAGTATATGGACATCCAATACTTCCAGACAGACAAGAACCAAGTCAATGTCTTAACAAAAACCGGTCATACACTGATCAGTGGCAGCTTTAAGGCAGATCTTTCTTTTCGACAAACAACACTAATTACCGCTAACGAAACCTATCCAGCTGTATTAGACGGAATTCACCTTAATGCAGGTGGAAATGCCTCTGCGGCTAATGATATTACATCAAGTATTACAAGCGGTAAATTAGGCGCCCTTTTTAAAGCACGCGATACAATTCTGCCATCCATGACAAACCAACTCGATCAAATGTCCGAAAAACTGAGAGATCAAGTTAACCGGATTCATAACCGAGGTGCCAATACACCGATCGGGTTAGGAACCGGCGCGCTGGACCCAGCCACTATGCTCGGATCCAGATCATTTCCCAACACCGCCCAAGCAATGACAATAGGCAGTGACGTCAATATGGTTCTACTGGATTCAAGCGGCGCAATGGTCGGCGGAATGGGTACAATAGCAGCTGGAGCAACCACACCAGCTGCAGTCCAAGCGTCAATCAACGGCTTTCTTGGGGCAAATGGTAGCGCCAGTTTTGATGCCAATGGCAGATTACAAATAAAGCTAAACAGCAATGTTAAATTAGCATTTAAAGATACAGGCGCCACAACAAATGGTGGGGACTCTGTTATTCAATATGATGCCGACGGCGATACTGTTCTTGAAGATTACAACGGATTTTCAAACTTCTTTGGCTTAAATGATTTTTTTGTTACTCCGCAATTATCAACAACTGTCCCAGCAGTTGAAGGACAAGGTATTCAGACGGGCATCTCTTCAGGCATTGTTGTAAGACAAGATATGATTGACAGCCCTTCAAATATTTCACGGGGTAGTTTAAGTGGTACTCCTCCAAACTATACACTTGGCCCAGGGAACAATGATGTTGCCTTGCAACTCGCTGCCGTTTTTGAACAAAATCATACTTTTAACAGTGTCGCAAACGGCCCAGATACAACATCAACGACAATAAGTGGTTATGCAGGTGTCATGCTATCTTACAGTGCAACAACTGCACAGGCTGCTGAAAATTCATTGTCATTCCAAACATCTCTCACCGGAGATCTGCAAGTAAAAATGCAGAATGAATCAGGCGTTAATATGGATGAAGAACTCGCCAACATGGTCATTTTTCAGAACGCTTACAACGCCGCAGCACGTGTAATACAAATTACGGGTGAAATGCTTGATACAGTTATCGAGCTCGCCTAAGGAGAAAATAGATGATTCGCGTTTCCAGCTATGCCCAAAATCAACTATTACAAACCAATATGGCTACAACGCAGGCCAAGGTTTCAGACAGAACCGTTCAAATTGCGAGCGGAAAAATAACGCAGGAATATACAAATATTTCAGCTCAAGCTTTGGAATTGGTAAGCTTACAACGCGATAATGTACGAACCACACAGTTTGAACGTAACATCCAGACAACAAAAACAAGACTGGAAATTATGGATAGCAACATGACAACCATGTCAGAACGCATTACAAACTTGTTAAGTGACGTCCTAAACGGCCTGAATAGCTCAAACATTCAGGAAATTCCATTGGAACAGTTTGCTGTGAGTTTCCGTCAGGAAATCACAGCCTTAATGAACGCTCAACACGAAGGGCGCTATCTTTTCTCTGGCAGCCTGACCGATACACCGCCCGTAGATATTAATGATCCTGCCTACACACCACAAGCAGGGCTTCCTGGCGTTTTTACAGCTGACTTCGACTATTACGACGGCGATAATGTCAAACTAAGCAATCGAATTGACCAAGATGCCACCCTCACCTATGGCATTACAGCAGATGATCCGACATTCGAAAAACTTCTCAGAAGTCTTGCCTATGTCGAGTATGCGGGAACGAACAATGATACCACCGTTCTACAGGAAGCATATAACCTACTCCAGACTTCGCTAGATGGCGTTGCTTCATTCCGAAGCCAAATCGGCGCACAGTTAACTGTTTTAGAGGGTGCAAACAAAAATCACGCCGACTTTAAAACATATGTGCAAAATACAATTTCTGGCATTGAAGACGTTGATGTCGCAGAAGCGACGAGTAAACTAGCCTTTGATCAGGTACAGCTTCAGGCCTCATATATCAGCTTGACACGAATAAACGAGACAACCCTTTTAAATTACCTTAGATAAGTCTTTGTGATTTCACGCTTACTATTCGTTAATCATGGTTGCCTATTGTGACTAGAGAGACCATTATGTTGGACTTGGAAACAAATTATAAAGTTCAGAATTTTGCCGGGATCACAATGCCGAAGGCCGAGGAAGTGTCAAATAACGTTATAACGCTGAAAACCCGCTTTGGGGTGATGGAAATAGACCGCGATAAAACCATCAAAGTTCCGAAAGGTATTGTCGGTTTTTCTGAGTACAAAGAGTATGGTTTGTCAGTTCCATCACATACAGTGCTGGACGGCTATATGCTTTTGCAGTCCATTGATGAAGCAGATTTGACTTTTATTCTAAAACCGTACGACTTAGCCAGTGGAGAGATAGAAGACAAAGATCTCGCTGGGGCAATGAACCAATATGCTATTGCACCGGAAAACCTTGCCGTGATGTTAGTTACAACTTTACGCCAAACGCCGAATGCCATTCAAAAAACCGTTAACTTACGGGCCCCTGTTTTTATAGATACTGAAAATAAACAGGCTTGGCAGCATATTTTAAACTCTGAAAAATATAATGTTCGCCACGCGGTAAACTAGTGTCTGTAAAGGCACGCGCGAAACTAGAAACCGGGGGTATATAGGGTGAAAGGGATTATATTAGCTGGTGGAACAGGTAGTCGCCTTTACCCTATAACACGCGTAGTTAGTAAACAGTTGTTACCTGTTTACGATAAACCAATGATATACTTTCCCCTCACAACTCTGATGTTATCTGGAATCAGAGACATCCAAATCATTACAACAAAAGAACACCAGCAAGCATTCCAAACCTTATTGGGAAATGGGCATCAGTGGGGGATTAACATTTCTTGGTGCGTTCAGGATGAACCCAATGGGATAGCAGAAGCATTTATCTTATCTGAAGACTTCATCGGCGATGATCACTGCACCCTCGCCCTAGGAGATAACATTCTGTTTGGAAATGGCTTAGTTGGTCTATTACAATCCATTATGAAACCCACGTTAGGGGCCACAGTTTTTGCTTATCGTGTTAAAGACCCAGAAAACTATGGTGTCGTTTCCTTCAACAATGAGGGGCTTGGAATCGATATTGAAGAAAAACCCAAACACCCAAAATCCAATTACGCCCTTATCGGCTTATATTGTTATGATAATAATGTCGTAAAAATAGCAAGAGACGTAAAACCCACGCTCAATAATGAAAAGCACATAACTGATATTAACAATCACTATTTAAAACAGGGCAATCTTCATGTCCAAAGTCTTGGTCGGGGGTATGCATGGCTTGATGCAGGAACTGTTGAATCGCTACACAATGCTTCAGCTTTTGTACGGTCAGTCGAAAGTCGCCAAGGAATTAAAATAGCCTGCCCAGAAGAAATTGCCTGGCGTATGGGATACATTACCGATAGTGACTTGAATATTTTAGCAGAAAACTTAATTTCTAGTGGATATGGACATTATCTAAAAGAAATTTTACTCGAAGACAGGAAAAAGTATGACATTATCAACTGATCAAATCCTCAAAGCAAATTGAACCACTTACTGACTAATGTCGGTAAGTTTCCGTGAAGAGTGCAACTTCAGGCATGGTAAGATGGCCCCATCTGTTACATTCCCGCTTGTTTTTCAGAAGTACCCCCAAGCCTAGAGAGCGCGCCCTCTTCAGATATCGTTTCATCATCATGCGCGATGAGCTTGACTTAAGCCACTGCATTACATTTGGCAGCGATAGATAATTGATTCTCAATCACCTTTTCCACAAACCAGCATTATGCTCGAACAAAGATCAGGGTACACTTGCCCCAATTGATAACAACCTTCAAGATACTCTTTTGATACAATGTCAGTTTGAAGAAGTTGATCCCATTGAAAGTTAGCGAGCGCTTTAAAGAAAATACCTGTTCGCTGATATATTTTGAGTCCGGCTTTAGCTGCATCCCGTTCCAGAGTATCCAAACCATAAGTAATCCTGTGACCATGCTCGGATTCACCGGGAGTAACAGCTGAATTATGATCAACAATTCCCATCTTTACTGCAATTTGTCTTGATGGCGCATTAGCATTTGGGCAAATCAGGAAAAATCGTCCTTCATCAGACAAAAAATCTTTATTAATCTTGCCTAGAACCTCAACTGGATCATCTAGATGCTCGAGGACATGTGTTAAAATGATATTATCAAATCTCTTTACCGGATTGAAGTTCTCAATCAGTACGTTTTCGAGCTCAACTTGCGACTTTACACTATCATTGACATTACGCATTGCATCAGACGAGGCCTCAACACAAGTTACGGCTGAAAACAAATTCAAATCCAGCAGTAACTTAGTAAGATGCCCTTCATAACTCCCCAACTCAAGCAAACTCCCCGCTTTCATAAAAGGTAACATTGAGCGCACCATAAAGGGATGCATTACATCATAGTCAAAGCCATAAAAATATTGTCTCTCGGCGTTATTTTCTTGTTCTCTATTATAATCCCTCATGATCCCCCCTTGTTAAAATTTAATTTTTGCAACACCAAAACCATTTTCACCAAAATTGTTTCCATTATAGGCACAATATAACTCATTATTAAGTACAAAGAGATTAGGATAACACTGCATCTCGAGATCCCATTCTCGGCGTAAAACACTCCCCTCAAAGAATGTATCATCCCGAACCCAGGAAGTCAGATCACTCGACGATGCATAACCTAGTTTATAAGCTCTTTCTCCACCAAGTCTAAAATCAAAAACATCTCTATGGCAAAAAATCATATGATACTTACCGCGATAATATGCCACTGATGGTAAAGCCTGACACTCTTCTTTTCTGACAGGATCAATAATAAAATGTCCAGATCGTGACCAGGAGACCCGATCATCAGACGTTGCTTTTGCAATTTTGTAGTGTCTTTGAGGAATCTTCTGGCTCGTTTTGGTTAACCAGCGGTCTCCAAAAATATACCACATATGCCATTGCCCATTAAAGGCTCGGACGAAAGCATCCCCAACCATAAAAGGTTCACTGTAATTCGATGACATTATAGGACCAGGGTAACATTTCTTAAAATGATAACCGTCCTTGCTTGTAGCCATGCCAATGGACATGTCGATATCAACACTCGACCGTCGGCTCCATCCAGTGGTATAAGCGGTATACCCGTCTTCAGTCGCAGTGACACTGAAGGGAAAAATACCATGCTCATCAAACGTTCCAAGATCACCAACATCAAGAATGTGCTCTGACGAATATCTAATTATTGACGTTAAGTTTTGATCAAACTCCACCCAATAAGGCCTGGAAAGCCATTTATTATTTTTATCTTTTACCTGCGATGTGAAATAAAAAATAACACTCTTTTCTTTGACAATTGCTTGTGGAGATTTCGCAAATGAAAGATTTTCATCAATTTTTTTAAGATCTTCTGTATTAAAAAGTAAGCCCAAATTCTCCCATTTGGTCATCAAAAACCCTCTATTTCCGCCAAGCCTATACCCGTTTTTCCATTTCCATTACCACCATACAGTAGATAAATTCTTCCATTCACCTCAAAGCAATGCGGATACGCAACCATCTCGCTATCCCAACCAACATCACTTCGGTCCAAGTCAGAAATTTTCTCATCATCGCGACGCCATTCCATAAGGTCCGGCGATGTCGCATAACCGATCCGATAACTATTATCTGGATTGTTTCGAAAATCAAAAGCATCTCGATAACAGTAAAACATGTGATAGAGCCCTTTTTTATAAAAAATGTCCGGGCAAGCTTGTGCTTCCTCCCTCCCCAAACGATCTTCTATAATATTCCTCTCAAGTCTATCCCAGGAAACCAAATCATCAGAAAAAGCTATTCTGAGCTTATAAATAATCTCAGGCCGCCCCTGCTCATCGACGACCCATTTTACACCCGATGTATAAGAAAGAACGTATCGACCATTAAAACGTCTCAACTTAGGAGATGTTATAACGAACGGTTCAGAACAATATGGCGATAAAACAGGCCCACACCCCAACTTTTGGAACGTTCTTCCTCTATCACGACTTTTAGCTATGCCAATGGAAATATTAAACGGCACTGAACTGCACCTGGTCCACCCACCGTATGCAGCAACAATATCTTCACCGTCCTTCAAAACACTGACAGGGTAAGTTCCAAATTCGTCAAATTCACCTAGACCTCCCAGCTCGAGGCAAGGGGCACTCGAAATACCAATAATTTCTGATAAATTGTCTTTATTTAAATCAATAAACGCCATTCGACTTACATACATATTATCTGTATCTGGCTTCCCACGAGTACAAAAATAAACTCGAACTTTATCATTAAAAACCAATGCATTAGGAGCTTGAGCAAAATCGATCATCCAATCAGGCGTTTCAAGATAATCTGCTGGGTTAAAAATAACGCCCATTTTATGTACTTGGAAATTCATTGAACCCTCGTATAAGAAGTATAGATAAGTTTTAATGCAGTTATTAAATTTGGCCCTTCTAAATCAAAAATCCTCCCGCCAAGCTCCCAAGCTGTTTCATTTGGCAAAACATTAAGTTTTTTTTGACTAATAATTTCACCCGCATCAACATCTTCCGTAACGTAATGAACGGTACAGCCCGCGATCTGCTCTTTGTTCTTCAAAACGGCTTCTTGTACTTTTACACCATACATCCCAATCCCCCCATAATCTGGTAAAAGAGAAGGGTGTGTATTAATGATTATTTTTCTTTTTGCTTCTTCAATAAAACACGCAGGTAAAATAGGCATAAATCCAGCCAAGATAAAAACATCAATGGCATCAATAAGATCATTATCAAAAACCAAATCATAACTGATTTTTTGATTTACCTTAGATAAAAGTAAGTGAGGAATATTGGCTCGTTTGGCATGGTTCAGAGCATCACAAACTTTATCAACAATAACTAGTTTAATTGTAAAGTAATCGCCCCCCAAATTATCTATTAGATATTTTAGATTACCACCACCGCCTGAACAAAAAACAGCTACTCCAAGAGGTAACATAGGTTTACTAGATATAGCCTGTGACACAACATTCTAACCAATTATATAAGAGATAAAAAACTTCATATGATAAAGCTGAACAAATCTTCATTCAGATATGCTTTCTACTTATCACATTGTGGTAATGAATATACCAAGCTATGAAGCTCACATATCATATTAATTCGTATTTCAACAAAATATCATCCTTGATATGGCAACATGCATTAAACATCAGGACATCAATGATTGATAACCATGGAATAAAAGTATTTGAGAACTGAGCATATGAAATAGGTTTACTAAGTACAAAACTTAAATCTATTCCCATACGAGAAAAATCTTCTTTAGAATAAAGCTCTTGGCCACCAATTGCATTCACATACTCAGTCGCCTGAACAGCCTTACAAATAGAAAAAATCTTGTCCTGCCCTTTAAGATTATGATCAATATCAATCTCTGAGCTAATCAATATTTTGGTATCGAGATTTAATTCATCGCTGACCTTGCATATCGAAGAATGAAGAAACTTAAAAAGATTTTGTTCATCATTTTCAATAATATCCGACACCATAGAGTAAGCAGGTTTAAAATAGGGGGCTTTTCTATATGCCTCTTTAATCTGGTTAAGAAACTTAATACGATTAAACGAAGGAGCAATCGATCTATCTCGAATTTCACAAAAATCTGATTGCTTGGTTAGCGGTAATGAAATTTGAAAATCCGAATGATCTCGAAGCAACCTATTCCGATTTATCCATCCCTTTTTGGTATATTTAATATTATCATACAAGATAAACAGATCGACAGAATGTATTAATTGGAAATAGCCAATATAAGGAAAAAAGTATGGCTGCATTATAGCTACTTTCATAAGAAAAAAAATCTCCCCGATGAAATTAACACTATTCTACGCTCCTCTTTCCACTAACTCCTACTATAAATTTTATTCCTCCAAAGGAATATGAGAAGGTGCTTCACCATTACAGTACTTTGACCACATCTTCTCAAAGGCATTTTCTAAAGAAGCGCACACCTTTGCCCCATTTGCAGAGACTTCGCTTAAGAAAAACGCCCTTAAAGATAAACGTCTACTCTCCAAAATCTCAACATTTTTTGCAGCCCATACTGCCCGTTCAACATACTGTTCTAAAGAAGAGGCAATCATCTCCTCCTGACCGAAGAAACGCAGTAAAGAAGCACCTATATTTTCATGAAAAGCACGCTCTTTTGCTAGAGCAATAAAGTTTCGCCCCATATAAAGAAGGTCAAGTGACGTAGAAGCACCATTATACGGGAAAGGATCCAGACCGATATCAAACTCATTCATTTCTTCTAAATACTCTAGGAAATGTGAACGCGCCTTCAATATCAGTCTATCTCTTTCAATACCTAGGCGATCAATGCATTCATAGAGGTCATTAGTAAATTTATCTCCCTCCAGATTATCAACTTTAATCATTAGCCTGGATTCAGGTACTTGCTGTAAAATTTCCCCCCACGTCTCTATACACACCGAGGTAGCTTTTCCAGCCCGATTAAAATTGGCAAATGTAATATACCCATTTTTCTTATACGGAAGTTCCCTAGAGAGTATCGCCTCAGACCCCTCACGAAGGTTATAACTCGTATAGCCAGCAACATGAGCAAGCTTCTCAACAAAGAGATCTTCATACTCTAATGGCACGGATAAGGGTTGAGTAATATAATAATCAATACTATCTAGCCCAGTTGTCGCAGGGTAGCCAATATAACTCGCTTGTATTGGGGCAGGTTTATAACTTAGCGCCTTCAGACGATTACTTGCAGTATGGCCAGATAAATCGACAAGAATATGGATTTGATCATCAACAATTTGCTCACATAACTTATCATCTGACAATCCTGAGACATCTCTCCTTTTATCGTAAACTTGCTCTATTTCAGCATTAATATTTTTTGAAATATTATCTTCTCGAGATTCCTGAGAATACAAGAAAATTTCAAATTTATTCCGATCATGATGTTCTACAACAGGAAGCCAATAATATGAGACGACATGATTACCAAAATCTCCCGAAATATAACCAATACGAAGCTTTTCAACTTTGCCAGGGTTAAACTTATAGTTCTGAACTCGCTCATCAATTGACGCAGCATGCTTATTTTGCCACTTCCGAGCCTCTTTTAAATGATCTTCGGAGGTAACGTTTTTTTCATGCAAAATGGTAAACAGAAGATTGCTATGATAATCAGATCTATCCGGGGCAAGCTCCATGGCTATCCCATAACATTCCCTGGCTTTCAGACTATCGCCCATGAGAGTGTAAGTATGACCCAAGTTATTGAAAGCATAACTATATTCAGGATTTAAATGAAGACATTCAAAGTAACACTCTAGAGCGTCACTAAGCTTACCCATACTACGAAGTGCATTACCATAATTAAATATGACATCAATATCATCAGGATCTTTTGCTCGTGCCTTTTTTAAAATCTCAACTGACTTATCGTGTATATTCAAGCGCCCGAGCACCAGTCCATACATTTTAAGAGCAGGAAGATAGTCAGGATTTATCTCATGGGCCTTACCAGAAAATGTAAACGCAGAATGTAGTTTAAAGTTTTTGAATGCAATAAGTGATAGTAAGTAATAATCCATTTCTGGTTGAGAGGCTTTATCAATACCTTTTCCAAGTAAAGATACAGCTTCGTTCTCTCGACCAAGGCCATTTAGACAACTAGCAAATCCGGTTCGGATATTACTGTCATAAGGATTATCAACCAACAATCTTTTATAATACGCCAAGCCATCAGCGTGATGCCCTAGATTGACACAACACTTTGCCAATCTAGCCATTATAATGTGATTATCAGGATCTAATTCCAGTGCCTTTGTATAAGCACCAAGGGCACCGTCATAATCTTCGAGTTTGAATACTGAGTTTCCAAGTTGTTCATATCCTTCAAAAAAATCTTCTTTAAAATGCACACAATGAGAAAAACACTCAACAGCAAGATTATCTAAATCATGCTGTTGAAAGAAAACTCCGAAGTTATAATAATCCGAATATCTGACAGAAGATAATTTTGACAACTCATCAAATTTTAACCGAAATAGCTCTTCGTTACTTTGAATGAGTGCATCAATTGATTCTGTAAATAAAAAAACAGGGTGTTTATTCTTTTTTTTTAAATTTTTTTTTGCAATTTCGGATGCGCTATTAAATTCTTTATTCATTAAATATTGCAAAGCTTCTTCTGCAGCTTTTTCAACTTTAAAGTTGAATTTCTTTCCCTGCTTCACCTGATCCCCACACATTGATTTTATTTAGATACAACAGTAAAAATAATAAAGAAAAAGCTTACATACTGTTTTATAACGTGGAATTACAATATATCTCTTAAGTGGAAATGTCTCATAAAAAAACATCCCTTGAACGGAAATGTTTCATAGACAAATAAAACAGATAAGAAACAACCTATAGGTAACAGATTTAAAACGCAACAGCGCAAAAACTACACACTAAATGAAGCATTTGATGGAGAAATATTCTCGCCATTTGAGGCGGAAAAATCATTCGGCTCCCCTTTTACACCGCCCCCAGATTGACTGCTATCACCAATCTGTTCAGCAACTGTAATCCACGTTTCTTTCATTGTTCTTAAACTAGTCAAAACATCTTCAAAAACAGCTTCGGGATTTCGGGAATTAGCCTGCATCATTCTCATGAACAAGCTATCATAAAATTCGTGAAGCATCGGGGAAACATCTCCCCCGTTTTCAAAGTCCAGCTGCCCTTGCAGACCAATAATAATTTTTGACGCCTTATCAATTGCAATAAATCTTGCCTCAAAATCTTGCGCATCATGTGCTTTCTTGGCATCATTAATCAAACGGATTGCACCTTCATACAACATGATAATGGCTTTGAGCGGGCTTACATTTTTAGAAGCCTGAGAATAAGCATTTGCGCCATAAGTATTAGGATACATTGGTTACCGCCTTAATTTTTGCTCGCATTCGCTTGCGCTTCTAGCTGCTTTCTCATGGCATCCGCCTGCGCCAGCACTTGCTCTAACCTTGAGTATTTTTCAATCAAGAAATTGCGCGTCAATACCAGTCTGGAATCAATGGCTATGATCTTTTCATTTAATTCTTTATTGGAATCAGCGAGTTCAAGTATGCGAGTAGGGATTTGCCCTGATCCAGGCTTGATAAAATCATCAATAGAATGGAAAAAATTCTCTGCAATACCATAAGATGTTTTAACTTCAATTGTTTGGGGACCACTTCCTGGTGTTCCAACAAAAACCATTGTCATTCCCTCAAAAACAGTGCCTGCTTTTCCTTTTAATGTATTACCGTTTACATCAAAAACATTGCCATACCCCGTTACGGATGCCCCTGTAATCTTCCCGTCACCATCAATACCGTCCAGAACTAGGGAAAAATCATCAACATTTACCCCTTTGGTACGAGATATAACCGCAAGTCGAGTATCATCAGGCTCAAAAGTAAATTCGAAGACATTTCGGACCCCCTCAAGGTTCGTCACCAAAGCATCATCAAGCTTTGTACTGTCAACAGCCAACTTGTTCTGATCATCAAGCTCAACACCTATTAGAGCGAGAGTATTAACGGTACCATTGTCAACACCTTCAGCACCAGTGCTCACAATACCACTCAGCGCCCGATCTACCCGCCTCAAGATATCATCCCCATACAACGGAGGCTTTGTTCCAGAAGAGGCCGACGGGTCGTAATCTCTTTGCTGCTTAACTAGATCTCTTAAAGTATTATAGGTTTCAACAAATTCATTAATTGCGGTTTTAATACCGCCTAAATTATTATTTATCTCTACCTTGATTTTGTTACCTACCTCAGCTTTGTATAACTGGACAGTAACTCCACTTATCACGTCTGTAATATTATTGGTATCACGCTCAATAACTGTGGCAATACCATCAACTTTAATTTGCGCTTTATTTCCGGCCTGCAACTCGGTTAAGACCGCCCCATCACCAAAAGTGCTTAAAAAATTACCCGCACCAGTAAGGCTAATAGCTTTGCCCGTTTCTTCAGCCGTCATGACCAAACGAAAATCGTTATCACCAACCTTAATAACTGATGCTCTTACACCTGTATCACTCGTAGTACCATTAATCGCACTGGCAATATCATTCAAAGACATGTCAGCAGTAATTGCGATATCTTTTGTCGTACCCCCCGTCAAACCAAGTGTAATTGTATCTGTTACCCCCTGAGCCGCTGTTGCATCGGCCACAACACCAGAAGAGATTTTATTTGCTGTTGCCACTTGCAACACTTCAATTTCATACACGCCGGCTTCAGCAGCATTCGTAGATGAAACCCCAAGAATATCTGTTGCCGGTGTTGTCGTAGAAGAGGTTAGAAAACCTGCTTTGGCTTCAAAAATGTTCACATCGCGTCCGGTTAAACCAGGCGGATTACGCAAAGCATTTAATGAATTTCGCAAAGATGTCAGAAGCGTATTAAGTTCACCATAAGCTTTTGATTGAATCTCATTGTCGCTAATGGTGCTTTCCATTCTTACCGCAGGAAGGCGCTTAGCCAATAAAGATGCTTCGACAATTGCGTTGGTATCAAACCCGGAGTACTGACCAGTAATTCGAGGGGATCCGTTAACGTATGTTAATGTTCCAGCTTCCATGTCTCGCTCCAAATAAAAAACATAGTTTTAACAATGCAAGATGCATTCCAGTTATGCTTCTGTATCCAGATTAACATTTACCAAGGATGGTAAACTTGACTGCTTTGGATAATTACCCAACATCGTTTTACTCGGGAATTCTGAAATTACAGCGTTATTATTCTCATCAATCAAACGAACAACTAAACGACCGGAATCACTATCGCGATAGGTCACAATGTTTGATGACAACTGAGACGCAGCGGCCGCATCGATAGAAACACCAGAGACAGATTGAGGTCCAGCTTTAGCGCTAAGTGATTGCGCTGTTTTTGCCTCTTCATTATGCGGAACATTAACAGCAGCTTGAGTTTTAGGTGCATTTCCCGAATTTAATCCTAAAGCACGTGAACCAGAAGCTGAAGTCTTCGGAATAGGTTGAGCAGGTTGCCCAGAGATAGTTATTTCTGACATCAGACCTCCTCCTTCCTAAAAAATTAAAACAAAAAAAGTATAACAGATAACTAACCTTTAAAGAAGTCGTGGATACCGAAATACCCACGACCAATAACTATTATAAGAGTTTATTGAAGAACTCTCAATAGTGTTTGCGGTATCTGATTAGCCTGTGACAAGGCAGAAACTGCCGCCTGCGTTAGCACATTTGCCGTTACAAGCTTGCTTTGTTCAGCAGCCAAATCCACATCTTTAAGCTGAGAGTTCGCAGCTTCAATATTCTCAATGGACGTAGCAACCTGTTGCCCGCGCGTTTCAAATCTTGAAATCAACGCACCAACATTTGCACGACCTTCCGCAATTGCATCAATCTGAGTATTGACATTTGTAAATGCAGTTGCAGCGGTACCGGTAGCTTGCACATCCCCACCAACGACAGCAACATTCACGCCAGACAAGTTAGCAGCAATATTATTCACGGCACCTGAAGCACTTAAACCAACGAAAAAGTTCTGATTATACGAACCATCAATCAGCGCACTACCGTTAAAGGTCGTCGTTTGCTCAATTCCAAGAACTTCATCATCAAGGGCTTGAAACTCGGCATCAATATAATCACGCTCATCATCTGTAACTGTACCAGACAATGCCTGTGCCGCCAATGCCTTCATACGCTGAAGAACATCACTGACACGCGCCAAGCCACCATCGGCAACTTGTAGGATAGAAGCCGCTTGGGAAGCGTTTGTAGCCGCCTGCCTAAGCGCAGTAACGTCAGATGTCAACTTAGTACTGATCGCAAGACCGGCAGCATCATCAGATGCACGCACGATTCTAGATCCAGAAGCAAGTTTTGCAACTGAATTTGAAGCATTAGATGAATTGTTGTTAAGAAAACGAATTGCAGAGTTTGCTGCAGTATTTGTACCAACTACGGGCATAATATAATTCCTTCTACTTGAAGTATGTTTAGCTAAACCCATCCTGGGTAAAGCCATTTTAAAGGTCGCCTTCTTGGTAACCCACTATTCCGTTCCTTCCTGAACCGAAATAGTTTAGCTGAAAATATACAAAACATATCTTCAATTACGTCTTAAATTTTGCATGTAGAGTATTGAAATTTAGTTAACAAGAGCAAAGTATCATTAACATCATACCATACATACAACTTACAATATTGACTTTAAAGAAGCCGTGGATACCGAAATATCCACGACCAATAACTACTATTAAGAGCTTATTGAAGAACTCTCAATAGTGTTTGCGGTATCTGATTAGCCTGTGACAAGGCAGAAACTGCCGCCTGCGTCAGCACATTTGCCGTTACAAGCTTACTTTGTTCAGCAGCCAAATCCACATCTTTAAGCTGAGAGTTCGCAGCTTCAATATTTTCAATGGATGTCGCAACCTGCTGTCCACGCGTTTCAAATCTTGAAATCAACGCACCAACATTTGCACGACCTTCCGCAATCGCATCAATTTGAGTATTGACGGCCGTAAACGCAGTTCCTGCATTAGCGGTACTTTGCACATCGCCACCAGGCTGTGAAACATTCACAGTTGACAAGTTAGCAGCAATATTGTTCACGGCACCAGACGCACTCAGTCCAACAAAGAAGTTCTGATTGTAAGTACCATCAATCAACGCACTACCGTTAAAGGTCGTCGTTTGCTCAATTCCAAGAATTTCATCATCAAGGGCTTGGAACTCAGCGTCAATATAATCACGCTCATCATCTGTAACTGTACCAGACAATGCCTGTGCTGCCAGCGCCTTCATACGTTGAAGCACATCACTGACACGCGCCAGGCCACCATCAGCAACCTGAAGAATAGAAGCCGCTTGGGAAGCATTTGTAGCCGCCTGCTTAAGCGCAGTAACGTCAGATGTCAGTTTTGTACTGATCGCAAGACCGGCAGCATCATCAGATGCACGCACGATTCTAGACCCAGAAGCAAGTTTTGCCACTGACGTTGAAGCATTAGATGAATTGTTGTTAAGAAAACGAATTGCAGAGTTTGCTGCAGTATTTGTACCAACTACGGGCATAATATAATTCCTTCTACTTGAAGTATGTTTAGCTAAACCCATCCTGGGTAAAGCCACTTTAAAGGTCGCCTTCTTGGCAACCCACTATTCCGTTCCTTCCTGAATCGAAATAGTTTCGCTGAAAATATACAAAACATATCTTCAACTACGCCTCAAGTATTGCATGTTGAGTATTGAAATTTAGTTAACAAGAACAAAGTATCATTAACATCATACCATACATACAACTTACAATATTGACCTTAAAGAAGCCGTGGATACCGAAATATCCACGACCAATAACTATTATTAAGAGCTTATTGAAGAACTCTCAATAGTGTTTGCGGTATCTGATTAGCCTGTGACAAGGCAGAAACTGCCGCCTGCGTTAGCACATTTGCCGTTACAAGCTTGCTTTGTTCAGCAGCCAAATCCACATCTTTAAGCTGAGAGTTCGCAGCTTCAATATTCTCAATGGACGTAGCAACCTGTTGCCCGCGCGTTTCAAATCTTGAAATCAACGCACCAACATTTGCACGACCTTCCGCAATTGCATCAATCTGAGTATTGACATTTGTAAATGCAGTTGCAGCGGTACCGGTAGCTTGCACATCCCCACCAACGACAGCAACATTCACGCCAGACAAGTTAGCAGCAATATTATTCACGGCACCTGAAGCACTTAAACCAACGAAAAAGTTCTGATTATACGAACCATCAATCAGCGCACTACCGTTAAAGGTCGTCGTTTGCTCAATTCCAAGAACTTCATCATCAAGGGCTTGAAACTCGGCGTCAATATAATCACGCTCATCATCTGTAACTGTACCAGACAATGCCTGTGCTGCCAGCGCCTTCATACGTTGAAGCACATCACTGACACGCGCCAGGCCACCATCAGCAACCTGAAGAATAGAAGCCGCTTGGGAAGCATTTGTAGCCGCCTGCTTAAGCGCAGTAACGTCAGATGTCAGTTTTGTACTGATCGCAAGACCGGCAGCATCATCAGATGCACGCACGATTCTAGACCCAGAAGCAAGTTTCGCCACTGACGTAGAAGCATTCATAGAGTTATTGTTAAGAAAACGGATTGCAGAGTTTGCTGCAGTATTTGTACCAACTACGGGCATAATATAGTTCCTTCTACTTGAAGTATGCTTAGCTAAACCCATCCTGAGTAAAGCCACTTTAAAGGTCGCCTTCTTGGCAACCTACTATTCCATTCCTTCTTGGATCAAAATAGTTTCGCTAAAAATAAATCCAATTTATCTTCAACTACGTTACGAATCTTGTATATAGAATATTAAAATTTAGTTAACAAACGCAAGTGCCATTGATGAATAACATTACAAATACCACCTATCACCTTGATAAATGATACAGTATTATGAAGATTAAATAGAACGAATCCCATTAACAACGAACAAAATATCCTTTTCCGACAAGCTGGTGCTGAATGGCAAAGCAACAACAGTCTTATAAAACATATCAGCAACAGGGAAAGAATTATATGCGCTCAAGACATTAAACAATTGATTTCGATATAAGTGATCTTCCCACCAAATAGAAGCCCCAATACCTTTTTTTCTTAACGCCTTAACGACTACATTAGCTTTTTTACCATCAAGGGCTATATTAAGTGTGGAGCTTACTTTCATGTCCTCGTCAGGCAGGGAAGAAATATTTTCGCAGGTAGCAAAGTGGGCAAAATATTCTTTTCTTACCTTTGAATACCTCCGCTTCATTCCCTCAATACGATCAAATTGCGCCAGGCCAACAGCTGCGTGATATTCACTCAACTTATAATTTCCACCATAAGACAAGGCAACTCGACCATCAACAAAGCCAAACTGGCTAAATTGACGTGCTTTTTGAATAATATTCTTATCTCTAGAAATAATCGCCCCGCCCTCACCAATCCCAAAAGCTTTTGTCGCATGAAGACTAACGACAGCAGGACAGTCACCAGGCTCTAGAGAATAAAAAGAAGCAGCAGCATCTATAACCACAGGAATTCCTGCTTTTACCGATAAAGCATCCCAATCAACAACCTTAACGGTTCCACCAAAAGGGACAACCGGCATGATGACATCAGGCCTGGGATTTGAGGGGATTGCTAAATACTCTGAAACAATTTGCGGCGTTAAAGCCCCTGTCACAGGATCGACATCACAAAACAAGACATCCATACCTACTTCAACAATCGCTTGAGCGGATGCTACAAATGTCCAAGCTGGTAACAAGCAGGTACGACGCTTATTTTTAGAGGATGCTTTAAAATCAGAAGAAACGGCTTTTAGGGCAATCGACAGACCCGATGTGGCACTTGAAACTGTCGTAATATTTTTATTCTGCACATTGAAATGGTCAGCTAAACGATCTTCAAAGGCACATAATCTTGGACCAAAATTCGTATACCACTTATCCCTATCTATCATCTCCAAATAAGACACCAAATCTTTTACAGTCGGCATATCGGGAATCAATAACGGTATCAAAGCAGCCTCAATGAGTTAAATTAATTTTTGATTTTATATACTTAACACATCAGACCAAACTAAATCTTAAATATTTATTACTTTAGCCCAGCCCCTTTTAAAAACCTAAAATACAAATACGCCCTGACACATATTTGGGCGCCCATCCTGGGCGCCCAAAGAGCTATGTGAAAGTTAATAAGTACCAGGCTATTGCAGTAGTGATAACAGCGTCTGAGGCAACTGGTTCGCCTGAGACAATGCTGACACCGAGGCTTGAACAAGTACCTGCGAAGATACAAGACGAGATTGCTCGGCAGCCAGATCGACATCCATCACAGATGAAAGTGCTGCATCAATGTTTTCCTTTGAAGTCGCAACCTGTTGTTGCCTGAATTCAAATCGAGAAACGATTGAGCCAAGATTTGCACGCGCTTCAGAAACTTCATTAATAGCCAGATCAACAGAGGCCATCGCTGTTGTAGCAGCAGCAGGTGTCGTCACAGTCGTAGAACTAAGAACCGTTCCACCTGAGGCCAAACCTCCCGATGTGAAATTACTTGCAGAAATACTTAAAGACGAAATATCAACGGGAATGACATCTGCTGGCGTCACACCAACAAAAAAGTTAACCGTCCCAGTACCAAACTGTGCACCTGTACCATCCAAAAGAGACTCACCATTAAATCGCGTACTGCTTGCGATACCATTAATCTCTTCAAGTAATTGAGAGTACTCCGCATTGATAAAACCGCGTTCGATAACAGTCGGCACACCAGAAAGAGAGGCCGCAGCCAAGGATTTTAACCTCTGTAAAACATCTGCTATTCGTGCAAGACCACCATCACCGACCTGCATAACAGATGCACCTTGCGCAGAGTTGATCGACGCTTGCTGCAACACATTACTATCAGCACGAAGTCGAGTACCAATTGCAAGTCCAGCGGCATCATCAGATGCATTCACGATCCGAGAACCGGAAGCAAGTTTGGAAATTGAACTTCCAGATTTTGTGGAGTTCAAATTCAAAAAACGCAGCGCAGAGTTCGCTGCTGTATTCGTTGTTACTGTAGGCATGTTCTTTCCTTTCACATTTAGCTCAACGGAAGGCTGCTTGCCATTCCACCGCCCAAGACGGCATACGTTGAATTCGAAACAGAAAATGCAAAGGTCGTGCCAATTAAATTTTTATATACAAATCAAATACTTAAACAACATTTTCATATTTTATATAGAAAAAAATACCCCTATACATCTAGCAATATGTCGTTTTCTACCCCCTTTATGGAAAACGATTCCTAGTAATAAATAACAAATGAGGAAAAAAATACTCATCAACATTTCATCACCAGCAGTGCTATGCTAGCCCCCCCCCTACACATCACAAAGCTTTACTCAAATGACAAGATAACAAAAGAAACAAGAGACTTACTTCACACACAATTAAACACACGGCATTGTAATAAAAAATATAATGAAAGACTTCGAATTGATTGTAGAAAAAATAGTAAAATTGAGTTTAAATCACCCAACTCAGTTAAGATTAAATATACCTTCCGCATAGGACGTATATATAAAGTCAGCAAAATCTCACGGATCACTTACGAAAAGCATATGAATCATCCTCGTCATTAAACCGTGTATAACTCTCCCTTAATTAAGGGTCACTTGATGTTAATTAAACCCAAAACCTGAAACAACATCACTCTCTCACCAAATCACAACAGGTATCATTATATAAAAACACTCATTATCAGGCCACCTCGCCTACTTCTATTTTCACCCGGCATCTTTAACCTTTTCCTACCATCTATACTCGGCATTCTTTTCCGACCACCTGCCTCTCGCAAATTTTATCCTTAAAAATCAACAACCAAACAAGACTAGCAAAACTGGCCCGCACTTTGCATTAATTATCCTGAGTTTTTGTAATTCAAGATGGATTGGACACAAAATGCATTGGCAAGCAGACAACACAGCAACACCATTAGACACTTTAGATACGTCTCCCGGTGAAGTTTTGATGCTCATTAACCAGGTTATCAATG
Source organism: Kiloniella majae (assembly GCF_002118315.1). GTDB lineage: Bacteria > Pseudomonadota > Alphaproteobacteria > Kiloniellales > Kiloniellaceae > Kiloniella > Kiloniella majae. The sequence continues at coordinate 684,580 of NZ_MTSZ01000002.1, forward strand.
CCTTGGGAGAAGCCAAAGATGCCGTGACCGCGCTGGAAATAGAAAAACGGTTTAATGCGACAATGAAAGCATCTGCTTTGCTGGACTCTATAGAAGAAGAAATGAAAGCAGATATTTCCGAAAATGTCCGCAGCTCTTTTATGCAAACGCATCTCAGTCTGATTGCCAATATTACCCGCACCAATGTGAAAAATGATCTTGAATCAGCGAAAGAATCAATTGCCCTTATGATGAGCTTTCGACAGATCTGGGTAACGCTTCATCCCACCCTCGAAGAAGAATGCTTTACATGGCCCTTATCATCCACCCAGAACCATCGTCGTTCAGGTCTCCACCTGGCCTAAAGATTAAAGATTCAGGGATAGAATGATGAACAACTACAATATCGACATAACCAGAACGACCTCGCAGCAATCGACTGCAAAAGCCAAACAGACGACCGCAAGCGCTAGTCAGGTTTTCGCAGAATATCTGAACTCTGTTGGCTCCGGCGGGAAATCGGCCGCAGCTAATCCGTCACTCACACGGGACAACTCATTACTGGGAAAGATTTTCAACAAAACGCCTTGGCCAGCCGAGCGGGAAATAAGCTTTAGCGCTCCGGAAAAGAGCGTAGAAGCCCCCCGCGTTGTCGACGAAGACACGAACAGTAGCCGCTCGACATCCTCAGCTGATGAAGATGTTAAAACATCGGAAGATTCCACGAATCATAACGACGCCTCTAATGCGTCATCTGAGAGCAAGGACACCCGCACAGAGACTTCAGATGCTAAGAACAAAGATGACGCCATAGAACGCAAAGAGGCTGATTCTGGCGAAACGTCTGAAGAAAGTATTGCTGATGTAGCTGCTGTCGTTGTTGAGCCAACAGCTCCACAAAGCACCACACAAGTCGCTGCTCAACCAAAGCAACTAGCAGCAAGCTCTGCAGTTAATCAAAATGCAACAGCTTTAGCGGCGCAACAAAATACAAAACCCGAGCATGTAAATCCTGGGCCAAATAAATCAGGAGTAGCCATTGTTAAGATTACTGAAGCTGATATCACATCAAGGCCGATAAGCAATTTGACAGCAACAACATCTGTTAATGCGCTAAATAGTCAAGATATCAGTACGGCTTCTGCAAATGCTAGTGCGCAAGACAAATCAAAGGGATTGGTGACAGCCAATGCAACCCAAACAGTTAACGGAAAAACTGCTACGCCGGGTCAAGTTGCTCAGGCTGCCCTTGCCAACAACGCCGGACAAAATGGAAGCAATGCGAATGCCCAATCCCAAAATGGTAACGGGATGGCAAAAATGGACATTGGCCAGGTAACTAATACAAAGGCTCAGTCTCAAATAACAAACCTGAATTTTGCAGAAACCTTAGCCGCGACTAGCCGCACATCCAAGCCAGCACCAACGGCACCAATGCAAAGTACACTTAAATCAATGAATGTAACGCCAGCAGACCAATTATCGATACACATCAGAAAAGCAGTTGGCGATAACAAAGACAGTATTTCCATCAAATTGCACCCGTCTGAACTGGGCCGCGTCGACGTAAAACTCGAAATTGTTGATGGCACTACTATGAAGGCAATGATCTCGGCCGAACGCCCTGACACATTGGATATGCTTCAACGAGATTCGCGCATGCTTGAAAAGGCCCTACAAGATGCTGGCCTTAAAACGGACGGACAAAGCCTGAGTTTCAACCTAAAGCAAGACGGTAGCGAACAAGGCGCAACGTCAGATCGTGGTTCGGAATTAGCAGGTTCAGATACCTCTTCTGCTACAGAAGAAGACATGGCTGAAGCAACTGAAACAATAAAGCAATCGTCACATGATGGCGATTTGGATATTAACGTTTAACCGGACGGCAGGATAGTAAGATGGATACACAAGCAGCACAAACGCCAGCCGCCGTTAACGGAGTACAGTATCAGGATTCCAGCGGGTCAGGCTCATTAACCGGCGGACAGTCTATCAATGATACCTTTGATATGTTCTTGAAACTGTTAACAACTCAATTAAAAAATCAAGACCCATTGGAGCCAACAGATAACACTGAATTTGTTAATCAGCTGACACAGTTTACGCAAACTGAGGCGGGTTTAAACACAAACAAAAAGCTCGACAGCTTAATTGCCCTTCAGAGTAATACACAGTTGACGTCAGCTCTTGATTACGTTGGCAAGGAAGTCAAAGCAGACAGTATTGTTCTTAGTTTGGGTGATTCTGGCGCTGACGCTATTTATGGCCTGACTGCTAATGCAGCTACAACAGAGATTAAAATACTTAACTCTGAAGGCAAGACAGTTAGGACGCTTCAAGGTCAAACATCCGCAGGTCAACATGAAATTCACTGGGACGGTAAAGATGACAACGGCAACGATATGGAAAAAGGTATCTATGCTTTCAGCGTTGTCGCAAAAGATTCTCAAGAGAAAGTAATACAGACAGCCCAAGGTATTCAGGGCACGGTTACTGGCGTCCAAATGAGCAATGGCAGCGTGATTTTAAACATCGGCGAAATTGAAGCACCGCTTAATAGTGTTCAAGCCGTCATTCAAAAACAGTCCACCACAGGAGGAAGTTCTTAAGATGAAAATAAGCACTTACATAGATTTATTTTATCGCACCAAGAGCTTGCTCTGCCTGACAGCAACTTTAATCACTAGGGAGATTGGATCATGAGTATTTATGGCGCCCTTTATTCTGGCGTATCCGGGCTCTCGGCTCAAAGTAATGCTATGGGCATGATTTCGGATAATATCGCAAACGTCAACACGACTGGTTACAAAGGTGTAAGCGCACGCTTTTCCACCCTTGTCGCGCAATCTTCCAGTGAAACACTCTATGCACCAGGCGGTGTTCGTTCAGCTCCATTGAGAAATATTGATAAACAAGGGCAATTACAAGGAACAGCATCCGCTACCGATCTTGCCGTTGCAGGCAAAGGCTTTTTTGTAGTCGCAGACCGCGCGGGCAACACAACCGGTACTCAATACCTCTTTACGCGTGCGGGTTCTTTCAGACCCAATGCGTCTGGCGACCTCGTCAATGCTGGAGGATATTATCTGCAAGGCTGGCCTATAACTCCGGGTAGCTCAACTCCGACAAGTGGCAGTACGTTTACTGGCCTAGAAACAATTAACGTGGCAAATCTGAACGGTACTGCACGCGCCACAACGAACCTGGAATTGGCTTTGAACCTGCCATCCACTGTTCTACCAACAGAACAGACCAGCGATGTCGCTATGGAAGTTAACTTAAACAGTGCAGCAGCAGCAGGTACAACACATGATGTAGTCACGACAGTAAATGACCCAACAGGTGTAGCTCAGTCAGTCACTTATCGCTGGACAAAACTTGCCGCGCCAAACCAGTGGACTCTTGAAGCATTAGCACCGGCTGGTGGTACTGTTAACAATGGCGGTCCAACAAACGTTACCTTTGACCCTGTAACAGGGCGACCGACCTCTGGTTTCCCACCTCCAGATCCTCTTTATACCTGGAACAATGGCTCAACAAGTACCATTGATATTGGAAGTTACGGTAATGCGATCACAGAAACAGCCGCAGCTTCTGCATCCACAGCGACACAGTATAATGATCAATACTTAGCAACTGTTCAGGTTTATGATGACTTAGGAAATACCCATGACATGCAGCTTGCATTTACCAAAACCGCTGCTAATGACTGGTCAATGACAGTCCTAAACCCAACCCTGAACGGAGCAACCAGTGGTATCGTTGCCAATCTACCCAGAACCATACAGTTCTCAGGTGGTGTTCCTAGCTTAATCAACATGCCACCAATTACCATTGATTGGTCTGTCGGTTCAACAGGCGCTACTAACAGCACCATTGCTCTTGATGCAGGCACTGTGGGTTCTCCTGACGGGATTATCCAGTTCTCGGGCAACTTCATTCTTAACTCTGCAGAGCAAGACGGTGTGACTTTTGGTAATTTCCGTGGCGTCTCTGTCAGTGAAGAAGGCGTGGTTACCGCTCTCTTTGATAACGGAGAACAATTGGATATTGCCCAAATACCTCTTGGTATGTTCCCGAATCCCAATGGCCTCGAGGGGCGAACAGGCAACGCATACAGCGCGACAGCAAATTCAGGTAACTTCTTGCTGAACCGTCCTAAGATTGGCGGTGCGGGCCTAATTGCCTCTTCCTCACTCGAAGCATCAAACGTTGATCTCGCCGAAGAGTTCACAAAAATGATCGTGACTCAGCAAGCTTATTCAGCAAGCTCAAAAATCATCACAACTGCTGATGAAATGCTTGATGAGCTCATCAGAATTGCGAGATAGACAAAATAAAAAGAAAACAAAAAATTATTTTTTCAGCCACCCAAAACTGGGTGGCTGTTTTTTTGCCCTTAAAAGGCTGTTTAAAAAGACAATTTATATAATACATAAAATTTAAGATAAATTGTCTAAATTATTGATATTAATAGTTTTTCAATATCCACAAGCTATAAAAGCAATTCTTATTTGAATAGCTGGAGTAGAAAACAATGCCGTCTCGCAATTTAAGCCGGCGGACGAGTGATGCAGATATCAATACACATCCTCTTTCTCTTGATGATCTACCACCACCAGAAACAAAAAGGTGGGTTATACGAAGGAAAGCCCAAGTTGTCGCTGGGGTCAGAAACGGTGTCATCAGCCTGGATGATGCGTGCAAGCGCTATAAGCTCTCTTTGGAAGAGTTTCTTTCTTGGCAACGTTTAATCGATAATCATGGATTACGCGGTCTGAGAACCACTCATCTACAAAAATATCGCATTGATACAGAACACAAAGAAACGTCAAAACATTAAAGGAAATCTACATTTATTTCGTATATTTTCGATATTTTTTACTATCTAAAAGTGTTTTTTGCTGAGCTTATTGTTTAAAAGACAATAAGCTCTTGACTTATATAGACAAAATTTGATTCAATCCGCTGGGCAATTTTTTCCCACTACTAGGCAATTTTTTCCTTTGTTAACGTCCTATTTACCGAATAGCGGTAGGTTAGTGTTAACAGATTTAACTGTCAGTAAGTAAACAGCAATAATTCGGATCATGCGGTAGTGAATACATTCGTTGATACATTAAAGAACCTGGGGCCTGTTCGTCTTGGCATAATGGCCGGTGTTGCAGCAGCTATTATCGCGTTTTTCATATACTTGACTGGGCGCGTAGCCACACCGGAAATGGCCCTGTTATACGCTGACCTTGATACACAGGATGGCGGCCAGATTGTAAGCGAGTTGGAACAACTTCAGGTTCCTTACAAACTCTCCCCTGCTGGCGATGCTGTTTACGTACCCAGTAACAAAGTTGGCGCGATGCGCGTTGCGATGGCTGAAAAAGGTCTGCCATCAGGTGGCTCCATCGGGTATGAAATATTTGATCAATCCGAAGCTTTGGGCACAACAAGCTTTGTGCAAAATATTAATCACGTAAGAGCACTCGAAGGCGAACTCTCTCGCACGGTTAAGTCTATAAACCGTGTTAAACAGGCACGCGTTCATCTTGTCATGCCACAACGAGAACTCTTTAGCAGAGATAAGCAGTCTCCTTCCGCCTCTGTCGTTGTAACAACACAAGGGAACAACACCCTTGATCGCCAACAGATCCTCTCTATTCAACACTTGATCTCAGCCGCCGTCCCCGGCATGAAACCTCTGAACGTTTCCATTATCGATGATAAAGGAAACCTCTTGGCTCGTGGCGGAGAAGAAGGTGATTTGGACCAGCTGACCAGCACTGCAGATGAGCGCCGCGTAGCTTATGAAACCCGCCTCATGCGCACCGTCGAAGAATTACTGGAACGCTATGTTGGTCGAGGAAATGCCCAGGTTCAAATTTCTGCAGAAATGGATTTTGACAGAGTAACTGAAAACTCAGAGATCTATGACCCAGATGGTCAGGTTGTCCTGTCGACACAAACTGTTGAAGAAAATGCCAATGAAGCTGACAATGCCGGAAATGAAGGAATTACAGTAGGGAATAACCTGCCTGATGCCAATTTGGGGCAGCTTGGTGGCGCTTCTGGCAGCCAGAGCAATAGCTCACGCCTTGAAGAAACAGTAAACTTCGAAAATTCAAAAGTTATCAAGACCCGTGTCCGTGAAACAGGTGCTGTAAGACGGCTATCTGTTGCAGTCATCATTAATGACATCACAGAGATTAACGAAGAAGGTGTCAGAACCTTTACCAACAGAAGCGAAGAAGACCTCGCACAACTCGGCGCAATTGTCCGGTCAGCTGTAGGTTTTGATGAAGCCCGGGGTGACACGGTTGAGATCGCTAATTTCCGCTTTGCTGAACTTGATCCATTACTCCTTCCTGAAGAAGGCGTTCTTGGGATGGATAAAGAAGACATGATGCGCTTTGCAGAGCTCTTTATCCTCGGCATTGTTGCGATCCTTATTCTTCTTCTTGTAGTACGTCCTCTTGTTACCCGCGTTATTGATGGTGATTTTGCTCCGGCTGGTGGGGGCAGTGGCGGTGGTACTATAACCATTCCAGGTCCAGATGGCCGTCCTATGGTAATAGCCGCGCCTGCAGGGGCAGCAGGTGCCCCGGGTTCGCCAATGATCCCTGGCATGCCGGCACAGATTGGTGCAGATGGAACCCCTCTTCTCACTTCAACCGCAGGCGGAACCGATGAAGCAGGACTTCCGACAGAAGCAGCCGGCGTAAATAATGAAATTGAACAGATGATTGATATGAACAAGGTTGAGGGACGTGTTCGCGCCTCTTCTTTGAACAAGATCGGTGAAATCGTCGAGAAACATCCTGAAGAAGCCGTTCAGATTTTACGCGGATGGCTTTATCAGGAAGGCAAGTAACATCTTAACAGCAGCCCAAGTATGATCATAGATAAGAGCAACGAGTATGCGTGACGACTATAGAACAATGACCGGCCCCGAGAAGGCAGCTCTTCTGGTGATGGCACTGGGTGAATCGCAAACAGCTCAACTATTTTCCATTATGGAAGATGATGAAATTCGTGAGTTGTCACAAATAATGGCCACACTTGGTACTGTAAGTGCTCAACTTATCGAACGCTTGTTGGTTGAATTTGCGGATCAGATATCAACAACAGGCACAATTGTTGGTAGTTACGATAGTACAGAACGCTTGTTGATGAAGGTCCTGGACAAAGACCGTGTCGACACCATCATGGAAGAAATCCGTGGTCCAGCGGGTCGCACCATGTGGGAAAAACTTGCGAATGTTAATGAAAACGTTCTCGCTAATTATCTTAAAAATGAGTACCCGCAGACGGTTGCCGTCATCTTGTCCAAAGTCAAACCAGAACATGCTTCACGTGTTCTGGGACTTCTTCCAGAGCCTTTTGCGATGGAAGTTGTTATGCGTATGCTCCGCATGGAAGCCGTGCAAAAAGATGTTCTGGACGATGTTGAAAGAACACTTCGTAACGAGTTTATGTCAAATCTTGCACGAACCAACAGACGTGATTCTCACGAAATGATGGCCGATATTTTCAACTTCCTTGATCGGAATGTCGAAAGTCGTTTTATGAATGCACTGGAAGAGCGCAACAAAGATTCAGCCGAGAGAATTAAAGCTCTGATGTTCACCTTTGAAGATCTTGGTAATTTGGATCCGGGCGGGGTTCAGACACTCTTGAGTGCTGCCGAAAAAGACAAGTTGGCCATTGCGCTGAAAGGATCATCAGAAACGCTAAGAGAACTGTTCTTTACAAACATGTCCGAGCGCGCAGCAAAAATCATGAAAGAAGATATGCAGGCAATGGGACCAATTCGTCTTAAAGATGTCGACGAAGCTCAAATGTATATGGTTACCATCGCCAAAGACCTTGCTGAAAAAGGTGAAATCGTCATGGCCGATTCAAAAGGCGAAGACGAGTTGGTGTATTAGGAGTAATAGGTGGTGGCGAGTTCTACACAAAAATTCCTTTTTGACACCTCTTTTGAAGGTCGGGGCGAGACTGGAAAAAACAAAGGAAACAAGGTTGCCTCTGACAGTTTTGCTGACTTTATGGGCAACTCTACACCTCCCCAATCAGTCCCAGAAGAAGTAATTGAACCCAAAGAAGTTCCTTTACCCGAAGGCGCCATTTCTCTTGAAGAATTGGAAGCTGAAAAACAAGCCGCTTATGCCGAAGGTTTTGCGGCAGGGCAAATAGATGCGCAAAATCATGCAGCAGAAACAGCTGAAGCACTAATTGCTCAATCCATTAACCAGATGTCACAACAGCTACAGGCACTACAGGCGACCCAACAGTCTCAGGTCCAGGAACTGCAAAGCGTTTCAATAGAAGTGGCATTAACCGCTGTAAAAAAACTGTTTCCGAGCTTGGTAAATCACACCTCTTTGGACGAAGTTATTCTTGTTTTCCGTGAGTGCCTCGATCGCCTGCCCCAAGAACCGCGATTGGTCATCCGTGTTTCGGATGTAACACTGGATGTCGTTCAGGAAAAACTGGAACAGGTTGCCAAACAAAGTGGATTTAACGGCAATTTGGTATTCTTATCTGAACCGGGAATGCCTGCCGGAGATGTTCGGGTCGAATGGGCCGAGGGTGGCGCAGAGAGAACCGCAACAGAACTCCTGCAGGAAATTGAGACAATTATCAATCGCGCCGTAACAAATTTCTCACTGCCCGGAGCTGCCGGGAAAACCAGTACAACACCAGATGCAGATAGTTTGGTAGATGTACCAACCAACGAGATCACACAATGAACGATGACGACGATACACCAAACGCAGCCGACGATGCTTTTCCTTCTGTGCCAGAGATGCCAGAGATGGAAGATGAGTCAGCGATGCCAGAACCTGGTGGACGCCCACCAACCAACGCAAAAGAGCTGGAAGCAGTCTATGACATTCCGGTACAGGTTTCTGCCATTCTGGGTAAAGCCAACATGCAGGTCAGCCAACTTCTTAAGTTAGGTCGTGGCGCTGTTATCGAGCTTGACCGTAAAGTTGGGGAAGCCATTGATATCTACGTTAACAATAGACTAGTTGCGCGTGGTGAAGTCGTTGTTGTTGAAAACCGTCTCGGCGTGACAATGACTGAGATCATCAAAATGGACCGCAACTAGATCCATTTGGGATAAGAGCTAGACCATGGCAAACACATCACAAACGCGCGCTACAGAGGGGACACAAGTCCCCAGTCGCCCGCAATCCAATGCAACAGTTGATTATGCAACGCTTGGCGGCGTTGTAGGTGCGTTTTTGATCATCATTACAGCAATGATTCTGGGTGGCTCTCCTGGATCATTCTTTAATTTGCCAGCAATCCTGATTGTCATAGGTGGTACTTTTTTGGTGACAACGATCTCATTCACCTTTGATGAGGTAAGCAGGTCACAAAAAACAATGCTTCGGGCAGCATTGTACCAAGCTGAAACGCCGGGGAATGCAGCACTTCAAGTTCTCTTCCTTGCAGATCAAGCGCGCCGAAACAGTATTCTGTCACTACAAAAACATCTGAAAGATATCCAGAATAGTGGCTTCTTACACCGTGCGACAGAAATGCTTGTCGATGGTATTGCCCCAGAACAGCTAGAAGCAGTCTTGGAGCAGCAACTCATTGCGACACAAAACCGACACCAACGTTCTGCCAATATCCTTAGACGAGCAGGTGAAGTTGCACCGGCGATGGGCTTGATAGGAACACTTGTCGGGCTGGTACAGATGCTCAGTAATCTGGAAGATCCCAGCACAATCGGCCCCAGTATGGCTGTGGCTCTTTTAACGACCTTCTACGGAGCCATTCTATCAAACATGGTTTTCCACCCTCTAGCCGCCAAGCTGGAAAGAATTTCGCAGACTGAAGCTATCGTAAACCAAATCTATACCATTGGGATTTGTTCTGTATGTAAACAAGAAAACCCAAGACGTTTAGAAATAATGTTGAACACTATTCTCTCTCCGGACCAGAGAGTGAATTATTTTGATTAAGACGGTCACATACATAACCGTCGACCAGGAGAGTAAGTTATGCGCCTACTAATTGTTGGTTCGCTAGAAGGACATATGATCACTGCCGGCAAAATCGCCTTTGAAAAGGGTGCAAAAGTCGCAACCGTTGATGACGTTGATCAGGCTATGGCCTCTTTACGTACAGGAAATGGCGCTGATTTGTTAATGGTCGATATCGGGTTGGATATTGATAAGCTGTGTAAACATCTGGATGCTGAACGCTTTTCTGTGCCTGTCATTGCCTGTGGTATTGGTACACAGCCGTCAAAAGCTGGTGATGCCATAAGATCCGGAGCAAAAGAATATATCCCTCTTCCTCCTGATGCTGAGTTGATCGCAGCAGTCTTGGCAGCCGTTACAGAAGAAACAACTTCGCTGATCTATAAAGATCCAGCAACTGCTGCAGTCTTGAAACTGGCAGAACAGATTGCCCCATCAGATGCTTCAGTATTGGTCACAGGGGAAAGCGGTACCGGTAAAGAAGTAATGTCACGGTTCCTGCATTCAAAATCAAAACGCGCAAAAAAGAACTTCATTTCGGTCAACTGTGCAGCTATTCCAGAAAATCTTTTGGAATCAGAACTATTCGGACACGAAAAGGGAGCTTTTACAGGCGCGATATCTCGACGGATAGGAAAGTTTGAAGAAGCAAATGGTGGTACCCTTCTGCTTGACGAAATTTCTGAAATGCATCCCCGCTTACAAGCAAAACTTTTACGCGCAGTACAGGAACGCGAGATTGATCGTGTCGGCGGCAATCAGCCCATTAAGGTTGATATCAGATTACTGGCAACCTCGAACAGAGACCTGGAAGAAGAAGTTAAAAAAGGGAACTTCAGGGAAGATCTCTATTTCCGTCTCAACGTGGTCACAATAGAAATGCCGTCCCTAAGAGACCGCCCGTTGGATATCCAGATTCTAGCAGATCATTTTCTCGGGAAATACGCAGAATCAAACGGTGTTGCAAAACCTGCCATCACACCAGAAGCAATGGCTCAACTCATGCAACATCACTGGCGAGGAAATGTTCGGGAACTGGAAAACACAATGCACAGAGCTGTGCTTTTATCCCGCGACAATCTTGTTGGCCCTGAAGCTATCATGTTAACCGGGTCCAGCTTTGCTCCAGCCGCTGCAGCGCAAACAGTTGTTACACAAGCTCCCCCAAGCACGGCGGCAGCTCAAGCCTATGGCGGACCTCAAACACCTTCTCAATCAACCTCTCCAAGTGTTGGTGCTTTGGAAGCACCAACAGATGAAAAACTTGTCGGCAGAACCGTTGCGGATGTTGAGAAAGACCTGATTTTGAACACCCTGGAACATTGTTTGGGAAACAGAACGCACGCAGCCAACATTCTGGGTATTTCCATTCGAACCCTTCGTAACAAACTCAAGCTTTATAGCGAAGACGGAACTGAAATTACTAGTCCTGGCAATATCAGCGAACACTTGAGCCCTTCGGTTTGAGCCACATAGACAGTATCAGAGTACAGTATGTCTGACAGTAGCCCACAACAAGACGGCAATAAATTAGGCCTGCCTCCCTTCGTAACTTCGGCCATCGAAGCTATGAAACGTGGTGATATTGCCTTGGCTCTTGGCGTTATCGCAATCCTGATTGTTTTAATTTTGCCGATGCCGAGTTGGTTGCTGGATATTTCACTGGCCCTCTCTATCACTCTGTCAGTTCTGATCCTCATGACCGCTCTTTTTATTCAAGGGCCGTTAGAGTTTGGGTCATTCCCGACTGTGCTTTTGATCGCCACGATGTTACGGCTATCGCTGAATTTGGCGTCAACAAGGCTTATTCTTGCTGATGGGCACCAGGGTACCGCTGCGGCTGGACAGGTTATTCAATCATTTGGCAATTTTGTCATGGGCGGCAATTTTGTCATTGGTATTATTGTTTTTGGTATCCTTGTTATCGTGAACTTTATTGTCATTACAAAAGGTGCCGGGCGTATCGCAGAGGTTTCGGCTCGCTTTAGTTTGGATGCCATGCCAGGGAAACAGATGGCAATCGACGCCGATCTGTCGAGCGGTCTCATTGATGAGAACGAAGCAAGGGAACGCCGTAAAACCCTCGAAGATGAAAGTAACTTCTTTGGGGCCATGGATGGTGCATCAAAGTTTGTTCGTGGCGATGCCATTGCCGGACTTCTTATTACCTTTATCAACGTCGTAGGCGGTATCATCATTGGCGTCGCCCAACGCGACATGGCCGTTGGCGACGCAGCAACATCATACACCTTGTTAACTGTTGGTGATGGTCTTGTTTCACAGATCCCTGCTATTGTCGTGTCGACGGCTGCCGGTATTCTTGTTTCCAAAACCACAACAACAGGTTCAGCCGACAAAGCGATCTTTGCCCAGCTTGGTGGATACCCTCGTGCTCTTGGTTTGTCATCCGCACTTATGGTCGCCCTAGCGGTTGTTCCCGGCACACCTTCATTTCCTTTTCTTCTTCTCGCGGCAGCAACTGGTGGACTTGCTTTTTTTAGCGACAGAAAAGACACAGCAAAAACAGAATTGGCGGATCAAAAAGAACTGGAAGCAGCGGAACCTGCACCCGTCGCAGAAGAACCAATTTCAGCATCCTTACAAATCGACAACCTTCGACTTGAACTGGGCTATGCACTTCTTCCCATGATTAATGGTCAGGGCGGCGAAAGACTAACCGATCAAATCAAAGGTCTGCGTCGACAACTTGCCCAGGAACTTGGCTTTGTTTTACCGTCTGTACGTATTCAGGATAATCTCCAGCTCGGGGCGAACAGCTATGTTATTCGCGTTAAAGAAATAGCCGCTGGCGAAGGTGAATTACGCCCAAACATGTTCCTGATTATGGACCCGCGTGGGGACAAAATCCAACTTGTTGGCGAAGAAACTGTGGAACCGACCTTTGGCTTGCCTGCGATGTGGGTTGATGAAAGTCAGAAAGAAGAAGCTCTATTCCGTGGCTATACAGTTGTTGATGCCTCAACAGTGATCACGACCCACATTACCGAAGTCGTGAAAGACAATATTTCTGAATTATTGTCCTATGCGGAAACACAGAAATTGCTCGACGAGCTCGGCGAAGAACACCAGAAACTCATTGGCGACCTTATCCCGAACCAGATCTCTGTTGGTGCATTACAACGCGTGCTACAGAACCTTCTTGGAGAACGCATTTCCATCCGCGATTTGCCAACTATTCTAGAGGGCATTTCGGAAGCCTGCGCCTATACACGAAACGCAACCTTTATTACCGAACATGTTCGATCCCGCCTTGCCAGACAGATTTCCAATGATAATCAGAACGAACAAGGCTTTATTCCAATGATCACGCTCTCACCACAATGGGAGCAAGCTTTCTCTCAGGCCCTGGTGGGCGAAGGTGAAGAAAAACAGCTTTCCATGCCCCCTACCCAGCTTCAGGAATTTATCACCGCTGTTCGCCAAACGTTTGAACGCCACGCCATGATGGGCGAAGCACCCGTAATGTTGAGCAGTCCGGTTATTCGCCCCTATGTTCGCTCTATTGTTGAACGCTTCCGGCCGACAACAGTTGTCATGTCGCAAAACGAAGTACATCCAAAAGCAAAAATTAAGACTTTGGGGGTTATCTAGCTCCTATGATCATGCAACAAACACAGACTAAATTTTATCAGGCAGGAGTGATAGTGACATGCGTCTAAAGCATTATATCGCTGAAAATCTGCCTGACGCCATGAATCAGGTACGGCTTGATTTGGGCGAAGATGCGATAATTCTCTCCACGGATGAATTGGGTCCAGATGAAGGGGTCAGAGTTACAGCCGGTTTGGATGACGAACCTGTAAATGATTTTTCTATAAGCGATCCTCAGGACGATGTAGATATCGTCGATGAAATAACCGAGGTGCTTGATTTCCATCGTCTCCCCATTGAAATGATCGACATGCTTGTCGGACATGCTATTGGAATTCCAGCGTCAGAATGGCATATTTCCCTAGCTGGCGCTCTGGATAACAATTTCTACTTTGGTCAGATCCCCAGTCAGGCATTGTCAAAACCACTAATGCTCGTTGGGTCCCCCGGAGATGGAAAAACATCAACCATTGCAAAGCTTTGCGCCAAGGCCAGGTTATCAGATATCCCCACGACAGTGATAACAATCGATGCAGAGAAAACAGGCGGCGTAGAACAGATAGCCACATTCTGTCACCGACTGCAGATTAATCTGGATATTGCCGAAACACCGGAAAAACTGGCCGAATGTGTAAATAACGTCGCGTCTGACCATCTATTATTAATTGATACAATGGGCGTGAACCCTTTTGATGATGACGCATTGAATTATCTGGCAGATTTTGCCCAGACCTCAAACGCCGTCTCGACGTTGATCATTCCAGCTGGTGGCGATGTTTATGAAACCGCAGATAAAGCTGCCGCGTTCAAATCACTAAACACCAAGTACATAATCCCGACAAAACTGGATATGACTCGGCGCTTTGGCGGATTGTTAACAGCGGCCCATAGTGCAGAACTTACATTTATGGCTGCGGGTATTTCTCCACATATCGCAGACGGATTATCCCCCATAAACCCAGTATCTCTGGCACGGCTATTGCTTCCTACCAGACTAGAATCCCAACAGCACTCTCTTGCAACAGGCACACGCTGATGAACCAAGCTAAAAACCATAATGTTCAATCTTTGCACAATAAATTACTCTGCAAGAACATGATTGCCATAGCATCAGGCAAAGGTGGTGTCGGGAAGACATGGCTGTCGATTACCCTGTCGCACGCCCTGTCGAGCTTGGGATGCCGTACTCTGTTATTTGATGGCGATCTTGGTCTAGCGAACGTTGATATTCAGCTTGGTCTGGCACCCAATAAAGATATGGGGGGCGTCTTAACGGGTCGTTACTCACTCGAAGAAGCAGCCGTGCGCTACCCGGATGGTGGTTTTGATGTTGTTGCCGGACGCTCAGGTTCAGGAAATTTGGCGAACCTGCCAGCACCTCGTTTAAATAGCCTGACTTCGGACCTTGCAACGCTATCTGAATCCTATGACCGGATTATCCTGGATCTCGGTGCAGGAATTGATCGAACCGTTCGCCAATTAGCATCGCAAGCCCAAGTATGCCTGGTTATTACCACAGATGAACCAACCTCCCTCACAGATGCCTATGCCTTTATCAAACTGACCAAAATGCAACGCCCCGATGCTGATTTACGTGTTATCGTCAACATGGCAGAAACAGAGCATGACGGACATAAAACCTACAACACCATTCGCAAGGCTTGTGAATCCTTCTTGAAGATAACACCGCCGCTTGCCGGTATTATTGTTCGGGACACCAAGGTAAAGGAAGCAATTCGCAATCAAACCCCTCTGCTTGTCAGATATCCCTCATCTGCTGCTGCAGAGCGCGTAGAACAGATTGCCCGGAATTTGCTAAAAGGGCATGAATAAGGTCAGGCTCCCACTTGCGACAACGCCAACCGCACCATCAAGTGCGGCACAAACGACACAGGCCAGTACTCTCGCGAACTATCCGCCAGCACTGACCACCCAAAAAATACAGGAACAGCTAAGCGGGACAATCAAGGGACAGACACCCCAAGGACAGTTACTTGTTCAAACTCTATTGGGGGAGCTATCTGTAAATACAAATGTTAAACTTCCCGCCGGAACAGAAGTTATTGTCCAGTTCAGAACTCATCGCCCGCCCTTTGAAGTTCTCATCCTGCCGCAAGGGGATAAAACAAAAAGTCAATCAGGACCAATCCAGCAAAACCCAACAGATAAGCTCAGCCTAAGCCATCAGGTTCAGGCAACTCTTATCAATAAACCAACAAGTAGCGCTGCTGTCCCTCTCCCCAAGACACTTCAAAGTTTACAAACTACTACACAGTTTTCTGTAAAAATGGAAGTATTAGGCCCTCCCCCCAAAAGCGCGGCCCCGCAGGTTACACCCGGCTTCTCTCAAGCGTCAGTACAACAAGCATCTCCATCATCAGGTGCGCCGACAACATCACAGCCAGCAACCATGTTGAAAGCCACAGTGACAGGAAATACTCAAGGCAATCCTGTGGTTCAAACTGCCATTGGCACAATTCAACTTGCGATCAAGGCTTCCTTGCCTGTGGGAACACAGATATCCCTCACACTTCTTTCTCTGGATGATTCAGAGGGAATAAAGGCAGGCGATGGATCTCGTATAGCATCGACAACGCCCCACCCGGGGCAAGATTTGCGACAAGTTCTTCAAAGCGCATTGACCACCTTGGGACAACAGGGACAATTTAATGCTTTAGCAAGCCATCTCCCACAAAAGGGTCCTGCATTAACATCAGGGATTTTGCTATTTCTGAATGCCTTAAAATCCGGTGCTCCAAAAGGTTGGGCTGGGGAAGATACTCTTTCACTACTCCGTGCTGCGGGACGTCCTGAACTGGCACAACAATTAACCAGTGAAAGCTCCCTCATCACAAGGCCAGTAGAAACAGGACAGGGAGAATGGCGCATGACTCAACTGCCTATTCTTCACGATAGCCAACTACATCAAGCCCACTTGTTTGTTCGCGATAGAGAGCATGACAAACAAGGACGCGATAATTTAGAGCGAGAAGAAGTAACCCGCTTTAAGTTAGAAGTAGAAATGAGCCGTGATGGCGAGATGCAATTCGATGGCCTCGTCAAAAAGGGGCGATTTGACCTCGTCATTAGAAGTAGAAACAGCCTTCCCAGGACAATGGAAGTTAAAATATCTGATCTGTTTTATGGGGCAAACGAAGCCACAGGTTTTGCCGGAAAACTCACGTTTGAAGTTTCTGAAGACTGGGAAAAACTAAGTCAAAGCTCGCAAAAATTAATCGCAGGCTCTCACAACAGTACCATGGCTTAAGCCTACGCCCTCCAGCACTATATTGTAAACAATTCAGGCATGAAGCGATGGGTTGCTCACTTCATGCCTATGTCTTCAGATTTACTCTACGTCACGAAGTTTTTTATTCTTCGGATCATATAGTGGCTCACTTGAAACAATCGCGGGATAACGTGTTCCAAGAATACTGACTTCAAGTTCAGTTCCTTCTATGGCCAGATCAGTTCTCACAAAGCTCAGGGCAATGTTTTTCTCAATTGTATGGCCATATCCGCCGGACGAAGATATCCCGACGATCTCATCGCCTTTGTAAATTGGGGAACAATAGGGTGCTTCAGCAATAGTTGTATCAATAATCAAAGGAACAAACCTTTCTTTGATACCATTCTCAAGATGTTGTTTTAGAGCCTCGCGCCCCAGGAATGGACCTTTATCCAGATCAACAAAACGATCCAATGACAATTCGAAAGGCGTATATTCATGAATAATATCAACCTTCCAGGACCGATAGCACTTCTCTAGACGCAATGAATCCATGGCATAAAGACCAAAATCAGCAACACCAAACTCTTCACCAGCGTCCATTACGTCATCATAGACCTGCCCCAAAAACTCCATAGGAACGTGTAGTTCCCACCCAAGTTCACCAACATAGTTCACCCGCATCGCCAAAACATCAGGACAGTATCCAATTTCCATGCCTTGGGTCGTAAGCCAAGGGAAAGCCTTGTTCGCTAGATCTGTTTTGGTAATTTTACCCAGCAAATCTCTGGAACGAGGACCTGCGACCACCAGTGTTCCGTAGCGATCTGTCAGGTTTTCAAATTCGACCGACCCATCGCCGGGCATATTTGAGAGAAGCCAATCTTCATCATGCCATTCACCTGCACCAGCAGAAATAAGCCAGTATTGATCTTCTGCCAGTCTTGTGATGGTCATTTCTGTCATCACATGCCCATTACGGGAAAGGAAATATGACAAGGACATGCCACCAATCTTAGGCATTTTTCCCGCAATCATATAATCAAGCCATGCGGTTGCCCCCGGACCGGTAATTTCATATTTCGTGAACCCGCCAAGATCCAATACCCCGACGCGTTCTCGCACAGCCTTACATTCAAACTTGACCGCGTCATTCCAATTTCTGCGCTCATCCAAAAACGAAACCGTTTGCGCGTCGGGTCGGTCTGTTTGCGGGAACCATACAGCACGTTCCCAGCCACCTCTTGCACCAAAGAAAGCCCCCTTTTGCTTTAGCTTTTCATAAACGGGGGTCATCTTTGCGGGGCGGCCTGCAGGGCGTTCTTCATGCGGGAAAGGAATAGCATATTCGTTCTGGTAAACTTCAATCGCCTTTTCAACCACATACTTTTGTGTGGCATAGTCCGTATATCGACGCGGATCCAGCATCCACATATCCCATTCGGACTCACCTTCCAGAACTTGCTCGGCAATAACTTTACCTGCTCCACCAGATTGGGTAATACCAAAACTAAAGCCACAACAATGGTAAAAATTATCCAGTCCATAGGCTGGTCCAATATAAGGCAATCCATCCGGAGTATAGGGAATTGGCCCGTTTATAACGCGGGAAACACCACCCTTTTCAAGGATAGGAACACGTGCCATAGCCTGCCCAATGTACCATTCAATTCGATCGAGATCGTCACTCCACAATTGTGAGGCAAAATTTTCAGGCAAACCATCCAGCCAATAAGGCGTCGCTTTCCATTCATACGGGCCAAGAATAAGTCCGGCGCGCTCCTGACGAAGATAGTAACTATCATCAGGATCCCTGAAGAGTGGTAATTTCTTATCCAGCGCTTCCAGTTCTGGTATTGCATCGGTTACAAGGAACTGATGCGAGAGCGTGACAATTGGAATATATTGCCCAACCATTGCCGCGATCTCGCCGCCGCGATAACCACCTGCGTTAATGACCTTCTCGCAAGTCACAGATCCTTTTTCACAATCAACACGCCACTCTCCATTCGGGGTTTGAGTAATCGCGGTCACTCGATTAAAGCGCTGGATTTTCACCCCAAGATCACGGGCACCTTTGGCATAGGCCTGTGTCAACTGGCTAGGATCAATATCCCCGTCCAGCGGATCCCATAATCCCCCGACACAATCGTGTGTTTCAAGATAAGGATAGTAATCTTTCATTTCACTCGGGGTCAGAATTTCATAATCCAGCCCTTGTGCTTTTGCCATAGCTTGAACATGTTTGAACTCAAACATGCGTTCATCACTCTGTGCCAAACGAATGGACCCTGTACGGGTATAGTTCATGGGATAATCGACTTCTTCCGCAAGTCGACCGTACAACTCTACCCCGTAATTTTGCATCTTCATAATATTCACGCTGCTTGAATAGGTCGGACAGTTCCCCGCGGCATGCCAAGTCGAACCGGATGTCAGCTCATCCATTTCCAAAAGCACAACATCTTTACATCCCATTTTTGCCAGGTGATACGCCGCACTACAGCCGACAGCTCCGCCACCTATAATGACAACTCTTGCATGGCTTTTCATAATTCACTTCCTGTTCTTCTTATCATTTGTTTTTAATCATACTTTGTTGTTAGCTTAATCCAGATTTCCAAAGATCAGATCATGGTTTTTTGTTTTGCTGTCATCAGATCTCGGGGCAACTTGATGTCAAATTCTGCCCTGATTTTTTGATCCATTTCATCAGTGATATGACGAGGGAAATGACTGTTCATCGTTTCCCGTACAATATCTGTCGCCTTGGATAGAGATGTTGGTCGCTCTTTTTCAATCCACTCATTGGGACTACTGCGATCCGACGTTTCGGGATAAAAATACTCTGTTTCCATAACGGAAAGAGTTTGATCCGATCCAAGATAATGTCCGGGACCTTCTTCACAAACCTGGCGAATAGCTTCAATTGACAGCGTGTCTTCATTGACATCAATGCCCCGAACCGTACGTAAAACAGATCCTATGGTATCATTATCAAGTACAAGACTTTCCATACACATCCCCAAAAGACTGGCATGCATACCCGCGGATTCATATACGAGGTTGGTTCCGGAATTACCCGTTATCGCGTGATTATATCCCTTTTCGGCTCCGGCCTGATAATCAGGAATTTTGGAATCGCACATGCCGCTGGGGACACCCGTCGGTAAATCATAAAACCGCCCCATCTGAGCACAGGCCGCAACCAACAGAGCTTGCTCTCCGCTACCACCACTCATGGCACCTGTTCTCAAATCAGATACAAATGGCCAGGTACCAAAAATAGCCGGGGCACCTGGCTGAATAGCATTTACATAAACAAGACCGGCAAGTACCTCGGCAACCTCTTGGACAACGGAGCCTGCCAACGATGCAGGTGACGTTGCACCAGCTTGACCAGCAGAAAGCAAAAGTACAGGCATGCCTCCCCGTACAGAAACTTCCAAACATTTACATGCGTCCTCAGCGAACTTAAGAGGTGGCACCACAAAACAATTAGACATACTGACAAAGGGTCGTTCACGCCATTTTTCCTCCCCACCCGCAATCATATGCAACATTTCCAATGATTTTTCGACATGACTTGGTTCAACCCAACTTGATCCAACATGTTTTGTTGTTCCTGAAACCGACGCATAACATGTGTTAAAATCCATATCAAAAGGATCAGCAAGGTCTCGACACACTACCGAACGCTGAAAGAAATGGATATTATCCAGCTTATCGACCATCCGTGCGATATCATAAAGGTCCTGCGTCGTTGATTCACGGTAATCACCCGTATGGGCATCTACCATATGAACAGCCGCACCCGCTGTGCCAAAATAGGATTTACTGCCCGTAATTTCCATGTCGTGCTTAGCATTTTGCCCATAAAGAACAACGTTACGGTTAACCTTTACCAACATGTCTTCAACAAGGGCGCGTGGAAAAGTCAGGCGGCCATTGTCTTTCAGAACACCACCTGCCGCTGTAATGACGTCGATACAGCTAGGAATAGCATCGGCCAAACCAATGTTTTCCAATACGTCTAGCACAGCGGTATGAATACGCTTTATCTGCAAATCATTAAGGACTTTATAGTTTCCGCTTTCCAAACCAGGCTGGATTGCACGCTTGTCTTCTGCTAGTGGTGCAGCACGCAAGGCTTGACGGGCTTGGCGCCCTCCCCGACGGCGGGATGAAACAGCAACTTCACTCATGGGTGTCTCCGGTAAAGATATTTGAGTCCATTGTTAGTCTCAGTTTAAAATCGGACAAATGATCCTTTTTCACCAAATGGTCACTTTTACTCACCATTTAAAATTGACTTTGTGCCATAATCGTAAAAAATCTGGATAGTTACCCAGATTCTTCCCATGTAATACTTGAGGGTTTTGATATTGCTGAAAAAAAGGCATTTGCCAAATTTGAACGCTCTTCGCGCATTTGAATCAGCGGCGAGACATTTGAATTTTCGTCTCGCATCAGAAGAGCTCAATATAACGCATTCCGCAATCAGCCATCATATCAAAAACCTCGAAGACCAATTGGGGGTAAACCTGTTTGCCCGTGCTGGTCGAAATGTCGTGCTCACTGAAGCTGGAAAACTCTATCTGCCAATCCTTGTGGATAGCTTTGATAGAATTGCAGACGGTGCACGTCTGGTGCAATCACTTGAACGCCCCAAAACGCTGCTCGTGCAGGTCTATATAACCGTTGCAATGTATTGGCTACTGCCAAGAATTCATGAGTTCTACAAAGTCAGTAAAGGTATCCAGGCACAATTAAATACATCTTATCTTGACTGGACCTTTGACCGAACAGGTACCGATGTCGGTATTATCTGGGCTGCAAAAAAAGACCCGGATCTCGTGTATTACCATTTGGCAGAAGCACATCTGTCCCCCATGTGCCATAAAGATTTAATGACAGGAAAGCACCCTATCCACACCCCCGAAGACCTTCTTCAACACGATATTTTACAGCTTTTCAATCATAACCACGATTGGGCTATGTGGTTTCAAAAAGAAGGCATATCAGACTGGGCTCCAGATCAGGAAATCACCTTTGACAACTACCTCCTGGCCTTGGAAGCAGCAAACAAAGGTCGCGGCGTTGCCATGACGAACAGCCCCTTTGCCACCCCCAGAGACGTTAATACCCCCCTCATCAAACCCTTTGGCGAGAAAACCTGCCATAGCGGTGACTGGTACCTCGTTTGCAAGCCAGAGCTCGCCGAAAGCCACAAGGTAAAGACATTTCATAAGTGGTTATTGAATGAACTTGGGAGTAGAGAATAAAAATAATATTACCCAAATTATCCGATCAATAGGCCAGACAAAAAACGAACACAAATAGATAAGCTTAAGCTTTCAATCGATCACGAGAGCTAGGGTGATCACAAACTTCATAATCAAATTCTCTAAGGTTCACAGCTTTTACAACAGCGCTGGTAAAGCTTGTCACCCCATATTTTTTAGCAATTCGTTCCTGGCGAGCTTTAAGTGTATTCTCACTAATACCTAAGATATTTGCTTGCTCTCTTCGTGATAAGTCAGGCTTTTTAATTTGCAAAATAACAGCTTCTTTTTCTTTCGCAGATAAGCTTGAGAATTCACGACTATAAGATTTCAGCTGATCGTGGTGTTCCAACCAAATATCCATTTTTTGCGTTGCCAAAATAAAAGGTAGAGATATTTGGACTGGATCTTCAATAATTTCATCAAAACCAAATACAGCAAACGAATTTAATTCTGGCGTTCCTGATAGAATTAATAAGCAGTCTTTAATTCCATACGATAACCAGTATTGATGACTAATCCCGTCAGGATCATAATAGCTAAATTCTTCGCTTTTTTTTGCCTGTTCAAAAGAAAAAACAGGCCAGATTCTTTTCCTATAGGCCCAAGCACCCGGACATACAAGATCAATATCTGACCCATAGTACCCATCTAAACTACCGAAAGGCATTTTGTCGTAAGTAAAAACAAAGTCTCTTGTTTGTTTTTGCCAGTAAAAGAATTGATTACTTTCTTTAAAAACACTTGAAAGCTCATCAAGATTACTGCAGCTGCTGACTTGTTCTAAAGTTAACATTCCCATCCTTAATCTCTAGAGCTTTTGCCGTCTTACCAAAAATCTTTTCTATTGGCCAAAATTCACGAGAGCCATAAATAATCGGATTATCGCCAGTCAGTTGGAATCCTCTTTTATTCCAAAACTTCATTAAGCGTTTATCTGCAACTTCGCCGATAGCGCGGTGAAACCCTTTTTTCAAACTGTAGTTATCAACATATTTTGCAATTAAGTTCAATGTAACCATCCTTAACTTCCCCGGTAAGGTCGGTGCCATTGCCAAACGTCCCCAATGGATTGTTCCACCATCTTCAGAGGTCACATGCCGTAACCTCATACAAGCTATGGGATTATCATTTTCAGTCACGAGCACATGCGCTACCATTTCCAAATCTTTTCCATCGAATTCTTCTTCGTACGGCTCAGTACTCAAAAAAGCAACAGATCTAATATGTTGGCATTTTACGAGTTGATCAATAGTACTTACAGTGGATACTCTTATATTAGTCATGATTTCCGTCCTTACATTAAGTGCACTGTTTCAACACACTTAATATAAAAAAGAGAAATTTGACTCACGACTCAAAGCAGCAGAAAACAAGTATGCATTATTTATAAATTATTTCGGAATGAAATTTATTTAAGAACAAGAGATGCAAACATTACCCCGAATAATCTCAATTATTCTCTGAAGCTTTACGTCTTCTGTATTGCTGCATGCCCATTTCATCGAAAGCGGCCTGCTCTTTTTTCTTCAGAACGTCTTGCTGACGTTTGATGTCATTCGCCTGAGCTTCTTCATATTTTTTGAGGTCCTGATAAATTTCATGTAGCTCTTGCTGTGCAATAGCTTTCAGGGTCATGACTTCTTCAATTGAGGTTTCCAGTCGCTTGCGGCGTTCGCGGGCAGCTTCGGCATAAGCAGGATAAGTCTGGGCAACATCAGGGTGTTGCGAGGCAAAGTCCTGCTCTTTCAACACTTCCTTGTCCAGTTTCTCGATATCCTGCTCCAACTTAATCGCCAAGCTCTCAAGGTCGGCGAGTTTTTGCTGGGCTTCGTCCAACTTCCAGCTATGTACCCGAACAATACTGTCAATTGGGGTCTTCATGATTCAATCCCCGCTCCCTCTATATTGTGTTGTCCAAGGCTTTGTGCATCCCCAGTTGGCGTATCAGGATTGAATTCAACCGCCGGGTCTCCACCTTGCCCCCAAGGCAGGCCAACAGCTGCAGCCAATTGCTCATACCCTATTGCCAAATTGCTTTCTTCGTACTTGCCTTGTGTAAGAAAAGCTTCCAATGCACCATTATGTGCAATAGCCTCATCAATAACGGGGTCAGACCCTTCGGTATAGGCGCCAATACGAATAAGCTCTGCCATATTGTCATAGGTCGACAGTAATTGCCGTCCCCGTGTGACTAACTCATTCTCAGCATCAGTGTTACAGCCGGGCATCGTACGGGAAACGCTCCGAAGTAAATTGATTGCCGGAAACCTGTTTCGTTCTGCAATCGCCCGATCAAGAATAATATGCCCATCCAGAATACCGCGAACAGCATCAGCGATGGGTTCGTTGTGATCGTCCCCTTCCACCAAGACCGTAAAGAGCCCGGTAATTGACCCCTGGGCTTTCACACCTGGCCCTGCTCTCTCCAAAAGCTGCGGGAGTTCTGCAAAAACAGAAGGCGTATAGCCTTTACTTGCAGGGGGTTCCCCCGCAGACAAGCCAATTTCACGCATAGACATGGCAAAACGAGTGACAGAGTCCATAAGACACAGCACGTCCCGGCCATTATCCCGGAAATATTCTGACAACGCCATCGTCATATAAGCGGCCTGCCGCCGCATCAACGGAGGTTCATCAGATGTGGCAACAACAACAACAGAACGGGCTAAACCTTCTGGCCCCAGATCGTCTTCAAGCCATTCCTGTACTTCTCTTCCACGCTCGCCAATCAGGCCAATAACGTTAACGTCCAAAGAGGTATAACGCGCCAACATCGACAGCAAAACGGACTTACCGACGCCGGATCCCGCAAAGATCCCCATACGTTGCCCCTGACAACAGGATAGGAAGGTATTGATTGCTCTGACACCCAGATCAATTTTACCGCCGACACGCTGTCGCCCATGAGCCGGAGGCGGAGAACTTCGAACTTTATAAGGATCAGGCCCCATTGGCAGAGGACCTTTGCCATCAATCGGTTCTCCCAAAGCATTAACGACGCGCCCAAGCCATGCTTCGGATGGATGGATAGAAGGCTCGCTTGAAGCAAGGATTGCTTTACAGCCCAAACCGATGCCATCAAGAGATCCAAAAGGTAACAACAGGGCGTGCCCCTGCCTGAACCCGATGACTTCACATGGTACGCGTCTTTCATCTTTTGCAATTAAAATACAACGTGAACCAATCACCAACAGCCGATCAAGCCCGGATAATTCAACCAGCATTCCCAGAACACCAGATACTCTGCCATAGACCTGATAATCCGAGAGATCTGATATCTCTCTGGTTAAACTTTTGAGAGGCATTCTGAATTCTATACCCTGTTAAAAACATTAAAAATGGCACCGCCAGACATTCTACATCTAAATATCCAGTGGTTTATTCGACAAATCGACATTACTTTTACACATTTCTTTTAACACCAGCTTAACCAGAGATTCTTTCTAAAAAATCAATTTTCGTGGGAAAATAGCGATATTGTGTAAAATTTATTCTAAATTTCGGGGTATTTTTTAACTTTTGCAGGACCCTGGTAAGGTTTTGTTAATATTCGTTACCGAAAATGGTTAACAACATTCATATTGGTTTAACGAACATTAACAACCGGAATTTGAACATGCGAGTCTTGCTAGTAGAAGATGATGCCCCAACAGCCCAAGGCATCGAAATGATGCTCAAGTCAGAAGGCTATGTCTGTGACACGACTGACATGGGCGAAGACGGCCTCGAAATCGGAAAAATTTACGATTACGATATTATTATTCTCGATCTGATGTTACCTGACATGGACGGTTACGAAGTTATTCGTCGCCTTCGTGCATCAAGAGTAGAAACACCGATCCTGATCCTATCTGGTCTGAACGGCCTGGATGATAAAATCAAGGGCCTTGGATTTGGAGCAGATGATTACCTGACCAAACCATTTGATAAACGTGAACTCATTGCCCGAATTCAGGCAATTGTCCGTCGTTCCAAAGGACATGCCGCTTCCGTTATTAACACTGGCAAGCTCAAGGTAAATCTGGATACAAGAACTGTAGAAGTCGAAAATAAACTTCTACATTTAACAGGTAAAGAATACGGTATTCTGGAACTGCTTTCCCTCCGTAAAGGCACAACACTTACAAAAGAGATGTTCCTGAACCACCTCTACGGTGGCATGGATGAACCCGAGCTAAAAATCATTGATGTTTTTGTCTGTAAACTGCGCAAAAAACTATCCAATGCAACAGGCGGGGAAAATTACATCGAAACCGTATGGGGACGCGGGTATGTACTGCGCGATCCAGTTGAAACAAGTGCAGATGCTCCCCAACTTGCGTCGGCTTAAACTTTCCTCTTGAGACAAATCTTCATTAAGCCGAAGTAAAAAATCACACCAAGACAAAAGGCCTCTGAATTAATTTTCAGAGGCCTTTTTTATGCTTCAAATCTGTCCAAAGACTTGCTTAACCAGCGGCTTTGTTGACTAGCTCACCATTGCGAACCAGACCATATATCCCTCTTTTCCCGGGGATAAGCTGGAATTCATCAGAAATACCGAGAACTGTTTCCGCACCTCCAAGATACAAGAAGCCATCATCAGGCATCTGCTTCGCAATATTTTTCAGAACAACCGATTTTGTTGGTTGGTCAAAATAGATAAGCACGTTACGACAAAAGACGATGTCAAACTTGCCAAGCATTGCCGGGCTTTCAAGAAGATTAAAGGGCTTGAAAGTCACCATATTACGAATGGAACTATCGATCTGCCAGCGATCCCCGTTTTGTTGGAAATACTTCACGAGGAGATTAATAGGCAATCCTCTTTGTACTTCAAACTGGGTATACACACCTTCCTTTGCCTTATTCAGGATTTCGTTAGAGAGATCGGTCGCAATGATCTCGACCTTCCATCCGGCAAGAGCAGCCCCTGCCTCTTTCAACAGCATCGCCAGTGTGTATGGCTCCTGCCCACTCGAACAGGCTGCAGACCAGATTCTTATGGTTTTGCTGGAAGCTCTTTTTTCCAACATATGCGGAAGCACGAGATCTTTGAACTGATCAAACGGTTTTTGATCACGGAAGAAGAACGATTCATTCGTCGTCATTGCTTCCGTAATGTCATTAAGAATACGTTCGTCGTTCGTCGCGCGAACTTTCTGAACAAGCTCGTCAAAACCACTGAGGTTCCACTTACGAGCGACCGGGTTCAAGCGACTTTCCAACAGATAGGCTTTATCCTGGCTCAGGACCAAACCGGAACGTTTCTTCAAAAATTGCGAAATAAAATCAAAATCACTCACGTTCATGCCGCCGACCTCATAACAAGTTGTCGTACATTAGATGCCATCTCCTTGATAGGAAGAACTGCGGAACAGAGTCCTGCAGTTGCCACCGCTCCAGGCATCCCCCATACCACACTTGTTTGTTCGTCCTGAGCAATAACGGAACCACCGGCTGCCGTTACCACTTCTGAACCTCGTAAACCATCACTTCCCATCCCTGTAAGGATTAATACAAGAAGACGAGAACCATAAATTTTAGATAAACTTCTCAGCATGGGATCAACCGCAGGCCGACAGAAGTTTTCCGGTGGTTCCTGGTTTAAGCGAATAACAGTATTAACACCCTGTTTTTCAAAAACCATGTGATATCCACCAGGAGCAAGATATATATGCCCGCCTTTCAGGATTTCTCCCTCTTCACCTTCTTTACTTGGCATACTGGACACTCTGGCAATGTGTTCCGCAAGTAAAGCTGTGAAAGTCGCAGGCATATGCTGTGTAATGACAACAGGCTGTGTAATTGTTCCCAAATTCCCCAGCACATCAAACAAGGCTTGTGGTCCCCCTGTTGAACTTCCGATTGCAAGAATATCGGGCTTCGTAATTGCATCTTTACGCAGGGTGATTGTCTTGCTTGGGTACAAACTAGACGGAGCAGCTACCGAGGCCTCTTTCGATCTTTGGGCAGATGGTGTTGTTGCTGCCCCCTGTTGTGTTTTTGCCGCAGACGGTAACGGAGCTTTTTGGCTGGCCCGTGCTACCTGTCCCAGTGCCTTAACCTTTGCAACAAGCTCATGTTTAAAATCACTTGCTTTCGTCAGTTCGCCAGAACTGGTTGGTTTTGGGATGTAGTCAGCCGCGCCCAAGCGCATCGCCTTTAAACTTATTTCTGCGTTTTTTCGTGTCAGTGTCGATGCCATGATGACTTGAACATCAGGTTTCACCTGAAGCAGCTTAGGTAAAGCCGTCAGACCGTCCATAACCGGCATCTCGATGTCCAAAACAACAACATCGATCTTTTGACTTTCCAAACGCTTAACTGCGATTTCACCATTAGATACAGATTCAACTACAGAAACTTGTGGATCACCCTCTAGAATTCTGGTGAGGAGCCCCCGTATTACTGCAGAATCATCAACTACCATAATCCGATAGGCATTATCGGACTTACCGCCTTTATCAGTAGTGGATGTATTCATCGACAAGGGCATTAAATAAGGCCCACCTGTATAAATTTAGACTCAATAATATCGCTATCAAAAGGCTTCATGATATATTCATTCGCCCCGGCGGCTATCGCCTGTTGTATATGCTGCATATCATTCTCTGTCGTACAGAAAACAACAATTGGCTGTTCAACATTTGGCAATGCTCTTAGATCCTTGAGGAACTCCAACCCATCTTTAACTGGCATGTTCCAGTCAAGCAAAACAGCATCTGGCATGGATGCGTTACATGCATCCAGAGCTTTCTGACCGTCCTCTGCTTCTTCGATGTTAAAGTTTAATCCTTCAAGAATTTTTCGCGCAACCATTCGCACGACCTTGGAGTCATCGACAACCAAACAGGTCTTCATATTTTCGCTCCAACTTGTTTTTGAATATTCAAAATACTGAACTCTACTGAACTAAGAAAAGCCTATTATGCTGCGTCCGCATTTCGACCATAATCAAGGAATCTGTTCACATCCAGAATGACAAGAAGCTTACCATCGAGACGGTAAATACCTTGGGAATAATCCCGGAAACGCTGGTCCAGTGTTGGTGGATTCCGCTCAAATGAGCTTTCGTCAACACCGAGGACCTCCCCGACACTATCCACCATCAGGCTATAAAGATCATGACCATTCTCAACAACGATGCTCATGGACTCTTTTTCTTCACGCGCAGGTAACCCCAAACGTTTTCTAACGTCAATTGCAGTTACAATACGTCCACGCAAATTCAATGACCCAGCAATCTCTGGCGGTGCCAAAGGAATGGGGGTAATACGCTGCGGATTAATAATATCCTGTACGCTCAAAACCGGAACACCAAAAAGCTGGCCAGCGATATAGAAAGTAACAAAATCTTCGTTTTCCAAATAAGTATCACTCACAGTTTCACTCTTTCTATGAATTTATCTCACGCAGCGCCTTTAAGTTCTGCAATCGTATCTTGAAGGGTCATAAGCAAAGCTTCACGATCTGTTTTTGAAACATAATCTTTAAAGCCCGCAGCCCGACCACGCATAAGATCTGCCGGTGAGGCAAATGCCGATAACGCGACCATTGGTGTTTTCGACCAGCGATGATCTTCGCGAACAGCTTCGGCAAATTCGAACCCATTCATGCCTGGCATCTCAATATCGGAAATAATAACATCGAATTTCTCACCATTTTCACACAGGTTCAGGGCTTCGCTAGCTGATTCAACTGCTTTGACTTCGTAACCAGCGACTGAAAGCATTGGCATCAGAAGGTTACGGAAGAAAGGACTGTCATCCACAAGCAAAATTCTGGATCGATCACTTTCAAAGTTTTCTTTGCCTGCTTCTGACCCAAACCAGTCAGGATAAGCCTGTGTCAGGAAGTAACCAGCATCGACAACATCTGTCGCTTTTTCTGCAATAATCGCACTGCCGATATACCCTTCTTTTTCAGCACTCAATTCAACATTCATGCGATCTTCGACAATGTCGATGATCTCATCAACTACAAGGCCCATGGACCGTTCTCTATCCGAGAACACGAGAACAGGTTGACGGCCTTCTTTTTCGAGTTCCATACCAGGTTGCATTGGAATGAGTGGCATCAGTTGTCCACGATACTGCACAACATGCTGACCACCTGACGTTTCCACTTTTGCCAGATCGATCTCTTCCAAGCGGGCAATAAGTGCTAGTGGCACAGCTTTTGGCGCATCGTCACCGGAACGGAAGACAAGCATAGCAACTTTCTCATCATTACCAGTGAGATGACGATCTTCATGTGCACCCAAATCTGCATCGGCAACCGCAATCTCACCAGTTGCAGCGGCAATACCGTTTGGATCAAGGATCATAACCACCGCACCATCACCAAGAATGGTATTTCCAGAGAAAAGCTGGATGTCACGCAAAATTGGCGCTACAGGTTTAACCACGATTTCCTCGGTATCGAAGACACGATCAACAATGATACCAAAGGTGTAAGTGCCAACCTGAGAAACAACAATAAAGTTGTCTTCTCTAATCTCTTTTTCTTCACCCTCAGGCTCATCATCATCTGTTAGCTTGAGTAGGTCACGCAATGTAACCAATGGTAAGAGACGATTTCTCAATCGCAAGACAGGCGTTTCATTGATGTGTTCGATTGTATGTTCGGAATGT
This sequence comes from Kiloniella majae, assembly GCF_002118315.1. Lineage (GTDB taxonomy): Bacteria > Pseudomonadota > Alphaproteobacteria > Kiloniellales > Kiloniellaceae > Kiloniella > Kiloniella majae. The sequence continues at coordinate 715,298 of NZ_MTSZ01000002.1, forward strand.
GCAGATGTGCGTACCAACTCGACAACAGATAACTGCGGTATCGCAAAGCGCTCTTTACAACACTCAACAATCAACGCAGAAACGATTGCCAATGTCAGAGGAATTTTAATAGTAAAGATTGTGCCTTTGCCCTCTGTCGAGCTCAACTCAACCGTACCACCAATTTTTTCGATATTGGTACGAACAACATCCATGCCAACACCTCGGCCAGACACCGCCGTAACTTCTGCTGCGGTCGAGAACCCGGGTTTGAAGATGAACTGCTGAATTTGTTGGTCATTCATACCGTCCATTTCAGCTTCGGATGCAAGACCGTTTTCAACACATTTTTCTTTAATGCGGTTTGTATTAAGCCCCTTACCATCATCAGAGATCTGGATGATAATGTGTCCACCTTCGTGGAACGCATTCAAAATGACCTGACCTGTTTCAGGTTTACCGGCTGCCACTCGGTCATTCGGCATTTCAAGACCATGATCCGCAGAGTTACGAACCATGTGCGTAAGAGGATCTTTGATCAACTCTAGAACCTGACGATCAAGTTCTGTTTCCGCGCCTTTCATAACCAGATCAATTTTCTTGTCCAGTTCATGAGAAAGATCACGAATAATACGCGGTAACTTCGCCCATGCATTTCCGATTGGCTGCATACGGGTCTTCATAACACCTTCTTGCAAGTCGGAAACAACGTGGTTCAAACGCTGTAAAGGTGTCGCAAAATCGCTTTCTTTGTGTGCACGCAAAATTTGCAGTGTCTGATTTCGGGTCAGTACAAGTTCTGAAACCATTGTCATCAGGTTTTCAAGAACTTCCACGCTCACACGAATAGATTGGTTTGCAACCGAAGATCCACTATCGCCAGCTGGCGCTGCCGGTGGTGGTGTCGGTTTTTTCGCAGCAGGTTTCGGGGCTGGTGCCGGAGCAGGCGCAGCAGGAGGTGGTGCTTCAGCATTAAGTTCAACAACTTCGGAAACTTGCGCTGCCTCTGGCGCATCTGAAGCCTCGTCGGCGGCCTGTGCGGCCAATTCTTCAGGGCCAAGCGCTTCTCTAAAAGCACGCTCCAGCTCATCTTCTTCGTCATCATCGTCAGCCGCGGCTTCTACTGGTGCAGCCGCAGCAGGTGCTGCTTCGGCTGGAGCAGGAGCCGCTTCACCGACATCGCCACCTTCCGCATGCGCATTCAATCGACTGATAAGATCTGAATCATCACCTTCAGGTTCTTGCTCTGTTGCTTCCAAGGTTGTGAGGATTTCACGAATTTGATCCAAACACTCAAGGATAAGAGACACACCCGTCGCAGTTACCGAAAGTTCTTTGTCTCTGAACTTGTTCATGATGTTTTCACCAGCATGAGCAACAGATTCAAGTCTCGGTAAGCCTAAAAATCCACAGGTACCCTTAATCGTATGCATTAACCTAAAAATGCTACTCAGCAACTCTGCGTCGTTTGGGTTCTGTTCGAGCTTAACAAGTTCCATATCGAGTGTCGTGAGACCTTCGTTTGTCTCAGTCAGAAACTCACTCAAAAGATCATCCATAACCGCGCTTCCATTCCATCTCTGATCAACCAAATCGGACGCACAAAGCGTGCAATCCGCTATTAATTCAGTGACAAGCTTGTCAAAGGAAGATTAATAACCTCTTACCCAAACCCCATCCTTTATTAACTTTAATTGGAATGGCACACATTTTATTGATTTTTACAGGCTAAAGGCCTCATTTATTTATGACAAAACCTTTATAAACCCTAGTCGCCAAGCTTTTGCCATGCTAGCAAATGGGAGTCGTAAAAAAAATTTGCGACAGTGATTAGTTTGACGGATTCGAGATTATGGCTCAAAGCCCGATAGCGGTTGACTCGAAAGCTTCAACCCTTCGTTTCAAAAATAAATTTAGATTCATGACCTGGTTTGCTCTGTTTATTGCAGTGCTCTTTACCTTGCCAATTTTGAACGTCGTCGGATCTGCACTAACCACCGAAAGCGATATATGGGATCATCTGGTTGAGACTGTTCTTACAGATTACCTTATAAACACTTTTCTCTTAGCCACGGGTGTTGCCGTACTTGTATCCATCATTGGAACGGGTACTGCATGGCTTGTTACAATGTGCCGTTTTCCCGGTCACAAAATTTTTGAATGGGCCTTGATACTTCCCCTGGCTGTTCCCGCCTATGTAATGGCTTATACCTACACGGACTTCCTGCAGGTAAGTGGCCCGCTGCAAGGTATGATTCGAGACATTTTTGATGTTCAGTTCCGTGAATACTGGTTCCCTGAAATAAGATCTTTGCCAGGTGCAATTCTTATGCTGTCGCTCGTCTTATACCCTTATGTCTATATGCTATCGCGCGCTGCATTTCTTGAACAATCCATTTGTGCTCTGGAAGTTAGCCGTACACTTGGTTGCGGACCTTGGGGCAGTTTCTTTCGTGTTGCCCTCCCCCTGGCTCGGCCAGCCATCATCGCGGGAACTTCTCTTGCCTTAATGGAAACACTTGCCGATTTTGGAACTGTCTCTTTCTTTGGTGTTCAAACCTTTACAACCGGGATTATGAACGCCTGGACAAATATGGGCGATTTACCCGCTGCACGCCAGCTGTCCACCTATCTACTGGTATTTATCCTGACCGTTTTCATCTTGGAAAAAGTCAGTCGAGGTAACGCCCGCTATCACCATTCAACTAATCGCTATCAAAATCTGCCGGGCTACCAACTAAAAGGCCTTGGAAAGTTTTGGGCTATTGTGGCCTGCACAACACCTTTATTTTTTGGATTTATCCTTCCCGCTATTTTACTATTGGATATGTCTATTACTTTGGGGGACCAACAGTTCGGGACCAAGTTTATCAAATTAGCATTCAACAGCTTCACCATTGCCTTGGTAACTGCTGTTGCTGCGGTTTCTATTGCTATTCTATTGGCCTACACCAATCGGATGCAGCCTAATATTCTGTCAAAAGCAGCATCCCGCATTGCCTCTATGGGTTATGCCGTCCCCGGTACCGTCGTTGCGATTGGAACCCTTTTTCCGCTTGCAGCGCTTGATAATACGATTGATGCCTGGATGCGTGATACCTTTGGTCTTTCCACAGGCCTCTTACTCACGGGATCAATCACGGCCCTAGTCTTCGCGTATTTAGTCCGCTTTCTCGCCGTTTCCCTAAATGCCGTAGAAACTGGATTAGGAAAAATACGCCCCAGCATGGAAGATGCGTCGCGCACGTTGGGACACGGCCCCTTTAAAACACTGAAACACGTTCATGTCCCTATAATGAGAGGAAGTATCTTAACCGCTGGTCTCGTGGTTTTTGTCGATGTAATGAAAGAATTACCAGCAACACTTGTCATGCGCCCGTTCAATTTTGATACGCTGGCAACACAAGCTTATAACCTTGCATCGGATGAGCGTTTATCAGAATCATCCACAGCATCCCTAACAATTGTTCTTGTCGGAATTCTTCCCTTGATACTTTTAACCCGGGCAATATCGAAAAGCCGCGCAGGATCTTCCGCACAAGAGTTGTGAGCCTTAAATAAAATCACTCAATTTTTTTGGCATATTTATTTGGGATATCTACGCATACAAAAAAGCCCTGCAGCTTGTCATTAGCTGCAGGGCTTTCATATTCTCAGAGCTTAGTGCCCCAGATTTTATTTCCAACCAACACGGTCAAAAATCTTCTGAGCTGTAACCTGATTTTTGCCATAAACAGAAACGTTTACAGTATCAACTTTGAAATCACCCAAACCTTTAACGGCTGAATTTGGCGCAACACCTGAAACAACAGGGAACTCATTGTTGCCATCAGCAAAGTAGCTTTGGGCCTGCTCACTTGTCAGATACTCAAGGAATTTCACCGCAGCTTCTTTGTTCGGGGCTGATTTCACAACACCGGCACCTGAAACATTCACATGTGTACCGCGGTCAGCCTGGTTCGGGAAAACATAGCCAAGCTTATCAGCAAGACCTTTGTCCTGATCCTTTGGCTTTGTCATCAAGCGCACAAAGTAATAAGAGTTTGCAACAGCAATCTCACACTCACCAGAACCGACACCACGTAGTTGGTTTGTATCCCCCTTCACAGGCTGGCGTGCAAAGTTGGCAACAACATCAGATGCCCATTTCTCAGCAGCTTCTTCGCCTTTCGCTTCTACGATAGAAGCAAGCAATGATTGGTTATAGATGTTAGAGCTCTTACGGATACAAACTTTACCCTTCCACTTTGGATCGGCAAGATCTTCGTAGCTCGTGATTTCCCCGTCTTTGATTTTGGCTTTATCAAAAAAGATCATCCGGGCACGTGTCGACAAACCATACCATTTCTGGTCAGGATGGCGCAGATTTTCAGGAATATTAGCATTCAGTTTGTCTGAAGAAACGGATTGAAAAATATCCTTTTGTTCTGCACGCCACAAATTTCCGGCATCAACTGTAATCAAAACATCTGCAGGGCTGTTAGCACCTTCGCTCTTGATACGTTCAATAAGCGCAGCACCCTTACCTTCGATCAGGTTGATTTTGATACCTGTTTCTTTTGTGAAATCATCATAGAGTGCATCATCCGTCTGATAGTGACGAGATGTATAAACGTTGACGACATCTTCAGCATAAGTTGCTGTACTACCTATCGCAGCAGCAGTGAGCATTGCAGTTGTTGCTAACCAAGCAGCCTTCATTACGACTGTCTCCTATTTTCATCGACCATCTTCTTTTGGGCGATATGCGAACTAAGTGAGAGAAATCTCTCTGTGAAACCGCTAGGAATATTGCAAATCACTCTCAATTGATCAATCAAAATAATGCGAATAGTTCGCATTCTCCGCGATAACGTACTCATAAAAAAACAGCTTTCTCAAAAGAAAGCTGTTTTTAAAGCACTTCAGGCCACCCGGGTTAAGAGCTGATAAGACACATTTTTTTGTGCCAAACAATGAACTTGTACCGCTTTTTAGAACGATACAATAAGTTGAACGTGCCCATCGACAGAATTGTTAATCAATAAATCCGTGCCACTTTGACGCGCCAGGTAACGGGTAAAATAAGCGTGAACATTACGCGGAGTCAGTTCCTGGGTATCAACATCATCCGTCAAAGCCTCCATCACCTCTTCACGAATCGACACCTGCTCACCAGACACCGTCACAGCAACAAAGGTTCCGGTGTCAGCATTCCCACTCAGAGCAGTAATAACACCACCCCGCGGTAACATCTCAACCCCCAGTGCGATAAGATTAAGAAGAACCTTGCCCCCATTGTCTGGCAGTCCTTCGGGCGCTGTCAGATCCGGCCATTTAAAATCAACCTTGGTATGGGAAAGATAATTAACCGCCAATTGGTTTAGTGTCGCATAATCACTGCCCATACGGCTACCAGCCAATCCATAAGCAAGCCGATAAAACTGTAAGGTCGCGGCCGCTTGGGATGCTGACGCTGACGCCAACTTCAAGGCATCATCAGCCATACCAAAGGAATCGTCCTCCATAAGCTCCAGGCCATTATTCACGGCCCCCACTGGCCCGACGAGATCATGGCAAAGACGCGAAGAAAGAAGCTCAAGAACACGAAAATCAATTGTACTATTCATTGTTTACAAAAATCTCTTTTAACGATTCAGCTCGATATAAAACGATCCCGAAAGATCTTATTTGTTGCATATAAAATAACCGCAGGCAGTTAACCATAGATAAACAGAATTAATAAAGCTGTTAGCCGTGATTGTTACAGCAATAACTTATTTTATAACCCAAGATGGCATGTTCATAAGCAAACCCTATCAAAACATAGGACTTTGCGAATGTCCGCTTACTACCCTTCCTTGGTAAAGAGCTATAAAATGTAACAGAAAGCTTCGGGAATACGACAGAATCGTAGCACGTACATACGCTACAAGACATCGTTACCAAGTGAATGGTTACCTAAAAAACAGAAATTGACCGGGACAAACCGGAACAACATGCCCCCAAATGAGGGCAGATTGTCGTGGAGAAGCATGAATAATGTCAGATAGCAGCGTCTTGGATGCCCCCTCTAAGAAGGACAGTCCCCCAGTTAAGCGTCAAATCCACCCAGGATCCGGTCGCCGAAAGCCACCTGTTTTTTCCAAGGGTCGCCAACTTGAAACGGAAGCTCACGAAGAAATTATTGCTCTTTTGGGTACCAAGTCTCGCCAAAGAGACCTCTTAATTGAGCATCTGCACCTTATTCAGGACAAATATAGCAGTCTCTCAGCGGGTCATTTACAGGCCTTGGCTGATGAAATGAAACTGCCCATGGCAGAAGTATACGAGGTTGCTTCCTTTTATGCGCACTTTGACATTGTTCTTGATGGCGAAGAAGCCCCTGCGGACATAACCGTACGCGTATGTGAGAGCCTGAGCTGCGAAATGGCTGGTGCAAAAGATCTATTAAAAAACCTTCCCGCTTCAGTCGCCAAAAACGTGCGTGTTGTCCCTGCGCCTTGTATGGGACGATGTGATTGTGCACCTGTTGCAGAAGTCGGTCACAACCATGTAGATAATGCAACGGTAGAGAACATCACCGCAGCGACTGAGAACAAAGACATTCATCCCGCAGCTGTCGATTACAGAGATTACGATGCCTATGTTGCAGATGGCGGCTACAAAGTGCTGCGTGAATGCTACGAAGGCAAATATGATCGCGACGAAATTGTCGAGCTTCTAAAAAACACGGGTCTAAGAGGTCTTGGTGGTGCTGGTTTCCCAACTGGTTTGAAATGGAGCATCATTCGCCAACAGCCAAAGCCCAGATTAATGGCAATTAATGGTGATGAAGGCGAACCAGGAACATTCAAAGATCGTCACTATCTGGAAACAGACCCACACCGCTTCCTGGAAGGTATGTTGATTGGTGCATGGGTTGGGGAAGTAGACGCAAGCTACATCTATATTCGCGACGAGTACCCAGCTGTTATCAAACTACTCAAAAAAGAAATTGAGCGTGTTTACGCCGAGGGCCTCAACAACGGTATTAAGATAGACCTTCGCCGTGGTGCAGGTGCTTACATATGTGGTGAAGAATCAGCCATGATTGAGTCCATTGAAGGAAAGAAAGGCTATCCACGTCACAAACCGCCTTTCCCATCACAAGTCGGTTTGTTTGGCCTACCAACACTTACCAACAATGTAGAAACAGTCTACTGGGTGCGTGATCTTATTGAAAAAGGCCCCGAGTGGTTCACAAGCCACGGCAGGAATGGTCGCAAAGGTTTAAGGTCTTTCTCTGTTTCCGGACGTGTCAAAAATCCGGGTGTCAAATTTGCCCCGGCAGGTATCACAATCAAAGAGCTTATCGCTGAATATTGTGATGGCATGGCCGATGGGCACGAATTTAAAGCCTATCTCCCCGGCGGCGCGTCTGGCGGAATTCTCCCCGCAAGCCTTGGCGATGTCCCTCTGGATTTTGATACACTTCATGAACATGGCTGCTTTATCGGTTCCGCTGCTGTCATCGTACTTTCCGATCAGGACAATATGCGTGACGTTGCCATGAATTTGATGCGTTTCTTCGAAGATGAAAGCTGTGGTCAGTGTACCCCATGCCGTACAGGAACAGAAAAAGCCGTTAGTCTTATGGAACAAGACACATGGGATCAGGATCTCCTGAAAGAACTTTCAACAGTTATGATGGATGCTTCGATTTGCGGCTTGGGTCAGGCAGCGCCTAATCCTTTACTCACAGTGATGAAACATTTTCCGGAGGAACTGTAATGTCTGTTACTGCAAACACAACACCAGTCAGTTTTACACTTAACGGAAATGAAGTCACAGCACAGCCAGGTGAATCCATCTGGCAAGTTGCGGATCGTCTGGGAACAGAAATCCCTCACCTTTGCTACCAACCGGAACCCGGCTACAATGCAGACGGGAATTGCCGTGCCTGCATGGTCGAAATCGAAGGCGAGCGTACGCTGGCCGCGTCCTGTATACGTCAACCAGCCGAAGGTATGGTTGTCAACACGGCAACTGCACGAGCAAAAAAAGCACGGGAAATGGTGTTTGAATTGCTCGTCGCGGATCAACCAGCCCGCGAAGAAGCCCATGAGCCAAATTCAAAATTCTGGAACTGGGCATCAGACATTGGCGTTACATCCAGCCGCTTCCCTGCACACGAACGTCCAATAGCAGATTTAAGTCATACGGCAATCGCCGTAAATCTGGATGCTTGTATTAACTGTAATCTCTGTGTCCGTGCCTGTCGTGAAGTTCAGGTAAACGATGTCATCGGCATGGCTTTCCGCGGATCTAAATCCAGCGTTGTATTCGATTTCAATGCCGATATGGGTGACAGTACCTGTGTGGCTTGTGGTGAATGTGTTCAGGCCTGCCCAACGGGTGCCCTGATGGAAAGCTCTCTCCTCAACGATGCAGGTGTCAGAGAAGATTACGCCGATGAAATCGTAAACTCTGTCTGTCCGTTCTGTGGGGTTGGCTGTCAGACCGAAGTTCATGTCAAAGATGACAAAATCATCAAGATTGACGGCGCAGAAGGCCCCGCAAACGAAAAACGCCTTTGCGTGAAAGGTCGCTTTGGGTTTGACTACATTCACAATCCAAACCGCCTGACCAAGCCACTTGTCCGTCGCGATGATGCACCACGTGGCTGGGATATTGGTGTACCCGATAACGATTTCTCTGCTTATTTCCGCGAAGCGACATGGGAAGAAGCGCTTGAACGTGCGGCATCCGGTCTCAACAAGATACGTGATAAGAAAGGCCCCAAAGCACTTGCTGGTTTTGGTTCTGCAAAAGGCTCAAACGAAGAAGCTTACCTGTTCCAAAAACTTGTTCGGACAGGCTTTGGCAGCAACAATGTTGATCACTGTACACGTCTTTGCCACGCCTCATCCGTTGCTGCGCTAATGGAAGGTGTTGGTTCAGGTGCGGTATCAGCCCCCTTTACCTCGGTTGCTGATGCAGAATGTATCATCATCATTGGTTGTCGCCCCGGTTGGAACCATCCAGTTGCCGCGACCTACATCAAACAGGCGGCAAAAGATCCAAACAAACATCTGATTGTCATGGATCCACGTGGGCAAAACCTTGTCCGTTATGCAGATAATCACCTCCAGTTCAAACCCGGTCGTGATGTCGCCATGCTAAACGCGATGATTTACACAATCATCGAAGAAAAACTTTATGATCTTCAGTACGTTCAAGCCAACACTGAAGGTTTTGAAGAGCTGAAAGAAAATATCAAAGATTTTGCGCCTGAAGATATGGCCGAAATCTGTGGTATTGATGCCGAAACTTTGCGTGAGACCGCGCGTCTTTATGCGACTTCCGAAGCGTCCCTGATCCTTTGGGGAATGGGTGTGTCCCAACACACACACGGTACGGATAACGTTCGCAGCCTGATCGCCATGTCATTGATCACAGGTCAAATTGGTCGTCCAGGTACAGGTCTTCACCCACTACGTGGCCAGAACAATGTGCAGGGTGCATCAGACGCCGGTCTTATTCCAATGCTCTATCCAGATTATCAATCCGTGGAGAACGAAGAAATTCGCAGTCGTATGGAAGATTTCTGGGGCATGGAACTCGACAAGAAAAAGGGCCTGACAGTTGTTGAGATTATGGACGCGATCCATGATGGCAGCATCACCGGCATGTTCATACAGGGTGAAAACCCTGCGATGTCTGATCCGGATCAGCAACATGCACGCGAAGCGCTATCCAAACTGGATCACTTGGTGGTTCAGGATATCTTCATGACAGAAACAGCATGGCACGCTGACGTCATTCTACCGTCTTCTGCCCATGCAGAAAAAGACGGTACCTTTACCAATACCAACCGTCAGGTTCAGATGGGACGTGCTGCAGTATCACCGCCAGGTGAAGCACGCCAGGATTGGGAACTCATTCAAGAACTTGCACAGCGCATGGGACTTGATTGGAGCTACACACATCCCCGCGATGTTTTCAATGAAATGGCACAGGTTATGCCATCACTGAACAACATCACATGGGAAAGGTTGTCTCGCGAAAACGTTGTCACCTATCCTTGCGCAAGCGAAGATGGCCCGGGTACAGAAATCCTCTTTGCACAGGGCTTCCCGACAGCATCAGGACGGGGCAAGCTTGTTTCCACAGCTCTCATCGATCCAGCCGAACTGCCAGATAAAGAATTCCCGCTTGTCCTGACAACAGGACGTCTTCTGGAGCATTGGCACACAGGTGCCATGACACGTCGTTCAGAAGTTCTGGACAATCTGGAACCGGAAGCTGTTGTCTTCATCAACCGTCTGGATATGAAAAAACTTGATCTGGATGCTGGTGACTGGGTGTCCGTTTCGACAAGACGAGGAACTGTTAGCTTGAAAGTTCGTCAGGATCGTGAAGTTCCAGAAGGCATGATATTTATGCCATTCTGCTTCTCTGAAGCCGCTGCGAACATGCTAACAAATCCGCAGCTTGATCCTTTCGGAAAGATTCCAGAATTCAAATACAGCGCGGCGAAAATTGAACCTCTTGCTGTTGCAGCGGAATAGTTCAGATACCTATAGCTTTACGTTGACCCGTCCTGAAATACGTTGACGTTTTTTTAGGTTATAGCCAGCTGCATTTTGCAGCTGGCTTTTTTATGCACTTGTTCT